>CAWIAL010000019.1:0-647830 GCA_963834165.1 uncultured Alphaproteobacteria bacterium | reverse complement strand
CCTGAAAGTCTCTTTTCAAGTATAATTAGGCAGCTATAACTTCGATACTGGACTTCCCGCCTTCATCTCTGAGGCGATCCCTATTTGACAGGCAAATTCCGGGTACAATGAGACAAAGGAGCGCCCCTGCGGACAGTGTCAATGTGCAAATCCGTTCGATCAGTTATAGGTGAGGAATGGCAATGCCGTTCGATAAATGCTATGCGCGCCACCTAGGCAGCTGTAATGGTAAGTCGCGTGAACATTTCATTTCCAAGACTATCTTGGAGAGCCTTGCCCCGTTCGGCATCCAAGGCTTCCCGTGGCTTGAACCCGGCAAGGCGGGAACTGCATCACCAAGTTCGCTTGCATCCGCAATTCTGTGCAAACGTCACAACAGTTTCCTCAGTGCCTTCGATGCAGAGGCCGCCAAGCTATTCACGCATCTACGGTTGATCGACAGCAAACAGACGCCCAAGGAGTTGAGTTCAGTCCCTTCCATCACCATCGACGGTGTTTTGTTTGAGAAGTGGTTGCTCAAAGTGTTGTGCGGAGCCATGGCGTCGGGAAACTTTCAAATTGACGGCAAGTTCTTTGGAAAGCTAACCCCGAGCGAATATCTGGTCGACATGCTGTTCCAGAATAACTCCTAACCCATTGGAGCCGGTCTGTTCATCGACTTCGAGCAGCGTCGGCGGATGGATGCATTTCGTGGTCTTGGCTACGACCCGGTCCGGGTCAATACGACGGCAACCAATGCGATGATCTGCGGAATCGACATCCACCTGTGGGGGTTCCCATTTCGAGGCCTCTTCGTAACCTACGAAGATGGCGCCATCGGGCCTGGGTACAGACCACCGAAGCTTGAAGTTGTGAATGGCTCCGTCCGGAAAGAGATCAAATTCAAGTGGCCCCACGGAACGCCGCTGAACACATGGCCGATCTTAACCAGGGACGGCACAATTCCTGATTTAAATCACCTCAAATGAGCGGAGACAGCCACAGGTAAATCTCCGTTCGGGGTCGATTGGAGACATCCAAGAAGCTCAAACTGAATGGTAAACTACCCCAATAAGCGGAAATAAAGAGTCAAGGGCGTCAACCGGGATCGCTCAGATTGTCAACACCTTTCACAAGCAGCCCTTGTCCTTCCGCTGAAAAAGATAGCAGCCGGTCCACTCGAAGTCGGAAGGAAGCCGTTGAGATGTCGCACTTTACCAGATTTTCAATCGACGTTTTTAGGTCTTTCTGTTAAATCCGATTAACCGCCTTTCCGAACGCTATACTATTCACCTTAGATGCAACTATTTGCGCATCAACATTCTTCGCCTCATGGAGAATAATCCGGAGATCAGTCTTCAGCGGGATTACGTGCCGAAAATCATCATCTTCGGTATCACGACGGAAATCATCAAACTCATACGCTCCCTTGGCTATAGCGATACAAAAAAAATTCTCGGTTGGCATTCTCGGAATGACAATTCTGTCACCGGCTTGAATTTCCTTCATTGGATAGAGTATCCGATAGCGGCTTTCAGCGTCTTCTTGTGATAATTCTTCGTGCCAATACTCATTGCATCGCTGGCGATAACCTGTGCACCATTCCCTCATATTTTCCGGCGTATGTTCAGCGGGCAACCTCATGCCTGTGAGTCCCCATCCCTGACGCAAGCGGCTTTGCTGGATTTCCTCCCAAATCCATTGTTTTTCGTCCCTTTTGGTTCGGATCACAAAGTAGTTCCTTGCATCGGGTTCGGTGGCTGCGGCCGACTCTGAAACCGGCACCGTATGCCCGAGTTTTTCGCGCACGGCCTGGATTAGGCTGCACATTGCGGCTGCGCCTGGGTCGCCGGTCCAGCCGCTCAAATTTTCGGTATGAACCAACTTAAAGCCGATTGGCGGCACCGCGTTTTCGATTGCAAGTGGCACGACGATGTTACAATCGAGCGCGAAGCCGGCTTCTTCTTTCACCCAACGGCTCTTGACGGAGATTGGAGACCAGACCACTACCACGCAACGGGCGGCGTTGATCTCGCGATCAATCACCTCGTCCCAGTGTTCGCCCGCATGCAGCCGCGTGTCCCACCAGACGTCCCAACATTCCGCTTTCAGCGCAGCGACAACCTTCGCGACGGTGTCGCGGTCGGCGCGGCTGTAACTTACAAATATGTCGGCCATACCCGCCCCGCCTATTTGCATAATACGGATAAAATACCTAGCAGCATCGGACGGGGTGGACAAGCGTCCGCTCTACTTCCAATCGCGTCAAAAAGTTCAAGTAACTTGAATGACTGCTCCCGGCCTTTTGGGATGGTTGAAGCCGCCCTCGCCCGCCGTTGCCGGGGACTTCGGCAAACCCTACCAAGCTGACGTCGCGGCGGCCTCGCGCCGCTGGCCCTGCAAGCTGCGTTCAAGCGCGGGGTAACGCGCGCCGAGCGTAATGGCGCGCGCAGCAAAGAAGACCATCAGCGAAGCCCAAAGCCCATGGTTGCCGAAGGCTGGCGTGAGAAACGCCCAGGCGCCGAGGAAGACCGCCAGGCTGACGATCATCATGTTTCTCATGTCGGCGGTGCGCGTCGCGCCGATGAAAATGCCGTCGAGCTGGAAGCACGCGACGCCAAGCAGCGGCGCCATCACGGCCCAGGGCAGAAACTCATGGGCCGCCTGCCGGACCGAGGGCGTCGTTGTCATGAGCTGGATAAGGAGAAGGCCGCCCGCCCAGAAGGCAAGACTGACGGTCACGGCCAGAGCGGCGGCCCAAATCGAGCTTAAAGCGACGGCCTGCCGGAAGCGCACGATGCTGCGCGCGCCGACGGCCTGCCCGACAAGCACCTCCGCCGCAAACGCGAAGCCATCCAGCACGTAAGCCGAGAGGTCCGACAGGCCTCGAAGCACGCTGTTTGCGGCGAGCGCCACGTCGCCGAGCCGCGCGCCTTGGGCGGCGAAGAATGTGAACGCGAACATAAGGCAAATGGTGCGGATCATGATGTCGCCGTTGACGGCGAGGAGCTTTCGAAATGCCCGCGGCTCGAACACTCTGGCCTTGCTTCCGGGGTTTGCCCGGAGCAGCGATCTCGCGATAATGAGGCCTGCGATCACCGCCGCATACTCGGCGCATACCGCCGCCATCGCCGCGCCCTTCACCCCCTTCCCCGCCAGGAGCACAAAAACAACGGCAAGCGCGATGTTGATAATGTTCAGGAAAACCTGGAGCAGAAATGCAAGATTGGCGCGCGCCAAGCCGATCAGCCAGCCCACCAGCGCATAATTCGCGAGCGTCGCGGGAGCGCTCAGAATGCGCACGCCGAAATACTCAGCGGTCGCTGTCTCGACGTTGGCGCTTGCGCCTGTCACCTTCAAAATCAGCAGGATCGCCGGCACATGAAAAGCAAAAAGCAGCGCACCCGCCGCCACGGCGATCAGTAGCGCGCGGTAGAGATTGGCCGCAATCTCTCCATGATCCCGTGCTCCGGCCGCCTGCGCCGTGAGGCCCGTCGTTCCCATCCGCAAGAAGCCGAAGGCCCAGAACAGCATCGCGAAAATCGTCGAGCCGAGCGCAACGCCGCCGATAAGGGCGGGGTCGTTGAGCTGACCCATAACCGTGGTATCGGCGATGCCGACCAGAGGCGTGGTAGCGTTGGAAAGGATCATCGGGATCGCGATGGCAAGCACATCGCGGCTCCGCACGCCATCCTGTGGCGGACTCAAATCGGGCAAAAAACCGTTACTTCTCCGATAGCGGTGCTACTTCTTGTATTTGCGCGACGCCGGAGGCTCGGAGCGCTCCGCGGGCCGATCGGAGCTGAAGATGCTGAAGAAGCGTCCCAATAGCCAAAGCGGAACGACAATGAGGGCGCCGAGAATGATGTAGCGCAGCACCGTCTTTACGGCGTCGAGCCCGAGAGAGGATATCCAATCTCCCAGCCTTACGATCGCATCGTAGAGATTATTCGGATTGAACCCGAAGAAGGAGAGGACCATCCCGATAATCAGGGAGGTGATCGCCAGTTTCAGAATGATGATGGCGGGACTGCCGCCGAAAAAGCGTTCCATGGCCAAATCCGGTTTCTGCTTCGCCACACGGATAACCGGCATGCAACAAATCGCAAAGAGGAAATTCCCGGGCGCGGATGCAGCCCTCTGAAATAATTTAGACCCCGCCTGAGCGACGGGGTCTCAAAAGTTATGCCCGTCGGGGCGTCTTTCCCTAGGCTTGGGAGCGCGTTTCACGGGATTTACCGCCATGACTCGCCTGTCCGCCTTTCCGCCCGGCCTGAGCGGCAAGATCACGGTTGCGCGAGAAGCTGCGGTTCTCGTCGGAAACATTCTGGCCGCCCTTACGGCCGGCTTCGGCGGCCAACGAGCGGTTCTGGCTGAAGCTCCTCTTTTCGTTCGGCACGCTTTGTCCGCCCTTGGATGCGATGGCGCGCTGCTTGTCAGCGTCCATGGAGGCAAAGCCGCGATTCGATGTAGAGCCGGGTTTCTTGGGGTTCTGGGAGGCCATTCAAGCTCCTATCTTGCTGTTTTGACGCAGCCTCTGACTGAGACTTTACGCTGGTAACAGCCCGTTCCCGCTATGGTTCCGCTGTGCCGTTAAGTTTTGCGTGTTTTTGCAGGTTTTCTTAGCCTTTACAGCAAGAACATAACCACAGGTTGTAACGTTTCGCACGCAAAATTAGCCTCTGCGTTGCAGTGGGATGAGGTCTTGGCGCTAATCCGTGGTATTGCGCGGATCAGGCGGCGGCGACGCGGTAGGCTCGAGCCCGCGCCAGAGCCGGTCATAGACAGCCCATTTGCGCTCATCGGCCGTGAAAGAAGCATAGATCGCGACGCCTCGGAAGTTTTCGTGTCTCTTAACCCCTCGAAGACCGGCTACGAGACCCTTAAGACTATGCTCGATCGTTTCCACGTCCGGACGGTGATAATCCTTGTCGTCGTCGTACGCGGGAACGCCCATCAGCCACTCGCAGCCCCCGCCTTGGGGTGGAGGCAAGGCCGCGGCTAGTTCGCGCGTCCAAGTCGCAATCAGGCTCTCGAACGCGGGCGCCGAGGTCAAGCCCGTATTGTAGGCCATGACCGCCAGTTCGTTCGCATTGCGGCAAACTTCGCGTAAGAAGGGCAGCTCCCAGTGGGTGTCCTCGGCCGGCTGCGCGGAAATGGGTGGAGGATAGGCTGCAACCGAAAGAGTGCGGTCGCCTATGGCGGCTTTTACTTCTCGGAGAAGTTCAAGATAACCGGACGTTCCGCCAACAAGCGGTTCGATATTCAGGTGCACGCCGTCTGCGCCCAGTGCAACGAGACGCCGCGCATGTTCAGCGAATGCCTTGCGCTGGGCCTCGTCCTTCAGGTTCACATCGCTGCCCAGGATTCCGCCAGTCCAGGGGATGACGCGGATTTCGGGTGCAATCCGGTGTATCTCTGCGAGGAATGCGCCTGCGCGTTCCGGGTCATAGCGAACGAAGCCCGCCTTCGACCGCCAGCCCGGCCAGCCCTCCCGGTCCATCGGCCCGAGAAAAGGGTAGATGCGCCTGATGCCGCGCGCTCTCAAGCTCTCGACGAGGGCGGCGATCTCCGCAGGAGTTGGCCCCTCGTGCATCCAATGGCGCCTAAGCCAAAGTGCGTTGTCGCCCCTGTCGAACACTCCGTTTTTTGCTTCGGCGGCTCGCCCCAGGCTTACTGGCGGTGCAACAAAGAGGCAAAAGACAGCGACCACACAACAGGAGGCGAGAATACTGCTGACGTATGATTGACTTGAACCGCTCATGATCCCCCCCGGCGAATGGTAGCGAAGTTATAGCGCCAAATGCGGCACGCGATGACAGGTTTAGCCACGCGAGGGCAACAGCCGAAATCCAGCCCGGTTAGGTACGCGCTGAGCGCGGGCCGGATGTTCCGCCCCCCGATGAAGTTAGCGGCTTGGGGAACAGTCGAGTCGGTCGTGCATTGCATTGACTCGATAGCAATTTATTTTCGAGCGCGGGCAGCGTCTTCATGTCCAAGAGAAAAGAGAGAAAAGGCCCACTCCGGCGCAGGGCGACAAGCCAACCTTACTCCGCTTCGTCCGAGCCCCTCTCCGTGGCGGATGAGCTGGCCAGGCACCGCGGTGTTCCCAAAACGCCGCAAGGATGGTGGACCTTGGGTCTGACCATCATGGCAATCCTGATCGCTGTGCTCCTATGGCGCCATTACTATTGAAGCGGTCCATGGCTGAGCGAACGAGATGCTGAGACGCTTGCTCGTAAACATAGTCGGGTTTAGCGCGCGCGAGAGATGGCTGGTATTGGCCGTGGCGGCATGCGTGGCCGCTTTTGCGGGTGTTTACGTCGCTAGACACTTTGCTATCGATACCAACATCGATGATTTGATTTCGTCTCATCTGCCCTGGCGGCAGCATCAGGCGGCTTATCTTAAGGAGTTCCCGAGCCAGGAAAAAGCGATCCTTGCCGTGATCGATGCGCCCACGCCGGAGCTTGCACAAAGCGCTGCGGATAATCTGACCCGGAAGCTGAACACGCGCCGCGACGAAATCCGCGAGGCTCATGAAAGCAACGGAGCCCCGTTTTTCAGGCGGAATGGCTTGCTTTACCTTTCCGAACCGGACCTCACCTCAACGCTCGACAAGCTTTCCCGCTCTGGCTCTTTGCTGCGCCCATTGGCTGCGGACCCGAGTCTCAGGGGCGTCATGGACTCTATCAACTTGAGCTTGCGCGGGGTCCGCTTTCGCCGCATTTCGCTTGAGACCCTTGAGCCGCAGTTTCGCGCTTTTTCGAACACCATCGAGGATGTGCTTCAGGGCAAACCCGCGTACTTCAGCTGGAGCAAGCTTTTGGCGGCAGGGCCATCCAAGCCGCCCACGCGCCAATTCGTGACGATTATCCCGGTTCTCGATTTCAGCGCGCTGGAGCCGGGCGCGCAGGCGACCGAGGCTATCAGGCAAACGGCGGCCAGCTTGAACCTCCCCGAACAAGGCGTCAGCGTGAGGCTGACAGGGCCGATACCCATTGCCGATGATGAGTTCGAGACCTTGAAGCAAGGCGCGGCTGAGAATGCCGCATTCACGATTGCGGCCGTGCTGCTGATTCTCTGGTTCGCCCTGCATTCGATACGCATCATCCTCGCGGTCTTCATCAGCGTGGCGGTAGGACTTGCGGTCACGGCGGCGTCGGGACTGGCTCTCGTCGGCGCGCTCAACCCGATCTCGGTCGCATTTTTCGTGCTGTTCGTTGGGATCGGCGTCGACTTCGGGTTGCAGTTCAGCGTGAGCTATCGGGCGGCGCGGTATGCAAATCAAGGTCTCATGCACGCACTCCTGGAAACCGCATCGACCAATGGCGGCCAACTCGTTCTTGCCGCGCTTGCAACGGCTGCGGGCTTCATGTCGTTCCTGCCCACAGCCTACCGCGGAGTGTCGGAGCTTGGCGCCATCGCCGGCATGGGCATGATCATCGCTCTCATCATGAGCCTCACCGTGCTCCCGGCGCTTCTAAAAATACTGGACCCTCCGGCAGAAAATTCTCCGCTCGGCTATGCATTTCTGCTGCCTTTGGACCGTTTCCTCGAAAGACATCGCGTCGCGATCGTAGCCGGCACCGTAGCGACCGTCTTCGCAGCAAGCCCGCTGCTCTACCGGCTCCAGTTCGATTTCAACCCCATGAACTTGCGCAATCCGAAAGTCGAGTTGGTTGCGACATATCTCGATATCAGCAAGGACCCGGAGATGTCGGGCCGGACGGCCGAGATTCTGGCGCCGTCCCTTCAACAGGCTGACAGCATTGCAAAGAAAATGTCCGCGCTCCCGGAGGTTGCGCGCGCTATCACGCTCGACAGCTTCATCCCGGAAGGTCAGGACCAGAAGCTGGGGGCGATCGCAGAGACCGAAAAGAAGCTTCACAACGACCTCAATCCTGCTCAGGTAAAGGCGCAACCGAGCGACGAAGAAACTGTGACAAGCCTCCAAGCCACGAGCACAATTCTCGACGCCGTCGCCAACGAGCGGCCAGGGCCTGGGGCGCAGGCCGCCAAAGATTTGGCAAACGCCTTGTCAGGTCTCGCCAACTCAAGTCCGCAAATGCGAAAGCAAGCTACCGTGGCGCTGATCGAGCCGCTGAACATCACGCTCGACAACATCAGACATAGCCTGAACCCGGAGAAAGTAACGCTCGACACTCTTCCGCCCGACCTCGTCGCGGATTGGAAGGCGCCGGACGGCAAGGCGCGCGTCTCGGTGACGCCGAAAGGAGACGCCAACAACAACGAGGTCCTGCGCCGTTTCGTCGATGCCGTTTTGAAGGTCGAGCCAACGGCCACCGGCGAAGCCGTCGGCATTCAGAAGGCGGGCGAGACGGTTGTTCGCGCGTTCGTCGAGGCGGCCATCTGGGCGCTGGCCTCCATTGCCATTCTGCTCTGGCTGTTTCTGCGGCGCCTGTCCGATGTGGGGCTTACACTTTTTCCGCTCGTCCTCGCCGCGCTTGTCACTTTGGAGATCTGCGCTGCGATCGGCTTTAAACTGAACTTCGCAAACATCATCGCCCTGCCGGTGCTACTGGGTTTGGGCGTCGCCTTCAAAATCTATTACATCGTGGCTTGGCGTCAGGGCCAAACCGACCTTCTGGCCTCGCCCCTCACACGAGCAATTTTCTTCAGCGGTTTGACCACGGCAGTCGCCTTCGGCAGCCTATGGCTTTCAAATCACCCCGGTACGTCCAGCATGGGGCAATTGCTGGCTCTATCGCTCGCCTGCACGATGGCAGCTGCCATCCTGTTTCAGCCGCTGCTCATGGGACCGCCGAGGAAAGAGGCAGAAGCAGACAAGGTTCCCGGGAAGGAATCCTCAAAGCTGACAGCGGTTTCATCGAACAGGCTTGGCCAGTTCGGCGCGCCAAACGTTCGAGATCGCTGAGGACTTCGGATCGAGTTCACCCCGCCAAATCACCCCGGAACTGGCGTCGGTATAGGTTGCGGCAGGCCAGCCCGCTACGATCCACACGAGACAGCCCTTACCGCCTTGCGGGCTTTGTGCATCGCACCGCTGATTCATGCGATTTGCATACTCAAAAAAATCCGCCAGATAAGACGCCTGAACGTTAGGATCGTCAATTCCATCGCGAAAGACCGTCCCGGGAATCAGCGCTATCTGCTGAGAGGGTTTGGCGCGATTTTTCAAGAGCCAGTCGTAATAGGGTTTGACGCTTGAAAAATCTGTAAAGTATTTATCCAGCGATATGACATCGATATGAGCGCCGTTCAAATGCAGCGGGCAAGTCTCGTCCATTTGCCACTGCATCTCAGGTTCGCTGAAGTTGACCCAGAACTTTAGGTTCTGTGAGTAAGCCTTCACCGTTTCAGAGGCCTGGACCAGTTGGCTGAACGCTGTTTGGATGGCGGCGTATCGGGAATCCTTCGCCTGCGTCGAACACGGGTTTGACAAATCCGTCCCGCCTGTAGCGCGCCAAAGCGGTTCGTCGACAACGACGGCCTCAATGCGGCTGAAATCCCAGTTCAGCCGAAAGGCCTGCCAGGCGAAAAGTGCGGAAAATTTATCGGAATTCCAATTCGAAAGATGCAAAACTGATCGGCCGGGGGGTTGAGGCGATCCCTCAACGAACGTCTTCACGTCGGCGTCAGCTCCACTGGGGCTCAACCAAAGAACCATGCGAAACCTGCGGATGCCAGTCCTGCCCGCAGCGGAACCGGGTAAAACGGGATGGCTCACGGGCGTATAGCAGCCGTCCCAAAGGGCTGTCGCGCCCGGCTCGCACGCCGACGCGCCTGTGCTGGAAAGGCTGCACGCTCCTTCGTTCGTGCCATTGCATGCTTGGCCCTGGCCAGCGCCTTGAAGCGCCACCTTGCATTCGGCCGCCAACTTATCTTTGTTTGCCTCAAGGCACGCCCTGATCCTGCCGCCGCCGCGAGCCTCGGCGCTGCACAACTGGGCAATGCCGGCTTTGCAAGCGGCCAGCAGATGTTCCTCTTCTTGGGCGGAGACGGAAGGCCCGGCCAACGCGCAGGTCAGCAGCGCCGTTGCGGCAATCCTCATTGCGACTTGCATCATGGTCTCTCTGTATAGTGAATTCTAAGGCGGGGCCGGTGAGCTTCTGATAGTCGCGGCGCGCAGAGCATCGATCTTGTGAAGGGGTGGGGTTCCTCTGGCGCTCGCTCGTAACTTCAAACTTGACCTGAGGAGATTAGCTTAGGCAGCGCGATGTATAAAAACACTTAATTGTAAGCGATCGTGCTTGAGGTTACACGGTCACCCCTATCACAACTCAGAATAGAGTTGGATTGAGTCGCTCGGTTATTCGTCTTTAGGCCCACGGTTCGTAATTCGAGTGGGCTATAGCTAGAAAATACTGTTAAACAGCCAGAACAGGCACCCCGCCAGAATCATCGCCATTGGCAGGGTCAGGACCCACGCCATCAAGATGTTGCGGATGGTGGAGAGCTGCAGTCCCGACTTGTTCGCGGCCATGGTTCCGGCGATGCCGGACGACAACACATGCGTCGTTGAAACAGGCAGGCCATACGTATCGGCAGCGAAGATCGTTCCCATCGCGACGAGCTCGGCCGAGCCACCTTGCGCGTATGTCAGATGCTGTTTCCCAATTCGCTCTCCCACCGTCACCACAATCCGCTTCCAGCCAATCATGGTGCCCAGGCCAAGCGCAATCGCGACGGCAACTTTGACCCAAAGCGGGATGAACTTGGTTGCGTCGTTGAGCTGCTTTTGCAAGGCTGAGATGCTCGCCATTGCTTCCGTATTTAAGGGCGGCTCGCCTTTTTTGAGCATAATGCGAAAGGCTTCGGAGAGGAGGTACATATCATTGCGGGCGTTCTGCACCGCTTGCGCCGGCACTCCTCGCAGTGAGCCATACCCTGACACTTCCTGGCTGGTTTCGGCGGTCAGGCGAGCAATCGCCGGCACCGTTCCCGCTTCGATCTTCTTCGATTGAACAAAGCTCGTTACCGCCGCCCGGAAGTCGGCAGGCGCAGCTTCACCTCGCGCCTCTTTTGTGAGAAGGTTCTGAACCGTCGTCGCGGCTGTCACAAAATCGGATGTGCGGTTTTCGGGAATGGCTCGGTTCAACGCGTAGGCCGTCGGTACTGTGCCGATCAGTATGAGCATGATCAATCCCATGCCCTTCTGCCCATCGTTGGAACCATGCGCAAAAGAGACGCCCGTGCAGGTTAAAATCAGAAGCCCGCGGATCCACCACGGCGGGGGAGTGGCGCCTTGCGGTTCGCTATAGAGCTTTGGATTGCGGACAAGAAACTTCAAAACCAAAAGCAAAAGCGCTGCAAAGGCGAAGCCGACTATGGGAGAAAACAGCAAGGCTTTCCCGATCGAGGTTGCCTGGTCCCAATCCACGCCTGCCGTGCCGTCCCGGCCACGCAGCAGCGAGTTCGCAACGCCGACGCCGACGATGGACCCAATAAGCGTGTGGGAGGACGAGGCCGGAAGCCCGAGATACCAGGTTCCAACATTCCAGATAATCGCCGCGATCAGGAGAGCGAAAACCATCGCGAACCCGGCTTCAGAACCGACTTGAAGGATGAGTTCAACGGGAAGCAGCGAGACGATACCGTAAGCGACCGCGCCTGTTGAGGTCAAAACACCGAGGAAATTGAAAAGCCCCGACCAGACGACCGCGAATTGCGACGGCAGAGAATGAGTGTAAATGACGGTTGCAACTGCATTCGCCGTATCGTGAAATCCGTTCACAAATTCGAATGCGAGCGCGATGAACAGGGAGATGGCAAGCAACCCAAACGGCAGCCATGTCTTGGTCTGAACGCCTGCCTCGCGAATATCCGAAGAGATGCTGTAGACGGTGAAGATCAATCCGCCGAGCAACAGGCCGAGAAAGAGTAGGATTGTAACCGGGGAGACCCGCGGACTGAGGTCCGGCTTGGACGCTTGTGCCGGTATCGGCGCGGCAATATCGGACATGCAAATCTCCCAAGGGTGAGCGGTATTTTGGCCGTGAAGGGATTTCCAGAGCCGGTCAGTGCGAGATCAGGGTTGGAACGTCCGTTCGATGCAGGATTTCCCGGCTGACGCCGCCAAAGATCATCTCGCTGAGCCGCGGGTGGCCATACCCGCCCATGACCAGCAGATCGCATTGATGATCCGTCATGAGCGAGAGTAATTCGGCGGCAATGCCGTCACCGCCTGCCTGACCGACTTCTCCGCTGACCTCGGCAACGTGATGGCGCAACGCGGTCACCAACGCGGAGTTCGAGGACTCGGCGGCGCTGCGTTCGGTTTCGTCTCTGATGTGGGTGATAACGCGAACGGACGATGCGTCCCGCATCAAATCGAGGGAGTCGAATGCCGCACGGGCGGATTCGCGAGTATCGTTCCAGGCGATAATCACGCGGTCGCCGATGCGAGAACTTTGCAGCGCCGGCGGCACGATCAGAATCGGACGGCCGCTTTGAAGCAGCACGAGGTCGACAAGATCGACGCCCCAGTGAGGGCCCGTGCCATCGGGCTTGCCGAAAAGCACAATGCCGGCGGTCCGCGCCGCGTTGACCACTAACTCGCCACCGAGCTTGTAGGGAACTGTATGGCTGACCCACTCGTAAGAGGCCGGACCCCGTTTGGCGCTCTCATCGAAAAGCGTTTTGATGGCAGCCGTTTCTGCCTGTGCGGCCTCATGCTCTTTTTCGCGAACCTCGTAGATCTCGGTCGCAAATTGTCCAAAGGCTGGAAAGGCAGGCTCCAGGTGAAGTCCGGTAACGAACCCGCCCCTCGGCTCTGCAATTATTCGCGCCGCGGATAAAACCGCGGGGGCGACGCTCTGGTTCTGCAAATATGCCAGAATGGTCTTTATCGTCATCGAAGCCGGCTCCCAGGATTTTTTGCGATCATGCGAGCAGCCGGACTTCCGAACAAAGACACCGCTGCCGAGTGTCAAGAACAGTGGTAGAACTGAGCGCGTGCCGAGGCGTGGAACGTTAGTGCGGCCCGAGCGCTGCGATCTTAATTGCGGTATTTTATTCCTCGCAGCGAATTTGCTGCTCGAAGACAACGAGCCGTTACTCCGAAGGCGCAAATCGCTAGGATCTAGGCTAGCGGGCTGGTGAAAAACCGGAAATCTTGGCTTCATCCTTCGACAAGCTCAGGATGAGGCCGAACGCTATCAACACGTTGAGCCTTATGTGAGCTGTCGAACCAAGCTCAGGATGGCTTCGACCCTAACATTATCAGCACGTTAAGCCTCATGGTGAGCCTGTCGAACCAAGCTCGGGATGGCTTCGACCCTAACATTATCAAAACGTTAAGCCTCATGGTGAGCCTGTCGAACCATGGGCAACATCCCTTTTTAAGCAGGCTGCTAGAAAATGATTTGCCGTTTCCAACCGCGCCCAGCGGTCTCGCTGCAGTCCTGCCAGTGGCGCAGCTGCTTCTTGCGTTGAGGTGGAATTGGATCAACGCGACCTCTGACGCATTCTAGCATCCGTGCACGGTTTGCGTTGCCGGGATTTCACTGCGGAGTTTGAGGATCATGACCGCCTCCGAAACGAGCCAGACACCCGGGAGTGAACGGCTGCGAGCGGCTATTTTCGACGTCGACGGTGTCTTGCTCGCTTCTCCTCATGAGCGTGCCTGGCGGGAAGCGCTTGCGGGCTTTGCCGATCCAGCCCGCTTCACCTCTGAGATGTATGAGGAGCAGGTGGCGGGTAAGCCGCGCCTCGCCGGAGCAAGGGCGGCTTTGGAGGCATTAGGGGTGCCGGACGCCGCGCAGCAGGCACTGCTCTATGCCGAGCGCAAGCAAAAGCGGCTCGAAGAGTTGATCAGCGCCGGGAGCTTTGCCGCCTTTCCTGATGCCTTGCGTTTCGTAGAGGCGGTCGCGGCCTTGGGCTGGCCTATGGCCGTGGCATCGTCGTCGAAGAATGCCGGCAGAATGATGAAGGCAATCCCCCTCCCATCAGGCCAAAGCTTGCTCGATGCGTTCAGCGTCAATGTCTGCGGCCGCGATCTGCCGCAGGGCAAGCCGAACCCGGCAATTTTCCTGCTCGCTGCCTCGGAGCTAAAGGTGGACCCGGCATTTTGCTTCGTCGCCGAAGATGCGCCCGCCGGTATCCAGGCGGCCCGCGCTGGCGGCATGGCGGGGCTCGGCGTGGCTCGGCTGGGCGATGCGCAGCTCTTGAAGGCCGCCGGGGCCGATCTGGTCGTAACGAGCCTTGACGAGGTTGCAATCGATGAGCTTGCCGCCGGCCGGCTCAGAAGGAGGCCGTCATGACCGTGCGTGAGATGACCATGGACAACGCTCTGGAACCGACCGCGGACCCGTCATGGCTCCTGACTGTGAAGGGCTACGATCCGCTTCGAGAGGGCAGTCTTGCGTCGCGCTTCGCGATCAGCAACGGCTTCCTGGGCGTGAGGGGCGCGCGAGCGACGACTTTGGGAGCGCTCTGGGTCGTGCCCGCGCACACCTATGTAGCCGGACTCTTCGACCTGCCAAATATCGAGATGGCGACGCCGCAGCTTGTCCCGGCAGCCGGCTGGGTGAGGCTCAAACTCGTGCTGCCAAGCGGGCCGCTTGTCTATCACCCGTCGAACGTAGCCTCACACCGTACGACCCTCGATATGAAGCGGGGCGCGTTACTGAGCGAGTTCACGCGGCTGAAGGGCCCCGAGCTGAGCATGCGGCTGCGCACATTGCGCTTTGTCTCTTTGAGCGAGCGCGCCATCGGGATGCAGCTCATCCAGGTCGAGATCGAGGAGGGAGAGGTCGAAGTCAAAGTGGAAGCGTCGTTCGAGGGGCTGGGCCTCGCGCTCGAAGCCGAGCGGCTCGACCGGGATCTCGGCGTCTGGCGCACCCACCATACGCGCAAGGGCCTCGCGATGGCAACCGCATCAGCGGTCCAGCTCGATGGCCGCATTCTGCTGCCGGCAGCACAGGGCCAGTTGAAATCTTCCTGGATCTGGCAAACCCACCCCGGGCAGGTTGCCTCCTTCGAGCGCGCCGTGGCCTTCGTGCGGAGCGATAGCGAGGCGTTCGATCCCGGCCCCCTTGCACTCAAGAAGCTTGGCGCTGCACGGCAACTCGGCTGGCGTGGAATGACGGAGGCGCACGATGCGGCATGGGCAAGCCGTTGGCGGCGCAGCCAAATCGAGGTCGAGGGCGACAAGGCTGCGCAGCAGGCGTTGCGGTTTGCGGTCTATCACCTGAACAGCGCAGCCAATCCGGACGACGAGCACGTGTCGATCGGGGCCCGCGCGCTGACGGGCGACGGCTACCATGGGCATGTGTTCTGGGACACCGAAATCTACCTGCTCCCCTTTTATATCATGACATGGCCCGAGGCGGCTCGCGCCCTGCTCATGTATCGCTTCCACACCCTTGGTGGCGCTCGGGCCAAAGCGGCGAGAATGGGTTGGCGCGGCGCGCTTTATGCCTGGGAGTCGGCCGATACAGGCGCTGAGGCGACGCCGGACTTCGTCGTCGCTCCGGATCGTCAGGTCGTCCCCGTTCTTTGCGGCGAGGAGGAGCAGCACATCAGCGCGGACGTCGCCTACGGAGTTTGGCAGTACTGGCAGGCGACCGGGGATGATGCATTCCTCCGCGACGCCGGAGCGGAGATCATCCTGGAAACCGGGCGATTCTGGGCCAGCCGCGCCCAGCCGGAGGCAGATGGCCGTTACCACATCCGCGGCGTCATTGGACCGGACGAATATCACGAGGACATCGACGACAGCGCCTACACTAACGTCATGGCGCGCTGGAACATCTATCGCGCACTCGATGTGGCGGCCCTTTTGCGGCAACGGTGGCCGGAGTGCTGGACGCGCCTGTCTTCGCGCCTCGACATCAGCGAAGCCGAGCTGGAGCAGTGGCGCACCGTTGCAGAGAGGATGGCGACAGGCTTCGATCCGAAGACCGGTCTTTATGAGGAGTTCGAGGGGTATTTCAAACTCGAAGACATCGATCTGGCGGCCTATGCGGGCCGTTCCGTGCCGATGGACATCGTGCTTGGGCGAGAGCGGACGCAAAAATCGCAGGTTGTCAAACAGGCCGACGTTGTAGCGCTTCTTGCGCTGCTGCCGGAGGAGTTTCCAGGCGACACAGGAGAAAAGAACTTCCGCTACTACGAGCCGCGCTGCGGCCATGGCAGCTCGCTCAGTCCTTCCATGCACGGCCTCGTCGCAGCGAGGCTCGGACTGCCAGAAATGGCGCTGCGCTACTTCCGGCAGAGCGCGGCGATCGATCTTACCGATACCCATGTTGCGATGGACGCCGGCGTCCACATTGGCGCTCTCGGCGGAAACTGGATGCTGGTCGTGCTCGGGTTCGCAGGATTATCGCTGCGGAGCGACGGCCTTTCCGTCGATCCAAGGCTTCCGCCGGATTGGCGTGGCCTCGCGTTCGCCGTTGAATGGCGCGGCCGCGTCCTCAAGATCGAGATCGACCGGGAGAAGCAGCGTCTCGAAGCGACGCTGGAAGAAGGCAAACCGATGACGCTGGCCGTAAGCGGCCAGCCATACGAACTTCGGCGTGACAATGCGGTCCGTGTGCCTCTCGCCGTGAACCCTCGTGCTACAGAGCCGCCGCGATAATGTCTGCGAGATGGCTTGTCTTCCGGCCGGCGCCCTGCTCGATCTGCTCGCGGCAACTGAAGCCATCCGCGAGGATCAGGCAATCGCGATCCGCAGCGCGGACCCGCGGCAGCATCACCCGCTCGGCAGCCTTCATCGACACGTTATACTTATCGCCGCTCTCGAAGCCGAACGACCCGGCCATGCCGCAGCACCCGGATGGCATCACCTCATAATCGAGGGCAAGACGGTCCATGACCTTCTTCTCGGCTTCGACGTCGAGCACGCTGTAGTGGTGGCAGTGAACCTGAACGAGCGCACGTTTCCCGACTTTCGGCAGCTTGAAATCACCGCAGTGGCGTTCGATAAACTCGCTGAACAGGAAGGCATTGTCCTTCAGCTTCCTCGCTGTCCTGTCTCGCGGGAAAAGATCGGGAAGTTCGTCGCGGAAGGTCGCCACGCAGGCCGGTTCGAGGCCAACCATCGGCGTTCCGGCGTCGATCTCGGGGCCGATGGTGTCGATGATCTGGCACAGCCATTTTTCTGCGGTGTCGAGCATGCCCCAGTCGTACAAAGGCCGCCCGCAGCAAAGCGGCTTGGACGGAATGACCACCCGCCATCCCGCCGCCTCCAGAGCGATCGTCGCGGAGATCGCCGTCGCCGGCCTGAAGTAGTTGTTGAAGGTATCGGGAAAAAGCAAAACCCGCTTCCCGTGCGGATTTAGTGTGGGGTTGCGCCGCCGCCATGCCGTGTAGGTCTGCGGAGCAAAAGGCGGGATCGAACGATTTTTCGAGATTCCGGCGGCGTATTTCCCGATTGAACCCAAGAGGCTGTTGCGGGCCGCCGCATTGAAAAGGCCGGGAGCATAGCTCGCGAGCCGTGCCCAGTTGCTCACTAGGCCCATCGAGTAGGCGGCTCTCGGCCTTGTCTTGCCTTCGTAATAGTGCGAGCGGAACTCGGCCTTGTAGGTTGCCATGTCGACGTTCACGGGGCAGTCGCGCTTGCAGCCTTTGCAGGACAGGCAGAGATCCAGCGCTTCCTCGACCGCGGGATTGTTCCAGGTCTTTTCGATGGCCCCGCCATGCAGCATTTCGAAAAGCAGGCGCGCCCGGCCGCGCGTCACATAGGCTTCCTCGTGGGTCGCCATGTAGCTTGGGCACATGACGTTGTCGTGCGGAACAGCGGAGCGGCATTTGCCCACACCGACGCAGCGTATTGCGGCTCTCCTGAAGTTCCCGCCGTCCCCTTGGAAGCTGAAATGCGTCTTAATGTGCGGCGGGACATAGTCGGGGCCGAGTCGCATGTTCGAGGTGATGGGGAAAGGATCGACGACCTTGCCAGGATTCATCTTCCAGTCCGGGTCCCAGATGGACTTGAACTCGCGGAAAGCTTCGATCAGCTCCGGGCCAAACATTTTCGGCAGAAGCTCGGCCTTCGATTGCCCGTCGCCGTGCTCGCCGGAGATTGACCCGCCATGCTCGACCACCAGCGAGGCCGCGTCGTCCAGGAAGCGCCGCATTTTCGCGAGCCCCTCGCTGGTGCGCAGGCCGAAGTCGATACGGCAATGCACGCAGCCGTCGCCGAAGTGGCCGTAGAGTGTCGAATCGTAATCGTAGCGATTGAGCAGCGCGCGGAACTCACGCAGATAATTTCCGAGGCGCGCAGGTGGGACGGCCGCGTCCTCGAACCCTTCCCACGCATCGGGATGATGCGGCACGAATGCCGTGCTGCCCAGCCCAGCTTCCCGCGCTTTCCAGATGAGCTGCTGCTCGTGCTCATTTTCGGCGACCTTGATGTGTGGCGGGCTCGCACGCTTTTTAAAGGCCGCTTCAAGCGCCTTCGCCTTGTCGCTGGCTTCCTTTTCCGTGTCGCCGCCGAACTCCGCGATGAGCCATCCGCAGCCTTCCGGCAGGATTTTGATGCTGCTCATATCGGCGTGCTTGTCGCGCATGAACTGGATTAGCTTTTCGTCCATGGCCTCAAGCCCGATTGGCCCGTGCTCGCGGACAAATTCCGCGGCGTCGCCTGCCTGATAGATGTCGGGAAAGCCGATCACGGCGACACAGCGCTTCGGCGGGCTGTGGACGAGGTTCAAGGTTGCTTCGAGGATGGTGACGCACGTTCCTTCCGAGCCAACGAGGGCGCGGGCGACGTTGAAGCCGTTCTCAGGAAGCAGCTCATCGAGATTGTATCCTGAAACGCGGCGCGGAATTTTCGGATAATTCCGGCGTATGAGATCGGCATACCGGTCGCGGAGCGCGGCGAGCCGGCGGTAAATCTCCCCTTTCGCGCCGCCGGCCGCGATAATCGAGCGAAGCTCGTCCGGCGATGTCCGGCCAACTCTAAGCCGCAAGCCGCGATAAGTGAGAATATCGAGCGCCTCGACATTGTCCGCCGTGCGACCGGCATAGACCGAATGCACGCCGCAGGAGTTGTTGCCCAGCATGCCGCCGAGCGTGTTGTGATCGTGGGTCGATGGGTCCGGCCCGAAGGTGAGATGATGCTTCTCCGCAGCATTTCGCAGGATATCGAGAACGCAGCCCGGTTCGACTCGGGCAAGCTTTCCTTGCGGATCGATCTCCAGGATGCGGTTCAGATATTTCGAGAAATCCGCCATCACGGCGGCGTTGCACGACTGGCCGCAAAGGCTCGTGCCGCCGCCGCGAGACAGGAAGGGCGCACCATGTTCCCGGCAGCACTCGATGACAGCCACGACATCTTCGACAGACTTCGGGATCACGACCCCGATCGGCACCTGACGGTAATTGGAGGCATCGGTCGAGTACAGCGCGCGGCTCATGTCGTCGAAGCGCACCTCGCCCTCAACGCGCGACCTGAGGGTATTGGCCAGTCCATCGGCGGTCTTAACGGAGACGACGCTCGTCCAAGCCTTCGGCTTCTGCGTCTTCTGGTCGGGAATAGTGTGGGGATCAACCGTAAAGCCTTGAACGCTGACAGACATGGCATTTCCCTGTTCACACGGCGTAGCGCCGTGCGTCTTGGTGTTTGAATTCGAGGCCGAGACCGGGGCGGCTCAGATCGGCGCGAATGACGCCCTCCTTCGGAACGGGGGCACCGTCGAACAGCATATGCTCGATGCGGACGTGATCGTGGAACCATTCCTGGTTCCAAAGTGAGCGGGCGGCGAGAGCGGCGTGCAGGTGAAGCGCAGGCGCGCAGTGAACCGAGAGGGGTCGCGAGAAGGCCGTGCAAAGCACGTCGGCTTGGAGGAACCCCGTCAGGCCAAGGCAGCGCGTGCCGTCGGCCTGCTGAATGTCGGTCGCGCCGGCCTCCAGCATGCGCCGGAAATAGAAATGGTCGTAGCCGTATTCCCCTGCCGCGATCTGCATTCCGGCGGGCGCGCGGTCGCGGATCAGGCGAAGGCCTTCAAGATCGTCGCTCGACACCGGCTCCTCGAAGTAGACCACGCCTGCCGCGGCGAATTTTTCGGCGAACGCGAGCGCCTGCTTCCGGGAATAAGCGCCGTTGGCGTCGACGAACAGATCGGCTTTTCCGATGGCGCTCCTGGCTGCCTCGACGCGCTCAAGATCGGCGGATGGGTCGGAGCCCACCTTCATCTTCACCCACCTCATGCCGTCGCTTGCCCACCCGCCAAGCTGCTCCTTGAGCCGCCCAATCGAGTAGGAAGTGAAACCGCCGCTGCCATAGATCGGCACCGCCCCGCGCGCCGCGCCAAGAAGCGACACCACGGGCTTATCTAGCAATTTGCCTTTCAGGTCCCAGAGAGCCGTATCCACGGCCGCGATAGCCGTCGCCACTAGGCCGGGCCGCCCCAGGTTTCGGATACGGCGAAGCATGGTTTGATGCGCAAGCGGGATTGCGAAAGCGTCGAGGCCTACGGTGACGTCCGCAAGAGCACCATTAATTATCGCGGCGGCGGCAGCGTCCGTGTAGCTGTACCCTATCCCGGTCTTGCCGCCCGCGCCGGCCTCGGCGATAACCAGCGTTGTCGAATCCCACGCGAATGTGCCGTCTGCTTCCGGCGCATCGGTGGGGATTGTAAAAGCGCTCGCCGACACAGTCTCGATGATCGCTTCCGCCACGGCCGCGCTCCTCCTTAAACCAGCTCGCGGATCCGGTCCTTGGCCACGGTCTTCACGATCTCACCGGCGTCCGGCGTGCCTCGCGCCAGCGCTTCCGCAAAGTTTTTGGCCTGCTCAAAGCTGACCATGGGTGGCATGGGCGGCTCGTTCGGATCGACAATCGCCTCGATGAGCACCGGCCCGGGCGTGGCGAGCGCCTGCCGCAGCGTCTCCGCGCATTTCGCAGGATCGTCGATGACGTAAGCCTGCGCGCCGCAGGCACGCGCCACCCCCGCAAAGTCGATGGGCTGCAGCTCGCAGCCGAACTCGGGATTGCCGAGGAAGACGATCTGCTCCCATTTGATCTGGCCAAGGACGTTGTTCTTGATGACGATGATCTTCACGTCGAGATTGTATTTCACGCAGGTGGCGATTTCGGCCATCAGCATGGAAAGGCCGCCGTCGCCCACGAAGGCGATGGATTGGCGCCCGGGGAAAGCCACCGCCGCCGCCATGGCGTAGGGCAGTCCGCACGCCATGGTCGCGAGATTGCCCGAGCAAGAGAACTGCTGGTTGCCGCGTATGTCGAGATGGCGCGCGATCCAGGTCGTGATGGTGCCGGAGTTGGTGGAGATCACCGCGTCGTCGGTGACGAGCTTGTTCAGCTCATAGGCAACCACTTCCGGCTTCATCGGCTTGTCCTGCGCGGTGCCGCGAACCTGCATCACTTGCCGCCATTCGTGCATGCGCTGCTGGGTCTTGTGGAGAAATGTGCGATCCTGATTTGGCTGCACCTTCGGTAAAAGCGCGCCGAGGACGCGGGCGCAGTCGCCGACGAGCCCGAGGTGAACCGGCGTGCGGAGCGAAATGCGCTGAGGATCGATGTCGATCTGAATGACCTTCGCGCTGCCGGGCTTCGGGTAGAACTCGATATAAGGGAAGCAGCTTCCTGCGATCAGCAGCGTATCGCATTCCTCCAAGGCTTCCTGCGCGGGCTTGGTGCCGAGAAGACCGACGCCGCCGGCCGAATATTCGCTCGTGTCCGGGATTGCGCCCTTGCCGAGCAGCGGCTTGCATATGGGAGCGGCCAGCCGCTCCGCCATGGCAAGAAGCTGGTCGCGGGCATGTAGCGCACCGCGGCCAGCCAGGATGCACACACGCTTGCCTTCGTTGAGGATTTCCGAGGCGACCTGCAAATGAGCTTCGCCCGGCATGTGCGCACTTTCCGCCATGGTGTCGGAAACGTGATGCGGGACGTTTCGCGGCGTGCGCCAGTCGTCGCGAACCGAAAGCGACTGGACATCGGTGGGTATCGTGACATGCGAGACGCCGCGATAGGCGAGCGCCGTCCGGCAGGCAAGCTCGGTGACGTTCTCGACGTGCGCCGGCCCCATGACCCGCGAGTTGTACACGCAGACATCCATGTAAAGCTTGTCGAGTTCCACATCCTGCTGCGTGTAGGTGTGGAGAAGGTCATGGAACTGCAGCCCGGTAACAGCCACCACCGGCGCGCCATCGAGCTTCGCGTCGTACAAGCCGTTAAGGAGGTGGATGCCGCCGGGGCCGGAGGTGGCGAGGCAGCAGCCGAGCCGCCCGGTGTACTTGGCGTAGGCGCAGGCCATGAAGGCGGCTGCCTCCTCATGCCTGACCTGAATGAAACGGATTTTGTCGGCCCTCCTCCTCAAGGCCTCCATGATCCCGTTGATCCCATCTCCCGGGATCCCGAAAATCGTGTCGATTCCCCAGTGATATAGCGTCTCGACGAGGACATCTGCTGCGGTCGTTGTCATGCTTCTCAACCTTCTCGGATTGAAGGTTTAACGGCCTGCCTCAGCACGGGTTCCAACGCGCCACGGAGAATGAAGCCCTCGCCCCCGGCTGACGCGCCTTTGCGCTCGTTGAGTTTCGCGCCTCGGGAGTATCAGGTACAGAAAGCCGATTATGGCGCTTCCCATCAGCAGCAAGCCGGGCAACACGGGCGACCGCACATCCGTCGAAGATAAGGCCTGGGCGTCGAACCGGCCACGAGCGCCGTAGTCCCCCTCTAGCGGCTTGAAGAGATTGTCCGGGGCGTCCTTCAGGGCGGGTTCGGAGGAGAGCTGCGAGTTATAACCGAAGCGCGCCAAATAGCGGTCGATAAGCCAGGGAGCAATCTTGTTGGCAAGGACCGCCTTGAATGTCGAGGCTCCGACCCAAACTTCCCGCCGCCTCGCGGTGGACGCGAAAACGATTGCCTCAGCAGCGACCTCCGGCTGGTAGATCGGCGGCACGGGTTGCGGCCGCATCGGCAGCTTGTTGCGGCCCCAGTTGAACTGCGGCGTGTTCAGCGCCGGCATCTGCACCATGGTGATATGGATGTTCGAGCGGTCATGGAGCAGCTCCGACCTCAGCGCATCGGTAAAGCCGCGGATCGCGAATTTGGCACCGCAATAGGGAGCTTGCAGCGGGATCGCCCGATACGATAGCGCCGAGCCCACCTGGACGATGGTGCCGCGATTGCGCGCCCGCATCCTTCGAAGGGCGGCCATCGTCCCGTAGACATAGCCAAGATAAGTGACTTCCGTCGCGCGCTTATACTCCGCGGGCTTAATCTCTGCGACCGGCGCATAAACGGTCGTCATCGCGACATTGACCCATACGTCGATTGGACCGAGCTCGCGTTCTATGACTTCCGCGGCGCGCTCAACGGCATCCGCATCGGCGACGTCGGCGGGCGCTGCGACAGCGCTGACGCCTTCCCGGCGCGCTTCTGAGGCTGCCGCTTCCAACCCTTCCGTTGCGCGTGCGATCAAACCGATGGAGCAACCGCGCTTGGCGAAAGCGCGCACGGTGGCTCGGCCAACGCCTGCGCTTGCGCCAGTTATAACGACAACTTTCCGGTCATTTTTCATCTCAGCCAGGTCCTTTGACAGTCAGTCCATCCCCGCCACTCAAAATCCGGTAGCTGGATGAGGCGCCTTTCCCGACAAACTGGATGGTCAGGCGGTGGTCGCCGATCCGAAGGCCAGAGATTGCGATGTCCGGGAGCCAATCGGGGAGGGTTGGGTCCAGATGGAGGAGGTTTTCGCGGGCGCTCGGATTTATGCCAAGGATCGCCCTGAGCAGCATGAAGACGGAACCCGCGGCCCAAGCCTGCGGGATGTTCGCGCCAACATATTGGACCGGGAACCCCTCGCGCCCGCGCGCCGCTCCTGCAAAAAGCTCGGGCAGCCGATACATCTGAAACTTGTCCGCGGCGTCGAATACGCCTTTTGCGATCAGGTTCGCCTCTTTCCAAAGGCCGTAGCGCTTTGCTCCCGCGGCGATGAACGCATTATCGTGCGGCCAGATGCTGCCGAGCTGATAGGAGTTGGGATCGTAGGCCGGGTTTTCCTTCGATAACGTCCGGATCCCCCACCCGGAATACATGTCGGGCTGAAGCAGCCGCTGAATAACCCGCGCCGCCTTTTCAGTGCCATCCACGATGCCCGACCACAAAAGCTGGCCGGGATTTGAGGCTATCGAGCGAACCTGCCGTTTGTCCGGATCGAGCGCGAAAGCGTAGGTGCCAAGATCCTCCATCCAGAACTTGTCATTGAAACGGGCCTTGAGATCTTCCGCCTGGGAGCGCAGGGACTTTGCCCTCGTATCGTCGCCTTCCAGCTCGAAGATTTCGGACATCCGCAGTTTGGCGTCGTAGACGTAGCCTTGAAGCTCACAGATCGCGATGGGCTGCTGGACCTGGGAGCCATCCGGATAAACGACGGCGACGCCGGAATCCTTCCAGGCCATGTTGTGGTAGCCCTGCGAGGAAAAGGTTTTGTATTCCTGGAAGCCATCGCCATCGAGATCGCCGTAGGTATCGATCCAATCGAGGCATTTCAAAGCGGTATCGCGGTGCTCATCGAGGAGCGCGCGGTCGCCTGACCAACGGTATGCCTCGGACAGTGCGATGAGGTACAGAATGCTCGCGTCGGCTGTCCCGTAGTACGGACCGTGCGGTGTTTCGTCGAAGTGGGCAAGCTCGCCAAAGCGCATTTCGTGCAGGATTTTTCCTGGCTGCGCGTCGCGCCAATCGTTGCGTTCCTTGGCCTGATATCGGGCGAGATGCTTCAGGGTGCCCCTGGCGAGATGCGGATGCACCAGCATCGCCTGCAGGGCAGCGATCAGGCTGTCGCGCCCGAAGATCGTTACGAACCAGGGCACGCCCGCGGCCGGCATCCAAGCATCGTCTTCGTCGCCTATGTCGATGCGCAGCGCGCCGATGTCATAGGCGCCTTGCTCGAAAGTTTTTTTGACGGTGCCGTTCGAAGTCTCGATCCGCGAAATGCTCTGATGCCACTTCCGGTCCCGTTTTTGAGTAACAGCATCGCCCGATGCAATCCGATAGCAGCCGATGCGCGGCTTCCGATGCTTGCCGTCGATGACTGGAACGATCTCGGAGCACAGATGCCAAACTGCTCCCGCCGGGAGCGTAATGTCGAAAAGAATTTTCTTGTTGTCGAAAGCGGCTTCCGAATCCGCTCGCCTTATCCGGTAGACCAACGCGCGCTCAAAATCCTCACGCCGGTAGCGTGCGGTCAATTCACGTCTGTTGGGGTTCCACCATGTCTCGACTTTTCGTGGGCGAATCTGATGGCGCTTGACCTCGAAAATGTCCGCGAAATCGGACTGAACTTCGATCCCGAATTTGAAACGCACATCACCCTGGAAGTGGTTTGTGATGTCGAAGTCTTCGTGAATGCCGCCGTGCGATAGCGCCCGCTGCAAGAGCAGCTCGACCTTTCCCGGTTCGCGCGTCCCGTCCGGAGTGGCGATTTCCGGGGAAAGGAAGATGTAGGCCGCGCCGAAGTAACTTACGGCCGCCGAGGAGGCGAGCGTCCAGGGATGCTTATCGACCGAGAGCTTGTAGAGCGACAGGAGCCTCGTATCCTCCGCGAACATGCCAAGCTCTGCGTCCGGCGAAATCTCGCTCGCCGCCGTCGTGACCATGAAAGTATTGCCTTGATGTATGGTGACAACCGGCGGCCCGACCTTGATGCGATTTATCAGGTGGACCGCGTCGCCCGTCCACTGTTCCATGGGAAGCGCAGCTCTGCATCGGGGTGATGGACGTTCAACTCCCGCATCGACGGGAGCGTTCCGCGGGCGTTATCGCCTTTTTGTAGAAAGGC
Organism: uncultured Alphaproteobacteria bacterium; assembly: GCA_963834165.1. Taxonomy (GTDB): domain Bacteria; phylum Pseudomonadota; class Alphaproteobacteria; order Rhizobiales; family Rhodomicrobiaceae; genus Rhodomicrobium. The sequence continues at coordinate 622,112 of CAWIAL010000019.1, read as the reverse complement.
GCGGCCTTTGCTAAGGACTATCCCAACCGTGCGGAAGCTTTGCCGGGATAGCATCCAAATAGAGAGAGATCAGGAACATAATAACGGACCCTTAGATTATATCTCTGGTGTGGTCTTCAGCCATGAAATCTTTGACTGAGCCTTTCGATGCAAATATTCCATCCGCGCGCAAATGTTATCACGCGCTCGGTTTTGATTGCTGGGGCGCTTTTTCCATTTGTGGCGATCGGCGTCACCTATGGATACATGAACTCGTCTTATGTCACAGGCCAGGATGTCATCTTGGAGCAGCCCATCCCCTTCAGCCATAAGCATCACGCCCGCGAACTCGGAATAGCCTGCCTTTATTGTCATACCGGCGTGGAGAAGTCGGCCTTTGCCGGGGTTCCTGCCACGCATGTCTGCATGACCTGTCATTCGCAGATATGGACCAATGCCGCATTGCTCGCGCCGGTGCGCGAAAGTCTGGCGAACCATCGGCCGATCCGATGGAATCGCGTCCACCGCCTGCCTGACTATGTCTACTTCGATCACAGCGTTCACATCGCGAAAGGCGTCGGGTGCAGCACCTGCCACGGCCGCATCGACGAGATGGCGCTCACCGCGCAGGCCAAGCCGCTGACCATGGGCTGGTGCCTGAGCTGCCACCGCAACCCTGCGCCGAACCTGCGTCCCGCCAACGAAATCTTCAACATGGAATGGCAGCCGCCGGCGGACCAGGAGCGCAAGGGCGCGGAACTCGTGAAGGCCAATCACATCAATCCCGCGCGATTGATCGAGTGCTCGATATGCCATCGATGAAGCCGCTGAAAGGTTCGGAAGAAAGAGGCGGCTCGGGTTTGCGTCGCCGCGATGCGCTCAAGCTGCTCGCGGGCAGCATGGCGTTGGCGGCTGCGGGCTGCGGGAAGCCGCGAGAGGAGATTGTCCCTTACGTCGATATGCCGGAACGGCTGATCCCCGGCATTCCTCTGCGGTTCGCCACGACGCTTGCACTTGCCGGATATGGCCGCGGCGCGATCGTGACATCCCACGAGGGGCGCCCGACAAAAATCGAGGGCAATCCGCGTCATCCCGATAGTCTTGGTTCGACGGATGTTTTTGCCGAGGCCGAGATCTTCAATCTGTACAGCCCCGATCGCTGTCAGGCCTTGCGCCAAGGCCACGAAATACGCTCCTGGGACGATTTCCTGGGAGCCTGGCAAAAAAGACAGGACATTCACCGCGCCGATCAAGGCGCGGGTCTGCGCCTCCTGACTGGGCGAATTACCTCGCCGACGCTGCTGCGCCAGATCAAGATCTTGCAATCCACTTACCCGCGCATGGTCTGGCACGCCTACGAGCCGCTGGATACCGGCGAGGCCCAGGCCACAAAAATCGCGTTCAAGCGGCCGCTGCAGATTCTGCCCAGGCTCAGCGACGCCAATGTTGTGCTTAGTCTTGACGCCCGCTTCCTGGATGCCGGGCCAAGGCAGATTGCCATGGGCAGAGCCTTTTCCGGCCGGCGCCGCGTCCGGCGCGACACGAAAGAGATGCTGCGGCTCTACGCCGTCGAGCCGGTCCCCTCGCTGACCGGTGCGGCCGCGGACCATATCTTGACGCTCGCGCCGTTGGACATCGAGCGCCTGGCCTGCGCCATCGCGAATGCGTTGGGCGCCAATATCCCGAATGTCACTCTCAGCGCCGATCTCACGCATTTTTCACAGACGGTCCTTGCAGACCTGCAATCGCAGTCCGGACGCGGGATGGTTCTGGCCGGGCCCGCGCTTGCTCCGGAAATCCAGGCGCTCGCCGTCTGGATCAACGCGAAACTGAACGCTCCCGTCACCTATCTCGATCCGGTTGCGGGCAGCGATGCCCAGCCCGGACTGAGCGAGTTGACGCAAAGCCTGAACGGGGGGCAGGTCAAGACGCTGATCGCGATCGGCTGCAACCCGGCCTACGACGCCCCGGCCGATCTCGATTTCCCGGGCGCTTTGCAAAAAGCAGAGTTCCGCGCGCACCTCTCGCAGATCGAGGATGAGACGTCCAAGATATGCCACTGGCATCTCCCGGCCACGCATCCTCTTGAGAGCTGGTCCGATCTGCGCGGCGCAGATGGAACGGCGAGCATCGTTCAGCCGCTCGTCGATCCGCTGTACGACACGAGAACCGCTCACGACCTTATTGCGATTTTGTGCGGCTCATTCGACGCGAAACCCTACGATCTCGTCAGGGACACGTGGCGCCCGCAGGCGGGCAAAGCGGACTTCGACGAGTGGTGGCGGAAAGCGCTTCAGGATGGCGTGATCGCCGATACGGCTTCGCAGCCCGTGAATACGGGAGAACCCGCGCTCCCCGAAATCAAGGCAATCCAAGCCTCCGAAGGCGCCACGCTCGTGCTATCGCCTGACCCGGTGCTTTGGGATGGCCGCTTCGCCCATAATGCCTGGCTGCAGGAGTGCCCGAAGCCGTTCACGAAACAGGTTTGGGGCAATGCGCTCGGAATGAACAGCGCCGGCGCCAAAAAGGCTGGGCTTCAAAAGGGCGACAAGGTGCGGCTCACGCGCGGGAAGCGGCAGCTTGTCGTGCCGGTCATCATTGAGGAAGGTCATGCGGACGGCGTCATGAGCCTCACCCTCGGCTATGGCCGAACCTCCGCCGGGGTCATCGGCACCGATGTCGGGGTGAATGCGTTCCTCCTCCGCGAGACGGAGGCACCCTGGGTTCTGGACAAGATCAAAGTCGAACGGCTTCCGGCAAGCGAAGATTTTGCAATTGCGACGGCGGTCACGCGGCTCGACGGCTACACCGAAAACCTGTTTCCGGTCCTGGACCTGGCATCCCTCCCCGCGGCGAATTTGTCACGGAACCAAGAGAGCCAACCGTCACTTCTCCCTCCAAGTCCGCGGCCCGAGCCAGCATGGGCCATGGTCATCGACAACACCGTCTGCATCGGCTGCAACGCCTGCGTGATCGCGTGTCAGGCCGAAAACAATATCCCGGTCGTCGGGCCAGAAGAAATCGAATGGGGCCGCATCATGCATTGGATTCGCATCGATGCCTATGAGAGCGGACATGGACCGGAAGCCTCGTCGCGCGTCGGCGGCTTCCAGCCGGTGCCGTGCATGCAATGCGAGAAAGCGCCTTGTGAGCCGGTTTGCCCCGTTGCCGCCTCCGTCCACGACAGCGAAGGGCTGAACGTTCAGGTCTACAACCGCTGCGTCGGCACGCGGTTCTGCGAAGCTAATTGCCCCTACAAGGTCCGGCGATTCAACTTCTTCGGCTACGCGAGCGGCCAGGAATACAAAAACCTCGGCGCGAATGTCTTGGACGCGCAGAAGAACCCGGACGTGACGGTTCGCGCGCGCGGCGTCATGGAAAAATGCACCTACTGCGTTCAGCGCATCAGCCGGGCGCGCCGCGCCGCTGAAAAAGAGAACAGAGAGATTGGCGACGGCGAAGTGGTGACCGCATGCGAAGCGGCATGTCCGACGCGCGCGATCAGGTTCGGCGATCTCGACCGGGACTCGGAGGTGAAGCGGCTACGCTCGCAACCGCAGCACTACGCGCTTCTCGGGCATTTGGGCACGCGGCCCCGAACAACATATCTCGCCCGCGTCTTCAATCCCAATCCCGCAATGGAGAAAGGTGAGGGATGACGGTCGCAGACGTCCGCTACGGTTCGGATCGCGCAAAGGTCGCGCGCGAAAGCGCACTCGTTCCAGTGTCCTTGGGCGACAGCGGCGTGGTAGACCTCGTCGCGCGGCCCGTCCTTGGCGACGGCGCTGGACGCGGCTGGCTGCTGGCCTTCCTCGCGGCTTCGCTTGGCACCGTCATCATGGCGGGCGGCCTGATCTGGCTGCTGCTCGTGGGCGTCGGGATTTGGGGCATCAACTCCAGCGTCGTCTGGGGCTTCGCCATCGCGAATTACGTTTGGTGGATCGGTATCGGTAACGCGGGCACGCTGATCTCGTCGATGCTTCTGATCACGCGGCAGCGATGGCGCGCCTCGATCAATCGCTTTGCGGAAGCGATGACGATTTTCGCCGTCACGATTGCGGGCATCTTCCCGATCATTCACTTGGGCAGGCCCATGTATTTTTACTGGCTCGCGCCTTATCCCAACACGATGACGCTCTGGCCCCAATGGCGAAGCCCGCTGGTCTGGGACTTCTGGGCGATCCTGAGTTACCTGCTGTTCTCGATCATGTTCTGGTACACAGGCATGATCCCGGATCTCGCCGCGCTGCGTGACCGGGCGCGCACGCGGCCCGCGCAGGTTTTCTACGGCGCGTTGGCGCTTGGCTGGCGCGGATCGGCACGGCACTGGTCCGTCTATCACACGTTCACCGTCACGATGGCGGCTATGGCCGTGCCGCTCGTCTGCTCCGTTCATTCCATCGTCGGTCTCGACTTTGCCGCGAGCCTCATGCCGGGCTGGCAGGAGACGATCTTCCCGCCCTATTTCGTCGTCGGCGCGATGTTTTCGGGCTTTGCCATGGTGATCGTGCTCGCGGCCCTGATCCGGTGGGGCTTCGGCTTGCAGTCGATCGTGACGATGCGCCACTTCGACATCATGGCGCAAATTCTGGCGGCATCCGCGCTCATTATGGGCATGTCGTACGCTACCGAGTGGTTCTCGGCCTGGTATGGCGGGCGCGCTGTGGATCGCAACCTTGTTGCGTTCCTGTTCACCGGGCCTTACGCGCCGCTCTATTACGCGATGCTGCTCTGCAACGTGATCCTGCCCCAGATTTTCTGGTTCCCGGCGGCGCGGCGCAGCATTCTTCTGCTCTGCCTCGTTGCGGTTCTGATCAATGTCGGCATGTGGCTCGAGCGCATCCTCATCATCTGGATGACGCTCAGCCACGACTACATGCCGAGCATGCACCGGCTGTTCTTCCCGAGCTTCGCCGACTGGTTTTTCCTTTTCGGTCCGCTCGCCGTTTTCGCCTTCCTTTTCATCGTGTTCGTCCGGTTGCTGCCCGCGGTGGCCATTCACGAAGTTCAGGAGCTGAGGCGGAAGGAGGCGGCGGCATGAAAAGGCTCGTCGCGGTCTTTCATACGCCCGAGGCGCTCGTTCGCGCAGCGGAGAAAATGAAAGCGGAAGGCGTAACGCCCGAGGATGCGCTGACACCGTTTCCACTCGATGGGCTGGAAGGCGCCCTCGGTCTGCAACAGCCACTCATTCGCAAGCCGATGGCAATCGCGGGGTTTTCGGCGGCGGCCTTCGCTTACGGGATTGAGTGGTACAGCGCCGCTGTTGCCTATCCCTTGAATTCGGGCGGACGGCCTTTCAATAGCTGGCCCGTGTTTCTGCTCGTGCCTTTCGAGGTTGGCATCCTAGCGGCAGGGATTACCGGTTTCATTACTTTCCTGATCCGCTGCGGCCTGCCGAGCCCCTACCATCCCCTGTTCGAGGTCCGCGGCATCGAGCGGGCCACCTCAGACCGCTTCCTCCTGACCGTCGATGCGAGCCAAAGCGAGGACGCCGAAACGCGACTTCGCCAGCTTGCTGGAAAAAGAGGGCGCTTCCTCAATCGAGGAGGTCCAGCCGTGAGACGTGCAGCGCCGCTGGCAGCCCTGTTTCTGGCAAGCTGCGATCTCTCCATGACGCAGCAGCCGAAATATACGGCTTACGCGCCGTCTTCATTTTGGCCCAATGGCACTTCGGCCCGACCGCTTCCGGCTGGAACCGTCGCGCAAGGCGACCTTGAAAGGGAGGCTGCGGAGAAGAAGCCGCCCGAGGTGACGCCCGCGCTACTCGCACGCGGACGGGACCGCTACAACGCCTTCTGCACGCCCTGCCACGGCATCTCCGGCTACGGCAATGGAATGGTGGTGCAGCGCGGCTTCCCGCCGCCGCCCTCCTATCACATTGACCGCCTTCGCCAGATGGATGGGCAGTATTTTTACGACGTTCAGACCAACGGCTTCGGCGTGATGTATTCCTACGCCGACCGCGTCTCGGTCGAGGACCGCTGGGCCATCGCAGCCTACATTCGCGCCTTGCAGCTCTCGCAATATGCGTCGCTCGCGGTGGCGCCGGAAGCCGCGGAGAAGGCGCGATGAACGCAGCTCCCGCTCATGGTCACGCAGAACCGCAAGCGCTCATCCCGCCGGCGCTTTTATCGGTCGTGTTCGCGGCGGCTGGCCTCGCGACGGTTGCTTTTTTCATTCTTTATCCGCAAGCCGCAGCGCGCGGCTGGCTCGCCGCCTTCGTCTTTTTCAGCCAGATCGTGCTGGGAAGCTTGGCCTTGCTGCTTCTCCACGGACTAGTGGAAGCGCGCTGGGGAATTGCTTTCGGCCCCTTGCTGAAGGCGTTCGTATTGGGCGTGCCGCTCTTGGCGTTCTTCTGGATCCCCGTCGCGATCCATCTTAGCGCGGTCTACCCCTGGGCATTGTCGCCCTCGGCCATACCGCACGATGTGGGGAAAAGATACCTCAACCCGGCTTCTTTCCAGCTCCGATCCATTGTCGCGCTGGCGGGGTGGGTGCTGTTTTCGGTGCTGCTCCTGATAAGCGGAACCATGTCGCGGGTGACGGCGGCGCTCGGCCTCGTCTTCTTCGGCCTGTCGAGCTACGTCTTTGGCTTCGACTGGATTTTATCGACCGGCGCTCCCTTCATCTCTAGCTCATTCGCAGCCGAGATGGCGATCCAGTGCATTCTCGCGGCTCTCGCGGCTTGTGCGCTATTTGCGGCAGGTGTCGGCGACGAGCAGGCGCGCGGCGATGTTGGCGGGTTCCTCCTCGCAGCCTCGCTCGGCGTCTTCTACTTCGCGATGATGGCCTACATCGTGAACTGGTACGGCAATCTGCCGGATCAGGCCGCATGGTATCTCGACCGCAGCGACGCGTGGCTCGTCGCTGCCGCGGCTGTCTTATTTGGGGCAGCGATTCCAATTGTCTCGCTGCTCTATGGCTCCGTCCGCAATAGCGGGCGCGCCTTGGGGTTTGTTGGGATTTCGGCGCTTGCAGGCGTTGCCCTCCACGATCTTTGGCTTCTGGCCCCGCTGATGACGCCCTCGGCCATACTGGCCGCCGTGGTCTCATTCATAGCCATGGTTGGCCTTCTGGTGGCCGTGCAGCGCCTTGGCCGCGGTCTGATTCCCCCAAAAGGGAGGCGCGGTAATGTCTGATGCGCGACCAGTCCGCACCGAACCGGAAGGCGTTCCAGCGCGGCCTGTTCTATGGGTAGCGGGCGGCTTCTTTGCCTTCGTCGGGCTTTGTCTGGCGGGCGTCTACTTCTATTACAGCGACGTTGTCGGGAACCGGACGCAGCCAAAGCCCGAAACATTCCCGGCGCCCCAACTTCAGCGAACGCCGCTGTCCGACCTGGAGGCGCTTCAAAAGAGCCAGCGCGAACAGCTAAAGGGCTATGCCTGGGTGGACAAGGGCCAGGGCATCGTCCATGTCCCGATCGGCCGCGCCATGCAGATCGTCGCCTCCAAGGGAGCCGGGGCTCTCAGTGGCACCTTGGACGACCTCATAAGGCCCCCGGCCCAAAACACCGACAAGAAACAATCGGCGAAGGCAACTCAGAACAGCCCCGCCCAACAGGGGGTGCATTGATGAGACGCATCCTTGCGGCTATGGCGCTTGTTCTCTTGAGCTTTCCCTGCAAAGCGGCGCTTTCGCCCAACCAGCTCAAACAGGCGGCGCTGGCCCCTAGCCCCGGCGCCATGGTTCCGGCCGATACGAAATTCACCACCTCCACGGGCGCCCCGATCAGCCTTGGCGAGGCTATTGGCGGCAAGCCTGCTGCGCTCGTTCTTGTCAATTACACCTGCCGGTTCATTTGTGGGACGACGCTCGCGATTGCCGCATTCGGCTTGTCCGGCACCGGGCTGAAACCGGGCAAGGAGTTCTCATTCATCGTCATGGGGATCAACCCGAGAGACAAGCCAGCCAATGCCCTGGCTATGGAGGATGCGCAGCTCGCGCCTTACAAGGCGCTTCGCGCTTCAGCCCATTTCCTGAACGGCGACGCCGCTGCCATTGCAAGCGTCACAAAGGCGCTCAGCTACAATCCCGTCTACGATGCCGAAAGGGATGAGTTCGCGCATCCCGTGGGCGCGGTGATCCTGACGCCGGAGGGACGCGTCTCTCGCGTCATCTCAGGGCTGAACCTCAATCCTGACGCATTCAAAGCCGCGCTGACAGAAGCAGGACAAGGCAGCGTTTCCAGCCTGATCGATGGCATCCGGCTGCTCTGCTATGGGCACAGCCCGCTGCACGGGGCCTACAATGCAACAGTGACAGCGGTTCTCTTCGCCGGGGGATTGATGACGCTCGCCGGTTTCGCGGGCGCATTCCTTTTTCTCGCGAGGAAAGGAGGCATGCGGTCATGAACAGCGGTCTCAGGCTCTTCCCGGAAGAAGCATCGACGCAAGCCTGGTACACGGATAGCCTTTTCCTCATTCTCATGATCGTTTCGGCGGCGATCGTCATTCTGGTCGTGACGCTGGTCGTGGTCTTCTCCTTGCGCTACCGGCGCGGCACGCAAACGAAGCGCGGAGCGCTTCGCCCGCTCATTTCCCGCCAGTTTGAGATCGGCTGGACCACGGGAACGTTTTTTCTGGCTTTCTTCCTGTTCTGGTGGTCGGGCAGTTCCGACCTGTCGACGCTGCTGCCGCCGCGGAACGCCATGGAAATCCATGTCGTCGGCAAGCAGTGGATGTGGAAGACCCAGCACTCGAACGGGGCCCGGGAAATCAACACGTTGCATGTTCCCGTGGATGAGCCCGTGCGGCTTCTCATGACATCCGAGGATGTAATCCATTCATTCTTCGTCCCCGACTTCCGCATCAAACGCGATGTCCTTCCGGGCCGGTACACAGAAACCTGGTTCCAGGCGACAAAGACCGGCACTTATCACATCTTTTGCACGCAATACTGCGGGACGCAGCATTCGCGCATGACGGGCCAGGTCGTCGTCATGCCAAAGGATGAGTTTCCGAAATGGCTGCGCGCCCAGCCTCAGGCCGACGACATCGCAAAGGAAGGCGCGGCGCTGTTCGTGTCGCTCGGCTGCGCCGGATGCCATGAGGGCAACTCCCAGGTCCATGCCCCCCATCTGGCAGGCATCTACGGCGGCCCGGTTCAACTGAGCGACGGCCGCGTCGTCACGGCCAACGATGCCTACATCCGCGATTCGATCCTCCAGCCTCAGAAAGACGTCGTCGCCGGCTTCGAGCCTCTGATGCCGAGCTTTGAGGGGCTTGTGGGAGACGACGAGATCCTTCGCCTCACCGCCTATATCCGCTCGCTCAAAGATCAGGGGAGGTCCTGATGACCGATATCACCATTGGTCAAAGCTCGCCCAGGCCGCCCGCGGCCGTCGCGCCCGCGCACTCCTATCTGGACACGCCGAGCCTCTGGTCTTGGCTCGCGACGACGGATCACAAGCGCATCGCCATTCTTTATGCGATCACGGTGACGTTCTTCTTCCTGATCGGCAGCAGCGCCATGGCCGTGATCCGGCTCGAATTGATGACGCCTCAAGCGGACGTTGTCAGCGACGAAGCCTATAACCGGCTTTTCACGCTCCATGGCGTCGTGATGGTCTGGTTCTTCCTGATCCCTTCCATTCCAACTATCTTCGGCAATTTCCTGATACCGCTCATGATCGGCGCGAAAGATCTGGCCTTTCCGCGCCTCAATCTTCTCAGCTGGTACTTGAATCTTATTGGCGGTCTTTTCGTGCTCTACGTCCTCATTTCGGGCGGCGTCGATACGGGCTGGACCTTCTACACTCCCTATTCAACCATGTTCGCGAACGGGGCCGTGATCGCTGCCGCGGCCGGGGTTTTTTTTGCGGGCTTTTCCTCCATCGCGACCGGCATCAATTTCGTCGCCACCATCCATATGCTGCGCACCAAGGGCATGACGTGGTTCCGGCTGCCCTTGTTCGTCTGGGCCATGTACTCGGTGAGCATCGTCTTGATCCTGGCCACGCCTGTGCTGGCGATAACGCTCGTTCTCATCTCGGCTGAGCGCTACTTCGGCCTGCCGATCTTCGATCCGGCGAATGGCGGCGATCCGCTTCTGTTTCAGCATCTCTTCTGGTTCTACAGCCACCCGGCGGTCTACATCATGATCCTGCCCGCAATGGGCGTCGTTTCCGAGGTCATCACCTGTTTCGCGCGGCGGCAGGTCTTTGGCTACACTTTCATGGTCTATGCGCTGGTGGCGATCGCGGCCATCAGCTTCTTTGTCTGGGGCCACCACATGTTCGTTTCCGGCATGTCGCCCTATGCGGGAGTTGTCTTCTCGCTGCTGTCCTTCGTTGTGGCCGTGCCGTCAGCGATCAAGGTGTTCAACTGGACCGCCACGCTATATCGAGGGCAAATCACATTCCCCGCGCCAATGCTGTATGTGCTTGGCTTTCTGGGCCTGTTCACCGTTGGCGGACTGACCGGGCTTTTCCTGGCATCCATCCCCATCGATGTTCATGTTCACGCCACCTACTTCGTAATCGCGCACTTCCATTACATTATGGTGGGCGGCTCGGTTTCTGCATTGTACGCGGCGCTGCACTTCTGGTGGCCGAAAATCACGGGCAAGATGTATCCGGAATCATGGGCGCGTTTCGCCGCCATCCTGATGTTCTTCGGCTTCAACTTCACGTTCTTCCCGCAGTTCATCCTCGGCTATCTTGGCATGCCGCGCCGGTATCATGTGTATCCTCCGGAGTTCCAGGCCCTGCATGTGATGTCGTCCACCGGCGCAACGGTTCTCGCGGCGGCCTATCTGCTGCCGATCCTCTATCTCACGTGGTCGCTTTTCACCGACCGGCAGGCTCCGAACAACCCGTGGAACGCGACCGGCCTCGAATGGCAAACCACTTCGCCGCCGCCGGCGGAGAATTTCACGGCGCCGCCGATAGTCGATAAAGAGCCGTATGACTATGGCGACGAGGAGGGAGAACTCGACCGGCAGCCTAAGCCCCAGCGCGCGGGGGCGACGTCATGAGCAGCGTTCCGGTCGAGGACGCAGCCGCCCTCGCGTCAGAACCCGCCCTCCCCGAGCAGTGGGAGACAATCGAGGAAGAGCAGGAAGCAGCGAGCTTCGGCATGTGGCTTTTCCTTGCAACCGAGCTTCTGTTCTTCGGCGGATTGTTCCTTTGCTACACCGTCTATCGAATTACCAACACGGACGGCTTTCTGGCCGGGGCGCGGGAAACCGATATCCGGCTCGGCACGATCAACACGGTAATCCTGCTGACGAGCAGCCTGACAATGGTGATGGCAGTGCAGGGCGGGCGCGCCGGCTTGCGCGGGCTGGTCTGGAAATGCCTCGCCGCGACGGCGCTTCTGGGCGCGGCCTTCCTAGCCGTCAAAGGCTACGAGTGGAGCGAGGACATCTCCCGCCACCTCGTGCCGAATGCGCATTTCCCGATAGCCATAAAAGGCGCATCCATGTTTTTCGCCCTGTACTGGGTGATGACCGGGCTGCACGGCATCCATCTGACGATTGGCGTCGCGATCGTGGCTCGCCTCGCCTGGCTCATGCGCGGCCGGACTTCGCTGAAAATCCCCGATCTCATAACGATTGGCCTCTATTGGCACTTCGTCGATACCGTTTGGATTTTCCTGTATCCCCTTTTGTATCTTTCGGGGCGCGCGCCATGAGCGAAGAAACCGCAACTGTGATCAGGCAGCTCTGGATTCGGAATGGGAAAATCCTGCTCGCCGAGTTCGCGTTGCTCGCCATCTCCTTTGCGGCGGCGTTTCTCCCCTTGAACGGTTACAATACCGCCGTCAACGTCCTCATAGCGGCGATCATGGCCACGCTCGGGCTTCTGTTTTTCATGGGTCTTGTGCGGGAAAACGATTTGCTGAGGCTCGCAGCGTCAGGCGGGTTCTTCTGGCTTGTCATCCTTTTTACGCTCACACTCAGCGATTACTTCACCCGCACATGAAGGGCGGCACAGCCGCTAGGACACTCGACTGTCCACGCGCATGTAGCGACTGTAGCAGTCGAAGTTCGTCGCATCGCGCGGTAGATTTTTAGTGCTCTCTCAATTATTCTCTAACTAACCGAGTTAATGAATTAATTTTTTGATGTTAAGTCGTTTGCTGGAAGAACAATGGCAGAACCATCGCTGAGAATATTTGGTTTTTTACCAAGTCCACACAACTGAAACTGTTGATTTTTCAGTTTGAAAAATAGCATAGCTAAAGCTACGATTGCGATTCGTTATTAAATTTATACACTAAGAAATAGGCCACAAATAACGTAATCCATTTATTGGTTTAAAATAAATGAACCAGATATTATTGTTCATCGAACTAAACACCACGTTCATACATTTTAATTTTTTAAAACTCTGCCATTGTGCATTTTGCTTTTTCGCAATAAGCATAGGACGACTTACGCTAGACTTCATCGAAACTTGCTCTAGAGAGAGTCGTCGTTTCTGACAGTCGAAATGGCAGTAGGTTTAGCCGTTTGGCGTCATGACACTGTTCGCAATCACCCCGGGGCTGTGACGGTCGATGCCCGTAGCCCGGGCAAAGGCATCTCTCAAAAAACCCAGGCTTTTAGCATCCAGGAGAAAAGAAGATGGCTATGTTTGACACGCTTATCAGCGATACCGCTGCCAAGTTTGGGCTCGGCTCGAACGCCGGTCCGCTGATACGCGAAACCCTCAATATGGTTGCCAACGCTCCCGGCGGGATCGGGGGCTTTCTGAACCGGCTGGAATCGTCAGGCCTTCGCTCCGAAGTCACGTCTTGGCTCGGACAACCCAACGCTGCGGCCATGTCGGCACAACAGGTCGATCGCGCGCTTGGCGGCGCGTTCAGCGGGATCGCCAACAGGTTCGGCATGAGCGAAACGGCCGTTAAATCGGCAGTCGGATACGTATTGCCGAAGCTAATCGGGGCCCTGACGCCCGGCGGCAGGATCCCAACGCGTCTGCCCTCCGAGGTGGAGGACTTTATCTCAACCCGCGGGGCCGAATCCGGCACGCGTTGGGTTCCCGGATCGCCGGAGCGCGTTGTTGAGCGGGCGGCTCCACGCACTGCTGGCATGATGCGCGATGAGCCGGGCGGTATGTCCCGCTGGACGTGGCCTGTGCTTGGCGGCCTCGCTGTTCTCGCGCTAGGCACGTTCCTCTACAACCGTGCACCGGAGCGCGGGACGACTGCTCAGGTCACTGCGCAAGCCCCTGCTGCGCGTCCCGTAGTTGCCCAGGACGGCACGGCAACGGTCACCAATCCGGCGTCCGGCCAAAAAAGCGCCAGCTTGGAGCTTACGGAGGAAGAGGCCAGGGCGTGGATCGCCAAGCCGGTCTATAGCAGCGATGGAAAGAAACTTGGAGAGGTCGCGGTGCTCCTGCGAACACCGGACAACCGGGTCACCGAACTGCACGCCGATATTGGCGGGTTCCTTGGGTTGGGTGAGCACAAAATCAGGATCGCGCCGGCGCAGTTCAGCCTCCTTAGCGACCGCATAGTGATCGATCTGACGGCAGCACAGGCAAAAGAGCTTCCGAAGATATAGCGATAAGTATCCAAACATCTGGGGAGCGGACATTCCGCCGCCCCCCGGAAACTGCAACGCAGCGGGCTGCATCCCAGATTGATATGAAGTCCGACGCTACCGCGCCCGATGGCTGAGTTCATTCACAGCCAGGAACAAGACTGTCACGCCGATCGTTGAAGCGACGGGGCCACCGCTTTGGAGGAGGCTCATGGCGATTGTGCAGAAGCTCAACGTCAACGGAAATCCGGTTTCGATCACGATTGACGATCCGGACATGCCGCTACTCTACGGGCTGCGGGGAAATCTCGGACTGCATGGCCCGCGTTTCGGGTGTGGCCTCGGTCAATGCGGCGCCTGCACCGTGCACATCGACGGCAAAGCCAACCGCTCATGCTCAACCCCTCTTTCGTCGTTGAAGCCTGGTGCGGAGATCGTAACGCTGGAAGGCCTTGGCACGCCGGAGAACCCCCATCCTCTGCAAAGGGCCTTCATTGACGAGCAGGCCGTGCAATGCGGCTATTGCATCAACGGCATGATCATGGAGTCGGCCGCGCTCCTCGCTGAGAACAACACGGTCAGCGAAGCCGGCATCAAGAATGCCCTCGCCAAGAACCTCTGCCGCTGCGGCACGCATGCGCGGATCGTCCGCGCGGTTTTGCGCGCGTCCAAGGCAATGTCAACCACGGCAAATGCACGGAGGCGCATATGAGCGCGACGCTTCTCGCTTCCCGCCGCGATGTTCTCAAGGGCGGCGTCCTGCTTGTGAGTTTCTCCTGGCTTGGCTTACCTGTGCACGCGCTAGCTCAAGATGCGCCCGCAACCGGGAAGCCGCTCGGCCTCGATGAGGTCGACACTTTTCTTGCCATCGATTCAAATGGGATGGTCACCGTTTATTCCGGCAAGGTCGATCTCGGCACGGGCGTTCTTACGGCCTTGACCCAGATCGCAGCCGACGAACTCGACGTGCCGCTCAAAGCTGTAACCGTCGTTCAAGGCGACACGGCCTTGACGCCGGATCAGGGCGCGACCTGGGGCAGCCTGTCGATCCAGATGGGCGGAGTTCAAATCAGGAATGCCGCAGCGGTCGCGCGCAACGCGCTTCTCGAACTCGCATCGGCGAAACTGGGTGTCAAGCCCGAGGAGTTGACGGTCGCAGACGGCATCATCCGCGGCGGCGCAAAGAGCGTCAGCTTCGGAGAACTTATCGGCGGCAGGTCTTTCTCGCTGGCGGTCGATCATACGAAACCCCCGAAGACGAAGGCTCCGAAAGATTTCAAGCTTGTGGGCACGGCGGTCCAGCGTATCGATATCCCCGCCAAGGTCACGGGAACGTTCACCTACATGCACGATTTCAGCGTCCCCGATATGCTGCATGGGCGCGTGGTGCGGCCGCCGGCAATCGGCGCCAGCCTCGAAAGCGTCGACGAGAGCTCCGTCAGCGATATTCCCGGCATGGTCAAGGTTGTCCGCGAAGGCAACTTCCTCGCCGTCGTCGCTCAGAATGAATGGGCCGCGATCAAGGCTGCGCAGAAACTGACTGCCACCTGGTCGAAATGGGAAGGCTTGCCGGAGAAGGCCAAGCTCTTCGACTACGTGCGCGCAACGAAAGTTGTGCAAGAGGAGGTAACAGGCAGCGAAGGCAACACCGCCGAGGCAATGGCCAGGGATGGGCTGAAGCACTTCAGCGCGACTTACGATTTTGCCATCCACACGCACGGTTCCATCGGCCCTTCTTGCGCCATTGCAGAATTCAAGGACGGCAAATTGACATCGTGGTCCGCTTCGCAGGCGACGCACAGTCTAAGAAAACAACTTGCGAAGATGTTCGGGCTGCCGCAGGAAAATGTGCGCTGCATCTATGTGGAAGGATCCGGGTGCTACGGGCGCAACGGGCATGAGGATGCGGCAGCCGATGCGGCGCTTCTCGCGAAGGCCGTTGGCAAGCCTGTTCGCGTGCAATGGATGCGGGCCGATGAGCATGGCTGGGATCCGAAAGGCCCCCCCACCCTCATCGACTTGCGCGCTGCCATGGACGGCTCGAACACGGTGACGGCATGGGAGTCCGGGTTCTTCATTCCCCAGCAGACGCCAAAAAATTTTCACGTGCCGCTGATCGCGGCGACGTTGAGCGGACGGCCGGCAGAGGATGTCATCGCGCCGGGCAACGTGTTCCAGAACTCGAACATCCCCTACAAATTCGCCAATATCAAAACGGTCTGCCATCGCCTCGAAACGACGCCTCTCCGGCCCGCGTGGATCAGAAGCCCTGGGCGCATGCAGAACACCTTCGCCAATGAGTGCTTCATCGACGAGTTGGCGGCAGCGGCCGGCATGGACCCGATAGAATTCCGGCTTGCCTATCTCGATCCCGCCGACAAGCGAGGCATCGAGACGCTAAGCCGGGTCGCGGCTTTGGCCAAATGGGAGAAGCGCCCCTCACCCAAGCGGGATGCGAGCGGCGATGTCTTGACCGGACGCGGGATCAGCTATGTCAAGTATGAGCTGACGCGGACCTATGTCGCCGCCGTTGCCGAGGTCGAGGTTGAGCGCGCGACCGGAGCCGTTCGTATCCCTCGTTTTTATGTGACGCACGACTGCGGGCAGATCATCAATCCGGACGGCCTCAAGAACCAGATCGAGGGCAATGTCGTTCAGACAGTCAGCCGCACGCTGATCGAGGATCTGAAGTTCGACCGCTCCGCCGTGACGAGCATCGATTGGGTGACGTATCCGATCCTCACTTTCCCGCAGGTGCCGGACATCGTGATTGAGGTGATCGATCGTCCGAATGAAAAGCCTTGGGGCGCAGGCGAACCCGCGGCAGCCGTCATTCCGTCTGCGATTTCAAACGCTGTCTTCGACGCGGCGGGGGTGAGGATGCGGTCGGTGCCCTTCACTCCGGAAAAGGTGAAGATCGAGTTAAACCGCGCCGTCGCTCTGTGAGCAAACGGCCGTTGGCGGCGGTGATGTCGATCATGGAAAATCTCCGAAGCTGATCAAGCCGGCATATGGTCACTGTGCTGCTGCTCCCGCTCAATCGGAACAGGCTCTAAGGGGAACAATGGGGCGGACCTGAACGATCTTTCCGCCTCGTGATAGTGGCGCAAACTTTCCGATTAAAGGCGGGTCGATTTACGCGCTCAAGACTTCAACTCCACGATCAGGAGGATATTTGCCTGAAGGCTTTCCTCGCCCGATTCCACCGGAACAGGCGACGCAGGCGCAGTGAACACAGCCGCGCGCGGAGAATACACCGGCATGGGCGTCCCCTCCTCGATCATGGCGAGGATCGAACCGAGCTTAAGCCCTGCCGCGCTTGCATAGGCGCTCGCCTTTTCCAGGGCATTCTCGACCGCCTTCTTGCGCGCTTCGCTGAGATACTTTCCGGGCTCCGATACCGAAAAGTTTGGTCCGCTGATCTGATTCGAACCGGCAGCCACAACCTTGGTCAAGATATCGCCGACCTTGTCGAGACTGCGGATCGTGACCTTCACCGTATTCGATACGCGGTACACCACCACCTGCCGCTTGTCTGCGCCCTCCGTCCGGTTCTGCGGATAGACCGAGAAATTCGCCGTCCTCACATCTTTCTTTTCGATCCCGGCGCTCTCAAGCTCAGAGATAATCTGCGCGGTCGCGGCGGTATTATGTGAAACCGCGTTTTGCGCGTTGCCGTCCTCTGTGGTAACCCCAACACTGATTGTTGCGATATCGGGCTTTGCGTGAACGCTTCCCGTTCCAGTTACTTGTATGGTTGGCACCTTCGTATCGACGCGGCCTTGTTGCATCTGGGCGTGCGCTCCGCTGTTTAAAACAAAAAGAAGGGCTAAAGCCTTCGCAAGCACGTCTTTTCCCATTGTCAGTTTCTCGCTAAATATTGCAATCTACGACGCGTTGTGAGCCTGTTTTCGGGCAGGATCGCGACGCGGTAAAAGAAAGGGTCGGCACCCTCGGGGGCGTGTAGCTCAATGGTCAGAGCCGACGGCTCATAACCGTCTGGTTGTAGGTTCGAGTCCTACCGCGCCCACCACCTTCTCTTCCGCCGGAAGACATCATGCCGCCGCGAACATGCTAAACGCCGGCCATATCGGCCAGGGGCCGCACGCGCTCGCGCTCTATGCGAACGCCGCGCTTCTTCATGTCGCGAAGCGTGACATAGATCATCGCCGTCATAAGCGCATCGCTCAACGCGTCATGCTGGCCAATATTCGGCAGTCCAAGGTCCTTGAGGATAGAAACGAAGCGCAGGTCGATGGTGGTTCCAGGCGGCGCGTTGCCATATTTGCGCTCGTAGTAAAGGTTCGACACTTCGATGCGCCGGTTCGGGAGCCCCATTTGGATGAATGGCAGCACATGCTTGTCGACCATCTTCATATCGAATTCGAGATAGTAGCCGACCAAGGGGCGCGAGCCGATGAAGTATAGAAAATCCCGCAGGATTTTGCGGATCGGCAATTGCTGCTCGACATCGGCTTCGCGAAGCTGATGGATTTTCATGGAATCCGGCTTGATGACTGCCTCGGGTCGCACGAGAGCCTCGAAACGCTCGCTCAGGACGATGCGGTCGCCTTTGATCAGGACGGCGGCGATGGTGATGATGTCATCTTTGGAGATATCGAGGCCTGTGGTCTCACAATCGAAGGCGACCACTTCATTGGGCGGCGGTTTCTTGAAGAGAAAGCGATAAGATTGGTCCCCGATCGATGCCATATGAAAGTATCGCCGGAGCGTTTGATACACCATCAGAAGTATCCGAGATTATAGCGATGGCGGACCAATTCGCGGAACTGACGCACAACACGGATTGCGTTCCGGAAGATATCGCGGTCGGCAGCCGAGAGTTCGTTCATATTCACGATGGATTCCCGGGCCAAGTTACCGATGCGCCTGGCTTTGAGCTGGGAACGCAACCGCAACTCCATGAACAGATGGAGCGCACTGATAAGCTCTTGTGCAAAAGGCTCGTCGAGCAAATTCGAAGCAGCAAGCGCTTTGATCCTCGCAACCGTCGATGTGTCGAGGATGCCTTGATCGATGGCAATGGTTCTGACGCCGTGGACGATCGGAAAAGTTCCCACTTTTTTCACATCGACATCGCCGGACCGCACGCCCACGGACACCATAAGATTGCCGATCATTCCAAAGTCGGCACTCGCGAACAGGTCGATCAAGTGCGCGAAATGAGCAAGGTGTGCGCTTTCGCCCCGCATCATGTCCATGAACGCGGTTTTCGCGTGGGCCAGAAGATCGCGCCGCCCGGCGACGCACACAGCGTCGCTGAAGATACCGAGGTTCATGGCGCTATCGCCGCCGGGAGTGAGAATCCAGCTCTTGAGTTGTTTGATGAAGTTGTCGACGGGCTGCGACCACAACGGATTTCGCACCATGACGTTTCCGGGGCATGGGGGGAAGCCAAACGCTTCCAGGGCTTGCGTGAAAGCCGACCGGAACGCTACGAGGTCGGCTTCGGGCACTTCTGCGGCGAGGAGGAGACCGTTATCCTGGTCGGTGCGCACGGTCTGTTCGCCTCGGCCTTCCGAGCCCATGACGAGGAGGCAGCCCTGATCGCGAACGGATCGCGGGGCCACCAAATCGAAGAGCTTCGCCAAGAGGTTCCGGTTCAAGTCCGAGGTTATCTCCGCGATGACCTCGATTTTCACGCCTTGCTCGTGGAGGCGTTCGACTTGTCCTTGGACGTCCTTTGCAGCGACCGCCAGGTCGGCGACCGACTTTGCCCTGTCTATTCGGCCTGGGATCAATTGCGAATTCCCTGCAAACAATTCGAGGATATCGATGTCTTCAAGAATGCCGGCGTAGGAGTCGTGCGAACGGATTGCGAGGCGGCGCTTCTTACTGCGCGTCATCGTAAGCAGCGCATCGAAGATGAAATCGTCGCTGTCGACGGCCGCCACGTCGAAATGGCAAACGTCGCGGACGGGTGTTTCCAACGGCATCCGGCGGAGAATGACGGCCTTTGAGATGTTCATGCCGGTAACGATGCCGGTTCGGTCGCCGTCCTTTACGAACAGCGCGTTGGCGCTGTTCTGTTCCATCGTATGGCCGGCCTCTTCGACGGTGCTCGCTCCATCGATAAACACGGCTTTGCAGCTGCGAGCGTCCTTGACGCGTGTTCGCAGCACGAACTCGAAACCTTGCGAACCGCGCCGCTCGGCGAAAGCATCGAGCCGACGCGAAAGATCGGAATAAAAGAAGGCCGCGAACGCCTGATTTTTCTTTACGAGTTCGAGGATTGTCTCCTTCGGCAGGAGAAAGCAGAGCGTTTCCTCTGTGGCGACGAAACTTGCGCTTGCCGAACCGTGGACCACGGCCCCCGAGTCGAATGTGTCCTTAGGGCCGAGCACGGCCTCGACAACGTCGCCGTCCCTCTCTTCGACGGCCCCTTTGATGACCACGTGAAGGAATTCGGAGCTTTTGCCGAGCGTGACAATCGTGGTGCCGGGCGCGAAATAGCCAATATCCATCGCGCCGCTCAGAGTCTCCATCTCCGCGAGGCTCAAGCGGTCGAAGGGCGGATTTTGGGCATCGAAGCCTTGCATGGGAGCCCGATCAAAAACGGCTAGGTTGGAGGCGGGAAAATTCCCGCCTCCATAGCTCTAGTGTACGTTCGCGGTGGCGGCGCCGATGCCGGTTTCCGACCGGACGAACTGCGCCTCGAAAAGCGCCTTCTCCCGTTTGGCCCGCTTCGTCACGTCGATCTTCGAGAACAGCCAAATGCCGATGAAAGCGATTGGCATCGAGAAGAGGGCCGGATTGCTGTAGGGGAAGATCGCCTCTGGATACCCCAGTGTGGAGACCCAAACGGCCTTGCTTAGCACGACCCCTGCAACCGAGCTGATAAGGCCCAGCATTCCGCCCATGAAGGCGCCCAGGCTCGTTGTGCCCCTCCAGAAAAGCGACATCAGAAGCACGGGGAAGTTGACGCTCGCCGCCACGGAGAAGGCGAGGCCAACCATGAATGCGACGTTGATCTTCTCGAAAATGTAGCCAAGGTAGATCGCGAGAATACCGATCGCCACAGCCGAGAGTTTCGAAATCAGCACCTCGCTCTTTTCGGAAGCGCGTCCCCGAGCGATAACCGACGCGTAGAGGTCATGGCTGACCGCCGACGCCGCTGCCAGCGTGAGGCCCGCCACAACCGCAAGGATCGTTGCGAAGGCCACGGCGGAAATGAAGCCCAGCAGGTAGGGGCCACCTGTGGCGCTGGCGAGCTGGATGGCGGCCATGTTCGTGCCGCCCTTGAGGCCGGCTGCGGCGATGGTGCCGTCCTTGAAGAAGGACGGATCGCTCATCAGGAAGGTGATGGCGCCGAAACCGATGATGAAGGTCAGGATGTAGAAGTAGCCGATGAAGCCCGTCGCGTAGAAGACCGACTTGCGGGCGGCCTTGGCATCCGCGACGGTGAAGAACCGCATCAGGATGTGGGGCAAGCCAGCCGTGCCGAACATCAGTGCAAGGCCAAGCGAGATCGCAGAGACAGGGTCGGAGATGAGGTTGCCGGGCCCCATGATCGACAGGCCCTTGGGATGGATCTTGGTCGCTGCGCCAAACAGTTCCGATACGCTGAAGTTGAACTTGATGAGCACGAGAATTGCGATGAACGTTGCGCCGAAAAGCAGCAAACAAGCCTTGATGATCTGCACCCAGGTCGTAGCCTTCATGCCGCCGAAGGCGACGTACACGATCATCAGCGTGCCAACGATCACGACAGCGTGCAGATAATCGAGCCCGAAGAGCAATTGGATGAGTTTTCCTGCGCCGACCATCTGCGCAATGAGATAGAAGGCAACCACGGTGAAGGTGCCGATCGCGGAGAGGATACGAATCCAGGTTTGATTGAGCCGGAAGGAGGCCACATCCGCGAAGGTGAACTTACCGAGGTTACGCAGTCTTTCCGCAAGCAAAAACAGCACAATCGGCCAGCCGACAAGCCAGCCGACGGAATAAATGAGGCCATCGAATCCGCTGGCGAACACGAGGCCGGAGATCCCGAGGAACGATGCGGCCGACATGTAGTCGCCCGCCATGGCAAGGCCATTCTGGAAGCCGGTGATTCCGCCACCGGCCGCGTAGAAGTCGGCTGCGGATTTCGTCCGCGCTGCCGCGCGGTAGGTTATTATTAGAGTGAGCCCTACAAACCCCACGAACATGCCGATCGCAGGCCAGTTTATTGGCTGCTTCTCCACCGCGCCTGCGACTGCATCGGCAAAAGCCGGAGAAGCCGCGAGACTTGCGCAAAGGGCAACGCCCGTGCCTGTAATACGCTTTAAGGAAATCATTTCGTCACCTCTTTGATGAGCTCGCGGTTCATCTCGTCAAAGCGGCTGTTTGCAACCCAGACATAGATGCCGGTCAGCAAAAAGGCGGATATGATAACGCCAAGACCGATTGGGATGCCCATTGTAATGACGCCATCGCCAATCGGCTCAGAGAGAAACCCTTTGCCGAATGCAACCAAAAGTATGAACCCTTGATAAATAAGCAGCATGATCCAGGATAGTGTCCATGCGAAGCGCGATCGGCTACGCACAAGCTTTTGAAATTTCGGATTTTCCGAGATCGGCGGACTAGTATCTAGAGGCACTGCTTTCCCCTCTCTGTTTGTGGCCAGCGTCGCAAGTTAAGGTTTGGACGACGCCACGGTTTGATCTGGCGCAAATTTTCTTCTCAGCCTTTCGTGGAACGCATGGCTGTCATGCGGGAAAAATGCTCGTTTTACAGGACCGCTCGCCGTTTTCGCGACAATCGGTCCCGGAATACTTTTGGCATCCGCGCTGCCCGCCTGCTCCTCCCGGAATTTTCAGGCGTGGAAGCCAAGCAATAATACGCACGAATTGCACTTCGCCCGCTACTCGACCTTGGTCCGAAGCTGCTGGAAAACAGCCTCGCACGTCATCAAATCGAGGTGCGCCCCTCCCGCATTTTTGAACACGGTGATGCCGGAAGCCGTCCGCCGCCCTGCAACTGTCCCGGCTGCAAGGTCGTAAAGATCGCCGAGCACATCGGCCTCCGTCAGCACGCCGTTCGCGATAGGTTGCGCAATATCGCCGGCGTCGATGGCAAACTCGCGACGGTCGGCAAAGACCAGGGCCCGGCGCACCGCATCGTCGTCGGCCTCGCGGGTTTCTCGCGTGTAGCCGCCAACGAGATCGAGGTGCGCTCCCGGTTTCAAATTCGCGCCTTTGACGAGCGGCTCGTGTGACCGCGTGCAGGTGCTGATCACGTCCGCCTGCCTTGTGGCGTCATCGAGATCCGGCGTTGCAGATGCTTCAATGCCGTCTGCCCGCAACTGTTGTGCGAGCCTTTTTGCACGCTCGAAGGTGCGGTTCCAAATCAGCACGCGCTTCAGCGACGGTCTGACGGTTCGATGCGCGCGGATGAGCCACCGGGCCATTTCTCCAGCGCCCACAACCAGCATGGTTTCCGGATCAGGGGCCGCGAGAAACTTCGCGCCAAGCGCCGAGTCCGCAGCCGTCCGCCAGTAGGTAATCTCGGTCCCATCGATCACGGCAAGGGGGCGCCCGTCGGACCCATCGAAAAGAACGCAGACCGCCTGCACCGCGGGCAGCTTGCCGGCAGACAGGTTTCCCGGAAAGCTCGTAATCAATTTGCTGAGCATATATCTGCCGCCGTCGACCGCATGGCGGACGAAATAATGGGCGTTCTCGTCGCCGAGACGCCCGTCCTGAATCTCCATCTTCGGCCATCGGTGGGCAACCTCCAAGGCGGCAATCAGGATCGGAAATGTCAAAACGCGTCTGACTTCGGCACCATCGACGAAACGCATGATTGACTTCCACGTAAAGAACAGAGTGCAGGCCGGCGCAGGCCATACATCTAGCGCAGCGGGCGCTAAATTATACGCGCTCTGCCTCTCGTTGTCATAGCCGCCCTCGAGGCGGCTATCCAGAAAAAGGGCAGACTTTTCAAGTGTCGGGGATGGCCGGGTCAAGCCCGGCCATGACAGAAAAGGGTGAACCCGATTTTTTCACACGCTCGAAGGCGGGAACCTGTAAACGATGCCCCTCGTAACTGGCACGACACCATTGGGGCTGCGGCTGCCGCGTGATGCCGATTTAATGCGCGACGTTCTAGCAGGCTACGAAGTCTTGGTTTCATCCTTCGACAAGCTCAGGATGAGGTCCTGCCCTATCACCTTAATAGTGAGCTTGTCGAAGCATGGGCAGCGTCACTTTTTTCAGCATCCTGCTAGCCGCGCGGCTTTGGACCGGTGCCGCCTTCCCCGACTACGACGAAAGGAGCCCAGTAGCTGGGCGGATTTCCCTCATCGATCAACGATAGCATGGCGCGCTGGAAAGCTTCCGCTTTGCCTAGCTGAGGTGCGCTCCTCAAGGTTGCGAAAGTGCGTGTCGTGAGTTCGACCGCGGCTTGCGAGTTGACGGCCCAATGAGAGACGAGCAAAGCCCGTGCGCCCGCATAGAAGAACGCTCGCGCCAGCCCCGAGAGCGCGTCGGCGCCGACCTTGTCTCCCGAAGCGGTGTTGCAGGCCGAGAGCACGACCCAATCCGCGTTCAGCTGAAGTGTAGCGACTTCGGAGGCAGTCAGGAGACCGTCGTCGGCTTCCGTTGCTTCGGCTGGCAGCGTAAGGGCGAGCGCCGGTTCGTCAAGGCCGGTCAGATCGCCCGCGACGAGGCCGTGGGTCGCGAAGTGGATAATGCGATAGTCCGCAAGCGGCGCGGTCTTCACACGTGTTTCCGTGGCGGCTTCCCGGAGGTTGATGTCGCCTTGCCCGAAGGTCCGCGCAACCGCTCGCAATTCGTCCGCCGTCTCCGGCAATGGCGCCAGCGTTCGCAAGACACGCAAGTCGGCAACGCCATTGCGATAGATCGCGGCAAGCGGCGGGGGCGCCCTCTTGATTCCGCGCGCGTTCTCTGGCGTGGAGGGCGACTGCCCGAATATCGGGTCGCCCATGCCGAAAAAAGGCTTCACGGCGACGCCGCTCGCGCTGAATTTGCGCAGTGAGCTTAAGGACTGAACGGAGGGGAGCACGCTCAGCGCATGGCGGCGGATGAGCCAATGCGCCTCTTTGAGCGCCGCTTCGCCGGTAATGCCGCTGCGCGGCGGCTCGGTGACAAGCACCTGGAAGGGCAAGCTGCTCAGCGGCCCAGCCGGGACAAGGAGCAGGTGCCGCTTGCCTGCCAGCATGGGCGAAAAGGGGTCCAGCAGCAGCCTGTAAAGCTCGTAAGCGCGCGCGATGTCGAAGGGCGCAGGAGCAGCGTCGTTGTTTTCGTCGGCAAGCGGATCGAGCCCGCGCCGCAAGGCCGTAACCTGCGCCGCCAGTGCTGCCTCGCCCGCGTCAATCTCGGCCCACTCCGCGCGCTCGCGCGTCACTACCCAGATGAGGCTGCTCCGCCGGCCGGCCAGGATCGCGATCAGCGCCTCATCGTCATGAAGCAGCTTCTGCGTCTCCGCCACCGTCAAAGGCGCAGGCTCGGCCAGGGACAAATAATCCGGGAAGCGCTTGACGATGGCGGCGCGCGAAGCGGCAAGCTCCTCTTCGAGGCGCTGGCTTTCGTTGAGGCGGGCGCTCCGGTTGACGTTGAACAACTGATAGCCCGGCAGCTTCTCGTCGGCGGCCTGCAACCGTGCGCTCAACTCCCGGATTTCGCCTGATCCTTGCGAGGCTTGAGCGGAAAGCGTGTTCAGCTCCTTCGCGATCGCATTGCGGTCGCTTTCGCTTTTCTCGCAGCCGCGTTGGCCGCCGCCCAGCGGGCAGCGTTTCAGCAGGTCCTGCAGCTGTTCGATGAGTTCCTTTTGACGCTTCACGACCGGCGCATTCACCCTGGCCTGCTCGATGCTCACGGCCCGGAATGCCGCCACCGTTTCGCGATAGGTTGGGTCCGCCTGTTGAACTTTGCTCCAGTCGGCCAGCGCTGTCATGTCCTCCTCGTGCAGGGCGAGGATGCGCTCGTTGATTGATTCGAGGCGGCGGATGGCGCGTCCGAGGTCGGTGTCGCCAGCCTTCAGGCGCGCCGTCATCTTCGCAAGAGCGGAAGCGGCGGATGTCGCCCAGGCGTGCTGACCCGCGGCGAAGGTCTCCTCCATCAACGCCGCTTGATCCGCACCAGGCTGCCGCCGGAGGCCCGACGCCGCTCGCGCCAAACCGATGAAGATCTCGCGATGCCGCTTGATGTCGGCCTCGATCACGGACCGAGCCGCCGCTTGGGCTGCGGTCTGGCTGGTAAGTTGCTGTACGGCCTTACGATAGTAATTCAGAGCACCCGGGAAATCGTTGCGCATGAGATTGACTGCGCCGAGACCCGCATAAGCGTCGGCCGTGATGGCGTGCTCGCCCAGCAGGCCGCGCCAGATTTTCAACTCGCGCATGAAAAGGGCTTCGGCTTCCGAGGGCTTGCCAGCGCTCAGGACGACGTGC
This sequence comes from uncultured Alphaproteobacteria bacterium, assembly GCA_963834165.1. Classification (GTDB taxonomy): domain Bacteria; phylum Pseudomonadota; class Alphaproteobacteria; order Rhizobiales; family Rhodomicrobiaceae; genus Rhodomicrobium. Next base: position 596,227 of record CAWIAL010000019.1, on the reverse strand, counting down.
CCAAGCCGTTCGAGCGCGGTGGCGACGCCCGCGCTGTCCGCCCCATAAACCTTCTCGCGGATACGGACGGATTCCGCATATTCGCGCTCGGCTTCGGCAAGATCGCCGGCGGCCTCGGCGGTCAGCCCGGCACCATAGGCCTGGATGCCGGTTTGCTCGTGGTCCGGGCCGTATTCCTCGACCGTCAGCGCAAGGGCTTGCTTAGCCGTTTCAAGCGCTTCTCGATAGAATCCGGACACGTAGAGGCTTGCCGCCTTCTTTTGCAGCGCCTGCAGCTTTTCGGATGGCTCAGCCGCTCGCAGGTCTGGCGCGCGTGCGGCGATCAATGCCGTGAGAACCAGGGCCAAAGTCAGAAATATCCTGCCGTATCCGTTCATTCCCCACCCCGACAAACGGCTTCTTACCTTCTTAACTGCGACACGCGCGGAGGGCTTGGCTTACTTTTCAGGGCAGCCGGTCGTCAGATCGCCGCTACGCGCCATCGGCTTGCCGTTGATGAAGATGTTGGACGCGCCTCCGGCCGTGACACCGCCGCAGCCGGTCCTGTCGCCCACTGTTACGGCAGGGCGGCCGTTGATGAAGACGTTCGGGGAACCTTCGACAAGTGGCTGGGCGCCGTCGGTCGTATCGCCCTTTCGGGCGGCGGGCTGGCCGCCCGCGCTGACATTGCCGCTTCCCCCGGTGATGACAGACGGCGAGCCGGATGGCAGCGCCGCATCCTGAGCCTTGGCGGACGCAGCGATCAAAACAAAAGGTATCGTCCAAGCAAATAGATAAAACAGCTTTTGGCGCTTCATGTGCCCTCTTACGCTTCACCCCGAATTCTTGTCCCGTGCGCATCTCTGGACGCCTTCCAGAACAAGACCTCGTCGAAGCTAGCGTTGGAAGGGCGCCGTGTCCATATAGTCAAACTTGCGCGAAGCTTGACAGAAAATAATTTCAATTTATAGTTGAATGCGCATTACAAGGTGCAACGGCCCCTGGCAGCCTAAACTGCTGGGGGTTCTTGTTTGTGGGGGGCGCGTGGCGGCTGGCAACGGTTGGCAGCAGACGCCACCGTCTTGAACCGGTCATGCTAGGAGTTGCGCAAACGATCGAGGCTCAGCGTTCCTCCCCCGGCAAACGCAAGATAAAGGAAGACGAAGCAGAAAAGGATCGCAGCGTCTCCTCCGTTAAGTGCGGGGTACGGGCTCTTCGGCGCATGCACCATCCAGTAAGCAAACGCCATGTCGCCCGCGAGGATGAAGGCGACGAGGCGGGTGAAGAGGCCCAAAAAGAGAAGAACTCCTCCCACAAGCTCAATGGCGCCTTGCCACCAAAGCAGGGAAAGCAAAGTGGGAAATCCATTCGCCGGCGCTTCCGGAAATCCGATGAGCTTCTGGGTTCCGTGCTCGATGAAGATCAACGCGGCGACAATTCTCAGAATGCTCAGCATGAGGGGCGCCCAGCGCTCCGCAAGTGAATTTGGCTGCATGGTCTCTTCCTCCCTAACGGCTGGCTTTATGCCCCTATGGTTCGACAGGCTCACCATGAGGAACAAGCCGTTGATAACACTGCCCCCATCCTGAGCTTGTCGAAGGATGAAGCTTGTCGAAGGATGGACCCAAGGCAACACCCCGATCCGGCAAACCAAGCAAACCTCTGCTCGACTTCGCGTCGGTCAATCCGTTCTCGATGATGAAGGTTCCAAAGCCGGGGCGTCTTTTTGCGGAGGCTGGAGGGGGCGCTGCTCCCTAAATGATGACGCGATGCGAATGCGGTTCTGCACCTGCGTCACGGCCATGGCCGTTCGGTGGACTTGTTGCCGGTTGCTGTTGCAACACGCGTAGCCTAAGTTTCTTAGTCGTCAATGCGCGGGCACTTGGTGGTGCGGGCGGAGGGACTTGAACCCCCACGACTTGCATCACTGGAACCTAAATCCAGCGCGTCTACCAATTCCGCCACGCCCGCCGCGGCCGCTTTTATGGCGGCACTCTATAACATAGTTTGCGCGCGCAGCCAGTGCCATGAGCGCGCGCCCATGTGCGGCTGTCAGGTGCCTTTAAGTTCTTGATTGAGTTGAGAGAGCGCAGCATGAGCCGCAGTTTCTGGCTTGCACATAAATGTCCACGCGCAGCATGAGTTGTTGCCGCGCATCGCAAACCGGTCCATCTTAGGAGAAATAAACAATCGCAGTTGTGCCCATGGTTCTTCAGTCCGGCAACTCCGGCATCAAGCCATCCGTTTTGGCCGCCATCGGCAATACGCCCTTGATACGGCTGCGCCGCGCCTCCGAGGAAACCGGGTGCGAGATTTTGGGCAAGGCGGAATTTCTCAACCCGGGTCAATCCGTCAAGGATCGCGCCGCGCTCTTTATCGTCGAGGATGCGATCGGGCGCGGGACGCTTCGGCCGGGCGGGACGATTGTCGAAGGCACCGCAGGCAATACGGGCATCGGGCTTGCCCTTGTCGCGGATGCGATGGGTTTCAAGACGGTGATCGTGATCCCGGAAACGCAAAGCCGGGAGAAAAAGGATACGCTGCGGCTGATGGGCGCCACGCTCGTGGAAGTGCCCGCCGTTCCGTACAAGAATCCGAACAACTATGTGAAGTATTCCGCGCGGCTGGCGGAAGCGTTGAACGTGGCCTCGCCGCATGGCGCGATCTGGGCCAATCAGTTCGACAATGTCGCCAACCGGCAGGGCCATTTGGAGACGACGGCCGAGGAAATTTGGAGCCAGACGGGCGGCAAGGTCGATGGCTTCATTTGCGCCGTCGGCACGGGCGGCACGCTTGGCGGGGTGTCTCTTGGGCTCAAGGCCAAACGCCCTTCGCTGGCGATCGGCGTTGCCGATCCGATGGGGTCGGCGATCTTCAACTATTACGCGAACGGTGAACTGAAAGCGGAAGGGTCGTCCATCACGGAAGGCATCGGCCAGGGCCGCATCACCGCCAATCTCGAAGGCGTCTCCGTCGACAAGGCGTATCAAATTCCCGATGCGGAAGCGCTCGATGTGGTCTTTCGCCTTCTTGAAGAAGAGGGCCTGTGCCTTGGCGGCTCGAGCGGCATCAACGTGGCCGGCGCAATGAGGCTGGCGCGCGATCTCGGTCCCGGCCACACCATCGTAACCGTGCTGTGCGATTACGGGACGCGTTATCAATCCAAGATGTTTAACCCGCAGTTCTTGCGGGAGAAGAACCTGCCGGTTCCGGCATGGCTTGAGGAAAAACCTTGCCTGCCGGACGTTTTCCAGTGAAGCACAGAATTGGGGGGTGAGCACATGACCGATTTCTCATCGAAGTGGCTTGTTGAAACGGACTGGCTTCAACAACACCTTGGCGCGCCTGGGCTTATCGTGCTGGATGCCTCGTGGACGATGCCTGGGGAAGCGAAGCAAGGTTACGACTTGTTTCGGGAAGCGCACATTCCTGGGGCCCTCTTCTTCGATATCGACGATCTCTCCGACACGTCCTCCCCCTATCCCCACATGCTGCCGTCTCCGGACAAATTTGCGTCCCGGATGCGCAAAATGGGCGTCGGCGATGGAATGAAGGTCATCGTCTACGACAGTAAGGGCATATTCAGCGCGCCTCGCGCGTGGTGGATGTTCCGCGTCATGGGCCATGAGGATGTCGCGGTGCTGAATGGCGGACTGAAAAAGTGGCTGGCCGAGGAAAGGCCCGTGGAGAGCGGTCCGGCGGGGTTGCGTACGCAGCGGCATTTTACGGCGCGGAAGAACTCGGAACTCGTGCGCGATCTCCAGGACATGATCGGACTGGTGGAATCGGGGCGCTCGCAGATTGTCGATGCGCGCTCGAAGGCGCGCTTTGAGGGGCATGAGGTGGAACTCCGGCCAGTACCGAAACTCGGACACATGCCGGGCGCGCGCAACCTTCCCTACGGAACGCTGATCGCCGGCAACGGCGCCTTGAAGCCAGCCGAAGAGCTGCGCGCCGCGTTCGAGGGCGCGGGGATCAACCCCGGCAAGCCGGTGATTACGACCTGCGGCTCCGGCGTGACGGCGTGTATCCTCGCGCTTGCGCTCGCGATCCTCGGTAATGAATATACGGCTGTGTACGATGGGTCCTGGGCGGAGTGGAGCGCCGTTCCGTCAACTCCCGTTGTTGAAGGCGGCGCGTAGAGCGTAGCCTGCCGCTAATCAAAAGGCGCTTTAGTAGCGCGTGCAAAAACCGGAAATCAGTCTGCTGAAGCCTTATTCACGGTGCTGATTGGGTTCTTGGCCAGAATCTTCGGACACTGGTTCTTGATGAAGCGATTCACTTCGCGAAGCATGTCCCCCTGGAAGGTCCCGTACCTCTTTTCCATTCCCCAAGCGACGAAAAGCGTTTTGGCAATGAAAATCGGACCGTCATAGTCGCTCCCGCCCAGCGAGATGGCTGTCGCAACGCCGTCCTTGAAGGTCAAATCCACCGTCACGTCTGCGGCGACATCGTATTCTTCCTCGCCGACTTCGCAAGCGACCGGTTTCCCATTGAGCTTCAACGTGTATTCAGGCGACGTGACAGCGGCGAGGATGTCGGCGCGTTTGGCACTGACCTTGAGGGTGCACCGCGCCGGTCCGAGCGACCATGACACGTCCTTCGAATCGGCCAGCAGTCTGATTTCTTTCGCCTGCCAGCGGTGCGCAAGATCACAATTCACATCCGGACCGTCTGCCTCTTTTGTAAGCACTATCGAGCAAAGGTCCCTTGCGCACTGCGCGTTCTTTGCCTTCTCCTCGTTGGTATCGGGCGCGGTTGCATGGCCGGGCACCACAGGATGGGGCGGGCGGCGAGGCGCGAGCCATAGAACAGCGCCCAACGCCAAGACTGCGGCCAGAAAAACTACGAAGTTCAAGCTTTTGAAATTCGTTTTGAAACCAAACATTTGCCGAACTCCCTCATGAAGTGTTGGTCCTAATCGCACAGGACTTCGGGAGTCAATTGCAGCGAAGTCGCAACGCCGAACTTATGCTTGGCTTAGCTAATGGAGTTACAACGCGCCCGGCAAAATAATGGCCGGAGAGCGTCCGGCCACTGAACTTCGTCAAAACGGGTTTTGCTGCTACCCGGCAGCGCTGGAAGCAGCGTGCTCCGGCGTCATGGCCTCCGGCTCTATCTCCTCGCGTGCCGGTGCAACGGGCACGGTTCTCATCAGCGGGAACATCGCGATCAAGGTTGCAAAAAGCAGAACCAGTTCGATGGAGTAGACGGTGATGTATCCGGTCGCTGCGCCCAGCGTGCCGTGGCCGGCGAAACTGTCGACCACGTCGCGGATAATGCCGCCGAGCGCAATCGAGACGCCGGCCGCGGTGGCCTGCACCGCACCCCAGGCGCCGAGCGCCAGCCCTGTCTGACTCTTTGGCGCGAGTTGCATTGTGGCCGTCAAAGTGCCATGCCCGAAGAGCCCAGCTCCGAAACCGATAAGCGATGTTCCGATGACAAACAGCGCTGTGGAGCCGAAGGGAGCCGCGAAAATCACGCACACGAAGGCCGGGATGCCCACGAGCGCGCCGATAAGCGCCATCTTGAACGGATCGAAGCCGCGGCTCAAAATGCGGGAGGCGAGCGCGAATCCGAACAGACCGCCAATGGCAAGAGTCGCTGTCAGCTTGGTTGTCTGGCTGACGCTCAGATGGAGAATCTGGCCGCCATAGGGTTCGAGCAGCACATCCTCCATGCTGAAAGCCATGGTGCCGAGCCCAACCGAAACTAAGCGCCGAACTGCATTGCCGCCATGAACGTAGGCTGCCCACGATTCCTTGAAAAGGGGCCGCGGCTTGGTTTCCTCAGCGAGCTCCTCCGCTGTCATGAGCCGCTTGGGCCTTCGAACCTCCTGCTTCCACAACGCGATTGTGTTGAGTATGAGCGTCGCAACGGCCGACCCTTGGATCACCCCGATCAGCTGTCCGGGCGGAAGGCGTTCCCAGGATGGGTGCAGGAGAAGAAAACCGAAAAGGAGCGCGCTGGCGATCATCCCAAACAGCAGCATGACGTACATCAGCCCAACGACCTTCGGCTGCGACTCTTTCGGCGCAAGATCGGTGGCGAGCGCAAGGCCCACAGTCTGAACCGTATGCAAACCCGCGCCGACAAGAAGAAACGAAAGGGCCGCTGTGATCTGCCCAATCCACGCCGGTACAGCGTCCGCTTCGCCTTGCTTGGCGAGAACGAGCACGGCAAACGGCATGATTGCGAGGCCGGCGAATTGAACGAGCGAGCCTTGCCAGATAAACGGAACGCGCTTCCACCCGAGAACCGATTTGTGCGTATCCGAGCGGAAGCCGATCACGGCCCGGAATGGAGCGAAGAAAAGCGGCAGGGAAATCATAATCGCGACGATCGAAGCAGGCACTTCATACTCGACGATCATGACGCGGTTCAGGGTGCCGATAAGCAGCACCAAGGCCATACCAACCGAAACCTGGAAGAGGGACAGGCGAAGCAGTCGCGACAGAGGAAGTTCCGGTGTCGCTGCGTCTGCAAAAGGCAGGAACTTTAAGCTCTGGCTGAACCAGTAATCGGTTACACGATGGGCGAGATTCGTCATCGATTGAGCAACTCCAACAGAAGGGGCCCCAAGGCCTCAGAAAAACCTTCGCCGATTTCGCGACCGGAAGCTAAGCTGCGCAGGCCCTCAAATGCGAACGCAGCGCTGCAAGGCGAAGGAGCCTCTGCATCGCTTTTCATCCGTGTCGAGTCGCAAACCATCGAATCTGAATCAGCCCAATCAGTATTCTCTGGCTGTGACCTGCCCAAGTTAGGGCGCTATCCCTACCCCCAAACGCGCGAGCATACGCTTCACGCGGTCGCCTGCGCGATAGCGTCAGCTTCGGCTCCGCGCAGGCTACGACTTCCGGCACATGAGGGCCTGCTTTCGTCAAGCCGCCCTTTCATGTATCTCCACCCGTGTAGGTTTTTGTTGCCGGAAGATCGCTGTTCTCACCCATACGTAATGCGGGCCAGGACCTCTCGGATCCGGGCCCTCTAACGGGCTACCGAAACGAAGCTAATTAGCTTACGATAGTCGTCTCGATCTGCGCAGTCTTACCCTTGCCACCTTCCCAGTACTTCGGGTACCAAGCGGTGTGCGAGATGAGAGCGGCGTGCACGAGGACCGCGATCAGCGTGACGGTGCCAAGAAACAGAGGAAGACCGACTTTGGGAGGAACGACCAACCAAATGCCAGCTTGTCCATCAACATCAGCCATGTTCAATTCTCCTAGTTAGAGTGTGTGATTAGTGGAGCCAAGGGGAATAGACGTAGGACAGGATGTGAGCCACAACCGCAATCGCGCCGAAAACGCGGGTGCCGTTGATCACATGCCCGTGCAATTCCTCAGCTTCAGCCAAGGTCAAACCCGTCGGATAGACCTTATTTGGATCAGCCATAATTGTACCTCCTTAAAGGACCTGCTAGGTTTTTTCGTGCTGAACCCGCACGTAGGTGCTCATAAGCTGCTAGGTCGAGCGGACGTTTTCTTAGTCGCAGCTTGAGTGTAAGCATATGCTGACATTTGAATGCGTCAACTCCATTTGACACACCTTTGCGTTTTGGGTCAATATGACGCAAGGTTGGTTCCGGCAAAAAAAGCGTCGGTTTCAATCTAGAATTGCGACCTTAGTTGAACGCGCATCGATTTTGCCGCCGAGTAAGGGTATCCGGGGCAAAAAAGGCGCGGCGGGTTGTTGCGCCCTAAGGTGCCGCGCCATCGAAGAACCTGTGGAAAACCGGGGGTCTAGCTGCTCCCGGGTCCCTTCGCTTTTCACGTACGCCAGGGATGGCAAGGCAGCTAAGAAATCAAGACCGGTTCCCTTCACAAAGAAGAGAGGTGACGCTCAAGCCGACGCGATGGGCGTCAATCGGTACGACAATGGCACTCTGAATTGCAGATGGTTCGTGATAAAATGAAGGAAGCGCACAAGACCACTGCAACAGCGCAGCATAAGCTTTTTTCTCGCCAGAAATAGCGCAATCTGTCTTGAGATTTATGGATGCTGGAGCGAGGAGCGAAGGCTTCTCTAGCTCTGATGTCACCAGCCGCCGCATCACAATTTGATCGCCTGCGAGCAGAGGGAGGAAAAATGCTGCGCGCAGGCTTTCGACCGGTATTGATTGATTCGATGTAGTAACGTCCTAGAGGCCTTTATGCCCGCACACAGCACAAGCGCGCTGCGCGTTCGGAAGGTGCTAGCAGGGCCGCTTCGACGGTAGCGAACGTATTAACGTACGGCCGGAGCAACAGCGGCAGGCTGTGTCGCAACAGCTTTAGCAGCACCTTCCCAATACTTCGGGTACCAAGCAGTGTGGGAGATAAGCGCAGCGTGCACAAGGACAGCAATCAGTGTGACGGTGCCCAGGAACAAAGGAAGACCTACGCTTGGCGGTACGACCAACCAAATGCCGGCTTCTCCATCAGTATCAGCCATTTTCAGCTCTCCGAGTAATTAGTGCAGCCAAGGGGTAAGGGCATAGGAAAGAAAGTGCGCGAACACGGCGGCGGCGCCGAAAACGCGGGTACCGTTGATCACGTGCGTATGCAGTTCTTCAGCTTCCGCCAGCGTCAAGCCCGTCGGATAGACCTTATTTGGGTCAGCCATATTTGTAACTCCTTCAAGGATCCGGTTTTTTCACTTCTTAGGGCCGACGTTGCGCGGCTCTATGGCTCGACCATATTCGTACAGGCGAATGTGTCAATGCCAATTGACAAAGCAAATCCGCTTTGTGTCAATCTGCCACAAGCGAAGACACGGCAATATGTTGCAATCATTACTAAAAAATGAATTTGGAGGGTGTCAAGGAGCGTCGCTTCCCGCGGAACTGGCATCGGACAAGCCCGTTTCACGTGTTCGTTGAATGCCGCGCACAGCAGGCAACATAAAGGGGCCAAGTGGCGAATTACCTCGGGAGCAGGCGCTGCGTGATGCCCGATTCTCGCTATGCGGTGCGGTGTGAAACCCAGGACACGATCGCAAGCGCTACCTGCTGGAAGGCGCCGTTCAAGGCCTGGATGCCGGCCCCGGCTTCATTGTTCGCCGCGGGGACGCGCGCTTGAAAACGCTTCGTGGTGACGACCGCATTGTTTTTCTCGTCCACAAGCTTGACGTAGACGTCGATAACGGCCTCAGAACCGCCGGCGGAGGTCTCAACCTGAAAATCGCGAATCTCGGTGGCAAGCGACAAGTCGCCTGAGACGCGATCCTGGTTGGTCAAGATCGCGCGAAAGGCGCCTGAGTTAGCGAGAGCCTCAACAAGCCTGGCCTGGAAGAGGCGTGGCAAGCGATCGCCCCAAGCGGCGCCCGAGAAATACGCCACGCGCCCATTCGCACCCTTTACGAGGATTTCCTCGGTGTCGATGGTCTTGACGGCGACCGGCGGGTAGATCGTCAGCTGAACCGGGCGCGCTGCGCGCACTTTTTCAACCGGAGGTGACTCCAGGTCGAAGGTCGCCGGAGGCGAACCGCCCATCAGGCCGCCAAATGCACAGCCGCCAAGCATGATTGCTGCCACAACGGCGGCTATCTCACCCTTCAGCTGCATGGTTCACCCCAGATCGGCCCCACCGGTACGCGTACCAAATAAATGCCAAGTGGACAAATACTTAGGGCCTGTTCTTTTCCACGCTAGTATTTTGGCGATTGTTGCCCGCCAAGCAAAAATCCGGTTGGGTTGCGCTCCACCTTCTGGACAACGCGATCGAGGCTGTCCGCTAAACGCCTGCTATCTTTCATAAAAAGCTCAAACTCACGAAGCGAGCGCTCCGCCTGCTGGGTCAGCTCGCCGGACCGGTCGCCCAAAGATTTGTCGAGCTTCTCCGTCAGCTGACGAAAAGAAATCGCCGCTAGTTGCACTTGCGACACAACCGAGTCGGGGTGATCGGAAGCGTCTCCCGCCAGCCTGTCGACTGCGGCGTCCACTTTCAGGGAGACCTCATTCAAGCGCGCAGAAAGCACGCGCATATCCTGCACGATGCTCGCCACGTCATCCTTGTGGTCCGCCATCATGGTCGTGAAGGTTTCGAGGTTCGCGATGGTGTGCCGCAGCGAATCTTCGTTATTGGCCACGAGATTGTTTAAGCGCACCGCCAGCGCATTCGCCTGGCTGGCCGCATCGGATACCCCGGCAAAAACTCCCGAGGTGCCCGGATCGGCAAAAATCACCGGATATTTCTGGCCCTGCTTTGCTTGAAGCATGGCGGCGTCCGGCGTGCCGGGCGTAATTTCCATGGCGATGAATCCGGCCAGGCCCTGCTGCGAGATGCGCGCGTGCGAGTTGGTCCTGACCGGAGTTCTCGTCCCTGACGGTAATGAGCACGCGGACCTTTCTCGTATCTTCCGGGATAAGCTCGACGGAGCGAACCGCACCAAAGCGAATGCCGTTGAAGAGAACGGGGGAAGCCTCGGTGAGCCCTTGAACGGAGCCATCGAAGATCACGTGATAGTTCTTTCCCGAAGGTCCCGAGGCGTCGTTTTTCATCCAGTAAATGAAGCCCAGGAGCAATCCGAGAAGGCCAAGGACGAATACGCCGATGATGAGATGATTAGCCCGTGTTTCCATGCCCTATGACCCCCTCGCAATGAGCCGGCCGCGCTCTCCGCAGAAATACTCCTCGACCCAAGGGTGGCCAGGGTCCCGAACAAGGTCCATCGGTGCGCCCTGGCGCACAACGTGTTTATCGGCCAGCACCGCTACCCGGTCGCACACCGCGAAGATGCTGTCGAGGTCGTGCGTGATCATATAGACCGTCAGGCCGAGCGTTTGTTGGAGATTGCGGATGAGGCGGTCGAAAGCCGCCGCCGCGATGGGGTCCAGTCCCGAGGTCGGTTCATCCAGGAATACGATACGCGGATCGAGTGCCAGCGCACGCGCGAGCCCTGCGCGCTTTCGCATTCCGCCGGAAAGCTCCGATGGCGCCTTATAGGCCGCGTTCGCCGGAAGGCCGACCATGGCGATCTTCAGCAGCGCGAGTTCATCCATGACTTTTTGCGGCAGATCGAGGTGCTCGCGCATCGGCACTTGCACGTTTTGGAGCACCGTGAGCGACGAGAACAGGGCGCCATCCTGAAAAAGAACGCCCCACCGCCGCTCGATGGCGATACGCTCCTCGCTCGATAAGGTTTTAAAATTCCTGCCGAACACCTCGACGGTACCCGCCTCGAAAGGCAACAATCCGAGAATGGTGCGCAGGAGAACAGATTTCCCGGTGCCGGAGCCGCCGGCGATGCCGAGAATCTCGCCGGGCATGACATCGAGATCGAGGTTCTCGAAAATGAGCTGTGTTCCAAAGCGCTTCGTCAAGCCGCGCACGCGGATCGCATAAGTGTCCGGAGCGCCGTTTGCGGAAGAGGGATGCATTGGCGAAAGGGGCGCGTTCATGATTAGAACCCGCTCGCCGAAAGAAAAATGGCAAATACCGCGTCAAGCACGAGCACAAGGAAAATGGCTTTGACCACGGCCTTGGTGACCTGCGTTCCGACGGATTCGGCGCTGCCTTCCACGCTCAAGCCTTCGAGGCAGCCGACGAGGCCAATCACCAGCGCAGCGAACGGCGCTTTGATCAACCCGACATAAAGGTGCTTAACCTGGACTGCGCTGTTCAACCTTTGGAGGAAAATCGGCAAATCCAGCGAAAGATAGAGCTTTGCCATGATCGCTCCGCCGGCGAGGCACATGATGTCGGCGACGAACACGAGAAGCGGCAAAGCGACGATCAGCGCCAGAATGCGCGGAACGACGAGCGTTTCCATCGGGTCGATTCCGAGCGTGCGCATCGCGTCGATTTCCTCGCGCATTTTCATAGTGCCGATTTGCGCGGTGAATGCCGAAGCCGAGCGGCCGGCAACCATGACCGCAGCGAGGAGAACGCCGACCTCGCGCAGCGTGAGAATGCCGAGCATGTCGATGGAGAGGTTTTCCGCGCCGAAGTTCTGCAACTGGCGCGCGGACTGCTGCATGATCACGCCGCCAATCAGAAAGCAGACGAGCGAGATGATCGGGACGGCGCTGAGACCGGTCTGCTGGATCTGATGAACGAAAGAGGTGCCGCGAAATCTCCATGGCCGGATCGCGACGCGTCCGAACGCGGCCGCCGTTTCGCCGAGGAACATGGTGAGGCGGAGAGCGTCGCGCGCAAGTGAGGTTGCGCCGCTGATGAAGCGTGCGGCCATTTCGGCAAAAGGCTGACGCGGAGGCGGCCCTTCCGCCGCGACGGACGCCGCCCGCGCCACTTCATCGAGAAGGATCCGGTGATCCGGACGCTCGTTCACGAAAGGGGCCGTCTTGCCGTCAATGCCGTTTCGCAAGGTAATGAGAGCAAGCGCACCAGCCGTATCGAGCACTTGCAACTGGCTGAGATCGATTTCCAGAGCGCGGCCGTTCGCCCGGACTTCGCCCAATTCAGCGATCGCTCCTTGAGCCTCTCCAAGGACTGAGAGGGTCCACTCGCCCGAGACCACAATGCGCACCACGCCGTCTTCCGATGTGACTCGGCAGGCGGGATATAACTTTTTGTCCAAAGTTGTCGCGGCGTGGTTCAGCATTCGGAACGATTTCGGAAACCTTAAAGTAAAGCCATAGCCGGGATCGCCGTAAAAGTCTGCGAAAACCTTCGCGATGCCGAAAGAGCCAAGCGCCTCCTGACACTTTAGCAACGACGGTATCGCGGCTTGGGAGAAAGAAGCAATTTGGCAAGCGTTTGGAAAGGTTTACCCGCTACTCTCTCTCCAACTACCTTTTTTACGACCGGCGGCGAGTATGACGACCCTTCCAACAGCTCCCCTGTCCGAAGCTGATTATTATGCTCTTGAGGATGCTCTCCTTTCCACGGAGAAGGGCCGGCGTTTTCTGCGAGCATATGTCGAGCGGAACAAAGGGCTTGAAACGCTGCGGCTGCTGCGGTCCATCTCGCGCATGCACCGCGCGGCGCTTGGTGTGCCGGGTGTCAATGCAGAGGTCTGCCGCGACCTGGCCGGGATACTGAAGATCGTTTCGAAGCATCGTCAAAGGGCATCGGAATGCTCCGGCGACGGCGCCAAATCTCAGAGTCTCCTGAGCGGCCTGGAAGAAATCGAGGCCTGCGTCATAACGCTGATCGAGTTGATCGAAGAGAGAATGGCGGGTCCGTTGCAGGATGAGGTGACCGCAGGCCTGCAAGTTCAGCTGGCAGGCGACGGGTATTGCCCCGAACGCACTGCGAAATTGTACGGAGAGCTTTCCTCCTACTTCTCGACCGAGCCCCGATAGCCTTAGGCCGCGCTACACTCCATCGCTCAATAGATGCCAGTACGGAGCGGAACACTGCTCGCAAAGATTGATTTGATAAAAATTTCCAATCTTGGTAGCGGTAGAGGAGGTGCGATGCGACAGCTTCCCCCCTTCGACCTTTGAACTTTGGCGCGCTACTGGACAGGGTGAGCGACCCGAGACATAGGTGACAGTTCGTACCGGACACATAGCCCTCGCGCTCAAGCAGCTCATGTCACGCTTTTCCATGTGCGGTTTGCCTGATAGCGGTTCGAAACCTGACCGGTTTCGGATATTGCAAAGAGATGCAGCCAGCAGTTGTCCAGGAGATTGCGCACCGCCTCATGTTTGGCGATCACAGCATTGATCGCCTCGATCGGCGCCTCGATGAACACATTCAGCCGAAGCGGCTCGTGGACGAAGCGTTTGCCGTCGTGAACGGATTGCCAGGGAAGGCCGACCCTGAGGTCGCCAGCGTTTCCCTCCAAAACGCCAATAGAACCAGCGACGTTATGCAGGACCTTGTTCCCGCTGCCAAAAGCCCGGTTGTTCACCACTGAGCCGTAATATTGCAGACTGATCCAGCTCGCGACGACCATGGGCGCGGTCATGATGAGTTCCAGAACGCTGAAGCCAGCATCGCGATGCCAGTCGTAATCGTGCAGGAAGGCCCTTCCGCCGAGGTCGATGCCACGCGTGCGCTCTCTCGGTGCGGCGATAAAGGCCGCGTTGCCAGCAAGCCCCCACTCCGGACGGACCTGCGACCAGTCCTTGCTGCGGCCGGCTACGCTTCTACCGCCGGATGCGCCTTTTGGCACGCCGAGCGAAAGGGCGCGTTCAGCCCTCGCAAGCGTCGACGCCTGTTCGAGCCACGCCCTTAGCCGCTTCATCTCGCCTGTGTGGGAGGCCGGAACCTCATCCTGATCGAAGATTTTGATGACGTCCGTCGTCGTATCGTGAAGGCATCCGAGGAACCAGGTGTCTTTCGGAATGACGATTCCACGATCTTCAAGGCCAACACGCACTTGAAGATCGTTGAGGATCGCGGCCGCGACGCGGGCGTTGGCCTCCCCTGTATGGCCGCCGCAGGCTCCGCAATCGAGGCCCGACGCATGCGGATTGTTCACGGTGGTGCTGCCATGGCCCGTGAGCATGACGAGCCTTGCGAAAGTCTCGGTCATGGACATGCCACGCAGAACAGCCTCGGCCCAGTCCACGCGTTCTTTCCCGGTGAAACCGGTCTGACGCCCGCTGACCAGCCGCGGTTCGATGCGCGGTCCAAGGCGGGCAATGACGCTGGCGTCGAGCCCATCGGTGTCGGGATCTTTCACGGTCCGCGTCAGTCCGAGGCTGTCGCTGAAAATCTTGCCAGCGAACAGGAGACCCGCGGTCTCGACGAAGATGAATGAGGACACGGCTGACAGCTTGAACGATTTCAGGACCTTGGCTGCACGCCGCCGCAAAAGCCTGAGATTGAGGATATTGGCCTCCTGCTTTTCGGAAGCGTGGTCGACACTCTCACAGACGACGAAAGCAGGCTTCAAGAGCACGGGGCATTGCGCGCCGCCCCTGGTATAGCCGATCGGGACATATTCGATCGGGAAGCCGAAGAAGCCAGCGAAACCGATTGTTTGCGCGTCGGGGCAGACCGTCTCCAGCGCCCGCCTATAGATTTCAGAGCGAACGTCGATGCAGAACGCGGCTTGCAGGTTTGGCCGCTCGCTGCCTGCTTGTGCATGAGGCCGCGCGAGCCGGTACAGCAGCTGGCGCTGATAGGCGCCCTCATACGCTTCCTGCAAGATCATCTCGACACAAAGCTCGGGACAATCTCCGAGCGTTTCATCTTTTGGAAGTGTCGCGGCATCCTCCATGGCCTTGCGCCATGCCAACTTGAACGCCATGTCCGTGCGTTCGCGGAAGAGTGCATAGCCCCACACGACGCGGACAGCGAGAAGCTTGACCAGCGTGTCATTCTTCTCGCCGTAAAGCTCACTGTTCCAGACCAGGTAGCGCGCGTAGGCCGCCCATCCGCCGATATCGAAAAGGGCACGATGCAAGTAATCCTCGACCGCGCGATCCGGAATGCCGAGCGCATCCATGACCGCTATGATCGCGTCGATTGGGTCGGCGGGCATCTCAGCCACGGATTTCCTGAAGCCGGTGACCCCCATGATTTCGGGGTTAAGGTCATAGCGCATCGAGGCGCGCCAAGCTGTGTAGAGCGTCATTCCGCGCGATGGGAGCCGCCAGACCGACTGGCCCTCATCGAAGTAGGCCGCGCACCACTTCGAGATCTCATCGACCATGAAGGCGGTGAGCGATGACTTGTGTTCACCCTTGGAAAGCAAATCGAGAACATCGGCCACAGTGGCGACGACCGCGTTTGGCTTTTGTTTCGCGACCGGATCCTTCTCGAGAGCTTTCTTCAGGTCGTCAACCGTTCGTGGCGCTCGCCAGTCGGCAGGCGCTGAGGCTAGCGCGGCTTCAAGATCGTGATCCGTAACAAAACCCGCAGAGATGGCTTGCCGGTAGAATGCCCTTGGCATGAGCATCTCCGCGCGGGCAACGCGATGCATGGTCGCGCACGTCGCGTGGAAGCTTTGATTGCTGAAGCCAAGGAACGGGTTGACCGCCACGAAGTGTTTCAACGGCCAGAGCGGAGCGATTTTGTTGCAGGCTCTCTTGATCGCAGCCTCCATCTCGGAACGGTGCGCAGATCCGAAGTCATCCTCATTCGCAATCGGGGACAAATGTTCTGAGGTTATAGCGACGACTTCGTTCATGACTGCGTTCCGGTCTCAAGATAGCTGGGGGACGTCAGGTGACCGCGCGGGAGCGGACTTGGCCAGAAGCGCAGCGCCATCCGATTGGCAAGCGTGTTGACATAAAACCCATTGGAAACATGGGCGTATAAAGCCTGCCATTTGGGCGTGCCGGCGAGGCTGGGCAGCATGCTCTGGAAGAAGGTCAGCGCGGCGAAGGACAGAACAACCAAACCGACGATGAAGATGTCGAGCGGTCCTCTTATGGCCGCAACCGGGGGAACCGAACCCGCGAGCAGCTTCTGGACGCCAAGCTGAAGGCCGAAATAGGTGACTGCGACGACTACGGCCAGTAGCACCGTTCGGCCGATGACATAGGCGCTTGGCCGCTCGTCTATTCCATTGGCGACAAGATGCACGAGACTGAGGACCAGGATGGATCCCAGCACGAACACGCCCGGCTCTTCAGCAAGAGTTCGCGCCGAACACCGTGCTGACCGCGAGCGTTACCCCGAGAACCGCAACAATGGCGATAATGATTCGCGCCGGGTGCGGCTTTCCGCCGGGGCTTGGTGTCCAGGACGCGCGCGCGATATCGATGACGCTGCCCGATGAGAGAAACGCGTGTGCCTTATAGAAAGAGTGGGCAACGATATGCAGAAAAGCGGCTGAGAAGGCTCCAAGCCCACATTCCAGCATCATGAAACCCATCTGCGCGATCGTCGAATATGCGAGCGAGACCTTGATGGACGTTTGCGGGAGCATGACCAACGATCCGAAAAGCGCGGTGAGGCCGCCAATCAAGGCGAGAGTGTCGAGCGACGAGGTCGACAGCGCGATCACATGTGCGAATCGCACCACGAGAAATCCGCCAGCGTTGATGATGCCTGCATGAAGAAGCGCGGAGACGGGCGTCGGCGTTTCCATCACTTCGAGGAGCCATCCATGCAGCGGAAACTGCGCCGACTTCAGCAACGCAGCGATAACGAGCAGGAGAGCGGCGGCCTGGACAGAGTTTGGAACGATCCCGCTCGCGCGCATTGTGTCAGCGGCGGAAAAGATGCCCGCATAGTCCAGCGTCCCGATAGCGCCATGAAGAAGAACCATCGCGCCGATGAGGCAGAGATCGCCGAGGCGGCTGGCTACGAATTTCTTGCGCGCCGCGAGAACGGCATTGGGCCGCTGGCCATAAAAAACCAGAAGCCTATGCAGGCTGAGGCTCGTTGCGATCCACGCGAGCGCGAACTGGAACAGGTTGCCTGAAATGATGAGCATCAGGACAGCCGCGAGCGTCAGGCAAAGCCACCGCGTGAACCGGATCTGGCCGGGGTCGCCGTCGAGATAGTTGCGGCTGTAGTTCACCACGATAAGCCCGATGAAGGAGACGAGCACAAAGATGATCGCGCTCAAAGGATCGAGGTAAAGGGCAAGACCGATCCCGTCCCTGCCGATCAGTTCCGTTCGCATCGCCCCATAGGCGAGCACGGCAGTCAGTGTGACTGATGCGGCGGCCAGGGCCATCACGGCTGCCCCCAGTGCAAGGCCGAGCCTGTTGCGGGTTGACCGGCCGGCAAGCGCACCCGGCGCTATCGCGGCGGCAATCAACGCAAGCGGCCCTAGCGCCGCCAACCAGAGGAGGTTAACGACCATGGTTGTCTCCAGCGAAAAAAGAACCCGTAAAATCAGCGGCTACGCCAGCAGCCCCCGCGCGCCGGGCTTCCGTCAGCATGTCTGGCGTCATTCCACCCCCTGCGAAGACGGGGACTGGCGCGCTTCCAGCGAGAGCCCGCAGGCCCTCCCATCCCAGCGGCGATCGATCAGGGTGCGTGGGACATTGCAGCACCGGACCAATGACTGCGAAGTCCGCTCCGAGCGATACGGCGCGCGCCAGATCATCCGCGCTGCGGCAGGAGACGGCCCATAAGAGCACCGGAGGCCGCGCCGAAAGCCGCCGCAGGTCTTCGGCGGTCGAATGGACGCCAGCAAGCCCGGCGCGCCGGGCCTCAGTCGCGGAGCCCGTCAAGAGAACGCGGGCACCGAACGCACAGGCTTTGGCATTGATCCGTTGCGCAAATGCGATGCGCTGATCGGGGGCAGCGTGCCGATCCTGGATCTGAATGAGGCGCACCCCCGAAGCCAGGAGAGCCGGAAGCCCGGCAAGACCTGCTTTCCGCTCGCGGTCATGCCGGACATTCATATGCAGATAGATCGGGGGCAGCCCAAGCGCGCGCAGCACGCGCATGTTCGATGGCAGGATCGGTGTTACGGACGGCGAGGCGGGATCGGCCCAGGCGAGGCGCTGACCTTCCAGGCCCCGCGGCTCGCCCTTCCAGGCTTCGACGCGGAAGAACCGCAAACGCACGCGCTTCGCCGGAAACGCGTGCTCGTAGGTGATCCAAGGCCGCATCGAGAGCGGCGTGATGCCGATTTCTTCCTGAAGTTCGCGTTCCGCAGCCTGGTGCGCGGTCTCTCCGGCCTCGATCTTTCCGCCCGGAAGTTCCCAGAAGCCCGCTGAAATCTGGCGCGCGGTCCGCTCGGCGAAAAGGACGCGGCCATCCGGGGCTTGGACAATGCTGGCGGCCACATCAACAATGAGGGCGCTTTCCCTCGCTTTTTCCGCCTGCGGCCGTTTAGGACGCCAGCGTAGCGCCCCCGGAACGAAGCGGACCGACGCGTCCGCTCTCATGGCGACGTCTCCCCGGTCAGGTCGCCAGCGCGGCTTGCAAATTCGGTCTCGCGCTCGCCAAGGCTGCCGCGAAACGCATGGATCGTTACGTTCACATGCTTCGTGCCAAAGCCGAGATCGGGATAAAGGTCCGCCTCCTCCGATAGCGCCGCGAGGCGGTCCAGGAAGTCGCGCGTCTCGCTATAAGACTGAAACTGGAAACGGCGGAAAAGGGACAGCGGACGCTCGACGCGCTTCCATCCGTCTGGCGTAGCATTCTTCAAATGCGGCAACGGCAATGTGCCATGCATGTCTTTGTCCTCCCGAAAGACGCAAGTGGGACGCTGGGCCGCCGGTCTTCTCCAAGCGGCCTTCAGGTTTCTTGTTTGTGATTTGGATGTGTGCCGAGCTAGCCGGCTTCAGGCGCGGCCAAGGCTGGCGATCCAGCGCGCGGCGGCGACAGCGGCTTTCCGGTCAGGTCCCATCCCGAGCCCGACCCATCAGGTTGAGACGGCAGAATATGCTCCACCTCCATATGAGGGCGGGCGATGATATGCGCGGCCGCAAGGCCATCGCCGACGCGCTCGCAGGCATCCGCGCCAGCGCGCACGGCTGCGTTCACTGCACCAGTTTCGCCACGCACCATCACGGTGACGTAGCCGCCGCCCACAAACTGCCGCCCGACGAGCCTCACCTCAGAGGCCTTGGTCATGGCGTCCGCCGCCTCGATGGCGGGGACGAGCCCGCGCGTCTCGATCAGACCCAGGGCGATACCCATTTTTTCCCCTGCCATTGGGAAATCTCCTCTTTTTTGCATCAGTGTTCGATCGTGGGAACCCCGGGAGAAGGCAGAACCTGCTCCACTTCCATATGCGGGCGGGCGATGATATGCGCGGCCGCAAGGCCATCGCCGACGCGTTCGCAGGCATCAGCGCCCGCGCGCACGGCTGCGTTGACCGCGCCGGTTTCGCCGCGCACCATGACGGTGACATAGCCGCCGCCGACGAACTGCCGGCCGATAAGCCTCACCTCGGAGGCCTTCGTCATTGCGTCTGCGGCTTCAATCGCCGGAACCAGTCCGCGCGTCTCGATCATTCCTAAAGCGATGCCTGTTTTCTCGCTTGCCATTGCTGTTTCCTTCCAGTTGCTCGGGTTTTAGAAGTAGTCACCACTGGGAGAGGTTCAGTTTCGCCACCTCTCCTCGGTCCAGTGATCGATGATGCCGCCGATGGTCAGATCGGTGGTGATGTTCGGATTCCCGGCCGCTATTCGTGCCGCCGAGATGCCGATGGTAATGACGTAGTCGCCGGGTTTGGCCCCGACTGGGTCCAGCGCCACTTCGAGGTTGCCGCACTCGTCCTCGACCACGCGGAGAGACTTGGCAGCGAGCCAGAAATTGCGCTTGGTCGTGACAAGGTCGCGCACAACTCTATGAATTTGCATCTGCCATTCTCCTTGGCTGCGCGGCCGCCTCGTCCCAGTAGTCGATGATGCCCACAATGGTGAGATCGCTCGGATAGTCCTTGCTGCCGGCAGCGTCGCGCGCGGCGGAGCTTCCGACCACGATCACCCAGTCGCCGTTCTTGCATCCGACGGGGTCGACAGCGACCTGCTTGCCCCCGCTTCCCCGCTCCTTCACGACGAGCAGGCGGCGATTTTGAAGGCCCGGAATGCGGGCGGTGGCCACAAGCGTTCCTTCCACCTGACAGATTTTCATGCTGCGATCTCCATTTGCGATGGGGTCTCGCCCAGGTCCCCTCTTGCGACGCGCGTAATTTCGGCCGGGCGCACCAGCCACTGCACATGCAGGAAGCCGCTCGCGAAGACATCGGCGTAACGCCTAAGAATTGCGGCGCTCAGGCGCTCGGCGCGCCGGCGTGTCCGCTCCACGTCGCCAGGGATGAGAGGGTCGTAACGAAAGTGAACCAGAACAGGGACGGCCAAGCCGCGCGGCTCATGAAGGTGGCGCAGAATCTTGATGCCGACATCCAGATCGGCGGCGCCTTCTTCGACAGTGTCCATCTGAGCCTGGAAGGCGAGGTTGCGGAGCTGGACGTCGTCGACCGCATCGCCGACCACGATCAGACGTTCGGTGTGCCCGCGGTCGGCATATTGGCCACCATGCCAGGCGCGCACCGCATCAACTTGCGCGAGATTGTTCTTGAGAAGGTAGCCGCAGAACCAGCGCAAGCCTTCCGTGGCGGCGTCATCGGGCGCAACGCCAGCGCAATCGGCCACCGCCTCGCGGATCGCGGTCTTGGCTTCCTCGCGCGCCATGTGCGCTGTAACGTCATACATGCGCCGATTGTCGACATAGCGCTCAACCGCCATCCGGCCCCACGCATCCGGCACGTGCACGCGAAGGGCGTCCGTATCGGTGTCGACGCCGACGAGAAGGGTTGCGACGCGGGCGTCCTGGCCGTGCGTGGCGGCAACCGCCGTCTCGAACTGCTGCAGGCGCTCCAAAAGGGCAGCAGCGGCAAGGGCGTCATCGCTTCCATGAGCGGCGCATCCTTCGCGCGAAGGATCGGCGCTGCTGAAATGATAGACGCCAATCTTCAGATAGCGGGTCGGCTCGGCTGCCCGGTTCGGCGTTGCCTCGCGCCAGCGGCGCAATTCAACGCTCTCCCATTGACGCAAGGACTCGGTGACATCGAACATCGCCCCGGCATAGGATTTTCGGAAGGCGACAACCGCAGGCGGCACGCGCAGAATATAGTCCACAACGCCGCTCAAGCGGCCGTCGGCGCATGGCGTGATGTCGATGGCGTGGAAGCCCCAGCGCCGGATCAAGGTTTCTGCGTCTTCGCCGTCGCTCAAGCTCAGGATGGATCGGTCGAAACCCTGCTCGATCAGGCGGCAGAAGGTTCCAAGAACACAGCGTGCGTAGAGCCGGCGCGTATCGAGCGGAGCCGTCCAATGCGCCGCGAGCAATTCAGGCGCAATCTTGACGCCGAGCCGAGCCTGCAAATCCCCACTCGCTCGCTCCGCAAAGCCTTCGCCGAATTGCGCAGGGACAAGCGCGCGCAACGCAGGTTCGATGGCGGCGAAGGCCGCCTCGATTTCATCGGCTCGCCGCCGCAGAGCGATGGTGGCCGTATCGTCGGCCAGGGGATGCGCTGCGTTGCGAAATTTCGAGTGCAACGGCGCAACCACTGTTTCGGATGCAAGGGCGGTTTCTTCCAAGTTGCTCTGGTCGTCCTGCCAATCAGCTGTTTCGAAAAGGGCGTGCCGTTGCCAGGGTGCGTTTCTCAAACGTGTTCGTGCGCGCGCATTCATCCTTGCGCCCCTCCCGATAGCGTGACCTTTGCGCCCGACTTCGAGAAGTAGAACATGCCGGTGACGAGTTGCTTCGGGTCTTCGCGCTTCGCGAGCGCCTTGAACTTGCCCGAGCCTGCGAAGCTTCTCGGCTCGCCCGCCCTTTCGCTCGGATTGCGGCCTGCGGCGGTCGCGCCCTCGGTGCCGGTTACGTTCGAGTGGTCGCTCCAGGCATCGCCGGTGATGTTGCTGCCTTCGGTGCGGCCCTCGCCGGTGAGTTGGGCGTGTCCGGCGCGGCCAGTGCCGTTCACAAGGGCGCGCGGGCGGAACAGGAACTCCGTGTTGCCAGTGATTTTGTCCTGGCCGACCGCGAAGGAGCCAGTGACGCGTCCATTTCCGCCATTAGCGCTGGAGCCATTCGCGCCGCGTTTCAATTGTGCACGCCGCTGCGGCGAAACCACTGAAAACCGCTCGACGATCGCGGAGACCGGATCTTCCCGCATGATCTCGCCTTCGGCGTCATCGCGGTAGTAGGGCGTCCCGGTAATATCACGGGCTGCGCCGCGGCCGGTCCCTGTGACGCTTGCGTCATGGACTGGCGCATCCCCGGTGACGGGAGCAGCAGCAAGACGGGGGCCAAGACGGCAAGACGCGCCGGATGCAGCCGCATCGTCACACCAGCCCTCTATGGTTTCCGGGCCTTGGTACTGACTGCCGGTGATGATCGAGCAGGAGCCGGGTGCGTCTCCCGTTACAAGCGGATTGTGTTCCACATCTGCGCCTGTGATCTTCTGCCTGCCCCAGCTTTGGGCAACGCTGACCTTTTCGCCGGTCACGGGGTCAAGCCGGGCGGCGCTCCCGGAGGATGGCGCGCCGCACTCGGCCTGCCGCGTCGCCGGGGTAACATATTGATCTCCGGTTATCGGCCGGCACGCGCCGTCTTCGTCGCCGGTCACGCGCGCGCTGCGGCCAACGGCCGAGCCTGTGACCGGCAATCCGGTTTCGGTCGCTTCCAAAGCTGGACGACGCTGCCGTGACCTTCGCCCGGCCCGGCCGAGGTTCGTGCCAAAGACCGTTTGCCCATGCGGATCGGACTGCCGCTGGAACTGAGGACCAGCGAAGCCGTTTGGGCGGCTCGTCATATCGTCTTCGATGCGCTGGTCGGCTTCGCCCGTAATCGTGACCGCGCCGCCGAACTCGTCGCCGGTTATGCCGACCTCGCTGCGCACCAGCGTGCCCGACACGATCAGCCCGCCCGGCGTTTTCGCGTGACCGACCTTTGCGCCGCCCGAGCGCCAAGCCCCGCCGCTATCGAAGCCATTATATTGCGTGCCGGATATCGGCATGGCCGCGCCGCGTTCCTGGCCGGTAACGGCGTTCCCACGAGTTTGGTCGCCGGTTACCCGCTGGCGGCCCTGCGTTTCCGAAACTTTGACCTTCGGTGCGTATTCCAAAGTCCCCTTTCGTGCCGGGCGGCTCGGAGGCGCTGGCGGCGCATCTCCCCGTCCGCGTTTGCTCAAGAGGGCGCGCCTTGCGCGGGCCTGTTCGCGGCAGGAGCCATTCTCGGAAGCCGGGTCAACAGGTGGTGCGACCGGCTCCGCGGTCACGGTAATGGGCTCCGGGACTGCGGTTGGCGTGGCTTCCGAAAAGACACGTTCGAGCTTCACGACGGCGCGCTTGCCTTGACATCGGCGCTCACTCGCGGGCGGCAGAGCAGCCTTTCCGGCCGACAGGGCTTGCCTTCTGGCAATGGAAGCGGCGCGGCCAGTCAGACCGGCCGGAGGAGTCTGCGACATGATCCATTCCCTCCGGCTTAGCGGGCGCCAGCGCGGTAGACAATGAACGCGGTGCCTTGGGATTGAGAGTAGTTGTCGTAGCCGACGAGGCGGACATGATGGCGCGGATTAGCCCGGTGGCAGGCCTCCAGCTCAGCCAGAATTCTTTCGATCGAACGCTCGCCAAAGAATGGAAGCTTCCAGAGGTACCAGAAGCTGGAGAAGGCCTTCTCGGGTTCGGTGTGCTCGATCGCCGGGTTCCACCCTTGCGAGATGAGATAGGCGATCTGCTTTCGCATGCGGTCGGGCGTCATCGGCGGGAGGTAGGAGAAGGTCTCCCCGCGCCGTTCCGTCGATTTATAGGCTGTCACTTCGGGCATGTGTTTCACTCCGGATCTGAGTTATTGTTCTTGGCGGCGGCGCTTATCCGACGGCTCTGAGCGGTTGGCGGGCTCCGTCGAGCTTGTCGACCACGTCGAACTCGAACTTGATCTCCTTCCAGGTCTCCATGGCGACCGCCAACTCAGGCGAGCTTTGCGCCGCCTCGGTCAGGATTTCGCGCCCCTCCCGCTCGACCTGGCGGCCCTGGTTGCGCGCCTCGACGCAGGCTTCCATCGCCACGCGATTGGCGTGCGCTCCGGCCGCATTGCCCCACGGATGGCCGAGCGTGCCGCCGCCGAACTGGAGGCAGGAGTTGTCGCCGAAGATCGTCACAAGCGCAGGCATGTGCCATACGTGAATGCCGCCGGACGCCACCGGCATCACGCCCGGCATCGCGCCCCAGTCCTGGTCGAAGAAAATGCCGCGCGCCCGGTTCTCGGGAACGAAGGGCTCCCGCATCAGGTCGATCCAGCCAAGAGTTGCTTCGCGGTCGCCTTCAAGTTTTCCGACAACGGTGCCGGAATGGAGGTGATCGCCGCCCGAAAGCCGCAGGCACTTCGTCAGCACGCGGAAGTGAATGCCATGCAGCGGGTTGCGGTCGAGCACGGCGTGCATCGCGCGGTGGATGTGAAGCAGCATGCCCTTTTTCCGGCACCAGTTCGCGAGGCCGGTGTTCGCGGTGAAGCCCGCGGTGAGAAAGTCGTGCATGATGATCGGGGCGCCGAGCTGCTTGGCGAATTCCGCCCGCTCATACATGTCCTCGGGCGTCGGCGCGGTCACGTTGAGATAATGGCCCTTGCGTTCGCCCGTCTCGGCTTCGGCCTTGAGCACCGCCTCCATCACGAACTCAAAGCGATGCTGCCAGCGCATGAAGGGCTGGCTGTTGATGTTTTCGTCGTCCTTCGTAAAGTCGAGGCCGCCGCGCAGGCACTCATAGACGGCGCGGCCATAGTTCTTTGCGGATAGGCCAAGCTTCGGCTTGATGGTGCAGCCAAGAAGCGGGCGGCCGTATTTGTTGAGGCGGTCGCGCTCCATCTGGATGCCGTTGGGCGGCCCGCCGCAGGTTTTGACATAGGCGAGCGGGAAGCGGATGTCTTCGAGGCGAAGGCTGCGGATGGCCTTGAAGCCGAACACATTGCCGACGAGAGAGGTCAGCACGTTAACGACCGATCCCTCTTCGAAGAGGTCGAGGGGGTAGGCGATGAACGCGTAAAAAGCGCTGGGGTCCCCGGGGACGGGCTCGATGCGATAGGCGCGGCCTTTGTAATAATCGAGGTCGGTCAGCAAGTCTGTCCAGACAGTCGTCCATGTGCCGGTGGAAGATTCGGCAGCGACCGCCGCCGCAGCTTCCTCGCGCGGCACGCCCTGTTGTGCAACGACCTTGAAGACCGCCAGAAGATCGCTGTCCAGAGGCACATAGTCCGGGGTCCAGTATGACTTGGCGTAATCTTTAACACCGGCCTGATAAGTCTTTGCTGACACGGTTTTCTCCTCGCCTTAGACACGATGACATGGGAACTTGCTTCCCATCGCTTGCCTTGAGAAGAAGAATAATCGCGCCGGTAGGAGAAAACTATTCAGGAGTGTTTATGCTAGCATCAGGGCGAGCATTAAGCCCGCCTGCGCGCCGCCGCGAGGTCTGCTATAGTCTTCGTTCAAACCTCAAAAAGGGCATGCCATTGCATATCACGCTGCGTCAGCTCCGCATCTTCGAAGCCGTCGCCCGCCACAGCTCAATCTCCCGCGCGGCGAGTGAGCTTCACCTGACGCAGCCCGCGGTATCGATGCAAGTCAAGCAGCTGGAAGAGCAGATCGGACTGCCGCTCATCGATCAGATCGGCAAGAGGCTTTTCCTTACGGAAGCGGGTCAGGAACTACGAGGGCATGCCCAGAGGATTGCCGCCAGTATGGTGGAACTCAATGCCGCGATGGATCAGTTCCGCGACTTACAACGGGGGATTTTGCGGCTCGCCGTTGTGTCGACGGCGAACTACTTCTTGCCGCCGCTTATTGCTGATTTTCACACTAAATATCCAGGCGTGCGCATTAGCCTCAAGGTTGAGAACCGGGAAGCCGTGCTGGCGGCCCTTATGGACAATCGCACCGATTTGGCCATCACCGGGCGCCCGCCGGGCGGAGTCGGTTTGGTAGCCCAAAGGTTCATGGATAATCCTTTGGTTGTGATTGCGCCTCCGGATCACAAGCTCGCCGCGCGAAGCGCTATTGCTGGAGCCGAGCTTGGCGAAGAGACGCTTGTTGTTCGCGAGCCGGGTTCGGGCACCCGTGCAGCCATGGAGCGCTACTTCGCGGACCTTGGCGTCGAGTATCGGCCCGGTTGCGAACTCAGCACGAATGAAGCGATCAAGCAGGCGGTCCAGGCCGGCTTGGGACTCGGCATTGTGCCGGCGCAGACGATCGAGCTTGAGCAACAGGCTGGCCGCTTGGCCATCCTGCGGGTGGAAGGCTTTCCAATTATCCGGCATTGGTTCGTGGTGCATCGGACGGACAAGAGACGGTCGAGTGCGGCCCAAACCTTTCGTGCGTTGCTTCTCGCTCAGAGCCCCACTGAATAATGCAAACGCGTAATACCTGTTGCTTCGACTGTGCTTCGCCTATGTCCTCGTCCGGTTATGGCCCAAAGGACTCATGATAACCAATTCCGCTAGCCCCAGGGAAAGCCGACCATGCCCATGCTCAAGTGGCCTCACCGCAAACAAACAGCTCAGCCTTAGTGCGACGCCTCCATTGGCGAGCTCGTTTCCTGTGGATTATTTGTTGCCGATCCCCTCGACCTCTTCCTTAAGGGGATCATTGAAAATGCAAAAGATGTTCCCTTGCTCAGGCTTCCACACAGAGCCGGCATTTGGTGGTGGCGGTCCACTTGCCCGCCCCGGATTCCCAGCAACCGCGAGCGTGGATAAAGCACTTATCGGCTTGCCTCCCTAAGCTCAGACATCGACGCCCTGGCGGCCTTATTGTTCCTTCGCCCCCCGGAATAATCTCAGGCGGAGCGCTTAATCAGGAAACGGAAAACGTCGCCGTCCTTCGTAGAACTCGAGAAGCTGATTGCCGGTCGTGCGGCAGAAAGAGGCCATGTCCGCGACCGAGCCGGGGTCTGTGGCGAGCACTTCCAGCGTGCCGCCTGAGGGGACGTCGTTCAGCATCTTTTTGGTTTTCAAAATCGGCAGCGGGCAGTTGAGACCTTTCGCGTCAAGCGTCTTGTCAGCCATGATTCCTCCCTGAAGCAGTTAATTTTTTCTCTTCGTATTTTCGGCTCAAATGAACAGGTTCACGTCCGACTTCAGCGCCTGCTCCATGTAGGTCGCGGCTCCGCCAAGCTCCAGGCCGTCGATCATGTCTTCTTTCTTGTATTCGAAAAGGTCCATGGTCATCTGGCAGGCGATCAACTTGACGTCGGCCTCGCGCGCCATGTCGCGCAGCTCCTCAATCGAAGCGACGCCCTTCTTCTTGATCATGTCCTTCATCATGCTCGTGGCCATGGAATCCACACCGGGGATCGCGGAAACCCAGTTCGGCATTCCCATGTGCATGCCAGCCATCGGCATTTTCATCGCCGGATTGCCCAAGGGCGAGATTTTGAGGTCGAGCTTCTTCAGAAGGAGAGGGAGACCGTAAAAGGTGAAGAACATCGTGGTGTTGACGCCCATCGCCGCCGCCGTCGTGGCGAGGATAAAGGGCGGATAGGCCCAGTCGAGCGAGCCTTTTGTGACGATGATCGTCATTGCCTTCTGGTTCGGTGCAGCCCCATTCCCTTCGGTCATGCCCGGCTATCTCCTCGATCCCTGATATACGTAGCAGATGTTTTATATATTCGAATATCTCTATTTAATGAACCGATGTCAACAGCCCAGCGAATGGCCGTTGAGGTTCGCCGGCTATCTGGAAGGTTAGGTGACGCGCTTGAGCTTGCCGATGCCCATCGCTTGCAGGGCGGCTTTCTCGTAGAACGGCTCGCTCTCACCGCGCCTCATCTTGCGCAGGAAGTAGGTCTCGAATGCGATTTTGGCGCGATGAACCCACCTGCCGGAGGCGGACCAGTTCACGTTGCGCGGCGGGATCTGCGGCTGCGCCACGAAGGCTACGCCCGAGTCGCCGAAATCGGCGAGACAGACCGCATTCCAAGTCGCCTCGTGCTGCGCGCCTTTGCCTCGAAGCAACTCGCCAATGTTGAGTGCGGTCGCCGTAACCATGGATTCGATCATGAACCCGGTCTTCGGCACGCCGCAAGGAACTGCGGTTGGTCCAATTGGCGGTATGGCCACGCACACGCCGACGGAGAAGATGTTGCGGAATGTGGGATTGCGCTGGGTCTTGTCGATGAGGACGAAGCCGCGCGGATTGACCAGTCCCTCGACGCCACGCAAGGGCTCGATGCCGCGGAAGGCAGGAAGCATCATCGAATAGGCGAAAGGCAATTCATGCACTTTCCTGAGATCACCCTCGTCGGTGAGTTCCTCGACGACCATTTTGCCGGGCTCGACCTTCTTGACGCGGGCGTTCGTGATCCACTTGATGTGGTGGTCGCGCATCTCGCCTTCCAGAATGCCCTTGGTGTTGCCCACGCCGTCGAGGCCAAGATGGCCGATGTAGGGCTCCGAAGTGACGAAAGTCATCGGAACGCGGTCGCGGATCTTCCTGCGGCGTAATTCGGTGTCGAGAATGAAGGTGTATTCATAGGCGGGTCCGAAGCAGGACGCGCCTTGAACAGCCCCGGTTATTATGGGACCGGGCTTCTCGCAGAATTTCTTGAAGGCCTCGGATGCCTTCTGTGCGTGATCCACGTGGCAGATGGATTGCGTGTAGCCCTGGGGGCCTAGCCCCTCGATTTCGTCGAAGGCAAGCTCTGGACCCGTGCAGATGATGAGAAAGTCGTAATCGACCCTCTGGCCGTTCTCCAGCTCGACGCAGTTTTCGTTAGGGTGGACGCCCTTTGCCGCGACTGGAATGAAATTGATCTTTCGCTTCGCGAAGGTGCGCGTCAGATCGATCTCGACCTCTTCGCGGCTCCGCCAGTTCACTGCCACCCAAGGATTGGACGGGACGAAGTGATACTTCTCCTCCTTAGTGATGACGGTGAGCCTGTCGCCCTTGCGCAGCTGATCGCGCATTTCGTAGGCCATGATGACGCCGCCCAATCCAGCGCCCAGGACGACGATGTGTGCCATTTGAAGGTCCCTTAGAGACGTTTCCCTTGAGGCTGCTTTTTTTATTAAATCCTCATATTCAAACATGATGATCTAAAAGCTAGGCTTTGTGAAGACCGCAAACACACATTTGCGCAAGAATCGTGCAGTGCGTGCTTCAGACTGGCGATGGAAGTGACGCCGGGCCGGCTTCGTTTACAAACGACCCACCTGCGCCGGCCGTAGCAGCGCCGTCTGGGACAAGCTTGCCGCGCAAGGTCACGACAGTGCCAAGGATGGTGATCGCAGGTCCGTGCAGGTCCGCTTTGGCAGCCAAGTCCGCGATGATTTCGACAGTCCCGGTCACCACCCTTTGGTTGGGCCTCGTTCCATTATCGATGACAGCTGCAGGCAGCTTTGGATCGCCGCCACGCGCCGCGAACTCCTTCATCAAGCCCGCGAGCTTGCCCAATCCCATGAAGATGACCACGGTTTGCCGCGGCTGAAGGAGGGCGGGCCAATCGAGGCTCAGGCCATCGCCTCGGGAATGACCCGTGACGAAAACGCAAGCCTGGGCGTGATCGCGATGGGTGAGAGGTATTCCGGCATAGGCCGCGCACCCGGTTGCGGCGGTGACGCCGGGCACGACCTGGACGGGGATGCCAGCAGCCGCCAGCGCCTCGATCTCTTCGCCGCCGCGGCCGAACATGAAAGGATCGCCGCCCTTCAGGCGCAGTACGCGCTTGCCCTGCTTCGCCAACTCCACAAGGCGGGCCGTGATCTCTTCCTGCGGCAGAATATGATCGTCCGGCAGCTTGCCCACATAGATGTGCTCGGCCTCGCGGCGGACGAGATTGAGGATTCCGTGCGGCAAGAGGCGGTCATACAGAACGGCGTCGGCGCGTTGCATCAGCCGCAGAGCGCGGAAGGTAAGCAGGTCCGGGTCACCTGGCCCGGCGCCGACGATATAGACTTCGCCAAGCTGCTGGCTTCCTTCGCCATCGGCGGCGCGCTTAAGAGCCCGCTCGATTTCAACCCGCGCCTCCGCCTCATGGCCCGAAAGAAAGCGGTCAGCCAGGCGGCCTTCGAGGA
Organism: uncultured Alphaproteobacteria bacterium; assembly: GCA_963834165.1. Taxonomy (GTDB): domain Bacteria; phylum Pseudomonadota; class Alphaproteobacteria; order Rhizobiales; family Rhodomicrobiaceae; genus Rhodomicrobium. The sequence continues at coordinate 565,928 of CAWIAL010000019.1, read as the reverse complement.
CGCGCTCCCAGAAGCGGCGTCGAGCCGGCTGATCCTTGAGCGCCGCGCCAAGGCGCTCGCGATAGGAACCGACAAGCGAAACAAGGCGTCCGTAGGCTGCGGGCATCACGCTTTCGAGCCGCGCCCGGATCATACGCGCAAAAACAGGCGACGCGCCGCCGGTCGAGATGGCGATCACGAGGGGATCGCGGTCCACGATGGACGGCATGATGAAATCGCAAAGATCGGGCGCATCCGCGACATTGATGGGAACCCTTGCCTGTTTGGCGAGAGAGACGGCTTCGCGGTCCGCGGCAGGGGCGCCCTGCGCGGAGAACATCAAGGTGCAATCCCGAATGTCTTCGAGCGAAATGGCGCGCGCGATATGCGTGAAACCCTCGCCAACAGCAATTGGGCGGAAATCATCGCTCAACGTCTCGGCGAAGACGCGGACCTTCGCCCCGGCTCTGAGCGCGAGTTCCGCCCGGCGCGCCGCGACGGTCCCCCCTCCCGCGACTGCAACCGGTTTGTCCTTGATCTGAAAGAATATCGGAAGCTGTTCCACGGCCTATGCTTTCTCTTCTGGGCCGGCTACGCGCTCAGCCCATTGCGTCATCGTTTTCGCCCATGCGAGCGCGGTCGGCGGATCGACATCAAGGACGGTGATCCGCATGCCTTCGCGGATGGTCACGCGCAGAAGCCGCATGCCGCTTTCGAAGCGCACATCGTCGAGCCGGACCTCGCGGCCATAGGGCGCCGTTAGGGATTCGAGCCGCTCTTTGGTTTCACCATGCATCGCTACTGCCTATCTGCCGCTGCCGACGATCGACAGGAACGCCGTTTCGAGCCGGTCGTGCCAGTTCCGCGGCGTGTCCGGATATTCGGGTTTCAGATCGAAGTTGAGGTGAATGGCACCCTCCCGCGCGGCCTCTTTCACAAGCTCTTCCAGCCCGCTGAACGAGGTAACCTCGGGATGTGCGATGATCATGTCGCTGATTAGATGCATGCTGTTCTCGTTGGCTTTCTCAAAGGCTGATCCGGTCGTGATAACGCACACGGTAAAGGAGCCGTCCCTTGCCGTCTGCGTCATCGGTGAATCCTGAGCGGTTGTGCAGAATGTTGTTGCAGATAAGTCCTTCCCCAGGGCGAAGCTTGTGGCGGATGATGAGTGGATCGCTTGCCAGCACGTCTTCCAGCGCGTTCACGGCAGTCTGTGTCGCCGCGTCTTGCCGCCAAATCACATGGCGTTTTCGGGCGGTGTAGCGCATGACGAGAGCCTGGCTCTCCGGGTCAATAAAGAAGACTGGTCCGGTGTTGTCGGGCCGCGGATCCCGGTAGCCGTCTTCCCCAGCTGGGATCGTCATGGCGCCGGGGTGCATAAGCGCTTCGATAAAAGCCGGATCGCGGTCACGAAGGCGGATATAGGCAATCTCATGGTCGAGAAGCGCGCTGACGCCACCTTCGTCCGCATCGCGCACGCAGTGAAGAACCATGGCTTTCACGCAATCGGACGGGCCATGAAAATTGTAATAGCCATCCGTATGCCAGCTCAAAGGCCGGTTCGAATAGGGAATGTAACCGGCGCGGCTGCCAGAAGCCGCCATCTCGATCGCGACGACGCCGACATCTCCTTGCGAACGGTGGGTTTCGATAGTCCGAAGTTCGAAAGCGCCGGTGAAAGCGCGAATTGCAGGTTGTACATAAGCGGGATCTGTTCCGATGAAGCCGCAGTCGTAGGCCGCCATATTCGCTGCGAAGCATCGTTCTCTGATGGCTGCGCGCTCGGCGCTCGACGGATTCCCAAGGTCCTCGACCCTGACGCGTAGCGCCTCGATTGATTCGGGGTATGCCGCGAGCTTTGCCGCACGCCAGGCAGCATAGGCGCTTTCGTCATGCAGCCGGAACGGGCCGCGAAGTGCAAGGCCAGACCGATCCGGCTGCAGCGAAGGCACGCGGCTCATCCTTGGTTTTTCATCGACTTCAAGGGGCATCTCGGATCCTAAAAAAAAGCGAATATATTATCGTATTCACAGATATGAATGATTGTCATCTCTTAATATGTATGCTAGCGTGATAAAAATTCGCCAAAGCAAGGCGTTTTTAGAACAAAAAGCCAATCACGGACGCAAGCGGGCAATTTTAGGCCGTCCGACTTGGTATGATTGGAATAAGGGAGGCTGAATGACGAGCGACGACGCGCCGAAGGCTGCGCAATCCCAAAAGCATGCCACGCCCCTCCTGGATGAGCTTGAATCCGGTCCCTGGCCGAGCTTCGTGACAGGCCTCAAAAGGCTGCGCGACGCCGAGGACAAGCCCTACGCGCCGATGATGAACGACCTTCTCGGCCAGCTCGAACACTCCTACGAGGAGCGGCTCGGCTTCTGGAAGGGCGGCACCGTTTCAGTCTTCGGCTATGGCGGCGGCGTCATTCCGCGATTTTCGGAAGTGGCAGACAGGTTTCCGGCCTCGAAAGAGTTCCACACGCTCCGCATCCAGCCGCCCGCCGGCTATCACTACACATCCGATCTCCTCCGCAAGATGTGCGACGTCTGGGAGAAGCATGGTTCCGGCCTCATCGCTTTCCACGGGCAGAGCGGCGACATCATGTTCCAGGGCTGCACGACCGAGAACACTCAGAAGGCCTTCGACGAGCTGAACGAGATGGGATTGGATCTCGGCGGCGCTGGCCCCGCGCTCAGAACCTCCATGAGCTGCGTGGGTCACGCGCGCTGCGAAAAGTCCTGCTACGACGAGGTGAGGGCGCACCGCGCGGTCATCAATAACTTCCTCGACGAGATGCACCGGCCTGCGCTGCCCTATAAGTTCAAGTTCAAGTTCTCGGGCTGCCCGAACGATTGCGTGAACGCAATCCATCGCTCCGACTTTGCGGTGATCGGAACGTGGCGCGACGCCATGAAGGTGAACCAGGACGAGGTGAAAGCCTACGTCGCCAGCCACGGCCGCAAATACACGATCGACCGCGTCGTCGCGATGTGCCCGACGCGTGCGTTGAGCCTGAACGACGACGACACCCTCGACGTCGACAACAAGTCTTGCGTGCGCTGCATGCACTGCATGAACGTGATGACGAAGGCGCTATCTCCGGGCGACGACCGCGGCGTTTCGATCTTGCTCGGCGGCAAGCGCTCGCTGAAGGTCGGCGACCTCATGGGCACCATGATCATCCCCTTCATGAAACTGGAAACCGACGAGGATCGCGAAAAGCTTGTCGAGTTCGCGACCAAGCTCATCGATTTCTTCGCGGAGAACGCTCTTGAGCACGAGCGCATCGGCGAGTGCATGGACCGCATTGGCTTGCCTGCGTTCCTCGAAGCCATGGGCGTCGATCCAGATCCGAACATGGTCAATCATCCGCGCACATCCTGTTACGTGCGCACGGACGACTTCACCGACGAAGCCGAGAAGTATTTCGAGCGCAAGGCGAAGGAAGCCGGTTTGACCGTCGCTGCTGAATAAGGGGGCAGGCGCGGGGCGCGCAGCATTTACGCGCATTCTGCCAGCTTCCCCTTGGGCCCAATTTCGATTTCGCGGAGACTTCTTGGATGAACGCCCCTGCACAACCCCGCCGCCCCATTGAAACCGGTGTGCCGGACCCCTTTCCCTTCATGCATCCCGTGATGAAGAAGAACTATGGCAACTGGGCCTGGCACGACCGCCTGCGCCCAGGCGTGCTGCATCACGTGGCCAAGAATGGCGACGAAATCTGGACCGTGCGCGCAGGGACGCCGCGGCAGATGGATGTCTTCGGCGTCCGCAAGCTGTGCGACATCGCCGACCAGTTCGCCGAAGGCCATGTGCGCTTCACCACGCGCAGCAACATCGAGTTCATGGTCAGCGCAAAAGACAAGGTCGAACCCTTGATTGCGAAGCTGACAGCCGAAGGTTTCCCTGTCGGGGGCACTGGCAACTCCGTGTCGATGATTTCGCACACGCAGGGTTGGCTTCACTGCGACATCCCCGGCACGGACGCCTCGGGCGTGGTCAAGAGCCTGATGGACATGATGTACGACGAGTTCATCAAGGAGGAGATGCCGAACCGCGTCCGCATCACGACGTCCTGCTGCCAGATCAACTGCGGCGGCCAAGGCGACATCTCCATCAATGTGCAATATACGAAGCCGCCGAAGATCAACCACGATCTCGTTTCGAAGGTCTGCGAGCGCCCGGCAGTGGTGGCGCGCTGCCCCGTCGCGGCGATCCGGCCCGCCATGGTGAACGGCAAGCCATCGCTCGAAGTGGACGAACAGAAATGCGTCTGCTGCGGCGCGTGCTATCCGCCCTGCCCGCCCATGCAGATCAACGGCGCGGACTCCACCAAGATCGCAGTCTGGGTCGGCGGCAAGCATTCGAACGCGCGTTCCAAGCCTTCGTTCCACAAGCTCGTCGTGGCCAATCTGCCGAACAATGCGCCCCGCTGGCTCGAGGTCGCCGAGGTCGTTCGCAAGATCCTCTACGCCTATAAGGACAACGCAAAGGACTGGGAGCGCATGGGCGAGTGGATCGAGCGCATCGGCTGGCCGCGCTTCTTCGAGCTGACAGGCTTCGCCTTCACGAAGCACCACCTCGACACGTGGACTGGCTCGCGCAAGACCATGAACATGTCGGCGCACGTGCATTTCTAGGGCGGGAGAGAAACGTGCAGCTTGCTATCGTCGTCAATGAAGGGCCGTACACGCATCAGGCGTCCGACACGGCCTACCATTTCACGAAGGCCGCGCTGGAGAAAGGGCACGGGATCACCCGCGTCTTCTTCTACCACGACGGAGTGAACAACGGGACGCGGCTCACCGTGCCGCCGCAGGACGACCGCAACCTGCAGAAACTTTGGAGCGAGCTTGGCGAGAAGCACAAGCTCGATCTGGTGGTGTGTATCGCAGCAGCACAGCGACGGGGCATCCTCGACGCGGACGAAGCCAAGCGGCACGGCAAAGATGCCAGCAATCTTGCGCCCGGCTTTCGCATTTCCGGCCTGGGACAGCTGATCGAAGCCGGCATCGAAGCCGACCGGCTCGTGGTCTTCGGGGATTAGGAGGGCGCCATGGCCGCTAAGAAGAAGTTTCTCTACGTCAATCGCAAGGCGCCCTACGGCACGATCTACGCGCTCGAGTTGCTTGAGGTTGTGCTGATCGGAGCTGCGTTCGAGCAGGATGTGAGCCTCGCCTTCATCGACGATGGCGTTTTCCAGCTCATGGCCGGGCAGGACACGGCGGCCGCAGGCTTGAAGAACTTCTCCCGCACCTACAAGGCGCTCGGTGACTATGACGTGCGCAGATTTTACGTCGAGCGCGAGTTGCTTGAAGAGCGCGGTCTCACCGTCGAAGATCTAATGCCGATCACCTACGAGGACGAGAACGAGGACTACGCCGAGAAGCCCTCGATCATTCCGGTGAGCCGGTCCGAACTCGCGGCCATCATAGCCCAGCATGACGTCGTTCTGAGCTTCTGAGCGGGAGGAAAAATCATGTCCACGCTTCACACGGTGAACAAATCTCCCTTCGAGCGAAACACGCTGCAAAGCTGCGTTGGCCATCTCACGGCGGCCGATGCGCTGCTCATGATCGAGGATGGCGTCCTTGGCGCGCGCGAAGGGTCTTCGGCTTCCGCCGCGGTGAAAGCTGCGCTCGCAAGTGGCAGCGTCTATGCGCTCGCGCCAGACCTGGCGGCGCGCGGGATCAAGCCCGAGCAGCTTATAGACGGCGTAAAAGCCATCGATTACGGGGGATTCGTGGACCTCGTAACTCAGCACGCGCGCACCGTCGCCTGGCTCTAATACACGCGGAATAACTGAACGGAGCACCTGTATGACTATGCAATATAAAATTGGCGATATCGTCGCGGAGCACGATGAGGAAGGCTACCTCACGGACATTTCCGTCTGGAACAAGGATCTCGCGGCGCTTATCGCCAAGACCGAGAATATCGAACTGACGCCAGAGCATTGGGAAGTCATCGATTTTCTGCGCGAGTATTACGAGGAATATCAGATCGCTCCTGCCATCCGCGTCCTCGTCAAGGAGATGAAGAAGAAGTTCGGCGCAGAGAAGGGCGATCAGAAATATCTCTATCAGCTGTTCCCCTACGGGCCAGCGAAGCAGGCCTGTAAAATCGGCGGACTGCCGAAGCCGACCGGCTGCATTTAGGAGGCCAGTTGTCATGGCGGGGCTTGACCCGGCCATCCAGTTGACGAAGTGCAAGCTTCCTGGATGGCCGCCTCAAGGGCGGCCATGACAAAAAGCGGAAGCAGCAAAAAAATACAATGAAACCGGGCGTAAGACCTGGGAACTAGGGACGGATTGGGCGTGCAAACCACGATTTACGCGGTCATGTTTTACCTCGCGGCAGCGATTTTTACCGCGGGGCTTGCTTTGCGCGTCTGGCAGTACGCCAGGACGCCGGTTCCTCTCAAAATCCCGACAACCCCTGCGCCGATGACACGGGCGGGAGCTGCTTTCCGCGTTCTGCGCGAGGTCACCGTTTTCGAAAGCCTGTTCAAGTCCAACAAATGGATCTGGCTGTTCGGCTGGATCTTCCATGTTTCGCTGGCCCTCGTGCTGTTCCGCCATCTGCGCTACTTCACGCAGCCGGTTTGGACACCGGTAGCGCTGATGCAGCCTTTCGGCGTCTATGCCGGTTTCGCAATGGCGGGCGCGCTGTTTGCGCTTTGGATCCGGCGCGTTACCATGGCCCGCATGCGCTATATCGGCGATGCGTTCGATCATCTGGTTCTGCTCCTGCTGATCGCGATTGGCGCATCTGGGCTCGCGATGAAGTTCGTGGAGCATACTGACATCGTTTCGGTGAAGGGCTTCATCCTCGGGCTTATGGCCTTCGACTGGCAGCCGCTCCCTCTGGATCCACTGCTCCTCACTCATCTGGCGCTCGTCGCAGTACTGATGATCGTCTTCCCGTTCTCGAAGTTGTTGCACGCGCCTGGCGTCTTCTTCAGCCCTTCGCGCAATCAAGCCGATAACCCGCGCGAGCGCCGCTATGCGCCTGCTCGCGCCGCCGTCAGCAAGGCATAGGGGGCGAAGTGGATCGACTCGAAGCGCAGGAAACAGACGAAAGCCCGTTGCGCCCGGACCCGCTGGAAATCCCGGCGCTCGCGTTCGGCGCCATGGCGAAGAGCAAGCCATACCCGGCGTCTACAGCCCATCAGGCGGCGCTCGGCTTTCCGGGTGAGGTTGTCGAGAACTGGCAGGAAAAGGCGATCCTGAAACTCGGCGACCTCGTCAAGAACAACCGTGCTCTGCGCTTCTATCTCGACGGCTGCGTTCGCTGCGGCGCCTGCACCGACAAATGCCATTACTTCCTCGGCACAGGCGACCCCAGCAACATGCCGGTTGCGCGCCAGAATCTGATGCGCAAAGTCTACCGCCGCTATTTCACGCTTTCGGGGAGGATCGCGCCCTGGCTCGTCGGGGCCAAAGATCTCACGCGCGAGGTACTGGACGAATGGTACAGCTACTTCCACCAGTGCTCCCAGTGCCGCCGCTGCTCGGTCTATTGCCCGTTTGGAATCGACACCGCCGAAATCTCCATGGCCGCGCGCGAGATCATGGACACCATCGGCATGGGTCAAAAGTACTCGAACGAGATCATCGGCAAGGTCTTCAAGATCGGAAACAATCTCGGCCTGCCGCCCAAGGCGCTGAAAGCCACGCTGGCGGGGCTTGAGGAAGAGATCGAAGAGGAGACCGGCATCGCCGTGCGGCTGCCGCTCGATGAAGAGGGCGCTGACATCCTTCTCGTTACGCCGAGCGCGGATTTCTTCGCCTCCCCGCATATGGAAGGGCTGATCGGCTACGCGAAGGTGCTGCACGAGGCCGGGGTCTCCTGGACGTTCAGCTCGCATGCCTCCGAAGCCGCCAATTTTGGCATGTTCATCGGCTCCTACGACAATATGCAGAAGGTTGCGCAGCGCGTCGCCGATGCGACGCGCACCCTGAAAGTTAAGCGGCTCGTCTTTGGCGAATGCGGCCATGCCTGGCGGGTCGCGTACAATTTCCTGAATACGCTCGCAGGGCCGTTCGACTTCCTCGATAAGCGCTATCCCGTTCCGCAGCACATCTGCGAATTCACCTACGATCTGATCCGAGAGGGCAAGCTTCGCCTCGATAAGTCGAAAAACGACCACATCCGGCTCACCTTCCACGACAGTTGCAACGTCGCCCGCGCCTCGCGCATGGGCGATGCGCCGGGCGGCCAGTTCGAGATCCCGCGCGCCATTTTGCGCGCCTGCTGCAATCACTATTACGACATGGACCCGGACACGATCCGCGAGGGGACGCTTTGCTGCGGCGGAGGCGGCGGCCTTCTCACGGACGAACTGATGGACCTTCGCATCAAAGGCGCAAGCCCGCGCATGAAGGCGCTGCGCGAAGTCGCCGATGAGCACGGAGTGACGCACATGGCCGCCATTTGCGCCATCTGCAAGGCGCAGTTTTCGAAGGTTCTGCCGAAATACGGCTTCGACATGGAGGCCATCGTCAGCGTCCATCAGATGGTTTCGAACGCCATCGTGCTGACGGGCTCGAAGCAGGCAGAAGAAGAGAACGAAACGGCCGGTCAGGCCGATCCGGTGGCTGCAGCGGCCGAGCCGGCGCAGGCAGATGCCAAACCGGAACAAGCAACCAATTCGGAGGACGAAGCGTGATGGATCAAGGAAACGGGACCCCGGAACATCAGACTTTCCGCCGCTTCAAAACCGGCGGAAGCGTGTGGAACTGGCCGGACCTGTCGCAAAAAATCTTCCAGGCCGACCGCTCCTACAAGTGCCCGACCTATGTCCACCGCGCGCCGCCGTGCCAGGCCAGCTGCCCTTCCGGGCACGACGTGCGCGGCTGGCTGAATATCGTGCGCGGTCTGGATAAGGCGCCCGACGGCATGTCATGGCAGGAATACGCTTTCTTGCACATGGTGAAGTCGAATCCGTTCCCGGCCATCATGGGGCGCGTCTGCCCGGCGCCCTGCGAGGACGGTTGCAACCGCAACGAGGTCGAAGGCCATGTCGGCATCAACTCCGTTGAGCATTACATCGGCGATTATGCGCTTGAGAATGGCCTGAAGCTGCCGGCGCCGGGCGCGCCGACGGGCAAGAAGGTGGCCATCATTGGCGGTGGGCCGGCCGGGCTCGCTTGCGCCTATTTCCTCCGCCGCGAGGGCCATGCCTGCACTATTTTCGAGGCGAAGCCCGAATTGGGCGGCATGATGCGTTACGGCATTCCTGGCTACCGCACGCCGCGCGATGTGCTCGATGGCGAAATCAAGCGCATTCTCGATATGGGCGTCGAAGTCCGCACGGGCGTGAAGATCGGCGTGGACGTCACGCTGGATCAGCTTGAGAAAGACTTTGACGCCGTGTTTCTTGGAACCGGCGCGCAAGCGGGAACGCCGCTCGATGCGCCCGGAGCGAAGGACGCCAACAACTGCATCAGCGGTATCGCGTTCCTAGCCGCCTTCAATGAAGGCCGGCTTCAGCACGGCTCACAGAGGGTGCTCGTGATCGGAGGCGGCGACACCGCCATGGACGTGGCGGCCGTAGCGCGCAGGCTCGGACACATCGAGAACGTCCACGAGAAAGACCATCCGGAATACGTCGTGCTGGGCCAGACCACCCATGATGTGGCGACGGTAGCGAGCCGCCAGGGCGCGGAAGTCACCATCGTCTACCGCCGGCCCCTGGATAAGATGCCGGCCACGAAGATGGAACTCGAGCACGTGATGCAGGAGGGGGTGAAGATTCTCACCTCGCTGATCCCCGTCGCCGTGGTGCTCGACAGGGCAGGCCATGCCAGCGCATTGCGGGTCGTCGAGGTCGATTGGACCGGAGGCAAGATGATGGTCAAGCCTGGAACCGAGCGTGACATCGAGTGCGATCTGATCGTGTCCGCCATTGGCCAGGGCGCCGACTTCACGGGCCTTGAGGTGCTGGATAATGGAAAAGGCGCGGCCGCTGCCGACTCCTATCACACCTCGCCCAAGCGAAAGGGTGTGTTCGTGGGAGGCGACGTGATCAAGCCGCATCTCCTGACGACGGCCATCGGCCACGCCTGGATCGCCTCACAAAGCATCGGCCATTATCTGAAGGCCGAGGCTCAGCCTGGTTTGCCGAAAGTGAACGTGCATCACTTCGACCTTATCGAGAAGCTCAAGGAAGTGGGCCGCGAACCGGCCGAATATAACCACGTCCAGGCAACCGGAACCGACCGCGCCAATTATGCGCTACACAATTTCGAGGACCGCGCGAAATCGCTGATCGTCAGCTCCAAGGAGCTGTTTCTCGGGCATTTTCGCAATACGCCGCAACACGTGCGCAGCCAGAAGGCGATCGACGCCGGAAACGTCCTCGGCAATTTCGAATCGCGCCTGCAACGCTTGAGCGAGAAGGAGGTGCGCGCGGAGGCCGACCGCTGCATGAGCTGCGGCATCTGCTTCGAATGCGACAACTGCTTGATCTACTGCCCGCAAAAGGCCGTCCATCGCGTTAAGAAGAGCGAAGCGGCGCTCGGGCGCTACGTCGACACCGACTACGCCAAGTGCATCGGTTGCCACATCTGCAAAGATGTCTGCCCCACGGGGTATATCCAGATGGGCCTTGGGGAGTGACGAAAGTGTCCGCTTGCCGTCAACAACACCGCGTCATCCCGGAAAGCGCCCTGGCGCTTATCCGGGATCGTCAAGAACGCGGCGTTGCTTTTTTTGAGATCCCCGATAGGGCGCGAGCACCCTTCCGGGATGACGATGCTGAGAGGGCGGCATGAGACTTGCCGGCATCATTGCCTTTCTGATCCTCGTAGCGAATGCGTCCGCCTTCGCGGAAGGGCTCGTTCCGACGCCGCCGAAGGGCAAGGGCGAGCACTGCGTTGCGCCCACGGAATTTATGCGACGCAACCACATGAGCCTGATGAGGCATCAGCGCGATGAGACCGTGCACGGGGGTGTGCGCGGCAAGCCATTCAGCCTTGCCGGATGCATGGATTGTCATGCTGTCAAGGGGGCGGACGGCCAGCCCGTGACCTATTCGGATTCCAGGCATTTCTGCCGGAGCTGCCACGACTTTGCGGCTGTCTCCATCGACTGCTTCGAATGCCATTCATCGCGGTCCGGCCCTGAGAAAGCGCAAAGCGCGGAAAAGTCCGTCTCACCAGACTTGGCTGTCGCGGCGGCTTTGTTTCAGGAGAAGCGGCCATGACCGAAGGTAAGCCCATCGATAGCGGAAGGCGTGCTTTCCTGAAGAGCGCGGCAGCTTTGACGGCCACGCTGCTCGTACCCGGGGTGACGCTTTACGCCATGGGCGAAGCGGCTGCCGCCGAAACAGCGCCCGCGTCGTCCAAGGTTCGCTGGGGCCTTCTGATCGACGCAAGCAAGTGCAAGAACGGATGCTCCGCCTGCATAGACGCATGCTCCAAAGCCTTCGGCTGGAAAAGCACCGGCCATCCTGAGACGGACCCTCAATGGGTGCGCAAGGTCACCGCGAAAGATCCGCGAACAGGCGGGGGATTCAGCGTCCCTGTGATGTGCCAGCACTGTGCAAACGCGCCTTGCGTCGATGTCTGCCCCACGGGCGCTTCGTTCAAGCGGGCGGACGGCATCGTGCTCGTGGACCGGCATATTTGCATCGGCTGCCGCTATTGCATGATGGCGTGCCCCTATAAGGCGCGCTCTTTCGTGCACGAGCCGCTGGAGGATCAGAAGCCGGATGCGCCGCGCGGGAAGGGAACCGTCGAAGGCTGCACATTGTGCGCGAGCCGTATCGACGCCGGCGGCGTTCCGCATTGCGTCGAAGCGTGCAAGGCCGATGGCGGCGCTGCAATCCTTTTCGGGGATCTGAACGACCCCTCAAGCGAGATCGCAAAGCGCATCGCAACCTATCGCTCGACACGCATCCGCGCGGATTTGGGCTGCGATACCGGGGTCTACTACGCGAACATTTAGGAGAAGCCGCCGCCGCTGCGGCGCGAGATGGGCATGGCAAAAGTCGCTTATCAAAAGCTTACAGATCACAGCGCCTTTTTCTGGGGGCTGCTCGCCTTCCATGTGCTCGTCATCGCCGCTGGGTTGAGCGCCGCCTTCTACATGGAGCATTACGGCCACATCGTGACCGGCATGTCGAACCAGATCGTCTGGGGCACGCCGCACGTCTTCGCCGTCTTCCTGATCGTGGCGGCGTCGGGCGCGCTCAACGTCGCTTCTTTTTCGTCGGTGTTCAACCGGCTTGCTTACAAACCCTATGCGCGGCTTTCCGGCGTGCTGGCGATTGCACTGCTTGTAGGCGGACTCGCCGTGCTGGTGCTCGATTTGGGGCGGCCAGACCGTTTGATCGTGGCGATGACCACCTATAATTTCCGCTCGATTTTCGCTTGGAACATCTACCTTTACACAGGCTTCATCGCCGTCGTCGTCCTCTACCTTTTCGTGATGATGGACCGGCGCGTTTCCCGCTCCAGCACACCGACAAGGTTCGCTGGCGGGTTTGCCTTCTTCTGGCGGTTCGCGCTCACGACCGGCACCGGCAGCATCTTCGGTTTCCTCTTCGCGCGCGATGCTTACTCCTCCGCGATCATCGCCGTCTTGTTCATTGCCGCTTCGTTCCTCTATGGGCTGGCTTTCACCGTGCTCGTTCTCTTGACCATGGGCCGCGAAACGAGGCACGAACTCATCAGCGAGGACATGCTCGGCAAGTTTCGCGGGCTCTTCATCCTGTTTGCCTTGGCGGTACTCTATCTTACGGCCGTTTTCCACCTGACGAAGCTTTACGTGCCCCAATATCGCGACGTGGAAACCTTCCTGTTGCGCGACGGCGGCATTTACACGCTGACCTTCTGGGTTGGACAGATTTGGCTCGGCCTTCTTTTGCCCCTCACGATCCTCGTCTTCTTCGGGCGCGGCCGCGATGCGTGGAGATCGATGGCTATCGCTGCTCCTTTCTTGCTGATCGGCGGCGTGGCCCAGATGTACTTCACAATCATAGGCGGGCAGGCTTATCCGCTGCAGCTTTTCCCGGGAATGGAGGTCTCAAGCTCCTTCTACGACGGCGTTGTTGCTCACTATTGGCCGACGGTTCCGGAGATCCTGCTGGGCCTGAGCGGAGTTTCCATTGCAATGCTGCTGACGGGCATCGCACTGAAGCTTCTGCCGTTCCTGCCGCGCCCCGCGGAAGCCTGACACATTACGGAGAACTATATGATCCGCCCCCCTCATCCCTTCGCCCGCTTCATCCAGATCCTCGGGCGCGGCAAGACGCTCTCCCGCTCGCTGACCATCGAGGAAGCGCAAGAGGCGATGGCGATGATCCTCGCCGGAGACGTGCTGCCGGAGCAACTGGGGGCCTTCCTCATGCTGCTTCGGATGAAAGAGGAAAGCCCTAGCGAGATCGCAGGCTTCGTCCATGCCGCGCGCGCCGCGATGACGCTTCCGTCGCCGCTGCCGAAGGCGGATGTCGATTGGTCATCCTATGCGGGCAAGCGCCGGCAATTGCCCTGGTATCTGCTTGCCGCACTGGTTCTCGCCCACAACGGCTACAGCGTGTTCATGCACGGACAGGATGGCCACACGACGGGCCGCGTCTATACCGGCGAGGTGCTGGCGCGCTTTGGCATTCCCGTCGCGCAAAGCTTTGAAGACGCAGCCTCACACCTGGAGCGCCGGAACTTTGCGTACATGCCCCTGGGGGCGATCAATCCCACACTTTCGGGGCTGTTCGGACTGCGGTCCATCCTCGGGCTGCGCTCGCCCGTCCACACGCTTTCGCGGATGCTGAACCCGTTTGGCGCGCCGGTGATGCTGCAGGGCGTTTTTCACCCTGGCTACATGGAAATCCATCAGAAAGCGGCGCTTCTCCTCGGCCAGCCCCATATGGCCGTCTTCCGCGGCGAGGGCGGTGAGATCGAACGCCGCCCCAACAAGCCGTGCGAGGTGCTGACCGTCCATGAAGGCTTGGCTGAAGAGGAGCGCTGGCCGGTGCTTCTTGATGATCCCCGGCAGGCGCCCGAAGAGGACATGAATCTCGGCCGCCTCACGGCGGTCTTGCGGGGAGAAGCGGGCGACGAGTATGGAGAGGCGGCCGTGACCGGCACAATCGCCATTGCGCTCAAAGCGCTTGGCCGGGCGGAGACGATCGAAGCGGCGCAGGGGCAGGCAAATGCCTTGTGGCATGGCCGCGACCGTCCGCTGGCTGTGGCCTAACGTCATGGCGCGGGTTCTCCTCTCCGCAGCGCATAAGTCCTCGGGGAAGACAACCCTGTCGGTTGGGCTTGCCGCCGCGCTCGCCGTACGCGGGCTTGCCGTGCAGACCTTCAAGAAGGGGCCGGATTATATCGACCCCATGTGGCTCGCGCATGCGAGCGGCAGGCCCTGCTACAATCTCGACTTCAACACACATACGAACGGGGAAATCCGCGATGCAGCCGCAGTTCGGGAAGCCGCCGCCGATTTCGCACTCATCGAGAGCAACAAGGGGTTGCATGACGGCGTGGACCTCGAAGGCAAGGACTCCAGTGCGGCACTCGCAAAGCTGCTTGAGGCTCCCGTTATCCTCGTCATCGATACGCTGGGCATGACGCGAGGCATCGCACCCCTGATATTGGGATACCAGGCGTTCGACCGCGAAACTCATATCGCCGGCATCGTGCTCAACAAGGTTGGCACTGTCCGCCAGCAGGACAAAATGCTTCAAGCGCTGGAGCGCTATACGAATATCCCGGTGATAGGCGCAGTTCCGCGCAACAAGGATTTCGCAATAACGGAGCGTCATCTCGGACTAATGACCCCATCCGAAACGCCGGAACTGCGCGCGATGATCGCTAGGCTAAGGACCGCCGTTGAGGATGGCGTCGATGTGGAGCGGCTTCTGGCAGTCGGCCGCGCCGCTCCGGAGCTGCGGGCGAGTCCTTCCTTCCCTGTCAGAACTTGCGCCCCTCGGCCCATTCGCATAGCTGTCGCTCGCGACAGCGCATTCGGCTTCTATTACGCCGGCGATCTCGAAGCCTTTGAGCGCGCCGGCGCGAAGCTCTGTTTCTTCGACGCGCTCTCCGACAGCCGGCTGCCCGAGGCAGATGGCCTCTTCATCGGTGGCGGCTTCCCGGAGACTCAAGCCGCAAGGCTCGAAGCCAACTCCGGACTCCGCGCCGATATCGCGCGCCGCATCCGTGCTGGCCTTCCAACATATGCGGAGTGCGGGGGCATGATGTATCTGGCGCGCTCGATCCAGTGGAAGGGCGCGTCGCATCAGATGGTAGGCGTTATTCCGGCCGACGCCGCCATGCATGAACGGCCGCAAGGGCGCGGACTCGTTCTCCTGGAAGAAACGGAAGACTCGCCTTGGCCCTCTAACGAAGGCAGATCAGATACGATCCCGGCACACGAATTCCATTACGCTGCTTTGGAAAATTTGAGCGGGCTGCATCGCTTCGCCTATCGCCTCGCGCGCGGTGTGGGAATGGGGGGCGGCCATGACGGCATCGTGATCGGCAATCTGCTCGCGAGCTTCTCCCATTTGCGATCGAGCCCGCGCAATCCATGGGTGGAGCGCTTCGTCGCCTTCGTGCGCTTGCATCGCGAACGCCGCGCTCAAGCCGCTACAATTTGCGCAGATACGCCGCATGAGCTGCATCTCTAAAGTAGATTAAAGAATCTATCCAAGAAAAGATCGGGAAGGAACGTCAATGAAGCAAACCATACTTAAATCAGCAGCCCAGCTTACTCCGTACACGACGCAGATTGCCTATGCGGGGGCAATTATACTGTTCATCGGATGGCTCGCGCTGTTCGCCTGGGTCGTCAGGCATCGGGGCACTGGACTCCTGCGCCTTGCGGGGCGTCTGCTCATTCTGCTTGGCGTGTTGTTCCTGGCGCTTCAGGTGGCGGCGTTCGCCCTTGGATTGGACACGACTACGAGTTTCGATGACGCCTGGTTCAAGATAGACCGGAAGCCTTTCTGGCTTGTAGGGCTGGCGCTTCTCGTTCCCGGATTCGTCCTGCGCATTGTGGGGGCTATTCGTCCGACCCATTGATTACTTTTCATGCGCGTTTTAGGAGCCCTGCGGCCGGCTCATTAAGGCACGGCGCGCAGAGCCCTTATTTTAACCGAGCCTTACCAGTGTCATCACCAGCAAGGCGATGAAGACGGTCTCTCCCACCATCAAGAGAATGGCGCGATGCCCCACCTTCGCAAGCGCGGCCAGAGATGTCTTGATGCCCAGCGCCGCGATTGAAATGACGATGCACCAGCGCGACGCATCGCTCATCGCCGACTGCAGGACGCTGGGAACCAGCCCGAAGCTGTTCAGCGTCACGATCGCGATGAAGACCAGGAGGAAGTTCGGGATGAGCTTTGCACCTCCGCCGCTCGATGCGCCCTGGTTGGCCTTTCGCTCGACGAGCGACACAACCAAAACGACGGGCAGCAGCAAAGCGACGCGCAAGAGCTTTACAATTGTCGCCACGTCGCCTGTCTCAGGCGACACGCTGTAGCCCGCGCCTACAACTTGCGCCACGTCGTGGATCGTGCCGCCGAGGAAGACGCCCAACTCTGCATGATCGAGGTGGAAGAGCTTGGTGATGAGCGGGTAGATCACCATGCAAACCGTGCTGAGCGTCGTCACGCCGATGATGGTGAAAGCCGTATCGCGCTCGTGCGTCTCATCGCGTTTCAGGACGGCCGCAATGGCAGCCGCCGCGGATGCGCCGCAGATAGCCACTGCGCCGGCAGTCAGCACGCCGAAGCGCCTCGTCGTGCCAGCGAGCGGAGCGGCGAGAAAACCCATCGCGATTGTCAGAATGACTGCGGCGCTGACACCGGCAAGCGTCGACCAGCCAAGTCCGGTAATCTGCGAGGCGGTGATGCGCGCTCCGAGAAGCGCGACGCCAATCCTCAGGACTTCCTTGGCCGTGAACTGCAGTCCCGGCGCGAAACGCTTATCCTCCGTGACGAAATTGAAGGCCATGCCAAGGAGAAGCGCGAACAGGATGGTCGGGCCGCCATAACCGATTGAGATGAAATTGCCCGCCATGGCCAAAACTAGGCTGAGCATGAAACCCGGCAAATAAGCTCCAATGCGGGAGCGCCGTTCGCTCCATAAACTTGCACTCGTCTCGACCATGGTCTCCTTGTCCCCCTTTTTTTGCCTTCAATGTGCGATGAGATCGCCGCCGGTGATGGTGATGATGCCGCGCACGGTCACATAAATGCCGACCGCCGCGACTATCCCGGCGAAGATGAGCCTGAGTTGATCTTTTCGCGCCGAAAGGCTTCTGGACACGCGGCTCCCAAAAAAGCCGCCTGCAATCCCCCCTCCGACAAACAAGCCTGCGAGTGCCCAGTCGATGAGGCCCGAGAGCGCATAATTGCCGGCCGTCGTAAACCCGAACGCGGTGACCGAGACAAGAGATGAGCCGACCGCTGTCAGGATCGGCATATCCGTGGCGGCCATCAGCCCCGGAACCACGAGAAAGCCGCCTCCTATGCCGAAAAAGCCGGAAAGCATTCCCACGCCCAAGCCGTAGCCGGTCAATCGCGGCAAAAGCCTGCGGGCAGAGTTCATCGTGAGCCTCACGCCGGGGCTTCCGAGATTTCCCTTCCGGCTCACCATGAAGACGGCGATCACGATCATCAGGAGGCCGAAGAGCAGCAGGAGCTTCTGCCCGTCGAAGGCTTTGCCGATGCTTGAACCCAGGAATGCGCCAGCCACGCCCGCTGTCGCAAAAACGCCCGCGCATTGCCATTTAACATTTCGGGCTCGAGCGTGCTGAATAAGATTTGCCAGCGCGCTCAAGGCGACAGCGATGGCGCTCGTTCCGATGGCGATGTGAGGAGACTCTACGCCGACGACATAAACGAGCAACGGGACGGCAAGAACCGATCCTCCGCCGCCGATGAGTCCGAGAACGAAGCCCACAAGCGAGCCCGATGCAACGGTTAGGACATCCGGTATCATGAGACGTCGTGGCTCGAGCGCCGGCGTCGAGGGCGGCTGGAATAGGAAGGGCGGCAAGTATGCGCTGCGGCGCAGCTTACTTCATAATCCTGCATCCTATCCTTCTCCCGCCCGAACTGGCCCAAGCTTCAGGCTCGGATCGAATCGGCATTTTTGCTAGAGGTCTTGCACCTCTAAAAAAAGGGGCGCACTATTGCTTAAGCAAATCGTATTCATATATCGCAATGTCAGTCAATGAGACATCGCAATCGAACGCGGAAAGAAATCCATGACAAGCCAAGAGGTGGCTACAGCTGCTGAGGAACTGGCGACTGAGCCGTCCGCCGAGGGGTCGCCGCAGCTCGATCGGATGGTGCACAACGCCCGTCTCGCGAGCGAATTCCTAAAAGCCCTCTCCCACGAGACGAGGCTCCTCCTTCTCTGTCTTCTTTCCGAGAAAGAGCGCTCTGTGACGGAGCTCGAAAATCTCTTGTCGCTGCGCCAGCCGACGGTGTCGCAACAGCTCAGCCGCCTACGGCTCGACGGCCTTGTGACCACCAGACGAGAGGGAAAGACCGTCTATTACAGTATTGCAGACGATGATATTAAACGGGTGATCGCCCTGCTTTACGAGATCTTCTGCAAAGGGGAAGGGCAGGAACGCAAGAACCCACGGGCTTGGCGTTAGTAAGGCGGACAATAAATCTCGTAGAGCGTCTCCAGCAACCGGCGCGCCGCGTCGCTCGCAATCGCGTAGAAAATGGTTTGCCCCTGCCGCCGTGTCTTAACCAGCCTGTCCTTCCGCAGGAGGGCAAGATGCTGCGAGACGATAGCGCCCGAGTCGTAATCTGGCGCCCATCCTCGATGGGATGCGCGTCAAATAACTCGCTCTCAGTCTTTCTTCTGGTGGTCCGCGATCGGGGCGCCGGCCCGTTTCCATGCTGAGAAGCCGCCTTCAATGTGGCTGACGGAGGTCAGGCCCATGTCGAGCAAGGATGCCGTCGCAAGCGATGACCGCCAGGCGGATTGGCAAAAGAGAATGAAATGTCTGCCAGAGCCAAAGATCTCTTTATGGTAGGGGCTCTCCGGGTCTACCCAAAACTCCAGCATCCCGCGAGGCGCATGGAAGGCTCCAGGAATTGTCCCCTCGCGCTCAAGCTCGCGAACATCGCGAATGTCGACGAAGACAACATTCGGATCACCGAGTTTCGTTAGAGCATTCTCAACGCTAACAGTTTGAATTCGCTCAAGAGCATCCGCCATCAGCTGCTTGTACCCGCGTTTCAGCACTCTGTCTTACTCCTTTATCCGATCGAGGCGCACTCCACCCCGGCGCCACCATACATCGGCGCCCTCACAATCGGAAATCTGACCAAGAGCGGGAGAGTGGCAGCCGGTTCTGATCACTTGCACTTACCCAGGCAACGGTAATTGCGCATTCGCAATGACCAGAAGGGCTAATCACACTTACGCTTTGTCGAGCCTGCAGGATCAGGCCGATGAACCGCGTTCGCGCCAGAACTCCTGATCCTGTGCGAAGGGGCGGTAGCAAGCGGGGGAAGGCGCGCAATCACTCGGATGAGTAAGCGGGCCTGAGAAGGTGAGGTTCACATGGATACGACACTCGACGAGCTCAAAGGCGATGTCTCGCGGCGGGATTTCATCTATCTCGCGACGACAGCATTTGCGGCGATCGGAGCAGCCGGCGCTTTGTGGCCAGCGATCGATCAGATGAATGCCGATGCGTCGGCGTTATCGCTTGGCTCGACCGAAGTGGATTTGTCGCCGGTGGGTGTGGGCCAGGCCATCACGGTTCTTTGGCGCGGCAAGCCGATCTTCATCCGGCACCGGACGGCGGAAGAGATCAAGAAAGCGCAGGACGTGCCGGTCTCTGAGCTGAAAGATCCCTATGCCGAGGTGAACGGGGCTCCCTCAGACCTGCCCGCGACGGACGCGAACCGGACGAAGCCCGGCAAGGAGAACTGGCTCGTCACAATCGGCATCTGCACCCATCTGGGATGCGTGCCGAAGGGTCAGGCTCCAACCGACGACAGAGGTCTTTACGGTGGCTGGTTCTGCCCGTGCCACGGCTCGATGTACGACACGTCCGGCCGCATCCGGCAAGGCCCGGCGCCGCGCAACCTGGACATCCCGCCCTACGAGTTCACCGGCGACGCGAAGATCAAGATCGGCTGAGCCCGACCGCGCCCGGCAACCCCATTCTGTTGAAGTTTGAAGCAAACGCGTCCGAGTGCTCAGTGGCAGTCATTCAGGGAGGCCGGCTGCCGTCCGGAATGGCTTGAGGCGCCGCGTGACCCATGAGCTTCTCGCGGGGCGTATCACGTGGCGCCGTTCACAATGAGACGATCTTTCGAAGCTTGGCGATGTCGCAGGAAAAGCGGTTGGGGCTGTCTTCGTGGATCAAGCTTTGCCGTTTCAGTTCGGCCATCGTCCGGCTCGCGGTTTCCGTTGTGAGCCCAAGCACGGCACCGAGATCTTCACGGCTGAACAAGCTGCAGCTATCGCCTCCTTCACGTTCCGACAGCCAAAGAAGAAGCCGGATGACTCGCTCTCGCGCCGTTCCCGCCAAAAGCTCCGCGATCCAACGGTCGGCGTCGCTCAATGCGCGATACCAATGCGCCATCAGGGTATGAAAAAGCTGGGGGTTGCCAAGCATCAATCGCTTCACGCTGGTGACCGGCAACCGGCATACTTCGGTAGGCTCAAGGGCAATCGCAGAGTGCAGGTAAACCGCGCCATGCATGCATTCCAATCCCAGAACATCGGTTTTGCCCAGGAGGCGGACGATCCGCTGGGTCCCGTCCGGAAGGTACTGGGTCAGTTTCACAAGCCCCGTTCGAACGGTGAAAAGCGATAGCCCCTCGTCGCCCACTCGGTAAATTGTTGCGCCGGCCGCGTAATTAAGCTGATCGATGGGCCGGTGAAGATCGCGAAAATCGGCTTCCTGCAACTGCGCAAAAAGCACGGACTGCCTGATATTGCAGTGGAGACAGTCGGCAACGCCTGTCCAAGCCTCGTCGGATGTGATCGGGTTCAAAGGGGGAGCCCTTCGTAAAGCGCCACCTCTCCGTTCAACATGCCGAAGTAGGCCGCGTTGCGCATTCGCAATGATCAGCAAAGCTAATCACACTAGCGTTTTTGCGGTCAACATATGCCAGCGCGCACCCAGCGCGAACGGTTCACGGCGAGGAGATCAGGATGAAAATTGGCGTCACGAGCCAGAATTTCCGCAGCATTACCCCACATGCCGGTATGACACGCCGTTTCATAATTTTTGACACAGCTTCAGACAATCAGATCGTACAGACGGGGAAACTGGATTTGCCGAAGGAAATGGCCATGCATGACCATACTTCAAACGCGGCGCACCCGATCGACGGCATCGATGTTTTGATAACCGGCAGTTGCGGGCAAGGCCTAGCCAGGAAGCTTGCGGCCCGCGGCATCAAAGTCGTCGTCACCAGCGAAACAGACCCGATGACCGCCGTCACCGCGCTGGTATCGGGGGCGCCCCTGCCTCCGGCGCTCTCAGAGGATGGGGATCATGATGCTTGCGAATGCCATTGTGCAGGCGGTGGCTGCCATTAGCGGCACGCGATGGAGTTAAACCGCGAACGGTGATGAGCGGTTAGGCTCACGATGCCGGTCAGGCGCGACAGGAAGCCACGTTCACGCCGCCACTAACTGCCGCGTGGATTGGAAAGAACAATAAGTTCCCGCGTTCGAAACGGGACATGAATTCAACAAGTACTGACAGAGGAAACGCCTTGGAACAAGCTATACTCACTGTTGCGCCTCATGTGACGCCCTTCTTGACGCCACTCGCCTATACAGGAGCCATCCTTCTTCTTATTGGCTTCTGCCTGATGATCTGGATCTTCTACGGTTGGGCGACGCGGCTCTTGCGTTTCTCGGGCCGGCTCCTCGTTGCGCTGGGCGTAGAACTACCCGGAGGAGTTGCGGAAGAGGTTCAACCTGTTGGCCGAGCAGCTTTGCATCTCTAGCAGCCTGGACGTTGCGCAGAGAAATCCAGGTCTGCAATTGGTGAGCGACCCGAGACATAGGTGACAGTTCGTACCGGACACATAGGTAACACTTTTCGCTTTCTGGCGGGGGGTGTTGATGCCGTGGAAAGCGTGTTCGGCAATGGAGGAACGTCTTCGTTTTGTGGCTCGGCTTCTCGATGGCGAGGGCATGAGCGATCTCTGCCGGGAGTTCGGCATCTCGCGAAAGACCGGCTATAAGATTTACAACCGCTACAAGGACGAGGGGCTTGAGGCGCTGACCGGCCGTTCGCGCCGGCCGGTGCGCTATGCGAACCAGCTGCCCGAGCCTATTGAGCGCATGATCGTCCGCTTGAAAAAGGACAAGCCGCACTGGGGAGCCAGGAAGATCAGGGAACTTCTGGTCAGGCGGCTAGCCGGAGACGTCCGGATCCCGGCCAAGAGCACCGTGCATGCTGTTCTCGACCGCCACGGCCTTCTCGCACGAGCCCGAAAGCGGCGGAACCGGGCAGAAGGAACACCGCTAAGCCAAGCCTTGGCTCCGAACGATCTCTGGTGCGCCGATTTCAAGGGCGAGTTCAAGCTCGGCAACGGCCGGTACTGTTACCCTTTGACCGTCACGGACCAGGCCTCCCGCAAGCTCCTTCTCCTGGAAGCCCTTGAATCAACGAAGGAGGCGCCTGTCCTGGAAGCGTTCGGCCGCCTCTTCCAAGACCACGGCCTGCCAGCCGCGATCAGAAGCGATAACGGTCTGCCCTTTGCCTCCCCTAACGGGCTCTATAACCTCTCAAGGCTTTCCGTCTTCTGGCTGAGACTCGGCATCGCGATCGAAAGGATCAAGCCCGGCCATCCTCAACAGAATGGCCGCCATGAGCGCATGCATCTCACCTTGAAGAAAGAGGCGACCCGTCCAGCTTGTCAAAACAGCCTGGCTCAACAAGCACGCTTCAATGAGTTCCTGAACCAATTCAATACGGAAAGGCCGCACGAGGCGCTGTCCATGAAAACACCGGTGGAGGTCTACACCCCCTCTTCACGGCCCTATTGCAAACCATCGGCAACCCGTTCGGCACGAGGTTGTCACCCATGTCTTAGGTACAAAACGCTACCTATGTCTCCGGGTCGGACAAAGTTTTAAATGGTAGCGGAGGAGGGACTCGAACCCCCGACACGCGGATTATGATTCCGCTGCTCTAACCGGCTGAGCTACTCCGCCCCAAATCACACACGAGACACGGCGGAAGAACAGCCGGTCGACGGTTGGTATAAGAATGCCCGGCCAAGCCGTCAAGGCAAGCCGGGAATGAAGCTTTATACCACTTTCTCGAGGCGCAGAAGAGTAAAAAGGCCGAGCGGCGGAAGATCGATGGCTTCAACGAGGCGGAAGCCCGGCGCTCCTGTTACGGTCTTCAATGGAAAAACCGGGTGCCAGCCGAGCCGGCGGGAAAATCGGGCAAGCCCATGCTCCGCGGCTGCGCGCAAGCCTCGCTCGCGGCTGAAATGATTGACCACAACCGCGGTTCCGCCGGGCCGCAGCACGCGCCACATCTCCGCCATCACCGCCGCGGGATCGGGCACGACCGTCATCACATACATGACGGCAGCTGCATCGAAGCTTTCATCGGCAAACGCGAGCCTGCCCGCGTCCATAACGACGAGCGTCTTGCGGAGAAGCCCGAGCCGTTCCACCCGGTCCGCTGCTTTTGCGAGCATGTGGGGCGAGAGATCGATGCCGGTGACGTCGAGGCCGGTTTTATAGCGAGGCAGAGAAAGGCCCGTCCCGACGCCGATTTCAAGCACCCGCCCTTGCGCTTCGTTCAGCTTCCGGACAGCGAGCCGGCGCCCCGGCCCGGCGATCACGCCGAAACTGTAGTCATAAATGGGCGCCCATCCCTGATAGGCAGCGACGACTGCATTTTCGTCCAGCGCCGGCTGTTGAAGTTTCTGAGCCATATCAGGCCGCAGCCGATTTGATGAAGCCGCCGCCAAGTACCCGCGCCGCGCCGCCGCCGCCTTCATAGAAGACACAAGCCTGGCCGGCCGCCACACCATACTCGCCCCCGGGTAGCTCCACGCATATGGCGCCGCCGATTGCTGCGAGCTGCGCCGGCCGGGGCGGCTGGGTGGAGCGGATCTTAACGAAAAGTTCCCTAGGCTGAGCGAGCGCACCGCCAAGAGTCCCGCCGCCGATCCAGTTCACATCGCGCAGCCGGAGCAGCGACGCCCGCAGCATGCTGCGCGGCCCGACGATCACGCGTCTCGATGGTGTGTCTATGCGAATCACGAAGAGCGGTTCTCCTGTAGCAATGCCCAATCCCTTGCGTTGCCCAACCGTAAAATCGATAATCCCGCGATGCGTCCCAAGCAGGCGGCCATCGGCGTGGACGATCTCGCCGGGTTCATCGCTCTCGGGGCGAAGCTTGCGAATAACCGAGGCATAATCGCCGGTTGGCGCGAAACAGATGTCCTGGCTATCAGGCTTTGCCGCAACTGGCAAAGCAAGCTTGGCGGCCATGGCGCGCGTTTCGCTCTTTTTCATCGAACCGAGCGGGAAGCGCAAGAAATTGAGCTGCTCCTGCGTCGTCGCAAAGAGAAAATAGCTCTGGTCGCGCTCGGCGTCGGCCGCCTGCACCATCTCCCATCCCTCTGGCCCAGGGCGGCTCTGCACGTAATGGCCCGTGACCAAGGCGGACGCTCCGAGCTCGCGAGCAGTCTTTAAAAGATCGAAAAACTTAACAGTTTGATTGCAGCGAACGCAAGGGACCGGCGTTTCGCCCGCCATGTAACTGTTCGCGAAGCCGTCAATCACCGATTGACGGAAACGATCCTCATAGTTCAGCACATAATGCGGAATGCTAAGCGAGTCCGCGACGCGCCGCGCGTCCATGATGTCCTGGCCCGCGCAACAGGCGCCCTTGCGGGCTGTCGCCGCGCCGTGGTCATAAAGCTGAAGCGTAATACCGATCGTTTCGTAGCCTGCGGCTGCAACCAAAGCCGCGGCCAGCGACGAATTGACGCCCCCGGACATGGCCACGACGATCCGATGCTCGCTCGCAGGACCTGCCAGCGAGAAGGATGAAGGACTGATATCGGGTCCGAACTCAAGATATCGCTCTTGGACCGCGCCTTTTGTCTGCATAAATATATCTTCGCCGAGTTTTCCGACCGGTTTCATATGGGAAGGTACAGCCGGGAGCAAATCATGAGTGCGAATATTATTCAATAAATACATCTAGAGCGAGCAAATAATATTAAAGCAACCAAGGGTAGCAAAACGGAAGATTTTTTATACCAGTCCGGTTAAGCACGTTTTAAATAGCGGCGCATAAAGTGCATCTCATGGTCTTGATCGCGTGTGAGAGTACTATGACCGATTTGTTCCGTCCCCGCTTACGTTATGTCCTCGGGCCCGATGGCAGTCCATTGACGATCGCGGACCTTCCCCCTCCAAACACAAAGCGATGGGTAATCCGCCGGAAGGCGGAGGTCGTCGCCGCCGTGCGTGGCGGGCTTCTCAGCCTCGACGACGCGTGCAAGCGCTATAAATTGACGATTGATGAATTCTTGAGCTGGCAGCGTTTGATAGACCGGCATGGCTTGCCGGGCTTGAGAGCTACAAAAGTCCAAGATTATAGGAATTAAACGCGATAAGGCGGCTCAAAGGCTGATTAGCGCGCCGCCTTATTCTGGTCTTCAGGGTTGTCGAGAAAAAGCAGCCCCTCTTCCAAAGAAACGACTTCCGTCCCGTCAAACTCATAATCTTCACCATCCGGCAAGCGAATAACGCAGCTTTTTTCACAAAGCTCCAGTTTTTCGCCTGCCTTGATGGTCCGCTCATTCTGCTTGTCGCCCTCAATAATAATGAGCGTTTGGTCGGTCGTGTCTCGATTCGTCAATGAGATACCGAAAGCGCAAGCCGGCCAAAACGCGAGAGGCGCCAAAATCAAAACTCTACAAGCAAGCCGCATAGTTGACCTCATCCTGAATTGGAGCGACGCCGGTGCCGACTCTGCTTATAGGAGGAAAATGAAAAAGGGGAAGAAAATGTCTTCCTCCTTTTTCATTCACGCGAGCCCTACTTC
This sequence comes from uncultured Alphaproteobacteria bacterium, assembly GCA_963834165.1. Classification (GTDB taxonomy): domain Bacteria; phylum Pseudomonadota; class Alphaproteobacteria; order Rhizobiales; family Rhodomicrobiaceae; genus Rhodomicrobium. Next base: position 539,909 of record CAWIAL010000019.1, on the reverse strand, counting down.
TTGCCGCCCTTCTTGGCGCCCGCTTTTTCGCCGGATTTCTCCTGCGGTTTAGGGGCTTCCTTCGGCTTGGCTTCTGGTTTCTTTGCCATATTTGTCTCACCTCTGAAAGACGCGCCAAATCGAATTGACGCAACCAGAGTTTGAGAGCAACACGATCCCAGCGCAACGAAAATTTACTGCGATACTAGTAGAATCTGTGAATGGATCGAGAGACTAGAAACCATGCTCCTGCGTCAGCACCTGAGAATCCTTGGTATAGGCTGTTGCGCTCTTCTTGGCGCAAGCGGTTTCATAAGCCCGTCCCGCAGCGGAGAATGCTGGTCGCCGGAAGCGCTGGCGGGGCGGCCGGGCGAGAAAGCGATCCACCACTCACCTTATAATCCAGCGATCGAGCCGAAGGGGGAGTTCGTCCGCCTTCCCCCTTTGCCAAGCGTGTTGCGCGGGTCCATTCGCGGCGTGAAGCTGCCCCATGGCGAGAAGCTCCTCGCGCTCACCTTCGACCTCTGCGAGAACGCCGGAGAAATTTCCGGCTACGATTCCGAAATCTTCGACACTTTGCGGCGGCTGGGCGTGAAGGCGACCTTTTTCCCGAGCGGGAAATGGCTGCTCGATCATCCCGAGCGCGCCGAACAGCTTCTGGCGGATCCCCTCTTTCAGATCGGCGCACATAGCTGGACGCATCGGAATTTCCGTCTTCTGAAAGAGGACGAGGTCAAATCCGATCTGACGCTCGATCTGAAGGCGGATGCCCTCCTGCGTCAGCGGCTGAAGGAGAAAGCCTGCTACCGGGATGCGGGCGGCCCGGATCGCCTGACCGTGTTTCGTTTTCCGTTTGGGACCTGCAACGCGGAAAGCCTCAACGCGGTGAACGATGCGGGCTTGGCCGCTATACAATGGAACATCGTTTCGGGCGATCCAGCGCCTGCACAAAGCGCAGAAGCCATCCGGCGCGGTGTCACCGAGAGAGCCAAGCCGGGCTCCATCGTCGTCATGCACGCCAATGGGCGCGGCTGGCACACGGCGGAAGCGTTACCGCTTGTGATCGACGATCTCCGTAAGCGCGGTTTCGAATTCGCCACCGTCGGCGAGTTGCTTGCGGAAGGCGAGCCGATCATCGCCGATAGCTGTTACGAGCTGAAACCCGGCGACAACGCGAAGTACGACAAGCTTTTCCCGGTCGAGGGGCCGTCGAAGGACCAGCGGCCTACCGGAACCGGAAGCGCTGCTGGAGCCAAGCCGCCGGCATAAGAATGCGATTTTGCATAGACTTACGAGACGTCGCAGGCGTTGGAGGCGCCTGCAGCCGGACTGCTGCCGTGAAGGTCCGCAATCTTCACTGCGACCTCGTCCACCACGTTCCACGGGGTATATTCGATGTAGGTTTTGGGATCGGTCGGCCCTCCCGTCAACAGCATGATGAAGCGGATCAGCTGCCGGTCCCGCCAACTGTAGCGCGCGTAATTGAGCACGCCGGGTATCGCCCTGGCAAACGCCGGAGCAAGCTTGTATTTGGCGATCGCTTTCCGAAGATAGACGCTGCCCTCCGGCGTTTCCTTGCCGGGCTTTCGCGACGTCAGATTGACCACGAGCAGAACCAGCTTCGGCCGTGTCCGAAGCTTCTCGTAGGCCGCAAGTAACTCGATCGCCTCGGGCAAGATTTTTCCATAGCGTATCGCCGCGACGACGGCGACGAGTTCCTCGACTTCGAGGCTCGACGGAGCTGGCTGCTGCACCGCCAAATCTTGAGGAAGGGTTTCGATCCCATGCTCCGCGAGGCGTTCGGCGATGCGCTCTGCGATCCTTCGCGACTGGCCGTCGCGTGTGGCATACAAGAGTTTCATGATTGACCTCCAGGAGGCGACGCTGCGGCCTGAGCGTGCCGCCAGTCACTTTGGTTACCCAAGGCATCGGCGAGCCAAGTGCGGAAGTCAAGCAGGAGCGATGGGCATGCGTGAGGATGGTTAGCGATGGAAGCCTTTGAACTCACACAACACGATCTCGGCTACGTCAGGCTGCAGCCGCTTACGGCGGAAAGCGCTCAAAAGCTTGGCGAGGCCTTGGCGGCTATCCCGCCGTGGTCCGTGATTGGCTGGCCGCCGGAACGCATGGTGCGCGGGCTCAAGCGAGAGCAGGCTTCAGTGAAGAGATTCGAAGTGCTGGCGGGCGAAAAGCTTGCGGGCATTATTACGATCCAAGACCCGTTCCTGCACGGGCCCTATTTACAACTTCTGGCGGTTTTGCCGGAGTTTCAGGGACAAAACCTCGGGCTGCGCCTCCTCCAGTGGATGGAATCTGAGGCGCGCAGCGCGGAGGCCCGGCAGCTCTGGCTTTGCGTGTCCACATTCAACGGACGCGCCCGCGACTTCTATGAGCGCTTCGGGTTCGAGGCAGTTACAGTCTTGGAGAAGCTTGCCACCGACGCGTCCGACGAGGTGTTCATGCGCAAGCGCCTTTCCTATGACGCTTCCGGCTGATCATGATTGCACTTCAAGCACGGTCCTGCCACGGACCTTGCCGGCCAGGATTTGCTGGGCCAGCGCCTCGGCGTCCCTCCAGGAGTGCGTTTGAGTCATCGCCGCGAGCTTGCCGCGATCGAGATCGCGCGCGAGACGGGACCAAGCCTCGATGCGTTTCGGTTTCGGGGCCATCACGGAATTGATGCCGATCAGCGTCACCGCCCGCAGGATGAACGGCGCAACGCTCGTGGGCAGGTCCATCCCTTGCGCCAATCCGCAAGCAGCGACCGCGCCGCCGTATTTCGTCTGGCTGAGCACGTTTGCCAGCGTGTGGCTGCCCGCGGCGTCGATCCCGGCCGCCCAGCGTTCGCGCCCGAGCGGCTTGCCCGGCGCCGACAGCTCTTGCCGCGCGATCAATTCGGAAGCCCCAAGAGACCGCAGGTAAGCCTCTTCCTCGGGGCGGCCGGTGGAGGCAATGACCGTGAAACCTAGCTTCGATAGAAGCGCGATCGCAACGCTGCCAACGCCGCCCGCCGCGCCTGTGACGATCACCGGGCCTTTTGCCGGGACGACGGCGTGGGCTTCGAGCGCAAGGACGGCAAGCATGGCCGTATATCCGGCGGTGCCGATGGCCATGGCCTCCGCCCGGGTTAGACTGTCCGGCACAGGCACGAGCCATTCGCCCTTCACACGGGCGTATTGGGCATATCCGCCAAGATGCGTTTCCCCGCAGCCCCAGCCATTGAGCAGAACCTCATCGCCTGCCTTGAACTCGGGATGCGTGGAGGTCTCGACAACGCCGGCAAAATCGATGCCGGGCACCATCGGCCAGCGCCTCACCACTGGCGCCTTGCCGGTGATAGCGAGGCCATCCTTGAAGTTGACCGTGGAGTGGGTCACCCGCACGGTGACATCGCCTTCCATGAGATCTTTCTCGGAAAGCCGCGTCCAAGAGGCCTCCTGGCCCTTCCCGGTCTTGGTCAAAACAAGAGCTTCGAATTGTTCTGGCATCGCTAAACCCTTCGCCGGATATGCGCTAACAAATAAAATGGCGCTTGTTTGCACGGCGGGCAAATGCGGAATTTAACCTTCATGTGCTTAACAGCGCTGGGATATTCTTACGCACAAGCCATTCAGGGCGAAAAGCTATTCTTGAGGTTGAGTGTTTTTGCTGCGTCGCACAAACGAAAACATTTGCACATTCGAATGAAAGGCAGGATTATTTCAAAAAAGACCAAGGGAAACGCAGGTAAGTCAGAGGACGCGCATAGATGTCACTTACGAGCGAGCTGAGCAAGATCGCAACCTTCCTGGCATTCGGGTTCTTGGCCGCGGTAATTCTTGGGATGCTCTGAGATAGTGTCCCGTCATTGACATAGACCGGGTTCGACGGCATCGCCCGCGAGAATCTCCGCGATATGGCGCACCTCAACCGGTTTGCCGTCTCGGGCCGCTTTCCCCGCGATGTTCATGAGGCACCCGAGATCGGCTCCCGTTAGCACATCGGCTTTGGTTTCCAGGGTGCGGTCCACCTTCTGGGCGACCATGGCGTTCGATATATCGGGATATTTGATCGAAAACGTGCCGCCGAAACCGCAACAGACATCGCGGTCGCTCATTTCGACGAGCGTTATCCCATCCAGACTCTTGAGAAGTTTTCGCGGCTGGGCAGCCACGCCCATCTCCCGGATCGACGAGCAGGAATTGTGATAGGTTACGCGGCGGGGATAGGCGCGCCCTGTGAAGTCTACGCCGAGCTCGTCCGCGAGAAAGGCCGTCAGTTCCCTGACCCTGCTGGCAAGGCCGGACGCTCTTGCATGCCAGGATGGCTCAGTCTCCGGATCGAAAAGTCCAGGATAGTGCTTGCTGAGCATACCTGCGCAGGAGCCGGAAGGCACGACGACATACGGAAAAGTCTCAAATGCCGCGATCACCTGCTTGGCGATCTCCTTCGCCGTTTCCCGGTCACCAGAATTATAGGCGGGCTGACCGCAGCACGTCTGAGAAGCAGGGACCGTGACGGCACACCCCGCCTCTTCCAAAAGCTTCACCGCGGCGAAGCCGGCCGATGGCCGGAACAGATCGATGAGGCAGGTGACGAAGAGGGCAACTTGAACGAGTTGCCGATCCTTCCCCCCGCCGGAAGACGCTTCCATGGTACTTCCTTTTTGCTCTGGATCGTGGGTTTTGACTCACTATCATTGTGGCGCGCCGATTGCCGCGCTCACGGCTTCCTGGCCGGCCATCACTCCGGTGGCCAAACAGAACTGAGCTGCCTGCTCTTACCATAGTTCCATCGAGCCGAATGGCCAAGATTTGCCACAATTCCAGCACAACCAAAACGAGCACCGGCGAAAGCGGCGCGTTTTGATTGAGTTCGAGAGTGGCGTCATATGATTTCCGAACGCGCCGGCGCTATCCTTGTGGGCATCGCCGATATTTATTCGACCCAATTTCCGGCAATGATCGGCCTGGCGGCGCTGTTCACGGCTCTTTCGATACTGAGAAGTCAGGCATCGAGCCCCGGAAAAGTCTGGTGGCGCAATCCTGGGCTCGCGACGGACATCTGCTACGCCACCGTCAACACGGTTCTGACCCCGTATCTCCGTATCCCGATTGTGATCGCCGTCACGTTGCTCCTTTACGGGGCGCTGTGGAATACCACGATAAAGGGCTACTTCGAGGGCGGCCACAGTCTTTTCGGGGGCTTACCGTTCTGGCAGCAGGCGGCGATCTACCTTCTGTTGATGGATTTCTTCTGCTATTGGATTCACCGGGTTTTTCACGGCGTTACGCTTTGGCCGTTCCACGCGCCCCATCATTCGGCGCAACAGGTTGACTGGACGACAACCTATCGCTTTCATCCCTTGAACGTCATGTTGCAGCCCATACTCGTGGGCGTGCTGCTGGGCCTGCTCGGCATTTCGCCTAAGGTGATGGCTTTCCTCGTTCCGTGGGACATTTTGAGCGGGGCATTCGTGCACGCCAATGTCAAATGGACATTGGGGCCGCTCAAATACGTCATCGCAACGCCGGCGTTTCACCGCTGGCATCATTGTCTGCCGAACGACGGCTGCGACACTAATTTCGCGCCCACCTTCGCCTTTTACGATGTCATGTTCGGCACATTCCGCATGCCGAAAGGCAAACTCCCGCAAGTTTTTGGCGTTGCCGACCCGCGCTATCCGCAAAACTACATCGGACAACAGATCTATCCGTTCACGTGCTATTTCCGCAGGCGGGGCGAGCGCGTGGCTTTGCCTGAGGCCGCCGCAGATGCTTGCGGAAGTGAAAACCGAGTGGCTCACAGCTGAGGAAGCGAATGGGTAAGATCGTAGATGGAGATCACACCAACTGAACTTGCACGGCATATTTCCGAGCCCGATCCGTCGACGCCGCTCGCACTTAGTGCAGTTCAGCTTACCCAACAGATATTTGAGGTATCATGATACCTTTGAGTTAAGGCACTGAATTAACGTGGCTATTTTTGCTGTTCCGGCAAAAACGGGCATTGACACAACAGACTCGCTGCATTATTCCTATCGCATGAACGGGCCGTGTGGCCCTTTTTTCATTGGAGCCGAGGTCTGCTCCGCCGGACAAATCATGACAACCTATTCCGCAAAACCATCCGACATTGAGAAGAAGTGGGTTTTGATCGACGCCGACGGCCTCGTCGTGGGGCGTGTCGCAACGATCATCGCCAATCGTCTTCGCGGCAAGCATAAGCCCACCTACACGCCGCACATGGACGACGGCGATCACGTCGTCGTCATCAACGCCGAGAAGATCGTCTTCACCGGCAACAAGACGCAAGACAAGGTTTATCACAGGCACACCGGCCATCCCGGCGGGATCAAGGAGCGGCGTCCGTTCGAGATTCTCGGCGGCAAGTTCCCGGAACGCGTGCTGATGAAGGCTGTGGAGCGCATGGTTCCGCGCGGACCGCTCGGCCGCCAGCAGATGACGAATTTGCGCATCTACGCCGGACCGGAGCACCCCCACGCGGCGCAAAATCCTGAACCGCTCGATATCCGTGCCATGAATTCTAAAAACGCAGCGAGGGTGCGCTAATGCCTGAGACAAGCGCAAAGACATTTTCCGGCTTGGACAAGGGCGCGGGCGCTCCCGCGGCTGAGGATCGGGCACGGCCGGTTCACGTGCAAAAGCTCGACGCCCACGGCCGGGCCTACGCCACAGGCAAAAGAAAGAACGCAGTGGCGCGGGTCTGGGTGAAGCCCGGTCATGGCAAGATCACGGTCAACGACAAGGACCACGAGGCTTATTTTGCCCGGCCTGTTTTGCAGATGATCCTGAAGCAGCCGCTCGTCACAGCGAACCGGGCGACCCAGTACGATATCGTCGCGACGGTTTCGGGCGGCGGACTTTCGGGTCAGGCCGGTGCGGTTCGCCATGGGCTTTCCAAAGCCTTGACCTATTACGAGCCGGCGCTCCGGGCCATTCTGAAGAAGGAAGGCTTCCTGACACGCGATCCGCGCGTGGTCGAACGCAAGAAATACGGCAAGGCGAAAGCACGCCGCAGCTTCCAGTTCTCGAAGCGCTAACGGACTGTGGACCATGGCTGCGAACGCGGCGGGTCAACGGGTTAAAATCGGAGTTATCGGCGCCAGTGGCTACACAGGCGCCGATCTCATCCGGCTTGCCGCCTGTCATCCTCACATGGAGATCGTGCTTCTCGCGGCGAATACACACGCGGGAAAGCCGCTGGCGGACGTGTTTCCGCATCTCGGGTTTATCCAGGCTCCCCCGCTCGTCAAAGCGGAAGACGCGGACTGGGCCACCTGCGATGCGGTTTTCTGCGGGCTTCCGCATGGCACTGCGCAGGACATCATCGCAACGCTGCCGGATAGCGTCAAAGTCATCGACATGTCGGCGGATTTCCGCCTCAAGGATACGGCGACCTACGCCAAGTGGTATGGCCGGGAGCATGCTGCGCCGCATCTGGTGAAGCAGGCGGCCTATGGGCTGACCGAGTTTAATCGCGATGAAATCGCCGCTGCGCGTCTCGTCGCCTGCCCCGGATGCTACCCTACGGCGGCGCTGTTCGCGCTCTTTGCCGCTTGTTCGGCGCGAAGCTCATCGACGCATCCGACATCATCATCGATGCGAAGTCAGGTGTTTCGGGAGCCGGACGGTCTCTGAAGCAGAACATCCTCTTTTCCGAGGCGGGCGAGGGGCTTTCGCCCTACAGCATCGCGAGTCACCGGCATGCGCCGGAAATCGAGCAGGAAATCTCCGCGGCGGCGGGCGAGTTGGTGTTCGTGAACTTCACGCCGCATCTTGTGCCGATGAGCCGCGGCGAGCTGGTAACGGCTTACGTGCGCCTCACCGGCAAGCACACAGCCGCAGACCTGGCGGCGGCGTTCGCCGAAAAATATGCGGAAGCGCCTTTCGTGCGGGTTGCCCCAAGAGGAACGCTCCCCTCGACCCAGTTCGTGCGCGGATCCAACTATTGCTTGCTGGGCGTCTACGCGGACCGCATTCCCGGCCGCGCGATCGTCGTTTCGGCCATCGACAATCTGGTTAAAGGTTCCGCGGGACAGGCCATCCAGAACTTCAATCTCATGTTCGGCTTTTCGGAAACCGCCGGGCTCGAACAACTCCCGCTTTTCCCGTAAAACTTGCCGGCGCCGTTTTGCATCAATACCACAGGGAACTGAAAATTAATTTGCCTTCGGAAATGCCATAATCGCTTGCAAGTCGTTATGGTAAGAGCCGATGTCTCTCTTCGAATCTTCGACACATTGGCCGCTGCGCCCCGGAGGACACCATGGTCCGCAACGTTGTTATCGCCGTTTTGGCCGTTGCAACGGCTGCTCTCGCCTACGAGTATCAGCAAGCAAACAAGGCCGCCGATCAGCAAGCCCAGCTCGTCACCGAGACTCGCGACAAGGCCGAGAAGGAACTGCAGTCCTTACGCGATAAACTCGCGTCAGAGGAGCGCGCCCGGCAAGTGGCGGAAAAGGACGCGAAGGCTGTCTCTTCAAAGCTGGCCGAGGAGCAGACCGCGCGCGATGCCGCCGAGCAATCCGCGAAGGCATCGGGCGAGCGCCTTGCTCAAATACAGAACGCGCTGACAAATGCGGAGCAGGCGGCGCGCGATGCGAAGGATGCCCTGAGCAAGGCGCAGAAAGACAAGGAGAATGCGGAGCAGGTGGCCAAGCAAGCCTTGGACACGCTCGCCAAGGAGCACGGCGGCCGGCCAGGGACGCAGCAGAAACCGGCCGGGTGACGGCGACGGTTTTTCGTGGGTGATGGAAGCGTAGGCTGACTGATGCGTTCCTGCACCACTGCTTAGCTCTGGGCGTAAAGTGTTTGAAAACTTATCGCCCGGCTCTTTACGAAATGGCCCCGATCGCGCATAATCCGCGGCAACCGGGCAAACTATCGGACCCCGTGGAACTACGCGTTGTACGAGTTTAAGCCGCATCCGCGGCAAAAGGTACGCATGTCTTCCCCCGATACCTGTTATGCCTGCGTAAATCAAAACATGGTCTAGCGGCCATGTTTTTTTCGTTGGGGAAGAGGAGTGTCATCCCATGCGCCAGACCGGAACGGTCAAATTCTTCAATCAAGCGAAGGGTTTCGGTTTTATCACACCGGACGAAGGCGGGAAAGATGTGTTCGTTCACATTTCCGCGGTCGAGCGTTCGGGAGTGGGAATGCTGGATGAAGGCATGCGCGTAACCTATGAGACGCAGCCGGATCCGAAGGGCAAGGGTCCGAAGGCCGTGAACCTCGAACGCTCCGAGTAACTGGGCGAACGCGGGCGCAGTCCGCTCTTCTGGGGGCTTTCTCTGATAACCTGCACGGCATTGCTTGCGTTGGCGAGCAAGTCTCCTTAATTGCGGTTCATGCGCTTTTTAGATCAGGCAAAGGTTTACATTCGCTCGGGAGACGGCGGGAACGGCTGCCTTTCCTTCCGGCGCGAGAAGTTTATTGAGTTTGGGGGACCCAACGGCGGCGATGGCGGCAGGGGCGGCGACGTGTGGGTGGAGTGCGTTACCAACCTCAACACCCTGATCGATTTTAGATACCAGCAGCACTTCAAGGCCGCCAGCGGCAAACACGGGATGGGCTCCAATATGACAGGGGCCGCCGGTGACGATGCTGTGCTGAAGGTTCCGCCAGGAACGCAGGTGTTCGCGGAGGACAACGAGACGCTTCTCGCCGACCTCACCAAGCCGGGCCAGCGCGCGCTCATCGCGGCCGGTGGCAATGGCGGCTTCGGCAACGCTCACTTCAAAACGTCGACAAATCGTGCGCCGCGGCGCGTCAATCCCGGTCAGCCCGGCATCGAGATGACGATCTGGCTGCGCCTCAAGCTGATTGCGGATGCGGGGATCATCGGCCTTCCAAACGCCGGCAAGTCCACCTTCCTGGCGGCGGTCAGCGCCGCAAAGCCGAAGATTGCGGATTATCCGTTCACGACGCTTCATCCGAACCTCGGCGTGGTGAAGGCGGGCGACACGGATTTCGTCCTCGCGGACATCCCGGGCCTCATCGAGGGCGCCCACGAAGGCGCCGGGATCGGCGACCGGTTTCTAGGACATATCGAGCGCTGCCGCGTGCTGCTCCATCTCGTCGATGTAACGGAGCCGGACGTCGGCCAAGCCTATCGCACGGTCCGCGGCGAGTTGAAAGCCTATGGAGCAAGCCTCAATCGCAAGCGCGAAATCGTGGCGCTTTCGAAATGCGATGCGGTGACGCCCGAGGTGGCCGCCGGGAAGGCAGCCGAGCTTCAACGCGTTGCGCGCAAAAAGCCGCTTCTCATCTCCGGCGTTTCGGGAGCGGGCGTGCGCGAGGCGCTTCTCAAGCTGGGAAAGATCATCCGGAAACCGAAACAGGAAGCGGCGAAGCCCGCGCCTGTGTGGCAGCCTGAACTCGTGGATTAGCGCAGCGGACGCTAAAGCGACCCGGCTGTCATGGCCGGGCTTGACCCGGCCATCCATAACTGGTTGCAATCCCGGTACTTTTCCCTGGATGGCCGCAGCAAGTGCGGCCATGACAGAGTGTGTCCGGGCAGCGCCTTGGAAGCTCCGGTTGATCTGATCAAGCGACGGCGTGCGTCTTGTTGGTGGGGATGCCTTTTTCGGTGAGCAGCGTTTGGAGGTCGCCGGTCTGGAACATCTCGGAAACGATATCGGCGCCGCCCACGAATTCGCCCTTCACGTAAAGCTGCGGGATTGTCGGCCAGTTGGTGTAGACCTTAATGCCATCGCGCACGCTGGTATCGTCGAGGACGTTGATGTCCTTATAATCCACGCCGAGAAATGTGAGGATTTGCGTCACACGGCCTGAAAAACCGCACTGCGGGAAGTCCCTCGTGCCCTTCATGAAAAGCACCACGTCATTAGTGGTGACTTGATCCTTTATCCAGTTCTGTACGTCGTCGCTCATTCTCGTATCCTTCTGCTCGTTCTTACATGCACCGGCGCGCCCAAAAAACAAGCGCCTGCCGTTCAAGAAGCGGTTTCCGGTGTCTTCGTCTGGAGAGCCAGGGCATGCAGTTCCCCGCCCACGTTACCGCGCAATGCCTCATAGACCATTTGGTGCTGCTGAACCCTGGTCTTGCCGCGAAAAGCTTCGGAGACGACGGTCGCCGCGTAGTGATCGCCGTCGCCCGCGAGATCGTCGATGATCACTTCGGCGTCGGGCAGGCGCTCCTTGATCAAGCGCTCAATTTCCTGGGGATGCATGGGCATGGCGTTTGTCCTTCGTGTCTCGCGAAAGAGTACAGGGGTAGGGCCGTTGAGCGCAATATATGGAAACCAAGAGCCGAGTTAGGCTATCGCTCCCATAAAGTTTGGAAGCCATCCTTCGTGAGCTTCGCGGTAACGGCTTAAGGGAAGCTTGTCCTCGCCGGAAATCACAATTTCGTCGCCTTCGACATGAGCAGCGATGCGAGCATGAAGTGCGAGAGAGTGTGCGCGCTGCATGATGTCCTCAACATCCGCCTTGCGGAGCGCCACGAGATAGCGGCCCTGGTCTTCTCCGAAAGCCGCAGCGTGCAGCGGCAGTTCCGAAGGCGCCAGATATCGAAAGCCGCGGCGGCCCGCCAAGGCCATCTCCGCAAGCGCGACGAGAATCCCGCCGTCGGAGACATCATGCACTGTCGCCGTCGTTCCTGTCTCGATGAGGCCGCGAACGAAATCGCCTGCGTTGCGCTCGGCGGCAAGATCGACGGGCGGCGGAGCGCCTTCGAAGCTCCCCGAGACGTGCTTCTGGTAAAGCGATTGCCCGAGGTGTCCCGTCTCGCTGCCGATGAGGATGACAACTTCGTCCCCGGGCTTGAAGGCAAGCGTCGCCACGCGCCGGCTGTCGCCGATCAGACCGACGCCGCCGATGGCAGGCGTGGGCGGAATCGCGATGCCGTTCGTCTCGTTGTAGAGCGACACGTTGCCCGAAACGACAGGGAAATCGAGCGCGCGGCAGGCCTCGGCCATTCCCTCGATGCAAGAGGCGAACTCGGCCATGATTTCCGGCCTCTCGGGGTTGCCGAAATTCAAGCAGTCTGTCAATGCAAGTGGCTTCGCGCCCGAAGCCGTAAGGTTGCGCCAAGCTTCCGCTACGGCTTGCTTCCCGCCCTCGAAGGGATCGGCGAAGCAATAGCGAGGGGTCACGTCGCAAGTCAAAGCGAGGGCCTTGTTCGTGCCGTGGACGCGGACGACGGCGGCGTCTGAGCCGGGCCTCACGATCGTGTCGCCCATCACCATGTGGTCGTATTGCTCCCAGATCCAGCGCCGCGACGCGAGATGCTGCGAGCCCATAAGTGAGAGCAAAACCTGGGAAAGGCTGTTCGGGGCCGGGAAGGCACTCGCCGGAACGGTTGCAGGCTTGGGCCTGGGCGAAATCGGACGATTGTAGACGGGGGCTTCGTCGGAAAGCATGGCGGTCGGCAAGTCGGCCTGGACGACGCCCTTGTGCTTGATCGTCAAGCGGCCTGTGTCCGTCGTCCGCCCTATGATCGCGAAATCGAGCTCCCATTTGCGGAAAATCCGCTCGGCCAGCGCTTCCGAGCCGGGCCGCAACACCATAAGCATGCGCTCCTGGCTCTCGGACAGCATCATCTCGTAAGCCGTCAAGCCCTCTTCACGCTGCGGAACGAGGTCGAGGTCGAGTTCGATACCGGAGCCGCCCTTGGCCGCCATTTCCACCGACGAGGACGTGAGGCCCGCCGCGCCCATGTCCTGGATGGCGAGGATTGCGTTCTCGGCCATCAGTTCGAGACAGGCTTCGAGCACAAGCTTTTCGGTGAAGGGGTCGCCCACCTGCACCGTCGGGCGTTTCTCCTCGGTCTGTTCGTCGAACTCGGCGGACGCCATGGTCGCGCCATGGATGCCGTCGCGGCCCGTCTTCGAGCCAACGTAAACGACCGGGTTGCCTGCCCCCGCCGCCGCGGAATAGAAAATGCGGCCGGCGCTCGCGAGCCCGACGCACATGGCATTGACGAGAATGTTCGTATTGAAGCGCTCGTCGAAATTCGTCTCGCCGCCGACGGTGGGGATGCCGACGCAGTTCCCGTAATCGCCGATGCCCGAGACGACGCCCGCAACGAGATGGCGTGTCTTTGGGTGATCCGGCGCCCCGAAGCGCAGCGCGTTCAGCATCGCAATCGGCCGCGCGCCCATGGTGAACACGTCGCGCATGATGCCGCCGACGCCGGTCGCCGCGCCCTGATACGGCTCGATGAAAGACGGATGGTTGTGGCTTTCCATCTTGAAAATCACAGCCTGCCCGTCACCGATATCGATGACGCCCGCGTTTTCGCCCGGCCCGCAGATGACATGCGGCGCAGTCGTCGGCAGCTTCTTCAGCCAGACGCGCGACGATTTATAGGAGCAGTGCTCCGACCACATCACCGAAATAATGCCAAGTTCGGTCAGGTTCGGCGCGCGCCCGAGCTTCTCGCAGGCGAGCCGGAACTCGTCCGGCGCCATTCGATGCGCCGAGGCCAGTTCTTCGGTTGCGATGACAGGGGATGCACCAGACTGCGAACTCATAACCTCACACTTGACGGAGATGAACATCTACTCCCCGTTGTCATAGCCGCCCTTGAGGCGGCTATCCAGAAAAATGGCAATTGACGCCGCGTGTTAGTGGATGGCCGGGTCAAGCCCGGCCATGACGGAAAGGAGCATGAGGGAGCTGCCACTTAAGCCGCGCGGCTTTCGCGGTCGAGTTCGTACTCGGCAATGCCCACCTTCAGCATGTCATAGGCATCTTCGAGGAATTCTTCCTCATCCATATATTCGACGTAGCTCGGGAAATAGCCTGCGTCTTCTTCCTCTTCCTCAGCTTCGTCCGTCGCGCCTGCGGCCTGGAAGGTGATGCTGCCATCCTCGTTCACAAAGACGGATGCGAGGGTCTCGCCGTCCGGCTTGTATTTGATCTGTACGATGGGGTCGCCGTTCTCCTCGCCGAGCGCGAAGTCCAGACGCTTGCTGTTGATCTGCTCCTTCAAGCGCTCGCAAAGCTTGCCAGCAGTTTCACGCCGCGCTTGCGGGTCAAGCTTGGCGGTCTGCATTTCGCGCTTCACTTCATCAACCTCGTCGTCGAAACTCATTATGCTGATCCTTTCGCTAGAACGGTTTTGACCCTCATAAACGCTTAGATCCGCTACGCTTGCTCAATTCAGCTCTCGTGTAAGCGATTCGAATAGGCGGCGGCCATCTGTTCCGCCAAGAGTACCATCTGCGGCGCGTTCAGGGTGCGGCATCAGCCCCATGATACGCCGAGTTCGATCGATAACGCCAGCGATGTCGCGCCGGGACCCATTGGGATTACCGCTATCCCCAGTGTCATCCCTGGCGGCGTAACGCAGCACTACCTGGCCTTCGCCCTCAATCCGATCAAGGGTTTCATCGTCGGCGAAGTACGAACCATCCTTGTGGGCGATGGGCATCGTGATCTGTTCGCCGGGAGCGTAGGCCTTGGTGAAGGGCGTGTCCGTGCGCTCAACCTTGAGGCCCACATCGCGGCAAATATAGTGGAGCGAGGCATTTCGCATCAGCGCGCCCGGCAGAAGGCCGGCCTCGGTCAGGATTTGAAAACCGTTGCAGATGCCGAGAACGGCGACGCCGCGCTGCGCCTCGGCGCTGACCGAGCGCAAGATAGGGGAATGGGCCGCCATGGCGCCTGACCGAAGATAATCGCCGTAGGAAAAGCCGCCGGGCAACACGATCAAATCCACCGCAGGAACCGCCGTTTCCCCGTGCCACACCATGGCGGGCTTTACGCCCGTGACGGCTTCCAGCGTCACGGCGACATCGCGATCGCAATTCGAGCCAGGGAAAACGATAACGGCGGCCTTCACAGCAACTCCACGCGGTAGTTCTCAATGACGGGATTGGCGAGGAGCTGGCGGCACATGGCGTCGATCTCGCTGCGCGCCGACGCTTCGTCGGCCGCCTTGAGCTGCACCTCGATCAGCTTCCCCTGGCGCACATCCTCGACGTTCCCGAAGCCCAGCGAATGGAGCGCGTGGGCGATTGCGCGGCCCTGCGGATCGAGCACGCCGCTCTTCAATGTCACCGTAATGCGTGCTTTCATGCGCTGCTCCAACGTCATATCCCGCGTAGACTATTTCGATTGCACGAGCACCGGGCCTTTTGGCTTTGGCGCCGGATTCTCCACAAGAATGCCCAGCCGCTTGGCAACCTCCGAATAAGCTTCGATCAAGCCTCCGAGATCGCGGCGGAACCGGTCCTTGTCGAGCTTGTCCTTAGTTTCGATGTCCCAAAGGCGGCAACTGTCGGGGCTGATTTCATCGGCAAGCACGATACGCATCTGGTCGTTGTTCTCGAAGATGCGCCCGAACTCCACCTTGAAATCCACGAGCCTGATGCCGATGCCGAGAAACAGGCCGGTCAGGAAGTCGTTGATGCGCAAGGCGAGCGCCATCATCTCGTCGATCTCCTGCGGCGCGGCCCACCCAAACGCGGTGATGTGCTCCTCCGTCACCATCGGATCGTTGAGCTTGTCGGCTTTATAGTAGAATTCGATGATCGACCGGGGCAACGGCATGCCTTCCTCAAGGCCGAGACGCTCGCAAAGCGACCCTGCCACCACATTGCGGACCACAACCTCAAGCGGGATGATCTCCACCTCGCGGATGAGCTGCTCGCGCATGTTGAGGCGGCGAATGAAGTGGGTGGGAACGCCGATCTCGTTGAGGCGGCTGAAAATGTACTCGGAAATGCGGTTGTTCAAAACGCCCTTCCCCTCAAAGCGCTCATGCTTCTTCGCGTTGAACGCGGTCGCATCGTCTTTGAAGTGCTGAATGAGCGTGCCGGGTTCCGGCCCTTCATAAAGAACCTTCGCCTTCCCTTCATAGATGCGGCGGCGGCGGTTATTCATGGGAGACCCCCTTCTCGTGAAGGAAATAAGCAAAGTGGATAAAGCTTGGAGCGTACTTCAAGCGCATATTTGCGTCATTGTCACGCATTCGCACATAATTGACCGCGGCCAAAATTACTTACCTCCCTATCGGCCGCTTCTTGATTTAGCCGATTCAGCCCGTTGACTTAGCGCAAATGCACGGTATCCATGCTATGATATCGAAGCAAGGCTTGCACCAAAAGATGGCGGTGCGGGCCGGCTGATTAAAGGCCCCTGCGGATGCGGGCGTGCCAGGGAGGCTGTAGCGGATATGACGACATTCGACGATCGCGAAGAAGCTTACGAAGCGAAGTTCGCCCACGACGAGGAGTTGCGTTTCAAGGCCAAGGCGCGCCGCGACAGGCGTTTCGGCGCCTGGGTTGCGGAGCAGCTTGGGCTGTCCGGTCCTGCGGCAGAAGACTACGCAAAAGAAGTTGTTCGCGCCGATCTGGCGCATCCCGGCGACAGCGCCATTATTGAGGCCGTCATCGGCGATCTGAAGCTGAAGGGGGTTGCGGCCGATGAGCGCAAGCTCAAGGTGAAGCTTATCGATTTTATGGAAGAAGCCGTGGCCGAGATCGAGGCGGGAAAGTAGAAGATTCGCGCGCATGCTTAAGCCGTAGGCGCTCGATGGCTCGTAAGAGTTGGCTGGCGTCGAGGCGGCGGGATGACGCTCAGCGCTAAGGCTGATCCGCCACCATGGAATACAAATGGGGCTGCCAAGAGTTTGCGTCCCGGCCTATGCGTTTAATGAGGGAGAGAAAGACCGGCCGCGCCGAATAATTCGCCTCCACGCTAGGGTGAGACCACTCGTCACGGTAGAGAAATTCACCCTTCCGGCCCGTAAAAGTGCAGACCTCACCGGGACAAAAGACTTCTATCAAATCGAGTACATAAAAGTTGTGATGCCTTGCTTGGATATCAAGCAGTACGTTTTGAAGGGCGCTTCGGCGCTTGAGAGTGTAATCGCGGCTATAGTATTTGCAGCCGCTCTGCCCCTCAGCTTTGAACCATTGCGGGGCGGCCATATCGGGGGTGCATTCAGCGTCTCTTATGAATGAGTGAATTGTCTGGAAGACCACAGCGACGCCCCTTGCGTCCATTTCCTTTGCTATGTGCGACAAACCGCTTCCTAGCGCTTCTAAGACATGCACATCAGCTCGCGTCATAGTCTGAGGCTGCAACTCCGCAATGTCGTTTACCATCACCACAATGTCGCCTGGTTTGAGTTCGGCCACGAGTTGCGGAATGACCGAGCCCCAGTAATAGCTGTTGGCACCGGCCCAGTTAGAGTTATTGGGAATTTCGGGAACGGGCGATGCACCCCAGGAGGAGGTAATTGTCACTGAACCCAAACCGGTTTCGGGGGCGCCGGCAAACATATCGAATTCAGCGGCGCTAAAGGAATTCCCGATAACGAGAAGACGCCGCCCACTGCCTATGTTGTCGTTAATGGTGCAAGCCTGAGCTACGATCCTTTTCCCAACATCGTTATCCGATGACATGATGCACTCAGGCGCATCCCAGACGTCTTTTCCACTCAATTTCCTGACTTTAATGAGCGTATTTACCCCCTTCTCAGCTAGTTCCGCGGGCTTGCCTAAATATAAATCTTTCCTGCTTATGAATACGATTGCGATAAGGACGGCTGTAATAGTGACAAAGCTGGTCAATACTGTTCTTGTGCTCGATCCAAACCACGGATTCCGTCTAAGGGGGCTTTCGATCGCAAGGAAAGATATGAGACTTAAAGTTGCGATTGCTGCCAGTTGTATTGGCAGCGTCCATATGCTGAACCCAATCGTGTATCGGCTTAGGGCTATGACCGGCCAATGCCACAAGTAGAGCGAGTATGAAATCGTCCCCACGAAAATCATTGGCCGTAACGTAAGTATATTGAAAGCCGGGTTTCCCGGCCTCATGAAGAAAATCAGCAATGTGGTGGATGCTACGGCCGTGACAGGCGGTAGAAATGCCGGGCCTGAAACAAAGACGGTGGCGAGAAGGCCGCCCAGCGCGATAAGCGATATTGGGCCGGCGCTCCGCTTCCAGCGCGAAGCGATGCTTTGATGGCCGAGGAAGGCCAGACAGCCGATTCCCAACTCCCAAAACCGAGGCGGCATCAAGTAGTAGGCGCCCCGCGGACTGGACATAACCATCCAAGCAAAACACAAGAACGAAAGCACGCTCAACAGCGTTATCGATGCAAACAAGGTGCGTAGCCTGTGCTGAATGCCCTGTCGCGACGTGGACAGCCATAAGATGGCGGGATAAATAAAATAGAATTGTTCTTCGACTCCAAGAGACCAGGTGTGAGTAAACAGGTTTAGATCTGCGGAAGAGCCGAAATAATCGACATCGTTGTACAATAGGAAAAAATTAGACAACCCGAAGATTGCAAATGCCGCTGTTTTGAGTGTTACCCTGAGGTCGGACGAGGCGTGATTTATAAAAAGCGCCCCCGCTATGCAGGTCAGGACGACACATACAGCCAGAGCAGGAAGTAGCCGCTTGAATCGGCGCGCGTAAAAGGTCTCGAGGAGGGAAAGGAACGAATGATGCTGCTTCGTTAGGAGGGAGCCGGTAATAACGTAGCCCGATATCACAAAAAATACGTCCACGCCGAGATAACCGCCAGGAAACCACTCCTTGTTGAAGTGATTTGCAATGACAGTCGCAACCGCTATCGCCCTTAGCCCATCAATTTCCGCCCTGTAATGAGACGCTGCATATACATTGTTCGACCAGTGCCGGGACCAAAGCATTTCAGCGTCTCGCACGGGGAAGCACACCGCACGCGAGCGATCCAATTCGCGCTTGCATCTGTCGTTTCTCTGGATTCAACCTTAAGTAGAGGTTGAATAAACGACCATTCTCTCCCCTGTAAATCGCAGCTCAAGGAATAGGTGTTTTTCTGCGAATTGAATAAATGCAACGCACTTGCTGCTTTGATGGAAGTAACAATACACCAAACACTGCAAGTTATTATTATAGTGAGTTGTAAACTACGTGCGATCTAATTATTTGGATGTCGCGAATGCACGTATCAGCGCCGCCGCCGAGCGCAAATAACCTCTTGTTTTATGTAAGAGTGAACGGGCTGGTGACGGCGGCGACACTGTTATGAGCCGCACCATATAGAGTTAGGGCTGGGCGTCAGATCGCCATTTTCTGGAGAGTCTGCCCCGCGATTTGCAGGGTTTAGTTGCCGGAAAGCCTCGCGTCAGCTTTTGCGGTGAGGACACCTCCAAGACCGGTGAGCGAGAGCGCTGATGCTGTGACCGCCCCGCCTACAAAACTCCCAGCTTCTTCTGAAGGCTCGACGACGAAGTCGTGTATTGGAACACGATCCGCTTGTTGGGATACACGATGCGGTGCGCTTGCTGGGCCATGAGCGCCGCTTCGTGAAAACCGGACAAGATGAGCTTGAGCTTGCCCGGATACGAGTTGATGTCCCCGATGGCGAAGATGCCGGGCTCCGAGGTCTCGAACTTCTCCGTATCGACGGCGATCAGGTTCTCGTGCAGATTCAGGCCCCAGTTCGCGATGGGGCCAAGCTTCATGGTAAGACCGAAGAACGGCAAGAGCCGCTCGGCTTCGACCTCGAACTCCTGCTCGGGACCGCCATCCACAGGCCCCCGTACTGTCAACGCCCGCAACTCGCTATCGCCGCCGTGGATCTTCGTCACCTGCCCCTGCACGAATTTGAGGCGCCCTTCGGCGACCAGCGCGCGCATTTTGTTGACGGAATTGGGCGCCGCCCGGAACTCGTCCCTTCGATGAATGAGGGTCACGCTTTTCGCGACTGGCTGCAGGTTCAGCGTCCAGTCGAGCGCTGAATTGCCGCCGCCCACGACCACAACCTTTTTATCGCGGAATGCATCCATCTTGCGCACGGCATAGAAGACCGATGTCCCTTCGAACTCCTCAATGCCCGCAAGCGGCGGCCGCTTCGGCGTGAATGAACCGCCGCCCGCCGCGATGACGATGACCTTCGCGAAGAAGCTTCTGCCGGTGTCGGTCTCGACCTCGAACCCGCCTTCGACCCTGCGCAGCGAATCCACGCGTTCGCCCAAATGGAAGACCGGCTGGAAAGGCTTGATCTGCTCCATGAGCCGGTCCGTAAGCTCTTGCCCGGTAACGACGGGCAGCGCCGGGATGTCATAGATCGGCTTCTCAGGATAAAGCTCGGCGCATTGGCCGCCGGGCTTATCCAGAATATCGATCACGTGCGCCTTCACGTCGAGGAGCCCAAGCTCGAAGACTGCGAAAAGGCCGACGGGTCCCGCCCCAATGATGAGCGCGTCGGTGTGAATGGCCGTTGTCATGAAGCTCCCGTCCGACTGCGGGAAACCCCGCGCCTCCGATGGCTTAATTCTGGTGTTCGGGAATGCGGACGACAAGCCCGTCCAGTTCAGGCTTCAGCCGAATTTGACAGCTCAGGCGGCTGGTGGGGCGCACGTCGAAAGCAAAATCGAGCATGTCCTCCTCCATGGGCGAGGGGCTGCCCGTTTTCTCCTTCCAGGCATCGTCGACATAAACATGGCACGTTGCGCAAGAGCAGGCGCCACCGCATTCAGCCACGATGCCTGGCACGGCATGCTTGATCGCCGTCTCCATCAGCGTCTGGCCCGGTTCGCCCTCAACCTCGTGCACCGTTCCATTATGCTCAATATAAGTCACCTTCACCATGGCACCGTCGCATTCTCTGAATTGCCATCATTGTGTATGGGAGATCGGCGGAAATTTCAAAGAGCCAATTCACAACGGGCCTCACATCCGCGCGCCATACCAGGAGTGGCCATACCGTTAACGGATCCCAAAAAAAATCTGTGGTTTTTGTTTACAAACTAGAAGACGCTTCATTCGCGTACGGCGAATCGCAATATTAAGCTTAGGAGATGTATGGATTTTGCCGTTGTTGAGTCGAAGTTGTATATAATTGCGCGATGTGCGGTAATCTTTTTTTAGCCTCAAAAATCCACTAGCGAGAGCACAGGATGCGGTTATTTCAGAGCGCTGTCCGAGCGTGCGTTTGAGGGGCTATGAGGATCTGCCGGGAGTTCATGCGTAGCGTTGCGATAGGGTTTTCCAATCAATCCAGACATCGCGGCGTTGGCGGTATCTCAGTCACACCACATGAGGTCAGGACGGCCTGATGAGTTAAAAACAAGCGATCTCCCAGACGCCCATCGATCTCAAGCCTGAGGATGTGGCACCGGTGCCGGCGAAGGCTGCAAGCGGCAGCGCTCCCGCCGAGGCGAATCCCGGCGCGCCCAAGAGCGACGCTCACCCTGTCGCAAACCGCGAGCAGCAGCCGAAGCCGAGCCGATCGCAATCGTCCCGGCGCAGCATTCAAGAGAGCGGCGGCGACAACACGGTTCAAATATCCTCGCCCGCCCAATCCGGGCGTCCTGCGGGGCAGAAGCGTCCAGCTGCTCCGTCACGTCCGCATATTCCAGCCAACGATGACATGCCGTCCATCGGCGGCTTGATCTACGCGCTGCAACAGCGTCCTTCCCGCTCGCCGTTCCTGATCGCGCTCATTGCATCGGCCGTCTGGTTCGCGCTTGGACTCCTTGTGTCGTGGGCTGTCTTCCAGAAAAACTTCGATGCATCAGGCAGCACGGCGGATCTCATCGCCAACCCCGCCATCGCGGCAGTCATCGCGACCGTTGTCATTCCCATAGCGCTGTTCTGGTTCCTCGCCATCCTTGTCTGGCGGGCGCAGGAACTGCGGCTGATGTCTTCCGCGATGACCGAGGTTGCTGTCCGGCTTGCGGAGCCCGATCGTATGGCGGAGCAGTCGGTTGCTTCGCTCGGGCAAACGGTGCGCCGTCAGGTCGCCGCCATGAACGACGCGATTTCGCGAGCGCTTGGCCGGGCCGGGGAACTCGAGGCTCTCGTTCACAACGAGGTTGCCGCGCTTGAGCGGTCCTACACCGAGAATGAGAACCGGATCAGGAACCTCATCAACGAGCTTGCAAGCGAGCGCGAAGCGCTTGCCAATAACAGCGAGCGCGTGAGCGAGGCCTTGCGCGGCATTGGCAGCCAGGTTACGCGCGAAATCACCGCCGCGAGCGAGAAGGCGTCTCAGTCGCTCAGTCACGCAAGCGTGAACATGACGGAGGCTTTCGCCAGCCGCGGTCAAAAGATTACCGCCGCCGTAACTGCCGCAGGAACGGCTATCGATGAGAAGCTGGCGGAACGCGGCGCACGCATCACCGACCAGTTGGTCAAGCACGGGGCTCAGGCCGCTGAGGCTTTGCGGGTCTCCAGCCTCGAAGTCACCCGCGCAATTCAAGAGACCTCCGACCGCACTGCGGCGGCGATCTCCGCGAAGGGCAACAGCCTTGTGACTTCCGTGATCGGGATGAGCGAGCGCGTCGGGCGCGAGATCCCCGTTCTATTGGAGAAGCTCGGTACCGAGCAAACGCGCCTCAGCACAATTATCGACGGGGCGGCCCGCAATCTGACGGCCTTGGAAACGGCCCTCGCCGAAAAGACCCAGTCCCTTGGCGCGACGCTTACAGACCGGACTACCGTCCTCCAGACGGTGCTGACCGAGCACTCACGCCAGATCGACACGTCCCTGGCGGAGCGCATTCAAGCGCTTGAAACCATCCTCAGCCGGCGGACGCACAATTTCGAGGTGAGCCTGAGCGAGCGCACCAAGCAGCTCGACGCAACACTTACCCAGCGCGCTCAGGCTTTGGAAGCCTCGGTTTCAAAGCACACCGGTACGATCCGCGATACGCTCGACAAGCATTCCGGCTCCATGGAGCACACGCTGGCGCGTCAGGCGGCTTCCATTGAGCGCGTTGTTTCAACGAACTCCGCCAACATCCAGAGGGCGGTCGAGGAACTGGCGAACCGCTCGACCAGCGGCTCCGACGCGCTGTCAGGGCAGGCGCGCGTCCTCAAAGAGGTGTCGGCGACCCTTGTGAACCAGCTGGGCGGCTTGACGAAGCGGTTCGAGGACCAGGGAGCGGCTCTGATCAACGCTTCACGAACCTTCGAGATGTCGAACTCCAAGGTCGATGCCATGATGGAAGCCCGGCAGGCGGGCTTCGCAAAGCTGATGGAAAACGTCACCACTCGCGCCGCAGAGCTCGACCGGATGATGAACAGCTACTCCAACATGCTGGAGCAATCGCTCAGCCAGGCGGAGCTGCGGGCACGGAAAGTCACCGAGCTGCTGGCCAAGGATTTAGCGGAGAAATCGCAGGTTGCGATCCGGGAAATCGAGCGTTTGCGCCAAGACGCCCAGGCCCACACGCAAAAAGCGGTGTCCGAGCTTCAGGCAAACTTCACGTCGCTGTCCGACCAGGTCTCCAATCAGCTTTCGACGCTCTCCTCGAAGTTCACTGATACCACCCGCGTTGTTCGTGATAACACGCGCCGGGCGGCCGTCGACCTCGAATCCGCTCAGAACGAACTCCAGCGCCACGCCAAGGTCTTGCCGGAAACCGCAAAGCAGAGCGCGTCGGCGATGCGCCGTGCCTTGCAGGACCAGCTTTCGGCGCTCGATGCCTTGTCCGATTTAGCCAATCGCCACGCCTACTCCAGCGCCGTTTCCGCTCCCGAACAAAAGATCGAGCCTCAGCGCCGCGAGCGCGAGCCAGCGCCGCAGCAGGCGCCGCAGGAAGCCGCGTTCCCGCAGCAACGCGGCGGGTTCGAGTATGGCCAGCCGCCCATAGACAAGGCGATTTGGCCGGAGCCGCAGCAGCCGCCGCGCCCGGTCCAGGCGGAGCCGCAGCAGAGCCCTCCCGCTCAGCCCTTCCAGGAATCCCAGCCGCTCGAACGGCGCAATCAGTGGTCGCTCGGCGATCTTCTTGCCCGCGCCTCAGAGGACGACGCACCCTACTACGAGAAGGACGATTCCTACGGTCTGCCCCCCGTTGCGCAGCCATTCACGCCAAGAGGAGCGCCCGGTCCGTCGCCGCTGGATGATGCAGGTATGGATTTCACCATGAGCGATATCGCATCCTGCATCGATGAGCGGCGTGTCATGGAGATCTGGCAGCGCCTGAAGCGGGGCGAGACGGATGTGTTGAAGCAGCGTGGCCTATATGCGCGCCAAGGCCAGCAGATCGTGGATCGCGTGCAGAGGCGGTATGAGACGGACAAGACCTTCCGGGCTATCGTCGAACGCTATCTCGCCGACTTCGAAAAGATGTTGCAGGACTTGAGCCGCACCGATCCGAGAGGTGCAGGCGTTCAATCGAGGCTCGCGTCGGATGAAGGGCGGATTTATTTCGTGCTCGCCCACATCAGCGGAAGGCTCGGCGGTTAATTCCTGACTGGCCGGGCGCTGGTCTTTGGACCTAGTTCGGCCCCCTCACCCCCGCCCTCTCCCGCCAGGGGAGAGGGAGCAGGCTGGGACGGTTGCCACGGCGTCCCTTCTCCGTCGCGGGAGAAGGACATGATGAGGGGGCTTATAATATCGGGCAGCCGCCAAAACAACCCTCTACAAATCCAGCGTCGCCAAAACGGGGGTGTGGTCGGAGGGTTTGTCCCAGCCGCGCGGCTTGCGGTCGATCTCCGCGGATACCAGCCGGGAAACGGCTTGCGGCGACAGGAGGATGTGGTCGATCCGGAGCCCGAGATTTTTCTGCCAGGCGCCGGCCTGATAATCCCAGAACGTATATTGCCCGCCCCTGGAGTTGCAGGCCATCACAGCGTCGGTCAGCCCCAGATGCATGATCCGGCGGAAGGCCTGGCGCGATTCGAGCCGGTAAAGAGCATCCTCAGTCCAATTCGCTGGATTATAGACGTCGCCGGGGGTGGGGATGATGTTGTAGTCGCCGGCCAGGACCAGCGGCTCTTCATAAGAGAGCAGGGTTTCCGTGTGCGCCTTCAGCCGCGCAAGCCAATCCAGCTTGTAATCGAGCTTGGGCGACGGGGCAGGATTGCCGTTCGGCGCATAGATCGAGGCGACCCGGATCGCCTTTCCGCCAGGAAGCGAGATCACGGCCTCGATATAGCGCGCCTGCTCGTCGCTCGCGTCGCCCGGCAACCCCACGATTGTTTCGTCGATGGGAAACTTGGAAAGAATCGCGACGCCGTTGAAGGACTTCTGACCCTGGAATGCGCAATTATAGCCAAGGTCTTCGAAAGTGCCGCGCGGGAACCCTTCAGCCGTACATTTCAGCTCCTGTAAGCAAAGAACGCCGGGGGCGGCCCGCCGCAGCCACAGGACACAAGCGATCTCTCGCTGCTTGATCGAATTCACGTTCCATGTTGCGATTGTGAGCACGGGGCGCGCGAGCTAGAGCGAGAAGGATGTGCCGCAGCCGCATGACGCCGTCGCGTTCGGATTGGTGATCTTGAAGGACGCGCCGATCAGGTCGTCCACATAATCGATTTGCGACCCCGCCATGTAAGGCACCGAAATCGGGTCAATCGCAACGCGCGCGCCCGACTTCTCGATAATAAGATCGTCATCGTTCGTTTCGGCCACGATCTCGAAATCGTAGCGGAAGCCCGAGCACCCGCCGCCCTGCACGCTGACGCGCAGCGCGTTCTGTCCAGCCTCCCCCGCCAGGATCTCCCGAATACGGTTGGCGGCGCGGTCGCTCACGCTTATGTTGGCATCCATGGTCATGACGATCGTTCGCCTCTCTTGAACCTTCTTAGAAGTTTGGATGTTCGAGCGTTAATGTCAACCGGCGTAAGCGATGGGGATGAAACGCATGGCGGAGCTTGCACCTTATGCTGCGCACCCGGAGCAGAGCCGCGGCCGCCTCTACGAGGAGGCTCGGTGCCCCACGCGAAATGTCTACCAGCGCGACCGCGACCGCATCGTCCACTCCACCGCCTTCCGCCGCCTCATCCATAAGACGCAGGTCTTCATCTATCACGAGGGCGACCATTACCGCACGCGCCTGACCCATAGCTTGGAGGTCGCGCAGATCGCACGCACGCTCGCCCGCGTTCTCGGCCTCAACGAAGACCTTGTCGAAGCTATTTCTCTCGCACACGATCTCGGCCATACGCCATTCGGCCATGCAGGCGAGGACGCGCTGAACGAAGCCATGGCGGCTGCCGGCGGCTTCGATCACAACGCGCAAAGCCTGCGCATCGTGACCTACCTTGAACACCGCTACGCCGCGTTTCGCGGCATGAACCTGACCTGGGAGACGCTCGAAGGCATCGTCAAGCACAACGGCCCGTTGATCCGGGCCGATGGCACCCCGCTTGGTCGCTACGCCGAAAACGGGCTGCCGCTCGCCACCCGCGCTTACATGACCGTTCAGGATTTGCGCCTCGACACGTTCTGCTCGCTCGAAGGTCAGATCGCCGCGCTCGCCGACGACATCGCCTACAACAACCACGACATCGACGATGGCTTCCGCGCCGGATACATCGCGGTGAAAGAGCTGGAAGATGTGCCCATGGCGGGGCGCACGATTGCGCGCGTCCGCGCGCGCCATGGCGATCTCGCCGACGGGCCTCTCGTTTATGAAATGAACCGTCGCATGATCGCCAGCATGGTCGAGGATGTGCTTGGCGAGACCAGGTCGAGGATCGCGGACGCCAAGCCCTCAACGATCGACGACATTCGCGCGCTTCATGCTCCGCTCGCCCAATTCTCAGAGAGGATGGCCGCGGACATAGCAGAGCTGCGGCGTTTTCTTTTTGCGAAGGTTTACAAGCACCCGGCCATCGTCGCGAAGATGACCGATGCGCAGCGCGTCCTGCGCTCGCTCTACGATTATTTTGTCGAGCATCCTGAAGCGATGCATTTGGAGGCGGGAAGGGAAGCCGGCATGCAGCAGGACCCCGTCGCGCAGACAACGCGCCGTCGGCGATTTCGTGGCCGGCATGACCGATATGTTCGCGCTCAAGACGCACGCCGAGCTTTTCGGCGGGAGGGTTTAAAAGGAACTAGGGCGCTCGGTCTCCGCGGCCAGCCTGACGAACACATTCCGGATTTCGTCCATTGACGCTTCCGCCACGGCTCCCGCGCGCACCTGATCCCGCGTCCACATCCAGGACCGGGCCGGATCGTGGCGCATGGACCATTCGGGAAATAGCCTCTGTTGCGCATCTCCCGACCAAAGCCCAACCACTTCGGCATGGCGGTTATCGCGCAGAATCCGCGCGTAAGCGGACGTAACGGCGGCGCGCGGCCCCTCCAGCATTTGCAAGTACATGTCCTCGCGGCAGATCAGCGAGCCGGTGATGTTGTCTCGCTTGTTGTTCTCGCGCGATACCATCAGGATGTTCATGAGCGCCAGGTCGTCAAACCCGAAGGGCCGCGACGTGTAGATCAATTGCATAAGGCGCATCGTCCTGATTCCCCTGCCCAATTTTTGCTTGCTGCGCTTGGCGCAGACCCAAGGGTAGGTCACCCGGATCTCTTGCACAAGCGATCTCGTGTACATCAAAGGGGGAGCGCCGGATTCCGGCGGCTCATAATCCGGTTTCTCATATCGGATAGCTGCCGGAAATCTATTCACGGCAATGTTCATAAAGCGACACAAATCCCACCGAAAGCTGCCGCAGATGGGCCACGGGTTCCCGCAAGCATTTAATTGTTCCTCCGCAGAGGGGCGTAAATTCGTCTCTGAGCGGAAAGGGCCCCGCGCACGGACCGGACGGCTGAAGCCGGTCTTCTCGCGGTTATCAAAAACATTTCATCTGGGGAGTACATAATGCGGAACGCGATTATGACAGTGGCGGCGGGCGCAGCCATGATCTTGATATCCATGGGAGCCGTCTCGGCAGCTCCTGGGAGCACTACTCGACTCGGTGTTGCGGCGGCTTCGGAAAGCGCCCTGAAGCACGTTCAATACGAAGAAAGCTTCTGCGCACGCCTACGCGACCGCTGCAAGTTCAAGTATGAGCTTGGTGAGTCCGGAGATGGGAACTGCCGCCGGTATCAGGAGGAATGCGGAGGAGGACGCGAGTCCTTTTGCGAACGCTTACGCCATCGCTGCCGGTCCAGCTATGAGCGCGGCGAAGAGGGTGACGGCAGTTGCCGCCGCTATCGCGAGGAATGCAGATAAGGCTTGCGCGTTGAAATAAGCGGGCGCGCTTGCCAAGCGCTCGCTGCTTATTTGCATAATAAAACAGCAGCAAAAGGCACATGGGATTGCGCGCTGGCCCCGAATGCGCCTATCACTCTGCCATGAACATATTCACGATTTTTGAGAAGCGCATTCGCGGCGTGCTGGAAGACCTGCGCGCCGGAGGCGTTTTGCCGAGCGATGCAAAGCTCGACGGTTTCGTGGTCGAACCGCCCCGCGAAGCCGCACACGGCGACCTTGCGACCAATGCGGCCATGGTGCTCGCCAAGCCCGCGCGTCAAAACCCGAAAGAGCTGGCGGCGCGCATCGCCGAGCGGCTAAGCGGGTTGCCAGACGTCGAGAAGGCGGATGTCGCCGGACCAGGCTTCATCAACCTGACCTTGAAAGCCGAGTTCTGGCCCGAAGTCCTGCGCGCGGTTTTAACAGGCGGCGAGAATTTTGGCCGCAGCACACTCGGCGCGGGCGAAGCCGTCAACGTCGAGTTCGTCTCCGCCAATCCGACCGGTCCGATGCACGTGGGCCATACGCGCGGCGCCGTGTTCGGCGATGCGCTCGCCAATCTCCTCGCCTTCGCAGGCTACAAGCCCACGCGCGAATATTACATCAACGATGCTGGCGCGCAGGTCGATGTGCTTGCGCGCTCGGCGTTTCTTCGCTATCGCGAGGCGCTCGGCGAGGATATCGGCGAGATTCCGCCCGGGCTCTATCCCGGCGATTACCTGAAGCCTGTCGGCGAAGCCCTGGCCGCTGAGTTCGGCAAGCGGCTTCTGCGCATGAAGGAAGAAACATGGCTGCCAAAGGTGCGCGAGCGCGCGGTCGCCGCCATGATGGACCTGATCCGGGATGACCTGGCCTCGCTCGGCATCAAGCACGATGTCTTTTTTTCGGAAAGGTCGCTCACAAGTAACGCTGAGAACAAGATCGCGGAAACCATCGAGAGCTTGAGGGAAAAGGGCCTCATCTACGAAGGCCGCCTTGCTCCGCCGAAAGGAAAACTCCCGGACGACTGGGAAGACCGCGAACAGATCCTGTTTCGCGCAACCGAGTTCGGCGACGATACGGACCGCGCCTTGGTCAAATCGGATGGGTCCTACACGTATTTCGCGGCCGACATGGCCTATCACCGCTCGAAGATAGAACGCGGCTTCAAGACGCTGATCAATGTGCTGGGCGCCGATCACGGAGGCTACGTCAAACGGCTGAGCGCGGCGGTGAAGGCGATCTCCAACGGCGAAGCCGATCTCGATGTGAAGGTTTGCCAGCTTGTGCGCCTCTTCCGCGGCGGCGAGCCCGTGAAGATGTCGAAGCGCTCGGGCTCCTTCGTGACGCTTCGCGAGGTCGTCGACGAGGTTGGCGCCGGGCCGGTGCGGTTCATGATGCTCACCCGGAAGAACGACGCGACGCTGGATTTCGACTTCGACAAGGTTGTCGAGCAATCGAACGATAATCCTGTATTCTACGTCCAATATGCGCACGCCCGCGCAAGTTCGGTGCTTGGCAAGGCGCGAGAGGCTTTTCCGGACATGGATCTCGGTGCGGCTTCACTTTCCGGCGCAGACTTTAGTCTATTGTCTGATGCAGCTGAGCTTGCGCTCATCAAGAAACTTGCGCAGTTTCCGCGCGCTGTCGAAGGCGCTGCGCAGGCCCACGAGCCCCATCGGATCGCTTTCTATGCCCATGAACTTGCCGCAGTATTCCACAGCCTTTGGACACGGGGCAAAGAGTCGCCACATTTGCGGTTCATGGTCCCTGCAAGCTCGGACATTACCAAGGCGCGGTTGTCGCTTATTACAGGAACCGCTCAAATACTGCGGTTGTCTTTGAACTTACTTGGCGTGGAAGCAATTTCTGAAATGCGTTAGTCCGCCAAGGCCCTTCTGTATCACAGGTGGAGGAACACAGTTCGATGTCTACGAATGACGATTCGGCATCGCGCCGCGGACGTCGTCCTGAACAGGGGGAACGGCGTGGCCCCGGAAGGCAGGACCGCGACGAAAGGTGGGATCAATCGTCGTCGCACGACCGGGCTGCCACCGATCCCTACCTTGAGCAGAGAGGCCGGGACAACCAGTCTCAGCGCGGCACCTACTCCAACTTCAGCAGGCATGCTTATTCGCCCCCGCCTCCGCCTCGGGATCCCGCACCGCAACCGCCGCAGAGTTACCGCCAGGAGCCCGTTCAACGGAACGATCCGCCCCGCTATGTCGAGCCGGGCGCGCCAAGTTTCTCGCCACCGCCTCCCGCCTTCGAGCCCGAGCCTCCCCATCTCAATTACAACGATGCTGGCCGCGACGATCTCTTTGCCCGCGACCCCGGACCGTTGGGCTACGATCAAAATCCCTACGCCGGCCCACAAGGCGGGTATCAGGCCGATCCCTACGATCAGAATCGGGGTCATCAACCGATGACGCAGCCGGCGACCACCCGGCGCGACGATCCTCAGTTTTACTCGCGGGACGCACAATCGCCCATCGACGATTACGAGCGCAGCTTCTCGGCTAGAATCGCGCAGGAAACTCAGGCATCGCGGTTTTTCCTGCCGGAGGACCAGCCTCAACAGCCGCGCGCGGTCCAGCCCGATCGCGGCTACGCGCCCCCGCCCCCGCCGCAATACGCTGCAAGTCCTTATCCGCCTCAGGATTATGGAGCCCATTATCCCGCCCAAGACGCCTGGGCTGACGAGCACGCTCTTCCCGAGGACGATCGGGCTGGCCATCCGCAACACGACTCGCATGGCGATGAGCTGGATGAAGACTTCTTCGCCGACGAGGATGAACTCGAGCATGAACATCTCCCGGCGCCGAAGCGAGGCCGGAAAAAGCTGATCGTTGCAGCACTCGCGGGCGCGATCGCGGTCGGCGGCGGCGGCGCATACATCTATAAGTCGATCAAGGGCGGCAGCGGAGAAAGTGCGACGCCTTATATTCGCGCCGATAACCGGCCCTTGAAGGAATTTCCCGGGAACCCAGGCGGCAAGCAATTCCCCAACGGCGAGAAAACCATTTATGACCGGCTGACACCCGATGGACAGCAGGTCCAAGTGGCTTCGCTGGCCCCAAGCACGCCCGCGTCGCAGGCTTACGCTCCGCCCGCTGCCGGCAATTCGCTTGAAGAACGGATCGACGAAGCTTTGAGAAAAGCGCAGCGTACGGGCGACGCTCCTCAGCCAGCGCCGCAAGGCAGCCGCAGCGGAGACCAGCCCACCGTCGTGAGAAGCGAGAGCTACCGCCCCGATGGAACTCGTGTCGATGGTTCTCGCCCGACAGTTACACCCAGCATCGTCGATGTGAACGGAGGACAGCTACCCCCTCCCTTTGGCAACGGCACGCAGGGAGTTTTAGTGCCTCAGCCAGCGGGCGCTCCACCCTTCAGGACAGCTCCGGTGCCCTCCGCGTCCGCGCCGCAGTTCGCCGCGGCTGCCCCAACGCCGGCACCCGTGCTGAGAAGCGTCCCGCCTGCGACGCGCACGGCATCGCTCACGCCGGTTGAAGCAGCGGCCCCTGCTGGCGGTAGCGGGTTTTGGGTCTCCTTGAAGTCGGCGCCCGACGAGAAAGCGATCCAAAGAGACTTGCCGATGCTCACAACCAAGTACAAGTCTGTGCTTGGTGACGTTCAGCTATCCTCAAAGATAGCAGACCTTGGCGCAAAGGGCGTAACCTACCGGGCGGTTGCTGGCCCGCTTGGCTCGCGCCAGGAAGCCATGGATCTTTGTCAAAAGATCAAGGGGGCGGGCGGCTCCTGCTTCGTGACCAACTGAGTTCTGACGAAGCATCCGTATATGTGATTGCGCCTCCCTTGCCGGGCGTTAACTTGAGCTGCGGCGATTATAAAACCTGACATTAACCTGCGCGCGTGTTAATCGGCAGGAAATCGTAATCCCGCACGCAGGCATGCTCAACACAATCAAGAATACCTACCGTCTGACGAAGGCTGGCGCGACGCTTGCCTGGCACGGCGTCGGATTCGTCCCCGACTCCGTCACGCTGCCGGCCGCGCTGCGCGTTTTGCGCGGAACAGGCGAGGACGAACCCATTGCCAAGCGAAAAGCGAAGGGCGAGCGGCTCTCGCGGGCGATCAGGGCGCTTGGACCGACCTACATCAAGCTCGGCCAATTTCTTGCGACGCGCCCCGATGTCGTCGGACCGCAGCTTGCGAATGCGTTGGGATCCCTGCGCGACCGGCTACCGCCTTTTTCGATCCCCGAGGCGCACCGGGAGATCGAGGCCGCCTTCGGAAGGCCATGGAACGAAATCTACACCGAGTTCGGCCCCCCGCTCGCGGCGGCTTCCATCGCCCAGGTGCATAAGGCGACTGTGCGCACGAACGGCGGAACCCGAGCGGTCGCCGTCAAGATTCTCCGCCCTCACATTGAAAAGCGGTTCGAACGCGATCTCGAGAGCTTCTATTTCGCGGCCCACACGGTGGAACGCTTCTCGCCCCAGACGCGCCGCCTTCGCCCCGTCGCCGCGGTGGACACGCTTGCGCAATCGGTGGTGCTGGAGATGGACTTGCGCCTTGAGGCGGCAGCCATTTCCGAAATGGCGGAGAATATCGCCAAGGCGGGCGACGTTGGCTTCCGAGTCCCGCATGTCGATTGGCAGCGCACCGGAAAACGCGTGCTGACGCTCGACTGGATCGATGCCATTCCGCTGAGCGATCTGGCGGCCATCGATAAGGCTGGGCTCGATCGCGAGGCCATTGGCCTCAATGTCATCCGGTCTTTTCTCAAGCACGCGATCCGCGACGGCTTCTTCCATGCGGACATGCATCAGGGAAACCTGTTCGTCGATCCTCGCGACGGCAGCCTGGTCGCCGTCGATTTCGGAATCATGGGCCGGCTTTCCCCGAAAGAAAGCCGCTTCCTCGCGGAGATCTTGTACGGCTTCATCACCAAGAATTATCACCGCGCATCGGAGATCCATTTCGAGGCAGGATATGTGCCAGCCTCGCAAAGCGTGGCCGCATTCGCTCAATCCCTCCGGGCGATTGGCGAGCCGATCATGGGCAGGCCTGCCGAGGAAATCTCGATGGCCCGGCTCTTGACGCAGCTCCTCGAGAATACGGAAGTCTTCCAGATGCGCATGCGGCCGGAGCTGCTGCTACTGCAGAAGACGATGGTGGTCGTGGAGGGTGTCGCCCGTTCGCTCGATCCGAAACTGAACATCTGGATAGCGGCGGAGCCTGTCGTCCGGGAGTGGCTGACGGACAAGCTCGGGCCGCGCGCCCAGCTGCGCGATGCCGCCGTCACTGTGAATGCGCTGGCCGTGGCGTTGAAGCAAGCTCCCCAGCTTATCGAGCGAGGCGCCAGAATCGTGAACGCGCTCGATCCCGAGAAGGCGGAAGCCCTCGTCGAGCGCCCTCGAAGAAGCCGATGGACGGTTGCGATCCCTCTGTGGGTCGGTACCGGCGCGCTGCTTGTGATCGCGGCCAAGCTTCTGCTGAGTTGACAGCGGCAGCGTAGCCCAATGGTGCCCTGCCCCTGGAGGCGGGCATCAAGTAATCGCGAGGTACATTGTCACTGCCAGAAGCGCTCACGCGACTTCAGTCGCCGCCATTCTTTCGGTGCGCCTTTCCAGACCTCGGACGCGGCCTCGTCATGGTGGCCGTAGACGTACCCGGCCGCGAATGATGACGCCGCCTCTCCTCCGCATCGCTCGGCGCAAATGGATCGAAGCTGCCCGGTCATCCGGACGTCGTTCACGTAGCCGAAGACATCCTGCAGCTTCTTGAGCTGTTTCACGAATGGCTTCACGTCTTCTTCGGGGTAAAGAGGGGCGAAAAATTCCACCATGTATCGCAGTTTCTTGAGCGATCTGCGCATCTTGTGCTGCTGGGCGGCATCGAGAGACTTAAGATCGCCGCCAATTTTTGCGGCTTTCTTCCATCGTTTCTGCAGCGCCTTTCTGGCGTAGTCCTCTATCGGCTGTTGCAACGATGGGTCGCGTTCGAGCATATGCGGCCAGATCGTCAAGCTGAGCAGGAGCCGGGACCACTGTTCCCCGCCAAGGGCTTGCCTTGCCCCCTGTTGGGCTGCCGTGCGGTGCGCCTGGAGAGCCTCATAAAGCTCATCGAAGCCGGGTTTTCTCGGAGGATTGCCGGCTACAGGCGCATAGATGTCTTCGATTAGGACATCGGCATCCCGGAGCTGCCCGACGGCGCGCGACAAGGCGCGAGCATCGTCTTCCATTTGTTGCAACAGAGGCGTGTCGATGAAAGCCTTCAAGGCGCGGTGCGCGCTGCGAAGGCGCGTTAGTCCGACGCGCAGCTGGTGAGCGCCCTCCGGATGATCGGTCTCAAGCACCGCAGCCCTGTTTTTCACGATCTGGTCGCGTGCGGACCGGAAGATTTCCGCGAAGGCTTGGCCGCTTGTTTGGCCTGGTTTTACATTGGGCTTTTCTGCGTGTGCTGGTTCGATGCGCGCAGTGTCTCTTTTCTGCAGAAGAAGGCGATATCCCCGCTCAGCCTTCGACATGGGCGAAGGGTGAACGTCGCTGTTGGCAAAAAGTGACTGGGCAACCTCAAGCAGCTCATTTGGATTTCCCGAAAGCAGCTCAAGCTCGGCCTCGTATATCGCGCATCGGCGCCCCTTGGCGCGCGCCTCGCCTTCGTCCAGCGCCAACTCGATGACGCTCCCTCTTCGCTGGAGGCGTCGCGTCGTGCGCATCACCACCGTTTCAAAGGCCTCCGTCAGAGTTGAGCCTTCGACGGCTTCGAGGACTTGTTTCTGGATGTCCTTGTCGCCGATGCGATCGAGATTGGGTTCGGCGCTCTCGACTCGATCTTCGATCTCGATGGGGTTCGAAAGGCCATCCTTCAGCTCCGTCTCCGTCTTGACGGTTTGCACGAAGGTTTTCCCGTCATCGCGAACGCGCAGCGAGATGCCGTGCGCCTGGAGACGATTGTCGGGCGTGTCGTAGTAGATCGATCTCAGCTCCTTTCGTGAAGGCTGAGGCGCCTCGCCCCCAAGTTGCGGACTTATAGCCAGCCGGTCCAGATCGTCTTTGCTCAAGGATAACTTCAGCTCGAACTCCCGTTTTGACTGTGGCATGGCGCGGCTCCGGCAACCCATCCGCATGACAACACTTTGAGCGGTAAAACGGATCAGCTTAAATCGACTGCCCTTGTCGGATGATAAAAACGGAAAAGGCGATCGTTTCTTGGCCCGCGTCTTCTCGCACTTAGCCTTCTCGTGCGTGGTCGCTGCCCGGTCACAGCGCAGGCGGAAGATCGTAGTTGATAGACCGTGATCCGGACAAGGTTTTGACCGGCGAGTCAGGTTAGGCTTCCGCACATTCTCAAGTGCGGAGGGATTGCGCTTTGGAACCGTCAATCATTTGCCCGAATTGCCGGACCGAGATCAAGCTGACCGAAACCTTGGCCGCCCCGCTTATCGAAGCGGTCAGGCGCGAGAGCGATCAGAAGCTGCGATTGAAGGAAGCCGAGATCGCGAAGCGCGAGACCGCCATCCGCGCGCAGCAAGACGCCATCAAGCAGGCCAAGGAGGCCATGGAGGCAGAGGTTGCGGAGCGGCTGAAGGCCGAGCGCAAGAAACTCATCGAGGAAGAGGCCAGGAAGGCGCGGGCCGCGGTCTCGGTCGATCTCCACCACAAGGAGCAGTTGCTCGAAGAGGCGAACAAGCTTGCGAACGAGCGCGGAGCCAAGCTTGAGGAAGCGCAGAAGGCGCAGACCGAGGCGCTTAGAAAGGCGCGCGAATACGAGGATGCGAAGCGGGAGCTGGACCTTACTGTCGAGAAGCGGGTGCAGGAGAAGCAGGCCGAGATCCAGAGCCGCGCGAAGGCGGAGGCCGAAGGCGAGCTTCTGCTCAAGGTCCAGGAGCGGGAGCAGACCATCCTTGCGATGCAGAAGCAGATCGAGGAGTTGAAACGCAAGTCCGAGCAGGGCTCGCAGCAGCTTCAGGGCGAAGTGCAAGAACTGCAGCTCGAAGCGCTGCTTCGGGCGAGCTTTCCGCACGATACGATCGCGCCCGTGCCGAAGGGCGAGTTTGGCGGCGACGCCATCCAGCACGTTGCGGCGCCGTTCGGGCAGGCTTGCGGCAAAATCCTTTGGGAATTGAAGCGCACGCGCAATTGGAGCGACGGCTGGCTGCAAAAGCTGCGGGAAGATCAACGGATCGCGAAGGCCGACGCCGCGATCATCGTCAGCCAAGCGCTGCCGAAGGCCATCGACACGTTCGGCCAGATCGACGGCATCTGGATCACGTCGCCGAAATGCGCGGTTTCGGTGGCGATGGCGCTGCGCCATGCCCTCATCGAGGTTGCGGCGGCTCGCAAGTCCGGCGAAGGGCAGCAGTCCAAGATGGAAGCGATGTACCAGTATCTGACCGGGCCGCGCTTCCGGCATCGCGTCGAAGCCATCGTTGAGAAGTTCGGCGAGATGCAGGCCGATCTCGAAAGAGAGCGCAAGGCCATGCAGAAGGCATGGGCCAAGCGCGAGCAGCAGATCCGCGGCGTGATCGA
Source organism: uncultured Alphaproteobacteria bacterium (assembly GCA_963834165.1). Lineage (GTDB taxonomy): Bacteria > Pseudomonadota > Alphaproteobacteria > Rhizobiales > Rhodomicrobiaceae > Rhodomicrobium. Next base: position 503,540 of record CAWIAL010000019.1, on the reverse strand, counting down.
CGCGACTGGCGGCATGTATGGCGACATGCAGGGTATTGCGGGGCGGTCGCTTCAGGAGATCGACGGGCTCGACTTCGAGGAGGAGCAGGCGATCGCGCCCGCTCAGCGCGATGGCGGGAAGCTGCGGCTAATCGAGGCGGACAGCGGGCAGTGACAGCTCCGCCTCAAGGGCAAATGCAGGCCCGCGGCCGCTGTGGATCATTTGGCCGCATTATTGCCGCGGTTGCGGCGTTGCGCGCGATTGCCATCAGCCTTTAGGATAACGCCGGTTTAAAAGCCCGGTTAGGGCTATGCACCCGCTATCTTGTGGATCACGGAGCGGCTGGGAACGCGGTTCGTCAGCCGTCTCATTTGGGAAAGGGTTACGCCATGGGGCTGTTTAGATCCCTCTTTGGCCTTCTGTTCATCTTGTCGGGTCTCGGCATCTTAGCTGTGGGTCTCGATAGAGTGCCTGACGCCCCGGACGACATCAGGCAATATGGCACCTACGTCGGCAGCGTCTTCATATTATTCGGGTTCGTGCTCGGTAAATATTGGTCGGTGCAAATCAAACCCAAGCGCGCAGCGCCGCGGGTGGAAACTGCCACCAGGCCATTGGAAGTCATCGGCAGTATAGATGGCATGAAAAAAGTAGAGACGCAGCATGAGTTCGATATTTGAACGCCGTTTCTGATTTCGAATATCGCCGAAGCACCGGCTGACATCACTAAGGAGTGAATTTGTTAGCCGGGCTGCTGCATTGGTAGCGTGCGCCGCTCTCAGCGCTTGCGCACGAAGACCGTCCCCGCCGAATAGCCCGCCCCGAAGCTGCAGATCAGCCCCACGTCATCCGCCGCCATATCGGCGGAGTGCTTGTGGAAGGCGATTATCGACCCGGCCGAGGAGGTATTGGCGTACTCGTCCAGGATGATGACGTTTTCCTCGCGCGCCGGATGGCGGCCCAGCACGCGGTGGCCGATCATCTCGTTCATGTTGATGTTGGCTTGGTGCAGCCAAAGCCGCTTCAGCTTGTGCGGGTCGATGCCCAGGTCGGCGGCATGGTGCAGGATCAGCTGCGAGACCATCGGCACCACTTCCTTGAACACCTTGCGGCCCTCCTGGACGAACAGCTTGTCCGGCAGGTCGCGGCCCTCGGGCGCAGCGCGGTTCAAAAATCCGGCGTTATTGCGGATGTGGTTCGAGAACTGGGTTTTGAGGCGCGTACCGAGAATATCCCAGCCTGCCTCGGCCTCATCGCCCCGCTCGACGATCACAGCGGTGGCCACGTCGCCGAAGATGAAGTGACTGTCGCGATCCCTGAAGTTCAGGTGGCCCGAGCAGATTTCGGGGTTGACCATCAGCACCGCATCCGCCGACCCGGTCGCGATGTAATCCGCCGCCGTCTTGATCCCGAAGGTTGCCGACGAGCAGGCCACGTTCATATCGAACGCGAAGCCATTGAGCCCGAGCGCCGCCTGGATCTCGACCGCCATGGCTGGATAGGCGCGCTGCATGTTCGACGCCGCGCACAACACTGCGCCGATCCGCTCGCGCGGCTTGCCCCAACTCTCCAACGCTTCGATGGCGGCCTTGACCGCGATCTCGGCCAGGATGGAAATCTCGTCGTTCGAGCGCTCGGGAATGACCGGCCGCATCAGGGCGGGGTCGAGGATGCCCGATTTCTGCACCACGTAGCGCGACTTGATGCCCGACGCCTTTTCGATGAACTCCGCGGAAGAGGGGAGAAGCGCCTCCATGCGCCCTTCGGCGATGGCTGCGGCGTTTTCGGCATTGAACCGCTCGACATAGGTATTGAAGGCCTCGACGAGCTCAGCGTTCGAAATGCTGTTGGGCGGTGTATAGAGGCCTGTCGCGGCAATGACTGCAGGACGCACAGAAAGCTCCGGTAACGATAGTTGAGTGTCGCACGGCGGCCGAAGCTAAACCAATTCGGGCCGTGTTCCGTTTTCGGCTGTCTTCGCCCGGAAGTCTAGTGATGCTTCCTGCCTGCGCAGGGCTAAAGGTCGCGAATCCGTTTCAGAGCCGGGTTGATGGGTATTTGGCTTGCTTTTGCATCTCGCAAGAGTGCCGTTGCTACTCACCGCGAAAAACGTGCCGCCATCGAGAAGCTCGAAGCCTCTGACGGAAGGCAAAGGCGCTTGGATTTGAATAAAAAAAGTGAATTCCGCTCGTTATTTTTCTAAGCTTCATATATCTCCATTGAAGAAAAATAATAGTCTAAGAGCTATACTGGCGGCCGTGCGGCGAAAGTATCATTCACGAACCCTTGTTACTTCCGCCGGGAAAAGCTTCGACTTGGAAGTCCTTTAAGACTAGCCGAAAAGCCCAGTGCAATGGCGATCGACCCAAACGAGCTTGCGAAATATCTCACGTTCAACGAAGGGCTTCGCACCAAAAGGTATTACGATAGCAGAGGGATTCCAACCATTGGCGTTGGATACAATCTTGAGCGCGACGGAGCTCGAAAAGCAATCGAAGCCGTTGGGGCCGATTACGATCGCATCAAATCGGGAAAGGAAAGTCTTTCCGAAAACCAGGTCGAAGCCCTGCTCGCGTCCGACGCACGGGCGGCGATCGAGACCGCGCGGTCGCTATTCCCGGATTTCGACAAGTATGACCCAGCGCGCCAACTCGTCCTGGCCGATTTGGCCTTCAATCTGGGAGAGGCCAGGCTCGCAAATTTCACGGACTTCATTTCGGCAGTAAAGGCAAACGATTGGGATCGGGCTGCGAGCGCACTTCGCAAATCGAAATGGTTTGCCGAAGTCGGAAAGCGGGCCGTGAGAAATATCGAAGCAATCCGCACCGGCGTCCTGCCATCGATCGTCCTTTGAAACCCAGGGCAGCGAAAGAATGATTGGCCGAAGAGTTCTTTTGCAAAGCGCGATGCTGGGCGTTGCCGGAATTGCCCTTGGCGACCGGGCCGGGGCTGAAGATGCAGCCGCATCGCTTCCGCCCGGATTGCCTGACCGGTTCCTGAAAAGAGCGTCGGCGCTTGATTACGATCTCAATGATTTATGGGCAGCCTTTTCTCAGGTGAAGGCAACTTATCAATCCCGCAGTCTTGCGGCTCTGTGGCAGCTTTCACTGGTCCCGCTGCTTGTTTTCGATAATGGAAACCGCCTTGAAGTGGAAACGCTCAGCCAGCTTCGTGGATTGGACAGCATCGTCTTCGCCGCTAAAATCAGGAGTGCGGTCTTGCAATGTGAATTCGCTTCATTGTTCCTCACCGGCCAGGGAGCGATGATCGGCGACGGCGAGATCTGGATTAAACAAGTATGCAAAGATGCGGAATGCCGCACATTGGGATTCCTCGTCTCGACGGTCGATCTTTTCATTTAGAGCAGACGGATCTCACGTAGAGCAGACGGATCTCACGGCGAACTTATTGCCGCGGCAATTCTTCGTCTTTAAGCGAAATGAAAATCAAGACGCCAAGCATCGTGACTGCTTCACGGAAAGCGCTCTGCACACCGTTCCAGGCTTGCGACTGCCACATGCCGAACCATTCGCCAGCCACGGCGACGAAGCCGCCCTCGTAGAGCAGAAAACCGAGCGTCAGTGCTGTGACCGCCATGCCCTTGGCGTTCTGGAACGATTGTGCGTCAGCTTTCAGCCGCCTCGTCATAGTGAGGGCGCCTCCGGCTGCCAGGACCGCGATCGTGATCTCGGTCCCAATAATCGAGAGATAGACTGCGTGATGAAGGGCGGGAGATGTCAGGGCGCGCCAGCGGATGTGCGACTCGGCTGGGAGCTGGTCCATATCCATGACATGGGTGACAAAAGCGAAGTTCGTCCAGTAGTCACTTACGTTGCCAAAAGCCACCAGCGCGACGTAAAGGGCCAGAGCAGTCACACAAACAATTTTAGCAAGGCGAAGGTTAAGCATGCACGATCCCAAAGCGGCGGGTTTTCTGGCTTTGACGACCGTAGAAGGGACTCCGTAGACATGAAGTCGACCGCTCGAGTTGGCATTACGCGTGAAGCGAGACGGCACAAAGCATAGCGATTTTATGATGGTGGACCGTTAGCAGCAACCGCACTAAGTCCCCGAATTTATCGCAAGCGCTTCCGAATTCTGTGCCAAAATTCCCGGCCCCAAAGCGAGCTGCTTCGCCATTCGCCGCTTATGGCTTCACCACCAGCCGAATCGCCCTCGTTGGGTAATATGCTTTCTTCAGCTTCACGTGCATCGGAAAGCACCTGCCATAGCGCGATACCGTAATCGACATCCTCAGAGCGGCCGCAATGTGCGCAGCGATAAGTCCGCATGTCTCGCCCTGAAGACGTGTCCTTCTCTTCAAGGCTCATCTCTTGAACGCAATTGGGACATTTCATTTCTGGACTGCTTTCCTTCGGCACACCTTGCGAACAGGCATTGGTTTTGGAACGCTAACGCGCTGATTGAATGAGTCTTTGTCTTACCGGGGGTGAGGATCGGTTGATAACACGGAAACGCACCCGGCAATGCGAGCCGCTGAAACTGACACTGCGAAGCAGCCGCCCTTGCGATGAACTGAAAGCGGGGTCATTTTGGCGCGCCGAAGGCTTAAACAAAAATGGCTCCCGGTTTTCCAGGAGCCTCTCAGCGTCAGGGCCCCTTATGGGAGCCTAGCCGAAAATGCCGAACCATCAATGATGATGATGATGGTAATGATGGTGGCCGCGATAATACCGGTGACCGCGTCGGTAATAGCCATAGCCGTAATACGGATAGTAATAGTCGTCATAATAGTAAGGCAGGAACGGCGCACCGTAGAACCCGAAGCCGCCGCGGCCACCCCAACCACCCCAATGTCCGTGCCCGTGACCATGCCCGTGGACAAGGGTTATACCGGACTGTTGGGTCGCTTGCTTTTCAGCGGCCGCAACTCCGTTCGTGAAAACCGTGCCTGCATATGCGCTCTGTCCGAGCAACGACAGCGCAATCGCGACAGCGCACGCAACTACAAATCTGCTTAGAGACATGTAAGCCCACCTCATCAAAAAAGCCTGGCCATCCCAAGCGGGAATAAGACGCTAGCCACATTTTTAGTCAAAACCAAGATAATTGCGCTACTTTTGAGGCAACAAACCGTGAGGCGGGCTCAGGAGGGGGCGTCTTTTTCTTGCTGTCTGTGTTCGTCGAGGAGAGCCGCCCCACAAGGCGGTCGAGGAGAAGATCATCGACAACTGCATGACCCATCCTGCGATCCGTCGGCGGCCGCTGCGGGATGCTTGCGAAGCACGCGCCAAGTAATAGAGGCTGAGATAACAATAAGGGAGCGCTCGACAGGAATGATGCGTCTAACGAGTTGAGATCACGGCGCTTTGATTTTTGATGAGATGAGGTGTTAAACACCTCACAGAAATCAACTTGGCGCCCCCTAGGGGAGTCGAACCCCTCTTTCAAGATTGAAAATCTTGCGTCCTAACCGATAGACGAAGGGGGCGCTGGCGGCTTCGCGAACCGAGGCATGATATAAGTCGGGTTTGCGGGGCTTGGCAAGGCCAACAATCCTAAGGCTCGACATTCTGTCTAGCGCTTCGTAGCCGCCGCGACATCCTCGATCTGGAATTCGATGCGGTTGCGCCCGCCCCACTCGTCGCGCTCGATGCGGCCGGCGACATGACAGGCGAGATCGCGCCCCTGCTCCAGAGCGGCGCCAATCTCCGATTTCGCGGCGCGAAAGGCAACCGCGCTGATCTGGCTCCCGTCCATTGCTTGCAAGGCGCAGCGAAGGTGGCCGCCCGAGATCTCCTTCACCATCGTGAGCCGCACCGAAGGCAGACAAAACCGCGGCGCGGGATTTCCCTGGCCGTAGGGCCCGGCGCTTTCAAGCTGTTCGGCGAATTCCAGCGTTGCGGCGCGGGGCGTCAATGCGCCGTCCACCTGAAGCACCGGCGCCGCGGCCGCTGCCCGATAGGACGGCCCGAGCGCCTCGCGCAAATAGGCCGCGAGTTCATGCAGCCTGTGCTGTGCGACCGTCACGCCCGCAGCCATGGCATGGCCGCCGCCTTTCTTTGCGACGCCTGCCTCCACCGCGCCGCGCACCGCAGCTCCGATATCGACGCCCGACACCGAGCGTGCCGATCCGGTTGCCTCGCCAGCATGCTCATCCTGCGAGAAGATCAGGCAGGGGCGCTGGAAGCGCTCAGTCAAGCGGCTCGCGGCAAGCCCGACGAGGCCCTTATGCCAAGCCGGCGAGCCCGCGATAATGATGGGGCAGGACGGATCTTCGAGCAGCGCTCGATCCGCCCACGCGGCCGCCTCCTCGACGGTCTTCAACTCGATTTCGCGCCGCTCGCGATTGAGCCTGTCGAGGGTTTGCGCGATCCGCGCCGTCTCAATGGCATCGTCCGACGCGAGCAGCTTCGCGCCAAGGCTCGCGTCGCCTATACGCCCGCCCGCATTGATCCTTGGCCCAAGAACAAAACCGAGCGTGTAGGGCGAAGGCGGCTTGTTCATCCCCGCGGCATCGCAAAGCGCCTTCAGGCCCGGGTTCTTGCGATTGCGAAGCACCTTGAGCCCCTGCACGACGAAAGCCCGGTTCACGCCCGTGAGCGGCACCACGTCGCAAACGGTCGCCAGGGCAACGATGTCGAGCCATTCGAGAAGGTCGGGCGCTTTTTTCCTCGCGTAAACGCCTTTCGCCCGCAGATGACGCTGGATAGCGATGCACAAGAGAAAGACCACGCCCGCAGCGCAGAGGTGCCCCTGCCCGCTCAGACAGTCCTGGCGGTTGGGGTTGACGATGGCGTAGGCAGGCGGGAGGTTTTCGCCGACCTGGTGGTGGTCTGCAACGACAACGTCTACGCCTTGCTTCGCTGCCACGCCGAGCGCGTCGAAGCTTGTCGAGCCGCAGTCGACCGTCACGATGAGCTGGGCGCCGTCTTCGATCAGCGACGCGATCGCGGCTGTGTTCGGGCCATAGCCCTCGGTGATCCGGTCGGGGATATAGATGCGCGCCGAAAGCCCATGCCAGCCGAGAAAGCGATGAAGCAGCGCCGACGACGAAGCGCCGTCAACATCGTAGTCGCCGAATATTGCGATGCGCTCTCCGGCGAGAACGGCGCGCGCGATGCGATCCGCCGCCTTTTCCATATCGGTAAGGGTCGCGGGATCGGGACAGAGAGCGCGAATTGTGGGGTTGAGGACATCGGGAACCTCGTCGAGCGCAACATTACGGGCTGCGAGGAGGCGACCGATAATCTCGGGAAGATTATGCCGCTGCGCGATTGCCGCGCCCAGATAGGCCTGCGATGGTGATAGCCGCTCGACCCATTTGAGACCGCGCGCGGAGCGCTCCACATCGAGAAAAGCGGTGCTGGCGCGCGGCAGCTGCTGAAGCGGCAGGGAAAGGGAACGCAAGTCGAATGCTCCAATAATAATTGGAGCGTGAGCGTATCTGATTCGCCTTGCGCGAGCCCGGCACAGTCCAGCCCATCAACTACGGATATGATCCGAGTGAAGAGGCTCACGAAGAAGCCGCTGGGAATTTCCCAACGGCTTTTTCGGTGAGGTCACAAATGCAAAAGAGATCGGTGTGTTGATTGCTCGCCTTTTGGAGGGTTCAGCCGCCACTCCCGGCGAGCAGCGCCGGTTAGGCGCGCGCGTGCAGCCAATCAGCGGCTTTATCGGTAAAGCCTTTCCAGGACGCGTTCCCGACGTCCAGCTTAACCACCAGGAGCTTGTCGCCGTTACCGACGTGCGCGGCGATCTTATCCTTGATCCGGGACGCCGACAGAGCCGACACGATGATGTAGGTTAAGTCCAGGTGGTTCCAATACACGTCGGAGATCGATTTGATCGCGTCCGTTATTTGCTTATCGCCTGCGTGATACGCAGTGGGTTCTCTTTTTACATCGTAGATGATAAGATAAGTAGCCATTCAGCTTCCCCCTTTGTTCATCACTACTAAGAATGCTGGTGTGGGCTTGACGCGAGTCACGCTGCAAGAGAAGTCTAGGTTCGTGAATTCACATCGCCCCACCGGCGGTTTATTCTGAACGCCAAAGCTCTAGCTCCGCTTTGGCCTCATCTCTCTATTCGACCCAGGCACAAGCTTCGCGTTAGAGCCCAGTTTATCAACAAGAAAAAGATATTCATCCGCTTTCGTGGTATTCTTTTGCGGCTTTTCGTCGCCAGCCGGGGTGCAACTTGGCTGTTCTACTACGCGTGGGAGCGCCGGTTTCACCGTTCAGCCTGACGCTTTTTCCTCTGCGAGCGCTGCAAAACCGCGATCGAGGTCGCGCTTCAAGTCCTCGACATCCTCAAGACCGATATGCAATCTCAGGGCGGGACCTTCCGCTTTCCAGGCCGTCGCTGTTCGAGCCGCCGAGCAATCGAAGGGAACGATCAGGCTTTCAAACCCGCCCCAGGAATAGCCCATTCCGAAAATGCGGAGCGCGTTCAGCATGCGCCGGACCGCCTCCTTCGGATAAGGCTTAAGAATGATCGAAAATAGCCCGCTTGCGCCGAGGAAGTCGCGGCGCCAGAGATCGTGACCGGGATCGCCGGGCAGCGCTGGATGAAGCACGGCAGCGACCTCGGGGCGTTTTTGCAGCCACCCGGCAACCGCGAGGCCAGATTTCCAATGCCGTTCCAGCCGGACGCCCAGCGTGCGAAGCCCTCGAAGCGCAAGAAAGCAGTCTTCGCCGTTTGCGCAAAGGCCAAGGGCCTCGTGGGTCGAGCCAACCGCCGCCGCCGATGAAGCGTCGCAGATGATCGCTCCCAGGAGCGCATCCGCGTGGCCCACAATATATTTTGTGGCCGACTGGATCGAAACGTTCACGCCGTGATCGAAAGAGCGGAAATAGAGCGGTGTGCCCCAGGTATTGTCGATGGCGACAGGCACTCCACGCCCGCGCACAGCTTTGCAAATCGCCGGGATATCCTGCACCTCGAAGGTCTGCGAGCCTGGCGACTCTGTGAAAACAAGCTTGGTGTTGGGCCTCAACAAGCGCGCGATCTCACCGCCGATCAAAGGATCATAATACTCGATGTCGACGCCGAGCCGCTTGAGGACGCGGCCGGCGAAGCGCCGCGTCGGCTGGTAGACACTGTCGCTGATGAGAATATGCCCGCCAGCCTCAGAAAAGGTTAGAAGCGTGGTTGAGACGGCGCTCAGCCCCGATGGGGTGAGAAATGTGCGCTCTCCCCCTTCGAGCTTGGCCAGCGCCTGCTCAAGCGCGCGCGTCGTGGGGTTGGACGGCCTGCCGTAGGTGTATTCGACTGCGCGCAACTCCAGACTTTCGGCGTCGGGGAAGAGAACCGTCGAGCCGCGGAAAACCGGTGCATTGACAAAGCCATGGTAGCGGCGCGGATCGCGGCCCAGCTGCGTCAGAGCCGTTGCCGCTGTCAGATCGCTTTTCTCCGCGTCATCCGTTTCCATTGCTACCTCGCACGGTGGATCCTTTTCTTCGCCATTTCGGGATACCTCGTCAAGAAACGACAATGCGGGAAGAAGCCGGGGCGATTCGCACCGTTCGCTTGCTCGCGTCCCCCTTACAAACCCTCAGGAACCCGGTGCTGCTCATTCTTCCACAGCTTTGAGAAGTGACCTGCCGGGCATCGCAGGCGCATTTATCATGCTTTTGAAGGATACGGCGCTGGCGCTTGTTATTGGCTTGTCTCACTTTCTTGAGAGGATTTACCTCGCAGCCACGCTGCCGGTTGTGCGGACGGTGCGCGGCAACATCACGAGCTACGCATTTGCCGCACTCCTTTTTCACTTATGTTATGGTGTCGGAATGGTTAACGTGACGCTTAAGCGCAGCACGGGCTTTGAGGTGATAGCTTAGGGGGACAATCACATGGATCCAGATATGGTGCGTCAGCAGGAAGAAGCCGAGCGGGCAATGGCTGGTATTTCGCCAAAAAAACCCGCGTATGGCACGGCCGCCGTCAGTCTTGAGCCGCAGGCTGCGGTTCCGGTCGAGACGCCGGCAGCAATGGCCGATGTTTCGGAGACGCCTCCGGACATAGCTTACGAAGCCGAAGCGCCGGTCGCAATGGCTGCCGTTTCGGAGGCTGCGCCGGTTGCCAAGGCGCCCGAAGCCGCGGCTCCTCTGCGAGAGGAACCGGCCGCACCTGCACAGAAAGCGGCAAATCCGAATCGCCGCGCGCTTCCTCCCATGGGTACTGGCCGGCGCCCGGGCGAAGAACCGCCAAAGCGCCGCAGACTTCGCGGCATGCTGAGGCTTCTCGTCTACATCCTCGTCGGTGCCTTAATCGGAGCCGGAGTTGGCTATGCCGCTGTGCGCTATCTCGGCGTGTCTCCGGATCAAGCGCAGTTGTACATAGGCGGTTCGGCTGGTGGGCTCGCGCTCATTTCCATGCTTATCGGGCTGCTTCATTACGACCCTCATTGATTGCGATCCGCTGGAGCGAGCCAAACCCCGCTCCAGCGGCACAAACCTTCTCGCGGTACTTCATACACTCGCGGATGCGGCCCGCTCTTCGGCGCGGCCGGTTTCGGTCCGTGCTGCGCCTGATCACAGGCAATAGCGGCTCCCGATGATTGTGGGCGGCCTGCGCTTATGAGCTATGCATTTGCCGCAGCCCTGTATTGATTTTCTGTTATATGTTAAACAACCGTCAGCGAGGCGCTCGCGCGACGTTAGGTGTGTGTGTTCAAAGGATGATCGGAATGGATCCGGACATGGTGCGTCAGCAGGAGGAGGCTGAGCGCGAAGCGAATGGGCTTGCAACGAAAGAAGCGGATAATGAGGCTGTGAAATTCGCCTTTGCGCTTGAGACACCGCTTGCCCTTGGCGTCGAGCCGCAGCCAAGCGCACCAAAGAAAAAAGCGCCGCACCCCAATCGTCGCGCGCTTCCCCCCATGGGGTCAGGGCGCCTCCCTCAGGCGCGCATCAGGCACGGACTTCTCCATGGCGTGGCCCGGTTTTTCGCTTACGCCCTCGCGGGCGCGATGCTGGGCGTCATAATTGGCAACGTAGCCAACGCCTACCTGAGCTTGGCTCCCGATCGCTCCGCGACAGTTGTCTTCAGCTCGGCCGCCTGCTTCACTCTGGTCTGCGCGCTGATTTCAATACTTCATCACGAGCATTGAGCGCCCCTGGAAGGCAGCTAAGGCCGCTGCTCCAGCGGAACATACTCACGCGGCTTCTCGCCGATATAGAGCTGGCGGGGGCGTCCGATCTTCTGCTCGGAATCGGAAATCATCTCTTTCCATTGAGCGATCCACCCCACCGTGCGAGCGACGGCGAATAGCACGGTGAACATGGAAGTTGGAATGCCAAGAGCTTTGAGCGTGATACCCGAATAGAAGTCGATGTTCGGATAAAGCTTCTTCTCGATGAAATACTCGTCTTCGAGCGCGATCCGCTCCAGTTCCATGGCGACCTGAAGCAGCGGATCGTTCTTGACGCCGACGATCTCAAGCACTTCCTTGCAGGTCTTCTGCATGACGCGCGCACGGGGATCGTAATTCTTGTAAACGCGATGCCCGAAGCCGCTGAGGCGGAAGTTGCTGGATTTGTCCTTCGCGCGGGCGATGAATTCGGGGATTCGGTCCACTGTCCCGATCTGCTGGAGCATCTTCAGCGCCGCTTCGTTCGCGCCGCCATGCGCCGGACCCCAAAGACAGGCGATGCCTGCCGCGATGCAGGCGAACGGGTTCGCTCCCGATGAGCCGGCAAGGCGAACCGTGGAGGTGGAAGCGTTCTGCTCGTGGTCCGCATGCAGGATCAGGATGCGGTCCATCGCGCGGGACAGAATGGGGTTGACCTTGTACTCCTCGCACGGCACCGCGAACATCATGTAGAGGAAGTTCGACGAGTAATCGAGCTCGTTGCGCGGGTAGATAAAGGGCTGGCCGATCGAATACTTGAAGGCGGTGGCCGCGATGGTCGGCATCTTGGCGATCATGCGTATTGCCGCGAGATCGCGCTGGACCGGATCGTTGATGTCGATGGAGTCGTGATAGAAGGCCGCCAGTGCGCCGACGGTGCCCACCATCACGGCCATTGGATGCGCGTCACGGCGGAAGCCGGAGAAGAACCGGTTCATCTGCTCGTGGATCATCGTGTGATAGGTGATGCGATTTTTAAAGTTGTGATACTGCGCCTTGTTCGGCAGCTGGCCGTAAAGGAGAAGGTGGCAGGTCTCCATGAAGCTGCCATGCTCGGCCAGCTCGTCGATGGGATAGCCACGATAAAGAAGAACGCCCTTGTCGCCGTCGATGAAGGTGATGTCGGATTTGCAAGACGCCGAGGACGTGAATCCCGGATCGTAAGTGAACACGCCCGACTGGCTGTAAAGGCTTGAGATGTCGACCACATCCGGGCCGATCGTGCCCGAGTATACCGGAAGTTCGTATTGCTTATTGTGCAGCGTGAGCGTTGCTGTGCCGTGTGCCTCGGCCCATCTCTTTCCATGCTTGACGGGGGCTTTGTCGGTCGAGCTCATGCTCTTCTCCTCGTGACAATGACGCGCGAGACCGGAGCGCATATCGCGCAGAAGGTGACATGCTCGCGTAGAATTGGCTAGAGTCATTTTGCAGTGCACTATAAAGCACGGCGCAATTTATCGCGAGCGCGAACGTGGCGCTCAAGCGCTCAGCGCTGCCGGTGGCACAACTGAGTTCGCCACGGCTTTTAACTAAGTCACAAAGTAGGGACTTATCTCGGCGCGGAAATTCCCATCCTTCGACTGGCTCAGGATAAGGTCGAGTATAATCCAGTGTTACCCTCATGGTGAGCTTGTCGAACCATGAGCAGCGGCCTTTTTCAGCGCCCTCAAATACCGGCCTGATCCGCAATACGCGCAAGGCTCTCGTCGCGGCCAAGCACATGCAGCACGTCGAAGATCGGCGGCGAGGTCGTGCGCCCTGTGAGCGCCGCGCGCAAGGGCTGGGCGACGCCGCCAAGCTTCGCGCCCGCCTCCTCGACGTAGGCGCGCGTCGCGCCTTCGAGCGCAGCAGGCTCCCACGCCTCGAGCTTGGAAAAGCGCTCGTGAAGCGCTGCGAGGTGCTTCCTGGCGTCGCCTTCCAGCAGCTTCGCGGCTTTCTCATCGATATCGAGAGGACGTGCGACGAAGAGATAGCGGCCCGAAAGCAGAAGCTCGACCAGCGTCTTGGCCCGCTCTTTCAGGCCCGGCATGGCCAGCTCAAGCTTCTTCCAGCCGTTCTCGCCGATGCGATCCGCGAAGTCTTTCGCGGCCTCGATTTCGGGAAGGATTTTGCGGACTTGCGCGACGAGTTCCGAATCCGGCGTATTGCGGATGTAGTGGCCGTTCAGGTTTTCGAGTTTCGCAAAGTCGAAACGCGAGGGCGAGCGGCCGATGGCGTCGAGGTCGAACCACTCGATGGCCTCTTCGGTCGAGAAAATCTCGTCGTCGCCGTGGGACCAGCCGAGCCGCGCCAGATAGTTGCGCATGGCGGCGGGCAGATAGCCCATGGCGCGGTAAGCCTCCACTCCGAGCGCGCCGTGCCGCTTCGAAAGCTTTGCGCCGTCCGGCCCGTGGATCAGCGGGATATGCGAGAACGAGGGAATGTCCCAGCCCATCGCATGATAGATCTGCGTCTGGCGCGCGGCATTGGTCAGGTGATCGTCGCCGCGAATGATATGCGTGATACCCATGTCGTGATCGTCGACCACGACGGCGAGCATATAGGTCGGCGTGCCGTCGGAGCGAAGCAAAACCATGTCGTCGAGGTCTTTGTTTTGCCAGGTGACGCGGCCCTGAACGCGGTCTTCTACAACAGTTTCGCCAACCTCGGGCGCTAAGAGCCGCACGACGTATGGTGCATCCTTCAAAGGCGGCTTCTTCTTGCCGCCACGATAGGGCGAGCGGAACACCCGCGCCGTCTCGGCCTGCAGCCGAGCGATCTCATTCTCCGGCGCCTTGGCCTTCTTTGCCGCTGCTAGCGCATTCCGCGCGGCCTCGGCCTCCTGCCGCCGGGCATCGAGTTCCTCCGGTGTCACATAGCAGCGGAAAGCCTGGCCGCGCTCCAGCATTTCCCGCGCGACCGCTGCGTGCCGCTCCGCCATCGCAAACTGGTGGAAGACTTCGCCCTCCCAATCGAGTTCGAGCCACTTAAGCCCGTCGATGATGGCGTCGATGGCTGCCTGGGTGGATCGCGCGCGGTCCGTGTCTTCGATGCGCAGCAGGAACTTGCCGCCCGTATGGCGAGCGTAGAGCCAGTTGAATAGCGCAGTGCGCGCCCCGCCGATATGCAGATAGCCCGTGGGTGAAGGTGCGAAGCGTGTCACCACGCCCGAGGAGGACGCCATGGGAATCCTTTCAATCCTGTGGACTTTTCACTTGGGGAGCGGTGTAACATGGCATCCGGGCAAATGGTAGCGGGTGGGCGGTGTGAGCGTTCTCGTTCCGGCGGGTTTGGAAGCGCCCCCGCGGCGCGGCAGAAGCCTCGCCCGCGCGCTTGAATGGCCCGGAAACGCCCTTGCAGCCCAACTCGACGCGGAGCAGGGACGCTGGTTTCTGTGGATACCCGTTTTCTTCGGCTGTGGCGTGGGCCTCTATTTCGAACTCCCTCGCGAACCGGAACTGTCGCTCGCCTCCGGCCTGTTTATCGCGGCTCTATCGCTCCGCGTCCTTGCGCGATCTCACCTGTTTGCCTTCCTGTTAACGAGCATCGTTCTTTGTGTGAGCGCAGGCTTTTTCGCCGCGACAGTGCGCACGGCGGTCATGGCGGCCCCGATGCTCGAACGGCATGGCGCCTACGATATCGAAGGGTTCGTCGAAAGTTTCGACCGGCAAACTCCGAGGCGCGGGCGCGCGGTCATCCGCCTCTCAAGCATGAAATACGACAATGCCGAGGTCGCGCAAAAGCCGTTTCGCGTGCGGGTCAGCTTGCGCGGCGATCTTACGCTCAGGCCGGGCAGCGCGGTGAAAGTCCGCGCCCTTCTCGGGCCGCCCCCCGAGCCGGTCATGCCCGGCGGCTACGATTTCGCGCGCATGAGCTATTATCAGGGAGTCGGCGCTTCGGGATATTCGCTATCCAAGCCCGAGCTTCTGGAGGGTCGCGAACTGCCTCTCGATATGAAGTTGAGGGCTAGGCTCGCGGATCTGCGCGCCACCATCGGCGATCGGATTACCGCCGTTCTTCCAGGCCAGACAGGAGAACTTGCCGCGGCGCTAACGATGGGAAGAACAGGCGCCATCGACGACAACTCATTGAACGATCTCCGTGGCTCCGGGCTTGCCCATATCACATCGATTTCCGGCATGCACATGTCGCTCGTGGCGGGCGTAGTTTACTGGTTCCTGCGATGGTTCCTGGCGCTATTTCCCTCGATCGCGCTGCGCTATTCGGTCCGGGCGCTTGCAGGCGGCGCGGCGCTTGTTTGCGTCACCATCTATCTGGCTCTCTCCGGCGCTTCCATTGCGGCCGTCCGGTCGTACCTCATGATCGCCGTCGTTTTCCTGGCGATCCTTCTGAACCGGCAAGCGCTTTCGCTGCGGAATGTTGCGTTGTCCGCCCTCTTGATCCTCATCGTGCTGCCGGACAGCTTGATCGACATCAGCTTCCAGATGTCCTTTGCCGCAACCGCCGCCCTGATTGCGGGCTATGAACGTTTCGGGCGCTATTTGCACTTCGATGCGAAGAGCGTGCGCGAGCGCCTTACGTGGCAGCCGATTTATGTTGTCGGCGGCGTTCTCCTGACTACTGCGACGGCCGGGCTCGCGGTCGAGCCATTCTCTGCATATTATTTTCATAACCTGACCATCTACGCAGCGATCGGGAATTTGCTTGGCGGCCCTCCCATCGATTTTGTGGCCATGCCTGCGATGATCATCGCGCTGATCGCGATGCCGTTCGGTCTCGACGAATGGCCGTTGAAGCTGATGGGTTCCGGCATCGACGCCATGATGGCCGTCGCAAAATACGTGGCTTCCTTTCCGGGTGCACTGATCGTTGTTCCGGCTTTTCACTTCGCGGCGCTGTTCGTCATCATTGCGGGGGGCCTCTGGCTCATGATCTGGCGGCGGCCATGGCGGCTTTTCGGACTCGCGCTGATCGGCATCGGCGTCGCCATGACCTCATTTCACGACAGGCCGGACATCTTCATCGACCGGGACGCGAAAGTCGTCGCCATACGCGACAAGGATGGAAGACTTCAGGCGCCGAAATCCCGCAGGGCCTACTACACGCTCGGACAATGGCTGAAGGCCGATGGCGATAACCGTAAGCCGAAAGATGCCTCCACCGGCGCGGGATGGCAATGCGATGCCTATAGCTGTGTGAGTTTGGTGAAAGGCCAGCTCGTGAGCTTCATTGCAAAGCCGGACGCCATTCACGACGACTGCCAGCGCGCCACTATTCTCGTGGCGCCGATGGACATCCGTCTGCCTTGCCCTGCGCCGAAGATCATCCTGGACCGGGGCGCCCTTTGGGAGAAAGGTTCTGGCACAATCTCGATCTTGGACAGCGGGTTAGGAGTTTCCGTGGCCTCTGAGAAACGCGGGGTTCGCCCCTGGTCGCCGGAGCGGCGGCGCCGCGAGATCATTCCGGTCGAGACGGATGCGGGCGAGAAAGCCGGCGAGGATGCAGCGGAGTAGATGCCCTTTCACATGGGGTTCAGTGGAGCGAACCACTTTGTGTGCACAACCCAAGAACCTATTGAAATGGCGCGCGCTGCAGCGGTGACCTCGCTCAATAACTATGGTGCCACGGCATGAAGGCGGCAAACTGCGTCTGGATTTCCCACTAGGCGACTGAGCGTCGCGGGGCCGAAGCGAGCAAAGTTTGTTACAAATTGAGAAAGACCTGGACACACAAACTCCGCATACTGCGTGGATAAAGGCAAGAGATTCGCGGGTTCGCGAAATGGGGGGCTGCCATGCATCGAGCTTTTAAGAAGTTCGCGTTGCGTGCCAAGTTGAAGGCTGAAAGTCCACGCCGGTTCGCTCCTGCCGTTGCCAGCGTCTTAGCATTAGCGCTTTGCGCGGGACTTACCGCCTGCGCCGAGGATACATCCTATCCGAGCCTCTCGAAGATCTCGGATCTTGGGACCATTCTGACGCCGGAAGAACGCCAGAAGGCGGTGCAAGACTTGCAAAAGCAGGATCAGACCCACAACAGCGACGCCGCCAAGACGCAATAGTCAGCTATTCAAAGAGCCAGTATGTTTATGAAGCCTGCTTTCGCCTCGCCACTTTAGAGCGAAGTCTCAAGCGCAGCGATTTGCGGAGTCCATTTTGTGCGGTTCGCATCGAGCCGGTTTTTATCGAGGCCCCCCAGGATCGCTCAAGCGTACCGGAGGGGCGTGGCATCTCATTGACGGCAATGGCTGGCGTTGGCTCCCGGTTCTCCGGGCAGCTCCGGTTCCATGCTCAACCATGCATCTTGGCTTAACACTTAGCCGCAAAGCGCAAAGCCTCATGGACATCAGCGTGGCTCCGGCTTTATAGGTAATCGATGCGTTTCGCTTCGAGCGGCGCTCTATTCAGGAAACACTCCATCATGACCGAAGAATTTCACCGCATCAAACGACTGCCGCCCTACGTGTTCGAGCAAGTAAATAAGCTCAAGGCGGCGGCACGAGCGCGGGGGGAGGATATCATCGACTTCGGCATGGGGAACCCGGATCTGCCGACGCCGGACCACATTATCGAAAAGCTGATCGAGACGGTCAAAAAGCCGCGGACGAACCGCTACTCCGCTTCAAGAGGCATCCCCGGCCTGAGACGGGCGCAGGCGGCTTATTATGCGCGGCGCTTCGGCGTGAAGCTCAATCCCGAGACGCAGGTCGTCGCGACGCTTGGCTCCAAGGAAGGCTTTGCCAACATGGCGCAGGCCATCACAGCGCCCGGCGACCTTATCCTTGTGCCAAATCCGACCTATCCGATCCACGAGTTCGGGTTCATCATGTCGGGTGCAGCCATCCGGCACATTCCCGCGAGCGTCGATTCCGAATTTCTCGACTCCGTGGACAAGGCCGTCCGGCACAGCATTCCGAAGCCGTTGGCGCTGGTGCTCAGCTATCCGTCCAACCCGACGGCGCTCATGGCCAGCCTCGACTTCTACCGCGAAGTTGTGGATTACGCCAAGAAGCACGAGCTGATCATTCTCTCCGATCTCGCCTACGCGGAAATCTACTTCGACACGGATCCGCCGCCGTCGATCCTGCAAGTACCGGGCGCGATGGACGTGGCCGTGGAATTCACCTCGCTTTCAAAGACCTATTCGATGCCGGGATGGCGGATGGGGTTCTGCGTCGGCAACGAACGCCTCTGCGCCGCGCTCGCCCGCGTCAAATCCTATCTCGATTACGGCGCTTTCACGCCTGTTCAGGTCGCTGCCGCCGCGGCGCTCAACGGCCCGCAGGATTGCGTCGAGGAGATGCGCCAGATTTACAAGCGCAGGCGCGATTGCCTCGTGGAATCGCTGGATCGGGCGGGCTGGCAAATTCCGGCTCCGCAAGGCACGATGTTTGCCTGGGTGCCGCTACCTCCCGGCATGGAGCAGGTCGGCTCGCTGGAATTTTCGAAGCTTCTCCTCGAAAAGGCAGGCGTCGCGGTTTCTCCCGGCCTCGGCTTCGGCGAGTATGGCGAGGGATATGTCCGCATCGCCATGGTCGAGAACGAGCATCGGATCAGGCAGGCCGGGCGCGCCATCAAGAAGTTCCTCTCGTCGGCGGATGTCACGCTTCACAACGTGATCCCCTTCGCGCAGGGCCAGGCATCCGGGGTACGCTAACGGTTTTAGGGCGCTAGTTGCATGAAGAGTTATAAGCCGCTTCGACTGGGCATTGCCGGGCTGGGAACGGTCGGAGCGGGGCTCGTCTCGCTCCTCAACAAGAACGGCGCGGCCATAGCGGACCGGAGCAACCGGCGAATAGAAATTACAGGGGTCTCCGCCCGGTTCCGCGACAAGGATCGAGGCATCGACCTTCAGAACATTCCCTGGTTCCACGATCCCATCGAGCTTGCGCAATCGAGCACCATCGACGTGTTTGTCGAGTTGATCGGTGGCGAAGAGGGAAAAGCGCTTCAGAGCGTCGAAGTTGCGCTATCCGCCGGGAAGCACGTGGTCACGGCGAACAAGGCGCTCTTGGCCCGGCACGGCGTTGCTCTTGCCGCGCTCGCCGAGAAGAATAACGTGTCCCTGAATTTCGAGGCCGCGGTCGCGGGCGGCATCCCGATCGTGAAGTCTTTGCGGGAAAGCCTGCTCGGCAACTCGATTTCGCGCGTTTACGGCATTCTGAACGGCACGAGCAACTACATCCTGACGCGCATGCAGCGCGAGGGGCTGCCCTTCGCCGACGTCCTCCGCGAGGCCCAGGCGCTCGGCTACGCAGAGGCGGATCCATCTTTCGATGTCGATGGGCAGGACGCCGCTCACAAGCTCGCGCTGCTGTCCGCACTCGCCTTTGGCGTGCATCCCGATTTCGGCGCGATCCATCTTGAAGGCATCCGGGCGATAACGCCCGCCGATTTCGACGCGGCTGAAGAACTCGGCTACCGCATCAAGCTGCTTGCCGTCGCCGTCAAGACCGAGAGCGGGATCGAGGCGCGGGTCTCGCCCTCCATGATCCCAAAAACAAGCGCACTTGCGGGCGTGGACGGCGCGCTGAACTGCGTTGCCGTCGAAGGCGATTTCGCGGGGCTCATCATCCTCGCGGGGCCGGGCGCCGGCTCGCGCGCAACGGCATCGTCGGTTGCGAGCGACATCATCGACATTGCACGCGGGCACATCAACCCGCCCTTCATCCTGCCGGTTGCGAAACTCGAACCTCAGGCAGGCGCACAGATGTGGACGCACGAAGGCGGATATTACATCCGCCTGTCCGTGTTCGACCGCCCCGGTGCGATCGCCGCAATCGCGACGCGCATGGCGGAGCAGCGAATTTCTCTCGAAAGCGTGGTGCAGAAGCGCGAAGCACCCGATTTGCCTGGCTTCGGACGGCCGGGATATGAGGGTGAGCCAACTCCTGTCGTCATGATCACCCACCGCACGCGCGAAGATTTTCTCCGGACTGCGCTCGATGCCATCGTAAAAGACGGTCATGTCGCAGGCAACCCCCAGATGATACGCATTGAGGCTTTCTAGGCGAGCGTGCTACAGGTCCGCAAAGCCTCATCGCGAAGGAAGGCGTTATGGAAAACCAGACGGGACTGACCTCCACATCAAGCAGCCTGACGCGCACGCTTTCGCTTGACATTGCGCGCGTGACCGAAGGGGCGGCGGTCGCTGCGGCACGCCTTCGCGGCCGCGGCGACGAACGGGAGGCCGACGCAGCAGCGGTCGAGGCAATGCGCCACGAGATTGCCGACTTGCCGGTCTCGGGCAAGGTCGTGATCGGCGAGGGCGAGCGCGACGACGCTCCCATGCTCTACATCGGAGAGGAGATCGGTCGCGGCGGCCCTCCCGTCGATATCGCGGTGGACCCCCTCGAAGGCACAACGCTCTGCGCGAAATCTTTGCCCGGCGCACTCGCGGTTCTGGCTGTCGCGGAGCAGGGCGGGCTTCTCAACGCGCCCCACATTTACATGGAGAAGATTGCCATCGGTCCGGGCTACGAGGAAGGGCTCGTGAGCCTCGATTACTCGGTGGCGGAGAACCTGGAGAGGCTTGCGGCGGCCAAAGGCGTCCATATCCGTGACATCACGGCTTGCGTGCTGGATCGTCCGCGCCACGCAAGGCTGATTGAGGAAATCCGGGCGGCAGGCGCTGCGGTGAGCCTCATCGGCGACGGAGACATAGCGGGGGTCATTCAAACCTGCGAGCCGGAAGAAACGGGCATAGACATCTATCTGGGCATGGGCGGTGCGCCCGAAGGCGTGCTCGCAGCGGCGGCGCTGCGCTGCATCGGCGGCCAGATTCAGGGCCGGCTGGCGGCGCTCAACGATCAGCACCTCCGGCAGGCCGAGCATTTCGGCATCAAGGATTTGAAGCGCAAATATTCCACAGCCGACATGGCCTCCGGCGATATCATCTTCGCCGCAACCGGAGTCACGGACGGGTCGCTTCTGAGCGGCGTCAAGTTCTACGACGGGCAAATCGAGACTCATACCGTCATCATGCGCTCTGCAACCCGCACAGTGCGGTGGATATACGCCGAGCACATGGACCTCGCGAAGTTTCGGCGCAGCTGAACGGACTCTCGCTGTCATGGCCGCATTTGATGCGGCCATCCAGAGCAAAAACCGCTGTGTTCCCATGGCTTGTGGATGGCCGGGTCAAGCCCGGCCATGACAATTGGGGATGCTCAGTTCAAGCCCTTCAAGCCCTCGGCGAAGCCTGCGAGCGGCGCGGGAAACCCTATCCCGGAATCCGGCGTGGGGAAGACGATGAAGCTGGCGGTCTGACCCGAGGTGAATTTGCTCACGAGCGTGTCGTCGACAATCACTTCGGCGAGGCAGCCGAATTTCCAGCACTTCAGGAATTTGACGTTGCCGACGTCGGCGCCATCGACCCTCAATCCGAGACCTGCGGGAAGGACGACGCCCAACGGCGCGACGATGCGGAGAATTTTCTTGTCGCTATCGAAAGACCGCATCAGCAAAACCGTCAAAAACATATTGGGCCGGTCCTCGAGCTTGAGGTCCTGCACCAGCGCGCATTTATCGTGCTTCGCCCCGGCAATCTGCGCGCATTTGAGCTTCCAGGCCCCGTAGATCGCCTTGACCTGCCCCGAGCCAACCTCCGACTGAGCGTGAGCCTGGACGAAGGCGGAGGCGAGGAGAAAGCAAGCGGCGAGGAGCTTGGCCGGTCGTAACATCATTGCACACCGTGTTGAAAAGCCGGGCGATCCAATACCCGTTACTCGGCAAGGAATAGGGGCCAAATTGAGACTTTGGCTGTTATTCACCCACGCAATCTTTAGTTGCGCAGTTCAAGTTTGACACGGAGTTTTGAACCAGAAGCCGCCCAACGGGGTTGTGCAGTACAAGGAAAGTGGCATTGTCGGTTTTGCCGCTCCTAGTTACCGCAACTATATAGTTTTGCACGATAAGAACAACTTGTTGAAGGTCGGGTCATGAGAGCACGATTATCCGTGTTCGGCTTCTGCTTAGCTTCCGCTACATTGGCCGGCATAGAGAATGCGTTTGCGGCTATTGGCGCACCAAGAGATTGGCAAATTGGGTTTCCTGATTCTGTCACGCCCATGCTAAACTCCATGAAGAGTTTCAATGATCTTTTGCTTGTAATCATCGTCGCCATCACGGCCTTCGTCATGGCGCTCCTCGCATGGGTGATGATCCGTTACCGGGAGAGCGCGAATCCGGTCCCGTCCCGGCTTTCGCACAACACCACCATAGAGGTGCTGTGGACGATCATTCCGGTTCTTGTCCTGGTCGTGATCGCGATCCCGTCTTTCAGGCTCCTCTTCCGGCAATTCGACTTCCCGAAGGCCGATGTGGTTGTGAAAGCCACTGGAAAGCAGTGGTACTGGAGTTACGAATACCCGGACGACAAGGTCGCCTTCAATTCCTATCCCATCGACGAGAAGGACTTGAAGCCCGGCCAGATCCGCAACTTGTCCGTCGATAACGAGATGGTCGTTCCGGTGAACAAGGTGGTGCAGGTGTTGATCACCGGCGGAGACGTGATCCACCAGTGGGTCGTCCCTTCGTTCGGCAGCCGGGCGGACGGTATTCCGGGCAGGATCAACCGCACCTGGTTCCTCGCAAAGGAAACCGGCACCTACTACGGGGAATGCTCCGCGCTCTGCGGTCAGGGGCATTCCTACATGCCCATCGCGGTGAAGGTTGTAAGCGACGGCGACTACCGCGCATGGATCAGCGACAAGCAGAAAAGCGCGAGCTTGGAGAGGAACAAGGTCGCAGCCGCGGACCTTGCCGCCGCAAACGAGCGTTAATGCATCGAACGCCGCGAGGGCGGCGCAGGGCTTAAAGGCACGTCATGCAGAAAGAAGTGGCAGCGGATTATCACGATGGCCGGCCCGCAAGCTTTGTCAGGCGCTGGCTATTTTCTACGAACCATAAAGATATCGGCACGCTTTATCTTATCTTCGCGCTGATCGCCGGCATTATCGGCGGCATCCTTTCCATCCTTATCCGGATGGAATTGATGTATCCCGGGATTCAGATTTTTTCGAGCGCGCAGGCCTACAACGTCGCGGTGACGAGCCATGGTGTGATCATGATCTTCTTCATGGTCATGCCCGCCATGATCGGCGGCTTCGGGAACTGGCTGGTGCCTCTCATGATCGGCGCGCCCGACATGGCCTTCCCGCGCCTGAATAACATCGCATTTTGGCTTCTGCCCTCCTCTTTCACGCTCCTGATCCTCTCGCTTTTTGTCGAGGGCGCGCCGGGATCGAACGGGTTCGGCGGAGGCTGGACGCTTTACGCGCCGCTCAGCACGACCGGCCATCCAGGCCCGGCGATGGATTTCGTGATCCTCTCGCTGCATCTGGCGGGCGCATCGTCGATCCTCGGCGCGATCAACTTCATCACGACCATCTTCAACATGCGCGCACCCGGCATGACGCTGCACAAGATGCCCTTGTTCGTGTGGTCGATCCTGGTGACGGCATTCCTTCTTCTCCTGTCGCTGCCGGTGCTGGCGGGCGCGATCACCATGCTTTTGACCGACCGCAACTTCGGGACGACCTTCTTCGATCCTCAAGGCGGCGGCGACCCGCTCTTGTTCCAGCACCTGTTCTGGTTCTTCGGCCATCCAGAAGTGTACATCCTGATCCTGCCGGGCTTCGGCATGATCAGCCAGGTCGTTTCGACCTTCTCCAGAAAGCCGGTATTCGGCTATCTCGGGATGGCCTACGCCATGGTCGCCATCGGCGCGATCGGCTTCATCGTCTGGGCGCATCACATGTACACGACGGGCATCGGCGTGAATACGCAGGCGTATTTCGTGTTTGCGACGATGGTGATCGCGGTGCCGACGGGCATCAAGGTGTTCTCCTGGATCGCGACCATGTGGGGCGGCTCGATCCAGTTCAAGACGCCGATGCTGTGGGCCATCGGGTTCATCTTTCTGTTTACGGTGGGTGGCGTTACGGGCGTCGTGCTCGCAAATGCGGGTATCGACCGGCAGTTGCACCAGACCTACTACGTGGTCGCGCACTTCCATTATGTGCTGTCGCTCGGAGCCGTGTTCGCGATCTTCTCCGGGTTCTATTTCTGGTTCCCGAAGATGACCGGCTACACCTACTCGGAGCCGCTCGGAAAGCTGCACTTCTGGCTGACGTTCATCGGCGTGAACCTCACCTTCTTCCCGCAGCACTTCCTCGGCGCGGCAGGCATGCCGAGGCGGTACGCGGACTATCCCGACGCCTATTGGGGTTGGAACTTCGTTTCCTCGATCGGCTCTTATATCGGCGGGGTGAGCGTGCTCGTCTTCCTCGTCGTTCTCGCCAAGGCTTTCTCGGAGAAAAAGCTCGCGGGCGCAAATCCATGGGGGGCGGGTGCTACGACGCTGGAATGGACGCTTCCATCGCCTCCGCCGTTCCACACCTACGAGGAACTGCCGCGTATTACATAAGCCTATTTGAACCTGCTTTGCGAGGCCGCTGCGGGAGAGGCTTCAGCAAAGCCTAGAATTAAAGAAGTATCATGAGCGAAGCTGAGGTCTCACTGTCCAATAGTGCTGCAACGCCTGTGGCCGTGGCAACGGTCGGGGACTACATCGCGCTGCTGAAGCCCACGGTGATGTCGCTTGCAGTGTTCACGGCAGCGGTCGGCATGGCAGTGGCGCCGGTGCATTTCCATCCGGTCCTCGCCGTCACGGCGCTAATCCTGATCGCCATGGGCGCAGGCGCGGCTGGCGCTCTCAACATGTGGTACGACGCCGACATCGACGGGCTCATGCAGCGCACGGCGAAGCGGCCGATCCCGCGAGGGCTGATCCCGCGCGACGAGGCGGCGGCGTTTGGGCTTTTTCTCGCGGCGTTTTCCGTGTTGAGCCTCGGCCTCCTCATCAACTGGGTCGCGGCGTCCCTGCTAGCGGGCAGTATCGTCTTTTATCTCGTCATCTACACGCATTGGCTGAAACGGCGCACCCCGCAGAACATCGTGATCGGGGGTGCGGCGGGAGCCTTGCCGCCGATGATCGGCTGGGCGGCGGCCACGTCGAGCGTGTCCTGGGAGAGTTTCGCGCTCTTTCTGATCGTCTTTCTTTGGACGCCGCCGCATTTCTGGGCGCTGGCTCTGTACCGCTCGCGCGACTACGCCCGCGCCGGCGTGCCCATGATGCCGAACGTGCATGGCGCAGATCATACGCGCCTGCAAATCGTCCTCTATACGGCGGCGACAGCATTCGCCGGATTTCTGCCGGTCATCCTCGGGTTTGCGCACTCTGCGTATGCGGCCGTCGCGGCGGCGCTCGGCGCAGGGTTCCTGTTTTGCGCCTGGCGCGTATTCCGGGTTCGTGAAGGCTTCGAGGCCGACAAGGCTTCCCGGCAGCTCTTCACCTACTCAATCCTTTATCTTTTCGCGCTTTTCGGCGCGCTGTGGGTGGATCATGGCTTTGGACTCGGACGATAAGCTGCGCGGCCCGCTTCTGACGCAGGCTCCACGCCGCGTTGCGCCCCTTCCCGGCGCTGAGGCGAAGCGCAGGCAAAGGCTTCGCTCGATCGCCATCGCCTGGGCGCTGGCCGGGCTCGCCTTGATGTTCTTCCTCGTCACGATTGTGAGGCTCGGAGCCAATGTCGCCAACCGGCCATTCTAAACAGGGTTCACCGAGGACGCCAACGCGACACCCCTCGCACGCCGCCGCGACGGTCGCGCCCTGCTCCTTCTCCCGCGGGGAGAGGGCTGGGGTGAGGGGTTGGTTCCGTAGGTTAAACCGCCGGAATCTGCTTACAGTGCCTGGCGGGCCAAACGGACGTTTGGCCCTTGGGTTGTTTGCGGTCGTGGCCTTGATGGTTGGGCTTTCGTTCGCCGCCGTGCCCCTTTATCGCATCTTTTGCGCCAAGACTGGCTGGGCCGGAACGCCCCAGCGAGCGGCTTCGGCTTCGAACGCCATCGCGCCGGAAACGGTTACCGTGCGTTTCGACGCCAACGTTACGCCTGGCCTCCCCTGGACCTTCGAGCCAATGCAGCCGGAGATGACGCTGCACGTCGGCGAGAACAGGCTCGCGTATTTCCGGGCCACGAACCGCTCCAAGGACACCGTCACGGGCTCTGCCGTCTTCAACGTCAGCCCCGACATCATGGGGCAATACTTCACGAAAATACAATGCTTCTGCTTCACCGAGCAGACGCTGAAGCCGGGCGAAACGGCCGAGATGCCGGTCTCCTTCTTCATCGACACCGCGATCCTGAAAGACCGCGACGCGAAGACCGTCCGCGATATGACGCTGTCTTACACCTTTTTCAAAGTGCAGAAGCCGACGCGCGATCAAGCCGCTTCGGCTCCCGCCAAAACTCAAAATCCGGGTTGAGCATTTGGGGAAAGTCATGGCTCAGGAACACGTCAAGCATCATGAATACCATCTGGTCGACCCGAGCCCGTGGCCCATCGTAGGGTCGATTTCGGCGTTCGTGCTCGCCTTTGGCGCGATTATCTGGATGAAGTCGAGCGGGGACGGCGTCTTTGGCGTGAAGGGACCCTGGGTGTTCGCCGCCGGGTTCGCGGGCGTGCTCCTCACGATGTTCCTCTGGTGGCGCGACGTGGTCATCGAGGGCGTTTACAAGGGCGACCACACGCCTGTCGTACAGCTTTCGCTCCGCTACGGCATGATGCTGTTCATCGCCTCGGAGGTCATGTTCTTTGTGGCGTGGTTCTGGGCCTATTTCGGGGTCTCGCTTTTCCCCGACGATGTTCACAAAATCGCCGACGGATTGCAGGTCGGCGTCGTTGGCCGCGAACAAGTCCTTGGCGGCAAATGGCCGCCAGTGCCGACGCCCGACGGTACGTTCAGGCATACGTTCGACCCCTGGGAAATCCCGCTTTTCAACACACTGGTGCTCCTTACCTCGGGCACGACCGTCACCTGGGCGCATCATTCGCTCCAGACCGGGGACCGCAAGGGCATGCTTTGGGGACTGGGCCTGACGATCCTGCTCGGGCTGCTCTTCACGGCAGGCCAGGCGTATGAATACACCCATGCCGGCTTCAATTTTGCCGGGCACGTTTACGGCTCGACCTTCTTCATGGCCACCGGCTTCCACGGCCTCCACGTGATCATCGGCACGATCTTCCTGACCGTGGTGTTCCTCCAGGCTTGGGCCGGGCACTTTACGCCGGAACGGCATTTCGGCTTCGAGGCCGCGGCCTGGTACTGGCATTTCGTGGACGTGGTCTGGCTGTTCCTTTTCGCGAGTATCTATGTCTGGGGGGCGGGCACAGTGGCCGCAACCAGTTGAGGCGAAGCGGCGGCGCGGAGGATGCGATGGCGGTGCAAGAGCAAGTCTCGCCCTGGGTTGCGGGGCTTCTTTGCCGCTGTCCGCGTTGCGGTAAGGGTCGCGCTGTTCAATGGTTTCCTTTCGCTCGCGGACCGCTGCCCCGTTTGCGGGCTCGACTATAGCTTCGCGGATTCGGGCGATGGACCGGCCGTGTTCATCATGCTCATCGTTGGATTCATCGTCACGGGCGGTGCGCTGATTGTGGAGGTGCTTTATTCGCCGCCCTATTGGGTGCATGCGCTCCTTTGGATTCCGCTCGCCATCGGGCTGCCGCTCCTCATTCTTCGTCCCTTCAAGGCTACGCTGATCGCCTTGCAATATTCGAACAAGGCCTCGGAGGGCAGGCTCAAATGAGCGGCATTGCCCCTGAGATCGATTCAGGACGCACTCGCTTTGCAAGAAGCCGGATTACGCTGACCATCCTCGCCGCTCGGCGCATTTAGCATCCTGATCGCGCTCGGCGTTTGGCAGCTTCAGCGCCGCGAGTGGAAAAACGATCTCATCGCCCGCTTCGAGCAGGGGCTGGCGGCAGCGCCCGTCGCCTATGATCCGCCAGCGCCAAATGCCGACGAGCAGGCGCGCGAGTTCCGGCGCGTCGAGGCCAAGGGCACGTTTGAGGATGCTCAAACGGTGAAGATGCTGGTTCCCGCGCCTGAAGCCGTGCGCGCGCAGACCCAAGACGGGTTCGGCTATCTTCTCTTCGCGCCATTGAGGCTCGGCAAAAGCATCGTATTCGTCAACCGCGGTTTTGCGCCGAGAAACGTCGTCGATAACGGCGGCGTTCCGGGAGGCGAAGCCACCGTGACGGGCATTCTGCGCTTGTCCGAGAAGCCCGGCTGGTTCACGCCGCCGCCCGACATGGCCAAGCGGCTGTTCTACGGCGCGGACATCCCGGCCATGGCGAAGGCCGCGGGATTTGAAGGCGATGGCGTTGTCCTCAGCGAATATATCGAGGCCGAACCATCGCCCAAAGCTCAGGGGTGGCCCAAGGCGCGCGACCCGCACGAGCTTCTTGCCGCCATCCCCAATCGCCATCTCGAATATGCCCTGACGTGGTTCGGCCTCGCCGCTGCGCTCGCGGTGGTTTACGGCTTCCTGATCGCGCGGACTTGAATGCGCGAACCAGTTCGCAATCCCGAATGCGGTTGACTTGATTAACCGGAGATGACACCGGGTCAACTCCGTCATATTGTGCAAAGGAATGGCCGGTCCGGCCGCAGCTTATAAAAAAAGATAATGATGTACGTCTCGACACGGGGAGCCGCCCCTCCCGCAGACTTCGAGGAAGTTTTGCTTGCAGGGCTCGCACCCGATGGCGGCCTCTACATGCCCGCTTCCTGGCCGCAGCTTGCGTCCCTTCCTGCGCTTCCGACTGCGCATTATGCGGCGGCAGCCGCGCACGTCATCGCGCCGTTCACAGGCGGAAATCCGGGGCATTCGGACCTGTTCGCGCTCGTTTCGGACGCTTACGCCGGGTTCAGCGATCCCGATACCGCGCCCTTGCACCAGATCGGGCCGGACCTTTTTCTCCTCGAACTCTTCCATGGGCCGACGCTCGCGTTCAAGGATTTCGCGATGCAGGTGCTCTCGCGGCTCATGGAGCGGGCGCTGAAGCGGAGAAGTGCGCGCACCACGATTCTCGGCGCAACCTCGGGCGATACCGGGGCCGCCGCCGTCGAGGCGTTTCGCGGGCGCGAGGACATCGAGCTTTTCATTCTCTTCCCCGACGGGCGCATCAGCGACTTCCAGCGTAAGCAGATGACGACGGCGCAGGAAGACAACATCCACGCCATCGCCATCGATGGCACCTTCGACGATGCGCAGGCCATCGTGAAGACGCTGTTCGGCAATGCCGATTTCCGCAACCGCCACGCGCTTTCGGCCATAAATTCCATCAATTGGGCGCGAATCATCGCGCAGGCTGTCTACTACTATACGGCGAGCGCAAATCTTGGCCCCGAGTCGCGGCCCAGCTTTTCGGTCCCAACCGGAAACTTCGGCGATATCTTTGCCGGGTTCGCGGCAGTGAGGATGGGGCTTCCCATGGGACGGCTTGTGATCGCCACCAATGAGAATGATATTCTTGCACGCGCCCTCGAAACCGGCCGCTACGAGCCGCGGGCGGTGATGCCGACCGACAGCCCGAGCATGGATATCCAAGTTTCCAGCAACTTCGAACGTCTTCTCTTCGAGGAGAGCGGCCGCGACCCGTCCTTCGTGACGCGGGCTATGACGGATTTGCGGGAGAAGGGCCGTTTCGAAATCCCTCCCTCTACTCTCGCGCCGATGCGCGAGCGGTTCTCGGCGCATCGCGTCAGCCGGGACGAGGCGGGCGCGGTCATGCGCCAGCTTTTCCGGGAGACCGGCATGCTCATCGATCCGCATACGGCGGTGGGGCTTGCCGCGGCGCACCGGGAGCAGGAGCGCACGCCGGGGCCGATGGTCGTACTCGGCACCGCGCATCCGGCCAAGTTCCCCGAAGCCGTAAAGCGGGCGACCGGCCAGACGGCCAAGGTTCCCGAACGGCTCAAGGAGTTACTAGCGGGGCGCGAGCGCTGCGTCCGGCTTCCCAACTCACCGGCCGAGGTTGCCGGCTATATTGAGGCAAACGCGGCGTCCGGCCGTGTCCGCCAGCATTCATGACATTCGAGGTTCACTCATGACAGTTCAAACCAGCCAGCTCAAGAATGGGATGCGGATCGTCACCCACCGCATGGCAGGGCTTGAAACGGCTACGGTTGGGGTGTTCGTTGCCGCCGGCGCGCGGGCCGAAACGGACCACGAGCATGGCGTGGCCCATTTTCTCGAACATATGGCCTTCAAGGGCACGCCGACGCGGACGCCGATGCAGATCGCGGAGGAAATCGAGGGCGCAGGCGGCGCGCTGAACGCCGTTACCTCGTCGGAGGCGACCAATTATTACGCGCGCGTTCTGAAAAGCGACGTGGAGCTTGGGCTCAACCTGATCGGCGACCTTCTCTTGAACCCGTCCTTCACCGACGACGAGATGGACCGGGAGCGCGAGGTCATTCTCCAGGAAATCGCCGCGACGCAAGACAGCCCGGACGACATCGTTTTCGATCTGGCGCTTGCCGAAGCCTACCCCAATCAAGCGCTGGGGCGTTCTATCCTCGGCACAGACCGGACCATCTCCCGGCATTCCGCAGCTGACCTTAAGCGCTTCCGCAACGAGAACTACTCGGCGTCTCGCATGATCCTCAGCGCGGCGGGCGCAGTCGATCACGATGGGCTCCATAAGCTCGCGGAACAGCTCTTCACCGGTCTTCCGCCGGACGCGCCGCGCCAGACCAAGCGCGCCAAGTTCGAAGGCGGCAACGCCGTCTCCGACAAACGCTTCGAGCAGTGCCACGTCCTTTATGCCTTCGAGGGCTATCCAAACGGCCACGACGCCGCCTTCGCCGGGCGCATCTTCGCGGGGATCGCGGGTGGAGGCATGGCTTCCCGGCTTTTCCAGGAAGTGCGCGAGAAGCGCGGGCTCTGCTACGACATCCATGCCTTCGATTGGGGGTATACCGACAGCGGCGTGATCGGACTGCATGCCGCGACGAGTCCCCAGCAATTGCGCGAGCTGGCGACGCTCTCGCTTGGCATTTTCGCCGATCTCGCCGAACTCGGGCCGACCGAGCAGGAACTCGCACGGGCCAAGGCGCAGATCAAGGCGGGGCTTTTCATGAGCCTGGAAAGCTGCGAGGCGCGGGCAGGTCAGCTGGCCTGGGACCTCATGGTGTTTGGCAGGCCGATCTCGAACGAGGAGCTGATCGACAAGATCGACGGGATCACGTGCGAAGACGTGCGAGCCGTGGGCCGGGGCTTTCGCACCAAGCCGGAGATGGTTTCTGCGGTTGTCGGGGCGCGAGGCTCCGCTGCCGCGGTGGCCGATACGGCTGAAGCGTTCCTATCCGGCGCTCTTGCCGCGTGACGGGCGCCATGCTCGGCGGAGCGCGCATGTTCTTCTACGAGAGCAGACCCCACGTCGAGGGCGATGGGGTGTTCCTTCGCGAGCCCCAAATGTCCGATTACAAGGCCTGGGCCACCATTCGCGCCCAAAGCCGCGCCTTCCTCGAACCCTGGGAACCGCGCTGGACAAGAGACGAACTCACCCGCGAC
This sequence comes from uncultured Alphaproteobacteria bacterium, assembly GCA_963834165.1. Classification (GTDB taxonomy): domain Bacteria; phylum Pseudomonadota; class Alphaproteobacteria; order Rhizobiales; family Rhodomicrobiaceae; genus Rhodomicrobium. The sequence continues at coordinate 472,108 of CAWIAL010000019.1, read as the reverse complement.
ACCTACCGCCGCCGCATCCGCTATTATTATCGCGATGCGCGCCAGGATCTCGGTTACGCCTTTTTTCTGTTCAGAACCTCTGATAACGCATTAATCGGGGGTGTAACGTTGAGCAATATCCGGCGTGGGGTAAGCCAGAGCTGCTCCCTGGGGTATTGGATCGGTGAGCCGTACGCCCGGCAAGGGTACATGACCAAGGGGGTGCGCGCGGTCATCTGGTTTGTGTTCGATGTTTTGCGTCTTCATCGGTTGGAGGCGGCCTGCTTGCCAGACAACAAGGCGTCGGCGGCGCTTTTGAACCGGACAGGGTTCCAATATGAGGGCTTGGCCCGGCGGTATCTTAAAATTAATGGCATATGGCAAGACCATTGGCTTTTTGCGCTACTCAATGAAGATCTCACGCCTTGACCGAAGCGGCGGTTGGCAGGTCTAGCGATGCGAGAGCACGATAACCTCCGCATCGCGCGGACTGCGGCTTGCGTGGCACTCTGGCGAGCGAGAGGCGTCTCACTGACGCTTCTTGCGTTGACAGCGGCATTTTTTATCGCCCTGGCGTCTCTGACCGCGCCTGCGATGGCTGTCGAACCTATCGTTATCGGTCCCGACGACGAGAAGATCGATATCACGCTTCTCGGCGAGTTCTACGAACGGCGCGGCGACAAGCTCAGCGTCGAGACCGCGCCGAGCGCCGACGGCATCGCCGGGCGCATGACGGTCTCGGCCAAGACGCCGGGCACAAATCCAAGCTGGGTCGTGTTTGCGCTCAGCAATCCGACCGACAAGCCGGTCGTGCGCTTCCTTACAGCCCAACGCTACGACATCGTTGGATCGCGCGTCGCTAAGCCGGACCTGGACGCGCCGCGAATTACCAACGTTACGCCGTCGCTTGGCTTCCGCCCGGAACGGAATGAGGATTACGACTACCTCGATATCTACCGGATTTCCATCGAACCGGGCACCACCGTCACGTTCATCGTGGAATTGGCCTCGGCGTCGGTCCCAAGGCTTTACCTGTCCTCACCGGGCAGCTTCGGCAAACGGCAGCGGGACTCCGCCCTATTTCACGGCATCTTGCTTGGGATTACGGGCATTCTCGCGATCTTCCTGACGGCGATTTTCGCAGCCAATCACAAGCTCATCTTCCCCGCCACGGCGCTCGTCGCATGGGCCGCTCTTGGCTATCTCTGCGTCGATTTCGGCTTTTGGCATAAACTTTTTCAGCTCTCATCCGAGGATAACGGCACCTATCGAGCGACGGCGGAAGCCTTCTTCGCGGCAAGCCTTGTCATCTTCCTCTACACCTATCTGAATTTGAGGCTGTGGCACTCCTGGATCTCCCTGGCATTTTTCGGCTGGATCGCCGCGCAACTGGGATTGGTGTTTTTTGCGCTTATCGATGCCCAGCTCACCGCGGGCCTGGCGAGGCTCTCCTTTGTCCCGATTGCAGTGATCGGCAGCGGCGTGATCGGTTTCCTGGCTCTTCGCGGACAGGAGCGCGCGCTTTCCATTCTGCCATCGTGGCTGCTCTTCATGGTCTGGCTGTTCGCCTCGGCCGTTACCATCACGGGCAAGGTTTCGGGCGACATCGTCGTATCCGCGCTGTCGGCCGGTCTCGTGGTCTTCCTCATGCTGATCGGAGTGACGGTCACGCAGTATGCGTTTCAGACCGGCGATTCCGGCGGCTCCGGCGAGGAAGCAGGGCAATTCAAGCTTCGCGTCATGGCGCTGGAAGCCTCCGGCGCGAGCGTGTGGGAATGGGACGGACGCCGCAACGAAATCAACACCGGCCCCGAAGTGGAAAATGCGCTTGGCGTATCGCCCGGGACGCTTCGATGCGCTGCGGACAGCTGGCTGCAGCATCTTCACGCCTCAGATCGGGAGCGCATGCGGCTTAACCTCTGGACCCTGCGCGAACGCCAGGGCGGCGATATGAACCATGAATTCCGCATGAAACGGGCTGACGGCGGCTATCTTTGGTACGAACTTCGGGCAGCGGTGACGCAACAGCGCACCACAAGGACGCTTCGCGGCGTGGGGTTGTTGCGGAACATCACCGCGCAAAAGCGCGCGCAGGAGCGGCTGCTCCACAATGCGATCCGGGACGGCCTGACCGGCTTGCCGAACAGGGAACTCTTTCTCGACCGGCTTGAAACCGCTGTTGCGCGTGCGCGCCATGAAAATATCAAGCCAACCGTATTTTTCATCGACCTCGATGCGCTGAAAAATCAAAGCCGCTCGCCCGACTTCGCCACGAACGACGGCGTGCTGCTGACCGTGGCGCGCCGGCTCACCCGGCACATCTCTCCTCAGGACACGCTTGCGCGTATCAGCGCGCTGCAATTCGCGATCCTTATTTCGGAGGACACGGAGCCGCGGCACATAGCCATGCTTGCGGAGCGCGTGCGGCGGTCCTTGCGCACGCCCATGAAGGTCGGCGGCCGCGATCTCGTTCTGACGGGCAGCATCGGCATTGCCATGTTCGACGGTACGCAGGAGCACGCGGAAGACCTGCTTCGCGAAGGCGAAAGCGCGATGTACCGCGCCAAGCGGGCGGGCGCCGACAGGATCGAGCTGTTCAAGCCGGAGATGAGAGGCGCGGCGGACGAGCGCGCCATCGTGCAGTCCGATCTGAAACATGCGATCGAGCGCCGCCAGATACGCATTCTCTACCAGCCGGTCATGCGCATCGCGGATGAGCGCCTTGCGGGCATGGAGGCTTTTGTCCTGTGGGAACATCCCACGCTTGGCCGGCTGAGCCTGCCCGAGTTCGAGGCTTCGGCCGAGGCGGCCGGTCTCTCGGGCGAATTATGGGCCTATGTGTTTGAGCGCTGCATCCGTCAGGGCGCGAGGTGGCACCGCATCCTCCAGCGCGACGATCCGATCTATCTGAGCATCAACATGTCGAGCCACCAGCTTTTCCACCACGATCTGGTGCAGAACTTGCGGCTCATCATCGGCCGGGAAGCGCTGCCCAAGGGCGCTCTCAGGCTTGAGATTGCCGAGACGCTGATCAATTCGAACCCAGAGCAAGCCATCGAGATCCTGGATTGGCTCAAGAGCTTGAACGTCAGCGTGGCTCTCGACGAGTTTGGCGTCAGCTTCTCGTCGCTCTCCTACTGGCACCGGCTCTCCATCGACGCCATCAAGATCGACCGCTCGCTGGTGACCATGAGCGACAAGGAGCGCTCCAGCGCGATGGTGCTCAAGGCCGTGCTGACGATCGCCCATGAGCTCGGAAAGGACGTGATTGCGGTTGGGGTCGACAGCGAGGAAGACCTCGCCTATGTCCGCGCGCTCGGGTGCGACTTCGGCCAGGGCTTCTATTACGCGGATCTCATGACGGAACGCGAGGTCGTGAATCTTCTTAACGCGATTGCCCGATCCACAAAGCGCGACGACAGGGAACAGGAAAAGGAAGAAAAACGGGCCGAACGCAAAGCTGAAAAGGAAAAGGAAAGAGAGGAGAAGGAGCGCGAGAAGGCCTTGGCGCTCGCGGATGCGGAGGCAAGGGCGAATCTCCCGGTTCCGGTTTCGCCTGAGAAGAGGCCGGGAAAGAGCAAACGCCGCTCCCGACTCGGCATTGGCCAGAATTCGAGGCCTGCTAACGGAGACGCAACAGCGGCTATTGTACCCGACGAGATTTCGCCGCCGCCCGGCCCCGGCGAGGCCTTCCGCCCGGCGTCACAGCCTCAGCCGGCGCGCTCGGCATTTCCTTTCGGCAGGCGGGAGAAGTGATCGGACGGCAGGCCTAAGCCCTTCCGGCGGCGCCGACGAGATGCGAGGGGTCGATGCCCAAGCTGTCGAGAGCGCGCCCATACTTGCTCTCAAGGTCGCCGTCGAAAATGATGTCTGGATCGGCAGGACAATTGAGCCAGCCATTCGTCTGGATTTCATGCTCAAGCTGGCCCGGTGCCCAGCCCGCATAACCAAGCGCAAGAATGGCCTTGTCGGGGCCGCTTCCTTTCGCAATCGCCTTCAAAATATCGATGGTGGCGGTCAGGCACACCCCCTCGTTGATCGGCAGCGTGCTATCGGCCGCAAAATAATCCGAACTATGCAAGACAAATCCCGCGGCTCGTCTCGACCGGGCCGCCAACATGCACGGCCATCGACCCGACGCGAATGGCCACGGGCCGCGATCCGGCCGCCGTTATTTCGAGCTGCTCCAGAAGCCTCGGCAGCGTAATGTGCGGAGCCCGCTGGTTGATCACCAACCCCATCGCTCCCTCGGCCGAGTGCGCGCACATATAAATTACGGCGCGATGAAAGCGCGGGTCTGTCATCGACGGCATCGCAATAAGGAGCTGCCCGTCGAGATAACCATCGGTTTTTAGTAAGCCAATATTGGAGTGTCGTCTTGGCATGCTCTAATGGTAGCGCCTCTGCCGGCTTTTTGTGAAGTGCGAACGCGAGATTTTTTATACGTGCGTCCGTAATTTATGCCGCAGGACGTCGCTTGATTGATATCGGGGTGAACCGGAAAGGCAATCGCAGGTTCCAAAAGCAAGACCGGCTGCAAGCACTGTATTAGCGTTACCTGGGCGTGACGCCGATGCGCGGCCCCTCCCGCGAAGGTTGTATCCTTGATTAAGAGCCGTTTCGCGTCATGGCAAGCTCGCCGCATGCTCATTCAGGCATATAGCAGGGAAACAGACCATGTTGCGCGGAGAAGGGGCTGACACATGGACGTTGCCAATCAACTGCAGCAGTTGCTGACACAGGGGCTCGCAGCAGTTTTCAAGTTCGTGCAAGCAATATGGCAGTGGTGCGCGACGCAAATAACAGACGTGCCCTGGTCCCGTGTGGGCGACATGCCGGGTTCCAAGGTCATGCTGTTGATCGCATGCGTTGCGATCGTTGCGTATTTCCTGTCCCGTGCAATTCGTGAACTCTTCTCGGCGGGCGAGAAAGCATTCAATGCTTTCGTGACCCTGCTTTCGGTCTTTGTGAAAACGCTGCCGCCGATCTTGATGGCGGGCCTCGCAGCCGCTGCCGGAGCGTGGGTCGTCAACCACGTGCAATTGTGAAGTAATCTCCGTCAAGCGTGCGCTGCTGACGAAAGTATGAGATAAGAGCGAGCGGCGCTGGGACGTCGCGTCGAAGCGCTGCAGTTCAATAGCAGCAGGCGGAGCGCGATATGACCATTCGTAACCTCGATCTTCTTTTCAAGCCGTCCAGCGTCGTACTTGTGGGGGCGAGCGAGCGCCCCGGTTCCATCGGACTGCATGTCGCCGAGAACCTTTTGCGCGGCGGCTTTGCGGGCGAAATCGCATTCGTCAATCCCGGCCACAGCGCCATCCTGGGCAGACCTTGCTACCACGATGTTGCTTCTCTGCCCTTTGTGCCGGGCCTTGCGGTCGTGGCAACGCCCCCGCACACCATCCCCGGCATTATCGGAGAGCTTGGCCGCAAAGGATGCCGGGCGGCCGTTGTCATTACGGCGGGCGTCAACGGCGATTTGGCGAAAGCCATGCTGGCCGCTGCAAAGCCTTACCTCCTTCGCATCATCGGCCCCAATTGCCTTGGCATTCAGGTTCCGAGCCTGAAACTCGACGCGAGCTTTGCGCACACCTTGGCGAAGCCCGGCGACATCGCGCTCGTCTCGCAATCGGGTGCCATTGCGCTGGCCATGCTCGACTGGGCGGTTGTCGAGGGCGTCGGTTTCAGCCAAGTGGTTTCCATCGGCGATGCCGACGACGTGGACCTCGGCGATATGCTCGACTATCTCGCGGGCGATATCACAAGCCGGGCCGTGTTTCTCTATATCGAATCGGTCACGCGTGCGTCGAAGTTCATGTCCGCGGCGCGCCGCTGCTCGCGCTCAAAACCGGTGATCGCAATCAAGGCTGGCCGTCACCCCGAAGGAGCCATGGCCGCCGCCTCGCACACGGGCGCTCTGGCAGGCTCCGACAGCGTCTATGGAGCCGCACTGCGCCGCGCCGGCGTGTTGCGCGTTCTCGATCTCGATCAGATGTTCGATGCGGCCGAAGTGCTGGCCCGGGTCAAATCCATTCCGGGAAATCGGATTGCCATTGTGACCAATGGCGGAGGAGCGGGGGTTCTCGCCGCCGATACGCTGGTCGATAGAAGAGGAGCGCTCGCAACTCTTGAACCCAGCACGCTGGAAGCCCTGAACAAGCTGCTTCCCCCGACATGGTCCCATGCCAACCCGGTCGACATCATCGGAGACGCGGGTCCGGACCGATATCGAGTGGCGATGGAAGCCGTCCTTCAGGATAAGAACACGGACGCCGTGCTGGTCATGAATTGCCCGACGGCACTTGCTTCTTCCATGGACGCGGCGAGAGCCACGGTCGAGGCCGTTGAGAACGGCCGGCGTTTGGGTCACGTAAAGCCCGTGGTCGCGACCTGGCTCGCCCAAAGCGAGAAGGACAAACTCAGGCCGCTTTTCAGCGCCGCCAAGATCCCCGATTTCGAGACCCCCACGGCCGCGATCGAGGGCATGGTGCAGCTGGCCCGTTATGGCCGCGCCCAGGCCGAGCTTATGCAGACACCACCGGCATTGCCCTCCGATCTTCGCTTCGATGCCGAAGCCGTGGATGCGAGCATAGCGCGCGCACTTGCGCAGGGGCGTAGCCTCATGACGGAGCCGGAGGCCAAATCGGTGCTCGGCGCCTATGGCATCCCGACTGTGCCGACGCGCGTTGCGCCAACGCCCGAAGAAGCCGCCAGGGAGGCATCCGAGCTGCTGCGCGTCTACTCTTCCGTCGTTGTGAAGATCCTGTCGCCCAATCTCACACACAAGTCCGATATCGGCGGCGTTCGCCTCGACCTGACATCGGCGGAGGAAGTGGAGAAAGTCACGCGGCAGATGTTGAGGGACATCAAGGCTGCTGCCCCCGACGCGATCCTGGAAGGTGTCACAGTCCAGCCCATGATCCGCCGCCCCCGGGCCTATGAACTCATCCTTGGGATCTCGACCGATCGGACGTTCGGGCCGGTTATCATGTTCGGCGCGGGAGGAACGGGCGTCGAAGCCATCGGCGACACGGCGATGTCTCTTACGCCGCTCGATTTGAAGCTCGCGAGCGATCTCATCGAATCGACGCGCATCTACAAATTGCTGAAAGGCTACCGGGACAGGCCGCCTGTCGATCTGAACGGGCTTGCGCTTTGCCTTATCAAGCTGAGTTCGCTCGCCGTCCAGCACCGCGCCATTCGCGAGCTGGATATCAATCCGCTTCTCATCGACGAGAAAGGGATGATTGCGCTCGACGCGCGCATCAAGGTCGAAGATCCCGCGATCCATCCGCCGGTCCCTTGCGCCATCAGGCCCTATCCAACTCAGTGGGAGCAGAAGCGCGCGCTGATGGATGGAAGCGAGGTGCTGGTTCGCCCAATCCGGCCCGACGACGAGCGCTTCTACCAGCGGTTCATGGAAAAGATGACGCCCGACGATGTCCGGCTCCGGCTGTTTGCACCCGTGCGTGAGTTTTCTCATTCGTTCCTCGCGCGAATGACGCAGATCGATTACGGGCGTGAAATGGCTTTCATTGCGCTCCGCACGGCAAGCGACGGATCGCAGGAAATGCTCGGCGTCGCCCGTTTCTTCGCCGATCCGGATTATGAAAAGGGCGAATACGCGGTCATGGTTCGTTCCGATTTGAAAGGTCACGGCGTTGGATGGGTGCTTATGCATCACCTCATTCGCTATGCCAGAAGCGAGGGGTTGAAGGCGCTCTGGGGGAGCGTCCTCACCGAAAATGCGAACATGCTGAGAATGTGCCGCGACTTAGGCTTTCATGTCGAGCGCGATCCGGACGATGCCTCCGCATTTGCGGTGAGACTGGATCTCGGATCGCCGGAAGTCGCGGCCTTCCTTCAGCGCGGCGTTTAGCCTGACCGCCAAGTTGTCGGCCGTTCGATGCGCAGCGCGAACTGGTGCGCTGCCGGCACGGATCGCCACAAGACACCCGTGTTTTCCGAGATCCCGGATCGGCGGTGCATCATTTCTTTCTGCACCGCATCCGGGATGACGTTACCTTACGATCGCAGCCGTCTGGCCGAAGAGGATCTTCTTCGCCTCTTCGCTCATCGTGGGCTGTGTGTTGATCTCCTTGCCGCGCTCGTAAGCTCTGATCGTGGCGGGGCGCGCCTTTATCTCCTCGAACCAGCGCTTGAGGTGCGGAAAGTCATCCAGGTTTTGCTGCTGGCGCTCGTACGGCACGATCCAGGGATAGGCAGCCATATCCGCGATGGAATAATCGCCCGCCACGAAGGGCCGGTCCGCGAGGCGCTTGTTCAAGACGCCATAAAGCCGGTTCGTCTCCTTGACGTAGCGCTCGATGGCGTAGGGGATTTTTTCCGGCGCGTAAGTGCCAAAATGGTGGTTTTGCCCCGCCATTGGCCCAAGGCCGCCCATCTGCCAGAACAGCCACTGCAAGACCTCGACGCGTCCGCGCAGATCGGAAGGGATGAAGCGGCGGGTTTTCTCCGCGAGGTAGAGAAGGATGGCGCCCGACTCGAAAACGGAAATGGGCGCGCCGCCGCCTTCCGGCTCGCGGTCGATAATGGCCGGCATGCGGTTGTTCGGCGATATTGCCAGGAAATCCGGCTTGAACTGATCGCCCGCGCCGATGTTCACGGGCACGATGGTGTAGGGAAGCCCTGTTTCTTCGAGAAACATCGTGATCTTGTGACCGTTGGGCGTCGTCCAGTAGTAGAGTTCGATCATGAGGGGTCCTTTCGCGGAATGGTTTCGGAAAGACGGAGACCTCGGAGCGCCGGGGCAGCGGCAGCTTCCAGAAGCGCACGATCGGGGCAGCAGCGGGCTATGACGCGCAACCCCATCAGCACGGAAAGCAGATGCACGGCATAAAGGTCCGCGTCTATCCCAGGCGCGGTCTCCCCGCAGCTTCGTGCGGCCTCGATTTGCCGGGCAAAGAAGCCTTTCAGCTCCATCAAATAACCCGCGATGACGTTGGCAAGCCCCGCGTCGTGAGGTGCGATTTCCAAAGCGGAGTTGATGAGGAAGCAGCCCTTCCTGTCGCTATCGCTTATCGATCTTCCGATAACGCCCTCAAAGAAGACATCGATGGCGGCGAGACCGCCCGTCTCTGCTTCGATTTTTGCGATGCGCTGACGCAAAGACCTGTTGCAATAGTGATCCAGCGCCGCTTCGAAAAGTGCGCGCTTGCCGCCATAGGCGTTGTAAAGGCTCGCGCCGGTGATGCCCATACGCCCGCTCAAATCCCGGACGGACGTCGCCTCGTAACCGCGCGCCCAGAAACATGCGGCGGCAGCTTCAATCGCCTTTTCTTCGTCGAATCCGCGCGGCCGGCCCAAAACCTTACTTTCTATCCGAATAGGAATGGCTATCTTCACCACAAATTTAGAACGAGCGCTACAAAATAATTGCGCAGAGCCCATCTCTTGTTAAGTCATGGCTCACGCGGGACGCGTGGAAAAGTGCAGGAGGTGCCCATGTTGAAGTTCTATTTTAACGGCTCGCCCAACCCAACCAAGGTTGCGCTGTTCCTGGAAGAAGCTGGGCTTGAATACGAGGCGATCCCTGTAGACACGCGGCGCGGCCAGCAGTTCAACCCGGATTTCCTGGCGCTCAACCCCAACGGCAAGGTGCCGGTGATCGTCGACGAGGGCGTCCCGATCTTCGACAGCAATGCGATCCTGCTCTACCTCGCCGATAAGACAAAAAAGTTCCTGCCGCAGAACACGTGGGCGGCAAGGGGCGAACTCTTGTCGTGGATGATGTTCGTGGCCACGGGCGTCGGGCCATTCTCGGGACAGGCTGTCCATTTCAAGCATTATGCCCCGGAAAAGGTGCCTTACGCGCAGAAGCGCTACCTCTACGAGGCCGAGCGCCATTTCGGCATTCTCGATGCCCGGCTCAAAAACCGCCGACATCTCGTGAGCTACAGCTATACCGTCGCGGATATGAGCCTCTGGGGATGGTCGCGCATGGTTCCCTTCATCCTGGGCGACGATGCCTGGGAGAAGTTTCCGCACTTAAAGCGGCATCACGACGAGATCAGCAGGAGGCCGGCAGCGATCCGTGCGGAGGCGCTCCGGGACACGTATCCGTTCACGCAAGAAATGGACGCGGAAGCGCTCGAGCACATGTACAAGCACCTTGCCAAGAAAGACGCTGCCACTTCGTAAGCGCGTTGCAGTCCTCGGGATTCTAACCTCAGGCCGTCATTAGCCGGCTAGTGTATGATCGACTGACATGGAAACGCGAGTCACCTCTCCCGGTGCGAGAGGCCGCACCGCTTTGCGGTCCGGGTGAGGGGTAAGTACTTGATTATCAAACGTAAGCGCCCCTCACCCCAACCCTCTCCCCCTGGGAGAGGGAGTCCCGCTTCGATTCCATTTAAGCCCGAAGGACTCTAGTGCTTCGCTTTGGCTGGCTTCTTGCTTCCCTACTCCCAATCCTGGAGAGGGCTGCATGAAAACCTACCTCGATTGGTCGGCCTACGACACCTACGGCATCGGCGACGCCTATTCCGGCATCCCCGCGAAGGGCGGCAATTACGCAAAGGCCGTCGCGGTCTGCATGCACAGTCACGATTGCTACAAAACCGGCAAGGGGGTGATGTGCCCGAGCTTTCGCGCGACCGGCAATGTTGTCGACACCCCGGAAGCTCGCGTTGCGGCCTTCAAGGCCGCGCTGAATGGCGAGTTTGGAGAGGAGCCTTTCGCGGATCGGCGCCTAGCGGCCGCCATGGATTTATGCGTTTCCTGCAAGGGCTGCAAAAAGGAATGTCCCAGCGCCGTGGACATGACGCTGATCAAGACGGAGTACCTGGCTCACCGTAATGCGGCGCTCGGTGTTTCCTGGAGAACCTGGCTGTTCGCCAATCTGCCGCGATGGACGGGTAACCACCGGCGGCTGTTGCGTCTTGTCATCGGGTTGCGCAATCGCTCGCCGCTTCTCGCAAGACTTGCCGAAAGGCTTTTCGGCATTGCCGCCGCGATCCCACTGCCGCAGCTCTCCAAGCGGCCCTTCGCGCCGCCGGCGCCGGTACCGAACGCGCCGCGCGGCGAGGTGCTGCTGTTCGCCGACACTTTCGCCACTCACTTCGAACCTGACATCGCAAACGCCGCGATCGAAGTTCTGACGGCGGCAGGTTATAGCGTGAGGACTGTTCAGCCGGCGCCGGACGATCCCGAACCCGGCCGCCCGCTCTGCTGCGGACGCACTTACTTGACGCACGGCATGGTGGACGAGGCGCGCCGGGAAGGCCGCCGCATCCTGGCTGCGCTGCGTCCCGCCCTTGAAGCGAAAACGCCCATCATCGGGCTGGAGCCATCCTGTCTCCTGTCTTTGCGCGACGAGCTTTATTGCCTCGGCCTTGGAGCCGAGGCCGGGCAACTGGGCAAACAGCTTTTCCTGCTGGAGGAGTTTCTTATGCGGGAGCAGGCGCGGGGCCTGCGGTTGCCCTTCAAGCAGCTTCCCGAAGCTACGGCGCTGGTGCATGGCCATTGCCATCAAAAGGCGTTCGGCACCATGAAGGCCATGCGAAAGATCGTTGGCTCGATTCCAGGTCTCTCCTACGAGCCGATCGACTCAAGCTGCTGTGGCATGGCGGGGAGCTTCGGGCTTGAGGCGGAGCACCGCGCAGCGTCCCAAGCGATGGCCGAACTTTCGCTGCTGCCAACCCTGCGCAATGCACCCCCAGAGGCGCGATTGATCGCCAACGGGTTTTCGTGCCGGCACCAAATCGCCCATGGCAGCGGCCATGCTGCGAGCCACGTCGCAATTGTCCTTCGGGAGGCTTTGGATAGGGGCAAGGGAGCCGTCGAAGGCTCCGATCACGCGCTGACTCCGGCTCATCAATCGAGCTGATGAGTAGTATGGCTCCCTGCCAGGGGGTTCAGCGTCCCCCGAACGAGCAGCGACCCGCCCATCATGCCGCCTCATCGTCTGGAGGAGCGCCGCGATCCCTGCCGGAATCCTGGGCTAGGAACGCATAGGCGAGGCCGCCGTATACCACCGCGGGGGTGAGCCGCAAGACCTGCCACCAACCCTCGAAGGGCACAAGCGTCTCGAGGGCCCAGGCGGCCACAAGCAGAAGGCCTGCGAGCAGGCCGAAAATGATGGCCTGATGCCCGCCCTCTTCTTTTTCTCGCTCTAAAAGCCAAGATGCAGCCATGAAAGTCAGGCAGCTCCAGAACCCAAGCTTGCGGAGCAGCGCGATGAACTCATGCCCCGCGCCAATAATATTCCAATGCAGAAAGGCTGTCTCGGCCGTCAGCGGCAAAAAGACCAGCGCAGCCGAAAGCACCGCGAGCACGAGCAGCAGCCTTTCGAGCCCTGAGCTTTTCAGCGGAGGGCTCATGGCGTGGTCCTGCCCGTTTTCCTCGCCTGACGCAGGCACAAAGGGCTCGTCTGTTGGGTCCATCCGGCTATCACCCAAAACGCAACGCTAGCTGGCGCAATCGCGCGGCCGTGACCCACGAGCGTCAGCACCGCGCAGCCCGAAGAGAGGCTCGCCACGACAAAACATGCATGACCCCGAGGCGGCAGCTCTTCAGGCTCTTGATGACCTTAGAACATACGTTACTCTCTACGATGCAAGGAGCGGGCCGTGCGATACGCGCGTGCTGCATCAAGGAGACCGATATGGCGGCAACGGCAAAATACAGCGCGACGACGCGGCAGATTTCGGTGAGCGTCAACCCGATCTATCTCGACGACGAATTGTCGCCGGAGCACAGCCATTTCCTCTGGGCCTATCACGTCGTGATCGAAAATCGCGGCGGCGAGACCGTACAATTGCGCAGCCGGCACTGGCGCATTACCAACGCGCGCGGAGAACTGCGCGAGGTACGCGGCCCGGGCGTTGTCGGCGAGCAGCCTCGTCTTGAGCCTGGTGACGCGTTTGAATACACCAGCCGTGTCCCACTTACGACGCCGTCTGGCATCATGTCGGGCAGCTATCAGATGGAAAGCGAAGACGGCGATAGCTTCGACGCCGAGATCCCCGCTTTCTCCCTGGACAGCCCCCATCAGCCAGTGCAGTTCAATTGAAAAGAAGCTCGTCCCAAGGGGGTCCATAGGAGAAAGTCTTGGATGGTGCAATTTGTAGGCAGCTTCACATCCAACACCCGAACAGCAGCTTGCGAGCTCCCAATCACCCAGCCGAATTGCAGAAGCGCTAAGATTTTTATCGGACACTAACCCGCGATTATCGATCATCGACGCCAGATCGACTATCTCCTGGCCACCGACCTCCGGCTCAGTTGAGGCCATCATGTTCCTCGGGGCATATAGGGGGGGCCTCCTGAGGGTACGGGACTTGCAATTCGGTCAATGTATAAGCCGCCGCCAAACTCCTGACGTCCATTGCCCATTCCTTTTGCCAGCGCATATGTAAAAAGGCCGTGACCCAACTTCGGGTTTTCTTCAGCCAACTGAGAGAGGCCCGCCGATGCGAAGACAACAACATCTTCGTCTTTCGCATATGGCAAAGCAGCGCCGGAGTCTTCGAAAATATAACTCGACAAAATCGCGCCGCATTTTGCTGTTTGCTGCTCCGGCTCAAGGGATCCCAGGATCGTTTCATTCGCAGTTTCATTCGCGAAGGATTTGTTTGCCGGCGCCGAGTCTTTGATTTTATTGGTGCGCGCGGAGAGTTTCGAACTCCCGACCCTCTGGGTGTAAACCAGATGCTCTACCGCTGAGCTACACGCGCACTCGATCCCCTATACACAGCGAAGCCGCCCGCGCTCGTCAAGTTTTTATTGCGAGAACGCAAGCCTAGCCCCCAAAGATGGTCTCATATAGCAGCACGGTGTTGAGCACGAGGACGAGGCCAGCGCTTGTGATGGCAACTACGCGCGTGAGCGTAGTGTTGGCGAAGCGGCCCATGATAAGTTTGTCGCCCGACAAGATTATAAGCGCGATCATCGGCACCGGCAGCGCGAGGCTGAGAATTACTTGGCTTACCACCAGAGCTTTCGTGGCACCAACTCCCATCGCGACAACGGCAAAGGCGGGCACCATGGTCACGAGCCGCCGCACCCAAATGGGAATGGACCTGCGGAAAAAGCCTTGCATGATCACTTGGCCGCCCATAGTCCCTACCACCGAGCTTGAGATGCCCGACGCGATGAGAGAGACGAGAAAAGCGGCGGCCGCGCCAGCACCAAGGAGCGGCGTGAGCGTGTGATAGGCGGTCTCGATTTCGGCAACGTCAGGATGGCCCGAACTGAACGCGGCGGCGGCCATCATGACCATCGCCAGATTGATGCCGCCCGCGACGCAAAGCGCAACGACCACCTCGCGGTTGGAGAACCGCAGCACCCGTTCACGCTCCTCGTCGGAGGACAGCAACGTGCGGGCCTGCGTCAAGGCGGAATGCAGATAAATGGCATGCGGCATGACAGTGGCGCCGACGATGCCGACCGCGATCATCAACGCCTCGCTATCGGCGATCTGGGGAGTGATCAATCCACGGCCAGCCGCGCCCCAATCCACCGGCGCAATGAACAATTCTATCAAGTAGCAGACGCCGATGACGACGACAAAGGCGCCGATCGAAAGCTCGATCCTGCGGAAGCTGGAGCCGTGGACCATCAAGATCGCATAGGTGATGGTCGCAGTGGCGGCCATGCCCGAAAGCAGAGATATTCCGAACAGTAGTGAAAGCCCGATCGCACCGCCCAGGAACTCGGCAAGGTCTGTCGCCATGGCGGCGATCTCGCTGGCGATCCACATCAAGAAGGGGATGGGCTGTGGGAAATAGGCACGGGACAGTTCCGCGAGGTTTCGCCCCGTGACGATGCCGAGCTTCGCCGAGAGCGCCTGAAACAGCATGGCGATCAGGTTCGCGGCCAGCACAACCCATAACAGGCCGTAGCCATATCTCGCGCCCGCCTGAATATTGGTGGCGAAGTTTCCTGGATCGATATAAGCGATGGAAGCGACAACGGCAGGCCCGGTAAAAAGCCAGCCGGTCGAGATCACGCCGCGACGGCCGGCCGCCGCTTCGCGCAGGGCCATTGCCGTGCCGCTCTCGATCGAGGCCGCCGCCTTTGCGTGGCTAGGTGCTTCCGATGCCATTCTTGATCTTTATCAACATATATATAGCCTATGCTATAATACGTTGCATTGTCTTATCAAGACCTCACGGGGAAGTTGATCAGCCCTAAAAATCGGTGAGCAGAAGCCCGCGATCTGCTAGGATATTCCAGATTTGAAGACTCGGCGCGCCCGTTACCATGCCTCAGCATAGGAAAACCGAAACGGATACCCTTATCTCCGCCGATATCCAATCGGCGAGCTTCCGCCAGAATCGCCAGGCGCGGCGGCTGGAACTCGTTGAAGATTATGTGGAATTGATCGACGATCTGATCGCCGCCCATGGCGAGGCCCGGCAGGTGGACATCGCCGAGCGCCTCGGCGTTGCGCAGCCGACTGTCGCGAAAATGCTGAAACGGCTGACCGAGGATGGGCTCGTGTCGCAGCGGCCTTACCGCGGCGTATACCTCACGCCGGACGGCCAGCGACTCGCTGGCGTTGCCCGCGAACGGCATCGCGTAGTCGAGGCATTTTTGCTCTCGCTCGGGGTAAGCCCCGAAACAGCCCGCACGGATGCGGAAGGGATTGAGCACCACGTCAGCGCGGAGACGCTCGATGCTTTCCGGGCCTTCGCAGGGCTTGGGGTTAAATCCGAGGTTGCTGAAAAAGCTTGAAATCTGGCTTCATCCTTCGACAAGCTCAGGATGAGTGTCATCTGCGAGAGATCCTCATGGTGAGCCTGTCGAACCATGAGCCTGCCGCAAAGGCGAGGGCCTGGCGCCGTTTCCTTCGGCGCAAACCGAGAACGCTCGCTTTCGAGATGACGCTGCCCTACCTGGATCACCGCGCCTTCACCAGCGGCGGCGGCACGCTGCCCCTTAATCAGCCAGCCTTTCAGCCGAGCGCCAGCAAGGCGTAGGCGTCAAGCCCGGTCCGGTCGCGCGCGCCTTTTATGGAAAGACCGCTCCCACTCGCGGTGCTTTTCATACCCTTCCTGAATATAGGGCGTGAACACCGCCACGTTCAAAATCAGCCAGTTCATGACATTGGCCGGAAAGCGTAACGGCCTCACGAAATCGACGAAAAGGATGACGCGCGTCTTGTCCGTGCGGTTCCAGGCCTCATGGTCGTAGGCGTCGTCGAAGATCAGCGCCCGCCCTTCCTCCCAATGGCAAATCCGGTTGCCGACGCGGATGGCAATCTGGTCTCTGGGCTCGGGAACGATCAGACCGAGATGAAAGCGCAGAACCCCATTATAAAACCCGCGGTGCGCGGGCAGATGCTTGCCCGGCTCGAAGATCGAGAACATGGCGGTTTTCAAGCCCGGTATCTTTTGCACGACGCGCCAGGTTCCGGGACAAAGCGCGATGTTTTGCCGGGATTTAATGCCGTAGCCTTCAAGGAGAAATGTCTTCCACCCCCGGTCCTTGCTGATGGTGGCAACGTCGGAGGCAATATCTTGAAAGTTTGGGAGGTCGTCCTTCCGCAAAAGCAGATCGTCCAGCTCCTCGCGTATCACACGCCACTCGCGTTCCACATCGGCCGCCCACGGAAAGACGGCGTTATCATAGACGCTCGGATTGCCGAATTTGGAAAACCGGACGTTCATCCGCTCCGCCATGGCTATGATCGCCAGCACAAACCGGATGAGCCAGCTTGTTTGATCGCGAGTTTTGATCTCCTGAGTGGCGACCACTTTCTTCTTGCAGCCGGGATGGTGACAAAGCTGTCAAATTAAAAAGCTAGGCTGCGAAATTGTTCCGGTGTTTCAGTGAGGTTAGCCCGTCATTTTGCTCGATGGCATTGTAAAACTCGATCCACTGTGCGGTCACCGCCTCGGGCGTGAAATCCCGCTCGTAGGCATCGAAGCCGTTCGCAATGAGGTCGAGGCGGAGCTCATCGTTCGACAACACCCTGGCGATTGCAGAACGAAGCGCGGAAACATCGTCGATGGGTGTCAAAAGACCCGTGACGCCATCGGTGACGTGGGCTGCGGGGCCTGCACTGGCGCACGCGACGAGCGGCGTCCTGGCCGCCCATGCTTCCAGGATGACGGTGCCGAAAGGTTCGTAGCGCGAGGGCAGCACGCATACATCGGCCGCGCGCAAAAGCGCCGAGCGATCGGTGCGCCATCCCAGAAAGCGAACGCGATCCGCAATCCCCAGCTCTGACGCCAGGTTTTCCAGCTGCGCCTGCAAGGGTCCGTCGCCCGCGAGCCATGCGACACAGCCGGGCAAACCCGCGACGGCGCGCAAAAAAGTGTCGAGACCCTTTTTCTCATGAAGCCGGGAAAGCGTCAGCAGCACCTTTGCATCCGGAGGGGTGTTCAAGGTGGCCCGGTCGAGCGGCGGCAGCGGGGTGATCACCGGAAAGGTCGGGATGTAGTGCGCGCGGTCTGCGGGCACGCCATTCTTAACCATGTGAGCGGCAATGTCCCGTGTAACCCCGACCAGGCGCTCGCAGCTCTGAAAATGGCGCGGATCGTAATAGCCGCCAAACCAGCCGATGACGGGCTGAGGTGTTTTCGGGACGAGGCCCGCCGCGCGCCGCATCCATGTCTGCACGATGGTGGGCTTTTCGCGCGCGATCAGGCTACGCATCATAAATCTCTGGGCAGGCGCAAAGGGCACGCGCAAAGGCGCGGGCGCCATTCTGATGCCGAGCGCCTTCAACTCGGCGAAGCGCTGCGCATCCTCATGCATGACGACGCACTGTTCGACGCCAGCCTCATGCAGCTTTGAGATGACGTCGCAGGCATACGTCTCGGCGCCGCCGTTGGCCTTGCTGGTCATGATCTGGAGAATACGCATCGGGATTTGCTTCCTCCGCTATGCCGCCGCGCGCGCCGCGGGTGCGGCGTCGTCGAGAACTTTCAAGACAACGCCGGCTGCCTTGCCGCTCGGGGTGCCTTCCGGCAGAAACATGCGCTGGCGGATTCTGGCCAGCGCCTCAAGTTGCGCGGTCCGTTCCGCGCCATCCTCCAGGAGAGGCGCAAGCGCTGCGCTCAGCTTTGCGGCGGTGCAGTCTTCTTGGATGAATTCGGGGAAGGCGTTCTCGGCGAGCACGAGATTGGCCAGGACCACGGAATGAACCTTGAGGAGAAACCGCAGGCGCGCAGCAACCGGGTCCACGCGATAGGCAACCACCATCGGCACGCCCACCACGCCGAGTTCAAGCGTGACGGTCCCCGATGCCGCGAGCGCCGCTTGCGCCAGCTTAAACGCCGTGAATTTGTCGGTTTCGCCTTCGACGAGATGCGGCTGCTGCGGCCAATTTACGAGCGCCTGCTCGATCAAAGGGCGAACCGAGGGGACCGCCGGAATGACGATTTCGAACGGCCCCGTATTCTGCCGCAAAGCTTCTACCGTCTCGCCGAACGGAGCCATGAGCCGCGAGACTTCCGATGGACGGCTGCCAGGAAGCACGACAAGAACCGGCAGCCCCGTTGTCAGGCCGAGCCGGGCGCGCAGGCTTTCGGTTTCGAGCCCATCGATCCACGCTACCCGCTCAATGAGGGGATGGCCGACATAAGTGCAGGCCGGTCCGCCGAGCCGCGCATGCGCCTCCGGCTCAAACGGGAGAAGCGCGAGCAGATGATCGACATAAGGGCGCATTTTGCGGGCGCGCCCTGGCCGCCACGCCCAGACGCTGGGGCTGACATAATCGACAATCGGGACAGCGGGGCGGCGCTGGCGAATGCGCTTCGCGATGGGGTGCGTGAACTCCGGGCTATCGACGATGACGACCGCATCCGGGTTGAAGGCAAGGGCCGCATCAACCGTCTGATAAACCCGCCGTACCAGCGTAGGCAGGCGCGCTATGATAGCGGCAGGCCCCATGACGGCGACATCCGAGAGCGGAAAAATCGATGAAAGCCCGGCCGCTTCCATGTGCTCGCCGCCGACACCCGCGAACGCGAAGGATTCGCCGCTCTCCGTGAGCGCCTGCAGGAGCTTGCCGCCGAGGATATCGCCGGAATGCTCCCCCGCTACAACGAAGATGCGTTTTGTTTGAGACATCAGCCTCGACCCCTCGGACGCTCGCCTTCGGCGAGATTAGCTTCCCATCACTTCCGCCGATGAGGCGCCATAGAGGAAAAGACCGAGCTTGTCAGCTTTTTCCACAAGCTCTTGTTGCTCGGCCAACAGAACCGCGCCGGCCGCGACGGCAACTCCGGCGAGCCCAGCGTCCGAGGCGAGTTCCACCGTACGAGGCCCGATGGCGGGAAGGTCGAGGCGCAAATCCTGGCCGGGCTTCGGCGCTTTCACGAGAACGCCCTTGCGCGCCTTGAAACCCCAGTTGTTCAGATCGCGGCAGCGCCGCAGCATGGCGTCCGTCCCTTCCGCGGCCTCCACAGCCAGCACATATTGCCGAGCTACGACGGCTGCCTGACCGATATCGAAGGAGCCAAGCGAGCGCGCGACCCGGAAACCGAGCTTGATGTCATCGATAGCTTGGGCGTCCGGCGCCATGGCGGAGAATGCGCCAAGGGGGGCGAGAAGCCGGGGCGCGACCTCGTGCGCGGCGAGAACTTCGAACCCGCGCGCCTCGAAAAAGCGCGCCACGCCCCGAAGGACGGTGTCATCGCCCCCTTTGAAGAGGCGCAGGAGCTGAGGCAGGTGCCGAAGGAAGCCGGCATCGATCTTGAGGCGGAAGAGATTTGGCCTGCGTAAGCTGCCGACGAACACGACCTGTTTGCAGCTTTCGCGGCGGAGGGTTCGCAGCATTAGCCCCACCTGCCCGATATGCGCATAGGCATGGGGGAAACGTTCGATTTCTGGAGCAGCGTTTCCCAAAAGGCCGATGATAAAAGGGCTGCATCCGTTTTGCTGAGCCGCTTCGGCTACTGCCAGCGGCAGCGATCCGCCGCCGGCTATGATGCCGATTTTCGCGAAAGACGCCGGCGCAACGCGTGTCTTTTCCTGCACGTCCGGAGCGGCGCCGGCGATCATGCCTGATTGCGAGGAACGCAGAACGAGCGGTCCGCCTTCGCCCGCATGAAAGCGACGACGCGCTGCACCGGGGCATCGCCTGGGAACATCTTCTCAACGTCGTCGAGGCGCTCTTGCAGCGTTCCCTCTTGCGAGAAAAGAAGCCCGTAAGCCTTTCGCAGCGCGTGAATTTGCTCGCGTTCGAAACCTTGCCTCTTGAGACCGACGATGTTGAGGCCCGCGAGACTCGCCCGGTTTCCGAGTGCCATGCCGAACGGGATCACATCGTTTTCGACCCCGGACATCCCGCCCACAAAAGCATAGGCGCCGATGCGCACCCATTGGTGGACGGCGCACAAGCCGCCGAGAATGGCATGATCCTCGACGGTCACGTGCCCGGCGAGCGTGGCGTTGTTCACGAGGATGACATGATCGCCGATCTGGCAATCGTGCGCGACATGGGCCCCGGCCAGGAAAAGACCGTGGCTTCCAATACGGGTAACATGCCCTCCGCCCTCGGTTCCACCGTTCATGGTCACGTGCTCGCGGATGGTGGTAAACGGCCCGACGCTGAGCTCGCTGTGCTCGCCGCGGTACTTCATGTCCTGTGGCGTGCCGCCGATAACGGCAAACGGGTGAATTTCGCAGCCCTCGCCGATGTCCGTCCGCCCGGTGATGACCGCGTGCGAGTGAATCTTCACGTTCTTTCGGAGCGTCACGTTGGGGCCAATCACCGCAAACGGGCCGACCTCGACGCCCTCTTCCAGCTTCGCTTTCGGATCGATTGCGGCTGCCGAATGCACCATCATCTCGGTCATGGAATGGCTCACCCGTTCGCTTCAGTTTTTCCCGGTTCCTGGCTTGGATCGACGATCATGGCACTGATCTCGGCTTCCGCGACAAGCTGCCCGTTCACCCTGGCTTGCCCCTCGAAGCGCCAGACGCGCCCTCGGTTGCGCTTCTTGGTCATGTGATAATGGACGGTATCGCCCGGCAGCACAGGCTTGCGGAAGCGTGCACGATCGATCGCCATGAAGTAAACGAGCTGCGGTTCGTAGGTTTCATCGAGGTTCGCCACGCAAAGCGCGCCCGCGGTTTGCGCCATCCCTTCAATCAAAAGCACGCCCGGCATGACCGGAAAATTTGGGAAATGTCCCTGAAAGAAGGGTTCGTTGATCGTGACGTTCTTGACGCCGACCGCCGAACTATCGCCGTCCATGTCTATGATCTTGTCGACAAGAAGGAAAGGATAGCGATGGGGTAGAAGCTTGAGGATACGCACAATGTCAGCCGTGCCCAGCTCTTTCCTCCCGGGTTTCGTCTCGCTCTCCGTATTAGTCTCAGCTTTCTTCCACATAACCGTAATTTCTAATCGTTGGATTCGCCGGCGATTTCAGCCGATGCCTTGCGCCGCGTCAGACGCTTCAGAAGCGCCACTTCGCGCGCCCAGGAGCTCATGGGTTTGGCGGGATAACCACCCCACCGTTCGCCGCGCGGGATATCGGATGCCACCCCGCTCTGAGCGCCGACTTGAGCGCCTGCCCCTATGCGGATATGTCCGACCGTTCCACACTGGCCGCCCATAGCCACAAAGTCTTCAAGAATCGTGCTGCCCGATATGCCGGTTTGCGCCGCGATTACGCAGTGCCGGCCAATGACGACGTTATGGGCGATTTGAACGAGGTTGTCGATCTTTGTGCCTTCGCCGATGATGGTATCCTTAAGCGCCCCGCGATCGATGGTTGTGTTTGCGCCGATCTCCACGTCATCCTGAACGATCACCCGGCCGACCTGGCGCACTTTATAATGCCCGGAAGGCCCCATGGCGAAGCCGAAACCGTCCTGGCCCAGCCGAGCCCCGGCGTGAATAATGACGCGGTTGCCGATCAGCGCATGGGTGATCGTGGCTCCAGGCCCTACAAAGCAATCCCGGCCAATCGTCACACGAAACCCTATGACCGCCCCCGCGGCGATGCGCGCGCCGCGCCCGATCTGAGCTTCCGGGCCGATTATGGCGCCCGCCTCGACAAAGGCTCCGTTCTCGATGCGCGCGCTCGCGTCGACGGCGCTCGAAATCCCGCCAACCTTCGGATGCTGAGCGTCGGGGAAGAACATTTCCAGCGACCGGGCAAACGCACGGTAAGGATCGCGTGAAATAAGCGGCACCGCACTGTGAGGCACTTTGCTCGCAGACCCGGGGGAAACGAATATGGCGGCCGCCCGAGTTTGCTTGAGAGCGCCAAGATATTTCCGATTGTCGAAAAAAGACACATCGCCGCCGCCGGCGTCATCGAGGGCTTTGACCGCGCGTATCGGCTTGCCCCCTTCCGGCAGAAAGCTCTCCGGGATCTCAGCTCCTGTATAGGAGGCAAGCTCGGTGAGAGAAAAAGGCCCCGCCGGAGCCCAAAATCCTGGATGATCCATGACACATGCTACAATGAAAATGCTAAGCGAGCAGAGGCTCGCTTAGCATTGATGATGGTGATCGTAAAGGCTTAGGCGTTTGATCGAAGTCCTCAAAACTTGGTAGCTGCGCCAAATCTGAAGACCTGTGTTTGATCGAACGGCTCCTTAAGAAGGGCGTATGCAAAGTCTGCGCGCAGCGGACCAACCGGCGAATTCCACAAGATGCTCGCGCCCACCGATGCCCGGATCGCGGACGAGTTTTCCACGGCTCCGGGAGGCGAGGTGTTACATACGCTCACATTGGCAGCGCAATACTTGGTAGTAAACTTTGCGGCGTCTGTTCCGTAAAGTGTACCGGCGTCCGCAAAAATGGCGCCGCCGAAACCAAGGTCATCCGGGACGAACGGAAGCGGGAAGCGAATTTCGGTCGTCGCCGCGTAGAAGTTCTTACCGCCAAGAGAGTCGCCGGTATTGGCATCACGCGGACCCAGACCGGCCGTCGCAAAACCCCGGACCGTCTCGCCACCTTTGAAGAAGTCGTCCACGATACGGACATCCTGGCCATTCCAGCCCATGATGTTGCCGCCGATGGCACGGCCAACGAGGGTGAATTCCTTCGACAGCGGGTAGTATGCCCTGGCCTCCGCGATGGAGCGGATATAGTCGATATCCCCGCCGATACCTGCAACATCCTGCGCCCATGAGAAGTAGAACCCGCGGGACGGATTTTTGCGGTTGTTGCGCGTATCGTAGATGAGCGAGTAACCCACCGACGAGACAACGGACGTTCCCGCAATCTGCTTCACAGCGTAGGAGGCTGTCGAGTCGACGTTATAAACGTCTTCCTCGTAAAGGGTGTAGTTCGTGTTCAGCCACAGGTTATCCAGCAGGGCAAACCCAAGCCGCAGACTTCCGCCAACCTTGAAGTCTTCATAACCGGCGTCGGTATAACCTGAGGAGGCGGTGTAATCGGAGTTCCGCAGGAATGCGTCGACGCCGAACGACATGTTCCGGTCCAGGAACCTGGGCTCCGTCCAGCTCACATCGGCACCGCCGCTCACCATGCTGCCGGTCACCTTGACTTGAAGGTATTGGCCCGTACCAAGGAGGTTGCGCTCGGTATAAGATACTTCGCCGATCACGCCCTCAGCCGATGAGTAACCTGCCGCGAAGGACAGCTCGCCAGTGGATTGCTCCTCCACCACGACGCTCAGGACAACGCGATCGGGAGCGGAGCCCGGCTCCTTGTTGACTTTCACGTCCTTGAAGAAGCCGAGACCGACGAGGCGCAAGCGAGCCTGATCGACCATGATCTTGTTGTACGCATCGCCCTCAGCAACCCGGAACTCACGCCGGATGACATAATCCTCGGTGCGGTAGTTGCCGGAGACATTGATGCGTTCGATGTAGACGCGCGGGCCTTGCTCCACCACGAAGACGACCGAAATCGTCCGGTTCACCGGATCGCGATCGATCCTTGGGCGGACCTGGCCAAAAGCGTAGCCTTGCTCGGCGACGGCGACGGTGAGCGACTCAGATGTCTTATCGACAAGTTCGGCGTTGTAGATCTCGCCCGGCTTGGTGAGAAGACGGCCACGCACGGAGTCTACACTGAATGTTGGAAGTGTCGATTTAACATCGACGCCACCGAAGTAGTACAGCGGACCTTCGTCGATCGTGAATGTGAGGAAGAAGCCCTTTCCTTCCCGGTCGACGTCAGCAACCGCCGACACGATCCGCATATCCGCATACCCATTCTTGATGTAATAGCGGCGCAGGAGCTCGCGATCTAGGTTGAAGCGGTCTGGATCGTAGACGGAGGTCGGTTTCAGGAAGTCGAGGAAACTCGACTCCGTTGTTGTGATAACGCCGCGCAACTCCGAGTCGGAGAAGGCAGTGTTTCCGATAAAATTGATGCCGACAACCTTGGTCTCCGGACCTTCGCGGATCTCGAAAACGAGGTCGATGCGGTTATTGTCGAGCTCTATGATCTGGGCATCGACCTGGGTCGCGTAATACCCTTGCCGCCGGTAAACATTCAGAACGCGCTGCACATCGGCCTGGACCCGGGCGCGGGTGTACATCGCGCGGGGCTTCAACTGAACTTCCTGAGAGAGCGTATCGCTCTTGACCTCGGTGTTTCCTTCGAAAGCGACGCGATTGATGAGCGGGTTCTCGATCAGCGATATAACGACCACGCTGCCTTCAAGATTGATGCGGACGTCTTGAAAAAGACCCGTCGCGAAAAGCGCACGCAAGCTTTCATCGGCCTTGTACGTATCGTAGCGCTGGCCGGCAGTGAATGTCAGATAGGATTTGACGGTTTCCGGCTCGATGCGCCGATTGCCGACGACCCGGATGTCGCGGATGACGCCGCCTCCTTGGGCAAACACCTCTGTTGAGTGTATCGCGCTAGCTGTGACGGTCACCGCCATCACGGCCGCGAGTACGACGAGGGCTGCATGAACCCTTCGGATTATGCTCGTTCGAAGCATCGGTCTTGTTGCCCCTATTACGCCGGATCCCCACCTCAGCATTTCACTTCGCTAGAGACTAGCACTTTGTGACGCCAGGGTGGCTTGTCCCCACCAATCAGTTATTTCCAGATCTGCCTGTTGCCCCCCGGCACCATGCAGATCGATAGAACTCCTTCTTTTACGCTAACGGCGGCAAACGCTTTCGGCCTTTTGGGCAGGCGCTGGACCGCGCGATATGTCGACTATGTTATTCCAGGTTACGAAAACCATTAACATGAGAAGCAAAATGAATCCAAACTGAAAACCGATTTCTTGGGCCCTTTGGTTTAATGGCCTCCCAAGTATGGCTTCTGCGCCATAGAACAAAAGGTGGCCGCCATCCAAAACCGGGATCGGGAAAAGGTTAAAAAGCCCGACACTCACCGAGATAAACGCGATAAGGGGCACAAGATTGATAAATCCCTCGGATGCAAAGGTTTTTGCCACCTCTGCAATCTTGACGGGACCGCCCAGCGAACTAGCGCAGGCGTTGCCGCGGAACAACTGGTCAAAAAACTGGAATGGCCCTTCGACAATCCGCCACGTCCGTTCAAACCCTACGCCAACCGCATCCAGCATCCCGGCGTTGACAACTTTGGCATCATCCCGCTTCGTTGAGCCGACGAGACCAAGTCTTCCGACGCACTCGCCTTCGGTCAGCTCGGGCGTCGCGACGACATTCAACTGCTTGCCTCCGCGATCGACCGCGATGTCGATCGGAGAGCGCGCACTGAGCTTGACCCGATAGCTGAAGTCCTCGAAGCTTTTGACCGGCTGGCCGCCAACGGAAAGAATCCTATCCCCCGCCTCCAGGCCAGCCTTCGCGGCAGGGGTCCCAGGCTCCACGCAAACGATTCGCGTCTCCTGATAAACGATTCCCGTAGCTAAGGCTATGCCCGTGAAGATCACGAGACTTAAAAGGAAATTTGCAAACGGTCCCGCCAGCACGATGAGCGAACGCCGCCAAACTGGCGCGGTGTGAAAGTTTCCCTCGCGTTCGCCCGGCGTCAGCGTCTGAAGCTGCTCAGCGGAAGGCATGCTGGCGACAGTTTCATCGCCCTTGAACTTGACATAGCCTCCAAGCGGGATCCAGGCGAGCCGCCAGCGCGTGCCGCTCCTATCGCGGAACCCGGCGATTTCGGGACCGAAGCCGACCGAGAAGGTTTCAACGGTGACGCCTAAGAGGCGTGCGGCCAGGAAATGACCGAGCTCATGGACGATCACCACGACGCCCAGCACGACGAGGAACGGCACCGTCCACCAGAAGAACTGTGCGAAAGCGAACGACAAATCGTGAGGCATCATAAGGAGAAACCTTCCAGCACGACCGCAATGCAGAGCCTGCGGCGAGCCAACCTCTCTATGGGGAAGCACGGAACGAGAAGACGCTCATATAAGAAGCAAATATGGGCGCCGTATCGCATACTTAAATACGAACGGCATAGGCAGAAGCGCCTACGCCAGCGCCCGATTGCTCGGCCAGAGCAGACTTGGCAATCTCGCGGGCGCGTGCATCGATGTACATCACAGCTTCAAGGCTATCGGGGATTACGTTGGAGAGAGTGGACGCCGCCTTGTTCAGCGTTCGCTCAACCAGCGCGGCGATGCCGGGAAAAGAAGTTAACCGGTTGAGAAAAGCTTCGACTGCGATTTCGTTCGCCGCGTTGAGGACGGTGGGTGCAATCCCCCCCTCCTTCAGCGATTCTTTCGCAAGCCTCAAAGCGGGAAATCGGGTTTCGTCCGTGTCTTCGAAGGTCAAGGTTCCGGCGGCGGCAAGGTCGAGCCTTTTGAAATCGGCCTCAAGACGGGCTGGCCATGCGAGGCTATACGCTATGGGAGTGCGCATGTCCGGAAGGCTGGCTTGGGCGATAACGGAACCGTCGCTGTAATAGACGAGAGCGTGAATGATGGATTGCGGGTGGATGACCGCGGAAAGCTGGTCGGCTCGCACTTCAAAGAGATGGAAGGCTTCGATCAGCTCCAGCCCCTTATTCATCATGGTGGCGCTGTCGATGGTGATTTTCTGGCCCATCGTCCAATTCGGGTGCTTGAGAGCATCTTCGGGGCGCGCCGCAGCAATTTGCGCCTCGGTCCAGGTGCGGAAAGGGCCGCCTGAAGCCGTCAGGACAATTTTTTCGACGTGCTTGCAATCAAGCGCGTCGAGCGACTGGAATACCGCCGAATGCTCCGAATCGACGGGGATGAGGGTTGTGCCGCAGCGCGCTCTCTCTTTCATGAAGAAGGCGCCCGCCGAGACGAGACATTCCTTGTTCGCCAGCGCAACCGTCGTGCCCTGGTGAAGGGCCGCCACTGTCGGGGCTAGTCCCGCGGAGCCGACAATCGAAGCCATGATCAGATCTGCAGAGCGTGCCCCTGCCTCGACAAGCGCGCTGGGGCCTGCGCCGCACTCGATTCCAGTCCCTTCAAGATGGCGGCGAAGCTCGGGCTCCAAGCGTTCATCGCCAACCGCCGCATATTCCGCCTTGAGCGCCACGGCGAGGCTCGCGAGCTTCTGCACATTTCGGTTCGCGGTCAGCGCCACGGTCTCGAAACGATCGGGATGAAGCGCGAGAAGGTCGCAAGTATGCTGTCCGATCGTACCCGTCGACCCGAGGACGCTCACGCGCTTCTTGCCGCCTGCGCCTCCGCCATGCCCATTCTTTTTCATCGTTGCTCCACTATCAAAAGCGGTTGCCCGTGCCTCACCACATCAAGAGCGCGCGTCCCGGCTTTAAGGGATCCGCCGCCGCCGCGATGAGGCCCGCTCCAATCGCAGCAAAAACCAGCCCATCCAGACGGTCCAGTACCCCGCCATGTCCGGGTATAAGTCCACTGGAATCCTTCACGCCGAAAAAGCGCTTGATGAAAGATTCGCCAAGATCGCCGCCCTGAGAGATGAGGGCAAGCACAATGCTCAGCAGCGCTATACTGACAATCGACGTGTGCCCGAACCATGCGGCAAAAATAACGCCCGCAAAGCAAGCGAAAAGCGCGCCGCCAATGAAGCCCGACCACGTCTTGTTCGGAGAGATCGACGGCGCCAGCTTGGGTCCGCCAATCAATCTGCCGGTAAAAAACGCGCCCGTATCGGCGGACCAGACAACGATAAACAGGTACAGAATGGCGTGGAACCCGTACTCGGGATCCTGGCGGATGGCGATCAGGGCGATCGCTGGAAAGCCTGCATAATAGACGCCGGCCGCCGACCACCACGGATCGCTAGAAAGATGGGCCCTCTTGTGAAGGCGGAACGCCAGCCATGTCGCAACTATGATGATGGCAACGGCGGCAGCATTATAGTTCTTTAAAGTGAGGTAGCCTGCAGCGATAATGGCAGCGGATTGCAACGCGAAAATCCCGTCGATTCCGGCGCCGCGAACCACGCGCCCCCATTCCCAGCTCATCAGCGTTGCCGCGAAAAGAATAAGCGCGGCAAAGGTTTGCGTCCCGGCATAGGTCAGGGCAAGCGTCAGCACCACCAGAATGAGGGCTGAATTTATTCTAAGAACCAGCTCTGAACTGACAGGCTTTGCCATTATCCTTCGCCCGTTTAAGGCCGGCCGTGGGTGAGCGCGGGCGCTATCCCGCAAGGCCGCCAAAACGGCGTTCACGCTGCTGGTAGGATGCGATCGCGCTTTCTAACGTTTGTCTTGTAAAGTCCGGCCAGAAATTATCAATGAATAAAAACTCCGAGTAGGCGCACTGCCAAAGAAGGAAGTTGCTGATGCGCTGTTCGCCACTCGTACGGATGAGCAGATCCGGGTCGGGAATGCCTGCCGTGTCGAAGTGCTCGGCGAGCAAGTCCTGCGTGATGTCTTCGGCGGCCAACTCGCCCAATTTCACTCGCTCCGCCAATCGCTTAGCTGCACGAACGATCTCATCGCGGGCGCCATAATTGAACGCGATTATGAGCTGAAGACCCGTATTGCCGCTCGTCAGCGCGACCGCATCGCGGAACATTGTGACAAGGTCCGGGGGCACCCCGTCCTCTGAGCCAATAACACGCACCTTGACGTTGTTCTGGTGGATCTCGGCCAGATCGCGGCGGATGAAGCGGCGCAAAAGACCCATGAGATACGTGACCTCGAGCGGAGGCCGCTTCCAATTCTCCGACGAAAAACTGAAAAGGGTGAGATAGGAGATGCCCAAATCCGCAGCGGCACGCACGCATTCCCGAGTACTTTCAACGCCTCGCCGGTGGCCCTCCGTTCGTGGCAACCCCCTCTGCGCCGCCCAGCGGCCGTTCCCGTCCATGATGATCGCAACGTGCTTTGGGTAAGGACGCTCGTTGCCGAGCGCAAACGCTTGTTCCTGCAATCTCACTCTTGGCCATCCATTATTTCGACGCAGTCAAGCCGCGGTCTCTAACCCATAATAGCGGGACAACAAAGCAACATGTTTTTTGCCGTCCGGTCTCTCCGAATACGTCCGCTGGGCGGCTGAAAGTAAGAGCCTAGCCCTGCGTTGACCTTGCAACCGGCGACTTTCCAACACGCTAGACTTGCATGATTTCCTGCTCTTTGCCAGCCAATAGACCATCTACCTCCTTGATAGTGCGATCGGTAAGGTCTTGAACCTTCGTATGAAGCGAGCCGCTGTCGTCCTCGCTGATCTTTCCGTCCTTTTCGAGCTTCTTGATCTGGTCCATGCCGTCCTTGCGGACATTGCGCACCGCGACGCGGGCATGCTCAGTGTACTTTCTCGCAATTTTGACGAGTTCCTGGCGCCGCTCCTGGTTGAGTTCCGGGATCGGCAAGCGAAGCGTCAGGCCATCGACCACCGGATTAAGCCCGAGGTCAGACTCGCGGATCGCCTTTTCAACCGCGTGCAAGTTGCTCTTGTCCCATACCTGAACCGTGATCAGGCGCGGCTCCGGCGTGTTGATCGAGGCGACCTGGTTGATCGGCATTTTCGCACCGTAAGAGGTGTTTACCATCAATGGGTCGAGCAGGGTGGTGCTCGCCCGTCCGGTTCTGAGGCCGCCGAATTCCGTTTTGAGCGAGTTGACCGCGCCTTTCATGCGCTTTTCAATTTCGCGGATATCGAAGTTGCCGGCTGTCATCTCCGTCCCCTTTTATTCTTGAGGCTGCGTCTGTTCTTCACCTTGATTTATGCTGCCGGATCGCTTCCCACAACGCTGCACAGGGCTTCTCCGCGCATAACTTTTCCAATAGCGCCTTTTTGATGCAGGGAAAACACCACGATCGGAATGGAATTGTCGCGGGCAAGCGCGATCGCCGCAGCATCCATCACCTTGAGATCCCGCGCCAGAACTTCAGAAAACGTAAGATGCTCGTAGCGCACGGCGCGCGGATTGGCCTTCGGATCGTCCGAGTAGATCCCATCCACCTGGGTGGCCTTGAGGATCGCGTCGCAGCCAAGCTCCGCCGCCCGAAGCGCCGCCGACGTGTCTGTCGTGAAAAAGGGGTTTCCCGTTCCGCCCGCCAGAATGACAATCGAACCCTTATTGAGATCGGCGATTGCCTCGTCACGCGAGAAGGTTCTGCACACCGTTGGAACCGGCAGGCCCGAATAAAGCGAAGCGGGCTGGCCGGCGCTCTTCAAGGCCTGCTCGAAGGCGATGCCGTTCATGACGGTGGCGAGCATGCCCATGAAGTCGCCTTTTACGCGGTCGATGCCGTGCGCCGTTGCCGCCATGCCGCGAAATATGTTCCCGCCGCCGATAACGACCGCAATGCGAGCGCCGCCGCGCGCGACCTCCGCGATGTCCGTGGCTATCGCTGAGAGCGCGCCGGCTTCGATGCCGTAGCGGCCGCCCCCCATAAGCGCCTCACCCGATATTTTGACCAGCGGGCGGGAGTAGGGTAGTGGCGGCATTATCTTATCCTTCGGCGAGCGGATCGGCGGGCGGCAGGGTTGCCGCCCGAAGTCATTGGGCTGGCGTTATTGCTTGCCAGCCGCCGCCGCAACCTCGGCTGCGAAGTCTCCCTTATCGGCCTTGATCCCTTCGCCAAGCTCGTAGCGCACAAAAGCCTTCACCGTTATCGGTGCTCCTGCCGCCGCCTCGGCTTCCTTCAACGCTTTTTCAACGGTGAGGTCGGGATTGATGACGAAGGCTTGCTTCAGAAGCACAACCTCCTGGTAGAACTTCTTGATCCGGCCCTCGATCATCTGCTTGACGACCTTCTCCGGCTTGCCGCTTTCCTTGGCCTGCTCGGTGAAAATGGCGCGCTCGCGCTCCACCACCGCGGGATCGACGTCCTCGTCCTTCAGCGCGAGGGGGTTCGTGGCCGCGACATGCATCGCGACCTGACGGCCGATTTCGTTCAGCTTTTCCTTATCGCCAGTCGACTCGAGCGCGACAAGCACGCCGATCTTGCCCATGCCGGGCGTGACCTGATTGTGAACGTAGGTCGCCACGACCCCGTCCTTCACCTTGAGCGCGGCGGTCCGCCGGAGAGACATATTCTCTCCGATAGTTGCTACGAGCTCTTTCAAGTAATCGGCAACGCTCACCTTCTTCTTCGGGTAATCCATTGCGGCAAGCTTGGCGACGTCGCCGCCGGCTTTCAGCGCGAGCTTGGCGATCTCGGCGACAACCTTCTGGAATTCGGCGTTACGGGCGACGAAGTCGGTTTCCGAATTGACCTCGACAACCGCACCTGCCTTCGCGGCGGAAGCGACGCCGATCAGCCCTTCGGCTGCCACGCGGTCAGCCTTCTTCGCAGCCTTGGACAGGCCTTTGGCGCGCAACCAGTCGATGGCGGCTTCCATCTCGCCGCCGGATTCGCTCAATGCCGTTTTGCAATCCATCATGCCGGCGCCTGTCTTCTCGCGAAGGCTCTTAACCATGTCGGCAGTAATCGCAGCCATGTGCTACCTCATAAGTTTGCGCCAGAAGCGCGCCCGAAGGCGCGCCGTCGGTTCTTAGCTTGTAAGCTCGCGCGCCTGATCGACCCAGTCGCCCTTTGCGATCTGACCGTTGCCATGCAGCATGCGGTCGATCTCATCGAGGTTATCTTGGGTGAAGGCGGCAATCTGCCAGAAATGGAAAATGCCGCGCTCGTTGAGCTTCTTCTCGTTTGCCTTCGTGATGCCGCGGATTTTCTTGAGGTCGTCCTTCTCGCCTTGCGGCTCGGCCAATCCCTCAAGCGTCGAGGTATGTTCCTCCTCCAAAGGAGCAGGCTCAGGGGCCTTCGCTTTTTTCTTCGGCGCAGCTTCCCCATTCGCTTTCTGCGTATGAGCGCCGTCCTTGCCGTTCTTGGCAGGCTCGACGGCCTCCTCAGCCAGGG
Organism: uncultured Alphaproteobacteria bacterium; assembly: GCA_963834165.1. Classification (GTDB taxonomy): domain Bacteria; phylum Pseudomonadota; class Alphaproteobacteria; order Rhizobiales; family Rhodomicrobiaceae; genus Rhodomicrobium. The sequence continues at coordinate 439,998 of CAWIAL010000019.1, read as the reverse complement.
CGGCCTCGGAAACCTCCTCGGCTTCCCCAATGTCGATGCCGGCGACGCCTTGGGCGCGCTCGATGCCGTCGATGGCCGCTCTCGAAATCAGGTCGCAGTAAAGCGTGATCGCCCGCCCCGCGTCGTCGTTACCGGGGATCGGATAGTTGACGCCATCGGGATTGCTGTTGCTGTCGATGATGGCAATGACCGGGATTTTCAGCTTCTTTGCTTCGGCGATCGCGATCGCCTCCTTGTTCGTGTCGATGACGAACAGAAGGTCCGGCACGCCGCCCATGTCCTTGATGCCGCCAAGCTCCTGCTCAAGCCGGTCGCGCTCTCGCGTGAGCTGCAGCAGCTCTTTCTTGGTGAAACCCTGCCCTTCGCCTGAGACAAGCTCATCAAGATAGCGCAAGCGCTTGATCGAGTTGGTGATCGTCTTCCAGTTCGTCAGCATGCCGCCGAGCCAGCGATGGTTGACGTAATATTGCGCGCAGCGCTTGGCCGAGTCCGCGATGGTGTCCGAAGCTTGCCTCTTCGTCCCGACGAAGAGAATGCGCCCGCCCTGGGCGACGACATCGCTCGCCACGACGACGGCCTGATGCAGGAGCGGCACCGTCTTCGAGAGGTCGATGATGTGAATCTTGTTCCGCATCCCGAACAGGTATTCCTGCATCTTCGGGTTCCAGCGGTGCGTTTGATGGCCGAAATGCACGCCAGCTTCGAGAAGCTGACGCATAGTGAATTGGGGCAGAGTCATGGTTGTCCTTCGTCCGGTTAAGCCTCCGCGGGTGCCAATGGCCGATGCCATCACCGGAATGTCAAAAAGGGCCGCTACCGGCCCAACCTGACATAATCCCGCGTGTGAGATGCCGCTTCTATAGGCGCGAATGGATAAAATTGCAAGGGCCGGCGGCGCTATCCCAGCCGTAGCGGTGCGATGCAGACACGGGACCGTCACGATTAACGCGTCATTTAGGGTTCCGTTCTGCGCAACGTCACTCCATGCCGCAGCGCGCCAGGATGACCGAAGATCATTTGTGGCCGCCTAGCTGACCTGCACGATGCCGGGCAAAGTCTTCAGCGCCGAAAGTTGGCGCGCTGAAATGGAGAAGTTATTTCCGAGGACGATTTCGACGGCTTTGCTCGCCTCGCGCAACTCGACCACGAGCTTGATCTCAAGCGAGCCTTCGCGGCTCAAATGCTTCATGAGATCGCCGATCTGAAGCTTTTCCGTCGCCGTGATCGACATTTGGCGCGTGCCCCCTCCGAGCACATCGTCGAGCAGTTGCACGGTCTGCACGCGAACCTTGATCGCCTCCCCCTCCGCCTCGCCCTCGACCTGGATCAGCACATTTTTCCCCGGTTCGAGCTTGTCCCCGGCAGACGCCAGCGTGTCGGCGAAAATGACCGCTTCGAACTGCCCGGTCGGGTCGGAAAATCCCGCGAAGGCGAAGCGGTTGCCGGACTTTGCCTTGCGATCCTGCTTGTAGGTGACGGTGGCCGCAAGCCGGGCCTCCGCGCGGCCGTGGGCGTGGGCGCGAGCCGCGAAATCGCTCCAGCGCATCACGTTGAGGCGCGCAAGCTGCTCGGCGAAGCCGTCGAGCGGGTGCCCCGAGAGATAAAAACCGGCCGCCGCAAGCTCGTTTTCGAGCAACTCCAGCGAACTCCAGGCTGGAGCTTCCGCTAAAACGAGCGGCTGAAGGGCAAGCCCGGCGCCCCCCCCGCCAAACATATCCACCTGCCCCGCCGCGCGATCCTGTGCGCTCCGCGCCCCAAACTCGATCAGGCGCTCGATGTTCTTCGCGACTTTCGCTCGGTTCTTCTCCAAATCCTCAAGCGCGCCCGATGCATTCAGCGTTTCGATCGCGCGCTTGTTCACGGCTTTTGGATTCACGCGCGACATGAAGTCGGAAAGATCGCGGAATGGAACGTTGCGCCGCGCTCCGCCACGATCTGCGCGGCCGCAGCCTGTCCCATGTTTTTCAGCGCCGCCAGCGCATAGCGGATGCCGCCGTTTTCCGGCTCGAATTCCACCGCGGACTTATTCACCGAGGGCGGCAGGATCGCGATCCCGTGCCGCTTCGCCTCGCGCGTAAAGCTGTAGAGCTTGTCGGTGTTGCCCATGTCGAGCGTCATGGACGCCGCGAGAAACTCCTGAAGATGATTGGCCTTGAGATAGGCGGTCTGGTAGGCGATCAGGGCATAAGCCGCAGCGTGGCTCTTGTTGAAGCCGTAGCCCGCGAACTTCGCGACAAGCTCGAAGATGTATCGCGCGCGGGCCTCCTCGATACCCTTCTCCGTCGCGCCTTTGACGAAGCGTGCGCCTTGCGCGTCCATCTCGGCCTTGATTTTCTTACCCATCGCGCGCCGCAAGAGGTCGGCTTCGCCGAGGCTGTAGCCCGACAATACCTGCGCGAGCTGCATCACCTGCTCCTGGTAGATGATGACGCCGTAAGTCTCCTCCAGGATTGGCTGCGCGAGGGGATGCAGGTAATCCGGCGTTTCGATGCCGTGCTTGCGGTTGATGAAGGTCTCGATGTTGTCCATCGGGCCGGGGCGATAGAGCGCGTTGATAGCGACGATGTCGCCAAATCGGTCCGGTTTCAGCTTGCGCAGCGCCTCGCGCATGCCCGTACTTTCGAGCTGGAACACGCCGCCGGTGTCGCCTTTCGCAATAAGCTCGTAAGTTGGGACGTCATCGAGCGGAAGATGGCCAAGGTCGATGGATTTTCCCGCCTTTTCGACCAGGGCGCACGCCTTTTGCAGCACCGTCAGCGTCTTGAGCCCGAGGAAGTCGAACTTCACGAGCCCCGCCTGCTCCACCCACTTCATGTTGAACTGGGTAACAAGCATGTCCGACCGCGGATCGCGGTAGAGCGGGATCATCTCGACAAGCGGCCGGTCGCCGATCACGACGCCGGCGGCGTGCGTGGAGGCGTGGCGGTACAGGCCCTCCAGCTTCTGCGCCGTGTCCAGAAGCTGCTTCACGATAGGTTCGCGGTCGCGCGCCTCCTGCAGTCGCGGTTCGCCTTCGATGGCCTGGGCGAGCGTCACCGGGTTCGCCGGATTGTTCGGCACCATTTTGCAGAGCCGGTCGACCTGCCCATAGGGCATCTGCAGGACGCGGCCCACGTCGCGCAGCACCGCGCGCGCTTGCAGCTTTCCGAAGGTGATGATCTGCGCGACGCGATCCGCGCCGTACTTGTCGCGCACATAGGCGATGACTTCGTCGCGGCGGTCCTGACAGAAGTCGATGTCGAAGTCCGGCATCGACACGCGCTCGGGGTTCAGGAAGCGCTCGAACAGGAGGCCGAAGCGGATCGGATCGAGGTCCGTGATGGTCAGCGACCACGCGACCACCGAGCCCGCGCCCGAGCCGCGGCCCGGTCCGACAGGGATGCCTTGTGCCTTCGCCCATTTGATGAAGTCGGCCACGATCAGGAAGTAGCCGGGAAACTTCATGCGCGTGATGACGTCGAGTTCGAAGGCGAGGCGCTTTTTGTAATCCTCCTCGCTCGCGGCCCGAAGGTGCTCCGGGATGGCGGCCAGGCGGCGCGCGAGCCCGGCTTCAGCTTGCACGCGAAGCTCGGCGGCCTCGGCTTCGGCTGTGTCTTCTGCGCCGGGTACGAATTGCGGCAGGATCGGCTTGCGGGGAACGGGGCGGAAAGCGCAGCGCCTCGCGATCTCGACCGTGTTCTCGATCGCTTCCGGCAGATCGGCAAACAAAGCCGCCATCTCGCTTTGCGGCTTCAGCCAATGGTTGGGCGAGAGGCGGCGGCGGTCGTCTTCGGCGACATACCGGCCTTCCGCGATGCAGAGAAGCGCGTCGTGGGCGTCGAAAACATCGCGTTTCGGGAAGTAGGCTTCGTTCGTGGCGACGAGCGGCACGCCGCGGTCGTAGGCCCAGCGCAGGAGTTGCGGCTCCACGGCGCGTTCGCGGGCGAGGCCGTGACGCTGGATCTCGATGTAGAACCGATCGCCGAAAATCTCCGCGAGCGCGGAAAGCCTCGCCTCGGCCAGAGCTGCATTCCCGGCGGCGAAAGCTTTGCCGGCTGGCCCATCCGGGCCACCCGAGAGGGCGATCAGGCCATTTGCGCACCCTTCAAGCTCCGCCAAAGTAATGTGCGCAGTCCCATCGCTCCCGTGATCAAGGAAGGCGAGGCTCGAAAGGCGCATCAGGTTGCCATATCCGGCATCGTCCTTGGCGAGGAGGACAATCGAGCCATGATGGGCCGCCCGCGCTCCGGGGCGAGGCGTTTCGTCGGCGGCGGCGGGAAAAGCCAAGTTCAGCGAGCATCCGAGGATCGGCTGAATGCCTTCGGCTGCGAGAGCTTCGGAGAACTCGAGCGCGCCGAACAGGTTGTTCCGGTCGGTGATGGCAAGTGCGGGCTGGCCGTCTGCGGCGGCGAGCTTGGCCAGCGCCTTCACGGGCAGCGCGCCTTCGAGGAGCGAATAGGCGGAATGGACATGAAGGTGGATAAAGCCGGGCTTTGTCATCAGCTCCCCCGCACGCTTTGTCTGGCGCGAGCCTTAACATAGCGAGCGTCAGCCGATTCGGCATGAGGTGCGTGGAGTTATCCCTATCGCCTTCGCGGGCGGCCGGCTTATCCGACATCCACACTCACGGTCATGGCCGGGCTAGAGTCGGCCATCCAAATTTAACTGTAAGGCCGGAGTTTTTGCCCTGGATGGCCGCATCAAGTGCGGCCATGACGGCGAATTTCCTTAGCCGTAAGAGGCTGGCTCTGCGTATGCCGCGCCGGGGGCGGCGGGGCGGTGGCCGCGCTTGACCTCGAGGAGAAGACCATCATCGAGCTGGAGAATGCGGTCCATGCGCGCCGCAAGGTCGAAATTGTGGGTCGCCATCAAAGCCGCGACGCCGGAAGCGCGGACGAAATGGATCAACTCTTCGAACACGCGATCTGCGGTGTGCGGATCGAGATTGCCCGTCGGCTCGTCCGCCAGCAGTACGCAAGGGTTATTCGCGACCGCGCGCGCGATGGCGACGCGTTGCTGCTCGCCGCCAGAGAGTTCAGCCGGCCGGTGCGAGGCCCGGTCGTAGAGGCCAAAGGTAGCCAGAAGCTCAAGCGCCCGCGATTTGGCGTCCTTCCTTCGGACGCCAGCCAGAAGCTGAGGCATCATCACGTTTTCGAGGGCGGTGAACTCAGGAAGCAGATTGTGGAACTGATAGACGAACCCGATTTCCGTGCGCCGGACGCGGGTGCGTTCCTTATCGGAAAGCGCCGTGCAATCGGTGCCGTTCAGCACCACGCTTCCACCGCCGGGCTTTTCAAGAAGCCCCGCCATGTGGAGAAGGGAGGATTTTCCCGAACCGGATGGGCCGACCAGCGCAACGGCCTCGCCGTCGCAAACCTCGGCGGATGCGCCGCGCAACACTTCGAGCGCGCGATCCCCTTGGTAATAGGTCCGCTCAAGGCCAACGATCTGGAGGACCGGCCTCGTCCCGGCGAAATCGCGTATCATTTTCGTCATTCGTAGCGCAATGCCTCCACGGGATCGAGGCGCGCCGCTTGCAGCGCCGGATATAGAGTCGCCGCCATGGACAGCGCCAGCGCCACCACGACAACGACGGCGACTTCCACGGGGTCCATTTGCGACGGAAGGCTGGAGAGGAAGTAAACGGACGGATCGAACAGGCGCGTGTTCGTGAGCATCGAGACGAACGCGCGGATGTCTTCCATGTGGAGACTGACGAGCACCCCAAGGATCAGGCCCAGGAGCGTCCCGATGAACCCGATGCTTGTCCCGCTGATGAAGAACACGCGCATGATTGCGCCGCGCGTCGCCCCCATCGTTCTCAAGACGGCAATGTCGCGGCCCTTGTTTTTCACGAGCATCGTCAAGCCCGAAATGATGTTCAGCGTCGCCACAATGACGATCAGCATGACGATCACAAACATCACGTTCCGCTCGACCTTCAGCGTGTTGTAGAATGTGGCGTTCCGCTGCCGCCAGTCGTTCAGGATCATGTCGGGCCCGGCGGCGTCCTGCAGGGTCGCCCGCATGGAATTGACGTTATCCGGATTGTCGATCACCACCTCGAGCACATGCACCGCATTTCCCACGTTGAAGAAGGATTGCGCTTCCTTCAGCGGCATGAAGGCGATGGTGTTGTCGTATTCGGACATGCCCATCTCGAAAATCGCCGTGACGGGATATCGCTTCACCCGAGGTGCGGTGCCGAAGGGCGTGGACGTCCCGCGCGGCGCAAGCACCGTGATTTCACCGCCGACAAACACATTCATCGAATTGGCGAGCCGCGTGCCGATGGCGATCCCGCCCAACTCGTCGAAATTGGCAAGAGAACCGTAGCGGATATTACCCGAGATGGCTTTGAGCGACCCCAGGTCCTTCGCCCTCAACCCGCGCACGATGACGCCGGAGGAGTTGGACTGAGACGAAACCATGACCTGCCCTTCAACCACGGGCAGCGAGAATTTTACGCCCGGCACGGCGTTGAGGCGGTCGGCAGTGTCGGCGAAGTCGGTGAAGGGCCGCGCGAGCGGCCTGATGATGACGTGGCCATTGAGCCCGAGGATTTTGTCGAACAGCTCTTTGCGAAATCCGTTCATGACCGAAAGCACGATGATCAGCGTCGCGACGCCGAGCATGATGCCCAGTACGCAGAAGAACGCGATGACCGAAACGGAGCCCTTCTTGCGTCGCGCCCGCAGGTAGCGGAAGGCAAGCAGCCACTCGAAAGGCGCAAAAGCCCCTGGTTCCCGTATGGCTTTACTCGTCATCCGCTGATCCGCGCCTTGGCCTTGCTGCTACTGGACTTCGGCTCTGCGCCTGCATCCTAAGAGTGACCCGCCATTCGGGATGCGCCCGCACCCCCCGTCAGCGTCTGTTGCAACTTATTTATGGCCGCATCAAGGGCGAGTGCGCTCCTTTCCCCAGTCGCGCGGTTCTTGACCTCGACCTCGCCGTTCGCGAGACCCTTCGGCCCGACGATGACCTGCCAAGGCAGGCCGATAAGGTCCATTGTCTTGAACTTCGCGCCTGCGCTCTCGCCCGTATCGTCATAGAGAACGTCGTCTCTGTCGCCGCCAAGTGCCGAATAGAGCTTTGCGCAGGCCGCATCGCAAGCAGCATCGCCGGGCTTCAGGTTGATGAGCCCAACCCTGAACGGCGCAACCGGCTCGGGCCACACGATTCCTGCCTTGTCGTGGCTGGCCTCGATGATCGCCGCGACGAGGCGGGAGACGCCCACGCCGTAGAATCCGCCCTGCAAGGTGATGAGCTGGCCATCGGGCCCCTGCACCTGGCACTTCATTTTGGCGGTGTATTTCGTGCCGAAGAAGAAGATGTGCCCCACTTCGATGCCGCGGGCCGAAAGCCGCCTTTCCGGCGGGACATCGCGCTCGAAGCGGGCCGCGTCGTGCATTTCGCTCGTGGCCGCATATTTATCCGTCCAGCGCTGGACAACGGGGCCGAGATCCTGGGCGTAGTCCGTCGTCTCGTCAGGGACGGGCATCTCGATGAGATCGCGGTCGCAGAAGACTTCGGACTCGCCTGTGTCGGCCAGGATGATGAATTCGTGGCTGAGATCGCCGCCGATCGGCCCGGTATCGGCCTTCATCGGCACGGCTTTCAGCCCCATGCGCGCAAACGTCCGCAAATAGGCGACAAACATGCGGTAATAGGATTGGCGCGCACTTTCGGCGTCGAGATCGAAGGAATAGGCATCCTTCATCAAGAACTCGCGGCCGCGCATCACGCCGAACCGCGGGCGCACCTCGTCGCGGAACTTCCACTGGATGTGATAGAGGTTCTTCGGCACGTCGCGGTATGACTTAACTGCATCGCGGAAAATCTGAGTGATCTGCTCCTCGTTCGTCGGCCCGAAAAGCATGTCGCGCTCGTGCCTGTCCTTGATGCGCAGCATTTCTGCGCCGTAATCGCCGTAGCGTCCGCTTTCCTGCCAGATTTCCGCCGGCTGGATCGTCGGCATCAAGAGTTCGATTGCGCCCGCGCGGTTCTGCTCCTCGCGAACGATCTGCTCGATTTTCTTAAGCACTTTGAAGCCGAGCGGCAGCCAGGAATAAATTCCGGCGCTCGATTGGCGGATCATCCCCGCGCGAAGCATGAGGCGGTGAGAAACGATCTCCGCTTCTTTGGGATCGTCGCGCAAAACTGGGAGGAAATAACGGCTTAGTCTCATGAGCATGCTCCGCGGCGCCGCGCGCCAGCCCGCGGCTTAGGCTCAGGGACATAGCGTTTTCCAAAAGCGCGCGCAATCCAAGTCGCAGGTTTTATCAAAAAGTCAGAAACGCTTTCTCAACACATTAATGCCGTAGACAAAAATTTGGGCGGTTTGCTCATTTTTTCGCATGTCAAGCGTTAAGATCTGATGACAAGCCCTGCTGATTTGGCTAGTCTGCCATAACAATTTGACATGGGTAAATAATGGTCGAGCTAAAAAACGGACGCGGCACCCAGGTCTAGGGAGACAAAACGAATCGGCGCTCTTCCCTCTCGCGCGCTGGTTTTCTCAAAAAAAGCATCAGCAATTGGAAAACTCCTGCAGCAAGGCTCGCCTTGCTGTTTTTCTTTTATTTTGGGAAATTGAAGAACGAGAGATCGTCGAGCTTTATGAGCTCGTAGGTGAAGGCCGCGTAGAGCGCGCCGACAATCACTGCCGAAACAATCGTGGTCAGGATGAACTTGCGCTTGAGGTTGGGCGTACTGGGTGCGCCGGACGCTTCGGCGAAGGGGTCGCTTCCGGGTGGCAGCGGTTTTGCACCCATCTTGAGCGGCAGTATAGCGAACAGCACGATCCACCAGCATATCATATAGATGGCGATCGCGACGTAGATACTCATAGCCGGAACTATCTTTGTTCAAGCTCGACCAGCGTGCCGCAAAAGTCCTTCGGGTGAAGAAAGAGAACCGGCTTGCCATGCGCGCCGATTTTCACTTGTCCGAGGACGCGGGCCCCTTTCTCGACGAGCCGGTCGCGAGCCACCTCGATGTCGTCCACCTCGTAGCAGATGTGATGGATGCCGCCGTCCGCATTCTTTTCCAGAAACTTCGCAATTGGCGAATTTGCGCCGAGCGGCTCCAGAAGCTCGATCTTCGTGTTCGGCAAGGTAATGAAGATCGTGGATACGCCATGGTCGGGCTGGGGCACCGCCTCTGAAACGCTTGCGCCCAAGGTGTCGCGATAGACCGCGGCGGCGGCGTGCATATCCTTCACGGCAATCGCAACGTGGTTCAAACGTCCGATCATGCCAAACCTCCTGCAAGAGCATCGTTCAAAAGTGGAGAGCCGCCCGCGTCTCACGTGACGCTGGCTGCTCTAAATCACGGAAACAAGGACCGAGCAAAGCGGCTTCTTGCCCCAAACCTGTTTCATCTCGGCGCGAATCGACCGGGCGACCGCGTCGCGGATCAAGTCGCGATCCTTGCGTTTGGCTCTCGGGATGCTCTCGACCGCATTATAGACGGCGCTGAGCGCGCGCTCGGCCATGTCCGACCCCTTCGCGTCGCGGGAAGGAAGCCCGGTAACATCGACCTCAGGCTCGGCCGCGATTTCTCCATTGCGGTGCATGACGATCGAGACCGCCACGTGCCCGTTCCATGAAAGGCGCTTGCGCTGCAAAATCGCAGGATCGCCCGCCTGGAGGACGATATTGCCGTCGCGATAGAGCCGGCCGATCGGAACATCGCCATCGACGAGATGCGGATCGTTCGGTCCAAGGTGGAACAGGCGCCCATCGCGAACGCGCCGGACGGCCATGATGCCATGCGCCTCCGCGAAGGCCGCGTGCGCCTCGAGGTGGCGCGGCTCGCCATGCATGGGCACGACGTAGGCCGGCCGCGTGAGGCGGTACATCCTCGTCAGCTCGCCCCTGCGCGGATGCCCCGATGCGTGGATGGGGCCGTCGGGCGCTTCGGTGATCAGCGTGATGCCGCGGTCGGCGAGTTGATTCTGAATGCGTATTACCGGGTCTTCGTTGCCCGGTATGGTTCGCGATGAAAAGATGACGGTGTCCCCGGCGTCGAATTTTACGAAGGGATGCTCGCCCTTGGCGATGCGCGCGAGCGCGGCCTGCGGCTCTCCCTGGCTTCCCGTCACGAGCGCAACGACGTGATCGCGCGGAATAGAGGGAAAAGCGTCCTGATCCGAATAGGTCAGATGCTCCGGCCAGAGCCCGCAGTCGCGGGCGGCTTCGACGATCCGGTGCATGGCGCGGCCGACCAGAACGAGTTCGCGGTTCGCGGCACGGGCCGCCTCGCCGATGGCGACCAAACGCGCAACGTTAGAGGCGAAGGTCGTAATCGCGACTCGTCCCTTCATGCGCCCGATGATCAGCTTCAAATTGTCGGCGACAGATTGTTCGGTGTGGCTGATGCCCTCGAGGAGCGCATTAGTGCTATCGCAAACCAGCGCCCGCACACCTTCCTCGCCGCACCGCGCGAGCTTCGCCTCGTCGGACGGATCGCCCCAGGCGGGCGTGTCGTCGAATTTCCAATCGCCGGTGTGGATGATGTTCCCGGCAGGTGTGCGCAGGTAGATGGCGTTGCATTCGGGGATCGAGTGCGCCACCGTGATGAGATCGACGTCGAAAGGCCCGATGTTGAAGCGCGAGTTCTGCGCCATCTCGATGATGGGCACTTCCGGGCCGTGCGCATATTCGAGGAGCTTGCCTCTGAGAAGCCGCGCGGCGAACTTCGTCACATATACGGGCGCCCGCAGCCTCGGCCACATCTCGGCAACCGCCCCGATATGATCTTCATGGGCATGGGTGATAAGGATGCCGGCGAGGCTCTTTCGCTCCTCCTCGATGAAGCGGAGGTCGGGCAGCACCACATCCACCCCCGGCTCGGTGTCGTCGGGGAAGGTGATCCCGCAATCGATCATGAGCCATTGGCGATCCTCAGCCGGGCCGAGGCCATAAAGGTAGACGTTGAGACCGATCTCGCCGATGCCGCCGAGCGGCAAAAACACAAGTTCGGATGTGGCAGGCGTTCCTGTCGCTGGCATTCTTTTTTGGGTGTCCTGCTTTTCGAGATATGCGGCCTTGCTTGCCCGTCAGCCGGGCGTATCGGGGTAAATGTCGCCTGCGGTCACGGTTATGACAACCCCCGGCTCTGTCTCAAGCTGGAGCGCGCCAGCGGGGTCGACACCGCGAAATCTACCGCGAATTGTGGACCCGTTCAAATTGACACTGATGGTTTCGTTCACCGCAAGCGCGCGGCTGAGCCACTCTTCGCGAACGGCCGGGAAACCGCGGCTCTCATCCCACGACGCGAGCCACCTTTCGAACGCAGCGTCGAGGGCGCCGAAAACGTGGGTCACCGCGGCGGGGTCGAGGCCGAGACTCGCGGCGGCGCGCTCCGTATCGGCTGGTGCGTGCGAGACGTTGATGCCGATGCCGAGGATGACGGCGAGCCCCTCCCCCTTCGGAGGGGCCAAACTTTCAAGGAGCACGCCCGCAATCTTTGCGCCGTCCAGCATCACGTCATTCGGCCACTTGAGCCGCAACTGGGGGATCTTCTCCGGCGGAAGGTGCTCTGCGATGGTGTCGTGAGCGGCGAGCGCGGAGACGAAGGAAAGCTGCGTCGCTGTGGAGGCGCTGACGCGCGTCTTGATGAGCAGCGTTGCGTAGAGGTTTCCCCTGGGCGATTGCCATCGCCGCCCGCTGCGTCCTCGTCCTCGGGTCTGCTCATCCGCTACGATCCAGAACGGCGGTTCGGCACCCGCCGCTAGCCGCCGCAACGCCTCTTCGTTCGTCGAATTGAGGCTTTCGAAGCGCAAAAGCGGGATGTCGTTGCGGTGCGGGCTCACGGCTTAGAAGAGAGAACGCGAGGCAGCATCGGCGGCAATTTTCAGCGGGCTCGGATAGAGGGCAAACAGGATCACGAACCCAGCACTTACTCCAAGAGCTACCTTCACCGTTGACGGCATCGGATCGAAGACGATGCCAGGCTCGTCGAAGTACATGATTTTCACAATCCGCAAATAATAGTACGCGCTTATCACCGATAAGACCACGCCCACCACGGCAAGCCAATAGAGGTGAGCCTGGATCGCGGCGTTGAACACGTAGAATTTAGCGAAGAAACCGGCCAGAGGCGGGATCCCCGCGAGCGAAAACAACAGCATCGCGAACAGGAACGCGAACAGCGGCTGCTCCTTGGAAATGCCCGCGAGATCCTGGATCGCCTCGCTCATCAGGCGGCCTTCGCGCATGGCAAGCACGCAGGCGAAGCTTCCGATCGTCATCGCAAGGTAGATCGCGAGATAGATCAGCACGCTCGATATGCCCTCGGCCGCGGCTCCGCCGGGCGTCGCCGCTGCAACGCCGATCAATGCGTATCCCACATGGCCGATGGAGGAGTAGGCAAGCAGGCGCTTGATGTTGGTTTGGCCTATTGCGGCGAAGGCGCCGAGCGCCATCGAGCCTACGGAAATCGCAATGATGATCTGCTGCCATTGAGCCGTCGCGTCGGGGAAGGCGCCGAGAATGACGCGGATGACCATGGCCATCGCCGCCACTTTCGCGGCGGATGCAAAGTAGACCGTGACGGGGGTGGGCGCGCCCTCGTAAACGTCCGGCGTCCACATGTGGAACGGCACCGCCGCGATCTTGAAAGCGAGCCCGGCGAGAATGAACACCAGTCCGAAAATGAAGCCGATGGAGGCGCCGTGCAGCTGCACGGCCTCTGCGATACGGGCGAAGGCCGTGGCTCCCGTATAGCCGTAGACGAGCGAGGAGCCGTAAAGCAGGAGCCCCGACGACAGCACGCCCAGCACGAAATATTTTAACCCGGCCTCGGTCGAACGCAGGTGATCGCGATGGAAAGCGGCAACCACGTAAAGCGCGAGGCTCTGGAATTCGAGCGCCAGATACAAGGAAATAAGGTCGTTCGCCGAGATCGTCAGCATCATGCCCACGGTCGAGAGCAGGATCAGCACCGGGTACTCGAAGCGGAGGATGCGCTCGCGGCGCATGTAATCGAACGACAAAACGAGCGTAAAAGCCGACCCGATGAGCGTCAGGATTTTCATGAAGCGCCCGAAGCGGTCATCGACGAAAGCGCCGTTGAACAGCTCCTGCGACACGGGCGGGTGCCGCGCAATCAAAAGCGCCGAGCCGAGGAGCACGAAGATCGCCACCACGCTGATGGTGAAGCCCACCTGATAACGATGATAAGCGCCCCACATCAACAGAACGAAGGACGCGAGCACAATGAACAGCTCGGGGAAAATCGGCGCGTACTCGGAGAGCATCGATACGGCGTTATTGTAAGTGTCGAGGTGCATCGATACCGCCTATTTCTCTAGCCGGGCAAGGACGTGCGTCCCGCTGTCTTCATTACGCGCGAGGATGCTTTTCTGATAAGGCGCGATCATAGCCTTCACCGCTCCGGCCGTCGTATCGAACACGGGCTTCGGATAGAAGCCAAGACCGATCGTCAGGATCACCAGCGGCGCCATGATGGCGATTTCCCGCGGGTTCATGTCGGTGATGGTGGCGAGCGAGGGCTTCTCCAGTTTCCCGAAGATGACGTGCCGGTAAAGGGTGAGCGCGTACAAAGCCGACAGGATGATTCCGAAGGTTGCGAAGAATGCGGCAACGCTATTTGCGCTGAATGTTCCGAGAAGCGACAGGAACTCTCCGATGAAGCCGCTCGTGCCCGGCAGGCCGACATTCGCCATGGTGAAGACCATGAACACGAACGCGTAGATCGGCATGCGGTCGGCAAGCCCGCCATAGGCCGCGATTTCGCGCGTGTGCATGCGGTCGTAGACGACGCCGACCGAAAGGAAGAGCGCGCCGGAGACGATGCCGTGGCTGACCATCTGGAAGACCGCGCCTTGCGCGCCGGTCTCAGTGCCGGAGAACACCCCGAGCGTGACAAAGCCCATATGCGCGACCGATGAATAGGCGATCAGCTTTTTCATGTCCTTCTGCGCGAAGGCGACGAGCGAGGTGTAGATGATCGCCGCCACGCCGAGCGTGAACATGAGCGGCGCGTAGCTGACCGACGCCTCGGGGAACATCGGCAGGGAGAAGCGCAAGAAGCCGTATCCGCCCATCTTCAGGAGGATCGCCGCCAGGATCACGGAACCCGCCGTCGGCGCCTCGACGTGCGCGTCCGGCAGCCAGGTATGGACCGGCCACATCGGCAGCTTCACGGCGAAGGACGCCAGGAACGCGAACCAAAGCCAGGTTTGCAGGCTCTCCGGGAAATGGAACTTGAGAAGCGCCGGGATCTCGGTCGTGCCAGCCTGCCCGTACATGGCGAGGATCGCGAGCAGCATGAGGAGCGAGCCAAGCAGCGTGTAGAGAAAGAACTTGAAGCTCGCATAGACCCGCCGCGGGCCGCCCCAGACGCCGATGATGAGGAACATCGGGATCAGGCCGCCCTCGAAGAACAGATAGAAGAGCACGAGATCGAGCGAGCAGAACACGCCGATCATCAGCGTTTCAAGCAAGAGAAACGCGATCATGTACTCCTTCACGCGCTCGGTGATGGAGGTCCAGCTTGCAAGGATCGAGACCGGCATCAAGAGCGTCGTGAGGATCACGAAGGGCAGCGAAAGCCCATCGACGCCGACGTAATAAGTGATCGTGTTGCTGAGCCAGGGCCTGTGCTCGACAAATTGAAAGCCGCTGTTCTGCGGATCGAATTGGACGAGAAGGACGAGCGAGAGGCCAAAAGTGATCAGCGTCGTCCAAAGCGCGATCCAGCGCGCATTCTTGAGCGCTGCTGCGTCGTTGCCGCGGAGGCTGGCAAGTAAAAGCGATCCTACGATCGGCAGAACCATGATCGTGGTTAGAATGGGCCAATCTTTCATATCTTGAACAAAGCCCCGCGGAACAGATAGGCGAAATAGCTGACGAGAGCCGCCACGCCGATGAGCATGACGAAAGCGTAGTGGTAGACGTAGCCCGTTTGCAGCCGCACGGTGCGCTTCGTCACGGCGAGCACCCGGGCCGCAACGCCGTCGGGCCCGAGCCCGTCGATGATCATGCCGTCGCCGTAAAGCCAAAGGACGCGCGCAAGCCAAGCCGTCGGACGCACGAACATCCAATGGTACAGTTCGTCGAAGTACCACTTGTTATAGAGGAAGGCGTGGATGGGCTTGAAAGTCCGCACCGTCCAAGCCGGTATCCATGGCGCCGCGATGTAGGCGGTGTACGCAAGCAGGAAACCGGCCGCCATCATGATTGTCGGCAACCACTTGAATAAGAGCGATTCGACATGCTCGCTTTGTTCGAGGATTGTATTGCCCGGCGCCGTGAAAAGCGCGCCCCGCCAGAACTCGGCATAGCCATGTTCGATGAAGGGGCCGGCGAAGACAAACCCCGCGCCCAGAGCACCGATGGCAAGGATGAGGAGCGGACCCGTCATGACGGGCGGAGACTCGTGGGCATGCTCGAACGCATGCTCATCCTTCGGCTTGCCGAAGAAGGCCATGAAAATGAGCCGCCACGAGTAGAACGACGTCAGGAAAGCGGCAATGACCAGCAGGATGTAGGCGTATTTCGCACCCGGTGCGTGGGAGGCATTCGCCACGTCGATGATCGCATCCTTCGAGAAAAATCCGGCCGTAAATGGAAAGCCGGTCAGCGAAAGCGTGCCAACCACCATCATCGCGAAGGTGAACGGGATCGCCGTGCGCAAGCCTCCCATCTGCCGCAAATCCTGTTCTCCATGCAGGGCGTGGATCACCGAGCCCGCCCCGAGGAACAGCAGTGCTTTGAAGAAAGCGTGCGTGAAAAGATGGAAGATGCCCGCCGCATAGGCTCCAAGCCCTAAGGCCACAAACATGTAGCCGAGCTGCGAGCACGTCGAATAGGCGATCACGCGCTTGATGTCGTTCTGCGCCACGCCGACGGTGGCCGCGAAGAAAGCCGTGATGGCGCCGATGCCCATGACGACCGTCAACGCGGTTGGAGACAGCTCGAAGAGAGGCGAAAGCCGCGCGACCATGAACACGCCGGCCGTCACCATGGTCGCGGCATGGATGAGCGCGGAGACCGGCGTCGGGCCTTCCATCGCGTCTGGCAACCAGGTGTGCAGCAGAAACTGCGCAGACTTGCCCATCGCGCCCATGAAAAGGAGCAGGCAGATCACGGTCAGTGCATCCACCTGATACCCGAAGACGGGCATCAGAACCGATTGCTTTTCCTTGGCCGCAGCGAAGACCGTGTCGAAGTTCACGTCGCGGAAAATGTAGAACACCGCGAAAACGCCAAGCGCAAAGCCGAAGTCGCCAACGCGGTTGACGATGAAGGCCTTGATCGCGGCTGAGTTCGCGGAGGGCCGGTGATACCAGAATCCGATCAGAAGATAGGATGCGAGCCCCACGCCCTCCCAGCCGAAAAACAGTTGGATGAAATTATCGGCAGTGACAAGCGCGAGCATCGCGAAGGTGAAAAGCGAAAGCTCCGCAAAGAAGAGCGGCTGCCGGTCGTCCTCCGACATATAGCCCACGGAGTAGATGTGGACGAGGGCGGAGACCGTGGTCACCACCACCAGCATCACGGCTGTCAGCGTATCGATGCGCAAGGACCACGCGGCTTGCATATCGCCGACGCCGATCCACGGGAGGATGGGGACGCGCGCGTCTTCGCCAAGGAAACCGACATGGTAGAAGGCTACCCAGGAGAGCGCTGCCGCCGCGACGACGAAGCAGCTCGTAATGAAGCCCGAGGTCTTGTCGCCAAGAGACCGCCCAAAAAATCCTGCTAAGAGGGCGCCCCCTAAGGGAAAGAATAAAATGGCTGGATACATTCGCGCCCTTACCCTCTCATCGAGTTGATGTCGTCAACGGCGATGGAGCCGCGGTTCCGGTAATAGATGACAATGATGGCGAGCCCGATGGCGGCCTCCGCGGCGGCGACCGTCAGCACGATCAGCGCGTAGATTTGGCCCGTGATGTCATTCAGATAGGCCGAGAAGGACACGAGATTGATGTTGACCGCGAGCAGCATGAGCTCGATCGACATCAGGATGATGATGACGTTCTTGCGGTTGAGAAAAATCCCGAAAGCGCCAAGCGTGAACAGTATCGCCGCCACAGTCAGATATTGCTGGAGCGCGATGCCGGTCGCTGCCTCGATGGGAGAGATCGTGTTTGGCATGGCGGTCAGGAGATCCCTTTCCCTGTTTCGACTTTAACCACTTCGATGGCGTCCTCGCGCCGCCGGCCCACTTGCTCGTGCACGTCCTGCCGCTTCGCGCCCGCACGATGGCGCAGCGTGAGCACGATCGTTCCGATCATCGCGACGAGGAGAACCCCGCCCGAAAGCTCGAAGAAATAGACGTACTTCGTGTAGAGGACGCGCCCGATGGCCGCCGCATTCGTCACCTGTTCCGCCGGAATGGGCTGAATGGCGCCCGGGGCCACGGCGAAGCCGCCCACGACAAAAATCAGCTCGGCGAGGAGGATAAGGCCGACGCCGAGTCCGATGGGCAGGTAGCGTGCGGTTCCCGCGCGCAATTCCGTGAAGTCGATGTCGAGCGTCATGACGACGAACAGGAACAGAACCGCAACCGCCCCGACGTAGACGATCACCAGGATCATCGCGAGAAACTCGGCGCCGAGAAGAACGAAAAGCCCCGCGGCATTGAAGAAAGCCAGGATCAGGAACAGGACCGAGTGGACAGGATTGCGCGCGGTAATGACCATCGCGCCCGACGAAAGGAGCACGATCGAAAAAACGTAGAAGAAGAACCCTGCAATTGTCATGCGCGGCCGATCTCGATTTGTGCGGCGTAAGCCGTTGAAGAACTAAAGCGTCGTCGTTGTTATTTCGCTTCTACGCTGCCCCTCGTCAGTGTAGAGCACATCTTCCCAGTTGCGCACCCGTGATGGCCGCCCTGCGGCAATCAGGATGAACGATAGTCTAAACAGGCTGTTTGGGCTTCCTCACCAAGCGATTATCGATAAGGCGCATCAAGTTCAATGTTTTTTGCGAGGATGCGCTCCCAACGGTCGCCGTTCGCCAGCAGTTTCTCCTTATCGTAAAGCAACTCCTCTCGCGTCTCGGTCGCGAATTCGAAATTCGGTCCCTCTACGATTGCATCCACCGGGCAAGCCTCCTGGCAATAGCCGCAGTAGATGCATTTAACCATGTCGATATCGTACCGCGTCGTGCGCCGCGTGCCGTCGTTGCGGCGCGGCCCGGCCTCGATGGTTATCGCCTGGGCCGGGCAAATCGCTTCGCAAAGCTTGCAGGCGATGCAGCGCTCCATCCCATTTGGATAGCGCCGCAATGCGTGCTCGCCGCGAAAACGCGGGCTTACGGGGTTCTTCTCGAAAGGGTAGTTGATCGTCGCTTTCGGCTTGAAGAAATACTTCATACCGAGCCAGAACGCGACAACGAACTCCCCTAAGACCGCCGATCGAAGAGATTGGCCGAAGCCTCTCATAAATGCACTCCTTGACGAAAAAGCCCCGCGCTACCGCGCCAAGCCTCCGAACTGCAGAACCGCCGCAACAATCACCACCATCGCGAGCGACGTTGGCAGGAAAATCTTCCAGCCAAGCCGCATCAGCTGATCGTAGCGGTAGCGCGGCACGATCGCCTTCACCATCGCGAACATGAAGAAGACGAAGCAAAACTTAAGAACGAACCAGATGATCCCCGGCACCCAGGTGAAGGGCGCGATGTTGACCGGGGGCAGCCAGCCGCCGAGGAACAGGATGGTCGTCAGCGCGCACATCACGGTGATCGCCACATACTCGCCGAGCATGAACAGCAGATACGGAGTGGAAGAATACTCCACCATGAAGCCCGCGACCAATTCCGACTCGGCCTCGGGAAGGTCGAACGGGGGTCTGTTGGTTTCCGCAAGCGCCGATATGAAGAATATGATGAACATCGGGAACAGCGGCAACCAGTACCAGCTGAAAAGGCCGTACGGCCCGCGCTGCGCGTTCACGATGTCCGTCAGGTTGAGCGAGCCCGCGCACAGAAGCACGGTAATCATCACAAAGCCGATGGAGACCTCGTAGGAGACCATCTGCGCCGCCGAGCGGAGCGCGCCCAGGAACGGGTATTTTGAGTTCGACGCCCAGCCGCCCATGATGATGCCGTAGACGCTGAGCGACGAAAGGGCGAACAGGTAGAGGATACCGACGTTCAGGTCGGACACGACCCATCCATCCGCGACCGGGATCACGGCCCAGCTCGAAAGCGCGAGAACCGAGGTCACCATGGGCGCAAGCAGAAACACGGTCTTGTCCGAGCCCGCCGGAATGATGGGCTCCTTGAGCACGAACTTGATGAAGTCCGCGAAAGACTGAAGCAGGCCGAAAGCGCCGACGACATTCGGACCGCGCCGCAACTGAACCGCCGCCCAAATCTTCCGGTCTGCGAGAAGAATGTAGGCGATGAACAGGAGAAGCGCGACGAGCGTCAGCAGGCTCTGCCCCAGGATGAGAGCGGTCGGAAACCCGTATTTTCCCCAGAAGGTGCCGAAATCAGCCATGCGTGCCTGTTGCCCCGTGCTCTATAGCAGCCTGGTTCAGAGCCGAAAGCTCGGCCATAACGGAAGACGCCCGCGCGATGGGGTTGGTCTGGTAGTAATCCTCGATAAGCTCGGAAAGCGGCTGATCGGGAAGCGGCGACAGCTTGTTCGCCGGTATCTGCGGCTCGACGAATTTCTCCGGTTCAAGCAGGTCCACCGCGGCAAGATGAGGATAAGCCTTGTAAAGCGCGGTTCTGAGCGCTCTCAGGCTGTCGAAGGGCAGCTTCGCGCCGAGATGCTCGGAAAGCGCCCTGATAATCGTCCAGTCTTCGCGCGCATCTCCGGGCGGGAACACTGCACGCTCGCCAAGCTGAACCCGGCCTTCGGTATTGACGTAAGTCCCGTTTTTCTCGGTGTAGGCCGCTCCCGGCAAAACGATATCGGCGATGCGCGCCCCGCTGTCGCCGTGCGACCCCTGATAGATGACGAAGGCATCGCCCGTCCGGCTGACATCGAACTCATCGGCGCCAAGGAGGAAGAGAACCTCGATGTCGCCGCTGGCTGCGCCTTCCATCATCTCCATGACGTTGAACCCGCCTTCCCCCGGCAGGAACCCGATATCGAGACCGCCAACCTGCGCCGCGCTTGAATGCAGGATGCTAAGGGGATGCCAGGCCGAATCTTTGCCTTTCATGGCCTTGGAGGCGATTTGCGCGGCCTTGAACAGAGACCGTTTCGCCAGCCGCATGAGTGAGCGGCGCTTGCCCGACGATCACGAGCGGATGGGTGGCATCGCGCAGCGCCTTGGAGAAAGGGCTGTTCTCGCGCGCGACATCGTCGATGAGCTTAAGCGAATTCCCAAGCCATTCGTAAGGATAGGTCAGGTCGGCTGCAGGCCCGATCAAGGCGATCTTGGCGCGGTTGTGCAGCCATGCCTTCCGAAGGCGCGTATTGAGAACCGCAGCTTCTTTCCGCGGGTTTGTGCCGATCAGGAGCACTGCATCGGCCTGGTCTACGCCCGCGATGGTCGAATTGAAAAGGTAGCTTGAGCGGCCGTTTGCAGGATGCAGCTTGGCTCCGAGCTGGCGGCAGTCGCGGTGTGGCGAGCCAAGCTCGTCGAGGAGCGTCTTCAGCGCAAACATCTCTTCAACCGCGCAGAGATCGCCCGCAATCGCCCCGATTTTCTTCGCGCCCGCTTTCTTGACCCGCGCTGCAATCTCGTTAAACGCCTCGTACCACGAGACCTCTTCGAGCTTGCCGCCGCGGCGCATGTAGGGGCGGTCCAGGCGCTTCTTCTTGAGGCCGTCGACAACGGCGCGAGTTTTGTCCGAGATCCACTCCTCGTTTATGCCGTCATGGTTGCGAGGCAGAATCCGCATCACCTCGCGGCCGCGGCTGTCGACCCGGATGTTCGAGCCGAGACCGTCCATAACGTCGATGGATTCGGTTTTGCGCAACTCCCAGGGGCGCGCGATGAAGGAATAGGGCTTCGAGGTCAGCGCGCCGACAGGGCAGAGATCGACGATATTGCCGGACATCTCCGATTGCAGGCCGCGCTCAAGATAGGTCGTGATCTCCATATCCTCGCCGCGGCTGATGGCGCCAAGCTCCGGCACGCCCGCGACCTCGGTCATGAATCGGACGCAGCGCGTGCACTGGATACAGCGCGTCATGAAGGTCTTGATGAGCGGCCCGAGATACTTCTCTTCGACGGCGCGCTTGTTCTCCCGGTAGCGGCTGCCATCGAAGCCGTAGTACATGGATTGATCCTGAAGATCGCACTCGCCGCCCTGGTCGCAGATCGGGCAATCGAGCGGATGATTGATCAGCAGAAACTCCATCACGCCTTCGCGCGCCTTCCTCACGAGGGGCGTATCGGTATGGATGACAGGAGGCGTCCCGTCACGGTTAGGCCTCAAATCGCTGACATTCATCGCGCAGGACGCCATCGGCTTCGGAATGCCCGCGATTTCGACGAGGCACATCCGGCAGTTCCCCGCAATCGACAGGCGCTCGTGATAGCAAAAGCGTGGGATCTCAGCCCCTGCCTGCTCGCAAGCCTGCAGCAGCGTAATGCCGTCCTCGACCTCGATCTCTTTGCCGTTGATATTGAGCTTCGGCATTTTTACCCTTTTTTGCGCCTCTCTCCCGAATGCTCTTTATGTCATTAAGGAGTAGCATGCGGCAACGTTTAACTATGCGCATCTGCACACGAAGTGGCTTCTCAGCCCGGAATTATGAACAAGCCGCCGCGCGGCTTAAAGGCGCACACCCAGCGTCGAGCGGATTTGCCACGCTTCCGCTTTGAATCGGTCGAGCTGAGCTAAGTCTATAAGCTGAGCTTAAGGCTGCTTGTCAACCACGGCGGGTTTCGCGCCCGGCAATCCGCCGACCGTATCGTCGGGGCTGCTTGAATCGGATCTCGGCGCGGACGTTGGGGCCGGTGCAGCGGCGGCAGGCGGAGCCGCGTGAAGCGACCTCGTCGTCCCCATTGATTTGTTGTTGTGGGGCTTCGCCTTGTCCTGAGATGGTTGAGCGGTCGCCGGCTTGGCGCCGTTGTCGTCAGCAAGGCAGGTTTGAGGCGCCGCAAACGCAGCGGACACACCGAGAAGAACTATGGCTGCAAATTTCGTCATACCCTGCTCCCTGAAAAAGTCTTCACCGTTGAATGCCACGACTCTCGCCACGACCGAATGCGTTGAGCGATAGAAATGGAAAGAGCCCAGGACAGGATCAGCAACGCCGTCGGCAAAGGAACTTGCATCATAAAGAACGGCACGCTCAAGCCAATAATTACTAATGTTCCTCCGATCCCGAGCACGATATCGGAGTCGCTCTTCCATCCCACCGCCGCGCCTGCAAGCCCCACGGTCAGGAGCAGGAGGAATTGCTGCCAGGATTCCCAATTGAAGAAAAAGCGGCGGTCGAGAATCTGCGCCAGCGCTTGAGCGTGGACGAATACGCCGGGATATAATGATTGCTGGCTGCCGAGCGAGAATGGAACGCTGTGCTGGTCGAGCCCCGCGAAATCGGGCCCGATCAAAACGATCTTGTTCTTGAGGTCCGGGAGATGTGCAGGATCTGCGGGCGAGAGGATTTCGTAGGCGGAAAGGCTCGTGAAGGTGGCGGCATTTTTAGGGGCGAGCAGCCAATCGATGCGCTGCGTGCCGTCCGGGATCTCCCGCGCACCAAAAACGGAAACCACGCCCGGCTGACTGACGAGCGTGCTCGTTAGCGAGGCAAAGCCACTCCCCGACGGGCCGTGATCGACGCCTCGCGTCGCCCTGTCGCCGAGCGTGAAGATCTCCTTCGATTTCTTCAGATAGATATGCCCGGCGGGCCGGTTCACCCTTTCGATGAAGCTTCGTTGATAGTTACGCTGCCCTTCCGTTCGCAGGAATGTGTCATCGACGGCGGCAACGACGATGGGCGCCTTCGCATCCCTGATCGCGGCCACCAGCTGCTCATCCTTCACCGGGTCGATGGCCGACGTAAAGTAGAAATCGAGGCCGATGGCGGCCGGTTGCTGGTTCGCTACTGCGGTTATGAGCTTCGCCATCCATCCGCGGTCGACGGGCACCGTCGAGGGCACGTTGCCCTTCTCCAGGCTTTCCGCATTGACGAGAACCAGCGCCACGTCTTTGTGCGGCTTGTCGAGACGCTTCGAGAAATAATGGATGAGCCAATCTTCCGTCCAGTGCTCGGAGCCTTCGGGAAGGTAGTTGTTGCGGCCAAGATAATTGACGGCAAAGGCCTGCGCCGCGACCAAGGCAATGACCGCAGCTATCGTGACCCATTTTAATAAAAGACCGCCTCTCATAAGGCGCTTTTATCGCATGGGCAGGAAAGCGCAAGGTCACGAAAGTTTGCGCTTGAAATAAGGTAGGTTTCAGGTTCGGGAACGCTGATTTTTCCTCGTGCGATCCATGTCCTTCCCTGGCAGAAAGGGATTGCCAAAGGGACCAATTCCACCACATTGGCATATTTCGTGAAGGACCAGACCCTGTCCATTCGCTGCACGATCGGCTTCCCCCGCGAAAACGCCTCGCGCTTGCACCATGCCTTCGCGAATCCAAGCGCAATTTTGACCGCCCGGCGAGTGGAAGATGTCGTGCCGCTCCTGCGCGAGATTGAAGGCCATGCCCGGGAAGGCCGTTGGGCCGCCGGCATGGTGGCCTATGAAGCGGCGCCCGCGTTCGATCCAGCCTGCAAGACGCAAGCGCCGCTGAATGGAATTCCGCTCGCGGCGTTTGCAATTTTCGATGCGCCCGCCGTTGCGGAAGCAGAATATGGTGAGAAGCCGTTCGCATGCTCCCATTGGCGCAACGACACGTCACGCGCCGATTTTTTCGAAAAGGTGGAGCAGGTCCGGACTGGGATCACGGCAGGCGATTATTATCAGGTCAACCTCAGCACCCGCCTTCGCGCGTCCTTCGATGGCGATGCCCGCGCCTTTTTTGAAGCGCTCTGCGATGCACAGCCCGACGCTTACGCGCTGTATTTCGATTTCGGGGATTGGCAAATCACCTCCGTCTCGCCGGAGCTGTTCTTCGATTGGACCCCCGCGACAGGCGAAATTGTCGCCCGCCCCATGAAAGGCACCGCGCCGCTAAGCACCTCGGCAGCGGATTTGCGCGCGTCAGCCAAAGACCGCGCCGAAAACCTGATGATCGTGGATCTTCTGCGCAACGATATCACACGCGTTGCACGCCCCGGCTCGGTGCGGGTGCCCGACCTTTTCACCGTACAAAATTTGGCGACCCTGCGTCAGATGACATCGACCGTCACGGGCGTGACCATGCCGGATGCCGGTCTGGCCGATATATTCGCCGCGCTTTTTCCATGCGGCTCGATCACCGGCGCGCCGAAAATCGCCGCCATGCAGGCGATTGCCGCTTTGGAAGCATCCCCGCGAGGGCCGTATTGCGGGGCGCTCGGCATTGTGCAGCCGGGAGGCGCGGCGCTGTTCAGCGTTGGCATCCGCACCGTGACAATCGCTCACGGGGAGGCCGTTTGCGGCATTGGCAGCGGCATCACCTGGGATTCGAACGCTCCCGCCGAATATGAGGAGTGCCAGATAAAGCGCCGCTTCCTGCTGCGGGCCAGCGCTGCGTTCGATCTGCTGGAATCCATTAAGTTAGAGGACGGCGTCTTTTGGCTGCTCGACCGCCATTGCGAAAGGCTTGAACGCTCGGCCGAACATTTCGGATTTCCATTCGACATCGCAGCGATAGAGACAGCTCTCGGGGAAACCGGGGCGCGTCACCCGGCCGGTGAGTATGCCGTGCGCCTGCTTCTGTCGAGGAAGGGAACCATCAGAACCGAGACCAGGCCGCTGCCCGCAACCCCGCCCGATCCCGTTGTCGCCTTGGCCGCTGCGCCGGTTTCCAGCGAAGATGAGTTCTTGCGGTACAAAACCACCCACCGCGCGGTCTACGAAACGCTTTCCCCGCAGAACCCGGATATATTCGAAACGCTGCTTTATAATGAGCGCGACGAAATCACCGAGTTCACACGCGGCAATGTCGCGCTGGAACTGGATGGGCGCCTCGTCACGCCCGCCGAAAGCAGCGGCCTTTTGCCGGGAACGCTCCGGGCCGGCTTGCTGGCGCAGGGTGAGCTGATTGAGCATGTCGTCAAACTGGAAGATTTGCACCGCGCAACCGGTCTGTGGTTCCTGAACAGCCTACGGGGAATGTTTCCTGTTCGTTTTGCTGCACTGTGATCGCAGCCTGTTCTGCTCCCCAGCCAGCAATCACGGCACGGCCAAGGGCATAAAACGCAATCTTCGCCCCGCCGCTTCGCCGTATTAGCAATTGCGATAACAGCGATAAAAATCGCAGAGCGATGGTTCCCTCCCGGCGCTCGCGATCGTGTTAGCGTATGATCGAGTGACAGGAAACGCAGGCCACCTCTCCCGGGGGGAGAGGCCGGATCGCTTTGCGGTCCGGGTGAGGGTAAGTGCTTAATTGTGAAATGTAAGCGCCCCTCACCCCAACCCTCTCCCCCTGGGAGAGGGAGTCCCGCTTCGAATCCATTTAAGCCGGATGCACCTAGCGAGTCCAATGGGTGACGGCGGAGGCCGCTTTTCTATCCCGAATCGGCGCAGGGCGATCGCATGCCGGAACGATTCCCAAACGATGTCATCAGCCTGTTGCAAGGTTGTTTGTGGAAAACTTGAGCTGAGTTGCAGCTGAGCCATCAGATCACGCGCGGGTCGCAGCGGAGAGGCAAACGGCAGTTAGGGAGCGGAAAAGAAGATTTCTTGGACGATAAGGGCCTTATAGTTTTCGCAGCGGAGTACTCAGCCGTTGAAGACAAAATGCCGCACGGAAAAGAGATGGATCTTGATATACCCGGTCGCAAAACGTCTGCGGGAAGGGTTAATCGCATGCCAGAGGGCAGGTGCGAACTGGACGGGCTCATGAGCAAGCAGGAAGACAACAATTACGGCCGCAGTGACAACTATGATTTAGAGCTCGTAGAAAAAGTTCTGCATTTGATTGAGCGTCACCACCAAGAAAAGCACATTACACCGAACATAACGTCGTTACGAAATACGATGCTGGCGATTTCCGCGCTCCTGCACCTTGAATGCATTAAAACTCAAGGGCTGCCCGGCGAGACCTTTGAGGAAGCCGCCAAGGACCAGCTCAATATCGTAACCGACGCCGCCTCCACCATCCGCCAACGAAAGAATTGACCTCGCCAATAACGAAGGCCATCGAAGCACGAACCAGCTATTCGATGCGCCGCGAGCGTTCGCGGTCGATCTGCGCCTCTTTCTTCCGCTGCGCTTCCCGAAGCACCTCGAGCGCGAATGAGATGAATGAGTTCCACCATCGGTTCGCGTCGCTTGAATCTCTTTCAGAATTTTTTCTCATGTAAAATATATTGCCCGGGGCCAGCCTCGAAGGCCGGACAACCGAATGCTTGCCTTTGGCGTGCTTTAGACCTATCGCATCGGTGCGAACGACACAATCCATAGAGATTGGCACAATACGTGCCGGTTTTGCGAACAATGATTATTCTTTCCGACGTGCGCGTTTTTTTCGCGATCGTTCAGTGCGGCGGGGTGACAGCGGCAGCGCATCGCCTGAACCTGCCAAAATCTACTGTGGCGCGGCAGCTTCTGCGGCTTGAGACGAAGCTCGGCTGCCGTTTGATCGACCGCACGACCAGGCGGCTTTCATTGTCGGCTGACGGGCAGACCTTCCTTCCCTACGCGAGGCGGCTCCTGGAAGACAGCGACGAAGCGGCAAACATGCTCCGCGCCGGCGGCAGCGACGCAAAGGGTCTGCTGAGCATCTCGGCGACCTATACATTCGGACAGGCGTTCGTAGCGCCCGAGATTGCGCGCTTTCGCGAACGGTTTCCGAAAGTGCGCGTGCGCTTGAATCTGTCTACCCGGCGAGTGGATCTTGCCGAGGAAGAGGTCGATCTTGCCGTCAGGGTGGGATTGCTAAGGGACGAGGATTACCTTGCGAGGAAAATTGCAGAGGTCCCCTACGGTCTTGTCGCAGCACCGGGATATCTGGCCAAAGCTCCTCCGCTCAAGTCGCCTCGCGATCTCGAGACGCACGACTTCCTCGAACTGCGTTTTCTCGCTAGCCGAAATCGCATCGATCTTCACCACGGAAACGAAACCGCCACAATCGATCATGTGCCTGCCGTTCAGTCGAACGATCCTGAAGTTTTGCGTCTTGCCTGCAAGGACGGAGCAGGCGTAGCAGCCCTGCCGCTGTTTTCAGTTCAGGACGATCTTGAGCAAGGGCGGCTTGTGCGTGTTCTACCGGACTGGGCGCCCCCGGCCCCGCCTGTGCATGTCGTTCATCTCGCGCGCGGGACGCAGTTAGCGCGCGTCCGCGCCTTTATCGATTTTCTCTTCGAAACAGCCGCTTCAAGTCCGCGGTGGGAATGCCTTCGCCTCCGTAACTGAGGGCGAATGGGATGCAGGCAGCGCGAGCGATGCCCGTGCGACCCGCTCGCTTCACTGCGGCGCCGTGCCTACTCGGCGGCGCGTCTGGCCGCTTCGCGGCTATGATAGGCGTCGATGCGCGCCTCGATCTCGTGGCGGAAATGCCGGAGCAGACCTTGCACCGGCCAGGCTGCGGCATCGCCGAGCGCGCAAATGGTGTGTCCCTCGATCTGCTTCGATACGTCGAAAAGCATGTCGATCTCGGCAAGTTCGGCCCGCCCTTCGGACATGCGCTCCAGGACGCGCCACATCCAGCCGGTGCCTTCGCGGCAAGGGGTGCATTGGCCGCAGCTTTCGTGCTTGTAGAAGTACGAGATGCGCGAGATGGCCTTCACGATGTCGGTGGACTTGTCCATGACGATCACTGCGGCCGTGCCAAGCCCGGACCCGACGGCCTTGAGGCTGTCGAAATCCATGCCGAGGTCCTGGCACATATGCGCGGGCACGCATGGGACCGACGATCCGCCAGGAATGACGGCCAGAAGATTGTCCCATCCGCCGCGCACGCCGCCGCAGTGCGTGTCGATCAGTTCGCGCAGCGTGATGCCCATCTCCTCTTCGACGTTGCAGGGCTCATTCACGTGGCCCGAGATGCAGAAGAGTTTCGTGCCTGTGTTGTTGGGCTTGCCGAGCTTCGCGAACCAGCCCGCGCCGCGCCGCAGAATGTCGGGCACAACCGCAATGGATTCGACGTTGTTCACGGTCGTCGGCGCACCCCAGAGACCGGCGGCCGCAGGAAACGGAGGCTTCAGCCGCGGCTGCCCCTTCTTGCCTTCGAGGCTTTCGAGAAGCGCAGTTTCTTCTCCGCAGATGTAAGCGCCCGCGCCGTGATGGACGTAGATATCCATATCCCAGCCATGCAGGTTGTTCTTGCCGATCAGGCGAGCCGCGTAGGCCTCGTCGATCGCCGCCTGCAAGCGCTCGCGCTCACGGATGAATTCTCCGCGGATGTAGATGTAGCAGGTGTGCGCTCGCATCGCGAAGGAGGCGAGCAGGATGCCCTCAATGAGAAGATGCGGGTCGTGCCGGATGATCTCGCGGTCCTTGCAGGTGCCTGGCTCGGATTCGTCGGCGTTCACGATGAGGTAATGCGGGCGCCCATCGGACTTTTTTGGCATGAAGGACCACTTCAGCCCCGTGGAGAAGCCCGCGCCGCCGCGGCCGCGCAGGCCACTTGCCTTGACCTCCTCGATAATCCAATCCTGGCCGCGCTCCAGGAGCCCTTTCGTGCTGTTCCATGCGCCGCGCTCGCGAGCGCCTCTCAGCCGCCAGTCATGCTGCCCGTAAAGGTTCTTGAAAATGCGATCTTTATCGGAAAGCATGAATTAGTCCTCGTCTTTCGCCTTGCCTTGCCGGCGCCCCGCCGCATCGGGCGCTGCGTCGCCCGGCGTATCCGTTTCGGTCAATGCCTTCGCTGCCGCCATCCAGTCCGCCGTCTTGCCCTTGAAGCGAGGAAAGCGCGTCTCAACCCACTCCCGGTCTTCATCGGACCAGCGGCCGATCTGCCCGTAGCGATAGATGCCGATCTCATTGAGAAGATGTTGGGACTCCGAGTTGATTCCCGCAAGCTTCGTCAGGTCGTCGCCTTCGTTATCCGCCTTTTCGAAAAGGGCGCGCGCTTCGTCGACCTTGCCGATATCACCAAGCTGAGGCTCCGGCGGCTTCACCGGCGACACGGCCTCGACCACAGCCTGGGCCTTGTTCTGGGTTTCGCTCTCCTGGGCCGCGCGCGCACCTTCCTGTGGCCGATTGCGCTGCTTTTCCGTCACTTTCAGCGTCGTCGGACCACTGACGGGCGCTGAAAACTGCCGGTCGATCTGCGGACCCGGTTTCATTTCATGGCCGCGCCGGAACCCATCCAGAAGGGCCTCGAAGTTCTCAGGCGTGAGGTCCTCGTAATAGTCGTCGTTGATCTGGGCCATGGGCGCGTTCACGCAGGCCCCCAGGCACTCGACCTCGACCCAGGAGAACACACCTTCCGGCGTAACGTGGCCCTGCGGCCCGATCTCACGCTCGCAAACCGTCTTCAACTCGTTCGAGCCGCGAAGCATGCACGGCGTCGTGCCGCAAAGCTGGACGTGATAGCGGCCGACAGGCGATAGATTGAACATGGTGTAGAAGGTCGCGATCTCGTAGACGCGGATGTATGGCATCTCGAGAAGATCGGCGACATAGCGGATCGCAGGCTCCGGCAGCCAGCGATCGTGCTGCTCCTGTGCTTTCCACAGGATCGGTATAACCGCAGCCTGCTGGCGGCCCTCCGGATATTTCTTGATCTGCTCCATGGCCCACGCAAGATTCTCGGGCGTGAACTCGAAGTCGCTTGGCTGGTTGGGGTCAAGACGGCGGACGGACATTCGGCGTTTCCTGGGTTCTTGTTTGTAGATAACCGAGATGCGAAGCAATCGCTAGATGTTATGAACGCGCAGTCAGCGCGACGGGAACGGTGCAGCTAATGCGGAAGCATGTTCAGCTCACCGAACGCCACCATGCCAAGCAGAAGAAACGTACTGAAAAAGCTCAAGAAAAAACAATAGGTGCCGCGCCTAAAAGAGCGCACGATCTGGAAAAGCGTAAGCTCGATCTCCTCCTCCGGCAGCGTTGAAAGGAAGTGAAACTTCGTTTTCGGGTGCCGGAATTTCGCACTCCAGCCGACGGATAGCGTCAGGCACCTCAGATATAAGAAACAAGCGGTGACGATGAAAAACGTGTTCGCAGCAAGGAAGGAACCGTACATCATGCGGTGCGCCGCCGAAGGATAAATGAGTGCATTGTAAAAATAAACGCAGACGGCGAAGAGGATTGCGGTGAACTGCAGGAGGGAGCCCGCGTTATTCTGTATCCGTCCTATTTCGGACAAATGCAGGCCGATCTTGTCGGCGGACGAAATCTCATTGTTGAACGCAACCATGTCCCCCTCCCCCCGCGTTGGCGCCGCTTCTCTCTAAAGCGCCGCTTCCGTTTGTCACATAACGGGGAAAGGCCGTCCCGGCAAGGCTGCGATCTACAACTCGGCTTTCATGAATGGCAGACGGCCGAGATGATCACCAGGCGCAGGAGCTGAAGAGGATCGGGGCTACCTTAGCACTTTTGCGCTGCCGGGCGAACCGCTCGCACCTTCTGGGTGAAGCCGGCGCCTCTTATTGGCCGATCCCTTGGCCAGCGTTTTCGAGCGCGGTTTTGCACTCGGGCGCCAGCTTATCCTTGTTCGCCTCAAGGCAGGCCCTGATCTTGCCTTGGCCGCGCGGCTCCGACGCGCAGAACTTATCGACGTCGGCTTTGCAGGCGGCCAGCCGGCGACCTTTTTCTTGGGCGAAAGCGGGAGAGCCGAGAACCACAAAGGTTAAAAGCGTTACTGCCGCAATCCTGATCGCTGTCTGCATGAAAGGTCTCCTCATTGGCGGATTTAGTGCGGCGCCGATAATCCGTTGAAATCACCGGCGCCCGAGGCCAGGCAGTGATGGATTCAGTACCGCTGGCGCGAGCTTGTGTCTAAAGGCGTCTTTCGCCTTATTCTCGGCTAGATCCGCTCGTGGCCTTCACCGTGAAAGCCATGCCAATGCCCGCGGGCGCCTTCTCCTCTGTGGTGATGGCGATGCCCTTTTTGCGAGTGGTCAAAGATGACCTTCTGCTCGGCGCTCAAGCTGTCGTAAAGCGCCTGCAACGCCGGGCGAGACGCCTGGAGGTCCTGTAGCCGCGTGCTTAACGCCTTCTCGATCCGCGCCTCGCGATCGAGCGCGGTTTGCTGTTCATCTTTGCCCGGCTCATGTTGGAGGCAAGCTGATCGGCGTTTCTCCGAGGCCTCAATCTTGGCCTGCCGCCATCTGCCCCAGGCAGGTTTTTGCTGTTCGGTCAGATTTAATTTTGCTTCAAGATAGGCGAGGCGGGCGGCGCTTTTCGCGTAACGCTCGGTGCAAAGCCGTTGATGCCATTCGCCCCGGTCATTGCCATTGTAGTCCTTGGCATCCTGAGCGTAAGCAAATGACGAGCAGAGTAATGGAAGAGCCAATAAAGCTGCGATCCCATGCTTTACCATGAGGGTGTCTCCGGTTTTTTTCATTGCGAAACCCCATCCTTGGCGTCGAGTGGGAAATCGCTTCGCAGCGGCAAACGCCAAGGATGAAGTTTCAAGCAGAGACTAGCCAAGTGCGAACATGAATGAAAACACTTAATTGTAAACAATCGTATTGATGTGAACAAGATCATACACACTATCGACGTGGCATTATTAATGCAAAAGAATGCGTTCTTTGCTGCCCTTGTGTAGTCTATTCAATCCTGTTCGCTTCCGATGCTTCTCGATGTCAGATAGGATTCTGGTTGCCAAAACGATACAACTCCACCCTTTCGATTGTGACTGCATCTTCTTTCGGCAAGGGCGGACGGCTTTTCTCTTGTGAGATATCTAAAGGCTAGGCCGGGGCTAAGGCCCGCCTCATGATGTCTTGTGGCTCCGAGTGCCGGAAATTGTATCCGCGTTCGAGCGCCTTCCTTGGCTGCACTTCAAAGCTCATCAGCGCTGGTGACACGCGAGGATATGATTGGCCTGGACTTTTGCCTTGGTCCAGCGGCCAACAGGTTCTCCCATAAGATGAAAGACCGTTCGAACACCAGCAAGCGCTTCGGCTGGAAGATCTTCGCTCTCTGGCTGCCAGGCGAATGTTTTCAGGCCGCCATCACGAAAGAGCGCCCTTGCATGCTTTTCGTCGCGGCTTAGAACGTGAATGGTTTCACGGTCAGCGATCAGGGATTTCATGAGTGAGCGGCCGATGAGACCGGTGGCTCCAGTGACAAGGACAGTCATAATAGTCGCTCTCCACCCCTTGGAGCGACGAGTACTCTGTCCCTTTCCAAAAGGAAATAGACGTTACTGGCTGTTTTTGTATCGCAATATGTCCTCCACATAGCTTAAGCCTCAGGTGACAAATTGTTACCCGAAGGTTCTGTCCTTGAAGAACCCGGCAAGCTAAATAATCACACAACCATCGGAAGGTATGAGATGTGGGGAACGCGTCGTTGGAGCCTTGTCTGCAGTATCGGCTTGGCTTCGGCACTTGGATCCTTCTCTCCCTGGGCCGAAGCCGCCGGCGTTGTTTTGCGATCGGACATTTTTGCTAAAATCTGCAAAGTCGAGGTGTCGAAGGGAGCGTACGACGATCGAAGTCAAAGCAAGGTGGTGTTCTCGGGGCCGGTGGAAAAAGGCTGGAGCTACGAAACTCACGATGCGGACTATTTATGCTTCCGCCGTTCGAGCGACCCGTCGAACTGCTGGTCCACCTGGACTGACTATCGGTGCCTGAGGTGGACGATGGATGGCCAAATCAATCTTTCTCTTCAATGAGGCGCGCCCAAAGGGATTATAACGCTTTTGCGACTCGCCGTCATGGATCTGAATAGGCAGGGAGGGCGTGCGCTACGCGCGCCATTAGGGCATGAAAAGACGAGCACTGCTTCCTATCACACTCGCAGTTGCGCTTCTTGCGAGCGGATGCGCGACCAAGGAAGAGTTGGGCACACTGGTAGGCGCCTCAACGGGCGCCCTGATCGGCAGCGCTTTTGGCCGCGGCCCAGGGCGTGTCGCCAGCGTGGTAGGGGGCGCGCTTGTCGGCGGTTTCATTGGTAACCGTATCGGCAAGTCTATGGATGACGAGGATCGCCGCCGCGCGGCCGAGGCGCAGTATGCCGCGTTTGAAAACGGCGAGCGCGCGGAGTGGCGCAATCCCAACGGCCATTATGGTTACATCGAGCCGCGTCCTATGTACTACGACCACGACATGAAGTGCCGCGAGTTCTCACAAACCGTTTTCATCAATGGCAGACCGGAGACGATGGTTGGCAGGGCGTGCCGCGGGCCCGATGGAATGTGGCGCGAGGTTTAGCAGGCGGCGCGCCTCAAGCGCCTCGCCAAAAGCACCTTGACCCAGAGCGCAAGCGGAGTGGTTCCTTTGATTCATCAGAGGGTTATCAAAAAGGAAGCCGGGATCATGTCCGCGTTTTCTTGTACTTTTTGGGTCCCAAAATCGATCCGGTGACCTTGCCAAGATTGCGAACATCTCGAAGGAGATCGTGGCAGCGTTACCGGCCAATGGCCTATGTGTAGGGCAGTCATTTGTGGCCACTGGGGTGGAACGCAGTATGGCCGCCTATTTCGAGCGTCCGATGCATAGTTCCGGTCGGTCCGGTCGTGCGGCGCGGCTGTGCGCCCGATTGTCACTTTTGAGACCAGGACTTCCTCGCATCACGTCACCTGTGCATACTGCGACCCATGAATGATATTGCGATCCCGACACCGCCGGTGGCAAGCCGGTCTCCCAACCCAAGGCGCGTGATGGTGCTAGGCTCGACCGGTACCATTGGACGGGCGACCGTGAGCGCGCTGGTGCAGCGCGGTCACGAGGTGGTGTGTTTCGTACGGCCCCGCGCGGGGGCGCGAGGCGTGCTGACGTCAACAGAAGCTACCCTGCGGTTCGGTGACGTGACCGACCCTGCATCCCTTGGGCGTGATGGGTTTCGGGGCGAGCGTTTCGATGCTTTGGTTTCGTGCCTGGCCTCTCGAACCGGAGCACCCAAGGATGCGTGGGCCATCGATTATCAGGCTCATGTCGACGCACTGGCCGCTGCCAAGGAGGCAGGCGTCTCGCAGATGGTGCTGCTGTCGGCGATCTGCGTCCAGAAGCCGCTTTTGGCGTTTCAACAGGCCAAGCTGGCATTCGAGAAAGCCCTCATCGAGTCGGGTCTCACCTATTCCATTGTCAGGCCGACCGCCTTCTTCAAGTCGCTGTCGGGACAGCTCGATCGGCTGAAGCGGGGCAAGCCCTTTTTGTTGTTTGGCGACGGAGAGCTGACGGCTTGCAAGCCCATTAGCGACAATGATCTCGCCCAGTTCCTCGCCGAATGCCTGGACGATGAAAGCCGTACCAATCGCGTGTTGCCTATCGGCGGCCCGGGAGAACCCATCACACCGAAACAGCAGGGCGAGTGTCTGTTTGCCTTGTTGGGGCGCGAACCGAAGTTCAAGCGCGTGCCTGTGGCGCTGCTGGACACAATAATCGGGGTACTGGGGGGGCTTGGCCGCATAGTTCCTCCGCTGGCCGAGAAAGCTGAGCTTGCTCGCATCGGGCGTTATTACGCCACCGAGTCCATGCTCGTTTTGGACCCGGCGACGGGGCGGTACGACGCTGCCAAAACACCCTCGGCCGGATCTGAGACGCTGTTCGAGTTCTATGCGCGCCTAATCAAGGGCGAGGCCTCATTTGAACTTGGAGACCACGCTGTATTTTGACGGGGCTTGCGGCCCAATGCTTGATAACACGGCGCGTATCACAGAAGGCGAGGCGCGATTGCAGCCCATCAGGCTCGGCAGAGTGACGCTTCAGAGCCCGGTTGTGCTTGCGCCGATGTCCGGGGTCACCGACAGGCCATTTCGCCGTATGGTGAGGAAATTCGGGGCGGAACTGGTAGTCACCGAGATGCTCGCCAGCAAAGCGGTGGTTCGTGAGCACAAGAAGACGCTGAGAATGTCGGAGCGGGAGGCGGACGAAGGCCTTCTGGCCGTGCAACTGGCGGGACGCGAGCCCGAAATCATGGCCGAAGCCGCCCGTCTGGCCGAGGATCGCGGCGCGGACGTCATCGACCTCAATTTCGGCTGCCCGGTGAAAAAGGTGGTCAAAGACCTCGTAGGCGCGGCGCTAATGCGCGATGAAGCGCACGCGGCGAAAATTTTCGAGGCGGTGGTGAACGCGGTAAAGCTGCCGGTGACACTCAAGATGAGGATGGGGTGGAGTCCGGACCATCTCAACGCGCCCCGTCTCGCGAAAATCGCGCAGGATTGCGGGATCGCCATGGTCACCGTACATGGCCGCACACGCTGCCAGTTCTACGGCGGTGAGGCAAACTGGGGCTTCGTGCGGCAGGTCAAAGAAGCGGTTTCCATTCCCGTCGTGGTGAACGGCGACATTTGCAGCCCGGCCGATGCGGCTCGCGCGCTTGCGTTGTCGAGCGCCGATGGCGTGATGATCGGGCGCGGGGCGTTTGGACGCCCGTGGATCATCGCGCAGGTGGCGGCGTTTCTGGGCGGGAACGCCGTGCGGAGCGAGCCGGAGCCCCGCGTGCAGTTCGAAACGGTGATGGAGCATTTCGAGGCGATGCTGGCCTATTACGGCGAACGCGCCGGCGTGCAGATCGCGCGGAAGCATCTCGGCTGGTACAGCGCGGGGCTGCCCAAGGCGGCGGAGTTTCGCAGGGCAGTGAATGGGGCCGGGGAGGCGACATCGGTGCGGGGGCTGATCGGCGAGTTTTGGGGACCGATGGTCTAGAAGGTCTGCGGAAGCGCGGACAGGAAGCCATATCGGCAAAGGTGCCGCCCCCACTGCGACGTCGGTTTGGGTTCAACATCGCCAGATGCAGCGCTTGCCCAATTCCGCTTCGAACCGTAAAGAGAACCGCAATCGCTGGGAACCTGCTTTAGGCATAGTGTGACGACGCAGGATGTGATCATAAACGCCGACGACTACGCGATGGACAGCGGCGTCGATGCCGCGATCCTCGATCTTGCCGCGCAAGGCGTGGTCACGGCCACGAGCGCGATGGTGCTGTCCCCCACCTGGCCTGAAGCCGCGCACGCTTTGCGCGACGCGCCCCTCTCGCGCGGGCTGCATCTCGATTTCACGAGCGATTTCGCGGGAGGCGTGTTTCCACGGCAAACCTTGTCCGCGATGATTGCGCGCGCCCAGGCAGGCGCTCTCAATCGAGCCTTGCTCAAGCAGGCGATCGAAAGTCAGCTCTCGCTGTTCGAAGACGGCATGAAGGCCGCACCCGATTTCGTGGACGGGCATCAGCATGTGCATCACCTGTCCGCCGTCCGGACCGCTTTGATCGACGTGCTCGGGGAGTTTTACGGAAGAGGCGCAAGCCGCATCGGCCTCCGCATCTGCGCGCCCCGGAAGTGGCGCGGGGTGAAGGCGTCGATCATCGGGCACACGGGCGCTTTGCGCCTGGCGGAGCTGGCGGCG
Organism: uncultured Alphaproteobacteria bacterium; assembly: GCA_963834165.1. Taxonomy (GTDB): domain Bacteria; phylum Pseudomonadota; class Alphaproteobacteria; order Rhizobiales; family Rhodomicrobiaceae; genus Rhodomicrobium. Next base: position 403,569 of record CAWIAL010000019.1, on the reverse strand, counting down.
GCGTATCGGCACAGCATGAATACCGATTTCGCGGGCGTGTACGATTTTGGCGAGAGCGCCGATCTCGAGGGGCTTTGGCAAGACTGGCTCGGCAGCCTCGAGGGCGCCGCTCCACTTATCATGTGCCATGTCGCGAAGCCGGGCGGCCACGACGGCGGCGGCGACCCTATCAGGACGGCGCGCTACCGCGAATACCAGTGGCTCGGCGGCGCGAAGTTTCAGGCCCTCAGCCAGCGCCTCTCAAAGAGGCCGGCGCGCTGGCCTCGGGCCTTATCCTGAGATCGGGAAATGGCGGTAGCACCGGCTCCAGCGGTTTGCCTGTGAGGCGCGCCATGATCTCTTTCACAGCCCCCTCGACCGGCTTGAACTCGAAGCGCACCACGTGCTTGCCCGCCGGGACCTGGATGGCCCGGAACAGGACGTTTGCTCGCAGGATATCCGCAGGTTTTCCGTCCACCGTGCCGAACCACCACGGATGCCAAACGTCGTTCAGCACAAGGAAGCCCGACCTTGGCGTGTCCACTTCCACCTGCACTTCGGTGTTCTGATAAATCCGCAGAGCCGTTGTGGCTTCCGGCATAGACACGAGCCGTGGCCGAAGCGAGCTTATTTGGGGTTGCGGGCTCCTTAGCAAGACCGTGCGCCTGGGGTCGAAGATTGGCCAGCGCCCGTCTTTTGCCATCTGATCGAAGTTCGCAGGCTGCCAATCGAAGGCGAACAGCACGCGTGGAAGCGCCCGAGGGTTCTCGTAGATGTAGGCATCGTGGGTGTTCGCCACGAGCGTCAGGTCGCCTGGCCTGAATTTCTTGTCTATCTTCTCGACGGGGCGATCGATCGCGATGTAACGCAGTCCAAGCAAATCCGCCATCATGGACCGGTATGACGGAAACAGGGGTGTAAACTCACGCTGGTATGCATTCGCGACCGTTTCGGTCGCGCCCATGCCTTCGACGACCTCCTGGAGACGGAGCGGATTGTATCCAAACGCATGATCGAAATTGTGAATGAGGCTGATGTTTGGCCATTCGAAGCCGAGCCCAACCATCTCCACCCGGTCGCGCCGGGATGAGTTCGGCGGCTGGGTGAGATGAGCTTTGAAAAAGGCGACAGTCTCGTTCTTGGTGTCGACGCGCATCTGATCATAATAAGACGGCGTCTGGGCGGTGGAGCGGTTTGGTCCATTATTGATGGCGAGATCGGCGGTCATGAATGCGGCAAGCGCCACGATGGTGATCGCCCCGTATTGCGAGGCATAACGTTTTGCATAAACGAGGGTGAGCCATCCCGCGGTGAAGATACCGACAGACAGCAGCACGGGCTTTACCGCCTGGTAAAAGTGAGAGTGCGCTGCAGCGACAGCGAGGCTAACGGCGAACAACGACGCCAAGATGATACCCGCCGCGGCGCTTTGCCGATTGGCCGGCATCTCGCTGCCACTCAGGAGACGATGCAGGAGATAGCCCGAGACGATCGAGGTCATCGCTCCGAGGGCGTATGTCGCGTCCGCAGGCCTGCGGAAGAGATCGACACCGGGCAGATGATCATAAAGAAGGGTGAAGAAGCCAGTGTACCGGCCAAGCGCGTAAAGCAGCAGGCCTGTCATGGCGATTGTGAAGAAGCGGATATCCCGCTCCAGGACGCCGCCTCTGATGATACCTGCGGCGAGAAGCAGAAGAATGGGCAGCGCGCCTATGTAAACCTGGCCCATATTTTCGGTCATTGAAAGCCAGTTCGCCACCCATTCCAAGCTTGCGGGACCCCAGTATGGAAGATTTGAGTGGGCGCCGTAGAGATCGGGCACCACGGCCGTCAGCAGCGAAGCCGGGTGAAGCGCCCCCCTGGCCGCCTCCTTGAAGGGAATTTCCGGGCGATTGGAGGCCTGAACGAAGAGGAAGGTCAGAATAATCGGGCCCGCCGCAAGGACGCTCGCGGCGACGCCTCCGCCAAGCAGTGGAAGGGCGGTTTCTCTCACCGAGGTCCAGAACTTGGGCGCGCTGAGCCAATGATAAAGGGTGTAACCGGCGAGGACATAGCAGCCGAGCATGGCGATCTGTCCCGGCTCGATAATCATGGCGCAGGCGGCGAGCCCCGAGAAAACTCCATAGAGAAGGGATTTCCGGTCAAGCGCCCGTGCAAGCAGCCAAAGACAAAGCATGAAGAAGGCGAACGCCTCGATCTGCTTGACATGCTGAATGCGCCAAATCGAAGAGCCGCCAAACGCAGCCGCCAGCGCGGCGACGGTGGCGCCCGCCGGGTGCCAGCCGCGATCCTTGAAGAGCATGAGGACGGATACGGCCGTCAGCGCCAAAAGGAGGAAGCAATAGAGATCGAGCTGCCGGAAACTCGGCGCAGGCTCAAGATACGCCAGCAGGAACGCGGGGGAGAAAATCAACGATTGCGGATCGGCAATCTGAGGCGACCCTGCGAAGACGTTATGCGTCCAGAACGGCGATTGCTCCGTGTGAAGGGCGTTGGCGAGAAACTGAAGCTGCGGCTGAAAATGGGCCTTGGCGTCGTATGGTATCGTCACCGCGCCTGAGAGCCACGGCCACGAGAATATCAACCACCCTGCGGCGACCGCACAAAAAGCCACGGCATAGCCGCCTGAAAATCTCGCGTTCATATCCTTTTTTCCGGGAGTGCTGGCGTTGGCTGGCAAGCCGATTATACAACCCTTATCTGTCTTTTTTGTATCAAGTGGCTCGCGTCGAAGCGTTTCACCGGCAACTCCGCGGAGGCGACGCCGTAGATTCGAACCGGAGATAGAGAATCGGCTTGTGGCAATACGAGGGCGCCACCTCGGCTCTTTCGCAACCGGTCAACGGGATTGATCATGAAAACAAAGGGGATCATGCTGCTCAGACTGGACTATGACTTGCAGGCGATGTGCTGTTCGCTATAGTGCGATTTCGCGCTGAGAGCGCAGATTGGAGAGGTGGCCGAGTGGTTGAAGGCGCACGCCTGGAACGCGTGTAGGCGGGTAACCGTCTCGAGGGTTCGAATCCCTCTCTCTCCGCCAGTTTCAAGCAAGCCGGTAGCCCGCTTTTTATGCGAAATCAAGCCTCGGCGCGCCGGTTTCAGCGCATTGGCGACATGTAGCATTACCTCAACAGAAGCCCGATAAGCAGGAGGCACGATGCTCATATTCATCTCCTGCATCATCCTGGCCGTTATCGCGGCGTTGGCTGGCATGATCGCGTTCGGCACCGGCACTCCTCCAGTGCCGCTTCCAACGATCGGTAAAGCTTTCGACAATGTGGATTTCAGCGACCTGCCTCCGGCTCAGACCATCCCGGGGCGCGGTGGACCGATCGCTTTCCGTATGTGGCCTGCAAATCCGAATCCGGCGCATGAGCTTGCCGTTATCGCTATCCACGGGTCGTCCGCGACGAGCCATAGCCTGCATCCGCTCGGCAAAGCGCTCAGCGCGGAAGGCATAACGGTGTACGCACCCGACATCCGCGGCCACGGCGGCACGGGCCGGCGCGGCGACATCGATTACGCGGCGCAACTCGACGACGACCTCGCCGAGTTCGCGTCCGCGGTGAAGACGTGCCAGCCGAAGGCGGACCTGGTGCTGCTCGGTTTTTCATCCGGAGGCGGTTTCGCGCTGCATATCGCCGGATCGGCGGCAGGCAAGATGTTTGCGCGTACGGTGCTGCTCGCGCCGATGCTTGGGCCATATGCGCCGACGGCAAGATCGGGAAAGAGCCCCTGGGTTACGCCGTATGTCCCGCGCATCATAGCGATCATGCTGCTGAACCAGCTCGGTATACATGCCTTTGACCATCTGCCGGTGCTGGCGTTCGGCATTCCGCCAGCACGCGCAGATCTTCTTACAGGACTTTATTCCTTCCGGCTCATGCGCGCTTTCGGCACCCTCGACTACGCCGCAGACCTGAAAAATGTTGCCTCGCCCATTACGATACTGGCCGGAGAGAAGGACGAACTATTCTTCGCAGAGCGATTTGAGCCCACGGTTAAAGCCATCCGGGCCGATGTTGCGGTCACAATCATTCCCGGCCTGAACCACATCGGCATGATCACAGATCCACGCGCCGTGCCGGACATCGCCGCCGCTGTGCGCGGAATGCGCGGCGGACCCGAATCGTTTGCTGAAACGGAAGTTGAGACACCCGCTAGATCCGCGTCAACGTGATCGCGACCTGCGAAATGTCGGTTGCTCCGGTGGGGTTGATCGTGATCGATTGACGGTTGGCCTGGATTGACATGGCTAGATCCGCTGTGAATCCGATGCCGTCGATTACGGCTCGGATTCCCGCGCTGGTGATTGTCCCGGAGATGTTGCCGATCGTATCGCGCGTGACCTCATTCCATTTGCCGGCGAGCTGGGTTCCTTTCGCGGCGACCGTGCTTTTGACTTCGAGCTTGTAGCTGTCGCTCGCACAACGCAAGGTCTGCTCAAGCGACGCGCCGCCAGACGCCACGTTGTAATGCACCTTGCACCGAATTCGCTCATGCCCTGCCGTCGTCTTAACGGTGCCTTCGCCGGACCAATCGCCGGCAAATTGGGAAAAAGCGCCGCCTGCGCCGTGTTGTGCGGACGCGGAGACCGGTAAGAGAAACAGGCCGATCGCCAGCGCAATTGTCTGCACCTGGAAGACGTTAGATTGCGGAAATTTCCGTGACATTCCTTTTCCCCGATTTAGCATCGCAAGGATCGCAAAGCCTAGCCCCATGCGCTAGCCCGTTCGTGCAAGCGTTGCGTTACGCTTGCACGGTCTCTCTCAAGGGGGCGAAGCTTCAGCAGTGCCCGGACCGTTGCGCGAAACACCCCCGGCCTTGCCTTCCTCGACGAGCTTCGCGCGCAACTGCGCTTTGATGAGACGGATCGACGCGTAAAGGTCTTTGGAGGTCTTTTCCAGCGCGTCCGTGTTCGGCAGCATCTTCGCCCGGTAGTCGATCTCATTCACGCTGGTCGCGCCGAGTTGAGTGTAGGAGACGGCGCTTCCGATCGTACCCTGAAGAGCGAAGGTACCGGCGAGGCCCGTCGCTGCCAGCCCCAGGGCATCGCGAAGGTTGGATGGACCGAGAATTGGAATTTGTACCGCGGGTCCAGGCGCTATCCCCCATACGCCGAAAGTCTGCCCGAGATCCGCGTAATGATACGGCCGGCCCCACGTTTCCGCGACATCGACGAAACCGGCGATGCCTATCGTGGTGTTGACGGCGAAGCGCTGCGCGGTATTCCAGGCCAGTTCGACGTTGCCTTGCAGGACATAGTTGGCGAGAACGGCAGGCTCTCCGGCATTGTTTGTGAAATTGTGAATGCCCTGACGCAGCTCTGGGGACAAATCCTCGCTATAGGCCCGCGCGATCGGCTTCAAGATCATGTCGTCGAAAAATTTGTTTGCTTTGAAGATCTCGCGGTTGATCGCTTCCGCCGGGTCGTTGGCGCTGTCGATCTTGCCTTGCTCGATCGGATCGAGCGGTTCCCGACTGAACGGGTTCCAGGCCTTCTGCGCGCAGGCGGGGTAGGCAAGGACTGAGCCGAGCAAACATGCCCATATCCAATGAGCCGGTGAAAGAACGCGACGGATCGGTCGAAATCCCGTGGCCGCCCCGCCCCGGCCGGCGTGGCCCTTCCGGTTTCTTGCAAGGCGCTTATCCCGTGCAGGGGCTTTCATCAGGTCTTGGCCGCCCGGCTGCACTTCGAACACGATGGTATCGCCGGTTGCAGTTGATTTGGTACTCATGGGTAGGCGACCAGTCTCTCCTATCTCAGCTGTATTTTTTTTCGCGGTTGCTCTCAAGCATCAAAATGGTAGCAAACTGTAATGGGGGTTTGTCAGCCACGACCGCCGGTCCGGCGCGTTGCAGTCACCGGCGAAATTGGCGCATCAATCCGTTTGCCCGGCAATGCAGCGCAGCGCATCGAGCGAACTCGATCTCTATGCCAGGTCCCGAACGCCAGGTGCCAGCGAGCGCTGCTATCGCACCACACGCGCCAAGCGTTGCGGCTAATAGCGGTAATAGTACGGCGGCGGAGGCGGTGGCGCGTACCCATATACCGGCGGAGGAGGTGGCACGGGCATAGCCGAACCGAGCACGCATCCTTCCAGCTGATAATAGCTATCTGGCTTGCCTGAGGTCTTGAGCCATCCCAGGCAGCGCCCGCGAACCTCCGGCGGGATGGACTCCCACCGCTCCTGAAGGCGGCCATAAATCTCCTGCGTCCTCTGAACGCAATAATCGAAGCCACCGCCGGCGGATTGGCAGTGTTTTTCAATCGAGAAGTTCGGAAGCGACTGACCAAAGGCCGGTCCGGCCGCCAGCATGAGAGCCAACATGGCAACGTGCTTCATCGTAATCACCCGCAGCTTGACAACCGCATGAGAGACCTATCCCGCATCAATTGCGGGCAAAAGCATGGCGCGAGGCTTGGCTGGATGCTGAAAAAGTGATGATGCCCTGGCTTCGACAGGCTCACCATGAAGTTTAAGTCGTTGATAAAACTCAGCCTCCTCCTGAGCTTGTCGAAGGATGAATCCAGATTTGCGCCTTTCGAGCGCTCCCACAAGCCGCGCTTGACCTGAAAGCGCTCAAGCGAAACCGCGCGCCTCTTTCCAAGCGGCACGAAACATGCGATAGGGCGCGGCGGTCGCGTCCGGCAACAAGTTGTCGCCAGTCAACTCATTTGTTGACCTTGAATAGCTGGCTTGCCAAGGTGCGGCGCAACGGCCTCCAACGAAAATGCCCAGCCCTAAACGGGTGGCGTCAGCGCCAGCAGTGCCGCCTCCTCGGGGCGAGATCATGCCGGCCGTTCTTAATATTTTAGAGCCGCCTCGCTCTTGCGGGATAATGGGGGCACGCATGAACTTGGCGACGAAAATCTATTACCGGTCTCGCCGTATTTGGAAGTCGATTGTCCTCTATCTCGCGCTTGCAGGGCCGGGGCTGGTCGTGATGATTGCCGACAACGATGCGGGCGGCATCACCACATATGCTGCAACCGGCGCCAAGTATGGCTACAATCTGATCTGGTTCCTGCTGATTTTGATCCCGGTTGCCTATTATGTGCAGGAGATGACCGTGCGTCTGGGCGCGGTTACGAAGCGCGGGCACGCCGAGGCCATTTTTGACGCGTTCGGTTCGTTCTGGGGCTGGTTCTCGCTTATCGACCTTTTCATCGTGGATTGGCTGACCTTGGTCACCGAGTTCATCGGCATGACTTCGGCCCTGCGCATCTTCGGCGTGCCGGAATGGCTGACGGTCGTGCTGGTCGTGCTGTTGATGAGCTTCATCGTAGTGAATGGCCGTTACTGGACTTGGGAGAAAATTGCGCTCGGCTTCTGCTTTCTCAATCTCATCTACATTCCCGCCGCGCTGCTGGTGCGGCCGCCGCTTCACGAAGTCCTCTCCAATGGGCTGGTGCCCAATTTTCCAGGCGGCTTCAACGGTGAGATGTTCTTCTTCCTGATGGCCAACATCGGCACGACGATTGCGCCGTGGATGCTGTTCTTCCAGCAATCATCGGTGGTCGACAAGGGAATGAAAGAGAAGGACATCCCGTGGGGCCGGTTCGACACCTTGCTCGGCTCCGTCGTCACCGTTGTGGTGGCGATCTTCATCGTTCTCTTGACGGGCACCATCCTGAGAGGGGTCGCCATTGACGACGCGGCCCAGGCTTCGGTGGCGGTCATGGAAACGAACAAATGGGCGGGCGCGATGATGGCCATCGGCTTGTTCGATGCGGGCCTCCTGGGGGCAATCTGTATTTCGCTCGCCAGTTCCTGGGCCTTCGGCGAGATCTTCGGCTGGGCGCATTCGCTCAACTCGAAAATCAAGGAAGCGCCATGGTTTTATTTCTTTTATCTTTTCGTTCTTATCAGCGCGGGTTTGGTCGTACTGATCCCCGGAGCGCCTTTGGTTTTGATTACGCTGTTTGTTCAGGTGGTGGCGGTCACGTTGTTGCCGGCGGCGCTCGTGTTCCTGATCCTGCTCCTGAACGACAAACACACCATGGGCGAATACAGTAACACGTTGACCCAGAACCTGATCGGCGGCGGCATTATTGCCGTTATCATTGTGCTCTCGACGTGTTACGGCATCAGCGCCTTGTTTCCGAATCTCTTCGCCTGATGGCGCAATGAAGGCAGATTTGCATGTCGTTCGCCCATGTCTTGCGATCGGTCGTATCCGGTGGCTTGGAAAAAGTCCGGGATATCAATCGGCGCTATGCCAAGCCACGCATCCCGATGTCGCGGGCCGTGCGCATCGCTCTGCTTGTGCTTCGGATTTACCTGTTCCTTCTGGTCGGGCTGCTCATCTATAAGTTTTATACCGTCGTTGCGTCCTGAAACTTTACCGGACGCAATAGGCGCGGACCGGGAAGGCCACTTTTGGGAACTTCTGCCTGGGATCGGTCATGAATTACGCACCCGAACGGACTTTCTTTCTCAGCGATCTGATCGGTCTCAAGGCGCTCTTGGGCAAAAAGCGCATCGGCAAGCTTGCCGATATCGTGATCTCCGACGCAGGCAAGGCGCCGGAAGTCACCCACATTTTGATCTCGCGCCCTTTCGGCGACAAAACGCTGATGGTGCCTTGGGCAAAGGTTGGCGAGCTCGGCCCGCGAACGGTCGAGCTTACGATAGAAACGCCGGCGCCGTACGAGGGCGAGCCGGGCTCTGGTCAGGTCTTGCTCAAGGATCATCTGCTCGACAAGAAGGTGCTCGATTGCAATGACGACGAGGTTGAGGTCGTCTACGACATCAAGCTGATGCTGCGCCGCGGGCACCTTTTCGTCACGGACATCGATTGCTCCAGGGCCGCCTTTTTGCGCCGCATCGGCCTTAAGAGGTTGAGCAATCTGGTGCGCGACATCGCCAGCCAGATCAAGGACGATACGATTCCCTGGTCTTACGTTCAGCGGCTGCCCGAGGACATCGGCAGCTTCAAGGGTGACGTGAAGCTCAATGTGCTCAAGGAAAAGCTGCCCGAAATTCATCCGGTGGACCTTGCCGACATCCTGGAGGAATTGGACCAGGACGAGCGCCTGGTCATCTTCAGCCAGCTGGATACGGAGCAAGCCTCGGACACGTTGGAAGAGGTCGAGCCTCGCGTTCAGCGCGAGCTGATCGCTGCCCTCGACAAAAAGCGCGCCGCGGAGCTGATCAACGATATGACACCGGCACAAGCCGCCGATATTCTCGCGGTCCTGCCCGCTCCCGATGCCGAGGCGCTTTTAAACATGCTCGACGTTGAGGACGCCGGAAAAATCCGCCACCTGCTCGAGCACCACGACGACAGCATCGCCAATTTCGCCACCACCCATTATATCGCCTTTTCGCCTCGGATGACGATCCGCGACGTGTTTCGCGAATATCGCAATAAGGCCGGCAGCGCCGACGTCGTCATGTACATCTATGTGGTCGGCGAAAGCGGCAAGCTCTTGGGGACGCTCGACATTCGCGAGTTGCTTCAGGCAAGTCCGGACGAGCGCCTCGAAAATGTGATGACAACCAATCTTATCACCCTCAATGCCAAGACCGCGGTCAAGGATGCCGTCAAGTTGTTCGTCCGCTATAGCTTTCGGGCCATCCCAATCGTCGATGACGATGGGGTGATGATCGGCGCCATTCCCTACCGCGATGTCATGAATTTGAAGCACAGCTCTTGAGTCATCGTAGCTTCGCCAGAAAAGCCGTGGCAGCAGCTGGCGCGCGTTCCTTCGCGCCATTGATGAAGTAGACGAACACATCGCGATCGTTTTTCATCCAAGCTTCCGCGCGCTTTAGCCAGGCCGCAAGCTCATCCTGCGGGTAGCCCGTGTCCTCGTCGGCGCGGGACCTCATGAGCCGCGCATAGGTGAAGTCCGCTGTCTGCTCCTCGATCAGGGGATAATCGTCCGAGTCCGCGAAAACAATCGCCGCGCCTGCCTTGGCGGCCAGCTCGATGAATTGCGGCGTCTTGAAGCTGTCATGGCGCACTTCCAGCGCGTGGCGCAGCTTTTTCCCCTTCACCTCACGAGGCAGGAGTGCAAGGAAGGCGGCAAAATCTTCTGCATCGAATTTCTTTGTGGGCGCGAACTGCCACAGGATCGGCCCGAGTTTGTCGCCCAACTCTTCAAGGCCGCTTTCGGCAAAGCGCTCGACGGAAGGGCCGGCTTCGGCCAACACGCGCTTGTTCACCGCATAGCGAGGCGCCTTCAGCGAGAACACGAAGCTGTCAGGCGACTCCTCCGCCCACTTGCGGAAGGTATCCGGCTTCTGGGTGCGGTAGAAGGTTCCATTGATCTCGATCGTCGTCAGCGCCCGGCTTGCAAAATCCAGTTCCCGCGCATGCGGTAGTCCGGGCGGATAAAATGTGCCGCGCCAAGGTTCGAAGGTCCATCCGCCGATGCCTGCGCGGATCATGAGCATGCCCATCTGTTATTGCGAAGGACAACCCATCATTGCGCCATCGAGTTTCGCGCGGATGAATGATGCGCGACCGGCGGGAAAAAAAAGGCCTTGCGTCAAACGCGGAGGCAAGACCTAGTTTCTAGCAAGCGCCTCAGCGGGCGTAGTTGAATGAGTAAGCGGCACCAATCCCGAATTCGAATTGGTTCTCCGAGCCCCGAACGATCACGATAGGGCTGTTCGCGGCGTCGCCGACGAGCCTGTCCCACTCAGCGAAGGCGCGGAGAGAGAGACGCTCATTCACGTTGTAACGGGCGGTTGCGTCAATGCCAGCCGAATTGAGGCCGCCATTGGCATGGTAAACCGCCAGGCCAGATCCGATCGACTCAGCCTGATTGATAGAGAAGAACGTGGACTCGTATTGAGTATTCACGAATTGCAGCCTCGGCCCAGCGGTGAACTGCCAGCGCGCATCCGGCCGGTAGATGAAGTCTGCCATAAGGTTGGCAGCCAAACCTTCAGCCCCGGTCACACCCTGAAGCAGTTCGACGCGCGTCCGGAGGAACGGTGCGGGGTAGTACTCCGCAAAACCTCCAAGCTCGAGCGTGTAGTTGATGTCGCGCAGGCCGGTCAGCGCGCTGCTATCGTCCCGGTGGTTCCTGTCGAGCAGGTAATCGCCCGCGACACCGGCCCGGAAGTTTCCAGTCTGATAGAGCGTGACGCTGAATGAGTTGTTCGGAAGTGTGAGCCACTCCCTCTCGCCCGCGCGGTGAATATCGATAATTGGCCGGAATGCGAAGGCATCGCTCTTCGAGCCCGGAAACTCGGGCTCGGCTCCGCCGTACCCGCCGATCGTAACGACCCAGAAACCGCCGGGCCCATCCTTCAAAGAGAGAGGATTATCGCTCAAGAGGTCTGCGGCCTGCACACCGCCAATCGTGAGCCCTAGAAACGCAACACATGCAGCAGCTCGCCTTAGTCCCACCATAGCCCATGCCCTTGCATCGTTGATCGCTGGCAATCTGACTGAGTCAGGCTGACTAAGCTCGCACTTTTTTGGCTTTACCGCTCAATAACCGAATCGAGTTGCATTTTGGCATCCATTCTACAGCTTGCGCTGGATATCCAAATTTAATTCAGCCGAGGGAAATTATGTCCTGGGTGGCTTATTGTCTTGATAATCTCAAGCGCGCCCTCACGGAATACGACCTATACTAGCTCGCGACGCGCCTGCAACCTTAAGTATTTCGGCAATTACTTGACGCTCGCAAACGGCTCGGTGCCGATCCGGTCGGCTTTATACCCGCGATCCAGGATAGCCTGCCACCAGGATCGATTGGCGATGTACCAGCGAACGGTATCTTCGAGGCCCGTCTCGAAGGTTTTCCGCGCTCGCCAGCCAAGTTCACGCTCGATTTTTGAAGCATCGATGGCGTAGCGCCGGTCGTGTCCCGGCCGGTCCTTCACAAAGGCGATCAGGCGCCGGTGCGATCCCTCGCGCGGTGGCATCGCACGGTCCAACTGGTCGCAGATCGTCTCCACGACTTGAAGGTTCGTCCGCTCATTGCGCCCGCCTATGTTGTAGCATTCGCCGGGCGCGCCACGGGACAGGACGAGGAGCAGCGCGCGGGCGTGGTCCTCAACAAAAAGCCAATCCCGGATATTCTGCCCGTCCCCGTAAACCGGAAGCGGCTCACCGGCCAGCGCTTTGATAATCATATGAGGGATGAGTTTTTCGGGGAAATGATACGGCCCGTAGTTATTGGAGCAGTTGGTGAGCAGCGTAGGCAGGCCGTAGGTGTGATGCCAGGCGCGCACGAGGTGGTCAGACGCCGCCTTGCTGGCGGAGTAGGGAGAGTTGGGCTGATAGGGAGTGTCTTCCGTAAACGCGCCTGCGGGGCCGAGCGAGCCGAACACTTCGTCCGTCGAAACGTGCAGGAAGCGAAAGCGCTCTGGCCTTTCGGCGTCTAGCGCGCGCCAATAGCGAAGCGCCTCCTGGAGCAGGGTGAACGTTCCCTGGACGTTGGTCGTGATGAATTCTTGCGGCCCGTCGATGGATCGATCCACATGGCTTTCCGCCGCGAGGTGCATCACGGCGTCAGGCTGGAAGTCCTCGAATGCCTTGCGCATGGCCTGCGCGTCCGCGATATCCGCCTTGACGAAGCGGTATTTCGCATTCCCCTCTGCTTGCGGGATCGACGCCAAGTTGGCTGCATAGGTCAGCTTGTCGACGTTGAGAACTTCGTGATCCGTCTCCGACAGAAGCAAACGGACTAGCGCCGATCCGATGAAGCCATAGCCGCCCGTGACAATGATGCGCTTTGCCGCCATGCTCAGGCCACCTGCGTCAGCGGTGCGATATTGGCGGGGAAAAGTTCCGGCGCCATTTGCGGCAGCGCCACCAGATATTGCCCATAGCTGCTTTTTTCGCACCGCCGCACGGCGGCATAAAATGTGTCGGGGGAAATATAGCCCATGCGCAGCGCGATCTCCTCGGGGCAGGAGATTTTCATACCCTGCCGGTTTTCGATCACCTGGACGAACTGGCTGGCCTCGATAAGCGATTCATGCGTGCCGGTGTCGAGCCACGCGAAGCCCCGGCCCATGATCTCGACCCGCAACTCGCCGGCTCGCATATAAGCGACGTTCACATCGGTGATTTCCAATTCGCCGCGCGGTGACGGACGAAGGGATTTCGCAATTTCCACCACGCGATTGTCGTAGAAGTACAACCCGGTGACGGCGCAACTCGATTTCGGATGCTTGGGCTTCTCTTCGATCGAGACGGCGCGCCCCTCGCCGTCGATTTCGACAACCCCGTAGCGCTCGGGGTCCTTGACCCTGTAAGCGAAAATTGTCGCGCCGCTCTCACGCGAAGCAGCCTTCGACAAACGTTCCGGCAGCCCATGACCATAGAAAATGTTGTCTCCCAGGACAAGGCAGACCGCATCGTCTCCTATGAAGCGCTCGCCGATGAGGAAGGCCTGGGCGAGACCGCCCGGATGAGGCTGTTCGGCGTAAGTTATGCTAAGCCCGAAATGGGAGCCATCCTCCAGCAACTGGTGAAACGAAGGCAGATCTCTTGGCGTTGAAATTAAAAGAATGTCCGTGATTCCTGCAAGCATAAGCGTACTTAGCGGGTAATAAATCATCGGCTTGTCGAAAACCGGAAGTAGCTGTTTCGACACAACCATGGTGCTCGGATAAAGCCGCGTACCGGAGCCACCGGCTAGTATTATGCCCTTCATGACAATCTCATCCACTTTTTACGCATATCATCCGGCTATATTAAAAAATTGCGTGTTGCAAGCTTGTTCGTCGGCGGCTATTCCAGTGCTGTTGCAGGCCAAAAACTTGATGTTGCTTAGAGGACACAATGCGCGTCTCGGAAACCAGGCTGCCTGGTGTAAAGATCATCGAACCCGCGCTGTTTTCCGACCAGCGAGGCTATTTCCTCGAAACTTTTAGCGCTTCGAAATATAAAGCGGCGGGCATAAGGCAAGAATTTGTCCAGGATAACTTCTCATCATCGCGCAAGGGCGTGCTGAGGGGCTTGCATCTGCAAAACCCTACGTTGCAAGGCAAGCTCGTCATGGTTCTGAGCGGCGCTGTGCTCGATGTCGCAGTGGATGTGCGCGTCGGAAGTCCAAGCTTCGGAGAGTATGTGTCCGTTGTCCTCGACGATCGCACCCACCGGCAAATGTGGATTCCGCGCGGTTTCGCGCATGGCTTCGCGGTTTTGTCCGAGGAGGCCAGCTTTTTGTACAAGTGCGATGCCCCCTATGACCGCGGGAGCGAATTTGGCATTCGCTGGAACGATCCGGACATCAATATCGATTGGGGCGTCGAACAGCCCATTCTTTCGGAGAAGGATTCGGCAGCGCCTCTGCTGCGTGACCTGACCACGGCCCTTCCTCGGTATCAGGGCTAAGCCCATGCGAATATTGATAACCGGCGTGGCAGGGCAGGTCGGGTTCGCCGTTGCCCAAGAGCTTGCATCCTTGGCCGAGCTCTGCCTCACGACCAGAAAAGAGCTCGATCTATCTGAGCCTCACGCAATTGCTGAGCGGCTTGACGGCATAAAACCGGACTTGATCATCAATGCTGCGGCTTACACTGCGGTCGATAAGGCCGAGACCGAACGGGAAGCGGCCTTCACGGTCAACGCGGCCGCAGTCGAGGCGCTTGGCGAATGGGCTGCTCGCCGTAAGGTGCCGCTTATTCATTTTTCGACGGATTATGTTTTCGATGGCCGTGCGAACGAGCCTTACGTTGAAACTCACTCCCTAAATCCGTTATCGGTCTACGGCAAAAGCAAGGCCGAGGGAGAGCGGCTGCTTCTTGGAACAGGGGCCCCGTGCCTTATCGTAAGAACCGCCTGGGTTTATTCTCCGGCGGGCAAGAATTTCGTCAAAACAATTGCAAGGCTTGCGGGCGAGAGAGACGAACTTTCTGTGGTCAGCGATCAAGTCGGGACGCCCACCTCGTCGACTCAGATCGCACAGTTCATTCATAGGCTCGTCCGTGAAAACGGTGCGTCGCTTCCGGCGTTATTCGAAAAATCCTCTCGCGTGATTCACTTTACTGCGTCCGGCCGGACAACATGGCATGGCTTCGCCAGCGCGATCGTCGCCGGAATGAGGCGCCGCGGAGTCCCAGTCAGAGCGGCGAGAATTAAACAGATTCCAAGCTCCGATTACCCTACGCCCGCAACGCGGCCTCACTTTTCATGCCTGTCGGCGGAGCGCCTGGAACGGGTCTTCGGTTTCCGTCCCGATGCTTGGGAGGGTGCGTTGGATAGAGTTCTGGACACCATGTTTGACGAGAAATCTGCAAGCTAGCGAGAATGCGAACAATGTCTGTCGGCTTCGTCATCGTGACATTCAACAGCGCGTCCGTCTTGCGGGATTGCTTGGCGAGTATTCCCAAGGGGCACGAAGTTATCGTGGTAGATAATGCGAGCCGTGATAACTCGCTTGAAATAGCGAAATCATTTGGCGCCCAGATTATTTCGAACTCCGCAAACCTAGGGTTCGGCTCTGCTTGCAATCAGGGGGCCAAGCTCCTTTCCACCTCCCATGTTTTCTTTCTGAATCCCGATGCGGTTCTCACAGACAATGCTCTTGCCCAAATCGAGAAGGCAATTGAAAAGTTTCCCGATGCGGGCGGGTTCGGTCCCGCCGTCAGGATCCTCGGCCAATCCCGGTCTTTCCGGATGAAGTCGTATATTCAAGACCCGGGCCGCCGGTATATCGAGGACTCTGAAGCGCCAACCGATTATACCGAGGTCGATTTTATCGATGGGGCTGCCCTTGTCTGCAATTTGAAGCTCTTTTCAGATTTGGGCGGCTTTGATGAAAGTCTTTTTTTATACTATGAAGATGACGATCTGAGCTTCCGGATGCGGGCGAACGACAGCAAACTGATCCACGTTCCGCACGCGGTTGTTCTCCATCAGAAAAAAGCGTCCTCCGGCTCCAGTTTCCGGCTCGATTACATCCGATCCTGGCATGAGACGCGGTCGCGGATAAAATTAAGCAAGAAATATGGGCTGCCCTTTCATGCGCACAGAGAAAAGAAACGCGCTTTCATTCGCTTTTTCAGATCCGCTCTAACGATGCAATTCAGCAAGGCGGCTCGCTATCTCGGCGTTGTGCGAGCGCTGCGAGCAAATATCGATCCAAAAACCGGCGAGATCACCGCCCTGTAGCAGACGAAATGAGTGAGATTTATCCGCGTCCGGCGCTCAACTCGTGACGCGCTACCGCTCGATGGCAAATTTGTAGCTGGCGCCGACCCCGACAATGACCTGCTCGGAGGCGCCCCTCAGGTTGACGCGGGGACTGTCCGCTGCATCGCCCACGAGCTGATTGTAATCGAGGAAAAACTTGGTCGAGACCTCCCTCGTCCAATCATATTTGCCGGTGATCTCAGCGCCAGAAGATAGGATTCCGCCTTCGGCTCGATAGGGGACATAATTATTGTTGTTTTTAAAGGCGATCTGGGTCGAGAAATACTCCGAGGCATACTCATTGTTTACGATTTGAGCACGCGGGCCAGCCGTCAGTGTCCATTCGACCGTAGGGCGCCAGATATAATCGGCGGAGAGATTGACGGCCAAGCCATTGTTGCCGGTTATGCCCTGAAGAACCTCGACCCGCGTCCGGATATAATCCCATGGGTAATATTCCGCAAAGACGCCGCCCTGGAGCGTCGCATTCGCCTCGCCGAGGCGCAGGTCGATGTCCTGCCCGTGAAGGCGGCTCTGCAGCGTGAGGCTTGCTGCCGGGCCGGCCCGGAAGTTGTCTGTTTCGTAGAGGTTATAGTCGAAAGCATCGTTCGGAAACGAGAGCCACTCCTTGTCGCCGGCTTGTCGCACGTCGATCTGAGGCTTGAAACTCATAGTGTATTTCCGGGACCCCAGGTAAGTCGGCTCGAACACGCCATAGCCGCCGACCCCAATAAGCCACACCGACGGAATGTCGCCATCCTTAATAAGGGACGGGTCGTCGGCGCGCGAAGAGCCGGCCGAGCAGACGGCTGCGCAGACCGCTGCTGAAACGATTGTCAGCCTGCCTCCCGTCATCGTTGCCCCTTCGCCTCTCACCCTCTTACGCATAACGCAAAGTCAATCGGAAATGCACCCCATTTTGCACAATTTTGAGGATTCCCAAGAAGAGTGGCTAATTTGCGTTGATGAGAGAAGCACTGCCAATCTCGCGCCTGAACTACTCGAAGCCAAGCCAGCCAAAACGATTGCTTTTCGGCAAGCTCTTCGGCGCGGTTGAACCGGCCTGTGCGCGCGCGCCCCGGTAATCGGCAAGTTCATTGACAACTTTGACTCTTCCCGACGCATCGCTGACGCGCAGGCCTAAAGCGCCGTCGAACACCTGTACATCCGCGAGTCCGCCGTCCTTGTACTTTTGCAGGCGCACGCCGCGGCCGCGCATCATTTCGTTCAATTCCGCGAGCGGGAAGATCAGCAGGCGCCGGTTCTCGCCAAGAACCGCGACGGTATCGCCCTCCGCCGGGCGGCAGAGCGCTGCCCGCTCGCCTTCGGCAAGGTTCAGAATCTGCTTGCCCTTGCGCGTTTGCGCGACGACTTCCTCCTCCGGGACAACGAAGCCGTTTCCGGCATTCGAAGCGACGAGGAGCTTCCGCCCGGGCTTGTGCACAAAGCCCTCCAGAATGTCGTCCGCCTCGTCGAGATCGATCATCAGGCGCACAGGCTCGCCATGCCCGCGCCCGCCGGGCAATTCATTGGCTTCGAGCGTGTAGAATTTGCCGTTCGTGGAGAACAGAACGATCTTGTCGGTGGTCTGCGCCTTGATCGCGTATTTCAGCGTGTCGTCGGTCTTGAACGTCAGCTTTGAGAGATCGGCATCGTGGCCTTTCAGCGCGCGAATCCAGCCTTTCTCCGACAAAACGACGATGACGGGCTCCTTCTCGATCAGCGCGTCTTCCACCGAAACATCGATCAGCGGCAGCGCCGCGAACTCGGTCTTGCGCTTGCCGACCGGAGTCGCCTTGCCGAACTTCTTCTTGATGTCCTTGATCTCGCCGGAGATCTTGTCCCACTGCTTGTCGTCCGAACCCAAAAGTTCGAGCAGCCCTTTGCGCTCCTCCGTGAGTTGCCCGTGCTCGGTCTTGATCTCGATCTCTTCGAGCTTGCGCAAGGACCGCAGCCGCATATTGAGGATCGCCTCGGCCTGCACGTCGGTGAGGCTGAAGCGGGCGATCATAACAGGCTTCGGCTCGTCCTCGTTGCGGATGATGCGGATCACCTCATCGAGATTGAGATAGGCGATGAGCAGGCCGTCGAGCACTTCGAGCCGGTGCTCGATCTGCTTCAGGCGATGCTCCGACCGGCGGCGCAGCACGACCTTGCGATGATCGAGCCATTCCTGCAGCACCTGGCCGAGGCCCAGAACCTGCGGCACGAGGCCCTTCGACAGCACGGTCATGTTGAGCGGCACGCGCGCCTCGAGTTCCGTCAGCCTGAACAGCTGCTCCATGAGCAGCGCCGCGTCGACGTTGCGCGATTTCGGCTCGATGACGATGCGGATGTCCTCGGCAGACTCGTCGTCGACGTCGCCGAGCAGCGGCAGCTTCTTGGCCTGCAGCAGATCGGCCATCTTCTCGATGAGCCGCGACTTCTGCACGCCGTACGGAACTTCCGTGACGATGATCTGATAGGTGCCGCGGCCGGTTTCCTCGGTGTGCCAGCGCGCGCGCAGCCGGAAAGAGCCGCGCCCAGTCTTGTAGGCTTCGACAAGCCCGGCCTGATCGTCCACCAGCACGCCGCCGGTCGGAAAATCCGGCCCGGGCAGATAGCTCAGAAGCGTCTCCACGCTCGCGCGCGGGTGCTTGATGAGGTAGAGCGCCGCCTCGCAGACCTCCTCCACATTGTGGGGCGGAATGCTGGTCGCCATGCCGACCGCGATGCCACTGGAGCCATTCGCAAGCAGGTTCGGGAAGTTGGCGGGCAGGACGACGGGCTCTTCCTCCTCGCCGTCGTACGTCTCGCGGAAATCGACAGTGTCCTCGTCGATACCATCGAGCAGCGCCGCGGCAACCGCCGTCATGCGCGCTTCGGTGTACCGCATCGCCGCCGCGTTATCGCCGTCGATATTGCCGAAATTGCCCTGGCCATCGACTAGCGGATAGCGCTGCGCAAAACCCTGCGCGAGCCGCACCAGCGCGTCGTAAACGGATTGGTCGCCATGCGGATGATACTTACCGATCACGTCGCCGACGACGCGCGCGCACTTCTTGAAGCCGCCGGTGGGGTCGAGCCGCAATTGGCGCATGGCGTAGAGCAGCCGCCTGTGAACCGGCTTCAGCCCGTCGCGCACGTCAGGAAGCGCGCGATGCATGATGGTGGAGAGCGCATAAGCGAGGTAGCGCTCTTCAAGCGCGTCCTTCAGCTTGATGGGCTCGATGGGCGGGGGAGCGAGAATTGTTTCGTCAGCCATGCGTCAGAGGTAGCGCTTGGCGGGGTTACGCCAAGATACGAATGCAGGGGCGTGAACAGGTTTACGGCCGGTCTTGTGCGCCGTGATAGACGCGCAGAATTACAAGCCCGCCATCTTCAATTGTGGAGACGATGATGTAAGGGAGACCTCTTACCGGCTTCTCCCGCGTTTCTTTCACCGATCCGGGCCTGCCGATGTGCGGAAAGAACTTGAGAAGCTCGATGGCACCCGCAATAGAACGTTGAACGCGCTCCGCCGCTGTCGGATTTTCAGAGAGGATCGTGTCTCGGATTTGCGCCAGATCGGCTTCAGCCGCGGAAGGCGAGCCGGACCTTCATTTCCAGGGCCTGTAAAGCAAGCGTTCCACGCTCTGCTCGCTCGCGAACTCGCCCCGCTTGACTTGCTCCAGCGCCAAATGAACGCCCGCAATTTGCTCGGGCGTCAACGCCGGAGCGTCCTTGCCCGTCAGCTCTATCAACAGGTCGGCAAGCCGGTCCTGCTGCTCGGCAGGCAATTTCCGTATTTCTGCAACGGCTTATTCAAAGCGCTTTGTCATGCTCGTATGTTAGCATTTGACGACGCCAATTTCCAGTTGGTGGAGCGCCACTCTTCGGACGCGTCCTTCGGCTCGATGGGCGGGGAGCGCTAGCAACGCGCTATGGCCGCGAGGGGCAAGAAGGCCGGCACTGGAGCCGATGACCCGGCGGAGCGCCGCAGAAAGGCTTTCGAAGCGATTTTGGAATTGCGCAAGAAAATGCCGGCGCTCTTCCGCAAAGCCCGCCAGGAAGGCCGCCCATGAGAGGTTTTAGTGGCGTCGCCTGTCACGGCTCTTATTGACCCGGCATCCCAACTTCGGCGAAATCCTCGCTCTTCTCCGTGATCGGGTCGCCCTCGGAAGGCTGCGCCTGTGCGACCGAAGGATGAATTCCTCTGGCCTTGTGGACCCAGGCGCGCGCTAGCTCGGGGTTCTCGCGCCGGGCGGGCGACGGGATCACGGTCGCGGTGCGCCTGGGCACGTCGCCGGTGACGGTATCCGCATCGGAAATAAGCCAGCCCTTCTCGGCCAGCTCCTGGCGGCGGCGCCGGTAAGCCAGCCCCAGAAGGTCGGCGCGGACGTTAAGTTCGGCGCTCAAGTCGAAGGGCAGCAGCTCCGGCCGAACCTTCTCCATGACCGCCTGATCCTGATAGTAGATCTTCAAGCTGCGTGTGAGCGCGTTCCTGTCAGCCCACCGTCCGGTGAAGAAGGAGCGAAGCGAGATGAACTTGGTCAACGTCGTGGTCTCATCGATAGGAATGTTGGAGGCGTAGCTGACCAGCTCCCCGATCGGCATTTGCACATGGAGTTTGACGATGTTGGGCAAGATCCAGCCCGTCGTCGTGCGCGCGGGCGGCCGCTCCTTCAGCCCAGTCCGCGCCCTCCATAGCATCCCCCACATTCCCTTCGGCGCGGGCGGATGCAGATCGACAGTCGCGAATGCGGACCACTCGTCCGGCTGATCGACCTGGTACTCGGGCACCTCAGGCCGTTCCGGGTCGCCGAATGAGCCCGCATGTACAAATGGCCCGTGGGCGATGTCGCAGCCGTTTTCCAGGATCCGCTCGTAATTGGCGCGCCACAGGAATTCGCCGGTTATCGCCCGGAAGCGGCCGCCGTTCTCGATGAGATCGTCCAGCTCCGGCAGGACCGGCATCGGAGGCCGCTCGGCCTCGGGAAGATCGCCAAGAAAAACCCAGATGAACCCGTATTTTTCCTGCACCGGATAGGAGTCGACGCGGGCCTTGCGCGGAATGCCTCGCCCCGGCGGATTGGCCGGAATTTTGGTGCATTGCCCATCCGGCGCGTACTCCCACCCGTGATACGGGCAGACAAGGCAGTCACCCTTGACGGCGCCTCCGGACAGCGCTGCACCCCGATGCACGCACAAATCCGACAAAGCCACCGGCCTGCCCTCGGGCGTGCGGTAAAGCGCCAGGTGCTGGCCAAGGACGGTGACACGCGCCGGCTTCGCTGTGACCCGATCGGCAAACTCGACTGCATACCAAAAGTTCTTAAGCATGACTTAGCTCCGATCGATTGACATAATGCCAGTGGAGTTACTCTTCATTTCTTTCCCGGCCAGTAAGTGCGCCACTATTCCGTGAGCACATCGAGCATGGATTTCACAATACGCAGACCGCTTGGAAGACCGTCCAAGCACTGCGTAATGCTGCCGGATCCTGAATCGAGACCACGGCGCTAATGTAAGCATTTAGAGAGCCGTTTGTGCCGCCAATTCTCGAACACGATTTCGCTAGCAAGTCTTAAATTCCGCCGATCGTTGATCAGTCCCTTACACGGCAAACAGGTTTTTCGCGCCCCTCGCGTTCGCTGAGCAGACTGGTAAATATGCCACGCTACAGCAATAAATTAAATTCTCGTCAAAACAGCGAAAATTCGCCGCAACCTTGAGCCGCGCCGTTGCCTCAATTCATCATTAACAAAATGTTACCGAGCGCGCCCGCGAGATGCATGCGGAGTTCTGCCGCCCGGTAAGGGAAGTCCCAACGGGCGCTGCCAATACAAGAGGGATGCGGCGTGCGCGGAGCAACCTGCTCCGGCGGAACGACCCTATGAGCACATAAAAAACGAGGTAACGAGTATGAGACTGCTCATAATGGCCGCGATCCTGTTAAGCTTTGCCATCCCGGCCCAAGCCGCCCACCGGCATCGTCATCACCACCACCACTACCATCACGCCTACCATTCCCATCATCACGCCACACACCTCACCTGGTGGTGGGGCTCGAAGGGAAAGGTGCGCTACTCTGCTAAATCCCGGCACCACCCCATCGCTGCGACCCGCTCTGTCGGTGGCGGCATGGTGAGGGTGTCCACCGCCGCAGGGCCGATCGTCGTTGCAAGCCACCTTGCCGACCGCTTCAAGGCGCTGATCGCGGACTTCGTGGCGCACGGTTATAAACCTAGGAATATCGGCTGCCTGGCGCATAGCGGCCACGTACCCAACTCGCGGCACTACCACGGCGCTGCCTGCGACTTCGACCAGACCGGCTGGGGCAGAACCGTGAACTTCATGTATCACGCCGGCGCTATCATCAGGAAGCACGGGTTTCGCGATGGCTGCTCTTTCAACGACTGCGGCCACGTCGACGACGGCAAGCCTGTGCATTACGGCCGCCAATTCTGGGATTCGGACTTCGGCGGCTGAGGTCAACACCGGAAGGGGCGGCTAACGCTGCCCCTTCGTTCCTTGACAGCGGCCCATGTCTCAAACAGGGTCGCTTTTTGCAATTCCCATAAACATATTTTTCTCCAGATCCAGCCGGAAATGCCCGATAGGCCGCTCCGATCCGGTCCGGTCTGCAGCACATATTCCACCATTCTCCCACTCTATGAGCGGCGCTGTTTTGGTGCGCCGGCAGCTCTTTACGGCCTGAGACGGTTTTTTGTTCAGGCGCCAGCATCGTGTCAGCCTTGCATTCTGGAACCCTTCTATGGCGATCCGCGGCCGATGACGATCAAGTGCGAAGACAAAGGCTTTTCCCTGAAATATTAAACCGTTTTTACGACCATCCGCCCGGCCAACGATGAAAACAAAAACCTACCCGTATCTGGGCCTTGCGCTCCTCACCGGGCTCAACCTGTTCAACTATCTGGACCGCTACGTCTTGGCTTCCGTGGTGCCGCCCATCAAGGCGGAGCTTTTGCTAAGCGACGCGCAGATCGGCTGGCTAACCTCCGCATTCATGATCGGCTACTTCGCGACCTCGCCGGTCTTTGGCTACCTCGGGGACCGCTGGCCGCGCAAGGGGTTGATCGTCTTTGGCGTTTTCTTCTGGAGCTTGGGTACGATCCTCAGCGGCTTTGCTCACGATTATTGGACGCTGATGGGATGCCGCGTCCTGGTCGGCCTTGGAGAGGCGAGCTACGCGGTCCTTGCCCCGGCTTGGCTCGCCGATCTGTTTTCGCCCGCGCGCCGCAACAACGCGCTGACGATTTTCTACGTGGCGACGCCATTGGGATCGGCCCTTGGCTATCTTCTCGGCGGCTTTGCCCTATCGCATGGCGGGTGGCGATACGGCTTCCTCTGGGCGGGCGCTCCGGGGCTATTCCTTGCCCTGGCGCTTTTGGCGCTTACCGAGCCGGCCCGCGGGCTATCCAATGAGCGTAATGCCGCCGGTGCATCGGCTGCCTCCGTTGAGAAGCCCGCTTTGAGCGGCTTCCGCAGCTTGTTCCTCATCGAGGATTTCAATCTCGTTCTCATCGGCTTGACAGCCTACACCTTCGCGCTGGGAGCATTCGGAGCCTGGGGACCGACGTTTCTGAACCGCGTTCACGGGCTTGAACTCGGCTTCGCGGATAGGTTCTTCGGCGGGGTGCTTGTGGTTGCCGGCCTATTCGGCACGCTCATCGGCGGGTTCACGGCAACGGCCTGGCAGCGAAAATCGCCGGCAGGTTACGCTCTGTTGCTTACCGTCGCGGCTTTGACGACGGTGTTGGCCGCGACGGCTTCATTCCTCAGCGACAGCCCGCAAATGTCGATGGCTTTTCTTGCCGCCGCGATGTTCCTGGCTTTCCTGCCCACCGGCCCCATCAACACGCTGCTCCTCGAAAGCGTACCCGTCATGTTACGTGCAAGCGCAATGGCGGCATCGCTTTTCGTCATCCACGTGTTAGGCGATTTCTGGAGCCCCGCGATTGTCGGTCTTCTGGCGGATTTGGGCGACGTGCCGGACAGGCCGGGCGCCGGATTGCAAAGCGCCATGCTCATTCTGCCGGCCGTGTTCAGCCTTTCCGTGCTTTCATGGGCCTGGCTGGCCTGGAGGCAATTGAAACGCCGGCCATAGGCGGATTGGCGGCAGCCCCAGCCGAAGGGCAGCCACGCTCAATTGCCTTTCAACGCGCCCTGCTGCACCCGCTCGACCGCAGGCGGGTTCCACTCTCCAGTCAGCGCCTCAAATTTCGGCGCGTACAGCCTCATCGTGAGATTGAAGGGTCCGTTAGGCGCCGGCAGCCAGTTCGATTCCTTGCCGGGGCCGGGGCTGGCGTTCTGAATATAAAGGTTGAGCGAACCGTCGGTCTCGCGCTGGAAAGGCATCCAACTGCTGACCGCAAAGCGATTGAGCGGATTTCCGACGGGGAACCCTTGCGGGTCGTAAAGGGTGACGGACCAGAACGCATTCACAGGCGGCGCTTCATCCTTGCTGAAGTGTAGCCTGTATTTGTGAGCGCCATCGAGCGGGCTGCCAAGGTTATCGGCGAGGTTGACGGGATAAATGGCGTCCTCGGGTACGTTGGCTCCAAGGCCTAGCTGCGCGACCATCGCTCTTTTCAGATAGTAATTGCCGTAAACGCCCATCGTGTCCGTGTTCATGGACCACCCATTCACGACGCGGGCGAGGCTGGGCATTTTCCAAGCCATGAGCTTCTGGGCGTCTTCCGGCGCGTGCATCATCGCGCTTTTGATCGCGGGGTCGAGCCTATCGGGGTTCAGGCTTTCCCCTGGCGTAATGCCGATTCGCTTCAATCGGGCGATGATCGGCTGATCGGTGATATGCGGGGGCTGCAGCTTCAGAAGGTCGGCTGCGTAGGCGAAGAACTTCTCGCCCGGCATGCTGTCTATGAGCGTCTTCGGCGGCGTCTTCATGTCGACCGCGGGATCGACCTGGACGCTGACCGGTTCGGGCTGCTTGCCCCACCTGGAGAGCGGCGTCACCTTGTAGCCCGCCTGAATGCGGTGAACGGCGTCGTAGTCCCGGGGGCCATCGGTCTTGGTCCGGCCGATGATCCACACGTAGGGCGTGGGCGCAGCGATGTGGCTGAATCCTGCGGGAGTTTCGCCGTGCCAGCCTGGAGGTGTGACGAGGAAATTTGCGGCCTTCGTTCCCGTCGTGCGCCAGCCGGGCGACGCGAATACGTCCGTCCACATATCGAGCATGGGCAGGAGATAGTAGCGCCCTCCGGTATCCGGTGCGGACACCACCATGGGTTCCTTGGTGAGATCGAGCCAGGCGACGGAATAAAGCGTGTCGAAATTGGGCCGGACCACGCCCTTGAAGTCTGCTGGCGGGTATGCGGGGACATTCACGAAGGTATTCATCGGCCCTTTGGCGAGTTCCTTGCCAGGCTCGATATTCGTGGACTGCTTCCGCGTGATGTCCATGGTCACAAGCGGATAGAAGTAAAGATAGGCGTCCAAAGCGATTGCGCGGGCCTCGTCCGCGGTGATGGCCGGTTGCGCTTTTGCGGTGTTTACGCGGAACCTCGACATCCCGGCGAAGGCGGAATGGACGAACATTGCGCAAACAAGCAAGGCGGCGATGGAGAGGATGCGGAGCTTCATAACGCACTCCTACAGTAAGGCTAAGCCAGAGCGATAAATCGCCACTACTTGTTAACTGAAATGAACATCAAACGCTGCGCGTCGGCAGCAGCGAGAAGTCAGACATAAAGCGGAGGCTAAAGTTATAATTTTACTGGCTCATGAATATCGCGATAACTATTTTATATTTAAATTTAACCACGCGGGAATATTCCTTAAGAGCGGTTCGATTCTTTATCTATTCTTCTTTTCTGCGTATCTGCCAACGAAACCTTTCTTGACATCCAGCGCTTCTGGCATCTGAGATACGAGGTAATTGCGATTGACAATGGATACCGTCGCGGAAGCGCGGGTTTAAGAAACACACGGCACAAAAAGAACCTCGCTGCGATCAAAAAAAGCCCGATCGGGAGGAGCTAGGTCCTGAACAACACAATCGGCTCGCTGTGCCGGCCTTCTTTGATTAGGCTTGGGAAAAACGAGGCTCAAGCCCATCTGCATGGGAGCGCAGGCAAACCATGAACGTTCACGATCCGCGAATGCCGAAGCCAGGCGGCGCAAAGCCCGGCCGCAGCATTCATCCAGGCTCCGGCCGCCGGAAGACGCGGGAGTTTCCGCGCGGGCGGCAGGCGGACTCCGTCTCTATCGGCGAGGTTCGGGCGGTCTTGGGCGAGCGCTCGCGCCAGCCCGACCTGCTTATCGAGCACCTGCATCTCCTGCAGGATCGATACGGCTGCCTGCATGCCCGTCATCTCGTCGCGCTTGCGAAGGAAATGCGCCTCGCGCTCGTGGAGGTGTTCGAAGTCGCTTCGTTTTATGCGCATTTCGATATCGTCATGGACGGCGAAACGCCTCCGCCGCCGGTGACTGTGCGCGTCTGCGATAGCCTGACCTGCGCGCTGATGGGTTCCGGGAAACTGTTGGAAACCCTGAAGGAACGGCTGGAGCCCGGCGTTCGCGTTGTCCGCGCGCCATGCATGGGTGGATGTCACAATGCACCAGTCGCGGCGGTGCGCCACGCGCTCCACGAAAATGCGACCGTCGAAAGTGTCATGGCTGCCGCGCTGAGCCCGGAACGGAACACGCCGCTGCACCCTTATGTCTATCTCAATCATTACCGCGCTCACGGCGGCTACAACCTGTTGTCCGAATGCCTGGCCGGAAAGCGAACGCCGGAAAGCATAATCAAAGCGCTTGAAGATTCGCGCCTTCGCGGGCTTGGCGGGGCGGGCTTCCCGATAGGGCGGAAGTGGGAGTTCGTCCGCGCCGAACC
Organism: uncultured Alphaproteobacteria bacterium; assembly: GCA_963834165.1. Lineage (GTDB taxonomy): Bacteria > Pseudomonadota > Alphaproteobacteria > Rhizobiales > Rhodomicrobiaceae > Rhodomicrobium. The sequence goes on along the minus strand of CAWIAL010000019.1, from coordinate 376,637 downwards.
CGGCCCTAGGATGATGGCGGTGAACGCAGATGAAGGAGAGCCGGGGACTTTCAAGGATCGCTATCATATCGAAACCGATCCGCACCGCGTCCTCGAAGGCATGCTGATCGGGGCGTGGGCGGTCGAGGCGCAAGCAGTTTACATCTACCTTCGCGATGAATATCCGAAATGCCGCGAGATCCTCTCTCGCGAGATTGCAAGAATCGAAGCCGCCAATCTTGTCCCTCACACCAAAATCCACCTTCGGCGGGGAGCTGGCGCTTACATCTGTGGCGAAGAATCCGCCATGCTTGAGTTGATCGAGGGCAAACGCGGCCTGCCCCGGCACAAGCCGCCGTTTCCAAGCCAGGTGGGCTTGTTCGGGCGTCCGACGCTCATCAACAATGTCGAAACTCTTTTCTGGGTGCGCGATATCGTAGAGAAAGGGCCGGAATACTTTTCAAAACACGGCATGAATGGGCGCAAAGGCCTTCGCAATTTTTCCGTGTCGGGACGCGTCGAAGAATCCGGGGGTGAAGCTCGCGCCGGCGGGGATCACGATCAGCCAGTTGATCGACAGCCATTGCGGGGGCATGGCCGACGGCCACACCTTCAAAGCCTATCTGCCGGGCGGCGCGTCCGGCGGCATCCTTCCGGCTTCGATGGGAGATATACCGCTCGATTTCGGCATGCTGGAGCAGCATGGCTGCTTCATCGGGTCGGCCGCGGTGGTTGTTCTGTCCGACAAGGATTCGATGCGCGACGTTGCTCTGAACCTGCTGCGGTTTTTCGAGGACGAAAGCTGCGGCCAATGCACGCCGTGCAGGGTCGGGACTGAAAAAGCGGTCCACTTGATGGAACAGCCGCAATGGGACGAAACGTTACTGGATGAGCTGACGGCAGTCATGACCGATGCCTCGATTTGCGGCCTTGGGCAGGCGGCGATGAACCCCGTGAAGCAGGTTCTCAAGCACTTCCGGGACGAGGTCATGGTCACCGGCCCGGCTTCCGAAGAAGAGCGCCAGAACGTTCCGCCAAGCCAGCCCGGGATTGAGGAGGCCAGATGACCGACGGTATCTCGTTCTTGCTCGACGGCCACAATGTCAAGGCGCGCGCCGGCGAAACGATCTGGCAGGTCGCGCAGCGCGTTGGGACAACGATCCCGCATCTTTGCCATCTGCCGGAGCCGGGCTACCGGCCGGACGGAAATTGCCGGGCGTGCATGGTGGAGATCGAGGGCGAGCGCGTGCTCGCGGCATCGTGCATCCGCAAGCCTATCGCGGGCATGAAGGTTAGGACCGATTCCGCGCGGGCAAGGAAATCGCGCAATCTGGTGTTCGAGCTTCTGATGGCGGATCAGCCCGAGCTCCGCGTGGCGCACGATCCAAAATCGCGCTTTCTGTCATGGGCCGGCAGGCTGGGCATTTCGGGAAGCCGCTTTCCCGCGGACGCGCGCCCGAACAAGACGACTGACTTCAGCCACCCGGCGATGGCGGTACAGCTCGACGCCTGCATCCATTGCAATCTGTGCGTTCGCGCCTGCCGCGAGGTGCAGGTCAACGACGTGATCGGGATGGCCTCGCGCGGCCATCTTGAGAAGATCGTCTTCGACTTCGACGACCCCATGGGCGAATCCACATGCGTCGCCTGCGGCGAGTGCGTGCAAGCTTGCCCGACCGGCGCGCTGATGCCGAAAACCCTCGTAGACGAGAAGGGCATATTCGCCCGCGAGCCCGAGCGCTCGGTGGATAGCATCTGCCCCTACTGCGGCGTTGGCTGCCAGCTCACCTACAAGATCAGGGACGACCGCATCATTGCCGTGGATGGCCGTGCGGCGCCGTCAAACCAGAACAGGCTTTGCGTCAAGGGCCGCTTCGGCTTCGACTATGTCCACCATCCTGACCGGCTCAGGAAGCCTTTGATCCGCAAGGACGGCGTCTCGAAGCACGACCCGGACATCGACCCGCTCAATCCGCTCACCCATTTCCGCGAGGCGACCTGGGAAGAAGCGCTCGACCGCGCGGCTTCCGGCCTTCGCGCGATCCGGGACCGCGACGGCGGCGGCGCGCTTGCGGGCTTTGGTTCCGCCAAGGGTTCGAACGAGGAAGCGTATCTTTTCCAGAAGCTTGTCCGGGCTGGGTTCGGCACCAACAACGTCGATCATTGCACCCGGCTTTGTCACGCATCCTCCGTTGCCGGGCTGCTGGAAGGCGTCGGCTCCGGCGCGGTCTCGGCGCCATTCATGGCTGTTGAGGACGCCGATGTGATCGTCGTTATCGGCGCCAACCCGACCGAAAATCACCCCGTCGCGGCGACCTTCTTCAAGAACGCGGTCGAGCGAGGCGCGAAGCTTGTGGTGATGGACCCGCGCGGGACGGCGCTCGCGAGGCACGCAACGTACATGCTGCAATTCACGCCCAGCCGCGACGTGGCGATGCTGAACGCGATGCTTCACACCATCATCGAGGAGAAGCTCTACGACGTTCAATACGTCCAGGCGAACACAGAGGACTTCGAGAAGCTCGTCGAGAATGTCCGCGATTTCCCGCCGGAGGAGATGGAGAAGATCTGCGGCATCCCCGCCCAGACGCTGCGCGAAGTGGCGCGGCTCTACGCCCGCGCCGAGGCGGCGATCATCTTCTGGGGCATGGGCATCAGCCAGCATATCCACGGCACGGACAACACGCGCTGCCTGATCGCGCTCGCGCTTGCCACGGGCCAGATCGGCCGCCCCGGCACCGGCTTGCATCCGCTGCGGGGGCAGAACAATGTGCAGGGCGCTTCGGACGCGGGCCTCATTCCGATGTTCTTCCCCGATTACAAATCGGTCGAAAACGCCGAAACGCGCAGCTTCTATGAAAAGTTATGGGACGCAAAGCTCGATCCGAAGCGCGGCCTGACCGTCGTCGAGATCATGGACGCGGTCCATGCGGACCAGATCAAGGGTATGTACATCATGGGCGAAAACCCCGCGATGTCCGATCCCGATGTGCAGCATGCGCGTGAGGCGCTCGCGAAGCTCGAACACCTCGTCGTGCAAGACATCTTCCTGACCGAGACCGCGAAATACGCCGACGTGGTTTTGCCCGCCTCTGCGTGGCCGGAGAAGAACGGCACGGTCACGAACACCAACCGGCAGGTTCAGATGGGGCGCAAGGCGCTGCCCCTTCCCGGCGAGGCGCGCCAGGACTTGCACATCATCATCGATATGGCGAAGCGGCTGGGTCTGAATTGGACATATGCGCATCCGAGCGACGTTTTCGCCGAAATGGCTTCGGCCATGCCGTCGCTCGCGAACATCACTTGGGAGCGAGTGGAACGCGAGCATTCGGTCACCTATCCGTGCCCAGCGCCCGATCAGCCAGGGCAGGACATTGTGTTCGGCGATGGGTTCCCGACGCCGAGCGGGCGCGGAAAGTTTGTTCCGGCCAAGCTGATTTCACCGGCGGAAGAGCCCGATGCCGACTATCCCTTCGTGTTGACGACGGGCCGTCAGCTTGAACACTGGCACACAGGCTCCATGACGCGGCGTTCCGGCGTGCTCGATGATCTCGAACCCGAGGCCATCGCATGCCTTTCCGCGCGGGATATGGAACGGCTGGGGCTGCATTCGGGCGCGAAGCTTCGCGTCAGCACGCGGCGCGGCTCGATCGAACTCAAGGCGCGCATCGACGGCGCCGTTCCGCCGGGGCTGATCTTCATCCCGTTCGCCTATGCCGAGGCGGCCGCGAACATTCTGACGAACCCGCAGCTCGATCCGTTCGGGAAGATCCCTGAGTTCAAGTATTGTGCGGCCCGTGTCGAAGCAGCGCGCGAGGCAGTTGCAGCCGAGTAACGGCTGGGTCCCGCCCCCCCGAGCGTGTGAAAAAATTGGCCTTGCGGCTCTCCCTCTCGTTGTCATAGCCGCCCCCCGCTCAAGCCGGGGCAGGCTCTTGAGGCGTGGATGGCCGGGTCAAGCCTGGCCATGACAGAAAAGGGTGAAACATCCTCTGCGGGGATGACATAACTACCGCCGATTACTGGATGGCCGCCGTCGCGGGCATGATGCTGCGGCTTTTACGCCGCAGCCTCAGCTCTGAGCGCGGCGGGTTCATAAGCCGCGACGATATCCCTGATGCTGACGACGCCGATCAAAGTGTGGTCGTCGATCACGGGGAGATGGCGGATGCGATGCTTGTTGAAGAGCTCGACGCACTTCGTGGTGTCGTCGCTCGGCCGGCAGGCGATCACGTTCGGCGACATCAGGCGCCAAACCGGCAGCTTCAGCACGGCCGGGCCTCTGCTGAGAACCGCGCGCAGAAAATCGCGCTCGGAAAACATCCCGACCACGACATCGCCTTCGGTATTGCAAACATCCTTGATGACAAGCGCGCCGATATTTTCGTCACGCAGCATCCGTGCTGCGCGCTCCACCGTTTCATCCATGCGAATGGTGGCGATCCGCCCTCCTTTTTTCAAAAGGAGTTGACTGACTTTCATGCGATCCTCCCAAGATTACCGCGGTGCCCGTTTTTTGTTTCGAGCTTTCTTGTGCAACAATTTTGTTATACCGGTATGCCGGACGTCAATTGCGACTGGAGTGCGGCTTATTCACCCAGCGCCGTTCGAACCTTTGGAACGATCCCGCTAACAACGGCTATTGGGCCTTCGCGCCTATGCGCAGTCTTGGTAAAAGCGAGTGAGCGGTCATGGAAGACGCCCAAGGTCTTCCGATGGGCGACGCTGATTAAAGCGCATCCCGCCATATCGGCGACAAGACCATAGAGGCGATGCTCCGACTCCTCGTCGAGCGCAGATGTCGCCTCGTCGAAAAACAGCCATTGCGGCCTTATAAGAAGCGCGCGCGCGAAGGCGAGTCGCTGCTGTTCGCCCGGCGAAAGCTTCATGCCCCAATTTTCGCTATGATCGAGCCGCCCGCGAAGCTCTTCCAGGCCGCACAGGCCAAGCGCCTCCTTGATGTCCGCGTCGCGGTATGCGCTGCCGCTCTCTGGATATTGAACGGCCTGGCGCAGAGTGCCGAGCGGCAGGTAGGGTTTTTGCGGGCAAAACAAGAGCCGTTGTCCGGCGGGCAATACGATTTGCCCATCGCAATAGGGCCAGATTCCGCAAAGGGTGCGCAAGAAGGTGCTCTTGCCGCTGCCGGACGGTCCTGAGATCAAAATGCGCGCTGAAGGCGGAAGCGACAGCGAGAGATCTTTGAGCAGCGGGCGTCCATCCGGCAGATAGATATTAAGATTTGAAACAGAAATGGCGGTGGCTCTTGGGCTCTCGACGGCACAAACCGCGCCGCCCTTCCCGCCGTTCTCTGCCAGCGCTTTCTCGAAGCCACTCAACCGGCTGACCGTCGCTCGCCAATCGGCGAAGCTCGTGTAGTTTGTCACGAACCACGAAAGCGCCGTTTGCACCTGGCCAAAGGCCTGTGCGACCTGCATCAGGCCGCCAAGCTGGATGTCGCGGGAGAAGTAGCGCGGCGCGGCGACAACGAAGGGAAAGATGATCGCAATCTGATCGTAACCGGCGGAAAACCATGTCAGCAGCTTCTGCCTGCGCATGATCCCCCACCAGTTGGCAACGACGTTGGAAAAGGCCGATCCTATGCCGCCCTGCTCCGCCTCTTCGCCGCGATAGAGCGCAATCTGCTCGGCATTTTCCCGGACGCGGACAAGCGAGAACCGCAAATTCGCTTCGAACTGCTGCTGCTGATAGTTGAGTAGAATGAGCGGGCGGCCAATGAGATGGGTGAGCCAGCTGCCGACGATCGCATAGAGGATCGCCGCCCAAAGCATGTATCCCGGAATCACGAACCCGCCCACGGTAAGCGAGCCGGACAGGTCCCACAGTATGATCGAGAACGATGCAAGAGTGACGATGGATTCGAGAAGGCCAAGGCCCAGTATCAAAGTCTGGCCCACGAACCCGTTGATATCCTCCGCGATACGCTGGTCGGGGTTGTCGGCGGCGGCATTGTCGCCGAGCTGCATGTGGTAATAGGCGTCGTTGTGAAGCCAGCGGGCGACGTAGCGTTCGGTCAGCCAATTCCTCCAGCGAATCTGGAGCATTTGGCGCAAATAGACCCGATACACGGCGGCCACTATGTAGATGGCGGCAAGAACGCAAAAACGGCCAAGCTGATAGGAAAAAGCGGAAAGATCATAGTTCTGCAACGCGTTATAGAACAACGCATTCCAGTCATTGATCAGGACCATGATGTAAACGGTGCCTAGATTAAGCCCGATGACGACTGCCAGCAGGAGACCCGAAAAGCGGCGTTCGGGAGACGACCAGTATGGACGGAAGATGGTCCAGAATTCCAGGAAGGCTGATTTCATTAAGCTCTGGCTTGGAAAGTGCTCTTGTCTAAAGCGCGGCCTCGGGTTGGGTGATGGCCAGAGAAAGCGGCCACTCTTCCCTCTTAAGTATGGCACATTGCCAGATAACGTCTATGAATTGTCTGTAACTTTTGAAAGGGGGCGGCGATTTTGAGCTTTTATGGTTTCCAGAAGAAAGTGCTTATCTGCCTACGGGCTGCGCTTTACTTCAACCAAAAGCTGGGCGCTTCTTGAACTTAATATTATTTACTTGGGCTAATTTCAGCGATGCAAGGGCCTTTGAGTCAGTCTGCGAAGCGCGTCAGAAAACGCAGGGAGCGCGGGGCCAAGACACACACCATGTATAAATAATGCCGGAGCAAGAGGCGCCGGGCATGCTATGGTCCCCGCCTTTTCCATCTCATGAGGCTTGAGGAAACGAACAAGATGGCGAAAGCATTGGATGGGGTCAGAATCCTGGACTTCACGCATGTGCAGTCGGGCCCGACCTGCACGCAGCTCCTGGCCTGGCTCGGCGCGGACGTGATCAAAGTGGAACGTCCCGGCGCCGGCGACATCACACGCGGCCAGTTGCGCGACATCCCCAATGTCGACAGCCTCTATTTCACCATGCTGAACCATAACAAGCGCTCGATAACGCTCGACACCAAGAACCCGATGGGCATGGAAGTTCTTACCGCACTCGTCAGGGCCTGCGACGTGCTGGTCGAGAACTACGCGCCCGGCGTGCTGGATCGCATGGGCCTGAACTGGCCGCGCATCCAGGAATTGAACCCGCGCATGATTGTGGCGTCGGTCAAAGGCTTCGGCCCCGGCCCTTACGAGGACTGCAAGGTCTACGAGAATGTCGCGCAATGCACAGGCGGCTCGGCATCCACCACAGGTTTTCGCGATGGCCTGCCGCTTGTCACCGCCGCTCAGATCGGCGACAGCGGAACAGGACTTCACCTGGCGATCGGCATCGTGGCTGCCTTGTATCAGAGGGTCACCACGGGCCGCGGGCAGAAGATCGTTTGTGCCATGCAGGATGGCGTGTTGAACCTCTGCCGGGTGAAGCTTCGCGACCAGCAGCGCCTCGCGAATGGCCCGCTGGAGGAATACAGCCAGCATGGCGAGGGGGTACCTTTCGGTGATGCCGTGCCGCGCGCGGGCAACGATTCCGGCGGGGGCCAGCCCGGCCGCATCCTAAAGTGCAAGGGATGGGAGACGGACCCGAACGCCTATATCTATTTCATCACGCAAGCGGCGGTCTGGGAGCCTATTTGCGACGTCATCGGCGAGCCGGGCTGGAAGACGCACCCCGATTACGCGACGCTTAGAGCGCGCCTGCCGCGCCTGAACGAGATCTTCGGCCGAATCGAGCAGTGGACCATGACCAAGACGAAGTTCGAGGCCATGGAGATCCTCAACCGCTACGGCATTCCCTGCGGGCCGATCCTGTCCATGAAGGAACTCGCAGAAGATCCGTCCTTGCGCGCGACGGGCACCGTCGTGGAGGTCGATCACCCGGCGCGCGGCAAGCATCTAACGGTCGGCAACCCGATCAAAATGTCGGACAGCCCATCGGACGTGGTGCGGGCGCCGCTTCTTGGCGAGCACACGGGCGAGATTTTGCGCGATGTGCTCGGCTATTCCGGCGATCATATCGCGGCCATCGAAGCCTCGGGCGCGATTGGCGACCGCCAGGGCGCAGCGAAAAAGTAGGAGGAGGCCACGAGAGTGGCGGGCTGCTGACAAAGAGATGTCGCCCATGGTTCGACGGGCTCACCATGAGGCTTAACGTGCTGATAACGTTCGGCCTAATCCTGAGCCTGTCGAAGCCTCATGGGCTTGTCGAAGCCTCATCCTGAGCTTGTCGAAGGATGAAGCCAAGATTTCCGGTTTTTCATTCTGGCATCACCAGGGGAATCCGCCACCCCAGCCGCCACCCCAGCCGCCCCAGGAAGAGCCGCTGCGCCGGGAGCGTGAGGAACGCCAAGGCGTCTCGTCGTCATACCAGCGGCGCTCCCGGTCGTGCCGGGTCGACTGGTGATGGGCCCGGATCGCAATTCCTCCCTGCGGTTCGCCGCTCATGAAGATCACGAAGTCGGTGTCCTTGCCCGTCTCGATGCTCGGACCTTCATCGGAGATGATGAGGGACGAACCCGGCAGGACGACATCGGAGATGCGCTCAATCGCTTCAGGCGTAATCACAAGCCTGTTGAGAGCGGCCTTGGCAGCGGCAACATCCGCTGGCGCCGGAGGGGATTTCTTGGAGCCGCTTTGTTTCGACTTCGAGAAGGGCTCGACATCGGTCGCGTTCTTGTACATCGACACGACGTTCCAGCGCATGCTTCCGGCTGGGCCGGAATTGTCCAGGGCGGTGAAGACGAATGTGCCGATCTGTCTGTCAGCATCGCGGATCTTGACCGGCGCTTCGAACACCGGCTGATTGCCTTTCCGGATATAGAGGCGCTGCGTCTTCCGGCTGATGAAAACCGAGACCGGCAGAAGCTTCTGCTCCGCCTCTTCGACGGCTTGGAGCGCGGCAGTCCTTGCGGCGCTCGCTTCCCGGGCTTGTTCTTGCGCCTGCGCCGCCGCATCCGACTTCGATTTTGCCTGGGCCTGTGCAGACTGCAGCTGCATCTGCGCCACTTCAAATCTGGAGAATGCCTGAGCCTTCACCTGTTGCGCCTGCGCGGTCTTTGCGGGCGAGCCAGCCGCCTGAAGCGTATGCTCCGCAGCTTTGAAGTCTGTTTCCGCTTTCGCGAAATTGCCCTCAGCAGCCTGCAGCGCTTTTGCTGCCGCCGCAGCCTCCGTGCCAAGCCTTGAGGCCGCCACCCGTGTTTCAGCTTCGCGCCTCGCCGCCGCCGCAGCTTCCGTCGCCTTGGCGCCCACCGCCAGCCGCAGCCGATACCGCCTGTCGCTAAGCGAGTTGTCGGCGACGCTCATCGCAGAGGTGATCCCATAATGATTGGAAGCCTCGCGTGACCTATCCCCGGACGTCCAGCCATCTTCCGAAGTGTTGCTCGGGCCAAACATGAAAGGCTGAGCGATTTCGGCCGGTGCGATGTCCTCGCGCACTACGAGGACGCGCATCCCCAGCTTGGAGATCCCGTAGAGTTGCTCGGCGAAGGTGCTTGGCAGGCGAACACATCCATGCGATGCGGCATATCCCGGCAGCACGCCCGCGTGGAGCGCCATACCCGACCAGGTAATGCGCTCCATGTACGGCATCGACGCATCGTCATAAAGGTTGGAGTGGTGATCCTCCTCCTTCTGCACGATGCTATAGATGCCCGCAGGCGTCTCGTAGCCGGTTGCGCCCGTGGATACGGGGGCTTCCATGATTTTTCCGCCCGCATCGTAGATGGAGATGCGTTGCTCGCGCAGGCCGACAACTGCGAGGAGCGGCGTGCCAGCGTTCCGGGATGTCGTGTAATACCCCTCGTTGCGGCTCCGCGCGTTCGCGGGCGAAATCCCATCAGCGCCCAAGCCAGCGATAAGAAGCGCAGCGGTGGCGCAAGACAGGACGAGTCTGGATTTCAACATGGAACCTCGAACGCAACTTGAGATCTTGCCGGGCATTACATGGACCTCGCAACGCGGAAACCGAAATTGTTGAGGCGCACCTCGGGCGGCGTTGCGTAGCGGTACGCAGAACGAAGAAGCCGCGGGTAATAGTTCCAGGAGCCGCCGCGGAGGATGTGGAGATCGCAAGCCCCGGAAATGACTGCCGAACCGTCCGACGGCGCACCCCTGTAGGAGGGCCTGTAGCAATCCTGGACCCACTCCCAGACGTTGCCGTGCATGTCGTACAGGCCGAATGAATTGCGAGGAAATGAGCCGACGTCCGTGGTCTTCTGCCGGTAAGCGCCCTGCGGGCCTTGCCCGTAAATGAAATTCGCGTCGTAATTCGCCTGCCTGAAGTTGATCGTCGCCCCGGTGTAGAAGGGGGTGCTCGGATCGGTAATCTTGGTCACGCCGCGGGCGGCGTATTCCCATTCCGCCTCGGACAGGAGCCTGTATTCTTTGCCGGTCTTGTTCGAAAGCCAGGCCGTATACTGTTTAACGTCATTCCAGGACACGTTGATGACCGGCCGCTTGCCGCGCCCCCATCCCTCGTCACTCGGTCTGTAAGTGCAGCCCTGGTCCGCCATGCAGGCGTCCCACTCGGCAAACGTCACTTCATACTTGCCCACCGCGAAGGGTTGCGCGATCTCGACCCGATGTTGAGGACCCTCGTCTTTGCCGCGGCCGGCCTCGCTCTCGGGCGATCCCATCAAGAACTCTCCGGCCGGCACGACAACCATGTCGGGGCAATTCGGACAATCACGAAAGCTGTGCGGAGCAGCGTCCCCGGAACCTGCACGCCGGGTCTCAGAGCCAGCGGCCTGCGATAGAAGTATTAAAGAAATCACGGTGGTAATGACACGAATCATCAGGGTTGTCCGTCTCCATAGCCTTGCCCACGTTACGTCGCCGACCCTTACTACAATGCTGAGAGCGTGCCTTGAGCTTCCACGAATTTCCCCGCGCATCCCTAACTCTTTGCTTCGCTATTCGCTAAACAGTTGAAGGGCCCGTGACAGACAAAGAAAAAGCCAGGCCTCAAAGCGAGGCTTGGCTGTATTTCTAATGGTTAAGGCAGGAAAAGCCTATCTATGGCGCCCGCTGCGGAAATGCTGGCGCTGATTATGGCGTATTGTGTCGAGCCTCCGCTGGAAATTCCGGCGCTGGTTGAACTGCCTTACGGGATGGGAAACGGATCTCGGCCTCGGACGATACCATCTGAAAGGCTTGTGCAGGACGATGCCGGCTGCCTGAGCGCAGCGGGGCCATACACCGCCGTTCGGGCAAAAATGACCGCCAAGCTTGTTGCAGTTCGGCCAAATTCCGCCGTTCGGGCAGATACGGCCGAGCTTGCAAAGAGGCCAGACCCCGCCATTCGGGCAAGCGTGCCGTCTGCAGTCCGGGTTGGAAGGCGGGCACTTATTGCAGCCTGGGTTCCAGGGCGGACATTTGTGGCAATTCAGGTTCCAGGGCGGGCACTTGTGGCAGTCCGCGTCCCAAGGCGGGCATTTGTTGCAATCGGGATTCCATGACGGGCACTTATGGCAGCCCGGGTCCCAGGGCGGGCACTTATGGCAATACGGATTCCAAGCTGGGCAGCCATGGCAAACCGGATCCCAGGATGGGCATACGGGAACCGGAACGGGATAGGTTTCGGCGTAGTCCACACCCGGAGCAGGCTCTGCGAACAGGGCCGGTCCGCCTCCGCATGGGCGGCCGAACATCTGCACAAAGACGTAATAAGTTTGCCCGTCGTGGTTCCAGGCAGCGGCCCCGACGCCCGTGTCGGCCCAGGCTGGGGAAAGCATAGTGTCGTTATCCGGCGGAGTGTTCTTCCAGGTGTCGAAGGCTTTCAGCGCAGCGGTCTCTTCATCGTCGAGCGTGATCGCCGGATCGGCGGAATAGGCATTTTCCAATACCGGGCAGCGATAGCCTTGTTCGCCGGCTCTGATCTGGGGCGTCTTGCCGTCCGCATCGTGGCCTGAGGCCCTGTTGGCGGCCAGGAATTCAGCGTATTGCTGGGCGGCCTGCCACAAGGGATTGTTCCAGGCGAGTTCGCCGATCTGGCTCTGGGTGCGATAGGCGTTTGTGGCCGCGAAGACAGTTTCTGCCGCCTTGCCGGTATCGATCTGGATCTGCTGGGAGCCTCCACCTGTCTGCGGGGCGTAGTCTTGCTGTTGAGCGTGGCTCGCGAACGGTAAAAAAGCAGCGCCCGCGAAAAGGGCAGAGGCAAGGTATTTGGCTGCCTTTCTCCATTGCTTGCTTCTCTCAACGATCGGAGCATTCGTGCTGCCTGCCGGACAAGCGGCAGGCAAGTAGGAAAAAGTACTGAGGGTCATGGCGTCCTCCACCGGCCAAAGCTGGGCCTCATGCGAGGTCCTGAAGCTCTGTCGTGGCGGAAGCGAAAAAGGTTCAAAAAGATTAGCTTTGGCCGCAAAAGAAACTCGCGCCAGCCAGAAATGACTAGCGCCTCCCCGGGTGTCTTTTGGCGAATCCTGTTGCTTATCTGCTGCTTAAGACGAAAAGGCCTATCGTATGGCCGATGGGCGCTTGTGCCGCTCAACCGACAAGGCTAACGTTGCGAAAAGCGGCCAAGCAAAAAGAGCCGTTCCATAACAATTTTGAGCGCTTTCAAAAAAGATCAGCCCGATGCCCCTTTCGAAAACCGCCTCACAAGCGAGACTGAAAACTGTTTCCGCCACGCCGCCGGCCGAGCCTCGCGAAGGCGCCGTCAGCCCCCCGCGAAAATTTAAGTTCACCCGGCAGGAAGCGCTTCAGTTCCACTCGGAGGGCAAGCCGGGGAAGCTCGAAATCGTGCCGACGAAGCCGATGGCGACGCAGCGCGACCTGAGCCTTGCCTATTCGCCGGGCGTTGCAGTCCCGGTCGAGGCCATTGCCGACAATCCGAGGCTCGCCTACGACTACACGGCGAAGGGGAACCTCGTCGCGGTGATTTCCAACGGCACGGCCATTCTCGGCCTGGGCAATCTCGGCGCGCTCGCCTCCAAGCCGGTGATGGAAGGGAAGGCCGTTCTTTTCAAGCGCTTCGCCGACGTCGACTCCATCGATATCGAAGTCGATACGCAGGATGTGGACGCTTTCGTGAACGCAGTGCGTTATCTCGGCCCGTCGTGGGGCGGCATCAACCTCGAAGACATCAAGGCGCCGGACTGCTTCATCATCGAGAGCCGCCTGCGCGAGTTGATGGACATTCCTGTGTTCCATGACGACCAGCACGGGACGGCAATCATCGCGATCGCGGGGCTGATCAACGCGCTGCATCTCACAGGGCGCGACATCGGGGACGTCAAGCTCGTCTGCAATGGCGCTGGCTCTGCCGGTATCGCCTGCCTGGAACTCATGAAGGCGATGGGCGTTCGCCACGAGAACACCATCCTCTGCGACACGACGGGCGTTATTTACCGGGGTCGCGAGAAGGGTATGAACCAATGGAAATCGGCCCACGCGGTCGATACCAAGGCGCGCACGCTCGCGGAGGCCCTGGTAGGAGCGGATGTGTTCTTCGGCCTGTCCGCTGCGGGTGCGCTGACGAAGGAGATGGTCGCAACCATGGCGCCAAAGCCGATCATCTTCGCCATGGCGAACCCCGATCCCGAGATCACGCCGGAGGAGGTCGCCCAAGTCCGCGACGACGCCATCGTCGCGACCGGACGCTCGGACTATCCCAATCAAGTCAATAACGTGCTCGGCTTCCCCTATATCTTCCGGGGCGCGCTCGACGTGCAGGCGCGAACGATCAATGAACCGATGAAAATCGCAGCCGCGCAGGCGCTTGCGGAACTTGCCCGCGCCGATGTGCCCGACGCCGTCGCCAAAGTCTATGGGCGGCGTTTGCGCTACGGGCCAGACTACATCATCCCGGCGCCGTTCGATCCGCGTCTCATCTGCGAAATTCCGTCGGCGGTCGCGAAAGCGGCCATGGACTCGGGCGTTGCGCGCCGGCCCATCATCGACATGGAAGGCTACAAGGCGCGGCTTTCCGCGCGCCTCGACCCCGCTGCGGGCTTCATCAACTCCATTTTCGACTCGCTGCGCCTCAACCCCAAGCGCGTTGTTTTCACCGAGGGCGAGGAAGAGCAGGTCGTGCGCGCGGCAAGCTCGTTTTCCTCACAGAAACTCGGACATCCGATCCTGATCGGGCGCGAGGGTCAGATCCGCCAGGCGTTTTTCATGGCGGGCATCAACCACCTGGAGGACTTCGAGGTTCATAACGCGCTCCATTCGGAGCACAACCAGGCCTACGCTGAATTCCTCTATCAGCGCCTGCAACGGCAAGGCTACCTCTACCGCGATTGCCAGCGGCTCGTGAAAAACGATCGCAATGTGTTTGCGGCGTGCATGGTCGCGCTCGGGCACGCGGACGCCATGGTGACGGGCGTGACGCGGAACTTCTCGACGGCGTTTCACGATGTCCGGCGTGTGCTCGATCCGAAACGCGGCCGCCGCGTTATCGGCGTATCCGTCATCATCAGCCGCGGCAGGGTCGTGCTCGTGGCCGACACGTCCGTCCACGCCATGCCGGATTCGGAGGAACTCGCGGACATAGCGGTCGAGGCTGCGGCGGTTGCGTCGCGGTTCGGCATGACGCCACGCGTCGCGATGCTGGCGTTCTCGACCTTCGGCAATCCTCCAAGCGAGCGGGCGGAACGCGTTCGCGAGGCCGTGAAGCTGCTCGACCAGCGTCATGTTCAATTCGAGTATGACGGCGAGATGGGGGCCGACGTTGCGCTCAATAAGCGCTCCATGGCGCTTTATCCGTTCTGCCGCCTGACCGATACGGCGAACGTGCTCGTCATGCCGGCCTTCCATGCGGCGAGCATCTCGACCAGGATGCTTCAGGAACTGGGCGGCGGCACGGTGATCGGGCCGATCCTCGTGGGTCTGTCGAAGCCGGTGCAGATTGCTTCTCTCGGTTCGAGCGACAGCGACCTTGTGAACATGGCCGCGCTCGCCGCCTTCGACGTGACGGGCTGAAAACACCCCGGCTTCGACGAGCCATTGCTGAAGTTGGCTCGGCCTTTCGGTTGCAGAGGCCGGACCGGGCGAGGGGTAAGTGCTTGATTATCAAATGTAAGCGCCCCTCACCCCAAACCCTCTTCCCCTTGGAGAGGGAGTTCCGCTTCGATTCAACGCAAGCCGGGTGCGAAGTAATCTGCGGCGGCGCAAGCACAAAGTGCGTCGCGCCGCTTTTTGTGACGGACCCCTATGCCCAGGTGGATAGTTATCCTCTTGCTAACAAATTGCATCGGAGAATTCACTATGCCAGCCGAGGGCCTCGTCAGGACGGCCAGCAAATTCAGACCTGAGGAGACAATCTCACGATTGAAGTCCGAAATCGCGTCGCACGGCCTGTCCTTGTTCGCCGCAGTCGATCATGCGAAAAACGCCCAAGAAGTTGGGCTTTCGCTTCGGCCAACCACCGTTCTCATTTTCGGCAACGCCAAGGGAGGGACGCCGCTCATGCAGGCGAACCAGACCGCAGGCATCGACCTGCCTTTGAAGGCTTTGGTTTGGCAGGACGATGCGGGCAAGACATGGATCTCCTATAACGATCCCGTTTGGATTGCCCACCGGCACGGGCTTGACGCTCAGGCTGACGATCTGGCGCTGCCCTTGCGCCGTGGCCTCGAAACAGTCGTGAGAAGCGCTGCCGGAGAGTGATGCGAACACCTCTCCCATTGGGGACCGCTTTGCGGTCCGGGTGAGCGGCTGACTTTGCAAGTAGCGCCCCTCACCCCGACCCTCTCCCCATGGGAGAGGGAGCCTCGTTACAAAACAAGCGCCTGCGCGATGGCCTCTGCGCTTTTAGTCTTCCCGGCAAGGTCTTCGTCCAGCTTCTTTTCTTCCGAGGCAATGGCGGCGAGGCGGTCCTCCTGGGTTTTCAGCGCATCGAGATAGCGCCGCCCGAGGTCGGACGACTGGCCCACGCTCGCGAGGTTCTTGCGAATGCGCTCCTGATCGTCGCCGATCTTCTTCCGTTCGCCCTCAAGCTCGCGCCGGTGAGCGTTGATTTTCGTGATGTCGCCGACGGCTGCGCTGAGCTTCGTGATCGCCTCATTGAGAGCGGGCGCTTCGTTTTGCAGGCCGGAGATCGTCGCCAGGATCCTGTCCGGCGCAAGCGTGGCGAGGCTCACGGTCTGATAATCGACGTGCTCGCGCGTCAGCGTCGCCTTAGTGGTCTTTCCCTTCGGCGCCGTGACTTTGTACCGAAGCCGCGTCGCCGTTTCCTCGATGTCCTTCGTATCGCCTGCGGGCTGCCAGCCTTCCTGGCGCTGTTCCTCGATGAACACTTCGCGGTCTTCCTCGCCGGGAGGCGTAATCTCGTAGTCGATGGCCCAGCGCGATTTCACCGTGAGCGTCAGCTCGCCACGCACGGCCTTGCCCAGACGGGTCTGTTTCACGCCTTGATCCGCGCGGCGGATATCGGTTTTTGAATCGAGCGCGAATGTGATGAACCTCGTCGCGCCCTTGGACAGGTGCGGAAGCTGCGCGTCGCCCGCGAAGTTGGCCGCGCCGTCGGCGCCGGTCTCGAAGGCCGTGATCAGCCCGGCAGGCAGCGCAGACTCCCCGTCGTTGCTCAATCGGACAGCCGCCAATGGCCGGTTGGCGTTCGTTTCAGGCTGGTAAATGTAGGTGCGCGACGCGGTCATATCCCGATCCACGAACGGGACCATCATCGTCGATCCCGAAGCGAGCGTGACTTTTCCGGGGAAGCGATAGAGCACCTGCGTGGCAGCTTCCTCTGCCTCAGCCGCCAGGGCAGGGGATGCGGGCGTCTCGTCTTGCAGTTCCAGGGAGCGCGCTCCTGTGCCGCCTGCCGCGAAACCCGCGGGCGCGGGCGCACCCGGTTGCGCTGCGCGGTAGGCGTGGGCTGCTTTTGTCCGTGGGGCTATCGCCGCTACGGCCACGGCTTTCTCCTCGGCCTCGTCCTTCCGCGGCACGATCCGCAACGACGAAGACACCGGGATCTCGGGCCTGTCCACGAACACCGCGGAATAAAGCGGCTGCTTCAACGCCACCGGGTTGCCGGAGACAAGCGTCAGATCGACGTCCTTCCAATCGCCGCCTGTGAGGTTTTCAAGAATGCCCCAGCCTTGGAGGCGAGCCTTGCCGCCGTCCTTGGGTAGGACGAGCCGGTAAGCCGTCTTCCAAACGGGCGCCGCCACCACATAGCTGAAACCGGCCTGCCTCGCGCCTTCGCCTGCCAGCGCGATGGAAAGCGTGCGCTGGTCCTTCGCCCGGTTGCTGGCGAGCCCCGCCAGCGCGCGGTCGATCTGAGCGCGCGTCCCGGCGTCGGTGAAGCGCAACGCGGTCAGCTCTTCGAGGATCGCCTGAACGAACCCCTTCCCGGTGACCAGCGTGATCCGGTGGCGCACCGTCTCCCCGCCATTGTTCGGCAGCTGGACTTTCTCCTCCTCCACGCGAAAGACGCGCCCGCTCGCGGTGACGTTTCCTTCGATTTCCACCTCGGCTCCCACAAGCGCATTCAGCAGCGCAGGTTGCGATTCGAGAGCCGCCTCATCGAACGGGAGATCGCGAAAGAGTTCGGCGAGAGGGGTTTTTCCAGGGAGGCTGACGGCGCCGATCGAGCCCGCTGCGTCGAAAATCGTCAGACTTTTCAGGACGTCGTCGACCTGGTCGAGGCGGACGGGCAGCTCAATGACTGGCCCCTGCCGCAGCTTCGCCGGCATGGGTGAACTGAGCGAGCCCGGAGGTCGAAAGAACGACGCGTTTCAAGGGAAGTTCTGCTGCTTCCGAAATCAAAGGCAAACTTGCCAAGGCAACCGTTACTATAATCCGTTTCATGACATCGATCCGAAAGAAGATTGAAAACCAGCACCGATCTTGTTGAGGGAAAAAGCGCGCAATTGCGGTGCGACTGCGGCCAAATCTTGTACCCGGGCGAGAGACTGCGCACTCGTAAAGCCGCCCTCGATCCGAAAATGTCATGCTGTCCCAAGGAAACGGCAGATAAAGCGCAACCCATGATCGGCTGCGCTAGCGCTTACATTCGTTACGCTGTATATTTTCTTAAAACAAACATTATGGGAGGAATTCAATGCGCACCTTACACTTCGCTTTTGGGCTGACGCTTGCCATGTCGGGCGCGGCTCTTGCCGATGTAAATAGCGACTGCGCCCAGGATGCAGATTACGAACTCTCCATCCAGGGCTGCTCCGTCATCATTTCGGACCGGAACAGGAGCGGCAACCCGATCGCCTATTTCAGCCGCGGTCGCGCCTATGAGAACAAAGGCGATCATGAACGCGCCATCGCCGATTACGACGAGGCCATCCGCCTGAGCCCGCAATACACCAACGCCTATGCGGGACGCGGTCTCGCCCACCTTTACAGGGGGGAATACGAAGGCGCCATCACCGACTTCAATCAGGCCATTCGCCTCGATCCCAAGTACAAGGAGGCTTTCTTCGGCAGGGGGATGACGTATTTCGCGGTGTCCGATTACGGCCGCGCCGGCACCGATTTCGCCAAGGCTATCGAACTCGATCCAAAGTATGAGGTTGCCTATGTCAAGCGCGGCGACGCTTTTGCGAGCCTGGGCGACTTTGACGGTGCAATTTCCGATTACGGCCTTGCCATCGGCCTGAACCCGAAAGACCCCGATGCCTATAACGCGCGAGGTTCGGCTTATAGTGAAGGCAAAGGCGAATACGACCGGGCGATTTCCGATTTCGAGAAAGCCATCAGCCTCGATCCGAAACGCGCCTCTGCTTACGTCAACCGCGGTCTCGCCTATCAGCACAAGGGGCAGACCGACCTGGCGCTGGCGGATTTCGACAAGGCTATAAGCCTTAATCCCAAACTTGCGCACGCCTACACCAGCCGGGCCCTCGTGCTGCTTGAAACGGGACGGGCCAAGGAGGCAAAGCCCGATGCGGACAAGGCCGTGGGGCTAAAACCGCGCGATTACCGCGTTCTCGACACGAGAGGGCACATCCTCCTGGCGCTCGGGGACACAAAGGCCGCTCTTGAGGATTTCAATGCCGCATTGCGGATCAATGTAGACAGCATCAATTCGCTCTGGGGCCGGGGCCAAATCTACGAGGCACAGGGGCTTCCTGCACTGGCGATCCTCGATTTCAAAAAGGCAATCGAGCTGGAGGCGATCGATGAGCCTCTTCGGCAAGCTCAACAAAAGGCGCGCGCGAGGCTCGTTGCGCTGGCAAAGTAGGCTGACCTCGGCGTCGCCCTACGATTAACGGAAAAAAGGCCGCTTCCGCAGCTTTAACGTCGCGGACGCGGCCCCGTTGTTTTACTTCTGCGCGGAGCCCGGAGTTTTTGCCTCGGGCAGTCCGCGTACCTGATCGCTGTTCATCATCAGCCTGATCCGGTCGGCAAGCTGTTCGAGCTTGCTGCCGTCGATGGTGATCACCTTCTCGCCGAGGCCAAGCATGCGGCCGATCTGGATCTGGACGGACTGTATTTTGCCGTCGGGCCCTCTCTCGACCTGCACGATCTGGCCGAGGTTCTTTCCGTCAGAGCTGAAAACGGGCATACCTCTCAGGCTCGGTGCTGCGTGCCCCGGACCGGTCTGTTCTCCAGTTGCTTGTGCCGTTGCTCCTTGCGAGGGCGCCGTCGTTCCTTGGGATGGTCCTTGGCCTGCCGCCGCTTGCGAACCTGCGCCTTGCTCGTGCTCTTGCACTCTTGCTGCAAGCGCTTGTCCCGCATGATGGAGGGCCGCCACGATCGTCTGGCACGACTGGGGCAGAGCTGAACGCTTCTCCTCAACGCATTGTCTGACGTTGTCGGCGTCGCCGCATTGCTCCCGAATCCCGCCCATGCATGTGTCGGCAATGTTCTCGACGGCCTGCTGCACCCTTCTGGTCGCTATGCGAAGCGTAAACCGGCACCTGCGGCTCAGCTGATCGGAGTAAGCCTGCATGCAGTTTGCGATGCGGCCGCCTCCGGGCGTGATGTCGCCGCAAAACCGTTCGATGTCATTTCCGCAAGCCCGTTCGATCCTTTCGACGGCGGAGGCAAGGCGTTCTCTGAGATCGGACTTCGACAAACGCTCCAGCAGATCCTCGCGTCTGCTATCACGTTCGTTGTCGCTTTCCGCGTAGCTATCCTGCTCCGAATAGTTGGAATTGCGATCCTGGGATTGTTGCGCTTGCTGATCCTGCGGTTGTTGCGCCTGCTGGGACAGCGCCGGGAACGGGGTAAGCAACAAAGCCGCCCCCAAAAATAAAGCCTTATTCATTGGAAGGTCTCCATTTCGGTTTGCGGGGCGGCTCGCGCTCGCCCCTGAACGCTACTGACGAAGTCACGGCCAAAGTTGCCCGGTTTCCTAGTCTTCTTCCCCGGCGATGCGATCGCGCATCTGATCAAGGAGTTGATCGACGTCGCCACGGTTCCGAATGCGATCCAGAATGAGTTCGCGCAGTTCGTCGCGATCCACTCCGTGCATCGCCGTGCCGTGCTCGTCACCCTGGTCTTCCATCCGGTTCGAAACGAGGTCGTGCAGCCTGCTTCCCTGTCCATGCATGTGCTCGGCAAGAAGCTCGCGCAGCTGCGCACGCCGTTCCATCCGGTCCGCCAGCAGGTCGCGCAGGTCTTCACGGCCCTGCAAACGATCCGCAAGGAGGTCACGCAGGTCTTCACGGCCATGCATGCGATCCGCGAGCATCTCGCGCAAATCGCCGTAGCCCTCCAGGCGGTCCGCAAGGAGGTCACGGAGATGAGCGCGTCTTTCCATGCGGTCCATCAGCAGGTCGCGCAGGTCTTCACGGCCACGGAAACGGTCCGCCAGGAGGTCGCGCAGATCTTCTCTTCCGCGCATCCGGTCCGCGAGAAGATCGCGGAGGTCTCCTCGTGAATGCAGCCGGTCCAAAATGAGGTCGCGCATATCCTCGCGCCCCCGCATGCGGTCCGCGAGCAGGTCGCGCAGGTCCTCGCGGCCTCTCAATCGGTCGGCCAGAAGTTCGCGAAGCTCTTCGCGGCTTCCGAGCTGATCCGACATGCGATCGCCCATCTCGTGGGCGGCCGCCGGTGGTGCGATCGTGAGACAGGAGGCCGAGGCGGCAAGCATAAACGCTGCTGCTGAAAGTACGGTTGCCCGCTTCATGAGTTTTCTCCCTTACATTCATGATGGTGCGAGTGGGATTTAGGGCGAAAACCTAGATCAAGTCCATGTTAATGGCTTGATTTTTCTCAAAACATGGCGGGCGTCTCGTTGTTTGAATAACAGAACGTTTCTGATAGAGCAGGTTTTAATAAATATTCAAGACCAAACGCAGCGTAATAACATCCTTATCATTCCCTTATTTGTTGATTTACTTGCGAAGATCGAAATGGCGCCGCTTGTGTCGGGACTGCCATGTTCGAGGCGCTTGCGGGGCTAAGCCGAGCGGATGCCGCGGCCGGCGTTTCAATCCGAACTTGCTCGCGCATTAAGGTTTAGCAAGGTCATGCTGCGCGTCATCCTTCCAGGTTGCGCTGGCTGTAAAAAATCGCGATGTCATGAGCGTGGACGGGGGATTTCGCCCCCTTGCATGCGCGCCTTGTGTGCGTGAGATCGAGTGAGCGAGGAGAGGGCGCATGCCGCCAAAACAATACGTCCTGGCGGAGCGATACAAGCCAGAACCGGAAGTCCTGCCTTACGACAAAGTTTGCGTGCGCGATCTCGTCCTGCCGGCGCGGATCGGCATATGGAGCGAGGAGCAGGGCATCTCCCAGCGTGTTCGATTTACCGTGGAGCTTTCGGTATCTCCGGGCGGTCACCGGCCGGGCGATCTCAGCAGCGTCATTTCCTATGACTTCATCATCGAGGGCATTAAAGAGGTTCTATCGGACGGTCATGTGCTCTTGACCGAAACCATCGCCGAACGGGTCGCAGGGCATTGCCTTTCGCACCGGCGCGCAGTTCAGGTCCGCGTCGTTGTCGAGAAACTCGACCGCATCCCGGGCGCCGCGCTCGGCTGCGAGATCGTGCGGTCACGGGCTGGCGGGGGCTAGCATGGAACTCTTTTATACGTTCGAGCGGCGCGCCTGATAGACCTCGATCATGTCCCGCAGGGCGCGCACGCTGTCTTCGAGCGCAAACCAATACTGGGCTGGCAGCTCAAGATTGAAAATCGCATCCGGAAGAAATGTGAAATCGCCCATCATGCCGTGCCAGGGAAGATTGCCCCAGCCGATGGGCAGATGCAGGTCGCCCAGCCCGTAAGCGACGCGTTCGGAACGCGCGAAGGTGCGGAACTGGGCCGGATCGCCGAATGAATCATGAATGTGCAGATGGCATGCGACGCGGGCGAGCGCTTTCGCTTCGGAGAGGAAATCCGCACCTTGCGCGGCGCAGGTGATGGCGCCATGGGAGAAGTCGAGGCAGCCCCGGATGTTCGGGTGATCGATTGCCTCGATCTCTCGAGCAAGGCGCGACGGCAGCGCGGTGCGCTCATTTTCGCTGCTCACAAAGACATTCTCGACGGCGATGATCATCGAGTGTTGCGCCGCGAAATCTCCAAGCAGCGCATAAGCCTCGCGCTGGGCGGCGTATCCCGCCTCGATCCCGGCCTCGGTCTGCGCCGTCGTCATTCCGGTGTGCAGGATGAGGTGTACGGCGCCGATTTCCGCAGCCGCCTCGATCGTCGCCTTCGCCACAGCGATATGGCGGCTCACCATCTCTGGCGCCTGCATGAAATTGATCGCGATCGGGCCGTGGGCGGTGTAACCGAGCCCGCGCCCTTTAAGAGCATCGTGAAGCCGCCGCATTTGCGCCGGGAGCACGCGGCCGCCCGCGATCAAGTCCATCATGAACAGCGGAAGCTCGACAAAGTCGATGCCAAGCTCCTCCGCCTGATCGAGATTCTGCCTCAGCTGATCGAAATGGATGTCTTCCAAGACAGCGCTCGAAAAACCCGCGCCGCGCACTGCTGCCATTGCTCGACCTCATTGTCTTTTGAAAATGCTAAACCGCGCCTGCAAAATATTGGTGACACAGGCGCGGTTGCCTAATGCGGCGGGGATTCTGTGCTAATCCAGGCCGCTGCAGAAGCGCTGAATGCGGCGGCCAGCTTCTTCCAGCTCCGCTGTCGAGCACGCATAAGAGATCCGGAAGCAGGGCGACGAGCCAAAGGCGGCGCCATGCACCACCGCAACGCCCTCGTCTTCGAGCAGAGCGGTCACCACGTCCTCGTCGTTCTTAAGCTCCTGGCCCTTAGGCGTTTTCTTGCCGATCAGGTCCGCGCACGACGGATAAACGTAGAACGCGCCTTCGGGCGTCGGGCACTTAAGCCCCTTCGCCTGGTTGAGCATGGAGACAATCACGTCGCGGCGGTCCTTGAAGCTTTTGGCGCGCTCCTTCAGGAAGTCCTGCGGCCCGTTGAGCGCTTCCACGCTTGCCCACTGGCTGATGCTTGTGGGGTTCGAGGTCGTCTGCGATTGCAGCTTCGTCATCGCCTTGATGAGTTGCTCGGGGCCTGCGCAATAACCGATACGCCAGCCGGTCATGGCATAGGCCTTCGAGACGCCGTTCATGGTCAGCGTGCGATGGTAAAGCCCAGGCTCTACCTGCGCGGGCGAGGTGAACTCGAAGCCGTCGTAGACGAGATGCTCGTACATATCGTCGGTCAAGACCCACACATTCGGATGGCGCATCAACACATCCGTCAGCGCCTTCAGCTCAGCGCGCGAGTAGGCCGCGCCTGTCGGGTTCGACGGATGGTTGAAGATCAGCCACTTGGTTTTCGGCGTGATGGCCGCTTCGAGGGTCTCGGGGCTGAGCTTGAACTTTGTCTCGATCCCGGCTTCCGCAAAGACGCAGGTGCCGCCCGCCAGGAGAACGATATCGGGATACGACACCCAGTAGGGCGCCGGGATCACCACCTCGTCGCCGGGGTTCAGCGTCGCCATCATGGCGTTGAAGATGACCTTCTTGCCGCCGGGCGAGGCCATGACCTGCCCCGGCTTGTAATCGAGGCCGTTCTCGCGCTTGAACTTGCGGCAGATCGCTTCCTTCAGCTCGGGAATGCCGTCCACGTTGGTGTATTTCGTCTTGCCGTCCCGGATCGCCTTGATGGCGGCTTCCTTGATGTTGTCCGGCGTATCGAAATCGGGCTCGCCAGCGCCAAGGCTGATCACGTCCTTGCCCGCCGCTTTCAGATCGCGCGCCTTGGACGACACGGCGATGGTGGGCGAGGGCTTCACGCGGGCAAGCGCGTCGGACAGGAAGGCCATTTTCTATCTCCGTCATCGGGGGCTGCGCGGGCGAAACTATGCTGCTAAGGGCCGCCGCGCAAGAGTTGGGCGCGCGGTTCGATCAGGATTCAAGCAAAGTGCTGCAAAAACAAGAAGCCTTGGAAACCGCGCGGTGAGTAGCGCGCAACCTCGCTTGATTGGCGAGGATCTCGGCTGCATCCGCTTTTTCTTTATCGCTCGAAAGCCGAGGAAATCTTGGAGTTTTTCACGCCCCCGCGAAGGCGTTTCAAACCGATCCGCGAGGGCGAAGCCGAAACCCCGACGGTCCCTTATTTTCCCGCGGTGACTTGGCCGCGGATCTCGCCGCCTTTATTCGCCGCGGTGTGGATGTTGATATAGAGTTTGCCTGCTTTCAAATCGGCGGCCTGTGCGTCGGAGAGCTTGGCAGACCCTTCGATCGGGCTGTCGACTTTCTCGAAAGGAATGACGACGGGCGCATTCTGGCCGGGCGCTGCTGGCCCATGGAAGTGGCCCATCGTGGCTGGGCCCGTCAGTCCCGAATAAGTAACTTTCCACTTCAGAATTTTGGTGGCGGGGTCAAAAGTCACATTGGCTGTTCCGGAGCCTTTGCTTGAATTGGGTGGAACTTCCTCCGAAGACTTAAGATCCACCTTATAGGTTACCGTTTCCGCCCTTACGGCTGGGATCGATAGGGC
Source organism: uncultured Alphaproteobacteria bacterium (assembly GCA_963834165.1). Classification (GTDB taxonomy): domain Bacteria; phylum Pseudomonadota; class Alphaproteobacteria; order Rhizobiales; family Rhodomicrobiaceae; genus Rhodomicrobium. The sequence continues at coordinate 351,883 of CAWIAL010000019.1, read as the reverse complement.
GAGCGAAAGAACTGCTCCTGCAAGAATGGTCCAAATTTTCATTTCTATCTCCTCGGGTGGGGCGCGCACTTTGTTGTTAGTCTTGTGTCGCTAGCGAAGGCCAGACCGGGGCGCAACCACCGCTCCGCCCAGTCTGGTTGTGATCCTGTCAAGCAGTGCGGATCGCAAACGGATCGCTAAAGGTTCTGACGTTCTTGTGCATGAGCTTAATTTAGGGAATCCGAGGCTGAGAACAATTTCGTGATGTCGAACGGCATTGCTTCACTTTACATTTTCGCGCTGCGATGGCACCCTGATCTTAGGAGCAACAACCGGAAGGAGGTGATCTGATGTCAAGTGGGATATCTGCGCTGAAGCTACAGCTTGTGCGTGCCACGGGAATGTCGGAGCAGCCTCTGGCGTCTGCCTAGCGCGCATGGATTGAGCCCCGCACTGCTAGGGCGGGGCGAAATCGGCTGTGGCGAACAGCCAGTCTCACGGGCCGCGGATCAATCCGCGGCCTTTTTGCTGAACGCTTCTTGCGTCGAATTTTCCCTTGGCAGAAATTTGGATGGATGCCTTCGCCATTCATGGATAGGCCGCCGCAACGGAATGGCATTACATCTCAGCGCCGACGAAACTGTCCGCAAGTCCGAAGAGTAGTTGCTCGAGTCCATCGCCCGCGTCATGAGCAACGGCGCTTTTCCTAAGCACCGTTCGCCTTCCCGGCATCTTGCGCCGTCAGCAAAAACACAGCCTGCTGCGCGATGAGGTTGTGCAGGTAGGCCGGCACCTTCGTGCCGAGCGGGTGGCCGTAAGGCGAAAGCGCGAACGCACGCTCGACCTTTGCGCCGGCGACGCGGCACAGCTCCAGGAAATCCTTGATCGTGCAGAAGTGAATGTTCGGCGTCTCGTACCATGCCTCGGGCAGGTTCCAGGTCACCGGCATGCGCCCGTGCATCAGGATTTGCCACCGGATTCTCCAGTGCCCGAAATTCGGAAACGACACGATCACATGGCGCGCGATGCGCAGCAGCTCTTCCAGCACTTCCTTGGGTCGCCTTGTCGCCTGCAGCGTCTGGCTCAGGATGGCGTAATCGAAGGCCTGGTCTGGGTAGTTCACGAGATCGTGATCGGCGTCGCCTTGGATCACCGAAAGCCCCTTGGCAACGCAAAAGTTTACGCCCGACTGGCTCAGCTCCACGCCGCGGCCATCCACCTGCTTTTTCTCTTCCAGCAGTTTCAGAAGCTCGCCCGTGCCGCAGCCGACATCGAGAACGCGCGCGCCCGGCTCGACCATGCCCGCGATCAGGAGCAGGTCGATGCGGGGCTGGGGATATTGCGCGGCCTTCAGTGCGGCGCGTTCCTCGTAGGTGGTCATTTAGGGTCTGTCCCTGCCTTAAGAGGCAGCCCACGTTTCTCCTTGGCTGCCTGAAGAAAACCGCGGACCGTGTCGAACAGCTCCGGCTCGTGCAGAAGAAAAGCGTCGTGGCCCTTGTCGCTCTCGATCTCGACGAAACTGACGTTCGCCGCGACTGCGTTCAGCGCCTGCACGATGGCGCGGCTTTCGCGCGTCGGATAAAGCCAGTCGCTCGTAAAAGACACCACGCAAAAGCGCGTCTTCGTACCCCTGAAGGCGTTGGCGAGAATGCCGTCGCAATCGGCGGCGAGGTCGAAATAGTCCATCGCGCGCGTGATATAGAGATAGCTGTTGGCGTCGAAGCGGTCGACGAAGCTGATGCCCTGATAGCGCAGATAGCTCTCGACCTGAAAATCGGCGTCGAAACCGAAGGTGATCTTTTCCCGGTTTTGCAGGTTGCGGCCGAATTTGCGATGAAGGGCATCGTCGGAGAGGTACGTGATGTGCGCCGCCATGCGCGCCACGGCGAGGCCCTTCGCCGGGTTTGTGCCTTCCTCCAGATAGCGGCCGCCGCGCCACTCTGGGTCTGCCATCACCGCCTGACGGCCAACCTCATGGAACGCGATGTTCTGCGATGAGTGCCGCGGAGCCGCCGCGACCGGCACGGCAGAGAAGACGCGGTCGCCGAAGCTCGCGCACCATTCGAGCACCTGCATGCCGCCCATGGAGCCGCCAATGACGCAGAAAAGGTCAGGGATGCCGAGGTGATCGAGAAGGCGGGCCTGCGCGCGCACCATGTCGTCGATGGTGATCACGGGGAAGTCGAGCCCATAAGGCTTGCCGCTGGCGGGATCGAGCGAGGCAGGCCCAGTCGAGCCCATGCATCCGCCGAGCACATTCGAGCAGATCACGAAATATTGGTCTGTATCGACGGGTTTGCCTGGGCCAACGATGGTTTCCCACCACCCCGGCTTGCCCGTCATCGGATGCAAGTTCGCGACGTGCTGGTCGCCAGTCAGTGCGTGGCAAACGAGCACGGCATTCGACCGGTCGGCGTTCAGCGCGCCGTAGGTCTGATAAGCGATTTCAAACGGCGAGAGCGCGCGCCCGCAGTCCAACGGCAGCGGTTCGTCGCTGCGAAAAATGGAAGACGCCGTAGGGAGACTCCGGAGATCGCGCCCGGAAACGAGCACCTTATTCATTCAAACGCGGCCAGCCTCCTTGCAGGACAGAAGTCCAGACCGGCCATCTCTTGCGCGCCGGGGCTGCTGAGCCACGGCCTTTTAGCGAGTTTTTTAACGTGGCTGCAAGCCGGCCGGCCAAATCACCACGAGTGCGCGTTTATAAGGGTAGTGCCGCCATTCAAGTCAAGGCCGTGGCGGCATCACGTGTCCATGAAAGAAGGTCTGCGGTCTTCAGTCGCAATTCACCGCAACCACGCGGCTTTCGATGCATCAAGCGCGCTTCTTGAAGCCGTTCTTGTCCTGTAGATGTTCGTTGTTCCGCAATTTGTTCCTGTGATGCATGACGGTCAGGACTTCCATGACTACAACAACGAATTCGTTGAAATTCCAGCCCCGCGCTTCGGACTCTAGCCACAGGTGTTCGATCTTCTTCTCCATTGAGATAGGAAACTTCGGGCGGCTTGGATATTGATCCGAGCCAATGTCTCGGGTGAGATGCACGGGCGTTAGGTTCTTATTTTCGGGTGCGCATTTATCGCTTGCTAGACGCATTACCGATCCCCCTTCTTATTAATGTGCCTGTCGTCGTCTGACGTTATCGGCTCTTTACACAACTTACTTTGATATGCACTTGTTAGCCTTATCTAAAATCTTATTAGTATTTTTGTATCACTGTCAACACGTCAGCCTAAACCCTTTGCTGCAACTTACCGCCCAAAGCAATACATAGCCACAAGTACTAGAAAGATCAGTTTAGTTAACAATTCGTTATATTTAGCGCTTACAAACAACCGGCCAGCCGCTATGTTCCATCGGAGTCAACTCTTTTTTTGCTGTTGCATTCCTGCACTGCAACCTACCTAAGGTAGTGCGTTTTGTTATCTCATCACCGAGCAAGGCTCGGGTGCTCCCTGCGAAATCGAGTGAGTAAAGCCAGTTGCGCCAGACGCATCGCGATACAAAGTTGTATAGACTTGGTTAAAAACCTTGCTCAGCATCCCCGAAAAGTCAGCGCGAGGAGAAATTATGCCTAGTTATAAAGCGCCGCTCGACGATTACCGTTTCATTATGACTGAAGTGCTCGATGGTGAGGAGCTTTCGCGGCTGCCGGGCTTTGAGGATGCAACGCCCGACCTCATCGCCAGCGTATTGGAGGAGGCCGCAAAGTTCTGCGAGAACGTATTGCAGCCTCTCAATCAAACGGGGGACGCGGAAGGCTGCGTTTTCGAAAATGGCGTCGTGCGGACACCCTCTGGCTTCAAGGAAGCCTATGACAAGTACGTCGAGGCCGGCTGGGCGGGCCTCGGCTGTTCGCCGGAATATGGCGGTCAGGGCCTTCCCTACACGGTTGGTATTGCGGTCCACGAATTTCGCTGTTCCTCCAACCTCGCGTTCGAAATCTACCCTGGTCTGACGAACGGAGCTTACGCCGCAATCGAGGCGCACGCGAACGAGGAGCTGAAAGAGCGCTATCTGCATAAAATGGTTGCGGGCGAGTGGTCCGGCACCATGTGCCTGACCGAGTCGCACTGCGGCACTGATCTCGGTCTGATCAAGACCCGTGCCGTTCCCGCAGGCGATGGCTCATATAAGATAACTGGGACGAAGATCTTCATATCGGCAGGCGAGCACGATCTCACCCGCAACATTATCCATTTGGTGCTCGCCAAGCTGCCGGATGCGCCTCCCGGTACCAAAGGCATCTCTCTGTTCCTGGTGCCCAAGTTCCTTCCGAACGCAGGCGGCGAGCCGGGCATGCGCAACGGCGCCGTGTGCGGCTCCATCGAGCACAAAATGGGCATCAAGGCTTCCGCGACCTGCGTCATGAACTTCGACGACGCGGTTGGCTGGCTCGTCGGCGAGCCGAATCAGGGCATGCGCGCGATGTTTACGATGATGAACGCGGCGCGCCTCGGCGTGGGCATGCAGGGTCTCGGTATCGCCGAGGTCGCCCGGCAGAACGCAGTCATCTATGCGAAGGACAGGCTTCAAGGCCGCTCCCTCACCGGGGCGAAGGCGCCCGACAAGCCCGCGGATCCCATCATCGTCCATCCCGACGTCCGCAAGAACCTGCTCGAGGCGAAAGCCTTCACGGAGGCGGCTCGCGCGCTTGCCATGCTGACTGGCCTCAAGATTGACCGCGCGAGGAACCATCCCGATGCGGACGTAAGGAGGGAGGCGCTCGATTTCGTCGCCCTGATAACGCCGGTCATCAAGGCGTACTACACGGACATGGGCGTCGACATCGCCATCAAGATGCAACAGATGTATGGCGGTCACGGCTACATCCGCGAGTGGGGCATGGAGCAGTTCGTGCGCGACGCGCGCATTTCGATGCTCTACGAGGGCGCGAACGCAATTCAGGCGCTCGATCTTGTGGGGCGCAAGCTTGCCATGGATGGCGGGCGCGCGGTCCGCAGCTTCTTCGCCGATGTGCAGGCGGAGCTCGAGGAGGTCAAGGCCGAACCTGCCCTCGACGATATCGCCACCCCGCTGGCGGATGCCTTCAACAAACTGCAACAGGCAACAGCCTGGCTCGCGCAGAACGGCTTCGCCAACCCCGATGAGGCCGGAGGCGCGGCGACGGATTACCTCCGAATGTTTGCGCTCGTCAGTTTCGGCTGGATGTGGCTAAAAATTGCGCGCGTCGCCCATAGCAAGATCGCCGGCGGCGCAAACGGCATGGCGTCCTACTACGACGGCAAGATGAAGACCGCGCGCTTCTTTGCCGAGAAAATGCTGCCTGAAACGGACAGCCGCTTCAAGAGCATGACCGCAGGCTGCAAGACCATGATGGAGATGGCCGTCGAGCAGTTTTAGGGGCATCACGCCCCTCACCCCGGCCCTCTCTCAATGGGAGAGGGAGCCAACAACGTTCCTTCTCCCTTGGGGAGAAGGACAGGATGAGGGGCGGGTGCGCCGCATCAAGCGAAGGAAGGAGCCTCTACCCGCACTTCTTGTAAGGCAGGGCCTCGTTCAGGATTTCCTTCTCCCGTTCGATCGCCTTGCGCTCCTGACGCAAGTAGCTCTCAACAGCCGAAGCAAGGCCGGGATCGGCGAAATAATGCAGGCTGTAGGTTGTCTCGGGCGCATAGCCGCGCGCGAGCTTGTGCTCGCCCTGCGCACCGGCTTCCACATGCGCGAGCTTGTTTGCGATGGCGTAATCGATGGCCTGGTAATAGCAGGCCTCGAAATGCAGGAAACTGTGGCTTTCGAGGCAGCCCCAATAGCGGCCGTAAAGCGTGTCGCCGCCGATGAAGTTGAGCGCGCCAGCGACGTAAGTTCCATTTCGCTTTCCCATAAGGAGCAAAATGCGGTTTGCCATGCGCTCGCCAACAAGGCTGAAAAACTTGCGCGTCAGATAGGGATTGCCCCATTTCCGGTTGCCGGTGTCGATGTAGAACTTGAAGAAGGCGTCCCAATGAGCCTCGGTAATATCGGAGCCTGTCAGCCATTCGAAGGTCACGCCGGAGGCGCGTGCCTGCTCGCGTTCTTTGCGGACGGTCTTGCGTTTTCTCGACGCGAGAGCCGCCAGGAAATCGTCGAAGCTTTCATAGCCGCGATTATGCCAGTGATATTGCGTGTCGGTACGCTGCAGAAGCCCGAGCGCGCCCAGCCCCTCCCATTCTTCCTTCGTTGCGAAAGTGACGTGCCAGGACGAAGCCCGGTTCTGCTTCGAAACCTCGACAGCAGCCGCTGCGAGCAGCGCGCGCGCATCGCTCTCCGCAACGCCGGGCCTGATCAGGATACGCCGGCCCGAAACGGGGGTGAAGGGAACTGCGGTCTGCAGTTTGGGATAGTAGCGCCCGCCGGCGCGCTCATAGGCATGCGCCCAGGAGCGATCGAAGACATATTCGCCGAAAGAATGGGATTTCAGGTAGCACGGCATGAGCGCTGCGACAGTGCCCGCGCCGTCCTTCAGGACAAGATGCGAGGGAGCCCAGCCTTTTCGTGGCGAAGCCGAACCGCTTTCCTCAAGCGCGATCCAGAATGCATGGGCCAGGAATGGATTGTAGCACTGATCGGGCGGGTTGGCGCAGCTGTCCCAGTCGTCCTGAGAAATGTCGCGCGCACTCTTTAAAACGCTCACGCTCCAAGCGGCGCTCTTGTCGTCCAAGGTCCGGCTCCCGGCTGACTTTCAAATGCGGCTTTGCTGCCCCTCTCAAAAACATGGCGCACGGTGCCGCGATGTCAACGCACAAGTGCGTTGACGATGTTCGGAGGGGTGCAAAGAGCAGCGTTGATTGTCTGGGCTCAGGCCTTCACGAAATCGAGGCGGCGCTCGATGCGCACCAAGCGCGCTTCGATGATGCTTTCGGTCTCTTTGATCTGATCGATGTCCTTGCGCATGATCTGCTGCTCCGTGCGCACGGCGGCGACGGCAATGCTCAATTCGGCAAGGGAGTGCTCTATTCTTTCGAACCGCTCGTCGATCTTTTCGAACCGCTCGTCGGCTTTCGCGAAGCCGCGCTGCATCTGCGCGGCCAGAAACCGCAAGTCGATATTTTCGGGCAATTCGGTCATAGCTTTATATTCTTTCCCCGCGATCACTATACAAGGTTCAATACCAAAGCGAAAGCGCCGCGCCGGTACGGCGAAATACTGCTAACCACAAAAAACCGCGGCTTTCGCCGCGGGCTCGTCGCTTAAAGGGTGCGCGTCTCGATATGGGTGCGGAAGCACTCGATGATGTCGCCCTGCTTGAGGTCGTGGTAATTCTCAAAGCCCATGCCGCATTCCTGACCGGCGACAACCTCGCGAACCTCATCCTTGAAGCGCTTGAGGGTGGAAAGCTTGCCTTCGTGGATCACCACATTGTCGCGGATGAGACGCACGTTCGCCCCGCGCTCGACTTTGCCATCGGTAACGCGGCAGCCCGCGACCTTGCCAACCTTCGAGATGTTGAACACTTCGAGGATTTCGGCATTGCCGAGGAACTCTTCGCGCGTGATCGGCGCAAGAAGCCCGGACATGGCCTTTTTAACATCGTCCACGAGATCGTAGATGATGTTGTAGTAGCGGATCTCGATGCCGTCGCGTTCAGCCTGGCTCTTGGCCTGGGCGTCTGCGCGGACGTTGAATGCGATAATGACAGCGCCCGAGGCCTCTGCCAGTGCAACGTCCGAGGACGTGATGCCGCCCACGGCCCAGTGGATGATGCGGGCTTCCACCTCATCCGTACCAAGCTTTTCGAGCGCGGCATTGATCGCTTCGACCGAACCCTGAACGTCGCCCTTGATGATGAGGAGGAACTCCTTCTTCCCGCCCTTCGTCGCTTGCTTCATCATCTGTTCGAGCGTGCGGGCTCCGGCGCCAACTGCCCGCACATCGCGCAGCTTGCGGACGCGGTGTTCGGTCAGTTCGCGGGCGCGAGCTTCGCTCTCGACGACGGCGAGCTGATCGCCGGCTTCCGGTGCGCTATCGAGTCCGAGAACCTCTACGGGCGTCGATGGACCGGCGGTGACGACGTTTTCACCCTTGTCGTCGATCAAGGCGCGTACACGGCCCCAGGCGCGGCCAGCAACGATAAGCTGACCAACCTTCAGCGTTCCGCGTTGGACTAGAACCGTGCCGACAGGACCGCGCCCGCGTTCGAGCTTGGCCTCGATCACGATACCTTCCGCCGGGCGGTCAGGATTTGCGGTCAGCTCAAGAACCTCGGCCTGCAAGTGGATCGCGGATAAAAGCTTATCGAGATTGAGCTTCTGCTTTGCGGAGACCTCGACTTCGAGCGTGTCGCCGCCCATGCTTTCCACGACGATATCGTGGGAAAGCAAATCGGTCCGCACGCGCAACGGGTCAGCATCCGGCTTGTCGATCTTATTGATCGCAACAATAATCGGGACGCCCGCCGCCTTTGCATGATTGATGGCTTCAATCGTCTGCGGCATGACGCCGTCATCGGCGGCAACCACGAGCACGACGATGTCCGTCACCTTCGCACCGCGTGCGCGCATGGCCGTAAAGGCCGCGTGACCGGGCGTATCGATAAAGGTAACGGGATCGCCATCGGGCGTAGTGACCTGATAGGCGCCGATATGCTGGGTGATGCCGCCAGCTTCGCCGGCCACCACATTCGCCTGCCGGATAGCGTCTAGCAGCGATGTCTTACCGTGATCGACGTGGCCCATGATCGTGACGACAGGCGCACGCCCCTTCAGTGTCTCATCCGCATCGATTTCACCGATGAAGCCTTCCTCGACATCCTCCTCCGAGACGCGCTTCACGGTATGCCCAAATTCCGCAGCGACGAGCTCCGCCGTATCGGCATCGATCACGTCGTTGATCTTCATCATCTGCCCCTGCTTCATCAGGAACTTGATGATGTCGACCGCGCGTTCGGCCATGCGGTTGGCGAGTTCTTGGATTGTAATCGCTTCCGGCAATTGGACAATTCGTTGAATTTTTACGCGCTCCTGCCTTGCGCCGCCAAGAGCCTGAAGCTTCTGGCGTTCGCGCTGACGTTTGAGAGAGGCAAGGCTTCGCTCGCGCTGTTGCTCGTCGAGGGCGTTGGAAAGCGTCAGCCGCTGCCGGCCAAGGCGCTGGTCCACAGCCGCTTTCTTTACAGGTGCGGCGCCGCGCTCGGGCGCTTTGCCCGGCACACCTCCGCGTTTTGCGCGCCGATCTTCTTCGTCAGCCTCGGGGGTACGGGCGCGAACGGCCACGTCACCCTCACGAACACGTTCGGGCCGCGTAATCTCCATCACTGGCGCAGCACCGGGCCGCGCACCAGCGCCCGGCGCGGGTCTCGGGCCGAAACCGGGGCGTGCGCCACCCGCTGCCCCGCTGCCTGGCCGGGGTCCATCGCTTCTAAATCCTTCGCGGCCTGGCGTGCGAGGTGCATCGCGGCCGCCCTCACGTGGCGCCACGCGCTGACCGTTCTCTCCGTGCTGCGGGCGGAAGCCGCCGCCTTGCGGACGGCGATCATCCTGGGGCCGAGCGATAACGCGGACGCTATCCGGGCCCGTTGCACGGCGCTGCGGCTCAGCGGGACGTTCGGCGGCGACCGGCGCAAGGGCAGGCGCCGGCTCTTCCTGCTTCGGCGCTTCGGCTTCCTCGGCTGCGCGCAACCTTTCAGCCTCTTCCGAGGCTTTACGCGCGGCTGCTTCTTCCTCTTCGGCGCGCTTTTGCTCTTCTAAAGCGCGGAGCGCGCGGACTTTCTCTTCCTCGCGGAGCCGGGCCTCTTCGACCTCTCTCTCGCGCTTGGCGACGTCTTCCCGCTTGCGCGCCTCGAGAAGTGCGCGCGCACGGGCATCGACCTCGCCGGCCGAAAGCTGCCGGAGCACTTTTTGAGGACGCTTATCGGCCTCGGGAGCGGGCTTCTGGAAGGCGCGATGTTCCGGTTTTTGCGGCGCAGGCTTCTGCTGCGGCTCCTCCGGCATGGCGCCAGGAGTAGCCGGGCGTTTGCGCTTGGTCTCGACAAGAACGGATTTCGAGCGCCCGTGGCTGAAGTTCTGGCGGATGTGGCCTTGTTCGACCGTCCGCTTCACGTTCAGCGACATTGTCTTGCGGCCGCCCGCCGTTTTATGGTCCGTTTCTTTCGTTTCGCTCATTCTCTATCCTGGCACAGCGAAGCAAACTTCGCTTCCCCTGCGCAATAGGCGCTTAAACGATCGAGAGCTTCCAAGAATGCGCGGGTTGCCCCGCCTTCCCTAAGTCCCGCATGTATTACACCTGTGCTTCCCGCCGCCAAGCTAATTTCGGCGGATGTGAAGCAATTTTCCGGCGCGATATGGTCTTTTCCTGCAAATAAGGCTTCGAACTTCCTATCGAGCTTGGTCTTACCATCGTCTGCCGCGGTATCCGCATGAAGAAGAGCCACGACCTCACGCCGCTTTAGCGCTTCCTCAACCTTCGAAAACCCCGTAACCAAAAGCCCTGCTTTGTTACAAATCGATAACCGTTCTAATGCAGATCGCTTAAAAAGCTGTTCCACTTCTAAAGGAAGATTATCGCTTACGGCAACGGGCTTCCGAAATGCCCTTTGAAATGCGCGGCGCTTTACCGCCTCGGCCACAATCTCTTTTTTTGCGGTCACCCAAACGCCGCGGCCCGGGAGGGTCGCCTTGATGTCGGGAACCACCCCCTCCTGCGGCGAAAGAACGAACCGGAGGAGGAATGGTCTTTCCTTCCTCGCGCGCTCCACGATGCAGGTTCTGACCGGGATGATTGGATTGCTGCCTTGCTCGCCCTCCGTTAGATGTGAGTCCGCTTCCGAAAATTCCAGTATGGGCTCGGGATCAGAGCGCTTTTTCTTCGCGATCTGCAACTTGGCCCCCTTCACCCTCAAGAGGGGCCGGTTCGCCGTCCTCGAGAACGTTTTCCTGTGGCTCCTCCGCGACTTCCTCAGGCGCCGGCGGTTCGATCCAGCCCGCCTTGACGCGTGCGTTCAGGATCAACTGCTCGATGTCCGACTTGCTGAGATCGAAGCTCTGAAGAATGCCCGGATGCTGTTTCGTCTGGCCATGCGCGCGCTCTTGCCATCCTGCAAGCTCATCGGTCGCGCAATCGGCGAGATCTTCCACAGTCTTGATATTGTTCTCTCCAAGTGTGACGAGCATCGCAGTCGTCAAACCTTCGACTTCGGCAAGCTCGTCGTCGACGCCGAGCGCCCGGCGTTTTTCGGTCAGCTCGGCTTCCTGGCGCTCCAGGTATTCGCGGGCGCGCTCCTGAATTTCCTGTGCAGTGTTTTCGTCGAAGCCCTCGATGCTCGCGACCTCCTGGACCTCCACGAACGCGAGTTCCTCTACGGAAGTAAAGCCTTCCGAAACAAGGAGCTGAGCGATCATCTCGTCCACATCGAGCGCGGCAACGAAGGTGGCGGTGCGCTCCGCAAACTCTTTCTGACGGCGCTCCGATTCCTCGGCCTCGGTCAGGATATCGATGTCCCAGCCTGTCAACTGCGAGGCGAGGCGGACATTCTGGCCCTTGCGGCCGATGGCGAGACTTAATTGCTCGTCGGGCACGACGACCTCGATGCGCTCCGACTCCTCGTCGAGCACGACCTTGGCGACCTCTGCCGGAGCAAGCGCGTTCACGATGAAGGTCGCCGCGTCTGGAGACCATTGGATGATGTCGATCTTCTCGCCCTGAAGCTCGTTCACCACGGCCTGCACGCGGCTTCCGCGCATACCGACGCACGCTCCGACTGGATCGACCGAGGTATCCTTTGAGACCACCGCGATTTTCGCCCGGCTGCCCGGATCGCGCGCGACGGACTTGATCTCAACGATACCGTCGTAAATTTCAGGCACTTCCTGCGCGAACAGCTTCGCCATGAATTCCGGCCGGGTGCGCGACAGGAAAATCTGCGGCCCGCGGTTTTCGCGGCGCACATCGTAGACATAGGCGCGAACGCGGTCGCCGAGCTTGTAGTTCTCGCGCGGCAGCGTCTCGTCGCGCCGGATGATCGCTTCGGCCCGGCCGAGGTCGATCATCACGTTGCCGTACTCGGCGCGCTTCACGATGCCGCTGACGATCTCGCCCATGCGATCCTTGTACTCTTCGAACTGACGCTCGCGCTCGGCCTCCCGCACTTTCTGCACGATGACCTGCTTGGCGTTCTGCGCCGCAACGCGGCCAAAGTCGAGAGGCGGCAGTGGCTCTGCGATGAAATCACCCACCTCGGCTTCAGGGTTGCGCTTTTTTGCATCCTTAAGGCTGATTTCGGTCGCGTCGAGCGTCACGCGCTCCACGACTTCCAGAAGCCGCGACAGCTTGATTTCGCCGGTGCGCGGATCGATCTCGGCACGGATCTCGTTCTCGCTCCCGTAGCGCGATTTTGCCGCTTTCTGGATCGCGTCTTCCATCGCGGAAAGGACCAGCGTGCGGTCGATCGACTTCTCGCGCGCGACCGCATCGGCGATTTGCAAAAGTTCAAGGCGGTTCGCGCTAATTCCGATCTGCGCCATCGTTAGTCTCCGATTCTTCTATGTCTTTTTCTTCGATTTCGCCGCCTTCGGCCCATTGCCGGCCAGCGGCCTTAGCTTTTGCCAGCGAGGCCCGGATAAGCTCATCGGTGAGCACGAGCTTCGCATCGTGAATGAGATCGACCGGGAGCCCGATCGTTTGCGGCTCGCCCTTTTCATCGAGCTGAACCTGCAGCAGCATTTCTCCGTTTTCGTAACCTTCCAGAATGCCGCGAAAACGCTTGCGGCCGTCGATCAGCTCCTTCGTTTCAACCTTGGTTTCGAACCCGGCCCAGTCCTCGAAATCGGAAGGCCGCACCAGAATGCGGTCGATGCCGGGCGAGGAAACTTCCAGAAAATAGCGTCCTTCGATCGGATCGTGCGCGTCGAGCAAAGGCGACAAGCGGCGGCTGATGGTTGCGCAGTCGTCGACGTTGATCCCGCCTCCGGCCTTGTCCGCCATAATCTGGATCGTGCCTCCGTCGCGGCGGGACATCAGAACGCGCACGAGCCGGAAGCCCAAGTCCTCAAGGACAGGCTCGACCAGCGCCGCGATTTCCGCAGCGGGGCCTGTTTCCCGAACAAAGCGCCCGGTGGGCGCCGCAGGGGCCGTGCCTTCAGTATCCGCCAATGCCGGGTTCTTTTCCATGCACTCCGGTTCGTCAGCGTTTCAAACGCTGGATAAAGAAAAAGAGCGGACCGGCTGGCCCACTCTTTGTCAGAGATGATCTTGAGCTGACTGGAAAATAGGCCAAATGCCGCCCGCATGCAAGACCCTTGACGGAGTTGTCAGCGGGCAACCCCCACGCCCATGCTGCGGCTAGGAGGCAGCCCTCACATCCAGAAGCTCGACATCGAAAATCAACGTGGCGTTCGGCGGAATGGCCGCGCCCCCTCCGGCGGACCCATAGCCGAGCGCGGGCGGGATGATGACGGTGCGCTTGCCGCCCACCTTCATGGTGCTGACGGCCCGCTCCCATCCTTCGATCACCTTATGCTCGCCAAGCACGAAGGCGAAAGGCTTCTTGCGATCGACCGAACTGTCGAACTTCTTGCCCTTGACGCCATTCTCGTAAAGCCAGCCGGTATAGTGGACGATACAGGTTTGGCCGGGCTTCGGAGTGAAGCCGGTTCCGACCTTCGTGTCTGTGATTTCCAGGCCTGGGGCGGCGGTGGCGGCGTTCGCAGCCACCTGAGCGGAGCCTGTATCGGACGCACCCCCGGTGCAGCCGGCCAATGCGATGGCGAGCGCGAAAAGCACGCTGGCGCTTTGGAAAGCGGAAGCTCGCAAGTTTCTTACTCCTTAAACAATTCGCGTCTACGCGAGAGGCCCTCAGTAGTCCAACTGCCGGTGGCGATCAATGCCGCGATCCATCCCATTGCACAAGGCCAGCAGCGCAGGCAAGCCCAGGAACATGCATTTGATGGAGCCGTGTGACGCGAAAGCTCCAAGGCGCGGCTTTGGATCTCATCGGAACGGCGGTTCGTCAAAGGATCGCAATTTTCTCGAATGCAGGCTATCGCGGCTCTGCTTGAGCAGATCGAGGGCGGCAAGGCCGATCTTCAAATGCTGGGCAATCGCCGTCTCGTAGAAGGCGCTCGCGGCGCCTGGCAGCTTGATCTCGCCGTGCAGCGGCTTGTCCGATACGCAGAGAAGCGTGCCATAGGGGACGCGCAGGCGAAAGCCTTGAGCCGCGATCGTGCCGCTTTCCATGTCGACGGCAACGGCGCGCGAGAGGTTGATGCGCTTTCTTTCCTGGGTGAAACGCAATTCCCAGTTCCTGTCGTCATTGGTAACGACCGTCCCGGTGCGGAGCCGTTGCTTCAGCGCGTCGCCGCTATGCCCGGTGACAGATGCGGCGGCCTCCTGCAAAGCCACTTGCACCTCGGCAAGCGCCGGGATCGGCACGCTGGGCGGTATCAGGTCGTCAAGGATGTGATCCTGACGCAGATAGGCGTGGGCAAGCACATAATCTCCGATCGATTGGGTGTCGCGAAGCCCCGCGCAATGACCGACCATGAGCCAGCAATTGGGACGGATGACGGCAAGATGGTCGGTGATGGTCTTGGCGTTGGACGGGCCGACGCCGATGTTGATCAGCGTCACCCCCGAGTCGCCGCCATCCGTTAAATGATAGGCGGGCATCTGGTAGCGATGCCATTGCGAGCTCTTGACAAGCGCGTCGGCCTCCGAGGGCGAATGCTCCCGGCGAACTATCACATCGCCCGGCAGCACGAGCCGGTCGAAGCCGCCTTCGCGATTGAGTTCCTCGCATCCCCAGCGCAGGAACTGATCGACATAGCGGTGATAATTGGTGAGCAGAATCCAGCGCTGCACATGGCGCCAGTGGCTTCCGGTATAATGGACGATCCGGCGCAGCGAGAAGTCGGTTCGGACGGCATCGAACAGCGCAAGAGGATGCGGGTCGCCCTCCTTGCGCTCGAACAGCCCGTCCGCAACCTCGTCGCCAACGGCAGATAGCCGCGGCGTTGGGAAATGGCGGGCAAGTTCGCTAGCGGAGACATTCGCCCCTGTAATCTCTTCCGTGCGCTCAATCACGTAGGGATAAGGGATCTCCTGAGTACTGACCCCCGCCTCCAGCTCGGCGCCGTACTCCGTCACAAGCGGTTCGAGCTGTTCCAGAAGATAGCTGCGGAAAGCGGCCGGATGCGTAACCGTTGTCTCATAGACGCCCGGACGCTGCAGCTTGGCGAAAGCGCGAAGCGTTGGCGAGCCTATCTGCTTTTTGCCGCGGTAAAACAGCCGGAGAAACGGATAATGGAACTTGGCGCGGGTCTCGGGCGATGGCGGAACACCCGCGGCGAGATAACGGTCGAGAGCAGCCGCGAGCGCCGAAGCGGCGTTGGCGTATAACTCCTCGAGCCGATCGACCGCGCCAACGGGTGTAAGTCGCTTTGAGGTGCTAGGCTTCGCCATGACATGCCGATCTTGAAAGGTGGCGCGGATGCAGCGGCTCGCGACACGAGGCGCGCAGGTGGATTTAATTACGGCCGGAACGTGTGGCAACAAGATGAGCACAACACGGGCTGACACGCGGGCTGGAGCTTAGGACAGGCCGGACGCGAACTTCGTCCACGCTCCGCCCGCCGCTTGCCATAAGAATTGCGGAAAAATATGCACTTGTCCTTCGGCCGCCCTTCGCAGGCTATTCCGCAATGGGCTTGCCTGGAACGGCCTCGTAGGGATCGGCGTGTGCGACCATCACTGGCTGAGCCTTGGTGCCGGGCATGATTTCAAAGCGCGGATCGAAATCGACCATCGTCGACGCGAGTTGCTTTAAGATATTTGCATCGCCTTCAAGCTTCGCCGTCCCGTCTGCAATCTGGGCTTCGAGCGTTTTCGTTCCCATCATGGTCTGCTCCAGGTCGGAGCGGTTGATCGTAAGGGTGAGGTCGGGCTTCTCGGCCTGGAAACCTTTGATATTGGTGAGCGTAGCATCCTCCAGCTCGACGATGAATTTCTCGCCATTGTCCGGCGTCATTAGGTTCAACGTGAAGCGCACGCCCTCGGCCTTGCGGCTGTCCATCCGAATGGCAAGGAAGTTGAGAAATAGTTCCGTGGACATGGCCCGGATCACGTCGGGACTTGAGGTGCTGGCGGTCTCTCCTTCGGGAATGCCGGACCTCAATTCATAGGCTCCCGCGAGGAAGCTGTTCCGAAGCCCCGGATTCTCCTGCTGATACCCGATCTGCTCGAAAATGTCCGCGAGCAGGTCCTTGGCGGCCTGATTCTGAGGCTCGGCCTGTACCAGCTTGTTGACGATTTCCTGTGCAAGCAGGTACTGCCCCTCGTTATAGAGTTGCTGCCCTCGGGCCATGATCCTCTGCGCGCCGCCCATCATCTCGACATAGAGCGGCGCAGACTCTTGCGGCGACAGCGGGATGAGGGTCGCCGGATTGCAATCCCAAAAACCGAGATAGCGTTGGATTACGCCTCGGCTGTTGTGCTGCGGTGACCCGTGATAACCGCGGCAGAACCACTTGTTCTGCAGGCTCTTCGGCATCTCGTAGACGTTGTGGATTTCGTTGATGGTGACGCCTTGGTTGGCGAGATGAAGCACCTGGTTGTTCATATGCGCATAGAGGTTGCGCTGGCCACGGAGGACTTCCTGAATCCTGTCATTGCCCCAGCGCGGCCAATGGTGGGAGGCGAACATCACCTCGGCCTCTTGGCCGAAGCGGAAGAGCGCCTCGCCGATATATTTCGACCAGTTCAGCGGATCGCGCACTGGCGCGCCGCGCAAAGTATAAATATTGTGCAGTGAAGCGATGACATTTTCCGCTATCCAAAGCGCCTTCATGTCGGGGATGTAGGTGTTCATCTCCCGAGGCGCTTCGGTGTTCGGCGTGTTCTGAAAGATCATCCTGACGCCATCGACCTCGAACTGCTCGACAGGCTTCTCAACGTAACGGGTGGGCGCAATCAGACCCGTTGCACCAGCCGACACGGCCTGCCCCAGACCCTGACCGACGTAACCGTGCGGACTCGCAGGCAAAAGCAAGCCATATTGGAAAAACAGGCGCCGGTTCATGGCGTTGCCGGCATAGACATTCTCGGAAATCGTAAAGTCCATGAAGTCGACAGGCGCGATGACGGGAACTTTTCCGGACCTCACATCCGCTTCGGCGACGATGCCGCGCACGCCGCCCCAGTGATCGCCATGGGTGTGAGAATAGATCACAGCCGAAACGGGAAGGCCCTGGCCCACATGCTGCTGAAACAGCTTCCATGCCGCGGCCACTGGTTCCCTGGACACCAGCGGATCGAACACGATCCAGCCGGTCTTGCCGCGGACAAAGGTGATGTCGGACAAATCGAAGCCACGCACCTGGTAGATGCCCGCGATCACCTCGTAGAGTCCGTAGTTGTTGTTCAGTTTGGACTGGCGGAGCAGTGAAGGATGGATGCTGTCGAAGTCATCCTGCTTGTCCAGAAACTGAAACCGCTCCATGTCCCACGCGACATGGCCGGCATCCGCCATGATTTTGAAGTCTTTCATCGGGGCGATGAGCCCCTTCTTTTGCTCCTCCAAATCCCTCGTGTCCGCGAAGGGCAAGCCTTCTCGCGAGCGCTTGAGCACCTCCAGCGTGGTTTGTGATGGCGCTTTGCCCTTCGGATGAAAATGCCCCTTCAATGGATGAGCCGATTGAGGCTGTGTTTGCGCGCTTGCCGGACTGTCGTCCAAGATGACATGTCCAGCTACCGCGAAGGCCGTTCCAACCGCTGGAAGGGACTGAATAAATTCCCGGCGTGTCGTCATCGTCCTCTCCCATTATTTGCCTGTTCCCGCAAAACAGAGAGGAGATATAAGGTCCCATCCTTCCTGAGCACGAGTTTTCCGAAGTGCTAAGGTGAGTGCAAATTTAATTTGGTGATTGAGAAGGTGTGGGTTGGAGTGACCGAGCCAAAAATGGCTACGGACATTCGTCTCACCGGCGCGACAGCTCTTGAGGAACGCTCCAGCAGGCCCTTACCTGGGAGCGCTCCCGCACGCATAGAAAAGGCAGCCTACGGCTTGAATCTGACCGCCAAGCTTGCATCGTCCGCTACGCATACAAGTATTAACAATGCATCTTGGGCGAACGGCACAGTTCGGCGCGAAGACCGGGGGCTGCGGTTGAGGTCTTAGAGGGCCGGCGCAACTCATAGTCGCATTGAGCGCGATGCCGGCAATTATCGCTGCGCAGACCGCGGAGCTGAAAATGTCCAAGGGACTTTTGCGCATGAAAACTCCTGGAGGAAACGAATACGGTTTTACTGCTCAAACCTTATACCAAAACCCGAAATCTTGGCTTCATCCTTCGACAAGCTCAGGATGATGAGGCTGCGTATTATCAATGAGTTAAGCCTCATGGTGAGCCTGTCGAACCATGGATAACATCCCTTTTTCAGCGCGCGTTTTCAGCGCGCGTTCTGCATTCTTCAACCCGGTCACTGTATTTCATTGATGATGTATCCCACGCCCTTCACAGTTTGAATCGAAACATTTGCGCCACGTTCCTCGAGGCATTTGCGCAGCCTGTGCACATAAACCTCGATCGCGTTCGGGGTGACGCCGGAGGATCCTTTCGCGATCTGATCCGCCATCAGCGCCTTTGGAACCACGCGGCCCTGCCGTTGCAACAGGATTTTGAGAATTGAAAGATCGCTCAGTGACAGGATCTGAGACCGGCCGTCAATAAAGACGTGGCTGCTGTCGTGGTCCAAAACGAGTTCGACGTTTCCCAGTTTGAGAGATTGCCCCGGCCCGCATGCGAAACGCCTCATCAGGGCTTGCAGGCGTGCCACAAGTTCTTCCATCGCGAAAGGCTTGACGAGGTAGTCGTGCGCGCCAGCGCGCAAGCCCTTCACGCGGTCCCCGATCCCATCTCGGGCCGTGAGGATCAGGATTGGAAGCGAACCATGGCTCGTTCGAAGTTCGCTCACCAGAGATAAAGCATCGCCGTCGGGCAATCCAAGATCGAGCACAAGCGCTGCGTAATACCGTGTCAGCAAAACGATCCGGGCTTCATTGAGGGTCGTCACGGCATCCGCGACAAAGCCCGCGCGTTGAAAGCCGGCGATCAGCAGCTGGGAAAGCTCTTCATTATCTTCGACAACTAAAATCCGCATGCCTTTCGTCAAACCCAGCCAATTATGCGTCAGTCGTTTCAGGTTCTGCCGGCGTGGCTTCTTGATTGTTTCCAAGGAACAGGAGGCGGATTGCCGGCGCCACGATTAGGAGCAGAAGCGGTCCGATCAGCATCCCCCCCACCACAACCGTCGCGAGCGGTCGCTGCACCTGACTGCCGATCCCTGTCGACAGCGCCGCGGGAAGGAGACCGATACAGGCCGACAGCGCCGTCATCAGCATTGGCCGCATTCTCTGTGTGGCAGCCTGGAACATTGCCTCGCGGCTATCCACGCCGGTCTTCCTTACCTCATTGTAGAACGACATCATCAGGATGCCGTCCATGACCGAGACGCCGAACAGCGAGACGAAACCGATGGCTGCAGAGATACTGAAGTTTTCTCCGGCCACGAACAGGGCGAGAATCCCGCCGGCGACTGCGAATGGGATGCCCGTAAGGACGAGAAGACTGTCACGAAGCGAGTTGAAGAGGCCGTAAAGCAGGATGAGAATGAGGGCAATGCTCAAGGGCACGATGATTTCGAGCCGTTTCTGTGCTGCCTCCAGCTCCTCGAATTCGCCAGCCCACAACAACCTGTAGCCCGGCGGCAGCTTGACATTCTGCGCGATCCGTTGCTTCGCCTCTTCCACTGCGCCGCCAAGATCGCGATCGCGAACGCTGAATTTCACCGGAATAAAGCGCTGGCCGCGCTCATGATAAATATACGAGGCGCCAGTGTCGAGACTGAGGTCGGCGACGTCCGTGATCGGAATGTAACCGTTGCCGTTCGGTGTCTGAAATCCGATTTTGGCGTTCTTGACGGCCTCGATCGAGGTCCGGAACTCGGGCGCCCCCCTGACCGTCACATTGAATTGGCGATTGAATTCGTAAAGAGTCGTTGCCACGCTTCCGCCGAAGACCGTCTGAACGAAGGTGCTGACGTCGCCGCTGTTAAGGCCGAAGCGGCCGGCTTTGTCGCGGTCGACGCGAATGTTCAAGTTCGGCTGTCCCAGAACTCGGAAGATCCCAAGATCGGTGATGCCCTGGACTTGGCTCATCTGCGCGCGGATCTGGTCGGCGAGCTTCTCGAGTTTGAACAGATCGGGCCCGATGATCTTCAGGGAGTTTGCGCCCTTGATGCCGGAAAGGCCCTCCTCGATGTTGTCCTGAATATATTGCGAAAAGTTCGTGTCGATGCCGGTGAATTCCTGGGCGAATTCCGCTTGCAAGTTTTTGATCAAATCGTCCTTGGTCCGTCCTGGCGCCCACTCTTCGAACGGTTTAAGCGGCACGAAGAACTCGGCATTGTTGAAGCCGGCTGCGTCGCTGCCATTGTCGGGACGGCCGTGCTGCGAGACGACCGTGATTACTTCCGGATGCGATTTCAGGATCTCGCGCATCCGGTTGACGACCGGCATGCCGGCCTCGAGCGATATGGTTGGCGGCATGGATGCGCGAATCCAGAGATTACCCTCCTCGAGAGTGGGAAGGAATTCTGTGCCGAGCCGGGTCGCGAGGAAGCCGCAGATGACGACGAAAACGGCTCCCATGATCACTGCAAGTTTGCGGAACCGTAAAGACGCGCTGAGGATCGGCGTGTAAATGGCCCGAATGGCCCGCACAGCCAGCGTCTCCGCGTCCCTGACGTGCTCAGGAATGAGATAAGAGGTTAGTACCGGCGTAATTGTAAATGTCGCGAGAAGAGCGCCCGCCAGCGCATAGCCGTAAGTACGCGCCATCGGGTTGAAAATCTGTCCCTCCACGCCCTGCATCGTAAAAAGCGGCACGAAAGCAGCGACGGTTATTGCCGTGGAAAAGAGGATGGCGCTGTCAACCTGGCTGGCGGCGGCGAAGATAAGGCGGAGGCGCGTGATCGCGCTCGCCTTCGCAGAGCCATTGAATAGAACCTCCGTTCCCTTGAGCAGATGCTCCCGTTCCCGAAGTTGAAAGGTCCTGAAAATGTTTTCCACGAGTATGACCGCCGAGTCGACAATGATTCCGAAATCGACTGCGCCCAGCGACAGGAGGTTGGCGTCCTCTCCTCGCAGCACGAGAATAATAATACTAAAGAAGAGAGCGAAAGGTATATTGACTCCGACGATGATGGCGCTCCTGAGATCTCCCAGGAAAATCCATTGTATTAAAAAAACAAGAACGCAACCGAATATGAGATTGTGCAGAACCGTGCTCGTCGTGATGTTGACGAGGCTTGTTCTGTCGTAAAAGGGTACGAGTTTGACGCCCGGAGGCAACGTGCCGTCCAGGTTGATGCGTTCGACCTCGGCTTTGATCCGGTCCACAACATCGTTCGTGTGAAGAGTTCGGTTCATGACGACAATGGCAGCCACCACGTCGTCACTGTCGTCGCGTCCGGCTTTGCCAAGCCGCGGCTGATTGCCGACATAGACCTTGGCAACATCTTTGACTTGAATCGGGACGTTGTTGATCTGGCTGAGCGTGATGGCTTCGATGTCTTTGACTTTGTATCCTTGCGTAAGGTCAGTATCGCCGCCACCGTCGATGAGGCCAACGCTTCTAATATTGACGGATTGCTTGCCGATATTGATGGTGCGCGCCCCGACGTTCAGGTTCGCATTGCCCACGGCAGAGACAAGCTGCTGGACCGTGATGCCATAGGCTTCGAGCTTATTGAGATCGGCTTCGATCTCGTATTCCTTGGTCGTGCCGCCCCAAGTGTTGACCTGAACGACACCCGGAACATTCAGAAGGCGCAGTTGGAGGACCCAATCCTGGATGGTCCGGAGATTTGTCAGCCCGAAATGAGGGGGGCCGGTGACTTGATATCGATAGATTTCTCCAACCAGAACTCGATCCCTGAATTTGCGGCTGGACGTTGTTCGGCAGGGTAACGTTTTGCGTAATATTAAGTTGGGTTTGCTCAAGGGCGAAATAATAGTCGACGCCATAGTCGAACGTAAGTCGAACGAAAGAAAGACCGTAGAAAGATGTTGACCGGATATTGTTCAACCCGGGCGTGACGGCCAGGCCGACCTCCAGCGGAATTGTATAAAGCCGCTCCATCTCCTCTGCCGAGAGACCGGACGACTGAGCAGTGATTTCCAAAATCACAGGCGCTGGATTGGGGTAGGCCTCGATGTTCAGCCTTGTAAAGGCTATGATTCCGCCGCCGAGGAAAACAATCAACGTCAGCAAGACGATGGGCCGGCGGGTGAGTCCGAACGTTATCAACCATTTCGGCACTTACAACCCCTTGTATATTCGAAATCGCATCCAAGAACGGGCGTTGCTTTGCCAACCCGATCCCGTACACATTTAAGGGGGCGCCCTGACAAAATCCTTACAAATAGATTATTTCATGCAATAGCGCGCATGCTTTTCCAGATAAGACCGGGGATAATCGTAATAAGCCCTAGTTTAGATCTAACTACAGCCGCGCATCGTCGCGCTGTTGCTCAGCGAAAGCATTCCGGTACTAAAAAAGTTGTGGATAATACTTAATGCTGCGAGTTGGCAAATGCGTTAGCGACAAAAATCGCGCCTTCCGTCGCGACCAGCTCACCGGCTTGCGCCCCCTCGGAAATCTCCACAAAGCCGCCGCTGGATAGGCCTGTCTTGACCGTGCGGGCCCGGAAGTGACGGCGATCTGTCGTGAACCATAGGGTCATGGTGCCATCGCCCTCCCGCACTACCGCTGTTTCGGGCGCGGCAAGCGCAAGTTTGGGCTCGGCGATTGTGATGGAGAACGTGGCCAGCATGCCCGAGCGTAGTTCATGCCGGGGATCAGCGATTTCGGAGCGCACAAGCACGCGCCGCGTGTTGGGATCGACCGTCGCCCCTATGGTGGTGATCTTGCCACCATATATACGGCCGGGGTAGGCGCCGACGCTCACGGCCACCTCCTGGCCTATGCGAAGGTCTGAAACATCCTTTTCGGGGATGTTTGCCAGCATCCACATGGTGGATACATCCGCGATCGTGTAGGGAGCGGGAGCGCTGCCCGGCTGGGCGAGAAGGCCCGGAGCGGCGTTGCGGGCCGTCACCTCGCCTTCGATGGGGCTTGGAATAACGAGCACGGGATCGATTTTCCGGTCCGAAGTCATTTTGTCGATCTCGGCGTCCGTTTTGCCGAAAATGCGGACGGCATCGCGGGCGGCCTTCAGGTTGCCCTCAGCCGTCTGATGATCGGAAATGGCCTGCTCATAATCCTTCTGCGCAGCGGCACTTTGTTTGAAGAGATTGCGCTGCCTTTCAAGATTTTTCGCCGTCAATTCCAACACGCCCGCTGCGGCTATCAATGTGGACTCGGCTTGAATGAGATCGGGGCTATCGATGGTGAAGAGCACTTGATCCTTCTTCACTTCGTCGCCGGCACTTGCAAAAGCCCTGATGATCCGCCCCTGATAGGGCGTGAAAACCTGTGTAAGCATCTCCTCATTGAAATCTATGTTTCCCACAGCTTGCTTTTCGATAGGGAATGCATGCTCGCCAAGAGGCTCGACCTTCACCTGAGCCAGTTGATTGGCCAGAAGCTCGACAGTCCGCGCGACGTCCGCGGTATCTTTTGCGGTACCGGGGTCCAATTGTTCCAGTTTGACTTTTTCCAGGGCGGGAGCCGCAAGCGGAACCTCGACGGGCGAAAAAAGCACAACAAAGAAAAGGGCGATAGCTTCGCAGGTCAGCGCCGCTGTTTTTAATGCCATGCCGCTTATCTCCATCCTCTCCAATGCCCTCACGCAAGGCCGCCCTCAGCGCGCGTTGTTTTGGGTCGCCCCCGGATACGCAGTTGAATTTGGATCCGCCTCCGTGCCGGTCACGCTCACGAGCCACGCCTGCGGCTCGCCCATTGGCGCGGGCGCATCCCTGTTCCACCAGCCGCCGCCCAGCGCTTGAAACAGGGCGACCGTGTCCGTATAGCGATTTGCTTGAGCCTGGATCACGGTCAGCGCCGCTTGCAGGTAAGTGGTCTGCGCCGCAAGGACCTGCGGGAAGGCAACTTGCCCTTCGGTGAGCTGGATGCGTGTGAGCTTCAGGCTCTTGGCCGCTGCAATTTCCGCGAGGATCGCTTTTTCCAGGCCGGCCGTGTCGTGCTTGATCGCGTAAAGGGAGTCGGCCACGTTCTGGAAGGCGGTGAGAACCGCGAGCCGGTACTGTGACGCGGCTTGGTCGAAGCCCGCCTCAGCCGCGCGCTGCCTTTGCTGCAAGGTGAACCCGTCGAAGATCACTTGCGATGCGTTGGCGATGCCCGTGTAGAAGTAGAATGCCGGGTTTGCGCTGAAGAGATTGCTGAACAGAGCGCCGCTTCGGCCGATGTTGCCGTTGATCGAGAATTGAGGGAGCCGGTTCGCGATCGCAGCACCGATCAGCGCAGATGCCGCCCGCATATTCTCCTCTGCAGCGCGAACATCGGGGCGTTGCACGACAAGTTTGGAAGGCAGGCTTACCGGAAGCGTGCGCGGAAGTTTCATGGCGGAGAACTCGAATTTCTCCGGCAGACCCTCGCCGGGAAGATGGCCCGACAGCGCGATCAGTGCGTCCCGCTGTTGCGCAAGCGCCTTTCGCAGGGGCGGCAAGGTTGCCTCGGTCTGGGCGACGAGCGCTTCCTGGCCTGCGACGTCCAGCTCAGTCAATTGACCCAAATTCTTTTGCAGCCGAACCTTTTCCAGGATCTCGCGCGATATGCCGACGAGATGTTCCGTCACGCCGATCTGGGCGCGCAACGAGGCTTCCTGAATGGCGCCGGCCGCGATGGTCGAAGTCAACGTGAGGAAAGTGGCCTCGTTCATGAAGCGCTGATTATCCTTGACCGCGTCCAGATTTTCGACCTGGCGGCGGTTGCCACCCCAGACATCGGGGACAAAACCAACATTGAACTGTGCTGTGTGAAGTGAGTAGTAGGTGGGGTTTGAGCCGGTGGAACTGACAACAGGCGCGGCGACGCCGCCATTGCTGCCATTGGGCGTCGTTGCCACTTTTCCGCCCTGCGGGCTGTAGTCGCCGCTAACCTGCGGAAAGAAGAGCCCAGCCTGCGCGTAGACGTTCGCTTGCGCGACGCGGATGGACGCGCGGGCGGAATTGATATTTGGATTGTCCTTCAGGGCGCGAGCGATAAGCGTGTTCAAGGCCTGCGAATGGAAAAGCGTCCAATATTCCGCAGGCAGGTCCTGGCCGATTTCAAAGCGCTGCGTCGTTCCTCCGGCAGCGTTCTGCGCCCGAAGGGTCTCCGGGGTGAGCTTTCCGATCTCCGGTGAGAGCGGCATCTTAAAATCTGGTCCTACCTCGCATGCGCCAAGGACGAGACAGACGCCCATCCAAAGCACCGTTCGATTGCTCCAGCAAAGACCGCGCAATCGATTGACCAGGCGCCACCTGGTACAAATCATGCCCCACTCCTAATCATGCCCAAACGCATCACTAATTAGGAGGTGCTTACTGCGTCCTTACAGCTATGCTGAAGATTCGGGAGGGTGGCTGGTTTGCAATAACGGGGATTGCTCTGCCCAATTTGCTGGCAGCCGGCGAATTCGTTCACGCCGGCATATCACCTGAGAGATGTTTTATGATGACCGCAAGAAACGCCTCGCCATACTGTTCGAGCTTCGCGGCGCCCACGCCATGGACCGTCGCCATTTGGCCGCGCGTTTGAGGCTTGAGGTGCACCATGTCGAGAAGCGTCTTGTCCGGGAACACGACATAAGCGGGAACTTTCTTTTCGGTTGCGAGCGCGCGCCGGACCGCTTTCAGGGCTTCGAATAAGCTTGCGTCCCTGCCCGATAAAGCCTGTCCGCTCATGGCCGTAGCCGGTGCGGCGCGCGGGGACCGTTTGTCTCCGCGCTCCAGGAGCGCTTCCTTCCTGAGCTCCACCGCGGCCTTCCCCCGCAAAACCTCCCGTCCGTGTCCGGTGATGGTCCAGGAGCCATACCCGGCAATATCGAGATTGATGACCCCGCCCGCATAAAGCTGGCGAAAAATCGCCCGCCATGCGTTTGCGCTGAGGTCGCCGCCCACGCCGAATGTCGGCAGGTGCTGATGGTTGAGTTGCGTTATGCGGTCCGTCGTCTGGCCGCGGAGTAGGGCGATCAGATGCTCGGTGCCGAACCGTTCGCCGGTGCGGGCGATGGCGGAGAGCGCTTTCTGCGCCAGGATCGTGCCGTCGATCAGCTCGACGCCCTCCTCGCACAGATCGCAATTGCCGCAAGGGGCGGTGCTCTCCCCGAAATAAGAAAGCAGCGTCTGCCGCCGGCAGCGCGGGGCTTCGCACAACGCGATGAGAGCATCGAGCCGGCGGCGTTCGACGCGCTTTTGTTCGTCCGCCGCCTCGCTTTCCTCGATCTGCTGGCGGCGCAGCCGCATATCGTCGAGGCCATAAAGCGTCAGCGTCGAAGCGGGCAGGCCGTCGCGTCCGGCGCGCCCGATCTCCTGGTAATAGGCCTCGATGGATTTAGGCAGATTGGCATGGGCCACAAACCGCACATCCGGCTTGTCGATGCCCATCCCGAAAGCGACGGTTGCCACCATGACAATGCCGTCATCCTGCAGGAAGCGGTCTTGATTTTGCGAACGCACCGCGCTTTCCATTCCCGCATGGTACGGGAGGGCCGCAATGCCCTTTTCGCATAGAAAGCCGGCCAGTTCCTCGGTCTGGCGTCGCGCGCTGCAATAGACGATGCCGCTTTCGCCTTTGTGCCCGGCGATGAAGTCCATGAGCTGGCGGCGGGCATCGCTCTTCGCGCGCATGGCAAGGCGCAAGTTCGGCCTGTCGAAGCCATGGACGAAGACCTCCGGCGGCCGCGAGAAGAGACGGCCCAGAATGTCCCCGCGCGTGGCGGCATCGGCCGTCGCGGTGAGCGCCAGAACCTGAACGCCCGGGAGCGAGGCTGCAACCTCTCCGAGATTGAGGTAGTCGGGACGGAAATCGTGGCCCCACTGAGACACGCAGTGGGCCTCGTCAATGGCAAGCAGGCTCACGCCCGCGCGCTGGAGCATCGCCTTCGTGTCGCCGAGCGCCAGCCTCTCCGGCGCGACGTAAAGAAGACGCAGACGGCGGTTTGAGACGGCGTCGAGAAGCGCGGCGGCTTCCTCACGGCTGTTCGCAGAATTAAGAGCGCCCGCGGCAATCCCAAAGGCTTGCAGCTGCGCGACCTGATTGCGCATCAGTGCAATCAGCGGCGAGACCACTATGGTAAGGCCGTCCCTCAAAAGCGCGGGCAACTGATAGCACAACGACTTGCCGCCGCCCGTCGGCATCACGGCGAGCACGTCTCTCCCCTCGAGGATTGCGCTGATAATATCGCTTTGGCCGTTCCGGAAATCCGAGAACCCGAAGGTCTTCCGCAAAACGTCCCGCGCCGTGTTCAGATCCCCCATGCCGCGATTTACACGAGGTTAATCCGCGCTGGAAAGGGTGAAGTAGCGAGCGGAGCGGTCTATTTGACGCCGATGCCCCGGCGAGTGCTTGGCAATTCGGCGATATTTCAAACTACTTTTTTGCGTAATTGTTTTTCCTGGCACAACCTTTCATGCAGAAAGGTTGTGATATTTTCCAATCCAATCCTTTCGGGCACTTCAACTCCGGAGGAAATGCACTTTCTGTTAGCCACCCGGCAAGAACCGGACCCATCCTTTTGCTATCGAAGGCGCCCACGCTTTATGCATGCTGAAACCATTGCGCTTCACGCCGGATACGAAAGCGATCCTACGACCAAAGCAGTCGCTGTCCCGATTTACCAAACGGTTGCTTATGCTTTCGACAATGCCGAGCACGGCGCGGCCTTGTTCAACCTCGAAACTCCAGGTTATCGCTACAGCCGCATCAGTAATCCAACGAACAATGTTCTGGAACGCCGGGTCGCTACGCTTGAAGGCGGCATAGAAGCTTTGAGCGTCAGTTCGGGTCAAGCGGCTCTGCACTACGCATTGCTCAACCTGGCCGATCGAGGATCGAACATCGTCTCGGTGCCCCAGCTTTATGGGACGACGCATACTTTATTTTCGCATGTTCTGCCGAAGCTCGGTCTCAATGTGCGATTTGCGGAGTCCGATACGCCCCAGGCCATCGAGGCGTTGATTGACGGGGACACCCGCGGCGTCTTCTGCGAGAGCGTCGGCAATCCTGCCGGAAATGTTTGCGATATCGAGGCCCTCGCCGATGCCGCTCATTCGCGCGGAGTGCCGCTCGTCGTCGACAATACGGTGGCCACACCCATCCTGATGCGGCCAATCGATTACGGCGCCGACGTTGTCGTGCATTCGCTCACCAAATTCATGGGCGGTCACGGGACGACCCTTGGCGGGATCATTATCGATAGCGGCAATTTCCTTTGGAAGGCGCACGCCGGCCGCTTTCCCATGTTCAACGAGCCGGATCCGTCCTACCACGGCCTTGTCTACGCGGACCATTATGGCGCCGCCGCCTACATTGCCCGATGCAGAAGCGTTTTTCTGCGAACCATGGGCGCGGTTTTGCCGCCGCTTAGCGCCTTCCTCCTCCTGCAAGGTATCGAGACCATTGCACTGAGGGTCGAGCGGCATGTTGAGAACGCGCGCGCAGTAGCGGAATTTCTGCGGGACGATCCGAGAGTGGCGTGGGTCAACTATGCGGGCTTCCCCGAAAGTCCTCATTATCCGCTGGCCCAAAAGTATTTGGGCGGCTCGGCGTGTCCGCTCATGACCTTTGGCGTTCGCGGAGGCTTTGAAGCCGGGACGGCCTTTTACGATGCCCTCACGCTCTTCAAACGGCTCGTTAATTTGGGCGACGCCAAGTCTCTCGCCTGTCACCCCGCTTCGACCACCCATCGCCAGATGTGCCCGGAGGAGCAGCGGAAAGCCGGCGTGTTCCCCGAAGCCATCCGGCTCAGCATCGGCATTGAGCACATCGACGACATCATCGCGGATCTGGACCAGGCGCTCGACATCGCCTCGCGCTCGGCCGCCGCTTGAACACATCATCATTCAATGCTCGATAGGATAACCATGACCCCTTCCGCCGTGAAGAAGGATCGGCAAGAAACCGAGCCGGCCGCAGACTGCAATCGTGTTGTCGTCGCTTTCGTCAATAATATGCCGGACGCCGCCATCCGCTCCTCAGAGCGGCAATTTCGCGGCATGCTGGAGCAAGCTAAGAACGTTGAAGTCGCCTTTGAAGGCTTTTTTTGTCCGAGTGTCCCTCGTACCGATCGCGCCAGGACGACTTTTCTTCGGCCCTATCAAGATATTAACGCCCTTTGGGACAGGAAGATCGACGGCTTGATCGTCACCGGCGCGGAACCCCAAGCCGATAGGGTTGAGGATGAACCCGGTTGGCCCTTGTTCAGCAGGCTCGCCGGCTGGGCAGCAGAGAACACCGTTTCGACCATCTGGTCATGCCTGGCGGCCCACGCCGCCGTCTTTCGCCTCAGCGGCATATCGCGAGCGCCTATGGCTCAAAAGATGAGCGGCCTCTATGAATGCACGCGAGCGTCCGATCATCCCCTTACCGCGGGCTTGCCGCACAGGTGGCTGACGCCCCATTCACGCTACAACGACCTGCCGCAAGCGGAGCTGATGGAAAAGGGCTTCCAACCGCTCCTCGAACTGAATGAAGGAACTCGATACTTTCACCATAATGCGCGAGCAGAGTCTGTTCGTGTTTTTCCAGGGGCATCCTGAATATGACCCCCAGTCGTTGCTGCTTGAATACATCAGGGATGTGAAGCGCTTCATTGAAGGCGACAGCCGGACTTATCCCGATCCGCCAACCGGCTATTTCAATGAACAAACGCTGCAGAGACTCGAAGCGCTGCGGCGCCAGGCTCTTCAAAAAAGCGACATGGACCCCATAGCGGTCGCCCGGCTCCTTCGGGGTTATGAAGTTAAGAACGTATGGCGGTCGCCGTCTACGATGATTTACCAGAACTGGCTGAACTACATTTCCAGCGAAAAGTCCAAGAGCGGGAAGCGGATACGGATAGGCTAGATCCGGGGCAGGCTGTCTTATAAATTACCCCTCCCCCGGACCGCAAAGCGGTCCGACCTCTTCAACCGGGAGAGGTGCGTCGCGTTTCCAGGTCAGGCGATCATACGCTGGTCTAGTTGCCCGCGAGATCGGGAGCGCGCGTCTTCGACAAGATTGAAATGACTTCGCTATCGGTAACTTGATCGAAATCATCGTAGTAAAACCCGATCGCATAGAAGGGCTCGTGCGATTGGAGGCATACGATTTGGTCCGCCACGCCCGTCAACTCATCGAGCGTGCTGGTCGGCGCGACGGGGACCGCAAGCACTAGTTTTTTCGGGTTCCGTTCGCGGACCGCTTCGAGCGCGGCGCGCGTGGTTGCCCCCGTGGCAATGCCATCGTCGACGACAATCACGACACGATCCTTAACATTCGCGCGCGGCCTGTCAGCCAGGTAGAGCTTGCGCCGGCGTTCGATCTCGGCAAGCTCGGCCTGGCGCACACTGTTGAACTCGTCCGCTGAAATCGTGGCGAGAGCGATGACGTCCTCGTTGCGTATGACGTGGGGATGGGCGCCGTCGACTACCGCGCCCATGGCAAGCTCGGGCTGGAAAGGCACGCCGATCTTGCGCACGAGCAAAAGGTCGAGCGGAGCGTCGAGTGCCTCGGCGATTTCGGCTGCGACAACCACGCCGCCTCGTGGAAGCGCCAGAATGATCGGCTTCTCGCTTGCATAATTGGCGAGGTCCTTGGCGAGTCTCCGGCCCGCGTCGCTTCGATTCTCGTAGATCATGGACGCCTGCAGTCGCTAGTTTTGCGCGCGGGGACAGCGCTCGAACCGCGCGCCAAAAACCCGCGTTACCCGGGCCCGAACTTCGCTAACTTGGGGCCGCACTCACTGCCTCTCATCGAACTCGTCGTCTTCCATCCCGGCGAGTTCAATGATGTCTTCTACAATACCTCTTGCAGGCCTGATGTCCGCAAAAACCTCGCCAGCGCCAGCCGTTCTCGCCGAGGCTTCTTCCAGTTGCGCGACAGTCGGCTTCAGCGCCAGGACAGCTGCAACGGCGTGATCGTCGAGATGGCGAAATAGCCGCCTGATATCTTCGCTGGTGGCGAGGTGTGCAGCCTCCTCGGCGGAATGCGATTTATCCACTATCACCCTCCTGTAGAATATCTGTAAGCAGCCCAGCGCACTCCCCGCTCATGATGTCACCAGCCGCGGCGGCAGGCTGCGGAGCAGACCGGTAAACTTCTCCCATTCGGTTGCCGCCCAGACTTCCGTCGTGGCATGGCCGAAGGTGCGGATGATGGTGGCGACTTTCGTGGCCGTCTCGATGTCGGGCGCCGTAAAGATGTCGAGATAATCGGCCGGTCCAAGCACAACGTAGCTCGCCTTCCAGGCAACGTTGGTGCAATGCTTGCGGATGTGCTCCATGACCTCGTGACTGAGATCAGCCATGGCGCCGGGCGATTTCAAACCCTCATGGCTCAGGCGGGTCAACATAATGAATGTGGCCATGCTAAAGCACTCCTTTTTTTTGCAAGAACCTGCGCAAACCTTTCATCCCACAATAGTCCATTGAACTCGGGCCAGAGCTGCGTATTGAGCATCAGGTGCGTCAAAGCCCAATTGCTTTGACGATCGTCAAGTGTTCGAAAAGAAAGAAAGTTATAGATAGTGATAAATATCTGCGATGCAGAAAATTCTAAGCTATCCAAGGCTGAGCTTCAGCAGCCAGCGGGAGAAGCGGGAAAGCTTTGGCCTCATCCTTCGACAAGCTCAGGATGAGGCCCGTGTGCTATCAACTCTTAGCATCCTTCCAGCGAAGCTGCTTGCACATCCCAGGACAACCGCTCAAGTAAACCATTACTCAGGTCTTGCGCCCGTGCTTTTCTCGTGCTGCGCGGTGGCTTCGCCAGCGTCTGATTTCGGCGATCTCCGCTTCAGGCCGATCCACGACGATGGACCGCTTGCCAAGAAACACTTCGCCGGTTTCACCGTCGAGGGACACCCAATCGCCTTCATTGATGGTTTTGCCTGCAATCGCCGCTGTCTGCGCGCGCGAGTTGACGGCGAGGCCAGGGCAACCGACGACGCAGGCCTTCCCAAGTTGACGGGCAACAACCGCGGCATGGGCAGTCCGGCCGCCGCTTGCCGTTAAAATCCCCGCTGCAACGGCAAAACCGGCGACGTCGTCCGTCGAGGTGTCCGGCCGGATGAGAACCATCGGGCCAGGAGCGCTGGAGGCAAGCTCGACCGCCCTCGCGCTCTCGAACACGGCGCGCCCGCTTGCAACCCCCGTCGAAGCAGGGGTGCCGACAGCGACGGCCTCGGATGTTCCATCGAAACGAGTGATTGCTACGGCCTCAAGATCGATCCCGGCGCCTCGCTTCGCGCCTTCGCTTTCGCTGATCAATCCCTCGCGCACCAGGTCGATAAGGATGCGAAGCGCAGCACGGGGCGTGCGCTTTGCCGGGCGCGTTTGCAGGAAGTAAAGAGTGCCGTCCTCGACCGTAAACTCGATGTCCTGCGCGTCGCAGAAATGCCGCTCCAAAAGGGCCGCACCGTCAACCAGTGCTTTCGCCGCTTCGGGCAAGCGCGCGCCGAAATACTCGGGATGGCTGGATATGCGACGGCCCGCGACAACGTCTTCGCCCTGAGCGTCGAACAAGAAATCGATGTAAAGGTCTTTGGCTCCGGTCGCTGGGTTGCGAGTGAATGCGACGCCCGCGCCGGACCGTCCTCCGCTATTTCCAAAGACCATGGCCTGCACGGTTATGGCCGTTCCGGGCAGGCCCTCCAGCCCATTGAGACGCCGGTATTCCCGCGCCCGCGCGCTCTCCCAGGATCGATAGACAGCCTGCGCCGCCGCCTCGAGTTGAACGAATGGATCGCCGGGAACGGGTTCGCCCAAGACTGCCGTTGCCTGTTCGAGAAAAACGGCGGTGAGACGCTCGAGCGCCTCCGGGTCCAGTTCGGCCTCGTTCGCGACGCCCTCAGTCCTGATCATGTCCGCGAGCGCGGCCGAAAAAGGCTCGCCCTGAGAATGGCCGGTGACTTCAGTGTAGGCTTGCACGAAACGGCGGTAACTGTCCCAGGCGAGCCGAGGATTGCCGGTCAGCCGAATGAGGCCGTGAACGGATTTCGGCGTCATTCCGGCGTTGAGGATGGTGTCGAGCATGCCGGGCATGGACCGCGCCGCACCCGATCTTACAGACACCAGAAGAGGCTGCCGCGCATCGCCGAAACGGCGGCCTGTCGCGCGCTCCAACTCGCCAACGCCGTGGGCAAGGGATCGTTGAAGCAGCTTTTTCGCATGATCGTCGTTCGCATTGATCGGTGCGCAAAGCCGCGTGGAAACCACGAATGCGGGCGGAACTTTGAGGCCGAGCTTCGCCATTTGCCAAAGTTTGGCGGCCTTTGAGCCCGCAAGCTCGGCAGTCAGGGCGCGGCCGTCGCCTCCGGCCTCGATAACAAAAACATCGTTCTCGACCGAGAGGCTGCTCATGCTGCCAACTCGCCAAGAGCGTGATCGCGAAGCGTAAGGGCGGCATGCGCCAAAAAGTCGGTGGCGGTTTCAAGCGCCCGTCCGATCTCCATCCGAAGAACGAGCAAACGCGCGTCCGGCCCGGCCAGAATGAAAGCAGCCATGGCGCGCCTCAGAGCTTCGTCGGCCTTCTTCTCTTGCTCTATGACGGCGTCGATAGCCCGAAGCATATCCGTGACATCGGCCTGAAGACCCTCCGGCAAATGATAGCTGGCTTCCACGGCACGGATCAAATGGGCGACACTTTCCACGGCAATCTCGGCGAGGCCGGCGAGGGGCTGCAAAGATTGGCCTTCTTGCGCGACTTGCGGCGTAAGGCTCAAGAGAAACGCGGCCTCTTCCAAGGCGTCGTTTGCGTCCTCGACGCCGTCCGCGACAGTGCCCGCCAGCTTTGCAGCGGCCGGCAGACGCCCGGCGAGACTGCGCGCCTCTATCGTCAAGGTATCGGCCTTGTGTTCAAGACGGCGAGCTTGCTCCGCCAGATCGGGGCGTCCGGCATCGCCCCTTGTCCCACCGTCGCGGATCGCATCCAGGATAAGGGCCGCCATCATCCGCGAAAGACCCAGATGTCTCACGACAATGGTGAGCAGCGTCCCTTCTATCGTTTCGAACTGGGAGACGAGCCTCGCCTGGATCTCATCTTTCAACAGGCGTACCGACCGGCCTGCGCGAAGGCCCTCGCTCGCAACCCTTAAGGTGTGTTTCAGAAAATCGCCCGTTTCCGTCACGCCAAGCGCGGCGTCGAGCCTTGTCCCATAGGGAATATGCTGCGCGCCCCCGCGGCGGACGGCTTCATAAATCAGCTCAGCCCCGCCCAGCTCCAAAAAGCCCCGGTGGCCAAAGTCGTGGCCCGCAGCCCAGCGCAGAACATCGATCGCGGTGGTGTTGTCCACGAAGTTGCGCAGCGCCTTCCGCGCCTTGTTCCAGTCGATCATGAAGACGAGCCTGGAGCCGAGATAGTCCAGGAAATCGTCGAGCGCAGCTTTGTCCTCGGCCTCGTGATGGCCTGTCACCAGGAGGAACCGCCCGTCTTTTCCGAGTTTCTGCGCGGTTTTTTCCGCGAGCGGGCTCCACGTCATGTTGCGGCACTCGAAAAGGTGCATAAAGAATTTCGTCCGCGCACGATGGATGTCGGTGTAGGTGATTGTGACCGCCAAACCCTCGACGTGGATGACGAGCACGTGTGCATCCGTGGCGCCGATATCGTTCTGGATGATGAGACGGCCGCCCGCCGCGGTCGCCGTCGTCCCAAGGCCGGGATGGCCGAAGGCCAGCCCGCTGGTGCGGTTGAGACCCCGCATGAAGGCTTCGACCCGTAATTTCTCCTCGGGTCCGAGCCTGTGCACCCGCGCGCCAGCCACAGTTTCAATCGCCGCTTCTGCGGAAAGGCAGTTGAGCGCCTTGTGCAAATCCATGATCAAGCGGTGTTCGCTGTCGTCGCCGCCAGGGCGCGCAGAGGTGATCCTGGCCACGGCGGCTTGCGCCAGCACATCGTCTTGCGCTTTCGGCGATGCGGCGCGCAGAGCCTCGAGCCGCTTCGAGAACGCCTCCGCCGCCTTGCCGTCGCCCAGCATGATCGGCGCAACCATGGCGTCTATATCCTCGTACAACCCCTTCAGGAGCAACTCTGCGCCGGGGATCGCAAGCCGGTCGCCGTTGAGAATCCGCGCGTTCGCCACGGTGGAGCGAAACACGGTATCGTTCAGCCCGGCGGCTTGCCGCTCCCGGTCCAGCGAATGCTCCGGGGATGCGGGGTTTTCAGCGTGCCTGACCGCTTCCTGCAGCAGCGTCATGCGCACCTTCGCGCGATCGTTGGCTTCAAGCGCGGTGGCTAAAAGCTCGGGTAGCAATATCCCGGTCTCTCCCAGCTGCTCGACGATTTTAGCTTTTGCCGTCATGAGAACAAGGACTTAGCGCGCGATACGCACCACGCTTACAATGGCGATCTCAAACGCGCATTGAGGATGATCAAGGTGCAATCACATTCGCCCCCGAGTTTGCGCGTCGTGCATCGTGCGAAGTGCTGCTCCGTTTCCCATAAAATAACTTCCACACAAGGCACGTAAATATCGTCCGAGCGAATAGAGCACATTGCGATGTCCATGCCATAGTGTGTTGGGACTTTATTTACAGGTATGTCTGAATTATGGCAGTCATTTGGTAACCTCCTATAATAAAATAATAATATGTTTGGTGTCCATAACGCTCTTAATACTCAATTTACTGTAGAACAATTTACATCTCAAAACCGGTTTTATTGCTTTGGCGGAGCCGTGATCGCATTCTAAATTATGCATCCCAAATCCCACATGCAGAAAGGTGTATGGCATGCGTAACCTCATCGTGCCTATATTGGCGGCCGCAGCATTACTTGCGGCAGCGACTGCCGAAGTTTCAGCGGCGACACCCTCGATTGCCGGCATAACGAAAGCGAGTTCCCTCCGCACCGATGCTGCTTTTCGCGGCCGGGCTGGGGGAGTCGCCTTTAGAGGCCGTGGCGCGTACGGCGGCCGCGGCTTTGTCGCAGGCCGCGGAAGGGTCTATGGCGGCCGTGCCGTTTACGCCCGGAGAGGCGGCTTCTATGCAGGCGGTCCCGGTTATGGCGGAGGAGTCTACCTTGGCGCCCCTGGCTATTATGGAAACGGATACTATGGCGGCGGCGGCGTAGGCGTTTACGGTGGCCGAGGCGCATATGTTGGCCGCGGAGGCGTATACCGTGGGGGCGCTGTTGTCGCGGGCCGCAGAGGCGGCTTTGTTGCAGGAAGGGGCGGGCACGTTGGCGGTATACGGCGCCGGTAGACGAATTTCCGTCGAGCAGGAAACGGGGGTGCGCCAGCTCAGCGCTCCCCTTCGCATTAGGTCATTACCCGCCAGACCGATTGCTTAGCTCTTCTTTTCATGCGGCTCGCCAAGCCGGTCGGCGATGGCGAGCAGAAGCATTGCGACCGCAAGCGCGAGCAAAATGCCTACAACCCAGCTCAGCTTTGTAGTGTCGATGCTGCGGTCGATGTCGATGAACCACTCCAGCACATTGACTGCGGCAATCGCGAGGATCGAGGCGAGAAGCTTCTGCTTCAGGCCCGAGAAGCCGATCCCAATAAGACCTTCCGGCCGATTCTTGTTCTCTCCATGGTCGATGCGCGCCACGAAGTTCTCGTAACCTGACCAGATCACGATCAGCAGCAGATTTGCGGTGAGGGAAAGATCGACCAGCTTTAGAATCCCGACAATCACTTCATCTTCGGAGCCGGTCTGGGCAAGCTGCACGAAGGCGATGAGTTTGTTCATGAACGTGTAGACGAGCGCCGCCAGCCCGGCGATCAGCCCTAGCAGGAAGGGAGCCGCCAGCCAGCGGCTTTGCAGGATGATTGTCTCGATGGCGCGTTCCAGCCGATGCATCAGCGTCTCCCGTTCGCCTCCAATCGAGTGGCGATCCGTCTTTTGGGTGTCGTGTTGGACGTCCCCGAGAGTGCTGAGGGCGTTCGTTTCCCAGACAGGGTTTCCGAGTTTATGTGCCGGCCAGTAGCGGAAGGGTAAACCGCCGTTCAAGCCTCCGCCGCTCCCGCTGCTCTTGAGGCGGGCATCCAGTACTTCCGATGGGCATCGTTTACTGATACCGAACGCAATAGACGCTGCCCCCTGTGTCGTGCCCGCGAAGGCAGGCATCCAGTAATCGGAAGGTGAAAGGTTCGTGAAAACAGTTACTTAGCATTGTGCTTACTGGGTCCCTTGAGTTCACAAACGAAGCGCAACACTCTACTAAGGTGTTGCCATCATGGGGGAAAACTACCGTCAGCTCTCGCTCGAAGAGCGCTGTGCCATTGCCCGTCTGCACGGGAACGGCCAATCGTACCGGAAAATCGCTGCAAGTCTGGATCGCGCGCCATCGACAATCGCGCGCGAAATAACCCGCAACAGTTCGGAAAAAGCAGCTTACAAGCCAGCCTATGCCGATGAACAGGCCTGGGCCAGACGATGGCGCGGAAGCCGGCTGGACCGCCAGCCGGAGCTGCGGCATGTGGTGCTGACCCGTCTCGCCGGCGGATGGTCGCCTGAACAAGTGGCAGGGCGGCTGGCGCGTGAAAAAGGCAGCACCGTCATCAGCCACGAATCCATCTACCGCTTCATCTACGCTCAAATCCGCGGCACAAAAAACTATCGCTGGAGACTTTATCTGCCGCGCGCCAAGTCCAAACGAGGCTATCGCGGCAAAAAAGGCGGAAGCTCAATCAAGCATATCAAACACCGCGTCTGCATCAGCCAAAGACCAAAGTCTGCCGAAAAAAGACGAAGGCCAGGTCATTGGGAGGCCGATCTCCTGATGTTCAGCAATAAGCGCGATAACATCCTCGTCGCCCACGAGAGGGTCTCGCGCTTTACCCTTCTGGCCAAGCTTAAAGACAAAAAGGCCGCCCGCGTCAGCCAAACCTTGACCCAATGGTTCCAGAGGATGCCCCCGAAACTCCGGCTCTCCCTCACCCAGGATAACGGCACCGAATTCGCCGATCATCACAAACTCAACGCCTCTCCCGGTATCAAGACCTATTTCTGCAAACCAAGAAGCCCCTGGCAAAAAGGCGCCGTCGAAAATATGAACGGGCGCCTCCGCCGCTTCCTGCCGAGGAAGCTCGATCCTTCCATCCTTTCCGGCAACGATATCCTCAACTTGGCGTGGCTGATGAACGCCACGCCCCGCAAATGCCTTGGCTTTCAAACGCCAGCCGAGGTATTTTCAGCCAACCTGTTGCACTTCAAATGTGAATCCACCTCCCCGCCTGCGCGGGGACGACAACAAGAACGGTCAGGAATTTCTGCGCTTGGTATGAGTTTGGCCCGGGGGCCGAAACTCACTTTTCCAGCGTCAGCGAAGCCGTAGCTTCCGAACTTGTAAGCATAACGCGCTGACGGTTTCCGTCGATCATAACGGAAATGCTGCCGGAAAGGTTGTACTCGCTGTTGAAGAAAGTTCCGGCGTAGCTGTTCGAGCCAGTTTTTCGAAGGCTTGCGCTCTGCGATAAAGTTCCCGACTCGGTCGAGCAGCTAGCATGGAGAGCGACATGGGAGCTTGACCCCGAATAATGGGCTCGGCATCTCGCTCGCTCGCGCGTGCCCGATGAATACACAACGATGCCGCCTCCGTTCCACACGCCCGACAATGCCGCGCCCTGACTTCTCGCTTCCGGCGCCGCCACTTGGCTCACGGCGAGCACCAACGCCAAACTCTTCCAGCAAATCAATGAATGCATATCTCGCGGCGCAAGCGCCGTTTCCTCCTCTTCGTTCAGGGCCAACTGTATCAATATGCGCACAGTCAAGGCGATACGGCGGCAATTGAGCCGCCATAGCGTCGCAGCTGCGCTTGTTATGCTTCTTGGTTAATGGTCACG
Organism: uncultured Alphaproteobacteria bacterium; assembly: GCA_963834165.1. Classification (GTDB taxonomy): domain Bacteria; phylum Pseudomonadota; class Alphaproteobacteria; order Rhizobiales; family Rhodomicrobiaceae; genus Rhodomicrobium. The sequence continues at coordinate 312,969 of CAWIAL010000019.1, read as the reverse complement.
GATGAGGGAGATGGGTGTCAAACTGGCAGCTCTCTGACGTGCCGGGCTTCTTCGCCGGAGAGCAACATTCCCTGCTTCTTGGCTTTGAGGAGATCGCGAGCGCGGGCATAGCGCGGCCCGTTCCAGAAATGCAGGCACCCGTTGCAGCCGCGCCCGCAGCAGCCCTCGATGCCGAGGCGCGGAGTGCGGAAGGTGACGCCTTCATGTTCTGATCGAATTGCCTCGATGAGGGCTTGACGCTTGTCCTGATATGCCTTGTCTTTCGCGCTGCCGAGTTCGGCCGCTTGCGCGATGGCGTCGAGTTTGAGACGCTCCCAAGCTTCCTTGCTAAGCGCCTGCTCCTTGCGCGCAACCGTGTAAACGGGGAAGTCATGGCGCAAGCGGCCGGCATCTTCTTCGTGGAACCAGGAAAACGGAATGCGGATCACGGGCTGCTGCCCAGCGTTGATGCCCTTCGCGGTCGTTGTGCGCCCGTGGCGGATATCCTCGAATTCGTAAATGCGCAGCAAAAGCGGCGCGCGGGATGTGTGCGGAACAAATTCCAGAACATCGCCCATTTCCAGGCGGTTCTTCACCGCGAACAAAAACGCATCCTTGGTGACGTCGACAATCATGCCCGCATATTCCCAGGCGGCGAGCGTCTGCGTGTCCTGAAAATTATGCGCGTGATGGCTGAGCTGCCCATCGTGAAAGGCCAGCGAATAGCCGCGGTTCGGGATGGTGGCAAGGTCGCGCATATAGGCATCCGGGCGCCAATTGGCCGGGTCTTGGCGCCAATCGTCGATGGCCATGCGGTAGGCGTGGGCCGTCACAGCAACGTAATAGGCGCTGCGGTTGCGCCCTTCCACTTTCAAGGAGTCGAGGCCAAGCGCCAGATACTCGCCCAATCGAGGCATCAGGCATAAATCCTTGGCGTTGAGGATGTAGGAGCCGCGATCGTCTTCTTCCAAAGTCATCAGTTCGCCGGGGCGCTGCTCCTCTTCGAGAAAAAAATCGAAAAGCTCCCTCGTCTCGTCGTTCAACTCCAGGTCTTTCAGGGTTCCGTCTTTCAGTCGGACTTTGACCTTGTAATTCCACCGGCAGGAGTTCGCGCAGTTGCCCTGGTTCGCACCGCGCTCGGCCAGATAGTTCGAGAGCAGGCAGCGTCCCGAATAGGTCATGCACATCGCGCCGTGAATGAAGGCCTCGAGCTTGATGTCCGGACATTTGGCGCGGATTTCCTTCAGTTCGTCGAACGACACTTCGCGGGCGAGCACCACGAGGTTTGCGCCCAGCGATTCCCAAAATTGGACGGATAGCCACGAGCACACATTAGCCTGCGTGGAAATGTGGATTTCCAATTCAGGCGCGGCCTTCTTCACAAAACTGAAAATGCCGGGGTCGGCGACGATGAGCCCGTCCGGAGCCACCTTGCGGATGGTTTCAACGTACTCGGGCAGCTTCTCAATATCGCGGTTATGCGAGAACAGGTTGAGGGTTAAGTAGGCGCGTTTGCCGTGCGCGTGGGCGAAGGCGACGCCTTCCAAAACATCCTCAAGCGTGAAGTTCGACCGCGTGCGCAGCGAAAGGTCCGGCGTCCCCATATAGACCGCATCGGCGCCGTAAAGGATGGCCACTTTTAATTTTTCCAGCGATCCTGCCGGCATCAGCAGTTCGGCGGCATTTTTCATCGGAACCTCGGGGAAGATGTCTCGTTGCCCTGGCTCGCCGCAAGGCTCGGCCAGCAAGACCGGACAATGTTCAAGCCTGCAATAGGTTTCGCACATCGCGCGGCTCGCTGACCATTACCAAAATTAAGCCCGGCTTCCGAGAAGGGCACCTCGTTGGCGCGCATTTTCGTCCCCGGATCGTCAACGGGCAAGCTTGGAGAAGGGTAAACCAAGGATAGTTCCCGGGGATGCTTTTGAAAGGTATTGGAGGTTCTTTCTGCACGGGAAAGCCTCGTTTCTTAAACAGCACGAGATCAATAATGAAAAAGCATTTAGAGACTTCAGATGGCTTTACGCGCCTTTTCGCAGAGCTAAGAGAAGTTTTCATTCTGGATAGAAACGCTCTTGTTGTCATCGAAGACGAAGTTGCGCGCAGTCTCAAAGAACAAGAGGATCGCATCCGCGAAGAACTTGAGGCCTACCTCGAGCGTCGAGCTTCGGTTCCTGGACGAGGTTGAACACAGGCGATACCGGACGGATCACGCCGGCAAAGCCGCGCCAGACACTTGGGTTTTGCAGGAAACGAGCCTAGATTCCGCAAGTGCCAGCATCGATGTTGCGGAAAAGGAGGCTGCATATGCCTTCAGGCCAGCAGTGGACGCAGGAGGAGTTCGAGGTGGCCGCTCAGGCAATCTGGGACGGCCTGCCTGAGCAGTTTCGCGCGGAGCTCGGCAATGTGACGGTTCAAGTCGCCGATTTCGCCGACGTGGAGACGCTCAATGCCCTGCACATCCGCGATCCGTATGGACTCCTCGGGCTGTATCATGGCTTGGGACTGCCGTTCAAAAGCGTGTCGGCTCCAGCAAGCCTGCCCGACAGGATCTTTCTCTACCGCATCCCCATCCTCAGTTACGCCGGCCGTAATGGCGAGCCGGTGGACCGCGTCATCCGCCACGTGCTGATCCACGAGATCGGTCACCATTTCGGTTTCTCCGACGCCGGCATGTCCCGGATCGAATCCGGCATGTAACGCACTCTCAGCGCCATCAGTGGGTGTTATACCGAAGGCAATAGACGCTGCCCCCTTGTGTCGTGCCCGCGAAGGCGGGCATCCAGTAATTGGAAGGTGAAAGGTTCGCGAAAACAGCGACTTAGCACTGTGCTTACTGGGTCCCGGCCTGCGCGGGGACGACAACAAGAACGGTCAGAAATCTCTGCGCCTGGTGTTATTGAGGCCAGCGCGGGCAGCGATCATGTATGAAACAAATAGAATCACCGCACGATTGCTTCCCGCTGCCTCAGCCCCTTCACATTATCGACGGCTTCTTCTGGCAAATCTTCAAACATTCTGAACGCATCTTGGTGTTCGACGTGAAAATAGCTCGTCGAGCCTGCCCCAAGAATGAAATCCTGCTTGAGCAGCCGGCCATTCGGCAAGCCCACATCCAATCCCAGGACATGCTCGCCCGAAGAGACCTTCAGCACCAGATAGTCGCCGTTTGTAATAGCCCCAATGCGCTTTTCGTCCAGGAAGACAGGTACATCCGTATTGAACCTGTCTAAGAAGCTTAAGCCGATCGAGGGCTTTGGCCAATAAAGATAAATTGTTCCCGCCCCGCTTGGCATTTTCGTATCGTCGCCAGCGAGCGCTGCTAGAGATGGATAGGCGTTAGGTTTATTTTTTGGTTCCTTATCGGAGGCCGCAGCTTGCGACGCAGGCGCGGTGCGTTCTTCTTTGGGTGGTTCATTGCCGGAGAGCACAGCTTGAGCTGTGGAGGCGTCAAGTTCGCTGGCGATGACCACAAACCCCTGATGGACAATTTGGAAGTAGAGCGGTTTTTGCGCAGAAACCGTGATCTGCGTCTCCCTCGTCGGTCTGATATTCTCCAAGTAATCGTCGTAAGGCTTCAACTCGAGTTTGTGCGGGCCATTCGGAAGGTTCACTGTCAGCGGCGCATCGCCGTTGACCTGGCCGATGAGGGTTTTGTCGATCCACACCTCGATTTTTGAATCGACAACCCGGCCGAAAGCATTGCCCATGCGAAGTTTCGGCCAAAAAACGGTGATTTGCCCCGTTGGGTTCTCGACAATGCAGGGGGGCTTGTTTTTGTTGGAGGCGGAAGCACAATCGGTCGTGCTCGCGGGTTTGCGTTGCGCGGCCAAGGCGCCATGGGCAGAAAGGCACAAAAGTAGGCCGACGGCGACAAAAAGGCTATTGGGAAAAGCTTTGCCCACCCGAACGAGTTTGATCATACCGAAGAGCTCCCCTGCAGAACCCGAAGAACTTTGATCGCTTTAAAGACACAGCTTTCCTGGCAAGATCGGTCTCGAAGGTTTTCAAGCGGCCAAAAAATCCGTTCCCCGGTCAGCAGTAGCCCGCCCCGTACCACAGTTCAAGCTCTCGCTTGGCGGCGGCGGCGTCAGCGCAATATTTCCGCAAGCGGCCCAACTCGGCTCGGCTGCACCCGTTATGGCGACCAGCGCAGCAGCAGCCCCGTGGCGTCGTCATTGACTTTCGCGCGCGGGTATCGATGCCCATGGGCATCGTCACGCTCGACCTCCCGCAAATGCCGTAGGAGCGGCGCGAGCCCCTCGTTGCGCGCGGCGGCAAAGAGATCGAGCGCCGTATAAAGCCTGAACACATCAACGAGACGCATGAGACCATCGCTTGCCAGCAGCGCATGCCCTCCGGCATGCATGGCAACCCGGCCCGTTCGCACGAAGTGCCCGGGCGTGGGCGTGATCGAAAACACGCCGTAGCCGTTTGGCTCGTTCATCGCTGCCCGGCCGCCTTTGATCGTGGGCCAAACTCGCGCCCGCGCCGTCTCGGCTTCGAGACCGCCATGGCTGGCATGAAGGGCTGCCAAGGCTTTCGCGAGCTGAGGATCGCCTGCGGCGTCGCCGTCGACCCCGACACGGACGAATCCACTCGAGCCTTCGGCGAGCAAAGTGCAGTCTCCGACAGACACATAATCGACTCCGGCATCGCAGGAACGCACAACCATGGCTGAAGCCGAGGGGTGCTCCGTCTTGCCGGCTGGGGCGCGTCTTGCCTCGCGAGCGAAGTCGCTGGCCAAGCGCGCGGCGATCAGAGCCGGCAACTGGGACAGGTCGGCCGGCGGGGCAGTAGCAAGCCCCGACAACGCAGAATCGATTTGACCCGCGATCCAATCGGCATCGGTCGTCGCGCCGGTCAGTGGGCGGTCGACGACATCGGTGGCGCCATCAATCACCCATGCCAGGTCATTGGCAGCCCCGGCGCGGTCTTCGTTTACACGCCCCGAAGCCGAGGAGAGACAATCGATGATAACGAATGGCATCGCGAAAAACCCTCAGCTCGCGCAAACATCGATGCGGGCAACTGACCACAGCTAATGGCAGTCCCTCCAACCGCTTAAAACTATGCAAGTGACATGAAGCCTTGATGGCATCCGCCGGAGCATCTGAATCCCGTTACTCGAAAGTTATCAACATGGCTTTCTCAGTAATGATCAGTGTCAATTTCCCACATTGTCGCTGATGTCCACAACACTCTAGGTTCTTTTTTCGGTGCTTACGCCCTGCCTTATCGAGCGCGCAGAATGCAGCAGTAGATAAAGATTGCCAACCGCCCGCCCCTTATCGTCACGCTGAAGCGCCTCCCGACGAATAAACTTAAGAGGTTCACCATGGCAGACGCGACCGAAATCGTGAAGAAGCTTAAGGACGAAGATATTCCATATGTGGATCTGCGTTTTACCGATCCGCGCGGCAAGTTGCAGCACCTCACCATAGTCACCCCGGAGATGACCGAGGAGGCATTTGCTGAGGGCGTTCCGTTCGACGGCTCCTCGATCGCAGGCTGGAAAGCGATCAATGAGAGCGACATGGCTTTGAAGCCTGACCCGGATACGGCTTATCTTGATCCATTTTTTGCCCAATCGACGCTTTCGATATTCTGCGATGTCATTGAGCCTCACACCGGCGAACTCTACGATCGCGATCCGCGAAGCACGGCGCGCAAGGCCGAGGCCTACCTGAAGCAAACAGGTATCGGCGACAAAGCGTATTTCGGCCCGGAAGCAGAGTTCTTCATTTTCGACGACGTTCGCTTCTCCGCTGACCCTTACAACTGCGGTTATCGCCTTGATTCGGCAGAGCTTCCCTCCAATATGCCGACCGAATACGAGATGGGTAATCTAGGTCATCGTCCCCGCACCAAGGGCGGTTACTTCCCTGTTCCTCCCGTGGATAGCGCCCAGGATATCCGTTCCGAAATGCTCATGAAGATGTCCGAAATGGGCATCATTACGGAAAAGCACCACCACGAAGTCGCCTCGGCCCAGCATGAGCTTGGCGTGAAGTTCAACACTCTCACGCGCATGGGCGACACCATGCAGACCTTCAAATATGTCGTTCACAACGTCGCGAATTCCTTCGGCAAGACCGTCACCTTCATGCCGAAGCCTGTTTTTGGCGACAATGGCTCCGGCATGCACGTGCACCAATCGATTTGGAAGGCCGGCGAGCCCGCATTTGCCGGGAACCTCTACGCAGACCTATCGGAAACCTGTCTTTTCTACATTGGCGGCATTCTCAAGCACGCCAAGGCGCTCAATGCATTCACGAACCCGACGACCAATTCGTACAAGCGGCTTGTTCCCGGTTACGAAGCGCCTGTGCTGCGCGCCTATTCCTCGCGCAACCGCTCGGCTTCGTGCCGGATTCCGGTCACGTCGAACCCGAAAGCGAAACGGGTTGAGGTTCGTTTTCCAGATCCTTCGGCCAATCCCTATCTTGCTTTTGCCGCGATGCTTATGGCGGGGCTCGACGGCGTCCGCAATCGCATCCATCCCGGCGATCCCGTCGACAAGAACCTCTACGATCTGCCTGAAGTGGAACTGAGAGAAATTCCCACTGTCTGCGGTTCGCTGCAAGAAGCCATCGATTCGCTGAACGCCGATCGTGCATTCCTCTGCGAGGGCGGCGTGTTTACCGACGATCAGATCGATGCCTATATCGAGCTGAAGATCGAGGAAATCGATCGCTTCCGCATGATGCCGCACCCCATCGAATTCGATATGTATTACTCGGTATAAGGTGTTCGAATCCGCTCGTGCTGGCGGCTCGCCGTCAGCCGGGCGGAAGACGCTATAGAGCAGCGAGGGAACCTCGCCTCAAATCCGTGATCATGCGATAAGAGCTTTGCAGGTCCGTCATTCTTTCGCGTGATGTGATTGCCTTCGTCAGCAAGAGAGCACAGGAACGCGGATGCAATCAGAGCCGCGGCAAGCGGCTCTGATGCCTATCTCAAATCAGGCCGCTCGCGAAAACGGCGATTGGAATTGCGCGGCGGAGCCAAGCTCTTTTTCGATTTCCAGCAAGCGATTGTACTTGGCGATCCGCTCGCTGCGGCAAGCCGATCCGGTCTTGATCTGGCCGCCTCCCATGGCGACAGCAAAATCGGCCATGAAGGTATCCTCCGTCTCGCCGGACCGATGAGAAATCACATAGCCCCAGCCCGCCTCGCGGCAAAGCTCGATGGCCTTTCTCGTCTCGGTGACCGTGCCGATCTGGTTGAGCTTGATCAGAACGGCATTGGCGGCCTTTGCTGCAATGCCCCGCTCGATGAAGGCTGGATTGGTTACGAAAATATCGTCGCCGACGATTTGAATGCGGCTGCCCTGGGCCGCGGTTTGCGCCGCGAATCCTTGCCAATCGTTCTCGTCGAGCCCGTCTTCGATGGAGACGATCGGAAAGGCGTCGAGCCAGCGCCCGTAAAGCGCAATCATCTCGGCGCTGGATTTGTCGCCCTGGCCGGATTTGGTCAGGCGGTAAGAGCCTTCGGAATAGAAGGAACTCGCTGCCGGGTCGAGCGCAATCGCGACATCCTTGCCGGGCTCATATCCGGCCGCCTTGATGGCTTCGACGATCACTTCGCAGGCTTCCTCGTTGCTCTTGAGGTTTGGAGCAAAGCCGCCCTCGTCGCCCACCGAGGTGGCGTAGCCCTTCTTCTTCAGGATTTTCGCAAGCGCATGGAAGGTTTCGGCGCCATAGCGAAGCGCCTCCCCGAAGCTCGGTGCGCCAACCGGCATGACCATGAATTCCTGAAAGTCGACGCTGTTGTCGGCGTGCTTGCCGCCGTTCACGATGTTCATCATGGGAACGGGAAGACGCTTCGCCGCCTCGCCGCCGAGATAAGCATAAAGGGGCAAGCCTGCATCGAGGGCGGCGGCGCGAGCGACGGCCATGGAGACGCCGAGGATGGCATTCGCCCCGAGCTTTGCTTTATTCGGGCTTCCGTCGAGATCGAGCATGAGCTGATCGATTTCGGCTTGGCGGTTTGGCTCCAGGCCGATCAGCTCGGAGGCAATAATATCCGTGACGTTGGCGACAGCCTTGAGGACGCCCTTGCCGCCATAACGCGATGCGTCGTGGTCACGCAATTCGACGGCCTCGTACTCTCCTGTCGATGCGCCAGAGGGAACTGAAGCCGAGACGGCAATGCCGTTATCTAAAGCGAGCTGCACCCGCACCGTGGGATTGCCACGTGAGTCGAGTATTTCCAGCGCGCCGATCGCAGAGATTTTGCTCATATCATGGTTCTCCGGTGGTTGGTTGGTTAATCATGCTCAGCCGCGCACTCTGGTCACGTCGCGCACAGCGCCTCGCGCGGCGCTGGTCGCCATGGCAGCGTACACTTTAAGGGCTTGGCTCACTTCACGCTGCCGTTCAAGCGGCTTCCAGGCGGCCTGCCCCCTCTCTTCCATCGCCTTACGGCGCGTGGCAAGCTCCGCCTGATCAAGCCTTAAATTGATGGAGCGCCCAGGGATATCGATGTCGATGATATCTCCGTTCTCGATCAGGGCAATGGCGCCGCCCTCAGCGGCTTCCGGTGAAATATGGCAGATCGATAGACCGGCGGTGCCACCCGAGAACCGCCCATCCGTGATCAGCGCGCACTGCTTGCCGAGACCGACGCTTTTCAAATAGCTCGTCGGATAAAGCATCTCCTGCATCCCGGGACCGCCTACGGGGCCTTCGTAGCGGATGACAACGACGTCGCCTGCCTTCACACCGCCGCCCAGGATCCTGTCCACCGCCTCTTCCTGGCTTTCGCAGACCACGGCGACGCCAGAGAACTTAAGGCAGCTTTCGTCGACGCCTGCTGTTTTCACAATGCTGCCGTCGCCAGCGATATTGCCGTAAAGGACCGCCAACCCGCCATCCTGGGAGAATGCGTTTTCGGCGGAGCGGATCACACCTTTGGCCCGGTCCAGATCAAGCGCAGCCGACCGCTTCGACTGACTGAAGGCTTCCGTCGTTCTGACGCCGCCCGGCGCAGCGCGGTAAAAACTGTGCGTTTCAACTCCATCGGTGCGGCTGATGTCCCATTGGCGCAGCGCTTCGGCGACAGTGGCGGAATGAACGGTCGCGCATTCGGCATTAATGAGGCCGGCGCGGTCGAGCTGACCAAGAATGGCGATGACGCCGCCCGCGCGATGCACATCCTCCAGATGCACGTCGTTCTTGCTCGGCGCGACCTTGCACAGGCAGGGCGTGCGCCGCGAGAGGCGATCGATATCGGCCATGGTGAAGTGCACGCCGCCTTCCTCCGCCGCCGCGAGCAAGTGCAGAACGGTGTTGGTCGACCCGCCCATTGCGATGTCGAGGCTCATGGCGTTCTCGAAGGCTTCGAAATTTGCTATCGAGCGAGGCAGCGCGCTTTCATCGCCACTCTCGTAGTAGCGCTTCGTAAGTTCCACGATCCGCCGGCCTGCTTCAAGGAACAGCTCCTTGCGGCAGGCATGCGTCGCGACCAGCGTGCCGTTGCCAGGCAGCGACAGGCCCAGCGCCTCGGTGAGGCAGTTCATCGAATTCGCTGTAAACATGCCGGAACACGACCCGCAGGTCGGACAGCTCTCGCGCTCGTACGCGAGAGCCTCCTCGTCGCTGACGGTCTTGTCGGCGCCCTTGATCATGGCGTCGATGAGGTCCACAGCGATGGTCTTGCCCTTCAAAGTGACCTTACCGGCCTCCATGGGGCCGCCCGACACGAAAATCGCCGGGATGTTGAGCCGCAGCGCCGCCATCAGCATGCCGGGCGTGATCTTGTCGCAATTCGAGATACACACAAGCGCATCGGCGCAATGGGCGTTGACCATGTACTCGACGGAGTCCGCAATCAGCTCGCGGCTCGGCAGCGAATAGAGCATGCCGCCATGGCCCATGGCGATGCCGTCATCGATGGCGATGGTGTTAAATTCCTTGGCGACGCCGCCCGCTTTCTCGATCTCGCGCGCAACGAGCTGGCCAAGATCCTTCAGGTGAACGTGGCCCGGCACGAACTGAGTGAAGGAATTGGCGATGGCAATGATCGGCTTGCCGAAGTCCTCGTCCTTCATGCCGGTGGCGCGCCAAAGTCCGCGAGCGCCGGCCATGTTGCGGCCGTGGGTGGAAGTTCTTGAGCGATATTCTGGCATTTTTAAACCCTTGGAGAGGTCGTCGCCAAACGGGTGCGCGGCCTTATGTGATTTAGATTCGGCGACGAGATTGGATATCCCCACCCGGCTGGGTCAGATCGAACGCAATCGTTCAGTTTTCCAGCAGTTCAGCCATCGCAAGCCGGCTTGTTGGGGGCTCAACAAGATGCAAGTGCTCCCGTACGCTCTATCTCAGACGCTCCATGTAGCTCGACCGCTTCTTCCAATATTGAAGAACGCGCGGCTTTTCAAGCGTAACAAGGCCGCTCTCCATCATGTCGATCCAGGATCGGAAGGAAGGCGTTTATTCCGGGACGATGGGGCGCTCGTCTTTGCCAAGGAAATATGGCTTTGTCACCGCCCGCACCTGGCGCATCCTTTCGTCGCGCGCACCGCATCGAGGCCGGCGGCCAGTATGAGCAAGGTCAGCGCGGCTGAGCCCAGCGGCAGACGATCAAAGCGTGAGCGATACTTTCGTGGCTCTATCCTTCGACAAGCTCAGGATGAGGCCGCGACTTATCACATCACACCTCATGGTGAGCCTGTCGAACCATGTGGCAGCATCCTCTTTGGCGCAGCCGTTACCCTGGAGCGGCGTTGAATTCCGCGGCCGTCGCTTGCAGGCAGTGGCCATTTGCTGCGTTTCCACGCCGATGCTCCGCCGATGGCCGGACCGGCGGGACGGCGTTCTGTAGAACCAGCGCCACAAACTCCGCGAGAGGTAATTCCCACGCGCCGTAACGGGCGTAGTTGGCGTTGAGGCAGCCGACGTCGAGCAAGCTCCAGCGTTCCCCGGTCTTGATGGAGGAGACGAGGGCTGCGAATGCCACGGCGCCGGCGTGGTCCTCCTCGTGGAACATGCTCATGAGGCCGAAAGTCCCGCCGATGACGAGGCCCCAGAGCCCTCCGATCAGCCGGCCGTCCCGGTAGGTCCCCACGCAGCTGACGTAACCCAGTTGATACAACTGGCGGTATAGGGCGCGAAGGCCGGGGGTGATCCAAGTGATCCGCCCGCGCACGCAGCCATCGACGATTGCGTCGAAGTCCTGGTCGAAACGCACCGTAATGCCGTCCCGCCGAGCATATGTCTGCACGCGCTTCGGAACGTGTGCGGATGCAGCGTCTATGACGGCGCGCGCCTTGAATGAACTCATAGCGAAAGCCAGCGCCGTCCCCGAAGATCACGAGGCCTCTGAGGTAGTTGCCCAGGACGTCCGACGGCGCGGGGGCGCGCATTCCGCTCGCAACCAGCTCCGCCGCGGCGGCGGCTGTCGCCGGGTCGTCGCTCCATCCGATGATGCGGCGGACGAGACCTTGCGGCGTCGCGAGTTTCAAGACCACGTGGCTTACAACCGGGCGCAGGACCAAGTCGGCGCGCTCACGGATGCGCCGTTTCGCAGACACCGCAACCCTGCTCTTCGCCGCTTTCAATCTTCCGGGGATATTTCGAAACAATTGAACTGGACTAATACTGGTGAATACGGGGAAATGTGGAGTTGCCCTCATGATGACCTTTGTTGCGAGCGGCATTAAGCGTGTGCGGTCCGCGGTGCATCGCTGTTACGCAATTAAGCAGAGCGAATATCACGCTATCCTTCGAACTCTAATCAATAAGAGAGAGTATTCATTCGCTATCCACAATAAATGAAACAAAGGCGCTGCATCGCAACCCGCGATGCTAATGGGATGTGAAGGCGATGTGTTGGATCGGGGATAACAAAGACTTGACTTCGGGAAGGCGTGCGCTTGCTCGCAGGCTCACCAGGAGCCGTTACTTCAGGCGCACCGGCATGATTTCGGCCGATAGCTGCACATTGTCGCCTAGCCCGTAGAAGTAATGAGCCGGCTGCGAAACCTGCCGCAGAAAACAAAACAGCTTCAGCCGCACACGGCCGATCGCGCTCATATTTCGGGACGGCAGCAAGTTCTCGAACGAGACGTGCACGATCCAGCGGTTTTCTTGAAGCGGCAAGTCGATCTCATGGTGCTTCGCCATGTCCTCAAGCACGGATTCGACATTCGGGTCCTCCATGAAGCCGAATTGCAGGGTCACAGCGATGATGCTGCTATCCTGGTCCCTGTGAAAAACCGTGATGCCGTAGCGGCCATCGTGGATATAGGGCATTTTGCGATGCGCCACCTGGACGAAAATGAGATGGCGCGGAAGGATCCCGTAACGGTCGTATAAGAGCTGCAGCAACGCGGGGGCATTGTCGCTGAGTGACGAAAGATGCTTGGGCGTCATCAGGAGGGCGATGCGCTCCATGTAGACCTTTTCGTTCCTGTGGAACTCCACCAGCTTGCGCATGGTCATGGTGTGCTTCGCGGTATAGGCGGCAAAAGTCGCCTTCCGGCCCCATCGCCAGGTTCGCATGACGGCGAAGACCGCAAGGCCGATGCTCAACGGGATATACCCGCCTTCCAGAAACTTGAATGTGCTTGCACCGCAGAACAGCGCATTGACGACGGTGAAAAATCCGAACACGCCGCCGCTGGCGAGCGTGCTCCATCTCCAGTAATGCGTGCCGATCGGGATCATGGCGATGGATGTGATGACCATCACGCCCGAAACGGCGAGGCCGTAGGCCGCGGCCAGCGCGTCGCTTGAGCGAAAAGTGAAAACCAAGGCCACGCAACCCGCGAACAAGGCCCAGTTCACGAAAGGTATATAGATTTGTCCTTCATGCGTCATCGTGGGTATGCACGACGCTGCAGTCGCGGGAAAAGGCCGAGCGCGATGGCTTGAGAAGTCAGCGAGAATGCCCCGGATATGAGGGCTTGCGACGCGATGACGGTGGCAATCGTGGCGAGAGCAACCATCGGGTAAAGCAACGCATGGGGCACCATGCTGTAGAATAGTTGACTCTGTTCGGCCGGCGGCTGGCCGAGAAGCAGAGCGCCTTGGCCCAGATAATTCAAAATCAGCGCGGGAAACACGATCGCAAACCAGCCCATCCGGATTGGGCGCGCGCCGAAATGACCGAGATCGGCGTACATCGCCTCGCCGCCCGTCACCACCAGCATCAGCGCGCCGATGGTCAACAGGATGCTGCGGGCTCCGGTTTGTTGCAGAAACGTGAAGGCGTAAGCGGGGTTGAACGCTTTTACAATCTCTGGATGGAGCCTGATTTGCAGGAAGCCAAGCACGGCGATGATGCCGAACCAGAGAATAAGGATGGGACCGAATATCTGGCCCACGCCCGCCGTTCCCTTGCGTTGAACGGCAAATAAAAACGCGAGGATGATAAAGGTGATGGGGACGATCGCATCCGCGAACATCGGTGTGGCGACTTTCAGGCCTTCCACGGCCGCGAGCACGCTGATCGCGGGCGTGATGATGCCGTCGCCGAACAGAAACCCGGCGCCAAGCATCAGCCCACCGAGCAGGACAACAAAGTAAGGGCTCTTGTCCCTGAATTTGTGCAGAAGGCTGTAGAGCGCAAAAACACCGCCTTCGCCGTCGCTGTCGGCGCGCAGGACAAAGGCCGCGTATTTGCAACTGACAATAAGTGTCAGCGCCCATATGACGAGAGAGATGCAGCCAAGAACATTCTCCGTAGTTGGGGCAATATGGGCGGGGCCGTAGAAGATCTGATCGACGGCATAGAGCGGCGAGGTACCGATGTCGCCGAAAACGACTCCAATCGCGCCGATGGTCAGTGCAGTTCGTCCGCCGAGGGGCGTGTGTGCGAGCTTCGGTGCAGCGGAACCGTCAAGCATCGACGTTGGTCACATTAAGCGCATTTCAGTAATGACCGTTAAGCAACCCGCCTTGGCGAGCACAGTATTGCGTCAAAATGCGGCCGCCGGGTCGAGCGCCTTTCTAACTATGGACCAAGGCTGACTTCTGTCCAGGCCTATGTCGCCGCACGCTGAGCGCGCGCTGACAATTTATTTCGCGCGGCCTGGAGACCCGAGGCTTCGCTGCAGAGGCTGCAAGTATCGCATTTTCGCGTTGTGTCTCATCCGCTGTGTCCTATTTTTCCATCCCTGAAGATCATAAAAGATTATGATTTTGGCTTTGGATGTGTTATTCCACGGCAAAGCAGTTTTTATTACCGCGCTGTTCAGTAGCGTGTGCTCGCGAAGCACTATTTCGAGTTGCTTCGTTTAGCGGAAGTTGCATCTGTTCACTTCGATCTTCATGGCGTGTAGGAGTAAGTTTATGCGTAAATGCATATGCGTTGCCGTATTACTCGCCGTTTCATTCTCTCCAATTGGTGCGTGGGCGCAGGGTACGCCAAACGAAGGGCAGACGAGTCCGTTTCCTGCGCAAGATGAGGCGGTCAATCATGACGACCACTCATATCTGCCACCCTGGATGCTCGGGGATACGGCGGCAGTGGACCCAGTGGCGGCGTCAACCGCTCCCGCGGCTGACGCATCGGTCGAGCACCGGCACGCGAAACGAAGGCGGCACCGCTATTCGAGGATGGCGTTCTTCGACGAATAGCGCACCGGACGCGCCAGCGCCCGAAAGACCGGCGGTGCAGGGATGACCCGGCTTCAGCCGGGTCCGCGCCAAAGCGGACTATTTAGCGATTGGAAACTCGAGTTCAGCCGAAAAGCCGCCCGGATCGAACGCAGGTGTGAACTTGCCGCCCAATGAGTCGGCCATTTGCCGGATGAGCCGCGCTCCAAATCCATCGCGCCTCGGCTCCTCAACCAGCGGGCCGCCCGTTTCTGTCCAGAGAAGAACGACACGTCCGCCGGGGCGATTGAATGTCCAGCCGATGTCGACCTTCCCGCCTGGACGGGAGAGCGCCCCGTGCTTTGTGGCGTTGGTTGCCAGTTCGTGGAGGATCAGGCCGAGATTATAGGCCTCACTGGCGGAAAGCACGATGGCCGGTCCCTGCAGCGACAAAGACCTGTCCGCACTCTCCGCATAGGGCCCGACCTGCCGCTGAACGATATCGGTAAGCTCGCTGCTCGTGGCGGTGCCGTTGACGAGGCCATCGTGGGCTCTGGCAATGGCGAGCAACCTTCCGCTGAAACCATCCGCGAAGTCCTTCACGGAGCGCGTATGCCTCAACGACACCAGGGCGATGGCCTGGATCGTCGCAAGTGTGTTCTTCACCCGATGGTTGAGTTCCTGGATGAGAAGCTCACGATGGCGTTCCACCTTCATGCGCTGGGAAATATCGATACCTGACGAAATAACCTCGATAACCTTGCCGGTTTCGTCCTTGAGGGGCGCCAGCTGAAAGTCGATCGTGATGAACTGGTCGCCAGCGATGCGCATGTCGACATCGTAGCGCTCGGTCTCGCCGCTGAGCGCTCTCGCAAAAGCGTCCTTGAGGCGCTGCTGCGATGCCTCGGAGGAACTCCACCAATGGCTCTCCCAAATCGGCTTTCCGATCACGTCTTCGCGCGAGAGATTGGCGATTTCCAGCGGCGCCTTGTTCGATTCGGTCAGAACGCCCTCCGGCGTTAGAATCCCGACAAAAGCGAAGAGATTATCGATCAGCCGCCGCAGCCGGGCCTCGCTTGCGGCGAGGTCAACCTGCGCCTGCTTGCGGTCCGTGATGTCCTTGACCGAGCCGTGAAGTCCGATGAGTTCCCCGGACGGACTGACAATCGGCCCCCAGCTTTCGAGCCAGGTCCGCTGCCGGCCCGGCTCTTTTGGCGTCTCGCCCGTGACCTCGCGCGGGCCGATCGTCTCGCCCGTCTCAAGGACGTGTTTGAGCATCGGCATTACATCTTGCATGAGATCCGGCACGGTCTCCTGCACGGTTTTTCCGATGTGATCCTTGGCCGGCAAACCGTTCATCTCCGCCAACGCATCGTTGATACGGACGTAGCGGAAATCGCGGTCGAGCAGCGCGAGGCCCACGGGCGCCGTTGCATACACGCTTTCCAGCTCCGCGAGGCGCGCCTCGGCTTCCTGCTCCGCCATCTTGAGGCGGTGCTGCGTCTTCTTCTGCTGCGTAATGTCGAGGAAGGTAATCACCGTGCCGTCGGGTTCGCCGTCCGCAGTCCGGTAAGGCGTTACGCGTTGCAGGAAAGTCCTGCCATCCTGGCTTCGAACCTCCCGCTCGAGACGAGTGCCGCCTTCAAGAACGTCCTCGAGAGAGGGGATCGCGAGATTTTCGAAGACGTGTGTGAAATGACGGATGGGGCGGCCGATATCGCTCATGGCAAGGTTGTACAGCGCGGTGGCGGCCGGCGTGAAGCGTCGCAGGCAGCCCGAGGCATCGATGAAGATGGTCGCAAGCTCGGTCGAGTGAAGCAGGTTCTGCAAGTCGGCATTTGTGCCTGCCAACGCCAGATTCGCGGCTTCGACCTCCTCTTTTGAGCTTTCGAGTTCCTCGTTCGAAGACTGCAACTCCTCGTTCATCGAGAGGAGTTCCTCGTTGGAGGATTTCAGCTCTTCGTTTGCAGCCTCGAGGTCCTGGACCGCCCTTTCCAGTTCATCCCTGGTGCGCAGAAGCTCTGCTTCCAGCTTTGCGACCAGTCGCTCGGCTTCTTCCGGCGAGTGGGGCTGGGAGGTAAGTGATCCCGTCGCTACCGGCCCCATGATTTCAAAAACAATCATGGCAAGGCCCGGCGCATGGCCCCCATCCGGCATCGGCTGCACTGTCAGCCGGATAAGATGCGGCTCTCCTTCCACTTCAACGGAAAGGCCCTCGTAAATCGCCTTCCGCCGCAATTCCTGGGCTTCACTCCAGGCCGAGCGCAGTCCGACCCGCAAGCCGCTCCGCGCCATGCGAAAGATATTGTTGGAGAACTCCCCTTCAGGCGGCTGCAGGAAGGCTCCGATCTTCTGCGAAAGATAGACGACCTGCGCGTCCTGATTGACGATGGCATAAGGCGGCGCGAACTCATCGAGGACGATGCGCTGGCTCAGAGCGCCGATATCGACCTCGGCCGTTTCCTGCGGACGCGCCGGCCCGAGACCCGTAGCAACCCCCGTTTGCCGCGGCAACTTCATTCGATGTGCCCCTGTTGACCTTCGCTGTGCGATCCGGTGCTTCGCATCGACAATCCTAAATAGTTCGGAGTGGCCCGCAACTGATTCGGATGACCCCAAGAACAGAAAGCCGTCATCGCGAAGGGAGTAGTGAAAGACGGACATCAGCTTGTTTTGCAGATGCGGGCCGAGATAAATCAAGAGATTGCGGCACGAAATCAGGTTGAGACGCGAAAAAGGCGGATCGCTGATCAGGTTGTGCGGCGAGAAAACCACGAGCTTTCGCAGTTCCTTGCTAACCTGAAGACGGTGGCCATGAGGCTCAAAGAAGCGCTTCAGCCTGGCGTCGCTCATCTCGCCGGCAATCGATCTCGGATAGTTCCCGCGCCGTGCGACACCCAACGCTCGCTCATCGAGGTCGGTTGCAAAGATCTGCACGTCAGGTCTGGCCGGTGCATTCTCCAGCAGTTCCGTGACGAGCATCGCGAGCGAATAGACCTCCTGCCCCGTTCCGCAGCCAGGCACCCAAAAGCGAAGCGAAGCCGGGCCGGTTTCGAAGAGCGGCTTGAGAGCGGTCTCCGAGAGGGCGTCGAAGGCCAACGGGTCGCGAAAGAAGGAGGTCACGCCGATAAGAAGATCGCGCATCAGGTGCCGCGCCTCTTCGGCATTGTCTTGCAGCGTCAGGAGATAATCGTCGGGCGAAGCTGAGCCTGTAATGTGAATGCGCCGCGAGACTCGCCGAACCAAAGTGCTCGTCTTGTAGTGCCGGAAATCGTGACCGGTTGCACCCTCAAGCACGCGGCAAATCTCCGAGAGATCGTGGCTGTGAACCTCGGCTGCCTTGGCAATTCCCGGTGCGTCCTTGCGGCGGGCGAGGTGAGCGATGAGTTCCTCCGCAAGCCGTTCCGGCGAACCCGCCACGTCGATCGTGCTGAGGGCGATCGCAGCTTCAGGCATGCTGCGATGATCGGCGGTGTCGGGATCCTGGACAAGCGTCAGCGCGCCCGAGCGAGCCAGCTCTTCAAGGCCCAGCACGCCATCGGAATCTTCTCCCGAAAACAAAATGCCGGCTGAATGCGCGCCCAGAGCCTTGGCGAGCGAATGAAAGAGCGTGTCGATAGACCGCAACGCAGGCTTTGACCCTTTGCGCGGGCCAACCTGAAGGCGTCCAGCCTTGAGTTGCACCAACTCATCGGCTCGTGCGACAAATACGCACCCGGGATCAACCTGGCGGCCGTTCTCGGCATCGAACACCGCCATCGGTGTGCTGGATTGGAAGACTTCCGCAGCAGAGACGGAGGGAGTGGCTTGGGAATAAATCTTGACAATCAAAGCAACTTGGCCAGCTTGTCCAAGCGCCGACAGGAATCTTTTGATGGCCGGGATGCTTCCCGCCGATCCTCCTACGCCAACCAGATATGGCTTTTGTTGCTTCTGCATATCACACGCTTGTAGCGGCGGTTGCTACATCCGCGGAGTGGTCAAAAAGATGAAAAGACGGTGCCCAGAAAAGCCCAGATAGAGTCACACAATTACAGGCAGGATGCGCATTTGGCCAGCGCACTTTATGATTCATCCAAGAAAATTATGTATAAGATCAAAGAAAATTGCCGAGCTCTAGCTTAGCTAATATCATTTCTTCGGCGCCGGCCGAACCTCGAGTCAAGCAAAGGCCGACTCTCTATGCATCATGCGGTCTAGTTTACGACACCATTAAGAACTTAGTCCTTGCGACACCGTTGACCTAGCGGTTAAGAAAAATTCGCCTCATTTGTAAAGTCGATGGCCTTGAAAACCGGCAGCGAAAAGAGTGTCCCGTGGTTTGCGAGTATCGAAAAGTCATATCGAGCTCGAAAAGTGCCTTGGTCGTCGAAGACGAATTCCTTGTCGCAATGATGATTGCGGACATGCTGACGGATCTCGGTCACAATGTCGTCGCCACCGCGAGCAACCTCGCTGCCGCGGTTGAAAAGTCAATGACGTTGCCGCTCGATTTTGCCGTGCTCGACGTGAACCTTAACGGTGAAAATTCGTACGCGGCTGCGGATGTCCTCGTTGCACGCGGTATTCCGTTCATATTCGCGACGGGCTACAGCTCCCTGCTGGAACGGTACAAAAGCGTCCCAAGACTTCAAAAACCTTTTGATCTCAAAACGCTCGAAAGGGCGGTCTTAGCCCTCGCAATCGAGTAACCACGCGCCATCCCGGTTCACCCGGCCGCCTCGTTCAGAAGCGTCCACAGGGCCTCAACCTCGGCGCGCTCCGTGGTCTCGGCGCCGATGCTCACCCGCAGCATCTGCTTCCCCTTCAGGACGGAAGGCGTGATGTAGGCCTTCCCGCCCTCGTTGATGCGCCGGGCGATCTCCAGATTGTGGGCCTTGAGAGCGTCCTCGTCCCCTGAAAGCGGGGCCGGGACATGGCGAATGCAGACTGTCTGGAAGGGCACGGGGGCGAGGCGCTCCCAGTGGGCGGCTGCGTCCACCTGCTCCTTGAACCACTGGGCGTTGGCAAGGTCCCGCCGCAGGCGCGCCTGTAGGGCCTCCACGCCCACGTCCATGAGATAAAACCAAAGCTTGATGGACCGGAAGCGCCGCCCCAGTTGCACGTGCCAGTCCCGGTAGTTCTTCACCTCGCCGTCCTGCTTTGTCTGCAGGTAGCTGGGATTTGTGCTCATGACGCGGATGAGGTGCTCGGGATCGCGCACGTAATAGGCGCTGAAGTCGAAGCCCACGCCCATCCACTTGTGGGGATTGAAAACCAAGGAGTCGGCCCGCTCGATGCCCGCAAAGTGCGCGCGGCACTCGGGCAGCACCATGGCGGTCCCGGCCATGGCGGAGTCCACGTGCAGCCACATGCCATGGCGTTCGGCGATGTCCGCCATTCGCTCCAGCGGATCGACAGCCGTGGTGCCGGTGGTGCCGATGCAGGCCACGAGAGCGCAAGGGCGCAGCCCGCTTTCCAAATCCCTGGCGATGGCCGCCTCCAATAAATCCAGCGGGAGCGCGTGATCCTCGCCGGTGGGCAAAAGCCGCAGATGCGCCCTGCCGAAGCCCGCCAGCAAGGCCGCCTTCTCGATGCTGCTGTGGCTCTGGTCCGAGGCGTAGACCACCATCGGCGCCTCGCCGGACTGCAGGCCCTGGCGGTTCTGGCTGAAGCAGGAGGTCCGCTCGCGGGCGCAGAGGAGGGCCGTGAGGGTGGCGGTGCTGGCGGTGTCGTGGATCACCCCCGTCCAGGCCTCGCTGAGGCCCATCATCTGGCGGAGCCAGTCCATGACCACCTCTTCCACCTCGGTTGCGGCGGGGCTGGTCTGCCAGCTCATGCCCTGTACGCCCAGGCCCGAGGCCACGAGGTCCGCCAGGATGGAGGCGTAGCTCGTGTTGCTGGGAAAGTAGGCGAAGAAGCTGGGGTGGTTCCAATGGGTAATGCCCGGCATCACCTCCCGGTCGAGTGCGGCCAGGGCTTGGTCCAGCCGGCCCCCCTTTTGGGGCGGATGCGCGGGAAATCCAGCGCGAATCTCACCTGGCTGCACCTGGCTCATGACGGGCAGACGGGCCAGCCCTTCGCGGTAGTCCGCGACCCAGTCGATGAGCTGGTAGCCGAAACGGCGGAATTCATCGGCGTCCATGAGATACTCCAGCCTAGGTCTCGGTGTCCGGGGCTTTTAACCCCCGGTGAGGAGGAGAAGCAAACGCATTATCGTCTGCTTGCTCTTCGGACCCCTTGTCCGTGACTTCAATGCCGAACCGGGCTTGCTCGCAATTCATAAATGAGGGGTAAGAGCGGTGTCCCAGTGAGGCGCTGGGCTGAAGCTCCTGATGAGAAGTCTTCAGGATAGATTTGAGTGTATTTTTAATAAAAAAGGAAAATATCTCTTTAATATACGCTAATTCTTTAGTTAGTTTGGACTGTAAAAATTTCCTCTCATCTTCACTCTGCCATCTTCCCGATTAAGATCGCGCCCCCCGCATGTTTTATTTTGGCGGCGCAGTAAATATTCGCGAATGCGAAGACGGATAATCTGGACCAGGCAGATGCAGCCGCACTCTAAAGAGAACCCCCGGTACCAGTCCGGGCAAATTATCAAGCGCCGCATTGCAGCTTTCAGCGCAGCAATCATGGCCGCGATTTGCATCCTCGTAACCGACGCCGTTGTGACCAATCGCGACGCTGCGCTCGATCGCGCGCGCGTCGAGGCCGCCAATCTTTCCGCCGGCTTCAAAGAACAGATCCGGGGGACGTTGGATGGTATTGCCGGCGCTATGGAGTTTCTTAAACATGAAATCGAGCATGAGCAGAGGGAGGGGCAGTCTTTCGATCTTGTAAAATGGAGGAACACGGTTTCAGAGCTTGTGAGTCCCACGGTCAACATAGCCATCACGGATGCTGACGGAAAAGTTATTGCATCGCTGATTGAGCCAGGCTCAACTCCGGTTTATTTCTCCGATCGCGACTATTTCGCTGCGCACCGCGACAACCCCAAGCTGGGATTTTTCATCGGGCAACCGGTTGTCGGAAAATTCTCCAAGCGCCCGATCATCCCGGTGTCCACGCGCCTGGAAACGAAAGATGGCCGGTTCGCGGGCGTCCTTGAGTTTGCCCTCGATCCGGAGCTTCTGACAGCGCTGCACCGGAACGTCGATCTTGGAAGGGATTCGACGCTCAATCTGCTCCGCGGCGACGGGGTAGTACTTGCGCGATAC
The DNA here is from genome assembly GCA_963834165.1 of uncultured Alphaproteobacteria bacterium. GTDB lineage: Bacteria > Pseudomonadota > Alphaproteobacteria > Rhizobiales > Rhodomicrobiaceae > Rhodomicrobium. Next base: position 291,248 of record CAWIAL010000019.1, on the reverse strand, counting down.
ACCTCGGGGGGGCTCGCTCTCTCGGCGGTCGGCGCCAAGGCCGCAGCGGTGATGGCGTTGGGCGATTCGAAGCTAGCCAATGTTGGTAAGTATACCCGTAGAAGCCCGATCGATGGTGTGATGCGCTTGCACCATTGGCGCAAGGTAGGAGGCTATCCGCTGATTGTGGTGGTCGGGCTAGGCAAGGACGAAGCCCTCGCAGCCGCAAACCATCAAGGCAACATCGTCATCGGCCTAGGGATTATTGCGTTGAGCCTGCCGCTGATCATGATGATCATGCTGAACCGCGAAATCTCGCGCCGCGTCCAGCATGCGATCGCGCTCGACAAGGAAAGTGAGAAGGTTCTGGAGACAAATGCCGAGCTCGTCGTGGCGAAGCGCCGTGCCGAGGAGGCGAACGAGGCGAAATCGGCCTTCCTCGCAAATATGAGCCATGAGCTTCGGACACCCCTGAACGCGATTCTCGGGTTTTCCGAGGTCATCCGCGATAAGCTTCTCGGAAACGAGCCAGACCGCTATGCGGGATATGCCGCCGACATTCACCGCTCGGGAGCCCACCTGCTCGATGTCGTTAACGACATTCTCGATGTCACCAAGATCGAGGCCGGCAAGCTCGAATTGTACGAGGAACAGATCGGACTAGAGAAAATCATTCAAGAAAGTGTGGCAGCGGTCAACCTGCATGCATCGACGAGCGGAGTCTATCTCGCAATCGACAGGAAAGAAATTGGAGTTCTTATTTACGGCGATAAGACGAAGCTGAAGCAAATCGTAATCAACCTGCTTTCAAATGCGATCAAGTTCACCCCGCCGGGCGGCTCAGTCTCGATTGCTGTGGCCAACGAAGGCGGCGGCATGAGTCTGATGATTGCAGATACCGGCATCGGCATGTCGTGCGACCAAATCCAACAGGCGCTCCAGCTGTTCTGTCAAGTGGACAGCAGCCTTTCCAGGCGGTTCCAAGGCACGGGCCTTGGATTGCCCTTGGCCGTCAAACTGACGGAACTGCATGGCGGAACGCTTACTATCGAAAGTTCGCCCGGAGTTGGCACGACGGTCGCAGTCCGCTTGCCGGCGGAGCGTATAACCTGGAGCCTCGGTCCAAAGCGACTGAGCGGCGAGAACGGCGTTTCTTTGAAGCTCGCTTCGTAAAAGGCTCGTCCGATCAGGTGCAAATGTAGCGGATCTCCTCAGAACTCTCCGGCCGCCTTGATCTCTCCAATAGCGATCGCGCAAGAGGCGCTTATAGAGTTTGCCGGTTGGCAGTCTCGGCAGTTCGTTTTCAAAATCGATCGAGCGCGGCACCTTTTGACGCGATAAGAACTGGCTGCAGAATGCGATCAGTTCCTGGGCGAGATCCGGACCCGGCGTTACGCCCGGCATGGGTTGCACGACAGCCTTCACTTCCTCGCCCAAATCTGCATTGGGGACGCCGAACACGGCTGCGTCCGCAACTTTGGGGTGGGTGACCAGCAGGTTTTCGCATTCCTGCGGATAGATGGTGACGCCGCCCGAGATGATCGTGAAGCTCGCACGATCGGTCAGATAAAGATATCCATCCTCGTCGATGTAACCGATGTCGCCGACTGTGGTCATGGCGCCGTCCGGTGAACGGTTTTCGCTCGTTGTTTGAGGATCGTTGAAATATTCAAAGGGCAAAGCAGGCTTGAACCACAACGTGCCGGGCTTGCCGGCAGGGCATGGCTGCAACGCTTCGTCGAGAATATGGAGGTCACCTAACACGACCTTTCCGACAGTTCCCTTGTGGGCAAGCCATTCTTCGCTGGTGCAGGAGGTGAACCCAAGGGCTTCGGTCGCGCCGTAATATTCGTGGATGATCGGCCCCCACCATTTGATCATGTCCTCTTTCACGGGCACGGGGCAAGGCGCGGCAGCATGGACGGCGATTTCCAAAGACGACAGGTCGTAACGCAGCCGTGTGGACTCTGGAAGCTTCAGCATGCGGGAGAACATCGTGGGCACGAGCTGACTATGGGTCACCCGGTATTCCTGAACGAGTTCGAGATACCTTTCAGGATCGAAACGCTCCATGATGATGACTGTGCCGCCCGTGCGGATCGTGAGATTGACGGCGATCTGCGGGGCTGCGTGGTAGAGTGGCGCCGGTGAGAGATACACCATGCCTTCACGATAGCGCCAAAGCCAATGCAGCGCAGCGGCAACGGGCGAAGGCTGCGCCGGATGCTGCTCCGGGAGCGGCCGCAAGACTCCCTTCGGCCGTCCCGTCGTTCCCGATGAATAAAGCATTGCGGTGCCGAAGCTTTCATCGGGAATTGGGGTCGCCGGCATCGCCGCGGTCGCCTGGTCCAGGCCGGCAATCCGTTCGCCTTCTCCGGGACCGTCCACCACAAGGCACAGTTCAATCTTTGGGCATTCTTTCAGAGCGCTGCGCGCCACGTCCAGCTTGGCCATGGACGTGATCAGGATGCGGGACTCGCTGTTTTTCAGGATGTACGCGAGCTCACCTGCGGTCAGGTATGAATTAACGCACGTGTAGTAGAGCCCGGATCGCTCTCCTGCTCCGCAGGCCTCGAGGTAGCGGCTGTTGTTCTCCATGAAGATGGCGTAGTGGCCGAGCCGGGCGAGTCCGTGATGACGAAAGAGATGGGCGAGGCGATTGCTGCGGGCCTCAAGCTCTCCGTACGTCACGGCCTCGCCTGAGTTAGCCATGATGAAGGCTGGCTGTAGTGGACGCAGTTTTGCTTGTTCGCCAGTATACATCCCACCACCGGACATTGCGATTTTGATAGCTCACATTTTCTTTGCCGCATCGGTTCAGACGCGCCGCGAGGCCTATTGCCTGCAAAGCAATAGGATTAAATTATCATAAGATTGATTTGTTCCTTTTTTAAACTGAGCCGCCCTCCTTGGCCCTTCTGTGAAGCCGAAGCTCTGCATTCTAGCAATCGGCGTTAACAATTATGTTGGCAGGGTTGGACGCCTCCGGGGACAGATCAAACCATGCTGTTTGTATCGCCTCAGCCTCAAGAGCGTTGTGCATTAAATCGGCATCACGCGGCAGCCGTAGAGCCCAATTGTGCCGTGCCCGCGGAGGTGTTTAATAGCGTATCATTAAGCGCCCAGGGCTTTATGGCGAGGTGCGCGTCCAAACCGTGCTTGACCAGGGGGAAACGATCTGGAGCCGCTCGCTAACCCGGGCCATCGCGAGAAGCAAGGCGAAGCAGCTGGGTAATCTACAGCTGCTGGGCAAAACAGCGAGCGGACAGCGTGAGGCAGCAACCACACGCGCTGAAGAATGAGGGCTAATTGATTCGCTTTGCCAGCTCAGGCGACCAAAGGCTGCGCTTGTCCGGATTCGCCAAAGCTGCAGCCACCGCCAACGCGTCGCTTGGCGTCAAACCGCGGCGAATACCCATGTAATAGGCCTCTACGAGCTGGCACTCTAATTTATCGGCTTCATTTGCAGGATGCTGTAGTTTGTTTGTATCCCCAAATAATGACCCCAGAACCACCTGACCCACACGCCCTATCATCTGTCTACTTTCCTATGAGTTCGCGCATACAAAGCTTAGCTTAGCTGGGCCGTACATCTTTGATGTATGTCAAATCTGGAATTCTTGAACGGGGCAACTCTAGTGTATGCTTAACATGCGCCACAACCATAAAATGTGATGGCGCGTAATTTATTGCGTCCTTGCCACGGCCAAAAAGGTTGCTCATAGCTGCGCTTCCAAACGGAGCTGATGGTGCATGAGCCTTTATCGCGGTTTTCTCACGGTCGGCGGACTGACGGCTATCAGCCGCGTGTTCGGATTTGTGCGCGACGTACTGCTTGCCGCCGTGATGGGCACCGGCTGGGTGGCCGATGCTTTTTTTGTATCGTTCCGGTTTCCCAACCTGTTCCGGGCGTTGTTCGCAGAGGGCGCGTTCAATTCCGCGTTCGTGCCGCTGTTCTCGAAACGGCTGCGGGCCGAAGGCAACGAGGCAGGCCGCCTTTTCGCCGAGCAGGCTCTCGCGATCCTGTTTGTGGGCGTCACGGCGACAGTGATCGCCGCCGAGATCTTCATGCCTTATCTGGTCGGGGCAATCGCGCCAGGCTTCACTGATCCGGAAAAGTTCAAGCTCGCCGTGCTGTTGACGCGGATCACATTCCCATACCTCGTCTGCATGTCGCTCGTGGCACTCACGGCCGGGGTGTTGAATGCGCTCGGCAAATTTAGCGCGCCAGCCGCAACACCCATCATTCTCAACCTTGTCTTGATCGCCGTGACGCTGTTTGCTGCCGCGAGCGGTTTCTACGATCAACCCGAAGCGGGCATTATTCAGGCTTGGGGCGTGGCAATCGCTGGGTTCGCGCAGCTTTTTTATGTGGCTTGGGCGGCGCGCGGACTTGGCATGGACCCTGGTTTCCGCTGGCCCCGGCTCACGCCCGATATGCGCCGCCTCCTGAAGCTCGCGGTGCCCGGCCTTGTCACGGGCGGCATCAATCAGGTGAATATTTTCATCGGCACCATGATCGCATCGCTGCAGGCGAGCGCCGTGTCCTTCCTCTATTACGCCGACAGGATCAACCAGCTTCCGCTCGGCATGGTTGGCATCGCCATTGGCGTCGTGCTGCTTCCCACGCTCACGCGGCACCTTGCCGATGCTGACGAAGACGCGGCGCTGGCGAGCCAGAACCGCAGCCTCGAATTTGCGCTGCTCCTGACGCTGCCCGCAGCGGTCGCGCTGATCGTCATTCCGAAGCCCATCATTCAGGTTCTTTTCCAGCGCGGCTCATTCACCGGCGCCGACACCGTACAAGTCTCCGCCGCGCTCGCCGCCTTCGCCTGCGGGCTCCCTGCTTTCGTTATGACGAAAGTGTTCCTGCCCGGCTTTTTTGCACGGGAGGATACGTCCACCCCCATGTGGTTCGCGATGGCGTCCGTGGCCGTGAACGTCTGCGGCTCGCTCGCGCTCTTCTTCGTGATCGGCCATGTCGGCATCGCGATTGCAACGAGCCTGTCGGGCTGGACGAACGCGATCTTGCTGTCCACAACTTTGATGCGGCGCGGCCACTTCCGCTTCGACCCCGCGCTCAAGCGCCGCGCGCCGTTGATCCTGCTTGCGAGCGTCCTGATGGGCGCGGCGCTCTATTACGTCAACCGCGGCATGGCGTCCTATTTCGAAGCGGGACACAGCGGCACAGTTCAGGCCGCGGCCCTCATCGTCCTCGTCGGTGCGGGCGCTCTCGTTTACGCGGCGGCGGCTCAGATCACTGGCGCGATGCGCTATTCTATGCTGCGCCGCGCCTTTTCCGGCGCTTGAACGTAAGCATCCAGAAAGCACGATCGGCAGCGTGGCGGTGAGGTAGTCGCTTGGCCTGAGTAGTTTCCGCATCTGTATCTGCATCTCATCCCCGGCTATAGCTGGACGTCCAAGACGGGTGTGGAGCAAAGACGGAAAGTATCTCAGGCTTGGGCATTAAGCGGCGGCGGCTTTATAGCAAGCAACCTCTAGCAGTCCTGGGATCTAAAGGCCTCTTCAGGGCATGGCCGCGGCTACTCCGCATTTTTCTTTTGCAAAGCTATATAACGCGTGGGGGTTTCTAATGAGTACGCTTAGCGATAGGCAGGCCGGGCTTCGCCGCAATCCAATTGATGAGCATGGCGTGGTAGAAGCTAATTCAAAAAAAGCGCTTAGAAACTCCATGGAAAGGAAGATCGAGCGAATCTACCTCGACTCTCAAGAGCTTGGATGGAGCTACAATGGCTTTGTCACCTCTGTCTTGGAGGTTTTGACGGTGCTCCATCACAGAAATCAGAAGCGGTAACGTCTGCCAATTGAAGGCCTGGAAGCGCTACTTTAGAAACCGGTCATAGAGCGCCAACGCGAGTTCTATGGCAATAAGGATGATAATGTAGAGCTCCAGGCGATGGCTGGTGCGCGTCGAGATGAGGTCCGTGATCGTATCCGCGGTTTCACGGATCACAACCAGCTTGCGCTCGACCGCCCTTGCGCGGGCGGTCAGGTCGTATTCGTCCACGAGTTTCGCCCAGAGTCGCTCAAGCTCGGGGTGATCCCACAACACATCCGGTTTTTCGTCCAGATCGACGCGGGATGCCAGCCGCTTCTGGATCAAAAGAGCCTCGCCGATTTGCTCCAGCATGCCCGACTTCGGGCCCTGGGGCAGCCGGCGTTTGATGAGGCTTGAACCGACGGGCTCGATCTTTTCGAAGGCGGCAGCAATGCGCCGCTCGTCATAAGCGAGCGCAACCGATACCGCCAGCGCCTCGCCCACAAGCAAGAGCTGGTTGGGATCGGGGCTCCGAAGGCGAATTGCACCCGAACTGGAGAGAAGCTGGTCGTCTTCCGGCGCGATGGTGATGATGGCGGTTTCCACTTCGCGCTCGTCGAGCGGCCCGACGATGCGGCGGCCAAGGCCGCGCACGAGATCTTCCTCCTCAACGGGCGTCATGTTGAAAAAGACGACCGCGCCGAACTTGAACAGCATAACCGTTCCGTTCCGCGACGTGCGGAACGCGACTGGGTTGGCGGAGAACGCGTCCTGGCGTTCCAGCCCCTTCACATCGAGCCCTTCGCCGAGTTGCAGCGCCCGAACGGTTATTTCCTGCGCTGGCATAAAATCATTCCACCGGCCGCGAAAGGCCATTCAAGGACGAACATGACATAGCCGATGTAAACAGATACTTGCCTCGCAGCGTCAACCCGAATCCGGCCAAATCGTCTCTTAGGCACACTTTCTACAGCATATACAACGCGAACGCACTCCAAACCCTGCCCCAACCCGGAACCTAATGAAGGCGCCGGCATTGTGCCGGTGAGCATTTTGGATGTGGTGTTGTGGATTTCCGAAGGCGCGATATTCTTGCCGCGGCGGCGGTGTTGATCCTCACGCAGCGCAGCGGCCGGGCCGAGGTTATCGAAGGCCGCGCGCCCTGGTGGCCGCGAGCCGGCAACCCGCCCAAGCCAGCTGTTACGAGCCACTGGGTGTTTTTCAATAATGAAGAGGCGGAAACCGTGGAGGCGATTGCCGACCGGCTTATCCCGCTCGATCCGGAGACGCCCGGCGGCAAAGAGTTGGGCTGTGCCGTCTACATCGACAATCAGCTCGCGGGGCCCTACGGCACCTCCGAAGCGCTATATACCAGCGCTCCCTTCCAGAAGGGGCTTCCGCAGCAAGGTCCGCAATCGCCTTTGACGCCAGCCATCCTTTACCGGCGCGGTCTTTCGGATCTGAACCGCTATTGCCAGGACAAATACAAAGGGCAGCGGTTCGCCCAACTTCCGGATCAGGTCAAGGACGAGATTTTGACCGGGCTGGAGAACGGTACCGTCGCGCTCCCGAACGCTGACGGAGAGAGCTTCTTCAAGCATATCCTCAAAGATACAAAAGAAGGCTTTTTCACCGATCCGATCTACGGCGGGAATCGCGGCATGGCGGCCTGGAAGATGATCGGGTTCCCGGGCGCGCGCTACGACTACCGCGACTGGGTTTCGAGGCACAATGAGCGATACCCGCTGCCACCTGTCAGCATTGGGGGCCGCTCAGGCTGGACCCCCGGTCAAGCTTGAGGGATAGTCGATGGCACGCAAACTTCCCTCAAAGGATGTGGTCATCATCGGTCTCGGGTGGACCGGCTCCATCCTGGCCAACGAGCTGACCGGCGAGGGGTTGGACGTGGTCGCTATCGAACGTGGCCCCTGGCGCGACACGCCGACCGATTTCCCGCCGACCTACGACCAGGATGAACTTCGCTACCGCATCCGGCACGAGCTGTTCCTGCGCCCCGCCCAGACCACGTTCACCTTCCGCAATAAGATGGACCAGACGGCGCTGCCGATCCGCACCTGGGGGGCGTTCATGCCGCCGAACGGCGTCGGGGGCGGCGGCGTCCACTGGAATGCCGAGACCTGGCGCTTCCTCCCGAGCGACTTCGTGCTGAAAACGCACCTCACGCAGCGATACGGCGCGCAGTTCATTCCGCAAGATTGCACCATCCAGGATTGGGGCGTCACCTATGACGATCTTGAGCCGTACTACGACCAGTTCGAATATCTCTGCGGCACATCCGGCACGGCCGGCAATCTGAAAGGCCAAATTCAGGAAGGCGGCAACCCTTTCGAAGGGCCGCGGTCGAGGCCTTATCCGACACCGGCCCAGCCTCAGCCCTTCAGCCATACTCTCTTTGGAAAGGCGGCCCGCGAACTCGGCTACAAGCCTTTCCCGCAACCGTCAGGCAATCTTTCCCAAGCCTACACGAACCCCCTCGGCGTCACGCTTGGGCCCTGCACCTATTGCGGGTTCTGCGAATGGTTCGGCTGCGGCAACTATTCCAAGGCGAGCCCGCAGACGACCATTCTCCCTGCCCTCATCCGCAAGCGCAATTTCAAGGCGCTCGACAATTCGGAGGTGACCCGCATCAATCTCGATCCCTCCGGCAAGCGGGCGACCGGCGTCACCTTCGTGGATACCGCAGGCCAGGAATGGGAGCAGCCGGCGGACCTCGTCATCCTCTCCGCCTACTGCATCTTCAACGTCCAGCTTCTTCTCCTCTCCGGCATCGGCAAGCCGTACGATCCCGTGAAAAATGAAGGGGTTATAGGCCGGAACTACACCCATCAGACCATCTCAAGCGTGAACGGCTTCTTCGACAAGGAGAAATACAACTTCAATCCCTTTGTCTCGTCGGGCGCGATTGGGATGTGCATCGATGAGTTCAACGGCGACAATTTCGATCATGGCCCGCTCGGCTTTATCGGCGGCGGCTACATGGGGCAGGTGCAAACCAATGGGCGGCCCCTTGAACTCAGCGACGTGGTGCCCGAAAGCACCCCCGCTTGGGGCGCGAAATGGAAGCAGGCTGTGCGAGATAACTATCTTAGCACGGTTGTCCCCGGAACGGGAGTGCACGGTAGCTTCTACAGCTACCGCGACATCTATCTCGATCTCGATCCCACCTACAAGGACCGGCTCGGGCGCCCGCTCGTTCGCATAACCATGGACTTCCACGAGAACGAGCTGAAGATGAATGCTTATCTCACGGACAAGTTTGCGGAAATAATCAAGCAGATGGGCGCGCGGGAAATAGCCAAGCACCCGCGCAAGGCGCCTTACGACATCACCCAGTATCAAACGACGCACCTTTGCGGCGGCGCAATCATGGGCACGGACCCGAAGACGAGCGCCATGAACCGGTTCTGTCAGAGCTGGGATGTGCCAAATCTGTTCGTGACCGGTGCGAGCAACTATCCGCAAAACGCGGGCTACAATCCCACCGGCACTCTGTGCGCGCTGGCTTATTGGACCGCGAAAGCCATCCGTACGGATTATCTCAAAAAACCGGGGCCTCTCGTCCATGCGTGACCGCGCCAAAGCTCTGGCAGCCTTCTGCGCTTGGCTCGCGCTCTTTTGTTGCGGTCAGAAAAGCTGGGGCGCCGATCAACAGGATTTTAGCCTTGTCGAAAAGGGCCGCTATCTCACCGTCGCCGCGGACTGCGCTGCGTGCCATAAAAAGCCGGGAAGCGGCCAGCCCTTCGCCGGCGGCCGGCCGATCGAGACTCCATTTGGCACTGTGCTTTCGGCCAACATCACCCCGGATCTGGAAACGGGCATCGGCGCCTGGACGGACCAGGAATTCAGGAGGGCCCTCAGAAGGGGAATCGGCAAGGGCGGCGTTCATCTCTACCCGGCCATGCCTTACGTGTACTATTCCAAGATGACGGATGAGGACATTTCCGCGATCCGGGCCTACCTGTCGACGGTCCAGCCGGTCCATAACCCTGTCGTCTCGAACAAGCTCCCCTTTCCCTTCAATATCCGCGCGAGCCTCTGGTTCTGGAACTTGCTTTACCGTCCCGAGCCGGGCTGGAGCCCGGTCGCGGGCAAGTCAGCCGAATGGAACCGCGGCGCTTATCTCGTCGAAGGACCGATGCATTGCGGCGCCTGCCACACCCCGAAAACCTTTCTCGGCGGCGACTCGGACGGCCGCCGGTTTCAGGGCTTCTCCATTCAGGGCTGGCATGCGCCTAACATTACGAATGACAAGCAGCTCGGTCTTGGCACGTGGTCCGGCGATGAGATCGCCCAATACCTGAAAACAGGGCACAACAAAGTGGCGAGCGCGTCCGGCCCGATGGGAGAGGAAGTGGAGCTTTCAAGCTCCAGGATGTCCGATGGGGACTTGAAGGCGATCGCGGTCTATCTTAAGGATCAAAGCGCGCCCGAAACTCCGCCAGCGCAAGCGCTTGAGGCATCGGACCCCGTTATGAAAGCGGGGCACGCCATCTACAGGGACCAGTGCGCGGCCTGCCACGGGATCGACGGCGCCGGGGTTCCCAGCCTGTTCCCCGCGCTTCGTGCGGCGCCCTCCGTGCGCGCAGCCGATCCTCTTTCGTTGATCCGCGTCGTGGTTGACGGCGCCAAGAGCGCCGCGACGGATGGCGCTCCGACCGGCCCCGGAATGCCGTCCTACGCATGGCAATTGAACGACAAGCAAATGGCTGCCGTATTGACCTACGTGCGGAACTCATGGGGCAACGCGGCAGAGGCGGTCTCCGAGGGCGCGGTCCGTTCGGCAAGATCCTCGCTGGTGACGCGGGCGGATTAAGAGAAGCGGCCACCGCAAAACTCGTTATAATTGAAGGCAGATCTGTATGAAAATATTTGCCTTTTTGTCAGGCTTGACCGTTTTTCCCGGCTTCAGCGGAACATAGGCTCTAATCCCCGGTTTGCAGGATATGCGGTTTTACGGCCGCGAGTTTCATCGAGGAGCCAAGTTATGGTTGAAAAGGGTCGCTCGTCTCCAAAGAGTGGACAGAGCAAGGGCGGACAGGCAAGCAGCGGCAATTTCAAGAACGATCCGCAGCGCGCGTCCGAAGCCGGCAAGAAGGGCGGCGAGCATTCGCATGGCGGCACTCACGAGCAGCATGTCAAAGCGGGCCAGCAAAGCCACAAAAATAAGTAAATCCAATCACTAGGCCCGGTTTAGACCCGGGCCTTTTTTCGTTTGTTTCAAGCCTTTGCTTCTCAAATGAGCCGGTCGCCCCGATTATAAACGGGTTGTAGCGATGCGGATCATTACGTTCCTCCGCGCGTTATTCATCAAACGGCTAAACAAGGAGGACGGCCTTTTGATTAATAACGACCAGATCATCCCGACACTCGCGTTCATGACGCTCGGCATCGTGATTGTCATAGCGATCGTGCAGTTTTTCTCAATCATGAGAAAGCGCAAGCAGCGTGAGCAGACCGCGCTGACGCGGTCGAGTGAAGAGAAGCGTGCCCGGCACGGGTCAGTGATCCACGAATAAACTGCAATGCAACGTCTCGGGGCCCCCCCGAGACGTTGCAGTTCTCAAGCGAGGAGAGAAATGCCGAAGGAGAACAAGGAACAGAAAGAGACCGTGGGGCGTGTCATGCACGAGTACAAGCATGGCGAGCTGGAAACGGGGACAGGGAAGCCGGTGAAAAGCCGCCGCCAGGCCGTCGCCATCGCGCTCCATGAGGCGGGGGCCTCGAACCAGGAAAGTCCCAAAAAGAACCGCGAGAACCTTCAGAAAACCAAGAAAAAGGAACGCGAAGGGAAAACCGCCAAACAGGAGAAGGAAGGCCACCTCTAAGCGCCCTCCGGTTTTCTATCGGCGCAGGGGTTGTGCCGCGATCCCGTGCAGGCGCGAAGCGATGCCGGGCGGTAGAAGGCCCGACGTAGCGGTTATGATCTTATTCGAGAGTCCATGAACGGCGCTTTCATCGCCTCGCATCATGGCATTGAACCCTGTATTCGCAACCTCCAGCGGATCAGACTTTGGCGCATTGCCCAGCACAGTGTCCTTTAGCCGCCCTCGCGCAAAGATTTCCGTATCCGTTGCGCCCGGCAAGAGGCAGGTCACGGTCACACCGCTTCCCTTCAGCTCATGGCGCAATGCGATCGCGAAGGAATTCAGAAAAGCCTTCGATGCATTGTAAGCTGCCTGGTTCGCACCGGGAATGTACCCTTCGACCGAGCCGGTTATGAGAATGCGCCCTCGGCCAACTTTCCGCATGTCCCGTCCGAATTTGTGGAGCAGATAAACGGTGCCTGTGACGTTGGTATCGATGACCCCCTTGGCTTCGCGCCAATCCTGATCGGTGAAAGCTTCACCAAGCGTGCGGCCCGCATTGGCGAAAAGCGCCTCGACAGGCCGGCCCAGTTCCTTCGCGGCGTTGTAGAGCCGGTCGACGCCTTCCCCGGTGGAAAGATCGGCCTCGACAGCGCGTACGTTGGCACCCAGTTTCGTAAAGTCCTTGGCGGCCTGCCGGATCCTTTCTTCGTCGGCTACTACGACAAGGTCGAACCCGTTAAGAGCTGCCAGCCGCGCCAAGTCGTATCCGATTCCCGAGGAGGCGCCTGTAACTACGGCGAGCGGGTGAGACCCATGGCCTCCCCCGCTCTCCCATACGCCTGATCCCGAATTTACGCTATCGGCCATCAGCGCGATCCGCCGCCGTGGCTATGCTGTCCGCCCTTCTTCGCGGCGTCCGTCGCCCGGCCCGATTTGACGTCTCCGCCCGAGTCCTGGTGGAAGGCATGCTCAACGTCGGTCACGGAGCCATATTCGCCATCGGGCATCCCCTCGATGGTCTGGACAACCGCATCGGCCACGCCGTTCCTGCGGGCAAGCTCAGCGATTTCCTTCTTGCTCATCGGGAACTTCGCGCCTTTGAGGCCGTGAGCGAGGTCTGCTGCGGATATGCGTGCCATTGTTTCCTCTCCTGAGGCAGTGTTCTTGAGAATGACGGCGCGCGCCCGCGCGGGAGCGCACCTGCCCCTAGGAGAACCATGGCAACGCGCTCAGGTTCCGATAAATTGCCTTCAAAGCATGGGCTTAGCTGGCGCTCAGGGCCACCAATCAAGCGAGCGGCAGGGTTTCGCTCGCATAGAAATTGAGCGAACCCGCCCGTCAAAAAGTTCCCGGTTGCTGAGCCAAGCTCCCCCAATTATGGTCCCTTTCCGTATCTCGCTCATTCATGTTGCCGGGGGGTTCTATGGCTGCCGGACAGGTTCCTATTTTCATTATCAATCTGGATCGGTCGCCCGACCGGTTCGAGCGGATCGCCGGCCGGTTAAGTGAACTGGGTCTGGATTTCGAGCGCCTTCCCGCAGTCGATGGCCGAACGCTGACCAAGGACGAGATCAAAAAGATCAACCCCAAGCGCTCCTGGCTGAATTTGAGCGACTCCGAAGTCGCTTGCTACATGAGCCACCTTAAAGCCATCCGCCTTGTCCTCGACCGTGAGTTGCCGCGCGCCATCATCCTCGAAGACGACGTCATCTTCGATAAGGATTTTCCCGTATGGGCGAGCAGCGAATGCCCTCTCCCGGATGACCTGGAGCTTCTGAAGCTGGAAGGGTTTGGGGCTCACACGACTATCAAAGTTCCCATTTCCAGCTATGCCAACAGAACCATTAGGTTCTCCTACAAGCCGACCGGCGGGGCAGCCGCTTACCTGATCACTCTCAACGGCGCCAGGAAGATTCTGGACAAGTTGAACGTCATCAGGGGCCAGCTTGATTATGACCTGTTCACTTACTGGAAAACAGGCCTGCGCCTGTACGAGGTGTTTCCCTTTCCCGCCGAGCAGGACGGAACCGGCAGCACAATTGCCCATACGCACTACAAGCGACCCCTGCGCATGAGGGCCATGCGATGGGCATTGAAAAGCGCCGATAAGGCAGGCCGCTTGTATTACAGCGTCAGGTGGTTCGGGGTGAGCACTTTGCTCGCCGCGCGGCGCTGATGCATGATCGGCTTAAAAGGACACGAGCACCGTCATCAAGCCCGAGGACATGTGCGGCCATCCATGGCAAAATCCGGTATATTAGGCGCCGGACTTCTTGATCGGCTTTATTGTCGTCCCCGCCTGCGCGGGCATGACACGGAGGGTCAGCGGGATGGCTGGATCAAGCCCGGCCATGACAACCGGGCCGGTTTTGGTGCCACTTAGAATGATGACGCCCTGACGCGCGGCTGCCTATTCGCCTGCTTCATGCGCCCGGCGGGCGCGGGCGAGAAGCGACTTTCCCGTTTCCTCGCCGAAGCACTGATCGAAGTCGTCGCATTCGGCGCAGCTTGGCGCGGTGCACAGCGAGTATGACGCATCGCTGCAAATGATGCGGTAGAGGAATTTCTTCCACTTCATGTCTTGTTTATTGCGCAGCGCGAGCGGCTTGAAGTGGCGCGTCATCAGCTGGCTCAGCTCGCTGCGGTTGCGTAGCCCAAGGTCCTGCCAGAGGTGATTGGGCCGTTGCGCGCGCCGGGCGATCATCGCCGCAAGCTGCGCTTCGAGGGCCGAACGCGATGTGGTGCAGCGCTGGAGGAGGTCGAGAAGGCAATCTTCATCCGCGCTGCGCTCGACGGCAGCGCCGAAATTGGCCGCTTCGAGCCAAGCCTGCGCGCCGGGGAAGAATTGCTTCAGGAGCGCCCGAAGCTCCGCGCCTTCGAGCCCGGAGGCTGGGGCAAGCGGCTCATCCTGCGCCTGTGCCTCGCCGAAAGAAATGGCGGCAATAGAGGCGATTACGTGGGCATCGAATTCGTCACAGGCAGGGGTGCATGCGTACATCAGCGCGCTGTAGAGATCATCCGACGAAATGAGTTTGTCGAAAGCCCCCTCGCCCCAGCCCTCTCCCGCGAGGGGAGAGGGAGTACCTCGCGCTCGAAACAGCGTTCCTTCTCCCCTGGCGGGAGAAGGACAGGATGAGGGGGAACGTTTCGCCAGTGCTCGAGACATTACTACTCCAGCGCAGGCGGCGCCTTCGAATGGCTCTGGCACGCCCGCGGACATACGCGCGCACACGCCCCGCAGCCGATGCAGTTGCCAGCGTCGGCCATGGTCATGATCTTGCGCTCGAACTCGTCGTCATCGTAATCGTCGTCGTCTTCGTCGACGCTGGCGTCGAGATCGACCAGTTCGCCATCCTCAGTCAAGCCCTTGAGCGTCATGACGCCCCGGCCGCAGACCTTGAAGCAGCGCCCGCAGCCAATGCAGGTCTTGCTGTCGATCCCGATCAAATATTCGGGCTCCCAGGCCCTGCCGTCGCGAGTAGAACTGTCCATTTGCCCCTATTCCTTTCCGCGTCTCAAGCGGTTTCCAAATGCTTCAATTGCGCGCGTTTCTTTTCCAAGATCGCGAAAGCCTCATGCGTGCGCTGCGCCACTTCGAGAATTTGCTGCCAATTGACAGGCAACTCCTCCGAAAGGTCGTGCAAATCCATTTTTGCCTGCGTAGCCCTGGCCGACAGTTTCTTGATTTCCGCTTTAAGGGCCTCGATTTCGCTCATGCCTTCTTCCTCGCTAATACTTTGCGACTTCGGGAAATTTCTCGATCATTTCCGTGCCCGCCGCGACGAGCTTCTCGCCTTCCTCGATGAGCTTGGCGAGGCTTTCGAACCCGAAGCGGTGCACGTCGCGCAAATGCTTGTTCACGACAACCAAACGGCCGGCAGTGAGCACCATCCGGCCGAAGCCCTCGTGATGCATCTTCATGATCGGCGAGACCATGATGCCCGTCGCGCGTTCGATGGAGAGGCCGACGGCGTTGTAGAACAGTTCGAGCCGCCAGAGCGTCTCCGGGTCCGGATCGCCGATGATAGGAACCTGCTTTCGCTGTTCCTTGGTGATGATGTAAGGCTCGATCAGGTCGAGGTCGCTTTTCTTGTCCCAGGCGCCGTGGGCGTCCTGCGCGCGCCATTGCTTAACCAGCTCTTTCAGGAAAACGGAGTTGGGGACCTGAGGCTTCTCCAACGTGGTTGCGTCAGCCATGGGCGGCCTCATCCTCGAAATCGAACTCACGTTCCTGACCTTTCAGCAGCGCCTTGCGCAGCCACGGCGGCGGATTGCCCTTCAGGACCGTCTGAAGCTTCGCGAGCAGGTCCGTGATTTCTTCGGGCTGGTTGACCTTGATCGGGTGGACACCGGCCTGCACAACGCGTGCCGCTGCCGATCCGCCGATGGCGGCCACGTAGAGGATCGAGCAATCCCTGACTGCCTCGACCTTCGGCGTGAGCTTGTCCTCGTTGCCGTCCTCTTTGAGATCGCCCTCAAACTGGAAGACCTCGACGAGCTTGTAGTCTTCCGCGGAAACCTCGTAGACCGCGATAGTCCTGGCCCACCCAAAGTGCGCGTCGACGCGCTTCAAGTCTTGGGTTGTAAAGGCGATTTTCATAGAGCGGGCCCTTTCTTCCGTCTCGTCCTTCGATGCATTTCCCGGCCTAATGAGCCGGAGCTGGCGTGTCATGATGATCCTCCTCGCCACGAGGAAGGCGCCACGTTTCGGGCGTCGGCTCATGGACTTCGGCCATGAACATATTCCCGATTTCGAAAATGAGGTTGCGCGTGCCGCGATAGCCAACCGAAACTTTGTGCGCCGCGCCGAGCCGGTCGAAGGTCGGCAGACCGTAGCGGAAGAGCGGGATGCCGAGCCGCTCCGACATTTGCCGCCCGTGGCTGTGCGTGACGATCAGGTCACAGCCCTGGCTACGCATTTCGAGGTCTTCGAGGTCTCCGATCAGCACCTCGTCCGCGGGCACTTTTTCCAGCACCGGCGATTGCGTTGTCGTAACCGCCGCTTCGATGGTACAGCCCATTTCGGTCAGCCACGTTGCTGCGCTGAACAGGAGATCGGGCTCCGCCGCGATGGCAATCTTTTTGTTGCCGAAGGAGAAATGCCCGTCGAGCATCGCGTCGAGAAGCTGGCTCCTCTGGCGGCGGATCTTGTTCGGAACGGCGCGGCCGCTGATTTTCGCAAGAAACGCGATCAGCGCATCGTTCGGCGCAAGTCCGGTCAACCGGTCGAACAGCCGGAACGGAACGCCGGCCTTGTTCTCAAGCGCCACCGCTGCATCGCGCATCTGCTCGCCGATGGCGATCGTCCAGGCTGAACGGCCCATGCTTGCGATGTCTTCGACCGAGATGCCGCCTATGGTGGTCGGCGTGAAATCGTCCGGCATATGTCCGTCGAGCGAGCCGGACAGGTCGGGAAGGAACAGCGGCTCAAGGCCGAAAGCTTCGAAAATATCGCGCAACTCGTCGAGATCGCCCGGAGTCAGGTGCGAGCCCGGCAGAACATTGACCCGCTTCGTATCGCGCACCGTGCCGGGAGGCGGCGTCTCGACGAGCTGCTCCACCATGCGCTTGACCGCCTTGGCCCAGCCGTCCTGAAACGCGCCGTCGAAATCGGGCGTGGAGACGAACACAAGCTTCAAATGATCGAGCTCGGGATGGCTTTGGCGAATGAGCTTGATGAAGCCGTCCACGTCGTCGCCCTTGATCTCGGTGACCCCGGTGGAGCAAATGCCGATGATGGCGGGCTTGGCGCGATTGGCGATGGTGATCACGGCCTGTTCGACATTTTCGTAGCCGCCGAGCACGGTGGCCACTTCGGTCATGGCCGTGGTCTGCATCGGGATCGCTTCGCGGAAATGGCGCACGAACAGCACAAGACCGAATGACGTGCAGCCTTGCGACCCGTGAAGCAGCGGCATGCATCCCTTGATGCCGAGGAAAGCGAGCGCGCCGCCGATGGGCTGGCTCATCTTCAGCGGGTTGACCGTGCAGGCTTTTTTGGAGGTTCCGACCGTTGCCATTGTTGCCTCACGCTGCTTGATCTATGGGAGCGTCTGGAAGATCTGCACCATGTGGGGCAAGATCCCCCTCATCCTGTCCTTCTCCCGCCAGGGGAGAAGGAACGTTGCAGCAAGCGCGAGTTACTCCCTCTCCCCTCGCGGGAGAGGGCTGGGGTGAGGGGGATCTTAGTTCTTCGTTCAAAGGCGTCTGCTCGAAAGCCGGAACTTTCACGCCGTTGATGCGCTGCAGGATCGCGGCGATGCGCGGAACGCAGCTTCCGCAGCCGGTGCCGGCGCTGGTATGCGCTCTCACATCGTCGACGCGAAGGAGCTTATAAGAACGGATCGCTGCCTCGATGACGGCCTCATCGACCTCCTTGCAATTGCACACGCGGCTAGTCCAGGCAACTTGAGGCGCAGCATCAGCGCCGTTCGCGGCAAGTGCAGCAGCTTCCTCCGCATTCTCCTTGTCGGCCAGCTCTTCCCAGGTCACCTCGTCCCACGGCGCGGGCGTACGAACCTGCGCCCACACGGGGTTGGAGAGCGCCTTGTCGATTTCGCGAACGAGAGCGACCATCCCATCGTAGCCCGCATAGGCGTAATGGCGCTCCTGATTGATGTCGAGCCACGGCATTTTGGCTTTCAGCGCGACGAACTGCGAACGCCCGCCCGACAGCATGATGTCCGCGCGCGCCTCCTTCAGCATCTTGTACATCTCGCGCGGCTTCATATCGTCGATCATGTGGGCTTCCTCGCCCATGATCTCCTTGATGCGGTCCTTGTCTTCCTTCGTCGACTTCTTCACGCTCGTGCCGACGATTTCCATGCCGCCTTCCTGCAGCGCGGCCACAACCGACCAGGATTTCACGCCGCCAGTGATGAGGAGGACTTTCTTGCCCTGGAGGCGTTCGCGATAAGCGGCGATCCCGGCCCAGGCCTTCTTCTCCTCACGCTCGATCACGGCCTCAGTGCGGGCGATCAGATCGTCCGGCGCGCCGCGCTCCACGAGCAGCCGCGCGATCTGGCGGAGCGTGTCGCTCATGTCGCCGATGCCGTAGAACGAGCCTTCGAAGTAGGGGATGCCGTAGCGCTCTTCCATCTTGCGCGCGACGTTGATCATGGCGCGCGAGCAGACCATCATCGCGGCTTTCGCGCGGTGCGAGCTGGCCACCTCCTTGTATTTCGCGTCGCCTGCGATGCAGGCCAGGATGCGGACGCCAAGCTCGTCGAGAAGCGGCTTAACCTGCCACAACTCGCCCGCCACATTGTATTCGCCGATGATGTTGATGTCGTAGGGTGTGGTGTATTCGGGTTCCTCGGTGCCAATCACGTAGTCGAGCAGCGCCTCGCCCGCGAGCTTGTTGCCGAGCGTTTTCGCTCCGACAAAACCGGGCACATTGACCGGAATGCAGGGTTTGCCGAACTTTTCCGAAGCCTTCTTGCAGACCGCTTCGATATGGTCGCCGGTCATGGCCGGGACGCAGGTCTGGTAAACGAAGATCGCAGGCGGATCGTATTTCTCGGCGATTTCCCGGATGGCCCGCCAGAGGCGCTTTTCGCCGCCGAAGATCACATCCTGCTCGCTCATGTCGGTCGTGAAACTCGTGCGGTAGAGCTTCGAGCCGGAGGAACCGCTGTTCCGGTTGTCCCAGGAATGACCTTCGCAGGCGATGGGTCCGTGAACGAGGTGGGCAACATCGGTGATCGGCTGGAGCGCAATCTTCGCGCCGTCGAAAGCGCATCCGCCTGCCGCGCCGCCGGGCTGCAGTTGCTTGGAGCAGCCCTTCTTGCGCTCCTTCTCGGACTTTTCCTGATTGATGCCGCAACTAGGCTCGTTGAAAACGTCCTGGATTTTGGTCGCCAGCGTGCTCACTCACACCTCCTGGAAATCTCCCTCTCCCGGGGGGACAGGGCCGGGGTGAGGGGTCGAGACCTTCGTCCTTAGACTCTTTACCCCTCACCCGGACCGCAAGCGGTCCGCCCTCTCCCCATGGGAGAGGGCAATTCCGTGTTACCGGATGATGTCGAAGCTATAGTCCGACTTGCCGACGATGTTGCTGTTCCGGTCCATCTCGTCGAAGATCTTGTCGAGGAACCAGACGAGCACGTTCAGGCTGCCCTGATACCCCCACACCGGATAGCGGTGCCAGTGATGGCGGTCGAAAATCGGGAAGCCCATGCGGATCAGCGGCGTACCCGTGTCGCGCTCCAGATACTTGCCGTAGGTGTTTCCGATCAGGAAATCCACCGGACGCGTAAAGAGCAGCGAGCGCATGTGCCAGAGATCCTTGCCGGCGTACACTTCGCAGTTTGCGCCGTAGGGCGAGCTTGCGAGCAGCGCCCGCATCTTCGCTTCCCAAGCCTTGCCGCCATTGGTCGACAGGATGGTTGTCGGCTCGGCGCCAAGCTCCAGGAGGAAGCCCGCCACGCCAAGGCACAGATCGGGATCGCCATAGATGGCGAACTTCTTGCCGTGGATGTGCGCGCTCGAGTTGGCCATCGCGTCGACGAGGCGGCCGCGCTCTTTCTTCAGAGCCTCCGGGATCGGCTTGCCGGTAATGCGCGAGACTTCCATCAGGAACTTGTCGGTTCCGGTAAGGCCTATGGGGTGATTGAACGCAACCGTCTCGTGGCCCCAGGTTTCGGCGTAGCTTAAGGTCTTCTCAGTGCAGAATTCCTGCATGGAGATCGTCGCCTTGGCATGGACCGCGTTGGCCGCATCTTCCAGCGTGGTGCCGCCGTCATACATGCGGAACTCGCCGTCGGAGGGCGTATCCCATACGTCGCTGTTGTCGCCCATGATGGTGTATTCGACGCCCATCAGGTCGAAAATGCGCTTGATCTCGCGCAAGTTGCCGACCGTGTAGCCGTCGAAGCCGCCGAAGAAGTTGATCTTGCCGTTCGGCTGCCGCTCGGCCTTCGGCTCGGTTCCAGCCTTGCCGTTCCAGAAGTGGTCCAGAATGCCCTTCATGACGTTGTCGTAGCCGGTGATGTGGCTGCCGACGAAGGCGGGCGTGTGCGCGAAGGGAACGTCGAAGTCGGCGGGGACGGAGCCCTTCTCCTTCGATGTCTTGATGAAGGCGTTAAGGTCGTCGCCGATGACTTCCGCCATGCAGGTGGTCGAGACGGCAATCATCTTCGGCTGGTACATCTTGTAGCTGTTCGCAAGCCCGTCGATCATGTTGTTGAGGCCGCCGAACACCGCCGCGTCTTCCGTCATCGAGGAGGAGACGCAAGAGGTCGGCTCCTTGAAGTGACGCGAGAAGTGGCTTCGATAGTAGGCCACGCAGCCTTGGCTGCCGTGCACGAAGGGAAGCGTGCCTTCGAAGCCGACTGCCGCGAACACCGCGCCGAGCGGCTGGCAGGCCTTGGCGGGATTGACTGTCAGAGCTTCGCGGGCGAAGTTCTTCTCTTGGTATTCAACGGTCTTGGTCCATTCGGTAACGCGCTCAACTTCGGCGAGCGGGGTTCCGTTCTCGAACTGCTCTCTCTTGTTCTTGAACATCTCCCTGTATTCCGGCCCGCGGAATAGTTCGAAGTGGTCCAAGACGTTTTCTGCATTCTGGGTCATAATCGGTCCTCGAAATCTTTGGCTCTTACCCCTCACCCCCGCCCTCTCCCCATGGGAGAGGGAGAAGGCACCGGCCTGGCAACACCGTCCCCTCTCCTGGAGGGAGAGGGACAGGGTGAGGGGTGTTGCGGCCGTTCATGACTGTGTTTCTTCCTAGAAGGGCGCCTTGGCGAGTTTCAACACGGGAGAGTTGATCGCCATATCCATGTCGCGGGCGAAGATGGCAAAGCCGTCATAGCCGTGATAGGGGCCGGAATAATCCCAGGAGTGCATCTGGCGGAAAGGAACGCCCATCTTCTGGAAGATGTACTTTTCCTTGATGCCGGAGCCGACGAGATCGGGCCTGATCTTTTCGACGAACTTCTCGAACTCGTAGCCCGTCACGTCGTCGTAGATCAGCGTGCCGTCCTTAACGTAATGGGTCGTGCGCTGATAATCGTCGTTGTGACCGAACTCGTAGCCGGTGCCGACAACTTCCATGCCGAGGTCTTCGTAAGCGCCGATCACGTGGCGCGGACGCAGGCCGCCGACATATAGCATGACTTTCTTGCCCTGGAGGCGCGGCTTGTACTTCGCGACGACCGCATCCATGAGCGGCTGATACTTCGCAATGACCTTCTCGGCGTTTGCCTTGATGGTATCGTCGAATTGCGCTGCGATCCTGCGAAGAGACTCTACGATCTTGGTGGGGCCAAAAAAGTTATATTCAACCCACGGGATATTGTACTTCTCTTCCATGTGCCGGGCGATGTAGTTCATCGAGCGGTAGCAGTGAAGAACGTTGAGCTTCGCTTTCGGCGACGCTTCAAGCTCCATGATCGTGCCGTCGCCCGACCACTGTGCGATCACGCGGAGGCCCATCTCTTCGAGCAGGATGCGCGAAGACCAGGCATCGCCGCCGATGTTGTAGTCGGCGAGGATCGCAACGTCGTAGGGCGTGCTCTCGAACCGTGCCGGCTTGCCCTCGACCTTGTCGAAGACCCAATCGCGGATGGCGTCGTTGGCGATATGGTGGCCAAGCGACTGCGACACTCCGCGGAAGCCTTCGCAGCGGACGGGAACGATGGGCTTGCCGTCGTACTCCTTCGACTTCTTCTTCGAGACGGCCTCGATGTCGTCGCCGATAAGCCCGATCGGGCATTCGGACTGAACCGAGATCCCCTTGTTCAGCGGGAACAGCTCTTGAATCTCGTCGATCAGCTTCGAGAGCTTCTTGTCGCCGCCGAAGACGATGTCCTTCTCCTGGAAGTCGGAGGTGAACTGCATCGTTCCGAAGGTGTCGATCCCCGTGTGCCCGACGTAATAGTTACGGCGAGAGCCCCAGGAATACTGACCGCAGCCGACAGGGCCGTGGCTGATGTGAACCATGTCCTTGATCGGACCCCAAACCACGCCCTTCGAGCCGGCATATGCGCAGCCGCGAATGGTCATCACGCCCGGGATCGACTTGATGTTGGACTTCACGCCGCAATCGGGCTTGCCTGACTGGTAGCTGCCGATGTGCTTGGCGCGCCGTTTGGCTGTCTTGTCCGGGTATACTTTCAGGACCTCGTCAACGAGATCCTTGTTTCTTGCTTTGATGTCTTCAACGTTTTCTTCGATATCCAGGCTCATGCCGCTGGCCTTTCCAAACCTTTTGTTTTCTGCTTCCGGCGGCTCTCACTGAATGGAGAGCCGGCCGGTCGCGCGTCGATGGCCTGTCAGGCCTATGGGTTACGCTGCTTCTGCTGCCAGTTCGGCGGCGGTCTTGCCGACGATGCTCTCGTCGACCGCTTTCATGATGCCGTGCTCCATCAGCATGTCTTCGAGTTCGTCCATGGAGATCGGGGTTGGGATGGTGCCCTGGCCGACATTGGCATGGACCTTTTTCGCGAGCGTGCGGTAATGCTCCGCCTGCTTGGAGTTGGGCGCATATTCGATGACCGTCATGCGGCGCAGCTCAGCGTGTTGCACGATGTTGTCGCGAGGCACGAAGTGAATGAGCTTGGTGCCGAGCTTGGCGGCGAGGTTTTCTGCGAGCTCAAGCTCCTTGTCGGTCTGGCGCTCATTGCAGACGAGGCCGCCCAAGCGCACGCCGCCGGAGTTGGCGTATTTGAGAATGCCCTTGGCGATGTTGTTGGCCGCGTACATGGCCATCATCTCGCCGGACATCACGATGTAGATTTCCTGCGCCTTATTCTCGCGAATGGGCATCGCGAAGCCGCCGCACACCACGTCGCCGAGCACGTCGTAGGAGACGTAATCGACATCGTCATAAGCGCCGTTCTCTTCGAGGAAGTTGATGGCGGTGATAACGCCGCGGCCTGCGCAGCCGACTCCCGGCTCAGGACCGCCGGATTCGGTGCACTTGATGCCCTTGTACCCGATCTTCATCACGTCTTCGAGTTCGAGGTCCTCGACGCTGCCTTGCTCAGCCGCGAGGCTGAGAATCGTGTCTTGGGCCTTGGCGTGAAGAATAAGGCGGGTCGAGTCAGCCTTTGGATCGCAGCCAACGATGAGGATCTTGTTCCCCATCTCGGCGAGCGCCGCCAGCGTGTTCTGGGAGGTGGTCGACTTGCCGATGCCCCCCTTTCCGTAGAATGCGATTTGCCGCAATGCCATTGCGAATCTCCTTCGTAGTCCTAACTTCACGTCCGGCTGACGTCAGCCGGACGCGTCCTCTCTTCGCCAGTGATCGAAACGCCCAACGAGCGCCGTCGCTTTCGTTTGCGGGGCTACTGCTCATCCTCGGAGGGCGGAGCATCTGGCAATTCCTCGCCCGCAGCCTCCTTTCAGCAAAGGGCGTGCCAATGCCATAAAGTCTTGTTTCATCGATATTTTCTCAGTTTTCCGCCGAATCTTGCCGCACCACACGTGTTTCAAAGCCGACATGCAACGGCGGCATGTATGAAAGCGGACAGGTACTGCATGCATGCGGCCCGGAACTTGCAAGGCCTTTCGCCGGCGTCACTTTTTCTAAGGGGAATGTGGAGCCCGGCCAGGATGAGGACGCGCAGGTCTATCTGAAGCGGGGGGTGCAGGGCTCCTGACGAAGCCGTTCACTTTGGAACCCGTGCGCAGGAGAGTGGACATCATGCTCGGGCGGGGACGAGCGCGATCGTGCAGCTGAAGGACATCCCTCCGGCTCCGAACGAAGACGGCGGCGTTGCTGTGTGAAGTCCGACAGGAGCTGTCGTTATTGCGACAAACGCGGTTCAATTTCGATGCCGCGCGCCGAGAAACTTGCGTCAGAGCGCAGCTTGAGCCATTTGGTACGGAGGTTGCTAGATAACCCTCCAATCGCTGAGACAGAGCTCTAACCATGACATATTTCTCGCAAATCGGCGGCGCGCCCGCTGTAGATCGGATCGTAGAAGAATTTTTCTCCCGGATGGAGGTTTCGCCGGAAGCCCGTGCAGTCCGGGCCATGCACAAGGACGATCTCGCCAAGACAAAATCCGTCATGAAGCGGTACTTCAGCGAATGGCTCGGCGGACCGATGGAGTTTTCGGAAACGCGCGGTCATCCCGCCCTTCGCATGCGTCACGCAGGATTTCCCATCGGGCCCCAGGAGCGTGATGCCTGGATGCAGTGCATGTGCGAGGCACTCCAGATCGTGGTGGCAGACGAAAGTCTCCGCCAGCACATTGTACAACGCCTATCTCAACTCGCGGATGCGGTCCGCAATGACGAGGAACATTCTCATGACACAAATAAATGACACGGCATTCGCCCGGCTGGAGGCGGAGGGCCGTCTCGTCAATCCGGTCCTGAAAGCGCCGACCCGCAAGGCCGGCCGCTTTGGCTTCCGCGGGGACTTGGCGCTGAAGTTCGCGCCGAAGATGGCCGACGAGGCGCGGCCGCCCGAGCTGAAAGTCGAGCAGGTCATGGCGGTCGCGAACGAAGGCTCCGCCACGATCCCGTTCTTCACGGCCTATTTGCACTCTTTCGAGTACCTTAAGCCGCTTGCCGAGGTTCTGGGCGAGACGCTGGCTTCTTCGGGCAAGTATTTCCTTTACTGCAACAATATCGATCTCGCGAAAAAGTACCGGGTGCAGTACAACGGCGCGAGCTTCTACGTGCTGCCGATCGATGAGGCGGGCGTTTACAACGAGATCCTGGAACTGTTGTACCTGGAGAAGACCACGCTGAAGAAGCTCGACACGGCGGGCAAGCTCGACGCAGTGGCGGACGCCGCCCTGAACTTCGAGGATAGCTTCCCCGAGATCACCTACGAAGAGGGGCTGACCCTCATGGGTCCGGTTCGCAATAAGAACGAGAACCGCCCTGTCTAGAAAGCGGCACACTCAGCTTTCTTTCGAGCGCGGGGGCCCTGGCTAGTCTCTTTGGACGCCATCCCCACCGCGGGAGGTATCTCATGCACACACTGCCGCACGCGCGTCCCGTGGTTCGCTGCTTTCGCACCGCCTTTGCCGTTGTATTAGGTACGAACGAGATCGCGTCGGCGGTCGCGGTCTACTTGCATCGTGCGGGGTGGTGCACAGTCCTCTCGCACGATCCATACCCGCCGGTGATCCGGCGGCGCATGGCTTTCCACGATGCGCTGTTCGGCGACCGCGTGGAGGTGGACGGTGTGCCGGGCGAGTACGCGGAAACATCCATCGAAGCCGCTACGCTTCTCGGCAGCGGGGACAGCGTGGTCGTGACGCGTCTTGGCCTGCTCGACCTCATCCCGCTCACGCAAATTCATGTCCTCGTGGACGCACGGATGCACAAGAGGGATGCGGTCGCCGATCTTCGCCACCTTGCAAGCCTTACGGTGGGACTGGGTCCCGGATTCGCCGTGGCGAAGAATTGCGATGTCGCGATCGAGACGCTTCCGGCCAAGAACGGTGCAATCCTTTATGCCGGACGCACCGATAGTGCCGACCGCGTGCCGCGCATTCTCGGCGGCGCCGGCGCGGAGCGTTTCGTCTATTCCCAGGCGAAGGGCCGCTGGCATTGCGCGGTCGATATCGGAACGCGGGTGTTCAAGAACTATCCTGTCGGCCTGCTTGAGGGCGTAGCGGTTTCAGCGCCCTTGGATGGGATCGTTCGGGGTATCGCCCGCGATGGAACCGAGGTTCCTTGCGGCGTGAAAGTTCTGGAGATCGATCCGCGGGGCCGGCAAGCGAGTTGGACAGGCATCGACAAGCGCGGCCGCGAAATCGCCAGGGCGACCTTGAACGCCATCAGGTTCGAGCATGCGCGCCAAGTCAAAGCCGGAGCCCTTGTGTCTCTTGTATGAAGAGTTTTGCCTGAACATCACGCCGCAGGCGTTATCCGGAATCGTAGCAAACGCAAAGAGCATAGCCATGGCGCACGTCATTTTCTGGGAGAAGCCCGGTTGCGCGGGCAACGCAAGACAGAAAGCGCTGCTTATCGCCAGCGGCCATACGCTCGACGTCAGAAATCTCCTGGCCGAACCATGGAAGGCGGAACGTCTTCGCAGCTTTTTTGCGGGCCGTCCTGTTGCCGAGTGGTTCAATCAGTCGTCGCCTCGTGTAAAGTCGGGCGAAGTAAAACCCGAGGCTTTGAGTGAAGGCGAGGCTTTGACCCTGATGCTTGCCGATCCGTTGCTGATCCGGCGCCCCTTGATGGAGGCGGATGGCCGCCGCGAGGTTGGTTTTGATCCGGTTCGCATGAAGGCCTGGATAGGGCTGGCCGAGACCCGCGTTCCGGTCACGGATGCCTGCGTTCACGAGACGGCCCGCGAGCGAGGCGAGATCGCACCACCGCCATGCAAACCCTGATGGAAGATCCTCTCAAAGGCTCCATCGGCGCGCTTCAAGGTGCTGCGACCTCCGAGATCCAACGCCTGCTTGCGGACTTTGCCGGGCGGCGATTGCACGCCGGATTGCGCGTCGCGGGCGTGATCGAGATTGCGGATGGGGCGTCGAAGGGTGCGTGCCGCTCGCGGGCTTTGCGCGAGGTCGGCACCGGCTCGCTCATCTCGATCGTTCAAAACTTGGGACGGGAATCCACGGCCTGCAATCTTGACACGGCCGGTCTCGCAGCGGCGTGCGCTGTGACGCACGCTAACAGGTCTCCCCCCGCGAGATGCTCGGCCTTCTCCTGAGCCAACTGCGCCCCTGGGACCTCGGTTCACGGCTTCTCTTCTTTTACGGGAAGCGCCCAAAGAGCCGCTCTTGCGAGCGCAAAAAGCGGCTTATGCCCACATGGTTTGGGCTATCGTATGGGCTATGAGTGAGCCCGCAAAAAACTCTGCGTGATATCAACGCCGTGAGCCATATATTGGCGGAGTGGGAGGGATTCGAACCCTCGGTACGGCTTTTCAACCGTACAACGGTTTAGCAAACCGCCGCCTTCAGCCTCTCGGCCACCACTCCAAAAGCGAATAGATCGACAAGCCTAAAACCTTACAGGTTCGCGGTCCGTTGTCTACGCCCCGGTTCAAAGATCGTCCGCATTTGCATATCAGGCAAGCGCCAAATGAGCAACCCATGACCTCTCGAGTTTGGCCGACAGTAACAAGGCCAATGGGAATTCGCGCTCATGCCGAGCCGTCCGCCCTGCCTGTGCCGGAGCTGGGGCGGCTGACTGGCCCCGGAAACGCGATTTTAGTCAGCAGCCTCCACGCCTCGCGGCGGCAATAGCGATGGCTTGGCGCAACCGGCCACCGGCGCGATCAAGCACATCGTTGGCCTCGTCAAGATTACAGCCCTGGAGCAGCAGCACCGCAAGCTTGATGCTCCCGTGCGTTTTTTGGAGTGCATTGCGCACTTCGTCGAGGCCTTTGCCTGTGAGGTGGATGAGCATCTTTTCGCGCCGCCCGACGAGCTTTGCGTTCACCGCCTGCACTTCAACCATCATGCCCGCGTAGACCCTCCCCAGGCGGATCATCACCAGAGAGGAGAGAAGGCTCAGCGTAATCCGTTGCGCCGTGCCCGCGTTCATGCGCGTCGATCCGGCAATCGGCTCGGAGCCGGTCTCCAGCAAAATCGGATGCTCGGCCTCGGCCAGGAGCGGCGTACCGGCGTTGTTCGCCACGCCGATCGTCAACGCGCCATGCCGTTTCGCTTCCCGGAGGCACGACAGGGTAAAGGGCGTGGCGCCGCTGGCCGCCACGGCGATCAGCACATCCTTCGGGCCGATCTCGTGGCTGCGCACCAACTCGGCTGCCTTTTCGATCTCGTCTTCGGCTCCCTCCACCGCTTGAACCATCGCTTCCTCACCGCCTGCGAGCAGAAGCAGCAAGCGGTCCGTGGGCCAGCTAAAGGTCGGCATGAGTTCGGCGCCGTCCTGCACCGCGAGGCGTCCCGACGTTCCCGCCCCCGCATAAATCAAGCGGCCGCCGTCCCGAAGTCCCGCCTCCATCGCGAGCGCCGCTTGCATGATGGAGCGCCGTGCCGCGCGGACAGCCGCAACGGCCGCAAACTGCCCGTCGATCATGGCGTCGAGAGCATCGAGCGGCTCCCACTCATCGATGCCTGAATATCGCGGACTTGGACGTTCAGTATCCATAGGAACCGATTTCGCGCTGAAAGTTTCTGGACTCTGGCATATTCAACCTTAAATAAGCATCAGTATCAGAGCTTCCAGGTGAGTACAGAGTTACTGCTTCTCGGAGTGGACGGCGGCGGCACCCGGTGCCGGGCGCGGTTGTGCAATTTTTCGGGCAAAACACTCGGCGAAGGGCGGGCAGGTTCCGCAAACATTCGTCTCGGGCTGGAGGAGAGTTTCACGGAAGTGCTCGATGCGAGGGCGCGGTGCTTCAAGAACGCCGGTCTTTCAATTCAGGATCACACCGTTGTTGCGTGCCTTGCCCTGGCTGGCGCAAGCGAACCGCTGAACCTCGCTGAACTTCAAAGCTATGGCCATCCGTTCAAGGCCGCGGTCTACACAACCGATTCTCATGCGGCGTGCGTCGGCGCGCATCGCGGCGAAGACGGCGGCATCGTCATCATCGGTACTGGCAGCATCGGCGAGGCCATCATCGAGGGGAAGCGCCATCGCGTCGGCGGTTGGGGCTTCCCCGTTTCCGACGAAGGCAGCGGCGCCTGGCTTGGCTGCGAGGTTGCGCGCCGAGCGCTTTGGGCGCTCGACGGACGCGCCGCCTGGACGCCGCTCCTGAAGCGCGTGGCCGAGCGCTTCGACTCGGATCCGCATGCTGTCGTGCGGTGGATGACCGATGCGAGACCGGCAAGTTTCGCCACGCTCGCGCCGCTTGTGATCGAGTATGCCGCCCAGGGCGACCCGGTAGGACGGGAACTGACCGAAGCGGCGGCGCATCACGTCGAGCAGCTTGCAAAGCGTCTTCTCGCACTTGGCGTGAAACGTCTTGCCTTGATGGGCGGCCTTGCTTTCAAGATCGAGCCCTGGCTCAGCGACGATACAAGGCGTTGGCTCGTGCCCCCGGCAGCCGGCCCGCTGGCCGGAGCCATAGAACTCGCCCGCGCCGCAGCTATCAAAGGGGGCCATGCATGAGCGATCTGGAAGTACGGATGGCGCAGGAGATCCGGGAAGCGCCTGAAGCGGTGAGCAGGCAACAGCAGGCGCTGTTGCAGCCCATTGCCGAACTTGCTGCGCGCCTGAAAGGCCACCCCCCGCAGATCGTGGTCACCTGCGCGCGCGGCAGCTCTGCCCATGCTGCCACTTTCGGTAAGCATTTGATCGAGCGCTATCTCGGCGTTCCGGTCGCGGCGGCAGCCCCAAGCATTGCCAGCGTGTATGGCGGAAGGCTTCATCTCAAGGATCAGTTATTTCTGGCGATCTCGCAGTCCGGCAGCAGCGCGGATCTCATCGAAATGGCCGCCAGCGCGCGAGCCTCGGGCGCCTTGACGGTATGCATCGTGAACGCCACCGACAGCCCGCTGGCGGACTTATGCGAGATCGTTTTGCCGATGAGCGCAGGCCCAGAGCTAAGCGTCGCGGCCACGAAAACGTTCGTCACCACGCTGGCAGCCTTGCTGCGGCTGACGGCAGCCTGGAGCGGCAACGCCGATATGTCGGCGGCAATCGAACGGCTTCCAGAAAGATTGGCGGCGGCGTCGGGCCTCGATTGGAGCATGGCCTTGAGCGCACTCGCAGGTGCGGCGAGCCTCGTCACCATCGGGCGCGGGCCAACGCTCGCCATCGCCCGCGAGGCCGCACTGAAACTGAAGGAGACGTGCAATCTCCATGCGGAAGCCTTCAGCGGCGCGGAGTTCCTGCACGGGCCTGTGGCATTGGTGTCGTCCAGCTATCCGATCCTGATGTTCAACCCCACCGACGCGGCCGCAAAAGGCATGCGCCAGCTCGCAGCGAACCTTCGTATGAAGGGAACCGCGCTTTATACAACGGACCCGGACGAGGAGGCGACCGGCCACTTGCCCGTTCTCCCTCCCGGCAACCCCGAAGCAGACGCAATCTGTCTGATCCAGAGTTTTTATGTTATGGCAGTGCAGTTGGCGGAGCGGCTTGGCACTGATGTTGACCGGCCCCGCCATTTGCGGAAGGTCACCAGCACGCGATGAAGGAAGCGCGCCCGCACGCTGTCGTGGCCAGCACCGTCTTCGATGGCGAGGAATGCCATCGCGATTGCGCCGTGGTTATCGACGGGCCGAGCATTTCTGCCTTGATGTCGAGGCGGGACGTTCCGGAGGGCATGCCCGCCCAGGTGTTGCCGGATGGGTCTTGGCTTGCCCCCGGCTTCATCGACGTTCAAGTGAACGGCGGCGGCGATGTCCTGTTGAATGACGATCCGAGTCCGGCTGCAATGGCGGCGATCGCGCGGGCCCATCGCAAATTCGGGACGACGGCGCTGCTCCCGACGCTGATCACCGACACGCGGGAGAAAATGCGGGCCGCACTCGCCGCCGCGAACGAAGCGGCCGCCGCAAATCCCAGCATTCTTGGCCTTCACCTCGAAGGCCCGTTCATTTCGCCGGAAAAACCGGGCGTGCACAACCAGGACATGATCCGGCAGCCTGACGCGGAAGATCTTGCATTGCTAACGTCTCCGCGAGCGGGCGTTCTGCTCGTTACGCTTGCGCCAGAGCGCGTTCCTCCCGGCTTCATCGCCAATCTCAGGGACGCGGGTGTGCGGGTGTCGCTGGGACATTCGATGGCGAACTACGAGGAGACCAAGACGGCGCTGGCGGAGGGGCTCACCGGCTTCACGCACCTCTTCAACGCGATGCGGCAGCTCGGTAGCCGCGATCCGGGTCCTGTGGCGGCGGCGCTGGAAACATCCGGCGCGTGGTTCGGAATGATCGTCGATGGGGAGCACGTCGCACCCGCGATGCTGCGTCTCGCGCTGCGAGGCGTGGCGCACCCCATGCTCGTGACGGACGCGATGCCACCCATCGGCGGCCGCAAATCCTCATTCGCCCTTTATGGGGAGCAGATCACCGTTCGCGATGGCCGCTGCGCGAGGGAGGACGGCACGCTCGCCGGCGCGGCCCTTGATATTGCGAGCGCCGTGCGCAACTGCGCCAAACTTCTGCAAGTACCGCTTACGCAGGCTCTGCGTTACGCATCGGCAGAGCCTGCGCGTTTTCTCGGGCTTGAGGCGACGCTAGGCCGCCTCGCTCCAGGGTATCGCGCCGATCTCGCGGCCTTCGATCCAGACAGCGTTCGGATCCACGGGACGTGGGTCGCGGGCGAAGCCTGGGAAAACTCTTGATCGAAGCACGCAAGTTCGGCGTGTTACGCATGGCTCACTCCTATTCGCTTTAGGCTCCCGGATTCTGTCGCGCGATTTCGCGTGCGATCCACCTTTCAAGTACCGCAAGGTGCTCGGCTTCTTCCTTCAGAAACTCCTTGGCCTTCTCGACGACCTCGGCAATTTCGGAAGTGTCCGCTACGATGTAATAATACTCGTAACCGCGCTTCTCACCCTGGAGGCCGGCCTTCAGCGCATCGAGCCGTGCAAGGGCTGGATCGCCGGCCCAAACCTCGGTGTTCTCCGGCGTGAAATGATGAGGCCATGTGAAATGTGCGGGGAGATTCAAGTTCGGGTCGATCTTACCGGCGCGCGCCTTGACCTCGCTCAGGTGCGTGCGCGAATAGTCTGCAAGCTCCAGGAATAGGTCGGCGACGTCCTTGTTGCCCACAGCCTTCATTGCTGAGGCCAACTCCTCGTAGTGAACGGCCGCATCTTCCTCGACCTTGGCCGCGTAGGCGTAGAAGTCGTCGATGGTTTTGATGGGCGGAAGGGTCGCTTTCTTTGCGGGCAGGGTGCGGTCGCCCTCGAACGAGACGACGATGTCTTCGTCGCGGATAAAGCACTGGCAGGCGAGGCGATACCGCGGCGGCATGTCGTTGACTTCGGCATTCACGATTTCTTCCCGCGTGATCTTGCCGAGCTGGCGCAGCAGCTCCTTCTCCTTCTCTGTCAGCGAGATGCCGTGCTTGAGCTTGGGGGACACGTGCTGAACTTCGACAAGGCACGAGCCGCATTCGCCGTCCTGGCAGTCGAACGGGATCGGGATTTTGTGGGCCTTGGCGACGGCGAGGATCGTGCCCCGATGCCCCGCCACGGCGTAGATCGTGACGTCTTTCGCCATGACCGGGGACTTGAATGTTACGTTAGCCATTGAGTGCTCTCCTTTTTGTTCCGGGCAGGCGATACCGCTCGAACAAGCTTTCCGGGCCAAGGGGAGTTTGCCTGGAGGCAAGGTCGAGGGTGGGCGAGGCAAGCCGGCTGTGCTCGCCACGCCAAACCGGCTGACAAAGTCAGAAAGCAAGAGTTGCGCCAACTTGACGGTAACGGGAAAGTGCTCGCTTTTTCAGCAGACCTGAATGTACGCTTTTGTACAAAATCGAACGCGGTCTTGTCGCTCTGCCGACAAACGGACGACGGCTGTCCACAAGCAGGATCAGCGGCAGTTAAGAACCGCTCCCACGCCGCCTGCCGGGAGATGCCGAGCGCCTTGCCGATGGCCTCCCAGCTTACGCCGCGACGCCGAAGCTCCCCGATCTGCGCTTGCAGCACGGCGCGCACCGCTTCCACCGTCGCCTCCGAGGTTTTAAGGCCATCCAGAAGCTGGGCGTCCGTCATCTTGTCCCAGCCTGCGAACGACGCCGGCGTCGCCTCCAGGATCGTTTTGCAGGTGCCGACGCAGCCATCGCAAATGTACACGCCCGGGCCGCCTACAAGCCGCGCGACGTCTTTTTCGGATTTGCCGCAGAAGGAGCATTTCAGGGGCTTTTTCTTGAGTGCGAGCATCGGAGCAATCCCTTCAATCGCGTCAAGGTTAGCTTGACAGATGGGGAGGCTGATGCGTTTGTCAAGGGAGCCCTGACGAAACGTGCGCTGTCAAAGGTTCGGCAAAAACCCAGGCCCGGCTTGCCTGGCAGTAGACATCTCCGCCAACCCCCACTACATTCGCGCCACCTCAGAAATAGGATGATGTCATGAGCTATAACGTCGCCGTCGTCGGCGCCACGGGCAATGTGGGCCGCGAAATGCTGAACATCCTCGACGAGCGCGAATTTCCTGTGAACCAGGTCTTCGCCATCGCATCGCGCCGCTCGACCGGCGTGGAAGTTTCGTTCGGCGACAAGACGCTCAAGTGCCAGGACCTTGCCACGTTCGACTTCTCAAAGTGCGATTTCGCGTTGATGTCGGCTGGCGGCGACGTATCGAAGGAGTGGGCGCCCAAGATTGGCAGGACCGGCTGCGTCGTCATCGATAATTCGAGCGCGTGGCGCATGGATATGGATGTGCCGCTGATCGTGCCCGAAGTGAATGCCGACGCCGTCGCGGGCTTCAAGAAAAAGAACATCATCGCAAATCCGAATTGCTCGACGGCGCAGCTCGTGGTCGCGCTGAAGCCGCTGCACGACGCGGCGACGATCAAGCGCGTGGTGGTCGCCACCTATCAGTCCGTCTCCGGCGCGGGCAAGGAGGCCATGGACGAGCTTTGGAACCAGACGAAGGGCATCTTCGTCACCGATACGCCGACGCCCGAGCAATTCACCAAGCAGATCGCGTTCAACGTGATCCCGCACATCGACAAGTTCATGGAAGACGGCTCGACTCGCGAAGAATGGAAGATGGTGGCCGAGACGAAGAAAATTCTCGATCCCAAGATCAAGCTGACGGCAACGTGCGTGCGCGTGCCGGTGTTCGTGGGCCATTCCGAGGCGGTGAACATCGAGTTCGAAAAGCCGATTTCGGCGAAAGAGGCGCGCGATATCCTGCGCGAGGCGCCTGGGCTTCTCGTAGTGGATAAGCGCGAGGACGGCGGCTACATCACGCCGGTGGAATGCGTGGGCGACTTCGCCACCTATGTGAGCCGCATCCGGGAAGACCCGACGTTGGAAAACGGCCTGAACCTGTGGGTGGTCTCGGACAATCTTCGCAAGGGCGCCGCGCTGAACACGGTGCAGATCGCGGAGCTGATGATCAATCGCGGGCTCATCAAGAAACGTGAGGCGGCTTAAGCCGCCTCAGCTCGGAAAAGGACCTGGCATCGCGTGTTAGTGGATGCCAAGGCCTGTCGCGCAAAATCCGTTAAGCTTTGCCTTGCAAATGCCTGGAATGACGGGCTACAGAGATAGAACGGCAGCGTCACAGCGGCCGGCCCCGCTCTGGATCAACGACCGCATGGTCACGCTCAAAGGTCAGCCCATGGCGACACCCTTTCCCCTTTCCCAGCCGTCGAACTTGATGCCCATCACACCCGGCCGGAGCGTACATTCAACGGGCGACTCGAATATCAGCAACGATCTGACGATCATCGGCGACGTGTCGTCGACAGGCAGCGTCACGCTCGATGGGATCATCGAGGGCAACATCTATTGCACTTCGCTCATCGTCACGGCGAATGGACGCGTCAATGGCGGCATCGTCGCCAACCAGGAGGTCACCGTCCAGGGCAAGGTGACCGGAACTATCCGCGGACGCCGCGTGATGCTGCAATCCTCCGCCAAGGTCGAGGGCGACATCTTCCATCAGGGGATCGGCATCGAGATGGGCACCCGCTACGACGGGACGCTGCGCTGGACCGAGGACGAGCACGCCTTCGACGAGCCGAGTTTTCCCGAGAGCAAGCCCGGCGGCGGCGATCATAACAACGGTTCCATGGGTTAGTCTAACGGACCGCCTGAGCTAATCACGAGCGGCAGCAATGCCGTTTTCAGCGCGTCCGGCAGGGGCGCGGGGCGGCGGGTGGCGCGGTCCACATAAACGTGGATGAATGTGCCTTCGGCGGCGGCATCCGGCTCGCCCCTCGCGAGATCATTCGCGCGCTCGATGGTCCGATCGCGCCTTTTCTTTGCGCGAGCGCGAATTTCTACCGTCCTTGCGGTGACTGCAACGAGAACGTGTGCGCCGTGCGCCGGCTGATGATCCAAGCTCGGGACGCCCTATCGAGTGTTCTCGATGGGCAAACGCTCGCCGACATGCAGGCTCCGTATAATATGAGGGAAGCTGCCTAGCAACACCGAATTTGCGGGGAAGCGACTTCGAAAAGTATGCCCCCAGCACTCCTGCACCGGCTGTATTGCGGCTGGCTTCTTCAACATCGACGCATTGCCTGTCTTGGAAAATAATTCCGTTTTTTGGATAAAAGTCGCCAGGCTATGGAACTTTTTTGGTTTTTTTTGAGGTTTGTTCGTCATCGCTTTCTAACTTCGGCGGAGGCAAAAGTATCAACCCAGCTCTCGACGGAGTTTCCCTGAAAAATATGGACTGCCGCCCCCAATGGCCGGTCTTACCCCAAATAATACCGGTTTCAAATGTTGACAGTTTCTGTCATATTTAGTGGGGTTACAGTTTGGGGCTTTGATATGCAACACCCACACAACGATAACGAGTTCTGCAGTTGGCGCGTTTGTGCCGTGACTGCGCAGTGTTGCCACCGCGCCTAGATCAAACTTCTTGAAAATCCAAGACTTCAACAACGCCATCTTTTGGCGAGGGTGAGAACATGTCTGACGCCTATGTCATCGAACTGCAAGGGAGCGCTGTCGGAATCATTGTGCGGAAGCACAGAAATGAGAGCCACTACAGGTTTCTGGCCGCTCTACACTCCTTCAATAGTCTTGAGGGAAAGGAATTTCGGGGTCCGATTCAAGCGGAAATTGCGGCGAAAAAAGTCTTGAAAGAAAGCCCTAACGCACTGCGGCAGAGGAGTTTCGGGGATGGGTTCTAACGCCGCCATCAAGACCTGCGCTTCTTGATCAATCGAATTTCCCGCACGATTCCTGGTCGATGCGGGAGATCTGGGCCGCAGTTCATGTCGGGGCCATGATGCGAACTGCGGCGCCGCGGGCCGAGCTTTACTCCCGGAGCTTGGCCCGCGGAATTTCCTCCTGGCAGCAGCCGATCACGACCGAAATTCCGGTTGCTTGCCAGCGTGTCGATATATCCCTCCCGGCGAGCGCCCTGGCCTCGCCAGCGTCGACTTATGCGCGTTCGAGCGCTTGCTCCAGGTCCTCGATCAGATCGGCAGCATCCTCGATCCCAACCGAAAGCCGAACCAGACCCCAGCCGATGCCAAGCTCTGCGCGCCGCTCGGGCGGCAGCGACCCGTGGCTCATCGTGAGGGGATGTCCAACAAGGCTTTCCACGCCGCCAAGACTTTCCGCGAGTGTGAAGAGCTTCAGGGACTCGAGCACACGCCTGACGCCCTTCTCCTCCGCATCGATCTCTATCGTCACGATGCCGCCGAACCCCTTCATCTGCCGAGCGGCGAGCGCATGCTGGGGGTGGCTTCGCAGGCCGGGATAGATCACTCGCCTGAGCTTCGGGTGACCTTCCAAGTGCTCAGCCACGGCGAGCGCATTGGCGGAGTGTCGTTCCATTCGAAGCGCAAGCGTCTTCAAACCGCGCAGCGCCAGGAAGGCCGCGAATGGATCGAGGACTGCACCGACGGCATTTTGCAAAAACCGGATGCTGTCGGCCAATCCCTGGTCGCGCACTACGAGCGCACCCGCGACGATATCGGAGTGGCCGCTGAGATATTTCGTGGCCGAATGCAGCACAATATCGAACCCGAGTCCCAGTGGACGCTGGATCATCGGCGAGGCGAAAGTGGAATCGGCAACCGCAAGCACGCCAGCCTTCTTGCAAATGGCTGCGATGGCAGCGAGGTCTGCAACCTTGAGCAGCGGATTGGTCGGCGACTCGACCCAGATCAAGCGGGTTTCGGGGCGAACGGCGGTAGTAATCGCATCGAGGTCGGTCGGATCGACATAGGTGACGCGAAGGCCTGCAGACCGTTTCCTGACGCGCTCGAACAGGCGCCAGGTGCCGCCATAAAGGTCATCGCCGGCGACCACGTGGCTTCCATGATCGAGAAGCTCCAAGAGGGTTGCCTCCGCCGCCATACCCGAGGCAAAGGCGAAACCCGCGAGGCCGCCCTCCAACTCCGCCACCGCCTTCTCG
Organism: uncultured Alphaproteobacteria bacterium; assembly: GCA_963834165.1. Taxonomy (GTDB): domain Bacteria; phylum Pseudomonadota; class Alphaproteobacteria; order Rhizobiales; family Rhodomicrobiaceae; genus Rhodomicrobium. Next base: position 253,774 of record CAWIAL010000019.1, on the reverse strand, counting down.
AAAACGGCACGTGTTGGGTTTCCTGTCCGGGCATATTCCCAGCCCGTGTGCACCCCGGGGGAAGACTGAGCAAAAGTGGAAGACGAGTAGATGGGCGTCATGACCGCGCCAGTCCGCGCGTCCGGCTCGACGCCGGCATGAACCGCCAAGGTGGCCGGCCTGGCCTTTCGGGAGCGTTTTGGCAAGCTATGCAATCTTTCTGCGCAAGTGGTTGAGGAGGTCGATGCGGGTAATCAAACCAAGGAAGTGCTCGCCATCGACGACGATCGCGACGAGCCCCCGGTCGAATAGCGGAAGCAGCCGCTCGGGGGGCGTATCTGCCGGCACGGTCTCGACTTTGTCCGTCATGGCTCGCTTTACCGGCAGGTTGAAATCGAGTGTTCTTTCCGTCAGCGCGATGAGCAGGTCGGACTCATCCAAAAGGCCAACGCAGCGGTCGCCGTCGAGCACGGGCACTTGCGAAACGTCGTAAAGCTTCATTCGGCTATAGGCCGTTTGCAGCGTGTCCTCACAGCCGACGGTGACGACGGCGCCCTCGTCGAACCGGCGCGCGATGAGATCGCGCAAATCGCCGTAGCCGGGCCGCTCCAGCAGGCCCTGCTCGACCATCCAGCGGTCGTCGTACATCTTCGAGAGGTACTTGTTGCCCGAATCGCAAACGAAAGTGACGACCCGCTTCGGCTCGGATTGTTCGAGGCAATAACGCTGGGCGGCCGCAAGGAGGGTGCCCGAAGAGGAGCCTACCAGGAGGCCTTCCTTCCTTAAGACTGCTCGGGCCGCTGCGAAACTTTCGCCATCGGAGATAGTATAGGCCTTCCTGACGCGCGAAAGATCGCTGACCGGCGGTATGAAGTCTTCGCCGATGCCCTCAACCAGCCAGCTACCTGCCTCCCCCACTACGCCGGTCTTTACATAGCCGGCGAGGATTGAGCCCTTCGGATCGGCGAGCACGAGTTCGGTCGCCGGTGAGACGCGCGCGAAAAAGCGCGACAATCCGGTGATGGTCCCGCCCGAGCCGACGCCCGCTACAATGGCATCCACCTTACCGTCCATCTGGTCCCAGATTTCAGGCCCGGTGCTGCGCTCGTGCGCTGCTGGATTGTTCGGGTTATTGAATTGGTCGGCGTAGAAGGCGCCGGTCTCTTTCGCGATGCGCGCGGCCAGGTCCTGATAGTAGTCCGGATGCCCCTTGGGCACATCGGACCGGGTAAGCACCACTTCGGCGCCCATGGCCCGCACATGCGCAATTTTCTCCCGGCTCATCTTGTCGGGTATGACAAGTGTCAGGCCGTAGCCCCGCCGCGCCGCGACCAGCGCAAGTGCCAGCCCCGTATTGCCTGCGGTCGCCTCGATAATTCGGCCGCCCGGTTTCAAGGCGCCGGAACGCTCGGCGGCATCGACCATCGACACCGCGATGCGATCCTTGATTGAGCCTGTCGGATTTTGGCTCTCCAGCTTCGCGAAAACGCGGCAGCGCCCGAAATCGAGGCTACTCAGCTCTATTATCGGCGTGTCGCCAATGAGCGCCAGAGGGTCCGCAGTGTTCGGCATGACGATCACCCCGTGTTGCAGTCTGCCCCCGTATACAACCTAATGCAATTTCCGGTGTATAAGGTCAATGCCGAAACGCCACCGCGCAATTGCTCAGCGGCTTTCGGCAATGGCGAAGGTGTCGAAGTGTTCTATGAAGGGATAGGCGCCGTATCGTTCTACCTCGGGAAACTGCGAAAGCGAACGGAACCGACAAACCGAGCGTACCTGCGCCAACGATAACGCTGCGCCGGCTTAGGCCAGACTGCCCATCCGATCCGGAAGCAGTAAGCTTTGCCCGCTGATCTGGTGTCTCATTTGTCATGGCATTCCCCCTCAGAAGCCGCAATCAACGCCGGCGGCGCCTCAGGCCGCATCTCCGATAGGTCTTAATCCCGACCGTCCTGGAGCGTCAGTCTTGGTGCATTCTCACGTCGGCGAGGGATTGAAGTCAAAGAGAATTGGAAAAGGTTTTACCCTGGGGATGGCTAATGGCGGGTCTTTGCGGGTACTATTTTCTTATCCTGGCCTGATTATTGCACTTAAGTTCCCGCGGCCAAAGCCTCATTAGCAACGCAGAGTTACCAGGCATACCTCCCTTTCCGTGGTTTTTGCTTTTTGACGGGCGCCCTTGATGTGGCAGCGCTCATCACATGCGCGTGAACGTGCAGGATCTCGATTGCGACTGGTACGCTTTCTCCGGTCACAAGGTGTTCGCGCCGACCGGCATCGGCGTGCTCTACGGCAGGAGAGCTGCTCGACAGCATGCCGCCATGGCAGGGCGGCGGCAACATGATCAAAGACGTGACCTTCGAGCGTACGGAATATCAAGGCGCTCCGGTCCGTTTCGAGGCGCGCACCGGCAGCATCGCCGACGCGGTCGGCCTTGGCGCGGCCATCGATTACCTCGGTAGGATCGGCATGGAGAACGTGGCGCGGCACGAGCATGGCCTGATGGCCTACGCGACGAAGCTCTTGTCGGATGTGCCTGGGCTTCGAATTATCGGAACCGCGGCTGAAAAAGCCGGCGTGCTGTCATTCGTGCTTCAAGGGCAGCAAAGCGAAGGCGTTGGGTCAGCGCTCAACGAGGTAGGCATTGCAGTCCGCTCCGGTCACCACTGCGCGCAACCAATCCTTCGCCGCTTCGGCCTGGAAAGCACCGTCCGCCCCTCGTTCGCGCTTTACAACACCTACGGGGACATCGATGCCCTGGCTGCGGCGCTGCGCCGAATCCAGAGCGGGCATAATCCGCTGCTTGGCTAGATAAGTGTTGCGATCTAGAGAAGCGGCGTGATTTGCGAAACGGTATGCGGCTTGTCTTTAAGGGCAACGAGCACAGCTTTCGCAACCTCGGCCGCTTTGACGCGAATATCGGGGATTGCCGTCACTTCCCAAAAGGCGCCGCGCGTGGCTGGTCCAAGCGCAAACAACATTGGTTCGGCTTGGCCGGATTTATTGATCGCCCGTCCGTCACCATCCACGGCAAGGCCAAGGCACAGGGCATCGGGCTGGATCAGCCCCTCTGACAGCATTTGCCGGATCAGGGGGAATGGCGAATGGCGCGGGTCGTTGCCCGGTCCCATGCAGTTTATAATCTTCGACGCAAAGAACTGCATGCGCCTGCTCGTAGCTTTCGGCGTCCAGGTCACCGATACGGGCGCCAGCTTACCCCCGCTCAATGCAAGGCTTTGCAGCCGTCCTCGCCTGATTTCCAAGCTTCCGCTGGCAAGCAAGGCCTCAAGCTTGTCCGCCGCCTCGGGTGCCAGACGGTGGCGATGCACCTCCCACCATGCCCGCAAGTGACGCAAAAAGCGCTGCTGCTCCGACAGCGGCAGTGCGCGCCAATAAGCGGTAGTTATCGGCCGCAGGGCGTCGACAACGTCCCGCCAATCGCGACCCCGAAGGCTTAGCTCGCGCACGGACCTTCGCACCGCCCGGAGGTCAGCCACAATGTTCGAGGCCAACGCTGGCGGAGCCGGCAGCGGATCGGTTGCATGCATCTCAACATGGCGGTGTGGAACAAGTCCTCGCCTCGACAGGGCGATGATGCGGCCGCGATGGCCTTCTCTGGCAAGAGACAGGACAAGATCGACCATGGTGAGACCGGTCCCAAGGATGAGAACCGTGCCATCTTTGGGCTCGATTTCCGAGACGGTGCAGGTCCAGGGATTGCCGGCGTAATACGGAGAGGCGAGCACACCGTCATCCGCGACCCCTGGTGGATGAGGAGGAGGATTCCCCACGGCCAGCACTGCGATGTCGGCCTCGATTTCCTTTCCGAGCGCGAGCCGGATGCAAAAGCGCCCGCGCGAGGTCCGGCGAACCGAATCCGCCTCGTCAGGGACGATATAAAATCGCCCCGCTGCGTTCGCTCCTGTAACAGCATCGCGAAGGATCGAACGCAGATATTGTCCGTAGGTCTCGCGTGAAACAAAGCAAGACGGGGAGACGAGCGCGGTGCTTCCCTCGCCATTCGATTGGAGCCAGTCGAGAAAGTGGCGCGGCTTATCAGGGAAGCCGCTCATATTGCCTGCACGGGTGTTGAGAAGATGGGAGGGGTCATTCGTGGAATAAGCCGCCCCGAACCCAAACGTATCCTGCTTCTCGATGAGGTAGACACGCGGGCCTTGCGGTCCGCTTTGACGCAGGAGTTGGATCGCGGTGAGGAGCCCGCTTGCTCCGCCTCCGATGATCGCGACGGCGTGTCTGCTTTGCATTGGCTTTTCCAGCTTAATACGACCCCCGCCACTGCCGGAAAAGCAGGGTCTCCTCACCCAGATCGAGGGGAGGAGGCGCTCAGTCTACCACTGCGCGGTTATGTTCGATACCGGGCAAGTCTCGTTGGTCCAATCGGCAAAGCTCAAATAGTAAGCGTGCGAGATTGGTGACGGGAATGCTCGTTGCGCGGTATCGACGGGAGAGGAAAGGATGAGAACGGAAAAGGACTCAAGAAGAAGATTTTCGTCCAAGACGTCGGGCTTCGGCGCGAATTATATTCTTATTTTTTACCAGAGCCCCCGCAATATAGCAAAAACATTCTAAATCTGCTTAACTCCCTCCCGGACTTCGAGGACCGGTGCTGCGCGGCGTGGGCAAAGGCCGCCGGGTTCAATTTTGATCTAACCAGAGCGGCAATTCCGCAGAATATCACTGTGGGGATGGGGGTTTGGTATGAGCGAGTTCGCGGTAGGCTACGCCGGCACAAAATCCGATCAAACGCAAAGCTTTAGGGATTAAACGCGATGGCGTTGACCAACGCTTTGGCGGGCGGCGCCCTGATCGGCGCCTCCACCGCCGGTCTACTCCTTTTCAATGGTCGCGTCGCGGGGATTAGCGGTATTCTCGGCGGCGCCGTCAAAGCCCAGGCGGGGCTTTGGCGATGGACTTTTCTTGCGGGTCTGATCGCCGCCGGTTATCTCGCGCGACCGCTGGAACTCGGCCAAGTTGGAAGCTCCACGGGCGAGATCCCGGCGAGCCTGCCAGCGCTCGCCCTGGCGGGAGTGCTTGTCGGTTTCGGGACCGCCATCGGAAGTGGCTGCACGAGCGGTCACGGCGTGTCCGGCATCGCGAACCTGTCGCTTCGCTCGTTCGTGGCGACAATCGTTTTCATCGCTGTTGCAGTCGCCACCGTTTACGCCGTCAGGCATCTGGGGGTCTGAGATGGGGGCGATAACAGCAGCCTTGTTCGGTCTTGTATTCGGCGCCGGGCTCGTGATCTCGGGCCTGACCGATCCCAACCGCATCCTCGCCTTCCTCGATGTTAGCGGCGATTGGGACCCCTCGCTCGCGCTCGTGATGGCTGCGGCTATCGTGGTCGCCTTGCCGGCTTTCGCCTTGGCTAGACGCTTGAAGACCGCAGCGCTTGGGGATGCGATTGCCCTGCCGGACCGCCGCAAGCCCATTGCTTTCTCGATGGTGGCGGGCGCGGCGATTTTCGGCGTGGGATGGGGGCTGAGCGGTTTGTGCCCCGGCCCGGCGATCGTGCTCTTGAGCACGGCCCAACTGAAGGCCGTGGTGTTTTTCGTAGCGGCCGTCGCCGGAATTTGGGCCGCATCCCCGCTTGCGGCCAAGGAGCCTCAGAGCAAAGCCGAACCGATCCGGCAACCGTCGCAGGCGAAACCAGCGGCAACCCTGGCCGAGCCGAGCCAGCAACCAACGCAACTCATTGCAGAGGAGCAAGACATGTCATCGATCAGCCGTCATCCCGAAACTTTGGCGCTGCACGGGGGCTGGCGGGCCGACCCGGCGACCAACGCTGTCGCCGTGCCGATCTATCAGACGACCTCGTACCAATTCCGCGACACCGAGCACGCCTCGAACCTGTTCGCGCTGAAAGAGCTCGGCAATATCTACACGCGCATCATGAACCCCACCAACGACATCCTTGAGAAGCGCATCACCGAGATCGAAGGCGGCGTCGGTGCGCTGGCGCTGTCGTCCGGGCAGGCCGCCTCGGCCTTTGCGGTGCAGAACCTGGCGCGCGTGGGCGACAATATCGTCAGCTCCACCGACCTTTACGGCGGCACCTGGAATCTGTTCGCGAATACGCTGAAAGACCAGGGCATCGAGGTCCGCTTCGTGGACCCGTCCGACCCGGAAAACTTCCGCCGCGCCACCGACGCCCGCACCCGCGCCTATTATGCGGAGACGCTGCCCAACCCGAAGCTCACCGTGTTCCCGATCGCCGAAGTCGCCGCCATTGGCCGCCCGCTCGGCATTCCGCTGATCGTCGACAACACCGCCGCTCCTCTGCTTACGCGCCCCTTCGACCACGGCGCGGCGGTGATTGTCTATTCGACCACGAAATACCTGGGCGGCCACGGCACGTCCATCGGCGGCTTGCTTGTCGATGGCGGCAACTTCGACTGGGCGGCGCATCCCGAACGGCAGCCCGCGCTGAACACCCCCGATCCCAGCTATCACGGCGCGGTCTGGACGGAAGCCGTGAAGCCGCTCGGGCCCATCGCCTACATCATCAAGGCGCGCGTGACGCTGCTCCGCGACCTCGGCTCCGCGCTCTCGCCCTTCAACGCATTCCTGATCATCCAGGGGATCGAGACGCTGCCCTTGCGCATCCAGCGCCATTCCGAGAACGCGCTCGCAGTCGCGAACTATCTGAGCACGAGGCCGGAGGTGTCGCGCGTCATTCATCCATCGGTGCAGACGGGCGTGTTCCGCGAGCGCGCCGAGAAATACCTGAAGGGCGGCTACGGCGGCCTGGTGGGCTTCGAACTGGCTGCGGGCAAGGAGGCAGGCCGGCGATTCATCGATGCGCTTGAGCTGTTCTACCACGTCGCCAATATCGGCGACGCGCGCAGCCTCGCCATCCATCCGGCGACGACGACGCATTCGCAGCTGAGCCGTTCGGAGCAGGAAGCAACCGGCGTCTCCGAAGGCTATGTGCGCTTGTCGGTCGGCATCGAGCACATCGACGACATCGTCGCGGATCTGGAGCGCGGGTTTGCTGCGGTGGGGGATAATCGCATCGCCCGAGCCGCGTGAGGCATGGGGGATCGAACGCCCGGCGCCCTCTTCTCCGCCGGGCGTTTGCAATCGAATTTATCGTCGTGACAACCGCCTGCTTTGGAGGGGCCATGTTAAAGACAGCTGAACGGGAACCAAAGGTCTCTGCTGGGGCGGTCGAGCGACAGCCCTGGATTAGCGAGGATTGGCTCGCCGTCTGGATCGGCCTTCTGGTTTTCGGCTTGGCTGTCTCCAGTCTTTATGGCCAGGACTTCTTGGGCTGGGCCGTCACAACTTCGGTGTGGACCGATATCAGCAAGGCGCTCAACACCGCTTCGAAATCCTATGCCGATCTTGGTGGGCCAGTCGCCTTGGCTCTTACATATGCGGGGCTTCTCGTGGTGCTGACGCTTGCTGCCATTGCTCTCCGCGCGAGTGTCTGGCGCTTTCTTCTTGGGTTCACAATCGTGTTCGCGCTTGCCTACGCGAGTTGGGTTGCCGGAAGTTTCGCGAACATCGCCGTTGTCACGCCAGCGGAGCAGCAGAAGTTTGGGATCAGCTGGTCGTTGAAACTCACGAACGAAGCGGGCTTCATTGTTGCCCTGGTCGTGGGGCTCGTCATCGCCAACTTCTTCCCGCGGCTTGCGGAGTGGCTGAAGGAGGCGATCCGCCCCGAGCTTTACATCAAGATCGCCATCGTGATCCTTGGCGCCTTCCTCGCCGTGACCGCCGCGGGCAAGCTCAACCTTGCCACATCGCTGCTATTGCGCGGCGTCGCGGCGATCGTCGAGGCGTATCTTATCTACTGGGCGGTCGTCTATTTCGTGGCTCGGAAGTGGTTCGGCTTCAGCCGCGAATGGGCGGTGCCCCTCGCGTCAGGCATTTCGATCTGCGGTGTTGCGGCGGCCATAGCGACGGGCGGTGCGATTCGCGCCCGGCCTTCCGTGCCGATCCTGGTCTCCTCTCTCGTCGTGATTTTCGCCGTTGTCGAGATTTTGATCCTGCCCTTCCTGGCCCAGACCTTTCTTTCAAGCGAGCCGCTTGTTGCGGGCGCCTGGATGGGATTGGCGATTAAGACCGATGGGGCGGCTGTTGCTGGCGGCGGTATCACAGAGTCGCTGATCCTGGCAAAGGCCGCTTCCGAGGGCGTCCACTATCAGCCTGGGTGGATCCTCGGGACGACGGCGACCGTCAAGGTGTTCATCGACATCTTCATCGGCATCTGGGCCTTCATCCTCGGCTACATCTGGACCAACCACATCAACAAAGACCCGAACGGTGAAAAGGCGAGGCCATCGGAGATCTGGCAGCGCTTTCCGAAGTTCATCCTCGGTTTCATCGTCACCTTCGCAGCCGGGCTCTACCTCGCGCTTGGAACGTCCTTCGAGCCGGCAAAGGTGACGGCCGCAATCGGCGAAGCCAACGTGTTCCGCGTCATCTTCTTCATCCTGACGTTCTTTTCCATCGGCGTCCTCTCCAACTTCAAGAAGCTTTGGCAGGACGGGATCGGCAAGCTCGCCGCGGTCTACCTTCTCAGCCTTTTCGGCTTTGTCATTTGGGTGGGGCTTGGAATCTCGTGGATTTTCTTCAGCGGCGTGAAGCCGCCCCTGGCCGGATGACCTTTAGGAGCGAACCATGACTGAGACCGACCTTCGCGATGAACTGAAAAACACGCCCGTTGAGCCTTTGCTGCCGGTTGAGAAGAAGCTGATCGGCTGGAGCCTCGGGATCGGGCTTGTTCTCTTGGCGGCGCTCATTGCCGCCAATTACCTCTATCCGATCAACGTCTAGGGCTGCGTTAACGGCCCTTTCTTGAATTCATTGACGGTCCCGGCCGCGACTGGCACGGACCAAAATTGGAGATTGTCATGGCTGAGCCAATTCGCGCGCATAGTCAACACGTTCCAGGCCGGGGCCGCATTTATGGTTCCATTCTCGAAACCATCGGAGATACGCCGATCGTGCGCCTGGACAAGCTCGCCAAGGAGAAAGGCGTCAAGGCCAACCTCCTCGCAAAGCTCGAGTTTTTCAATCCCATCGCCAGTGTGAAAGACCGCATCGGGGTGGCCATGATCGAAGCCCTCGAACGGGCGGGAAAGGTTGTGCCCGGCAAGACCATCCTCATCGAGCCGACCTCTGGGAACACAGGCATTGCCCTCGCGTTCGTGGCTGCCGCGAAGGGGTATCGCCTTATTCTTGTGATGCCTGAATCGATGTCGATCGAGAGGCGCAAGATGCTTGCTTTGCTTGGGGCGGAACTCGTTCTGACGCCTGCGGCCCTCGGCATGAAGGGCGCCGTCGCGAAAGCGCAAGAGCTTCTCGCCGACACACCTGACGCCGTCATTCCTCAGCAGTTCGAAAATCCGGCGAACCCTGAAATCCACCGCCGCACCACAGCCGAGGAAATCTGGAACGATACGGCGCATACGGTCGACATCATCATTTCCGGGGTGGGGACCGGCGGCACGATCACAGGCGTTGGGCAAGTCTTGAAGCCACGCAAGCCACGGCTGAAGATTATCGCTGTTGAGCCTGAGGAATCGCCTGTGCTATCAGGCGGAACGCCTGGGCCGCATAAAATCCAAGGTATCGGCGCGGGCTTTGTACCGGGCGTGCTCGACCGTAGTGTCATCGACGAGGTGGTGAAGGTGAACAGCCTGACCGCGCTTGAAACGGCGCGCCATCTCGCGAGGCTTGAAGGCATCCCGGCCGGCATCTCATCGGGAGCAGCTGTCGCCGCCGCCATCGAGGTCGGTTTGCGCCCCGAATCCGACCGCAGGAATATCGTGATCATTATTCCCTCATTTGCCGAGCGCTATCTTTCGACGGCGCTTTTCGAAGGGCTTTGAGCGGCCGGCGATACCGTAGTAACTGCCGAATTTGACACTCCGGACCGAGTAACTTCTTAAGGTCCGGGGTGGAAGCCATTGAGCCCTGCTAAAGAGCATACTTTTCTTTACTTCATCCCCTTGCGCTGTTTCCAAGGCAATCTGTTCCATTAGAGCAAAAAGCCGATTAGTCCACTGTGGCAGATAATCAATAGCGCCCCTAATATGCGCCGCTCGGTGCAGAGCGGATAAAAAAGATATAGCCTTCCCATGTTTTATTGGACCCGCTTCCACAAGCCGGCGCTCGGACGCTGAACCACGAATTTTATACTCAAATCTTTGCGGTTTATGGCTGGTTTTTTACCAGCCTGTTCTTTGACAATAAAAGGCAGCGCGCCTACAGCGGATTTATTGAAGAAGAAAATGGACTTCTTCGATTCGGGCAGGCCAACGAGATGAGTTGGCCATTCTTCTTAGGGCACACGGTGGGAAAAATGAAAATTATCAAAACAGCAGCTGCCACAGCTGCGGCCGGCGCAGTTGCGTTCTTAGCCGCCGGCGCGAACGCGGGTTCGCTCGAACCTCCGGGCTGGACCGCGGGTATCGCGCTCGGCGCGGCGCTTCCGGAGGGCGCGTACTTCATCGACACCGCTACTGTGGGCGGCTGGCGCGGCATCGACACCAACAAGGCCTCTCTTGGCATCAACGTTCCGCTGATCGCCTGGTCGACGCCCTGGACGCTTCCGGGCGGCGGGCGCGTCGAGGTTCTGGCCGCGGCGCCCGAGATCACCGGTGGCGTGCCTGCGCTCGGGACGACCTGGTCAGGGCGGGATTACACCGAATTCTATAATCCTGCAGGCTTCGCCGGCGCCGCTTGGGACCTCGGCGGCGGCTTCGGCTTTAGCGCTTTCATCGGCGGCTGGGCGCCGGTCGACAACCAGCTCAGGCTGTTTGGGTTCGATAGCTGGGTGTTGAGCGAGCGCGCGAACCTGAGCTATGTCGCCAATGGCTGGAAACTGGCCGCAAACTTAAGCTTTGGCCAACCCGGACACTCGGAGGTTCCGACGGCCTTCAACGCGGCAGGCTACAAAGGCAGCCAGATTTTGCCCAGCTACTTCAACTACGATCTGACCGCTACGAAGACGATCGGGAAGTGGGAGATCGGTCTCGTGGGCTTCGGGTCGGCGGACACGAGCAAGGACGCCTGGAATAACGCTCTTTATGGAGCTGGAAAGCAGTCTCAATTCGCGCTGGGCGGCCTTGTCGGCTACAGTTTCACCGGTATCACCTTGCAGACCTACCTGACGAGAGACGTCGTCAGCAACAACTACTACAACGTCACGGATGGCTCCAGGTCGTACGACACCAGGATTTGGACACGCGCCATCGTCCCGCTGTGGAATCCCCCTGCATTGGAATCGTATAAGTAGAGCGATCCCGGCTCATCAGACCTCCCGGTGAGTTGCCGTTGGCAACTCACCGGGAGGTTCGCTCACTTGATAAATAGCTTCATTTGAAGAATGGGAGCGGGCCCTAACCGGAACTCGTAAGCGAGCGATCGTGATGCGTGCTAGAACGTGATCCGCATGGTCGCGACCCAGTTGTTTTGGGTGACGGGATTCGGTGTCACCGCGATCTGGTAGCCAGCGCCGAAGATCAGGTTTATTGGCCTGGTCTGGCTGTCCATGCCGATCTTGAAGCGGCCGAATATAATACCCGGCGTTAGCAATACTTGGGTGAGACCCTCATGCTCGCCATTTGGCCAGTACTCGAAGTTGACCTCGAGTTCCGGCCAAAAATACTCCATGAAATGATATTGGAAGGCGGTGTTCCACAGGACGGGATCGCCGAAGTTTCTCAAATTCACGCTGGCCGGGTTACCGTGTGAAGCGATCCCGGAAAACGGAAATTGCTCGCTGATGGTCGTCTGAATATTGAAATCGCCCCACCCCTTGCCGAGTGCCAAGGTGGGCTGGAGGACGTTGACATTACTAGAGATTTTACCAGCGGTGCCGAGCGCCGTTGTTTCCTGAAGGAAGACGGTGGCGATATAATCGCCGTTCTCCGCGTTTGCCGAAAGTAACCGATATTTGATAAGGAACCCCGGCCAATCGCCCGGCCCCTCTGCGTCTCCCTTGGGGCCAGAGGCGGTTACATACGGCGGCGTCGCCACGATAACTTCCCAATTATACGCGGGGATGAATTCCACCCTGGCGCCGCCAGGCCCACCGTAATTGACGAGGTGTTGGCCGTTGCCTTGACTGCCGGTGCCGTTTTGCTGGTCGTAGAAGTCGAAGCGAAATTCTTGCTCGAGGCGAGGCGTGACCGTCACAAGCGGGGTCATCCAACTCGGTTGCGCCGCTTGGCTGGCCGAAACCATGGCGAGCCAGGATTGAATTGGATCGCCAGGCGGTAGGTCCGGGCTTTGAGCGTGCGCCAAAACCGGCGCAAGCGATATAACCGCCGCAGCCGCTGCGCTGACCCACTGAGTTTTAGACGGATTGCCGAGAGTTTGCGCGTGATTTCTCATGTGCCCTTGCTCCTGTTTGCAACGCCACATGCCAACGCTATATTCACTTGTATATAACAAATGCGATTTTGCGGTCCCGGTCAATGGAGAGATTCCAGCTTGCCCGCTATTACCTGTGGTTGTGATGCAAGGGCAACAGGCGGAACACCCAGGCGCCCCTTTCAGCGGCTTGCGATATGCCTGAACCTTAGGCGGACATGCACAGACCTTCTGCGGGCCGCTGGGCGTCGGCCGGATGAACGATTGGCCCGCGTTGCGATGTCTGCAGCGGGTCAAGACCGTCGGTCCATTCAGCAAGATAGACGAGCCCGCTTACCCTCCACCAGCCGAAAGAATTGCTGCAACTGCGAAAAATCGCGACCCCAGGGTCGCGCACTTTATCGCCAGGGCCATCGAGATCTGAAGTCTCGACCGCAGCACCACGATCAGCGGACGTGGCCGACGGTGGTTCCCGCTCGGCGGTCGCGAAGTGATCGATGTCCGTTTTTGCAGAGATGTCGACGCTAAACCCTTGATGTAATTGGCGCACCGGGAAAGATTCGAACTCTCGACCCCCAGATTCGTAGTCTGGTATACTATGCGCTGTTATGACCATTCTTGAGAATTAGTGAAATAATGTCTCCATATTGTTTCACACGTGATATTTTTATTATTCATTGCTTCATTCACCGTCATAGGCTTTCATGGAAGCGCTGCATTTTCGGAACCCATACGGAACCCACAGAGCGCGCACCATGCCAGCCACGATCAGCTCGGACAGAGGAGCATCGTCATCCAAACCAGGCCCTGGCGGGGAGCGGGTTGACTACACGGTAAAGGGTGAGCGCGGGCTTCGTCTCAGAGTCACCGCAGACAAGGCCGGCGCCATCACCCGCATCTGGAGCCTGCTTTACACCCGAATGTCCGACGGAAAGAAGTGCCGCCTCACGCTTGGAGAGTATCCAGCGATGACGCTCGCCGGGGCCTGCCGGCGAGCAGGACGGCTTCGCAATGAGGCGCGGGACGGAAAAGACCCCGCCGCCGAGCGCAGGGAAGCGAAACAGGCCTTAACCTTCGAGGGCCTCGCCGAAAGCTGGCTCGAACGGCATGCCAAACTGAAGAAGCGGTCTTGGCGCGAGGACGCTCGCAATCTGCGGCTGAATGTTTTGCCGGCCATCGGCCGGATGAAAGCCGAGGCCGTCACCAAAGCCGATGTCTTGCGCCTTCTTCACGCGATCGCGGATAGGGGTGCGACCACCCAAGCAAACCGCAATCTTGCGCTTGTGCGGGCGATCTATAATTGGGGCCTCGACCACGATCTGGTGCCTCACAACCCGGCCTTGCGCATTCCAGCCCCCTGCGAAGAGATTGAGCGCAAGCGGGTTCTGAGCGATCGTGAGATCGCGCGCTTTTGGACAGGGTTGACGGCGTCGCGGTCCACGAGACCCGTGCAACTGGCCCTGTGCTTGAGCCTCTTGACCGGCGTACGCATCAACGAGATTGCGCAAGCGCGGAAATCGGAATTCGATCTCGCCTTGGGGCTATGGCTCATCCCTGGGCGGCGGCCGCTGCCGGGAGACAAGCGCGAAGGGGGCACGAAAAACAAGCGCGATCACGCCCTGCCTCTGAGTGCGCTTGCCATTTCGCTTTTGCACGAGGCCTTCCAGCTCGCCGGGCCAAGCGAATGGGTATTTCCGGGCCGAAGGAACCAAGGCCATCCGCTCGGCGAAAAAGTAGCGACCCGCGCCTGGGCGCGAAGCCGCCAGGCCATGGACCTTGACGATGTGCGCGTTCACGATTTCAGGCGAACCTTCGGCACCATCGCGGGCAGCTGCGGTCACGACGACTTTAGGATCGGCCTCTATCTGAACCACACGACCGGGCGAAGCGAGGTGACGAGCATTTATAATCGCTGCCCCTATCAAACAGAAAAGCAGCAGATCGCTGACGATGTCTCAGCCTGTCTCCTGAAGATTATCGGTGATAGTTCATCTCCGCGGCTTGATCAGAAGGCAAAAGTGGTGCAAGCGCACGCGTGTGTTGCTAAGGTAGAAATGCCAGCGGAGGCGTGAAGCGCAGAACCGAAGGAAGTGGACCCCAGCCCTTCTGGAAAAGCACTGAGGTCCTGGTCCGAGGTTTAGCTTGCCTCAGATTTTACGAGGTCAGGCCAATGACCTTGCAAAAGCTGTCATGGCGTCACGATGGGGCCGAGACCTAAGCCTTCGAGGAACTTTTCGATAATGGGTCTCGGCCAGCCGACGCGCCGCTCTGTGATTTTTTCGGGGCGCGGAAGCAGCCCCTTGTTGATGTAGCGGTAGACCGTTGAGGGCGAGACCGGCCATCGCTGGCGCAGTTCCTTGACGCTGACAAAGTAAGCGCCGTCCCATCCAACACCGCCTTTTTCGGTTCGGTGAGGCATACTCGTACTCCTTTTACTCAACACACACATCCCGAGTTCACCATGAATTGGGGACCCAAGTAATCTGCCATGGAATGCCACGGCAATTTCCGCGGCCCTGAAGATGTCCAGAGAATTATCTTGAGGCTCTCATCGAGGCCAAACGCGCTTTCGGGAGACTGGCCCCCTGCGACTCTCGCAACTCCCGCGACATTTAAGAGAAGTTCCTCTTTTGTTCCGCCATTGGTCGCAAGAGTTGCAACTGTCGCAGGGGATGTCTCGTCACGGGCTCTTTCCGTAAACGAGCCAGGCCTTTTTCGATTTGTTGCCGCCGATGGTGCTGGACGCAGGGGTGACCCATCCGTGAGAAGCAAGCACACTTAAGAGACGCTCCGCGGTGTTCTTGTCCCGGATCGAATTTGGACCGAATCTTTGGATATCCCTTAGCGTCACGGAGGGCTCATTCCACACCGCTCGCAGCCACGTGAGTAAGCGCTCCGCTTGCCTAAGCTCGCTTGAGACCCGCGCCGCCGTAAACAGCCGGACGGCTTCGCTTGCGTAGTAGCGGGCAACGCGAATGCCGCGCTCGATATGATGGCTGTCGAGCTCAGGCGTAGATGGGTTTTCGTAAACGGCAAGCACCGCAGCAATGCGCGCCGCGTGCTCGGCAAGCTTGCTGGCAAATCCAGGGATGTCGAAGAACGCACCGCCTGGCCTTGAGGCGATGTCGTTACCATCCGAAAACGCGATCAGCGCCTCGCGGGCATCTGGCGACATGGGAAGAGACGGCGGAGCAAGAGCGCGCCCGCGCTCATCGTAGGGCAACGGTTGCCGCAAAATCGAGAGTGTCTTTTCATTATAGGCGGCGATCGCGCGCTGCTCGGCCGGGGTCATCTCGCAATAGGGGCGATTGCCGATCATGGTGTCGGGCTCAGTCACCAGGAAGCGCGCCAGCAAGCCAATGTCCTTCAGAACAGGATCGTTGAGGAACTCATGGGCGACGTCGGGCTGGGCTTGCAAGAACACCGACAGGCGCCGGCCGGGCAGAATAATGGCCTCCTCCGAGGCTCGGATGCGCTCGAGCTTGCCGTCGTCCCAGATTTCATTCAATGCGGCGGCGGACCGCCGCTTCGCGTCCTCGGAAAGGGCGTGGCCGCCGATGAATTGGCCGCCCTCGGACGAGAACAGGCCCAAGGACGGGTAGCCCTTCACGAGGTGCCGTGTGAGGCCTTCCATGGTCGGCTCGCTCACGGTCAGGATCGGGATCCTCGGCGCTTGCGGCTCCGGGCCAAGCGCATCAAGTTGCGCCTTTCGCTCTTTCACATCGTTCTTGGCCTTCAGGATGCGCGCGCGTTCGGCGGTCCAGACGTCAAACGCGTTCCGGTAGTCGGCGAGGCCGGCGTCGTAGCCCTGTTGCAGCTGAGCCGACCGCACCTTGACGGGATGAAGAGCGAGCGCGTCTGTCGCTGTCTTCCGTTCGCCCGATTGCGCAATGACGAGAAAGTTGAGGCTGATCGGCTTGGCGCTGCCGCCGCCGAAGGGCAGCACGACATTGCGCAAACCTTGAGTGGCGAGGGCTGCCGCCGCGAGCACGGCCGTCGACGCCATCGCGAGCGGGGAGCGGACGGCGGTTTCGTGAAGAACGCTCGCCATGGCGCCCAAGACGCCGCCTAAAGCCTCGACCGGAAACGTTGCGGCTTTGGGCAGGTCACGATACAGCGGCAGGGGGCCGTCGGAAACGCTACCGCTGTCATCGCCAGAGTTGTCGGTTGCTTTAACTGCGGGGAAGATCGTGATCACCTTGCCAGGACGGTCTTGCGTCATGACCGGCCTCGCTTAAAGCCCCGCTCGCGCGCCATATGATAGATGGTCCCAAGCGTGACCCCGCTCGCGCGCCGGATGGATCGCCAGACGGCATCCTGGGTGCGGGCGTCGAACTTTTCGGAACGCGCGCTCCACTCATCCCATATCGGACGCCCCGCCTCCCCCAATTCGAGCTTGAGGGCAGCGCCGACCCGAAACCACGTCTCCCGGTCGTCGGCGGAAATGTGGGCAAGCGCCCTCACGATGCGCTCGAAAGCGACGCCTCCAACATCGGTTGGCATGGCCACCCGGTTGGGTTTTGGAAGCGTCGGCGCTTGGGGTGAAAAAGCCCGCAGAATTTCCGATGCGGGATAGACAACTCCTGTGGCCTCATGGAGCTCGACCCTCTGCGGGCGCTCTGGGTCCTTTTGGTGAAAGAACCCGGGAACGCGCAAAACGCGCACGAGATCGCGGGCGCCGGGATCGCTGCCATAGTCGGACACGAGCCGTCTCATAACGCCTTGATGGTCTGCCGCTGACATCCCCTCCACGACCCACAGGCGCTGGAACTTCGGAAAGGGAAAGGAGCTTGACTGCACGACGATGGAGGGGGCGAGCGGGAAGCTGCCGCTCCAGCCGCTGTCGTCATCTTGCCAGATGGCCCGGATTGCTTTCAGGTTTTCCATGCGCCGCTCCCGACCCGGAACAATGGCGTTCACCGTCACAAAGACGCCGGCTCCGGCCCGGTTCAGACGCTCAAGCTCAGACCGGTGCTGGTGCAAGCTCCCGTGAAGCGTGCGCGCAAGGCGGCGGTCGCGCCGGGCCTTGTTGTCGTCGAAGGTTTGAAAACAAAATCCGTCCGTGCCCGGATCGAGTGCGGCAAGAAAAGCCGCCGCCGCTTGCGCGTCGATGATGGCATCCATTTGGTCCCCGTGACAGGAGCAGGGCCGCAAAATGGCTTGCCAGAGCGGAAAACAGCCTCTATTTCACAAGGTGCGAACTCTGAAATATCTGCGGTTTGGCTTCGGCGCTATTCGCACAGCCTTGCAGGTTGCTTCAAGCGGCGACGAGCCGCAGTGAGATAGCCCCGCCCTTCCCGGCGGGGTTTTCATTTGCACAAGATTTCAAGACTGCGCGGGCTTCGTCTTCTTCTGATCGCCCCTTGCCGTTCGAGATTGCGCAAGACCGATCGGGCGCCTTGAAAACTCGTCCCAATGCCGGCGCCGATCTCGATCAGCGTGGGCGCATGGCCATGGGTTTCCACGAAGGTAATCAACCAGTTAAGAACTTCCCGCTGACGCCGTGTCATCATGCCCTCCCGTTCCCTTTTATAGATTTCAGGGAGCTCGCATTTCAATGGTAATTGTGCAATTTTTCAAGGCGAGAAGGTAGTTTAGTCAGTCGTGATGCCAGATATGAAATCGCATGACTTCCAATGACATGTTCTGACATAATACGAACTAAACGAATATTCTTGTGCATATTTTGTACGCTCATCGCGAATTCGCGTTCGTGGCGTAAGTTCTATCTCCAATCTCCCGCTCAGGCGAGCCGGCTTGCGCTTCTGAGCGAGATGGACTTGGAGAGGCCTGAGCTTTGACGGGAGGGGCTCGTGACTATGCCGGCGGCATTCTTTGCTTTTCCCGCATACCGGAATGCGGTATATTGCCGTGATTAGATCGTTTGCAGACAAAAAGACGGAGGCTCTGATTTCGGGATGAGCGGGTCAAAGAGTTTCAGAGCATTGCGCGTGCCGCAAGCTCGAGATGCTGGATGCTGCGATCCGTCTCGACGATTTGAAAGTACCGCCTGGAAACAGGCTTGAGGCCCTATTTGGCGATTTTGGGCTTTCACTCGATCCGCATCAACGATCAGTGGCCGCTGATCTTCGTCTGGCGCGACGATGACGCCTATGGAGTGGGGATTGTTGACTATGACTGACGTGCATTTACGGAGCAGATACTTATGAGTGGCGATGAGTTTGACCCAGTAACTCCCGGCGAAATTTTGAAGGAAGAGTTCCTGAAGGGTTACGGCCTTTCTCAGAACCAACTCGCACGCGCGATCGGCATCTCGCCGAACCGCATCGCTGAAATCGTCAACAACCGGCGCCGCATAACGGCCGATACCGCGCTGAGGCTCGCGCTTTACTTCGGCAATTCCCCGGAGTTCTGGCTGAACCTTCAGACCCACTACGATTTGAAAATGGCGCGAAAGGAGCTTTCGCCAGAGGTGGCAAAGGAGATAGCGGCCAGAAGCGCGGCTTAAACGGGCGGAAGACGTTCATTATTGAGTGCGCGATCGCGCCGGGCGTTCTTCAGCCTGGTGGTTTAGCTGCCAGGGGGAGAGGAACCAGCGGAGCTCTTAACGCTTCGCGTCAGGGCGGCACTTCTTATCTGGGTTCTGATGAGGTAAAAATCGTCAGTGCCATTGGTGCCACGAACGTACTCTCCGCGCGCTTCAAAAATGGTTTTGTTTGGTCCGAACTCGACCCCTCGGCGGATAGATAGATCTTTATATGTTCCCGCTTATGGATCCCATTGCGGGCACCTCATGGTGCCCGGCCTCGCCCGGATGGCTCAGGTCGTCCAGGGCGACGAGCGGGCGCTGATCACGTGCTCCATGTTGACGGCGGAATGCCACGGCGTTCGCGATGTGGCCCTGTCCCTGCCGCGTGTGCTTGGCGCGGGGGGCGTGGTGACGACGTTCATGCCAAATCTCGACCCTGGGGAGGGCACCGCACTGCAGCGCAGCGCCGAGATATTGAAGGAGGCGGCAGAAGGGTTGCAGCTCTAAATGGCGACTTGCACGGTTGCCGCTCAAAGAGCGCGCCGCACGAAGGGCGCGGTGACCGCGTCGCACCGTAGAGCGAGCCGCGCGTGCGGGGCAGAGCTGACGAAGAATACAAGGAGAAGGCTCTTTTGAGTTCTTTAGGTGGAACGCTCCACTGAGTTGAGCCAGTATGGAGTATTTTCCGAGTCTATGTTTGCAACTGTCATTCGTATAAGCTGGCTATCAATGGCTTTACAATTCGATTTAGAGCAGTGTGTATACGCTGCAAAAATATGAGGTCTTCGATGTCTTCTCAACCCTATCTTAGAACGGCGGACGATGGGACTTTTGAACTTTTGGTGCCGTCCAGAGGTTCCGTGCATATTCTTCCGTATTGCTTCCACACTGAGGAAGACGCGGTGAACTGGCTCGCCACCCGTAAGGGTCGAGAGAACATCCAGCAAATCCGAGATATGAAGAAACGGGAGCGCGTCAGCCGGCGTTATGCGCCTCAATCGCAGCCGGCCATGTCCTGAAAGCAGAGAGCCTCTTGTGACGGCGATCGGCGCCCGTTCTCCTAAGCTAAACGCTAATCACAGCGCCCGGCCTGCCAAGCGCCCGTGAGGCAGCTTCGCGTCCGGCTCGCCGGCGGCAATCTGCTTGTCCAGTTCTTTGACGAGTTGCTCCGAGAAGGCGCCGAGGTGGAGGTAAAAGGCCATGAGCAAGACGGTCGACTTGAGCGCTCCCAGGTTGTGGCGAGCAGTGCTGGCTAAGGTCTTCCAAAAATGACGCCGTAGATCCGGGTAGTGCACCGTCATGTGCCACACAAGACGCCGGATTCGATTGAAATCGCGGAGCGCCATTTTGGCGTTGGACTTCGCAGGGAGGTTCAGACGCCTCAATTCACGTCCCACAGCGCGAACACGCAAGAAATATGCTGCGGGGTCGTAAACAGCCGAGAGCACCGTCTTGTAATCCGTCAGGATTTCGCGCCTGGCGCGCAGCGTGACAAAATTCAGGCCAGCAAGGCATTGATCGCCATTATCGGAATCTAGCGCTAGCAGACGCTTTTCAGCTTGGAGCCGGCGCGTCAGCTGCGTGTTGGGCAGCGCGGTCAGAAGCCCAATCATGCAAACCGGAATGCTGGTTGACTCAACACACTCGATCATCCCAGCCGCAATGCTTCCTTTCTCGGCGTCGAACCCAACGATGAAGCCTGCAACGACAAACATGCCGGCGCTGTAAATCTTATGGACGCTCTCGGCCAAGCTGCGCCTAGTGTTCTGCTTCTTTTGCGTGGCGATGAGCGTATCGGTGTCTGGGCTCTCAATGCCGACAAAGATCGCGAAGAAGTTCGCAGCTTTCATCATGGCCAGCAATTGCGGGTCGTCAGCGAGGTTCATCGAGGCCTCGGTCGAGAACTCGAACGGATAGCCTCGCTGCTCCTGCCAAGCGCGGAGCGCCGGCAGAAAAATCTTTAGCGCCTTCTTGTTGCCGATCAGATTGTCGTCGACGAAATCGACGTGGCCGCGATAGCCCATATCATAGAGCGTTTGCAGTTCGGCGATCATCTGCGCGTTGGTCTTCGATCGCGGGAACCGGCCATAAAGCTCGATAATGTCACAGAATTCGCAGTTGAAAGGGCACCCGCGGGAGAACTGCACGCCGACGTAAAGGTAGTGCTTGAAATTGAGAAGATCGAAGCGGGGGATTGGGCTCTTGGTTACATCAACCTGAAACTTTTCTGCCTCAAAGCGACCACGGCGTTCCCCTGCATTCCAGGCTTTAACGAATTCCTCGATGATGCCTTCGGCTTCACCCAAGACAAGAAAATCGGCGTGGCTATAGACCTCGGGGCTCGATGTCGGATCGGGACCGCCAATAACCACGGGCTTTCCTCTCGCCTGGCAGCGGTCGATGAGGTGAAGCGCGTCATTTTGCTGGGGCAGCATCCCGCCTGTCATGACCATGTCGGCCCAATCCACGTCCTCGGGCGTAAGGCTCTCAGCGTTCCGATTGACGAGCTTGATATTCCACTCGCGCGGCAGGAGCGCCGCAAGAGTGATCAGACCCAGCGGCGGAGCGGGGCATTTGGCGCCCCAGGCGTCACACGCGGCCTGCATGCTCCAAAAAGAGTTTGGATTGAAGCGCGGGAAAACCATCAGAACCCTCGGCGCTTTCATACGCACTTCCATTCAAGGTGAGCCCCATCGTCGAGGGCACCGGATGCAAAACAATCCTGCCTGTGGCAGGATACCTAGACGCACGCGGCCGATGCCTGGCGTCCACGATTTCGAACTTTCCAATTCGCGACCCGCAGATTCGTAACAGCGCCGAGCAAAAAAAGTTACAGCTCGCCAAACTGGCCATATGTGGATCGTTGAATCATAGCGGCAGTCGAACTCCCCGCTCTGCCCTGGAACAACGATTACTGCGCGGCCAGGCTTGAAGTTTCACAGCGCAGCTGCTCGCTTGCGAGCCACTTCGCAATCACACTAAACGCTTGCCTCGGCTCTAATCCCGCCTCCACAGCGGTTTCGTAGGCTATAATCAATATTTCCTCGAGACGGTTTTCTGGGCTGGTGACAACATCATCTGTTGCGGAATCACCCGTAGCCGACGAGAAATCATCGGTTGCAATAGATCTCATTTTCATTGTCTTCTTTATCGAGCCCACATGATTGTGATAGTGCGACTGGTATCTTACCGCTGAGACAATGATCCCTTTCTCGACTTTGAAATCCCAAAACTTGCAAGCGTCGGGATCCGCAATTGACGGGTCTTTGGATTACAAATTGCTTCCAAGCAGTAAGAGTTGAGAATGAAAACTCGTATTCTCAACTCAAAATTCGCCATCATCAACAATATCAGGGCATCATCCTAAAAACAGGCTCGGAAATTGCTCAGCGTGGCCACATAGTATTTGCCACAAATCAGAAAAATTGTCTGGTAATATCAGAATCGTTCCAGCAATGAGATATGTCATATATCAAAAACAACGCATAATACGACGCGCTTAAGTAATTATTCGATGACGAAATATTGGAGTGCATTTGGCCGCTGCGTCAAAAAAGAGGATAGGATCGTGCATCGGAGAACCCAGACTTTTACTGTTGTTGGCTCGACCGCTGCAGCCCACCTGCGGAAACTACTTACGAGGCATATGCAGAACAAATGAAAGAAGTTCGTCAATTTGGGGAATAACGCCAGAAAATGCGGCATGAGACTAGTTATTATTCAAAAGCATTCCCATTTATAAGCAATGACAAATCACCCAGAACTTCAAATAGACCCTCTCGCGAACGCCACCGAAAGCTGGGAGAACGAGGGCGGCTCAGCTGCTCCGCGGCTCGCTCGGTTTGCCGTGGACGATGGCCCCCACAGCAGCGACGGATTGCTGCTTCACGGCTGGGACGGCGCTGAGCAAGTGACAGCATTCATAAGCCGGCGCGTTATGGATGATTGGGTTGATCCCAGGCGGTCCCTCAACAGCCGAAGAAGTCTGTTCCGAGCCCAGTACAACGCGCTCGGAAAGCGCAATTTGGAAGCAGTCGAGCGCATCGCAACGACAAAATATCAGCGGGGTCTGGCGTTCAACCGGCAGCATCCATTTGTGGATATTCTCCTTTCTGACATTACAGAAAGCGGTGAAGTGCTTGACGTCGGCCAACTCGTATGAAGTCGGCGATGGCTTGGGTTACAAACATCGTGAACGAGATTGAGAGGCAATTATGGAAATCGACACATTCCGGCATTGGCTCTCTGAGCGCGGGTGCCGTTTTGACACCCAGGCCCACCATCGCGGCGAGGGCCATGGTCATCTGACGATCCATCGAGAGGGCCGGCTCGCCGAACTGCCGTTGACGGGATCGCATCATCACCTCGATGCAGAGCTGGTTCGCGACGTCTGCGAGAAGCTTGGGCTGAACGCAGCGGACCTTCCGTGGGACCATCCCTAGCATGTGGCGGGAAATGATCGCTCGCCGCGTCCATGAGATGGGGGCGCCGCCTTTAACAATAGCGTTAGCTTAGGCGAGTGCAGAGAGTGTCTCATATGCTCGAAAACTACTTGCGTTGATCTGCCCCTCAGTCAAATTAAAATCTTCACCAAATTAAAATCTTCACATTAATTGTGGAGAGCTATGATATGAATAGCTCTTGTTGCAGGCCTACCTAACTTGGGCGGAGGGAGTCTGCATGTCAACGCAACAGAACGGCCGGGTCAGAAAAAACGAGGCTGCGGTTTCGAAAATCGATCCACTCACTAGTGCTGGCGCGGATTCCGCGCGCGGTTTTCCAATCGTGGGCATTGGCGCCTCTGCCGGCGGCCTCGATGCCTTCAAGGCGTTTCTGGCCTCGATGCCCTGCGACGCTGACATGGCCTTCGTCCTCGTTCAGCATCTCGATCCTATCCACGTCAGCTTGATGGCCGGACTTTTGTCCGGCCATACGGCTATGCCCGTCACGCAGGCTGCCGAAGGCATGTCCATTCAGCCAAACCGCGTCTATTTGATACCTCCGGGGTTCTCGCTTGCGGTCGCCGGCGGCAAACTGCATTTGTCCGAGTTGACCGAGCGTCATGGAACGCGCACGGCTTTCGATGTCTTCCTGCGGTCGCTTGCCGAAGATTGCGGCGAACGCGCGATCTGCGTCGTCCTGTCAGGCACAGGCTCGGATGGGAGCGAGGGCGTTAAGGCCGTGAAAAGGAAGGGCGGGTTCGTCATCGTCCAGGAGCCTTCCGAGGCGGCGTTCGACGGGATGCCGAAGAGTGCAATCCAGACCGGAAAGGCGGACTGCATCTTGCCGGTCGCCGGGATGCCTGCGGCGCTTATCAAACACACGAACGATCTTCGCGCTTCCGATGCGCACCCGGACGCGAACGACGGAACGGACGGACGGTTCTTAAAGGTTCTTGATCTTGTCCGGACGAAGAGCGGTCATGATTTCTCTCTTTACAAAGCAGGCACGTTAACGCGCCGGATCGAGCGGCGCATGGCGATGGCGGGTATAACCGAGACCGCTCGCTACGTGGAGAAGCTCAACACCGAGTCTTCTGAACTCGATAGTCTTACTCATGATCTCCTTATCAACGTGACGGAGTTTTTTCGGGATTCGGCCGCCTTCCAGGTGCTCGCCGAAAGCGTTGTCCCCGAGATGGTCGCGATGCAGCACATTGATAGGCCGCTGCGCATTTGGGTGCCCGGCTGTAGCACCGGCGAGGAAGCCTATGGTCTTGCAATACTTTTTCTGGAAGCGATCGCGGCCTCGAAGCGAGCCATCAAGCTTCAGGTCTTTGCGTCCGATGTGGACCCCCAGTCCATCGCATTTGCACGAGCGGGCGCTTATGGACCCGAGACCGAATCGCAGGTAAGCGCCGAGCGTTTGAGCAGGTTTTTCGCGCACGAGGGCAGTGGGTTTCGCGTTGTGCGCGATTTGCGCGATGCCGTGGTGTTCACCGTGCAGGATCTCCTGGCGGACCCCCCCTTCTCGCGGCTCGACCTGATTTCCTGCCGGAATGTGCTGATTTATTTGCAGCCCGGCGCGCAAGAACAGATCCTCTCGCTGTTTCATTTTGCTCTTCGTGCAGGAGGCGTGCTGTTTCTCGGGCGATCCGAAACGGTTGGGCAGTTCAATGATCGCTTTGAGCCGATCAGCAAAAAGCAACACATCTACCGCCATCTTAGCGGCGGGCGGCCTGGCGAGGCCGGTTTTCGGGTGAGCACAATCAAAGAGCGCCTGGCGCCTGCCATCACCCCGGTGCTCAGAAGAACGATTCACCCCTTAAATGCAGAGGATCTCGCAGCGAAGCAACTGCTGGAAACCTTGGCCCCGCCTTCGGTCCTCGTTGACAAGAAGTATGAAGCCTTGTTTTGCTTCGGAGCCGTTGACCGGTACCTGCAAGTCACCTCCGGTGAGACGAACCGCAATATCCTTGTCATGGCGCGCGACGGGCTTCGGCCCAAGCTTCGGGCGGCGCTTGAAAAGGCGCGAGAAACCGGAGAACTGGTGTCGAAGCCGGGCGCTCGGTTTCATCGCGATGGCACGGCATACAGCGTCAAGATCGTCGCGCAGCCTGTTCCCGCCGGAGAGACGCTCCTTGTGAGTTTCGTTGAGGAGCCGCGTCCGACACCGCCAATTGATACGGAATCGCCTTCTCAAGATGCCTCGCGCGTTCTGCAAATTGAACAGGAACTCGATGCAACGCGCAAAGACTTGTCCGCCACCATCCGCGATCTCGAAATCTCGAATGAGGATTTGCGGGCGGTCAACGAAGAAGCCCAGTCGATCAACGAAGAGTTTCAGTCCACAAATGAGGAGCTGGAAACATCAAAGGAGGAGTTGCAAGCTCTCAACGAGGAATTGACCGCCCTGAACGGTCAGCTCCAAGAGACCCTGGAGGATCAGCGCGCCACCGCCGCGGACCTGCAGAATATCTTGAACAGCTCGGACGTCGCGACGATTTTTCTCGATAACGCCCTCAACATCCGGTTCTTCACCCCGGCAGCGAAGTCGCTCTTTGGCGTGACCGGCGTTGACATCGGGCGCCCGCTCGCCGATCTGGCGCAGCGCTTTCATGACGACGCGCTTCTGCCGGACGCTGGCGCCGTGCTGTCAAAGCTTGCGCCGATCCGGCGTGAGATCGAAAGCGACGACGGAAATTGGTATATCCGCAGCATCCTGCCTTATCTGAGCGACGGAAACGCCGTCGGCGGTGTCGTCCTTAC
This sequence comes from uncultured Alphaproteobacteria bacterium, assembly GCA_963834165.1. Taxonomy (GTDB): domain Bacteria; phylum Pseudomonadota; class Alphaproteobacteria; order Rhizobiales; family Rhodomicrobiaceae; genus Rhodomicrobium. The sequence goes on along the minus strand of CAWIAL010000019.1, from coordinate 227,746 downwards.
CTTTGCCCGCATCTCCGAAATGAAGGCAGCCGAGCGCAAGATCGAAGCCGCGAGGGCCTATGCGGAAAGCATCATTGCCACCATCAAGCAGCCGCTTGTTGTGCTGGATGAGGATTTGAACGTCGTCTCTGCAAGCGCCTCGTTTTTTAGAGTTTTCGATCTGAAGCCGGAAAAGAGCATAGGCAAGCCGCTTAGGCTGCTTCTCCAGCAAGAGCCGTGGGCGAACTTCCTGGCCTCGATCAATACGGGAGTCGCCATCGAGAACCATGAGGTTGAGGTCGATCTTGCAGGTCTTGGGCCGCGCACTTTGCTTGCCAGCGCCTGCGAGATCGTTGGTCTCTCCGAACGACGCAAAATACTTGTGTCTCTCGATGATGTCACCGATGCGAAGGCTGAGGCTGAAGCCCTTGCCGCGGCCAAGGAGGAGGCCGAGCGCGCCAACTTGGGCAAGTCGCGCTTTCTTGCAGCCGCCAGCCACGATTTGCGCCAGCCGCTTCAGACCATGAGCTTGATACAAGGCATGCTTGCCGACGACGTTTCGGATCCGGCCGCTTCGAAGCTGATTAAGCGGCTCGATAACACGATCGTTGTAATGTCGGGATTGCTGGACAAGCTTCTCGACATCAACCAGCTCGAGGCGGGCGTAGTGCAGCCGAAGCTGAGCGACTTTGCGATCAACGATCTTCTCCATCAATTGCATAGCGAGTTCGAAATTCACGCCTTGAATGAAGGCTTGAAACTGCGCGTCGTGCCCTGCCATCTCAGGGTGCGCAGCGATCCGCGCCTGTTGGAGCAGATCCTTCGCAATCTGATCTCCAACGCCACGAAATATACGAGTCACGGCAAGGTCCTTCTCGGCTGCCGGCGGCGCGGGAGCCGGTTAAGTATCGAAGTCTGGGATACTGGCACCGGAATACCGGAAACCGAACTCAGCGCGATTTTCAAAGAGTTTCACCAACTGGAAAACCGCGTTGGCAAACGCGCAAAGGGGCTTGGGCTAGGGCTTGCCATCGTCCAGCGCCTGGGCGACCTGCTCGAAGCGCCGATCTGCGTCCGCTCGCGCGTTGGCCGGGGCTCGGTCTTCGCGGTGGACGTGCCTGTGGTTCACGGCCCCGCGACAGCCTCCGCGCCCCTTGAACGCGCGGACTCCCCGAGTGTGGATGGTATCCCTCGTCCGTCTGCGGGGTATTCGCATACAATTCTCATCGTCGAAGACGACGCGGAAATCCGCGATACGCTAAAGTTGCTTTTCGACAGCCGCGGCTTTTGCGCATTCGCCGCCCGCGATGGGGATCAAGCCCTTGCCATCGCCGCCAATTGCGGCATGAGCCTTGATTTGATTGTGGCCGATTATAATCTGCCAGGCCCCAACGGGCTCGAGGTCATCGCCAAGATTGCGAAAGCCTCGGCGCGGAAAATCCCAGCCATCATGCTCACCGGCGATATCTCGGCGGCCACGCTGCGCGATATTGCAGAAAAGGGCCACGTCCATCTCTATAAGCCGGTCGACGGGCGGAGCCTCATGCGCCATGTGACCGGTATCCTTGATAAGGCGGACCAGAAAGCTGCAGCGCCAACGGTGTTCATCGTCGACGACGATCCTGAGATCCGCACGGCAACGCGGGACATGGTCGAGAGGCAGGGTTATCGCGCCGAAATTTTCGCCGACGGCGTGTCCTTCTTGAAGGCCTACTCACCGGATCGATCTGGGTGCTTGCTTCTCGATGCGCGAATGCCCGGCCTCGGTGGGCTGGACCTTATCAAGCGGCTGACCGAAATGCAGCTTTCCCTCCCTGTCATCATGATAACGGCCTATGGCGATATCGAGATGGCCGTGACTGCGATGAAAGCGGGCGCGTTCGATTTCCTGCAAAAGCCGGTCCGCCGCAACGAATTGCTGGCCAGCATTAAGGAAGCTCTGAGTTACTCCAATAGGCGCCCTGAGAAACCCGCGGACCAGAGAATTGCGGCAGCGAAAATCGAGTCCCTCACACCTCGCCAGCGCGAGATCCTCGAAATGGTTTTAGGCGGTAGCCCGAGCAAGAACATCGCGACAGACTTGAAAATTAGCCAGCGCACGGTGGACAACCATCGCGCCGCGATTATGCGGAAAGTCGGTGCAAAGTCGCTGTCCGCTTTGATCCGCGTTGCGCTCGCCGCCAGATGAGTTGAGGCGCCTGTAGTTCTCGCTATGCAGCAGGAGCCGATCGCCTGTTTATTTGTCGGTATATTCCGAACCTAACCCTGGAGCCCCCGGCGCACTATATTACAGTTTGCCTTACCGTCAGTCGCATGTGGATTGATGGGTGGCGAAATCCGGTGATTGAAATGACAACTTCTGCTTCGGCTTCTTATCTTACGCCGCAGTTCGACGACTTTTTATTTGCTCGCATCAACGAGGATAGCGATACAACGCCCCTCAGCGTTCTTTCGGTGCTCGCCCGGCTGGGCGTCGACCCTTGGGAAGAGGCCGCTAAACTCGCTCGATTGCCGCGCCTATCCGCAGCCAGGAGGCTAGTCGCGTTCATTGGAGCGACACCCGAAGCACCATCGGCATATTTGAGCGCCAAAACGGTTTGCGATCAGTTGATCGATCTTTTGCCGTCCCCGGCTGGCGTGGCGATGCCGGCCGTCAAGGAGCGTGGCGTTCGCGCCGTAACAAAGTCCCGGTTCTCGATTGGGCTGGTCGTAATTGCGGTCAGTCTGGCGATCCAATTGATCGTATTGAGCCGCCAACCGGCCATGCCGCCCAGTGAGCCGCAGGCGACTTCTTCGGGCACAGTTCTGCACTAAGCGCCATACCGCGCGGTGCGATGGCCGGGTGTTAGCGCGATGAAGCTGCGCCAGAGCATAGCCGTTGGCTGAGAGCAGGAATTCTCGCTGAACTGGCGCACTTGCACCCTCGTCGCTCGCGGAAGGTACGCAATACGTTCCGCAATCAATTTCGATCATGAGGCTTGGATCTCCCATAAGGTGATCGCGGCCATCTGTAGAGGAATCCAGACAAAAAAACGCTTATCAGGGAACGGAATAACTTCCCGTCGAGTTTAGGAAGACCAACAATGGAGAAAAATTATGCCGAAGGAACCATCTCACAGCCATCCGGCGCACGGCCATCATACCCAGGCCGCCGAACATCACGAGCAGGCTGCGAAGCACCACAAGGAAGCCGCTGGGCACTACGCCGCGGGACATCATGAGACGGCTGCACATCACGCGCACACCGCTCACGCCCACACCTTGCATGCGGCCCATCACGCCGGCGAAGCCGCAAAGGCGCACGTCTCACACGGCCAGAAGAAGACTTCATAGGGAAGTATAGGAGGTCGCGTCTGTCATCAGAATCTCCCCTGGCCGGATACAATCCGAATAACGGCCAGGGGAAGGCCCAGGCCCAGTGAGTATTTTCCGATTCTGTCAGAATTCCCCTCAATCACTACATATGAATTAGCAAAGCCTTTACCATGCGACGTGGCATCGGCCTGCTTGGTTTGTTCAATGAGGTTTCACTATGATTAAGGCTATAGCGGCTGCGGCGGTCATGTCGCTCGTATTCTGCTCGGCAGCAGGCGCGGGCGCTGTTCCCTCCGCCGGTGGACTAAAGTCCCCAGCTGCCTCCGGCATTGTCCAAGTTGGAGGCAGAGGCGGGCATGCTCGTGCCGCTGGGCACGCACGCGGTCACGCCGCCTATAGGGGTGGTGGCTTCCGGGGCGGACGTGTCGCACGGGGTGATTACGGTCATAGACATGGATATGGTTATGGATATGGCGGCGGCTGGGGCGGTGGCTTGTGTACCTGGGTTGGCCCTGTCTGGGTATGTCCATAGTCGGGAAGAAAAACTCTTTTGGAGGCGCACTAGCGATATCTCTCCTGTGAGAGCCGGCGCCGATGCCTCCGAACCATGCCGCATTTGAGGAATATGACACGGGCATTCTTCTCTGTTGTGAAGAGTGCCCGGTGTCATTCCCAGCCTCACCAATGGAGAATTCCCATGTCTTTAGGCACAATTCTTTTAATCATCATCGTCATTTTCCTGCTGGGTGGCTTCAGCGGCCGCTTCGGCGGTTACGGATACGGCTTCGGTAATGGAGGCGTCGGAGCCCTCGGCACGATCTTGATCGTCGTGGTCGTCCTCATTCTGGTCGGGCGCATCTGAGCTGAAAGAATGAGCCGCCTTCGCAAGCATTCCGAGCACCACCTCGTCGGCCGCATCGGCTGGATGAGGGCAGCGGTGCTCGGCGCTAATGATGGCATCATCTCGACGGCAAGTCTGATCGTCGGCGTAGCCTCGGCGGCCACGAAGCCGAATGAGGTCCTGATCGCGGGTGTGGCGGGACTTGTGGCTGGCGCCATGTCGATGGCGGCTGGCGAGTATGTATCCGTCAGTTCGCAATCCGACACCGAACAGGCCGATCTTTCGCGCGAACGCAAGGAGTTGAGCGATAGCCCGGAGTTTGAGCTCGATGAACTCGCTGAAATTTACGTCAGGCGAGGCGTCGAACGAGGGCTTGCTCGGCAGGTTGCGAAGCAACTCATGACGAAAGATGCCTTGGGAGCGCACGCGCGCGACGAACTGGGCATGTCGGAAATAACGACCGCGCGTCCGGTGCAAGCAGCGCTAACATCGGCAGCTATGTTTTCGACAGGTGCGACCATGCCTCTCGTTATGGTCCTCGTATCGCCCGCCGATGCGCTTATCCCCATTGTTTCCGCCGCGTCCCTCGGCTTCCTTGCGCTTCTGGGGGCAATCGGAGCAAGAACCGGCGGCGCTAACATCCTGCGCGCTACGATCAGAGTGACATTTTGGGGCGCGCTAGCCATGGCTGTCACCGCGGGTATCGGGAAAGTCTTCGGGACTATTGTTTGAAGATAAGTCACAAATCGATGCGGCGGCCTCGAAGCCATTTTTTAAGTACGCCATTTCGACTGCGTTTCAGACGCATCCGTCCACCTTCCTAATGACGCCCGATCATGTGCCGGTTTTAGGGCAATAGCCGGGTTGGCTTGTGCTCGCTTAGCCGCGCGCCCCTTATCCCAGGTGATCCGCTCCGCCGGCAGGCGGACTACGACCGTCGTGCCTAACCCCGGCTTGCTTCTTATGGTCAACGCTCCGCCATGCAATTCCGTCAGTTGAACGGCTAATGGTAAGCCGAGGCCTGCACCAGCCAATCGTCTTGTAAGGCTGCTGTCGACTTGACGGAATACTTTGAGCGCAACGCCGATTTCCTTCCTCGACATGCCAATACCCGTGTCTCGAATGGTTAGCGTCAGGCCGCCGTCATCGTTGTGGGCCATAGCCAAGGCGACGGCCCCCTTTGGGAGCGTGAACTTAATCGCATTCGATAGCAGATTGACGATAATCTGCATGAGCTTTGTCCTGTCCCCAAAGATGGAGGCGTCGATATCTGAGGTCAGGGCTGAAAGACGCACGCCACCGGCCTTAGCTTGCTGTGCGACCAAAATCAGGCTTTCATGAACGACAGCGTGTACTTCTACCTTTTCTTCGCGAAGCTCAAGCTTGCCAGCCTCGATTTTAGAGATGTCAAGAATATCGGTTATGATGTTGAGAAGGTGTGTTCCGGACTGGTGAATGTCGCCCGCATAGTTCGCATAGCGGTTTACGGCATCACCGAACAGCTTATCCCGAATGATTTCCGAGAGGCCGAGAATGGTGTTGAGAGGTGCGCGAAGCTCGTGGCTCATGTTTGCAAGGAAAGCGGATTTCGCACGGCTTGCCTCTTCCGAGTGGCTTTTCGCTAAAGTTAGCTCGGCATTTACTTTCCGCAGTTTGGCGCACTCTTCAGTGAGTTCTCCCGTTAAGAGATGGGCCTTATAGCGCCTTCGAACCATTTCGCTTTCCTTGCCGACTGGTCAGCCTCACACACTTGAAGAGTTGTTGAAGCCGTGTCTACTGCGTCAGTGTTTCGAATTGCCGCGCAGATCGCTCTCAACAAAAAGTTACGCTTTATAATATATGATGCCTTTGTTTGAGATGCGCATTGGTATTATTATATGCCATTTAATGCGACATATATATTGCTGGTCGTTATTATATCAACTTGTATTGTCATTCAGTTTTATCTATATTTCTATTACGGACTTTTTATGAGTTATATTCAGAGCGGAAGAGTCGCGGCGCTCAGGCTCGAAGCCCGCTCGGCTTTTTTTGGGCTTGCTCTTCCATTTTTCAATATAGATTATGATCGACTGAATTTGACCGCGGGGTATCGGGAAAGTCGTCTGAAGATCGGGCTGCTGGCCGTGTTTATCGCGTTTCGTCGATTTGGGATCAGAACCTTGGTGAATCTTCCGCCAGACACGCCACCGGCTTCAAATCGGGCAATGTCGTCGCTTTGGCGGGATCGAAAATCCGATAGGCAAGCAGCTTCACGCGATCGTTCACGAGGAACCACGCCAGAGCATAGCCCCAAACGAACAAGGCCCAACCCCAGCCAAGGGGTGTCATAAACAGCCCGTACACAGCAATCAGAGTGGCCAGCGCTTGCGTGCTGAACACCGCTATCAAGAGGACCTTCGCGGGGCGAATGGACCAGAACGGCCCGCGCGTGCGCGTAAGGAAAATGGTCAGATGCCCCGCCACGGAAAGTTTGAGATACATCAGCGTCTGGATATGCGCGCGGTCGAGGTAAAAGATGCGCTCGCCAAGATAGAATAGTCCAAATGCGGACACCACGCCGATAACGCCCAGCACCGTCGCGACCCCCAGCACCATGTGCATGTTCCAGGCTTCGGGCTTGTCCTTGTAATGAACATTGTCATAAGCGATAGACAGGATGGCGCCGTCATTGAGCAACGCCAGCATCACGATCATCACCGCCGTCAATGGATAAAAATTGAAGATCAGGATCGCCAGCGTCATGAAAAACAGCACGCGAAGCGTCTCCGCGATGCGATAGATCGCGTAGCTATTCATCCGCTGGAAAATTTTCCGGCTCTCCTTGATGGCATCGATAATCACCGACAGGCCGGGCGTTAAAAGCACGATGGAGGCCGCCGCACGCGCCGCGTCCGTCGCGCCGGAAACAGCGATGCCGCAGTCAGCCTTCTTCAGCGCGGGGGCGTCATTGACCCCGTCGCCTGTCATGCCGACGATGTGACCGCGTTGCTGCAGGACATCCACGATGTGGAATTTATGCTCCGGGAATACCTGGGCGAACCCGTCGGCCTCCTCGATGGCCTCGGCCAATTGCGCCGTCTCATGATGCTTCGTGTCGCCGAAGCCGCTGGCATCGAGGATATTTGTGCCCATTCCTAATTTTTTGGCGGTCTCACAGGCTATAGCCAGTTGATCGCCCGTCACCATCTTGACGTTTACGCCCATCTGGCGGGCGGTCGCGATGGTTGCCTTGGCATCATCACGTGGCGGATCGAACAGAGGCAGCACACCAAGAAACTGCCATTGCCCATCCTCCTCTGCCCGCGCCACGCCCAATGAACGAAAGCCGCGCGCCGCGAATTCATTAATGGCCTTTTCGACGGCGGCCTTCACCTCACCGGCATTTGCCGACAACTCCAGAATCACCTGCGGCGCGCCCTTTGCAACCTTGAACGCCTTTCCGTCCTCGCCCTTGACGGTGGCTTCGGTGCGCTTGTGCACCGGATCGAACGGCTGAAAATGGGTAACATCGTAACCCTCGAGCGCGTGCTTGTCTTTCAGGCCGCCCAGCACGGCCAAGTCGATGGTATCCTTATCGTCTGCGCGAGACGCCAGCGCGGCGTTCAGGATGACTTGACCGGCAGAGATGCCGGTCACGCTGAATGGTTTGCCCAGCGTCAACTTGTTCTGCGTCAGGGTGCCGGTCTTGTCTGCGCAGAGCACGTCGACGCCAGCCAATTCCTCGATGGCCGCCAACCGAGTCACAATCGCCTCTTTCTTGGCGAGCAGGCGCGCCCCAACCGCCATGGTTACCGAGAGAACCGTCGGCATCGCCACGGGAATCGCCGCGACTGTCAGTACCAAGGCAAACTGCAAGGTCGTAAGGATCGGGTCGCCACGAAAGATCGCGACCGTAATGATGATCGCCACCAAAGCCACCGCGAGGATGATGAGGTAGTTGCCAATCTTCAGCACCGCGCGCTGAAAGTGGCTGACCGTGTGCGCCTCCTGAACCAGTTGCGCCGTCTTGCCGAAATAGGTATTGGCGCCCGTGGCATAGACCAGTGCGCCGATTTCACCTTGTCGGACGATTGAACCGGAATATACGGTCTCGCCGGATTTGCGCGTGGCGGGCAATGATTCTCCCGTAAGCGCGGACTGATCCACCTCCACCGGATCGCCTTCCAGCAAGCGCGCATCCGCAGGAACAATGTCGCCCAGGCGGATACGAATGACGTCGCCGGGCACTAACTCACGCGCAGCGGCCGTGATCCAGTTCCCATCGCGTCTCACCCGGGCCTTGATCGCAAGCTTCGCCTTCAGGGCGGCGATAGCGTTTCCCGCCTGGTGTTCTTCCCAGAATCCAACCACGGCGTTGGCCAGAAGCAGAAGGAGGATGATGGCAAAGTCGGGCCAGTGCCGGGCTATCGCCGAAAGGATCACGGCCGCTTCGATCATCCACGGGATGGGTCCCCAGAAATAGCTGAGGAATTTCAGGAGTTCATTGGTCTTCTTTTCTGCTATCTCGTTGGGCCCATACTGGGCTAACCGCTTCCCGGCTTCGGCTTGACTGAGGCCATCCTCCGACGCCTCCCGTTTTTCCTCAACTTCCCGCATGGGAAGAGATTTCAAATCGTCTTTCGCTTCGAGCTTCGATTCGGGGCTCTTGGGGCGGACACGAGGTTGCATACAGAGTGTTCCTTCGGTCTTTGCGGCGTCTTCGCAAGCACTTAGCATCGATCGCAGCGCTGGTCGCTTGCAGGCCGAGGCGCGAAGAGAAGAAGTCAGTGTTTCTCTTTTTTGAGGAATGGCGCCTGAGCTGGATTCTCTATTTCGCGCTTGCTTACGTGGGCGAGCGGGCAAAGTCCGTGGCGATTTGCTTCGGGGATCACCCCACATTACGACAATGCGCGGAGCACCTATGCGAGGCTAGGCTCGGAAACTACTCAGCCTATTGAAACTACTCAGCCTGTTACTGTCGCGGAGCGTTCTCGCCGCTTTCAAGTTCGCCCTGAGCCGCCAGCGTGCCGGCGGCGGTAGTCTTGCCTTTGAGTATCGTTTCAAAACCGACAGCAATCATTGCACCCAGCAAGGGACCTAGAACATAGATCCAGGTCGTGCTCATATCGCCGCGGATTAGGTCGGGGGCGAACGAGCGTACCGGATTCATCGATGCGCCGCTGACCGGCGCTGCCCAGAGGCCCGCCAAGGCAATATATCCGCCGACCGCGAGAGCTCCGTTCGAACCGATGTTACGGGCGCCCGACGCGGTGCCAAGAATCGTGCTGACCAATCCGGTTGTCAGCAGGACCTCCATTATAAGTGCCTGAAGATTGGTGAATCCCGGACCTGGCGCCGTGGCGCCGAGTAAACCTGCCGTGCCGAACATCGCCCGCAGGAAGCAAGCAGCCGCGATCCCCCCGCCGGTCTGTGCCGCGATATATCCCGGGACCCGGTTCCAAGGAAAATTGCGCCGCGCCGCGAACGCCAACGTGACCGCAGGGTTCAAATGCGCTCCCCCGACCGCGCCCATAAAATAGATGATCGCCATGACCATGATGCCCGGAGCCACGACCTTCATGCTAAGGGTTATCTGGCCGCCGCTGTGCGCCCCGATGACGCCGGCGCCAGCCGCCACTGCGACGAGGAGGAATGTGCCCCAGGCTTCCGAGAAAAGGCGCCGCCATTCAAAGGCGGAATCCAAAAAATCGGGCGGCGCCCAACCGTGCAGCATGAGGTGCTGTGGTATCGATCCAGGCCGGCCAGTATGCGCGGATGCTCTAATTTTTTTCCGCATGATCGATGATTTCTATTGGTCAACGTGACGATTTGACCCAATAAGGTTCTACGTCATAATTCCTGTGAGTTTTTGTTTCCCAATCCCGGTCTTCGTAACTTTCATCATCAAAACCGGGCGCGTTCTTGAGCTGTTCTTTCGTGACATCGGTGCGATAGCCTTCGAGCTTGGTATCGTATTTGAGCGTCGGCCACGGCAACCGGTAATGGCTCTTGAGACGGCCGAGGAAGCCCCCGAAATCGACGACTGCATAAATGACTTGGCCGCTGACTCGCTCGATCACGAGATGATCGATGGCTCCCACTTTCCTGCCATCCGCGCCATAAACGGCGGTGCCCTCTACCTCTCTGCTTGAGATCAGGCGTTTGCCGCCGGCAGTCGCTGATGTGGTTGAATTTTGCATCATGAAATCCTCCATGTGGAAGCCTAACCCTGTTCAGCATCAGGCCGTTCCAGCAGGGCTAGCGCTTGCAAGTAGCTGGACGGCGCAAGCTCCGTATTAGTCAGCGCGCCGCCAAGTCTCTCAGATCGATCCGCGGCGTTACGCTGGCCAGCTTCTAATGCGCGGCGCCCTCGATATTCGGAATTCGAGCAGCGCCATTGGCTCCTATTGGCTTCGCCTGCTTATCGAGAATTTCGAGGAACGGCTTCATAATGTCGATCGGCATCGGGAAGACAACGGTCGAGTTCTGCTCCGCGCCGATCTCGGTAAGCGTTTGCAAGTAACGCAACTGCATGGCGGCGGGGATGGTCGATAAAATCTGGGCGGCGTTGACGAGAGTTTGAGAGGCCTGGAACTCGGCTTCCGCATGGATGATCTTGGCACGGCGGTCGCGTTCGGCCTCGGCTTGTTTCGCGATGGCGCGCACCATGTTTTCCGTGAGTTCGACGGTCCGGATCTCGACGTTGCTTACTTTGATTCCCCAGGTTTCGGTTTGGGTATCGAGGATGCTTTGAACGTCGGTGCTGAGTTTCTTGCGCTCGGAGAGCATTTCATCAAGCTCATGCTGCCCGAGCACGGCGCGCAATGTCGTCTGAGCGAGCATATTCGTCGCCGGAAGGTAGGCTTGTACCCTTATTATCGCGCGTTCAGGATCCACCACGTTGAAGTAAAGGACCGCGTCAACTTTCATCGAGACGTTGTCACGGGAGATCACGTCCTGGGTCGGTATCTCGATGACTTGGATGCGTAAGTCCACGCGTACCATTTGCTGGATGAAGGGAATCAACAGCACCAGGCCTGGACCCTTGACCCTCTGGAAGCGGCCGAGGGTGAAAACCACGGCCCGCTCGTATTCCCGCAGAATTTTTACCGACGCCGCAATCAGAATGAAGAAGAAGATGACCGCCACGGGAAGGAGATAGAGAGCTAGGAGCGACATATCGTTCCTCCTTTCAAAGTTACACCTTGGTGCATGACCGCTTCGGTTCAGGGGGTCTGAACGCTGCGACCTGATTAAGATGTGCTTGCGAAAAACGGGACAGGATTGCCGGCTTGCCGATGGCTTGGTCGAAGAGGAGCCGGCTACGTGACTGCCTTGGCCGTACAAAACATCCGCCCATCGTCGTCAATAGGTGGCGGGAGGCGCCCGGTGCTAGGCTCGGATAGTACTCACGAAGCCGCCGATGCCAGCTCGTGAGTCCAAACCCGTGGTTTGAGAAACGGACACGCCATGAGTAGTTTCCGGCTCTATCGCAGCAAAGCCCGGCGCAGCCACAGTGTGTCAGCTGACACGTTAAGTCCCTATTGCGCGAACCCCCGTAGCCGTTTTGCTGGGGCATAGAGTCGGCTTTAGCTAAAGCGGTGACTTGGTGGGCGTGGCGAAAGCGGGGTGCGCACCCCGGTCACGATCGCTGGAGTTCCAACAATGAAATACGTCGACCAGTCTTTGGGTCAAAATGAAGTGCTTCTCTACGAGACGCACTTCCACCCTATCTATTATTCGCGGCTTGGATTATTTCGATCTTCTTTCTGGAGCTCGCTATTTGGTCCGCGGTTTTCACCAAGGGGGCTGTGGATTGGGCTTTGCTGGGCATCTGTGCTGCAGGTCTTGCAATCGTGCTTTTCCTGATGATCCCCATCTGGACCACGAAGACTGCAGTCACCAGTCACCGGTTGGTGATAAAGCGCGGCTTGCTCTTCCGCTCTGCCATCGAACTTCAGCTCAGATCCATCGAGCAGATCAATTTGCATCAGGGGCTGTTAGGCAAGCTGCTCGGCTTCGGCAGGATCGCAATCCACGGCACTGGCGTTGACGATCTGGAACTTCCCTACATCGGCAGGCCCACCGATCTTGTCAAAGCGATCGAGAGCGCATCCATTCCCTTGGAGCCGCCGGTGCCGTTGCGTGCGATCGAGTCCATCACATGACCGCTGCGTAGCAGTTTTTCGTCAAGGCGCGAGGGGCTAGCCGAGCCAAGGATTGACTTGGCGCGAGCTGCTTCTTCCGCCGTGTCGTGGGCCATCACCAGAAAATATCCGCCTTCACTGCGGCCTCGTATTCGACTACGCTGTTCTTCGGGATGCCAATGCTATAGAGAGCTGCTCCAATCGCGCTAAGTCCGCCTAGTGTGATTGCGTTCTCTAAAGCAGTGATCACGATGGCGGCCAGATATCCGAGCACGACGACAGGCCCGGCGGGGGCGACAGGCCCGGCGGCGGGTGTCATGATGAATATCCCGCCAAAGAGTAAGCCCCAGAAGCCGCCCCAGAAGGCACCCTCGTGCCCCAAACCTTGATCCGGTCGCCGGCGTTGTAGAAGCCGACGACCTTTTCGTCAGTATGATATCTCTTGCCGATGATGCTCAGGTTCTTCATCTCGAAGCCAGCCGTGGAGAGCTTTTTCACGGCTGTTTCCGCTTCATTGTGGTCTGCAAAGACAGCGACGGCTGTGTCGATGTTTTCCATTCGATCCTTTTTTCATTGCGAGGGAAGGCTGAGCAGTTCCGGGCGGTGCACCTTCGGGCCCGGTCGAATCAAGAAAGCGCGAGGAGATTTCGAGCGCTTTGCCCGACTAAAGCTTCTACTATAGTTGGCGGCCATGAAGGTAGGATCAGAAAGTACTCAACCAACCTTCGCGCGTTTCGAATCTGAATATTGAGCGCCGCGAATACTTGTTGAAAGTCTTTTTGAAGTCTAGGCAAGACGGGACAGCAATGGACCTCCTTGCTGTTCAGTTACTCGCGAGAATGATGTGTCCTTCAGCGTCATCTTGTAGTAGCAAGACTTGCCTCCACGGTCTTAGAACGCGGTGTAATTATCCTCTTGCGATAACGATCTGGGTATTTTCCAGAGTCTGGCCAGCCATGGTTGCGCATGCCCAGATGTATCGAGCGGTCGAGCCGCATTTGCACCGTCAATATGAGAGACACCTAGCGCAGGCGCTGCTCATAAATATGGAGCGTGGCACAGTGCGAGCGCGCACCTCGCATCCTGGTCGCGGGTGTGTGCTGCTCGCGCGGGCCGGTAAGGCGGCATGATCATGGCTGGGTCGATCCTCACCCTCAACGCTGGCTCTTCGAGCTTGAAATTCGCACTGTTCGACCCCGCCGACGGCTTGAAGAGCACCGTTCGCGGCGAAATCGAAGACCTGGACGCTGCTCCTCATTTCATCGCCCGCGACGCCCTTGGCGCTGTGCTGGCGGAGCGGCGTTGGCCCAACGGGGCTTCGCTTCCATTTCACTCCGCTCTTGAAACATTATTAGACTTCACCGACGCTCATCTGGGGCGCGATGGGCTGATAGCTGCGGGTCATCGCGTCGTCGATGGTGGCGCGGAGCATAGTACGCCAGAATTGGTCACGCCAGCGCTGATGGCAGTCCTGGAGACCCTGACGCCGCTCGATCCTCTTCACATGCCAGACAACCTTGCGCCGATTCGCGCGATATCCGCCGCGCGCCCGTCGCTCAGGCAGGCCGTCTGCTTCGATACCGCATTCCACCGCACTTTGCCGCCGGTGGCGCAGTTGTTCGGGCTGCCGCGCGCTTTATCTGAAGCTGGCGTGCGCCGGTACGGCTTCCACGGCCTCTCCTACGAATATATCGCGAGCCGGCTGAAACTTCTTTCGCCCGCCTTGGCGAAAGGCCGTGTCATAGCGGCCCATCTCGGCTCTGGCGCAAGCCTTTGCGCGCTTCAGGGCGGCGTCAGCATCGAAACGACCACCAGCTTCAGCGCTCTCGATGGACTGGTCATGGCGACGCGCTGCGGCAGCCTCGATCCCGGAGTGATCCTCTACCTTGGACGTCAAGGCCGGAGCTTTGCCGATATCGAAGAGATGCTCTACCGCCATTCCGGCCTTTTAGGCGTTTCCGGCATCAGCGGGGATCTTAGGGTCCTGCTTGGCAGCGACGATCCGCATGCGCGCGCCGCGATCGAACTCTTCACCTATCGTATCGCTAGTCAGGCAGGGGCGCTGGTCAGCGCCCTCGGCGGGCTGGACGGCTTGGTTTTCACGGCCGGTATAGGCGAGAACTCGACAGCGATCCGCGCCGCTATATGCGCCCGATTGGGATGGCTCGGCCTGATCCTCGATAACGCCGCCAATGTGGCTGGCGCTTCCCGCATCAGCGCGCCCGATAGCGCCATCGAAGTCCTGGTTATCGCCACCGACGAGGAGGCCATGATCGCGCGTGATACGCAAACGGCGATTGATAAGGCGGCCGCCTGATGGGAGGCCGAGTAACGAAATCAACTCTCGCAACCGGCCTTACCGGCAAGCGCGCAGACTTATTTGTGGCATTGCCAACGGCACCAACGTCGCGTCGCAAGACGCCGTCACCGAAAAATACCGCCAATACGAGGATCTCGCGGCGAGCCTTCCCGGCCGCTTCCATCCCGACGCTCATTTCATTGGCAAGTCTGTTTAGGGAGCCGACATGGATCTCACGACGAACTATATGGGTCTCACGTTGCGCAACCCGCTGGTCGCATCAGCCTCGCCCCTCAACGCCGAACTCGCGAACATTCGCGCGCTTGAGGACGCGGGTGCAGGAGCGGTGGTTTTGCCGTCGATTTTCGTGGAGCAAATCGAGGCGGAAGAGCGCCGCTATGAGGCGGTCACCCGCAAGGGCGCTTTCAGTTCTCCTGAAGCGAGCGGTTATTTTCCAAAGTCAAACACCTATAAAATGAATTCGGATCGTTATCTTGACTTCCTTTCAAGCGCTAAGCAGGCGGTCTCGATCCCCGTTATTGCAAGCCTGAATACCGCAAGTGAACAGACCTGGATAGAGTATGCGAAGCAGCTCCAAGAGGCAGGGGCGGATGCGTTGGAACTCAATATCTACGTTCTTCCCACCGACATAAGGATGACGGGCCGCGATATCGAGCAGCGTCATCTCGGTATCGTACGAGCCGTGAAAAGCTGCGTATCCATCCCAGTCGCCGTCAAAATCGGCCCCTATTTTAGCTCGCTGGGACATATGGCGGTGGAGCTGGCTTCTGCAGGGGCCGACGGGCTCGTCCTATTCAACCGGTTCTATCAACCTGATATCGACGTCGTGCGCTTGAAGATTATTAACGATCTCGAGTTGAGCCGGTCGAGTGAATTGCGCCTGCCACTCTTATGGATTGCAGTGCTCCACAGCCGGATCAGCGCGTCGCTTGCGGCGAGCACGGGCGTTCACACCGCCGATGACGCTGTGAAATATCTCCTCGCCGGAGCCGATGTCGTCATGACGACATCGGCTCTTTTGGAGCACGGCGCCGGACACATGCGCACTCTTGTCGAGGGCCTCACCGAATGGCTCGAACACCGGAACATCGAAGCCGTTTCGGGCATCCGTGGGCTTCTCAGCCAAGCCAAAGCCCGCTATCCAGAGGACTACGAACGGGCCAATTACATCAAGATCCTTCAGGGCTACGAAAAGCGGACAAATGAACTGTAGCAAGAAGTTCGAATGTTTCGCGGCTGCGGGATATGCCTTCGAATAAAGGGCCTGCCCACGGCCCCGGAATAGAAAGGGATCGCTCCAGGAGTCGTGGCTACACAACATGAAGCCTCGAGTAGTTAGCATACTTGCTGTCCAACTCGCGATGCTGGGTATAACGTTCCTCGCCCGCGAGGGATCCCGGCACATTCAGGAGCGAGCGATAGAGGTCGAGATAGTCGTTCGCCATGCGCGTGGCGGAAAAGCGCTGCACGAAGCGCTGACGCACTTTTTTGCGGTCCAGCGCGATAACGAGCGGTAATACCGCGATCGCCTCCTCGACGGTTTCGACGATGGCGCCGGTGAGGCCTTCCTCGACGATTTCTGGTACAGAGCCGCCTTTGAACGCCAGAACCGGAGCGCCGCACGCCATGGCTTCGATCATGACAAGGCCGAACGGTTCCGGCCAGTCTATGGGAACCAGCAATGCAAGCGCCCCGCTCAAGAACTGCGCCTTCTCTCCGTCACCGATCTCACCGATAAACTCGACGCCGCCGCGCTCGATCAATGGGCGAATTTCGGTTCGGAAATAATCGACATCGTTCTTGTCGACCTTGGCCGCAATCTTAAGCGGAAGCCCGGACTTGGCTGCAATCTGGATCGCGCGATCGAGCCCCTTCTCCGGGGAAATACGGCCGAGAAAGGCAAGATAGGTTTGGGCGGCCGCCACGGGCTTTAAGAGTTCGCAAGGGAGACCGTGGTGTACGGTGCCGATCCAGTTAGCGTTGGGCAACGGAAAACGCTGAGCGTTCGATATCGATACAAGCGGCGCATTGGGGAATGCATCGAAGACCGGCTGAAGCTCAGGAAGGTCAAGCCGTCCATGAAGGGTGGTCACAAACGGGGTGCGCTGCCTGGAGAAAATGGAGAACGGATGGTAATCCAGGTGAAAGTGGAGGAGATCGAACTCCGATGCGCGGCGCGCCACATGTTCGAGCATCAGCGCATGCAAGGCAATCGGATCGCGGATAGCGGCTCCCTCCAAGCGCAATGCGCGCGGCCACATGGGTTCAAGCTTGGCGGCCGTAACGGAGTCGCCGCTGGCAAATAGAGTGACATCGTGTCCTTGTTCGACCAGAGCTTCTGTGAGCCAGGAAACCACACGCTCGGTGCCGCCATAGAGCTTTGGGGGCACTGCCTCCATAAGCGGTGCGATTTGCGCGATGCGCATTCTCATTCCCATGAACCTTCCCTCGAAAATGTCCTTGTTAACAAGGAACGACGCGTGAGCGCATAGTAAAGGCATTGCAAATTCACCTTATATATCGACGAGAGCCACGTATAGAATCGGAAAAGTCTCAGAACTAATTTATTACGGCGAAAAATTATTGTATGATCATCATACCATCTTTATTCGGAGCATGTGGAAAATTATGCCACCGCTGGTTGCTCACCGAAAGATATTTGCAGCGTTTGCTCTCGGCAGAGTTCATACCGATTTCCACGGACGGCAAGCGTCATCGGCTCGCCGTCTTCCAGCGTTGCTTGGAGACATTGCTTGTCCTGGCCGATCTTGATCTTGAGGCTGCGGCCGCGCCACTGAACAGCGAACGCAAGACTGCGCCAAGTCGACGGCAGTTTTGGGTCGAGGGAAATGCCGTCTCTCCGCAGGGACAATCCTGCGAACCCGAGCACCGCCACCATCCAGTTCCCGCCGAGGGCTGCGATGTGCACGCCGCCGTCGATCCTTACATGGGTGTCCGAAAGATCATTCGCGGCGCTCTGCCGAAAGTAGCGCAGCGCCATTTCGGAATAGCCAAGCCGAGCGGCGACGAGTCCGTGAATGGAGGGGCTCAGCGAGCTGCCGTGGCTGCAGCGAGGCTCGTAGTAACGAAAGTTTTCTGCCCCCGATCCGCCGGCGAACTCCTCGGGCAGCAGCGCCAGCAGCGCCACGACATCGGCCTGCTTGATCACCTGGGATTTTTGCGTCCGCTCTCGCCCAAGAACGACGTCCATCGGCACGGAACGGCCCGCATAGGCCGTCAGATCAATCTTTTCGAGTTCGAAATAGCCTTCGAATTCCTCAAAAAGCCCGGTTTTGGCGTCAAGACAGGTGGCTATCGTCTCTTCGACGGTCCGCCACTGCTTCAGCTCGGCTTCGCCAAGGTCAAGGCGTGACGACAGGCGCGACCAGTCCTCGGGCCAGCGCTCGCGCAACAAGGCCGCCACATCGAGCGCGCGCCGGATGTTCCAGCGCGCCATCACATTGGTGAAAGCGCTGTCATCGATAGTCTCGTGATATTCGTCCGGTCCGATAACGCCCCGGATATGGCGATGGCCATCTGCCTCCAGCTCGGCGCGGCTGGACCAGAACCGCCCCGTCTCCAGAATAATCTCCGCTCCCGCGTCGCAAAGGAATCCACCATCCCCCGTCGCTTGCCAGTACTGCCAGACGGCATAGGCGACGTCCGCGCTGATGTGCTGCTCCTGGGTGCCGCACAGGATAGGGATGATCTGACGGTCCGGACCGATAACCTGCGACGGCGCCGCCTCGGCGCCGGTGTCGGCTGACTCCCAGGCATAGAGGGCGCCACGCCAGCCCATCCCGGCTGCTTTCGCGCGCGCGCCATCGAGGGTGTGAAAGCGATACATGAGCAGCGCGCGCGCCGCCTCGGGCCAAGTCAGGATGTAAAAAGGGAGCAGGAAGATCTCGGTGTCCCAGAAGACATGTCCGTGATAGTCGTCCCCGGTCAGCGCCCGGGCGCCAATCGACACGCGCTCATCGCCGGGGTTGGCCGCGCTGTTCAAGTGGTAGATCGCGAACCGCAACGCCTGCTGTGCTGCCGCGTCGCCCTCGACCTCGACGTCGCTGCGCCGCCAGCGGTTTGCCCAGGCCGCCTCGTGCGCCGAAGCCACCCTCCGCCAGCCGACTTGGCGCGCTTCGCCAAGCTTCGCGCGCGCGGGTGGGCCGGGGTCGAACGCTTTGCTGTCGCTCCGCACAATGGCGACCGCGCGCTCGAAACACACGACCTGCCCAGGGCGGGATTTCCAGTTCCAGGAGCATTTCAATGGGCCAAGTGCGGCGGGCGGAAGATCCTTGCCATCGAGCTGGAGCAATGATGCGGCCGCCATGGCAAGGCCCTTGCCCGAATGCAGAGTGCGCCATACGCCGAGATCCCGATCGAGCTCTTTGGATGCCAGCCCGAGGTTCAGCCCTTCGAAAGACGCTTCCAGTTCGACCTCCGCCTCTCCGTCCTCGATGTCCAATTGAATCAATTGCAGCCCGACAGCGCGCTCACTTAGCGAAACAAAGCGCAATGTGCGCAGGCGCATGCTCACCTCGGGCGCCTTCCACTGGGTATATTCGCTGAGCAATGCGCCCCGTCTCACGTCGAGCGTCATGCGATGCGACGGCACGGCGCAAGGGTGGTGCGCAAGAGGTCCGCTTGGTAAAAGGATGCGGACTTGCAACCAGTCGGCGGCTGGGATGAGCCCTGGCTGCGTTTGCTCGCCGTCGGGCTTGTCGAAAAGCCCGGCCACATAGGTGCGCGGCGGAATGATCCAACGCGCTCCCCGAGTTGTCGAACGAGCGCCCCTTAAGCCCACGAAGCCGTTGCTGACCGCGAAGCGCGACTCGATGCTACCCTCGCGAAGCGGATCGTAACCATCCACAGTAAGGACCCAAGCTGGATCCGCGGTCGGCTCCAAAGCGTGTTCCATTGTGTCAAGCTCGATCATGCTGGCCTCCTACAGAGCCGGCCAACGGCCAGTGCATCGATTGCGACTTCATCGAGACTCGTCACCACCAGATCCGCCCCAGCCGCCCACAAGACCGCCTCGTCTCCACGCCGGGCGACGCCGAGCGCTGTCATGCCTCCCGCACGGGCCGCCTCAATGCCGGCGGGCGCGTCCTCGGCGACAAAGCAAAATGCGGGTTCTATCTTGAGCTCCTTGGCGGCGAGCAGGAAAATTGCTGGGTCCGGCTTGCCCCGCGGCAAATCCCGGCCGCAGACATTGACGCTGAAGGCATCGAGTAGGCTTTCGCCGGAGGCGAGGCGGATCGCTTTCATCATGGCGTTCGCATTTTTTGAGGAGGACGCGGCCGCCATGTGCCATCGCAGCTCCGCTACAGCCTGAACAAAGCGCAGCGCATCCGGAAAGGCGGCGACGCACCCTTCATGAATCAGCTCCTCGAGCCGCTTTTGCTTGCGCTCGGCATAGGCGGCTGCCCGGCCTGCGGCGTTAGGCACGCCCAATGCCTCCAGCGCCGCCAGAGCACCCGCGAGGCGCGGTTTGCCGGCCACCTCGTCCTCGTACATGTCTGAGGTAAAACTAGCCGGATCGGCAAAACCTTCGAGCGCGTCGCGCCAGGCGCGCTCATGGGGGGATGCGAGCAGAACGCCGTCAACGTCGAATATGGCCGCCGTCAGCTTCTGGTGACGGCCGGACCTGGGTATCGTGGCTTCGGCTATCGTCATGATGTTTGGGCCTCGACTGTTGATTTTAGCTCAGAACATCCAGGTTGAGCGAACTGTGTCCGGTCTTTCTGGACCTGCTGTTGCGTTTCGTGTGCACGGCCGGACCCATTGCTGGAATGAGCGATCGGACAATTCGCTGCTTTGCTTTATTGGACGCCTGGCAGTGATGCCGGGACGGCATTCCAAAGCGCTATAACCCGCGGCTGGCTTCGTGGCCGAGAATGTTGAGCGAGGCCGGCCCCAGCGCAAAGTGCTGGCCTTCAACCGCCGGCAACCCGATCCATCGCGCGGCGAGGACGCATCCGAATTGGCGATGCGAGAAGAGCGCGACGTTGGTTTCGCCGTGCCGGATGAAGTAAAGCTGAAGGAGCTTTCGGCTGGCGGTCATTTGTTTGCGCTCCAATTTAGGGCTGAAGCCGCCATACGTTTCACACCGTCGCTATTCGGCGGACGCCGTGATTGGGCGAGTCTTGTTGTCAGGTTCAGCTGTTTCCATCGCGGCGTTGTATTCGCCGCGGCGCGCGGCATTGTTGCACGCGGCCCGGTGATACAGAGCTGTTTGCGCCGCTGTCCGGTTGGCCTCGACGCCGCCCCAGATCTCCAAAGCCGGATGCTGGATCGCACGGGCGAACGAAAATGCCAGCGCCCACGGAACGCCTGCCTTAAATCTCGCGTTCATGGCGTTCAACCGGGCCGAGGCCAGCTCGCCGCTTTGGCCGCCCGACAGGAACGCAATCCCCGGAACGGCCGCGGGGACGGCCCCCAGAAGACATTTCACCGTGGCGTCCGCTACCTCGTCCACCGTCTCCTGGATGGCGCAGGCCAATCCCGGGAGCACCATGTTGGGCTTCAAGATCATCCCCTCAAGCATCACCCGTCGCGCGCCAAGGCGGTTGAAAACGGTCCGCAGAACTTCTTCCGTAACTTCGCGCGACCGCTCCATTGTATGATCGCCGTCCATGAGCACTTCCGGCTCGACGACGGGGACGAGACCGGCTTCCTGGCACAAGATGGCATACTGGGCCAGGTTTTCCGCGTTGGCCTCGATGCAATCCCGGCTGGGAAGCCCAGGGCCCATGGCTATCACCGCCCGCCACTTGGCAAAGCGCGCGCTCATTTGAAAATACTCCTGAAGGCGGGTGGGCAAGCCGTCCAAGCCTTCGGTTATTTTCTCTCCTCGATGCCCAGCTAGATGCTTTACGCCCATGTCCACTTTGATGCCTGGAACGATGCCCGCATCGGTGAGGATTCTGACGAATGGTATGCCGTCTTTCGTGCGTTGACGGATCGTCTCGTCGTAAAGGATCGCGCCGCTGATGCAGTCGCCAAGACGAGGCGTCGTTACAATCAAGTCGCGATAGGCACGCCGGGCCTCCTCAGTCTCAGGGATTCCGGCTTTGGCGAAACGCTTGTTGCAGGTTGCATTGCTCTCGTCCATCGCGAGAAGGCCTTTGTCACCCGCGACGAGAGAACGAGCGGTATCGATAAGAGCTTGCGCATTCATTTGAGATCGCTCCACTTCCAGTTGCGAATCTCCGGCAAATCCTGGCCATGTTTGTCGATGTAACGCCTATGCTCGATGAGCTTGTCTTGGACCACCTGCTTCAGGTAGGCCCCCTGACTTCCCAAGTGCGGCAGGCGATCCACCACGTCTTGCACCAGATGAAAGCGGTCCAGATCGTTTTGAACGCGCATGTCGAAGGCCGTGGTGATCGTGCCTTCTTCCTTGTAGCCGCGGACATGGAGATTTGGATTGGTCCGCCGGTAGGTCAGGCGATGGACTAACCAGGGATATCCGTGGAAGGCGAAGATGATGTGCTTGTCTTTGGTGAAAAGGTAATCGTAGTCCGTTTCGTTCAGCCCGTGCGGATGCTCGCTCGACGATTGCAGCTTCATGAGATCGACGACGTTGACCACCCGGATTTTAAGATCGGGCAGATGCTGGCGAAGGATCGAGACCGCGGCCAAAATCTCCAGCGTAGGCGTGTCTCCGCAGCAGGCCATCACGACGTCGGGTTCGGCGTTCTGGTCGTTGCTGGCCCATTGCCAGATCCCAATACCTTCCGTGCAATGCACGGCGGCGGCGTCCATGGTCAGCCATTGCGGCAGGGCGTGTTTGCCAGCCACCACCACGTTGACGTAATGCCGGCTGCGCAGGCAGTGATCGAAGACGGACAGCAGACAGTTGGCGTCGGGCGGAAGATAGACGCGGACGATATCGGCCTTCTTGTTGATGACGTGGTCGAGGAAGCCGGGATCCTGGTGAGTGAAGCCGTTGTGATCCTGCTGCCAGACGTGGGAGGCGAGGAGATAGTTCAGAGATGCGATCTTCCGCCGCCAGGGCAGTTCCAGCGTCACCTTCAGCCATTTCGCGTGCTGGCTGAACATCGAATCGACGATGCGGATGAAAGCCTCGTAGCTGTTGAACAGCCCATGCCGGCCGGTCAGCAGATATCCTTCCAGCCAACCTTCGCACTGATGCTCGCTGAGCATCGAGTCCAGCACGCGTCCCGCAGGCGCCAGGAATTCATCGTTCTTTTCCGTACCCGCGTCCCACTGGCGGTTGGTGGCCTCGAAAACCGCGCCCAGGAGATTGGAGAGCGTCTCGTCGGGACCGAAGATGCGGAAGTTACGCTGCTCCTGATTCTGGATGGCCACATCGCGCAGAAACTTTCCCAGCACAAGCGTATCCTGGGCCTCGACGGCGCCTGGCGACGGCACGCTGACCGCGTGAACACGAAAATCCGGCATGCGCAAATCGCGCAAGAGGATCCCGCCATTGGTATGCGGGTTGGCTCCCATCCGCCGATCGCCTTTCGGCGCGAGATCGGCTAATTCCGGTATCAGGCGGCCATTTTCGTTAAACAATTCCTCGGGCTTGTAGCTTTTCATCCAGCTTTCAAGCAGCGCCACATGGTCGGGATGCGCCGGATCGACGATGAGCGGCACCTGATGCGCCCGGAAGGTGCCCTCGATCTGGAGGCCATCGACGGCTTTCGGTCCCGTCCAGCCTTTGGGGGACTTCAGAACAATCATTGGCCAATGGGGTCGGGCGGCGTTATTTGCGTCGCGCGCATTCTTCTGGATGCGCCGGATGTCCTCGATGGCCTTTTCCACGGCGGCGGCCATGAGCCGATGCATCGTTTCCGGCTCGTCGCCTTCCACAAACAAGGGGGCCCAGCCGCAGCCTCGGAGAAACTGCTCCAACTCCTCATGCCCAATCCGAGCCAGCACAGTGGGGTTGCTGATCTTGTACCCATTGAGATGCAGGATCGGCAAAACGGCCCCGTCGGTTATGGGATCGAGAAACTTGTTGGACTGCCATGAGGCGGCCAGGGGGCCCGTTTCCGCCTCACCGTCGCCGATAACACAGGCGACGATCAGATCGGGATTGTCGAACGCAGCGCCAAAGGCATGGCTAAGCGAATATCCAAGCTCACCGCCTTCATGAATGGATCCGGGTGTTGTCGGCGCAACATGGCTCGATATGCCCCCTGGAAACGAGAACTGCGTAAACAGCTTTTTCAGCCCGGCTTCATCCTGGCTAATATCAGGATAAATCTCGCTGTAGCTGCCTTCGAGGTAAGTATTCGCCACCAATGCCGGGCCGCCATGACCGGGACCGGCGACGTAGAACATGTCGAGATCGTACTTCCTGATGACCCGATTCAAATGCACATAGATGAAGTTCTGTCCTGGCGTCGTGCCCCAGTGTCCGACCACCAGCGGCTTCACGTCGGCGAGCGTCAGCGGCTCGCGCAGGAGCGGGTTGCTGTAGAGATAAATCTGTCCGACGGACAGATAATTAGCAGCCCGCCAATAGGCGTTCATCTTGCGCAACTCGCCGGGAGCGAGGGGCTCTCCCGTTAGCGGCGACCCTCTTTCACCGGTTCGGTTCCGAGGCTCTGGCGTTGAAGTGGGTACGTTCATGGTCTTGTGACCCAATGTGTTTTTGCTGTTCCCTGATCGCGGCGCGGCGGCGTGGCGCGGCTGCAGATGGTGAGCGTCTTGAGGGTCAGCGGCTTTATTTACCCACCCCGACCATAGCTGACTAACGGTAGGCCGAGGCAGGCTCGGAATGTACCCATGCCGGGCCGAGCAGATTGGTGAGAAAGCCCGCGAATTTAGCCAAGATACTGGGGAGCCCCCTCACGCATGGATGTCGTGCAAAGCCATGAATGCCTTCAGCAGCACGCGCGGATCGAATTTGCCCTCGTAGACCGGGGGCGGCTCGCGATTGAGTCCAAGCAGCGCATGGACGCCAGCCTGAGCCGAACGGACGGAATATTCGACTGTAAACACGACATCGTCGGGCAACTCGCAATATTGGCCCATGAACGCGAAGTTCTTCGATCCCTTCGTAACGATTTGCGGCCTGTCACCCCTCTCGCGGCAGAGAAACTGACTGGTGATGAATGGCATCATGCAGGGAATGCAGATGGAAGTTTCAAGGATCTTGGCCGCCTCTGCCCATAATCGAACCACATGGCGCGGAGGCGCGCCCCCGAATGGAGCGCGCTCAACTCAACTTAGTATGCTGGCGTTTCTTGGAGTTCGAGAGCCTTATGCGTGCCAGAGAAGGCATAGCTTGCAGTGTTGCCTCCACTGGTCATCGGCACGGGCGTCGGAACAAGCTCCGCAAGCCGAGCGAAACCACGCCGCATTCTTGCATCGTATTCAGGCAGTCCGCAGCCAATGATTTTCGCTGCGTCCTCGCAAGTCAGTCCCACGCCGGCGCTTAAAACCACGGCTTCGCGCTCCTCGAAGGCGAGGCAGAGAAGAGCGGAGGGGAGACCAATTGGCTTTTCCGTAAATCCACGGGAGATCACCCGAAAGGGCCCTTTGAGGCGCTCGTAGATCGCCGGCAACGCGTCAACCTTCTTCAGCGCGCGTCCACTGATAACGAGAAAGCTTCTGAGGATCGTAAAAAGCTCGACGCGTAAGTCGGTCCGTTCTTGAAGCCGCTCCATATTGGAGAGGACGCGCTTCAGCGTTTCTGTGACCTCGTTATCAGTGCTTGAAACGTCATTCGTCATCAACAATGCATAGGCCCTTAGATGGGGAATTTCTGCAAGGATCGCCTTGGAGAAACGGGTTTGAATTTGGTCTGGCATTTGCGTCGCTTTCTCTATGGGAGGGACAGCTGCCTGCTTCTGGGAGGCGCATTCAACCGGTTACGTGATCAGTTCCCGCTGGCTCATCAGAGACGTTGAAGCCAGGCTGCCTGATCGAACTGAGCCGTGAGATTACCCGGTGCGCGGGCCAGTTGAGACACTGAGGACGATATCAACGGATGGCCGGGGAAACGGCCGAACCCGCTCTCGCCGGGCGCTTTGAAGCGCACATCGATGGCCAGGAGCTTGCCTGTGTGCCACTTGCCAATTTTGTCCAGGTTTTCGGAAATATCGGCAAATGTCGCGCCCTGGGAAACGTAAAAGCACACGGAACCGTCCTCGAATTCCATCCGCACATTGGTCGCGACAAACCGTTCTTTTGAGATATTACGCATGATCACCTCACATGAGTATCAGAGCGTCATCTTAGGCGATCGTGAACGAAGAACTCATAGAATTGGAAAACACTCAGTCAAGCTCTGTTTTGATGGATGGAGCGACGTTTTCGTAATTGAACATAATGGGACTGGCTTGCGCACTGCAGAATATTGATAAGCATATTCTGAATTTGGCTTTATGCGGCCCACAAATGACTTATCGGGTAGCTGTTCTTGTGTCGCAAGCTACTTGCAATGTCCTATAAAGGTTGCGCGTTAAGTTGATCTTCACACCCATCATCAGCCGCTTATGCGCGCGAGTTTAAGCAAAAAAAATGCACCCGATTGGGTGCAAGTCTCTTTCCGACGATTACGGTCGCAGGGAAACTTCAAAAGCTCCTAGCGGTCTTTTCTATTCTCGTCGCGTCGTTCTTCCTCACGATAGTAGCCATTATCGCTACACACGACCCTCACTTGCCTTTCGGCTTCATCACGACTGCCAAAGCTCAAAGGGCCGACCCGAATAAACTCGTGGCCTTCAGGGATGCGCTCCACGACGTTGCAATGGCGGTCTTTGCCATGAACGATGTAATATTCCCCCGCCATCACGGGAGCGGCGATAGAAACCAGAACGCCAAGGGCTAAGATCGATCTTTTCATTTGGATGTCCTCTGTTGGATTCAATCCGGTCATATAAAGTAAACAAATCGCTTACTAATAGACTCGGAAAATACTTCCGCAGAACGTAAGCTATACATTTCCATGAAATCAGGAGTGGTGAGTATTTTCCGATTCTATACGATTGAAGATTTCTGTGGGCAGATGACTTTCATCTCATATAAGGAGTTCATATCATGATGCGTACGCTGACACTTGCGGCGGCTCTTGCCGCAGTAATCGCGCTCCCTGCAATTGCTGAGGACGTCAAATCTCCCGCCACGGCAACTAATGCGGCGTCGAGCACGTTGCTTACCGCGCAAACGATGCTTACCGAGCAAGAGGCCAAGGGCTGGGTCGGTAAGCCCGTCTATAGCAGTGACGGCAAGAATCTCGGTGAGGTCGCCGCAATCCGGCGAGCCGCTGATAACAAGATCACCGAATTGCGCGCCGATATCGGCGGCTTCTTGGGCATCGGCGAGCATGAAATAGCTATCCCGGCGGCCCAGTTTGCCCTGCAGAGTGACCGCGTTGTGCTTGACCTGACGGCAGCGGCGGCAAAGGAACTTCCGAAGGCTGCGAAGTAAGTATCCAACGTAATGAGGTGCGGGCATTCGGCCTGCACCTCACTTTGCTAAGAGGAAGAAATCATGGACAAGGACCGGATCATCGGATCGCTGAAGAAAATCAAAGGCTCAGTCAAGGAGGCGGTTGGCAGAGCGGTTGGCGACGCCAAACTTGAGTTGGAGGGCAAGGCCGAGAAAACAGAGGGTACTGTTCAGGACGCCGCCGGCGGCGTCAAAGACACGCTCAGAGGCAAATAAGCGTCGCTGCGAGCGCTTCTACGTCTAGCCGGGTAGGCGGGGCAACTCCTCCGGTGCCTTAAGATGCGCTGTTGATCATTGCGGTTGCGGCATTCAAACGTTGGAAGTTGAGAAGTCAATCAGCAATTGCGGAATATTCAGGCTAAGGAATCATTGAATGTCAATCGGGACCATCCTTCTCATTATCTTGGTAATAGCATTGTTGGGCGGCTTTAGCGGTATCGGCGGTGGCCCTTTCTACGGCACTGGCTACTATGGGGGCGGCGGGCTAGGCCTCGTGCTAGTAATTCTGTTGATCTTGGTTTTACTTGGTAGGATATGACCCAGCAAACTCGTCTCTTAAAAGGAGAGAAACATGAGCAAGGCAGTTTTACTCGCCATTCTCGCCGTGGGCATTGTGCTTATAGTGTTGGGCGTTAATGCATCGTCATCATTCAGCTCCGACATTTCCCGTTTCTTCACCGGTTCACCTACCGACAAGGCAATATGGATGTTCCTTGGCGGAGTGGCCGCGTCCCTTGTCGGGTTGGTGGGACTGTTGCGGTCATAACGAGTTGTCAAATGAGAAACGATCCACCGAGCTTTCATAGGTGTTCGCGCCTCCGGGCAATAGGGAAGCGCAACGATCACGCAGGCTGACAATCAATCAGGTGCCGCAAAGGAGAAGACCTCATGTCATTAGGCACAATCCTCATTATCATCCTCATCATTTTCTTGCTCGGCGGCTTCAGTGGACGCTTCGGCGGCTACGGCTACGGCTTCGGTCAGGGTGGCATCGGAGTGCTCGGCGTCATCTTGATCGTCCTTGTTATTCTTTTGCTGCTTGGACGGATCTGATCCCTACGGAGCGCGGTCAGCGGCATGCCACAGAGACGTTCGCGGCTGACGCTCTGCGCGCCACCCGGCGCTGCCTGCAGCGGCACCTATGAAGCGGGCGTGTCTGCAAGCGGCGGCTGCGGTTGTTTCAAAGGAATGGTTGCGTTTTCGATCGCTTTGACAAGGTCCTTAGGGCAGCCGATGTTCGGAAGTCTCAGGTCGTCCACGCCCGTGCCATGGATATCGATCCTGCCGAAGTCGAGCAGCCGTCCAAGAAGTCCTTGATGAAAATTCACCTGCTCGATGGATTTCAGCTGCAGTTCAGAGGTGGAGCGCGTAAGCCACCCGCGCTTCACCACGAGCCTGTGATTGGTGACGGCGATCTCCGTCGTCCAGATCGGGATCATCTGGTAGAGCACGAAGCCAAGACCAGCGGCGCTGATGCCCAGCAAAACCCACATTTGGGTGCCCGTAGAGAAAACCAAGGCCCAAATTGCAAGCCCGACAAGAAAGATCAAAGCGAACCAGGCTGCGGAATAATAAAGACCATGGAAGTGTGCTTCGTAGATCAGCTTTTCGTTTTGACCCAAAGACTGCTGGCTATATCCCATGACCGGCACTCCTTCGTTGGACGCGGCAATTCCAGATCGGCCCGTACGCGGCCGATTTATTTAATATAATTCCCCTTAGTCCTCGCGCTAGCTGTCGCCATCGCGATCTCGTCATTTCTTGATAACGAGGCTCAAAAATACGTTGGCCGGCGAATTAGCGAAGGATTTGACCAAAATTCCAAGCGTTAAGATTTTAGATCACTTGCACGGAGTTTTGCCTGTCCGATCCGCGGATGCTCCGCTCTGAGTATTTTCCGATTCTGCAGCTTCGCATAATTCATTGCTAAGATTGAGTTAGGCTAACGATGTGAGGTCATTATGCGTAGTACCTCAAAGGAACGCTTTATTGCGAGCAGCGTGCTGATCTCGTTCGAGGACGGGTCCGTGTCTTTCCGCATCCCGCATGGAGCGACACTAGCGGATGTCTCCGAAAGCCTCGATAGAATTGGCAAAGACCACAGAGGTCAGCCGCTTTCGATCGACGTGCGCTTCAGACCTCCGAAAGACCGCTGCAGCGGTCCTGCCGCCGCCCGTCCCTGAAATCATCTTCGATGTCTCGCCGCGGCTCGCCGGATTATCTCACGGCGCAACCCGAATATTCGAGGTGGCTTCACCGTATATGGTGAATCTGGAGGCCTATCATGCAACCCATGCAAAACGTGACGGCGTTCGAAAGCAAAGAGAAGCCCATCGTAGATCTTCTCGACAGGCACCTCGCCTCTGCGATCGATCTGCAGCTCCGGCTAAGGAGCGCGCTCTGGAATTTCAAAGATTCGCGCCTAGCCGAGACGCGGGAGTTGGGCACGACGGCAAGCGAGATCGAACAGTTCTGCAACCTTATTGCGGAGCGCCTTCGCGCGCTCGGCACCGCTGTGCAAGCGACCCCACAAAGGGTGCAGGAACTCTCTTTCCTCGATCCCTATCCGCCTGTTTCCGCAGGCGACGAGGATTATATCTCCGCCATTGCCCGCGCACTCGCCAAGTTCCGTCAATCCGCGAGGCAAGCCCGTGAAAAAGCTGCCGTGTTTTGTGATGAGACGACGGCCACCTTGTTCGCCAGGCTCGCGAGCGCGATCGACAGACAGATTTGGTTTCTCGGCTCGCCATCAGGTTAGCGCGAGAATTTCGATTGTCGCGACCATATCGGATGAAGGGTACCGGCCTGTGAAGTTTGGGCGGCGATGCGCTCGGGTGCGGCGGCTAGAGGCTCCGGCAGCACAATCTCGGTTTCGCCGAGCTGCTGGACCGCCTTTCGGTTGAGTTCGTAATTGCAACAGGGCCTCGAACACGGCCGTGATGAGGATCAATCTCGTGCGCGCGACCACGTCTCCCGGCCGTTTTTGCCTGCCAGCGTCTAACCGAAGCGCCCCGTGATATAGTCTTGCGTCCGCTTGTCTGTAGGGTCGTGGAAAATCCGCTCGGTCTCTCCGAACTCCACAAGTTCGCCTAGATACATAAATCCAACGCGCTGCGAGACACGCGCCGCTTCCTGCATGTTGTGGGTCACGATGGCGATCGCGAACTCGCTCCTCAGCTCCTCGATCAAAACCTCGATCTTGGCGGTTGAGATTGGATCGAGCGCGGAGGCTGGCTCGTCCAATAGAATTACGTCTGGGCGAAGGGCGATCGTACGGGCGATGCAGAGCCGCTGTTGCTGTCCGCCAGATAGGCTTAAGCCGCTGGTTTGAAGGATGTCTTTGACCTCGGGCCACAGCGCTGCCTTTTGCAGAGCCGATTCCACCCGGCCGTCGATTTCCGAATTTGGCAAATCTTCATATAGGCGGATCCCGAATGCTATGTTTTCGTAGATCGTCATGGGGAAGGGTGTCGGCTTTTGGAAAACCATTCCGATGCGGGAGCGCAAAAGGTTAACGTCGATCCCAGGACCGAGAATATTCTCGCCGTTGAAAAACACTTCGCCTTCGGCGCGTTGCTTGGGATAGAGATCGTACATTCGATTGAGAACACGCAGTAACGTGGATTTTCCACATCCTGAGGGACCAATGAACGCCGTCACCATCCGGTCGTTGATTGACAGGTTGATGTTTTTCAAGGCCCTGACTTGCCCATAGAAAAAATCAAGCGCACGGATCGATATGCGCTCGTTGTCCGCGCCGTTTGTCTTTTGCTGCATTGCGTTTATCGATCTCTCTTCCTGACCGCTCATCGATTGACGCCGATGCTGCCCAACCAGCGCGCGAGAATACTCATCACAAGCACCGCGGCGGTTATGATGAGCGCTCCAGTCCACGCTAGACTCTGCCATTCGGCGTAAGGACTTAGGGCGAACTGAAAGATGACGGCGGGTAAGCTCGCCATCGGGGCATTCAGGTCGGTGCTGAAAAACTGATTGTTCAAGGCGGTGAAGAGAAGCGGCGCGGTCTCTCCGCTGATGCGGGCGACCGCAAGCAAAACCCCTGTAATCATGCCGGCTCTCGCGGCCTTGTATGCGACATAACGGATAACATCCGAACGAGGCATTCCGATAGCAAATGCGGCTTCTCGCAACTGGTCCGGAACAAGAAGAAGCATGTTCTCGGTTGTTCGCACAACGATCGGGATGACCAGAACAGCCAAGGCGACGGAACCTGCAATGGCCGAGAAATGGCCTGCTGGCCTGACCATCAGCGTATAAACAAAAAGGCCAATCACGATTGACGGAGCGCTGAGCAGGATGTCGTTGATAAATCTAACGATGACCGTGAGGCGGGTATAGCGGCCATATTCGGCCATGTAGGTTCCCGCAAGAATACCGATGGGGGTGCCGATGACAACGCCAAGCGAGGTCATGATCAAGCTCCCGACGATCGCGTTCCGAAGGCCGCCGGCGGCTCCAGGAGGCGGCGTATCTTGCACGAGAATAACTGATGAGAGTCCGCGTGCGCCTTTAATCAAGAGCGTTCCGAGGATGATGATGAGAACACCGATGCCAACGAGCGAAGCGCTCCAGCATAGAGCCATGATCAGGCTGCTTTTTACGCGGCGCGAACGATACCGGCTGAGATCCCGGGCCATTACGAACCAGCCTTTCCTTCCAGGCGCATTAACATCAGGCGCGCGAGGGCCAGGACGACAAAGGTTATTAGGAAAAGGATGACGCCGAGCGCGATCAGAGCAGACGTGTAAAGGTCCCCCGTGGCTTCCGTGAATTCATTCGCGATCGTGGCCGATATGGTTGTTCCTGGCGCAAGCAGCGAGCCGCTCAGCCGGTGAGCGTTTCCGATGACGAATGTCACAGCCATGGTCTCTCCGAGCGCTCGGCCGAGGCCAAGCATAACCCCGCCAAGGAGTCCAATCCGCGTGTAAGGCACGACGACAGACCCGAGCACTTCCCAGGTCGTACACCCAAGGGCGTATGCCGATTCCTTGAGCATCGGCGGCACAGTGTCGAAGACATCCCGGCTCACAGCGGTAATGAAGGGCAGCACCATGATCGCGAGGATAAGGCTCGCGGTAAGGACGCCGATTCCGTAGGGCGGCCCGGCAAAAAGTGTCGAGAGAACTGGGATGTCGCCAAAGGTGGATATGAGGGGAGGCTGCACATATTTCTGTAAAAACGGGGCGAATATGAACAAGCCCCAAATCCCGAAAATGATACTGGGGATGCCAGCCAAGAGTTCGATGGCGATGCCAATCGGCCGTCTCAAGAGAGGTGGGCAAAGCTCCGTCAGAAAAATCGCTGAGCCTAACCCAACAGGAATGGCGATCAGCATTGCGATGAAGGACGTTACGAGCGTTCCCACGATGGGCGAAAGCGCGCCGAACTTGCCGGTGACGGGATTCCAGCCCTGCGTGTAGAAGAAGCTGAAACCGAATGTGCTGAAGGCGAGCGCGGCGCCGATCATAAGCGATACGAAAATGGCGCTCAGCACAATCAGTACGGAAATCGCACTGAGTTGCGTCACGATCCGGAAACGCGCGTCGCCGTCTCCCAGCCGGCGCAGCTTTTTAGCGCGCAGCCGGCGCAACTTTCTAGCGCGCTCCGCCGGTCCGGCCGCCAAATTGGAGACATCTTGCATGTGTCAGCACCCAGCTTTCACTATCCGGGTGAGGGGCGAACCGTATTCTCCCCTCACCCCAGCCCACTTTTCCATGGGGATTGGGCGCTCTTACGCTTGAACTATTTCGAAGCGAAAACGCGCTTGCTGTCAGGGCCCGTAATCTCGGCCCATCTCGACATCACGAGTTTTTTGACGTTTTCCGGCATCGGTACATAATCGAGTTCTTCCGCAGCTTTATCGCCGTTGGCATACGCCCACGCGAAGAACTTCAACGCTGCTTCCGACGACGCCGCATCCTTGACCTTCTTTGGCATCAAAATGAATGTCGATGCAGAGATCGGCCAAACGCCCGCGCCGGCCTGGTCGGTTATGAGCAAATAAAACCCGTCGCTGTGTTCCCAATCGGCGTTGGCGGCGGCCGCTTTCACCGATGCTCCGGTTGCCTCGACCGTCTTGCCGTCCTTATTCACCATCTTGGTCGTGGTGAGCTTGCTCTGCTTGGCATAGGCGGTTTCGACATAGCCGATTGAGTTTTGCGCCTGTTGAACATTGTTTGCGACGCCTTCGTTACCTTTGGCGCCGATGCCGACCGGCCACTCGACAGAGGTGTTCGATCCAACCTGGGAGGCCCATTCCGGGCTGATTTTGCCGAGATAATTCGTGAAGTTGAATGTGGTGCCCGATCCATCCGAGCGATGCACGACCGCGATGCCGGCAGACGGAAGT
Organism: uncultured Alphaproteobacteria bacterium; assembly: GCA_963834165.1. GTDB lineage: Bacteria > Pseudomonadota > Alphaproteobacteria > Rhizobiales > Rhodomicrobiaceae > Rhodomicrobium. Next base: position 194,363 of record CAWIAL010000019.1, on the reverse strand, counting down.
TTGACGTTCGGATTGAGCTTCTTGAGCGCCGGATCATCCCAAGTCTTGATTTCGCCCAGGAAGATTTTCGCCAGCGTTGGGCCATCGAGGGTGATATCGCCCGCCTTGACGCCTTCGATATTCACCACCGGCACAATGCCGCCCATGACCATCGGCCACTGGATGAGATCGCCGCCAGCTGCCAACTCTTTAGCAGTCAGGGGAACGTCCGAGGCGCCGAAAGTCACTGTCCGCGCGGTGATTTGCTTAATTCCGCCGCCGGAGCCGATCGATTGATAGTTCAGTTCGTTGCCGGTTTCCTTTTTATAGCTGTCCGCCCACTTCGCATAAATCGGGTATGGGAAGGTAGCGCCTGCTCCGGAAATGTCCGCCGCAAGAACAGCCGCTGATGCAGCGGCCATGGCGACGGCCAATCCCGTAATAAATGCCCTGATCGACACTCTCACGCTTTAGCTCCATTGTTAAGGCGAGGCTAACCCCACCATTAAATGTTTGTGCTTTTAAGATAGAAGCATACGCTCACAGTATTACACTATTGCGACATATCATGTTATTAAGTTGAATGAAGTTACACTGGCAATATCTGAAGCTTGACTATAAGGACAATTCATAACTTAAATCACGACAGCGCAATGTTAATGCCATGATATAATATATAAACCCGTATAAGTACATATACATCGGCGCGATGTACTAAGTATAATCCGCAATAAAGGTATGCAACTCGAGCCTTCGGTTTCGCTACAGTCCATGGCGTGGAGCACAAGCTTCGAGCACGCGGTGACCTATCCGCCTTCGCTTGCCCGGCGATGGAAGGAGCAGAAGCTTATCCTGACATTCGTCGCCTAAAGGCGATCGATAATGCTGCGCAGCGTCGTTTGAGTGCTTTCGATGTCGTGGAGCAAGTGCCGAATCTCGGCGGCTTCTTCCGGCTGAGCGCCGAAAGCCAAAGCTTTAAAAGCCCGCCCAGCCGCCCCCTGATCGGCATTCACTTTAAGGATGGCCAGGATTGCCATTTGATCGAGGGTGGAGGGAACCGCGATGGCCAGGACCAATCCGTCTCAGTAACACGGCTAAAGGCAAACCGACCGACCCTGCCTTCTCTTCAAGCTCGGCGCGTTCTGCGGGCGATAGATAGACCCTTGATCGACCTTGCCTTGTCCGTAAGCGCTGTTCCGACCTCATCTTCCAATTTTGACTAGGCGATGCCAGGGTACGAGGCCTTTGAGGGGCTTCGTCCTATGACTAATCCTAGTGCTAGTTCCATCCGCCCCCTTGCTCTCAATCGCAAGAATGCGCTCTTCGCCGGCCACGATCGGGGGCCGATCATTGGGCTACCATCGCGCCCTTGATCGAAACCTGTAAGCTCAATGGCGTCGATCCCCAGGCCTATCTGGCCAGCTTTCTCCCACGCCTCGTCAATGGCTGGCCAATGCGCAAAATCGACGACCTGCTGCCCTGGGCCTATGTTATATGCCAAGACGAAACCGCTGCGGCCTGAGAACACCGCTTACCCTGACCGCTGCTCTTCCTCCATGGCAGGAGGGAACGTCGATTGGTCAAGGACAATCGTTGACGTCGAGCGCAGCGAGTAAGGAACGGCGTGATGTGGCCCTACATCGGCAGAGCCGATGTAGGGCCACATCACACATCTTGCCATTCTTAAATCACGTCCAACACTGACGATCTTTGTCGTTCTGTAGCGTTCTTTGTCCAACTTTGACCAACTCCGTCCATCTGTGACGATCTTTGTCCATCTCTGACGATCAGGCGTGGCGAACTATGGCGATCTCCGACGGACTCCGTCCATCTCTGACGATTCGCACTTTTTCAATAAGTCGAAGGATAGTCCGAGAATCGATGTTGGAACGCCGGGCTTCGGGCGAGGAGTTGAGACCGGGTGACATCGTGTTCCTGGACAAGATGCAAAGGAAAAGTCGTTAGAAGCCCAGGGTGCGAGATCCTGTGCTGCCATCCACTTTTGCAAAGCTGAAGACGGAACCCCGGGAATGCACCGGACCACCTCAAGAAGGCAGGTTGGGATTCGGTCTAGCGTGATCTCATTCTCGGCAAAGAGCAGCTCGAAGGGAACCCATACGGAACCCACAAGCCATTTTCAGGAAAATATGTCGACGCTAACTCATTGATGTAATTGGCGCACCGGGAAAGATTCGAACTCTCGACCCCCAAATTCGTAGTCTGGTGCTCTATCCAGCTGAGCTACCGGTGCTGAAACAGGCTCGTAAAACGCTGCAAGCGAAGGACCATATGTCTAACGGGTAAACGCGGCTTGTGCAAGCTTTCGCTCACAGCGCTCCCGCTCCGGTAAGCGGCTGTGGGCCCGCAGGAACAAGCGCCGGTAGCGTTACGACGAACGAAGCTCCCGCCTGAGTGTCTTCGAGGCGAATATCGCCGCCGTGGGCGCGAACGAGTTCGGCGGTAATGACAAGGCCGAGGCCGTTGCCGTCGCTCTTGGCCCCGCTTTGGAATGCCTTGAAGAGATTCTCCCTCAAATTGGGCGGCACGCCGGGGCCGTTGTCGCTCACCGTGATGTAGGCCGTTTCGCCTTCCTGGCGGGCGGTGACTTCAATAGCAGGCTGAGCGATCGGAGGCTCGGCCTCGCGCAACGCTTCCAGCGCGTTTCGAATCAGGTTTGCAAGCACCCGGAAGATTTGATCGCGGTCGGCGAAGAGATTGATCGTTGGCGGCACCGATATTGTCATGCGCACGTCCGCCAGTTCCTCAAGCGCAAGGCTCTCGTTCACCTCGGCGAGAAGGGCGCGAAGCGGCACGCGCGCGCGCTTGGGAGGCGGTTCCTCGCTGCGCCCGTATCTCATGGTGTTCGTGCAAAGGGTGATGGCCCGGTCGAGTGCACGAATGAGGCGGGGCAGGGAGCGCTGCACGGTGGGATCGGCAACTGTGGCCAGCCTGTCGGACACGATTTGTGCGCTCGACAGAATATTCCGAAGGTCGTGATTGATTTTCGAGACCGCGAGCCCGACGTTCGCGAGCCGCGCCTTCTCCCTCAGAAAGCCGGATAGCTGTGTTTGTAACGTAGCCAGCTCGTTTTCGGCGACCCCGATCTCATCCTCGCGGCCGGACGGCGCGATGATCCGGCAGGTGTCCTCGGGGTTCTCGCGGTAAAGCACCATGTTCCGCGTGATCCGCATCATCGGCCGCACCAGAAGCGTGATGAGCGCGAGATAAACCAGGGCGGCGGTGATGAGGGAGATGATGATGGAAAGCCAGAAGATGTTCCGCGCGAAACGCCACATCGCGGCGCGCAGCGGAGTCTCGTCCATCACGACATCGATCTCCTCGCCGCGAGGCATCATGTCGGGGGCAGCAGTGACGCGAATCAAGCGGCCGGGAGGCGCGATGAACGCCTGCAAAGCGTCCGGAATGAGCTGCAGGAAGTTTTCGGTGCGCAGGTCGTAGACATCCGCGATCGCGGTCTCGTCAGGCAAGCCGAGCACAAGGCGGCGGAACTCGGGCCGTTTCACAGACACGGCATGAACGCCAGCCGTCATCAGAAGTTCTTGCCGCAACCGCTCCGGCACCTCGGCCCCGCCTGAGGCTTCTAAAGCCAAAGAGGCGATCTTGGCCGCCACGACGCGCTCCATGAGCCAGTTGCGGCGGAAGTTCGCGACAGAGGGCACGAAGATGAAAACTTCGGCCAGCATGACAAAGGCGACGGTGAGAATCAGAAGCTTGGCCGGAAGACTCGAAGCAAGGCTCCACATCCCCGCGTACGTGCGCCTTGGCCGGCCGCCTGGCGCGGGAAACACCGAGCCCGCATACTCGGGACTATGGGATGGTCTGGTATCCAAGTTGCGACAAAGAGCCTCTCGTTACTCTCCTATTAGATAGCGACGGTCACCCGAACTTCGCAAGTAATGCAATAATTCGCCGCAGCAGCGGATCTTGCGCCCGCGGCGCAAAATAGCTGACAGCAGCCCTTTTGTTGATCTCGGCCAGCGTGGGATAGGGCGAGATGATGCTCCGCATTGCACTCAGCGATATGCCTTTTTGCATGGCGAGGCTCCACATCTGGATAAGCTCGCCCGCCTGAGCGCCAACGATGCCCGCTCCGAGGATCTTGCCGCCCCGCGACGCGATCACCTTCAAGAAGCCGCCGGTTTGCCTCTCGGCCTGGGCGCGGTCGTTTTCGTGATAAGGCCAGCGCAGGATCGCGAGCTTCCCGTAGCGTTCGCGCGCCTTCTCTTCCGTAAGGCCCACATGGGCCACTTCCGGATCAGTGAACGTGACCCAGGGCATGGTGTCGTGGTCGGCTCTCGCGGGCAGGCGGAACAGCGCGTTTTTGATGACGACCGAGGCATGATAATTCGCGGCATGCGTAAATTGCGTTTCGCCCGTCACGTCGCCGATGGCATAGACCTTCTTGTTCGACGTGCGAAGGCCCTTGGTCACCTGGATGCCGCGCTCGCTATATTTAATCTCGGCGGCTTCGAGATTGAGGCCGGTGACGGCGGGCGCACGCCCGACTGCGAGAAGCAGGTGCGTGCCTTCGATCGAGTAGGACTTGCCCAGCGTCGCGAATACGGCCTGGATGTTGGAGCCGAAAGGCTCGATCCTCTCCACGCGAGCGTTTTCCAGGACACGCACGCCTTCTTCGCGCAGGCACTTCAAGAGGTAATCGCGCAGCTCAGCATCGTCCCTGGGCAGCGCGCGCCCAGCTTCGACAACGGTCACTTCGCTGCCGAGCCGCTTGTGCGCTTGAGCCAATTCGAGGCCGACCGGCCCCGCGCCGATGATGAGAAGATGCGCGATGCGGTATGTGTTGGCGAAGATCGTCTCGTTCGTGAAGAAAGGAACGCGGTCGAGCCCCGGAATTGGCGGAATGAGCGGCGTGGATCCGGTGGCGATGATAAAGCGGCGCGCCTTGATGTGATGGTCGCCAGCCTCAACCGTGTCCTTATCGATGAAGTGCGCACTCGCTTTGATGATGTCGACGCCAAGACCGTTGAAACGCTCGACGGAATCGTTCGGCGCAATGGCATCGATGACACCCTGGATGTGGGCGGCGACGGCTTTGTGATCGACGCTGGGGTCGCTGGTCCGGATACCGAATTTGCCGGCATCGCGGATGTCGTGGGCGCGTTTCGCAGCCGCGAGCATCGCCTTGGACGGCACGCAGCCAGTGTTCAAGCACTCGCCGCCCATCTTTCCGCGCTCGACAAGAACGATGGGAACCCCAAAAGCGGCGGCGATCGCGGCGGCGGACAGCCCGCCCGATCCGGCGCCAATCACGCAGAGATCCGGCGTCAAAAGCTGCGGCATGGCTGCTCCGTTCTGACTGCTAAGTCGATGCGCAATTTGTTTCGCAAGGCGGCGCCGATTTGGCAAGACGGGTGAGGGGGACTTGTGCGCAACCCACTTTTGTTATGCACCCCTAATGCAGCCTAGCCAAAGGCGGAGGTGTGAACCTCTAAAGAAAACGGTGGGATCTCGCATTCTGCCGGGCTAAAGAGGCGGCTCGCTCTCGCGCGATCCATAACAAGGAGAATGAGGATAATGCGAGCTTCCCCCTGTACGGGCGTCCTGATGGCGCTCGTCCTCGTCACCGCATCGGCCGGCCTTCTCGCCGCCGGCGCACCCACCAAAGCAATGGCTCAGGCTGCAGGAAAAACAATGACCACACCGTCAGGCTTGCAAATCACGGATACCAAAGTCGGAGAAGGCGCCACGCCAAAGCCCGGGCAGATCTGCGTCATGCATTACACGGGCTGGCTGTACCAGGATGGCGCCAAGGGCAAGAAGTTCGACAGCTCGGTCGACCGCGGCGAGCCGTTCGAATTTGCGATTGGCAGGCGTCAGGTCATCGGCGGCTGGGATGAAGGCGTCGCCACCATGAAGGTCGGCGGCAAGCGCACGCTCGTCATTCCGCCGGAGCTGGGATACGGCGCGCGCGGCGCGGGTGGCGTCATTCCCCCGAATGCCACACTGATTTTCGACGTCGAATTGCTCGGCGTAAAGGGCTAGAAAATATCTATCTGTCATGGAACGCAGGGCCACCTCTCCAGTGGGAGAGGTCGGACCGCCTTCGGTCCGCGTGAGCGGCAAGCACTTGATTTTGAAAGGTGAACACCCCTCACCCCAACCCTCTCCCGCTGGGAGAGGGAGCCCCAATGCGGTACGCGCCACGAGAAAGGACAAACATGGAGGTCAAGGATAGCAACGGAAACCCGCTCAATGACGGGGATTCCGTGCAGGTCATCAAGGATCTGAAGGTAAAAGGCACCTCCGTCACCCTAAAAAGAGGGACGGTCATCAAGAATATCCGCCTCACTTCGGATGAGGACGAGATCGAGTGCAATGCCGAAAAAGTCAAAGGCCTCGTGCTGAAGACCTGCTTCTTGAAAAAGGTTTAGATCTCCAATTTCTTAGGCTGCGACGCAGGCTTCTTCATCGATTGCGGCGAAAAACAATCTAGCAAGCTGCTGAAAAAGTGATCCTGCCCATGGTTCGACAGGCTCACCATGAGGATTAAGTCGTTGATAGCACACGGCCTCATCCTGAGCTTGTCGAAGGATGAGTTCGAGATTCCGGCTTTTTCAGCAACCTGCTAGAGCCAAGCAACGCGTGTTCCTATACTGTTGGGCAATGCGCAGCTGCGCGAAAAAGTTGATCCATATCAACCCGGTAATACCCCATCAGAGTATCTTGGAAGCCGAGACGGGATTGATCGCCGGTTGTTGTCTTTGGATTCTTGAGGAAAGCGTGCAACTCAGCACCTGGGAAATCGGTTTACGTAAAGAAAACCCTAGGCGATGATCGGTCCCCGAAAGGGAGCGTTCGTAATTGACGCTGGTCCAGCTTCCGGCCAAATGAACAGACCGCATTCCGACCATGTGCGTGATCTAGGGCTATTGCCACAGCACAAGCTTCGGAGGTAAAAAACCTAGGTTGTGCATTGGCGAAGAGGTGAAGGAGATGCCGTCGCAGGTCAAGAAGGTTTCGACAGGCATCAAAGGTCTCGACGAGATCACACAAGGCGGTTTACCCGCAGGACGCGCCACGCTGGTCTGCGGCGGTCCCGGTTGCGGTAAAACGCTTCTCGCCACATCCTTTATCGTGCAGGGCGCGAAAGATGGCGAGCCTGCGGTTTTCGTGACTTTCGACGAGTCCGCGAAGGATCTCGATGTAAATAGCCGCTCGCTGGGCTTCAATCTCGCCGCGCTCCAGAAGAAGAACCTGCTCGCGATCGATTACATCCATATCGACCGCCAGGAGATCCATGAGACGGGGGAATACAGCCTCGAAGGGCTCTTCATCCGTCTCGGGTTTGCGATCGATCAGGTCAAGGCGCGCAGGGTGGTGCTCGACGGCATCGACACGCTGTTCGCGGGTATCCCAAATCAGGCGCTGATGCGTTCCGAGCTGAGGCGGTTGTTCACCTGGCTGAAGGAGCGCGATGTTGCGAGCATCGTCACGGCGGAACGCGGCGACAAGAACCTGACGCGGCATGGCATCGAGGAGTACGTATCCGACTGCGTCATCGTCCTCGAACAGCGCGTGCAGGAAGAATTGACGACGAGGCGCCTGCGCGTGGTGAAGTATCGCGGCTCGATGCACGGCACCAACGAATACCCCTATTTGATCGAGGAAGGCGGAATCAAGCTCCTGCCGGTGACCTCGCTTGGGCTCGACCATAAGGTTTCATCGGAGCGCATCTCGTCCGGCATCGCGGGGCTCGACCTGATGCTGGAGGGCAAGGGCTATTACAAGGGCAGCAGCATCCTCTTCAGCGGCGGCCCCGGCACCGGGAAGACCAGCATAGGCGCGAGTTTTGCGCGCGCTGCCGCGGAGCGCGGCGAGCACTGCCTTTATTTTTCGTTCGAGGAGTCGGAACCGCAGCTTGTGCGCAACATGCGCTCTATCGGCGTCGATCTGCAACCGGCTATCGACAAGGGCCTCTTGTCAATTTTCTCGGTGCGCCCGACAACCCATGGCCTTGAGACGCATCTCACACGGATGATGCACGAGGTTCAGGAAATGAGCCCCGACGTGGTTGTCGTCGATCCCCTCACGGCGCTTGAAAACAGCGGCAGTCTTGCTCAGACGTGCGTCATGGTGTTACGGTTAGTCGATTACCTGAAGGCGGCGGGCACCACCGCGCTGTATCTCAGCGTGCAGGATAGCGACGATAAGTCCAATCTCAATATTTCATCGCTGATGGATACTTGGATTGCCATTAGGAATTTGCAGGGCGAAAAAGAGCTCAAGCGTCAGCTCTCGATAGTGAAATCGCGCGGCATGTCACATTCGGCGGATGTCCGCCAGCTTGTGATCGGAGCAAGTGGGGTGCAGGTCTCCGATCGAAAGGATACGCCATGAACCAGGCGGGACGCGTGTTTCCTTCGGAAGATGCCGAGCGATGGGACTTGCGCCTCTACGTCGCCGGGCAGACCGACAAGTCCATTCGCGCCATCAATAATCTTGCACGCATCTGCAAGGAGCATCTCGAAGGGCGCTACTCCATCGAGGTGATCGACCTCTTGCAAAGACCGCAGCTTGCCGCCGGAGATCAGATTTTGGCGGTGCCGACGCTAGTCCGGCGTCTGCCGGAGCCGATCAAGAAAATCATCGGAGACCTGTCCAGCGAGGATCGCGTTCTCGTTGGGCTGGATATCCGTCCGAACAGGGGAGTGTCATGATAGCGGATCCCGCTTTAGCGCCTGTTCCACACTATGCGATGACTTTGTACGTCACCGGCGCCTCCCGCCTGTCGATGCTTGCGGTGGCCCGCGTGACGGAGTTTTGCGAGGAGGAACTCGACGGACATTACGATCTTGAGGTGGTCGATCTTTATAAATGTCCTGAGCGCGCCAAGACCGCTCAAATCATCGCTTCGCCCACCTTGCTTCGCGGCGAGCCCGGTCCTGTTCGCCGCGTCATAGGAGATATGTCCGACCGGGCCAGGCTAAGGGCGGCCATCAAGGTCGCATGAGCATGCATGCGCCGCGAACGATAGAGGAGGAGACTGAGCTTGCCGACCTTCGAAGGCGGCTAGCCGAGGCGGAAGATACCCTTCGGGCGCTCCACTTAGGCGAGGTCGATGCGCTTGTCGTCGAGGGCGAAGTCGGCCCCCAGGTCTTCACGCTGAAGACTGCCGCCGAGCCGTATCGCCTGCTTGTCGAACAAATGCGCGAGGGGGCTCTCACTCTTTCGCTGCAAGGGATCATCCTCTATTGCAACGAGGCCTTCGCGTCCATCGCCGATGAGGCGGCGCCGCGCATTGTCGGATCGTCTGTGCTCAGACTCATAAGCCAGAGGGACTTCGAACTCCTGTCTCAGCCGGAGGGCTGCCGTAGCCGCGAAATGGTTCTCAACAGGCTCGGAGGCGGGCTCGCCGCGGTGACCGTTTCCTCTGCGCCGCTGCTCGTCGAGGGCCAGCCCGTCATATCGGTGGTTGTCACAGACCTCACGGGACATCAACTCCGGTTGCGCTATGAAGCGATCGTCGAGTCGATCTCCCAGCCGGTCTATTCGCTTACTCCCAGCCTGATCATCGAGAGCTGGAACCCCGGCGCCGCGGAACTTTATGGATATGCGCCAATCGAAATCATCGGACGGCCGGAGCGCGACCTCTGTCCGGAAGACGAGGTCGAGGCGCTTCAGAAGCTGGTGGACGAGGTGCGGGAGTGCGGCCATGCACTCTCTCGCGATGCCCGGCGGCTGCGGAAGGACGGCTCCGTCGTCCAGGTCATCTTTTGTCTCGCCCCTTTGCGCGATGGGAACGACCAACTCACCGGCTATGCTGCAATCGCCTACGACATAACCGAGCGCAAAGCACAGGAAAAGACGCGGCAGCTCCTGCTTGACGAGTTGAACCACAGGGTGAAGAACACCCTTGCCATGGTCCAGTCCATCGCGCGGCTGACGCTCCGGCAGACCAAGAGTCCAGAGGATTTCGCCGCCAGCTTCTCGGGCCGCATCCAGGCCCTCGCGGGCGCGCACGACGTGCTGACTGCCTCCTCCTGGCAGGGGGCCGATCTTGGTTCGCTCGTGAAGGATCAATTGATTATCAGCGATGCAAGCGAAGGCCGCTTTAGGTGCTCTGGGCCGTCAGTCAAGCTTGAACCGCAGGCAGCGGTTGGCCTCTCGCTGGTTTTGCATGAGCTTGGCACGAACGCGAGCAAATACGGCTCCTTGTCGGCCGCGACCGGGCACGTGAACCTGTCTTGGAAGACCGAGGACGGTGGCAACGCCCTAAAACTGAGATGGCAGGAGGCGAACGGCCCAAAAGTTACGGAGCCCAGCCGCCGCGGCTTCGGCACCTTCATCATAGAGCAAAGCCTGAGCGGCCTCGACGGCGGTGCGGAGTTGCGCTTCGAGCCAACCGGCCTTGTTTGCGAAATGCGGCTTCCTATCAGACGGGCCAAGCCACCGTCGAATGGCAAACCATGACAGTCAAGCGAATTCTTGTGGTGGAGGACGAGTTTCTGCTTGCCCTCGAAATGTGCACCATCCTGACAGAAGCCGGTTACGAGGTGCTAGGGCCGGTCGCAACGGTCGCTAAAGCGCTCGATCTGATCGCCGGCAGGAAACCGCACGCGGCCTTTGTCGATTGCAACCTGAAGGGCGAGCCCGCGACCGCCGTCGCGTTGACGCTCATGGCTTTGAATGTACCCTTTGCAGTTGTCACAGGATACGAGCGCGAGAGGCTGCCCGCAGCTTTCAGCGAGGCCGTGTTCGCGAGCAAGCCATGCAACGCCACTCGGCTTCTCGAGATCGCGCAAAAGCTGTTGAACGAAGATCGCGCGCGACAGGCGCTTTCTGCCGTGCGTCCGGCCCTGTGAACAAAGCGGGCGGTTGCCCTTCTTTCTTCTCCCTCTCCCATCGGGAGAGGGCCGGGGTGAGGGGTGTTTCATAGCGCCACAAGTGGCTGGTGCTTGACGCTTTCCTCCTTTGCCTCCAAAGGTTTTCGCCCAGACGGCTCCGATCGGCGGAGCTTCCGCGAGCTGACCGGAGACAAGATGAGCAGTATTGCGCCAGCGAACGGGGCAGCGACCCGCGAGCCGGGTTTCCACGGCAGGATCGGTTCGGTGCGGCTCTGGCCCGAAAACCTGGTGGCAGCCGCCGGGCTTCTTGTTTTCCTTCTCGCGTGGGCCCTGCATGGGGCAATCGTCGAGGCCGGCAAATCGCTGCACTACGACTTGCTCGAAGCCTACGCCTGGGGGCACGAGTTCCAGCTCGGTTACAACCAGCATGGCCCCTTTTGGGCTTGGATCGCGGGCGGCTGGTTTCTGCTGTTTCCAAACACAAACGCGTCCTTCGTGCTTCTCGAGTCCCTGAACGCCACGCTCGGCCTCCTGGGCGCATGGCTTCTGATCGGACTGTTCGCGGAGGGCCGCGCCCGTCAGGCCGCAACGCTGCTGCTTGTGGCCACGCCCTTTTATACCTTTTTCTCTTTCAAATATAACGCCAACACGATCTTCATTTCGCTTTGGCCATGGGCACTGTATTTTTTCGTTAAATCCTTGGACAACATGAAAGCAAGGGACGCGGCTCTGTTCGGAGTTTTCGCCGCGTTTTGCATTCTTTCCAAATATTATGCCGTCATCTTGCTGTTGACCTGCGCTATCTCGCTCATCTTTCACCCCAATGGCCGGAAATACCTGTTCTCCGCACTCCCCTGGATCGCGGCGGCAATTTTTACCGTGCTTGTGCTGCCGCATCTCATATGGGCGCTCAAATCCGATGCTCCTCCTGTTGCCTATGCCATGGGGCTGACGGGGAAGGGCTGGCTGTTTTCGATGGGGTACATCGCGCGATTTCTGCTCGATGTTGTGCTCTATCACAGCGTTGTTGCGGCTATCATTTTTTTGGCCTGGCTGGCGTCGAGATCCGGGACCGCGAACGACCGGATCAATCCGCTGCCGCAATCGCGCCGCCGTTTTCTATCGGTGCTGGTTCTGGCACCGCCGTTGCTGACCATTCTTTTCGGCCTCTGCTTCCAATTGAAAGTCGTGACCATCATGGCGGTCGGGATTTTTCCGCTCGTGCCGCTTTTCCTGATGCAGTTTGCGGCGCCGCTGGATGGATGGCGGCTTTTCCGCCTGGCAGGGTCGCTCGCCGTCGCGGTAACGGTTCTGGCGGTGGCGGCCTCGCCCCTCGAACGGATGATGGCTGCCCGAAAAGGCGGCCCGTCCTTCACAGCTCCGCGCCGCGAGCTTGCCGAGCGCGTCACGGCGATCTGGCGCGCCGAGACAAACACGCCACTTCGCTTCGCCGGGGGCGAGGCTCGCTATGCCAACGGCATAAGCTTCTACAGCAGCGACCACCCGTCGAGCCTTGTCGACCTGACGCTCGGGAAGGCGCTCTGGGTGACGCCGGAAAAATTGAGGAAATACGGGCTGCTCATCGCGTGCGAGCACGAGGATGCGGACTGTCTCGGCAAGGCGTCCGGGTTCTTGTCCGGCCCGTGGAAACAGATGTCCTTGAAGATCGGCCGTTCAATCGGAACGAAGCGCACCCCGGAGGTCGCGTTCGACATCTTCATCATGCCGCCCCAAGCGGGATAGCTCAAAACAAGCGATGCTTCTCGATCCCGGCGCGCGGATCGATGTCCTCGAACCGGATGCCACGGTCCCGAACGGCATCAGCGATGGCGTCCTTCGTCCATTGGCCCGTTGCGATGTGCTGCTGCACCCAATACTGATCGTAAACGAAGGCCTTTCCAGCTCGATAGCAGACGGTCAGCGGCCAGCACACGACCGCGCCTGAAATGGCTCGAATCCTGGCGATCTCCGCATTCATCACGGTTTCATGTCGCCGGAAGTCTTCCCGGAACGACGGGCTTGCGATCACGAAATAGGGCTCAGCGCGCATCCACAAGAGAAGCCTGAGCACGAGCACGGCGATAATGGCCGCTTGAAGAGTTCCGGCGCCGAAGCGCTTCGCAAGCGGCGTGCTGGCGATCCGCTCAAAGGCAAGCGCTACGCCGATTGCGCTCGCGAACACGGCTCCGAAATACGCGTTGTAGGTTACGCCCGCGCCGGCGGCTTGAATAAGCCCGTTTGCGAGCGAGAGCCCGAGCAGAAGGGCCGTGAATTGCGCCGTGGGCTCGTTCCGGTTCGGCCAAGCCCATAGCCCCCAGACGGCCACGGCGGGCGCGATCCATTGCAGCCTGTTAAGGGCGAAGAATACGTGATGGAGGCTCATCTCGCGCGGCATCAGCATCTGCTGCACAAAATCCGGGCCGAGGGCGGCGATGCAGAGGAGAAGCCCCGCTGCGGAGAGGATCGCTCCGAAAACCGCCGCGCGAAGGGCTGCCCATGGGCTCTTCATGGCGAGCCAGATGAGCGCCGCGAGCGGCAGGGCAGGCATATTGTGCTTCACAAAACCCGCAACCACCATCAGTGCAATGGCAGGCTCAACCGCGCGGCCGGCCCGCATTCGATGGAGAAACCAGGCCAGACCCAAGCCCATCAGCGCAATTCCAAGGAGGCTAGGATCGTTCACTGCGACGTAATAGGGGAAGAACCGGGCTAGCGTCGCGAGCAGCCAGAAGCCGCCGAGTATTGCCACCGCCCGCGATGCGCCCAAGGCGCGTATAGAAAGCCCGGCGGCCACGGAAAAAAGAAAAGCAGAGAAAAGGGAGATCAGGCGCCCCGCGATAATGATGTCGCCCGTCAGCTGCGCAACGAGCGCGGTTAGGTAGAACGACAGCGGCGGGTAGTTATTGACGATCAGCTCGGACGAGCTTGGATAGAGGGGTTTGCCGGCGAGCAAGGCATCGATGAACCAGGCATTCCAGGGTTCGTTCCGGCTGAATTCCAGGGGGCTAGCTATTCGCCAGACCGGCCACGCCAGATAGATCGCCGAAAGAATTGCCAACACGGCGATCCCGGCGTGCACTTGCGAAAAGCGTGCGGCATAAGGGGAAGGCGCTAACGAATTTGGGAGTGAAACAGGCTGCGAAGACATCAAGTGAAACTACCGGAGCTAGAAGAACGCCGACGCATGTATGCGAAATTTGCAAGCCTGTACATAGCCCGGCTTCGGCAGGCTGCTGGCAAAGGAGTAGGTGCCCATGGTTCGACAAGCTCACCATGAGGCTTGACTCGTTGATAATACGCGACCTCATCTTGAACTTTCGAAGACGTCATCCTGAGCTTGTCGAAGGATGAAGCCAAGATTTCCGGTTTGGGCTCAGCGCTGTCTCTCGGCGCGCCACGCCTGAAAGCGCTTCGGTTTCTCCGCTGCATCGAACGCTTCGAACTCTTCGAACTCACGCCGTTCGGCATCGCGCCGCGCCCGCTCGGCTTCCTCCGCCTGCTGGCGCAATCGAAGTTGCGTCTCGGCCTCGGCAAGCTTTTGAACGAGATGCCGCTGCTCTGCGGCCAGTTTTGCATCCCTAAGCAGCCGGTCGCGGTCGTCCGGGCGAAGCTGCTCCAGGAGATAGGCCACTTCCTCCGGCGTGGGTTTGCGCAAATCGGCGGGCATCTCGCCCCACACAAGGCGATTGCACGCCGTGACTAGCCGCTGCAGGTCGTTCGCCGCGTGAAGCTTCGCGTTCGCGAGCGCGCTCGGCATCCGCATCGCACTTTCAACGGAGCGCTGATTTTGGATCAGCACATCCTCGCTGACCGGATCGTTATGGACGAAACTCGCGTCGAAGTGGCTGGTGATCATGGCACCCTTTTTTGCGGCATGCTGCGAAGGAAGTGATTGACGGCTGCCCAGCCTTAGCACCATCATCTCAGAGCCAAGTCAATTGCCGTGTAACGTGGATCGCTTGTTTTATCGCGAGCTGTGGCTCCCGCCTCGCGATAGTGCGAAAGCACTGCGCTCGCGAACTTCAGGGCGGCAATAAGCGCGGCCGAAACAAGCCCCTATAGCTCACATGGGGCTTGCCAAGAACGGCCCCTCTTGCGACGATGGCTCATTCGCGGCTCTCTGGCAGCACGCGCCCCTCAAATAGCAATATTCCGCGTAAGGAAAAGAAACATGGGCGGCAATGGAAATGCGGAGGGCAGAAGTCCTCGCTGCGTCGCATTGGTTGGACCACATCCAAGCGGCAAGTCGACACTCTTCGAAGCCATTTTGGCTCGAACGGGCGCGACCGGGCATGAAGGCTCCGACATCCGCAAAACGGTCGGCGATACTTCAGCCGAGGCGCGCACTCATGGCATGAGCGTCGAGATGAACGTCGCCAATTTCGAGTTTCTTGGCGACAAGTTTGCCCTGCTCGACTGTCCAGGCTCTGTCGAATTTCAATATGACGGCATGGGCGCCATCGCTGCCTGCGATGCGGCGGTCGTGGTCTGTGAGGCCGACGAGAAAAAGCTGCACGCCCTGCAGATCGTGCTGAAAAGTCTTGAGACGGCTGGCGTTCCCCATCTCCTGTTCATCAACAAGATCGACAAGGTCGGCGGCGCTATCGGCGACGTTCTGTCAATGATGCAGCCGGCGAGCCGCATTCCGCTCGTGCTTCGGCAAATCCCGATTTCCGAAAAGGGAGCCGTGAGCGGGTTCGTCGATTTGGCCCTGGAGCGCGCCTTCGTCTACCGCGAACATGCGCCGAGCGAAGTGATTTCCATTCCGTCCGAGTTGGCGCAGTTCGAAGCCGACCAGCGCTTCGCCATGCTCGAAAAACTCGCCGACTACGATGACGAGCTGATGGAGCAGCTCTTGAGCGATATCGCACCGACCCGCGACAAGGTCTTCGAGGATCTTATTACCGAGTTCAAGCAATGCCAGATTTGCCCCGTGTTCTTCGGATCGGCAGTTGAGGGTCACGGCATCGGCCGGCTTTTGAAGGCGCTGCGCCATGAGGTGCCCTTCGCGGAAGAGACCGCGAAGCGCCTCGGCCTCGGCAGCGCAAAGTCCGCAGCCTACATCATGAAGACTTATCACACGTCACATGCGGGCAAGCTTTCGCTCGCAAGGGTGCTGGCTGGGCAGTTTGCCGATGGCGGCTCTGTGTATGCCACCTCCGGGGAAGAGAAGATTTCGGGCGTGTATTCGGTCGTTGGAACCGAGGTCAAGAAACGCGGCCCAGGCACCCCAGGCGAAACGGTTGCCTTCGGCAAACTTGAAAGCCTCGCCACCGGAGCGACGCTTACCGCCGAGAAAAACGGAACGCTGACCATTAAAGCCTCGGTGCCGCCAAAGCCGGTCTACGGGCTTGCTGTCGCGGCAGGCGAGCGCAAGGACGAGATCAAGCTCACCGCCGCACTCAACAAGCTGATCGACGAGGACCCCTCGTTGTTGCTCGTGCAAGATCGCGAAACGAACCAGATTGTTCTCTGGGGACAGGGCGAGATGCATTTGCGCGTCGCGCTGGAGCGCCTCAATCGCCGCTTCGGCATCAAGGCGGAGACCAAGAAGCGCGAAATTCCCTATAAGGAAACCATCCGCAAAAGCGTTGAAATCCGCGGCCGGCACAAAAAGCAGAGCGGCGGGCATGGCCAGTTCGGCGACGTGGTGGTGGAAATCAAACCGCAGCCGCGCGGGGAAGGCTTCGCCTTCTCCGAGGAGATAACTGGCGGCGCGGTTCCGCGGAACTATTTCCCCGCGGTGGAAACTGGCGTGCGTGATTACCTTTCAGCCGGGCCGCTCGGTTTTCCGGTGGTGGATGTCGCGGTGTGCCTGAAAGACGGCTCCTACCATACCGTCGACTCGTCGGAACAAGCCTTCCGCATGGCGGGCCGGATCGCGATGTCCGAGGGTATGCCGAAGTGCTCGCCCGTGCTTCTCGAACCGATCATGGCGGTGAAGATTGCCGTTCCGTCCGAAGCCACCGCGAAGATCAACGGAATGATTTCGGCGCGGCGCGGGCAGATCTTGGGCTTCGATGCGCGTCCAGGCTGGGCCGGATGGGACGTGATCGACGCGCACATCCCCGAGGCCGAGATCCACGACCTTATCATCGAGCTGCGGTCGGCCACCGCCGGCGCCGGCGGCTTTGAGGCGAAGTTCGATCATCTCGTAGAACTTACGGGCAAGCTCGCGGAGCAAGTCACGGCGGATCACGCGTCGAAAGCGGCGTAGCTAGCTGGCTGGCTGAGAACTCAATTTCTCCACCGAAGAGGAACTCGTCCGCGAGTTGCGCCTCAAGCTCGATCTTTCCCTGGATGACGTCGTCGAGGTCATGCGCCGATGCGTGAATAAAAGCCTCTCCCGCGACGCCGTCTATCGCTGTTTGCGCCGATCCGGCCTCAATCGAAAGCCCGCCGCCGAAAAGCCAGCCCCGGGAGCTTTCGAAAAGGCAACCGTGGGCTTCATTCACATCGATCTGAAATACTTGCCGCACTTGGAAAAAATCAAAACCTACGTCTTCGTCGCAATCGATCGCGCCACCCGCTACGTCTTCGTCGAGATCCACAACAAGCGCAACGCGGCGACAGCCGCGGCCTTCCTGGACCGCTTTCTCGCCAGCTTCCCCCACCCGGTCCAACCGTTCTTACCGACAACGGCTCGGAGTTCACCGATCGCTTCGGCGCCCGATGGACCCCCTCCGGAAGGCCGCCAAGCGGAAACCACCCCTTCGATCGCGTGTGCAAGGCCCATCGCATCGAGCACCGCCTGACAAGACCCTTCAAGCCTCAAACCAATGGCATGGTCGAGCGCTTCAACCGCCGCATCCAGGAGGCCATCGCCCGCGAACCTAAACGCGGCGTCGATCACCGCACCTTCGCCTCCAAACGCCAGCCGAGGTATTTTCAGCCAACCTGTTGCACTTCAAATGTGAATCCACCCCCCCGCCTGCGCGGGGACGACAACAAGAACGGTCAGGAATTTCTGATGGATACCCGCCTGCGCGTATGACAGCACGCGGAGCCATGAAGCGAAGCAGCGTCCGTCACGCGGCCTTTTCGAGTTCCGCGAGCTTACCATCCACTTTCCGGATTTCGGCCGCGAGCCCGTGCAGACGCACCAACAGCTTTTCGGAAA
This sequence comes from uncultured Alphaproteobacteria bacterium, assembly GCA_963834165.1. Lineage (GTDB taxonomy): Bacteria > Pseudomonadota > Alphaproteobacteria > Rhizobiales > Rhodomicrobiaceae > Rhodomicrobium. The sequence continues at coordinate 176,438 of CAWIAL010000019.1, read as the reverse complement.
TATGCCGAGCCAGATCCGGATGCTCCTCCATGACGGTGCGAAACGCATCGCGGTGGAAGGCTAACGCGCGAAGCCGCTCCTTCGCGGTCACTGTGACGCTATGGACCGTCTCGACAAGCATTCCCAGCTCGCCGACGAGCGTGCCGGGCCAGAGGTCCTCGACAAGGGTCTCATTTCCCTCGATTCTGGGGCAGCCAGCCTTCCCGGTCATGATCAAATAAGCGGTGCTTCCGGCCTCGCCTTCAGCGATGAGATTCTCATTGGCCTCGAAAAAGCTTTTCTGGCCACAGCTGGCGACCGCGCTCAGCAGTTCCTCCGAAAGCCCAGCAAACAAGGGAACTTGCTGCAAAAGCTCGATTTTCCGGTCGAGCATTGTAATTCACCTGCCACGTTGATGAGTTCACTCCTTCACTCAACTGAAACAGGTACAGATGATAGTTTTGTTTGATTCGATGGATTTAGCAACTCGGCCGGAGTTTAGTCCTCAGCAAAAGGCCGGGAGGAGTCAAGGTATAAGCTTATATCCGCCCGCTTCGGTAATAAGAAGCTCGGCGCGAGATGGGTCACGCTCGATTTTTTGTCGTAAACGGTAGATATGAGTTTCGAGCGTGTGGGTTGTTACCCCGGCGTTATAGCCCCAAACCTCGTGCAGCAGCACATCGCGCGAGATCACCTTCTCCCCGGCCCTATAGAGATATTTGAGGATCGACGTCTCCTTCTCGGTTAGGCGAACTTTTCCGCCCTTCTTGTCGATCAGGATCTTGGCTGCCGGCCGGAACGAATACTCCCCGATGGAAAAGACTGCCTCCTCGCTGTGTTCATGCTGGCGGAGCTGTGCGCGAATGCGAGCCAACAGAACCGCAAACCGGAACGGCTTCGTGATGTAGTCGTTCGCGCCCGATTCCAAACCGAGAATCGTATCGGAGTCGCTATCCTGCCCCGTCAGCATGATGATGGGATGCTTGAAATTGTTCTTGCGCAACAGCCGGCAGGCTTCGCGCCCATCCATGTCCGGGAGCCCGACATCGAGGAGAACGAGATCGGTGTGCTTGCCCTTGACGGCGGCAAAAGCTTGAGCGGCGCTGTGGGCCACGTGCGCTTCAAACTCCTCGTGCAGCGCGAGCTGCTCCGCCAGCGACAGCGCAAGGTCTTGATCATCGTCGACAACCAGGATATTGCGCGTATTGCTCATGATTTACTCCGGTCAGAAGTGCATTTCTGATTTAAAAGGCGGCATACTGCGACGCAACGGGTGACTTCGTGCGCAATCAGAATCTACCGCAAAACCCGCAAGAAAGAACGCGAAAACGAGACGTTGCACGGGTGCTCACAACGTCCGATGCGGCCACAGCCGGAATCTTGGCCTATAGAAAGTTACATTTTCCTATCGCTCTTGGGAAGGGCGGAGTAAGGGCTCGAAAAAAGGAAGGGGACGGAGCAACGCCTTTGGGCATCTGGCCAGTCTCCGAAGTTTATTACCGGCCGGACAGAATAAGGCGGCCGATGACTGCATTGCGTATGAAGCCGCTGCGCAAAACCTTCGGCTGGTGCGACGCGGCGGACGACAGGAATTACAACCGAAAAGTGTCACTGCCCTACCCGGCAAGCGCCGAACGTCTCTGGCGCAACGATCACTTGTACGATGTGATCGTCGTGCTGGACTACAACATCACGGTCCGCACCCACGGGCGCGGCAGCGCGATTTTTCTCCATGTCGCGCGCCGATCATTTGCACCAACGGCAGGATGCATCGCCATGAAGCGGGAGCATCTGCTTCGATTGCTAGCGGTGCTCCGGCCGGGCACGGTTATCGCCGCTGGCAAGAACCTGAAAAGCGTCAGTGCGGACGCCTCGGGTTCAAATAAAGATCGGCCTCCTGCTTTTCGAGAGCGAGCTTTATGGCGCCGCTCGTCACCTCGTGCGTCAGGCGGTCGACATGGCGGCGGGCCGCGGCGTTGAACTTCAACATCGCGCTTACGAGCTGCAAAACCGTCGCAAGATGAGGAGAGCGCTGTCCGCTCAGAGTGACATCCCAGCGGCCGCCAAGATCGAACAGATGTCCGTTCACGCGCCCGATCTTTTCGCCCGTTTGATCCAAGATCGTGTAATCGCCGCCGATGTCGATCCAATCCTGCCGCAACCGGTAGAGCCTCGCTTCGCCGTCCTCCATCAGGAAGAACGAGAACTGTTCGGGCAGGCCGGGCCATTTGCGCGCGGACCGTTCGAGCTGGATGACCTGCTCCAGGCCCTCGATGTGGATGGAATAAGCGGTCACCGGAAAGCCGCCCGCACCCGCGGAAAGCTGCACGCTTCGCCCGACGAGCATGTCCATGCTGGCGCGCCAGTTCATCGACGGCGTGAATAGCTTGAGCACAAGGCGCTTTTCGCCAGGGTTTTCGGATTTCCAAAGCCCCTCGCGATAGGTGATGAGCCCGGTCCGCTCCCCGCCTTCCAGAACTTCTCCGATCACATCGGAGTCTTGGGTGAATTGCCGCGACTTGGCGCGATGGCGCGAGTGAATGAAAAACCCGATCTCCACGTCGTTGAGATCCGTCCACCACATATCGACGGTGAATGTGCGCTCCGTTGCTTTTGCCTTCCCCATGTCGCCCCCTTTGATCGAATCACTAGGGAAAGCTTGCGGTAAGTTGCGCCAAGTGGGGCTACGGAAAGCGCCGCAATCCACAACTGGTTTTTGGGCGGCATCGCGGTTTTCAATCCGCTTTGCCGAAACCGGGGGCTGCTTTTAGTTCAAAACCACGGAACCATTGAACTCGCAGAGAGGCATTCCATCTTTCCATCATGCAAGATGATCCGCTCGTAGAAGCGTCGCCGTTGAAGCTTGAAGCGGTGCTTTACGCCCTGAGCGATCCCGTGCGCCTGCATATCGTGCACAATCTTTCGCAGCGCGGGGAACTTGCCTGCTACGCCGCCGTCGCGGGGCTCGATATCGCGAAATCCACCCAGTCACACCATTACCGCATTTTGCGCGAGGCAGGCATTATCGCGCAGCGCAAGGAGGGTGTGTGTTTTATCTCCACCCTCCGCAAAGCCGACCTCGACGCCCGGTTTCCAGGGCTTTTGGACGCAGTCCTCAGTAATTTTAAGTGCTGAAAAAATCGGCCGTCAATTCAGACAGCACTTTTTGTATTTCTTGCCCGAGCCACAAGGGCAGGGTTCATTGCGTCCGACCTTTTCAACATGCCTCGGCGTGTTAACAGTTTCAAACCTCGCCTTGGCCCACTGATCGTAGAGAACGCAGACAACATCCTGTATCTCGTAGCGCGCTTGATCGAAAGCAACTGAGGGATCAATTCCAGCCCCTGCAATCTTTTTGTTTATTTCCTCGCTTTGCCGCAAAACATTCAGTAAGACAGCCAATATACGGCCCTCATCTTCCAGAAAAGGCGCCCATGCCTCATAGCATAAGTAAGTCCCGTCCTCGAAACCTTGCGCCCAGTCTTTGGTTATTACTCGCTCGTCCTCATCTTCCCAAAACAGCGGCTCGAAGGCCCCTTCCATAAGGCCCCCCAAAATCTTCTGATATTCAAACGAGAGCATGATCTTCAAGATTTCAACATCCTCTTTGCTCCCCAACGCAGCAGAGGAACCGATGATGAGGGACTGCCATTTTTGGGCCGGGATGAACTCGGGGCTGACTATCGCCGCAGTCATCACGCCATTACCATAGGACAGGTGAGCAAGACCCTGTTCAAAGCTTTCCTTCGAATCGAAAAATGCTGCCATTTCGTCAGCGAGAGACTTTGGATTCTTAAGCAGAGCTGCGATGCTCATGCCACGCTCCCATCGTTAGGATACGAATCACGTCGACATTTCGATAATGTTAGCCGTGGGGAAGAAATCTCTACAACGAGCGCGGGTCCGGCCTGCAGGTTATCCACGTTTCTCTCATTGCCTTGTGAGCGCCGTAAACGCCGCAAGCTACCGATGAGCCTGGGCATTTCGTGCAGCCTCAGCTTCACAAAAAGGCCACGCGGGCGCGCTTAAGTCGCCGGTCTGTACCCTGTCTCGGCTGCCGGCCGCCGGGCATCTCGGTCAACGAGAGGAGTTCATGCGCCGCATTCTCATTCCCATTATCGCGCTCGCGCTTCTTCAAGCCGCGATCGCCGCTCCGCCGCCCGCGAACGCTCCATGGCCAGAAGCGGGCCAGCGCTGGATCAAGAAATACCGCACGAAGCCCGACCCAATGTCGGTCCCCTTCGTGATCCGCGCCTTGAGCCAGCGTGGCACCTTGAAAGAACCGGAAAGCGCGGGCCTCTATGTCGGCTTTTTGGCGGGCGTGCTCGGCGCAAACCCCCACCATGCATGGACGCTCATCGAAAAGACGCTTCCTCTGCCCTTCGAGGATCAGTGGATCTTGATCCGCGCCGTTGCCTATTCGGGGCTGCCCAATTGGAAGGATCATATGCGCGGGTTGGCCATACGCCTGCCGGACCGCCAGGTGATGATTCAGCGATACCTGTCGGGCGAGCTGCCGCCACTCAGCGAGGTCGCGCTCGAAGCGAAGCATCCCGGCACGCTCGATAAGGTGAAGACCTTTTTCAACGGAGACATGTTTTTCAAATCCAAGGAGCCTGCCAAGCGGCAGGTGACGTTCGAGTCGAACGCCGACCTCATCGACACGCTCTGGGGCATTTATTTCGCCACGGGCAAGGAAACCCCGATCGCGCAAATCGTCATCCTGCTGCCTTGGGCAAAGGAGCGCGATAGCGCCGAAAAACTCACCATCGGCAGCATGGCGAGGTTCACGCTGGCCTCGAACGCCGCCCGGGACGCCGATCTCCTTCGCGTGCTGAAACGGCTGAAAGACAAGCAATCGGATGAGGTCAAGCCCGTGCTGACGGAGGTGATCGAGTCGGCGGAACTTGTCGACACCGCGCGCCTCGGCAAGGAAGCGCTGGCGGCCCTCGATGAGCTGAAACGGAAAGGGCCGGGCTCGAACTCGCGACCTCATGACCTGGGGCTCGGTTGGCGAGGCCGCGCTTTCCTTCGGCTGTCTCGGCCTCGCGGTTGCGGGGCAGGTCGAAGCCGGCATTCCCTGCGTCGTCGGCGGGGCGCTCAGCACCGGGCGCGCTGCGCTATCTCGGGCAAAGCAGCACGAACTAACAAATCGGTCTTCGTCATCCGCCACAAGGCGGACGAGGATGTTCGATCCTGGATCAGCGGCGCATCATTTTCATGCTGCACCGCATCCGGGACGACGCTCCGCCTTATTTTCGGGTTACGCCGCTATCCTCACCGGAAATGCTTCGACAGTTTCAATGCCTGCGCCTGATAATGCGAGCCGATCTCGCTGCCGTAAAGCTGCGCGGGCGGTTCGCTCAGAGGCTCATAGATCAGCCGCCCGATAATTTGCCCGTCTTCCAGGATGAACGGCACCTTGTGGCTGCGCACCTCCAGCACGGCGCGGCTGCCCTGGCCGCCGGTCTCCGTCATGCCGAAACCCGGATCGAAGAACCCGGCGTAATGCACGCGGAACTCGCCCATGAGGGCGTTGAACGGCTCCATCTCCGCGGCGTGGGTGGCGGGGACCCGCACGGCCTCCTTCGAGGCGAGAATGTAGAATTCATCCGGGTCGAGGATCAGCAGTTTCTGCGGCGTCACCATAAGAGGCTCCCAGAATTCCTCGACATCGTAAGCGCCGGCGCGATCCACATCGATGACGCCGGTGTGCCGCTTGGCTCGATAGCCGATCAGGGGTAAGGGCCGCCGCCGCTCAAGTCGACGGACAGCGCCACTTCGCGAGGATGATCGCCCGTCGCAGCCGCATGGCTTGCCGCACGGCTCCGGAAACGGATCTGAGACAGGCGCGAGCCGCGATGAACGAGGATGGGAAAGGTCTGCGGGCAGATTTCGAGATAGAGACGGCCATGATAGCCGGGGCCGGTCTGGTCGAAGCCAGGGCCGTGATCCGCAATCACGCGGGTGAAAACATCGAGTCTGCCCGTCGAACTTTTGGGGTTGGCAACGCCTGCAATGTCCGCCGGGAGCGCAAGCGCTTCTTCGATTTCGGCCACATAGACGCAGCCGACCTCCAACACCGCGCCGGGGCCGAGGTCGATCGTATGAAGGACAAAGCGCTCGATCTGTTCTTCCGTCGTGGCGCCGGGGCCCGGCATGAAGCTCGCGCGCACCCGGAAAGCTCGCGCTCCAAGCCGCAAGTCGAGGCTGGCAGGCTGTATTTGCCCCGCACCAATCGGGACGGTGGAGGAAATTGCGCCGCTCTCGATGAGCGCCCCGATCGCCTGCGATGGAAGTATGCCAGGAGCCGTCATGGCTCAGAAATAGGCGATTTCGGCAGCTTGGAACAACTCATTTTGCTCGGTCTCCGCCAAAAGCGAACCAAGCGGATTGACACAGCGCCTTCGTCCAGACGCGCGAGCAACTGCCGTCATCGTTTTGCAGAAACGACACGCGCCTCTTTCAGGTTGAGGCGCTTTTCGGCCAAGGCGAGCCACTTGCGGCAGCTCGCCAGCTTTAGATTGCATTGTACCGGAATTTTTGGGGCAGCGGCGGTGGTGGAGCCCTTCGGAAATGAGACCGGCAGCAAACCCGTGCTATTCGCCTCGCGGGTTGCTCTTGCGAGAAGCTGGCTCGCCGTCATGTCTTTCAGAAAGGGGTTTGCTTAAATCGCGGCGGAGCTCAAAAGGTTCGACACGGGTTCATCAGGTTTCGCTTCCAAAACCTTGACGGCGCCAGATGCGCCAGCAAAAAAGGCAAGCCGGAGACTTGCTGGCGTAACGGCTATGCCTTTGGCGGCAAGCACGCTCGCGTTTTCGCGGGTAAAGATCAGAGCTACGTCGCGGGCAACCTGCGGATCGGTCCTCAGGACTAAAATCTCAGCATCCGTTTTTCCCGTCGTCACGGCAGGTAAATTCCGCTGAACGACGTCCAGGAAGGTCGTGTCGAGGAACTGGTACGGTCCTAGCGCGCTCGATGCAGGGTTCTTCGCAAAGCGCCGTCCGCCCAACTCGGCGCGCATCAAGCGATCGAGGAAAAGCTTCTCGCTTTCGGTCGGAGTTAATTTCGATTCACCATCACCTTCGGCGAGGCAAGAGACTGAGGGGCTGAGGAAAGCTAAGAACAAGGTAAGAAGGAGCTTCCTCAATTCTCGCATCACCCGCCCGTCATGCTCATGTGGCGTCCGAGCGCGGGCTTCTGATCGCGCCGGTCGATGACAAAATCGTGGCCTTTTGGCTTGCGGCTGATGGCTTCGTCTATTGCCCCGGCAAGCAGCTCATCCGAGGCGCTGGCTCGAAGAGGAGCCCGCAAGTCCGCAGCGTCTTCCTGGCCGAGGCACATATAGAGCGTGCCCGTGCAGGTGACGCGCACCCGGTTGCAGCTTTCGCAGAAATTATGAGTGAGAGGAGTGATAAAACCGAGCCTGCCGCCGGTCTCGCGCACCCGGACATAACGCGCGGGGCCGCCTGTGCGGTAGGGAATGTCTTCGAGCGTCAGGCGATCCATAAGACGCGCGCGCACCACCGAAAGCGGCAGGTATTGATCGGTGCGGTCGCCTTCGATCTCTCCGAGTGGCATGGTCTCTATCAAAGTCAGGTCCATTCCTTCCCCGTGGCACCAACTTAGCATTTGCTCAATTTCCTGTTCGTTAACATGCTTGAGCGCGACCATATTGATCTTGATGTGAAGGCCCGCGCGCTGCGCAGCCCTGATTCCCTCAATGACTTGCGCGAAATTGCCCCAGCGGGTGATGGCCTGGAATTTCCCTGGGTCGAGCGTATCGAGCGAGACGTTGATCCGCCGCACGCCCGCCGCGGCAAGATCGCCTGCGTATTTCGCGAGCTGGCTACCGTTGGTCGTGAGCGTGAGTTCATCAAGCGCTCCGGTTCCCAGATGGCGAGACAACGCGGAGACCAGCCACATGATATTCTTGCGCACAAGGGGCTCGCCGCCGGTGAGGCGTATCTTCCGCACGCCCTTCGCGATGAATGCCCCGCATAAGCGGTCGAGTTCTTCGAGCGTAAGCAAGTCCGCCTTCGGCAGGAACGTCATGTGCTCCGCCATGCAATACACGCAGCGGAAGTCGCAGCGATCCGTGACCGAGACGCGCAAATAGGTGATGTGGCGGCCGAAGGGATCGACCATGGCGTTTCCGCGGGGCTCAAACGTGCCGGCAGCGGCGGGAAGCTGAAGGGTCATTGAGGGTCGTCCCGGAGTCCTTATTCTTCGACCGCGCCTTCCTGTTCGCGGCGAGAGAACGGGAAACACCGCAGTATCAATTTAGATCATTGTTATTTGGTGGTGCCTTACGAGCTTATCAGGGTACAGGGCCGGCGCAACGGCCGAAATCATAAGCGGTGTTGGATCGCGAGATCCAATGGGAGGCTCGAATGGAAGAAGACCGGTTCAACATGACGATGCGAAAATTCCTGAAGCAGGTCGGCGTGACCTCGCAGCAGGAAATCGAGCGCGTTGTGCGCGACAAGCATTTGGCTTCAGGCAAGCTCAAAGTCCGCGCGGTTTTGACGGCGGAAGGCACGGATCTGAACCACGTCGTCGAAGGCGAAATCGATCTGCCGGCTGCCCGGTGACGCGGGGCTTTTCGTTTCCGCCAAAACGGCGTCCGTGCTAGGAGGATCGCGCCTATTCCTACGGAGCGGAGCATGGACGCCTACGAGGCCATTATAACGCGGGTCAGCCCACTTGAGATTGGCGATCCCGCGCCTGACGAAGCCACCGAACGCAAAATCCTCGCGGCGGCACTGCGCGCGCCGGATCATGGCAGGCTGCATCCCTGGCGCTTTATAACGATTCGCGGCGAAGGCAGGAACCGCCTAGGTGACGTCTTTGCTTCCGCTCTCCAGCGCCGCGATCCCAAGGCGACGCCCGAGGTTCTTGATCGCGAGCGCCAGAAGCCGCTTCGCGGGCCCCTGCTTGTCGTGGTCGTGGCTCGCATCGACGAGTTGTCCAGGATTCCAGCAGTCGAGCAGCTTTTGTCGGCGGGCGCGGCAGCGCAAAATATCATGCTTGCCAGCCATGCGCTCGGCTTTGGCGCGTTATGGAAAACCGGCGAAGCGGCGTACGACCCAATCGTAAAAGAGGCGCTTGGCCTCGAAGCGTCGGACGCGATTGTCGGCCTGCTTTATATCGGAACGCCGACGATGATGCCGAAGACGCCGGTGCCGCTCGATCCGGCAGACTTCGTCCAGAGCTGGCCGGAGGGGTAGTCCAAGAGCAACCGAGGTCATGGCCGGTCAGGAATTTCTGCGCTTGGGTGTTATTGAATTAAAAAATTCTGGATGGCGGCCATGACATCTAGTGTCTTAAGCCGACCTTAAGCGGTTTTACGGAAGAGTTTGCGCCGCATCGGCGCCAGAAAATACGGCCCTTGCGCATCTCGTTGGGCGAAGGCGGAAAAACGCTGCCTGAGTTCCGCTTCGACCTGCGGAAGACGCTCGCGGCGTGACGGCTCGGGCGCCGTCACCGCCTCGATGAAGTGATCGGCATCGCGCAGGCGAACGGCGCTGTCATAGATCAGCTCGCCTTCGGGCAGGAGATCGCGTGGCGGGTTCATCAAGACCGCGTAGGCCGTAGCCCGGATCTCGGTTTCATCCTCAAGGGGCCGCATGGCCTCGAAGTAGTTTCCCGCCGCTACCGGCTCGATGACGATGAGTTGGCCGCCAGCCTTGAGAACCCGGGCCGCCTCAAGCAGCGCTTTCTCCATTGCATCCGCTGGCAGATGATGAAAGCTGTTCACATAAAGAACGGCGTCCGCGGATGCATCGCCAAATGGCAAGCTCTCGCCGCGCCCAACGCTGTAGGTGCATTGCCCTTCCGCCTTCGCTCGCGCGCGGGCGAGCCGGGCGTCGCTGACCTCGACGCCAATGGCGTTCGCGCCGTGGCGCGCCAGATGACGCACAATCGCGCCGTCCCCGCAGCCCACGTCGACGATGGTCTTGCCCTGCGGGTCCAGCACCTCCGCAAGCGCCTCCTTCAGCGTAAGGCGTGCTGTCACGTTGCCTCCAAAAGAGTCCTTCGTCCCGCGAGTGAGGATAGTGCGCCCGTCAGCTCTGCCAAGCAAAATGCGCGAATTAGTTCAACCGGCTTTTTTCAGCCGGAAGGGCCGAAACGTTCCGTCTTGATCAGCGCCGGATCGTGCCCGAGTTCGACAAGCTGGCGTGAGACGGCTTCGACGATGGAATTGGAACCGCAGATGAAGATTTGCGGCTGCGTCTCCGGCCCGAACCCGGTTTCGATGAGCATGCGCCTGTCGATCCGGCGGCTTGGGCCGGTCCAATCGGGAGGGGTCTTTCGCGTTATCGTCGTCACGATTGTGAGCGCGGGATCGTCCCTGGACCATGCCTCCAACTCACCGCGGTAAATGATGTCCTCGAAACTGCGCGAAGAATAAAGAAGCGCGGCGGGCACCACGCTGGCCCGCCGCTTCCTATGGCGCAGCATGCACATCAGCGGCACGATGCCGGACCCGCCGCCGATCAGGAACAACGGGCCGCCTTCAGCCACCGTCCACACGAAGTGCCGCCCGATCGGCCCGCGAACCTCGAACTTATCGCCTGGCCTGAGTTCGTCCACGAGGTAATGCGAAACCTCGCCATTATCGACAAGCTCGACGGTGAGAGAAAGCCCTTCGTCCTCCGGCGGCGACGCGATGGAATAGCTGCGCTGCGCCTGATAGCCGTCCTCGGCCGTGAGCCGGATATCCACATGCTGGCCCGGCAAATGCCCCGGCCACTCCGGCACGTCGAGCCGCAGCGTCTTCACGCGCGGCGTTTCCACAACAACCTCGCGAACCTCCGCGACAAACCACTTCCGCCGCGGCGCCGCGGGTTGCTGCTCAGTCGGTGTCATACCGCTGCTCGCGCCAGGGGTCGCCATACATGTGATAGCCGTGGCTCTCCCAGAAGCCGGGCTCGTCCTTCTCCATGAACCGCAGGCGGCGCACCCATTTGCCGCTCTTCCAGAAATAGAGATGCGGCACGAGCAGACGCGCGGGGCCGCCATGCGCGGACAGGATCGGCAAGCCCTCGTAGCGGGTGGCGATCATTCCCTTGCCGCCGATAAGGTCGGCGACCGGCACGTTGGTGGTGTACGCGCCCTCGCAATGAGCCATGATGTATGGCGCAGGCGGCTCGCTCAGGCCGGCGGCGGCGAGCAAATCGTCGAAGGTCACACCCGACCAGCTTGTATCGAGTTTCGACCATGTTGTGACGCAATGGATGTCGGTCTTGATCGTGGTCTGCGGCAGCGCTTCGAATTCGGCCCAGGTCCATTTGCCGAGCAACGAACCGCCGAGTTGAAGGGCGAGCGTCCAATTCGCGATCCTGGTCTCGGGCGTGGGGCCATAGGTCAGCACCGGGAAGTCGCTCGTGACGTGCTGGCCGGGCGGGATGCGGCCTGCGAGATCGGTATTCCGGCGCGATTTGAAGCCGCGCGAGATGGGGGGATCTTCCATCGTGACTATGCTTTCGTGGCGCTCTTGACGAAATCGTACCACAGCCGCTTGCGCAAACGCTAAACACGGGAGGCTCACCTTCCGGTGAGGCTCCCCCTGCGTCGCAGTTTGACCAAAATCAACGGGCATCCGAGGCTTAAAAAGGTGGGGATTGGAGGAGACGGCGGCGATGTTGGATATTCACGCGATCACAGAGGCGGAAGCGGCGCACCAGCCCTTTTCGTTTTTCAAGGCGCAGGTGCTTTCCGAAGACGATCTGAACCAAATCCGTGCCGATTTTCCGGCCATCGAGAAGCCGGGCATCTTTCCAGTGAACGCGCTGCAATATGGGCCGGGCTTCGCCTCGCTGCTCGATAACCTTCAATCGCCCGCTCTCGCCGAGGCCGTCGGAGACAAACTTCACGTGGATCTCGAGGGCTTGCCGGTCATGATCACGGTGCGCGGCCAGGCGCAGTCCAAGGATGGCCGTATCCACACCGACACCAAGGACAAGGTTGCCACCTGCCTCCTTTATCTTAATGGCGCATGGGACGAGAGCGGCGGCCGGCTCAGGCTGTTGCGCAATGGCAGCGACCTCGAAGATTACATCGCCGAAATCCCGCCGCATGGCGGCACGTTTGTCGCCTTCAAGGTCTCGCACAATTCATGGCACGGACATAAGCCGTTTGTCGGCGAGCGCCGTTATGTGATGGTGAACTGGCTACGCTCCGAGGGCGCACACGCGCGTCAGCTCGGCCGGCACAAGCTTTCGGCGAAGGTTAAGCGGCTTATTCCCTTCTTCTACAAGGGCAAATAACATGAGAGCGCGCTTGCCGGAAGCCGGACCTGGTGCCAATCCCGTCGCGGACGCTTTTCTCGATTGCCTCGCACGCGCATCTCACGCGACCGCGCCCTACGATCATTGGTTTCTCGAAGGCGCGTTGCCAGAGGAAGACGTGAGCGCCATCGAGTCGCTGCCGTTCCTTCCGCCGCAAGATGCGATTTTCGACGGAAAGCGCGAGACGAACAATTCGGTGCGCGTCTTCTTCAACCGCGAGAATCAGGAGAAGTTCGAGGTTTGCCGCCGCGTCGTCGCGGGCTTCGAAGATGCGGGCGTGCGCCGAGCCATCGAGGAGACAACCGGTGCGCATTTATCGGACGGGCATCTCCGCATCGAATATTGCCAGGATACGGAAGGCTTCTGGCTTGCGCCCCACACCGATATTTCAGTGAAGAAATTCACCATGCTTGTCTATCTGTCGAGCGATCCGCGCCTCGTTCAAGCCGGAACCGACATCCACGAAGGGCCGCCCCATTTCAAATACGTAGGCTCCGCGCCCTACGGCCGGAACCTCGGTTTGATCTTCATCCCAGGCAAGAACACGTGGCATGCCGTGGGCAGGCGGCCGCTCCATGGCGCGGTTCGCAAGTCGATTATCATCAATTACGTCGCCTCCACCTGGCGCGACACGTTCGAGCTGGCCTAGCACACGCCTCCGCAACCGCGCGTTGTTCCGCCGCGAAAATCCGCGTAAGATGCCGGGCAAAGCATGGCTCGTCTTGCGGCCCAGGAGGACACCTTGCCTCGTCGCGCATTCATTTGCGGATTATCCGGCCTCTCTCTCTCCGATGCCGAAAGGCAGTTTCTTGGCCAGGCACGCCCGGCGGGAACTCATTCTCTTCGCGCGCAATGTCGAGAGCCCGGATCAGGTGCGCCGCCTCATCGCCGACGCCCGCGCCGCGGCCGGTGGCGGTCACATGCTCGTCATGGTGGACCAGGAAGGCGGACGCGTTCAGCGGCTTACCTCGCCGCATTGGCCGCGCTATCCGGCGGCGCGCGCCTTCTCCAATATGCAGCAGACAAATCGCACAAAGGCAAAGCAGGCCGCGTATCTATGCGCGCGGCTGATGGCGCACGATCTCCATGAACTCGGGTTCAACACGACCGCCGCGCCGGTGCTCGACGTTCCGGTTCCCGGTGCCGACAACATCATCGGCGACAGAGCCTACGGCGACGAAACGAAAGCCGTGATCGAGCTTGGGGGCGCGGTCGCCGACGGGCTGCTCGCCGCGGGCATCTTGCCGGTCATGAAGCACATACCAGGGCATGGCCGGGCCATGGCCGACAGCCATCTCGCGCTTCCCGTTGTCGATACGCCGCTGGATGAACTTCAAGCCCACGATTTCGCGCCATTCCGCGCGCTGCGTCACCTGCCGATGGCGATGACCGCGCACGTCGTCTTCTCCGCCGTCGATCCAGCCGCGCCTGTCACGGTGTCGTCAAAAGCGATTGCAGAGGTGATCCGGGGCCACATTGGCTTCGAAGGGCTTTTGATGTCCGACGATCTGACCATGCGCGCCCTTTCGGGCACGATCGGGGAACGCGCCCGCGCCACATTCGATGCAGGCTGCGATCTTGCGCTCCATTGCAACGGCAACATGGATGAAATGGCGGTCGTCGCCGCGTCCTCTCCCTATCTTGAGGGCAAGGCGCTCCAGCGCTTCGAGGCCGCTTTCGCTCAATTAAAGGAGCCCAAAGCCTTTGACCGCGAATTGGCTGAGCAGGCGCGGTTAGATTCGCTGGCGGCAATTGCGTGAATCACTCAAAGTGCCGCTGAAGAGTCAAGCGGAGAATGAACCGTGAGCAACGCTGACGAGAGCGAGCAGGCGGCGGCGCAAGCGCCCGATAGCGGCTGGGAAGCGCTGGAGCGGCTGACGCCTGACGACGACGCCGACGTTCTCGTTCTTGAGCTCGACGGTTTCGAAGGCCCGCTCGACCTGCTTCTTGTGCTCGCGCGCAACCAGAAAGTCGATCTGACCAAGCTATCGATCCTGGCGCTTGCCGACCAATATCTCGCTTATATCGACTCTGCCCGCGAGCTGCGCCTGGAGATCGCCGCGGACTACCTCGTGATGGCCGCGTGGCTAGCCTACCTGAAATCGAAGCTGCTGCTGCCCGAACAGGAGCAGCCGCAAGATGGGCCATCGGGGCAGGAACTCGCCGCGCAACTCGCCTTCAGGCTGAAGCGGCTTGAGGCGATGCGGGAAGCGCTCGCGAGCCTGATGGGCCGCAAGCGGCTCGGCCTGGACCTTTTCGCACGCGGCATGCCGGAAGGCATCCGCATCGTGCGGTCTAGCGTCTATCAGGCGAGCATCTTCGACCTCCTGAAGGCCTATGCCGAACAGCGCCAGCGCAACGCCGTCACCGAGGTGAAATGGGGCGGGCGCGTAGTCTGGTCGATCAAGCAGGCGCGCGACAGGCTGACCTCGCTTCTCGGCGCGGAACCGGACTGGACCATCCTCGATAAGTTTCTCGAAGAATACAAACCGTCTCCCATCCTCGGCAGAACCGTAACGGCCTCAAGCTTCGGCGCAACGCTCGAACTCGCCCGCGAAGGCTATATCGAGGTGCGCCAGAACCAGCATTTCGGCCCGCTCTACGTGAAATGGCTGAACCGCAAAGCGGACGAAAGCGCGGCTTGAGGCAGTTGCTTTGGTCACTGTTGCGGGGAAGAGAGGCTTCTCGTCGCTCCCTGTACGGGTTCGCGGGAGGGTTTCTCGCGACCACAGCTGCCCGTCATCCAGCCCAACAATTCGCAATCTGGCTTATAATTGGCCAACGAGCCTGTATAAGGCCCAGCTATTTCGTGCGTAGTGTTTCCCGGCTTCTTTAGAAACTTGATCCTTTTCCCATCCGGTACATTGAAAATGGCATTGTCGGGAAACGAGGCATTCCTCGATATGCCCTTTACGGTGGACTCTAGCACCAAGAGCTCCGCGCGCGCGCTCGCGCTCAACGCAAGAAGCAAACACGCAAGAACGATGCTCAAAACGAAAAAAAACCGAGTGCTTTTCATGCTTAAACCCTCTTACTCGAATGTTTCCCCGCTGCCAAAGACCTACACCCGCTCCTTGCCTGCCCAGTGACCAGCAAAAAGACCTGCGGCCCAGCCCAGGAAAAGCGTGGCCGAAGGCAAAATGAATTGAGCTGTCCAGAAAAGTAGAAGCCCAGTCGAAACCACCACTACGAAAGCGACAGCGGAGGAGCGCCATCCATCGCCTCTCAGGTTCCACCGCTGAGCAGCGAAAAAGCCCGTCGCTGCCACGCTGGCGACCAACAGGAACTCAGCCCAATGAGGCATTTCATGGATTGAGCGCTCATCACGCAATTGCGCGAGGATTTGGGCGTGGATTTCAATGCCGTGAACTCGTTTTTGGGTGGCCACCGTGAGAGGGGTATGATGAAGGTCACGGTCGCCAAACGCACCGCCAATAAGCACAATTTTCCCTGCCAGCGCTTCTCGCCAGCTTGCGAGCTGATCAGCGAGCCCAAGTCCGTTGAAGTTATCGCCGCGGTGAGCCGGTACGGGAAAGGTGGGAAATAGCTCTGCACCCGCGGCCGCTGGTGGTAGCCGCCAGAAAATCAGTTCCGACTTAGGCTCGGACTTTTCGCCATCGACATCAGCTAGGAGCCGGGCAAAAGCCCGCCGGCGGGGCGGGATGGACGAGGGCGGAAGCATGTATCGCACGGCTTGGTCGCCAAGCGTGAGCCGATTTGCCTCGGCCCCAAAGAAAATGTGGCCTGCGGGACGGTTTGCTTTGGCAAAGAAAGCCTCCTGGTAATCAAGAGCTTCCCCGTCCTCTGCCGCGCGATCGTCTAAAGCGGCAAGAATAACGCGAGCTTTGGCCCGGCGAATTGCCCTCAGGAGCGCCTCGTCTTTGGCGGGCTCTGTTGGCCTGTCGAATATCAAATCGACGCCGATCGCTTTCGGAGAAGCGGCGTCGACAAGGTTAATGAGCTCAGCTACCAATCCGCGGTCGACAGGTGATACGTAACTATAACCGGTTAGGCTTCTTTCATCGATAATTATAAGAACGATGTCGTCCCGCGGACTCTTGGCCCGTTCAGTCAATAGATACGTGCGCCAGTCATAAGTGAACTTATCTGGCGCAGCGGGTAGCCGGTTTGTATGTGAGGCCACAACGAGCAACACTGCCGTTACTATTGAGAACAATATTACGGCGATGAGTCTTTTCTTTGTGATTGTCCCCGCCACGGTATGCCCTCCAACTGCAGCGAATTCTGCTGGCAGGCCCCTGACACCGACGCACAGTTAAGTCCCAGCCCATGCCAAGCGAGCGACGGGGACGTCGCTTCCTGGCTAATCGAGCTTGAATTTTGCGCCCAGCTTGCCGCCAATCGTGGCACGGTCTTGCGCCGCTTCGCCGTAGACTGACGCGCTCAAAGAGTAGCCAGGCAAGATGTACTCGAACCCGACTTCGCCGAAACCCAAGGTATCATCCTGTGTAAAATGTACGGTGGTAAATGGGGTATCTACGAAGTTGTCGTAGCGAAGTTGCTCCCTAAGCTCAGCCTTCACATAAGGCCGGAGAAGGGAGCCTGAACTTTCCTTGATTTCGGAGAACAGCGTTGCAGAGAAGACCCCATTCCAACCTATGAGACCCGACGACAACCGAGTTCCGGCGTCCGAAAAAGTATTTCCGCCAATGCTATTGTAAATCAGGCCACCCTTGAGGTCCAATTTGACAGGAAGGTTCCCGAGTTCTCGCGCGTTCCCCAGGTCAAACACATGACCGGCGGACAAATTACCTGCGCCGCCAAACATGTCGTACGATGAGTGTGTGCCATAGGTCAGGTCGACGTCCGCTATCAACCCGGTTAATGCAAACATCGCATAAGTAGAACCTATTGAGTACAGGCCATAGCCACCTATGAAACGGGCATCGACAGCCGCTTTTGCCGAGTTGCTAAAGTCGGCATTCAACTTCGAATAGCCCGTAAAAACACCAAGCTTCAAATCGCCAGGGGCAAAGTCTTGCGGCACGGAGATAGAAGTGGAGCCGAACGCCGATGCTTCAGTTTCCCGGAAAGACCCAGTGGTGCCACCCCCTTCGATGCGAAGGCCATCATGCCAGGTTTCTCTCAAGCGACCAGCCGGGAATTCGTCCAGAAAGCCGGAAACTCCGCCCCCGACAACGGAGTTTTGAATGCTGGAATTGATCGTCGCTGGAGTTGTGGCGCTGGGGCCGATTGATTTACAGTTACCTGGTGTTCCGTAGCACGCGGTTTGTGCCTGCGCACCGGTAAGCGGCGCACCTGCCAGTACTGCGGTCACGACAATGCTGGACGCAAAGCCGCCAGCGGCTTGCACAAAATTACGCATAACATGCCCCACCCAAAAATTAACTGTTAAGACTAATAGCCACGGGCCAGCCGCCCATCAATCCAAAAACCTATCTCAACCAATTTTCAACTATGGCGGTGTGATAAACTTGCACTTGCCGTTCAAATTGGCGGCCGCCGGGTTTCAAAAACCCCCTATCCCGCCGCCAACCGTAGGCGAAAGGGTTTCGCTGCGACCGCCGCCATTGCGGTGGCTCTGAGGGGCTACAGCCTCGCGCGGGCGGCGTGGGGTCACCGGGGCCTTAATAGTCAAGTCCACGGGCGCCTTCTGGCATATTTTGCCGTCCAGGCTAATTAACCGCCGCACGACCTCCTCAGATGGAATGGATGGATCGATTGTCAGGCCTGTGCGGTTTTCATTGTTGAACGCCGCTATGGATCGTTTTGAAGCGGTGCTCCACTCTCCATCAGGTTCGCTGGAAAAGCATCCGAGCCGCTTAAGCTGCGCTTGCTCTGCACGTGCAATGTTTCGAAGTTCTTGCTCAGCCGTCCAAGGCCAAAGATAAAACTTCTTTACAAATGAGTGATTCACCCATGGAATTTGAACCTCACCGTTTGGATCTGTGGTCTTTTCTTGAACCTCCGCGTTCACGTTCAGCATAACTTCCTGGATGTCCACCCCCTGGATGGCGATGTTATGCGCCAGCGCGGATGTAAAAGGGCTGTTTGCGTCAGCCCCATCTTTAGCGACGGCACCCGGCGAGGTTGCATAGGCGATCAAGCTACCGCCTGCGAATCCAGAAATCGCAGCAAGACCTTTTCCAATAGAGGGCACCCCGGGAGCGGGTCCCGCGGACCTCGTCGAGGCGGCGTTTCCTGATCCGCTTGAGGCGACCTGGACAACTTGCGATACAGAAAATGGATTGTCTCTGCAGGCGTCGAGAAAGATCAGCTTGACTCGCGCCAACCGTTCCATCCGGCGAAGCACATCGTTGAGGCGAATCGCGGGCAGCTTCCCCGCATCGCTTTGTTTCAACTGTTCGTGCAGCCGTTTCCGTGTGTCGGGATCCCAAGGGATATCGACTGGAAGCAAATAATTCTCGCCGTCGTACTGAAACGCATGCCCTGCAAAGTAGAACAGCCCCACATCGGAGCCTTGAAGCTCCATTTCAAACTGCTTAAGCACCTCCTCGATCTTCTCAGCTCTAAGATCCTCAACCAGTATGATCTTGAATTTCGGCGAGACTTTCGAGAGGGCACCTTCGATGGCATGAGCGTCATTCCTCGGGTTCTTGAGGGCGAGACCTTTTGCTTGATAATCGCTGTTGCCGACAATAAGCGCTATCCGCTTGCCAGAAGGTCCAGCCACGTCGGCATGTGCACCGTTTTCAGCTCGGGCAGAAACCGCGCCGAGCAGCAGAAAACCGGCAAGAGACAAAGCTAGTGTTGCGGACCGTCCAGGTGGACACCTGCGCTTCGCACCAAACATATTTTTTGTCCATCCGTGATAAAAATACGATTTACTATATATCCAATTTTAGCGCCAATAAACCTGATTCTGGCGCTTTTGAGATGTTCGCGGTGTGAAGCATGCTGTCTTTTTTTGGCGCGCCTGCCGATTTGGCCGGGAACGAGAACAGCGCCGGAATTGCAAATCGATCCGATATATACTTTATTTCTGACAGGGCCGCGGCAGACGGCCCCAAAGATAAAAAATGCGTGTGCGACACGCAGGAGGAAAATAGCCCATGGCTGAACCCGATTGGTCCGAGTGGGTTGGACGCACCGAAAGTTCCACTGATCACGCGGTTGCAAGGCCCATTCGTGCGCTGGCCGCTACGTTCGATTTGCCGTCCGATGCCGAGGCCGGCGATCTCATGCCCACCCTTTGGCACTGGCTCTATTTCCGGCCGCTCGCCCCCATGTCGCAAATCGGCCCCGACGGGCACCCGA
This sequence comes from uncultured Alphaproteobacteria bacterium, assembly GCA_963834165.1. Classification (GTDB taxonomy): domain Bacteria; phylum Pseudomonadota; class Alphaproteobacteria; order Rhizobiales; family Rhodomicrobiaceae; genus Rhodomicrobium. The sequence goes on along the minus strand of CAWIAL010000019.1, from coordinate 156,906 downwards.
AACGCGGAGGGTTTCTTCCGCCGTTGCCGATAGAGCGCCGCATGTGGGCAGGCGGCCGCCTGACTTTTCACGACCGGCTTGTGCTCGGCGACGTGATGGAAAGAAAGTCTGAAATTCTGAAGGTTGACGAGAAAAAAGGCAAAGCCGTCCGAATGGCATTCGTCACCGTCAAACACGAGATCAACACGGCGCGCGGCCTCGCCATCTCGGAGGAACAGGATATCGTCTACCTCGAAATACCGAAGATTTTCGTTCCGCCGAAGCCAATCCCGTTGCCGGAAAATCTCGCCTGGCAAGAGCGGTATCCGGTCGATCCCGTGATGCTGTTCCGCTTCTCCGCGGTCACTTTCAATGGTCATCGCATTCATTACGACTTGCCCTACACGACCGAGATCGAGAAATATCCCGGCCTTGTCGTGCACGGTCCGTTGCAGGCCATGCTGATGATGAGGGCGGCAGAGCAGCGAAACGCCGGAAAAGCCGTGGCGCGATATAGTTTCCGCGGTGTGCGTCCCCTATTCCACTTCGACGCGCTGTTTCTGTCCGGCCGCGAAAGGGACGATGGCGGGCTCGATCTCTACACTTCGAACGGCGACGGCCTTATCTGCATGCAAGCGGCAATTGAATGGCGCCAATAAAATAAGGCGAGGCGGCAAAGCGCACTCGCCGGTGTATCAAGGGAGGTAGCCCATGGCGAAGATTCTCCAAGGGATGCGAGTCGTTGAAGGATCCGCCTTCGTGGCGGCGCCGCTTGGCGGCATGACGCTCGCGCAGTTGGGAGCCGATGTTATCCGCTTCGATCGACTTGAGGGCGGCCTCGATCACTACCGTTGGCCCGTCACCAAGGACAATCGCAGCATATTTTGGGCCGGGCTTAACAAGGGGAAGCGCTCGATCGCCATCGACCTGAGCAGCCCTCGCGGACAGGATGTCGTCCGGCGGCTCATTTGCGCACCGGGGCCGGACGCGGGACTTTTCCTGACAAACATCCGCAGCCGCGGCTGGATGGGCTACGATAACCTGAAGAAAGACCGAAGCGACCTGATCATGATCACGGTGCTGGGAGACCGCATGGGTGGCCCTGCCGTGGACTACACCGTTAATCCCTCAATCGGCTTCCCGATGGTGACCGGGCCTGAAGGGTCCGATCCCGTTTGCCACGTGCTTCCGGCCTGGGACTGCATTGCCGGGCAAATGGCGGCCGTTGGCCTGCTTGCCGCGGAGCGGCATCGCCGCCTGACAGGCGAAGGTCAGCTTGTCGAGATTGCGCTCAAGGATGTTGCGCTCGCCATGCTGGGCAATCTCGGCATCATTGGGGAGGTCACGATCAACGAGTACGACCGGCCAAAGTTCGGCAATTCGCTTTATGGAGCCTATGCTCAGGATTTTGTCTGCGGCGATGGCCGTCGCGTCATGATCGCAGCCATCACAAGCCGCCAATGGGAGGGCCTTGGCACCGCCACGGGCCTTGCGGCCGAGTTCGAGCAACTCGGGCAAAAGCTGGGCTTGAATCTCGGTCTTGAGGGTGACCGCTTCAAAGCGCGCGCCGGGATCACGGAGCTTCTGAAGCCCTGGTTCCTGTCCCGCCGCGTCGAGGATTTTGCAAGCGCTCTCACAAAGCATGGCATTACCTGGAGCGTGTTCCGCTCGTTCGCGCAGACGGTTGCGGAAGACCCGGACTGTTCGATTGAGAACCCCATGTTCAGCATGGTGGATCAGCCCGGCATCGGGAGCTATCTCGTGCCCGGCAGTCCGCTTTCGTTCAGCGCTTATGAACGTCAGCCGCCGAAGCGGGCCGCCGCGCTTGGCGAACACACAGACGAGATTTTGCACGAGATCGGCTATTCCGACCCCGAAATCGGTGCGCTCCACGACGCCAAGGTCGTGGCCGGACCGCGCTAGCCGATGCGGTTGCGGAGCGACGCACCTGCTAGATCGCTTGCCCCGCGCACCAGCCGCTGGACCAGGCCCACTGGAAATTGTACCCGCCGAGCCACCCGGTGACATCGACGGCTTCCCCGATGGCGAAAAGACCGGCCACATCGCGAGCCGCCATAGTCTTCGACGACAAATCCCGAGTGTCGATGCCTCCGGCGGTGACCTCGGCTTTGGCGTACCCTTCCGTCCCGCTGGGAGTGAACCGCCAAGTGTTCAAATGCTCCGCCAGCCCCGCCAGCGTCCGGTCCGGTATATTCGCCAACTCCCCTGATGGGAGGTGAGCCGCCGTCAAGGCTTGCGCCAGGCGCGCGGGGAGAACCTCCGCAAGCACGGTTTGCGGTGAAGCCTTGGGCCGCGCGCGCTTGCGTTCTTTGAGAAATTGGGTGGCATCGAGACCCGGCAGAAGATCGATATCGATTGAAACGCCAGGTCGCCAATAGGACGATATTTGCAAGATCGCAGGGCCGGACAATCCACGGTGGGTGAACAGGATGCTTTCGCGGAAGGTGTGCTTCCCGCAGGATACGGCCGCCTCCAGGGAAACGCCTGCGAGCGAAGGATCGAAACCGGGCGCGTCGTGCTCCGCCCTGAACGGCACAAGCCCTGGGAGCGTTTCGGTCACCCGCAGGCCAAAGCGCCGCGCCACGTCATGGCTGAAGCCCGTGGCCCCCATTTTGGGAATGGAAAGGCCCCCCGTAGCCAGGACAAGCGCAGGCGCCGTGAAAACGCCGGACCTTGTTTCAACCCGGAATCCGTCCGGCTTCGACACGCTGGTGACTGCCTGTCCCAATCTCAGGTCCACACCGCCGCGTGCGCATTCCTCCAGCAGCATGGCGACTACGGCGCGCGCGGACCCGTCGCAAAACAACTGCCCCAACGTCTTCTCGTGGTAGGAGATGCGGTGGCGCTCGACGAGAGCGATGAAGTCCGATTGCGTATAGCGGCGCAGCGCGGAGACGCAAAAATGCGGATTGCCCGACAGGAAGCGCTCGGGCGAGACCCCAAGATTGGTGAAGTTACAGCGCCCTCCTCCCGATATCAGGATTTTGGCGCCCGCTTTATCCGTGTGCTCCAGCAGCAAGACCTTGCGTCCACGCTGCCCAGCGGTCAGCGCACACATCAGTCCTGCCGCCCCGGCGCCGATAATGACGGCGTCGAAGGCTTCAGAGACGGCCATCACGTGCCGTGCCCCAGCAACTTATGGTCACAAATCAGACGCGGAGATTTCATCAAAAGTGCGCCAGCTTTCACGGTCAAAGCCAAAAATGATTGCAGCCCATGGTTCGACAGGCTCACCATGAGGATTAACTCGTTGATAACACACGGCCTCATCCTGAGCTTGTCGAAGGTGATCAAGGCGAGTTGATTCAGTTAAGGATTGCATCGCGCACAGATGATGCACGATTGTTGATAATGGCGTAGATCAAGCAGCTTCTTCAACACGCGTTCATCCCGTCAACCCAGCCGGATTTCATCATGGCGTTCAGCTACCTTGCCCTCGCGCTTGTTCTGGCGTTCAGCCTCAATTCGACAAACCGGTTCGTCAGAGCAGGAGGGACGCTCGTCGCGGCAGTCGGTCTCTCGATGCTCGTAGTATCCATTCTTATGGGCAACTTCGACGGTACGTTCAGCGCCATGCCGCCGCCGACGACCTCAATGGATGCGTTCAAGCCTCTCATCCTTAATACGCAGGCGGCAATCGCGTTAGCGGCTACCGCATTTCTGTTTTGGGCCTCTTGGCTGCAGCTTAAGCGACGCGTGCCGGAAGCTGTGCAGCCCGTCAACACGAAGTCCGCCTTCGGCCTCATTTCGCGCTATGCGCACTGGATCACCGCGATCCTTATCTTGTGTCTCGTGCCGATGGGACTGTTCATCTCGGTGCTTAAAGTTGGATCGCCGGACCGCGGCGATTACCTCGCCGCCCATCAGGCGCTGGGCTTGACGGTTCTCGCCGTAGCGGGCGTCCGTCTCTGTTGGCTTCTTGTCAGCCCTCCGCCGGCGCCGTCGCCTGAGTTGACGCCATGGGAACGGCGCATCGCTCACGCGGTTCACATCGGCCTCTACGTCCTTATTCTGGCGTTTCCTTTGAGCGGCCTTCTCATGAGCGCTTATAGCGACGAAGAGATACAATTTTTTGGATGGGTGCTGCCGTCTCCCTTTACCCCTGACGAGCGCACGGCGTCGACATGGGCAGCGGCGCATGACCTCCTGCTGCCGCTGTTGTTCTACGTTCTGATTTTCGCGCACATAGGCGCGGTCTTGAAGCACCATTTTGTGGATGGACGCGACGCCGGCATTCGCCGGATGCTCACTTAATGCATTTTGCGCGCTTGGTTGCGCCCCAACGGCGTGCAATCAAATTTCGCTGTATGCCAGCAGGGATTAGCCCCGAAGTCCTCACTTTGGACATTCTTCGGCGTAAACCCTTCCGGCAAAACTCCACAGCCGACAGATCGCGCGTGATCAAGCGCGGCGACTGCGTTTGAGCACGACTTTAAAATGAGATACGCCATTTCGATAAGTTTGCGGATTGCGCGCGCTCCGAGGCGCGAAAACTTCCTCCGCGGATATCGCAATTTGCAATGCAGGCTCGGCCACCTATGAACGATTTCTCATTTCTCGGTCTCTTCCTGCAAGCCCATCCGGTTGTGAAGTTTGTCATGATCGGGCTGATGCTTGCGTCGGTCTGGTGCTGGTCCATCGTGATCGAGAAAATCTTCGCGTTCTCGCGCGCCCGCTCCCAGACGGACGAGTTCGAGCGCGTTTTCTGGTCGGGCCAGTCGCTCGACGAGCTTTACCAGTCGATGTCGCAAAAGCCGGCGAGCGCCATGGGTGCATTATTCGTTGCGGCGATGCGCGAGTGGCGCCGGTCCATCGATGGCACGCCAAAGCCGCTGGCCGGCGTGCAGATGCGCATCGAGCGCGTCATGGAGGTGACCATCACGCGCGAGATGGAGCGGCTCGAACGTAGGCTGCTCTTCCTCGCGACGGTCGGCGCGGTCGCTCCCTTCATCGGGCTGTTCGGGACCGTTTGGGGAATTATGACGGCGTTCCAGGGGATTGCAGCCAGCAAGAACACGAACCTTGCTGTGGTCGCGCCCGGTATCGCGGAAGCCCTGTTCGCCACCGCGCTCGGCCTCCTCGCGGCAATTCCGGCCGTGATTTTCTACAATGCGTTTACGCAATCGGCGACACGGCTCTCTTCACGCCTCGAAGCCTTCGCCGACGAATTCTCCGCGATAGTCTCGCGCCAGCTTGATCTGAAAACCTAAGGGCGCGGCGGAGGCGATATCGGTATGGGTGCATCACTTCAGGCTGGCACAGACGGCCCACGGGGCGCCAGACGGCGCAAGGGACGGCGGCACCGGCCCATGGCGGAAATCAACGTCACGCCTTTCGTCGACGTGATGCTGGTGCTTCTCATCATCTTTATGGTGGCAGCGCCCTTGCTTACGGTGGGGGTGCCGGTGGACTTGCCAAAAAGCGAAGGCTCCGCGCTACAGAGCGACAGCGAGCCGCTGACGCTGACCGTCGACCCGCAGGGAAAGATTTTCATCCAGCAGACTGAAATCCCGCTGAACGAGCTTCAGCCCAAATTGGAAGCTATCACGCAGGCACGCAAAGGCCTCGACGAAGCGATCTTCGTGCGTGGGGACAAGTCCACAAACTACGGCGAACTGATGCGCGTTATGGGACGAATCGCGGGGGCAGGGTATAAGCGTATTTCGCTGGTGACGGAATTCGAAGACAAACGCTGACGAGAGGGTCGATCCGTGCGGTATGGCCTCATAGGCTCCGTTCTGCTTCACATTCTGGTTTTCGGGCTCGTGATCTTCAACTTCACGAGCGGCGGGAAGGATGACGCCTCGCCGCCGGCGCCCGTTTCAGTCGAAATCATGTCGCCGAAGGACTATAGCGAGCGGCAGGCCGGCAAGACCGATGGCAAAGCCGACAAGCCTGTCCCGCTCGCCGAGGTGAAAGCCGCGGACGCGCAGGCGAGCGCGAAGAAGGAAGTCGAACAGAAGCCGTCTCCGAAGCCGACCGAAAAAGAGTCGCTGGCGCCACTGCCTCCCAAAGCCGCCGAAGCTCCCGCTCCCGCCCCGAAGCCCGTGGAGCAAGCGAAGGCTGAGCCTGCTCCTGTTATCGAGAAGCCGAAGCCTGTTGTGAAAAAAGAACCGGCTCCGAAGCCCGCGCCGAAACCCAAGGTTGAAGAGGCGAAGAAGGCTGCGCCGGAGCGCCCTTTCGATCCCAACCGGATCGCTTCGCTCTTGCAGAAGGACGCGCCTAGCGACCAGCGCGCGCCTACTTCGCGGTCCACCCTGGACACGCCGCCCTCAAAAACATATTCCGACCGCCAGACTGCAGTGCTGAACCGCGATCCCAATGCAGGTGCGCCGTCGGGCGATTATGATCCGAGCCGCCCATGGCGTCCCGCCAGTTCGCTCCAGGAACAGGCGATGGGGGCCCCGCAGGCTCGCGGTGCGATGAACGCCGGAACCTGCGCTGATCTTGTCCAAAGCCGCATCGAGCAGAATTGGGACCTTCCGATTGGCGCGCTATCCGCAGAAACCACGATCGTGCGACTGCGCATCGAGCTCAACCGCGACGGCACGCTGCTTAGGCCGCCGACCGTGATGGATGCTTCGATGTCGCCATCCTATCAGGCCATGGCCGACGCCGCCGTTCGCGCCGCACTCCGCGGACAGCCATATCTCATTCCGCCCGAACAATATGAGCGTTGCCGGGACATGGTGCTTCGATTCAATCCCCGCGATATGTATGGCGGCTGACATGGGTTTGCGCGCGATCGCTCTCTTCATCATAGCGTGCATGCTGGTTGCCGCTATGGCGCCTCACAGGGCCGAGGCACAGGTCGAAGTTGAGATCAGGCGCGGGCAGGTTCGGGCCATCCCGATCGCCATCGCGGACTTCTCAGGCGGTGGACTCGCAGGAGAGGTCACGCAAATCATCTCGGCCGACCTCGATCGTTCCGGACTTTTCAAGCCCATCAACCCCGCGTCGTTTATCGAGCGCGTTGCCAGCATCGATGCGCCGCCGCGCTTTCCCGACTGGAAAGTCTTGAATGCGCAGGCTCTGGTGGTGGGCCGTGTCACTGACATGGGCGACGGCCGTCTTAGGGGCGAATACCGGCTTTGGGACGTTTTCTCCGGCCGCCAGATCTCGGGCGAGCAATTCTATATGCAGGCTAACACGTCGCGCCGCCTTGCACACATCATTGCCGACTCTGTTTACGAGCGCCTGACCGGTGAGAAAGGCTATTTCGACAGCCGCGTGGTTTTTGTCGATGAGACGGGGCCGAAGAACGAACGCGTCAAGCGCCTCGCCATCATGGACCAGGACGGCGCGAACCTCCGGCTCCTGACGCAAGGCAATGAACTTGTGCTGACGCCGCGCTTCCATCCGCTTTCGCAACAAATAACCTACACCGCCTACCGCAATGGAGAGCCGCGCGTCGTTTTGCGAGACATCCTTTCGGGACAGGAGCTGGTGCTCGGCGACTTTCCCAACATGTCGTTTGCGCCGCGCTTCTCTCCGCAGGGCGACCGCGTCGTGATGAGCCTTCAGGAAGGCGGGAACTCCAACATTTTCGAAATGGATTTGGGAAGCCGCCGTCTGGTTCGCCTGACGCAAACAACCTCCATCGACACCGCGCCGTGCTATTCGCCCGACGGGCGCGCCATCGTTTTCGAATCCGACCGCGAGGGAAGCCAGCAGCTCTACGTCATGAATAGCGACGGGTCGGGGCAACGGCGCGTCACTTTCGGCGAGGGGAGCTATTCCACACCGGTCTGGTCGCCGCGAGGGGACCTTATCGCCTTCACGAAGCGCGTTCACGGCGGATTTGCTATCGGCGTTATCAGGCCAAACGGATCGGGCGAGCGCGTGCTCACCGAAGGCTATCACAATGAGGGGCCGACCTGGTCGCCCAATGGCCGCGTCATCCTGTTTTTCCGGGACAGCCAAGGCGCGAATGGCGGGCCGAAACTCTATAGTATCGACCTCACCGGATATAACGAACGTCAGCTTGCAACTCCGTCCTTTGCCTCGGACCCGGCGTGGTCTCCTCTTCTGAAATAGAAGAAACGCCGCTCAGGTAAGTAGCCGCGAACGCTAGCGTATGATCGACTGGCATGGAAAACGCGAGGCACCTCTCCCGGCCGGGAGGTCGATTATCAAATGTAAGCGCCCTCGCCCCAACCCTCTCTCCCTGGGAGAGGAAGTCCCGCTTCGATTCCATTTAAGCCGGATGCACTTTAGGCCGATGCTGTGCCGGGCTGCAGCTCGCCAGGGACGCCATGCCGCCGGCCGATGCGTTCTTCTGGAAACCCTTGGCGTTGTCAGCGCAACGTGTCGGGATATTGCCGACGCAAGGTTGGACGCGCAACATCACAGGTCATGAAACTAAAATGGCCGCTTCGAAGCGGCCATTTTAGTTTTCGAGGTCGTAGATCGAACTACGTCGAGGGCTGCGGTTCCATGCCGCCCAGGTCCGGATCCTTGCGTGGTGCGCGGCCGCCTGTCGAAGGCACGGCCGAGCGGCGCTTGGGCTGATCCTCTTTCATCGTGAACTCGCGTACCGGCGGCTTGCCCTGAAGCAGATCCTTCACCTCTTGCCCTGACAGGGTCTCGAATTCGAGAAGACCCTTCGCGAGCGTATGCAGGTCATCGATATGCTCGGTAAGGAAGCGCCGCGCAGTCTGTTCGCCTTCGTCGACCAAGCGCCTGATCTCAGAGTTGATCAATTGCGCGGTCTCGGCGGACATGTTCTGCGAACGAGTCACCGAGTGGCCAAGGAACACCTCTTCCTGGTTGTCGCGATAGCGGATGCGGCCGAGCTTGTCGCTCATTCCGTATTCCGTGACCATCGCGCGCGCCATGTTCGTAGCTTGCTTGATGTCGTTCGCGGCTCCAGTCGTGACGTTTTCCGGGCCGAACACGAGTTCCTCCGCGATCCGGCCTCCGAAGACCATCGAGAGATAAGCCTCCATCTCGTGCTTCTTCATGCTGTAGCGGTCACGCTCCGGCAGATTGTAGGTCACGCCAAGCGCGCGGCCGCGCGGGATGATCGTCACCTTGTGCAGGGGATCGTTTCCGGGCACCAAGAGGCTGACCAGTGCGTGGCCTGCCTCGTGATAGGCGGTTAGCCGCTTCTCATCCTCGGTCATAGCCATGGAACGGCGCTCGGCGCCCATCATCACGCGGTCTTTCGCGTCTTCGAACTCATGTTGAGTTACGACGCGCTTCGACCGCCGTGCTGCGAGGAGTGCAGCCTCGTTCACCAGGTTGGCGAGATCCGCACCGGAAAATCCAGGAGTGCCGCGCGCGATCACCTTGAGATCGACATCCGGTGCCAGAGGCACCTTCCGCACGTGGACCTTCAAGACCTTCTCGCGTCCGACGATATCAGGCGCGGGAACGACAACCTGCCTGTCGAAGCGGCCCGGACGCAACAGCGCGGGATCAAGCACGTCGGGGCGGTTCGTTGCGGCGATGAGAATGATGCCTTCGTTCGCTTCGAACCCGTCCATCTCAACGAGAAGCTGGTTGAGGGTTTGTTCGCGCTCGTCGTTTCCGCCGCCGAGGCCAGCGCCGCGATGGCGTCCGACCGCATCGATTTCGTCGATGAAGATGATGCAAGGCGCATTCTTCTTCGCCTGGTCGAACATGTCGCGAACGCGGCTGGCACCGACGCCAACGAACATTTCCACGAAATCCGAGCCCGAAATTGTGAAGAACGGCACATTTGCTTCACCCGCGATGGCGCGAGCGAGGAGCGTCTTACCTGTGCCGGGAGGCCCCACGAGCAGCGCGCCGCGCGGGATGCGTCCGCCAAGGCGCTGGAATTTCTGCGGATCGCGAAGGAACTCCACGATCTCCTGCAGATCCTCCTTCGCCTCGTCGACGCCTGCGACATCGTCAAAGGTAATGCGTCCCTGCTTCTCGGTCAGAAGCTTGGCTTTCGACTTGCCGAAACCGAGCGCGCGGCCTCCGCCCGATTGCATCTGGCGCATAAAGAACACCCACACTGCAATCAGGAGCAGCATTGGGAACCAGTTGACCAGAACACCGAGCAATGATGGCACGTCTTCCGAGGCCGGCTTAACGGTGATGCCGGAACCCTTCGAATAGAGGCGCTCAATAAGCTGAGGATCGTTCGGCGCCACGGTTTGGAACGACTGCCCGTTATTCAACGTGCCGCTGATTTGGTTGCCGGACAATGTCACGGATCGCACGTTCCTTCCTTCGACTTCGTTCAGGAACTGCGAATAGTTCATCTCATTTGCCCGCGCGCTGCGCGGATTGTTCTGAACCAGGTTGAACAGCGCTACGAGAAGCAGTGCTATGATGATCCAGATCGCTAAATTACGAAAGTTGGAGTTCATGGAGGCGTTGGTTTCCCCTGGTGCCGCACAATTGGTGCGTGAAGGCAGAGCTCAGGACTGGCTTTAGCCTTCCAGCTTACAAAGCGAGGATAAGTGAGCCAATTAGTTCAAAGATAGGGTATGGGTGTGTCTTTGCCAAGCACACTTGAGGCTTCGGTGGAGATACGGGCCGAATATTGCGCAAGGCTTGGCGCGAGCGCAGCTTTGACCGGCTTCGCCGAAGAGCTACCGGGCTCGTTGTGCAAGAAATTCAGCGCTGGCGCGCAAATCAAAAGGTTTCCTTTCCACAGGGCTGGCGTTGTATATGCGGCCAGCCGGCTCGCTTCTATAGGCTGGCGCTTCTCTTTGATCAATTTTTTGTATGTAAGCCAGCCCTCCGCGCCAAGTTGCCTCACCGATGTTTTGCAATCTCCATCTGCGGCAAAGGTCAGGACGTATCTGCCATCCCAAAGGCAAGTCGCGCCGGGGGTGAAAGCCACCGGCCGGGGCTTCATGCGGCCCGGTTCACGATAGAAATTCAGCTTTCCGGAAGCGACGGCCACAATGCACCCGCCGAGCGTCGCCTCTTTTCTACCGGCTTTGAGGGTCGCGAGCAGGTGCTCAGCTCGCATCAGCCGTGGCGCTTCCTGCTCTCCGCCAAGGAGACCAAGCACGCGCACAAAGACCCGCAAAGCAATGTCTTCCGGGAGTGCATCGAACGCCCCGAGGCTTATTTCGCCCTGGGCGAGCGGCGTAACCCGAAAGTGCCGGTCGAGAAAGCCGTCCGAGATTTGCGCGAGAGCGTCGCGGCTTCGCCCGAGCCGGGAAGCGGTCCTTGCCAGGGAGGATCGGCCAATCCCCGCAGAGGCAAGGGCCTTCATGGCGTGGCGGAGGCGTACGCGCTCGAAAGCGGGGTTTTCGTTGCTGGGGTCGCGAATGAAAGGGATGGATGCGGCGCGAAGGTAGGCCACAAGCCTCGCTTTGGAGAAGCCGAGGAGGGGGCGGACAAGCGCAACGCCGTTCCGGCTGGAACTTGCCGCCATGGCCGCCAACCCGTCGAGCCCGCTGCCTCGCCGCAAACGCATGAGAAACGTCTCGGCCTGGTCGTCCTCGGTGTGAGCGGTCACGAGGCAGGGCGCCCCGTGCGAGCGGCAGTATTCCAACATAAGGTCGTAGCGGGCGCGGCGCGCTGCGGCTTGGATCCCGGTTTTCGGCTTGTCCCCTGTCCACTCGATCGTGGCGTGGGAGAACCCTAAAGCGCGCGCGTGTTCCGCCACGAATGCTGCTTCTTCTTTGCTTTCGGTCCTGAGCTGATGGTCGATGGTGACAACGGAGATTGTGGACGGGTCGCGGCCTTTGAGCTTCAGCCAGCGCCGGGTGAGATGCATCAAGGCCATGCTGTCCGGCCCTCCGGACACGCCCAGAACGGCTGACGGGAAGGGATCAAGGCAGGACAACTCGCGCAAGAGCGCGGCATCGCTGATGATGCTTGGCACGGCAGACCACCAGGAATGGCGAACGCCTACGTGCAGTTCGCCCTTTTCTTCTCAACATCCGCCCTTTGCAGAACCGTCTTGGGTCCCTGCGGAAAGCGGCGCTGCAACTCGGCGAAGGAATCGCAAGCGGCTGTATTCTCACCAAGCCGCCTGAGCGAAATCGCCAGCTTCAAGAGCGCTTCAGGCGCGCGTTCGTTGTTCGGGAAATTTGTGAACGTCTTCAGGAAGCGGTCCGCGGCGGTGCGATATTCCCCGCTCACGAACGCGGTTTCTCCGAGCCAATATTGCGCGCTTCCCGCAAGAGGGTCGCTTGGGTACTGGTCCAAGAACTGCTGAAAATAGGTTTCCGCTGCCGAGTATTCGCGGCGGTTGAGCGCGCCGGTGCCCTGGTCGAAAAGCGTGCGCGCGGGGGAAGACCCGGACACGGCTGCAGGGGTTGCGGCGGATGGGTCGGGCATAAACACGCGCGGCTGCTGCCCCGCGCTGGCCGTTTGGGATGGCTGCCGCGGAGGATAGCGGTCGGCTTGGGTTTGAGGCACGGTCAGCGCTGGAAGCTGCTGTTTTGCCTCGAAACCGCTTGCGGGAGCAACTGTATTGTATCCGGTTTGCTGCCGGGGCTGCTCTCCTCCAGGCTCGGTATTCGCACCAAGACGCGCCTCCAGCCGTTCAAGCCGCTGGGTAAGCTCCGCGATTTGCTCGGATAGCTGACGGACTTGCTCGGAACTTGCGCCGCCGCTCGCGGCCACCGAATATCCCGACCCGCCCCCGCCGTTATTCTTCGCAAGCGTCTCGACCGCCGCGACAACGCCCTGCAAGTTGACCACCTGTTCTTCCAGGCGTTCAAGCCGCCCTGCCAGTGCGGAATTATTATCGGTGGAGATCCGCCCAGCCGGCGCCTGCGCAGACGCGGGTGAAAGTGCGGCGGTCATGGCGAAAGAAATCAAGCCTGCGGCAATAATGCTTCTCATGGGTGCGCCCCATCTAAAAGGTCAGCCCCCTTCTCCGACGGGAGCGCTTGGCTGTCAACCGCTTTGGCCGTTGCCGGCCGCACCTAATAGGACGCGACCGCTCCGTCGGCATCGATTACCGTGACCGTGCGCCTGTTCTGCGACCAGCAGGAGATGTCGTCGCAAACGGCGACCGGGCGCTCCTTCCCGTATGACAGGGTCCGGATGCGCTGCGGGCTGATGCCTTGAGCGATGAGGAAGCTTTTCGTCGTTTCCGCGCGCTTTGCACCGAGCGCGATATTGTATTCGCGGGTGCCGCGCTCGTCGGCGTGGCCTTCGATTGTGATGGGGTAGTTCGAATATTGCCGGAGCCAGACAGCCTGGGCGTTCAGGATCGAGCGGCCTTCGGGTGTCAGTTCCGGGCTATCCGTTTCGAAGTGGACTGTGTCGCCGATCCGGCCATTGAACTCAGCTTTGCTGCCGGGAGGGAAATTGCCAGCGCCGGCGCCTGCTCCGTTGCCGAGCCCGAAACCCGCGGCTGGGGCGTTCTTATCGCAGCCCGAGAGCAACGGCAGCAGTGCGATGACAGACACGGCGACGATGGGGGTAAGACGCAGTCGCATTCAGATTTTCCTCCTATCGCGCACAACCTCTGCGCGAACAATGACCAGGAAATCGTAACGGAACGCTTACCAAACACCGCGCTTCTCAGGCCGATTTGTGGCTTTCAACTAAAAAGCGATCCGAATGCCACAAGAAAACTTATGCGCGGGGCTCACGAGACCCATACGGCGCGAAATTAACGAGTGTGCAAAGCTTCCTAAATTTCCTGATGCAGCCAAGGCTGGCCTTATGCCCATGTAGCGTCAGCGGCTCGTCCTTGTAACCCTTTTTGCGTGCGCTGGACCTCCTGGATGAAGAAAGCGCCGCGCTCTCGAAGCACATTCACCGAACGCTGATGCGAAAAAGACACTTAGCGTCCATCCGGCTTAATTGGAATCGAAGCGGGACTCCCTCTCCCGGGGGGTAGAGGGTCGGGTGAGGGGCGCTTACATTTGGTAATCAAGCACTTACCACAAAGTGCCTCGCGTCAGTCGATCATAACGAACGCAATAGACGCTACCCCCTGTGTCGTGCCCGCGAAGGCGGCCATCCAGTAATCGGGATGTGAAAGGTTCGCGAAAACAGCAACTTGGCGCTGTGCTTACTGGGGGTCCCGCCTGCGCGGGGACGACAACAAGAACGGTCAGGAATTTCTGCGCTTGGTTATCATACGCTAGCGCCTTGGATCGAAGTCGCCGGCATAGGCGAATGCGCTTAAGCGGCCGCCGTCAGGATCGCGTTCACCGCTCACGGCGGCCATCGGCGCGATCTCAGATTTTAGAGGGACGGCGGGCGTTTATTTCGACGCCGGAATCGCATCGGGGTTGGTCGCCTGAATAGCAGCAATCCAGAACCGCACCCGATCCACATCAGGGTCGACGGCCGGAATGAAAGCCTCGGCGTGGAAGACCTTCAGCACCTCAAAGTCGGCGATGCCGATGAAGGCCTTACGAACCTCCTCCTTGAACGCCGGATCGAGCCCCTCGCGGAACGTCCACATATATTCCGGGATCGCCGGCGAGGCGGCCAGCACGCGAACGGACTTCGGATCGATTTTTCCTTCCTTCAGAAGCCGGTTATAGATGGGCAGCGAGAGACCACCCGCTGCGACCTTGTGGTTGGAGACTGCGAGTGCCACCGCGTCATGCGCGCCAAGAACCCGCAACGTGTAGTCGCGCCCGGAGACAAGGCCCGCCTCCAGCAGCTGATAGCGCGGAACCCAGGTGCCCGATGTCGAGGCGGGGTCGCCGAACGCCACTTCGCCGCCCTTTAGATCCTTGAGGCTGCGGGCGGGGCTGTCGGCGGGCACGATGACCACGGCCTGGAAAGTCGGCCCGACAAATTCATGCGAAGGCCGCGCGAAAGGCTCCAGCTTCGCGGCGCGAGAGCGCAGAATGTAAGTCACCGGTCCCAGATAGGCGATGTCGATGCGGCCAAATCGAAGCGCTTCGCCTGTCGCGGCATAATTGGCGCCCACGACCAGTTCCACCGGTATGCCAAGCCGCCTTTCCAAAGTGAGGCGCAAAGGCTCGTTCAGCCGCAGGACGGTAGGGGCGGATTCGCCCGGCAGAAGCCCCACCACCAGCTTCTCCGGCCGCGTCTGCGCGCTCGCCGGTGAAAGTGACGGAACAATAAGTAAGGCAGCCGCCAGCATGAGGCTGCTCAGCATCCTGGACATATCGTATCCTCTTTTTGTGTCGGTCGGGGTATCCTAAACACCTAATCAGCCCACGGACCGAAAATCAAGTTTTCCTGGGGTCGCCATCGAGAAGTCTCGCGCCGCCGAAGCCAAAGCGTCTATCCAGGACCTGGACTGAGTGTTTCTTGGCGCTCAAGCCCCGACCGGCATCAAGGCTTTCACGAACGATGCCTGGCTCGTGACGCCTACGCTTGCCGCCGGAAAAGGTTGGGGGGACTTCGACATTCAGGCGACGGTTGGCGTTCCCCTTCCAACAAATCATGAAAGCACTATCGGCGATGCCGTGATCTCGAACGTCGCACTTCAGTACCACTTCTGCGAATATTTCTGGCCGGAATTCGAAATCAACGACACGTATTGGTCCGGCGGTCTTTGGGGACGGCAAGAACCAGGTCTTCATTACTCCCGGCATCATATTCGGGCGGTTTGAGCTCGTAGACCGGGCGAAGTTGATCTTCGGCGCGGGCTACCAGCTTGCAGTCTCGCCCAGTCTTACAAAAGAGCCGGTTTTGACGCCGCTTTATCAGGAAGGGTGGGTCGTGACTGGCCGGATCGCATTTTGAGACTTCGCCGGGCGCAGCTTGGCAAAACGGCGCATCCTGCTTCCAGCAACTTGACGGCGCGGTTTGCCTGCCCAGAATTTTTCGCATGACCGGCCGTGACACGAAGCTTGAACAAGTGTTTAAAGCGCTGAAAAAGTCGCCATTCCGGCAACGCTTTTGTCTCCGCGAGCGCGAGCGGGATTACCTCGCCGAAAAGGGCCTCCCAACGATCCTCGATCATGCGCGCGGTTTTATCGGGAAGCGCCTCGCTCCTGCTGAGCCGCCTAACGATGGCAAGCAAACCCCCTATCGCGGCCATCCCGCTTTTGTCGCGCAGCATGCGACCGCGACCTGCTGCCGGTCCTGCCTCGCGAAATGGCACAACATACCTCGCGGCCGCCCCCTCACGGACGGCGAGCAAGCTTACGTTCTCAAAGTGCTGCAGCTTTGGCTGGAGTCGCACAGTGTGGCCGTGCCCGGTCCTAGCGTATAATTGTCTGACATGGATGCGTGAGGCGCCTCCCCCGGTGGGAGAGGCCGGATCGCTTTGTGGTAAGTGCTTGATTATCAAATGTAAGAGCCCCTCACCCCAACCCTCTCCCCCTGGGAGAGGGAGTCCAGCTTCGATTCAATTTAAGCCGGATGCACTCAGGGGAACGTAGTGACGGCATCAATGGATGCAATTTAGCTAACTCGCGAGAGCGCAAGCAACTTCAGGAACCCCAAGAAGCCGCGCCGCCGCGTCGTAAATCGCTGCTTGTCCGAGCACCGGCTGGGTATCGAGGCTGGCGGCGGCGCGCGCGGGCTTTGGCGAGAGAACCACGATCTGGTCCGCGAGCCGCACCGCTTCCGGGGCGTCGTGGGTCACAAACAGCACGGCGATATTTCTGCGCTCGATCTCGGTGCGAAGCATGTCCTGCATCGAGGCGCGCAAATTGGCGTCAAGCGAAGCGAAGGGCTCATCCATCAGCACAAGGTCGGGCCCGATTGCCAGCGCGCGGGCGATGGCAACCCGCTGCGCCATCCCCCCAGAAAGCTCCGCCGGACGTTTTGCGAGATCCGCCTCCTCGAAACCGAATCGCACCAGAAGGGACGCTGCCCGCTTCCGCCGGGCCAACGAAGAAAAGCCGAGCGCCTTCAGGCCAAAGGCCGCGTTATCGAGCGCGCTCGCCCAGGGCAAAAGGCGCGGCTCCTGGAAGACGTGCGCGATGCGGCGGAAGGTGTTCGTGACGCGCCCCCGGTTTGGCTCCAGGAGATCCGCTGCAAGGCGCAACGTGGTCGTTTTCCCGCAGCCGGAGCGGCCCAGCAGCACGGCGAGCTTTCCCGGAACGATCTCCAAATCGAGGCCGCCGATCACCGGCGTCTTTCCGAACGAAAAATGCACGTCTTCGAAGCGCAGCACGGGTCAGGCTCCGGCAGGCGCGCTGCGGGAACGCAAGCGATACCGGAAGGCGGATAACAGCAGACCGTCGCTCAAGAGCACGAACGCAAGGACAATCGCGATCCAGGCCATCGTCTCCGGCAAATCGAGGTTCGAACGCGCGGTCTCCAACTTGCCTCCGATGCCAGTTCCGCCCCCCAGCACTTCCGCCATGATCGCAACCTTCCAGGAAAAGGCGAGCGCTGTTGCGAGCGCGGGCAAAACGTAGCCGAGGAGCTGGGGCAGAAGAATATCGCTCATTCGCAGCCGCTTGGAGGCGCCGTAAACGCATGCCATTTCATCGAGTTCGGGATCGCGCGCCCTTATCCCTTGCAGCGCCGCGAAGAACACGATCGGAAACACAGTGAGGAGCACTGTGAAAGCAGGCTCGATCGTCCCCGGCCCGAACCATAACAGCGCAAGCACCACCCACACGATGGGCGGCACACCAAGGAAAATAAGCGCCAGCGGCGTCAAGGTTGCGCCCGCCGGAGCTATGAATCCGCCAACAACGCCAAGGCAAAGGCCGGTGCCGGCGCCGGCAAGCCAACCGCCGAGCGCCTGCTTGGCCGTCGCCAGAATGGCAGGCCCAGCCTCGCCCGTCGCAATAATATGATGGATTGCCTGCCCGGTATCGGCGAGCGACGGCAGCACGAACGGCCCCCAGATGCGGTGCGCGCTTTCCCATGCCGCGGCGAAAATCGAGACGCCGAGCGCACGCCAGCCCCATCTCATGCGCACCGCTCAAAGATCGAGGTAGAAGTCATCGCCAGGGAGCTTCCCTCCGAGAGTGTCCGGCGAAAGATCGAGGAGGGTTTGATAGAAGGCCGTGAGTTCGGTCTTCATGGCTTTGGCCGATACAACCTCGATATTGAAATGATCGAGAGACTGCGCGAACACCTGCGGCCTCGCCCCCAATGTCCGCCCGGCAAGTTCGCCCGCCTCCTCGCGGTTCGCCAAGACCCAGTCCTTCGCGCGAGGCAAGCCTTCTCTCAGCGCGACGATGAGTTCGGGACATTCCTCCAACAGGCTCGCATGCACGGCAATGCCGGCCATCGGGATCTTCTGTTTCTTATGCTGCTGCCAAACATCCTGGAGACTGATCGCGCGGCGCAATTGCCTGCCGCCTTGCGCCGCCATCGCCATCGCCCCTGTTGCCGGCGGCTCGGGCAGAATGGCCGTCTCGGCTTTGCCTGCCGCGAGCATATGCGCTGCCTCCATCGGCGATTGCACATAGGTCAGTGCGATGTCGCGATCGGGATCCAGCCCCTCCATGCGGGCGATGGCGCGAAACACGAGATCGGGCATGTCGTTGCGGAAGAAGCCGAGCACAGCCTTGCCCTTCAAGCCGGCGAAGGTCTGGATTTTCTCGTCGCTCGTCACGATGGAAAGGTGCCCCATGCTTAAGATGCACAGAAGCCTGATCGGAAGCCCGCGGTTGAACAGATTGGCCGGGACATGGGTAGGCGTCGTGAACAGACGCGTGCGTCCCGACACGATGCTTGCGCGCAATTCATCGGTCGCGCGCCAAAGTTTGAAGGTGGCTCCTGGAGCAACCGCAGACAGCCCGCCCGCCTCGATCAGGCGTGTCAAAACGATGGTCGCTCCGTTCGGAGCGCCTAGAATATTGAGCCCCTGCACGGGCGCAGACAAAGCCGGAAACCATTGGAGAGATGCCGCGGCGGAGGCGCCCGCCGCTGTCTGTAGCAAAGACCGTCGCGTTAAATCCAAAGCCATTTCCCCACTCCACTTCGCTGCGCGCCGGTTGCTATATACTGATAAATATAAGAAGTCGATATCCCCTGATTGAAGCGTGCTGATTTGATCGCTTGGGATTACGTTTGTCATATATTCTGCATAGGCAAACTGCTATATACGCGTAGATATAGCGCAGGCAATCATTAGAAGCGCTTAGGCGATGGCGTAGCAGGGAAAGCATTCATGGCGCAGATCGGCAAGGAACGGGCGCAAGTCAATGTGAGCCTCGCGCTGCCGAATGGAGGCAGTCTCGATGAAGGCGACATCGCCTTGATCGAAACATTGCAAAAATGCCGCTCGATCCTTGGCGCGAGCAAGCTCCTGGGGCTGTCCTATCGCAAGACCTGGCTGATGGTCGATGCCCTGAACCGCACCTTCGAAACCAAGGTCGTCGATACATTCCCCGGACGAAAGGGCGGAGGAGCGGAGGTCACTGCGTTCGGTCAACGCATTGTGGCCGTTTTCCGCTCGATCGAGCGCCGGTCGTCGCTGGCAGCCGTGGCAACGCTCGACGAACTCACAGCGTCTCTCGATTGGTCTTTCGAGGCCCAAGGGGCAGGCGAGGCTCAGCAACACCGTCAGCGTTGACGTAATCGAGGCTCCAACGCAAAGCGCTCCACGCACTCTCGCCTTCCAGGCGAATGCACGCGGTTCCATTTGAACCGCTTCGTTGCATTGACTGCGCGCTAGGCGTGGTGATGCATATAAGCAACGTGAGGCTGCGCTTTCGCCCCTGCCGCAGCATAGCAATTCTCTTCATGCTATAACTCTCTGTATATATGAGTTGGGCCATGGGCACAGCGAACGTCGCTTTGGGGGCCTGACCGTAAGTTAGTTTCGGATCTGGGTAAGGGGCAATACTATGA
The DNA here is from genome assembly GCA_963834165.1 of uncultured Alphaproteobacteria bacterium. Lineage (GTDB taxonomy): Bacteria > Pseudomonadota > Alphaproteobacteria > Rhizobiales > Rhodomicrobiaceae > Rhodomicrobium. The sequence continues at coordinate 137,253 of CAWIAL010000019.1, read as the reverse complement.
ACAATTCCCGCTTGGGGCGGGGGCGCGGCGGTCTGGCCAGCGCTCTCGCGATAATGGCGGCTGTCTTAATGCCAGTTGCGGGCCACGCAGCCGATTTGAGCGTTCCGGACGGCGTCAGCATGAAAGACGCGCCGGATGACGGTCATGACGGCATGCACACCGGAGGAAACGACCACGCCACGCTCCCCGCTGGCGTCTCCGGCGCGGCGATGGTCGGACAGGGAGAATTCATGGCGATGTACATGCCCATGTATATGAGCATGCAAGGCAATTACATCGGTACGGATAAGGTCTCGGCCAGCACCATACTCAATATAATGAGTCATACTCCCATGCCGGGTAAGACAGGCGGTACTCTCCGCATGATTCCGGACAGCATGGACGGCCAGATGCAAATGCTTGGCGCGAGTTACGGCGTAACCGACGCAATCAACGTCATGGTTATGGGAAGCTATGTCGAAAAGGACATGACCATGACGACTTGGTCTATGCCTACGTCGCCGCCGCAGCACGTCGTCGGAACGCGCACATATACAACAGACGGTTTCAGCGACGTTTCGGTGTCCGGTCTGATCCGCTTGTACCAAGACGGCGTCAATCACGTGCACATCAATCTGGGTCTCAGCCTGCCGGCTGGCAGCACGACCGAGAACATGAACATGCTGAGCCCGAGTGGCAGCTATATGCTCATGCGTGCCGCATACGGAATGCAGATCGGGACGGGCACGGTGGACTTTCTTCCCGGCATAACCTACACGGCAAACAAAGATCTTTGGTCTTGGGGCGCCGCTTACCGTGGGCGCATTGCGCTTGACGACAACGATCAAGGCTACCACTGGGGCGATACCCATCAGCTCACAGGCTGGCTCGGCTATACGTTTATCCCGGGCGTCACTGCAACCGCCCGAGTGGCGGGCACCGTCCAGGGCAAGATCGAGGGCAAGGACCCCGGTATTTACGGGATGATGCAAGGAGCAGATCCGGCCTACTACGGTGGCGAGAGCGTCGATGTCTTCGGCGGTATCGAGATTGCCGGTCAGGAGTTCGGGCTGGGTCACACGAGGCTCGCCATCGAAGCCGGGTTACCCGTCTACCAGAACCTGAATGGTCCGCAAGTCGGCCAGGACTGGCAGCTTAACGCTTCGCTCGGAGTTCGTTTCTAACCGCCATGCTTTTGGGGAGGCCGGCGAGGAATTGCCGCCTCCTTGTTGCCTTATTATTTTCGCGCAAGCCGCCCCTCTTTAAAAAGCGAGTAGGCCTCCCACCTTGGGGCTGCCAACAGCAAGAGAGGACGTCATGAAACTCAGCGCGCGTAATGCCCTCCCCGGAAAAGTGGAACACGTTCACAAAGGAGCGGTGACCACGACAGTAAAGGTGGACGTGGGCAATGGCATTCACATCATGTCGTCGATTACAAACGAAGCCGCCGAGGACCTGAAGCTTAAGACAGGCGATACCGTCACCGCCATCATCAAGTCTTCGGACGTGATCATCGGGAAGTAGCCCTGTTAAGCTCAGCAAAGCGCAGCTGAAAAACCGCAGATCTTGGCTTCATCCTTCGACAAGCTCAGGATGGGGGGCGTATCAACGACTTAAGCCTCGTGGTGAGCCTGTCGAACCATTGGGAGCATCACTTTTCCAGTATCCTGCGCATCAGGGGCCCCCGCCGGCCCCTTTCTTTCACCACACCCGGCAAAAACGCCGCGCCCTTATGCCAATAACGGACATAATTTGCTCGTTGAGCATTGCTAACGAAGCTGCAGGCAATGGCTGGAGGCGATACACATTCTTCGCGTGCGTTTTCTGATTTTGGCTTCGACATTGTTGCCGGCTTGCTCGGCTGAGCAGGCTGCGCAGCGGCCTCAAACTCTTGTCCAGTCTTCGACACCCCTCGTGGAGCAAGAAAGACGAAAGCTGCGTACCCAGCAGTTCGTTGCTCACATTGTGGAACTGCGTCACCGGAAAATAGATTGGCGGTGCAAACCTGCCGCCGCGATGTGTGCGGCATGAGTGCGAAGCCTTCACGCCCAGCGGCTTAACCCGCGCTCGTCATTTCTGCTTGCCGGATGTGAAAGCCTTATCAAAGTCGTCCAGGCCGATCTTAAACTGTTCGCGCGGCAAGTTGTAGCCTTGCTGGCCTCCTGGCAACTCACTGGTTGCGCCAGCATCCTTAGAGCCGCCTACGGAGGAATCGGTCGAGCGCCCCAAACCGCCACCCGCTCCGGCGTAGAAGCCGGTCCAGCGGGGCGCCGTTTGGGCGGTATCGTCTCTCTGAGAGATATCATCTGCAAAGGCAGAGCTAGCGGCGATGGCCATGGCGCTCGCAAGGACGACGCCATCAATGCTGGAATGGAAGGTCATGCAGAATCCCTTGTTGTCTTTCGAAGCGACGGCGCCTTAGAACGGTGGCAATACTATGTTCTACTCAACCTGAAAGTGTATTTCATTGTATCCGGCCAATTAAGGTCGCAAACGTCAGCTCTTCGACATCCCCGCTCTCAAGTAGCTTTCAGGCGCCAAGCAATCCGGTCTGCGTCGCGGCCTTTAATCACACTGACAGCTGGAAAAAGAGGAGCAAGTTAAAATTGAAATTAGCTGGTTTACTCACTCTGTACGTTAACGCGTTTAAATAATGCGGTGGTGAGTTTTCTACGGGGATTAGAGTTATGACACGCAGTGCTTTGTTGTGTGCAGTAAGTGCAGTGGCGCTTATTTCTTCGGCCAGCGCGGCTGACCTCTATGGAGGCGGCGGCTTTAAGGACGTTCCGGTTCTCGCACCTGTTGCAACATGGACCGGCTTTTACCTGGGTGTAAACGGTGGATACGGCGGATACAGCGGAAACAACTTCACGACGTCTGGAACCGATTTGCCATATATCCATGGTTCATCCAATATCGGAGGCGGCTTCGGCGGCGGCCAGATCGGTTACAACTGGCAAGATGGCTTTGGATTTAGTTCTCTTGTTTTGGGCATCGAGACCGACATCCAGGGCTCAGGCATAAGCGGCAACGGGTATGCAACGCTGTTAAACACGACTCCTTCCGGGGTTAGCAACGTCTCAACGAATGTGGATTGGTTTGGCACGGTCCGGGGGCGGGTCGGCTACGTGTTCGATCGAACGCTGATTTATGGCACCGGCGGGTTCGCCTACGGAGGAATCAACCGTTCATTTGCGCTCAGCGACAGCCCCGTTACCGGTCGGATATCCGCCTCGAACACCGAAACGGGATGGACTGCCGGCGGCGGCGTCGAGTTCAAATTCTACCCGGCCTGGTCGGTGAAAGTGGAGTATCAATACATCGATCTCGGATCGTTATCGAACACGGGGCCGCTCACAACGCTGGCTGGATGCAACTTACGGGGAGCTTCCGAGACCCAGTTTCACACGATCCGCGTTGGCCTGAACTATCAGGTCGGCGAACCATTCGTGCCGTTGAAGTGAGCTTGCCCCAAGATCGCAATTGTTGCGCTTCCTGGCGGAGGCATCAGCGGCTTCGCAGCGCCTGCCGGCCAAGCACACGCCGCGAGCCGCTCGCCCTATTGCGCCGAGGAGCGGCATGGCGGCGGCGCCGTTTGCGCCTGCCTCCAGTCGAATTGGCGGAGGCTTTCGCATGACTGCCGGGCGATGCTCGGGCGAACCGGTGGCGGCCAGCGCTGGAGATATTGGCCAACCGCGCCAACCGCTACGCTGCCACCAGGGACGTGACCAAAGCCGTCTCGCAAAATGCCAATACATAACCGTCGTTCAAACGCGCCGCGGATTGCGCAAGTTACAGTTTGCCTCCCGCCTGGCGACGCCGGCCGCTTGAAAAAATGATGGGTGGAAGTCATAAGCCAGGCTTGACAGATGAGCCTGTGGGTGAACATGCATCTGCCATCATGTTCCGCCTGATAGCCAGCGTCATTCTTCAAGTCGCTGAAAGGAAAGTCATGCCGGATTCCAGCGCAGCATTCAAATATCTCGACGAAGCCGCCATCGAAAAGCTTGAGATGCGCGCCAGCCCATACGAATGGGGCTATATCGACGATGCCATACCGTCGCAATTCAAAGAAGAGATTCTCGCCGACGCGCCGATCATAGCCACTCGCGGCAGCTACGGAATCAAAAGTTATTTGGGATTGCCACACCTCAAATACGGTCCGCACTTCGGGAAAGTTATCGAAGAACTTCTGAGCGATCGCTTCCGGAAGATCGTAGAGAAGAAGATGAACATGGACCTGAGCAACAATCCACCGTGCATCGTCATGATGGGCAACACCACGGGCCATTATAATGAAGGCTATGCCCATCCAGATTCCAAGCATAAGATCGTTACTGTGCTCGTCGGGTTTTCGCGGGAGTGGCCATACGAGAAGGGCAAATTGCGCATCTTGCGCTCGTCCGACCGCGAGGATTACGAGTTTGAATATGCCCCGGTGTTCGGCGCAATGCTGATGTTCAAGGTCTGCGAGCACTCCTGGCACGGTTTCCTGCCGCAAAAAGGCCAGCGTATGAGCCTGCAACTTTGCTATTATGACAATCAGAATAGCGTGCGCCGCGAGTACCTTCGCCATGGGTTGAGCGCCTTCGCTAAATCAAATCCGATTCTAAACAAAGCCTTGAATGTGCTGCCAAAAAACGTCTGGGGCCTCATTCCAAGCAACAGGTGATACCGAGCGCAATAGACGCTGCCCCCCTGTGTCGTGCCCGCGAAGGTGTTTAATAGCGGATGATTGGTTGGATGGAATTGGGGTAGAACGAGGCCTCGCCTTCTTAAGGGAGCGCCTCGCCTCATGGAACTGAGATTGCATGCCAATTCAACCACCACGCCCAAGCTCAGAGCCTATATCCAGGCGAGCCCTCTGTCCGTGGCCGCGCTCGCCAAAGAACTGGGTGTCAGCGAAACGACCATCCGGCGCTGGCGCGGGAGGACCGTAACCGCCGACCGCTCCCATACCCCCTCATAGGCTGGCAATCAGCTTGACCCCCACCGAAGAGGAACTCGTCCGCGAGTAGCGCCTCAAGCTCGATCTTTCCCTGGATGACGTCGTCGAGGTCATGCGCCGATGCGTGAATAAAAGCCTCTCCCGCGACGCCGTCTATCGCTGTTTGCGCCGATCCGGCCTCAATCGAAAGCCCGCCGCCGAAAAGCCAGCCCCGGGCGGCGCGCCGCCAACCCGCTCTTCTTGTCGTTCGCGCTAACGTGAAGACGCGGGCATCGCAGTCCCGATGGCAGGGCGCCTTTGCGCATTCCGTGCGCGTCTCCTTACATGCAGGCTTAATCCTCCCTAAACCCAGAGCCAAACTGGGTTGCGTTCCGCCTGGGAACCAACCTCGCGTCTGCGACATAAACAAAGGTGATCCCATTCTCGACAAAATTGTCACTCAAGGATTGGGAATGACAACCGAGTATCGCGAGGTCTTTGCCTCGCAGAGTATCAATCAGGCGTCTCTTAGCGATGTTCTCATGCTTTGTATCCGTCAGAGATCAAAGTTCAAGAGAATTTTAGGCAAATATATCGGTTAGTTTGCCGCGACGCCCATATAAGGCTTACCCATGAAAATTAGGTCATCTGTTTTTGCAATCGGCGTGTTGTTAGCAACTCCGTTGTGTTATATTATCTTTCAAGATTCGGCATACGGATCGACAGATCAACAATCACAGAATAATTTAACAAAAATGTATCCATTCAAGAAAACGATGACGACCATATTCTGGGTCGGAGAAGGCGCGAGCGACGACAACGGCTTTATCCACAATTACTCAAGCTATTGGGACGAAAACTGGATGAAGCATTACGGCGGCGTCGATAGCCCCACGAAACGGAGGGGCTACCTGCCCGCGGCCTTCACGCCAAAACAAAATCCATTCTACATTGCCCTGCCCTTCGCGGAGGTCGATACCGAAGGCAAGCTCAAGGAAATCGCCAAGAAAATCCCCGGCTTCGGCGAAAACAAGGGACCGCTCACCAGAGATCGCTGGGTCGAAATCCGCTATAAGGGCAAGTCTTGCTTCGCCCAGTGGCAGGATGTGGGTCCGTTCGGCGAGGACGATTTCGATTGGGTTTTCGGTTCAGCGAAAAAGCCTCGGAACAAGCAAGGGCTGAAGGCCGGCCTCGACATCTCCCCGGCAGCCGCTCAGTTTCTCGGCATGGCCGACAGCGATAAAACCGAGTGGCGCTTCGTCGACGAGAAGGATGTGCCCGATGGCCCGTGGAAGGCCATCGTCACACGATCATAAGGGTGTCGCAGGGAGAGGGGCTGTGGCGCCCTCTTCCTCGGTCTTCGCATTGGTCTTGACCGTTGCCTTCCGCTCAAGCTTGCCCCAGCCGACGACGCGGCCCTGCAAGGCCCTCAGCACCGATTTGGCGACCACATAGTACATGATCTGCCGGTAGCCGAACCGTTGCAGCATAAGCCACCACAACAGCGAGCGATCCTCCTTCTTCTCAAGCACGAAGGCAATCGCCGCGGCTATCAGGTCGACCGCCATGAAGACGGCATAATAAGTCGCCGTTATCATGAGGTTATCGGGGTTGAATTGCTCGCCGTGCTGAAGGTAGTCGATGAGCGTCCTTGAGATCTGGAAAATTAAAAGCAGGTCGACGAGCGGCGACAAAAGAGCGAGTGCGATCTGGAACAGCCAAACCTGCGGCATGGCAATGAGGCCGAGAGAGCCGTAGAACGGATTGAGGTTCACGCGGCGATGCTTCCACAAGCATTGCAGCGTACCGAACGCCCAGCGGAACCGCTGTTTCGCAAGTCCCGACATCGTATCGGGCGCTTCGGTCCAGGCGATCGCATCCTGATCGAAGAGAACTTTGTAGCCCGCGCGCTGGACAAGGATCGTCAGGTCCTGATCCTCCGCCAGCGTGTCTGAAGGAAAGCCGCCCAGCTCCACAATGGCTTCGCGCCGCCACGCGCCGACAGCCCCCGGCACAACGGTAATGCAGCCGAGCGTTGCCAAGGCTCGCCGTTCCAGGTTCTGCGCGGTCACATATTCGAGCGCCTGCCACCGGGTCAGGATATTGATACGGTTCCCCACCTTCGCGTTACCGGCGACGGCGCCGACTTGCGGATTCGCGAACCAGCGGACGAGGCGTGAAATGGTCCGCGGCTCGAACTGAGTGTCGGCGTCAAGCACGACGACGATGTCGCCGGTAGCGTGCGAGAGCCCGAGATTGATCGCCCGCGCCTTTCCGCCATTGCGGGTTGTGATAAGAGTTACCCGAGGATCATCGGCAAAATTCTCGCGAACGACCGCGCCGGTTCCATCCGTCGAGCCGTCGTCGATAACGGTGATGCTGACGTTGGGGTGCGTACTCGCCAGGATCTGGCGGATCGAAACGGCGATGACCTTCGCCTCGTTATAGGCGGGAATGAGAACCGAGACCGACAGGCCATCGGCGTCACTTGGACGTTCGCGCCTCTTCCAGCGGCGCTGGCCAATCATCGCCAAGCTGCAAAGAACGATAAGCCGGCCCATTCCCAGCCCGATGGCAAGCAGGAACAACGACGTCAGCGCCGATTGCACCCAGCTCATTGTAAAGAAGATGTAACGGTTCACGACCGGGGACGCTTCGTCGGAGGGAACCGGGGGCATGGCCTGATCCCTGGTCCACTTGGCTAGCTCTGAGACCGTTGCGAACTCCATGCCCTTCGCACGCACCGCATCGATAACCGCCGGAAGAGCCGCGACCGTACGCGAGCGATCGCCGCCCGCGTCGTGCAGAAGGACGATCTGCCCGCGTTTTTCGGGATCGGGGTCGGTCGTTTGGGCCACAACACGCTCGAGGATCTGCTCGGGCGTAGGCTGCTGCCAGTCGTCGGGGTCGACCTTGAGCCCGACGGTCAGGTAACCGAGCTTCTCAGCCACCTCCATCGGCGCGATTTCCTGCGCGCTGGTGGGCTCCGCGTCGCCAAAGTAAGGCGGCCGGAAAAGGCGGGTTGAGCGCCCAGTCAGTGCTTCGATCAGGCGCTGCGTTGCATTGAGCTCGACACCCGCCACGCTGTCAGGCGTCTCGCCGAGATTGGGATGGGTGAACGTGTGATTGCCAAGATCGTGCCCCTCGGCCAGGATTCGCTGCACGAGTTTCGGGTTGGCCGCGCCATTCTCACCGATGATGAAGAAGGTCGCGTGGACACCTTTTTCCTTAAGAATGTCGAGGATTTTCGGCGTCCATTCCGGGCTGGGGCCGTCGTCGAATGTCAAGGCGACTTTGCCCGGCATTTCGCCCCCTCTCCGGATCACGAACGAAGCGGGCATCTTCGTGTAGGTTTCCGCCGTTATCGTCGCATTCGCGTCGTCGGTTTTGAACGTGCGGGAGCCGGCCGCAGGTTCGGCAGCGATCTGCAAAAGCTCTCCCCGGCCGATGAAGTTCACATCCGTGGTCGGTGTGATGGTTTCGAGCGACACTGGCGGAGGCGCGCCGTAGCTTCGAGGCAGGACTTGCCATATGGAGGGGTCCTCGGCGCCAAGCCGCCACAGCGCGTAGCCCGCCGGGCGGTACTTGTCCGCCGCTCGCAAATGATTGTAGGCCGTCACGGCATCGAGGAACCAAACCCGGTGAGTGAGGCCGTCCTCCAAATAGGAATAGCGCGGATTGAGCGTCTCGGGATCGAGGTCGATCGCCGCTTTCGCGTCGCGCGCAGCCAGCATCGCTTCCTGGAAGGTCAGCTCCTCTGCGTCGTTCGCTCCAATCGTCCAATCGTAGCCATAGTTGGCGATTGCCACGATGGTGTGGGCCGGATCGAGATCGCGCATACGCGCTGCCAGACGGGTCGAAAACCAGGATTGTGAGGAAACGGCCCCCGGTTGCGCGTTGGCCCAGTGCTCATCGTAACCCATCAGCATGAGATAATCGCACGCCTTGGCGTAGGCCTTATAGTTCCAGTGCGGATCGTCGAATGGCGCGGCGACGGCAACGAGCCAGCCCCGAGGCTTGAACGCCGCGCGAACTTCGGCAAGGAATGCCAAGGTGTCCTTGTGAGCGTCGTCAGGGATTTGCTCGAAATCGATGACGATGCCCTGGAGTTTGTTCTGATCGATGAACTCGACGATGCTGTTGAGACGTTCGCGTCTTTTCTCGGGGTCGGCCATGAGGCGCCCGAGGCCGGGGCCATCCCAAGAGCTGATGGATGAATTCTGGATCATCGCAAGGATCGCAGTGCCGGGCTTCTCCCTTCGGATCATGTCGAGCGCTTTGGCATCGAGCGTGATCTTGAGATCCATGGAGCTGCCCTGGAGGTAGAGCCAGCTCGGAACGACCCAATCGAGGTTCTGAATGTTATTTCTGAGCGATGCGAAGCTGCTGTCATCCCAGTTGGCGTAGAAGCCGACGGTTAGCGGCTTGTCGCGGCGCTCGCCCGCGACATTGGTTCTTTTCGCCTTTGCCATACGCATCGCGAAAGGGCGCATGGAATGCGGGAATGTCTTCCTGGTAGCCTGCGCTTTTCGCGCCAGATTCCGCACCGATGGCAGCAAGTGCTGCACTTTGGCCACGTCGTTCAACAAAGCGTAGCGCTGGCTGGGCGATGTCTGCAAGGTCTCTGGAAAGGAGCGGAAGATAAAGAGGCTCGAGAGAAATACGAGACCCGCGATGCTGCTCACGACAGCGAGCGTCCAGGCCGCGCGCGAGAGATGGCCAGCGCGGCGGTTTTTCGGATCGTAGAAAACAGGGTGTTTCGTCATGAGCCTTGCGCGTTAGATGGTCGCCGTCTGATTACCGTCAGCACAGTCCAAGGTCCGGTTATGATCGGATGCGTTTGTGAGATGCAGTGCGGCAGGTGTGGACGTGGATATCATTACGCTCGCTTGGATGAACGCAAGCTGTACGTAATTCAACGGATTCGCCCAGGCTCCGCCCTTTATTGCGCCGATTTTAACGCGAGTGTGTGACAGGCGTTACGGTTTGAGAAAGCCATTGGCCTGGGCGGTCAGATAGGAGAAGACCTTCTCCCTTGCGCTGTCGTCCGGGATGGTTTCAGGCACTATTCCATAAAGCGCGATCTTGTCGCCCTCGGCGCCCGGGATATTGCAGACATAGACGCCGTCCGGGGCGCCCTCGGCCGGTTTGATACGCGATACTCTCAGCATGGCTTGGACCGCGCGATCGCTCCAAACCTCCAGGGCGAATACCTTGCGAGCCTGCTTCACCCATTGCGGGTCGGCCCAGGGGCTTTTGTCCCGCCGGACGGAATGCTGACAGAAATAGCTTCCCGTTTCCCTTGTGCTCCCGGAGACGATGAGCAGCGCTTCCTGCTTTACACTGTGCCGGGGTGCGATCCCTGCGTCGTCCCTGATAGGCTTCAGCGCAAGATCGAGGTGGAATTGCTCGATGGGCGGGATCTGGAAAATGGCAAGCGGCCCCGGCTTCGGACGCGACCCCTCGCTGAGCGCCTTGAGGGCCGCCTCGCGGCTACCTTCGCCGGCGAGCGCTCCCCCCTCAGCCTCGAGCTGGAGGACGGTTGTTTCGTGGCTCGGTCCCGGAGCTTGAGCGCGGGCCAAGACCTTTTTTTCCCAGGAAGCGGTCGATACCACATTCACGAGTCTCAAAGCGTCTGTCCAAAAAAAGTCGATTGCGGCGGGGCTGAGCGACTTGGTGAAGCCGCTATCGGCCGTTAGAACCGAAATCAGGGTTGGCCCCGTCCTTTGAAGCGACCGCAGGATTTCGCCTCTGCGCACTTCCTCTGCCGAAACGAGCGGGCGCGCTTCCAGCTCGCAGCCAGGGGCGGCGTTGGAGAGCCGGGCTACATCTCCCTCCTCTTCTGTGCTGATGAGGAGTTCGTTGGATTCGATCTCCAGCGGCAAGTTCAGCTCGTAGACTATATCGGTCTCCGCGTACTCAAGGCCGCGCACCCTCTCTTTCGCTCCGGTCTTGGTCCAGCCTGCTCCAAGCCGCCGCTCCATCGATACATCGAGAGCCAGGTCGCACCCCCGCACCGGTTCCCCCGCTGCATCGCGAATTTTGACCGACACGTCTTCCGCTCGCACATAGAGCGGCTCCACGGTCAAAATGATGCGCGCGGGTTCCTTTCTTACCGCGAGGATCCGATGCCGCCGGAACAGCTTCTTCAGGTTTTCAGGGTCGTTCGCCCTCACGAAAACCTCCTCTTGCAGGTCCGCGGCCAAGCCGGCCTGCGCCACCTGCAACGGCACACCTTCGAAAATGATGTCCCCTTCCGCTTTGCTGACATCGACTGCAGGAACGGCGTCGCCCGATTTTCGCTCGAAAGCGAGAACGAGGTGCTTCAAGTCAGGCAGCGGCGGTGCGGGAGCGCGAGCGGGTTCTGGAGGAGGGGCGGCGTCCTTGTCTTTTGGCGGCTGCATGGGCTCGGATGGGTGCGAAGCCGTGTCTCCGGCAGGGGGCGATTGGTGAACGGGCGCAATTTCCCGTTTTGGCGGCTGCGGGCTTTGCGGCGCTGGCGTGGACTTTGGCGCTTGCCGGGGCTTGACGGGCTGCTCCGCTGCTGGCGGATACGCAGGAGATGCAAGGGGGGCTTGCGGCTGAACTGGCGCAGGCGCGCTTATCTCCTTGGTCGCGGACGGAACTTGCGGTTTGCCTTTCACCACCTCGTTCACGAGAGACGCCGCCAGCGTTACGGAATCTTCGGGACAAGATTGCTCGCAGACCAAAAGGCACGGCAGGCCGCAGAGAAAATACGGGCGGATTTCGCCGAAGCGGGAGCCGCCGCGCCTCAACCGGAAGCTGACGTCGGCGAAATTATTGCCGATATCGAGCGACTCCGACGGCGCGAACGCGAGGTTCTCGGCATTCTCCTTCAGTTCCTCCAGCGATTCTCCGTCGCGGCCCACGAAGAAAACCGGAATTTTCAGAGGCGAGGACCGGTCCTGATCCCGCGCAAGCACGCAGGTTCTCGGCGCGGGGCTCATGAACACCGAAACCCGGTCGGTTACGTCCAGCGAAATGCTGAACGGCCTGTGATAAACGCTGCGGCCGTTGGCGGCCCTGAACAAGGGCATCTTCTCAAACACGCCCTTGGCTTCAAGAACGAAGCGCCGTGACTGCAAATCGTGGCCAATGATGAGGCGTGTTTGCGGCCACCTCATGCATGCATCTTCGTCGCCGCCTTGCGCGACAGCGAACTGGGGCGTGAGCGCAAGGCACGTGACCAAGGCAAGCAGGCGGACGGCGATGTGCGGGGCCATGGTCATTAAATCGGGAGGGTGCGAGGGCGACGCGCGAATTTAACTCTAATTGCCTAAATCTTGCAAAACGCCTAGCGCCGCATCGTTAATCAATTCGCATCGGCGGCCTTGAAGGACTTCCTAATTTTTTTTCTGCCGACGCTAGCGATTTCTCGAAAGCGACCTTGCCCCGTCAAGCCGCACAGGAAGCCCTCGGGCTGACCATCAGTATTGCCGTACTCGGCCGGGTTCGGACCGGCTTGGACAGCTTGCGCTAGCGTATGATCGACTGACGAGCGCCCCTCACCCCAACCCTCTCCCCCTGGGAGAGGGAGTCCCGCTTCGATTCCATTCAAGCCGAGTGCGATCTAGCTAGTCTAGAGGCTAACCGGGGTTGGACGGCGTCATCGGCAGGAGTTCGATGCCGCCATCCTCCAAGGCGCGGCGGACGGCGCTCGCGACGGCGACGGCTCCAGGCTCGTCGCCGTGGACGCAAAGCGTATCGACCTCGAGTTTGAGCCGCCGCCCCGTGCCCGTGACGACCTCGCCCTCGCGGGCGAGGCGCAGCGCTTGCAGAGCCGCCGCCTCGGGATCGCCGATCACCGCCCCTTTTTCGGAGCGCGGCGTCAAGGAGCCGTCGTTGCGATAGAGGCGATCGCAGAACCCTTCGCACGCAAATGCCAGGCCCTCTTTCGCCGCCGCCTTTTGCATTTCCGAGGCGGGCAAGCCCACGTAAATCAGCGTTGCGTCGACGGTTTTCACAGCGCGGGCGATGGCGCAGGCGTAACCCTCGTCTTTCGCCGCCATATTATAAAGAGCGCCGTGCGGCTTGACGTGGCGGAGCGGCGCGCCGGAGTACGCCGCCACAGCTTGCAGCGCGCCGATCTGATACGCGACCATGTATTCGAGGTCGCTCGCGTTCATAGAGATCGCCCGCCGTCCAAAGCCCCACAGATCGTCGAAGCCCGGATGCGCGCCAAGGCCCACGCCGCGTTCCTTGGCCAGCGCCGCAAGCCCGTGCATGATCGTCGCGTCGCCGCCATGGAAGCCGCAGGCGACGTTGGCCGAGGTGACGATGCCGAGCAGTTCTTCGTCATGGCCGATGCGGTAAGCGCCGAAGCCCTCGCCCATATCAGCGTTGAGATCGATGCGCACCGTTCGCTCGCTCCTATTCGGCGTAGATCATTTTCCGGGTCATCCCGCCGTCCACTATAAGCTCGGCGCCGGTTATAAATCCTGCCTTATCGGACAGCAAAAATGCGGCGGCGGCAGCGATGTCGGAGGGCACGCCGGCGCGGCCGGCGGGATGCTGCTCGTGATCATCGGCGGAGAGTTTCGCGGTTTCATCCACATTGATCCAGCCCGGCGAAATGCAATTCACGCGCACGTCGGGGCCAAGAGATATCGCGAGCGAGTGGGTGAGCGCCACCAGTCCGCCCTTGCTGGCCGAGTAGGCGAAGGTGTTAGGCTCGGACATATGCGCCCGCGTCGACCCGATCAGAACCATGCCGCCCTTGCTTTCGCGAAGAGGGGCCTCGCCGAACTTGGCGAGGAGGAACGCCGCGGTCAGATTGGTCGCGACGACCTGGTTCCAGTCTTCGAGCGATGTCCCTGCCAGCGGCTTCCTGTGCATAATGCCTGCGTTCGAGATGATGGCGTCGATCCAGCCGAATGTCTCGATCGTCCCCTCGATCAGTCGCTTCACATCCGCTTCGATGGAGACATCGCAGTGTGCGGCGTGTCCTCCGACGACGGTGGCCGTTTCCTCAGCCCGAGCCTTGTCCACGTCGGCGCAAACGCAAGCCCACCCTTGCGCCGAAAGCTCGGCTGCGCATGCCTTGCCGATCCCATGCCCGGCTCCCGTTATGACCGCGAGCTTCGCGCTCTTTGCTACCATGGGAGGTTCCTTTCTGTTCAATCGGCTTGTTACGGACCTGATCGGGGTTTAAACCCCTCTACAACGAAGAGGTTTGCTCCATGAGCCAGAATACCATGTTGCCGAACGAACTCGACCTTTCCTCGTTCTGGATGCCGTTCACGGCCAATCGCCAGTTCAAGGCCAACCCGCGGATTTTGGTCTCGGCGGAGGGGATGCATTATACGAGCGCGGATGGCCGCAAGATCGTGGATGGCATCGCGGGGCTTTGGTGCGTGAACGCAGGTCATGGCCGCCGCGAGATTGCGCAAGCCGTCGAGCGCCAGCTTCACACCATGGATTACGCCACCGCCTTTCAGATGGGCCATCCGAGCGCGTTCGAGCTTAGCGGCGCGCCTCGCCCGCATCGCGCCAGAAGGCCTTGACCGCGTATTCTTTGTGAATTCCGGCTCCGAGGCGGTGGATACGGCGCTGAAAATCGCGCTTGCCTATCACCGCGCGCGAGGCGAGGGGCAGCGCACCCGCTTCATCGGGCGCGAGCGCGGCTATCATGGCTCCGGCTTCGGGGGCATGTCGGTCGGCGGCCTCGTGAACAATCGGCGCACATTCGGGGCCATGCTCCCCTTTGTCGATCACCTGCCGCAAACTCTCGACATGGCCCGCAACGCCTTCACGAAAGGCCAGCCGGAGCACGGCGCAGAGCTTGCGGATCATCTGGAGCGCCTCGTCGGCTTGCATGGCGCGGACACCATCGCGGGCGTGATCGTCGAGCCGATGGCCGGGTCGGGCGGCGTGCTCCTGCCGCCGAAAGGGTATCTCGAAAAACTGCGCGCGATCTGCGACCGGCACGGCCTTCTCCTTATCTTCGATGAAGTCATCACCGGCTTCGGCCGCATGGGGACGGCGTTTGCCTCGGAGTTTTTCGGCGTGACGCCGGACATCATGACGGTTGCGAAGGGCATTACCAACGGCACGATCCCGATGGGCGCGGTGTTCGTGAAGCGCGGCATTCACGACGCGATGATGCAAGGCCCGGAACACATCGTCGAGTTCTTCCACGGCTACACCTATTCCGGTCACCCTGTGGCATGCGCTGCGGCTCTTGCGGCGCTCGACATTTACCAGCGCGAAGGCTTGTTCGAGCGGGCGGCGTCGCTCCTGCCCCTGTGGGAGGAGGCGGTCCATTCGCTGCGCGGCAGCCCGCACGTTATCGATATCCGCAATCTGGGGCTCGTCGCCGGGATCGAGCTGGAGCCGAGGCCCAATGAAGCGGGAAAACGCGGTTACGAGGTTTTCGTGGACTGCTTCGAGAACGGCGTTCTGATCCGGCAGTCTGGCGACATCATCGCGATCTCTCCGCCGCTGATCGTCGAGGAAAGCCACATCCATCAGATCGTCGATCGGCTATCCACAGCGCTCCGGCGCGTCAGTTGAGGCGTATGGATCGCAAACCCCTCATCCTGTCCTTCTCCCGCAAGGGGAGAAGGAACGCCGTTGCAACGGGCACGGCCTCAACCCTCACCCCTCGCGGGAGAGGGTTGGGGTGAGGGGGGCATAGCTCAATTCGTGAAGCGTAAGTATGCAGTTCAAACCCGATAAACCCGGCGCAAGCGAGGCTGTGGCCCGCGCGAAGCCGCCACAGCACCGGGACCGGGTGGCTCTGGGCATGGCGGCTGCGGCGGCTTGTTTCTTCATGCTGAACACCATGAGTGTGTTCGCGAAGCTGCTCAGCCCCTACCATTCGCCGATCGAGATAGCATTCTACCGCAATGCGATCGCCGCTGTACCTTTCGCAGTTTGGATTTTTCTGCTCGGGCGGCGCGACCTGCTCAAAATCCACAGCCGCGTGGACGCCATTATTTACCGTTCGGTGATCGGCACCGTCAGCCTCATCGCCACCTTCAAGGCGCTCAGTTATCTGCCGGTGGCGGATGCGCAGGCCTTGTTCTTCACCTCGTCGCTGTTCGTGCCGGTGATGGGCTACCTTTTTCTGAAGGAACACGTCGGGCCTCACCGCTGGAGCGCGGTGCTGATCGGTTTCCTCGGCATGCTCATAATCGTTCGCCCTACCGGCGCGGTGAATATGACCGGCGTTGTTTTTTCTTTATCGGCCGCTTTCATGCATGCGTCGCTTGGTACGCTGCTGCGGGTGCTTGGACGCACGGAGCGGCCCGAGACCGTCACCTTCTACTTTCTCGTCATCGGCTCCCTGATGACCGGCCTCGCCATGCCCTTTATCGGGACAGTGCCTCAATGGAGCGAGCTGCCGCTTTTCATCGGCGCGGGAATATCAGGGGCTTTCGCACAGATCTTCCTTTCCGCGGCCTACAAGTATGCGCCGATGGCTCTTGTCACGATCTTCAATTACACCGGCATCGTTTGGGCGGCGGCTTATGGCTGGTTCATATGGGGCGATTGGCCCGGACCAGCCGTCTGGATCGGGTCTGGCGTCATTATCGCGTCCAGCCTTTTCATCGTGTGGCGCGAAAACCGCATGGCGAAGCTGGCGCTGCGTTTGTGAGGCGAGTCAGCCGCTTGTGGATAGCGGGGCGCGTGCCCTTAAGAAGTCCCGACTCGGCGTATGCTTTGCCTTGGCCAAATCCCGATTTCTGCTTGGACGGTCATGCCTTACATCCGCAAATACGATGTTTTCGCGCTTATCCTGCTCGCTTGCGTCGCGCAACCCGCGAGCGCCCAGGAAGTGGCGCTCGACGCGGGCACGGTAAGAGCCGCGGTTTTTGCCGAAACCAACGCCTACCGCGCATCGAAAGACATTCCGCAGCTCCAACAAAACGCCGCCCTGGAGGCGGCCGCTACCGCCTATGCCGTCTATCTCGCCGGGCACGAGAAAATGGGACACACCGCGGACGGCAGCAATCCCCCCAAACGCGTCTCCGCCCAAGGCTACAAGTATTGCTTTATATCGGAGAACGTCTGGAGTTCTTATCGCCATCCGGAAACGACGCTGGCCGAGGAACTCGCGCGCAAGGCCATGGACGGCTGGAAAAAGTCGCCAGCCCATAACGCCAATCTCCTCCAAAAGCGCGCACAAGAGATCGGTATCGGCGCGGCGGGCTGGAAGCTGGATGGCGGCCAGGAAATCTTCCGCGTCGTGCAGGTATTTGCGAGCGCGTGTCCTGGGAAGCGGCAGTCCACCCCCTGGATTGTTAAGACGCTGGCCGGTACGGCGGACGCGTTGCGCTGATCGCAGCGTGCTCGGGCAAGCGGCTCGCGCGGGGGCTGGTTTGATCGCTCGGTTAGCGTGAGCGGTGTCGAGGACCCACTGGGCGCGCTTGCCAACGCGCTTACCGTATTCGGCGTCCGGTTCTCCGGTGCGCGTATCAAGGCCACCGTGCGGGCTGTCGATGATGGGCCGCAGCGGAGATGGAACGTCATTCATTGAGGTTCTGTATTCACGTGGCTGTCGAATCCAGAACTCTCATCGCTGCAACTCGATCAGAAGGTAAGCCGCGCGGCCGGGACCTTTGCTGCGTGTAATGCCGAGCGCCTGCTTTTGGCCGCCACTCCTTTATCATCAGGATGTGCCCAGACGGGCTCCCGGGCCTGCGTGGCCGAGGGGCGCCGCACTACGTACGATGCGGCAAACCTGCCTGCCAGCGCGCCCTCGGACAACACAGTCACCTGTATCCTTACGCATAGTAAGGTTTTTCCTGACGTAATTTCTGTATTTCACGACATAAACGTAGTGATCTCACTACAGGATAAACATGACAAATACTGAAGCTTTTCCCTTACAAGCTTAAGGGAAACTACGATTGTGTCGCCTTGACACAGATGATCATGTGTCTATCCCAATTGACACATGTAATAGTATGCCTATGCTGACACTGCTAAAGGCGCCGCTTACGCTTTTCGGGCCGTTAGCGCAGCCCAACGTGCGGGTTCAGCACGATAATTCTACGAGGAGGTATCTATGGCAGATCCAAACAAGGTCTACCCAACAGGCCTAACGTTGGCGGAAGCCGAAGAACTGCACGGTTACGTGATCAACGGTACGCGGACTTTTGGCGCCATCGCGGTTGTCGCGCATGTGCTCGCCTACGTCCTCACCCCCTGGATGAAGTAAAAAGGAGAACTACTCATGGCCGATGTTGATGGACAAGCCAAAATCTGGCTGGTTGTGAAACCAGAAGTCGGGTTGATGTGGCTTCTTGGCGGCGTCGCTTTCTTGGCGGTGCTTGTGCATGCTCTCTTGGTGGGTCACACGAAGTGGCTGCCCGCGTACTGGGAAGGCGGCAAGGCCAAGGTGGCGATCGAACACGTCATTCCGCACGCATAGCAATTCGTCCCACATAGTAATGTCACCGTAAAAGGAGGTGGGCAGCCATCTCCTGCGGCGCTTACAGAAGTGCACCTACGTGCGGGTTCAGCACGAAATCCTTTTGGAGGTACTATTATGGCGGATCCAAACAAAGTTTATCCGACTGGTTTGACCTTGGCTGAGGCCGAGGAACTTCATGGTCATGTGATCAACGGCACGCGCGTCTTCGGCGCGATCGCGGTCGTCGCTCACGTTCTCGCCTATGTCTACAGCCCCTGGCTCCACTAACAACTGTAAAAAGGAGAAAGACTCATGGCCGATACTGATGGACAAGCTGCCATTTGGCTGTATGTGAGACCCTCGCTCGGACTTCCCCATTTCCTTGGCGCCGTCGCCCTCATCGCGGTGATCGTGCATTTGGGAGTTCTGGGCCATACGACATGGTTCAACAAATACTGGGAAGGCGGCAAGGCTAAGGTTTCTATCAGCCACGTTCTTCCGGGCAACAACGCGTAACAGCGGGCCTAAAGTTCGCGCCTGGAAATACCTTCCGGGCCGAGCCTTCCCGCGCGCAGCCGCCTCTCAGGCCAGGTTCGTGCGCGGGATTTTGGCTTCGGTTTGATGGCATCTGGGGCGAGCCACTTTTATGTTTTTCCTGACGTTTCGCTTTGCGCTTTCTACCTTTGTGTTCTTGGCGTGCAGAGTTCAACGGCGGTTTGTAGATAAACAAGCGCTAGCAGCAAAAGAGCGAACAAATTCCAATCAATAGCAGTATTGTATAACAAAACTGATGTGTATGCTGGTTTAAACACTGTATAATGGCAATTATCCTGACAAACGTGAGGGTTTTTCCTAGTTGTGTCGCAGTGCCACATGTTATAGTCTAAGATAAAATTTGACACACGGGGTGCTGCTAATATCCTAGACTTGTTTACGCAGTAGTAATAACGTGCTAAGGCGTAAGCGCCAACGTGCAAGAGCAGCAAGAAGACTAAAACAAGATTCGAGGAGATAAGATTATGGCAGACGCAAACAAAGTATATCCGAGCGGCCTTACGCTTGCAGAAGCGGAAGAGTTGCACGGTTACGTTATCAATGGCACGCGGACTTTCGGCGCGATTGCAGTGTTCGCGCACTTTCTCGCTTACGCTCTCACCCCCTGGCTTCACTAAAGCGCCTTAGAGAGGAGAACCCCTAATGGCCGATATCGATGGACAAGCCAAAATCTGGCTGGTTGTGAAACCAGAGGTCGGGTTGATGTGGCTTCTTGGCAGCGTCGCTCTTATAGCGGTGCTGGTGCATGCATTCCTGGTGGGCCACACGAAGTGGCTGCCCGCCTACTGGCAAGGCGGCAAGGCCAAGGTTGCGATCACGCAGCCAGTGGCACCCGTTGCGCCCCAGGTCAAGTAGCATTCGCCTTGCGCCGGGAAATATCCTGGCAAAACGATAATTGTGCGCAGCCGCTCAGCCATCGGCTACGCACCTCCAGCCCGACCTCCTAGTGGGCCTTTGCCTGCGCGCAGCCGAAATCAGCCACGTCCGCGCGCAGGCTTTTTTTCTTAGCATCTTCGGCCCTGTCGCCGAACTAAAATGTGCTGGCCGCAGCGCAAATAGCAGATAAGGCGCTGCTGAGCGGGCTAGATATCCCTTCAAGAGAAGGCGGCGAACCGAAAGCCCCGCTGATCGAATTGATCGGACCGAGGCGCGGCATTTTTATCTGTGCTCCGGCGACAGTCGCTGCGGCCTATCGCATCGGTGGGCCACCCTTTTCCAAACCCATCGCAGCCAAACGAAGTGAAGCGACGGCGCATCATGGATGGGCCGGCCATTCGTCATACGCGCGCTCCTGAACCGCATTCCCTGGCAGCCGGCGAGTGCCAGCTCAGAGCCTTTTGTTTTCGCGGAGTTTTCCCCAAAACCTGGAAGTCCACCTTTGTCTGCTTAGTCCTTCGTAGCGCGATCAAAAGACGCAACGCCGCGTCTTAATCACACATAGAATTGCCGCGGCCAAGATCTCTACTTTCGCCATCGCGATCAGGAAATGTGTCTAAGGGGGCTAACGTGGCGAGCATAAAATTCTTCAGCGGCGGAAATCTTCCGCTTGAAATGCACAAGGTGCGCATCGTCCAGAAACTCAACTTGCCCCCGGTTGAATATCGGTTGAAGGCGATGAACGAGGCGGGCAACAACACCTTCCTGTTGCAGAACTGCGATGTGTTCATGGACATGCTCACCGATAGCGGCGTGAATGCCATGAGCGACCAGCAGCTGGCAGCCATGATGGTTGCAGACGACAGCTATGCGGGCAGCGCCACCTATACGCGGCTTGAAAATAAGCTGCGCGAGCTTTTCGGCATGCATTGGATTTTGCCGGCCCACCAGGGGCGCGCATGCGAGAATATCCTTTCGCAAGTTCTGGTAAAGCCCGGCAAGATCGTGCCGATGAACTATCACTTCACCACCACCAAGGCGCACATTGTCCTCAATGGGGGCGTGGTCGAGGAGCTGGTCTCGGCGGCGGGTCTGGAAGTCACCAGCGACCTGCCGTTCAAGGGCGACATAGACATCGCGAGACTCGAGTCCCTCGCGAAGAAGGAGGGCGCGGACAAGATCGCTTTCGTTCGCGTGGAAGCCGGCACGAACCTCATCGGCGGCCAGCCGGTCTCTCTGGCAAACCTCGAAGAAATCCGGAAAGTCTGCGACAAGTACGGCCTTATTCTCGTGCTCGACGCGAGCCTTCTCGCAGACAATCTCTACTTCAACAAGCTGCGCGAAGAGAGCTGCAAGGATCTCAGCATCCGCGAGATCACGCGGCGCTTCGCCGATCTCTGCGACGTAATATACTTCTCCGCCCGCAAGCTCGGCTGCGTTCGTGGCGGCGCGATGTGCATGCGAAGCGAGGATCTCTACAAGCGGATGCGCGGCCTCGTTCCGCTTTATGAAGGCTTCCTGACCTACGGCGGCATGTCGGTGCGCGAAATCGAGGCGTTGACCGTCGGTCTCGACGAGACCATGGACGAGGACATGATCAGCCAGGGGCCCCAATTCATCGCCTACATGGTCGATGAGCTTGTGAAGCGCGGCATTCCGGTGATCACACCCGCGGGCGGCCTGGGCTGCCACATCGATGTTCTGCGTTTCCTCGATCACGTCCCGCAGTCGCAATATCCGGCCGGCGCGCTCGGCTGTGCGCTCTACATCGCGGGCGGCGTCCGCGGCATGGAGCGCGGCACGCTTTCCGAGCAGCGCAATCCCGATGGCAGCGAAGTGTTCTCCGCCATGGAGCTGTTGCGTCTAGCGATGCCGCGCCGCGTGTTCACGCTCTCCCAGGTCAGCTATGCGATCGACCGCATCGATTGGCTCTATCAGAACCGCAAGCTGGTCGGCGGTCTTGTCTTCGTCGAGGAGCCTGAAATCCTGCGATTCTTCTACGGGCGGCTGAAGCCGGTGTCGAACTGGCAGCAGAAGCTCGTCGAGAAGTTCCGCGAAGACTTCGGCGACAGCCTGTAAGCTAAGGGAAACTGCACACGGCCGGGCTTCGGACCCGGCCGTCCCGCCCGTAGCCGCATGGCGGAGTGAGGGACGCGTTTGCGTCCAACCTGAGAAAAACCAACCGCCGCGCTGAATCCTTGCGCCATGCCAAAAACTGAAACTGCACTGGAACACAACGCCGATTTTACTCTTATTACGGAATATGCTCCCGGCTAAAGTGCCAGGCAAAAAAGGTTTGCAAGACCTTCCTCACCCCGATGGCTTCGGTAACCGGCGTCAAGCGGAGGAAACGGTATGGAATATCCCTGGCTGAAAAGTTACCCGGCGGGGGTGCCTGCGCAAGTCGACATCAATGAGTACCGTTCGCTCGGCGAGGTCTTCGACAACAGCGTGGCCCGCTTCAGCCCGCTTCCTGCTTACGTCAACATGGGGCGAACCATCTCCTATTCCGAGCTTGAGCGGCTGTCGCGGCAGTTCGGCGCCTACCTCCAGAGCGGGCTGAAGCTGCAACCCGGCGCCCGTGTGGCGCTCATGATGCCCAATTTGCTGCAATACCCCGTCGCTTTGTTCGGTGCGCTGCGTTCCGGTTACACGGTCGTCAACTGCAATCCACTCTACACGCCACGCGAACTTGAGCACCAGCTGAAAGACTCGGGCGCAGAGGCCATCGTCATCCTGGAAAACAGCGCCCACGCGCTCGCTCAGATCATCGCGAATACCCCGGTCCAGCATGTCGTGACGACCCAAGTGGGCGACATGCTGGCGCCCCTCCAGCGTACCGCCGTGAATTTCGTGGTCAAATACGTGAAGCGCATGGTGCCAGACTGGCGGATCCCTGGCGCGGTCCCTTTCTCCGCCGCCTTGCGCCAAGGCAGCCGGCTCCCCTGGAAGCCCGCCGAAGTCGGCCGCGACGACCTTGCCTTCCTGCAATATACCGGCGGCACGACCGGCGTCCCGAAGGGCGCCATGCTTACCCATGGCAACATCCTGGCCAATCTTGCGGAAGCGCATGCCTGGCTGAAGGGGGTCCTCAGAGAAGGCGGCGAGACGGTCCTGACAGCCTTGCCGCTCTATCACATCTTCGCTTTGACGGTGTCGCTCGTCTTTCTCAAGATTGGCGCCTTGAATGTGCTCGTGACAGACCCTCGAAGGATCAAGGTGCTGGTCAAGGAGCTGAAGCGGAATCCGTTCACCGTGATCGTCGGCGTCAATACGTTGTTCAACGCCCTGATCCACCGCCCCGATTTTGCAGCGCTCGACTTCTCCCGAATGCGGCTTTCCTTTTCGAGCGGGATGGCGGTGCACCGGGCGGTTGCGGTGAAATGGCGCGAGCTTACCGGACGCCCGCTGATCGAAGCCTATGGCCTGACCGAGGCGTCGCCCGCAGTCGCCAGCAACCCCCTCGACATCAAGGAGTTCACCGGCTCCTTGGGTCTGCCCATACCTTCGACGGAAGTTGCGATCCGTGACGAGGCGGGGAACAGTCTGCCCATCGGGGAGGTCGGCGAGATCTGCGTTCGCGGGCCGCAGATCATGAAGGGCTACTGGCGGCATCCAGACGAGACAGCCAAGGTCATGACGCCGGATGGTTTCCTCAAGACCGGCGATTTGGCACGGATGGATGAGCGGGGCTTCCTCTACTTTGTCGACCGCAAGAAGGACATGATCGTCGTCTCCGGCTTCAACGTCTACCCCAACGAGATCGAGGATGTCGTCGCCATGCATCCGGGCGTTCTCGATGTTGGGGCCGTCGGCGTGTCCGATCCCCGCTCGGGTGAAGCCGTCAAAATCGTGGTCGTGAGGAGGGACCCGGAACTGACCGCCGAGGCGCTGATCGAGCACTGCCGCAAATATCTGACCGGCTACAAGGTGCCCCGCCAGATCGAGTTCCGCACCGCGCTGCCGCATACGAACGTCGGCAAGACCCTTCGCCGGGCATTGCGCGAGCAACCGGTGGCGAACGGTGTCGAAGGTTGACAACCGATAAGCTCAGAAGGATGCAACCCTGCTTCCCGGCGCGCAGCGACTCCAGATAAAGATTAAAAAAAGCTAAGGAGGACGAGATGCGCCTTGAGAACAAAGTGGCGATCGTGACGGGGGCGGCGTCGGGTTTCGGCGCGGAAATTGCGAGGGTGTTTGCGCGGGAGGGCGCGAAGGTTGCGGTGCTCGACATCAACGGCGATGGCGCGGTGGCGGTCGCTCGCGAGATCGGACCGGCTGCCATAGCAATCAAGACCGATGTCACGAAGCGCACCGATATCGACGAGGCCGTGCGCAAGACTCTGGACAGTTTCGGGCGCATCAACATCGTGGTGAACAACGCGGGCTGGAGCCATAAGAACCGCCCCATGCTCGAAGTCGGCGAAGACGAGTTCGACCGCGTCTACGCCGTGAACGTGAAGTCGATCTACCATATGACGCATGCCGCCGTGCCGGTGCTGGCGAAACAGGGCGGCGGCGTGATCATCAATATCGGCTCGACGGCTGGCATCCGCCCGAGGCCCGGCTTGACCTGGTACAACGGTTCGAAGGGCGCGGTGAACCTCATGTCGCGCTCGATGGCCGTGGAACTCGCGCCGCAGAAAATCCGCGTGAACTGCGTTGCCCCGGTGATGGGCGCGACTGGGCTTCTGGAGCAGTTCATGGGGCTGCCCGATACGCCGGAAAACCGCGCGAAATTCATCGCGAGCGTTCCGCTTGGGCGCCTCTCGGAACCCAGGGACATCGCGAACGCCTGCCTCTACCTCGCTTCGGACGACGCGGAGTTTGTGACCGGCGTGGTGCTCGAAGTGGACGGCGGGCGCACGATTTAGCGCGGGGCGATTTCTGGGGCAGGCCGACTGCAGGCATCGGGCTGATTTGGAGAGTGGCCGCTGCTGGGGGGTGAGTCGCCGTTCCTGCCCGTCGCCAACTCACCACTCGAAACGCCCTCATCTCGTTCCCTATCTACTTTTCTGATAGGCGGCCTCGAGCCAAGCGGTCGGCTCCACGCGCCTGCCGATCTCCCATGCGTTAAACGCGTGATATCCCACAGGTAATTAAGCTCGATGTTCCTCACCACGCGAAGATTAACCGTGCGTCTTTCCCCCCTGCAAAATTGTCGCAAATAACCAGACTTGAAAAGCGTCGCTCAAGCAACAATATTAGGAAACAGCAAAAACCGTTGCGCTCGTAGCGATAAGTAATACGAGTCTCTTTTTGCGCATTCCTGCCGAAATATAATTCGGAAAAGCGAGAATTTACCGACTTTGCATGCCTAGCATGCAAGATAAGCTTGTCATGTCTATCCCATGCAGATCCAGAAGCAACACCAAACGCACCTCCTGCCGCGACGCAGCCTGTATGCATTTCGGCTGCCCGTCGTAGCGCGCACACACGCGCTCATGCTGTCCTCGGCCACCGAAATCGCACTCACCGCAAGCTCTGCCTCGGCAACCATCGCCGACGCTGTCTCGAGGCCATCCGCACCGTTGGGCGAAGCCGTCGTCGCCGTCTCTCTTTTCTTCTGGCTTGCCGCCGAAGTCGCATGTCTTGGCGCGGGACCCGCCATCGCACTGCCGCAAGCGCCCATGATTCCGCTTCAAAACGAGAACCTCGATCGCGCCATTCGGCGCAGGAACACGGTCATCAAACGCGCGGCGTGGTTTAGCGCAGCTGCCGCTGCCGCCTACATCGCCGCCGGGGCTGCGCTCGCCTCATTTTCCATCATCGCAGGCGGCGCGCTCTATCTGGCCGCCGCCTGGGTCGAATACAGCTTCAAACAAGGCGAGCCGGCGATTTGCCCGCGCTTCGAAGCACGAAGCGCCAGGGAATTTGTCGCTTACGCGAAGACGCTGCTGCAACGCAATCCGGCGACACTGAGCGGCGTGATCACCCTTCCCGCTCTTGCCGCCTTTTGCGCGGGACTATTCCAAGCCCTTCCGGCCTATCTCGCCGTGCCGATCACGGCGGGACATCTGATCGCGGCCACCTTGTGGAGCGCCGGCATCCCCCAGCAGAAAACGCTCGCTGAGAAGCTGCTCAAAACGGGGCGCTCAGCGCGGTCAGCGATCGACGCAAGGCGTCTGCCAGCCGCCTTCCCGATGAAGCTCAACCTCTCGCGGGAGCGTCCCTAGACCAGTCTCCGAATTGATTTGTGGGCTTCATCGGTAACGCGGCGGCGCCGATGGGGTCATCGACTAACGTACCAGGCTTAGCAAGCTGTAGTCTTTCCTCCAGCGCAATTGCGGTGGTTTTGTATCGCTAGTGTGACTTCGCCTATACGCCTTTCAACGGCGCTGAGAATTGTATTTGGACCGAATAGCCCAGCCTTTCTTCCGTGCATGACTGAATGAACGTTGGGGTAAGAATTCAGTCTGGCGGCTTGTTGCGGGTATTTCGGCAATTCCGCATTCCGGGGATAAGCGGCTGCGCCTCGAATTCGACTCTATGATCGCAATCGACCCAACCTTGAGTTTCAACAAATTCTCGTCTGGTTCGCGGACGCGCCTCAACCCTTCTTCGCCATCTCGCGCAGGATGTACTTCTGGACCTTGCCCGTGGAAGTCTTCGGCAGTTCCGAGAAAACGACGGTGCGCGGCGCCTTGTAATGAGCCACGTGCTGGCGGCAATACGCGATGATCTCCTCCGCCGTCGCCGTCTGCCCCGGCTTCAGCTCGATAAACGCGCAAGGCGTCTCGCCCCATTTGTCGTCGGGCTTTGCCACCACGGAAGCGGCCTGCACGGCCGGATGCTTATAAAGCACGTCTTCCAGCTCTATCGAAGAGATGTTCTCGCCGCCCGAAATGATGATGTCCTTGGAACGGTCCTTGAGCTGGATGTAGCCGTCGGGGTACATCACACCGAGATCGCCCGAATGGAACCAGCCGCCGGCCAGCGCGTCCCCGGTCGCCTCCTTGTTTTTGAGATATCCTTTCATGACGACATTGCCGCGGAACATCACCTCGCCGATCGTTTCGCCGTCGGCGGGCACGGGCGTCATCGTGCCCGGATCGAGTACTGTGAGGTCTTCAAGCGGGACATACCGCACGCCCTGGCGCGCCTTCTTGTGCGCCTGCGCTGCGCTGTCGAGCGCGTTCCACTCTTCCTTCCACTCGTTCACAACGGCCGGCCCGTAGACCTCGGTCAGGCCATAGACGTGGGTGACGTTGAAGCCCGCTTCGCGCATCTCGGCCAGCACGGCTTCGGGCGGCGGAGCGGCTGCCGTCAAGAACTCAACCTTTTGAGAGAGTTTTCGCTTCACCTCCGCGGGGGCGTTCAGCAATGTGGACATCACGATAGGAGCGCCGCAGAGATGCGTGATTCTGTGATCGGCGAGCGCATTCCAGATGGCGTCCGGGCGCACATAGCGGAGGCAGACTTGCGTCCCGGCGACGACGGGGATTGTCCAAGGGAAGCACCAACCGTCGCAATGGAACATCGGGAGCGTCCAGAGGTAGCGCGGATGCTTCCCGATATTGCCGGCCAGCGTGTTTCCAAGGCTCAGAAGATAAGCCCCGCGATGGTGATACACGACGCCTTTCGGATTGCCGGTCGTGCCCGACGTGTAGTTCAGCGTGATCGCGTCCCACTCGTCGTCCGGCATCTTCCAGGCGAAATCCGGATCGCCGGTTGCGATAAAATCCTCATACTCCGTTGCGGAGAGCCGCGCGCCGAGGCCGGCAAAAACCGGGTCCGCATAATCGACGACGGGGGGCTGCCGCTTCGCGAGCTTGAGCGCTTCTCCGATGACCTTCGCGTATTCCGTGTCTGTGATGAGCAGCTTCGTCTCGGCGTGATCGATCATGAAGGCGATGTTGGCCGCATCGAGCCGGGTATTCATTGAATGCAGAACCGCGCCCGTCATGGGCACGCCGAACTTGGCCTCAAGCATCGCTGGCACATTGGGTAGCATGACCGACACGGTGTCGTTCTTCCCGATCCCGAGCTGCGTCAGCGCCGATGCCAGGCGGCGGGCGCGCGCATAAAACTCTGCGTAGGTGTAGGTCATCGCGCCGTGCGCGACGGCGATATGATCGGGAAACACGCGGGCCGCGCGGGAAAGAAATCCAAGCGGCGTCAGCGGCTGGAAATTGGCTGGCGTCTTGTCGAGGTTTTGTGTGTAGGCATTTGTCATAGTTAGTTTCTAGCCTGTGGCACGGCTTCCTGCCAATAAGACTTGCGTTCGCGTGCCAATCCGCCGAGCTTCCGTTTGTCCCAGATCAAAACCGCCGCGCAAGAGCGGGTGTATGCAACGCGAAAATCAAGTATTTGGAGTGAGTTGAAATGGCGCGAAAGAGCCCCCCAACCGGCTACAGCTTCATGCAGATCCTGCTTCACTGGATCATCGCGGCTTTGGTCATCTTCCAGGTCTTCTTCGGCGAAGGCATGGAACATGCCTATCGCGCCCTCAGCAAGGGCAAGGAAGTCAACCCCTCGGATATGCTGCAGGCCAACATCCACGTCGTTGTGGGCTTCGCTGTCCTGGCCCTCGCCATCATACGGCTTCTTTTCCGCGTGAAGAATGGCGCGCCGCCCGCACCGGCCGGCCAAAGCCGCGTCAAGCTTGTGATCGCGTCGGCCACTCAGCACATTCTGTACCTGATCCTCTTCGTCATGCCGATTACCGGCGCGATGGCCTGGTTCCTGGGTTACGCCACGATGGGCGATCTGCACCAATTCGGGAAGCCGTTGATCATTTTAGCGGTGCTCGTGCACTTTGCCGGTGCTTTGATGCAGCATTTCGTGGCGAAGACCGACGTGCTTGTGAGAATGATGAAGCCGGTCCGGACGAGCTGAGGCATCGGAAGATCTGGATGATGAAGGCCGTCACTGCGGCCTTCAAGGCAATCGATGGGTTCCAGGAGGGAGGTTCTCGCCGCTCCCGATGAACTCGCACAACGAAGCCAAACCGAAGGATATCGTGCTCGTCGGCGCGGGCCATGCCCATGTCGAGGTGATCCGCTCCTTCGGCTTGAAACCTCTCCCAGGCTCACGTCTCACCCTTATCACCCGGCAGGCGCACACGCCATATTCCGGCATGCTGCCTGGCTTGATCGCCGGCCTCTACGCCTTCGAGGACACGCATATCGACGTGCGTCCGCTGTGCAAGTTCGCGGGGGCGCGCCTTGTCCTCAACGAAGCCGTGGGCATCGATTTTGCGGTAAAGCGCGTGATCTGTGCGGGAGGCCCGCTGATTCCTTTCGATATTCTGTCCATCGATATCGGCTCGACACCCAACACCTGCGATGTGCCAGGCGCAGCGCAGCACGCAGTTGCCGTAAAACCCATTGACGGCTTTCTCTCGCGGTTCGAAGCGGCGCGGCAGCGGATCCTGGCAAAGCGGGGCATTGCGAGAGTTTGCATTGTTGGCGCCGGAGCAGGCGGCGTCGAGCTGATGCTTTCGATGGAGCGCCGCTTGCGGCGCGACATTAGGGCCGCGGGCCATGACCCCGGCGGGGCGTCCTTCTTCTTGCTGTCCGCCGACCCGGAGATTCTGGCGGCATTTCCGTCCCGCATGCGGTCGCGCGTTCGCGAAATTCTTGCCGCGCGCGGCATCAAGGTTATCACAGGAATGGCCGCGACCCGTGTCGATAACGGGAGAGTTTATGTGACAGGCGGCGAGCCGCTGTCCGCCGACGAGGTTTTCTGGGCGACACAGGCTTCTGCTGTGCCATGGCTTAGCCGGACAGGGCTCAAACTCGATGCGCAAGGCTTCATCGAGGTCGAGGCAACACTGGAAAGCACCTCGCACAGGAGCGTGTTCGCGGCGGGCGACGTGGCCTCTCTTCGCGGCCATCGCCTCCCGAAAGCAGGCGTCTACGCCGTTCGCGAAGGCCCGGTGCTTGCGGATAATCTGCGCCGGGCCGTACTCCGGCAGCCGCCCCAGGCCTATGAGCCGCAGCGCCATATCCTTTCGTTGATCTCGACCGGCGAACGCTACGCAATCGGGACGCGCAACGGTTTGACTTTCGAAGGGGCTTGGGTTTGGCGGTGGAAGGACTGGATCGACAGGCGTTTCATGCGCAAATTCAAACGGATGCCGCTTCGCGTTTCAACGAGGTAACGACACTGTGAGACAGGCTTGCATGTACCTGAGGCGGCTCGTTATGCGATGAATAATAACGATTTGCCTGCATCGGAAAATTGTATGCAATACGCGAGAGAAGACGGCCGTGATTACCGCCTTCGAGAAAAATTCGCAGACCCAACGTGGACGGCACGGGGCGAAAGGCGCGCCACGGTTCTGCTGGAGCGCCTTGACACGGTTTGGTTCAATACCGGAACGCTCTGCAACATCACCTGCGCGAATTGCTACATCGAAAGCTCGCCGCGAAACGACCGCCTCGCCTACCTGACGCTGGCCGATACCGTCCCGTTCCTGGACGAGATCGCGAAACTTTCGCGGCCGGTCTCCTTGATCGGCTTCACGGGCGGCGAGCCATTCATGAACCCGGCGTTCATTGACATTCTCGAGGAAACGCTCCGCCGCGGCTTTCAAACACTCACGCTGACGAATGCGCTGAAGCCGATGGAGCACCGGAAGGCGGACATTGTCCGCCTCGAAAAGGCTTATGGCGCGCGCATGCGCATCCGCGTGTCGCTCGATGACTTCCGTGCCGAGGTGCACGACGCGGAGCGGGGCGAGGGCGCATTTGCTCACACTCTAGACGGGCTGATCTGGCTCTCCCGCGCAGGCGTCCAGCTCGAAGTCGCCGGGCGCTCCCTGTTGGGCGATGGCGAAACTGTGCTGCGAAAAGGATTTGCCGCGCTATTCGCCCAGTGCGGCGTTGGCATCGACTGCAACGACACGCAAGCGCTCGTGCTTCTCCCCGAAATGAGACCGGGCGTTTCTCCTCCCGAGATCACGGAAGCCTGCTGGAGCATCCTTGGCAAGTCGCCCGGCGATGTCATGTGCGCGAGCGCACGCATGGTCATTAAGAGAAAAGGGGCCGAAGCGCCTTCCGTGGCCGCTTGCACGCTTCTTCCCTACGATGCGCGTTTTGAGCTTGGCGAAACGCTGGCCCAAGCCAGCCGCGCCGTGTCTCTCGTGCATCCTTATTGCGCCACGTTCTGCGTTCTCGGAGGCGGTTCATGCGGTTCTGCGCGCCATGCATGCTGAAGCTTTACGGGTGGAGCGGTCCATGCCTCGTCTGCTGAGAGACCGCCGGTTTTGGCTGACGATACTCGCGCTTGGCGTAATCGTAATCATTCACGCATCGGGACTTCCCGCCTCTCTCACGCTCGGAGCTTTGCGAGCGAACCGGCAGGACCTCGTCAATTTCGTTGCGGACAATTATGCGCTATCCGCGGTGGGCTACGTCGCCCTTTATGTGGTGGTCGTCGCGCTTTCCTTGCCTTCCGCGCTGCTCTTGACCCTTACGGGCGGATTTCTGTTCGGCGCCGCAGCCGGAACGGTGCTCACGCTGATCGGCGCGACCGTTGGCGCGACGCTTCTCTTCGTGTTTGCGCGGACGATGATGGGCAACAACGCAATGGAGCATTTCGGACCCAGGGGCGCAAAACTGGCCTGGGCCATCAAGGCGAACGCCTGGTCCTATCTCCTTGTGCTTCGCCTTCTGCCGCTCTTTCCCTTTTTCCTCGTGAACGTGATCCCAGCCTTTGCGGGAGTGAAGCTCAGCACTTTCGTGTTGACCACATTTCTTGGAATCATCCCCGCAACAATCGTGTTCTCGCTCTCCGGGGCCGGGCTTGGCGAAGTGCTGGATCAGGGCGGCCCGATCTCGATCCACTCCATCCTCACGCCGCGGATGGTCATCGCGCTGAGTGGACTCGCCCTTCTGGCGCTCGCCGCAATTCCGCTGAAGCGCAGGTTTGGAAACGGGGCGCGGGGCGCGGCGCATTCGGCTGAAAGCAGACTGACCGAATATTAGTATGACTGATGGATGTGCGAGAAAATACCGCGAGGGCGGTGGCGATGGGCTGCTCCCCGGCCATTTGGCTCCATTTTTTCACCCGTTTAGATAATTGTGTAGCTTAAGGCATTGCATTAAAGATATGGTGTCTCAACGTCTGATCCGCCCGCTATCGTGACGGCAGCTACGCATACGGCCTAGAATGGTAAGTTTTGCGATTGAGCGCTTCATAGAAGAAGCGAACCAGGCCAAGTCGCCGGAAGAGGTTTCGAGGCTATTTGCAGACGCCCTGAAATTCTTTGGATATGACCGGTTCTGCTACAGCCTTATCACCCCTCATCCGTCAGTCGGATTGAACGCCCAGCATGGCGTTCAATGCAATTTTTCTGATGATTGGATGCAGTATTATGCTGCGAAGGAATATCTGAAGATCGATCCGGTGGTTCGCGCAGCTGGAGTTACCCGCAGGCCGATATTGTGGAACTCACTGCTTCCCGCTTGCACGGCAGAGCAAAAGAAGCTCATGGATGAGGCTGCGGAAGCGCGGCTTCTCGACGGCATCGCCATTCCCATTTACGGCGCCCATGGCGAGATAGCTGGAGTGTCCATGGCAAGCAGTGTCGGCGGCGTCCGGCCCGATAAGAATGTGTTGTGCAAGTTGCAGGCTATATTCACGCAGTTTCATTTGGTGCACACGGAATTATCAAGCAACAACCGCTCTCAAGACGATTTCTCCGGTGCTGTTCATCTAACCGCTCGAGAAAAAGAGATTCTGTCGTGGGCTGCGGAAGGAAAAAGCGACTCCGTTATTGGGGAGATTATTGGCGTTTCTCACTCAACGGTACGGTTTCATATGAACAATGTATTTAAAAAACTACAAGCCAACGAGCGCACGTTGGCCACGGTCAAAGCCGTCCGGCACGGGCTTATCTTGCCGTCGTACCTCGGATAGACCTGTCATGGTTGCCAGCTAGGCACAGCGTCCTGAGGCGTTACTTCCTGAAAATGCGGGGAAGGGCAAGGCGCCTCGCGGTTACGACCGGCTGATTACGTGCTGCGAAAGCATCTACTCGCGCGACGGCCGCAGCAGGATGGGCACATGCCATTACATAGCAGGAGTGCTGACAGAATTGATGAACTATGTCCTCGTAAGCCGAAGTCTCCGGTTCCCGACAAAGTGGCCGATGCGCTTCAATCGCAAGTGATCAACGCTTTTGAGGCAGCCATTTATCAGGGAATGCCGCCGGCGGATGCGCTCTCCGTCATCCTGTCCTGGGTTTCGTCTGAAATAGCCCGCGTGCAGATGGAGAGGCGGCCGGTTCCCCAACGCAGCCGCAAACCCGGCGCTCAGCGCCGATAAGTCCCTGATCCTGAAATAATAACAGACGTGCGCTATCGGCCTGAACGCTTGCCGTACCGGGCACGCTTCGTTGGATCGTGTTCGTCCCTCGCAGCGCCATCGGGACAGCAGAACTCTTCGTTTGGATGTTGATCCGGCAGGCCCAAGCTGCCCGAATTGAGGCGATGGCCATTGACGCGGGCGCGCCTTTGCCTCACATCTAAGGCGAAATCTCGCATTGCAACATTAATCTAAGAAAGAGGCGCGGCTCGGCATGGACTTGCGCAACATAGCTATCATTGCCCACGTCGACCACGGCAAGACGACACTCATCGACG
Organism: uncultured Alphaproteobacteria bacterium; assembly: GCA_963834165.1. Lineage (GTDB taxonomy): Bacteria > Pseudomonadota > Alphaproteobacteria > Rhizobiales > Rhodomicrobiaceae > Rhodomicrobium. Next base: position 103,943 of record CAWIAL010000019.1, on the reverse strand, counting down.
TGCTGTTGAAACAATCGGGCTCGTTCCGCGAGAACCAGCGCGTGGCCGAGCGCGCCATGGATTCGAACGACCTGGAGCGGGAGCGCGGCATCACGATCCTTGCGAAAGTCACGTCCATCCAGTGGAAGGATCATCGCATCAATATCGTCGACACGCCGGGCCACGCGGATTTCGGCGGCGAGGTGGAACGCATCCTGAACATGGTGGATGGCGCCATCGTGCTGGTCGATGCCTCCGAAGGTCCGATGCCGCAGACGAAATTCGTGGTGTCGAAGGCGCTCAAGATCGGCCTCCGTCCCATCGTCGCGATCAACAAGATCGACAAGCCGGACGAGCGCCATGTCGAGGTGGTGAACGAAGTTTTCGATCTGTTCGCGAACCTCGACGCCACGGAGGAGCAACTCGATTTCCCGATCCTTTACGGCTCTGCCAAGCAAGGCTGGATGGCTCATGATCCGGCCGGCCCGAAGGAGGACATGGCGCCGCTCTTCGACCTCGTGCTGAAACACGTCGCGCCGCCGAGAGTGGGCGGCGGGCCGTTCCGTATGCTCGCGACGACGATTGAAGCGGACCCCTTCCTTGGCCGCATTCTGACCGGCCGCGTTTCGAACGGCGTCGTGAAGCCGAACATGCCGGTGAAGGCATTGGGCTGGGACGGAAAGCTCATCGAGCAAGGCCGCGTGTCGAAGGTGCTGGGCTTTCGGGGCTTGGAGCGCGTGCCGATCGATGAAGGCAGGGCGGGCGACATTATCGCAATTTCCGGCCTGGCAAAGTCAACCGTCGCCGATACCATTTGCGATCCGCAAGAGTCGCATCCGCTGCCTGCGCAGCCCATCGATCCGCCGACCTTGACCATGACCTTTCGCATCAATGATGGGCCGTTTGCAGGCCAGGAAGGCGACAAGGTTCAAAGCCGCGTGATCCGCGACCGGCTTCTTCGCGAAGCCGAGGGCAACGTCGCGCTGCGGATTGCCGAGACGCAGGATAGCGACGCCTACGAGGTTTCCGGCCGCGGCGAGTTGCAGCTCGGCATCCTGATCGAGACCATGCGGCGCGAAGGCTTCGAGCTGACCGTGTCGCGTCCGCGCGTGGTGTTCGAGACCGATCCCGAAACAGGGGGCCGGCTGGAGCCTATCGAGGAAGTCATCATCGACGTGGACGAGGAGCATGCGGGCGCGGTGGTCTCGAAGCTTTCCGAGCGGAAGGGCGATCTCGTCGAAATGCGCCCCTCGGGCGGCGGGCGCACGCGTCTGATATTCTACGTGCCCACGCGCGGGCTGATCGGCTATCAGGGGGAGCTCCTCACCGACACCCGCGGCACCGCGATCATGAACCGGCTCTTCCACACCTACGCGCCTTTCAAGGGAGATATCCAGGGGCGCCGCAACGGCGTCTTGATCTCGAACAGCACGGGCGAAGCCGTCGCCTACGCGCTGTGGAACCTGGAAGACCGCGGGCCGATGATGATCGACCCGCAGACGAGGGTTTACCCCGGCATGATCGTCGGCGAGCATACGCGCGATAACGACCTGGAAGTGAATGTGCTCAAGGGCAAGCAGCTCACCAATATTCGCACCACGAGCAAGGACGAGGCGGTACGCCTCACCCCGCCGATGAGAATGCCGCTGGAAAAGGCGCTCGCCTATATCCAGGACGACGAGCTTGTCGAGGTCACGCCGAAGTCGATCCGGCTGCGCAAGCGCTATCTGGACTCGAATGAGCGCAAGCGCATGGAACGCGCGGCCGCCGCGATGGCGGGCTGAGCCGCGGCAATCTCCCCTCGTGAACGGTGTGGCAAGCTCGACGTGCTCCCTCTCCCAGGGGGAGAGGGTTGGGGTGAGGGGCGCTTACATCTGATGTGACCGGGACCGCAAGTGATCCGGCCTCTTGGAGAGGTGCCCGCATTTCCATGCAAGCCGGGCATACGCTTAGATCGAGACGCCGCGCTGCTTCAATTCCTTGCGGACTTCCTGATCGATCTCCTCCCCGATCTTGCGTCCCCATGCTTGGCCAAGCGCCATGCTTTGCTGCACCAGCTCCGGTTGCAGCTGAACGAACTTGGCGCCAATGGGGCTTTTGTAGAAACCGATGATCTCGTTCAACTCGGCCGCCGTCAGCCGCTCAGCATACAGGGCGGCGATCTGGTCCAGAAGCTCCTGCTTCCGCTGCGAGAACTTTTCGGGAATGACCTGGAAAACCTCTTTGATCTCAGCCGCATGATCGGGCTTGAGGTTGATGAACGCGGCCTCCAGCTGCTGCGAGATCAAGGGCACGACAATATCGAATTGTTTTGCAGAACCGGCGACCTCCATGAGTTCCTTCGCGGCGGCAATGCGCGCCGGATCGATGGCAGCTGCATCGGAATTTTGTCCCCGGGCTGGTCCGGCAACCGGCGCTGTTGCAGATATAACCGCCACGCAAAACGACGCCAGCAGAAGCCGCGCCCTAAATCCCGCTTTGTGTCTCAAGCAATTCCCCTTCTGTTCCGGTTGCTTGTGTCTCTTCGTATCGGTAACGCGGAGAGGGCGCACGGCATTTCTCGATGGGCCGCGGAGCAAGGTGTGGAAGACCGGCGAATTGTCAACCGCTGGCAGTGACGCGCAATGGCCGGGACAAGCCCGGCCATGTGCAATTTGCGATGGCTTCCGGGAGCCTGCTATCGATTCAACGGCACCTTAGGAATGAGCGCTGTCGGCGTGCGGTCTCCGCCTTCGCCATCGACCGGGCCGTCAACCTCCTCGACCTTGACCGGAGCCTTGCTTTCGATGACTTCGAAAGAAAGTTTCTTCTTGCCGTCCTTCTCTTCGACAACCACGCGAACTGTTCCGCCCGTTTCGAGCTTGCCGAACAGCAGCTCTTCCGCTAGCGGCTTCTTGATGTGCTCCTGGATGACGCGGGCAAGCGGCCGCGCGCCATACAGTTCGTCGTAGCCGTGGTCGGCAATCCAGTCCATCGCCTCGGGCGAAAGCTCGATCATGACGTTGCGGTCGGCGAGTTGCGCTTCGAGCTGGAAGATGAACTTTTCGACGACCCTTGAGATCATCGTCCGCGACAGCCGTGAGAACGCAATGACGGCGTCGAGGCGGTTGCGGAATTCGGGCGAGAACATGCGCTTGATCGCCTCTTCGTCTTCGCCCGCCCGTTGAGTGCTGCCGAAGCCGATGGCTGCCTTGGCCATTTCCGCCGCGCCCGCGTTCGTGGTCATGATGAGGATCACGTTGCGGAAATCGACCTGCTTGCCGTTATGGTCGGTGAGTTTGCCGTGGTCCATCACCTGCAGAAGCACGTTGAACAGATCCGGATGCGCCTTCTCGATCTCGTCGAGCAGAAGCACGCAATGCGGGTTCTGGTCCACGCCGTCGGTCAAAAGGCCGCCCTGGTCGAACCCGACATACCCGGGAGGCGCGCCGATCAGGCGGGATACGGTGTGCCGCTCCATATACTCCGACATGTCGAAGCGAAGGATCTGCACGCCGAGCAGGCTCGCGAGCTGCCGCGCCACTTCTGTTTTCCCGACGCCGGTCGGGCCTGAGAAGAGGTAGCAGCCGATGGGCTTTTCGGCATCGCGCAGGCCGGCGCGGGCGAGCTTGATGGCCGCCGAGAGCGCATGGATCGCCTGATCCTGCCCGAAGACGACGCGCTTCAGATCGTTTTCGAGATTGCGCAGAAGCTCGGTGTCGGACTTGGACACCGTCTTTGGCGGGATGCGCGCCATGGTCGCAACCGTCGCCTCGACTTCCTTCACGCCGATGGTGCGCTTGCGCTTCGAAGGTGACAGAAGCATCTGCGACGCACCCGTTTCGTCGATCACGTCGATCGCCTTATCGGGAAGCTTGCGGTCGTGGATGTACTTCGCGGAAAGCTCGACCGCGGCCTTAATCGCCTGGTTGGTGTACTTGATGTTGTGGAAGTCCTCGAAATACGGCTTGAGGCCCTTCATGATTTCGATCGCATCTTCGACCGTCGGCTCGGCCACGTCTATCTTCTGGAAGCGGCGGACGAGCGCGCGGTCCTTTTCGAAGTGCTGGCGGTATTCCTTGTAGGTCGTCGAGCCGATGCAACGCAGCACGCCCGATTGCAGTGCGGGCTTCAACAGGTTCGATGCATCCATTGCGCCGCCCGAGGTCGCGCCCGCACCGATCACGGTGTGGATCTCGTCGATGAACAGGATCGCGCCGGGATAGGCTTCGATCTCCTTCATCACGGCCTTCAAACGCTCTTCGAAATCGCCGCGGTAGCGGGTTCCGGCAAGCAGAGTACCCATGTCGAGCGAGAATACGGTTGCGTTCGCGAGCACCTGCGGCACCTCGCCGCGGACGATCTTCCGCGCGAGCCCTTCCGCAATGGCCGTCTTGCCGACGCCCGGATCGCCAACATAAAGCGGGTTGTTCTTCGACCGGCGGCAAAGCACCTGGATGGTGCGCTCGATCTCCTTGTCGCGCCCGATCAGCGGATCGATGCGGCCGTCCTTCGCCTTCTGGTTGAGGTTGACGCAATAAGCCTCAAGCGCATCGGTCGAGCGCTTCTTGTCGTCCGCGCCGTCAACCGTCGTCGCGTCGTCATCGACGCCACGAACGCCGCGCGGCTCCGACATGCCGGCGCGCTTCGAGATGCCGTGCGAAATGAAGTTCACGGCGTCGAACCGCGTCATGTCCTGCTCTTGCAGGAAGTATGCCGCGTTGCTTTCCCGTTCGGCGAAGACCGCGACAAGCACATTCGCGCCGGTCACCTCTTCGCGGCCGGACGACTGCACATGCACGACGGCGCGGTGAATGACGCGCTGGAAACTCGCGGTAGGCTGTGCTTCACCATCCTGGTCGAGGATGAGATTGGTGAGTTCTTTATCGAGAAAATCGGTCAGCTTTGCCCGCAAGCGCTCGATGTCGACATTACAGGCCCGCATGACGGAGGAGGCGTCGCGATCGTCGATCAGCGACAAGAGCAGGTGTTCGAGCGTCGCGTACTCGTGATGACGCTCGTTGGCGTATTCGATTGCGCGGTGGAGGGACTCTTCCAGGCTGTTTGAGAATGATGGCACTGCCGCACCTACTCCTTTTCCATGGTACACTGCAGGGGATGCTGATGCTGTCGCGCGAAATTCATCACTTGCGTGACCTTGGTCTCAGCAACCTCGTAGGTATAGACGCCGCAGACGCCGACGCCTTTTTGATGCACATGAAGCATAATGCGCGTTGCCTCCTCCCGCTGCTTGTTGAAGAACCGCTCAAGCACGTAAACGACGAACTCCATCGGAGTGTAATCGTCGTTCAGAAGGAGAACTTTGTACAGGCTCGGCCGTTTCGTCTTCGGACGCGTTTTTGTTACCACGCCCGTTTTGAGGTCATTGTCGCCTTTGAAGCCGTTATTGCCTGCCATCGCCGCAACCATCGAGAGCCAATCAAAAGCCTGAAACTTTCGGGCGCTATCACTCACAGGGGCAACCCCAACCATTGTGTGGCTATGCAAGCCTTCACCCTACATACTCCCGTTTATCGGTTTCTTCTGTCAAGGCCCGGAAGTGTAATGACTGCAGGAATATATGGTTCACTTTTCGCCATGAAAGGGGCCTGCCGATCTGGCTAGGCTCAGAACCCCAGGATATCTGAAAATCAGTTCGGAACTTAATTGCCCGGTCATTTTTTTTCACTCAAGCATGGGTAAGAGAGTATTAACGCACGCGCAGGTATAGCAGCATTCTCGAACAACCTTGCGTAGAGGTTTTCGCTTCGGCGAGAGACGCCGGGGCGCTGCCTTGCTCAAGACAAAGTTTTTGGGTTTTCAGCGGGATATGATCCGGAAAAATCGATGCCATCCCTGAAGCAGGAGCGAGTATCGGCTCCAAGAGCTGAACCGAAATGGCCAGCTCTTTTTGTTTGTGTGATCGCCGCGTTGATGCTCTTTGGCCCACAGGCCGAAGCGCGCCGCCATCCTGTTCGCGAGCGTTATTCGCCTCCGGCCTCCGCGATGGCGATCGACGTCTATTCCGGCCGGATCCTCTATTCCAAGAATGCCAACGAGCCGCGCTATCCGGCGTCGATCACGAAAGTGATGACGCTGTACCTGCTGTTCGATGCGTTGCGCGACGGCAAGCTGACCATGAAGAGCCAACTCAGGGTCTCAGAGCACGCAGCGGATCAGTCGCCGACAAAGCTCGGCCTGTCGCCGGGCGATACGATCTCGGTTGCCGACGCCATCGGAGCCATCGTCACGAAATCGGCGAACGACATGGCGGTCACCGTTGCAGAGGCGCTGGCTGGGTCGGAGGAGGAGTTCGCGCGGCGCATGACCCAGAAGGCCCGCACGATCGGAATGCTGAACACGACCTTCAGGAACGCTTCCGGGTTGCCCAATCCGGATCAAAGGACAACGGCGCAGGATCTGATCATCCTCGGGAAAAGCATCCTGGCCGATCACCCCGAGCGCTCCAAGGTATTTGCAACGAAATATTTTCAGTACGACGGTGAAATCTACCGGAACCACAACACGATGCTTTTCTCCTACGAGGGGATGGAGGGCATGAAAACCGGCTTCACGGCGGCGTCCGGCTTCAACCTGCTGGCGACGGCAAAGCGCGGAGACAAGCGGCTTCTGGCGGTGGTGCTGGGCGGCTCGTCGTCGAGTGCGCGAAACGCTGCAATGCGCAATATCCTCGATGCATCGTGGCCGAAGGCGCTCACGCTGGCTGCTGCGCGAAAGGCAGGGGTTCAAGCTGCGGCCGCAAAGCCAAAGCCTGTGGAACTCGCGCTCGCCGAAAAGGCAAAACCCGTTGAGCATGCGCCCGTTGAAAAGCCCAAGAAAGTCGAGGCCGCTGCAGCCAAGCCCGGTTGGGCCGCGAGGCGCTCCGCTACGGTGACGCATCCCTCGCTTCAACACAGGCGCAAACCGGATCCGGCCTCGAGCGCGATGCTTGTTGCGTCTATAGAAAACGGGCTCATCGCCAAGCCCTTCGTGACACGTTCCGAACCTGCGGCGGCCTCCGAGATGTCGACGGATGAGCCCGAGGACAAGGCGGAACGGGCGGCGAGCCGCAGCGCAGCTAATCCTCCCCCGCCGCAAGACGTGGTCCGGAATGAAACTCTGGTGGCCCAGGCGCAGCCCGCACAGCTCCAGAACGTGTCCATCCATTACAAAACCGTGCGCCAAGCCGAAGTGGAGCCGCTGGCGGCAGCCGCGATCAACGTTGCGCCTGAAATTCAGCCTGCTAGGACCGAGGTCGCAGCGCGCTCCGCCGAACCCGAGGACGCGACGCAGCCACAGACGCTCGCCGCCGCGGCAGCCGCCGCCTCACGCGAGATGGACCAGCCCGGCCCGTATCACGTGCAGGTCGGCGCCTTCCCGGACCAGGCGCAGGCGGAGCAGCGACTTGAAAGCGTCAAGCAGGCCCTCGGCCCCGCGCTCATAAAGGCACATCCGCAGTTCATCATGCCGGTGGCGCTCCCGACAGGCGTCACCATGTTTCGCGCCCGGCTCAGCCGGTTCGCCGACGAAGGTCAGGCCAAATCCGCGTGCAAGCGGCTCAAGCGCAGCGGCATCGAATGCTGGGATATCCGCGCGCAGTAAAATCACAGCGAGCGCCGGAATTCTTGACCGGTCCTGTGCCGTGTCCGCGCAGGCGGGGACCCAGTATCAACGTTAGCTTTCCGATTACCGGATGCACGTCGCGCGCAATGATATAACGGCCTGTATCAGCAAGGCGGCACGCCCGGCGCAGGAACCAGGCGTGCGCCCTCGGGCTGGATTATCAGGTGTTCGCGCGAGAAGGCGATATAGGGGCGCTGGAAGTGCGCATAATTCTTATAGGGCCGGAGCAGGATGCGCCGGTGAACATAACCGATGGTGGAAGGCGTCTGCTCCGCCCAGCGCCGTCCCCTGTGAACCAGAATGCGCTTTTCAACGGTGATGTAGGTTGGCGGAACCCGGAAGCGGCACACCGCGGCCTGCCCTTGAATGCATCGCCTTTGCCAAATCGAGCCGCCCGGCTGGCGGACACGCACCGGAACTGTGCGGTATACCGAGGGCTCCTCGTGCCAGATCACGGCGCCCGGCTGCTCGACGGCTTCGTGCAACCAGCCGTAAGCGGAGGGGCTGCGCCCCACTTCGTAAACGCCAGGCTCGACGACATCGCGCCGGATGTATGTGCGGTGCACTGAGGGAAGCGGCGCCTGGACATAACATTCCGCCCGCGCTGGCTCCGCGGCCGCGCCCGCCAATGCCAACCCGCCTATGATCGCAACGCCGAACGCTTGCGCCCACTTTTTCATGTTCTGCTCCCCGCCTCGCCTTCTCCGCGAGATAATAACAACCGCCGTCTGGAAAGTAATATCCTGTGTTCGTGGCGGCGGCTATGCATAAGGCGGAGAAAACTCCCGGCCTATTGCGCCCAGGCAACAGGGTTTTAGACTGGAGCAAGGCATTCGCTAAGAAGTGGTTATTCGTTGAGTGCGCCCCTATACAAGCGCCGAAATTCTTGACCGGGTCTTACTGTCGTCCCCGTGCAGGCGGGGGCCCAGCGAGCACAATGCTAAGTCGCTGTTTGCGCGAACCTTTCACCTTCAGATTACTGGATGCACAGGGGCAGCGTCTATTGCGTTCGGTCTTAGCTACGACGCGCCCTCCGTCTTCGTTCTGGCGAGGCCGTAATATTCCGCGTTCGGCCGCATATCGACGGCGCTCGCAAGCCTGTTCGACATATTGAAGAAGGCAGCGACGGCAGCGATGTCCCAAATGTCGCGATCGGAGAAGCCGAGCTGCCGCAGCAAGTCCCGGTCGGCATTCTCAATCTTGTCCGGCGCTTCCGTCAGCTTCACGGCGAAGTCCAGCATCGCCTTCTGCTTTGGAGTCAGCGGCGCCACGCGATAGTTGTGCTCGATCATATCTCCGAGCATCGGATCGTTGGAGCGGTAGCGGACGGCGGCCCCATGCGCCGTGAGACAATAATGACAGTGATTGGCGGCGCTGACGGCGACAGCGATCATTTCGCGCTCAAGCCGGGAGAGTGCGCTCTCGCCGAGCATGAGATCGTCGGACAAATCGATAAAGGCTTTCAACTTCTTGTTATCGAACGCGTAGGCATTGAGGACGTTCGGCACAAAGCCAAGCTTCTCCTTACAGACGCGGAAATAGGTGCGAAGCTCAGGATCTAGTTCAGCCTCGGGAAGGCTCAATGCCGTGAGTGGTTCGCTGTTGCTCACAAGTTCGGCCTCTCTTCAAGGTTGTGAAATACGGCAGCGCTTACCCTTGCTATTGTATCAGGGCTCAGTCACGGTCCGCAAACTCGTATCGCAAATGACTTAACCGGGATGGAGCACCAGCATGGCTTTGACGGCTGAAACCTCCGGCGGCAGCAAACTTGCGATGATCGTCCGCTCTCTGGCCAACCAAACGGGGGATGGCCTTGCGGCGCGTTTTGCCAAGCAGCTCTTCAACGAGGTCGACGCGGCCGAATTCGAAAATTACGGGACGGGCGATCTGATCGCCTTCGCGGCAGACGCTTTCGACAGTTTCCGCCAGCGGCGGCAGGGCGAGCCGAAGATCGTGCTTAGGCAGCGCTTCGCAGGCAAGACCGAGTTTCTCGTCATCGACCTCGTCAACGACGACATGCCTTTCCTTCTCGATTCGGTGCTCGGGGGCTTGCGCGATCTTGGCCTTGTGCCAGAGCTTGTGGCGCACCCGATTTTCGAGGTGCGCCGCGATGAAAAAGGTATCTTGACGGCGCTCGACGCCGCCGCTCCGGTTCCCAACGGCATCCCGCGCGAGAGCTTCATCCACCTCCAGATTCGCAAGCTCGGCCCGCAGCCGCCTGCCGCCGAAATCGAGAAAGCGCTGAGGCGTGTCCTTTCCGATGTGAAGCGCATCGTCTCCGATTTCCCGGCGATGGCGGCGCGGCTCAATCGCATCATCGAGCAATTCGAGAAAAGTCCGCCCCCGGCAACCGCCGAGACCAATTCGGAATCGCTCGCATTTCTCCGCTGGCTTCTGGCAGACAACTTCATCTTCCTCGGACTTAGGGAATACGGCTATGCCGGCGATCAGGAGCATGGCCAGCTCATCCCCCGTCCGGAACTCGGTCTTGGTCTTTTGCGGGACAGCTCTGTGACCCTGATTCGGCAGGACGACGACGAGCAGACGCTCACTCGGCAGGGGCGTGCCTACTTTCTGAATTCCCCCCCCGTTATCGTCGCAAAAGCCAACAGCAAGTCCACAGTTCACCGCCGAATCCACATGGATACGATCGGCATCAAGTTTTATGGCGCGGGCGGCAATATCACCGGCGGAGTCCTCATTGCGGGGCTGTTCACGGCGACCGCCTATAACCTCTCGCCTCGCAATATTCCGCTTCTTCGCCAGAAGGTTAGCAAGGTCATCCGCAGCTCGGGCTATCCGCCGGAGAGCCATTCCGGCCGCGCACTCATGAACGTGCTGGAGACGTTCCCGCGCGACGAGCTATTTCAGATATCGGCGGACCAGCTCGCGCGGATTTCCGAGGAAGTCCTCAAGATCGATCTCACGCCGCGGCCGCGCGTATTCGTGCGGCGCGACGAATTCAGACGGTTCGTCTCTGTCTTCATCTACGTGCCCCGCGAGCGTCACAACACGCAGGTGCGGGGTGCCATCGAGAAAATGCTGGAGAAGGCGTTCGATGGCCAGCTCGAATCCGCAACGCCTTTCTTCCCGGAAAGCGCGATGGTGCGCGTCCATTACGTCATCTGGCGAAAGGATGCGGACCTTCGTAATCCCCCTGAAACCGATCTCGAAACCCAGGTCGAGACAATCATCACGACCTGGAGCGACGAATTCCGGGACCGTGTCATGCAGCGGTATGGCAGCGCGGGAGTTGCGCTTGTCGAGAAATATCTCGATGCCTTCCCCGCCGGCTATCGGGAAACGAACCGGCCAGAGCGCGCGCTGATGGATATCCAGCGCTTCGAAAAGCTTGGGCCCGGCCGCCCGACAGACATCGACCTCTACCGCGACAACGCATCGGACCCGGGCAGCATTCGCGCAACCCTGCAGCAGCTTGACGAGCCGCTCACACTCTCGAAGCGGGTTCCAATCCTCGAAAACTTTGGCTTCGATGTCATCTCCGAACGGACATTCCAGCTCACTCCAAAAATGAACGGCGAGGCGCGCCTCGTTTACCTGCACGACAGCGATTTGCGGCTGACGGACGGCGGCGGCGCAGAATTTGGGGCCCGTTGCTGCAATCTGGAAAACGGCTTTCTGGCGGTGTGGAGCGATGCTGTTCCGAACGACCGCTTCAACGGGCTCATCCTCGCCGCCGGTCTGGACTGGAGGCAAGCCGCGGTGCTGCGCGCCTACAGTTCCTACTACCGGCAGACCGGCGCGCCTTACGGCCTTGTCTACGTCTCCGAGGTGCTCAACAAATATGCCGGCGTTGCAGCCGATCTGTTCGCGCTGTTCGACGCGATGTTCAACCCGGCTCGAAATCTGAGCGCGGAGGAACGCGACGCCGAACGCGCGGCAATCGCCAAGCGGATCACGGCGGAGCTCGACAAGATCCCTCTGCTCGACGACGACCGAATCCTGCGCAATCTCCTGACTCTGGTAAGCGCCACGCTGCGCACGAACTTCTACCATCGCGGCCAGCCGGAAACGATCGCGTTCAAGCTACGAAGCCGTGAGATCGATTGGCTTCCCGCGCCCAAGCCTTTTGCCGAGATCTTCGTTCATTCGCCGCGCTTCGAAGGCATCCATCTGCGTGGCGGCCCCATCGCACGGGGCGGCTTGCGCTGGTCGGACCGGCCGCAGGATTTCCGCACGGAGATCCTGAGCCTCGCAAAAGCGCAACAGGTGAAGAACGTTGTCATCGTGCCCCAGGGCGCGAAAGGCGGCTTCGTGCCAAAAAAGCAGCAAGCGGGAAACCGCGAGGCGATGCAGGCCGAGGGCATCGCCTGCTACAAGTCGTTCGTCTCAAGCCTGCTTTCGATCACGGACAATCTTGTGAAGGGCGAGGTCGTGCCGCCCGCCGACACCATCCGGCGCGATGGCGACGATCCGTATCTTGTCGTAGCCGCGGACAAGGGCACGGCCACTTTCTCCGACATCGCGAACGAGATTTCGCTGAAGCGCGGCTTCTGGCTCGGCGACGCCTTCGCGAGCGGCGGCTCGGCCGGGTACGACCACAAGAAGATGGGCATCACCGCGAGGGGCGCCTGGGAGGCGGTGAAGCGGCACTTCCGCGAAATGAACGTCGACATCCAGAAGACGACGTTCACGGTAGCGGGCATTGGCGACATGTCGGGCGATGTGTTCGGCAATGGGATGCTTCTGTCGAAGACGATCAAGCTCGTGGCCGCCTTCGACCATCGCGATATCTTTATCGATCCCGACCCCGATCCCGCTTTAAGCTTTGAGGAGCGCGAGCGCCTTTTCGATTTGCCGCGATCGAGCTGGCGCGATTACGACAGGTCCAAGCTTTCCACAGGCGGCGGCATTTACAGCCGCGGCGAGAAGCACATCGCGCTTTCGGCCGAAGCGCAGAAGCTCCTCGGAGCCCCAGCCATCGTGACGCCGAACGAGCTTATGAGCGCGATCGTTAAGGCGCCGGTCGATCTATTGTGGTTCGGCGGTATCGGCACCTATGTGAGCGGCAGCGGCGAGACCGACCTCCAGGTGGGCGACAAGGCCAACGACGCCATCCGGGTCGCTGCCAGGGAGCTGCGGGCGCACGTAGTCGGCGAAGGCGCGAATCTCGGCGTCACGCAGCGCGGCCGCATCGAGCTCGCGCTCCTCGGAGGCAGGATCAACACCGACGCCATCGACAACTCGGCGGGCGTGAACACGTCCGACGTCGAGGTCAACATCAAGATCGCGCTCGGCGCGGCCGTCGCCGAAGGCAAGCTCGACACGCGTTCGCGCAACGAGTTTCTGGCCGCGATGACCGGCGAAGTCGCGAGCGAGGTGCTCAAGAACAACTATCTGCAAACGCTCGCGATCAGCCTTGCCGAGTTGGACGGCCTCTCAGACCTTGGTTTCCAGCAGCGATTGATGCATCGGCTCGAAAAGGAGGGCCGTCTCGACCGGGGGCTGGAGACATTGCCGTCCGAGGCCGCCATTGCGGAGCGATACGAGGCGGGCAAGCCCCTGACCCGGCCCGAGCTTGCGGTGCTGCTCGCTTATGCAAAGATCGGCCTGCAAGATGAACTCGTCCACTCGACCGTGCCCGACGACCCTTATCTCGGCCGTGCGCTGTTCGGCTATTTTCCGCCGATCATGCGCGAACGGTTTGCATCCGAGATCGAGCATCACCGCCTCCGCCGCGAAATCATAGCCACGAGCCTCGCCAACGACATCATCAACACCGGCGGCCCGACCTTCGCCGTGCGCATGATCGAAGAAACCGGGCACACGCCGGAAAACATCGCCTATGCCTTCGCGGCGGTAATGGCCGTCTACCAGATGCAGACCCTTTATGCGGGCATCGACGCGCTGGACGGCAAGATGGACGGCCAGAAGCAATTGCGCCTGTACCGGAAAGTGCAAGACCTGCTGCGCCGGCAAACGGCGTGGTTTCTGAGGCACAATCGCTTCAAGGAAGGGCTTGAGCCGGAGATTGCGCGCTACCGCGACGGGGTCGACTCCCTCATCATGACGATGGCTGCCGTGTTGCCGGAAGGTGCGGAGACCCGGCTTCACGCGGAGGAGGCGCGGCTTCAGGATGAAGGGCTGCCGGCGGAACTTGCGATGCGCATCGCGGCCATCGAGCCGCTCTCCCAGGCGCTGGACATCGTGCGGGTATCGAACGAAACGCAAGCCCCGATTTTGGCAGCCGCGAAGGTGATATTTGCGATCCGCGAAGCGTTCCAACTGGACGAACTCGCGGCGGCGACCGAACCGCTGGCGGCTGGCGACTACTTCAACCGGCTCGCCATCAACAGCAGCATTGCCTCGGTCGCATCCGCTCAGTGCGCTCTCGCAAGAAGTGTTATCGAGCGATCAACTGGCGAAGCGGATTTCAGCGACTGGAGGAAGAAAAACGACGAAGCTGCCACGCGCGTTGCCGACAGTTTAGCCGAAATGCTCACCGGGCGGGCGCTAACTTTAGCGAAGCTGACAGTCGGCGTTGCTCAGCTCAGGGATCTGGCTGCTGGCTGAATATTGCTTTCACCAGCGAAATTGTATCACGCCATATCACAAAGCTGTTTTCTAAGTCCGAAGGTGCCTTGAGTGTGTTCCAATATCGCGCAGTAAGGCTATTCTCACTGTAGAAAGAGATTCGCCTTGGCGCGAATTTTGCTGGATAAAAAGTAAGTATGATTAATGCAGTTTTTCGGGGTGGGGACGGAACCAAGAAGTGAACTTAATGGGCGCGTCGGCTAGGATCTTCGGCGGCAGAATGTCCGCTCGGTTCTCGGTTTCCGGTAACGGAATCGATGCTCTTCCACGGCCGGCTCCAGTAAAGCGCTGCCCGTCCGAAAAGCCCCATTACGATTACCGGATCGACTTTTTCCGCGGCCTGTCGCTCATCTTCATTTTCATCAATCATATCCCCGAAAATGCATTCAGCATCGTGACCTCCCGGACCTATGCGCTATTCGATTCCGCGGAAGTGTTCATGTTCCTGGCGGGGTATTCGGCTGCGCTCGGCTATTTCAGTCTCCTTCCGCAAGGGCTTCAAGCGCTCGCCCTGAAAGCATTGCGGCGCGCGCGCGCGATATGGACCTACCATGTCGTGCTTGTCGTTTTCATTATGGCGGCGGCGTTCGCAATCTCGACGAACTGGGGCATAAGAACCGGATACGAGATATTCTTCGACCGCATCGAGAGCGGCCCCTTGCAGGTACTGCTTGGCATTCCGCTCCTGTCGTTCCAGGCGCCGCTTCTCGACATCCTGCCGATGTACATTATCGTCATGCTGCTTGCGCCTTTCCTTGTGTGGCTCAGGGCGCGAAGCGAGCTGGCCCTGCTGACTGTATCCGGGCTGACGTGGATGTTCGCGGCGCGTTTTTTCCCCGCCATCCCCACCATGACCTACGACATTGCGTGGTACTTCAATCCTTTCTGCTGGCAGTTCCTGTTTGCCATCGGTCTGATCTTCGGATGGAGGACGCGCACAAACATGCCGCCGGCCGCGTCAGGCGACAGCCGCCGCGTCCTTGATATTTGTTGCGCGTTTTTTGTCCTCTTCAGCGCCTGCGTTCTGATGACGATTGCGTTTCAGACATTCGACGATGCGGGAGCAAACCGGCTTCGCGCCATGTATTTCAGTCTGAACAAGCAGTGCCTGGATTTGTGGCGCGTCGTCGGCTTGCTGGCATCGGCCTATCTCGCTGCGCGCGTCATCCCGAAGGATGCGGCGTGGCTCAAGTTCAGCCTCAGCCGCTGGGTGTGCGCCGCGGGCGCCGCTTCGCTGCCGATCTTCGCGCTGACGGTCGTTCTTTCCTTCGCAGGCAAATTTCTCGTCCTGGCTCTTGGGCAAAGCATCCTTGCCGATGCAATCGCCACAGGGGCTGGGATCGCTATCATCCTCGCCGTCGCGCTTGGTATAAAGGCAGGCTTGTTTCAAGCGGTCTCCGGCTGGCTTTTCGGAGGCTTGAGGCCTCAGCCTGCCACTTCGCCTGAGTAGCCCGCCGCCGGTCCAGGGTTCGCGCAAGCCGGGCGCGGCACGTTTGGGTTTACGTAAAACCTGATTTCGCCAGAGGCCCGTCCTTCAAGGTGGAGACCTTTCAAACCAGCGCCCCCAATGGCGGCGATAGTGAGCTTTTCGACATCGCAGTGATCGGCGGTGGCATCAACGGCGCGGGCATCGCTCGCGACGCGGCGGGGCGAGGACTGTCAGTGCTGCTTGCGGAACAGCATGATCTCGCTTCGCATACGTCGTCAGCCAGCACCAAGCTCATTCACGGCGGCTTGCGCTATCTCGAAAATTGCGACTTCCGCCTCGTTCGCGAGGCGCTTGCCGAACGCGAGCGGCTCCTGATAAGCGCACCGCACATCATCTGGCCGCTTCGCTTCGTGCTGCCGCACGATCCGGAGATCCGGCCTGCCTGGCTGATACGGCTGGGGCTGATGTTTTACGACCGGCTTGCGCCGCGACGGCGTTTGCCGGGCTCGGAGGCTATCGCGCTCACCGAAAGCTCAATCGGGCGCGACCTGAAAAGCGCCGCAGCGAAAGCTTTTGTCTACTCGGATTGCTGGGTGGACGATAGCCGTCTCGTTGCATTGACCGCACTCGACGCCGCTGAGCGCGGCGCGAAAATATTGACGCGAACGAAGGCTGTGGCGGCAGCGAGAAATGGCGGGGAGTGGCAGCTTGAGCTGCGATCTGACACGGGGCCAATGCACATTCGAGCGAAGGCCGTCGTCAACGCGGCGGGTCCATGGGTCACCAATGTGCTGCATGACCTCCTCGGCTCGAAGACGCAGAGGAAAGTGCGTCTGGTTAAGGGAAGCCATATCGTAGTGCCTGCCGTTTACTCAGGCGATCACGCCTTCATCTTCCAGAACCCGGACAAACGCATCGTCTTCGCCATCCCTTACGAGGGCCGCTTCACCTTGATCGGAACGACCGATATGCCCTTCGAAGGCGATCCTGTCCGCGTCGCAGCCAGCAGCGCGGAAATCGCCTACCTCTGCCGAAGTGTCAGCCGCTACCTGCGCAAGCCCGTTTCGCCAGAGGATGTCATTTGGACCTATGCGGGTGTGCGTCCGCTTTTTGACGATGGGGCAGGCGATCCATCGGCGGTGACGCGCGACTATGTTCTCGATCTCGATGCGTCGGCGGGCGCTGCTCCCGCGCTGTCGATCTTCGGAGGCAAGCTCACGACTTTCCGCCGCCTCGCCGAGCATGCGCTGGCAGGCTTGCGGCCTTACTTCCCGCATATGGGTCAGGCGTGGACGGCGAACGCGAAGCTGCCCGGCGGCGACATCGAGCACGAAGACTTCACCGCTTTCGCAAAGAGCGTGCGCGAACGCTGGCCGTTCCTATCGTCTGAAACCGCATTGCGCCTCGCCCGCGCCTATGGCACGCGAGTCGAGCGCATTATCGGATCGGCTCGTTCGATGGCCGATCTCGGCCGCGATTTCGGGTGCGGTCTCACCGAAGCGGAACTCGACCATCTCGCGCGTGACGAACGGGCCCGAAGAGCCGATGATGTGCTGTGGCGGCGTTCCAAGCTCGGCCTGCATCTATCGAATGCCCAGGCCGGCGAGGTGGCGCACTACTATGGCGAAAGGCATGCCGCCTGAAATTTTCCGGAGGGCATCATGAGCGGTTATGTTGGCGCAATCGATCAAGGCACCACCTCCACGCGCTTTCTCATCTTCGACCGCAAGGGTGCAATCATCGGCTCGGCGCAGAAGGAGCACGAGCAGATTTATCCGAAGCCGGGCTGGGTGGAGCATGACGCGACCGAGATCTGGCGCAACACGGTCTCGACCATCACCGAGGCGCTGGCGTCGGCCCGCCTGACCGCTTCCGATCTCCTCAGCGTGGGCGTCACCAACCAGCGCGAGACGACGCTGCTTTGGGACAGACGCACCGGCGAGCCACTCGCGAACGCAATCGTCTGGCAGGACACTCGCACCGATCAGTTCGTTTCGGAACTTGCCAGGGAAGGCGGCCAGGACCGGCTTCGCGCCAAGACCGGGCTTCCGCTCGCCACCTATTTTTCAGGCCTCAAGCTGCGCTGGCTCTTGGAGAACGTGCCCGGCGCCCGCGCCAAGGCCGAGGCGGGGGACGCGCTATTCGGCACCGTCGATTCATGGCTCGTCTGGAACATGACCGGGGGCCCAAGCGGCGGCCTTCACATCACCGACGTGACGAACGCAAGCCGCACCCAGATGATGAACCTGAAGACGCTCGATTGGGATGCCGAGCTGCTTTCGCTTTTCGAGGTTCCGCGAGCCTGCCTGCCGGAGATCGAGCCGTCCTCACGCATCTATGGAGACGCAAAGGCCGGGCTGGCGGGCGTTCCCATCGGCGGCATTCTCGGCGACCAGCACGCCGCCCTTTTCGGCCAGGCATGCCTGAAGCCGGGCGAGGCGAAAAACACCTACGGCACCGGCTGCTTCATGCTCATGAACACCGGCGAAGAGATGTTTCCGTCCACCTGCGGGCTCCTGACCACGCTCGGCTACCAGCTCGACGGGCAAGCGCCTGTGTATGCGCTAGAAGGCTCGATTGCGATCACGGGCGCGCTCGTGCAATGGCTTCGCGACAACCTCGGCTTCATCCGGCATTCCGCCGAGATCGAAGCCCTTGCCCGCAGCGTCGACGATAATGGCGGCGTCTATTTCGTGCCGGCCTTCTCCGGGCTTTACGCGCCGCATTGGAAGGAGCACGCACGCGGCGTGATCTGCGGCCTCACCCGCTTCGTGACGAAGGCGCATATCGCGCGCGCCGCGCTGGAAGCGACAGCCTTCCAGACGCGCGAAGTTCTCGACGCAATGGTGAAGGACTCGCGCGTTGCGATCAAGGAACTGCGCGTCGACGGCGGCATGGTTGTGAACGAAACGCTCATGCAGTTTCAGGCCGATGTGCTGAATGTGCCCGTGGTTCGTCCGAAGGTGATCGAGACTACCGCGCTGGGCGCGGCATACGCCGCCGGGCTGGCCGCTCGCTATTGGCACTCGCCCGATGACATCGTCGAGAACTGGATCGCGGACAGGCGCTGGCATCCCGCCATGGATCGCGCCAAGAGCGAGGACCTCTATCATTTCTGGCAGAAAGCCGTGACGCGCTCGCTCGACTGGGTGGAATAGAGCGCTTTCCTGCCTGCGCGGCCTCGTGTATCACTCTGCGCTCGAAACTGGATTTCTTGGAGGATGACCATGACGCGCCGCGTGATTAACGACGTACCGGGGCTTGGGAAGGCGCTTGGGCCTTATTCACGGGCGGTGTGGGCCGGGAACATTCTTTATCTTTCGGGGCAGCTCGGCATCGATCCCGCCACGAACAAGCTGGTGGAAGGCGGGGCAGGTCCCGAGACCGAGCAGCTTTTGAAGGGAGTCGCCGCCGTACTCGGCGCGGCTGGGCTCGGCATGGAGGACGTCATCAAGGCGAACGTCTATCTGATCGACATCAACGACTTCGCCGCGATGAACAAAGTCTATGAGACCTTCTTCGAGCAGCCGTACCCGGCGCGCACCACCATCGGCGTTGCAGCTCTGCCCGGCGGCGCGCATGTCGAGATCGAGTTTGTGGCGGCGGCCAAGTAAGTAGCAGGCTCCCCGGAACCGTTCCGTCGCACCGATGTTGAACTGAGCACTAATCGGCACGACGGGCAGGGATGGAGAGCAACATGACGTATGTGGAAATCGACCGCGCCTCACCTCTACCGCTCGAACGTTCGCGACCGGCCGTCCGGCAGACCGTCCGGCAGAAGAGGCTTCAACGTCTCGCCGATATCCTCGATGACTATGACAACACGGTGCCGTTGCTGACCCGGATGGAATATGCGCCATGGCACGAGCGACCCTACCTTCGGGAAGAGCGCTCACCTTTGTCCCTGGCGTTCCAGGATGACGGCTTCAAGCGCGAAGGCCTCTCTGGCGACAGGCTCGGCGATATCATGGACTTTTTCGAGCTCAACGACCGCGAAGCTCATCATTTGCTTTGCTATTGCCATTACGCCGGATCCGTCACTTCGAAAATGGTCGCCGAACGGGCAAGAGAGCTGGCCCGGAAGAAGACATTTGGGCAGATGTGGGAGGGACTCCGGATCCGGTTGCGGAGCCTCGTCGCTGCGTAACTGCCAAGTCTAGCGTATGATCGACTGACACCTCTCCCGGTGGGACAGGTGGGACCGCTTTGCGGTCCGCGTGAGGGGTAAGTGCTCGATTATCAGATGTAAGCGCCCCTCACCCCAACCCTCTCCCCCTGGGAGAGGGAGTCACGCTTCGATTTAAAAGTCCGCCGGCCGCCGCCCTTCATGGCGCGCGGCTCGGAACGCGTAATGTTCCCGGCGAATTAAGCCGTGCTCCACCCGTTTTTCGGGCGACAAAACAATAGGCATCCAGCCTACCGCGTGCTAGACCGCCGCGTGAAGAGCTGGGGCATATCGAAGTCGCCTGATGAAGCTGTATGTGATCAATCTTGACCGCGCGCCTGAGCGTATGGCGAGGATTGCGCGGCTGCTGGATGGCGTGGGTGTTCCGTTCGAGCGGGTCCCGGCCGTCGATGGCAGGCTATTGCCCTCTCCTCCGGCCGAGGCGCCCGATAGCGCCTATCTCCTATCGCGCACCGAAACAGCGCTGATCAAGAGCCATCAGAAGTGCTGGGAGCGCTTCGAAGAATCCGGGGCCCCCTATTGCGTGGTCATCGAGGACGATGTCCATTTCGGCCAGGACTTCGCTTTTTTCATGGAGAGTGCTTCCACTTTTCCGCGAGACTTCGATCTCATCAAGATTGAAACCACACCCAACAAGGTCTGGCTGAACGAGCCCGACCCCGGACTATCGATTGGCCAGCGCAGCCTCGTCCGGTTGGCATCACCCCATTTGGGATCGGCGGGGTATGTGATCAGCCGGGCAGGTCTCACAAAACTTCGTAACATGGACATCGATAAGCCAATCGACATCCTGCTGTTCGGTGCACCGGCGCGCGACCTCGTAATCTATCAAATGGCGCCGGCACTGATAATCCAGGATAACGGCCTGAAAAATAACAGCGCAAGCTACGTCGGCCTTGTCAGCGTCATCGATCGCGGGCGCAAGCCAAAGGTCAAGGGGCTCAGGAAGGTTATGCGCGAAATCGCTCGCCCTCTCCGGCCCTACTGGCCGCCGGGACCGCTAAGCCAAAAGTGGCGCCTGAGTTACCAGAAGGTGGACTTTGAGTAGCGCCGGCAACTATGTCGTCGCCGCAATTGGGGGCGGCCTCGGCAATCAGATGTTCCAGTATGCGGCCGCTCGCCGGCTGGCGCATGTCAATGGCGCGGAGTTGCTTCTCTACCTCGGGCAGCGCTATGGCGGCAGGCCTTATCGCGTCTATGGATTGGATCGCTTCAACATAAGCGGCCGCCTTGCAACCGATGTGCAGGCTGGCGGCCTTCGACGCGTCAGCCGGACGAGGCGGCGGCTTGCAAAGGTCTTTCGCCCCCTCGCCGTTCCCCCGGATCCGGAGATCGTGCGTGAGGATACGCTGCTTTTCAACCCCGCGATCCTGTCCTTGCGGCAACCAGCGAAGTTGGCAGGCGCCTGGCAATGCGAACGCTATTTCGAAGATATCGGCGGCATCATCCGCCAGGACTTCACCCTGCGCGACGAACTCGATGCCCGAAATCGCGAAGTCCT
Source organism: uncultured Alphaproteobacteria bacterium (assembly GCA_963834165.1). GTDB lineage: Bacteria > Pseudomonadota > Alphaproteobacteria > Rhizobiales > Rhodomicrobiaceae > Rhodomicrobium. The sequence goes on along the minus strand of CAWIAL010000019.1, from coordinate 82,691 downwards.
GGCCCGCATCGAGGCCGGGCCATCGGCATTCATTCATGTGCGCCGCGGCGATTACGTGACCCATCCCATCGACAGCAAGAAATTCGGGACGTGCGCGCCTGAGTACTACCAGGAAGCGGCGGCGATCCTGCGCGAGCGGGTTGGGCCGGACTTGCGCTTTTTTGTATTTTCCGACGATCCGGCCTGGGTCCGGGAGGCGAAGATCGGAGGCGATGGCGCTGAAGTGATCGACTGGAATTCGAAAACCCCCGAGCGTGACCTCGCGCTCATGCGCCGCTGTGCTCACGCCGTTATCGCCAACAGCAGTTTTAGCTGGTGGGGAGCCTGGCTGGGAGACGGCGGCGAGAGGGTCGTGATCGCGCCGAGGGTTTGGCTTCGCGGGCGTTCGGATTACGGGGACATCGTGCCCGGGCGTTGGTTGAAGTTGGGATAAGGGTCTCTGGTTTTCCCCGATTGCAGCACCCGATACCGGAATAGAGGCTCACAAATGAAGATCGCTTTGATTGGCCCCGGAATCATCGACATTCCCCCAAAAGGGTGGGGGGCAGTCGAGACAATTATCCATGAAATGCAGAAGGGACTGTTACGGCGGGGACATGAGGTACTTATCGTAAATACAAAGGAAAAGGCTGGGATAATCAGTTCTGTAAATCAATTTGCTCCTGACTTTGTTTACTGTCAGTATGATGAACATATCGATATTATGGATAAGATAGAATGCAAAAATAAAGCCATAACAAGCCACTTTGGCTATCTAGATCAGGTTTGGCGTTTCCAAAAATATAAACGTAACATACATGATAAGATCATTGCTTCCGGCGATGTCCACATATTGGCGTTATCGCCATCTATAGCTCGGGTCTACCTTAGCGGAGGTGCAGATCGAACGCGGGTCCACGTTCTTCCCAACGGCGTAAACGTGTCATGTTTCCGCTTTTCAGGAGAGCCGCGTTATCACTCCAAAAGCATTTGCCTTGGGAAGATCGACAGCCGGAAACGTCAAAGTTTATTGCAGAAACTTGATGCCGATGTCGACTTTGTTGGAAATCTTTGCCCGGCCACGGCGGTCAAGTCAGGCTTCGATACGAAGGCTCGAAACTATATCGGAGAATGGGACAAGGACACTGTTTACAAAGATCTGACTGATTATGCGAGTCTTGTTCTACTCAGTAATGGAGAAGCGCATCCATTGGTTTGCATCGAGGGTATGTCCGCAGGTTTGGGCCTTGTGGTATCCGAGTGGGCCACGGCTAATCTCGATTTAACCTTACCATTCATCACGGTCGTTCCTGAGCGCAAGATGATTGATAGGGATTACATTCGCAGCGCGATCATTGAGAATCGTGAAATCTCTTTAACGCATAGAAGCGAGATTGCTGAGTATGCACGGACTTTCGATTACGATGTTATGTTGAATAGGCTTGAAACCGTCATGCTTAAAATCGCTGATGAGAAAAACGGATTGGAGATCCGGACAACTAGTCAAACTAAAAAGAAGGTTGCCATTGTAGCAACTCTAATAGGTAAATACTATGACCATTATTTCGATGATCTTGCAAATTCGATAAAGGATTATTTCCACAATTTCGACGTGAAGCTATTTTGCTTCACAGATCGGGAGCCTGCTGAAACACCCACGTCGGATCTCGTCGAGTTCATAACGGTTCGCAATGTAGGCTGGCCCTTTAATAGCCTGTTACGATTCCAGATGCTCACGTCGATCAGTGAAAAATTGCAGCTGTTCGATAATGTATTTGCGATCGATGGGGACATGGTATTCAACCAAGAAATAGAGCATTCGCTGCTTGACCAGGATCTTTTTGCTGTTTTGCATCCTGGTTTTGAATACAAAACCAGCCATGCCACCTTCGAAGTTGATGTGAAGTCAACAGCATTCGTAAGAAAAGAGGCTAGATCTCACTACGTGCAGGGATGCTTCTTTGGCGGGAAAACGGAGGCTTTTTTATATCTTTGCCGCACTCTTCGAGATGCAGTGCAAAAGGACCTTTTTATCGGAGATATACCAGTATGGCATGACGAGTCCTATCTGAACTGGTTTTTCTCGCAGCACGAGTATTGCGCTGTATCCTCCGCCTATGCTTATCCCGAGGGGACCAAGGCTTTGCAGAAACCCTATTTGACGCATCGCAAGAAAGAGCATAGCTCCATAAGAAATGTGAAGTTTTACGGACCAGATGCAGAAGCTTTGCTGAGCGGTCAGGGCGAAGTTGACGATACTGAAATGTATCGGACCTTGTATTTAAGAACGCATGAAAAAACGCAACGCCTTGAATCTGAAATAATCAGACGCAACGCAGCACGCTTTCCAGTAAGACGCGTTCTGGATAAATCGCGGCGTTTCAGAAAGACGGTCGGCGCCTTCATAAGAACCCGGATAGGGACGCGCTAAGGCGCTAGTTTGCCTCCCAGTCCTGCGACATCTTCAAATCCGCCCCAGTCTTGCCGCATCGGCCGCGCAGCAAGGTTAGCGGCATCGTAACTTGCCTGTTTCAATTTTACACCCTAACGTGAGGGGAAAGATGCGCTGCTGGCGACGGCGAGGGCTCATGCGCTGGTTTTTCCGGGCGCAAGTCTCCCGTTTGCGGGGCAAGCCAGAAGCGATGAATGCACCTCGAAAGGGGCAGTAGAGGGTTAACATGATCTTGAGAATAGTGTCTCGCGTAACGCTTGCGGCTTTCTTCGTCGGTCTTGCGCCTTTTGCCATGGCTCAGCAGGCCGGTAAACCCGGGGCGTCCGTGAACACGAACCTGGACGCTGCGCCCGCGGCTGACGGCGCCCCAGATCCGCTGGCGCCGGCGGAGCCAAAGGGCCCGGCTCCACTCGCACCGGGCGCAGCCGATACCGCGCTGGCGCCGGTAACCGAGCCCGACCCCGTCGCGGCTCAGATCCTGGCCCATCTTTCGAACGCCGGAGCGAAAGCGGATGTCCGCGAAGACGCCGCGGGCCTGACGGCCTTCTATAATGAAACGAAAGGCCGGCCCATCTGGACATCGAAGGAAGGCTTCACGCCGCATGCGCTGAAGGCAATCAAAGAGATACGCAATGCGGATGACTGGGGTTTGGACTCATCAGCCTTCCAGCTTCCGGCGAACCCTGGCGCACAGGCAACGCCAGAGGCACTGGCCGAGGCTGAAATCAAGCTCAGCCTTGCCGTTCTGAAATATGCCCGGCATGCTCGCGGCGGCCGCACCGATCCTCCTTCGATCAGCGAGGTCATAGACAGGCAACCCCACATCTATGAGCCGAAGTCGGTGCTGAAAGCCATCGCGGTGGCAGAGTTGGCAGACGCCTACCTGCGCGGTCTGCATCCGAGGCACGAGCAATTCCGCCGCCTGAGGCAGGCTCTTCTCGCCATGAACAAAGCCCAAGGCGGCGATGCCCCATCGGTGCGCATCCCCAACGGCCCTAATTTCAAGCCCGGCGACGATAATCCGCAAATCGCTCTTGTGCGCCAACGGCTCGGTGCGCTCCCGGAGGGACCCCGCGACACTTTCTATGACACATCGCTGCTCGAAGCTGTGAACCGTTACCAGAGGGAACACGGCCTCGAGATGACGGGCCTCATCGACAAGAAGCTGCGTTCCTCGCTGAACGAGGCGGCCGGCGGATCGACTGACGAGAAGAAGCTGCGCATCCTGGTCAACATGGAGCGCTGGCGCTGGATGCCCGACGACCTGGGCGATTTCTACGTCTGGGATAGCATCCCGGAGCAGCTCACCCGGGTCTTCGATCACGGCAGAATGGTGCTCATGGAGAAGATCGTGGTCGGCAAGCCCAATACGCCGACCCCTTCCTTCAGCGCCAATATGCAGTTCATTACCTTCCATCCTGAATGGGGCGTACCCGACGGCATCAAGGTCAATGAGATCGCTCCCAAGCTCCGGCGCGCTGGTGGCGGGGGCGGTGACGGCTTTTTCTTCTTTGGCGGCGGCGGCGGAAGCAGCGAAGTGCTGCAACGCATGGGCGGCCTTCGCGTTACCGTCAATGGCCACGAGGTCGACCCTGATTCGGTCGATTGGTCGAGCGTCGATATCCGGCGGTACCAGTTCATCCAGGGAGCGGGCGAACGCAACGTGCTCGGCGTCGTTAAGTTCCGCTTCCCGAACAAGCACGACGTGTACATGCACGACACGCCGGACCGGCACCTCTTCGGCTCATCCCCGCGCGCGTTCAGCCACGGCTGCATGCGCACGCAAAATCCCGTGCATCTCGCGGAAGTTCTGCTTGCCCATGATAAGGGTTATTCCCCCGCGCAAGTGCGTGAAATGGTGGATTCCGGCGTCACGAACGAGGTCAAGCTGACGAGCGTCATCCCGGTTCATGTGGCCTACTTCACTGCCGAGGCGGACGAACAGGGGCAGGTGCGCTTCTATTCCGATATTTATGGGCTCGACAGCCGCGTGGCGAGCGCGCTCAAGGGCCAGCCCGTCCACTTCGCCTCCGACCCTGTCATCTCGGCAGATAACGAGGATCGCCGCCAGGATCGCCAGCGGGCTGACGGCGATGACCCGTATCAGCATTCGCGTGAGCGCTCGCGATATCGCCCGTATGCCGGCCAGCCCTGGAATCCCTTCGAGGGGTGGAACTGACAAGCGGGAGCGCAGCATCAAATAGGTGTGTCAACGCGACCAGCACCCGTCCACGTGTCTTGACGCTGCTGCTCGCGCTTCCTTACTCTGCGAACAACTGGAATCAGCGGCTGCGCGCCGCGCAACACAAAGAGGCTTTCATGGCGACATCAGCCGTGTCCGAGGCAACCTTCGAAGTTGAGGTGAAGAAGGCTGAGCTGCCCGTGCTCGTGGATTTCTGGGCGGAGTGGTGCGGGCCTTGCCGCATGGTCGCCCCCATCCTCGAAGAACTCTCCGAAGAGTTCGCCGGACAGTTGAAAGTCGTCAAGCTCGATGTCGAGAGCAGCCCGCAGATCGCGCAGGCCTACAACATTCGCGGAATTCCCGCGCTCCTGCTGTTCAAGAATGGAGAGGTGGCCGGCCAGCAGATCGGCGCCCTTCCGAAGCACCAGCTCAAGGCTTGGCTAACCGAGGCTGTCGCAACCTCGTAAGGCGGGAGCCAGCAAACCGCTCCCAATCGCATATGCGCCGCCCCCTGTGGGCGGCTTTTTTATTCGCCGCCTCAGGCCATTCCAGCTTTCCAGTTTAGACTTCCTATGTCCCAGCTTTCATATATTTAATTGAAGACACGGCTTCACATCCCAGATCAAAAGCCCAGATCTCCATCAAATCGAACGCGGCGTTACCTTGAACAATGAAAGGTTTCAGCCGGCATCACTCGCTCGCGGAGGTCAACATGACGGAAAGTCCAGCCCCTTACAGACCCGATATAGATAAAAAGCTTCCTAAAAAACCTGTAATTATTTCCCAGCTGCGCAAGCGCGGCACGATCTATGTCTCAGCAGTGGCGCTGGCGCTTACGGCAATGCTTGGCACTGCTTCGTACGAGCTTCGTCCGGTCCGCGCACTGGCGGAAAGCCAGATCGGCACGCAGCAAAAGCTTCCAAGCTTCGCTCCGCTCGTGAACCAGGTGAAATCATCGGTGGTTTCGATCCGGGTCAAGGCCGACGCCGAGGCGAAGGTTGCGATGAACGGCGGCGACGAGCAATTCCAGGGTGAAAATCAAAACCCCTTCGAGGGGACGCCTTTTGAGAAGTTCTTCAACGCCCCGAACTCCCCCTTCAAGCAATTCAAGATGCCACACGGCAATGCCCATCATATGGTCATGGCCCAAGGGTCCGGTTTTTTCATCTCGCCTGACGGCTATCTGGTCACGAACAACCACGTGGCGAGCGATGCCGTCAGTCTTGAGGTCGTCACCGACGACGGCAAAATCTACACCGCCAAAGTCATCGGGACCGACCCGCGCACCGACCTCGCCCTCCTTAAGGTCGACGGCCGGAGCGACTTCCCCTATGTCAAATTCTCGCATTCCAAGGCCGAGGTGGGCGACTGGGTCGTCGCCATGGGCAATCCCTTTGGGCTCGGCGGCACCGTGACGGCGGGCATCGTCTCGGCGCGCGGGCGCGACATCGGCGAAGGGCCGTATGACGACTTCCTGCAGATCGATGCGCCGGTCAACAAGGGAAACTCGGGCGGCCCGACATTCAATCAGGATGGCGACGTCGTGGGCGTTAATACGGCCATCTATTCCCCGTCCGGAGGCTCCGTGGGCATTGCTTTTGACATCCCGGCGACCACCGCCGAGCGAGTCATTAACGAGTTGAAGGAGCATGGGCATGTCACGCGTGGCTGGCTTGGCGTTCAAATCCAGGGTTTGACACCCGAATTGGCCGACAGCCTTGGACTGAAGAAGACAACAGGAGCGCTTGTCGCCGCGCCGCAAAGCGGCAGCCCCGCTGAAAAGGGCGGTATCCAAGCCGGCGATCTGATCACCGATGTCAATGGCACCGAGGTCAAGGACGCGCGCGATCTCGCGAAGAAGGTTGCCGATCTGCCGCCCGGCTCTGAAGCAAAGATCACTCTGAGCAGGAACGGCCAAAGCAAGACCATCACTTTGAATATCGGCGAACTGCCGGATAAGCCGGTGCAGCACGCGAGTTTGCAAAAGGATTCAAAGACGGGGATGACCGATCTCGGCATCCGCGTGGCTCCTGCAAGCGAAATCAGCGCCGATGACAGCGCCGGTCTTGCGGTTGTTGGGGTAGAACCCGGCGGCAAGGCGGCCGAGGCTGGCTTGGCCGAGGGCGACATCATCCTCAAGGTTGGCGATGAGAGCGTGAACCGCGCCGACGACTTGCGGCGCGCTCTTGCGGACGCCAACAAAGCCGGACGGAAAAACGCGCTTGCGCTTGTGAAGCGGAACGGCGACCAGCGGTTCATCGCTCTGCCGGCCAGCGTGGGCTAAGTTCAGCCGCGCAACGCATGAAGACCCATGCCGGAAACGCATTCGCGTTTCCGGCTTTTTTGCGGGAAACGCCGCCTTGCGCACCCCCGCGCCAGCGCCGAAATATTAATTCTGTTTTGAGAAGCTCCCTCACAGGGAACGAGATAAAAAGGCAGGACGCGCCATGAATTTCTTCCGCACCATGCTCTTGCTCGCCGTGCTGACCGCGCTCTTCATGGCCATCGGCTATGCGCTCGGAGGAGGCACCGGCATGACAATCGCGTTTGTGATCGCCGCTGCCACGAACCTGTTCGCCTATTGGAACTCCGACAGGATGGTGCTGTCCCAGCAAGGGGCGGAGGAAGTGGATGAAAAGAGCGCGCCGGAGCTTTACTCCATCGTGCGTCAGCTGGCGGCGAATGCAAACCTGCCCATGCCGCGCGTCTACGTCATTCACACCGAGCAGCCGAATGCCTTCGCCACGGGGCGCAACCCGAACAATGCCGCTGTCGCCGCCTCGGCCGGTCTCCTGCGCATGCTGAGCAAGGAAGAGGTTGCTGGCGTGCTCGCCCATGAACTCGCCCATGTGAAAAATCGCGACACGCTGACCATGACGGTTGCCGCCACGATCGCGGGCGCGATTTCCATGCTCGCGAATTTCGGCATGTTCTTCGGCGGACGGCGCGACGGCGAGAACGGCGGCGGAGGATGATCAGTAGCCTGCTTGCGATCTTCGTGGCGCCCTTGGCCGCGGCTATAATCCAGATGGCGATCAGCCGCACGCGCGAATACGTCGCCGACCACGATGGCGCGGAAATCGTTCAGCGCCCGCTGTGGCTCGCGTCAGCGCTCGGCAAGATCGACCGCGCGGCGCATCAAATCCCGAACGAGCAAGCCGAGATGCATCCCGCAAGCGCGCCGCTCTATATCATCAATCCACTCACCGGCGGCGGCATGGACAATCTGTTCTCCACCCACCCGAATACGGAAAACCGCATTGCGGCGCTTGTCGCCCAGGCCCGCGAGATGGGCCAGACCCAGCAGCCGAGCGGCGGCCCGATCAATGTACCGCTCGACGAAGACGATGGAAGCGCCGGGCCGGGGCCATGGGGCCGCCGTCAAAACGGCGGCCGCCCGCTCGGCCATGGGCCTTGGGGTTGATCGTCATCGCGTGCGCGCAGCGGCATGAAATGACGCTGCGCAGACACGGGATCTTCAAGGGTAACATCAGTTAAACGATCCCGTGTCCGCAGTGCACCGCTTCGCGCCGCACCGCGCACGGGACGACGAAAGCGGCGTCATTTGAACCCCCATAAGCAATCGCAAGAGGAAGCGTCGGGCCTGCAAGCGCGGCAGCTCGCTTCTCATCTCCTGAAGGCGGTTCTGCGCGACAGGCAGCCCTTCGACGAGGCCTTCGCTGCATCGAGCGCGAAGCCCGCCTTTTCCGAGCCTTGCCTTCCGCGACCGCGCTTTCGCGCGCGCCATCGCAACGGCAGCGCTGCGCAGGCTCGGCCAGATCGAAGACCTGCTCGGCCGTTTTCTCGAAAAACCGCTGCCTGCCGACGCCTTCGAGGCGCGCTTCATCCTGATTGCCGGGGCCGCACAGCTCGCTTTCATGGATGTCGCGCCCCATGCCGCGATCGGTCTTGCGGTGGAGCAGGCGAAGCGAACGCGCGCCGCTCGCCACCTTGGCGGGCTGATCAACGCCGTGCTGCGGCGCGTGAGCGGACAAAAAAAGGCGATCCTCGCTGAGCAGGACGCGGGCAAGCTCAATACACCGGGTTGGCTTTGGCAGCGCTGGGCTCGCCACTATGGCGAGGAGAGCGCGCGCGAGATCGCAGGGTCCCATCTCGAAGAGCCCACGCTGGATTTCATCGTGAAAGCGAATGCCGCGGCGTGGGCGGCGCGGCTGGCCGGCTCGCTTTTGCCGTGGGGCACGGTCCGCCTTTCCGCCAGGGGCCGCATCGAGGACATCGATGGATACGCTGAGGGCGCTTGGTGGGTGCAGGACGCTGCTGCCGCCTTGCCCGCGCTGCTGCTGCGCGATGTGACCGGCCTTCGCGTTGCGGATCTTTGCGCCGCGCCCGGCGGGAAGACGGCGCAGCTTGCGGCTCGCGGCGCGCATGTCACTGCTGTGGACATTTCCGCCTCGCGATTGCGCCGTCTGCAGGAGAATCTCGCGCGGCTCAACCTCGAAGCCGAAATCGTGCAGGCGAATGTGAGCGAATGGACCCCGCCCGAGCCTTTCGACGCCGTCCTGCTCGATGCGCCGTGCTCGGCCACGGGCACGATCCGCCGCAACCCTGACATTGCCTATCTCAAGTCCGAAGCCGATGTCGCCGCCCTCGCCGCAGTTCAGGGCAGGCTTCTCAATCACGCGCTGAGCCTTCTGAAGCCGGGCGGCAGGCTCGTCTACAGCACATGCTCGCTCGAACCCGAGGAGTGCGAAGCGCAGATTGAGGCGCTGCTCGCCGCTCGCAGCGATGTGATGCTCGTGCCCGTTCATGCCGATGAGCTTCGCGTTCCGCCGGAAGCGATCACCGGCGCCGGGATGGTGAGAACGCTCCCATTCCACGCCGGCGGCATTGACGGATTCTTCGCCGCCCGGCTCACGTTAAGATTGGAGTAACGCCGGACGGCGCCGGATCGGGTTGAATTTAGACGGGCGCGGCTCCGCATCACCCCGGCAGCGAATAGGTCGAGGTCGCGTGCGCGGCAAGCTCCGTCTCGCCTTCGGAGCAGAGCGCGATTTCCCCGACCGCCAGTCTTTTGCCGAGCTTCAAAAGCCTCGCCTCGCCGATCATGTCGCGCTGATCCGGCTTCCTCAGAAAATTGATGGTGAGATTGGTCGTCACGGCATGGGCTACCGGACCGATCGACGCGAGAACGGCCGCATACATCGCGACATCGGCGAGCGAAAACATGGCTGGGCCGGATATCGTGCCGCCCGGCCTCAGCAAATGGTCGCCGTAGACCATCCGCACGCGCGCAAATCCATGGCGGGTTTCCTCGACCTTGTAGGCGCTGCCGATGGCGATCTGGGGAAACACTTGCGCCAGGAACAAATTGACCTCCTCCGCGGACAGTTTTGGCGCGGCAAGCTTCGGGGCATCCTGATCGTTCAACATTCGGTCTCCGTTATTTCACCAAGATTGGGCGCGAAGACAGGCTTCGGCCAAAACTGGCCGGCCAGTCTTGGGATCCATGAAGGAGGAGATGTCAAGCATGGGCGATTTCCGGAAACTCGTTTGCGCACTTCTATGCGGTTTTGTGGCTGCTGTCTTCGCCACCATCGGTTCGGCCTCGGCGAAGGACGTTGCCCTGACGCAAGACAACGTCTCGCGGTTTCTCGCCTCCTTCTCTCAAATGCGGACCATTGCGGTGGGCGAGGGCTTGCGGGCAGGCACGGACACGGAAGCGGCGAAAAACCCCGTCGGCGCCGTGGTCAAGGCCATCAAGTCGAGCAAGCTGCAAACGCAAGCGAAAACCATTGCTGTCAATCATGGCTTTGCTGACCTCAAGGAATGGTCCGACACAGGAAAGGCAATCGGACAGGCCTATGTTTTCGTGACGGCCGGCCCGGCCCAGGGCGTTGCCCGGGCGACGCTCGATAAGAACAAAGAGAGGGCCGTCAAGGAGCTGGAGAAATTTGGGCTCATCAACGAAAACCAAAAGGAACGGCTCAAGCAGAATTTGGACGACCTCGCCGATCAGCTCGCGAAAGAGCCACCGCAGCAAAATGTGGCCGTGGTGCAGCAAATGAAGCCCGACATCGAAGCTGCGGTGAAACTGGGGCTCGATTGAGGTATTCTCCGCTGAAGGGAGACCGGCATGGACACCTTCAAGCCTCAAGAAGCCCACCCCGCGCACCTGAAGCAGAAGCAGCGCGGCGCGGTTGCGATTATAACGTTGAACCGGCCCTCGGCGCGGAACAGTCTCTCGCTCGACCTGATTGCGGCGCTGCATGGCGCCATCGAGCAGCAGGGCGCGGCGCGGGAGGTGGCGGCCATCGTCATCACGGGCGCTCCTCCGGCCTTCTGCGCGGGGCATGATCTCAAGGAAATGACGGCGAGGCGGCAGGACGCGGATCGCGGCCGCGCGTTTTTCGAGCGCACCATGCGCGGCTGTGCGGCGCTCATGCAAGCCATCGTCGCCTGCTCCAAGCCTGTGATCGCGGCTGTTAACGGGATCGCAACGGCCGCAGGCTGCCAACTTGTGGCAAGCTGCGATCTGGCGGTGGCGGGAGAAAGCGCACAGTTCGCCACGCCCGGCGTGAATATCGGCCTGTTCTGCTCGACGCCGATGGTCGCTCTCTCCCGCAATGTTTCGCGGAAGGCGGCGATGGAAATGCTGTTGCTGGGCGAGATGGCCCCGGCGGCGAAGGCGAAAGAACTCGGCCTCGTGAACTGGATCGTGCCCGATGCTGCGGTGCTGGACGCGGCCATCGAGGTTGGGGAGAAGATTGCTAGCAAGTCCCCGCTCACGCTCGAAATCGGCAAGAAGGCTTTCTTCCGCCAAGCCGAGATGCCGCTCGCAGAGGCTTACGATTACACGGCCAATGTCATGGTCGAGAACATGCTCGCGCGCGACGCGGAAGAAGGCATTGGGGCCTTCCTCGAAAAACGCAAGCCGCAATGGTCGGGGTCTTAGGCGAGCTGCGCAACTTGGTGCTGCGGTACGTGAACCAAAGCTTTGGCCCATGAGCTTCATGGGCCAAAGCGAGTGCTGGAGGTAGCACGGATTGATGGGCAATCGCCCAGGCTTCGGCGGAAAAGGGGCCGCCAAACTTACCAGCTGGCAGACGGCCCGACGCCCGGTTCGAGAGCGGCGACGGTGATTGCTGCGCCGTCTGCGTTGCAAGCTACCGCAAGCGCTTTGCCGTGGTCAGCCTTGATTTCAGTGCGGCCGCCAGCCGGAAGGTCGAACTTCTGCCGGCGCGGGGTCTCCAGAAGGCGCTCGTCACCCGCGGTTGCGTTGATAACGGTCACCGCGCAGCCGTTACTGGACACTATATAATAACCGACAAAATGCCTTTCACCGACCACATGGCTGAAACCTTGCAACGGCTTGTAGGTCGAAACCGAAGCGCTGTACTCAGAATGGAGCGTTTTCTCCTCACCAGAGGCGGCAAAGGGTAAGAGGGCTGTGGCAGCGATAGCGATAGCCAAGCGGCTCATGATGGTTCCTTTCGACATCTGATCGAACGACCCGGACTCTAAAGCGAGTCTCGAACCCTTCTCATGTTGCATTGCAGCATATTATGGTGCACCACACACATCAATAAAACGTGGCGAGTATCAGCCATGCGCTGAAGTCATATACGTTACTTTTCGAGATCAGAGTCGCTTGGAAGCGGTAACTTGGTCGTATAGGGCTTCATTCTCACTGTTAGATTTGCAAAAATACAGCCGTTCTATTGACCCACGGAGGCTTTCCGCCTCAGCAATAAATAAATTTTAATGGCGCGTTTCGAAAATAATAATGAGATTGGCTTTGATTTGCTTCCGGCTAACCCCGCAACCAGGGGGCAGGGCGGGATCGCTCGCAGTATCGGAGGCGGAGACAATTCGCAAGCCCGATCGGTGAGGAACGCTAGACACCGCAGAAGGCTTTGGCGGCCTTGATCAGAGTCGGCGAGTGCTGCAAAGCTCCGGCCTCGTTCCAAGGTCGCCGGTGAGATAAAAGCCCGATGAGTTGATAGCCTTCGCGGACCTATGAGCGAAAGCGCTCGGGCATTTGCGGGTTGTTAGCGGGGTTCGTGTCGTGCTTCGAGAGGCGGGAGACGATTTCGCCGCCGATGAGAGGCTGCAAATCGGCTTCGAGCGCGTCCGCGATTTCTTTCGCATAGACCTCTTCGCCGCCGGCATACAGCGTGAAGACTTTGGTGTGCTTTTCCTTCTTGGCGGGGTCCTCGATCGTCGCCTTCGTCCACCTATAGAGTGGGAATAGATCGGTCCCATGCCTTTCAGCTTCGACGACATACTCCGCAAAGGCGTCATACGCCGATTTCATCGCCGTCCGATGCTTCGCGAGGACATCCGTGAGCGGCTTCAACGCAGGACTGCCGGGATCTTGCCGGGCAATTTTCGCAAACTCATCATTCAGGTAAATCCGGATCTGATACTGCAAGTCCTGGCTCATAACGGCTCTCCCTTGGCGTTTGCGCGATGTAAACTTCCAAATCCGCGAGTGGTTTCCATGTGATGTCGCCGGGGAGGATGCGCAACGCCGCGTTTTCCGCTATATCGCGCTTGCAGCGAGGGACCATCATGAACCACGACAGCTATCCCGACAGCACCATCGCCGGAATTTTGCACGAGTCCAAAAGCTTCGCCATGGTGGGCGCGAGCGCGAACACGGTGCGCCCGAGCTATTTCGTGCTCAAATACCTCCTCGCGAAGGGATATCGGGTTTTCCCGATCAATCCAGGACAAGCCGGAGGCGAAATCCTTGGGCAAAAGGTGTTTGCCCGCCTTGCCGATCTCGAAGAACCTGTCGACGTGGTCGAAATTTTCCGCAACTCGGAGGCGGCGCTGGGGATTGTACGAGAGGCCATTGCGCTGAAGGACAGGCTAGGCATCAAGGCGATCTGGATGCAGCTTGGCGTCCGCAACGATGAGGCCGCGCGTCTAGCCGGGGAGGCGGGGTTGACGGTCGTCATGAACCGCTGCCCCAAGATCGAGTATGGACGGCTATCGGGCGAAATCGGCTGGGTGGGCGTGAACAACCGGCTCGTCTCCAGCCGGAAACCCGTCATGCTCGGCAAGGGCTTTCAGCAGCTTTCCATCCGGCCGCCGAAGCCTTAGACTGGTCACTTGCCCCGCCTCGCGGCGATATCGTGCAGAAGGGTCCATGCCGGGGTAGTGGAGTGACTTAAGTCGCACTACAGCGTTCAGGGCGCCGGCTTCTGGGCGGCGAAGAAGTTTACGACCCAAGTATTTTCGCACTGGAATATCGTAAAGGTTGTGGATCAAGAGACAGGCCGGAGCCATCAGGACGATAAAAACTACGTCGGTTGGCAGCCCCTGGGGCAATGCGAATTTGTGGCAAACAGCCGCTAGAATTGTACGCAATGGCAAGTGAATAGCATAAATTGCATACGACACAGTTCCGATCGTCGCATAAGTGGGGGCAAGTGTAATCGAAGGTTCGCTTCGTGCCGCCAAGGCGACCAGAATTGGAAGACCTATGAGGCGGGCGAACGGGACAATGCAATCGAATGGTACCGATACAAAAGCGATAAACAAAGCAACGATAAGAGGACTTGGAATGGACGGGAGGGGTGTCCTTTTCTGATATAGCTTGTAAATCAGGACTCCCGCAGGAAATGAATATAAAACCCGCAGTATCCCCATATGCACGCTCACCCAATTCCACCCGCCACTGATTTCGCCGAACCTGTGTTCCAGAACCAAAATTGAAGCGGCACATATTAGAATGAACAATATTCTAAGCTCGGTCCAAAGACGGACAGTCAGGGCGAACAGCATGTTCATAACTAAGACAAGAAATAAGGACCAAGCCGGACCGTTGAGAGGGAAAAGCCCCTGCTGCCATCCAATAGTTGGTGGCGCCGGCAACATCAGAAACGCAAACGGCACTGCACGTAAATTAGCAAAACTCGATTCAATAACGGTGCCCTTTAGAATCGCCAATAAGGATATTGGGAGCAGCGGAATAAGTGTACCGAGAAGATAGAGTGGATATAGCCGGACAAGACGGATGAGAAAAAACTCTGTTATGAATCCCCCTTTCCTCAACCGTTCGTCGTACGAATAAGCGATTATAAACCCGCTTAGAACGAAGAAGAAGTCTACGGCAAGAAATCCATTTTTTAGATTTAGTGCATCATATAACGACGAGTGGTATGCAACGATGACAAGCGCGGCGACACCTCGAAGACCATTAATCGTTCCAAATGTGCGTTTATCTTTCACGCTGGCTCCTTTGGAGTTTCGGCGTCTTCTTCAAAAATTTTTTGTTTCTGTTTCTCTGATTCGGCAATAAGTCACTACCCTTGTCACAGGGCGAGCGCCCTTGCGAACGGTGTTTCAGTTGTACCGGGCGCATAATGTCGCGCTGCACGTGTATGGCTGGGCTTGCACCGGCTAGGGAGAAGCCGACCGACCGTAGTCCTCCCTTTGCTCAACAAAAGCTGTTTGCCGCCCTGGCCTTGGCGTAGGATCGTTTCATGACGCCGCCGCCTTCCCAGCCCCCCGATCGACACATCACGCCCTTGGCCGTAAAGCTGGCTGCGCGCATCGCGGGCGGCGGCGCAATCTCCGTCCACGACTATATGGAAACATGCCTCACCGATCCGGAGCACGGCTACTACCGGAAGAAAGATCCGCTGGGGCGCAGCGGCGATTTCATCACCGCGCCGGAAATTTCGCAGGTTTTCGGCGAGCTTATCGGATTATGGGCCGGTGAGGTCTGGCGCCAGATAGGCGAGCCCGCCACTGTTCGTCTGGTCGAGCTTGGGCCCGGCCGCGGCACGCTGATGGCGGATGCGCTTCGCGCGCTGCGCGTGCTCCCCGGTTTTTTGGAACGCGTTACGGTTCATCTCATCGAAACCTCGGAGCCTTTGCGCAACGCCCAGATGGCGGCGCTCGCCTCGGTGCCGGTTCCTGTCTCGTGGCACGATGACATCGGACAGGTGCCGGATGGCCCTGCCATCCTGATCGCGAATGAGTTCTTCGACTGCTTGCCGGTCCGGCAGTTCGTGTTCGACGCCGCATCGAAGGAATGGCGCGAGCGCATGGTTGCGTTTGAGGGCGGAACTTTCAAGTTTGCGCTTAAGTCCACGGCAGAGTTAGCCGATGATCTTGACGCTGGCGAATGGGACCACGTCGAGGACGGCGCAATTCTCGAGCAACGGCCGGCGGCACGCGGCGTGCTCAAAGCGTTCGCCGCACATGCGCCCAGCGCCGCGCTCATTATCGATTACGGGTACACGCGGCCCTCGCTGGGCGACACGGTTCAGGCCGTCAAGGCGCATCGCTTTACCGGCGTTTTCGACGATCCGGGGGAAAGCGACCTCACGGCGCATGTGGACTTCGCGCACCTGAAGCGGGTAGCCGCTGAAGAGAAATTCAAAGCCTTCGGCCCCATGCCGATGGGAGAATGGCTGTTGCGCCTCGGCGTCGAAGCGCGCCTCGGCCAGCTCCTCGCCCGCGCCTCCGTGGAGGAAGCCGGCGAATTGAAAAGCCGGATCATGCGCCTTATCGATCCGGCCCAAATGGGCGTGCTCTTCAAAGTTCTTGCCTTGACCAATAGCATCTCGATGCCGCCGCCCCCATTTGTCTAGCGGTTTTGCGGTAAGGGGGCGAGCCATGGCTCACGGAATAAATCCGAATGGGGGCGCAGACGTTGACAACCGGCGCGCACCGGCATTCGTAAAAGCGCACAGCCTCGAAGCGGCCAGAATTGCGCATGGCTTTTTTCTCCGCACCGGGGGCGTTTCGGAGGGCATTTTCGCCTCTCTGAACTGCGGCAGGGGTTCGGGCGATGCACGCGATAGGGTCGAAGAAAATCGCGCGCGTGCCGCTTCGGCCTTGGGAATCGATTCTGCGGTTCTTATCGGTCCGCGCCAAAGTCACTCGCCGAGGGCTGTCGTCGCCGATTCTCCGTGGATCGCCGCGGAAGCCCCGGACGCCGACGCAATTGTGACGAGAACGCCGGGGCTTGCCATGAGCGTCCTTACTGCCGATTGCGCCCCGCTACTCATGGCCGACGCCAACGCAGGCGTCATCGCCGCCGTGCATGCGGGCTGGAAGGGCGCGAAGGCGGGTGTGATCGAGGGTGCAATCGAAGCGATGGAAAGCCTTGGCGCGCATGTATCTCGCATAGCGGCTGCCATCGGCCCCGCCATCTCACAGGCGGCCTATGAGGTCGGCCCGGAGTTCAAGGCCGCGTTCGTCGCTGGCTGCATTGATAATGAGAAGTATTTTTCGCAACCCCAAGGAGATGGCCATCCTCATTTCGACCTGCCGGCATACGTCAAAGATAGGCTCACGCTTCTGGGAATCGCAAACATTCAGGACCTTGCCCTTTGTACCTATGAAAACGAATTGATTCTTTTCAGTTACCGCCGTTCGTGCCACCGGGCGGAACCCGATTATGGTCGCCAAATTTCGGCCATCGTGATCCGATGATGTGGATAAGTGGGCCGTGCCGGCCCGATATTAACGAGTTTTTGCTGTGCAGGGGCCGAGTAACGCTGCTCCAGCTAGACGACAATTACCGCGGCGGCTAGATTTTCATCGTTGAACAGATTCGGCGGAATAAAAAGTGCCGGTATAGTCAAGTACCGCCGTCCTATAGCCAAAAAAGCAAGGAGTGGAAAAGTGACGCGCGAGAACAAACCGGCCGCGCAGAGCGCAGCTTGCCGGGCTGCGTCGCTCTTGACTGGGGTACTTATGCTTGCCGGCCTCGCTGGCTGCAGCGGTGATCTCTTTCATAATAGCGATTCTGCCAATGCAAGCTTGACTTAAAAGGCCAAGCCCGCTGTCGCCCTGTCGCCTGCGCAGGGCGTTCCGCAAAAGTATGCCAGCAAGGTAAACGAGCAGCTTGCTGCATCGATCAAGGCCAACGGTGTCGCGATCGTCGACGCCAAGGACGCCCTCTACATCATCAAGCCTTCGTATGTTGCGCAGGCGGAGGCGAAACAAGGCACGAAAGTCGCGTATACGATCGACGTTACGGACAAAGCAGGCAACAAGGTTCGCAGCATCGTAGGCGAAGAGATTGTCTCTCCCAAGCGGGGCGGCGATTCCTGGAACCACGTGACCCCCGAAAGCGTGCAGAAAGTCGCGGTGAAGTCCGCGACGGATGTCAATGCCTGGATCGAGAACCCGAACGCACCCGCTACTACAATGGCGGTCGCGAGCGCCAAACCGGCAGCGGCCCCAGTGAAGACTGCGGCTGCCCCGGCTCCCGTGAAGACTGCGGCTCTGTCCGCGCCGAAAGCAGCGAAAACTCAGGCCGACGCGCCATCGCTTGCTTCCGCGGTTGACGCTTCAGCCGCAGCGCGGCCGGTGCAGACAGCCGCCGCCTCTCAAGGAGAGGTGGTCGCCGTGGTGCCTGCTGTGAACGGCGCGCCTGGGGATGGCAAGACCTCTCTTGCGGAAGCTATGAAGCGGGCGCTTGGCCGCCAAGGCATCAAGCTTGCCTCGGCAGCGGCTCCTGGAACCTATAAAATCCAGGGTCACGTCGAGATGGGCGCCGTTGCAAACGGTCAGCAGCCGATCACCATTCGCTGGGTGGTCATCGATCCGAGCGGCAAGCAGTTGGAAAAGACCGTTGTGCAGAACAACAAGATCGGCGCGGGAGCCCTGGATGGAGCATGGGGCGAGATCGCAGATCAAGCGGCTGGCGCGGCTGCTTCAGAAGTCACGAAGCTGCTTAACAAGGGCTCCGGTCAGGCACAGGCGGCCACAGGATCGGCCGGGTAACGAGGCTTCTACCCTGCTTCAACGTGCGTGTGGCCTTTCCACGTTCGCAGGTTTACAGATAACGGGCGCGCTGATAGAAGCGCGCTCGTAGCTGTTTCTGTGAGCTCACTTTCACCATGGACTGTCCCGTATCATGAAGCTGGTCGCTGGCAATAGCAATCGGCCCCTGGCTCACGCCATCGCCGCCTATCTCAAAACGCCGCTGACGCAGTGCCTCGTTCGGCGCTTCGCGGACATGGAGATTTTCGTCGAGATCCAAGAAAATGTCCGGGGAGAGGACATTTTCATCATTCAATCGACCTCCTATCCGGCCAACGACAACCTCATGGAGCTGCTCATTATCATCGACGCGCTCCGGAGGGCTTCGGCACGGCGCATCACAGCGGTGATCCCTTACTTCGGTTACGCCCGCCAGGACCGTAAAACGCTTCCGCGTACGCCCATTTCAGCGAAGCTCGTCGCGAACATGATTACGCACGCAGGCGCGGACAGGGTGCTGACGGTCGATCTCCACGCCGGGCAGATCCAGGGCTTCTTCGACATTCCGACCGATAATCTCTACGCAGCGCCGGTCATGGTGCGCGATATTCGCAAGCGTTATACGAACGGCAACATAACCGTGGTTTCGCCGGACGTCGGTGGCGTGGTGCGCGCCCGTAGCCTGGCAAGCCGCATCGATGCGCCTCTCGCTATCATCGATAAGCGCCGCGAGGCTCCGGGTGAATCCGAGGTCATGAACGTCATCGGCGGCGTCTCGGGGCGCACTTGCGTTCTGATCGACGACATCATCGATTCCGGCGGTACGCTTTGCAACGCCGCGCAGGCGCTCATCGACAAAGGGGCGCAATCGGTCGTCGCCTACATCACGCACGGCGTTTTTTCCGGCGGTGCCGTAGCGCGCATCATGGCGTCGAAGATTGAGACGCTCGTCATTACGGACACGATCGTCCCGACGGAAGCGGTTCGCGTGGCGAGCAATATCGAAGTGATCTCGCTTGCTGCATTGATCGGCGAAGCGATTTTACGCACCTCGGGCGAGGAATCGGTATCCAGCCTTTTCGATTAGCGCATCACACTCCACAAGTGATCACACCGTTCATGGCCGGGCTTTGGCCCGGCCATCTCATTCCATTGCCACGCTGGGGCATGTTTCCTGGATGGTTGGATGTGCGGCATTCCGCGGCGGGCACACCATGGGAGACGGTACGGCAACCATCAACTTATTGTCTTTCGCCGCGCTTGCCCTTATAGAGATGGTTTGAGACACCCCAGAGTGCCGAAGGTTCGCGCGCCCGTTCGCCGCACAATCGCGCTCATCTAACAAAACAGAGACAATCATGGCGGAGCTTACAGAACTCAAAGCAACCGCGCGCGAAGGAACTGGCAAAATCGCCAATCGCGCGCTCAGGGCGCAAAAGATGGTCCCCGGCGTCGTTTACGGCGGCGAAAAGGGGCCTGCGAATGTGTCATTGGAATACCGGCTCGTGTGGCAGCACTACCAGACCGGCCACTTTCTTTCGACCGTGTACCTGCTGGACGTGGATGGCAAGAAGGAGCGCGTCATTCCGCGCGACGTTCAGGTCGATCCGGTCCGCGACTTTCCGATCCACGTGGATTTCATGCGCGTCAGCCGCACCTCGCGGATCGACGTGGAAGTTCCCGTCCAGTTCATAAACGAGGATGCCTCGCCCGGTCTGAAGCGCGGCGGTGTGCTGAACATTGTGCGGCACACGGTGGAGTTTTCATGCCCGGCCGATGCGATCCCCGAGAAAATCACGGTGGATCTAACCGGCCAGGATATTGGCGACAGCATTCACATTTCAGCCGTCACGCTTCCGAAGGGCATCACGCCGACGATTACGGATCGCGATTTTACTATCGCGACGATCGCAGGCGCCGCAGCGGCCCGGTCGGAAGCTGCTGAGGAAGCCGCCGGCGAAGAGGAAAAGAGCGAGTAGGCTTGCATGGAATTTGCATCCGGCCTCGGCGCAATTCATCGATAATAAGAGATTAGAATCATGAAACTGATCGTCGGATTAGGCAATCCAGGTGAGAAATACGCAGGTAACCGTCATAATATCGGTTTCATGGCGGTCGACGAGATGGCTCGGGGCTACACCTTCGCGCCCTGGAAGAAGCGGTTCCAAGGCTATACGGCTGAGGGGCAGATCGGGCTTGAGAAGTGCATCCTGCTGAAGCCATCCACCTTCATGAACGAGAGCGGACGCGCGGTCGGAGAGGCCATGCGCTTCTACAAGCTTTCGCTCGGCGACGTTATCGTCATCCACGACGAGATCGACCTGAAGCCCGGCGCGATTCGCGTCAAGACGGGCGGGGGCAATGCGGGCCACAACGGCCTAAAATCGATCTCCGCGCACATCGGCAACGATTACATGCGGGTACGCCTTGGCATCGATCACCCCGGCGATAAGGCGCTTGTTGCCAACTACGTGCTCCATGATTTCGCGAAAGCCGATCTTGAATGGCTGGTGCCTGTGCTGGAAGGCGTGGCGCGCGGCATGGCGAAGCTGGTGGAAGGAAGCGAGGCCGCTTTTTTGAGTGAAGCCGCCCGCGGACGCAAGCCTTCCGCGCCGGCGGCAAAATTGAACGGGTCAACGCCTGCGCCTAAGGTTGAGGCGCCCGCTCCCGCGCTTAGGATTGAAGGCTTCCCCGACGCGGAGGCTGTAACCCTGGCGACGATCGCGGCCGCCGCTTCAAGGCCAATCGAGCCCATGCCTGTGCCTCCCATCGCAGTTGCAGCGACGCGCGAGGAAAGCGTGGGAGCCGTTTCTGCGTCAGTACGGGAAGCCGTTATCGAAGCCGTTGCGGAGCCGGAACCGGCTCCAGAGCCGCAGCATGTCATCGAGGTTATCGCCGAGCCGGAGCCCGCTCCAGCGCCGGCGAAGCGCGTCATCGAGGCCATTGCCGAGCCGGAGCCCGTTATCGAGCCAATTCACGTACCCGAGCCGCAGCCGGTGCCTGAACCGGAACCCGTAGGCGAGCCGGAACCCACTCCGGAGCCGGAGCCCATTTCCGAGCCCGAGCCTGTTACCGAGCCGGAACCTGCTCCAGAACCGGAACACGCAGTAGCGGAGCCGGTGTTCCAGAGCATCCAGCCAGTCGCCGCTGCCGAACCCGCTAAACCTCAGCCTGTGACCGAGGCTGAGCCGGTGCGAGCGGTTCCGGAAACGGTTGTGGAAGAAAAACCAGCTTTGGCTGCAGCCGCGAAGGTTGAACCGGCGCCAGTCGCAGAGCCCCTGGCGAAAAAAGCTGACGCGCCCAAGGCTGCCGCTGCAAAACCTCAGCCCGCGCCTAAGCCCAAAAAGAAGGGCAACATCTTTACCAGGTGGTTCCGGACGCGGGTTCGCGGCGGCACATACAGTTAGGCAAAGGCCGGCGGACTTTTTATGGGATTCAAGTGTGGCATCGTCGGATTGCCGAATGTCGGCAAATCCACCCTCTTCAATGCGCTGACGCAGACCGCGGCCGCGCAGGCGGCGAACTATCCCTTCTGCACCATCGAGCCGAACGTCGGCGAGGTGTCCGTCCCTGACGAGCGCCTCGAAAAAATCGCAAGCGTTGCGGGGTCGAAGGCCATCATCCCGACGAGGCTGACCTTCGTCGATATCGCGGGTCTTGTGCGCGGCGCGTCGAAGGGCGAAGGTCTCGGCAATCAGTTTCTCGCGAATATCCGCGAGGTCGATGCCATCGCCTATGTGCTGCGCTGCTTCGAGGATGACGATGTGACCCATGTTGAGGGCCGCGTCGATCCTATCGCGGACGCAGAAACGGTCGAGACCGAGTTGATGCTTGCCGATCTCGATAGCCTCGAACGGCGCAGGCTTACTGTTGAGAAGAAGGCGAAAGGCCAGGACAAAGAGGCGAAGACCACGCTCGCCTTGATCGACATTGCGTTGAAGTATGTCGCCGAGGGTAAACCCGCGCGGCTAGCGTTGGCTGAGATTCCCGAAAGCGAGCATCGCGCGTTCCGGAATTTGCAACTTCTTACGGCAAAGCCTGCGCTTTATGTGTGCAATGTGGATGAGGCGAGCGCCGACACGGGCAATGCCTACTCGCAGCAGGTCAAGCAGCGATTTAGCGGCGCAGAATTGGAGATCGTCGTGATCTCGGCGAAGATCGAGGCCGAGCTTGCCCATCTCGATGAGCACGAGCGCAAGGAATTTCTCAAGGAACTTGGCCTCGATGAGCCCGGGCTGAACCGGCTGATCTCGGCAGGTTATCGTCTCCTCGGGCTCATTACCTATTTCACCGCCGGGCCGCAGGAAACTCGCGCCTGGACTATCACGAGAGGCACGACGGCGCCGGCGGCAGCGGGCGTTATCCACACCGACTTCGAAAAAGGGTTCATCCGCGCCGAGACAATCGCCTACCGCGATTTCGTGACGCTTGGCGGCGAGACGGGTGCGAAGGAAGCCGGCAAGATGCGGCTGGAGGGCAAGGATTACACCGTGAATGACGGCGACGTCATGCATTTCCGCTTCGCGAACTAACGCTGATAGAGCCGCATCGCTGCCCTTCGCGGCGAATGACCATATTGCCGAATAGGGCAACGCCTCCAAACTTATGGGGCTTGCAATCAAACATGCAAGCTGGCTTTCGAGGATAAAAATGGAAGAGGCGAGGGAAACCGAGATAGATCGCCGCCGGAAAGAAGCCGCGCAGCGCGCTCTGGAAGAAGCAGAACAGCGAAAGCGCGATGACGGCGGCTCGGCGCTCCCGAAAGAACTCGGCGGCCGCAAAGGCCCGGAACCGACGCGCTACGGCGATTGGGAGAAGAAGGGCATCGCCTCCGATTTCTAAATCGAAGCGGGAGCTCCCTCTCCCAGGGGAGAGGGTTGGGGTGAGGGGCGCTTACATTCGATAATCATGCACTTACCTCACCCGGACCGCAAAGCGGTCCGACCTCTCACCGGAGAGGTGCCTCGCGTTTCCATGTCATGCTTCTAGTACAAGGCGAACGGAAACGCAGTCGGGGTTAAGACAGGCGTGGTGGCGTAAAGCCCGGCCGGATATGCAAAGGGATAAGTGCCGTAGTAATAGGTTGTGGTCGAGCCAAACCAGTAAGGCCGGTAAGTACCGCAATGCGGGCGGCAGGCACGAATGGGGCGCTCGACGCTGACGGTTCTGTATCCTCTGCGGACATAAACGCGAACGTCCAGGCGAAGACTATCATTCGAGAGTGCGACGCCAGCCGCGCTATCGATCCCGGCGGAGATAATGCCGGGGGGGCCGGCCAAAGCCGCTGGACTGGCAATCGCGAAGGCAATCGCTGCAATAGCAATGGCTTTCCTGAATATACGCATAAAGATTTCCCTGTTCCGCGCAGCAAAAACTCTACTCATGACTTGCGGGCCTGCACGCTACGCGCAGTGAAGCCGCATATGAATAGCCAAGCTCGCGATAAAACTATACCAACCGTATTAATAGGTATATAAATACAACCAGGAAAGAGCTTTTACCAAGCGCAGAAGTTCCTGACCGTTCTTGTTGTCGTCCCCGCGCAGGCGGGGACGTGGTAAGCGCAGCGCTAAGCCGCTGTTTTGCGAACCTTTCACCTTCCGATTACTGGATCCCGCCTTCGTGGGCACGACACGGGGGGCAGCGTCTATTGCGTTCGGTATTACGCTTGATTTGGATTGACGAGCCGATTGCCTATCGCCCAAACAGTCCAGCAAGCCCCTTGAATAGCGAGCTGCTTGGCCAAGCGTGACGGTTGGACTTCTGTCCCTGGCTCGCGCCCCCCACCTTCTTCTTCGACGCATCGGGCTCTGTAGCCGCGGATGTTGCACCGGGGTTAGAGGCCGTCACGGGCGCGGAAGCCGTATCCCGCAGCAGGGCTGTTTTTTCCCGCCGTGCTCCCATTATCGGCGCCACCCTGACCCTGCATCCACGGCGGCAGGTAAGATTTAGTCTCAGGCTCCGTTTGGGACGGCTTGTCGCCTGGCGTGTTTTCGGCCGCAGCATAAGCCGCGGGGTTCGCCATCAAAGACAGAACCAGGAAAGACGCCGCGAACTTTGCCTTCGCATGATTAACCATAAGAGCCTCCTTGGATGAATTGCCGGAAGCCGGTGCCCCATGGCGCCCAGCGCAACCCATTCACACCAGTATGATGATTCTTCCTTTTGCTGGCCTAGCCGAAGCTGGCTTGAGCTTTTGTGACAAGCTTGCTGCCCGCTCAAGCCGTACAACGGGGTCTACGCGTTTTCGCTTAAGCTCAGCGTAAAACTTTTGGTGACCAAATTGGGCAATTGTTTGCGGGTTGGAACAAGCGCCGAAATTCTTGACCTGCCTTGTTGCCGTTCCCGCACCCGTTCGCACTGGAATATACTCCGGCGGCGAATCAGTGAGCGATGCCATATCCCTGACCACGGAACTTTTGGAGCTCCGATTACTGGATGGCGGCTCCCCATCTTCACCGGGACAGGCTTTGCGGGCGTTTCACTCAATCGATTGCGTTCTTAAGCGTTCTCGCTCAGCGCGCGCCGAAAGGATTGTACCATGGCCGCTCCGCCTCGGCCAATTCGCGAACCTGGCCGCCGGCGGCTAGGCGCCGGGCGATACTATCGAAAATCTGGGCAAACTTCTGCGCGCCGGGTTTCTGCACGTTCCGGTCCATGATCTCTTCGAACTTGGCGAGCATCTGCGCTCCCGTTTTGTCATGCGCCACCGGATTGCGCTCGTAGCCTCCGCGCTCAAAGAAATTCGCAGTCGGCATGTCGCGCCCGGGCGGCTGCAGCATTTCGAAACCGCTCCCCGGCCCAGCCAGGTTCATCAGCTCCAGCTGTGCGCCGGTCAGGCGGCCCATGCCCTTCTTGGACGCGTATTCCATGATGCCGCGCAGTTTAACCACCTGCATCCAGGGCCCGACATTGCCATCGAGGTTCAGCGCATGCATCGCCAGCCCTTTGGGCGTTTTCGCGTAGGCCACATGGGCGGGCCAGCTCTCGTGAACCCTTCGGGCGTCAGCGACCATGCGCCGGATGGAAGCTGCCTTGACACGAAGCGCTTGCGCCTTGCTGTACGAGACATTCGGCTCCTCGGCCAGACGGTCTAGCCGGGCGGCGAAGTCCGGACCTTCTTTCCGGACCTGCTCGATGGAGTTTGCCGCCAGCAACTGGGCATAGCCGAGAGCTGTCGACGCTGCGTGGCCGGTCTTAGGATTATAGCCCGATTGAAGATCGTGCGTGCCCATGCCCCCCGTTTCGAGCGCGTACACGCGGATCACCTGATCTCTCGTTAAACCGAGCTTGATGGCCTCGATCGCATAATAGATCATGAACTCGTCTTCGCTCACGCGATCGGGCCGGAAGCCGTAGATGTTTTCCGCCTCCCGCAGAAAATCGGCGATGACCGGTATTGGCTCGTGAGGAACGGCGGGGGGCTTCGGCGGCTTCGGAAGCAGCGCCATGATATCGTCCGGCCGCTTCGGCCCTTTATAGACGGGGGGCTGCTCCTTCACGTAGTCTTCGACCGTCAACGGCTTGCCTGCCGCGATCTTTGCCTTGCGCCTTTTGCGCTTCAGCTCCACCAGCCGCCAGTACTGATCCACACGGTGGACATGAGCGATGCGAGCGGTTTCGTATGCCTTGAGCGTCGCCTGCTGCTGGGGTGTGAGCTTTGCGATCGCGTCCTGAAGCGGAGTGCCCGCCGCCGCTTTTCCGGCAGGCGTCAAAGGCAGCGCCAGGACGAGCGCCGCTGAAAGACAAAGCAATGGTAACCGTTTATACATCCGCCCGCACTCTAACCGAAAGGGTAAGCATACACATCCAAAAGTTTCCACGGGCTTAGGTATAGGCCTTGGGGCCTGCCTCGCGCTTGCCGATGTCAGCGGTGCCACATTTCTGACGAGTCCGTGGGGCAACTGCATCGTTGAGGACAATATCTTTTCCGCCCAGCACTGCTTGTGTCCGGGCGCGGTTTCTTTGCCAGGACATCGCGGCCGGCATTCGGGCATGAGAATTGGCAGCCGCCTTTTGAAGGCGAGAGGATAGCATTTTGAACAGACAATCAGGCTTTGCTCGGCGATCTTGGCGTTTCGCGGCAGCCGCGGCTTGTCTTGGCACCGCGTTCGCGCTTTCCGCCTGCGCAGGTTTCGGCATTCGAAACGCACCGATCAATTCGGCGCTCACCGATGAGCCCGCTGCAGCCGCTGAACCGGCGGCCATGAGCGCGGCGCCCATTCAGGAAAACTCGGATACCGCCATCGGCTTGAGCTTCTCGGGCGGCGGCACGCGGGCGAGCGCCTTTGCCTTCGGCGTGTTGCAGGAGCTGGGAAAGACCGAGGTTGCCTCAGCAAATGGAACGCGCGGGCCGCTCATCGATCGCGTTTCCCTCGTGTCGGGTGTTTCGGGCGGCTCGGTCACTGCGGCCTATTTCGCGTTGCGCGGACGCGACATGCTTGGAGATTTCCGCAACAGGTTCCTCATTCAGGATGTCGAAGCCTCGCTCAGCACATCCGTGAACGTGACGAACCTGATGCTGCTTGCAAAGGGAGGCGTCAACGACCGCAGCGGCTTGCCGGCGTGGCTCGACAAGAACCTGTTTCGCGGCGCAACCTACGCCGATGTGCTGAAACCGGGCCGCCCCCAGCTTTGGATCAACGCTTCCGACATCTTCAATCGGACGACTTTCATCTACAACACCGTGAATTTCGGCGCGCTCTGCAGCGACCTTCGCCGCTATCCCCTGTCCGAGGCCGTCGCGGCATCAGCCGCGGTGCCGCTCGTCTTCGCCCCTATCGTGATCGAAAACTACGCGGACAAATGCCAATTCAATGCGCCCGATTGGGTCTATTCCGGCGACCGGCCGGGCGCGCCTGCGATCTTGCGCGCCTCCGCGGCCGCGGTGCAGCGGTATCGCGAAAAGACCGATGTGCAGTTCGTGAAGCTCCTCGACGGCGGAATGACCGATAACCTCGGGCTCAGCGGCTTCGTCCTCGAACTCGCGGCAGCAACCAAGCCCTACGAGCCGCTCACGCCGCGGCAGGTAGTGAACCTGAAGCGCTTTCTCTTCGTGGTGGTCGATGCAGGCCGCCCGCCGGGAGGCGATCTCGCAAAAAATGCCGAGTCGCCCGAACTCATGGACCTGATCCAGGCCGTCTCCGACACCGCTGTGGATGCGAATGTTCGCGCGGCCTACGACGCCTTTCTCGCCGAGATGGAAAAATGGCGCGACCGCATGATCGAATACCGTTGCGGTTTAACGCCGCCCGAAGTGGCGACGCTGCGCGGCTCCACGGACGGCTGGGATTGCCACAATCTTTCGCTCCAAGTGGCGAAAGTGAGCTTCGACCAGATGCGCGAGCCAAGCGTGAAGGCGCGGCTCGACAAGATCCCGACTCGCTTCAAGCTGCCGAAAGACGACGTGGACCTGCTCATCTCCTCGGCGGGCAGTTTGCTCAGGCAAAACCCGAACTATAAGGAGTTCCTTGCGACGTACTGAGCAGCGGCGTCTCAAGCTAAGGTCCGGTTCCGGGTCTCAGCAAATGTGAGGCTTGCAGTAATTGGCGCAATTTGACCCGAAGCAGAAGGTAGCCTTGTTTGCTGTTAGCTACCCTGTTAGAAAACCGCTTCGACATAGCAAGATGCATCGTAGCCCGTTGAACTGAGGAACGCGGCGCCTTCGCGAAGGCATATGGCTGCTGCAGACTGCTAGTGGCCCTTGCGACCCGTCGTGCCCGGCCAGGTATCGCAGAAGTTGCGCTTTAGCGCCTTTGTGTCCACTTGTGGGACCTGCAGCTGTGCAGTTGACATGAGGCCGCGAAGGTTTTGAAGTACCGGCCTGCGCGTAACTTCTGGAGGAGAACAATCCCGGAGACAGCGCTTCGCTCTCGTCCGAGTATTGCAATGAGTGATTTTGTCCACAGCGAACCGAGCATCGTAAGCCAGGGAATTGATCGGCCGGACCTGTTTGCTCCACATAGGTTCGTCTTGATTCCGTTGCCGGTATTGTTCGTGGCCGTGATCGGCCTGTGGTTCAGCGATGTGCAGGCGCCGCATGAGTTGCCCGGACTTTTGATTGCGCTGAGTATCCTGCTCACGACTTTGCCGGCGCTGGGCATCGCATTCCTGTTCGCACGCAATTTTCGCGTCACAGGCGCGCCGGGCGTGGTGCTATTTGGGTGCGGGGCGTTGCTCTGGGGCGCTTCGGGTCTATCTCCGTCATTCGCCGCCCTCACGCCGGGCTTCAACGCTAATACCATCGTCACCAGTCACAATCTCACGGTCTGGGGCGCGTCGCTTTGCTATCTCGCTGGCGCCGCCTTGCTTCAGCGCGGTTCCCCCGCAATGATCCATCGCGCGGCCGTGCTGCTTGGCGCTTATGCTCTGGCATTGGTGGTGGCGGCGTTCATGGTGTTTGTGACCCTCCAAGAGTGGACGCCTGTCTTCTTCGTCCAGGGCAAAGGCGCCAGTCCGGAGCGCCAAGTCGTTCTTGGTTCGACCATCTTCGCAATCCTGCAAACGCTCCTGTTGTTGCGGGGAGGAGCGAAGCTTCGTCGCTCATCGTTTCTCGATTGGTTTGTCCTCGCGTTGCTGCTGCTTGTCATCGGGTACGCCGGTATAATGCTGCAAACCATCGTCGGCGGTGTGCTGGGCTGGGTCAGCCGCGCAGCACAATATCTCGGCGGCGGCTATATGCTCGTCGCTGCCTATGTCGCATTCCGCGATACTGAAGCCCCATTCTTGGTTACGGCGGCCTTGCCGGAAAAGGCGCCGCACCGCTATTCGGTCGCCATTGCCATTGTTCTCATCGCAGCCGTCTTTCGTCTGGTGTTTCTGCAGCCGCTTGGAGCGCACTTTACCTTCATAACTCTTTATCCGGCCGTGGTTTTGGCCGCGCTCTACGGCGGCCTTCGCGCGGGAACTCTGGCGACGCTCCTCGCTGCAGCGCTCGCCGATTATTACTGGATGGAGCCAGTTGGCTCTTTCATAATGGCGAATCCGATGGATTGGATGGCTCTGGCCATTTTTGTTATCAATTGCCTTCTGATTTCTTGGATCGTCGGACTGTTGCAGAAAGCCCAATGGCGATTGCGGCTGGTTGAAGCGGAACGCCGCGCCGAACTCGAGCGGATGGTCGTCGAACGGACGGCGGAGTTGGGCTTGGCAAATGAGGCCAAATCCCGTCTCCTTGAGGCTGCTACTGCCACGGAAGCGGAATTACAAGCTGTGTTTGATTCAGTACCGGCCGGCATCTGGATCACCCGCGATCCATCTTGCCGGACCATGCAGGGGAACCGGTTAGGTAATGCGTGGATGCGTATACCCGATGGATCCAATGCTTCAAAGTCCGCTGCGGATAGCAGCATCCTTCGCTTCGAAGTTTTCGACAAGCACGGTTTGCCTGTTCCAAATCATGAGCTTCCCATGCAAAGGGCCGCGCTCGGGGAGGAGGTAATGGACTATGAGTTTGAATGGCGGTTTCCGGACGGCGAAAGCCGGAGCCTTTATGGAAATGCCATTCCCTTGCGTGATGCAGATGGAAACACAGTCGGCGGGGTCGCGGCCTTCATAGACGTCTCCGAGCGCAAGCGGGCCGAGGAGGCTCTGCGCGAGAGCGAGAAACAGGAGCGGCAGAGACGCCGCGAACTTGAAGCCATCCTGGAAGCAATCCCGGCGGCGGTCTTCATTGCCGAGGACCCGGCCTGCACGCGCATGAGCCTCAACCGAGCCGGCCAGGAACTCTTACGTCTTCCCGCGCATGCCAATGCCTCTAAGTCCGCGCCAGCCGGCGAGGCGCCTCAGCATTTCGAGGTACGGTCGGAAGGACGCGTCCTTCCGAGCGGTGAGCTTCCCTTGCAGCGCGCCGCCGCTACGAAGAGCATGATCAAAGCAGCGGAATTCGAGCTCCACTTTGTGGATGGCGACTGCAAGCATTTCCTTGGGAATGCCTTGCCCCTTCTCGACGACGGGGGAGAGGTACGCGGAGCCGTCGGCGCCTTCGTCGACATCACCGATCGGAAGCACGCCTTTGACGCTCTGCGCGACAGCGAGGAGCGGCTGCGCCATCTCGGCGACAGCCTCCCGGACGGTGCCGTCTATAGGTATGGTCACGAAGCGGGTGGTGCGGTTCGCTTCCACTATATCAGCGCCGGGATCGAGCACCTGAATGGCGTGAGTGTTGAGGCGGTGCTGCGCGACGCCGGCATGCTTCACCGTCAGATCCTCCCCGACTACTTATCGAAGCTCATCGAAAAGGAACGGCTCAGCGCTATCGAGCTGTCGGACTTCGAGATGGAAATCCCGATGCGCCGTCCCGATGGCGAGGTGCGCTGGATGCGATTGCAGTCGCGCCCGCATCGGACGGAAGACGGCAGCGTGATTTGGGACGGCGTGCAGACTGACATCACTGAGCGCAAACGGGCCGAAGAGGCGCTTCGCGAGAGCGAGGAGCGGTTCCGGGGGATCTTTGAGCATGCTGCTACCGGCATCTCCATTACGGACCTGGAATACCGGTTCCAGTCCTGCAATCCGGCTTATGCCGCCATGCTGGGCTACACTGAGGAGGAGCTTCGGGCGGCTAACTTCCCTGACCTCGTGCATCCGGAGGATCGGGAGGCAAATTTGATGGCGCTTCGCCGGCTTGTCGCGCAAGAGATACCTTGGTTCGAGATCGTCAATCGGTATGTGGCCAAGGATGGCAAACCGATATGGGTGAATAAGCACGTCTCCCTTCTGCGCGACGCCAGCGGCGCACCTACCCGATTGATCGCGCTTGTGACCGATATATCCGAGCGCAAGCGTCAGGAGGAGCAAGTCAGTCTTCTGCTGCGCGAGGTAAACCATCGCGCCAAGAACATACTCGCACTCGTCCAGGCAATCGCACGGCAGACGGTTGCGTCGGCTCCAGAGGATTTCGCCGAACGCTTCGGAGAGCGGGTGCGCGCTCTTGCCGCCAGCCAAGACCTTCTCGTCAAGGCCGAGTGGAAAGGCGTAGACCTTCACGAACTCATCCACACCCAGCTCGCGCATTTCAGCGATCTGATCGGGGGCCGGATCGCACTCCACGGCCCTCTCCTCTTCATTTCGGCGTCCGCCGCCCAGACCATAGGCATGGCTTTGCATGAACTTGCGACCAACGCAGGCAAATATGGCGCGCTCTCAAACGCCTCCGGCCGCGTCGAGGTTGGCTGGGTTTTGGAGGGAGCCGAAGGCGGCGAGGAGCGCTTCTCGATTTGTTGGCGCGAGAGCGGCGGCCCGCCCGTGATGAAGCCTACGCAAACAGGCTTCGGCTCGACCGTCATTTCCCGCATGGCCATAATGAACCTCGACGCCAATATTGAACTCGACTTTGCGGTGCATGGCCTCATCTGGCGGCTCCAATGCGCGAGCGATAACGTCTTGGAAGGAAGCTGCTCCGCCGCCATCGGGAAAAGCCCAAGGCCCGTCGAAGGCTGCGTGCGCTCAAGTGCGGGGTCGGCGCATTCTCGTCGTTGAGGCACGAAGCGCTCGTGGCGCTTGAGGTTGGCGAATGTTCTGAGGGAGGCCGGCTTTGAGGTTGTTGGCCCGGCGCAGGGTGTCGCTTCGGCCATTGCGCTCATGAGGTGCGGCGGATGCGACGCCAAAAGTGCCATTGCGGCGCGCTGCGATTGCCTGTTTTATGATCGGCGCTGCGACTGCGCTGTTTAAGACGCGATGTCTCGATCTGGCCCGTCGCGTGATCGTCTGTTCGTCCGCTTCCGGCGCGCTGCGCCAATGAGCCATGAAGCAAGCGAATTCGCGCTTTTCGCTTCCCTAAGCGGCATCTCCTCTTAAATTGAGGGTCTGAAAGATAAGGACGCTGCATGGACGAGACCGATAAGCAGCCAGTACTCTCCCCGGAAGAGATTGCGCGGTATAAGCGGCACCTTCTCGTGAAAGAAATTGGCGGCCAGGGCCAGCAGCGGCTGAAGGCCGCGCGTGTGCTGGTTGTCGGCGCGGGCGGGCTTGGTTCTCCGGTGATCATGTACCTTGCCGCGGCGGGCGTGGGGAAGATCGGCATCATCGACGACGACCGGGTTTCGGTCGACAATCTCCAGCGGCAGGTCGCGTTCAGGACGGCCGACGTGGGCGCGCTCAAAGCCGAGCGAGCGGCGGCCCTTTGCCAAAGCCTCAATCCGCATGTCCAGGTCGAGGCGATGCCTTACCGGCTCACGGCCGAGAACGCCCTTTCCATCATCTCGCAGTACGACATCGTGGCGGATGGTTCGGACAATTTCAGCACCCGCTATCTCGTCAACGACGCTTGCTTTTTCGCCCGTAAGCCGCTCGTGTTTGCGGCCCTCGGCCAGCTTGATGGGTATCTCTCCACCTTTCGCGCCTACGAAAAGGATGAGGCGGGCCAGCCCCTGCCGAATTATCGCTGCCTGTTCCCCGAGCCACCGCCGCCGGGGACGGTGGCAAACTGCGAGGAGGCGGGCGTGCTGGGGCCCGTCGCGGGCGTCCTCGGCACGCTGCAAGCCGTTGAGGTGATCAAGGTCATCCTTGAGCTGGATGATACGCTCGCCGGCAAGCTCCTGATCTACGATGCGCTCGCAGCGCGGTTCCAGACCATCGCCCTGAAGTGGGACCCCGATAACCCCCTTACCGGATTGCGGCCGGCGATCCTCGATCTTTCCATACACAAGCGCCTCGCCGCCTGACCGCGATGGGAATGTCTTGATTTCGCCCTATTTTCGAGCGGGATCCCCTCATACCCCGTGATTCCCTGAATAAATCGACTGGAGCCAGTCATGAGAAGACCTTTGTCTCGCGCACTATTCGTCAGCCTCGTGCTCGCCGTTTCGGCTGGCGAGGGCTCCGCCTGCACGAACTCTGGCAGCTTTGAGCGATGGCTTTCCGACTTCCGGTCGGAAGCGCGGGCCAAGGGCATTTCCGCTCGGGCCCTCTCCGCGCTCGATGGCGTGACCTTCGACCAAGGCGTCGTCAACAGCGACCGGGGGCAGAAGGTCTTCTCGCAGACCTTTCTCGAATTCTCGGACCGCATGGCCGCCAAATATCGCATCGAGAAAGGCCGGGCGCTGATCGCAAAATACAAGCCTGTGTTCGACAAGATCGACCAGCGGTTTGGCGTGCCTGCGCCGGTGATCGTCGCCTATTGGGCGCTGGAAACGGATTTCGGCTCGAACAACGGCAGCCTTTCAACGCTGCGCTCGCTCGCGACGCTTGCCTACGACTGCCGCAGGCCGGAAAAGTTTCGCGCCGAGCTTCTGGATGCGCTCCGCATCGTCGAGCGCGGCGATCTCAGGCCCGATGAGATGCGCGGTCCTTGGGCCGGGGAAATGGGCCAAACGCAATTCGTCCCCTCGATCTACTATAAATACGGGATCGACGGCGATGGCGACGGCAAGGCCGACCTCATTCACAGTGTGCCGGATGTGCTTTTGTCTTCGGCGAATTACCTGCACGCCCTCGGCTGGCGGCGTGGAGAGCCTTGGGTGAAGGAAGTTCATGTGCCCGAAAGCATGGACTGGGGGCAAGCCGACCTCAACATCCAGCATAGCGTCGGCGAATGGGCGCGCATGGGCGTCAGGCTGCTTGAAGGCGGCGGCGTTCGCGACGATCTTCCTGCTTCGCTCCTCCTGCCGATGGGGCGGAATGGTCCGGCTTTCCTCGCATTCAATAACTTCAAGGTCTATCTGGAGTGGAACCAGTCGCTCGTCTATTCGACTACGGTTGCGTATCTGGCGACGCGGATCGCCGGCGCGCCTGCGATGTCGAGAGGGCGCGGTGTGGTGCCGTTCGGGTATGAGCAGACAAAAGAGCTGCAAACCCTGCTTCGGGCAAAGGGCTACGATGTCGGAGAGGTCGACGGAAAGCTCGGTCTGGCGACGCGCGCCAGCATCAAGAAAGTGCAGGAGAAGCTTGGCCTGCCCGCCAACTCCTATCCGAGCCCCGAGTTGATAGCCCGCCTGCGGTCGCGCTAGCGGCGGCTTGTGCCGCCGTGGCGATCCGTAACAAGGCAAGGGCTTAGCCCTTCCGGTCTGATGCACGATGCGCTAGAAATCGTCATGGCCGGGCTTTGTCCCGGCCATCCACATCATATTGCCCCTTGCGGCCGGCCTACTCCGCTGCGGCGGAGGCGATGGCTCCGTGGCAGTGCTTGAACTTCTTGCCGGAGCCGCAAGGGCACAGCGCGTTGCGAGCGACCTTGCCCCAGCTTTCGGGATTGTTCGGATCGACGGCAGCGGCGGCAGGACCGCCCCGGCCACCACGCCCGCGAGCCTGCTGACCCTTGCCGTCTTTTGCCGGGCGTCCGCCTGCGGCGCTCCCAGCCTTGCGGGCCGGGGACGCGGGCGGCGGCGCGCCATTTCCTTGCTTCGCGGCGGCGCGGCGCTCTTGTCTCGACATCGGAGCGGGTTGAGCCTCCTCAGACAGTAACTCGTCCTCGCCTGTCAATGGATCGAAATGGTGCGCTTGCATGTCCGGCAAATCGCCCAGCTCAGCGAACTCCTCCTGCGCCTGCTGCGCAAGAACCACGTGCATGAGCTGGCCGGTCACCTCGCGGCGCAAGCGTCCGAGCATGTGGTCGAACAGCTGGAAGGCCTCGCTCTTATACTCGTGAAGCGGATCTCGCTGGGCGTAGCCGCGCAAGCCGACCGCCTGACGCAGATGCTCCAGGCTCACGAGATGCTCGCGCCAGAGGTGGTCGAGCGTTTGCAGGAGAATGGCTTTCTCGATTTGCCGCATGTTTTCAGGGCCGATTTCGGACGCCTTGCGGGCTGCCGCCTTATCGGCAAGTTCCTGCAACCGCTCCTCGATTTCCTCGTCCGCGATGCCTTCCTCGGCCGCCCAATCCTCAACCGGGGCATCGACGTCGAAGATCGACTTGAACTCCTCGCGGAGCCCCTTCACATCCCACTGCTCGGCAAAGGCCTTCGCGGGGATGTGCGCGGTTACAAGCTCCTGGACGACTTCGCGGCGCATGTCGGCAACGGTATCCTCAAGCGCATCGTCCTGCATGAGATCGATGCGCTGTTCGAAGACGACCTTGCGCTGATCGTTCATCACGTCGTCGAACTTCAGCACGTTCTTGCGCATGTCGAAGTTGCGCGCTTCGACCTTCTTCTGCGCGTTCGCGAGCGCCTTGTTGATCCAGGGATGCGCGATCGCTTCGCCTTCCTTGATGCCCAGCTTGCGCAGCATGTAGTCCATGCGTTCCGCGCCGAAGATCCGCATCAAGTCGTCTTCGAGCGAGAGATAGAATTTCGAAGCGCCGGGGTCGCCCTGACGGCCCGAACGGCCGCGAAGCTGATTGTCGATGCGGCGGCTTTCGTGCCGCTCGGTGCCGAGAACGTAGAGGCCGCCCGCCTTGAGGGCTCTCTCCTTCTTCTCCTCGACGTCGGCGTTGATTTTTGCGCGCTCCGCCTCGATCTCCTCCGGCGCCGGCGCCTGGCCCGCAGCTTCACGCTCGGCAATCCAGTCGGAAAGCCGCATCGATGCGTTGCCGCCAAGCTGAATGTCCGTGCCGCGCCCAGCCATGTTGGTCGCGATGGTCACGGCGCCCGGCACACCGGCTTGCGCGATGATATGCGCCTCCTGCTCGTGGAAGCGCGCGTTCAGCACCTGATGCGGGATTTTGTACGGCTTCAGCATTTCCGAGAGCGTCTCGGATTTTTCGATTGAGACTGTACCGACGAGAATGGGCTGGCCCCTGGTGCTGCAATCGCCGATCACATTGATGATCGCTTTCAGTTTTTCCTGCGCCGTCCGGTAGACCTCGTCATCGCTGTCGATGCGAATCATCGGGCGGTTCGTCGGGACTTCGAGGACTTCTAGCTTATAGATATCGGCAAACTCGGAGGCTTCCGTCAGCGCCGTGCCGGTCATGCCGGCCAACTTCTCGTACAGACGGAAGTAGTTTTGGAAGGTGATCGAGGCGAGCGTCTGGTTCTCCGGCTGGACCTCGACCGATTCCTTGGCTTCGAGCGCCTGGTGCAGCCCTTCGGAGTAGCGCCGGCCTTCCATCATACGGCCCGTGAACTCGTCGACGATGACCACCTGGCCCTTTCGCACGATATAATCGCGATCCTTCAGAAAGAGCTTATGGGCGCGAAGCGCCTGGTTCACATGGTGAACGATCGACACGTTCTCGACGTCGTAGAGCGACGTGTCGGGCTTCACGAACTCGGCTTCCTGAAGCATTTCTTCGATACGCTGATTGCCCTCTTCCGTCAGAACGACGGTGCGCATCTTCTCGTCGAGCTCGAAATGCTCCTTGGCAAGGCGAGGGATGAACGCGTCGATGGCTTTGTAAAGACTGGCCTTGTCCTCGATGGCGCCGGAGATGATGAGCGGCGTACGCGCCTCGTCGATCAGGATCGAAGTCCACCTCGTCGACGATCGCATAGGCGTGGCCCTGCAGCTCCGTCGGGCGGCCGCCGAATTGCACCATCTCGTTGATGGAATACTTCATGTTATCGCGAAGATAATCGAAGCCGAACTCGTTGTTCGTGCCGTAGGTAATATCGCAGGCATAGGCCCGGCGGCGCTCGTCGTCGTCAAGCTCATGCACGATGCAGCCGACGGTGAGGCCAAGGAACTTGTAGATCTCGCCCATCCATTCGGAGTCGCGCTTGGCAAGGTAATCGTTCACCGTGACGATGTGGACGCCCCGGCCGGGCAGCGCATTCAGATAGGCAGCAAGGGTGGCGACGAGCGTTTTGCCTTCGCCGGTCTTCATCTCGGCGATCTTGCCCTGGTGAAGCACCATGCCGCCGACGAGCTGAACGTCGAAATGCCGCTGGCCAAGGGTGCGCTTTGCGCCCTCCCTCACCGTGGCGAAAGCTTCCGGCAGGAGATCGTCGACACTCTCGCCATTGGCTAGCCGCTCGCGGAACTCGACGGTCTTGGCGCGCAACTGC
The DNA here is from genome assembly GCA_963834165.1 of uncultured Alphaproteobacteria bacterium. GTDB lineage: Bacteria > Pseudomonadota > Alphaproteobacteria > Rhizobiales > Rhodomicrobiaceae > Rhodomicrobium. Next base: position 45,499 of record CAWIAL010000019.1, on the reverse strand, counting down.
TCATCGGACAAAGCCGCGAACTTGGGCTCGAGCGCGTTGATTGGCGCAACTCTCGAATTATAACTCTTCAAGCGTCTGTCGTTGGAACTGCCGAAGATCTTGGTTGCGATCGCGCCAAGAGAAACCATAATAGCCGAGCCTCACTGCCTCGCTGAGAAAAGTGCAGCCCAAAAATTAACGGACCGCTGCCAGAGCGCCTTTTCTTCCCGGCGGTGGCTTTTCCTAGGGGCTTTTTTCGAAATGACCGAGAGGGAAGCGTCCTTCTCCTCCATGGCAGCAGAAATAAGCAGACGCGCCCCCGCTGTCAACGCGAGCTTCTTCCCGCCCGGAAGCTGGGGACGGCCGCGGAGCGGATTCTTCCGCCCCGCTCGCCAGCAGTGCCACTATGTCCGGTCTTCTTGCTCGGACGAGGCGCGCGGCTGGCCGGCTTTCACGCCGCGCTCCCAATAACGGAGTTTGCCGCAAGCCTTGAGAAAAGCCGTAACATTTTCCCGGCTGCTCAGCGCAAAGACGCCCTCATCGAGGTCGCCCGCGATGCCCGCCTTCTCGAACAGCGGCTTCGCTTCCGCCGTGTGCGCGATGAATTTGCAGTGGGTAAACGCATCGCTCACGAAGTCTTTCGCTGCCGGATTCTTCGCGAGAGCTTCGCCGCCTTTCGCGGACGCGAGTACTGCGACAGCGTCATAGACGACGGACGGGGCTCCATCGAGCTTTTCGTCGCCCTCGATGAACGAGCCATCGCCGGCCTTTACCCCTCCAACCTCCGGCGCGACGATCTCAACCATCGCCCCTGCGCTTTCGAACGTCTTGCGCAGGTCGCGAACAAGCTCGGCGTTGACGCCATCGGTGAGCAGCACGCCAAGCTTGCGGCCTTCGAAGCTCTCAGGGCCATTGCGGAGAATGCTCAGTGCGGGCGATTCCCGAAGGTCTTGCCGCGCCGGCTTGGCGGCGTCTGCTGGCTTTGGCAGCTCCTGCAAACGCAAACCTCTCGCGACGGAGCGGCCCAGGCCGTCGTCGATATTAAGGAGGTGCGACACCATGCGCGCCCGGATCGCCGGCGTTTTTACCTTGCTCAGCTCGAAGATGAGCGCCCCCGCGAGGTGGCATTGCTCGATCCCGGTCTGGCTCATGTAGAACTGGCGCGCCTGGCTGTAATGGTCGGCGAAGCTTTCAGGCCGGACGCGCTGCTTGGTGCCGTTGACCTCGGCGGGATAGGAATGGAAGCCCTTTTTCGGGTCTTCGCGCGGGCCGCCCTGCTTGCCGCCCCATGAATTCGGCTCGTAGTTTGCCCTGCTCGTGGGATTGCTGAACGCCATGTGCCCATCCTGCTGCAAGGTCGCAAAGGGGCACTTCGGCGCGTTGATGGGCAGGAAAGTGAAATTCGGCGAGCCGAGCCGGCTTAGCTGGGTGTCGAGGTAGGAGAAGTTGCGGCCCTGCAGCAGTGGATCGTTCGAGAAGTCGACGCCGGGGACGATATTCTGCGTGCAGAAGGCAACCTGCTCGGTCTCGGCGAAGAAATTGTCGACGCAACGGTCGAGGACGAGGCGGCCGACGCGGCGAATGGGCACCTCCTCCTCGGGGATCAGCTTCGTCGCGTCGAGCACGTCGAAGTCGAATTTGCCGGCAAAGTCGTCGTCGAAGAGTTGCAGGCCAAGCTCCCATTCCGGGAAATCGCCTGCCTTAATGGCGTTCCACAGGTCACGCCGGTGATAGTCCGGGTCCGCTCCGTTGATCTTCACGGCCTCATTCCAGACCACGGACTGGAGCCCCAGCTTCGGCTTCCAGTGGAACTTCACGAAGGTCGATTTGCCTTCCGCGTTGACGAGCCGGAAGGTGTGGACGCCGAAGCCTTCCATGAACCGGAACGAGCGCGGGATCGCCCTGTCCGACATGATCCACATGACCATGTGCATGCTTTCCGGCGCGAGCGATATGAAGTCCCAGAAGTTGTCGTGCGCTGTCTGCGCCTGGGGAAAGCCGCTGTCCGGCTCATCCTTGGCGGCATGGATGATGTCGGGGAACTTGATGGCGTCCTGGATGAAAAACACCGGGATGTTGTTGCCGACGATGTCCCAATTGCCTTCCTTGGTGTAGAGCTTGACGGCGAAGCCGCGCACGTCGCGGGCAAGGTCCGGCGAGCCCTTGTTGCCGGCCACCGTCGAAAAGCGGACGAAGGCAGGCGTCTTCTCGCCGGCGCGCTGGAAGATGTCGGCGCGCGTGATATCCGAGAGCGACTCGTAGGTCTCGAAGTAACCGTGAGCCCCGAAACCGCGGGCGTGCACTACGCGCTCGGGGATGCGCTCGTGGTCGAAGTGGAAAATCTTCTCGCGGAAGTGAAAGTCCTCAAGCGCCGTCGGACCGCGTAAGCCCGCCTTCAGCGAATTCTGGTCGTCGGAAACGGGAATGCCTTGCTGCGTCGTCAAAACAGGCGTCTCTCCGCCCGCGACCTGATGAATTTCTCCACCCACTCCCCGACGGGCGGTTTGATCTCCGGCGTTTGCGGTCTGGCCGCCGTTATGTCGCGTTTTCTTTGTCATTTCTGCCTCTTTGGAATACGGAACTTTTTGGGGATTGGGGGGGCCGGCTCCCTCCGTGCCAACAGGCTTCGGCGCCGCTCATGGGGCAGAACCAACCCCTCAAACCCTTGTTCCGTCATTCCGTTTCCCGGCGGAAACGCACAAGCTGCTACAGGCGAGACCGCGACCATGCGGAGCCCGGGCCGATAACGCAGGGGCGCAAGGCCAACCGTCCGAATTTCACGTGCTTGTCCGCGGTAACGGCGGAGGGATGTGCTCCGCGTATAATTAAGCGTCCGCCGCGCAAGCCGGCCCGCGCCGAAACCTCAGTATCCGACCGGCCGCGCGTCGGTGGCAAACGGGTGATACTGGTAGAGCCAGGTCTCCGTCAGCACCTTGTCGCGCGCTTTGAGGTAAAGGCGCATTTCCACCGGCTCCTGCCCCTCGACGACAAGATCGAAGTGTGCGCGCCAATGGCCCGGCACATCGTCCGGCACAGCCTCGGACATTGGCGAAGATAGTTTTCCACGCGAACACCACATCACGAGTTCGGGCTTGACGCCGTTCGGAAGCTCTGACAGCGGGCCGCCAAGGAATTCGACCGTGAACTTCCGCACCCCATACGGACGGGCCTGACCCGGCTCGCCGCCGCGCCCGAGACGCGTGGCAACGCAGCGGCCGAGCGACGTGGGATAAGGTTCATCCGCGAGCCAGTGCAAGCGATACCGCAAATCGATGCGGTCGCCCGCCTGGGGCTGTTTCTCCGGGTTCCAGTAGGCGATGATGTTGTCGTTGATCTCGTCGTCGGTCGGCATCTCGACGAGCTGCACCGACCCTTTCCCCCAATCGCCCAGCGGCTCGACCCAGGCCGACGGGCGGCGGTCGTAGCGCACGCCGTCGAGATAATGGTCGAACTCGCGGTCCCGCTGCAGAAGGCCGTAGCCGCGCGGATGCTCGTCCGCAAAGCTTGAGACGGTGATATGCGCAGCGTTGTTGAGCGGACGCCAGATGTGCTCGCCGCCGCCGGTCCAAAGCGCAAGCCCGTCGGAATCGTGCACCTCGGGACGCCAATCGATGGCGGCCTGCTTCACCGTTTCGGAATACCAGTACATCGAGGTGAGCGGCGCGAGGCCAAGCCGCTCGACGGGCTGGCGGAAGAACAGCGTCTTCTCGATCTCCATCACCACGCCCTTGGTGCGTTCCATGTTGAAGCGATACGCTCCGGTGACGCTCGGACCATCGAGCAGCGCGTAGACGGTGACGGCTCTAGCGGACGGTGGCGCAGGCAAGAACCAGAAGCTCACGAAGTCCGGAAACTCCTCCGGCGCGCTCCCTCCCGGCGTAAGCGCGATCCCGCGCGCCGACAAACCAACCTGGCCCAACTCGCCCTTGGCGCGGAAATAGGATGCGCCGAGAAACGTCACCCACGGCTCGGCGATGCGCCAATCTTCGGTCCCGGCCTTTGGCTCACGCAGCCAGAAGCCCGCAAAGCGCGACGGGTTGGCAGGCAGTTTCGCGGCCACGCTGTCAGAGGGGATGGTAAAGTAGTCCGCGTCGTAGAGGATCTCTCGCGCGCTTCCGCCTTCGGCCGATGGCTCGACCGCGAACATGCGGACGGTCTTCGGAAAGTATTGCCCGACGTGCATGAAGGTGATCGGAAAGGCGCTCTCGTGCCCATCGCCAAAAAGAGCGAAATCGGGTTTGTACTTGAGCTTGCCGTGAGCATCGTAATCGATGGAGGCAACGATTTGCGGATCGGGACGCGGGGGCGGAGCATAAGGCACTGCCGCGAGGGCCTGCGCATGCGCCTTCAGCCATTCGCCCGAGAATGGTTGCGCCTCCCCGAAACGAAGGTTCGCAACCGCCGCATTTGCAGACAGCGTTGGAAGTGCAGCGAACGCCTGGGTGGCCAGCACCAATTTGAGAAAATTTCGGCGATCGAGCATGGTCCCTGTGCCCCCTTCACTTGATGCTGCACGTGCCTGCGGGCCAGCCGCCCCGCATTGCCGCCGAAGTCTCTAGCGGGGCAGTGGCAAAATGGGAAGCCCATTTCTAATGTCATGATCCGAAGGCCGGTATGCGGCCTTTTCGTTTAACCCGCGGAGTGACTGGAGCGATTGCGCATCTCGTCGCGGCGCATTGGCATGGCGTCGACGAGGCGGAAGATTTGCTGCGGCGGCACGATCTTGCGGCTCCGGAATTTCACGCCGCCGTCCTTGCCAACGAGCAGCACTTCGAACTCGCCCGGCGAGACGCGGTAAGCGCTGCGGAGGTCTTGCCGCTCGCGGTTCGCGGGGACCAGGACAATATCGCGTTCGCGCAAGCCAACGGAAGCGTGGTTGAAAATGGCGATCTGCTCGCGAAAAGCGGGGATATCGTCCGAGCCGAATACGATCACAGGGCGCGCATTCCCCCGGTAGGCGTCGAGCGGGCCAGCGCCGGCGCTTTTCGTAAACATGACAACCGCCGCGGCAAGCCCAAGCGTCATAAGTCGCGTCATGGAAACCTCACGAAATTTTGGAAGGGTTTGCATGCATTTAGGCGCGCCGCCCGCTCGATCAAGCGAACCCAATCGTTCTAGCAGGCTGCCAAAATGAGTTGTTGCCCATGGTTCGGCAAGCTCACCATGAGGCTCAATAACGCTCAGCCTCATCCTGAGCTTGTCGAAGGATGGAGCCAAGATTCCTGCATCGTCGTGCTGCGTTAGCGGAGGCGGACTTGCGTGTGGTCTGAGTGCCCCTCCGCGTCCACGACGGTGATTTGCACGAAACCGGGGCCAACCGGCTTCAGGAACGCCTCGCGGCGATGGGGAGAAGACGCGAGCGGCACGCCGTCCACGAGCCAGGTCAGCGGCAGCGTCCCGCCTTCGGCTTTCAAAGCGACGGGAAGCATGTCCGCCTGTCCCTCAACGGTTGCGAGTTCGACATTCGAGTTGGGAGGCGGGAAGGCTATATGGAGCGCCTGCTCCGGGCTTCCGCCGCCTGGCGCGTCGCGCTTCTGCTCGCGGAAAATACGCAACGGAGGCGGCAGGTCAGCCGTCTTGCGCGAGCCGATGATATTCGGCGGCGCAGCAGCAAACGGCGCGCGATGGGGCCCGAGGGCGCTGAACAGCTCGAACAGCACCGGCGCAGCCACGCGCAATCCGACAAGACCCGGCACGGAACTCGCGTCGGCGCGCCCTGCCCAAACTGCGATGGTGTATTCGCCATCGAAACCCGCTGCCCAGGCATCGCGGAAACCGTAGGAGGTGCCGGTCTTGAAGGCGACCGCGCCCGGGGTGACGCTCGGGGGTACAGGCGCGCCCCGAAGGATGTCGGCAACATACCAGGCGGCGGCGGGCTGAAGCAGCACAGGTGGATCGCCCGCGCCCCAAACCGGGCCGCTCTCCTTCTGGTAACGGATCGGGATGACGCTCCCGCCACGCGCGAGCGCCACATAAAGCGCCGTCAGGTTTTCCAGCGTAAGGCCAGCGCCGCCCAGAGCCACCGTCAGATTGCGCGGTACTTCGAACGGCATGCCTGCATCGCGGAAGCGCGCAGCCAGTTTCACCGGGCTGACCTCGTTCAGCACCTTCACTGCGGGCACGTTAAGCGAAAGCTGAAGCGCTGTCCGCACCGTTACCGTTCCGTGGAACACGTTGTCGAAATTCACGGGCGCGTAGCTGTCGAAGCGCACGGGCCTGTCCTCGATCAGCGTCTCGGGGTGCGCCAGCCCATCCTCGAAGGCGAGGCCGTAGATGAAGGGCTTCAAGGCCGATCCGGGCGAGCGGATCGCGGTTGTCATGTCGATCGCACCGAGCCGCGTATCGTCGAAATAGCCGGCCGAGCCGACATGGGCGAGCACTTCGCCCGTGCGATTGTTCACGATAAGCGCGGCGATCGATATTTTTTCTCCGAAGCTTATCGCGTTTCTGCGGGTGATCGTCTCGGTGGCTTCCTGCAGATTGCGGTCGATTGTGGTCGCGATGGCGGGCTGGTTTGGCAGCGCGGCGATCAGCCTGTCGGAAATATGCGGCGCAAGCGCCGGGAAGTCTCGCCGCCCGCGCGGAGCCGCTTGCGAGAGTGCCGCTTTCGCGTCGGCCTCCGTTATCGCATGGGCAGCGGCCGCTCTGCGAATGACCCGATCGCGGCCCTCGACGAGCGACTCGTACCCGCGATCGGGGCGGCGCACTTCCGGGGATTGCGGGATCGTCACGAGGAGCGCGGCTTCCGCTACGCTGAGGTGGTGCGGTTCCTTGCCGAAATAGGCGAGTGAGGCGGCGCGAACGCCTTCGAGATTGCCGCCATAGGGGGCGAGCTTGAGATAAAGCGCGAGGATCTCGCCCTTGCTCAGCGCCCATTCCAGGCGCGCCGCGTCCGCGATCTGCTGGAACTTCGCGAGGACCGAATGCGTCGGCGAGCCGCGCAGAAGCCGTGCGACCTGCATCGTCAGCGTCGATCCGCCGGAGATGGGCTTGCCGTAACGGACCGCTTGCAGCACGGCTCGCCCCAGCGCGAGAGGATCAACGCCCGTATGCCTCCAGAAGCGATGATCCTCGAAGGCGAGCAGGAGCGACAGATAGGTCGGGCTTACATCCTCCGGCTTGGCATCGAGGCGCCATCGCCCTTCCGGCGTGGTGAAGGCCCGCAAGAGATGCCCGTCGCGGTCGAGCACGAGCCGGGACGATGAAGCCGCCGCGTCCAGGGGCAACGGCTCAAACAGTTTGAGCCAGACCGCGATCAGGGCCAGCAGGGCAAAAATGCCCGTCAGCGCCAGGATGATAGTGCGCCGGGACCTCATGGACGCCCCTCATCCTGCCCTTCTCCCAGCAAGCACGCCTTGGCGTGCTTGCTCTTTCTGTTGGCGCGCCTCCGGCGCGACGGGAGAAGGGACGCTGTTGCTCCCTCTCCCATGGGGAGAGGGCTGGGGTGAGGGGTGTTGCGCTCGTCCATTTACTGCGCCGCCGTAATCTCCACCTTCGCGCCCGAAGTCCGCGCGAAGCGGTCCGGCCGGTACATATCTTCGACGCGTGCTCCTGCGTGCATATAGACGCCGGGGGTCACCGCCCGCATCACGTAGGCCATCGTCATTTGCGCGGGAACTTTGCGCCCTTGATCGGTGAGCGAGTACGCCGCCACGAAGCGGTCATCCCGGAACGCCGAGAAGACGGGATTGTAAGTCGCAGGCAGCCATGCGAAAGCCTTCAGGTCCGAGCCCTTCAGCAGCGCCGGGTTCTCGATATCGAAGCCCGCCGGAAGCCTGTCCTCGACCACGATCTGCGCAAGCTTCGGATCGACCTCCGTCACCTTCAGCACGACGACCACACGGTCGTTCTGCTTCAGCTTGTCGAAAGGGATCTCCTTGCCATCGGGCGAATAGGTCTTGCGCTCGATCTTGAAGCCGCTTTCGGCGGACGGCTCCGGCTCCATGCCCTCGCCGGTGACGAGAACCGAGGCCGGCACGGCTTCGGGCCCGCGGTTCTTCACAAGCAGCCCTTCGCCTGCGAATTGTTCCGGCGTCAGCACCGTCTCGAATTTTTCCGAGGCCGCGTTCGGCAGGATCGCGCTCACGTTCGTCACCTGAATCGAACCGGCGGTAAAGTCGCTGCCGGCCAGCACCGTCTGGAACGAACCCTTGACCGGCACGCCGTTCACTTCCAGCGCGAGGTCCTTGTTCTGTGCATCGAGCGTTCGCGCGGCGAGCAGGAGCCAGAGGCTCTCCTGGGTCGTCGTCTCCTTTTGTTGCGCGCGGAGCGCGACGACGATGTTGAACGCCTTCTGCAATTGCGGCGTCGCCGCGCTGCTTTCGCCCATCAGGGCCAGCACCGCGGCCGCGTCGCGAAGCTGCGTGCCGTAATCGGCGCGGTTCGCCAGCGGCACCTCCATGTCGGGCGCGGTGAGCGCCGACAAGGCGGAGGCGAATGTCAGCGCGGCTCTTTCCTTATCGCCGAGCATGGCGAGCCCTGCGCCGAGCTGAGCGCGTGCAATCGGCGTCAAGAACGCGTCGATCTTCGTGTCGGAGTAGTAGCGCAGATCGCCAAGTACGCCGCGCCCCGCCCGAGCGAGAACATACAGCGCATAGGCCAGATCCTCACCGCCTTTCTTGAAGTCGCGGGCGTTGTTGACCGTGTTCTTGAGCCTGTCCAGCGCGATCTCGTAAGACGTATCGCGGACGGCGTAGCCCTTTTCCCTGGCACGGGTCAGGAAGTCCGCGACATAGGCTGTCAGCCATGCGTCTTCGCCGTACGGCCCCCACAGCCCGAAAGCACCCGACGACGACTGCATCTCGTAAAGCCGCGTGATGGCCTTCTCGATGGCAGCTTTCGCTTTCGGCTCCTTGCTCAGGCGCGCGCGGGACGCAACCTCGTCGTAGTAGAGAAGCGGCAGCGCGCGGCTTGTGGTCTGCTCGGCGCAGCCGAATGGATAGCGGTCGAGGCCGATCAGCAGCCCCGGCACATCGAAGGACGCCGTGCGGCTAGCCGTGACCGAAACCTTTGCCGAAGCCGGGACCAGATCGCGGATCAACTCGCTGCCGACGCGCAAGGAGCCGGTAGACGCCGCGAGCATCTGGCTCGTGCGGCGGCGGACGTTGGGCGCTGGCGGCTCGACCGGGATCGCGTAGGTCCGCTCGATGGCCACATTGCCCGGTCCTGTGAGCGAGAACGAGATGTGGCCGTCGCCGACGGAGGCGCCCTTGATCGGTATGGTTTGGCTGATGCGTTTCTCAAGCTCCAGCGTCAGCTTGCGCTCGCTCTCGCCGATCACCTCGATGCCGCCATCGGCCTTCGCCGATAGCTGGTAAGTCCCAGCGGGAGCCTCGACGTTCTCGATGCTGAGGTGCAGGTTGGAGCTGTCGCCGAGCATCAAAAACTTGGGCGGCGTCGCTTGCGCCACGACCGTGTCGCGCACGATCACATCCTTCTCGCCGGAACCAAGCTTCGAAGGCGTCCAGGCTTGCGCCGCAAGCCGCATCGTTCCGTTGAAAGCAGGCAAAGTGAATGTCACCTGCGCTTTCCCATTCGCGTCCACCTGGAGCGGGCCGGAATACACGGCGAGCGGAGCCTCGGCGAGCGGCCTGCCGCTCATCTCAAGGCCGCCTTCGTCGCCGCCGGAACGGACAACGCCTCGCACGCCCTGCATGCCGTCGATAAGCTTGCCGTAAAGGTCGCGCATCTCAAGCCCGAGGCGGCGCTGGCCGTAGAAGTATGAGGCCGGCGCGGGCGTCTTGTAGCGCGTCACGTTCAGGATGCCGAGATCGACGCCGGAGATGACGATGGTCGCGTTCTCGCCGGTGTCGAGGCCGGAGATCGAGGCCGACACCGTGACGGGGCCAGCCGGGCGCACCGCTGGTGGCGTATCGAGCGCGATGGCGAGCGTCCGCGGCTTCGTGTCGAGCGGTATCCATTTCACTCCCACAGCGCGGCTTGGCATGCGCTTCGCGGCGCTGTCCATCGGGCGGTAAAGAATTGCGGTCGCGTAGGCTCCCGGTCCCCAGGCCGGATCGACCTTGAAGGTCGCCGAGCCGCCCGACGCGGCCACATCGATCATTTGCGTCGCGAGCACCTTGTCGCTCACGATCGCGACGAGCGCGTGCCCGGCCATGCGCGGCATGACCGTTACTTTGACGTCATCGCCGGGGCGGTAGGAAGCGCGGTCGAGCGCCAGGTTAAGGATTTCGGGGGTGTCCGAGGTTTCAGAGACATACCAGCCCGCGGAGAAGGAATAGCTTGTCGCCGGGCCTTGCGCGGTAGCGGATGCGATGTCGAGCCGGTAGGTGCCAGCATCGACGGGCGCTTTGATGCGCACCGTACCCGATGCCGGTGTGTCGATGGTCCCGCCCGCAATGCGGCTCTCGTAGGTGACAAGCTCATAGGACCAGCGATTGTCGCGGCTGTACCACTGGAACTGGCTCTCGACGCGCTGCAGGTCCCATTTCAGACCGCCGATCGCCGTTTGCTTGCCGTCCGGCCCGATGCCGACGATTTCGAACTCGGCAGGCGCTCCCTCCGGCACCGAGCCTTCGAAAAGCGGTTTCACGCCGATGAAGCTCTTGCCGGTGTTGACCTTGAGCGCGATGCGGTCCGCAAGTGCGCGCCCGCTCGGCTCGCGCAGGCGAACCGTCACATCCGCGTTGAGCGGCTTCGACGTTTGGGGCAGATCGGGCAATGCGATGGAAAGCGAAGCAGCGCCCGTCGCATCCGTGTTTGGCAGCGCTTCGAGATCCTTGCGGACGGTGGTGAACTTCTCGCTTTCCTGCCCGACGCGATAGCCGGGAAATCCGGAGACCTCGCTGGCCGCGGAAATCACGATTTCGCCTTCAAGACCAAGGTTCGAGGCTGGCGCACCGTAGAGGTAACGGCCCGCGAGACCGACGACGCCGGGTGTGCCCGCCGAAATCATGGGCTGGGACGCGGTCAGCTTCATCTCAAGCCGTTCGGGGACGTAGTCTTCCACGAGAAAATTCTTCTCGTAGAGTGCCGCGGCCTTGGGATCGACGAACGCCGCAAGACGCCACGAACCCGTCATGGCTGTATCGGGCAGCGCGATCTGCCAGCTGCGTCCGCCGTTGCCCTGGTCGGCGAGCGTTTCGCGCCGGTCTTCCACGCCATCGGGGCGGAACAGCTTCACGATCAGCGGCGTGGACGGAACGGCGTTCGCCGCCGCGTCGCGCAGCATTGCGGTGACATACACGTTCTCGCCCGGACGGTAGACGCCGCGCTCGGTGAAAACCATCGCATCGAGCGGCCCAGGAGGCGTGCGTCCGCCGACGCCGCGGTCGGACAGATCGAAGGCCTGCTTCGTGATATCGAGGAAGCCGTAGTCGCTATCCGCTCCACGCGCGATAACGAGCGCTGGCGCAAGGCCGCCGATCCCATGCGCCAGCGCGGCTTCGAACGTCGCGGTGCCTGTGGCATCGGTCTTGACAGTTCCGAGCACCTCGTTGTTGCGCGCCACAAGCCGGATTTCGGCATCGGCGACGGGGCTCGCAGTGCCGAGCGAGCGGACATAAACGTGGACGCCATCGGCGCCTGAAAATGCGGTCAGGCCCAGGTCGGAGACGACGAACCACTGCGTCGTCTTTGTACCGTAGTCGTTTTCGGAGTCGGCGGAATTTTCGTCTGCCTTGGCGCTTTCCTCGGCCGCGCTTGCCGCGATAACGTAGAGGCCGGGCTTGAGGTTTGGCAAAAGCGTGTCAATCGGGAATGCGGTCGTGACCTCTTCATTCAGCTTCGAAGCGACCGACATCTCACCGGACCAGAGCTTCTCGCCTTTCTGGTTCGCGAGCTGGTTCAGCTGGTAGGATTCCATCGGCTTCTGGAAGTCGCCGTCCAGCACTTCGTCGGCAAGACGCCGGTCTCCAATGCGATAGATCGTTGCCTTCACGAGCTTCGTGTTGATGCTGACGATGGGGATGCCCTGCTGGCCTGTCCGGGGCAGCACATAATTCCTCGCGGAGAAGCGAACCGAGGGCGAGCGGTCGCGGATATAGACCGTGAGTTCCACGGCCTTCGGCAACAGGTCGTCCTCGGTCGAGGGAATGCCGCTGCGCACCTTCACTTCATAGCGCTTGCCATGGAGAAGGTCCTCCACGCAGAGCTGCGAGCCCTGCACGCGCACCGAAGCGGGCTTCTCATTATTGACCGTAACGTAATCTGCGAAATTGATGCGGCCTTTGGCAATGGTATCGGAGAATTGCACGCAGATTCGCGGCGAATTCGAACTCGTTGTCGGAGGTGTAATCGAGCATGCGGAAGCCGTGCTCGTTGAAGGCTCCGTCATAAGCCTCCTGCACATCCGGGTCGGCATTGAGCGCAAGGCTCATCTTGTAGATGCGCAGAGCAGGGCGCCATTGCTCGCGTGCGGCGAGACTTTCGGCCAGAACGGCCAGCGCCTGCGCTTTTGCCTGAGGGGTCTGGGAGTGCGTGTAGGCGATATAAGCAGATGCGCCCGCATTGCGGGAGAAGGTGCTTTTCTCGCCGTATTTGTCCGTCTCGATCGCGAGATATTCCCGCGCGAGTTGCAGCCACGTATCGGCGTTTTTCTTATCGAGAAGCGCCGACGAGGCAAAATAGCCCGTCGCGGCGCGGTGATCGCTTGCGGCGCTTGCCTTCACGCCCTCGGCTTTCCAGCCCTTGGCGTCCTTGCCCTTGGTGGGCCAGGTGGACTGCAGCGTATTTTCAAAGGTTTCGGACTCTCGAACGATGTAGTCATCGATGGGAGTTTTCTGCTCGGCGGGGACGGCCGCCATGACAGCCACGGTTACGAAAGCAGCAAAGAAAAAGCGGATCAAAAACATAGCAGCAACTCGACAAGATGGGGTTACTTCTTATTTGCTGGACAAGTGCCGCCAAAATTCGGGCTGACGCAAGGCGGAAAAAGTCGGGAAACGTGATCTTTTGAAGGAGAAAGCTCGAAGTTTTTGTGATGGTTTATGAATGGTAAGGCGTTGCGCTTTATTCGGATGCAGCCGCTGTTGACAATGGGGTGGCTAAGACGCTAAGGGCGGCAAATGATGTCGCGAAAGCCTTTGCAAATGACGCGAGCTGGCGCGGTTCTCGCCGTTGTTACGGCTGCCGCCGCCTCTTGCGTCGCCATTTGCGCGTCCCAAGCGCAAACGCGCGACGGCGACGTGAACGCCTATATCGCCAAGGCGCCAATCGCGGGCCTTCCTCAGGGAAAGTATGCCCAGTGGACCGGCGAGGAGAAAAAGACGGCGTTCGCCCGCATCGGCGGTTTCTGCCAGTTTCTTTGCGTGGACGCCTACGGCAACGCGGCTTTTCCAAATGTGGCGGCTGCGGAGCGCGCGAAGGCCGAAGCCAAGGTTTGCCTCGCGGCCTGCATCGTCAATCACCTGCCGGCGGACTATCCTCAGCTTGAGGGGATGAAGCAGGACCTGCGCGCCGATTACGACAAGGCGAAGAAGATGGGGTCATCCATAAATTGGCCGTTGCCTAAATAACAAGGGGCTTCGCGAAACGGAGCGAAAGGAAAGAGCCTCCGCAACCCAGCGGGCGGCTCTCGCCTTTGACCTCTGGCGAGTTCAGGTCCCTGTGCAGCCTTCAGCGGACTTTCTCCATATCGAAGCGAGAGTAGCAGTCGCGGCCCGGCAAGTTATCGTGACCGTTGATCGCGTCGGCCAAAGCTTCAGCCAAGTTGGCGCCGTCTGCTTTGGATCGAACGCCAGCGAAAATAACAGGGCGGTCGAAACTCGAGTCCGCATCCTCCTGCTCTTTGCAACCCTTGTATTGGCCAAGCGTCAACGTCCAGAGCGCCGTTCCCGGCTTGCCGGCCTTTTTGAGCCACGCTGCGGAAGTCTTGGAGCGAGCCAAGGCACGCGCTTCCTCTTCAGTGCGATTTCCACTCGAAGCGAGCCCGACGCCGATCAGGTCGGTTGCGCCCGAAAGCGACTCACGCACTTTCGGAGCAAAAATGCGGTTTGCCGCCTCTGCATTCGGGATGACTTTCCCGCCCGATGCAATCTGGCTCGTGCTCCCCTTGGCCCACCCGTAGTCCTTCGACAGCATAATGAAATCGAATGCGGCGGCCCGGCCCTGTTTGTCCTTTCCTTCGATGCGGAAGAACACCGCATCCTCGACTTTCAGCTTCCCGGCAGAGCTTTTTGTCAGCGCAACCTTTTGTTTCGAAGCGGCGTCCGCTTGAGCAATTTCTTGCTTCGCCTGTGATGCTGCGTCGGGGACATTCGGTTTGGTCTGCGCGTCTGCTTGATCGACATTCGGCTTCACTTGCGAGTCTGCTGGCGTAACAGCCTGCGTTACCGGAGTCTGTGCCTGTACGGCATCTTGCTTCGTCTGAGACGCTGCCTCAGGGATAGCCGGTTTGGCCTGCGCGTCTGCCTGCTCGACATTCGGCTTTGACTGCGAGTCCGCTGGCGCAACAGCTTGCGCTACCGGCGTCTGCGGCTGCCCAACATCCTGTTTCGTCTGGGACCCTGCCTCGGGAACAGCCGGTTTGGCCTGCGCCTCCTCCTGCGCAACGTTTTTCTTCGAATGCAAACTTGCGTACTGGATAGGCAGGACGACGAGGCCGACCATGATCAGTGCGACAATCGCCCACCATGAAGGGATCTCTATTCGCTTCTTTTCGTCTTCAGGCTGCTTCGGATTTGGTTCGGACGGCTGCTTATGGGCTGCGAGGGTATCTGACATTGGAAACGCTCCGCTATGAAAACGGCGATAACTTTAAAAGCACAATGCTTCCTGAGCGCCTTCGCCACGGCTGGGACGTCATTATGCCCATCTTTGGTTGAAATTCACGATAGTCACTATTGACGCTGGTAGCGCCGAGATAAAGATGCCCCTCGCCCTGGCTATGGCTCAGCCGCGGGCAGCGCGGTCCTTGGCGTTCTGCGCTTGAATGGCCTCGCGGGCGCGCCGCCAGTCCTCATGGGTCCAGCTGCGCAATTCGTAGAAGTTTCCGCCCATCGCCATCGCCTGCGCGCCGTCCATGCAGATGGTCTGGCCGGTAAGCCACTCGCAGCCGTCCGACATCAGGAACACCGCCAGGTTCTGGAGTTCCTCGATCGTTCCCACGCGTCCCATCGGGTTGATCTGCGATGTGCGCTCGCCGGGCGCTGATGTGGGGCTCAGGCGCTTGCTCATGCCTTCTGTCGGGATCTCCCCCGGCGCGATGGCGTTGAGCCTGATGCCGTAGCGGCCCCATTCGGAAGCAAGCGACATGGTCATGGCATGGACGGCGGCCTTGCTCATGGCCGAAGGCACGGTGAAGGGACCGCCGTTCCAAATCCAAGACACGAGGATTGAGAGGATCGAGCCCCGATGCCCCCCCGCGATCCATCGCCGCCCGACCGCATGCGTGACATAGAAGGTACCGTGCATGACGATGTTCGCGATGGCGTCGAAGCCGCGCGGGCTGAGATCCTCGGTGCGCGAAATAAAATTTCCCGCGGCGTTGTTGACGAGGCCGGTGAGCGGGCCGGAGGCGAATATCTCCTCCGCCATGGCGTCAACGGCCCCGGCGTCTCTGATATCCACGCCGAAAGCCGTGACCTTGCCGCCATGCCGCTGCATCAGGTCTGCCGCAGTCTCCTCGCAGACGCTCTTGCGCCGGCCGCAGATGAAAACCTCCGCGCCGAGGCTGAGGAAGCGCTCCGCCATACCCCGGCCAAGGCCGGTGCCGCCGCCTGTGACCAGAATGCGCTGGCCTTCGAACAAGCCCTTTTCGAACATGGGTTCTCCCGAGTGCCTCCCTTTGGCAGCGCTCGACGAATGAACAATGCTCTCATCCGCTGGCGAGGTTGTCCAGTGCCGTGGCTGCAAGCGAAGGCCGCTGCGCTCGCGTGGCTCTTCACGTTCCCGTCAAGCGGCCGCAACCACCGCGGCTCCTTTTTCTGAAATCGGAGTTAGGATGAGTGAGCGGGCTCGCACCGTCCGCGCGCGCCGCGTGAGATGGTTCGACCGTTCGGAAACGAGATTTTGAGATGACAGACCCACACGACACTGTCTTCCTGTTCGACGTCGACAACACGCTTATCGACAACGATCGCGTCCAGGCCGATTTGAGCGACCATTTGGAGAAGTCCTACGGCGCAACCGCTTGCGATAGATACTGGGCGATCTTCGAGAAGCTCACCAGCCAGCTCGGCTATTCAGATTATTTGGGCGCGCTGGAATTGTACCGGCTTGGGGATCTTCACGATCCCGCGTTGTTGCGGATGGCAAACTGGATGGTTGATTACCCATTTGCCGATCGCTTGTATCCCCGCGCAGTCGATGCCGTTAAACATGCGCAGCGATTGGGGCGCGCCGTAATCCTTTCGGATGGCGATGCAGTGTTCCAGCCGCGCAAGGTCGAAAGGTCCGGCCTATGGGAGGCCTTCGAAGACCGTGTTCTTATCTACATCCATAAAGAGGAAGAGCTTGACGACGTCGAACGTTTCTATCCTGCCAGACATTACGTCATGATCGACGACAAGCTTCGCATCCTGACCAGAATCAAAGAGATATGGGGAGAGCGAGTCACGACGGTATTCCCAAGGCAGGGCCATTACGCCAATGATCCCAAAATTGTTGCCGCCTACCCTCCCGCCGATATCCAGATCGAAAAGATCGGCGATCTCCTCAACTATGACCTTTCCTCGCTAGCCAAGTAGAGTTCCTTGGCTCTCATGCGCATCCGAGCTTCAGCCGGTCGCTTTGCACGATGGCGCTGCTGCGCTCGACGGCGTTCGGATCACCGCGCAACACGTCGAACTTCGTCTCCTCGCCTTCGCGCCAGAAGCTGATGTCGAATTGGTGCCTGCCGACGCGCAGGCCGAACACGGTGAGATCGGGCAGCCAGCGCGGCAGCAAGGGATCGATGTAGAGCTTGCCGTTCGGCGCATCCGGCATAAAGCCCAGCATTGCCTGCATCAGACTAAATACGGAGCCCGCGGCCCAGGCTTGCGGCACGTTTGCGCCGAGATATTGCACGGGGAATGTCGTCCCGTCCCGCGGGTGGGCGGTGTAGAGCTCGGGCAGCCTGTTCAACAGGAAATGGGTTCCGGCCTCGCTGATGTCGCGCGCGATGCGAGCCGCTTCAGCGCCGAAGCCATAGCGCTTGAAACCCACCGCAATGAGCCCGTTGTCATGCGGCCAAACCGACCCTGTCTGGTAATTGTAGGGATTGAACGCCGGATGCAGCGCCGAAAGAGTGCGTATGCCCCAGCCGCTCCACATGTCGGGCGCCATGAGCCGCTCCACCACCTTCCGAGCGCGATCATGGGGCACGATGCCTGACAAGAGACAGTGGCCAGGGTTGGACGCAACCGTAAGCACCTTCCTCTTATCGCCATCGAGGGCAAGGGCGTAGAACCCTGAGTCTTCGTCCCAGAAAGCCTCATTGAATTGCTTGAACAGAACAGCGGCTTTCGTCCGCAATTCGCGAGCCCGGTCATGTTTGCCGAGTGCATCGAAGATTTGCGCCATGCATAGCCATGCGTCGTAAACATAGCCCTGCAACTCGCAGAGCGCCTTTGGCCCCTTCACTAGCGATCCGTCCGGATAGACGATGGCGTCGCCCGAATCTTTCCAGCCCATGTTCTCGTAACCGGCCGGAGAGCGGGTCTGATATTCCTGGAACCCGTCGCCGTCGAGGTCGCCGTAATTGTCGATCCAGGCGAGACAGGATTCGGCGGTATCCAAATGCTGTTCGAGGAGCGCGATGTCCCCAAGCGCTCGCCATGCACCGTGGAGGGTGATCAGATAAAGGGGCGTGGCGTCGGCGGTGCCATAATAGGGCGTGTGCGGGATCAGCTTGAAATGCGCGAGCTCGCCGTAGCGGATTTCGTGCAGAATTTTCCCTGGCTCCGCATCGCGATAGCTATCCTCCTCCTTCGCCTGAAGCGATCCGAGGATGTCCAGCGCGCCGCGCGCAAACTCAGGATAGATCAGCAGGTTCTGGAGCGAGACGATAAGGCTGTCGCGGCCGAACGGAGCGACGAACCAGGGCAGACCCGCAGCGGGCAGAAACGCCATATGATCGGTGCCGCCGATGGGCAGGCGCAGCGCAGCCATGTCCTCCAGCGCCTGACGATAAAGGCGGTAGAACTCTTCGTTGCTGGTGCGGATGCGCAGGACCGTCCTCAGCCAGTCGGCGAGCGTCTCGGCGTGCCGAAGCTTGTCGCTGTCCGCGACGCAAGGGTGCGGAGACTCAAACCGGCGCTCGCCATCCGTCAGCGAGTAATGGAGGCAGCAATGCCACGACCCGCCTGGAGGGAGGCATACCTCGAAGCTGAGCCGCCCGTTGGCATAGACGGCCCGGGGCTCGCCTCCGCTCGGCGCGACGGTCAGCGAGCGCATGAAGTCGGCGTTGCGATACGTTGTGCGCAGCTCCTGTTCCGCATCGGACCATTCCGTGGTGATGCGCCCGCGACGCACGATGGTGCCCGATTTGACCTCGAAGATGTCAGCAAAGTCGGAGCGCAGTGCGATCTCAAGCTGGAAGCGCACCGGCTTCATGCCGTTATTGGAAATGTCCAGGTCCTCGTGCATGCCGCCGGCGACGGATCGGCTCACGGAGAGGCCCAGCGTACGCGGTGGAATGGCGCCATCCTCCGTCGGGATGGTGCGATTGGTGAGTTGGACGGTCGAGGTGTAGTAGGTCGTGGCGCCGCCACTGAGAAGGTCAAAGGGCTCACCATTCGCGTAGATCATCCAGCTGCTGACCACGCGGGTATCGAAAAAGAAAAGGCCGCGTTCGCTCGGCCATCGGACTTGGCCGTCGAGATCTGTGATCAGCACCGTCTGACCATAATGAATGGATATTTGCGGCGGACCTACCTCAACTTTGAACGCCACGTCCGACCTCGAATCAAGCCCTGCCGAGCAATTCCTTCACGACTTCCAGCACGCAGTCTTGCTCGAAGCCGAATTTCTTTTGAAGTTCCTTGAGCGGAGCGGACGCGCCGAAAGTTTTCATGCCGATAACGCGGCCTTTCCAGCCCACGTACCGCTCCCATCCGAATGTCGAAGCCTGCTCTATCGCGACGCGAGCCGTCACATCCGGCGGGAGCACGCTGTCGCGGTATTCCTGCGGCTGGTGTTCGAAGATGTCCCAGGATGGCATGGAGACCACGCGGGAACGGATGCCGTCGGCCAAAAGCTGTTCGTGGGCTTTGACGGCGAGAGAAACCTCGCTGCCCGTGGCGATGAGGATGACCTCGGGCTTTCCGCCCGGTGCATCGGCCAGCACGTAAGCGCCGCGCGCCACTCCGGAGGCGGGCGCGTATTTGCTGCGGTCCAATGTCGGCAACGGCTGGCGCGAGAGCGCCAGGGCGGCCGGCTCGTGCCGGAGCTGAATGATATACCTGTAGGCTTCCACGACCTCGTTGGCGTCGGCAGGCCGAATCACAACCAGACCGGGGATCGCACGCATCGAGGCAAGCTGCTCCACCGGCTGATGGGTGGGGCCATCCTCACCGTCGCCCATGGCGTCATGGGTAAAGATGAAAATCGCCGGCAGCTCCATGATGGCCGCAAGGCGTATGGCGGGGCGCGCGTAATCGCTGAATATAAGGAAAGTCGCGCCGAACGCCCTGAGCTTCGATAGGGACAGACCGTTGACCGCCGCCATCATAGCGTGCTCGCGAATGCCGAAATGCAGGTTCCTTCCGCCGGGCGTCTCGGGCTCGAAGTCCCCGGCGCCCTCGAATTTCAGCGTGGTTTTGTTGGACGTGCCGAGGTCTGCCGACCCGCCGACAAGCCAGGGAATATTTTGCGCAAGCACGTTCAGCACATCGCCTGAAGCTTCGCGCCCCGCGATGCCCTTGGGGTCGGCGGGAAAAACCGGGAGATTGCGCTCCCAGCCTTCCGGCAACTCGCGCCGCTGCATGAGGTCTATTTCTGCGGCGAGTTCGGGATATTTGCCCTGATAGGCAGCGAAGAGTTCGTTCCACCTCCGCCGCGCCTCCGCGCCGCGTGCGCCTACTCCATCGGCGAAGTGTTTGCGTACCGCATCGGGAACAAGAAACTTTGCGTCCTCGGGCCAGCCATAAAAGCGCTTCGCGAGCCGGACCTCCTCTTCGCCGAGAGGTTCGCCGTGAGCCGCGGCCGTGTCGTGCTTGTGAGGCGCGCCATAGCCGATATGGCTGTCGAGAATGATGAACGTCGGGCGGTCCTTGGTCTTCCGGAAGACATCCAACGCATTCTCGATAAGTTCCATATCGTTGGCATTGCCCACGCGCAGGACGCTCCAGCCGTAGCTTTGAAACCTGCAAGCGATGTCTTCCGTAAAGGTGATCTTGGTCTTCCCCTCGATCGTGATATGGTTGTTGTCGTATATCCAGCAGAGGTTATCCAATTTGAGGTGGCCTGCGAGCGAAGCCGCTTCCGACGCGACCCCTTCCATCATGTCGCCATCGCTGCAAGTCACGTAAATATTGTAGTCGAAGATCTCGAAACCGGGGCGGTTGTAGCGTTTGGCGAGCCACTTTTCTGCGATGGCCATGCCGGCGCTCATGGCCACGCCCTGCCCGAGCGGACCGGTCGTAGCCTCGACACCCGAAACCAAATGGTACTCGGGATGACCGGGCGCCTTGCTGTTGAGCTGGCGGAAATGGCGGATGTCGTCCAGCGACACCGCCGGCTGCCCGAGCAGCTCGTAGTCGGCATTCACTCCGCGCGTCCCAGTCAGGTGAAGGACAGACCACAAGAGCATCGACGCGTGTCCGTTCGAGAGCACGAACCGGTCGCGGTCTGGCCAAATCGGGTCCTGCGGATCGAAGCGCAGCGCGCGGTTCCAGATCGTGTAGACAAGCGGCGCAAGTGCCATCGGCGTGCCGGGATGGCCAGAGTTTGCCTGCTGCACCGCATCCATCGAGAGCGTGCGGATAGTATTGATGGACAGTTGATCCAGTTGTTCAGGGGTCATCGAGCGGGTGTTGATCTCCGGATCTGGATGAGCGGCGGTTTCACTCATGGTTTCGCCTCCAATCAGATGCTTGCACCGAGCCGTTCAGCCGCCGCCCGGTCGGCTACGATAAGGGCCTTGTCCTGACGCAGTTTCCCCGCAGGTATCGAGCTATCGCCGTCGCGCAGGCGAACGAGCATCCCCGCCTTCTCGCCGCCGGTTACGAGCCAGAGAATGCGCCGGGACCGGTTGAGAATAGGGTAGGTCAACGTCATCCGGCGGTGCCCCTGGTATGGCCCCGTCACGGCGACATCCGCGCCTTCGACTTCGAGGGCTGGATCGCCCGGCACGAGCGACGCCGTGTGCCCATCGGGTCCGAGGCCGAGATGGACGAGGTCGAGCACCGGCGGCGATCCGGCCACGCGCTCCAGCGTGCGGGCGTATTGAGCAGCCGCGGCGTTGAGATCGGATTCCTCCACCGGCATGGCGTGAACATGATCCGCACGCAGCGGCGCATGATCGAGCAAACTTTCGCGCAGATGGGTCAGGTTTCTGTCGCGGTCTCCGGCAGGGGCGACCCGTTCGTCTACCTGGACGATGTGAACCTTATCCCAGGGCAGATCTTCCTCCGCAAGCGCGCGCAGCATCACCCACGGCGTATGGCCGCCGCTGAAAGCCATGACAAACTGTCCGCGCGCAGCAACAGCTGCACGTGCCTCAGCGGCGATGATACGTGCCGCCGCGCGGGCTGCAGCGTCGGAGTCGGCAAACACGTCGATCTTCATGAGAGCACCTCCCGGCCGGATGGGGCTTTCGTAAGTCTGCTCGATGCTAACTGCTGGATTTCTCCAGATGTCCCCCGAACTCGTAGCGCATTGCCGATAACAGCTTGTCGGCGAAATCGGCTTCCCCGCGCGAGCTGAAACGCTCAAAAAGCGCGGAAGAGAGCACCGGCACCGGCACCGCTTCATCGATAGCGGCTTTGATCGTCCACCGCCCTTCACCGGAGTCTGAAACCCTTCCCTCAAACCCGGACAGAGACGCATTCTTGGCCAAGGCCGCGGCTGAAAGGTCCAGCAGCCAGGAGGCAATGACGCTTCCGCGCCGCCAAACTTCGGCGACATCCGCTAAATTGAAGTTGTATTGATAAAGCGCGGGGTCGCGCAGCGGCGTAGTCTCCGCATCGACCGCGTGCTGTTTCGCGCCAACATCGGCATGGCGCAGGATGTTCAGCCCCTCGGCATAGGCGCTCATGACGCCGTATTCGATCCCATTATGCACCATCTTGACGAAGTGACCGGCGCCGCTCGGCCCGCAATGGAGATAGCCCAGCTCTGCCGTGCCTTCGAGGTGTTCGCGTCCTGGCGTGCGAGGGATTTGGCCCGTGCCCGGCGCGAGCGACTGGAAGATCGGGTCGAGATGCTTCACGGCAGGATCGGGGCCGCCGATCATCAGGCAGTAACCGCGCTCCAGGCCCCAGATGCCGCCGCTGGTTCCAACGTCCACGTAGTGGATATTCTTCGATACGAGCTCACCGGCGCGCCGGATGTCATCCACATAGTACGAGTTGCCGCCGTCGATGAGGATGTCTCCACTTTCAAGGTGAGGCAGCAGCCCGGCGATTGTATCGTCGACAGCCGCGGCGGGGACCATCAACCAGACCGCACGCGGTCTCTCCAGTTTCCTGGCCATGTCTTCGAGCGAGGAGGATCCGATGGCGCCTTCGTGCACCATCGCCTCTACGGGCTTGGGCGACCTATTGAAAACCACGCATTGATGGCCGTCCTTCAGGAGCCGCCGCACCATGTTGGCCCCCATTCTGCCGAGTCCAACCATCCCGAGTTGCATGAGATTCTCCTTGCTTAGCTCAGTCGCCGCTTCCCAGCGGCAGCCCGAAAGTTCCTCACCGAACCCAGGGTGCCATCATGAAGCCGCCTTTGCGTTGCGGTAGCGGTTGATCAGCTCATTGGTCGAACTGTCGTGGCCGGGTTCGGTTCCCGTTGGGCGTTCCAGCTCTCCGATGATGCGCTGCGCAAGCACCTTGCCGAGTTCGACGCCCCATTGGTCGAACGAGTCGATGTCCCAGATCGCCCCTTGCGTGAAAACATTGTGCTCGTAGAGCGCGACCAGCTTGCCGAGCGCGGCGGGCGTCAGCCGTTCCATCAGAATCATGTTCGATGGGCGATTGCCTTCGAATGTGCGGTGAGGAACGAGCCAATCGGGCGTGCCTTCCGCCTTCACTTCTTCGCTTGTTTTGCCGAAGGCCAGCGCCTCTGCCTGGGCGAAGACGTTCGCGAGCAGCATGTCGTGATGACGCCCGATCGGGTTGAGAGGCTGCTCGAAGGCGATGAAGTCGCAGGGAATGAGCCGGGTCCCCTGGTGGATCAGCTGGTAGAACGAGTGCTGGCCATTGGTGCCGGGTTCGCCCCAGTAAATCGGCCCGGTCTGATAATCTACTTCCTTCCCGTCCAGAGTTATGTGTTTGCCGTTGCTCTCCATTGTGAGCTGCTGGAGATAGGCAGGGAAGCGCTTGAGGTATTGCTCGTAGGGCAAGACCGCGATGGTCTGTGCCCCGAAGAAGTTGTTGTACCAGATCGCCAGCACCGCCATCAGCACGGGCAGGTTTCGCTCGAACGGCGCGGTGCGAAAGTGCTCGTCCATTTCATGGAAGCCATCGAGCATGGCGCGGAAGTTTTCCGGGCCGATGGCCAGCATCGTAGAGAGGCCGATGGCGGAATCCATGGAATAGCGGCCGCCGACCCAGTCCCAGAACTCGAACATGTTCGCCGTGTCGATGCCGAATTCCGAAACTTTTGAAGCGTTTGTCGACACCGCAACGAAGTGCTTGGCAATTGCCTTCTCGTCGCCGCCGAACCCCTTCAGCAGCCAATCGCGCGCGCTGTGCGCATTCGTCATTGTCTCCAGCGTCGTGAACGTTTTAGAGGAGACGATGAATAGCGTTTCTTCAGGATCGAGATCGCGCGTTGCCTCGACAAGATCGGTGCCATCGATGTTGGAGACGAAGCGAAACGTTAAAGAGCGGTCGCTGTAATACTTCAGGGCCTCGTAGGCCATCACGGGCCCAAGATCCGAGCCGCCGATACCGATATTGACGACATTTCTGATGCGTTTGCGGGAGTGACCTTTCCACTCGCCGTCACGGACGCGCCTCGAGAAGTCGGCCATCCTGTCGAGCACGGCATGAACCTCCGGCACGACATTTTTGCCATCGACGATAATCGATGCTCCCTCCGGCGCCCGGAGCGCTGTATGCAGCACCGCCCGGCCTTCAGTCGTATTTATCTTCTCGCCGCGGAACATGGCGTCGATGCGCGCGCGAAGACCCGATTGTTCTGCCAGATCGAGAAGCAGCTTGAGCGTCTCGTCATTGATGCGATTTTTCGAATAGTCGAGGTACACGCCGGCAGCCTCCGCCGTCATGCGCTGTCCGCGGCTGGCATCGTTGCCGAAGAGATCCCGTAGATGGACCTCGCCGATTTTCTTCTGATGATCTTCAAGGGCCTTCCAAGCCGCGTCCTTCCTGGCTGGACGTATGGCGCACGTTTCGTCAAGCATTTGCATCCCCCATCCACTGTCGACTTCTTTCAGCCCGCGCAAATGAACATGAGCGCCTTGCGAAGTATATGGCTCTGGTATGTCCCAAAGCCGATATCCACCATGGAAGGCATGAGCGTTATGACCGGCGCGGGAGTTTGGAGGCAGCTCTTTCAGTTTGCAGACGTTGCCGCCGCCTATGACCGTGTCGGACGGTTGAAGAGCGGCGATGAGGCGTCCGACTACATCGGCAACATCGCGGCGCCACTGCTTCTTCCCATTCCGCTCCAGCCCGCGGCGGCCGACATAATCCTCGTAGGTGCCCTTCTTGTAAGGGAGATGGCCGAGTTCCAAAGGCTCAGCATTGCCGTGGACGACGATGGCAGATTCCGAACCCTGTTCCAAGGCCGAGAAACAGCATTTTTCCCGACCTGTAACTTCCAATGGCCTGCATGACCGCGTCGTTCACGATCTTCACCGGGCGGCCGAATGCAGCAGCGAAATCGAACCCAACCCAGCCGCTTCCCAGATTATGCGGTTCTGCCACCGGACGTCCGTCGAGAACAGGCCCAGGATAACCAATCGATACGGCCTCGTAGTCCCAATCGGAGATGAGCCGCTCGATTTCGGCCATCATCAGCTCCGGCGTAAGCATGGGGCCGGATGCCAATTTGCGAGGCTCGCTTTGCCCGGTAACAAGGAGCTTGACGTTGGTGCCCCCCACATCGGCGACCAGGACTTTCCTGACAGCTGCCCGCGAAGGTGCCAGGCCCGCACCCGCTTGCATCTCTTTCGCGAAACTGAGAACTGAAGCAGTACTCACCTGACTACCCGGCTTTTTCCAGCACCTCACATTTGGACGCGATCACGCCCAGGAGATCGTTCCAGGATTTGACGAACGACTTCGCACCTTCGTCCTGAAGCCTGGCCGCGAGGGCATCGACGTCGATGCCGGCCTCGGCGAACCGCGCCAGCACCTCCTCGGCATCGCCCCCGTGCGGGGACATCGTTGCACCTATTTCGCCGTGGTCTGCGAAGGCTTTCAGCGTCGCTTCCGGCATGGTGTTCACCGTGAAGGGCGCGGCCAGTGCCTTGATATACAGGATGTCGGAAGCGCTGGGGTCCTTTGTGCCTGTGCTCGCCCATAAAAGCCGTTGCGGACGAGCGCCAGCGTTGTAGGCACGCATCCAGCGCTCCGAGCCAAGCTGTCGGCCGTAGGCGCTGTAGATACGTTTGGCGATGGCGATCCCGAGCTGGTTCCTGATGGCATCCGGCACCTTGCCCATCACAGCGGCGTCCCAGCGGCTGATGAACACCGAGGCAACGGAACCAACGAAGGGGCTAAGCCCCGCGTCGATCCGCCGTTCAATACCTCGCATGTACGCTTCCGACGCAGCGAGGTACTGCTCGCGCGAGAACAGGAGCGTGACGTTGACAGGTATGCCAGCGAAGATCGTTTCTTCAATCGCCGGAAGCCCTTCTTTTGTGCCGGGGATCTTGATCAGGATATTGCGGCGGCCGGCCCGGGCGTGCAGTTCTTTGGCCATCGCGATCGTGGCTTTGGTGTCATAAGCCAGCAAGGGGGAGACTTCCAGCGAAACCCAGCCATCGACGCCAAGGGTACTGTCGTGCACCGGGCCGAACAAGTCTGCGGCGGCTGCGATATCCTCGATGGCCAGTTCAAGGAACAGGTCCTCCCCGGAGTTACCCCGTTTGACCAGCTTCCTGATGGCGTCGTCGTAGTCCTGGCTGTTCTTGATAGCCTGGTCGAAGATGGTGGGGTTGGATGTCAGCCCGGTGACCGAAAGCTCACCGATGTAGCGGCGGAGCGTGCCGGAGCTCAACAAGCTTCGCGTGATGTTATCGAGCCAGAGGCTCTGACCTAGGTCATGGAGCTTTTGCGTCGGCTTCATGGTGCCATCTCCTTTTTAGCATGCGCGCTCAGCAAGAAGCGCTCGACGGCTTTGGCAAAGCCCTCATCGCCGTCCGGGTCTGTAACGGCGCTCGCCTGCCGCTTCACGTCCTCGCTGGCATTGCCCATGGCAATGCTGAGGCCCGAGCGCTTGAACATCAAGACGTCGTTAGGCTGATCGCCAATGGTTGCGATCGCTTCTGCCGGTATCCCGAGCGTACGCGCCAGGTAGCCGGCAACGAAACCTTTGTTCGCGTCCGGATGGGTCACATCGAGATAATAGGGCTGCGAGCGCGCGGCGGTCGCGCGATGGCCCAACGCGGCCTGGGCATCGGCCTCGCAGCGCTCGACGCTCGCGAGATCGTCGCTCACGCCGACGATTTTGATGGCCCTTTGCAGCGCGCCGTCAAAATCCTTCACGGCCTTCGGGCGAAACTTAACCGTCCAAGCCTCGCGCTCGACGTGCGGCGCTTCGATGTCCCGTACCAGCCAGTCGTTGCCGCAGTAGACCCAGGCGTCGAGCCCACGCTTCAAGATGATGTCCAAGGCTTGCCTAGCCGCATCGGCGGCAAGCAAACGCTCCTCGATAATGGTCAGGTCGGGGTGAACGAAGATTCCGCCGTTGAAGCCCGCTATAGGAGTATCGAGGGCGAGCGGCTCTATAAGCATGGCCATGCCCCGCGGCGGCCGTCCGCTCGTAATTGCAAACCGGATCCCTCGTTCGCGCAGGCAGCGCACGGCATTGCGGGCGCGTTCGGTCAAAATCTTCTCGTGCGTGACGAGCGTGCCGTCGACGTCGGCGAGCAGAAGCGAGATTTTGCTGGCTGTCATCATGAATTGCGCTCGCCGCCGCTCCTCGGCGTCAGGTCCTGCATTTCATCAGTTCGGACCGCCGGACAAAAACTACCTCCCTGGCGTCAACCAGCTCTGGTCAAACAACATTTACCATCGAAGGTTTCCGCATATCGCACTCTCGAGGTTCTTGGTTGAGCACCCCTAAAGGGAATTCAGCAAGTTTCCTGAAGCGCGCCGGCCTCGTATTGGCAGACGTCATACCGCAGCTTGCTAGCGGCGTGACGACGACGCCGGGCCGAGGGAACTGCACGGCGCTCGGCCGGTTGGATGCTACTGCATGTTCCCAGATCCCCCGTCTCCGCAAGAAATCGATGCCCCAAGCCGATAGTTCCCACGCAAACACGCCGATCATCATCGCACCGTCGATTTTGTCGGCCGACTTCACGCGCCTTGGCGAAGAGGTGCGAGCCGTCGATGCGGCCGGCGCCGACTGGATCCACGTGGATGTGATGGATGGCCGCTTCGTACCCAACATCACCCTCGGGCCGGTCGTGCTGGAGGCCATCCGGCGGTCAACCGCGAAGCCCCTCAATGTGCATCTCATGATCGTGGAACCGGAGCGCTACCTTGCCGGCTTCGCCAGGGCGGGCGCGGATCACCTGCTTGTCCAGGCGGCGCCCGGCTTTACCAATCATCTGCATCGAACGCTGGTTCAGATCCGGGCGCTCGGCAAGAAAGCGGGCGTGGTGCTGGATCCGGCGAGCCCGCCGGATTTCATCGAATATGTCCTGCATCTTTGCGATGTCATCCTGGTGATGACTGTGAATCCGGGATTTGGCGGCCAAGCCTTCCTGCCCGAGATGCTGCCCAAGATCCGGAGGATCCGGGCGATGTGCGCCGAGCGCGGCTTGCATCCGGTCATCGAGGTCGATGGCGGAGAGAACGTGGAGACGGCTGCGCAGGCGGCGGCGGCCGGAGCGACCGCGTTCGTCGCCGGCTCAGCCATTTTCGGCGCTCGAAATTACGCGGCGGCTATCGCAGCCATGCGTGCGAGCGCCAGTGCGGCGCCCCGGTCATGAGTTCCCGCAGAGAGTTGCTTTGCAGACAAAAGTAAAATCCACGTTCTGAAGGGGACTATTACTAGCTTTGACATTGCAGCACATTCAGGATTGAGATACTTATCTAATACTTCCGTAATAAAAAATCAATTATATATGAATTTGGCCAATGCACGGTCAATTGTCAGCACTTATTATTCAAAACTAGATTTGCAATCGCGCTTCCAGGGAGGTTGACGTGAGTTCGAAGCAAACGGGGGGGAGCCATCCCAACGAAGACGGCAGCGCCGCAACCGCGCCCGGCGACATGGCGCGGCGTCAATTCTTGATCGTGGCCGGCGCCGCGGGATTGCTGGCCGCCGGCGGAGGGCAGGCCAGTGCGCAGATGGGCGCCCCAGCTGAGAGAACCGGTCAAGGCCAAACGCCTGAAATAATCCCCACGGGCTTCGACCCCGCCTATGTCGAGCACGTCGTCATGCCCTTCCTGCGCACCAGCTTCTATCGTGCGGACATACCGCCGGTGCCCATGATCGGCGACGCCCTCAGCAAGGAGTATGCGCTTCCTTACGATCTTTGGGGGCTTCTTTATGACGATTGGAAGCCAAGTTTCGAGAAAGACGGGCTTTCGGTCTTCATCCTGGGGCTCGACAAGCGCGGACCCGATAACCGGCGAAAGCGCATTTATATTTCCGCGCTCACGGCTGACCTTTATGAGCCAATGTATGCGGACAAGGTCAGGGCCTTCTTCGACCAGCTTCTCAGCTCGCAAAACGCCGGCCAGCCGCTGATGCGGCACTATCTTGAAAGCTATCCCGATTTGTTCTGGGACCTGCACCTTGGGGTCAAGGGCGACGAGGTCCCGGCCGGCGTTCGCCAAATTGGCCACAGCTTCAACACCGTTATCGGCGTCCGGAACCCCATGCTTGGGATTGTTTACGAGAACTATATGAAAGTGCGCGAGCTGCGGACGCCGCTAAAGGAGTGGATCGCAGCGAAGACGCACGATGTCATGAGCGGAAAAATAAAAGACCCTGAGAAGACATTTGTCTATTACTGGACGAAGAACGGCAAGGAGGGCGAGGACTTCCGGCACAAAGATATCGTCTTCGAATGTTTTCACAACTTCGGCGCCCTCAGCCAGTGGGGCGATACGCTTTATAATATCATGCTCAAGCTGGAGAAAACCTCCGGCGACCCGGCTGTCAAGGCCTGGTTCAAGAAAACCATGGAAAGCGACCACGATAATGCCGATGGCACCACCTTCACGCCGCTTCAACGTTTCGTTATGGAGCTGTTCCGGACGATTTCACCGAACCCGGGCAGCATTTCCAGTCTTCATGAATTGATGCCCGTCCACGGTGCAGACCGCTATGTCTATGCAATCACGCCCCATGCGCCTGCGAGCTTCGATCCCGTCCATTGGAAGAACCCGCTCGAGTTCAATCCCGATCGCTATATCCATGCGCCTACGAGCGATCAGATCGGCGAAACCAGAGCGAAAGAGATAGGGTTCGCGAAGTGCCCCTTCGGCAAAACCTCATTTCCGGTCAGCGATGGCAGAAAGGCTGAAATCACCAACAGCGCGTTCGGCACTGTTTACGGCGTGGTCGACGGCAAGGCTCTTCCGGTTTGCGATGACGCGGGCTATGCGCCTTTCGGTTTTGGATACCGGCGCTGCCCCGGCGAACCCCTCAACATCGCCGTTTTTGGCGATTTCCTGCGAAAGGTTTGGGCCGATAAGATCGAGTTCGAGCTGCTCAGCATAACAAATCCAGCCAAAATCCCTGTCGGGCCTGCGACCGTCGTCGATGACAATATCGGCTTTAACCGCCGCGTTTAGCCGCAATCCTTGGCCGGGTTTATGGCAGAAGCCTCCAAAGCGCATGCGCCCTCCCATCATAATCGTCACCGAGTGTCAGAAACCCGGCTCTTTATTCGCGCTCTCGGCGTTTCGTTTTTCAGCGTCCTCAGCGTTCTGGTTGGGCTCTACGCGTTTATGGAGCTGCCTCAAGTTCAAGATCTCCTGCTCGATGCCCGGCCTTACTGGATTCAGGAGGTCGTTTACTGGACCAGCTTTTATGCGATTGGCGTTTTCATTTGGGCGCTTCCGCTGGTCTTCACGACCCGCCTGCTTCTGCTGCAGAATTTCGATCTGATCGGCGTCGATACAGAAAACAGGTTCAAGTTCTATATTTTCGTTCTGCCGCGGGTCTTTGCCATTCTGGCTTTCATTGCCGTTTTGATTGGCATGATCTCCGCTTCAGAAAATCTTCCATCGCCATCCAGTGGAAACGAATACGAAGTCATACTTAGAAAGTTCCTTGGATTCCACTTGATAATGCTGTGTTTTGCTACGGGTTGCATTGTCATTGCAATTACATTGCGCGATGTATTCATAAGCTACGTTCGGCGCAGAATGGAACAGCTGGAGCGTAGCGATCCAAAAACATGCAAAGATAGCCTCTTACGCATCGAAGAATTCACAAGGAAGCAAGATCAAAAGCAAGACGAGCATGACGTTCATCTGACGGCGTTGAAGCCTCAGTTTCTAAGCCAGGAGACGTGGATCGCAGCGCAGCGGGCTAAGCTCTTCATGTGGGTCTACATGAGCGTTCTTACTTGCCTGTTGCTCGTCCTTGTTGCGATTCATTTCCTTTCATATTCGGATAGCGTCCGCGAAGCTTTTGCAACGTCTGGCCTTTCATCTCATCCCAACCTTCAGGCTGCGTGGGATTTCATGGCCGACACGCTCTCTCTCAAGCGCGCTCCATTAGTATTTATCGTGCTTGGCGCGTGGCTGCCTTTCCTGACGCTCATGGCGTTGCTTTCGAACCGCCATCAGTTTCCATTCATTACTACGTTCCTCGTCATTGGCGTCTTGGCCGGCCTTTTTATTGGGGACGGCCATACTGTGCGCATGGCAACGCTATCGAAGGACCAGCAGGCAACGCTGAAGCCCGTTGCTTTTGGCGATGCTCTGAAAGAGTGGAAGGCCGCCAGCGGGTGGAATGCCACGGGCTGCGAGCAATTCCCAGCGAACGCGCCCGGGCTCGCCGCCTGTCCACGCCCGATCATCGTCGCGGGCGAGGGCGGCGGCAGCAGGGCAGCGTTCCTGCTCGCGAGTGTGCTTGGCGCTCTTGAAGACGACAGCCTCGACAAACGGAAAAACCCGCGTGGGCGCCCATTTCACCAGCAGCTTTTCGCAATATCGAGCGTATCCGGCAGTTCCGTGGGGGCGGCCTTCTTTGTCAGCGCTTTAAAGGTCCAGCAAAATGTCCCGCTCAACGAACTCAAGACAGCGCTTTACAGGCAAAGGCAGTGGTTTCCAAACGTCGCGACAGCAAAGCCGCTTGGCGCAATCGCATCGCATCCCGCAAACATGGATTTTCTGACCGATTTTGTGACTTACAAGGATACTCTGCAGGCAGCGTTGTCCAACGACTTCATCTCCCCGACCGTTGTTGCCTACCTCGCGCGGGACATTCCCATGCTTTCGCGGCTTCCATTCGTGATGGATCGCGCCGGCGTCCTTGAAACAGCGTGGGAGAGAGCCTTCAACGAGGTCTACGGGATGTCACGGCAAACGTCGCCCTTATCCGGCCCGCTGCAAGCGATGGCGCCGTCCCCGGAGAGTTGGACGCCTCTTATCTTCATGAACGCGACCTCGATCCAAACCGGGCGGCGCATCATCGTCACGCCTGTGAAAATCACAGATCCAATAGGAACGGGCGGCAGCGTTCTCTTCGCCGACGCCTATGATTTTCATGAACTCTTGTGCTCTCCTTACCTCGACCCTGTGACCAAAACCTACCCCGAACTCAGTCCGCTCGATGAGGTGGCCCGCGCGCTTCCTTCGCTTTTCGGCCCGTCGGTAAAGTGCGAGGGAAAGAAGCCCGTATCCGTCGACATCCGCCTCAGCACCGCGGCCAGCCTCAGTTCACGCTCTCCCTTTGTAACGCCCCACGCTGACATCAGGGACAGGAGGGCTCAAATTGCGGATAGCGTTGTCGATGGGGGATTTTTCGATAATTCGGGTATCGTGACTGCGGTGGAAATCGCCCGCGGCCTGAAGGCTTTGGACGGCAGGCTCCTGCCTTTCATCCTGCAAGTCTCAAACGAGCCGGCTTGGTTTGAGGCCGCAAAAAACTGCGCGGCGGACAGCGCTTATCCGGCCAGGCCGCAGATCCCGGACGAGGCCGATTTCCGGCCCATAGGCTCCTTGATGGACCTGCTCACGGTGAATGCGACCCGGATTGCACGGGGTTATCAGACGATCCTGGAACTGCCCAAGAGAGCGCGCCAACTGAATGCCGGTATCCCCTCCGCAGCGCAAATCCATGTTTGCCCGCAACCCGAAGACAGCTTCTTTGGGGAACTGCTCCTGAAATACACAGACACGCCTGAACAAGCCGAAGAGAAAGCGATGCGGATCATGAAGAAAGCACAACAGCAGTCACAATATAAGAGTGTCTCGCTGAGCTGGTGGCTGTCTCCTCCCTTGCAGGCTTATCTCGATGGGCAGATTTATAACAAGCACAACATGGAAGAGCGCAACTGCATTATTTCCCTCTTGAAAGATGCTGAACCGGGAGAAGAACCAGCTTGCCATTAAGCGACGAGCGGCTGGAGTTCGCCGAGGATCGTCGGGATCAATTCCGACACGGTCGGGTGAATGTGCATGGCGCGGCGTAGCGTGGGATAAGGCGCCTTCGCGTACATCGTATCGAGGATGCAGTGTATAGCTTCGTCGCCTCCCGGGCCGAGGATGGCGGCGCCAAGGATCTCGTTGGTGTCCGCATCGACCACAATCTTCATGAACCCTTGAGTCTCGCCCTTCTCGACCGCGCGGCCCACTCGCGTCATCGGCCTTATGCCCTGAAGCGCGCGACGGCCCGACTTGCGCACCGCTTCATCGGTCATTCCCGCCCTTCCAAGCGGCGGATCGATGAAAAGGGCGTAAGCGGTGATCCGATCGGCTACGGAGCGCTGATCGTGATCGAGCAGATTGGCCGCTACGATTTCGAAATCGTTATAGGCCGTGTGGGTGAAAGCGCCCCGGCCGTTACAGTCCCCGAGCGCCCAGACCCCTTCCGCACTCGTGCGCAGCTGATCGTCAACCTGAATGTAACCGCGCCCGTCCACCTCGATGCCCGCTTTTTCGAGTCCGAGATCGTCGGTGTTCGGTCTGCGGCCCACGGCGAGCAGGACATGGGAGCCGGTTTCTTCCGGCTCTCCCGAGGTGCAGTCGACGCCGACCGCGATGTCGTTGCCGCGCGGTGCAAAATGGATGCATTCGGCATCGAGCCGGATGTTAATGCCTTCCTTTTCGAGAATGTCCTTCACAGCATTCGAAACATCCGGGTCCTCGTGACCGATAAGACGGCCGCTTTTCTCAACGACCGTTACCGCGCTGCCGAACCGGCGATACATCTGGGCAAATTCGAGGCCGACATAGCTGCCGCCGACAACCACAAGATGGCGGGGCAGGGCATCCAGGTCGAGGATCGTGCTGTTGGTCAGCACTTTGACTTTATCGATGCCGGGCATCTGGGGAATTCGCGCCCTGCCACCGGTGTTGATGAAGATCCAGCCGGCGCTGAGAACCTCGTCTCCGACGCGCACCGTATCCCGGGATTCGAAACGCGCATGGCCACGAAGCACTGTGCAACCCTTCATGCCATCGAGCCAATGCTCAATGTTTTGCCGCGAAGTACCGGAGATTTTATCCTTCCGAGCCTTCACGCGCGCCATGTCGACGCCGATGGGCGCCTCGATCGTCACGCCGTAGTCGCCGGCGCGGCGCGCCACATGTACGGTGCGTGCACTGGCGATGAGGGTTTTGGTTGGAATGCATCCTGTATTGACGCAGGTTCCACCGAAGAGTTTTCGCTCGGCGAGCGCGACTTTCATACCGGCCGCTGTAAGCCGTCCCGCCAGCGGAGGGCCCGCTTGCCCCGCGCCGATGATAATGGCGTCAAATGTCTGACTCATCGTCCAACCGTCTTCCGATCAGGAATGCGGGGTGGCTTCCTGCCAGTCGCCCGCTCGAAGAACTAAAGAGCAGGGACATCCTCGCCGAGAGCGGTGGCCAGATCGATTTGATGGTCCTGCTCGTTCACGAGGATTTTGCGGATCTGCTCGGCCATCGCGAACTCGCCCAACGCTTCGCACTGGCGCACTCTCTCGCGGTAATTGCGGATGGTGTCATTTTCATTTTCGAGATCGAAACGCAGCATTTCCTTCGGATTTTCCGAGGTGCGGACAGGCTTTGGCACGACCGCGGGCATTTTGCCGAGATAGTCGATCTGCCGCGAGATGATCAAGGCGTGCTCAAGCTCCTGCTTTGCATGAATTTCGAGCTGATCGGCGATGTTCATATACTCGGCGCCCTTCAAAACCTGCGAATAGACGACGTAGGCGATAATCGCCTGGTATTCGCGCGCGAGGTCTTCGTTCAGGAGCTCTGCCAGGCGATCGCGCGAAATCGATTGCTCACTTTGGGGAGATTGCGGCGTAGTCATGAGGCGCCCTTCCATCAAACGGGAATTACGCGACCGGCGCTGTGGCGCGGAAGCGCTCACGATGGCAAAAAGCCAGTCGCTCATGCCCGATAATGTTCGCGTGCCTCAGACAGTTCCGGTTGGGCGCGCCTTGATCGCGATGGGCACTCAGGACTTTCTCTACGGCGCCGATGGCGGCGGTGAAAAGGGCAAATGGCGCCGGGAAACCGTGCCAGCCGGCTCGTTTAAGCCGAACCCATTGGGTTGCTCAGCCTTCGTGGAGCCTGCGCTCACGGAAAGAGATTCGGCGATGACGTTTACGCCCGCTCTGCTATAATTCCGGGATGAAGGCTGAGGACATCATCGTCACCCTGAAGCGGAATGAAGCGGCGCTGCGCGCCCGCGGCGTGACGCATGCCGCGCTCTTCGGCTCGCGCGCCCGCGGCGACGCCCGCCCCGATAGCGACATCGACATCATGATCGAGATCGCGCCCGACGCGCCCATTGGCGTGTTCGAATATGTCGCCATCACCCAATACATCGCCGGCCTCTTTCCCTTGCCCGTGAATGTGGCGAACCGAAGCCAGCTCAAGCCGATGGTACGGCCAAATGCCGAGCGATCCGCCGTCTATGCTTTCTGATAAGGCCATCCAGGCCCTCTACGATATCCGGGACAATGTGCGCCACGCCTTAAGCAGGATCTTAGTCTGATCTTGATTTAGACCATTAGGTGGTCCAGAATAGGCTCATGCAGATTTCCGTAACCGATGCGAAAGCGCAGTTGACCGAGCTGGTGCGCCGCGCCGAGGCGGGCGACGAGATCGTTCTGACCCGTCATGGTCAGCCCGCCGCTAGGCTTGTCCCCATCATGGCCGCCCGGGACCGGAAGTCCCGACGAGCGGTGCTTGAAGCCGTGCGCAAGGCGGCACAGGCCAAGGCGCTGCCGGGGGCAAGCGCCGCGCGGTCCCAGGACTTTCTCTACGGCGCGGACGGCCTGCCAGAATGATTGCCGTCGATACCTCGGCGCTGATGGCGATCCTCCTGTGCGAGCCGGAAGCCGATGCGTGCGCCGCAGCCCTCGAAGCCCAGCCGCATGTGCTGATCTCGGCGGGCACGATGGCGGAGGCGCTGATTGTGGCTGGCCGGCGAAATCTCAGGGACGAGATGACAGCGCTCATCGAGGATCTGGCATTCGAGGTTGTCACCGTGACGCCGGCTGCGGCGCGCCGCATCGGCGCGGCTTACGAGCAATGGGGCAAGGGCGTACATCCAGCAGGGCTGAATTTCGGCGACTGCTTTGCCTACGAGGCCGCCAAGGAGCATGCTTGCCCGCTCCTCTATGTCGGAGACGATTTTGCGCAAACCGATATCGCAAGCGCTTTGTAACGCGCGCCCGCAATCATTTCTCTTCCGCCGGAACAGGTTAAGTGCCCGGTAACGTACGATACTGGCAACGGACGGCCATATCGCTTATAACCAGCGCGGGAACTAGGCATGAGGCGCGCCGGCCGCGCGCGAAGGAGAGACGATGCAAACGCGTTGGACGCCGGACAGCTGGAGGCAAAAACCTGTCGAGCAGGTGCCGGCGTATCCCGACGATGCCGCTCTGGCTGGCGTCGAGAAGGAACTCGCGAGCTTCCCTCCGCTTGTTTTCGCCGGTGAGGCGCGCTGCCTGACGAAAAACCTCGCCGAGGCTGCGGCCGGGCGCGCTTTTGTCTTGCAGGGCGGCGATTGCGCCGAAAGCTTCTCCGAGCACGGCGGAGACACCATTCGCGATTTCTTCCGGGTTTTCCTGCAAATGGCGGTGGTGCTGACCTTCGCGGCGAGCCGCCCCGTCGTGAAGATCGGGCGAATCGCCGGACAATTCGCCAAGCCGCGCTCAGCGGACACTGAAGTGCAAGGCGGCGTCGAATTGCCCAGCTACCGGGGCGACATCATCAACGACATCGCGTTCACGCCCGAGGCGCGCACGCCCGATCCGCAAAGGCTGCTCAAGGCATACCGGCAATCGGCTGCGACGCTCAATTTACTGAGGGCTTTCGCGCAAGGCGGCTATGCGGACCTTGAGCGCGTCCACCAATGGACGCTCGGCTTCGTCAAGGACAGCCCTGCCGGGCACCGCTACGGGGAATTGGCGAACCGCATCTCCGAGACGCTCAACTTCATGCGCGCCTGCGGCGTCACATCCGACAATTCGGAGCGGCTCAGGACGACCGATTTCTACACGAGCCACGAAGCGCTCCTGCTCGGCTACGAGGAGGCGTTCGTACGGATCGATTCGACGAGCGGCAATTATTACGCCACCTCGGGCCATTTTCTTTGGGTCGGCGACCGCACGCGCCAGCCGGGCCACGCCCATATCGAATTCCTGCGCGGCATCAAGAACCCCATCGGCGTGAAATGCGGGCCGAGCATCAAGCCGGAGGAGCTGATCGCGCTCATCGATCTGCTCAACCCGGGCAATGACCCCGGCCGTCTTACGCTGATCTGCCGGTTCGGCGCGGAGAAAGTCGGTGCCCATCTCCCCGCTCTCATCAGCGCGGTGAAGCGGGAAGGCAAGTCGGTGATCTGGTCGTGCGATCCCATGCACGGCAACACCATCAAAGCGGCAAGCGGCTTCAAGACACGCCCGTTCAACGCGATCCTGCGCGAGGTCGAGAACTTCTTCGATGTCTGCCAAGCCGAAGGCGTTTATCCCGGCGGCCTCCACGTCGAGATGACGGGCAAGAACGTCACCGAATGCACCGGCGGCGCGCAATCCATTTCGGACGCGGACCTGTCCGACCGGTATCACACCTATTGCGATCCGCGGCTGAATGCCGATCAGGCGCTGGAATTGGCCTTCCTGGTCGCGGAGCGCCTTCGCCGCGACCGCGTCGCGATCGAACCGAAAGCCGCCGCCGCGCCCTATTAGTTGCAGGGGTTCAACAAGGCCTTCCTACCAGCGGCCTTTTGAGCTGCACGCGTATTGGGACGGAAGATAGTCGAGATTGAAGCACGTATTATCCCATCCACCGGGCCTTAACCGCCAGCCATTGCAGTCCACCAGCTCTCCTTCGACGGTGCGCCGGAGCGGGCAAGCGGTTTTGGTCTTAGCAAAATGGCGGTGATGGGTTTTGGTAGTCTTCGAGTCAGCGGCAGCAGCCATTGGCGCAGCGAACACTGCGAAACCGGCTACAAAAACCGCAAGCGTCCTGCTCATGCTCATAAGTTGGCTCCTTGGCGCAGCATGGTTTCCAAACCATGAATAACTGCTAGCGAAACCGCATGCCAGCAAAGACTTCGTTGAAACCCACTTCAGTTTTATCCGGGTTCGGGGAACCCACCCGAAGCTGTCGGGGTGGGTGCCAGGCATAAACGCACACGCAACCATAAAAGATGCTCCTGAGTTCGTGATTTGCAGGGATGCGTATTCGCTGGGAGGTTAAGCGAAAAGGGCTCACGCAATGGACATAGCCGTCACGAGCAGCGTCCCGCTCGACGAGATCCCGCTGTTTGCGCGGTTGCCGGAAGACTTGCGGGACGTTTTGGAGCGGCATGTCACGATCTGCCGCTTCGCCGAAGGCGAACGCATCTTTGAAGAAGGGGAATATAACTCCGGACGCTTCTCCATCGTGCTGGAAGGCGAGGTGTCCCTGTGCAACAAGGGCAAAGCCTTTTCCACGCACACCATGACCGATTACGAGGTCTCCGTCCGCCGCGAGAATGAGACCTTTGGCGCCATCTCGTTCCTGGACGGCGAGCCTTACTCCAGCAGCGCCATCGCGAAAACCCCGGTGACGCTGGCGGTCCTGGATTTTTCCTCCGCCGAACTGACGCCCGAATCCCGAAAGCTTCATGCCTGGATCGTCGCCGAACTCAGGCGTCAGCTCACAACCGATCTGCGCCACTCGATCTCAGACCGCCTCGGCAGCTTGCAGCAGGAAGCCGAGTTCGCCCGGTACAAGAACGCGGTTGGCCGCATCGTCGTGACGACCTTGTCGCTTCTGTCCTTCTACACGCTGCTCCTGGGCATTCTGCCGCAGTTCATGGTGGCGCTCACGGTGAATTTCGCGATCAGTCCGTTCATCATCGCCATGTTCGCAGCGGTGATGGGTCCGGTGATCCTTTACAGCGGCTTTCCAGGTTCGTTCTTTGGCTTGCAGACAGCCAATTGGAAAAGCGCGCTCGGATTTTCGATCGCCGTGTCGCTCGTCTTCATCGCGGTGGGTGCGCTGCTCAAGTGGATTCTGATCCACACCACGCAGACGTTTTCCGACCTGTCTCTTTTCGGCGTGGCGGATGTAAAGGTGGGCATGCATCAGGTGATGATGTCGCCGCTCTACTGGGTCGCGGTCGGGCTTTACCTGTTGCTGACGCCCTTACAGGAATTCGTGGCGCGCTGCTGCCTGCAGGCGCCTTTGTATGCGTTCCTCAACGGTACCGAATTCTGGCGCAGGGTCTGGTCAATCCTGGTCTCGAACCTCGTTTTTGCAGCCGCTCATTCGCACATCAGCTTTGCCTTTGCGGTCGCGGCCTTCATTCCGGGGCTGTTCTGGGGCTGGATCTTTGCGCGTACGAATTCGCTGATCGCCGCGGCGGCCTCTCACTTCATGATCGGCGGCGCTGGCATCTTCCTGTTCGGCATCGAGGAAGTCGTATCGAAGCTGATGAGCATGCACTAAGCCAGGATTTAAGCGACCGCGCTGTTCAACCGATGCCGAAATATCCAGGCGCGGGCGCCGGCTCGCGTCGCGGGCATCAATGCTTTTGCGCCGATTTGTAGACAGATACCCTCAACGGCGCTTAAAAGTCCGGCATGCCTCAAATCCACACGTTTGACCCGCAAACGGCAAGCCAAGAGCTTTGGAGCTCGTTTCACGCGTGCCGTCGCGCGCTCGCGGCCGAACTGAACCCCGGTGATCCGTTACTGAGCGACGCTGAGATTGAAATCGAAATGCGCCAGGAGGATCCTCTGCATGATTGCCGGCGCTGGATAGCTGTTGGCGGGCAAGGGGCCATCGGATATGCGCATGCTGCGTTTCGCAAGCCTGGAACGCCAAATGCCACAGAGCACGCACCCTATTTATTTTCGGGCGGTTTTGTGCGCCGGGACGCACGCCGGCGAGGCGCAGGCAGCCGGCTCTTGGGCGAGATTCACAGACTGATGCATGAACTCGATAAGTCGGTGCTGACGCTGGCAGCTCACGCCGAGCCGGGCCATGCTTTCTTGATGAAAATTGGGGCCGTGGCGAAACTGGTAACCGTGTCAAGCAGGGCAGATCTCTCTCAACTCGATTGGTCTCTGCTGCGTAAATGGGAAGAGGGCGCCGAAAATAAGGGCCTCGAATGGAAATGCTACGCCGGCCGCGTTCCCCGCGACGCTCTCCTGGCCTTGTTGCCGGACTTCACCACGCTGTTTGCCGATGTCCCGCTGGGCGATCTTCAGATCGCGCCCGTGAAGTGGGAGATCGAGAACTACGACGAATGGTACCGGACGCTCGATCGCGTCGGCGGCGCTCATCACATCGTTTCGCTGCGTGCGCCGGATGGGAGCGTTGCTGGCTTGACCGAGGCAATGTGGGATAGCCGAACGCCCTCGGAAGTCTACCAGCAACTCACGGCCGTGGCACGGACTTGGCGCGCCCGCGGTCTCGCCAAGGCTCTAAAGGCCGCCCTTCTCCGTCAGGTTCACGAAAGCCATCCGGAGGCGCGGATCATGAGAACGGGGAACGGCGAAATGAACGCGGCAATGCGCTCGATCAACACCCGCGCAGGCTTCAAGCCGCACCGGCGTTTTGTCGAATATCAAATCACGCGCGAGAAGCTCGATCGTTGGCGGGAAGAGGAACAAGCAAAAATCGAGAAGAGACCGTAGCGGGTCGAAACCGGCCCTGGCGGTTCTCTCGCGATGCCGCGCGCGCCACGTCGGCTCATGGATCCAATTGCGGG
The DNA here is from genome assembly GCA_963834165.1 of uncultured Alphaproteobacteria bacterium. GTDB lineage: Bacteria > Pseudomonadota > Alphaproteobacteria > Rhizobiales > Rhodomicrobiaceae > Rhodomicrobium. The sequence goes on along the minus strand of CAWIAL010000019.1, from coordinate 4,888 downwards.
CTTATCCGAAAACGCCGACACAATCCCGCCCTTGACTCCTAGCGGCTTTTTTTTCGCGGAGCCGAAGATTGCCACGGGGATGGGAGCAGGTCCGTCGCAACCTTCGGCACACGCTCATGCTGGCGGCTCCGGGCCATGGCCGGTCGTCAGTTGACTCTTCAAAATGATTTCGGATATCCGCATTGAGGCTTATGCTGGCATGACTGAAGCAACTCGGCATGCCCCGGCTAGTTCTCATGATTTCGAGCGGTGAGTTCGATCTACTAGGATGTGTATGAGCCCAGCTTATAACCATGGCATATCGCCGCCGACCCCGATTTGCTCGATTGGTGCCTCGGCCGGCGGCGTGGCCGCGCTACAGGACTTCTTCAGCAACATCGGTGACGATCTCGGCATAGCCTTTGTCGTAATCGTGCATCTCGCCCCGGATCAGCCGAGCCACCTCGACGGTATTTTGGCGACGCGCACCAGCATGCCGGTGATGCAAGTCGTGGACGCGGTGCGGATCAAGCCTAACTCCGTCTATGTCATTCCCCCCGACCGCGAACTTGTAATCCAGGGCGACGATATTGAGGCGCGGCCTTTCCGCGAACCGAGGGGCCGCCGCGCTCCAATCGATATGTTCTTCCGGTCGGTTGCGGCCGGCAGGGGCGATGGCATGGCCGTCCTCCTGAGCGGGTCGGGCTCGGATGGCGCGCTTGGCGTCCGCGCCGTGAAGGAGGCGGGCGGAGTGATTTTCGTGCAGGACCCGAATGAAGCCGAATATCCGGCGATGCCAAAGAGCGCGATTGCGACAGGGGCGGTCGATTTCGTTGACCCCATCGCATCGCTCACGGCGCGCATCGCCGAGGTGATGGCCAGCAAGAAGACGCTTCGCGAGGTATCGGCTCAGGAAGCTGAGGGCGAGATCGCCCAAATTATCCAATTGCTCCATGCCCGCACCGGGCACGATTTTTCAGACTACAAGAAAGCAACGATCACGCGGCGCGTCGCACGCCGTATGCAGGTCGCCCGCCAACGCAGCCTCGGGGCCTATTACCAATATTTAAAGAACAGCCCGGAAGAGGCGAGCGAACTGTTCTCGGATCTCTTGATTTCGGTGACGAGTTTCTTTCGGGATCGCGAGGCTTTTTCTATCCTTTCGAAATCGGTGATTGCGCCGCTCTTCGATAAGGCGGAAGGCGGCGGCTCCCTTCGCATCTGGGTGGTTGGCTGTGCGACCGGCGAGGAAGCCTATAGTATTGGCATGCTGCTGCTGGAGGAGGCCGATCGCCGTGGCGTGCGCCCTTCAATCCAGATTTTTGCGAGCGATCTCGATGAAGCGGCCCTCGCCATCGGGCGTGAAGGCCGCTATCCCCAAGCCATCGAGGCCGATGTCTCGGAGGAGCGAATCCGGCGCTTCTTCATCGATGCAGGTTCAGAGTATCGCGTCAAAAAGGAGCTGCGCGATCTAGTCCTGTTTGCTGCCCATAGTGCACTTAAAGATCCACCTTTCATCAAGATCGATTTGATCTCCTGCCGCAATCTTTTGATCTATCTGCAGCGCGACCTTCAACGTCAGCTCTGCAATTTGTTTCATTACGCTTTGAAGCGGCACGGTTTCCTCTTTCTCGGTTCCGCCGAGACGGTCGAACTCACGCCAGCGGTTTTCGATGTGATCGATCGTGGCGCACGAATTTACACTGCTCGTGCGGTGCAGCCCAAAGCCGTGCCGGCGCTGCCTAAATTGATCACCAAAAATTCTGGGCATAAGCCGGAGCCCAAGCATATCTCACCCGTCGAACGGCCGCTGGCACTGGGGCAGGCGCACATCTCGGCGTTGGAGCACTCGGCGCCCCCAACCATCCTTGTCGATGGTGATTATCGTCTTCTCCATCTGTCCCCGACCGCCGGCCGGTTTTTGCTTCCCTCCGAGGGGCCCTTCAGCGCGGATCTGCCAGCACTGGTGCGGCCTGAACTTCGGATCGACCTGAAGCTCGGCTTGCGGCGGGCCCTGGACAGCGGCGAAACCAGCCTCTCGCTGCCGATCCCTGTCGCCTTCAATGGCAATCGGCATCTTGTTGCCCTTTATGTAGAACCATCGAGCGGCACAGAGGACGGTATCAACCGGGCGCTGGTTTTCTTCTTGGATGGGGGCAAGGCACTTTCGCCCGAGGAACTGACTGCCGGCGGCGACATCGGCCAGGAAGAAGTGCGGCGTTTGCGCCATGAGCTGAGCCTGGCTCAGGACCAGCTGAGCGCTAACCGCGTGGAACACGATCAGGCGACGCAGGAGCTCAGGGTCGCCAATGAGGAATTGCAGTCGGTCAACGAGGAATACCGGTCGACGGGCGAGGAACTGGAGACGAGCAAGGAGGAACTCCAGTCGATGAACGAGGAGCTGCATACGGTGAATGCAGAGCTGAAGGCAAAATTGACGGCCATTTCGTCAACCCATAACGACCTGAAAAACCTGATGGGGGCGACCGAAGTCGGCACCCTATTTCTGGATCCTGAGCTGAGGATCAAGCTGTTTACGGCTACCGTCGCCAAACTTTTCAATATCACCAATGCCGACATCGGCCGTTCGATATCTGTTTTCCGGCATGGCCTGGCTTACGACCGGTTTGAGCGTGACGTGACGGAGGTGCTGACCACACTCATTCCGCTTGAAAAGGAGGTTTCGACCCGCGATGCACGATGGCTGGCGATGCGCGTGCGCCCATATACAACTGTGGAAAACCGGATCGAGGGCGTTGTCATAACATTCTCGGACATCACCGACCGAAGGGCGGCCGAGGACGCGCTCTCACATGAGTTGGCCGCGATGACGCGGCTGCAACAGCTCAGCACGAAAGTCATCGATAAGGGGGGGCTTGAAGCATTGCTCACGGCCGCCCTTGAGACCTCGGCCGGGCTTATTGGCGCTCAGTTCGGTGCAATACATCTTTCTTACGAAGGGGGCGGAAAGCTCCGCTTGGCCGCGCATTTTGGATTCGAACAACGCTATCTCGATTATTTTAAGGAGATCGATGCCTCTGAGGCCTCAGTTTGTGGCATGGCGCTCGCCAGCAAACAACCGGTGGCCATCTCCGATGTCGAGAACGAACCGGCTCTTGCAACAACCGTGCGGGAGGCAAAAGCCGCTGATTTTCGGGCCGTTCAGGCAACGCCCCTGTTCACGAGGGGCGGCAAGATCGTCGGCGTTCTTTCCACCTATTTTCGCGAGCCCAGTGAGTTTTCCGAACATAGCCTTTTCCTGATCGCGATTTGCGCACGCCAGGCGGCGGACGCCATCAACGGCTATATGCTCCAGCAATCTCTGCTCGAAAGCGAGAATCGCTTGCGCAAGGTGCTGGAGACTGACGCCGTCGGTGTGCTGTTCTTCGACGACGAAGGCACCTTGACCGACGCCAATGAGGCCTTTCTGCGGATGTCCGGCTATTCGCGGCGTCAGATCGAGGCTAGAGAGGTGAGCTGGCGTTCCATGACCCCGCAAGAATGGGCCGGCCGCGGCGAAGAACAGATGGACAAGCTCGCCCAGACCGGACGGATCGAACCCTACGAAACGGAGTTTCTGTGCCAAGATGGCTCACGCCGGTGGATGCTTATTGCCGGCCGGCGCATCGAAAACAACTTGATCGCCGAATACTGTATCGACATCAGCGATCGCAAGCGCGCGGAAGCAGAGCGCGAACTGTTGGCGAATGAGCTTAGCCATAGGGTGAAGAATACTCTTGCCGTGGTTCAAGCTCTAGTAATGCAGACAAGTGCCGACTCCGTGGAGGGATTCCGGGAGGCCGTGACTGGGCGCGTCAATAATCTCGCTCAAGCGCATGCGCTGCTGCTTCAGTCGCATTGGCAGGGTGCGGATCTCGAGGCTTTGGCCCGGAAGGTGCTCGCTGCCTATGGCCAGTTCCAAGAAAGTGTCGGCTTCGAAGGGCCGCAGCTGGGGCTGACGCCGAAGCAAGCCTTAGGCTTAAGCCTCGTTTTACATGAACTTGCGACCAACGCGGTGAAGTATGGGTCCCTGTCGAATGAGGGAGGCCGGGTGTACATTCTATGGCGGCTTCAGGAGTCCGCTAATCCCGGCCGTGAAATTTCCTTGCATTGGCACGAGCAAGGAGGACCCGAGGTCAAACCACCGCAAAACCAAGGCTTCGGCACCCGGCTGATCGAGCGCGCCTGCGAATATGAGCTCGATGGCCAGGTGGAACTGAGCTTCGAACGGGAAGGTTTGACGTGTCATATCGTGTTCCCATTGGCATGAAGGACTAGAAATGGACCAAGCGCAATCGGCATCCTCGCTGCAAGGCCGGCAGATCTTGATTGTCGAGGATGACGTGCTTCTGGCCATGGACCTGGAGCGCATATTGAGGAACGAGGGTTGCATCATTTTGGGCCCCACGCCTAAACAAACGAAAGCCCTCGCTCTGCTTGAACGGGTGCGGCCCGACGCGGCGGTCTTGGATCTTAATTTGAACGGCGAGAGGCCAACAGCGCTCGCGCAAGCTTTCCTGCGGCTTAAAGTACCCTTCGTGATAGTATCCGGATACAGCGAAACCCCATCTGAGGACCACGTCTTTCGCGGTGCCCGCCGGCTGAGCAAGCCTGCCAGCCCCCGGCAGCTCATCGCCGCGCTGACCGAGACGATATCGGCAGCGGATACCCTATAGCGGGTCCCCCAAAGTCCACGCCTTCGGCGCCTAAAGGGCAAGCCGCAAACCAGCAGCAAGCTCAAAATAGAACACCCTTTCGTATTTGAAGAGTTTGCGTTTCCCGCGGCATCATAAGAAGACCGCTTATGGCCCACCTCTTCCGTCTGAAGCTCAGTCCATGGTAGTCCGCAAAGCGATCCGAGCGGGCGCATCGATCTAACAAAGTTTTTAATGCGAATTAGTCGGCTCTC
>CAWIAL010000018.1:0-1028378 GCA_963834165.1 uncultured Alphaproteobacteria bacterium | reverse complement strand
AGGCCACGCCCGGAATCGAACCGGGGTACGCGGATTTGCAGTCCGATGCGTCACCACTCCGCCACGTGGCCCTCGACTTATGTGGTATCATGATCGTTGGCGCATGAAAAGCGGGGATGCGCTGCGTTATGTAGACCCCTGTTCAGCAGGAACGAATTTTGTTAGGTCAGTACCGCAGCACATTATTTCGGGGGCATGGCGATCATTATGGACTTTCAGACGGCGCGGCTCGCGATGGTGGAATCGCAGATCAGGCCAAACGGAGTGCGCGATCCACGCATCTTGAACGCGTTTGCAACTCTCCCGCGAGAGCTGTTCGTTCCCGAGCAGCAAAGGCCTCTGGCATACATGGATGACCCGGTTCTGGCCGTCCCGGCTGGAGACGGTTCCCCGCCGCGCTATCTTCTGCCGCCCATGGTTCTTGCGCGCATGTTGCAAAGCGCGGCGCCGTCGCCGGCCGATAATATGCTCGACATTGGCGGCGTCACCGGCTACTCGGCGGCGGTTCTTTCCCGGCTTTGCGGAAAAGTGCATGCCTTGGAAGCATCCGAAGCGCTCGCAGAAACCACGAGGCGAAACCTTAAGGCGGTAAATGCGGAAGGAGTTTCGGTGCAGTCCGGCCCGCTCAATCTGGGTCTCGACTCCGCGAAGCCCTTCGATCTCATTATCCTGAACGGCGGCGTAGCCGATGAGCCCAAGGAGCTGTACGGACAGCTTGCGGAGGGAGGCCGACTCGTTGCCATCATAAGGCGCGGGTGGCTTGGGCATGCTTACCTGTTTTCGAAGAGTTCCGGCGCAGTCTCTGGAAGAGCGATTTTCGACGCAGCGGCAGAATACCTTCCTGGTTTTGAGCAGAAGCCTAGTTTTGTTTTTTGAGCCAGGCTTAATAAAGCGGCAAATAGGCAACGGGCTTCTGCAAAAAGACGCGTGTACCCTTGGTCTGAAACTATTTGGCTTTTGCTTCCCGGGCTGCGTGACTAAGTTGCAGCCGGCGCACTTTGTGTCGGCGTAGAGCGTGTGGTGTGTGCTAGTTGATCCGTATCTTGAAACAACGGAAACATCCCATGCTGTCGAGAAGTAGTTCCCGTTTACGCATCCTTGGTTTGCTCCGAACGAGCTGTTCCGTGGCCGCGCTCCTTTTGCCGATGAGCGGACTTGGTCATGCGGAAACCTTGAAGGACGCTTTGACTGCGGCCTATTTATACAACCCGACATTGAAGTCCGCAAGAGCGCAACTTCGCTCCGCCGACAACCAGGTTGCTATCGCGAAGTCCGGGTACAGGCCCACCATTACTGGGACACTCCAGTATGGATTCGAGGACATCCGCTCGAGACTCCAGAATGGGGCAGCGGCAACGGGATCTCTTCCGGTATGCCCAGGAACTTTAGAAAGCACAACCACTGCCACTTGCAGCACCCCTTTCGCTCCCCTGCCGCTGTCTACTATTGCGAGCGCGAGCAACGTCGGAAGCGGCACATCCAATCCACGCCAGGCGGAAGTCGCCCTCCAGCAAAACGTCTTCGACGGCTTCCGCACCTATAACAATGTCAAAGGCTCGGAAGCATTGGTTGAGGCCGGCCGGGAGGACCTTCGCAACTCCGAGGAAAACGTTCTCCTCAACGCCGCGACCGCGTACATGAACGTTGTCCGCGATCAGGCTATCGTGAACCTCCGGCAAAACAACGTGAAGGTATTATCGGAGCAATTGCGCGCCACGCAGGACCGCTTCAAGGTAGGCGAGGTTACGCGCACCGACGTCGCGCAGGCGCAGTCGGGACTCGCGCAGTCGCAGGCGGATTTGAGCATCGCACAAGGGACGCTTTACGGGGACCAGGCGTTGTTCGCCCAATACATCGGCCACCCCCCCGGCACCCTCCGGGACCCTGGGCCTCCAACGAGCCTGCTCCCCAAGACCTTGCAAGCTGCGATCGACATTACCGAAGCGGAGAATCCAGGAATTATCGGCGCAATCTTCCGCGAACGCGCCCAGGAACATCAGGTCAAGGAAGTGAAAGGCCAGCTTCTCCCGACCCTGACCTTCAACGCGAGCTACACGAAGGCGGCTCAGCCATTCGGCGAACCAAACGTGACTCAACTGGATGACACGCGCGTTTACGGCCAGCTAACCGTCCCGCTTTACCAGGCAGGCAGCGTCTCCGCTCAAATCCGGCAGGCAATCGAAACGCTGTCGCAGCGCCGTCAGCAGATAGACGAGCAGCGCGAGCTTGCACGGCAGAACGTCAGCTCTCAGTGGGGATTGCTTGTCGCGGCGAGAGGCAACGTAGCCGCCGGTAAATCGGCCGTTGAAGCAACCCAGATCGCCTTGCAAGGCGTGAGGGAAGAGGAAAGGGTCGGCCAGCGCACCATCCTCGACGTGCTCAATTCGGAGCAGCAATATCTGAACGCGCAAGTGAATCTGGTCTCGTTTCAGCGGGACCTCGTCGTCGCATCGTATGGCGTGCTCGCGGGTATGGGGCGCCTGACGGCCTATGACATCGCCTTGCAGGCGGAACTTTACGATCCGACCCGCTACTATGGCGAAGTCAAGGATGCTTGGTATGGCTGGGGGGCGTCGATCGAAAGCCAGGAGGATCCGCGCGTCGCTCCTGTGGATGACCCCGGCCGCACACCGGATCAAAAATCGACCGACGGCCCGGCTTATACCCAGAAACTGCCGCAGATCCCATGATACAGGGTAGCGCGTCATAATCGATGTTACTAACCTGACTTGCGGCTCTTTGAGTCGCCTGTTGCTCATCAGCAGCGCAGGATTGGGTTAGCGCGCTTGCCGATCTTGGGGCGCGATCTTCAAGGTGAGATGGAATGAACCGCGCAGACCAGGCTTCGGAGCCCTCCATGGAGGAAATTCTCGCGTCCATCCGGCTTATCATTTCGGACGATGCCAAGAAGGGGCCTGCTGAAAGGGATGAAGGCCATTCGCGCCGTCCTGCCGCGCCAAGGCAAGACGCCGCTCCGCTCAGCGCGTTGCCGGAAGAGGATGTTCTCGATTTGACTGACGAGCTTGTTTTTCCCGAGGAGCAGCCTGCGCCCGCAGCCGCGCCCAATGCGGTGCCGAGTGCTCAAGAGCACCCCGTAGACGAAGAAGCGCCAGCGGAAGATCAGCCCCACGCCCCGCAGGTTGAGAGCGCGGCGAATGCGCCGTTTCCGCAAGCCGCGGACACGCAGCATGCTCCATCGCCGCGGCCGGATTACGCGATGCGCCAGGCAGCATCGGCTGAACCGCGCCAGGAGCTCTCGCACCGCCCGGCGCAGACGGGATCGCGCACGGTCTGGTCGCGGCGGGAGCTTCCCGGTTCGCCTGTGCCGATGCCGGGAAGCGGTCCGAGGATCGCACCGGAGGCGGTTCCAGCCAAATCGTCGCAAAGAAACTGGGCTGAGGATATCCAAATGCCCATCCCCGATCAGGGGCCTGTTTCGCTGATCGCACAGGGCGAGACACAGGGCCGGATCCAGGAGGCGGCGAAAGAGGACGAGCAAAGCTTCGAGGACATGGAAGCTGGCAATGAGGCCGCCGCTTCGCCGGGCGGTCTGGACACCAAGGACGGGGCGGCTGTGGCGGCGCTCGCCGAGAGCCTCGTGCGCTCGGCAGTCGGCGCGATGGATTCGGATGAACTTGAGACCGCGCGCGATGTCGAGTTCGACCGGCTCGACGAAGAACGCAAGGCAGAAGTGACGGAAAAATTCGCAAGCGCGATCCAAAGGGAAAGCGTTGCTCGCGACACAGGTCCGCTGCCGACCCTCTTGGATGAGGTGCTGCGCCACGAGTTCATCCGGGAATCCGCACCGTACTTGGAGCCAGAGCCGGTTGAGGATTCCACCGGGATTGAGCCGTCGATGGAGGAAAGCGCTCCACAGGCCATGCCCTCGCCGGCAGCCAGGCACTTCGGAGCTGAGCTTCAGAGCGGCCCGGACATAAGGCCGCAATGGGAGCCATCAAACGCAGCGCCGCAGGTGCGTAATGCTCCCCGGCCGCAGCCCGCTGAAACTTCGGCGCCGGACAAGCCTGTCGTGCAAGCGCAGTTTGTTGGCGCTTCGCAATCGCCCTTCCCCGCGCCCGCTGCGCGCACGCTGGAAGACGCCGTTCGCGACATGCTGCGGCCGCTTCTGATGCAGTGGCTGAACGAAAACATGCCTCGCATCCTTGAAAGCGCGATCCGCGAAGAGATCGCGACGCGCGGCCTCCTGCCCAAAGCGGAAGACTAGCCGTCGCGACACTTGCACTTCAGCGCCGGATAAATTCTCTGGTTGCCGGATGGAAGCCGTTTTTCTAAATCTACCGAATCGTAGGCCCTTTTCTTTCCCGGCCCCTTATGCTTGAAAAAACTTACAATCACGCCGCCATCGAACCTCGCATCTCTGAAAGCTGGGAGAATGCGCAAGCCTTTCGCGCGGGACATGCGCTTGCGGTCAATCCAAAGGCCAAGCCCTATTCGATCGTGATTCCTCCGCCGAACGTGACGGGCTCACTGCATATGGGCCACGCGCTGAACAACACGCTGCAGGATGTGCTGGCGCGGTTCGAGCGCATGCGCGGCCGCGATGTGCTTTGGCAGCCGGGAACGGATCACGCAGGCATCGCGACGCAGAGCCTCGTCGAGCGCCAACTAATGGAGAACCAGCAGCCTGGCCGCCGCGAACTTGGGCGCGAGGAGTTTTTGAAGCGCGTCTGGACGTGGAAGGAGCATTCCGGCGGCACGATCATCAACCAATTGAAGCGCCTCGGTGCGTCCTGCGATTGGTCGCGGGAACGCTTCACCATGGATGAGGGCCTGTCCCGCGCCGTCATCAAAGGTGTTCATCGACCTTTACCGGCAAGGGCTGATCTATAAAGACAAGCGGCTCGTGAACTGGGACCCGAAGCTGCTGACGGCCATCTCGGATCTCGAAGTGATTTCGGTCGAAAAGCGCGGAACGTTCTCATGGTCAGAGAAGACCAAGGACGAGAAGCCGTTCGATGCCGCGGCATTTGCGAAGCTCATGGCCCGCGATCCCGATGGCCATCTCTATTATTTCAAATACCCGCTCGCCGCGAAGGTGAAGGGTTACAAGCCGGATCATATCGTCGTCGCCACGACGCGGCCCGAAACGATGCTCGGCGATATGGCGGTTGCGGTGAACCCTGCCGATAAGCGCTATGCCGCGCTGCTCAAGGCAGGCGCGACTGTCCGGCTGCCATTGACAGACCGCGAGATCCCGATTGTCGCCGACGAGCACGCCGATCCCGAGCAGGGCACCGGCGCAGTGAAGATCACGCCTGCCCACGATTTCAACGACTTCGAGGTCGGCCGGCGGCACAATCTCACGCAGCTCAACATCTTCACGCCCGAAGCGAAGCTCAACGACGCCGTTCCGGAAGCGTACCGAGGACTGACACGCTTTAACGCACGGGCCAAGGTTGTCGCCGATCTCGTGGAACTCGGTCTCTTGGAGAAGATCGAGCCGAACGCGATGAAGGTGCCCTATGGCGACCGTTCGCATGAGGTCATCGAGCCGTTCCTGACCGACCAGTGGTATGTGGACGCCAAGACGCTGGCGCAGCCCGCGCTCGAAGTGGTTCGCGAGGGCAAGACGCAGTTCATCCCCGAAAACTGGCGCAACGTCTATTTTCAGTGGCTGGAGAACATCCAGCCCTGGTGCATCTCGCGCCAGCTCTGGTGGGGGCATCAGATCCCGGCATGGTACGGCCCCGATGGCCACATCTTCGTCGCCCACGACGAGAAGGAAGCGCACGCGCTTGCAAAGAAGCATTATGGCAGAGCCGCCGAACTGACGCGTGACGAAGACGTTCTCGACACGTGGTTCTCCTCCGCGCTGTGGCCATTTTCGACCATGGGCTGGCCGGACAAGACGCCGGAGCTGAAGCGCTATTACCCGACCTCCGTCCTCGTCACCGGTTTCGACATCATCTTCTTCTGGGTCGCCCGCATGATGATGATGGGCATTCACTTCATGAAGGAGGTGCCGTTCCACGACGTCTACATCCACGCGCTCGTCCGCGACGAGAAGGGCGCCAAGATGTCGAAGTCGAAGGGCAACGTGGTCGATCCGCTGACGGTCATGGAAGACTACGGCGCGGATGCGCTGCGCTTCACCATGGCCGCGATGGCGGCGCAAGGGCGCGACATCAAGCTGTCCATGCAGCGCATCGAGGGCTATCGCAACTTCGCGACGAAGCTCTGGAACGCGGCGCGGTTCTGCGAAATGAACGGCTGCGTCCGGCGCGCGGATTTCGATCCGGCCAAGGCGAAGACGACGCTGAACAAGTGGATCTACGCCGAGGCGAACGCGACGGCAGCGGCCGTGACCGAGGCAATCGAGGCCTATCGCTTCAACGACGCGGCAAGCGAAGTCTACCGTTTCGTCTGGAACCGATTCTGCGACTGGTATGTCGAATTTGCAAAGCCGGTATTCATGGGCTCGGACGAAGCGGCGAAATACGAGACGCAGGCGATGGCGGCCTGGGCTCTCGATGAGATCCTGAAGCTGCTTCACCCATTCATGCCGTTCGTCACCGAGGAGCTCTGGGCTGTGCTGGGCGAGACAGGGCCGAAGCGCGAAACGCTCTTGTGCCTCGCCGCATGGCCGAAGCCCGCCAAGAAGGTCGACCTGAAGGCCGTCGCCGAGGTGAACTGGGTCATCGACCTGATCAGCGAAATCCGCTCGCTTCGGTCCGAGATGAACGTGCCGCCCGCCTCGCTGCTGCCGCTCACGATCACCGCAACGGACAAGGAGACCAAGAGCCGGGCGAAACGTTATGAGAGCTTCATCAAGCGCATAGCAAGGCTGAGCGACATGGCATTCGCCAGCGCGCCGCCCCAAGGCTCGGCGCAGTTCGTGCTCGGCGAGGCGACCATGGCCTTGGCCTTGGCGAACGTGATCGATCTATCCGCAGAGCGGGAGCGCCTTTCGAAGGAGATCGGCAAGCTTCAACAGGAGATCGACAAAATCGATGCGCGATTCGCCAATGAGCAATTCATGGCGAAGGCTCCGGAAGATGTGGTTGAGGAGAACCGGGAGCGCCGCGCGGAAGCCGAAGCCGCTGCGCAAAAGCTGAAGGCCGCGCTCGAGCGGTTGCAGGCCATCGCAGCCTGAACGAGGCAGCGCGGATTTGTCCCGCGCGCTGCCTTGACCATGACATTTTCTGCACGATGAAACTAGTTTCAGCAAAGGGTGAAAGCGCAGCCTGAGTAAAACTGCGGCGCGTTACTGTGGCACGCCAGACACAATCAGGGGAAATCTCGAAATTCGCCCTTGCTTTCTCATTGATGCTCTTGCGTTTTGGATTTTGGGCATTTGTTATCCGGCGCACAACTGACGGGGTATCGGTAATATGGCGCTATTCACCCGACACATCGCGGGCGTGCCCTCACGGTGAGGGGCTCCGCGCATATGGACCATGAGACGCTGCAAGCGCTGATAAAAGTCTACAAGGCTCGCGCAAGCACCGATCTTCTGTCCATCATCATGGACGAGGCAGAGGGTCCGCAGGCTCGGGCGGCAGTCCTGGATTTGCTGCGTTCGCTCTCGCCCGAATTGCTCGCGAATGACGAGTTCGCTCCCGTTCGCCGGAAGGCCTGCCATTTTTGTCTCAGCGTCGATGATTATGAACTCGCGGAGCGCTTGGCTCGTGGGTCGGAGCTGCCCGAGGACCGTGCCCTGCGCGCCCGTGCGCTCCATGGCCTCAACCGCGAACAGGAGGCCGTCGCCCTCTACCGGCAGGCGGTTGCGCAAGACCCCGGCATGCGAAACCGCGAGCTGGAGCGCGTCCTCGGTATCCGGCCCGGCACAAACCTTTCATCGGCGCCGGCCAAGATCATCTCGCTCAACAATTACTCGTCAAGGCGCGAAAACAAGCCGGAGCCGGAGCGACGCGACACCGCCGCCGACACTTTTCTCGACGATTTCGACGACGCCGCCGTTACCTTTGGCGATGTCGCTGGCCTCGACGACATCAAGGCGGAGATTCGCCGGCGCATCGTGCTGCCCTACCTCAAGCCGAGCCTTTTCGAGCGGTACAAGCAGAAGGCGGGCGGAAATATCCTGCTTTACGGTCCTCCGGGCTGCGGCAAAACCCTGATTGCAAGAGCGACCGCGGGCGAGAGCGATGCCCGTTTCCTGTCGGTGAACCCCGAAGACATTGTCGACAGGTACACGGGCGAAGCCGAAAAGCGCCTGCGCGTGCTGTTCGACGAGGCGAGGTCGGACACGCCTGCCATTCTCTTCTTCGACGATTTCGACGTGCTGGCATTCCGGCGCGCCGGCATGCCCCCGGAGGCGGCCCCGGCCCTGATATCGGCTTTCGCTTCCGAGCTGGACAGCACCCAGCGCAATAACGGCGGCATCCTCATCATTATGGCGACGAATGCCCCATGGGTTCTCGATCAGTCGCTGTTCAGGTCGGGACGGTTTCAGCGCATCCTTTTCGTGCCTCCGCCTGGGCTTGAAGCACGCAAGAAAATCCTCGCCGGAGCAGTCTCGAATGTCCCCGGCGCGGACAAAGTGGCAATCGAGCGGATCGCGCGGAAGTCGGCTGGCTTTTCAGGTGCGGATCTTCGCGCGCTTGCCGACTGGGTCAGCAACGCTTCGCTTACAAAAGCGCTGTCCGGCGCCTCCGACGCGGTGATCACAACGGCGCTCTTTGAAGAGGGGCTGAAGCTTTTCGGCCCCTCGACGCTCGATTGGCTCAGCCTCGCAAAAACGGAGATGAAGCCGATCCAACGCCATGAAGTAATTGGCAGATTATTCTTTCCTCTTTACCGTTTATAAACCACGCAACCTAAAGTTTGTCGCTTCGGGGCAGTCTGTTGCTCAAATGGCACGGACTGAGGCATCCCTGCCAAGTTTAGGCCATAAACCCGGAACACATTGCTTCTCGTCGGACGCCAAAAAGTTTCCGATAGGGTTTACAAGCGGCTTATGCCACTGAAGCTGCCGTTGGTTATGAGTAACTGGCGCTTCTCTCCAGACAAAAAGATCATATCTCCAATAAACCGGGCATTTCCGGTGGAGGATGCCGTTTTGGACGTTTCGAAGTTCGATAAGTCGCGTTTGCCGAGCCGGCATGTCACCGTCGGGCCGGATCGGGCGCCCCATCGCTCCTATTACTATGCGATGGGCCTGACGGAAGAAGAAATCAACCAACCGCTGGTTGGGGTTGTGTCCTGCTGGAATGAAGCCGCGCCCTGCAACATTGCGCTGATGCGCCAGGCGCAAGCGGCAAAAAAAGGCGTTTCCGAACAAGGCGGCACCCCGCGCGAGTTTTGCACCATCACCGTGACCGATGGCATCGCCATGGGCCATCAGGGCATGAAATCGTCGCTCGTCTCGCGGGAAGTCATAGCAGACTCGATCGAAGTGACGATGCGCGGCCACTGCTACGATGCGCTCGTCGGCGTCGCCGGATGCGACAAGTCGCTGCCGGGCATGATGATGGCCATGCTGCGGCTCAACGTACCCAGCGTCTTCATGTATGGCGGCTCGATCCTGCCCGGCCGGTTCCGTGGCAAAGATGTTACAGTCGTCGATGTGTTCGAGGCTGTCGGGCAGCACTCCGCCGGCAAGATGTCGGATGAAGACCTGCACGAGCTCGAATGCGTCGCCTGCCCCGGAGCCGGGTCTTGCGGCGGCCAGTTTACCGCCAACACGATGGCTTGCGTCTCCGAAGCGATCGGCCTCGCGCTGCCCTACTCCGCGGGAGCGCCTGCGCCGTACGAGTCGCGCGACGAGTACGCTCTGAAGAGCGGCCGCGCCGTTATGAACCTTTTAAAGTTGGGCATCCGCCCGCGGGATATCGTGACCCGGAAGGCGCTGGAGAATGCGGCCACCGTTGTCGCGGCTTCGGGCGGATCGACCAATGGCGCGCTCCACCTTCCTGCGATGGCTCACGAGGCTGGAATTGACTTCGACCTCTTCGACGTCGCCGAAGTCTTCAAGCGCACGCCCTATGTTGCCGATCTCAAGCCGGGCGGCCAGTACGTGGCCAAGGACATGTACGAGGCGGGCGGCGTACCCATGCTTCTGCGCACGCTCCTCGACGGCGGCTATCTGCATGGCGATTGTCTCACGGTGACAGGCAAGACGATGGCGGAGAACCTTGAGGGCCTCCGCTTCAATCCCGAGCAGCCTGTCATTCGCGACGTAAAAAGCCCGCTCTCACCGACGGGCGGCGTGGTCGGACTGCGGGGAACGCTCGCACCCAGCGGCGCGATCGTGAAGGTCGCCGGCATGAAAAACCTGAAGTTCCATGGGCCGGCACGCTGTTTCGACTGCGAGGAAGACGCATTCAAGGCCGTCAGCGAACGCAATTATCGCGAAGGCGAAGTCCTCGTCATCCGTTTCGAGGGGCCGAAAGGCGGGCCAGGCATGCGGGAAATGCTTTCGACCACCGCGGCGCTCTACGGTCAGGGCATGGGCGACAAAGTCGCGCTCATAACCGATGGACGTTTCTCGGGTGGGACACGAGGATTTTGCGTTGGTCACGTCGGCCCGGAGGCGGCGGATGGCGGCCCGATCGCGTTGGTGCGCGACGGCGACATGATCGCGCTGGATGCCGAATCGGGAACGCTTGACTTGGAAGTGCCTGAAAGTGAAATCGTCCGCCGTCGGAATGCCTGGACTCCGCCTAAAAATAACTACACGTCCGGGGCATTGTGGAAATACGCGCAACAAGTCGGGCCGGCGCGGCTTGGTGCAGTTACGCATCCGGGGGCTAGCGTAGAAGTAGTGTGCTATGCGGATATCTAGGCTAATTCGTGTCTTAAGGGTTTTATCCATTCCGCTCCTCTTTTGTGGAGTGGCCCTCGGCCTTGTTGCCGTACAGGCCGCTATCCAGCGAAGAGCCGAAAGGGCGAAAGCCACTGCCATTCAGCCGGCGATCACGGCGCCTGTCAGCGCGGCCGATTCAGTGGGAGGCCTCAAATTCGGGGACCTGTCTGCGGCCGCAAGCAAAGGCGATCTTGACGCCCGCATCGAGATGGGACGCCGCTTCGCTCAAGGGCAAGGCGTGATAAAGAGCGAGCGCCAAGCCGCGTCCTATTTCCGGGGGATTATCAGCGAATTCGAAAACATCAGCGCCCACGACAAGCGCGGTCCGCAAGTCGCCGCAGCCTTCCTCGAGATGTCGCGGCTTTATAAAAACGGCGTGGCGGAGGCCAATATCAGGCCCAACCCGGCGCAGGCTTTCAGCTTCCTTCATCATGCGGCCAGCTATTTTGGGGACCCAGCCGCTCAGTTCGAGCTTGCGAAGCTTCTCTTGAGCGGCGATGGCGTGGCGAAGAACACGCGCGTGGCGGCGCAATGGCTGTTGAGCGCAAGCCGGAAGGGATACGCACCTGCTCAGGCGCTTCTTGGCGACCTCCTCTGGCGCGGCGGCGACGGCGTGAGGCGCGTCGCAGGCGATGGTTTAGGACTTCTCGCGATCGCACGCCGGAATGCACTGGGTGAAGACAAAGTGTGGGTCAGCAAGATGTTCGAGACCGCGCGCTCGGAAGCTCAGCCGATCGAAATTCTGGAAGCGAACGCCTTCATCGTCCAGGAATCGAGCGCTTCTCATTTTGCCCTCACAAACGACATGCTCATAAACGGGGAAAGCGCCCGAGACGCTACAATTGCCACCGGAACTTTGAAACCATCGCCCGCTCTGCCCATCGGCCAGCAAGGCGCGGCCATATCCGGGACATCGAAAGCTTTGTCGGATTTGGGCGCAACCCAGATGGGATTACCGCAAGGCTCGTTCGATCCCGAGTTTGCAGTGGAAACGAAGGACGGTCAGTCAGCCGGAATTGTCCAAATGTACCGGTTGCGCACGCCCGAGGAGCGGATCGAAGGGCCGGCGACGATCCGCTATGCTGGCGTTTCCAAATAACATAGCGGTTTTCAGGATACTGACCCCTCAGCCTCAACGGGACTTCGATCTTGCGCGAGGCGCGCGAGCTGAGTTCGATTTCGAAGCGGCGGCGATGGCGGCTCGAATGTTTTGCGGGCGCGAGAAGTAGCCTTCCCATGGGTCGGATTTAAGGGCCGCCAGACGGCGGCCTATATTCTCAACTGTGAACCGCGCGGGCGTCAGAGCCGGCCCAAGTTCCTCCCATCGCACAGGCGTTGAAATCGGCGCGCCATGCCGAGCCCTTGTCGAATAGGCCGCCACGGCAGTCGCGCCGTGTCCATTGCGCAGATAGTCGACGAAGATTTTCCCGCCGCGGGCCTTCTTCGCCATGGTCGAAAGGTATTTCGAGGGCTCGTCCCGCTCCATTGCGAGCGCAACACCATGGGCGAACGCCTTCAGCTCATCCCAATCGACCGAAGGTTCAAGCGGAGAAACGACATGCAAGCCCTTTCCGCCCGTGGTTTTTACGTAGCTTTCGATGCCGAGATCCTGAAGGCGCGACCGCACGTCCCGCGCTGCTTCGATAACCGCGCTCCACTCCAGCCCCTCTCCGGGGTCGAGATCGAAGATGAGCGTGTCGGGGTGATGCACGTCGCCGATCCGCGCGCCCCAGGGATGGATTTCGAGGACGTTGGCCTGCACGAGATTGATCAAGCCGCGAAGGTCGTGGATCACGATGGCTTCGGCTTCGCCCTCCTTGTCCATGACGCGCGCGATCTCGACCGCATCCGTCAATCCGGCAAACGAATGCTTCTGGAAAAAGCAGTCTCCGCTGTGGCCGTTTGGGCAACGCACGAGTGCAAGCGGCCTGCCGGTGATGAAAGGCAGAATCAGATCGGCCACTTCCGCGTAGTATTCGGCGAGCCCGAGCTTCGTGAGGCCTTGGCCTTCCCAAAGGACGCGGTCGGGATGGGTCAGCTTGATTCCCGCGAACTCGATTGTCCCTCCACTTCCCGATTTGGGGGAGGGTGACGTTTCCTTCCTCGGCCGGGATGAGGTTTTCGAGGGCGCAGCAGTGTCCGTCGGTTCCTGGCGGGGCATTTCGAGTTGAACCTCCGAGGCGGGTTTGTCTTCGCGCAAGCCCTTGAACGCGGCATGGCGCAGGCGTTTGTCGTGGGTCCAGCCGCGAAACTCGACTTCCGCAACAAGTTTCGGCTCGACGAACACAAGCCCGCGCCGCTCCTCAGAGGAAAGCGCATTCGCAAAGGGCGATGATGCGATACGCAGGGGCTGAAGCTCCTTGTAGAGCGATTGCGCGGACTTCTGCGTAAAGCCGGTTCCCGTGCGGCCCACATGCATGAACTTGCCGCCGTCGAAATAGCCAAGCGCGAGCGAGCCGATTGCATTGCGCGTCGCCGTCGAAGGCGCATAGCCGCCAACGACGAATTCCTCGCGGTTCGTGCACTTGCTCTTGGCCCATTCGCCGTGGCGGCCCGAGCGGTAGGGCGAATTGCGGCGCTTGCTCACGATGCCTTCGAGGCCGAGGCGGCAGGCATTATCGACCATGGCCTGCCCATTGCCGATGACATGCTCGGAATAGCGCAAGGAGGGATGGCGGGCCTGGCTCAGGAGCTGAGCGAGAGCGTCCTTGCGGTCATCGAGCGCGGTCTCGCGAAGGCTGTAGCCATCCAGATAGAGAAGATCGAAGGCGAAGAAGATGGCTGCGGACGCGGTTTTGCGATCAGAAAGGGCTTCCTGCAAAGCGGAAAAGCTTGAGACGCCGTTCTCGTCCTCGACAACCGCCTCGCCATCCACGATGGCGGATGCGGCCGGAAAATCTGTGAAGGCCTCCGCGATGCCGGGAAAACGCGCCGTCCAGTCGAGGCCGCCCCGCGTGAAGAGGCGAACCTTTCCGCCGTCGATCAAAACCATCAGCCGGTAGCCGTCGAACTTGATTTCGTGGAGCCAGCCGTCGCCTTCGGGCGGCTTCTCGACCAGGAGCGCGAGGCAGGGCTCGATGAAGCCTGGGAACGGCGCTTTCTTTGCGCCCTTGATCGATGAGGGGTCGATAGCGGGTGGAGAGGGATCACCCCTCGCCCTGTCCCTCTCCCCCTGGGAGAGGGAACGCTGTTGCGGGCGCCGCGCCACTCCCTCTCCCATGGGGAGAGGGTCGGGGTGAGGGGCATAACCCGCGGGCGAAAGATCGCCCTTCACAAGACCGCTCTTGCCGGACCAAACCGCGGCCTCATCGCCCTTGATCTCATCCATGGTGCGATGCGTCGCGACCAAGTCCGGCTCCTCTTCGAGAATATCGCCCTCACCGCCGGGATGCCCATACTCGTCATCGGACTTGAAAAGCAGCCATTGCTCCTTCTTGTCGCCGGGCCTTTTTCGCGTGCGAATCAGATGCCAGCGGCCATGCAGCTTTTCGCCGTCGAGTTCGAACGCGAGGTGCCCCTTGGCATAGCCTTTTGCGGGGTCGCCTTCGGGCCGCCAGAAGCCGCGGTCCCAGATCATGACGGTGCCGCCGCCATATTCGCCTTCGGGGATGATGCCTTCGAAGTCGCCGTAATCGATGGGGTGATCCTCGACATGGACGGCGAGGCGCTTAATCTCGGGATCGAGGCTTGGCCCCTTTGTCACTGCCCAACTCTTATAAACGCCGTCGAGTTCGAGCCGCAGATCGTAATGCAGCCGACGCGCCGCGTGCTTCTGGATCACAAAACGCAGCGCTGGGCCTGCCTCCGTCCGGCGCGCCCCGCTTGGCTCGGGCGTCTTGGCGAAATCGCGCATTTCCCGGTAGCGGCTGAGATCGCCCTTGGCAGACCGCACGTCTTGAGCGGCCCCCGTTGCCTTCCCTGGAGGTGCCTTTCGCTTTGAAGGCGTTGTGGGGACGGCACGCGGCATTATCAGCTACCTGCGGTCCTGCGAGCGGGCTTCGTTCGCGCAGAAGCCGCGGGCCGGCCGCTTTCGTCACCCTCGTCGCGTCCGGTACGTTTCGGCTCTGCCCGGCTTTCTGCGGCGCTTCGCAATCGCCTTCCTTCCGCTGGCGCCTTCGCGGCCCTTTTTGCCGGCCCCGGTTTCCCTTCCTCGCCTTCCTTTTCGGGCTCCGGCGTTTTCATGCCTCCCTCGGCTGCAATCGACTTCCGAAGCGCATCCATGAGATTGATGACGTTCGTGGGCCGCTGCGGCCTCGCCGCTTCGACGGGCCGCCCGGCCTGCTTCGCGCGGATCATCTCGATGAGCGCATTTTCGTAGCGGTCGTCGAACTTCTCGATTTCGAAATGGCCCATCTTGGTTTGGATGATGTGCTTGGCGAGATCGAGCATTTCGACGGGAATCTTGATCTCGGGGATCTCGTCGAAATAGGCGTGATCGTCGCGTACCTCGTAATTGTAATGCAACGCGGTGGCGAGAATGCCGTTGTCGCGAGGTTCGAGCAGGAACAACCGCTCGCGCCTTGCAATCACGGCCCGGCCGAGCCCGACGACGCCCTGGGCTTCCATCGCATCGCGAATGACGGCGAAAGCCTCCTCGGCCACCTTGTCGTTGGGAGCCAGATAATAGGCGCTGTCGAGATAAACGGGATCGATCTCGCTCTTGGGCACGAAACGCTCGATCTCGATGGTGTGGGAGCTTTCGATTTCCACCGCGTCGAGGTCCTGATCCTCGACAAAGAGGTAATCGTTTTTCGCGACCTGATAGCCGCGCACGCGGTCCTCCCGCTCCACCGGCTCGTTCGTATCGGCATCGACCATCTGCTGGCGAAGCCGATTACCCGTCCCGCGATTGAGCCAGTGAAAGGAGATGCGCTCGCTCCTCGATGTCGCGGGAAAGAGCGCGACGGCGCAGGAGACGAGCGAGAGCTTGAGATAGCCTTTCCAGTAAGGACGGGGAGCCATAATCGGAACTCCAATGGCTTGCGCTTCCGGCGCGGTGACGTCGCTTTCCCCCGTCAGCCGATTATGTCGACGGTCTTCCCAATAACGCAAGCCTGAGCAAACAAGTTCCGGCCTAGCTCGGCGTGCAAACTTCCATCAAGAGAAACAAGACATGACCTGAACTCGTCATTCTTCCCAAATAACCGGAAAATCGCGCTCCTGATTACGTAAAACTCGCTCGCAACGCCGGAAGGCCGATTGTGTTAACTTTGGAGAAACCCTCTCAATAAACAGGAGCTATCATGCCTCTGCCAATCGATGGAGCCACGGGTAAAGTCATTCTGCTCACCGGCGCGAACCGGGGCATCGGCCTTGCAACCGCCCACGAACTGCAACGGCGCGGCGCAAAGGTCGTCGCGGGCGTGCGCGACCCGAACAAGATGCCGTCAATCGCCGACGTCAGGGTTCTGGAGCTTGACACCGCCGGCGCCGATAGCTGCCGCGCCTTCGTCGAGCAGGCCGAAAGCGAGTTTGGCCGCATCGATGGCCTGATCAACAATGCAGGCATCCTTCTGGACCAGGACACGCCCGTTCTTGAACTTGCGGAGCGTGATTTGCGCCGTGTCCTGGACGTAAACCTGATCGGTCCAATCCGGTTGTGCCAGCTCGTCGTGCCGGGCATGCAGAGCCGCGATTATGGGCGTGTCGTCAACATTTCGTCCGGTCTCGGCGCGATAACCGGCATGGGCGGCGGCTATCCGTCCTATCGCATGGCGAAGCTGGCGTTGAACGGCTTTACACGCATCCTCGCCGCAGAACTCGGGCCGAACAGCAACGTGAAGGTGAACAGCCTTTGCCCCGGCTGGGTCAGAACTGACATGGGCGGCGCGGGCGCAAGCCGCGATCCGTCCGAGCCTGCGAGCGAGATTGCTGATCTCGTGTCGATTTCGGCGGATGGCCCTACCGGCGGTTTCTTCCGCCGGGGCGAACCCGCCGAATGGTGAGCATTCAGGAGGTCTTCCGCCGCATCGGATCTCATCGTGGCCGGCGAAAAACGACCGATGCAGCGGTAGCTGGCTAACTTCAGTATCGTCCACCGCTCGGATGAGCCGTGGCTTTTCCGTCGCCACCTTCCAAGATTGGAACTGTGCAGACCATGCTCATCACCCCATTTCCCACATTGCGGATTTGGTGCACCTCGTAAGGCGCGACGTAAACCACGTCGCCGCTCGCGAGCCGGGTTTCCTTGCCCGCGCTGTCAACAATTGCCGGTTCGCCCTCAATGAAATAAAACTCGTGTTCTTCGGCATGGGCGTGCAGCGACGTGTATCCGCCAGGGGCGAACTCCATGATGCGCAACGCATAACGCGGCATGCCATCGTCGCGTGTGAGCGCGAAACGCGCGGTCATCCCTTTAAATCCTGGCTTATCTATAAGTGTTCCCGGAATATCGGCATATGCTTTCCTAATCATGGTGCTCTCCTAGGCCGGTCTGGGGGGTGAGACTGGGGTTTGGCGCCCATACGTTGAACGCAAGGAAGCCGTCTTCAAAACTGTGGGGACGATGGCGAACGCCGCTCGGGATTCGTAAGAAATCGCCCGCTTTGAGTGGGATTTCGCCGTGTCCCTCGACCCGCATGCTCGCACCGCCACGAAGAACAAAGAGGATGTCATCCTCATCGGGATGTGCGTGCTCCGGAACCTCGGCTCCTGAAGGGAACTGCACAAGGGCGCATGAAATGGGCATGGCCTCAGAGGAGCGCTGCATCAGCCACGCGGCAAGCACGCCGGCGAATGACGGATGCGGGGTCCACGCAATTCTCCCGGCCTCGATCGAAACAACACCTCGCATACGTGACCTTACCTTTCCGCTGGCGCATCAGCGCGATGGGAAATACTGTGCTAAGCACTATCCTGCCTCTTATACTGTTATAAACAGGTTACTGTCAATGATGAAGCCAGCCCGGCAGCAGTCACGCCATCTCCCTGCATTCATCCTCTTGATGCTGGCTGAAGCTCCTGGGCACGGGGGAGCCGTTCAATCTGCCCTTGCCAGCCGCCTGCCCTCTCTCAAGGCCGACTCGGCTGCCGTGTACCGGACGTTGCAGCAGTTGGAAAAGGCTGGAGAGCTGCGGTCGGAATGGGATACGGCAGGGGCCGGACCGGCAATCCGCGTTTATCACTTGACGCCGGCGGGCTGGAGCAAGCTTGAGTTCTGGCTGGAAGACATCAAGGACCGGCTAGAGAACCTACAGTACTTTGTGTCGGCATACGCCTCGCTCGCGAAACGCGGACACAGACGAGAATAGTCTCTGCCATCGCCAAAGCGCGGCAGCCCGCTAAGACCGCGTCTTGATCGAGCGCGAGATTGAAGCCTGCCGCGCGCCCTCAAACTAAGCTCGCACCGGCATTCTCCTCTACATTGGCTTGCTGCCGTCTTTCCGTCGCATTGTGAACCGACTTTACGGCAACGGTGCAGGCGTTTGAAACAGCGGCCTTTTCCCCGAGTCATTTCATCGGAGACGGATGCGTTTTGACACGCCATGGCGAGGGGCTTATTCCTAGTCCTAGCCGGCTGGTATCCCCTGCGTGCTACAATCCAGGATCGAAACGACAGGTCTCTACATGCTCTTTTTGAAAATCGCTCCTGCGGCCCTGCATTCTTCATGGAGGCAAACGCCGTTCCTTGTCGCGCTCTGCTTCATCGCCGCGAGCTTTGGTCCTGAGCCGGGCGCTCTTGGCGCGCACAGGAGCAGGCCATCCCCGCACGCGGAGATAATGGATAATAACTCCTTGCTTGGGAGCTATCTCGCCGGGCACGTCGCACGCTCCTCCCGGGATAGCGAGAACGCCGCGTTCTATTACAGGCGTGCCCTCTCGAAGGACCCCGCCAACCAGGACATCCTTGACGACGCTTTTCAACTCGACCTAGCAGCCGGTGAGTTCGATTCGGCGCGCAGCCTGGCCCAGCGCCTTGCGAAGCGGCAAAGCGACAACACCATCGCGCTTCTCTTTCTCGGCCTCGATGCTTACAAGCACAAGGATTACGCAAAGGCCGACGAATACTTCCGCGATGCCGAGCGCGGGACATCGGCCGACGAGCCGACGATAAAGCTGGCGCGGGCCTGGGTGGGTGTGGCGGAAGGTCAGGCCGACAAGGCCATAGCGGCCCTGCAAACTCCGAGCAAGGCCGCGTGGGCGACCCATTTTGAAACGGTTCAGCGCGCCTTCATTGCCGATGTCGCCAAGAAGAAGGCCGTGGCGGAGGAAGCTTATCGAGCCGTTTATGATAAGAAGCCGCCGAACACGCGCATCGCCGAGGCTTTCGCCCGTCACCTGGCGGTTTGGGGCGACAAGGAAAAAGCGCTTGCGGTCATGACCGAAAGCGGGGCCGACGTCACGCCCCTTGGCAAGGCGCTGATGTCCGAACTCAAGGCCGGTAAAACGCCAAAGCTGATGGTCTCCACCGCAGAGGAAGGGCTTGCGGAGTCGTTCCTTGGCATTGGGCAGGTGCTGGCCACGAACAACGGCGTCGACGCGGCGCAGATTTATCTTCGGCTCGCCCTGTTCCTGAACCCCGCGTCCGATATTGCAAAACTGGAATTGGCGGAGCTTTACGGAAACCTGGAGCAGTACGACAAGGCGATTGCCGTTATCGACACCATCCACGAGCCTTCGGCATTCTGGCTCAACGCGAGACTGCGCAAAGGGCTTTACCTGAATGCGCTTCAAAAAACAGACGAGGCGGTCGCGCTGCTGACGGCGATTCTGGAAAAGAACCCGAAGGAAGAGCAACTGCTTCAGACGCTCGCCTCGGTTGAGAGCGCCCGTAAGAAATACGAGGCGGCGATTCCCTACTATGACCGCGCCATCGACTTGATCGGCACGCCCGAAAAGAAGCACTGGGGTCTGTATTATGCGCGCGGAATTGCGTATGAGCGCACGAAACAATGGGCCAAGGCCGAGCCGGACTTCAAAAAAGCGCTCGAACTCGATCCCGAGCAGGGAGCCGTTCTGAACTACCTTGGATATTCGTGGCTCGATCAGAACATGAACATCCCCGAGGCTTTCGATCTCATCAAGAAGGCGGTCCGGCTCAAGCCCAACGATGGCTACATCATCGATAGTCTCGGTTGGGGCTATTACATCCAGAAGGATTACGAGCAGGCGGTCAAACAACTCGACAAGGCTGTGGAACTGCGCCCGGAAGACCCGACTTTGAATGACCATCTGGGCGATGTTTATTGGCGGCTCGGCCGGAAGCTGGAGGCTCAATTCCAGTGGGCTCAGGCACTGACCCTGAACCCGGAGCCGGAGGATGCCGAGAAAATCAAGAAGAAGCTCGAAGTGGGCCTGCCGGATGACTCTGGGCCGCGTGCGGATCTTCAGCCGAATCCGGCACAGGCCGAGACCAAGGCGCATGAAGGATCGCCCGCCGCGACCGCCAATCCTTAGCTGCGCGTGCTTGTTGTCTCAGCGGGGTCGACAAGCGCGCTCAAGCCGCTTATTGACGTTCGTCAGGTTCGAGTGAAGCCAGGGTCTTTCATGACAACGTCCACCAGTATCCCGCGCGATACGGCGCGCGGCGGCGCGCCGGCTCCGGTTTCCGAGCGAGCGCGCGCCAAGGTCAACTTGACCCTCCACGTCAAGGGAAAGCGCCCCGATGGCTATCACGAGCTGGAAAGCCTCGTCGTGTTCGCGGACGTCTGCGATGAACTCCATTTCAGCCCCGCATCGGAAGATAGCCTTGTGCTCGAAGGGCCGTTTGCAGGCTTGGTCGATGGCGAGAACCTCGTTATGAAAGCCAAGCGCGCGGTCGCGTCCTGGCTTGGCGTCGAGATTTCCGGCCATTTCCGCCTGCACAAAAACATTCCCGTTGCGGCGGGGCTTGGTGGAGGCTCATCCGATGCCGCCGCGACCATCAGGGCATTGCTGAAGGTCTATGACGGCGCCTCGGATGCGAGGCGTTTCCTCGAAAGATCCGCCAAGATCGGAGCGGATGTTCCCGTCTGCCTTCACAACGGCGCTGCCTGGATGTGCGGCTTGGGCGAGCGCGTCACGCCCGTGCAAGAGTTGGCGCCTTTGCCCGCAATTCTCGTCAATCCGCGCCTGAAGCTTTCGACCGCGGACGTTTTCAGGACCTTGAACGCGGCGCCTCTGCCGCCCGGCTCGGATGAAACTCCGCCGGTTTTCAAGCCATGGAAGGACGCGGAAGGTGCTGCGATGTTTCTGATGGAGGGCCGCAACGATCTTGAAGCGCCCGCGATCGCGCTCGAACCGGCAGTTGAGAGGGTTCTGGATACGCTGAGACGCCTGGATGGATGCCTTCTCTCACGCCTGTCGGGAAGCGGTCCCACGTGTTTTGGGCTTTTTCCATCGCAAGAGGCTGCGGCCAATGCGGCGCAGGAGATCGCTCGCGCTTATCCGAATTGGTGGGTCGCGGCAACTTGCTTGTCCTGAGCGCAGGCGTGCACGGCATTGCAGCGGACAACCAACGCGCTCCCATTGAATACGCCCGGTGCAGGCTAGAGTGCATCCGGCTTAAAGAGAATCGCTGCGGGACTCCCTCTCCCAGAGGGAGAGGGTTGGGGTGAGGGGCGCTTACATTTGATAATCAATCACTTACCCCTCACCCGGACCGCAAAGCGGTCCGACCTCTCCTACCGGGAGAGGTGGCCTGCGCTTCCATGTCAGTCGGTCATACGCTAGGAAAGCCGCATGACCCTGGACCGAGCAGGAGTGACGGCGAAACACCCGGCGACGGATGCGCAAAGCGCCGCCCGGGAGGCGCTGGGTCGCGGCAGGGCATCGATTCCAATCAAGTTTGCAGGCCTGCCGTTGACGCTCGATCAAAGCGGCGCCGCCTACCTCTCCGCACACGGCACGCTGATCGTTTCCGACTTGCATCTGGAAAAGGGATCGAACGCGGCAGCGCGCGGCAGGCTCGTTCCCGCACTCGACAGCCACGACACGCTCCAGCGCCTGAAAGGCGTGATCGAGGTTTACCGGCCGAGGCGCGTGGTTTGCCTTGGCGACAGCTTTCATGACAAGCGGGCGGGCGAACGCATGGCCGGGGCCGACCGGGCCGCGCTTGCATCGCTCTGCGCGCTGGTCGCGGAATGGATCTGGATCAGCGGAAACCACGACGCGCAAGCGCCTGCGTTTTGCGACGGCGAAAAGCGGGCCGAACTTGAGATCGAGGGCGTCATCCTTCGCCACGAGCCGGCCGTCGCGCGAAGTGCACCGGAGATTGCGGGCCATTTTCACCCCAAGGTGAGCGTGCCCGCTGGCGGCTACCGGTTCTCCGGCCGCTGCTTCTGCGTCTCGGACGATCTTCTTATCATGCCGGCTTTTGGAGCGTATGCGGGCGGCCTGTCGTGCAACGGCGCAGCCATACGCGGTCTGCACAAAGCGGAGCCCAGGATTTTCATGCTGCACGCATCGAAGCTCTGGCGCGTCGCTTAGATGTAGCGCCCCTCACCCCAACCCTCTCCCCATGGGAAAGGGAGAGCGCAAGCTTGGCTTATGGACGAATCGGGATGGCCGGGTCAGAGCCCGGCCATGCAGATAGTCTCTTGTGATTTCAAGGCGCAGGCGAAAGGCATGCCGCAACTAGGCGGCGCTTTCGTTTCCTGTTCTTGCGCGCGCCCTCACGATCTCGCGCTTCAGGCGCCGGGCCTTCAGAGACAGCTCTTCGTCCTTGGCCTTCAGGAGGAAAGCGTCGAGGCCACCGCGATGCTCCACCGAGCGGAGCGCGTTCGCGCTGATCCTGAGCCGTACACCGCGCCCAAGCGCGTCGCTCAAAAGCGTGACGTTGCAAAGGTTCGGCAAATAGCGCCGCTTCGTCTTGATATTCGAGTGGCTTACGAGATGACCGACGAGGCCACCCTTGCCTGTGAGTTCGCACTGGCGCGACATGATCGGACCTAATAGAGAATGGAAAAGTGTGGCGCGTTCGCCTAGCTCCCGATCATGTAACGCTCAGCGCTGCGCGGGTCAAGCGCCGAGTGCCTTTTGCCGCGCGGACCTACCCTTGGCGCGCCGATTGGAGAAGCGCGTTATGCTTCAGCCGAAGCCGGTCTTTCTCTAAACTAAATATATAAATAGTTGAAACAAAAGCCAGCGGCAGCGTAAGGCGATAATAAGGCAAAATCCCCTGTTGTGGCTTGTGCAACTTAAAGATGTAGTTATTGTCCGCAAAAGCGTTTGAAACTTCGGAGATATCAGTGACCAGCAAGCTCTCTCATTTACCTGTCAGGCAGAACAATTTAGACAACTTATCTTATAAGTCCGTCATCAGGCAGATTTGCGATTTGAGATGGAAGGATATTAGTAGAGACGACTTAATCAGTGTTGCTTGGGCGTACTATTACTTCTCCATCCAGTTTCGGGAAAACATGGAAATTGCGCTGATTCTCTATCCTGACGACGAACTTCTCAAGGAACTCGATGAAGGCGAGCGGAATACCGATAATCTTTCGCCCTGGCCCGGGGTTGCCGCCCCAGGCGAAAAAATGGACCATGAAGAGTTCATGCGCAGGACCCTCACTCTGACGGCCATTCCCAAGGAAAGGCGCCAAGTCCTTGAAGCACTGGGCCGGTCCTATCTTGCCGCTGTGCACGCGACAGACAAGGAGACGAGGGCGTTAAGCCTCCCCAGCTATGAGGACGGCGGCCTGGAAGCCGTGTTCAGATCCATTTTGCAGGCCAAGAATTGGGATGGAGAGTTGCTGGGTGCGTTCAAGCACTTCTTGAAAGGGCACGTTCACCTCGATAGCGATCCAGAAGACGGACATGGTGCGCTGTGCCGGCATCTGGTTCCCGATGACCGGATTCTGCCTCTCTGGGTCGCATTCTACGAGATCCTGGTCCAAGCGGCGCCTGCTCTGGCGCACAGTGCGGGGCAAGTTGAACCCATAAAGGGCAATACCAAGCGTGCCGGGCGGATTTAGCACCTTCGGCAATCGCTCTTTCGGAGGGGTAATTCTATACTGCATCCACTGACCCAAAAGGATGAGCGAGCGGCCACGCCTCGCTCTTTCACCCATGATTGACCTCGATCACGCCGGGGAGGGGGCGCACACAATCGTCCGCGGCGAGGAACTGCGCGTCAAAAAATGTTGAGCCCTATGAAGAAGGATGTCGAAGGAGGCGATCCGGCCGAGTTCTGTTTAGGGAAAAAAGCCTGGGTGCGAGCGCTGGAAAGAACCGCCTCGCTGCAACAGCATCCCCATCAGACCTTCCCGGTCATGGTCGATGAACTCGCAGACCGGTTCGGGCATTCACCGGCGCTTATCTCGGATCGCGAGTCATTGACCTTCCAGGAACTCGCCGAAAGAGCCAACCAATATTCCCGCTGGGCGCTCGAACAAGAACTAGCGCCGGGAACTGTGGTAGGCCTTATGATGCCGAACCGCCCGGAGTACCTGGCGATATGGCTTGGCATAACCCGCATCGGCTGTTCGGCCGCGCTGCTCAACCCGAATCTCATGGGAGCCTCGCTCGCCCATTGCATCGATGTGGTGGGTGCGCGTCATCTCATTATGGCGGACGATCTTTGCGAGGCTTCAACACATGCTCTCGCACTTTGCAAAACCGGGCCGGAAGTTTGGGTTCATGGCGAATCGCATTCCGGGCACCGATCCATCCGCGCTTGCGTCGACGGTCTTTCCGGCGCGGAGTTGCAAAAAAGTGAGCGGCGCGAGGTCACCCTTGCAGACCGCGCGCTCTGCATCTTCACATCGGGGACTACGGGCTTGCCCAAGGCCGCCAATGTCAGCCATCACCGTATCATGGCTTGGGGACATTGGTTTGCGGGCATGATGGATGCCCGGCCAGCGGACCGGCTTTACAACTGCTTGCCACTCTACCACGCGACGGGCGGGGTCGCCGCCACCGCTGCAATGCTTTCGAGCGGCGGGTCGGTTTTCATAAAAGAGAGGTTCTCCGCAAGGTGCTTCTGGGAGGAAGTTTGCGAGCATGAGTGCACCGTGTTTCAGTACATCGGCGAACTCTGCCGCTATCTGGTGAATGCGCCGGCGTCTCCGCATGAACGTGAGCATCGCCTTCGCCTTTGCTGCGGGAACGGGCTCGGCGGAGACATCTGGCAAAAGTTCAAGGAAAGGTTCCGGATTCCCCATATCCTTGAGTTCTATGCTGCGACGGAAGCGAACTTCTCGCTCTACAATGTTGACGAAGAGCCCGGTGCAATCGGGCGCATTCCGGCCTTCCTGGGGCACCGTTTCCCAGTGCAGTTGATAAAAATGAACGTGGAAACGCTCGAGCCGGTCCGCAATGAGGACGGGCTCTGCATTCCATCGGGCGTCAACGAGGTGGGCGAGGCGGTTTCCCGGATCGGAGATAGGGGCGCGGGCGCCAGTTCATTCGAAGGCTACACCAGCGCAAAGGATTCGGAGAAAAAGATCCTGCGCGGCGTGCTGGCCAAAGGGGACGAGTGGTTCAGATCCGGCGATCTGATGCGACGGAACGAGAGGGGCTTTTTCTATTTTGTCGATCGTATCGGTGAAACCTTCCGCTGGAAGGGCGAAAATGTATCAACCTCGGAAGTGATGCAGGTGATTTCGGCATGCCCCGGAGTAACCGAGGCTACCGTCTTCGGAGTAGCGCTTCCCAACGCGGAAGGCCGCGCCGGCATGGCCGCGCTCTCGGTCGGAGACTCGTTCGATCTGGCCGCGTTGAAGGCTTATCTCGATGAGCGTCTGCCGCGCTATTCGCAGCCTCTCTTCTTGCGCATGATCGACGAGTTGGAACTCACATCGACATTCAAGCCCAGAAAGGCGGATTTTATTCTGGAAGGATGCGATCCAAAACGCGTGACGGATCAACTGTTCTTCAATGATCAGACCAGCGGCAGGTTTGTGAAACTCACCCCCACCCTTTACGGCGACATACTTATGGGCCGCGTGAAGCTTTGAATTATCAAGCCGTGCTTCCGGCATCGATTGTGAGCACAGTGCCTGTAATATTGCGCCCGCTTTCCCCCATCAGAAACTTCACGGCTTCGGCAATATCCTTCGGTTGGGCCAGTCTTTGCAGAGCGCTTCGATGCGCCACCCGGCTCTTGCCTTCTTCATCAAGCCCCTTGGTCATCTCTGTTTCGATGAACCCGGGAGCTACGGCATTGACTGTTATTCCAAGGCGGCCCACCTCGCGTGCAAGCGACTTTGTGAAGCCGATCATCGACGACTTTGTCGCTGCATACACTGACAATCCGCTGTAGCCCGTGAAGCTTACAATGGAACTGACATTAACGATGCGCCCCGTTCCCGCTGTCATCATGGATCGCAGGACGAATTTCGTTAAGATTATGGGCGAAAGCGTATTGATCTGCACGAGTTCCTCGATTTTGGAGACATGCATATTCGCCAGCACCCCGTCTGTTCCCAGGCCGGCGTTATTCACCAGCCCGTAGATCTCTCCGAAATCTCTCCGGACACGGCTGACAAATTCAGGGATTTTGCCGGTGTCCGCGAGATCGAGAGGGGCAAAAGACAAGGCCCCAGTTTTGCTAGCTTCGGCTGCGGCGATAGCAGCTTCCAGTTCGTCGCTCCTGCGGCGAGCAACCGCGATGACGCTATAGCCCGATGCGGCCAGTTCGATTGCCGTTGCCAGGCCGATCCCGCGGCTTCCTCCCGTCACAATCACGTTATGCATTATGCCGCGCCAGCTTTCCGCCCGTGGTCATCTCCAGCGAAGGCACAAACCGGATCAGGGCAGGAACCTTGTGACGGGCGAGGTTCTGAGCGCAAACCTCGCGGATCTCATTCTCCAGATCATCGCCGGGTGTGTCCTTCGCCACGACATCGGCGACGACGATCGATCCGAGTATTGGGCTTTTTCTCGCCCGGACGAGCGACATCCGCACGCGCGGATGGCGGTTGATGACCGCCTCGACTTCCTCCGGGTTCACCTTCTGGCCGCCGACATTGATCGCGCCATCCTTGCGGCCGGTAAAATAATATCGATTTCCCCGCAGTTCCACGTGGTCCCCGGTGTCCACAAAGCCATCCTTTGCCCGTATCGGGGCGCTTGCCTCGCCGAGATAGCGAAGAGCCGCCCGGTTGGACCGCATCCGCAAAGATCCGTCCTCCACTTTCAGTTCCACTTCGCAGCCGCGACGCCCGATGAAGCCGGCCGGAAAGCCTTCAAGCCCATCGTTCACCTCGAACCCGACGCCCGCCTCCGTTGAAGCATAGGCGTGGACGATCTGAGCCTCCGGATAAAGGACCCGAAGCCCGTCAAGGACGCCTTGATCGGCAATCTCGCCTGAAAGGCGAACATAGCTTGGAGCGATTTTCTCAGCCGAGGCGCTCATCAAGACGCGGCGCCAATGAGACGGTGTCCCGGAGAGGTGAGTGACTTTGTGTTCCGCGAGCCTCTCCAGATGACCGGTCAGAGATTCGTCTGCGCTCGATAGAATAAATGAACGGTTACCGAGCATTGCGCGCAGAAAGATCTGCAAACCTCCATACCGGCGCATGTCATAAAAGGTCGCCCATATGCAGGAAGCACCCTTGTTGCCGCTTGGCTTGATGGCTCCCGTCAAGCTGGAGAGACTGTGAACGGCCATTTTAGGCGCGCCCGCCGTGCCGGACGTGAACAGCACCCACTCCGTCTGGCAGAATGCATCACGCTTGCAATCGGCGTTTTCAATCGCCGTGCCGCATCGCATCGCGTTCACGCCCTCATGCGGAAAACCTGCGAGCACTCCATCGCTCAGGATGACATCGATCCCGGCGCGCTCAACGATGGCCGGGATGCTATCGGCCGCGATGCCTGCCGGGCAAAGAACAAGCCTCCGCGCAACGCCATCCAACTCAATAAGAGCGAGCGCCGCGGCAAGCTGGTCCTCGGTCGCGACGAGAACTGAACGGCCTTTCAGTTCTCGGCAATCGCCCTGGATCGCTGAACCGGTTTCCAAATCGGAGAGTATCGTACGCGCATTGACGCTGCCAAGGAACTGTCCGCCTAAGCCTGCGGCGCGCATCATCGACCAAAGCGAGGCGTTCTCATCTAGCTGCATTATCATAAACCTGAATAAAATCGCCTAAAGTGACAGGGAAATAAACATCGTCTGCCAGCGTAAATGGGTCAAATCCAAGGCTACTCTCAAGGCGAGCTACAACAATCGCCCAGCAAAGAGAATCAAGGCCGGTTTCCTGAAGCGCCAAATCATCCGAAAGCGGGGCGAGCACACGATTTTGCTCTTTGGCGACATGCTCAATATTTTCGATAATCGTGGCTCTGAAAGACATGAAAAGCCTACCTGTATCAATTGATGTAATTGACTAATAGCAGTCGAGTACTCTAAGTCAAGCTTCCGCACAAGCCAGCTAATATCAAGGATAATTTATGGTTTCCGAAAGTCGAGTGCGCTGCCGTCAAATTTTTATACAAGATTTCGATCGCGTCGCCGAACTCTTGAGCAAAGGGTTTGAAGCGCGCTCACGGAGCCAGTGGCTCGACTTCCTCCAGCGGATTTCCCGGCACCCCACGCCTGAACCTTTCCCAAAATTCGGCTATCTGCTCGAAGCGGATGGCTCGGTGGTCGGGGTGCTCCTCACGATTTTCACCGAAATGCCTGGGCGCGATGAGGCCGCAGTCAGATGCAATCTATCGAGCTGGTATGTCGAGCCCGGCTTCAGAAACTACGCCTCTCTTCTTACTGCCAATGCACAAAAATATTCGGGCGTTACTTATGTCAATACATCGCCGGGAATTCACACTTGGCCCATCATTGAGGCGCAGGGTTTCAGAAGGTTCACTGATGGGCAGTTTATCGCCTTGACTGGGCTGACTGCCCCATCACTCAGAACGAAGGTGCACAGGTTCGGCGACAGGGATTTTCCACAGGATTGCGTTTCGGTGGCGGACTATCGGATGCTGAAGGACCATCACGAGTATGGATGCTTATGCCTGTGCTGCGAAGGCAAGGACGGCTGTCATCCCTTTATCTTCAGGCCGCGCACACTCATGCTGCGCTCGATCCCGTGGCCGTGCGCTCACGCCATTTTCTGCAACAGCATCGAAGACCTATCGCGCTTTGCTGGAGCGATTAGCCGCTTCCTTCTTTTCAGGCGCTTGCCGTTCATGACGACGGGTGCCTGCGCCCCCATCCCCAATTTCGTCGGGAGATACCTCCCGGAAAGGGCCCCGATGTACTATCGCGGCCCAGATAAGCCGCAGGTTTGCGATCTCACCTACACCGAGAAGGCGATCTTCGGAATGGGTTTCTAGGCGTAATCGGCTGGGGCGCGGCAGGGGTGAAGCTCCGCGTTTGATTAAGCGTCGGCTGCGCTAGCCTTGCGGCTGCGCGAAAGCCCAAAGCTTCGATAACAGAAATGTGGCTGCGGCGACGCCGATGAGGACGGCGGCTAGCGCGGGAAGATAATAGCGCGGACCGAACAGATGCAAAGCTTCCGCATAGGCTGCCTGGTTGAGTACGAACCCGGTGCAGGCGACGGCGAAGAATCGGGCCCGCGCCGCGGCGAAACGTTCCGGCGAAAGCGGGAACGTAAATCGAGCATGCCCCGCAAAGCTCACCAGGAAGGCAACGCCAAAACCGATGACGTTAGCGGCGAGGGGCTGCAAGCCGGAAAGTTCCACAACTGCAGCCACAACGGCGAGATGAGTGAGCGCGGCTGCCGTGCCAACGGCGATGAAGATTGCGATCTGCCGCATTATGGGATGAATGGCGTTTCGCGGAGGCGCGCATCCGAGACCAGAGGCGTCGCGTCGTAGACGGGCGAGGCGGCGTGGGTCCTGGTCTTCTGCCGGCTGTCCTCCGCGAGGAGGTAAACAGGCCGTTGCTTGGCCTCTTCGAAGGTCCGGCCCAGGTATTCGGCGATAACGCCGAGCGCGAGAAGCTGAACGCCGGACAGAAACATCATGCCGACAGAGAGAGTGGCCCAACCCGGCAAGTGGTCGCCTTCCACGTAATGCTCGAAAAGCAGGTAGCAGGCGTACAACATCGAAGAACCGGATATGAGAAGACCGGCCATGGACACAAGGCGAAGAGGAACGACGGTGAATGACGTCAAGCCCGTGAAGGCAAGCCCGAAGAGCTGTCTCCATGTGAACTTCGTCTGTCCGGCTACGCGGTCTTCGGCCTGGAAGGGCACGAGCGTCGTGCGAAAGCCGACCCAGGCGTAGAGTCCCTTTCATGAACCGGTTCCGCTCGGGAAGCGCATTGATGGCGTCAACCACCTTCCGGTCGAGAAGCCGGAAGTCGCCGGCGTCGGGGGGAATGACCACCGAGCTGCCCGCTTCCATGAAATGATAATACGCACTCTTGAAACGGCGCTTGAGCCAGGTTTCCGGGCGCGCGTTTTGGACACCGGCCACAACCTCGTATCCCTCGCGCCAGCGGTCAAGAAAGACAGGAATGAGGGCAGGAGGATGCTGGCCGTCGGCGTCCATCAGGATGACCGCATCGCCCGCAGCCGCCTTGAGCCCCGCCGTCAGGGCAGCCTCCTTGCCGAAGTTCCGCGAGAGGCGCAGGTAGTGCAAGCTCGGCTGGCGCGAGCACAAGTCGAGCACCATCGATCGCGTCGCGTCTGTGCTGCCATCGTCCACGACAACAATTTCATGGCTGAAGCCGGTCTTAGCGAGAACGCGGGAAATCGAAGAGATGACAATAGGAAGGCCCTCGCACTCATTATAAGAGGGCAAGACAACCGAAATCAGGGTTGGACGGTGTGTTTCCATGAGCACAATCTTAGGGCACTTGCACATAACTTAGGCGATGCCCTTAGCTGGTCCTATGCCGGTTGTTAATCAAGAGTTACCTATGCGGCAAAAGCTCAGCGGCAGGGCACTGTTCAATTATCGAGCCGCATAGCGGTAAGATCGACCGTCAGCTTGACCTCATTTTCTACGGTAAGCCCCGCGACCGTTTCAGGACCCACGCCGAAATCGAGGCGGTTGATGGTGGTTTCGCCTTTGACCGCCGCCATCTCCGATTGAATATCGATGGAAAAAGGGCAAAGTTACGGACTTCGTCACGCCCTTGAGCGTGAGTTGCCCGTTCAGAATGTATTTGCCGTCGCCGTCCGGCTTTGCGCCCCTGGCGGTAAATTCCGCTGTCGGATACCGGGCCGGATTGAAGAAATCCGCCGATTGGAGCGTCTCGTCGACATCGGCCGCTCCAGTTGTTGCGCTCCGCATGTCCAGACTGACGCGAACCGATGCCTGCTCGGGCATGTCGGGGTCGAACTCGATTTCGGTTCTGTAGACCTTGAAGCTGCCCTTGGTGTTGTAGCCGCTGCCGTTCGCCTCGAAGGTGACTTCGCTTTTTTGCGGGTTCACTCCCCATTCCATCGCCCGCGCTTCCTCGAAACCGCCAAAGCTAAACGCGGCTGCCGCCAAGGCCAGGAGCGCGAAACGCGCGTTGCTCGTGCTTCGCCCGAAACGCGGCAGCATGCGCGAGAAAATTCCGTCCTTTAGAAGGATGGCGTGACGGAGCGCTGCCGCGACGTGGACCGCAACGAGGAAAATAAGCGCGTTCGCGGTGAAGCCATGGATCCCCTTGAAAAGTTCGGCGTAGCTTTTCTTTTCAGCCGGAGCGAGTTCGCTAAGCCACGGGATCAGCGGAAAAGCCGTCGATTGAAAAAGGACCGACGGCTTGTCCGAGCTTGATATCATCGCCCAGCCGGAGAGCGTCATAATAAAGAGCGCGGTATAAAGCGCGATGTGCCCGAGATGGGCGGCAATGCGCTCGCGCTTTGGCATGGCATCCGGCAATGTCGGAGCGGCGTGCAGGAAGCGCCAGAAAAGGCGGATCGCCATCAGCGCAAGCACCGTGATCCCGATGGATTTGTGGAGATTATAGAGCTGAAATTTCAGGATGCCCGAAAAGTCGCCCATGGTCCAAGCCAGAGGAAACATGACGAAGATCAAGGCGGCAATCAGCCAATGCAGCGATTTCGCGACCGCTGTGTAATCCTCACGCTCCATAGGCGCTCCTTACCACTTTCCCGTGTTCGGCATGGATGTCCAAGGCTCCGCGGGCGGCAAGGCTGCGCCCTTCTGAAGAAACTCGATCGAGATGTTGTCTGGCGAGCGGACGAAGGCCATTCGGCCGTCGCGAGGAGGCCGGTTGATGGTCACCCCGCCGTCCATGAGGCGCTGGCAGGTTTCATAGATATTGTCGACCTCATAGGCGAGATGACCGAAATTGCGTCCTTCGCCGTAAACTTCAGGATCCCAGTTGTACGTCAGTTCGACCTGCGCCAATTCATCGCCGGGCGCCGCGAGGTAGATGAGTGTGAAGCGGCCGCCGGGGCTCTCCGTGCGCCGGACTTCCTTGAGCCCAAGCTTATTGACGTAGAAATCGAGCGATTGGCCGATGTCGGTCACGCGGACCATGGTGTGAAGATACTTCATGAGGAGGCCTCCAACTTGCGCCGACATTAGCCATGGAAGGCGAAACGGCGCAACACACGAAGTCTCGCGCGTCCGCCATGAGGTTTATTTGGCGTCCTTTCAACAAGTGTGGAAAGCCTTGCCCAGAGGGCGCACTGATTCGCTCTTCAGGTGAGGAAATGCGTTGATTCGCGGCTGCATTTGGCGTTCAGGCAAGCAAATTTGCCCGACTGGACCCCTGTTTAAAACATCCTCATTAAGGATTTAAGACGAGCACCCCGCGCGGTTCCCGTCACATTTTGGCCAAAGTTTAACTCGGAATATCAATCACTTGCCGCGCAAAAATCTCGGTGGCGGCCGAGACCTAAACAAAAAGGGCGCTGGGGAAAGAGTTAATTTTTCCTAGCCTCCGGGGCAAGGAATGTTATGGTTCGCAAGTGAGTTGGTGTGCGTGATGGTCTTGGGCGAGACCTTTGCGGGCGCCACGTTTTTCAGTGAAGCGGGGGATTAAACAATGGGGGACAAATTACCTCCAACTTTAGCATCGTTCAACGACATCGCAGAGCAACCTGGCATAGACGTTTTCGTAATAGCAGGCCACATCAAGTGGTTCGATGTATCCAAGGGATTTGGTTTCATCGTTCCAGACGGCGGGCTTCCTGACATTCTGATTCATGTTACCGTTCTGCGGCGGGACGGCTATCAGACTGCGTATGAAGGAGCCCGTATTGTATGCGAAGTTCTGCGGCGCGACCGCGGGCTTCAGGCCTTCAGGGTCATCGAGATGGATGAGAGTACAGCCATCCACCCCTCGCAATTGCCCCAGCGGACCCATGTCCATGTCATTCCCGAGAGCGATTGGCAGCGCGCCATGGTGAAGTGGTTCAACCGGCTCAAGGGCTTCGGGTTCCTGACCCGCGGCGCTGGCACGGAGGACATCTTCGTCCATATGGAGACGCTTCGGCGTTTCGGCTTTGCCGAGCTAAGGCCTGGACAAATCGTGCAGGTACGCTATGGCAAAGGCGATAAGGGCCTTATGGCCGCCGAGCTACGTCCCGACGGCGCAACGGGCTACCCGTCCTCGCACTGAAAGGGATAGGCCCATGCCAAAGGGTCCACCGAACGTCGCCAGGGCCGCGCTTGCGGCCCTTGTCATTTTCAGTTCTCTTATATGGACGCAAGCTTTTGGAGACGTGCTCTTTAAACACTCAAGCCTGAAGATCGAGACGAAGAATGGCCCCGTGCTTCTCGATGTCGAGGTGGCCGATACCGAACCGAAGCGCGAACAAGGCCTCATGTTCCGCCGCACCATCGCCGAAAATCAGGGCATGATCTTTCTGTTCGATGGCGAGCAGGAGATCACGATGTGGATGAAAAACACCTACATCCCGCTCGACATGGTTTTCATCGGCAACGATTGGCGCGTCGTGCATATCGCGTTCGATGCAGAGCCATTTTCGACCGATGTCATTTCATCGGTCCGCCCCGCCTCGCGCGTCATCGAGATTGCTGCCGGACAGGCCAAGAAGCTTGGAATTAAGGTCGGCGACTCGGTCTCGTTGCAAAGGTAAGATGCTGGTTCTACTACGCTCCGTTAAGCGTAGCTGAAAAATCACGCCTTCGACTAAGTGATGGCGAACGCCCATTGATCTAGATCAAAACACAAGCGTGACGAGGGAGTAATGTCCGGTTGACACAAATCCTGTCAATTTAACCTGACATCGTCTCGGAGCGCCCTATGCGAATCATCCTGATCCATCCCAATTATCACTCGGGCGGAGCGGAGATCGCGGGCAACTGGCCGCCTGCATGGGTAGCCTATATAACAGGCCCTCTCAAGGCGGCGGGTTATACCGATATTCGTTTCATCGATGCGATGACGAATGATTTGTCCGAAGACGAGCTACGCGAAATCCTCGCGAAAGAGAAGCCTGACGTTGTTGGCGCGACAGCGATTACACCCTCGATCTACAAGGCCGAGCGAGTATTGCAGATCGCCAAGGAAGTTCATCCTAATGCGGTAACGGTTCTCGGCGGGATCCACGCCACGTTCATGTATCAGCAGGTTCTCACCGAGGCGCCTTGGATCGATGCCATCGTGCGCGGCGAGGGCG
Source organism: uncultured Alphaproteobacteria bacterium (assembly GCA_963834165.1). Taxonomy (GTDB): domain Bacteria; phylum Pseudomonadota; class Alphaproteobacteria; order Rhizobiales; family Rhodomicrobiaceae; genus Rhodomicrobium. Next base: position 994,154 of record CAWIAL010000018.1, on the reverse strand, counting down.
AAGCGATCATTCAGAACGTCGTCCGTTCCGTCGATAAGGGAACCTGGCTTGAGGACCGCCCGCAAATCAGGGGGCTGGCCTATATTCAGGAAGGCAAGGTCACCGCTACGCCCTCCGAGCCTCCCGTCGCCGATCTGGAGACCATCAGACCGGATTGGGGCGTGCTCGAATGGGAGAAGTATATTTACATTCCCACCGGGACCCGAGTCGCCATCCCGAACCTTGCCCGTGGCTGCCCATTCACCTGCAGCTTCTGCTCGCAGTGGAAATTCTGGCGTAATTACCGCATCCGCGACCCCAAGAAAGTGGTCGATGAGATCGAAACGCTCGTCCGCGACTACAAGGTCGGCTTCTTCATCCTTGCCGACGAAGAGCCCACCATCAACCGGAAGAAGTTCGTTGAATTCTGCGAGGAGTTGAAGAAGCGGAAACTGCCCGTCCATTGGGGCATCAACACCCGCGTGACCGACATCCTCCGCGATGAGGCACTCCTTCCGCTTTATCGAGCCGCCGGCCTGATCCATATCTCGCTCGGAACGGAAGCCGCGGCGCAATTGAAGCTCGACCGCTTCAACAAGGAGACGACGATCGCGCAGAACAAGCGCGCTATCGAACTCCTGCGGAAGAACGGCATCGTCGCCGAAGCGCAGTTCATCGTCGGCCTGGAGAACGAGACTCCCGAGACGCTCGAAGAAACCTTCCGCATGGCGATGGATTGGAATCCGGATATGGCTAACTGGGCGATGTATACGCCCTGGCCGTTCTCGGATCTCTTCGCAGAATTGAGCGACAAGGTCGAAATCTTCGACTACGAGAAGTACAACTTCGTGACCCCGATCATGAAGCCGGATGCCATGGAGCGCGGCGAACTGCTCAATCACGTCATGAGGAATTACAGGCGGTTCTATATCCGCAAGGCCTTCTTCGGCTATCCTTGGAATTGGAACACGGCAAGGCGCCGTTACTTGCTGGGCTGCCTGAAGGCCTTCCTCAAGAGCGGTTGGGAGCGCAAGTTCTACGACCTCGGCCGCGTGAAGTATTGGGGTCCGCAATCCCTTAAGAAAGTGGACTTCGGCTTCGATACCACGCGTGCACGGGCTGAACGCGAGCGCGACGACTTCGACCACACAACCCGCAAGAAGGCCGAACAAGAAGAGCACGCGGCCACACACTAATAAGAAGGCGCGCTTCGAATGGCGCACGCATCGGCGGAAGCGGGCCTTATCGGCCCTAATGCGATAATCCGTGTGGCGGAGACTCTTCGCGACGTGATGGGCGAAGAGACCACCCGGCTTATTTTCGCGAGCGCGCATCTTGAGCCGCATCTTGCATCCCCGCCGGCCGGGATGGTGCCGGAAGCGGATGTCGGCGCTCTGCAAACGGCGCTGTTCGCCGGGCTTGAAGAAGACGAGGCGCGGAAAATCGCGTTCGAAGCTGGCCTTAGAACCGGCGATTATCTCCTGGCGAACCGCATACCGAAGCCGGCCCAGGCAGTGCTAAAAATCTTGCCGCCTTCACTCGCCAGCCGCATCTTGCTCGGCACGATCAAGAAACACTCGTGGACTTTCGCTGGAACCGGCGCATTCAACGTCAAGAATGGACGGCCGGTGGTCGTTTCGATCGCAAGCTGCCCGCTCTGCCGCGGGCGTCATGGCGCGCATCCGCAATGCGACTATTACGCGGGAACATTCCAGCGCCTTTTTCAAGTTCTCGTCAGCCGTAACGCTTTCGTCCGCGAAATCAGTTGTGAAGCAACCGGCGGAAGCTCTTGCGCATTTGAAATCGCGTGGACGAAGCGAGCCCAGGACGGCGGCTCGCAGCGTATCCTTACAGGGAAAGCACAATCATGATACCTGGGATTGCGAAATATTTCTCCGCACGTGTTCCCCGTTACACGAGTTATCCGACGGCGCCGCATTTTTCGGCGGATGTGGATGCTCGCCGCTATGAAAGCTGGCTCTCCCGGATCGATCCTGCCTCGGAGCTTTCGCTTTATCTGCATGTCCCGTTCTGCCGCCGCATGTGCTGGTATTGCGGATGCAACATGCGCGTCATCGCCCGTTACTCCCCCGTTACGACGTACGTCGATACCCTCATCCGGGAAATCGAGCTTGCCGCTCGCGTGATCCCTGAAGGTGTTACGGTGCGGCACATCCATTGGGGTGGCGGAACGCCGACCGCCTTGGCGCCCGAGGACATGATCCGTATCGATGAAAATCTGCGGCGCCACTTCAACATCGGGGGCCATGCGGAAATCGCGGTTGAGATCGATCCAAGAACCTTCGCGCGTGAAAACGCGGTAGCGCTCGGCAAGATCGGATGCACCCGCGCGAGCCTCGGCGTGCAGGAATTCGACGACAAGGTTCAAACGGCGATCAACCGCGTTCAGCCGATCAGCATGATCGAAGACTCGATGAATCTTCTGCGCGAGCAGGGCATCCACGCGGTGAACTTCGACCTTATGTACGGCCTTCCCTACCAGACGCCGGAGACGCTTAAGAACACGGTCGAACAGGCTGCCACGCTGCGCCCCGACCGCATTGCGCTGTTTGGCTACGCCCATGTTCCGTGGATGGCAAAAAATCAGCGCATGATCCCGGAAGAGGCGTTGCCGACGCCGTTGATGCGCTTTGAGCAATCCACGGTCGCGGGCGACGCGCTCGCCGAGCAAGGTTATGTGCGCATAGGGCTCGATCATTTCGCGAAGCCCGAGGACACGCTGTCCATCGCGTTGCGCGAAGGCCGCCTGCACCGCAACTTCCAGGGCTATACGAACGACGAGGCCGGAGCGATCGTGGCGTTCGGCGCGAGCGCCATCTCCGCGTTGCCGGACGGATTTGCCCAGAACATCGTGGAAACCGGGGCCTACACACGCGCCGTGAACTCGGGCGTTCTTCCGATCGCCAAAGGCATCACCTTCCGCGGCGAGGACAAGCTTCGCAGCGCGATCATCGAGCGCCTGATGTGCGACATGGCGGTGGATCTGGACGACATCCGCCAGCGCTATGCTCCGGAACGCGGCGCGTTCGACGAAGAGATGGCGCAGCTTCGCGCACTTGAGGAGGAAGGGCTCGTCGAGCTGCAGGGCAACCGCGTGCGCGTGCCCGATGCAGCCCGCCCCGCATTGCGCGTCGTATGCGCGGTGTTCGACGCCTATCTCGCGAATAGTTCGGAAGCCCCCCGGCACGCAGCAGCGGTTTAGCTGCGCGCCGCGCTCAACTAGCGGGCGATTAACGTTTACATTTTATACTGACATTAACTCGTGAGGGCTTTCCCATGGCGCGGATTTTCACCCTCTTGCTTTTGACCACTGCTCTTTGCTTCGGTGCTCGCGCACAGGAGGGCAGCGTGGAAGCCGGCCTCGCCTACGCGAAAACGATTTGCGCAGAATGCCATGCGATCGGCAGCAACGGCGGTCCATCCCCCAATCCGAAGGCGCCCCCTTTCAGCAAAATCGCGAACACCCCCGGAATGACCGGCGCTGCGCTTTTCGTGATCCTGCAGACCCCCCACCGGAATATGCCGGACTTCATCATCCCCGCGAAGGACAAGGCCGACGTTGTGGCCTACATTCTGAGCCTGCAGGATTAAGAGCGTCGTGCGTTAAATCGGCATCACGCGGCAGCCGTAGCCCTAATGGTGTCGTGCCCGGAGCTTCGCGGGAATGACGGAGGGATGTGGCTCCGCGTAAGCGTCCGCTGCGCTAGGCGCCCAACAGCCTGACCTCGACATTCGCAATCGAATTGGCCGCGGCGGCGAGGCGCTTGTCCGCCGTGATAAGCGGCGCATCCTCCCGGCGCGCGAGCGCGAGATAGAAGCAATCGTAGATGGGGTGGTTGAGCAGGATCGATAATCTGGCCGCTTCATCGACAAGGTCACGCAAAGGCGTGAGTTCCTCAAAGCAGTCCGGTAATTGTGTAACCGCGCGTTGCATCTCCGGATGCGTCATATAACCTGCGCGAGTTGACTTCCAAAACGCATTCGCGGTTTCCGCCAAAATAAGTTCGGGTGCCAAAAGTGTTTGATTTGCGTTTAGGACCTCGGCAGCGCTCGGCCAGGCGAGAACAGGGACGAACCAGCGTGCGGCGACGCTTGCGTCAACGATAAGGTTCGTCATTGTCCCGGTCTTCGCGAATGGCGGCGGTTGTGTCGAAATCGATGTCGCCACCATGGCGTGCCCTGATGGCTTGGCGGATTTGCTCCATCTCAGCCAAGACTTCCTCCCGGCTGGGCCTCGCCGCTTCGGTCAGAATATCCCGCACGGTCTGCTCCAGCGACTTGTCGGCCTTGAGCGCGCGCTTTTTCAGCCGCTCGATAACGCTGTCGTCCAGGTTGCGAACGAGGATCTGTCCCATCTTCTCGCTCCATGCTATCACTATGCTATCATACGGGAGGCGCAGATGCGGGTCAAGCTGACCCCCTCTCCGGATCGCGAACGCGCATCGAATTGCGTTTGCCGGGCATATTACGATATGGCAACGGCATGGACCGAAACCGATCCGCATCCATCCTTTCGCTGCCAAATCTCCTGACCGCGTCCCGCATCGCGGCGGCGCCCCTGCTGGCATTGGCAGTGCTGACGGCGCAAGCGCCCATCCTTGCCGCTGTGCTCGTTTTTGCGGCGGCGCTGACGGACCTCCTCGACGGACTCATCGCGCGCGCCACCGGGAAAGTCTCGGAATTCGGCGCGGTTCTCGATCCAATCGCCGACAAGATCTTTGTCTTGACCGCACTGTTGCTTCTTTTGAACGAAGGTGTGCTCGGCAGCACAAACGCTTGGGCCGTGCTCATCATCATTTGGCGCGAGATTTCGATATTGGGCCTTCGCAATTATGCCCGCTTCCGGGGGCTCGCGGCGCCCGTCAGCCCGCTCGCCAAGGTCAAGGCGGCGGCGCAGTTCGCGACCGTCATCCTGCTCTTTGCCTCGCGCATTCCGTCTCGAAACTCGGAAGTGCTTTCCGAGGCGGGCATCGCCCTGCTTTGGGGCGCCGCGGCGCTCACCCTATATACCGGAGCAGTCTACGTTTGGCAGGCATGGCGGCAATCATGGAAGTGACGTTGAAGTATTTCGCATGGGTGCGCGAACGCATCGGCACCGGGGAAGAGCGGGTGACGCTTCCCGAGACCGTTGCGACGGTCGGCGACGCCATCAGCTGGCTGAAAACGCGCGGCGAAGGTTACGCCTCTGCCTTCGAGCGGGAGGACGTCATTCGGGCGGCGATCGACCACACGCATGCCAGCCATGACGCTAAAGTGCGCGGAGCGCGCGAAATCGCCTTCTTCCCTCCTATCACCGGAGGATGATATAGGACTTGCTCAACCTGAACAGTAGAGCAAAGGGGGCGGCGTGAGCAGAGCGCGGCAAGGCAATTACTTCGAGGACTTCAGGCTCGGTCAGGTGATCGAGCACGCAACGCCTCGCACCGTCACGGCCGGCGATGTTTCGCTGTACACGGCGCTCTATGGCTCCCGCTTTGCGGTCCAGTCCTCGGACGCTTTCGCCAGGTCCATCGGCTATCCTGAAAGTCCTATCGACGATCTTCTCGTCTTCCACATGGTTTTCGGCAAGACCGTGCCGGATATCTCGCTAAACGCCGTGGCCAACCTCGGATACGCCGAATGCCGCTTTCTGAAGCCGGTCTATCTCGGCGCTACGCTGTCGGCCACCTCCGAGGTGATTGGCCTGCGCGAGAACTCCAGCAAGGAGAGCGGCGTCGTTTATGTGCGTACGTCGGGCCGCACTCAGAATGGCGGCCTTGTCCTCGAGTTTGTGCGCTGGGTGATGGTGAAGAAGCGCGATAAATCCGCGCCCGCGCCGGACGAGCATGTCCCCGAGTTGAAGAAGGCCGTCGAACCATCGGCGCTTGGATCCGCCCTGCCGCCGCTCAACGTCAGCTCATTCAACACAGCTCTTTCGGGCAGCCCCCATCGCTGGAGCAGCTACGAGGTCGGCGAGAAGATCGACCATCTCGACGGCATGACCATCGAGGAAGCCGAGCATCAACTTGCCACGCGCCTCTACCAGAACACCGCAAAGGTCCATTTCAACCAGCATGAGCAGGGGCAGGGGCGTTTCGGCCGCCGCCTGGTCTATGGCGGCCATATCATCTCGCTGGCCCGCGCTCTGAGCTTCAACGGCCTCGAAAACGCTTTCCATGTGGCGGCCATCAACGGCGGCAGACACGTATCGCCCGCTTTTGCAGGCGACACGGTTTACGCTTGGAGCGAGGTGCTGGATAAGGTGCGCCTGGACCGGCCGGATGCAGGCGCGCTCAGGCTAAGGCTGGTCGCTTTGAAGGATAAGGCCGCCGCCGGGTTTCCATTCAAGACCGGAGATCAATACGACCCTTCAGTTCTTCTCGATCTCGATCTTTGGGTTCTTATGCCACTTTAGTCTCCCGTGGCTCGTTGACGCCATGGCTGGCATGTGGAATCCGCAATAAAATTGTGCGTTGCAGCACAAGCCCTTGATCGATTTGGGAAAGCGAGGACGGCGAGGCAGGAGAACTCCGCCGTTCTTGCCCTGTAGTAGAATAGTGTTGTGGTCCGCAAACCTCTAGACTCCGTTAAGCAGGTTCGTTTAGGCTTTCGGCCTCTGCCAAGGTTTTTTACAGGTTGTAAGGCTAAGGGCGGTCAGGCCTCTTAGATTGTTGTGCGTTGCGGTTGCTGCGTTGCGGCAGGAGCCCTACGTTAAGAAAAATCGCATGCCGCGTTAAGAAGGATTGCATGATGGCGCAAGCCAAGCAGACCGCGGGAGCCCGGCGCATGGCCCCGAAACCGATGTCCCCGCACCTATCCATCTTCCACCCGTACATCAACATGGTCCTGTCGATCATGCATCGCATTACGGGCGTGGCTAACTATTGGGGCAGCTTTCTCCTGACAGCCTGGCTTGTTTCGGCGGCAATGGGCGATTGGCAGTTCAACGCCGTGAGCTCGTTCATGGCATCCCCGATCGGACTGATTGTCCTCGTGGGTTTCACTTGGTCGGTCATGCACCATCTTCTTGGAGGTGTGCGCCATTTCATCTGGGACACGGGATTTGGGTTCGCTCTGCCGACCGTCCGCGTGCTGTCCTGGGCCACGCTCTTTGGATCCGTCACCTTGACCGGCTTGATCTGGATGGCCGGGCTGTCTCTGTGGGGGCAACGTTAATGCCGGCAAACTACAGAACCGAACTGAAAAAGGTCCGCGGGCTTGGCTCCGCGATGGGCGGCCCAGGCACCGAACACTTCTGGACGCAGCGGATGACCGCTGTCTCCAACATTTTCGCCACGGCGTTCCTGGTTTACGCAGCGCTTTCCCTCGTTGGGGCTTCGCGCATGGATGTGAGGCTGTTTTTTGCTTCACCAATCCACGCCATCCTGGGCCTTCTCCTCGTCATATCGGCCACCGTCCATATGCGTCTCGGCATGCAGGTCATCATCGAGGAATATGCGCCGCACGGCCTGAAGGTGCCCTGTCTTTTCTTGAATACGTTCCTGTCGGTCGGTACCGCCGTGGCCTGCGCTCTTGCGCTCATCAAGCTTTATCTCGGAGTGTAATCCATGGCGGATGCAACGAAGCCAAATCGCACGGCAAACGGAAAGAATGGAGCAGCGCCCGGCGTAAACGGCCGCGCCTATCCGGTCAGGGATCACTCCTTCGATGTCGTCGTCGTGGGTGCAGGCGGCGCGGGTCTTCGCGCCACGCTAGGCTGCGCCGAGGCTGGGCTCAAGACGGCTTGCGTCACGAAGGTGTTTCCGACCCGCTCGCACACCGTGGCGGCGCAGGGCGGCATTGCGGCTGCTCTCGGCAATATGGGCAAGGACGACTGGCGCTGGCACATGTACGACACCGTGAAGGGGTCCGACTGGCTCGGCGACCAGGACGCGATCGAATATTTGTGCCGGAACGCTCCCGCCGCAGTCTACGAGCTTGAGCATTACGGCATGCCCTTCAGCCGGACCGAGGAAGGCAAAATCTACCAGCGCCCATTTGGCGGCATGACGACCGACTTCGGCGAAGGTCCGCCCGCTCAGCGCACCTGCGCCGCGGCAGACCGCACCGGGCACGCCATGCTTCACACGCTTTATGGGCAATCGCTCCGCTACGCGGCCGAGTTCTTCATTGAACACTTCGCGCTCGATCTCATCATGGACGACGGCATCTGCCGCGGCGTCATGACCTTATGCCTCGACGACGGCAGCATACACCGCATTCGCGCGAAGAAGACGATCATCGCGACCGGCGGTTTTGGCCGCACCTACTTCTCCTGCACAAGCGCTCACACGTGCACCGGCGACGGCAACGCCATGGTGATTCGCGCAGGCCTGCCGCTCCAGGATATGGAATTCGTTCAATTCCACCCCACCGGCGTTTATGGCGCGGGCGTCCTGATCACGGAAGGCGCGCGCGGCGAGGGCGGCTATCTCACAAATTCCGAGGGCGAGCGCTTCATGGAGCGCTACGCGCCGAGCGCCAAGGATCTAGCGAGCCGCGATGTGGTCTCGCGAGCCATGACCATCGAGATTCGCGAGGGACGCGGCGTAGGGCCGAAGAAAGATCACATCTACCTGCATCTCGACCACCTCGATCCCAAGATACTGGCCGAGCGCCTGCCGGGCATCACGGAAAGCGCGCAGATTTTCGCGGGCGTCGATCTCAGGCGTCAGCCCATCCCCGTCCTGCCGACGGTGCACTACAACATGGGCGGCATCCCGACGAATTATTTCGGGGAGGCGATCAGCCCACGCACCGGCGATCCCGACGCCACCGTCTCGGAACTCATGGCCCTTGGCGAGGCCTCTTGCGCAAGCGTTCATGGCGCGAACAGGCTCGGCTCGAACTCGCTGATCGACCTTGTCGTTTTCGGGCGCGCGGCGGCGCTGCGCTGTGCGGAGACGATCGAGCGCGGCCAGCTGCAGCCGGAGCTGCCCGAAGATGCGGGCGACGAGGCCATCGCGCGCCTCGATCGCATACGCTATGCAAATGGCAGCACCCCGACGGCGGAGCTGCGAGGCAAGATGCAGCGCATCATGCAGAACAACTGCGCGGTGTTCCGCAATGCGGACGTCTTGTCGGAAGGGTGCAAGCTGATCCAGGAAGTCTGGGAGGGCGTTGACGACGTTCACGTCACCGACCGGTCTCTCATCTGGAACACCGACCTTACCGAGACGCTTGAGTTGAATAACCTGATCGTACAAGCGGCCCTTACGGTCAACGGCGCGCTCGCCCGCCAGGAGAGCCGCGGCGCCCACGCGCGCGAGGACTTCCCGAACCGCGACGACGCGAAGTGGATGAAGCATACGCTTGCCTACGCGGACGACGAGAAAAAGACGATCAAATTGGACTACAGGCCCGTCCATACGCGCACGCTGACGAACGACGTGCAGTATATCGAGCCGAAGGCGCGCGTTTATTGATGTATTAAGCTCGCCTGGCAAAAACTTCCTCTCCCAGGGGAGAGGGTTGGGGTGAGGGGCGCTTACCTTACCCTCAACCGGGCTGCCAACGGTTCGGCTTCCTCCAATGGGAGAGGCGCGAGTATCTAACGCGCAAGCCCAAGTATGGCTGCCGCGATGGCTGCGAGAAGCACAACGTTCACGTAATAGCTGGGCGACACCTCGAACCAGGACGGCTTTCCCAAAAGCTTCTTCGAGAGAAGCAAAAGCGCAATGGGCAGCGTCAGGTAGGGCAGAAGCGTCGGCGCAAACACGGCAGCGCCGATTGCGCAAACGGCAGCTGGAAGAATAAGATCGATCGCCCCTTCAAGAAGCGTGCGAGCCTCGCGCGAAGGCGCATACGGACCATAATCGTCGTAGGGAGCCATGGCTCTCCGCGCTTGCGCTATGAAGAACGAAAAGAACAGAACGGCTGCGATGATGGCCGCGTCCGCAAACCATATGGGCGCCTTTCCGGCGAAGAGGCTTGCGCCGAACGCGACGAAGGGCGCCGTCTTTGCATGATAGAAACTCATGATCGGGGCGAATACCTCGCCGAGCTGAAGTCCGTAGACTGACTGAAGGATTGAGAGCAGGGCCAAGGTTTCGAAGAAAAGCGCGGCGCAAAAAATGGCGTCAGCAACGATTGCCATCAGCATTTCGATCGTTCCCCTCGCAATCTATCTACGTGAATTTTGTAAAAGAATGTCTCAGCGGGCGTTGCGCTTCTTCTCGCCCAAACGTTTCTCCCCCATACTCCTGTGCGGCAAGGAACGAAACCTTGACGTTTCCAGCACCGTGTCGATGATAAAGGTGCCTGCGGCGCGGTTGCTCGAATAGGATGGTTGCGGTTTTTCTGATTCCGTGCTGCTCATGCCATAGTTTCGCGATTACGGATAGCGTGCCTTTCAGGTAACGCATCTATTCCTCGCCATATGGCTGGCGATGATAATGGGGTTGTGGATGCTTCGAATCCTTTCCGTTGGGCTGTTTGTTGCCGCGACGGTTGCCGGCTACGTGTGGTATGCAGCACCGGCCACAAAACCGCGCTCAGCTACGGCCCGGCCCCCCGTCGCCGTCTCGGTCACGCCCGCGATGAAGCGCGATGTTCCGGTTCTCCTTTCTGGAATCGGAACGGTGCAGGCGCTCAATACCGTTCAGATACGCTCCCGCGTCGACGGCACTCTCGATCAGGTGAATTTCCAGGAGGGCCAGCAGGTCAAGCAGGGCGACGTTCTCGCAATTATCGATCCACGCCTGTTTCAGGCTGCGCTGGACCAGGCGAAGGCGAAACTTGCTCAGGATGAGGCTCAGCTCGTCAGCGACGAGAAAGACCTGGAGCGAAGCAGACAGCTTTCGCAGCAGAAATTTGCATCGCAACAATCCGTGGATCAGTTGACCGCGAAAGTTGGCGTTGACCGCGCGCTTATCGAGGCGGACCAGGCAGCAATCCGCACCGCTGAGACGAACCTCAGCTATACGGCAATTGCCGCGCCATTTCCGGGACGCATCGGGTTGCGCGCGGTCGATCCCGGCAACATTGTCAAGGCCAACGACACATCCACTTTCATCGCAACGCTGACGCAGCAGCACCCCATTGCGCTCGTTTTTACGCTGCCTGAGTCACAGCTCGCCGCGGTTCGCGAGGCCCAGCGGGCCGGAGCCGTCCCAGTGATGGCGCTGGACCAGGAAGGCAAAAAGACGATCGCGAAAGGCAAGCTTCAGGTCATCGATAATCAGGTGAATGAAGCGACGGGCACGATCCGCCTCAAGGCGATCTTCGACAACAAGGACGAGGCGCTTTGGCCTGGGCAATACACTCCGGTGAAGGTGCAGGTTGGCGTCAGGAAAGATGCTGTCACGGTTCCCTTCGTGGCCATGCAAAGGGGGCCTAACGGCCTTTTCGTGTGGGTGGCGAAGCCCGATCAGCATGCGGTCATGGCTCAGATCGAGACGGGGCCAAGCTATGACAACTTGACGATTGCCGAAAAAGGCGTGAGCGAGGGCGACCTTATCATCACCTCAAACCAATACAAGTTGCAGCCCAACGCGCGCATCGAGCTGAACACCCCCCCGGTCGCAGCCAACGAGGCCACCGGCCGCACATGAACATTTCCGCGCCCTTCATCAACCGGCCGATTGCGACGACGCTCCTGATGGCTGCGTTCGCGTTTGCGGGCGTCGCGGCGTACTTCTACTTGCCGGTTGCGCCTTTGCCGCAAGTGGATTTTCCGACCATCCAGGTTTCCGCGCAGCTTCCCGGTGCGAGCGCCGAGACGATGGCGTCGTCGGTTGCCAATCCGCTCGAACAGCAGTTCGGCCAGATCTCGGGCGTAACCCAGCTCACCTCGACGAGCACGCTGGGGAATACGCAAGTCAATATCCAGTTCGAGCTGGACAGGAACATCGACGCGGCGGCGCAGGACGTTCAGGCGGCGATCACCGCCGCGGGGAAAAGGCTGCCGACGACGCTGAGTTCGCCGCCAAGCTACCGGAAGTACAACCCTGCCGACCCTCCGATCATCATTCTGGCGGTGACCTCCGATACCGTGCCGCTCACGCAAGCCGACGATTACGCTGAGAACATACTCGCTCAGCAGATCTCGCAGATCCAGGGCGTCGCCTTTGTGATGATTGGCGGCCAGCAAAAGCCTGCTATTCGCGTTCAGATCGACCCCGAGAAGCTCGCGACCCGCAACACCACGCTTGAAGATGTCCGCGCCGTTCTCGGGAACATCACAGCCGACGCCGCCAAAGGCATCCTGAACGGCGCCAAGCAAAGCTTCACTGTTGCCGCGAACGACCAGATCATGAAGCCTGAGGATTATAATAACATCATCCTCACCTACAAGCAGGGCGCGCCGATTCGCGTTTCCGACGTGGGTCACGCGATCGCCGGGCCGGAGAACACCCAGCTCGGTGCGTGGTCAACCGGCAAGCCTTGCGTGCTGCTCGTTGTGTTCAAGCAGCCGGGCGCCAACGTGATCGGCACCGTCGACAACATCAAGGCGGCGTTGCCGAAGCTGGCGAGCGTGATCCCATCGGGGGTCAAGGTCGATATGATCAGTGACCGGACGGTGACCATCCGCGCCTCTGTGTTCGACGTCGAGTTCACTCTGTGTCTGACCATTGCCCTTGTGGTGCTGGTTATCCTGATGTTTCTGCGGAACCTGCGCGCGACGCTCATCCCAAGTGCGGTCGTCCCAATCTCGCTGCTCGGCACCTTCGCCGTCATGTATGTTGTCGGCTTCAGCCTCGATAATCTTTCGCTGATGGCGCTCACAATCGCGGTCGGCTTCGTGGTCGACGATGCCATCGTCGTCGTCGAAAACATTTACCGATTTGTCGAGAAGGGCGAGCAGCCTTTCAGAGCCGCGCTGAAGGGCGCGGGCGAGATCGGCTTTACCGTGTTTTCGATCAGCCTTTCGCTGGTGGCCGTGTTCATCCCGCTTCTGTTGATGGGCGGCATCATCGGACGGCTGATGCGGGAATTTGCGTTGACGGTCACAGTAACGATTGCCGTCTCGGTCATCGTCTCGCTGACGCTGACGCCGATGCTCTGCTCGCGGTTTCTCAGTGCCGGGGAGCATAAGCCCGGGTGGCTGAGCCGCAAGATCGGAGGGTTCTTCGACGCTCTTCTCGCCGGGTATGAGCGAACTCTCAGCATCGCGCTTCGCTATCGTTTCATCACCTTGATGGTGTTCTTCTGCACCCTCGGGCTTACGGTCTACCTTTTCATCACGATTCCCAAGGGGTTCTTTCCGGTTCAGGACACTGGAATCCTGTACGCGGTGACGGATGCCCCTCAGGACGTTTCTTATGACGAAATGGTCCGCCGGCAGCAGGCGCTCGCCGATGTCGTCGCCAAAGACCCTGACGTCGATAATGTCGGTTCCGCACTTGGCGCGTCTCCAGGCAATACGCAAAACTCGGGGCGTATTTTCACGACGCTCAAGCCGCACAATGAGCGCATGAGCGATGTGCTCGGCGTCATGAACCGGCTCCGCCCGCAGCTCGCGAAAGTGCCGGGCGCCGCGGCTTTCATGTCGCCGGCGCAGGACATCACCGTAGGAGCAAGGCTCAGCCGGGCGCTTTACCAGTTCACGCTGCAGGATGCGAGCCTGGACGAGTTGAATGAGTGGACGCCCAAGGCGCTCGCCAAACTGAAGACGCTCCCAGTGCTTGCGGACGTCTCGACCGATCTTCTCGTCAATGCACCTGAGCTTACCGTTACGATCAACCGTGACCGGGCGTCACGATACGGCATCACCCCTCAGATGATCGACGACACGCTCAACGATGCGCTCGGACAAAGGCAGGTGGTGCAATACTATACCCAGCTTTCCACCTACAACGTCATCCTTGAAATCCCGCCGGAGCTTCAGGGCCAGCCCGATGTCCTCAACCGGATATACGTCCGGTCTCCCGTTACGGGGCAGATGATCCCGATGTCGACGCTTGTGCAGTTCGACACCAAGAAGACCGGCTTTCTCGCGATCAATCATCAAACCCAATTCCCCGCAGCGACGGTTTTCTTCAACCTTCAGCCGGGCGTCTCGCTCGGCGAAGCGGTCATCGCGATCAACAAAGCGATGGCAGAAATCGGCGCGCCCAACACGCTGGTTGGAACCTTCCAGGGCAATGCGCAGGCTTTTCAAAGCTCGCTGAAATCGACGCCAATCCTGATCGTGGCGGCGCTTGTCGTCATCTACATCATTCTCGGCATGCTCTATGAGAGCTTCATCCACCCGCTGACGATCCTTTCAACGCTGCCGTCCGCGGGCGTGGGCGCGCTCCTGATGTTGATGGCGTTCGGGTTCGACCTCTCCGTGATCGGCATCATCGGGATCATTCTGCTCATCGGCATTGTGAAGAAGAACGGCATCATGATGGTGGATTTTGCCATCAGCGCCGAGCGCGACCGCGGCCTTTCTCCCGAGGCTTCCATCAAGGAGGCGGCGCTGCTCAGGTTCCGTCCCATCCTCATGACGACCATGGCGGCGCTTCTGGGCGGGTTGCCGCTGATGCTGGGGGCAGGCACGGGGTCCGAGCTGCGGCAGCCGCTTGGCTATGCGATGGTCGGGGGGCTCGCTTTGAGCCAGGTGCTGACCCTTTACACCACGCCCGTCATCTACATCTACCTCGACAAGCTGCAGAGCTGGCTTTCCGGGCACCGTGAAGAGAAAAAAGAGGGAACCCTGCCCGAGCCCGCAATCCAGCCTGTCCCGTGGGCCGCGGAATAAAGCGCGGCTGATTGCGGATTAGTCAGTGTGAACTGCGAGATAGGTGCAGCGTGTGTGCTTTCTTTTGGCTGCGGACAAGATTATGAGCTGCGAACCAATTTTGGAGCCTCTCGCGCCGCGACTAAGAAACGCGAAACCTTCGCCAAGTTTGCCCCGACGCTAGCATCGCTTAAGATTTTTCCGTTCCTTAAGCTGGCGGGCCTGCAGGGCATAGTCCTCATTTAAAACCTTGAGCTGAGCAATCTGCTCATTCGCGGATAGTAGTTGATATTTGAGCCGTTCGTTTTCGCGCTCTAATTCTTCGATGCGTTGCTGTTGTTTGGTCATGCGATCGGTTCCCTGCCGTAGCGCTGTCGGGCAAGATTGACGCCTTCCAGCAAGCCGGAACACTTTACCAGAAACTTCGCCAATTGATGAAGTTTCCGGTAAGTTATTGAAAAAGTCCTGGAAAAGCGAAAGCTGTGTTTTGAGTGATATGATGGGCCGGTACCGCGCGCTAACGGCATCTCCAACCCTAACAGCAGGCACACTCCGAAATCGGCCTGATTTCCGCACTCGGCCTTAGGCCCTTGTCATGATCCCGCATCAAGTGCCTCCATAATATCGGCCGAAGGCCCGAGCCAGCATAATTCCCACGAGAAGAACGCCAAGCCCGCAGACAAGTATATGCGTGGTCTTTCTTAGTTCAAAGTTTCCAACCCGGGCCAGTAGCAGGTAAGCGATAACGCCGTTAAGGAACCCCCAAAGCACGTTAACCACCGCACTTGATAGCCCTTCTCCTGGCGGGGTTGCGAATGGACTTTGGAAAGGATGCCCGGTCACCCCCATCACGAAATGCGGGATGGCGTTTGTGAGGAAGGCTCCTCCGAAGAAATAAGCTAAATAGTGATACCATTTCATAACGAAAACTCCGTAGCGGTGCGATTACGCGCCGTCCCGCTGGTCTAGAACAGGAATACAAAATCTTCTAGCCCGCGGGGGGCACGCGCCTGTGGGCAGTTCGGGCCAGGCAACGGCATTCCCGCTTGGACTTCCAGCAACGGAAAGTCGCGCCGCAAACCCAAACTTAGGCTCACGTCCTTTTCTGCCTTCGTTCAAGCGTCCGGGTCACCAGTGGGGTTCGATGGGCGCGCCGTCGAGGATTTCCGCGAGGCGGCGTTCGATGCCCCGCGCGGCGCCCGCCGGTAGATTGGTCCGTGGGAAGAACCGGCTTTCCAGGATTTCGTGGTTCGGCGGCGGGATGCTGGGGCGCTCCCATTCCGGCACCACGAACAGCGCGACGTGATCGCTCGGCAGCGCGGCGAAGTTGGCAAACAGGCCATGGAGCCGGGCGCGGCCTTTCACGATGACGCCCGCCTCCTCCTCAAGCTCGCGCGCAAGGGCGGTTTCCGCTGTCTCGCCCCATTCGATGCCGCCGCCCGGAAAGTGCCATCCTGGCCGGTAGCCGTGGCGCACGAGCAGGACCTTGCCGTCGCCGTCGATGACGACGCCCTGCGCACCGAGGGTCGCGCCGCGGGTCAAGCGCCAGTAGGCGGCCATTAAGCGATGCGGAAGGCGGCGAGCCATGCCATGATTTTCCAAGCTGGAGATGAAGCTTTGGCGAACCCTGGCCAGTTCGAGGCGAATTCGCAAGCCCCAAATGTGAAGAAGTTCGCCGAAGCGGAGGCATCGTCATCCCGGAACGGCCCTCCGCCGTATCCGGGATCGCAAAAAATGATGTCCGATGTTTTAAGACCCCGGATAACGCGCGGGCGCGTTTCCGGGGCGATGAAGACCCGCGTTTTCGAGTTGTAGACTGGCCGGAAATTCACAACGATGCGTTTTGCGTTAGCCGCGCGGGAGCAGTAGGAAAACGGGATTTAGTCAGGAGAACGTTATGCGCCGCATGCATCCGGTTTGGACGCTCGTCCTTTGCGCGGGTGCCATGCTTGCGATCAACATGGGCATCCGCCAGACCTTCGGGCTTTACCTGAAGCCGATCAGCCAGGACCTCGATCTCGACCGCCAGGTTTTTTCGTTTGCCATGGCGATCCTCAACCTGGTCTGGGGGCTAGGCGCGCCATTCGCCGGTGCGGTGAGCGACAGGTTCGGCGCGGTGCGCGTCGTTCTCGCCGGGACGGCTTTCTACATTGCCGGGCTATTGCTCATGGCGACGGCCGCCGGCGGAAGCCAGCTCGTTTTCGCGGGCACCCTGATCGGCATCGGGATCAGCGGAACGGGGTTTACCGCCGTGCTCGGGGTCGTCGCTCGTGCCGCCCCGCCCGAAAGGCGAGCCTCCGCGCTCGGCCTGACAACCATGGGAAGCGCAATCGGCCAGTTCGTGGCGCTCCCCTATGCCGACGTCATTCTGGAGGCGACGGGATGGGTCACGACGCTGTGGATCATGGCCGGAACCGCGGCACTGATGGCGCCGCTCGCGCTGGTTTTCGCACGCGGCGGAAGCGCGGACGCGCATCCAAGCGCGCACTCCGAGCAGAAGATCATGAGCGCGCTCACCGAGGCGATCAAATATCCGAGCTTCCTTCTACTCACGGCCGGGTTCTTCGTGTGCGGCTTTCACATCGCCGCCGTCGCGGTGCACCTGCCCGCGTTCCTCGCCGATAAGGGCTTCAGCCCTGCCCTCGGCGCAATCGCCCTGACCGTGATCGGCGGCGCGAACATTCTCGGCACCTATATCTTCGGCCGGCTCGGCGATGTGATGCCGAAGCGGCTCGCGCTCGCCGCACTTTACCTTGCGCGCGGCGCGATCTTCCTGGCACTGCTTTACCTGCCGCTGACCGAAACGAGCGTGCTGATCTACGCGTTCCTCCTCGGCCTGCTCTGGCTCGGCACCATCCCGCTCACGAGCGGGCTCATCGTCACCTTCTTCGGGCCGCGCTGGCTCTCGATGCTCTACGGGATCGTGTTCTTCTCCCACCAGCTCGGAAGCTTCACGGGCGCTTGGATGGGCGGCTGGCTTTATGATACCTATCACTCCTACAATATGTTGTGGCTGGCGTCTGTCGGCGTAGCCGTGCTGGCGGCGGTGTTGCATCTGCCGATCAGGGAGGAGCCGGCGCCGCGGCATGCTGTGGCGGCGCCTGCAGAATAGGACGAGGCGGCATGCCTGAAAGCGTGAAGTGGAGCTTGATCGGCGGCGTCGCGGTTTTGGTTGCCGGAGCCGCCTACCTCATGGTCGCGCGCGGCCCGGCGCTCCTGCTCGATATCGGCGGCGCACTGGCGGGCTGCTTCTAAGGTTCTCGCAAATACAGCGTTACTTGGAGATCGTCCAAAGACCGAGCGCGGCAGCGCTGATCAAGGTGCCCATGACGGTGAACAGCGCGCCGTTCAAGCGCCGCCACGTCGTGGACTTCGTGGACGCGTCATGACTCTGTGCATGCTCAAGCGCAACGATGCGGCTGTTCAGCCGGGATAATTCCTCCGCCAGCTCTTTGATTATGAGCTGCGGCTGCTCCGCCATCCCCTGCTCAAGCCGTGCAAGTTGCTCTGCAATCGGCCCAATGATCTCCGGCGACTGGTAAGCCAGAGCTTGCTTAACCTCAGAGAGTTCCTCCGCTATCTGCTTGACAATAAGGGACGGCTGATCCGCGAGCGCTTCCCGGATTCTGAGGAGCAACTCCCGCTTTTCATCGACCTGGCTCTCACCTGGAAGGAGTTTCTTTAGAGCTTCAAGAGTTCCGCCGTTTGCATCCGATTGCTTGATTGCATCGGCCAGCGCGGACATCACATCCGATATTGTTGTTGAGTCCCTCCCATGGCGACGGGCGTATCCAAGGGCGTGATTGAGAAGCGCGAGGACGCAATCTTCGAAAACCGGCTTTTCCACGGCGCCTTGCGACGGCATCGGCATCTTGCAGGCGGCGTTGAGCAGATCGAGCTTCAGCCGCTGTATGTCGGCCACGCCGCTCGTCACAAGGGCGTCCGCTCCAGCCTCGGTTTCGGTGAGGGCAAGGAGCAAATGATCCATCTTCACAATCGAGCTGAGCCCATGGCAGGCCCACTCCGACGCTCGCTTGCAGATGGCCCTGACATCGGCGCCATGCACGGTCTGAGGCAGCAACGCATCCTCGAAGGGCGCCTCTGCCTTGGATGAGTGGATTGCGCTCACGATGGGCTTGGTTGCAAATTGCGCAGTAAAGTCAGCGCCATTGAGCGGGCGTTCGTGAATTTGCCCTGCATCGTGGGTAAGAGGATTATTCATGACTATGAAAACTCCTTACGCTAACGCAACATGGACCATGACTCAGGGAACCGGAAACGCCCGCCCGGGACCAGCACGTTAACCTTATCACATTTTATTCAAATTGGTAAATGATGCGGGGTTTTGACCGGTATCGGATCCTTGCTGGCAGCCCTTGATTGTCGCTTGCGCGGGGGCTACCGTGCGGCGGCCGCACGAACGGCAAACTTTGCGCAAAGATCGCTTCCCTATGAAACACGTCAAGCCCGCGGCGACGCTCAACCCTGCCGGTTCCTTCCAGGACCTCATTCTGACGCTTCAGCATTTCTGGGCGGAGCAGGGCTGCGTGATCTTGCAGCCTTACGACATGGAAGTGGGCGCGGGCACCTTTCATCCGGCGACGACGCTGCGCGCGCTGGGGCCGAAGCCGTGGCACGCCGCGTTCGTGCAGCCTTCGCGGCGACCGAAGGATGGACGCTATGGCGAAAATCCAAACCGCTTGCAGCACTATTATCAGTTTCAGGTGATCCTGAAGCCGTCGCCGCCGAACATCCAGGAGCTTTATCTCGAAAGCCTCGTGCGGCTCGGCATCGATCCCTTGCTGCATGACATCCGCTTCGTTGAGGACGACTGGGAGAGCCCAACGCTCGGCGCGTGGGGGCTCGGCTGGGAGGTGTGGTGCGATGGCATGGAGGTGTCGCAGTTCACCTATTTCCAGCAGGTCGGCGGCTTCGATTGCGACCCGGTTTCGGGCGAGCTGACCTACGGGCTTGAGCGCCTCGCTATGTATATCCAGGGCGTCGATAGCATCTACGATCTGAATTACAACGGGCGCGACGACGATAAGCGCGTGCTCTACCGCGACGTGTTCAAGCAGGCGGAAGAGGAATACTCGCGGCATAATTTCGAGTTCGCCGATACGGCCATGCTGCTCCAGCGCTTCCGCGATGCCGAGAAGGAATGCAAGGCGCTGCTCGCGGCCGGTGAGCCGAAGCCCGGCTCCAATGTACAGCGCCATCTTCAGGTGCTGCCCGCCTACGATCAATGCATCAAGGCGAGCCACATCTTCAATCTGCTCGACGCGCGCGGCGTGATCTCGGTGACGGAGCGGCAGAGCTACATTCTACGCGTGCGCGACCTCGCCAAGGCCTGCTGCGCGGCCTGGCTCAAGACGGAAGGCGGCGGCGCAAGCTAGGCCGAACCAACAGGCCGCTGAAAATGACCGACTATTTGCTCCATCCTTCGACAAGCTCAGGATGAGGTCGAGCTTCGCCAATTAGTTAGCCCTCATGGTGAGCTTGTCGAACCATGAGCACCACCGTTTTCCGCAGCCTGCTAGCCTCGTGGTATCGCTGCGAGCGTATAAATTCTTTTAAGTATAACTTGAAAAAGGCTTTTATCCTTGCAACCAATTACGCGCCAGCGTGTACTCCTTATCGATGTATCAAAAGTCAGGCAGATGATCTTGTAGCGTCGGCGCTATCAAACATGCTTCTGTCATATATCTTCGACGACTATACCACCAAGATGGAAATTTCTCCGGACGTTATTGCGTTCGGAAGCAACCGCGTTGCAGTCAAGAATCTTTCATCTGTTTCGACTCCGAGAAACCTTCGAATTTGGAAAGCTCTCGATGCAGCGGCGATCCCAATCAATCTCATAGCGATTGTATCGTGCATGGCGCTGAGTACGCACTTCGGAAATGTGCAAAATGATGAGAATGCCGTGTTGGTGACCTTTGTGCTTCTGATGGCCGCGTATATTTCGCTTGTCATGCTTGTATTCTACGCATTCAACATCCGGGCGACGCGAAATGTTGTTCTGCTCACTGCTGGCGGAAATATAACTGTGTTCAGGAACATCAGGAGAAGCTTCGCCAGGGAAATAACGCGCGTGCTTCATGACGTCATGGCGGGAAGAGAGACCCGCAGACTTCGGGTCGACAGAAGAAAGAGGACGATTTCTGTCATCGAACCCGATGCCTGAGCTGTGCGAGGCGCGCGCGTTCCCAGCTTCTCAATAACCCAAACACGTTTCCGGAGACAACTGAGCCTTCGCCGCTCGCCGATTTCCCGTTTGCGTTTCGGAGCGGCCGGCGTAATGAGTTCTCGCCAAGGAGCCAAGCGCACTGGGGAGAACCGATGCCGATCGATGTAGCCGTGGTGGGATACGGAGCCGTTGGCCGCGAGACCGTGAAGCTGCTCGCGGCGCGCGGCGACAAGGTTCGCGTTGCGCAGCGCTCGCGTCCGGGCGATTTGCCGGCCGGGGTTGAGTTCGTGCCAACGGACGTCCTCGATCGGGCAAGCGTGCTTCGTGCTTGCGAGGGAAGCGAGGCGGTTATCTGCTGCATAGGCTTTCCCTACAACGCGAGAATCTGGGAAAAGCAGTGGCCGGAGGCGATGGCGAATTTGCTCGCAGCCTGCGAGAAGACCGGCGCGCGGTTCATCTTCGCCGACAATCTTTACATGTACGGCCCGCAGACCGAGCCGCTCACCGAGGACATGCCGCTCACGAGCTTCGGCCGTAAGCCCAAGGCGCGAGCGGAGATAACGCGAGCCTGGCAGAATGCACATCGCGAGGGCCGCGCGCAGGCCGTGGCCGTCCGCGCCTCCGATTTTTACGGCCCCGATGTCCCAACCTCGGTCTTGTCAGAGTATTGTGTGAAGAACCTCCTGGCGGGTAAAGCCGCAGTGGTGCCCTACCCCGCGATCCATCCGCATGACGTCACCTATGTTCCCGATTTCGCTCGCGCGCTCGTCACCTTGCTCGATGCGCCCGCCGATGCCTATGGCCAAGCTTGGCACGTGCCGAATGCACCGGCGCAAACGTATGGCTCGCTGATCGAGCAGGCGGCGGCGATGATCGGCGTCACTCCCCAAATGAGGGTTATCCCTCTCGTCCTGTTGCAAGTCGGCGGCCTGTTCGACCGGCAGGCGAAGGAGCTGATCGAAATGCGCTTCCAGGCGGACCGGCCTTATCTCGTGAACACCCGCAAATTTTCTGCTCGCTTCTGGCCGGACGCGACGAGCTTCGAAGACGGGCTGAGGGCGACGATCGCCTCATATCAGCGCAAGGGTTGACTTATACCGAGCGTCGAATTCTTGGCTGGTCTTTTTGCCGTCCCGCGCAGGCGGGGACCCAGTAAGCGACATGCTAATCCTGCATGCTTTTGACCTTCAGAATTACTGCTCTCCGTTGTCATAGCCGCCCTTGAGGCGGCTATCCAGAAAACGAGCATTGGCCTCAATGTTATTGGATGGCCGGGTCAAGCCCGGCCATGACGTAAGGTGAGGAAAGCCGATTTCTTCACACACTCCGTGGCGGGAATGACAAGGTTGAGCCAGCGATTATGGCGTGCGGTAGTTACTCAGCCGGCAGGCTCACCTCCGCAACCACGACCGTATGCCTGCGGCTTGCCACGAGAACGCCCGCGATAATGAGCGCAAAGCCGGCCGCGTGAAAAAGGTGCAGCCTCTCGCCGAGAAAGATCGTCGCGAGCAGCGTGCCGAAAACCGGCACCAGGAAAAGATACACCCCGGCGCGAGCCGGACCGAGCAGCTCCACGCCGCGGTTGTAAAAGATATACGCCAGCAGGCTCGGGAAGATCGCGACGTAGGCGATGGCGGCAACGGTTGCTGCGCTGACTTCCAGGGTGTGTCCCATGCCATGTTCGATGAGGGCCAGCGGGAAATTGGCCATGGCCGCCACGGCGTAAGTGCTGATATTGAAGCTCTGCCAGCTGATCGGCGGACGCTTTCTGAGAAAGGCCGTGTAGATGCTCCAGGTGAACATCCCGGCGATCAGGAGCACGTCGCCCCGATTGAGTTTGAAGCCGGCGAGCGACGCGAGATCGCCCTTAGCGATGATGATGAGAACGCCAACGAAGCCTGCACTCAAGCCAACAAGCTGCATAGGCTCGATGCGATCGCCGAAAAGGGCCCACGCCGTAAGGGCAATGAACATTGGCCCCGCGGAATTGAGCACGAGGCCGTTCAACGCTTCAGTTGAAACAAGGCCGAGATAGGACAGCGTGTTGTAGCATCCGGCCCCGATTACCCCCAGGAACAGGATCATCAGCCGGTGCTTCCAAATGACAGCGGCGTCGCGCCTCAGATGCGGCCACGCGAACGGGAGAAAGATCAAGGTGGCCAGCGTCCAGCGAAGGCAGGCCAGCGTCACAGGCGGGATGTGGCCCACGATCGCGCGACCGAGCACGAAATTGCCGGCCCAGAATATTGCGACCAGGGTCAACAGCAGTCCTGGCCGGTCGTAGATGGACCTCAAGCCTCGATCCTTTCGGTTGCTAATGCCGCGGGAAACCAACACCTGAAAGCGACGATTTGGTTTCTCACCTTTGATTTCTCACCATGGCGCTGGGCCATGCCATGCAGTAGTGTTGCACTTCCGAAAGCATCCGAGGATCGAGATGGCAAATGTGGTCGTGGTCGGCTCGCAATGGGGCGACGAGGGTAAAGGCAAGATCGTCGATTGGCTGTCAGAGCGCGCCGACATCGTTGTGCGCTTCCAGGGCGGGCATAATGCAGGGCATACGCTCGTCGTCAACAATCAGACTTACAAACTCTCCCTTCTGCCCTCGGGCGTAGTTCGCGGCAAGCTTTCCGTCATCGGTAACGGTGTTGTCATCGACCCCTGGGCGCTTCACAAGGAGATCGGCGAACTTGCGAGCCTCGGCGTAACGGTCACGCCGGACAAGCTGCGCGTTGCCGAGAATGCAACCCTGATCCTGCCGATGCACAGGGAGCTCGATGCGCTTCGCGAGAACGCGGCGGGGGCGGGCGCCATCGGGACCACCAAGCGCGGCATCGGCCCAGCCTACGAGGATAAAGTCGGCCGCCGCGCGATCCACGTGGTGGACCTGAAGAATTTGAAGACGCTGCCTGCGAAGATCGATCGCGCGCTCGTTCATCACAACGCGCTGCGCCGCGGCCTCTCCCAGCCGGAAATCGACGGCGAGGAATTGTTCCAGCAGCTTGCCGCCATCGCGCCCAAGATCACGCCCTACATCGACACGGTGTGGCAGCTTCTGGACCGGCACAAGCGCGAAGGGAAGCGGATCCTGTTCGAGGGCGCGCAAGGTGCGCTGCTCGATATCGACCACGGCACCTATCCCTACGTCACGTCGTCCAACACGGTCTCGGCGCAAGCCGCGACAGGTTCGGGACTTGGGCCGGGCTCGGTGAACTATGTGCTCGGCATCACGAAGGCCTATACGACGCGCGTTGGCGAGGGGCCGTTTCCAACCGAACTGGAGGATGAAGTCGGCCGCCGGCTCGGAGAGCGCGGCCACGAGTTCGGCACGGTGACGGGCCGTGCCCGGCGCTGCGGCTGGTTCGACGCCTGTCTTGTCCGGCAGACGATCAAAGTGTCCGGCATGCACGGCATCGCGCTGACGAAGCTCGACGTGCTCGATGGCTTCGACGAGGTGAAGGTTTGCGTCGGCTACCGGCTCGACGGCCATGAAGTCGATCATCTCCCGGCGCTACAGGGCGCGCAGAAGAGGGTCCAGCCGATTTATGAGGTGCTGAAAGGCTGGCAGGAATCGACGCAAGGCGCGAGGTCCTGGGCCGATCTGCCCGCCCAGGCCATCAAATATGTGAAACGCCTCGAAGAGCTGATCGATTGCCCCGTTGCGCTCCTGTCGACAAGCCCGAAGCGCGAGGACACGATCCTTGTGCACGATCCGTTTCAGGATTAAGCATTCGTCCAAATTTAAGGGAGGAATCGCATCGTGTCCGGCGAAGGCTTTACTGCGGAATTGAACCCCTATGCCGTCGAGGTCGAAGCTGGGAAGACCTACTTCTGGTGCTCCTGCGGGCGCTCGCTGCGGCAGCCCTACTGCGACGGGTCGCATGCCGGGACGGACAAGCGGCCGGTGGCCTTCAAGGCGGAGGGGTCCGAGACGCTGAACCTGTGCGGCTGCAAGCAGACGAGCAACCCGCCCTTCTGCGACGGCACGCATAACATTCTGTAGGCCGGGTCTAGCGCATGATCGACTGACATGGAAGAGGTCGGACCGCTTTGCGGTCCGGGTGAGGGGTATGTGCTTGATTATCAATGTAAGCGCCCCTCACCCCGACCCTCTCCCCCTGGGAGAGGGAGTCCCGCTTCGATTGAACTCTTGCATCCGGCTAGTCCTTGTAACTCGGCAACTCAGTGGAGCCGCGGTTAAGGCCGGGAGCCCTACGCAGGGCCTTTGAAGGCCGTGGATGACTTTGGCGCCCCGGCTGTTTTCCATCCCACAGTTGCCCGGGCCGCTAGAGCGCATCCGGCTCAAGGGCCGGTCATACTCTAGCAGGTCCACCCTCGTCCGGAACGTCCCAAGACACTCAGCGTTTATGCAAGTGCGGGACCTCTTGCGCCGAGTGACTTCCAATGCGCGTGCCGCCGATGTTCGTTGTCATTGCCGCCATCGTTGCCGGGTACTTCGTCAGCGTCCCCCTCTTCGGCCATCTTTATGGGATTTTGCCGGATGGGACGACCACGCACATCTTGCGGGAAGAGGACGTGGAGAACTGCAAGGCTCAACTGATCAAGTCCAATGAACCAGCGCCGCCGATTGCGAATGAACCTCAAGAGCTTCTCTCCCAGGACATCCAACAAGCAGAGCCCGCTTGCGATTTGAGACCTCCGGAAGCTCTCGCTTTGGACTGGCTTTATTTGCCGCGAACCTTGGCCAGCCATTCCGCCAGGGGCAAAGAAACATCCTTGCTCGTTGATGCAATCGGGGGCGTTCTCACTTCGAAAACCACTTGGGAGATCGCGACCGGGGCCGCATTGACCGGCAGCTTGTTCTTCCTCCTGGAGTTCTTTGCTTCATTCACAAGACGGCACTGGCACGGGCAACATATCGGTTGGGGCAGCCGTCTGTGGTGGCGTGATCGAGGACATCACCAAGCCTGATCGATCGCGGGGAACCGTGAGCTATGACACATCCGTGTCAGGCCGATCATCGCCTGACGAGTGCTCGGTATGCCATCGGCCCTTGCTGTCTTCAAATTCGATGTCTCCAGATTCGCCCGGTAGCTTCTGCTCGGCTGCAGCACGATGTGCGGCCGCTTCTGCGGCGGCCTTGGTGGGAAAAGTCTCCGAGTATGTGCCCCGCACCCGGTAGGCCCAGCCCCCGTCATGCTCGACTATTTCGTAATGCGCTTTCGCCATTCACGCCTCGCTCTTGGTTTACGGCTGCGAACAGCCATCGGCTCTCACTTGGTGATCGCGCTGCGATTCAACATGCGTGGGCGTAGCTGTCCCAGGCCCGGATTCCGTCGCCGGCCGAGACCGTGGCGGCCGGCGGTTGACGCGTAAGCACTCCGCTGGCGTCACGGTGGGTTTTGATGCTGAGGTCGAGATAAGTTTCCGGCGCACAACGCCGCCCTTTGCATCGCCCTGCCAATGCCGGGTATGGTCATGGTTGGAAGGAACGAGGCGAGGGTTGACCATGCGCTTATTGATCGTTGGAGCGGGCGCGACAGGCGGTTATTTCGGAGGGCGGCTTGCGGAAGCGGGCCGCGACGTGACCTTTCTGGTGCGGGCTAATCGAGCGCAGCAACTTCGTGCCGGCGGATTGCAGATCGTCAGCCCTTATGGCGACGTGACGCTGGCCCCAAAGCTCGTCGAGGCGCAGGCGCTCGATGCGTCTTACGACGCGATCATCCTCTCCGTGAAAGCCTACTCGCTCGATGCGGCCTTGAAAGACATCGCTCCCGCCGTAGGGTCGAAGACCGCGATCCTTCCGCTCCTGAACGGCATGAGGCACATGGATGTTATCGCGTCGGCTTTCGGCGCGGACGCGCTGATCGGTTCGCTGTGCAGCATCGCCGTCACGCTCGACGAACAGGGGCGCATTCTCCACTTCTCGCAGTTTCACAATTTCGTCTATGGCGAGACGAGCGGCGTGCGCTCCGAGCGTATCGAACGGCTCGACGCCGTCATGCAGCACGCCATCTTCGACGCGAGGCTGTCCGTCTCCATCAAGCAGGACATGTGGAACAAATGGATGATGCTGGCGACGCTGGCAGGTGTCACCTGTCTGATGCGCGGGAGCATTGGCGACATCGAAGCGGCGCCGGGCGGCCGCGATTTCGTCCATCGGTTCTTCGACGAGGTTGTCGCCGTGGCTGCGGCCGAAGGCTATGCGCCGAGTGCGGCGTTTCTTGACGAGACCCGCGCGCTGCTCACGGCGAAAGGGTCGCCCCTCACCTCATCCATGTACAGGGACCTGAAAAAGAACGGCCGGATCGAGGCGGACGAGATCATCGGGGACCTTCTGGCGAGGGCGAGGCGAACGGGGATCGACACGCCCATGCTGGCGGCGGCCTATGCGCATCTTTCGATCTACCAGGGCCAGCGCTCCGGCTGCTAAACATATTCCCGTAAGCTGCCGCCCTTTCTTAAAGCCCGCACCAGCGGGCGATCAGTTCGGCGTAGATGGCTTCCGCTTGCTCGAGCCGGCCTATCGAGCAGAACTCGTCGGTCTGGTGCGCCATGGAGGGTTCGCCAGGCCCGAGAATAATAGTCGGAGGGTTGCCCATTGCGGGCTTCAGCGCCGCCGCGTCCGTGAAGAAGCTGGCGCCGCCGATCTGCGGAGCAACTCCCGTTAGCGATTGCACCACGCCAGCAACGTCGCGGACCCAAGGATCGCCGGGATCGGTCCAGACCGCGTCCGACGTGCCCATGACTTCAAGTGAGACGCCGCCGCCCATCGCTTGAGCGAAGCGCTCGATCAGCCGCTCGCGGTGCACGCCCGGCACAAGGCGCACGTCGACGCCGAGACGCGCTTCGTCGGGCACGGAATTGACGTTCAGCCCTCCCCTCATCCAGCCGACATTCAGCGTGGGGCGGCCCAGAACTGGATGCGCGTCTTCGGAAAAGTCGAAAGCTTCGAGGGCCAGGGCGGCGCGCGCCGCCTTGTACACCGCGTTGTCGCCCTGTTCGGGCATCGATCCATGGGCGGTAACGCCCTTTGCCGTGCCTTCGAGCCAGAAGACGCCCTTGTGCCCGGCGAGAACCTGGTTTGCGGTCGGCTCGGCCACCACGATGGCCCCCGCCGCAGGAAGGATGCCTTGGCGGACCAGGAAATTTGCTCCTTCGCACCCGCGCTCCTCGCCCGCCGTGATGACGAGCACAAGCCCCGGCGTTCCCTGAAGGCGCGGCGCAGCTTTCACCGCCGCTGATACGAAGGCGGCCACGCCGCTCTTCATGTCGCTGCTTCCCCGCCCGTATATCTTGCCGTCCGCGATCTCGCCTCCGAAGGGCGCAACGCTCCACGGCGCAGCGCCAAGCGGCACCACATCGGTATGCCCTGAGAAGCAGAGGGGAAGCTTCCCGCCGCTTCCGCCGATCCACGCGATGAGGTTTTCCCGGTTTTCGCCCATGCCGGCGTAGAGAGTTTTGAAGCCCGCGGCTTCCAGAAGGCCGCCGAGATAGCGCGCGCAGGGGCTTTCATTTCCGGGCGGGTTGACTGTCTCGAAACGGATGAGATCTTGGGTAAGCTGGGTTGCAGATATCATGGAATGCGGAAGCCTGCTTGAAGCTCTTCCCGATCCAGGCAAGCTTCCCTAAAGGAAAAAAGAGAGCAATACGCACCCTCTGCTAAAGCTGGATCAGGAAATTTCGATAGACCTACCAATGTAGCTCTTCAAGGTTGCGATAATAGTCAAGGGCCTGCGGGTTGGCGAGCGCCTCTTTATTTTTGATCCCCCGGCGCTGCCCTTCTGCGGATAACCGGCTGGACAGCGGTCCTTAAGCCGTCAAATATCGGGTGCGATCCATCCGCGCTGCCGGGGCAGGTGTTAAACTGTGGATGTTTTTTGCGGTGACGAGATTCGGGAGCTTTCGGATGAGAACAACACCTCTTTGGTCACCTCCGCAAGGGGCCGCCAACACGTCGCGCATGGCTCAATTCATGGCGGAGGTCAACGCTGAGTTCGGCGCGGATCTCAAGTCGTACGCCGATCTTCACGCCTTCTCGGTGAGCGAAACCGAAGCGTTCTGGTCGAAGGCCTGGGACTTTCTGGGCGTGATCGGCGAAAAGGGCGGCGGCCCCATCCTCCGGCTCGGCGAGCGGTTCGAGGACGCGAAGTTCTTCGAAGGCGCGCGTCTCAACTATGCCGAAAACCTGTTGCGCAAGAACGATGACAACACCGCGTTGATCTTCTGGGGCGAGGACAAGGTCAAGAAGACCATGACCTGGGCGCAGCTCCATGCGGCGGTGAGTCAGGCCCAGCAGTTGCTGCGCGCCCACGGCGTTGGCAAAGGCGACCGGGTAGCCGCCCTGATGCCGAACAAGCCGGAGGCGGTCGTAGGCCTGCTTGCGGCCTCGTCGCTCGGGGCAATCTGGTCGAGCGCTTCGCCCGATTTCGGCGTGCAAGGCGTTCTCGACCGGTTCGGGCAAATCGAGCCGAAGGTCCTCATCGCCTGCGATGGCTATTATTATCGCTCCAAGGCGCTCCCGATTGGCGACAAGGTTGCCGAGATCATCGAGAACCTGCCGAGCGTCGAGACTGCGCTGATCGTGTCCTATCTCGGCGACAAGGAGTCGATTCTGAAACGCGCACCGAACGCAAAGGCGTGGCGCGAGGCGCTGGCCTCATACGAGGCAAAGCCCGTCGAGTTCAACCGGCTGCCCTTCTCCCACCCCGTCTACATTCTTTACTCGTCGGGGACGACCGGCACGCCAAAATGCATCGTTCACTCGGCAGGCGGTTCGCTGATCCAGCTGATGAAGGAGCACCAGTTGCATTGCGACATCCGCGATGGCGACCGGCTCTTCTACTTCACGACGCTCGGCTGGATGATGTGGAACTGGCTCGTCACGGGCCTTGCGAGCGGCGCAACGCTCGCCCTTTACGATGGCTCGCCCTTCCATCCCGACGGCAATGTCCTCTTCGATTATGTGGACGAGGCCGGCATCAACGTCTTCGGCACCTCTGCGAAATGGATCGATTCGGTCAAGAAGGCCGGCCTTCGCCCGCGGCAGACGCACAAGCTCACCACGATGCGGATGATGATCTCGACCGGCTCGCCGCTCTCGCCCGAAAGCTTCGAGTTCGTTTACGACGACATCAAGCCCGACGTCGATCTGGCTTCCGTCTCGGGCGGCACCGATATCTGCTCCTGTTTCGTGCTCGGAAATCCGCTTCTCCCCGTCTATAGCGGCGAAATCCAGGGGCCTGGGCTTGGAATGGCCGTCGATGTGTTCGACGACGCCGGAAAGCACATGCCCTCGGGCACGGGCGAGCTTGTCTGCACCAAGCCTTTCCCCGCGATGCCCGTTTGTTTCTGGAACGACCCTGGCGGGGAACGGTATCACCACGCCTATTTCGAGCGCTATCCCGGCGTCTGGCACCATGGCGATTTCGCCGAATGGACGGAGCATGGCGGAATCATCATTCAAGGCCGCTCGGATGCGACGCTCAATCCGGGCGGGGTGCGGATCGGAACCGCCGAGATTTACCGGCAGGTCGAGCAGCTCGACGAGGTCAAGGAAGCCATCGTCATCGGGCAGAACTGGGAGCGCGACGTTCGCGTGATTCTGTTCGTCGTCTTGGGCGAGGGGCTTACCCTCGACGATGCGTTGCGCCAGAAGATCAAGCTGCAGATCAAGAACGGCGCCAGCCCGCGGCACGTGCCCGCAATTATCGTCCAGGTTCCGGATATCCCGCGCACCAAGTCAGGCAAGATCACCGAGATCGCCGTGCGCGACATCATCCACGGCCGGGACGTGAAGAACACGGAGGCGCTCGCCAACCCGCAGGCGCTTGATTACTATCGCGGTATCGAGGAGCTGCGCAAGTAGGGCGCGGCTGTTCAAAGGTCCTGGCAGGCTACCATGCTCCGTCAACGATTGCCGAGATCGCAAGGCTAAACTCCCATTCATCTGCTCCAGGTCGAAACCGGTAGAACTCAGCTGGGATATTCGCGACATTTTACTCTTCGGAAACGGGAGTTGAGATGCTATAGCGGACTGGTTCACCACCCCCGAGTTCATGCGGAAAATCGTAAGCACACGCTTTGGGGGTAGGGGCGTTTTCAAATCGGGGGGAAATCGCTCGCGTGACGCTTGCACAACAGGTCGAATAAGGCTGAAAAGTGGTCCATTGCTCTAATCCAGCAAGGCGGGCGATGTTTTGCACTCTCAATATATCTTCCCCGAAGCGTAGAGGCGTAAGCCAGAAAGGCTGGGAAGGGTTTTTTCCTTACTACGCCGGTTTTCCGGAAAACTTTGCCAGATCAGTAATTGAAAGCGCGGAGTTGAGCAGCAACGCTTTAGTCTTTGATCCCTGGAATGGCAGCGGAACGACGACCTATGCAGCCGCAATGATGGGCCTAAACGCTCGAGGTTTCGACATCAATCCGGTGATGGTGACTGTAGCGCGCGCGCGGCTTCTGCCTCAGAGTGAGGCTGACAGCCTCGAACCCTTGGCAAAAGAGTTGACTGAGAAAACTCAGCCTTCACGTTTGCGGCTCCACAATGACGATCCGCTTCGGGTTTGGTTTAGCGACAAGACCGCTACCGGCATTCGAGCCCTTGAGCGTGGTGTCAGAAGATGGCTTCTGGGGGGTATGACAGTAACTCCCTCAGGGCCGAATCTAGATAAAATGTCGGGGTTGGCGGCGACCTTCTATGTCGCACTTTTTGCAGTGTGCCGCGAACTTGCATCGCCGTTTCGTTCAACCAATCCGACTTGGTTCCGCTATCGGAAGGACCACGAGGAGACGATAGACGTACCTTACCGCCAGATAGCGGCTCGTTTCAGGGCAAGCCTTCGTGGTATGGCAGCGGCCCTTACCGGAGACGTTCAGCCTTGCTCGCTGCAAATTGGGGCTTGTGAAATTAAACTCGCTAACACTACGACCGCATGCCTAGAGCCGGAGTGCGTGGACTTCGTCCTGACCTCACCGCCTTATTGCACTAGAATCGACTATACCGCTGCAACTCGGATCGAGCTGGCGGTTATGGCACCGCTTGTTCGGCAATCAGCTGAAGACCTTAGTCGCGAAATGATTGGCTCGACCCGTGTGCCGAAGGAACCAATCGAGGTCTCACGAAGCTGGGGACCTCACTGTGCTGCATTTCTCGACGCCATTCGCAGTCATTCGTCGAAGGCATCAGCAGGATATTACCACAAGACGCATTTAGATTATTTTCATAAAATGGATCGGTCCATGGCCATGCTTGCTTCCGCGTTGAAGCGAATGGGCAAGGCGGTGTTGGTGGTTCAGAAACTCTTATTATAAGGATGTTCATAATGACCTCCCTTCCATAATCTCGGAGATGGGGGAAGCGCGGGGCTTGACGCTCGGCCGCCGCGAAGACTTCTACCAAGAGCGGTCGATGTCGGGTATCAATCCCCACACTCGGCGTTACAAGCGATCGCCCGGTGCGGTCGAAGCGGTACTTTGCTTTTATAAGTAAGAATTCGGAGTACGAGATGGCCAAGAGCAGTGCTGCGGAGTTGGTGGACGCAATTTCGGCCATGCAGCGACTAGCTAGCATGCAATCGCTCGACATTTCTTTCAATGAACTCCTCGATATGCACCAGGCAGGAGAGTTAGACATCGCTCCTGATTACCAGCGCCTTTTCCGCTGGACCGAGGGGCAACGTTCGCGTTTTGTGGAATCGCTGCTTCTTAATATGCCGGTACCCCCCATTTTCGTCGTAGAGGCGGACGACGGCAGGTACCAACTTATCGATGGGCTCCAACGCATCTCATCCTACCTTCATTTGCGCGGCGAATTAATTGCACCCCACCTCCCCACGCCGGTTACCGCGGGTGACATGCTCGCGCTCTCCGAATGCGATATAATTCCTGCTCTCAACGGACTAACTTTCAACGATTTCCCAACGGCGCTTCAAATCCAACTCAAACGTGCCTTTATCCGCGTTGAGGTCGTTAGAAGAGGCGCCGATCCTCACTTCAAGTATCACATGTTCAAACGTCTTAACACCGGCGGAGATTTGCTATCAAGCCAGCAACTGCGAAACTGCACAATTCGTATGCTGGACGACCGTTTTCCAAACTTTATTATCGATATGGCGGCTGTTGAAGATTTTATGGTGTGCACTACTAGCCTAACCGACGATCGAAGACTATCCGCCTACGATCAAGAGCTTGTGCTGCGCTTCTTCGCCTTCAAAGCACGCCGCGATAAATTCAGACATGACGTATCCGACTTCCTAACCGAATACATGGAAGACGTCGCAGACCCAAAGAAGCCCGTCGTATTCGA
The DNA here is from genome assembly GCA_963834165.1 of uncultured Alphaproteobacteria bacterium. Lineage (GTDB taxonomy): Bacteria > Pseudomonadota > Alphaproteobacteria > Rhizobiales > Rhodomicrobiaceae > Rhodomicrobium. Next base: position 961,055 of record CAWIAL010000018.1, on the reverse strand, counting down.
ATACACAGTAGAGGAGAGAATATTCAGAAGAACATTCGAAGCATTGCAGAAAGCACTAAACGAATACGCATTTTCCTTTTCCAGGAATAAGCGCTTAAGCGCTGGGTTTAGCATCTACCATTACGAGGCCTTTACGATCGGCTTACAAGCGGTGCTGGAAAGTTTGGATCTGAATAATATCGCAACGATTGCAAAGCTCAAAGATGTGCTAGAGGGCATTAAACACGATGTCAGTTTCATTAAAATCACGTCCGGCGGTGGTAAAAATTCACCGGGGCCTTTGAACCAAAGAATTAGTTTCGTTGAGGATCGGCTCCGCAATGCGTTCGCCTGAAGATTTTTTTGAAGACATGGAAAGGGATCGTTCTCTTCGCGAACGTGAGATTAGACTGATCGAGAACATTACAGCGCGCACCGAAGCCGCGGAAGAACGAGACATGCTCCATCGTTCTTTGATCCTCCTGACCTATGCCCATTTCGAGGGGTTCTGCAAATTCGCACTTACGGTGTACACCTCGGCCATCAATTCTTTGGCTCTGCCATGCAGGGAAGCGTGCACTCCGCTTGTGGCTGCGACCCTATCTAAGGTTTTTGGAGCTCTTAGAGATGTAAACAGCAAGCATCAGGAATTCGCTCGTGTTCTACCAAACGACCGAGAGCTTCATCTCGCCGCTCGGGAGCACGCTTTTATCGACAAATATGAAGTAATGGTGACACAAAAAGTTACGGTTTCTGACAAGCTTGTGGATACAAAATCTAATCTGAATACAATTGTGCTAAAGAGAAATCTCTACCAGCTCGGCCTAAACTATCCGGTAATCGAAAATCATCGGTCTAACATTGACAAGATGCTAGGGGTTAGGAACGCGATCGCTCACGGAGACGTTCTGATGATTCCAACTCAGGGGGAAGTCGCCGACTACACCTCAACCGCGTTCGAAGTGATGCGCTTTATACAACAAGAGGTTTACCAATCTCTCCGCGATGAAACTTATAGAAAGCGTCCCGTTAACGCTGCTTAGACCAGCGTTAACAGTCGGCTTATAAACCGGGAAGCTGGCCAAGTCAGGGGCCGGTTCCGACTTCCGCACTTTTGGTCGTCGCACCGATATATGTTAACCTTAGATGGTTAACGGGAGGCCCGCCGGATTTATTTCCTGCCTGAAAAGTCGCGTCCAAGAATACCAAAAAATGAGAACAGCCGCGTTCCTAGGGCGCAAATAGAAGCCCAACCCCTTGAAAACGAATAGCTTTCCAGCTTTGATCGGTAGGGTTGACTGATTGTATTTTTGGACGAAAAGGGACGCGGAAAAGTCCGTTAAATATAGTCCGGCCGCGCATCTTAACCATGATCGCGACTTTCGCAGCCGCGGCGGCACAGGCGCTCTCGTGCAGTTTTTGTTGTTATATCAATGACTTGCTTGCATTAACCTCACGGCAAGGCGCTTTTTCCTAACATCCTGGCTCAAGCAGCAGGCCCGCGACGCAAGCGCAAACCGATCCAGGTTCTAGAGAGATGCCGAAAAAGGAAGCGCTTCAACTCGTGGCGATCACGGATACGGCGCCAGCGCCGTTCCAGGATGACAACCGCGGGGCTTCGCCTTTCCGGGATGACGACCTGTTGACGATTGGCCGAACTGGCTTCGAAGCGGCGGCGAACGCCGCCCGGCTAAACCGCGACGCTGAAGTCCGCCTCGGTCTTCGCCTTGATCTCATCCACGGTCACGCCCTTCGCAAGCTCGATGAGCGAAGCGCCGCCGTGATGGTGCTTGTCGATCGAAAAGACCCCGAGATCGGTAATCAACAGGTCGACCACGCGCGCGCCCGTCAGTGGCAGGCTGCAACGGTGCAGGAACTTCGGCCCGTCCTTGGCCACATGCTCCATCACCACCACGACCTTTTTCACGCCCGCGACGAGGTCCATGGCGCCGCCCATGCCTTTGACCATCTTGCCGGGGATCATCCAATTGGCGAGATCGCCATTTTCGGCGACCTGCATCGCGCCCAGGATCGAAAGGTCGATATGGCCGCCGCGGATCATCCCGAAGGAATCTGACGAGGAGAAGTAGCTCGTGGTCGGCAGTTGGGTGATCGTCTGCTTCCCGGCGTTGATGAGATCGGGATCCTCCTCGCCCTCGTAGGGGAAGGGGCCCATGCCGAGCATGCCGTTCTCGCTCTGCAGCTGCACGGTGATATTCTCGGGAATATAGTTGGCGACGAGCGTGGGAATGCCGATCCCGAGATTGACATAGAAGCCGTCACGCAATTCCTTCGCGGCGCGCGCTGCCATTTCTTCACGGGTCCAGGCCATTAGACTTCCTCCCCAGCTGCCGCCGGAGGCGACGTGTGTTTGCGCGTGGTTCGCTGCTCGATGTGCTTTTTCGCGTCGGACACCCGGATGATGCGCTTCACGAAAATGCCCGGCGTGTGGATTTCGTCTGGATCGATTTCACCCGGGTGGAACAGGTGTTCGACCTCGGCAACCGTGATCTTCGCCGCCGTCGCCATCATGGGATTGAAATTGCGCGCCGTCTTGCGGTAGGCGAGATTGCCTTCGGTGTCGCCCTTGAACGCGTGCACGAGCGCAATGTCGGCGACAAGGCCGCGCTCCATGATGTAATGCTCGCCGTCGAACTCGCGCACTTCCTTGCCCTCGGCAATGATCGTGCCGGCGCCGGTCTTGGTGAAGAAGGCGGGAATGCCCGCGCCGCCCGCGCGGATGCGCTCGGCGAGTGTCCCTTGCGGATTGAACTCCAGCTCCAGTTCGCCCGAAAGATACTGTTGAGCGAACAGCTTATTCTCACCGACATAGGACGAGACCATCTTTTTGATCTGCTTTGTCTCGAGCAGGATGCCGAGGCCGATACCATCGACGCCGCAATTATTCGAGATGATGGTAAGGTTTTTCGCGCCCGAATCCCGGACAGCCTCGATCAGTGCCTCGGGAATGCCGCAAAGCCCAAAGCCTCCCGACATGATCGTCATGCCGTCCTTGATGAGGCCTGCCAGGGCTGTTTGCGCGTCCGGATATACTTTTTTCATCAAGAATTCCCTCAATTCGCACCGGCAATATTATACTGAGCTTTTTTTGCGGCGCAAACTTTCGGCGCAGCTCAAGCGCGCATCTCTCAGATCGCTCGCCACGTGTAGATCGCCGCGGGACTGGCAATTCCCGCCGTGGCCGCATTGAGCTTCGCCATGAAATGCCACATGCGCGAATTTTCTGCGATTTCTTTGCAGGGCGACCACAGCGGCGTCGTTTTCATGTGCATGCTCCAGACGAAGGACTCGCCAGCACGAGGCGAAGCTTTTAAACCTTAACATTCACCTGTTCGGGCGGCGGCGCGAATCATGTGCTAGCGCCAGCAGCTAAAGCGCTGCTGTTGACCCGATAATCCTGGGAAAGATGTACCAGATCGCCCGAAAAATTCGATATGTTTCACGCTGGCTCGGCATTATTGCGGTGGGCATCGTCTTTGCCGCAGCCGCTTTCGGTGCCGCGCTGCCCTTCATCATCGATGGCAAGTCGGTTCGTGAAAGTTTCGTGCGAAGCCTGTCCACGTGGAGCGGAGGGCCGGTTGTCATATCCGGGCCGCTTCGCATTGCGAGCTTCGCCAACTTTTCCGTCGAGGCGTCAGGTGTCAGCCTGCCATCCACGCCAAGGCTTAACCCGATAAGCCGGGCGAAGGCTCAATCCGTTACTGCGATTGCCAAGCTTTCCTCTTTGCTTCGCGGAAAACTAGAGTTCAAGAAGTTCGTGGTCGCTTCGCCGCGGTTCGTTTTCCGCCGCGACCTTGGCGCGCCGCGAACATCGCTCTTTGGATTTGAAACCGCGGCCATGGCTCTGGCCCTCGCCGACCGAAGCCCCTTTGCGGACCTTGAGCTTCTCGATCCGGTATTCCTTAGCGCAAAAAGCGCGCGGAAGCCCTTCAATCGGCTGGCGCTGGATCGAGTGAGGCTTGGCCGGGGCGGCCCTCCATACCTCTCGCTGAACACCCTTCGCGCCACTGTCCCCGGCGCCGATTTTGTAAGTATCTCCGTAAAGGATAAGGGTTTCGAAGCGACTTTCCGCGGTGACCGCAATGGGGTGGACGATACCGCGCTCGGGTATCTCCGGCTGACCGCGCCCCTGGACAATCCGGTTGCAGCAGGAATGCTGGCGTCGATGGCCCCTTGGGAACGGGCGAAGTCCATATCGATTGGCGGCGACTTGAACTGGTCCAAGGGCCGTGTCGCGATCGATAACGCGACGATCTTGTTCGGCGATCATAGCGCAAAAGGATCCCTGGCCCTCGGCGTAGCGGGGAGCCGCGCGCTTCTCGAGGGAACTATCGCCTACGATACCCTGGACCTGACCCCGGCTTGGGTACCGGCTGCAGAGACAGGCGCTTCGGAGATGCGTCCTCTTTCCGCCCTGATGTTCGCCAGCCGGGACAAGGATCGCCCCATCGATTTCGATATGCGGATTTCCGCGGAACGCTTCCGGGCGGGCTCCCTTGAGACAGGGCCATTGGCATTGGCACTGACCGCAACGCAAGACCGCCTCAGCCTGGATATTGCAGAGATGGCGCTTTTGGGCGGAAACGCGACGGGAAGGATCGACATCAATCCGTCGCAGCCAACTTTGCTTTCATTACGGGGGAGCGGTTCCTGGCTCGACCCCGGCCCACTGGCAAGCGCGTTGCAATTACCGTTCGGCGTCAGCGGTCCCGCCATGGTTCAGGTGCGGCTGACAATGCCTCTCTCCGTGACATCGCCGATCCCGGAACTGGCGGCGGCGGCGGCGGGGACTTTTTCGGTCCGGTTTCCATCGGGAGGCTCGCTTGAGGGTGACATCCCGAAGATGCTAAGCGCCGCGCTCGCTCACCAGGACCTCGACTGGGGACTTGGAGGAACTTCATTTCCTTTCGCCGCCGCAAGCATCGATGGAACCGTTCAGCCGGGCGGCGTCGATCTCAAGGTTGAGGGGGAAAGGGGAGACAGAAGCATCGGCGGAAGGCTGCGGGTCGCTTTCCCAGGCGCGGCTGTGAGCGGTACGCTTTCCGCAAGCCAGAACCCGAATGCCCCAGACACTACCGATTTCCCCACCGCGCCGGTGCATTCCGCAGGCTCAACTCAACTCGTCCTATCGGGCACGGCGGAGGCGCTTATCTTTTCGCCTCCCGGCAAGCCCAGCTTGTCGAATTAGAGCAAAATATTGATGCGGACCGTGGTTCGGCAGGCTCACCATGCGGATTAAGTTCATGCAAGGTGCTCCGCGTTCCATGTGAGCCGCATACTCTAGTCTAGGCAACGCAAACAATTGGCTTTGCGAGCAGCGGTGCTTCTGCGGCGGGGAGGAGGAATGGCCTTTTGGGCTGCCACCCTTGGCACATGCTACCCCCCGCGTACTTATACCGAACGCAATAGACGCTGCCCCCTGTGCCGTGCCCGCGAAGGCGGGCATCCAGTAATGTTCGCGATAACAGCGACTTCGCACTGTACTTACTGGGTCCCCGGCCTGCGCGGGGACGGCAACAAGAACGGTCAGGAATATCTGCGCTTGGTCTTACCGATGGAAAATCAGGCGCGAGGCATCTTCTGGAGAGATTCTCCAATCAAGCTGGCAAGCTGCTGCGTGTGCGTGACGAAGGCCTGCATCCGCTCCTGAGCGAATTGCGTCTGAAACATCATAATCTCCTGGATGTTTTGCGCGTTGCTGATCTTGCCGGCGAACGTAAAAGCTGACTCGGCATTTTCCATCGCGATTTCCATGGCGCGGCCTTGTATATCCTTGAAGCCAGCAGCCATCGGGTTCGCAGGCATCGACTCCATCCAGGCGCCCATGGCTTTGGTTACGAATTCCGTCAGTTGCTCGTACGCGGCGTGCGCCTGCCTGATGTTCTGTTCGGACACTTGGCGCAGAGCCTGCGGAATTTCGAATGTGCTATCCATGGAGTCCCCTCCCAGGGGCTAAGTTGTTTTGGAAAAGCAAGTGTAGCCGTGTCCTGAGCTATTGAGAAGACCGCACATCGCTGCGGCCGGGAGGAAAACGGTCCGGATGGTCTTTCCGAGCGGCAAGATCGAGCCTTTGCCGATGTGATCGCCACGGTTGGAGGGCGGTCTTGCCTGCTTCGCAGCGAGGCAGGCTAAAATAATTTGTTCCAGAAAGCTCCAATCAATGCTGCAATGAGTGTGGAGCCGGCCACAATAAGTGCAGCTTTGATGCCGGTCTCGATTTGATGGATCTGAACCTCAACTGGTAGTAAGGAGGCAACGGACGTTTCGTTCGGAGGCGCAGGTCGTGTTCTCGGGAGAATTACTTGTGGCGTCGCTGGAAAAATTTTCAGCACGGTCGATATCATTTGATTTGCCAGACTATGCGCTCGATCCCAATCGATTGACCCCTGCGATAAGCAAACAAGATGAGCAGATATGAGCGCATCTCCGGCGCCGAGTTCAGACCCATCGCCTGTAATTGTCACGTCCGGCGCTCTGTATTTCCTGGTGCCTGATCTGGTAACGACGTAGTAGCCATCCTCGCCAACGCTTAAGATCAAGTTTGTCGTCTTGAACCTATCCAAGACAGAAATGCCATCTGTTTCTATCTTCTCGAGGACGTCCGGATCCACTTCCAAAGCCTCAGCTTCGTTCACAGAGACGAGAAAAAAGGGCTTGTCATCTTTGATCGGGAAAGACAGATATCGCTTTACTTTTGCCTTAGAGGTAGACGCTACGATCATAGGTTTCGAGTAGGTGTATGAAGCATCGTAAATCGTTCTGATTTGATCGACTGAAAGATTGCAGTCGCATACAACGAATTTTGCATTCTGGATGGCTTTATTTACATTTCTTCGGTCAAAGCCAGCGCTCTCAACCTCAATGCAGGATAATATACTTTCGTAATGATGGTCCTTGTTTATTACGGCGATAAAGCCGCTCTCCGACACTGCGTCATCAAAAAATATATAGGAGTCGATGATACCGCATTCGGCAATCTCATCTGCAACCGATTTTGAGAAATATTTGTTTTGAGGCAGGTGCGTGAATAATCCTACTTGGACATCGTTTCTGGCCAAGTTTTTTGCAATGTTGAACGCCGTTCCACCCACAAAATATCGTACTTTGCCTAGTCTGTAGGAAACATTCCCTGACGGCACCTGAGGCGTAGAGTAAATGTCGAGATGAGCACTTCCAAAAACTATGAATTGCATCGTTCATCCCAATTCTGCCGGACACAAAGCTAAAGCCGCGAAGCGCAAACGCATGTGCCTCGCCAAAGATAGAGGACCATATCGAAGCTAGAACTGAGGCGAATGCAAACACGCCCGCCAAGTTAGATAATAGAAAATTAAGCTAAAGCTGCGGCGGAAGCAACCGCGTGTGCAGCCTTGCAGAGCGGCTTGGGCGCTTTTTGAAGTTAGCGGCGCAGGCTGGACTCACGTCAAAGTAGGCCTTTCAGCATATAAAGCACGTCAAGCGCGTCGCGCGGGCTGAGACTGTCCACATCGAGACCTGCGAGCTTTTCCAGCGCAGGGTGCGGCTTATCTTCGCGCCCCGGCTCCCCCGCATGCATCGGAGCTGAAAACAGCGGCATATCGGTGGGCAACGTCAGCGGGCCGTGAGGCCCCGCTCCGCTTTCGAGTTGCGCCAAAATCTGCTTCGCGCGCGCCAGCACCGGCTTCGGCACGCCTGCCAGCTTCGCCGCCTGCACCCCGTAAGAGCGAAGCGCCGCGCCCGCCTCGACCGCATGCAGGAACACGATCGTGTCCTTCCACTCCGTCACCGCCATGCGCACATTGCCCGCTCGCGGCAGGCTGTCAGCAAGCCGCGTCAGCTCGTGGTAATGCGTGGCGACAAGGCCGCGGCAGCGCACCGCGTCGTGCAAATGTTCCAGCACAGCCCAGGCGATGGAAAGGCCGTCGAACGTCGCCGTGCCGCGTCCGATTTCGTCCAGGATCACGAGGCTCTTGTCCGTCGCGCGGTTCAGGATCGCGGCTGTTTCGGTCATCTCCACCATGAATGTGGAGCGCCCGCGCGCAAGATCGTCGGCGGCGCCGATGCGGGCGAAAAGCCGGTCCGCCACGCCGATATGCGCCGATGCCGCGGGCACGAACGAGCCCATCTGTGCGAGCACGGCGATGAGCGCGTTCTGCCGCAAATAGGTGGACTTGCCCGCCATGTTGGGGCCGGTCACCACGAGGAAGCCGGGAGCATGTTCGCCGTTGCCGTCGAGCTTGCAGTCGTTGGCGATAAAGGGCTCGCCGCCGCGCGCAAGTGCCTGCTCGACTGCGGGGTGACGGCCGCCCTCGATGAGGAAGCAGCGGCTGTTATCGACCCTCGGCCGGACGTAATTTTGCGACTGAGCCAGCTCCGCGAGCGCCGCGATGCAGTCGAGCGCGGCAAGCGCGGCGGCGGCGCGGGCAATGGACGTCTCCGCATCGAGAACAGCGGCGGCAAGCTCGTTGAACAGGGTCAGTTCGCGCGCAAGCGCGTCGCTCGTCGCGTTCAGGATGCGGCTTTCGAGGGCGGAAAGTTCATCAGTGGTGAAACGCACCGCGTTGGCGAGGGTCTGCTTGTGCCGGAACACGCCTGCATGTGGCTCCGCTTGCAAAGCCGCCGCCGCGGCAGGGCCGACTTCCACGAAGTAGCCGAAGAGCTGATTGTATTGGATTTTCAGCGTCTTGATGCCGGTCCGCGCCGCGTAGGCAGCTTGCAGCTTGGCGAGCACAACCTTTGTGCCGGAGGCGAGTTCGCGCAGTTCGTCGAGCTTGGCGTCGAACCCGCTCGCGATGAAGCCGCCGTCGCGCGAGAAAAAGGGAAGTGTGTCTCCCAGCGCTCGCTCAAGATTTCGCACAAGGCTCGCTTCAACTCCACTCTCGGGCGAGGATGAGAAAGGCGCGAGCGCATCCAGCACATCGCCAATATGCGCGGGCTGCGCCGTGGCTTGCGCCAAAAGCGCGCTCAGCTCCCCCGCAACGGCGAGCCCATCGCGGATCGCGCCAAGATCGCGAGGCCCGCCCCGCTTCAACTTCAGCCGCGAAAGCGCGCGGCTCATATCCGGCGCGGTCTTCAGGATGTGCCGCACGCGCTCGCGCAAGGCCCAATCCTCGATCAAGGCGGCGATCGCATCGAGACGCCGGTTGATCAGCTCGACATCCGCCGAGGGCGAGACGAGGCGGCTCATGAGTTCGCGCGCACCCGCTGCCGTCACCGTGCGGTCGATGGCTGAAAATACGGTCGGCGCGCCCTCGTTCCTGGGCCGGACCAGCTCCAGGCTTGCCCGCGTCGCCGCATCGATGGAGAGAAGCGCGCCTTGCGCCTCGCGCTTTGGCGGCCGCAGCGCGGGCTGCTCGCCCATTTGCGTCAGGTTCACGTAATGGAGGAGCGCGCCGATCACAGCGAGGTCGCCGTCTTCGAAGTCGCCGAGCCCGTCCAGCGCCGCCACCTCGAAGGCCTCTTTCAGTGCGCGCTCGCCCCTTGCTTTGGAAAAATAGGCGCGCGAGAGGGAAGACAGCGGCACTCCCGCGGCTTCGCTCGCCGCTTTCGCCGCCTCGTCCGCAATGTCGTCTTCGGGGATGAGCAGCTCGGCTGGCCGCAAGCGCAACAACTCGCCCGCGAGATCGGACGCCGCCGCCTCGCTCAACAGGAACTCGCCGGTGGAAATGTCGAGCGCAGCCAGATTATAGCGAGCGGCCAAACCTTTGCCGGTGCGCGCAATGGCGGCCAGAAAGTTGTTGCTGCCGGAAACGAGTAGCGCATCCTCGGTCAGCGTGCCCGGCGTAACAAGACGCACCACGTCGCGCCGCACGACAGCTTTCGGCCCGCGCTTCTTAGCCAGCTCCGGGTCTTCGAGCTGCTCGGCCACCGCGACGCGAAAGCCTTTGCGAATGAGCTTCTGCAGATAATCGTCGGCGCGGGCGACCGGCACACCGCACATGGGGATGTCTTCGCCCGAATGTTTGCCGCGCTTCGTGAGCTGGATGCCGAGCGCGCCAGCCGCCTTCACCGCGTCGTCGAAGAACAGCTCGAAAAAATCGCCCATGCGGTAGAAGAGCAGGAAATCAGGGTGCTTTGCCTTCACCTCAAGGTATTGCGCCATCATGGGCGTGGCGCTCCTCGCCTCCGCCGCGTGCGTCTCCGCCTTCTGCCTGATCGACGACAAATCCACCCTCCGCCCCAGCCGACTCGAACCGGCCAGCGCAGAAGTTTATGCCATGCTGTTTTGTGGAAGCGGCCCCGATTGAAGGTTATCCCCGGTGGCGTTAATTCCCTTGTCAGGAGAGGACGCGGAGGAACCCGCGGGGCCTCACTTCAGGTTGAGGATTGCCCCAGCCGATTTCGGCCCTAATTGGGTGTTGCCGGGCTTCAAACCGTTCTTCTCCAGAATGAAGCTCGTAATGAGCCAATCTTGCTTTTTGGGCACTGAACCCGGGTTCGTGGCGGGCATTTTTTGATGCTCGAAGTTGAACAGGTCCTTAACCGTCTTCCCATTCCACGTCTTGTGAAATGCGGGTCCGATAAGCGCCGGCCCCATAGCGCCGGTCAGGTCGGGCCGGTGGCATTCCGCACAGTGGTTATTGAATGCGAGTTTGCCCTGCTCGGCTTGCTGGGCCGTGAAGAGCTCGTCCTGCACCGCCGCGGCCGGACCAACGCCAATTATCAGAAATGCGATCGTTATTCTGAGGAACTGCCCCATGACAAGGGCCTCTTTCGTTGACTCATCCGGCTAACGCTGGGCGGCGCGGGAAGTTCCTGGATCGTTCTGCCAAGACGTGATGCCGTTCACAGAGACGTCGATGGGGCGGTTAGCTTCGTCCTCGAATTGAATATCAAGCCACCGCGGCCGATGCGTCCCGCGCACGGATCCATGCAGAGAGGGTGAGTTTGCGTTCCAGGCCACGGTGAAATGGATCAAGCACGGCGGATTTGCGTGATCGACGATGTTCTCGCCGTCGTCGTCGTAGATTTCCAGCTCGGATTGACCGTGCCCCAGCGGGAAAAGCCGAAGCGTCAGCGGTCCCCCGGTCCACGACGGCGAAGGCCCCAGCGGAAGGACCGCGCCAGCGCGGATGAAGGCGGGGGCAGCCCCGAGCGGAGCGTCGATCCTGTGCTCGCCGCATGCGAAGCGCAGGCCGCTCCTTATGTCGTACCAGCCGCCTTCGACCTTTGGCAGCCACACGCTTCGACTAACCGCGCCAGCGTCGGCAATTGGCGCGATGAGGAGGTCGCGCCCGAGCATGAAGGCATCATTCTCCTCATAGCTTTCCGGCTCGCCGGGAAAATCGAAGAAAAGCGGACGCAGGACCGGCTCGTGGTGCGCGTGCGCCCTCCACATTAATGTGTAGAGCAGCGGGACGAGCCGCTCGCGCCACTCCATCGCCGCGCGCACCAGCGGCAGAAGCTCGGGTACATCCAAGGCTCGTTCGCGCTGCCGTCGCCGTTCCATGAATGGATCGTGAAACGCGGCCAGTAGATGCCTTGCTCGATCCAGCGCATGAAAAGTTCGGGCTCGGGCTTCGGTCCCGCAAAGCCCCCGGCGTCGTGCCCGAAGTTGAAGATGCCGGAAAGGCTCAGACCGTGCCCCATGCGGAGGTTATGGCGCAGCGTTTTCCAGTCTGTGAGATTGTCGCCCGTCCAGGTCTGGGCGTAACGCTGCATGCCGGGGCCGCCCGAGCGGGTAACGAGGTATGGCCGCTTCGATGGCGCATGCTCGCGCTGCGCAAGCTGCGACGCGCGCAGCATAAGACCGGTTTGCACCGGCCTGAGACAGGCCATCGCACCACCGCGCCCGTTCACATTGGCGCGCGCGCCGTCATCCCAGATTTCGAACTCGTTGTTATCGTTCCAGGTCGAAGAGACGCCCTGATCGAGAAGCTGCGCTGTCACCTCGCGCGCCCACCAGCCTGACGTTTGCGGGTTCGTGAAATCGAAATAGGCGGCTTCTCCGCCCCAGAATTGCGCGACATGCGGGCGGCTTTCGTCTTCGCTGTCGCGGATGAAGCCCCGGAAGCTTTCCACCTCGGCAAAGCGCGGGTGATCGAGCAGCATGGCCGGCTTCACGTTGGCGATCAGGCGCACGCCCGCATCCGCGAAGCGCCGAGCCAGCGCGGCGGGATCGGGAAACCGGCTGCGATCCCACTCGAAGACGTAGCGCTTGCCGTCGTGCTTCGTGTAGCCGGAGGACAGATGGAAAGACTGGCATGGGATGCCATGCTCGTGCAGCTGCGCGAGGAACTCGCCGAGTTGCTGTTCGGGGTCGGCGGCTTCGGTGTATTGCATCGTGGAGCCGGAATAGCTGAGGCTCCATCTCGGCGGGAACGCGGTGCGGCCCGTGAGCGCCGTGAAGCGTGAGACCACGTCGCTCACCTCAGGGCCGAACATCAGATAGAGATCGAGATCGCCATCGCCCGTTTCGAAGCTGCGGAAGTGCCCATGATAGGCGTCGATCTCCTGCCCGAGATCGAAGGCGCCGTGAGAAAGGTTGTCGTAGAAAAGCCCAACAATCGGCGCCCCGGAAACAGGCCGGACCGTGATGTAAAATGGAATGTGCTTGTAGAGAGGGTCCGAGGTTTCGGCATCGTAGCCGAGGGCGTCCGTGGCGCGCATGCGAAGGCGGCGGCCATGCTTATTGGCGTTCCCGCTTTTTTCGCCGAAGCCGTAATAATGTTCGCCTGGATCGCGAGCGAGATAATGAATGAATCCCGGCCCAGCGCGCTCGAAATGGTAGGCTTGCGTCGGCCTGTCCTGCAGTGCGGGCTGAAAGACTGCCGATTCATCCGAGCGGAAAAACCAGGAGAGCGCGAGAGGCGAGCGGCGTATCTCCACTTTTATAAAGGAGGTCTCAATCGCGATGCTCGCCTCGGTTTCCGCAACCGAAAGAATTCCGTAGCCGGGAAATCCTGCCAGATCGAGACGGTCGCGGCCGTCGATGGGGTCCGCGCCTTCCATGAACTCAGGCGACAGCGACCATGTACGCGGCGTGCGCAGCCCCTCGGGCCGGACTATCAGCAGGCGAACCAGATGCCGATCCAGAAAGAAGAGCTTTAAAAGGAATCCGCGCTCAAGCCCAATGCCGGCATACCCGTCTTGTGCCGCAATCAAACGCGCTCCCGTCAGAGTCAACATGCCAACTCTTCTCCTGAAGGATTGAGCGGGCAACCAGCATTTGCGATTGCCGGCTTCATCCTTCGACAAGCTCAGGATGAGGCCGAGCGCCCTAAACGACAAGCCTCATGGCCGAACCAGGGGGCAAAGCGGCCAAGCGATCAAACATTCACTGCATGGGCGGAGCCGCAGTGCGGATTGCCCAGCGCAGCCGCGCGGACCTCGCACGAGGGTTTGCTGCAATCTCGTCCTCGGATGGCGCGATGCCGTGACGGTCCTTCAGCTCGAACGCGGGCGCGGGGCCTTTCGCCTCGGCGGGAAGATAACGCGAGGACCTCGGCTGCTTGCCGCCATGGCTTTGCAGGAAGCGCTTCACGATCCGGTCTTCCAGCGAATGGAAGGTGACCACGGCGAGCCGCCCCCCCGGTTTCAGAATGCGTTCCGCCGCTGCGAGCGCGCGTTCAAGTTCGCCAAGCTCGTCATTCACGTAAAGGCGAAGCGCCTGGAAGGTGCGGGTCGCGGGATGCTTGGGGTCATCCGGGCGGCGGCCCAGAATGCGGCTGACAAGATCGGCAAGCTGGCCGGTGCGCTCGAACGGCGCGGCTTCGCGGTCCCGGACAATAGCGGCGGCGATGGCGCGGGAGCGGCGCTCCTCGCCAAACTCATACAAGATGTTTGCGATCTCGTCCTTCTCGAAGGTGTTGACGACGTCGGCAGCGCTAAGCCCTTGGCCGGACATCCGCATATCGAGCGGGCCGTCGCGCATGAATGAAAAGCCGCGCTCCGCCTCGTCGAGTTGCATGGACGAGACGCCGAGATCGAGAACGACGCCGTCGACCCGATCCCAGGCAATCGCTTGTGCCGCCTCTTCCATGCGAGAGAACGGTGTTTCAGCAAGTTTCAGACGGCCGCTGAACTCCGCCTCGATTGGGCGGCCCGCCGCTATTGCCGACGGATCGCGGTCGAGTCCGAGCACCTCGCAATCCGCCGCCGCGAGAATAGCGCGCGCGTAGCCGCCGGCCCCGAATGTGCCGTCAATGAAGCGTTCGCCCATCTTCGGCGCAAGCGCTCTCAGCACTGCTTCGAGTAGCACCGGGATGTGACGGACCGGTCCGCCATCGGGAAGCTGGCCCTCTACCGGCCTCCCGCGGTCCGCCACGTCCCTGTTGCCCCCTCGTCTGCTCCGCTTCATCAGCGGTTCCCCGCGCCGAGCTCCCTGCGAAGCGCAAGCGCTTGTTCGCGCGCGCGTTCGCGAAATTTGTTGTAAGCCTCAGGCTCCCAGATTTGAAACTTGTTGCCAAGGCCGACGAAAACCGCAGTCTCTGTGATTCCGGCATGATCGCGAAGGCGCTTTGGCAAGACGGTCCGGCCGTCCGGATCGACTTTGAGCTTTTCGCATTCGCCGAAATAGACAAGTTCGAGGGATTCCCGGAGCGGCGAGCCAGTCGGCTGCCTGCCCACAATCCCCTTAATTTCCTCGACCAGACGAGCGCCGCCAGCTTCGATCGTATTGTAGTCGAGATGCGGATAGCAGTGAATTTCATCGGCGCCTTCCTGGGCAAGGACAGCGCGGAACGGCGCGGGAATGGCGACACGTCCCCGTTGATCGACCTTGCTGTCAATGCGCGATGCGAATTCATCCATAACCCCAAGTCCACGCCTCCGTCAAAACGCGCACACGACGGCCGCGCACTGTGTCGCCGTTTCAAATCCTGAACCGCTTCCCGCCTTTACCCATATATACCCAGGCATCGTATTCGGGGAGATCAACTAGAAATCTCTCCCAAAACGGGAAATCGGTTGAGCAAAGTGACAAAAAGAAACGAATAATCAGTCTATTCGTGCCATATCGGATGGACCGGAGGGAGATATCTCGACGCGCAGTGGCCTTGCACGACAAAAGAGTTTAGCTCTCCCTCCGAATCGCCCCCTTCCGAACGGGCATATATGGGATAACATGGGTAATGGCGGGCGTCAACACTCGCTTATTGTTTGCTGTGAATTGGTGAGTAAAGTCCTGCGCCGGCGTGAGGCATAACTCGCTCGGCAGGCCACTTTGCGGAAGCGGATCGAGTGTTATCCTAGTGGCAGTTTGCGGCTTCCACGCGCATCTTGGCTTTACTCAGCAGAGAACGTGCCGGATCAAGGCGAAGCACTATTCCGCGCTCTCTAATACTTCGGGAAGCAAAAAGGCGGTATTGGCCGCTTGACGCGGGCTGGAATCCTGCCTCATCTCCTGTTCTAAGCAGTAAGCGCATATGGAGGGTACTTATGTTTTCGCTTCAACTTTGGGGTGTCGGAGCCGACGGCAAAATCGGCGTTGAGGATGTCGAAACAGCATTCGTGACTATCGAATCGGCAAGAAACGAGGCTAAAGCCCTCGCGGAAATCAGAACTTTTCGTTGGGGTAAGGTGACCGGTTTTAAGATTCTGGACGAGGCCGGAAGAGTTGTTGCGGAAGGCGAATTCGATGCCTAGAGCGCATCCAGCTTAAATGGAATCGAAGCGGGACTCCCTCTCCCAGGGGGAGAGGGTTGGGGTGAGGGGCGCTTCCATTTCACAATTAAGCACTTACCTCACCCGGACCGCAAAGCGGTCCGGCCTCTCCCACCGGGAGAGGCCTCGCGTTTCCATGTCAGTCGATCATACGCTAATCGACCGCACCGCGTCTGAGGACCATGGCCAAGCCAAAGCGAAGCGAACGGCGCAAGAAAGCCGCCGTTCGCCAATGAGCTGGTTGCGCGGTTCAGCTTTCGTGCCGGGCGAGGAATCCCTGGATTGCGCGCGCGGTATCTTGCGGCTTCTCTTCCTGGGGCATGTGCCCGCAATCGGCAAAAACGACCAGCTCCGAAGGGGGAATATCGGCCTTTAGCCGATGTCCGAAAAAGACGGGCACCACCTTGTCGTCCTTGCACCAGACCACAAGCGTCGGAAACTTGATCGTTTTATAGCGACCCGAGATCTCTTCGATGTTCGGCGGCACGATCTGCTCGATGGTCTTGGTCAGAGCGTGCTTCGCCGCCGGAGAGTAGAGCGTGTTCGCGTATTCCGCCACGGCGCGCGCGGTGATCTTGTCGCGATCGTAATAGGCAAGGCGCAAGCCTTGCGCCGCTTGAACCTCGGGCGGCACAAGCGCCATGCTTACCTCGCCAAGCATCGGAATTTGCAGGAGCCGGAAGAAGATCGGGATCGGCTGCTTGTAGGCGATACTGTCGATGAGCACGAGGTTGCGGATGCGCGGATGGCGTTGTTCCCCCGATTTCAGCGCCAGCGCGAGCGCGACACCGCCACCGAAGGAATGACCGACAATCGTCAGATCCTTCAGGTTCTCCTGCTCGATGAAAGCCTCGATCGCGTCCGCTTGATCGAAGATCGAATAATGGTCGTCCAGCGGTTTGTCGGAAGCGCCGAACCCGCGCAGGTCGACCGCGATGACCCGGTGGTTCTTTGCAAGCTCGGGCACGATCGCCTGCCACGTGAAGCTCGATGTCGCAAAACCATGAAGCAGGAGGATAGGGCGGCCTTTTCCCTGATCCATCACGGCGAGACGTAAAGGTCCGGCTGGCGTATTCACCGTCGTGTACTGAACCTCGGAGTCATGAAGCGCCACCATGGGGGCGCACGAGGCCAGCGCCGCGCAACACGCCATCAACACAACAAGCAGAAACCGGCGCCCCATCTCGTCCCACGAATTGCCGCTATCGAAGCCCTGCTTGTGCCCCCTGCCTGAATGCCAAGTCAAGCTTTAAGCCCCTTCATCTAATTCGAGCCGCATAGCAAAAACATCTTGTCAATTTTATTAAAAAAGATTCGCAGCGGGCCACCAGCCACGTTAACCTTCAAAATTATGGAGCTATGAGTTTCGGTTGTGTTGCGTTCATCGTGGTTGCATTCCTTGAGCCTCTACGCTGCGGTATTGGCAGGTATTTTTCCATGCCATGCCGGCGATGCTCCGCGGTTTGAAACCTATGTCACCGCGGATTATTCGGACCGCGCAGTGGCTTTGGCGAGCAGCACCGTTTGGAGTTTTCTTGGCCCTATCGATCAACCCGGATTTAGGCTCAAAGTTGACGGCTTCGCAAATGTCTACGGCGAAACAGACGCGAACGTCTTTTCGAGCGCATTCATGGCGGCGAATATCCAGATGCTCGGGGATGTAACCGCCGGCTATCAATTGAATTGGCATGAATTCTGGATCAAGTTCTACGCGGGTGCAGCCTACCAGGCGCAGGCACGGATCTTTTGGCAGGCGGGCCAGGCCGTCCAGCAGCAGAGCTATGGAGGAACCGCTGCGATCGAGAGCTATTGGCGAGGGAGCGGCAACTTCTGGGCCTCCGCCAACTTATCCTGGCTGCAATTCGACAATACGGTCACGTTCTATGAACGCGGCGCATATGAAATATTGCACTGCTGGGATGGATTCAAACTTTCCGCAGGTGCGGAAGCTGGAGGCGTAATCAACAACGCTAACACTTACCAGGAGGGCAGGCGCCTCGATCTTTACAAGGAGTATGTGAGAGAGGGCGCGCTCCTTAATTTGCGCTATTGGTCGCACGATCTCACGCTTTCGGGCGGCTTTGGGAGAGGCAATGACGAGAGCATCTGGCGGCCTTACGCAACCTTGAGTTACGGGAAAAAGTTTTGAGGGCTGGAAAACGGCCGGGCGCGTTAGTCCTCCAGAGTGCGTCCGGAAAAGTGTGAAGCGGTTTTCTGATAAGACGCACGACAAAACATAGAGTTAGAGCGCGCTTTTGATTCTATCAAAAGCGGATACGCTCTGGTCAATAGACTGCGGGAACGAAGCGCTGGGTCGACTTCTTGGGCCGCTTGTATCCGATGTCATCCTGCCGGGGAGGAACTTCGATTTCGACCGGGGTCATGTCGTGATACGGAATCTGCTTCAGCAGATGCGCTATGCAATTCAGTCTTGCCCTCTTCTTGTCGTCGGCGTTGACGACCCACCATGGAGTCTCGTCGCGGTCGGTATGGAATAGCATCTCATCCTTGGCTTTGGAGTACTCAACCCAGTGCCTGCGTGATTCCAGGTCCATTGAGCTGAGCTTCCAGCGCTTGATGGGATTGCGTATCCTCTCCTGGAAGCGCCGTTCCTGCTCCTCGTCGTTGACCGAGAACCAGTATTTAATAAGGTAGATGCCGGATCGAACCAGCATTTCCTCGAAAAGAGGACAGGAGCGCAGAAACTCACGGTACTCTTCTTCGGTGCAGAACCCCATGACGCGTTCAACGCCGGCGCGGTTGTACCAACTGCGGTCGAACAGGGCGATTTCGCCCCGCGCGGGCAAGTGGGCAACATAGCGCTGGAAATACCATTGGCCGCGCTCGCGCTCCGTCGGCGTACTCAGCGCGACGACGCGGCAGATGCGGGGGTTCAGGCTTTGCGTGATGCGCTTGATGACGCCGCCCTTCCCGGCAGCGTCGCGGCCCTCGAATAACACCACAACTTGCAGGCCCTGGAGGCGGACCCATTCCTGCAGCTTGATCAGCTCGAATTGCAGATGGGCCAGTTCCTTGAGATATTTGTAGTTTTTGGGAGGCTTGCGTGGCTTCGGGGGCTCAGCCGAGTACCGGTATTGCTCAAGTGCGGTAACTTCCCGGGTATCGCGCAGCACCGATTCCTCTGGCTCCGCCGATTTGCGGGTCTTGCCCATGTCCTTCTCCGGCGAACGGCCCTGATAAGCGATATTGCGGATTTCAATACTTTATTATTCAACGGCTTTGGCCGCTTTGCTCAAGATCAATACCGGTTGGCGGGCGCCTAGAGCCAGTCCTGCAAGATGGGGATGAGCGGCTCGTCCGCGGGCGGCATGGGGTAGTCGCGCAGGCGGTCCTTCCGCACCCAGGCAAGCTTCTGGCCTTCGAGCGGCTCGGGCTCGCCCTCCCAGTTGCGGCAGGCATAGAGCGGCATCAGCAGGTGATAGGTTTCGTAGGTGTGGCTCGCGAAGGTCAGCGGCGCGAGGCAGCGCGCGGGGACGTCGATGCCAAGTTCTTCCTTCAGTTCGCGGATCAGCGCCGCCTCGGGTAATTCGCCGGGATCAATCTTGCCGCCCGGAAACTCCCAAAGGCCGCCATGCTCCTTGTGCTCGGGGCGCTGAGCGAGAAGCACGCGCCCATCGGCATCGATCAAGGCCACCGCAACAACGGTGACGAGGCGTGGCGCGGCGGCGCGATCAACTCCGGTAGTCGGCATTGATGTCGATATAGCCGTGAGTGAGATCGGATGCCCAAACGGTCGCGCGGCCAGGGCCTTGCGCGCCTACATCGACGCGGATCTCGATCTCGCCCCGTTTCATGTACGCGGCGCCGGCCGCCTCCTCGTAATCGGGATGGCGCATGCCTTCGCTGGCGACCTGGATGTCGCCGAACCAGATCGAAAGCCGGTCGCGGTTGGCCGCCTCCCCCGCCTTGCCGACAGCCGCGACGATCCGCCCCCAGTTGGCGTCCTCGCCTGCGATGGCGGTTTTGACCAAGGGCGAATTTCCGATGGCGAGCCCGATGCGCCGGGCGGCCTCGTCGTTCTCCGCACCTTCGATGTGGATGGTGATGAGTTTCGTGATGCCTTCGCCGTCTTTCACGACTTGCAGCGACAGGTCGTGCAGAAGCGCAAGCAGCGCGGCCGAGAAGGTGGCGGCCTCAGGATCGTCCGGGCAAGCTATCTTCGGCGCTCCGCGCGCAGCGGCCTCGCCCGTGGCGAAGATGAGGAGCGTGTCGCTTGTCGACGTGTCGCTATCGACAGTGATCGAGTTGAAGGTCGTCTGCGTGTGCCGCTGCAAAAGCCGGGTCAGCACGTGCGACTCGATGGGCGCGTCGGTGACGATGAAGGCGAGCATGGTCGCCATGTCGGGAGCGATCATGCCGGAGCCTTTGGCGATCCCGTTCAGCGTGACGGGCACATTGCCGGCAATCGCGCGCCGCGTGGCGAGCTTCGGGAAGGTGTCCGTGGTCATGATCGCGCGGGCGGCATCGGCCCAAAGGTCCTCGCCAGCGCGCGAAGCCATCTCTTTCAGCACGTCCTTGAACTTGGAGGCGTCGAGAGGCTCGCCGATCACGCCGGTCGATGCGATGAAGACGCGCTCCGCCTCGCAAGCTGCGGCCTCGCCTGCAAATGCAGCCGTGGCTTCGACCGTCTCGCGCCCGCGCCGTCCCGTGAAAGCGTTCGCGTTGCCGGAATTGACGACAAGCGCTCTTGCGCTGCCATGTTGCAGTTGCTCGCGGCACCAATCGACCGGCGCGGACGACGTTTTTGAGCGCGTCAGCACACCGCCTGCTTCAGTGCCTTCCGGGAAAAGCATGAGCAGCACATCGGTGCGGTTAGCATACTTGATGCCCGCCTCGGCGACTGCGAGCCGCACTCCAGCGAGGGGAGGCAGCTCGGGAAGTTCGACGGGTGCGAACGGCGAAACCTTATGAATTTTCGCCATGATGTCAGGCGGGCTCCGTTTATGCTTATTTCTGCTGGGCTGAGGATTCCAGAGCAGCCGCCTTGGCGTCCTCGTCGATCGCCTTCTTCAGCTCAGGATCGACAATCTCGACCTTCGCGGAGGTCCTGAGTTTCTGCACGACGTCCTTGAGCTGGGTCTGGATGAGCGAAGCCATGAGCTGATCCTTCACTTCGTCGAAGCTTGGGATCGGCCTGTTGCGCTTGTCCTCGACCTTCAGCACGTGCCAGCCGAACTCCGACTGCACGGGTTCGGAGATCTGGCCCGGCTCCAGCGCAAAAGCGGCGTCCTCGAATGCCTTCACCATCTGCCCGCGCGAGAAATAGCCGAGGTCGCCGCCGGTGTGGGAACTCGGCCCGTCAGAGCTTTTCTTCGCAAGTTCGTTGAAGTCGGCGCCGGCCTTGAGCTGTGCCACGATATCTTTCGCTTCCTGCTCGGTCTTGACCAGGATGTGGCGCGCCCGCACTTCGGGCTCGGGCTTCAGCTTTCCGATCTGCTCGTCGTAGGCGGCCTTGGCCTGGGCTTCGGTCACGGCTTCGCGAACCTTCTTCTCGTAGAAGGTGTCGCGCATCGCACGCAGTTTGTAATAGGCGAGGCGGTCCTCGAAGTCCTTGCCCGACCCGAGCTGGTTCTTGGCCGCCTCTTCGGCGAAAAGATGCGCCTCGACGAGATACTCCACGAGAACGCGGCGGCGGCTCTCAGCGGGGAGACCGGCGATCTCGGCTCCCACCTCGGCTTCCGCGAAGGCAAGCTCTGCCTCGGTGATGTCCATTCCATTGACGCGAGCGACCGGAGCCGCGGAGGCGAATTGTGTGCCAAGCGCCAGCGCGAAGCCGATGCATAAAATCCTTACAGTCACGGTCAGGAACTCCTCGCCTTTCAGGGAAACTTCGATTTTTGGGTGCGTCGTAGCGCGCCCACTTTTGGCCGCCTTTTAGGACGGACCGCGCTGGATTGGAAGCATGTTCTTGCGTTTATTAAGGCCTTTGCAAGAGGCAAGCAAGATTTGAGTTCATGCAGCCGGCTCTGAAGCGAGGGCGGACACACGTTGTGCGGGCACGCGGCGGATTGTCGGAGTGGGGCAAAAATCACTTGCGGAAACGATAAAGGGATGAAAGAAGATCGCGCCCTACAGCCCGAAACATTGCTTCTACATAAGCGAAGCAAATGGCTATGCCCGAGCACGCGTACGGAATATAAGACGTTCCTGGACGTTCATTGTGGCAGCGCCTTAACTTATCAATGAACGGACTTGATGCATCTACTACGATCCCATGCTAAGGCTGCACAAATCTTCGCAGCAATTATACCTGGATCGAGAATGAGCTCCGCAGGCTCGGCTTTCCTACCGCAAGGCGTCGCAGCGCTTCCTCAAGGGCGCCACGGAGCACTCGCCCTATCGGCCCTCGGCGTTGTCTTCGGCGACATCGGCACGAGTCCCCTCTATACGCTGAAAGTCGTTCTGGGCGCGACCGGGGCCCAGGTCGCCGATCGCGCCATGGTGCTTGGGAGCCTGTCGCTCATTTTCTGGACGCTCATCATCGTGACGACGGTCAAGTATGTCGGCGTCGCCCTGCGCGTCGATAATCATGGCGAAGGCGGCATCATGGCCTTGATGGCGCTTCTCAGCGGCCGCAAGGGCCTTGGAACCGGCCGCACCAAAAAGAAAGCGCTGATTGTCATGGTCGGCCTGTTCGGCGCGGCGCTCATCTACGGGGACGGTGTGATCACGCCAGCGATCTCGGTTTTGTCGGCGCTTGAAGGGCTCTCGATCGTGACGACGAGGCTTGAAGAGTATGTCGTGCCGCTGACCGTCGGCATTCTTGTCTTGCTCTTTCTCGTCCAGCCGCGCGGCACCGCGCTCATCGGCAAGATGTTCGGCCCCATTATGGCGGTCTGGTTTGTATCGCTTGGCGTTCTCGGTCTCTCGGGGATTGCACAAAATCCCGCGGTGCTTGAAGCGGTGAACCCAGCTTACGGCCTGGAGTATCTCCTATCGGGCGGCACGACCTCGTTTCTTGTCCTGGGCGCGGTGTTTCTCTGCGTCACGGGTGCGGAAGCGCTTTACGCCGACATGGGCCACTTCGGCCGCCGCCCGATCGAGCTGGCCTGGATTTTCATTGTATTCCCCTGCCTTATCCTGAACTACGCCGGGCAATCCGCTCTTGCGCTCAATGGCGCTCCGATCGCGGACAATATGTTCTACGCGCTTTGCCCAAGACCCCTTCTTGTCCCGTTTGTTATTCTGGCGACCGCCGCGACGATCATCGCAAGCCAGGCGATCATCACGGGCGCGTTCTCCATGACGCGGCAAGCCATCCAGCTCGGCTGGATGCCGCGCCTTCGCATCACGCAGACCTCCGCGATGGGGTACGGGCAAATCTATGTCGGTGTGGTGAACTGGCTGATGATGATCATCACCATCGCGCTGACGCTGGCGTTCCGCAAATCGGACAACCTTGCCGCGGCCTACGGCATCGCCGTTTCGGCGACCATGCTGATGACCTCTGTGCTGCTTTTCATCGCCATGATTGAAAAGCTCCGCTGGAGCCTGCCGGTCAGCATCGCCGTTGCTGGGAGCTTCATGGTTGTCGACGGCGCGTTCCTGATCGCCAATTCGGCAAAAATCGCGGAAGGCGGATATGTGCCGCTCGCACTCGCGGCCGTGGTATTCGGCCTCATGTGGGTCTGGCATACCGGGCGGGATGCCATCATGCAGGTGCTGAGGTCCAAGTACGTGCGCACGGATACGTTCCTGAAGGACCTCGCCGAGAAGGGCGTTCCCCGAGTGCCGGGAACAGCGGTGTTCCTGACGCGCTCGAAAGAAGGGGTGCCACCCGTCATGGCGTGGCACGTCAAGCACAACCGGTCCCTTCACGAGAGCATCATGGTGATCAACGTGTCGATCGAGCCCGTGCCCTTCGTGCGCAAGGAGGATCGTCTCCGCTTCTTCCCGGAAGCGCCGAATTTCTGGCGGGCGACGGTCAATTACGGCTTCATGGAGCGGCCCGAAATTCCTCCCGTCCTTGAGGATGCAAAGGCAAGAGGCTGCGATCTTAATCTCGACGATGTGACTTACTACGTCGGGCGCGAAACCGTTGTCCCGCGGACCGACGGCAAGGGCCTCCCGAGATGGGAGGAAAGCATTTTCGCCGCAATGGAGCGAAACGCGGCCCAGGTGACAGAGTTCTTCCGGCTGCCCGTGGATCAGGTGGTCGAGATAGGACGCCAGGTCGCGATCTGATACCGAATGCGGTCCGGCGCCATCTGCCTGCACGACGTTCTAGCAGACTGCTGAAAAAGTGATGCTGCCCATGGTTCGACAGGCTCACCATGAGGAGTAAGTCGTTGATAGCACACGGCCTCATCCTGAGCCTGTCGAAGGATGAATCCGCTTTTTCAGCATCCCGCTAGACTGGCCGGTCCAGCCAGCTGCTCTTAAGCCACGGCGACATGTTAGAGTGCGTCCGGAAAAGTGTGAAGCGGTTTTCCGATAAGACGCACGACAAAACATAGAGTTAGAGCGTATCCGCTTTTGATTCCATCAAAAGCGGATACGCTCTAGAATCCTTCGTCCAGCCTACGCAGCGGCGCTTTTCGGCCGCTCGGCTTTCGGCTCGTAGTTTAGGATCGGAGCAAGCCAGCGTTCGGCCTCGGAGACCGGCCAGCCCTTCCGCCGCGCGTAATCCTCCACCTGATCGCGCTCGATCTTGCCAACGCCGAAATAGTGGCTTTCAGGATGCGAGAAATAGAGGCCCGAAACGGAGGCGGCGGGCAGCATGGCGAAGCTCTCTGTGAGCTTGATGCCGGTGGCGCGTTCCGCAGTCAGAAGGCGGAACAGCGTGCCTTTTTCCGTATGATCGGGCTGAGCGGGATAGCCGGGGGCCGGACGGATGCCCCGATATTTCTCGGCGATCATCTCCGCTGGCGTGAGCGCCTCGTCCTTCGAATAGCCCCAGAACTCCTGCCGGACGCGGGCGTGCATGTGTTCCGCAAAAGCTTCCGCGAGACGATCCGCGAGCGCCTTGACCATGATCTTGGAATAGTCGTCATGTGCGCTGGCGAAACGCTCGGCGACGGCCTCTTCGCCGATACCTGCCGTGACGGCGAAGCCTCCGATGTAATCCGCGAGCCCGCTCGATTTCGGCGCGATGAAGTCGGCAAGCGCGGTGTTGGCACGCTCGCTTTCCCGCGCGATCTGCTGCCGGAGCGTGTGGAAGGTGGCGACCCGCTTCGCGCGCTCTTCATCCGCATAAATTGCGATGTCATCGTCGTTTTCGGTGTTCGCGGGCCAAAGGCCGATGACGCCATTGGCGACAATCCAGCCTTCATCGACGATCTTCCGGAGCATGGCCTCTGCATCGGCATGGAGCGCGGTCGCGGCCTGGCCGTAGCGGCTGTCGGTGAGGATGCCGGGGAATGTCCCCTTCATCTCCCACGCGGAGAAAAACGGCGTCCAATCGATGAGAGGAACGAGCTTCCCAAGGTCGTATTTCGTGAAAGCCCTGGCGCCGATAAAGCTGGGACGCGGCGGCCGATACCCCGGCCAATCGATCTTGAACTTATTTTCCCGAGCCTGCGCGAGACTCACGCGCGCCTTTTGGGCGCGGCCGCGTTCGTGCGCGCGGGCAACCGAGCTGTAAGTCTCGCGGATCTTGCCGACATAGTCGGCGCTGCCGTCGCCGAGCAGATTCGACACGACGCCGACAGCGCGGCTGGCGTCGGTGACATAGATGGCCTGGTTGCGCTTGTAGTTCGGGCTGATTTTCACAGCGGTGTGGATTTGGCTCGTCGTCGCGCCGCCGATGAGAAGAGGCACGTCGAAACCTTGGCGCTCCATTTCGGAGGCAACGAACACCATCTCGTCGAGGCTCGGCGTGATCAGCCCCGAAAGCCCGATCATGTCGGCGTTCACTTCGCGCGCCTTATCGAGGATGCGCTGAGACGGCACCATCACGCCGAGATCGATCACCTCGTAATTATTGCACTGAAGCACGACGCCGACGATGTTCTTGCCGATGTCGTGCACGTCGCCTTTTACAGTCGCCATGACGATGCGGCCGGCGGCTGGCGTGTTTTCAAGTCCGGCCTCTCGTTTCTCGGCCTCCATGAAGGGCATGAGATAGGCCACCGACTTTTTCATCACGCGGGCGGATTTGACGACCTGCGGCAGGAACATCTTCCCCGCGCCGAACAGGTCGCCGACGACGTTCATGCCGTCCATGAGTGGGCCTTCGATCACATGCAGCGGCCTCTTGGCCTCGAGCCGTGCCTCTTCCGTGTCGGCGTCGATGTAATCGGTAATGCCATGAATGAGCGCGTGCTTCAGGCGCTCGGCGACAGGGCGCTCGCGCCAGGAGAGATCGGGCGCCTGCTTCTTGGCGCCGCCGCCCTTGAACCTGTCGGCGGCTTCGAGCAGGCGGTCTGTTGCATCGGGGCGGCGGTTGAGAACCACGTCCTCGCAAAGCTCACGCAGCTCGGGCTTTAAGTCGTCATAAACGCCAAGCTGGCCCGCATTCACGATCCCCATGTCCATGCCGGCCTGAATGGCGTGAAAGAGAAAGACCGTGTGCATCGCTTGGCGCACGGGCTCGTTGCCGCGGAATGCGAAGGAGAGGTTGGAGACGCCGCCTGAGACATGAACGTGCGGAAGCTCGGCGCGGATGCGGCGAGCGGCCTCGATGAAGGCGACGCCGTAATTGCTGTGCTCCTCGATCCCGGTTGCGACCGCAAAAATATTGGGGTCGAAGATGATGTCTTCGGGAGCGAAGCCGACGCGGTCGGTTAAGAGCCGGTAGGCGCGCTCGCAGATCGAGAATTTCCGTTCCGCCGTCTCGGCTTGGCCGCTTTCGTCGAAAGCCATGACGACCACCGCCGCGCCATAGCGCAACACTTTGCGCGCGTGGTCCAGAAACGGCTCTTCGCCTTCCTTCATGCTGATGGAATTGACGATCGCCTTGCCCTGCACGCATTTGAGGCCCGCCTCGATCACCGCCCATTTCGAAGAATCGATCATGACCGGCACGCGCGAAATGTCGGGCTCCGAGGCGATGAGATTGAGGAAGGTGGTCATCGCCTTTTCGGAATCGAGAAGGCCCTCGTCCATGTTTACGTCGAGCACATTGGCGCCGCTTTCGACCTGCTCGCGCGCGACTGCAAGGGCGGCGTCGTAGTCATTCGCCTCGATGAGCTTACGGAATTTTGCAGAGCCGGTGACGTTGGTCCGCTCGCCGACGATGATGAATTGCTGGCCTGTGCCGGTCATGTTCTTAACTATCCCCAGCGCGCGACGTTAGCGCGTCATGGACCTTGGTGAGCAATGCGGCAAGTTTCAAGCAAAATCGCGGATGGGGCACGCACGAGTGCATCCTGCTTCGGTGGAATCGCGGCGGGTCTCCCTCTCCCCTGGGGAGAGGGTTGGGGTGAGGGGCGTCCACCAGCAAAATCAGCCGCTTACCCCCTCATAGGCCATCCACAGACTCACGTTTTGCAATGGGCACTGGATGGCCGGGTCGATGCCCGGCCATGACAGAGGCCGCGTTAGCGCAGGGGAGCTTGCGCGGCCTCGTGAAAGGCTGGGGCGGCCAGCGCTTCGAACTGCACGTGCCTCAGCGAACGCAGCTTTGCGATGGTTACGAAATCGCGATCGTTGTGAAGAAGAGTTACCCCGTGCGTCAGGGCAATCTCCGCGATGCAGCAGTCTATCACGCTTCGCACCGTAAGGCCCTTGCGGCGAAGATCGAAATAGAGCCGGGCGGCCGCAGCCCAGGTCTCCTCGGTCGCTTCAAGATAATCCTGATCGGCGAGATAGTCGGCAAGCCTCAACCATTCCTTCTCGTCGCGAGCGCCCTGCAAAAGCTCCATCTGGGTGAAGCGTGTCAGGTAATAATCGTGACCTTCCAGAAGTTCGCGAAGCGCATGCACAACCGTGCCGGAACGGTCCCTGAACAGAGCGACGAGGACGCTCGTATCAATCAGCATCGTAGCGTGTGTGTCTCAGAGCCTTGTGATCGAAGCGGTCCTCGAACTCGATTTTTCCTGCGAGGTCGAAGAGGTCCTTCTTCTTCTTGACTTTGAGGAACTCCCGCAAGGCGAGATGCACCGCTTCCTTTTTCGTCTTCACGTTCGCCACCTTCATCACCTCGTCGATGAGCGCATCATCGATGTCGATATTTGTCCGCATGCCAACCCGCAAATCATTATTCTCTGTGTACTATACACAGCCCAATACACAAAGAAAGCTTTTTCTGCGTGTCAGGCAGCGCCGAAGGTCTCCACGAGACGGCCGCACAGCCAGAATTCACCCTCCACGATCATCCCCGGCTCAAGGGCGCGCGGCAGCACGGTATCGTCCGCCACGAGATCGAAGGTGCCGCCCGCCGTGCCGATCAAGGCCCAGGTGAAGTCCTGTCCCGTGTCGGGATTTCGGCGGCGCTCGGTTTTTTGCACCTCGCCCGTGAGAAAAGCCCGCGCGGGCGCGCGGAAATCCTCGGCTTCGGGATCGAGGAAGACGATATCGCCCGAGCCGCCGCCTCCGACGAACAGCCCGCTCGCCAGGAACGAGCGCGGCGTGAATTTCACGTTCTTGTCGGCTTGCGTGGCGTGGAAGGACGCCTCGTTCTCGAAAACCGCAAGCTCATGGGGAAATGCCACAATCTGGGCGATGGCCATGAAGGGAACGTGCTTGCCCGCAAAACGCGCGAAGTCCACTACGTCGATCAGCGCGATGGTCGGCCCAAGCTCGACGTAGAAAGCGCCTTCGAAATGGTTGTCGTTGGGACGCTGGCGCATGGCGCGGACGCGGATGGGCGTGCGGCCCTCGCCCTCGAAAAACGGTGTGATACCAACGGCGACATAGGGATCCGTTTCCGCCTCGGCGGCTGCGGCCTTCTGCATATGAACCCATAATTCGGGTCCGACCGCCGAGCGCAGCCGGTGGTAGTAGCCAGCCGCGCAAGGCTGCTTTTCGCCGCCCTTCTCCAGAAGGCTGCTCACCAGCGCCGACAGCGCTTCGGCCGAATTCGCCTTGAATCCGATGACACTGAAGTGATCCGCCACCACCCCGCCTTCTCCTTCCCCGCCCCCGCGGTCTTTCTAAGTTGCCGGCCTCGCAAGCCGATCGAGTTCGCCGGCGATGGCCTCGCCCATCTCAGCGGTCGAAACCTTCGTCATGCCGTCTTGCATGATGTCCTGAGTCCGAAGACCCTTGGCAAGCACGTTCGCAATGCTCGCGTCGAGGAGATCGGCTTCCGCTCCCATGCCGAATGAATAGCGAAGCGCCATGCCAAAGCTCGCAATCGTGGCGATCGGATTGGCGATGCCGCGCCCGGCGATGTCCGGCGCGCTGCCGTGAACGGGCTCGTACAGCGCCGGCCGCTTTCCGCTCGCATCCTTCGCGCCGAGCGAAGCCGATGGGAGCATTCCGAGCGATCCGGTGGCCATTGCGGCTTGATCCGAGAGAATGTCGCCGAACAGATTGTCGGTCACGATCACGTCGAACTGCTTCGGCCATCGGACGAGCTGCATGGCGCAATTGTCGGCCAGGATGTGGGTCAGCTCGACATCCGGGTAACCGGCGTGAACGCGGGTCACGACCTCGTTCCACAGCACGCCCGTTTTCATCACGTTGCGCTTCTCGGCGGAGGCGACGCGCTTGTTGCGAGTTCTTGCCATCTCGAACGCCACGTGCGCGATCCGTTCGATCTCATGCTCGGTGTAGACTTGCGTATCGACGGCGCGCTTCTCGCCGTTTTCCAAGGTCACGATCTCTTTCGGCTCGCCGAAATATACGCCGCCCGTCAACTCGCGGACGATCATGAGATCGAGGCCCTCGACCACTTCGCGCTTCAGGCTCGACGCCTCCGTGAGTGCCGGATAGCAAATGGCTGGCCTCAAATTGGCAAAAAGCTGCAAGTCCTTGCGCAACCGCAAAAGCCCCGCCTCGGGCCGCTGCGCATAGGGAACCTTGTCCCACTTCGGGCCGCCCACCGCGCCGAGCAGCACGGCATCCGCAGCCTTCGCCTTAGCCATGGCGGCATCGGAAATGGCTTCGCCATGCGCATCGTAGGCGCAGCCGCCAACCAGATCCTCTTGCGTTTCGAAGTGCGCGCGTCCGCTCCGCGAGAGCCACGCAATCACGCGCTTGACTTCGGCCATAACCTCAGGGCCGATACCGTCGCCGGGAAGAAGAAGCAGTCTTTTTGTTGTCATGAACCGAAACAGCGATACTGGGGATGCGAACTGACCGCACACACGTTAATGGTTTAATCACACACTGTGACGCGGATCACGCGCTTCGTGACAGCTCTGCACAGTTTTATGGTTACCGGGCGCCGTCAGAGGATGCGCGGTTTTCCCCTAACCCCTGGAAAAATGGGACTAAAAGCGTCATGGTGGGGCTGCGATGACAAACCTGGGCTCTTTCACTTACGTCATTGTGGGCGGAGGGTCGGCGGGATGCGTGCTCGCGAATCGCTTGAGCGCGAACCCGCTCAACAAGGTTGCCCTCCTCGAAGCGGGCGGCCATGGCGATCACTTCTGGGTTCATGTGCCCGTGGGCTACCTCTATTGCATGGGCAATCCCAAGATGGATTGGCGCTACAAGACGGAGGCCGAGCCGGGGCTGAACGGCCGCGCGCTGAACTATCCGCGCGGGCGCATCCTCGGAGGCTGTTCCGCCATCAACGGCATGATCTATATGCGGGGGCAGGCCGCCGATTACGATCACTGGCGGCAGATGGGGCTCACCGGCTGGGGCTGGGACGATGTGCTGCCCTATTTCAAGAAGTCCGAGGATAATGCGGATGGGGCTGACGAGATGCACGGCACGGGCGGCGAATGGCGCGTGGAAAGCCAGCGCCTCCACTGGCCCATTCTCGACGCGGTCCGCGACGCCTGCGAAGAGGTTGGCATCCCCAAGATTGCCGATTTCAACCGGGGCGATAATTTCGGCGCCGCCTATTTCAAGGTGAACCAGCGGCGGGGCTTGCGCGTCACCACCGCAAAGGCGTTTCTCGATCCTGTCCGGCACCGCAAGAACCTGACGATCTTCACCCACGCGCAGGTGAAGGCCATCGCGTTCGACGGCAAGTGCGCGATGGGCGTGCGGTTCGTGCGAGACGGGGGGAGGTGCAGATTCAGGCCGAGCGAGAGGTGATCCTGGCGGCTGGCGCGATCGGCTCGCCGCAGATCCTGCAGCTCTCGGGCATCGGGCCCGGCGAGCTTCTCTCCGGGCTCGGCATCCCGATTATCGCCGAAAGCCCAAACGTGGGCGAGAATTTGCAGGATCACTTGCAGTTGCGGACGATCTTCAAGGTCAGGAAAGCGCTGACGCTCAACGAACGCGCGGGTTCGCTATTCGGCAAGGCATCCATCGGCATGGAATATGCGCTGAGGCGCACAGGCCCTATGTCGATGGCGCCGAGCCAGCTCGGCATTTTCGCGAAGTCCGACCCGTCGTTCACCACCGCGAATGTCGAGTATCACGTGCAGCCCCTGTCGCTCGACAAGTTCGGCGAGCCGCTGCACAGCTTCCCGGCCATCACCATGAGCGTCTGCAATTTGCGCCCCCTTGCGCGCGGGCATGTCCGCATCAAGAGCGCGGATTACCGCGATCATCCCGCGATCCAGCCGAATTACCTGTCCGACGAGGCCGACCGGCGCGTGGCCTCCGATTCACTGAGGCTGACGCGCCGCATCATGCGGGCGAAGGCGCTTGAGCGGTTCGGGCCGTGCGAGTATCTGCCGGGGCCGCATTTCGACGGCGATGAGGAGCTTGCCAGGGCCGCTGGCGACATCGGGACGACGATCTTTCATCCGGTGAGCACCTGCCGGATGGGGGTGGACGGCGGCTCAGTGGTTGACGGCTCATGCAGGGTGCGCGGCGTCACCGGCCTGCGCGTCGTGGATGCCTCGATCATGCCCGCGATCACGTCCGGCAACACCAATGCGCCGACGGTCATGATCGCGGAGAAGGCGAGCGATATGATCCTTTCCGGCGAATAGGGTCCGGCTCTCCTCGACGCGGAAAAAGTGCGCCGGGAGGCTGCTCGTACTCAGGCCGTCGAAGCCTCCAGCATGCCGGCCGTGTCGGCGAACTCCTTGAAGCTCGTCGCCTTTTCGCCGGCGACGGTAAGCACATGCGCAAATTCGCTGGCGAACGGCTTGCCTGTGCGCTTGTTCTTGCCCGCGTAGTAGCCGAGCACGACGACGGTGTCGCCGTCCGCTATCCACTGCCGGTTTTCCCAGGTCGAAAACTCCAGTTCCCCGGCTAACGAAGCAAAATAGCCGGGCAGCTCGTCGCGCCGGAAAGTCCCTTTCGGCGTTACCAGCGGCGCCTTGCCTTCGAGCCCCAACTGAGGCGTAAAAGTCGCGTTGTCGCTAAAAAGACCAACAAGTCCGGCGACGTCGCCTGTCAAGAAACAATCATACCCTTTTTGAGCGACTTCAAGCGGAGTCATAGGTTGTCTCCACGGTTAAACTTTACTTGGTGCATATTAATTGAGCAGCCAAAACACGCATTACCTATCAAACGGAATACTTAAGGATATTAATACTCATATAGATGATTTTTATAGTCAGCGTTGCCGCCTGAAGCGGCGCATTAATAAAACGGTAAGAGCCTGTAAGCAGGTTCCCCCGCTACGATTGCGGGGCGGGCGAAAGCAGATCGCTGGCATCGACGCCGTCGAGCGCCATATCGCCCAGAAGATGGCCGCCCTTGTCGCGCTTCGCGGCCAGATATTTTTCATTGTGCGCCGTCGGCCGCGTCAGCACGCGGTGCGTCGAGACAACTTCGAGGCCGGCATCGCGCAGCGCCTGGATCTTGCGAGGGTTGTTCGTCATCAGGCGCACGGAGGTAAACCCAAGCTGCTTCAGCATCTCGGCGGCGAAATCGAAGCGCCGCTGGTCCTGGCCGAAGCCGAGCAGCTCGTCGGCGTCGTAAGTGTCGAAGCCCTGATCCTGGAGACGGTAGGCGCGGATTTTGTTGGCGATGCCGTTGCCGCGCCCTTCCTGATCGAGATAAAGCACAATCCCGCCGCCCTGCTCGCTCATGGACCGGACGGTGCCACGCAGTTGCTCGCCGCAATCGCATTTCAAGCTGCCGAAAAGATCGCCGGTGAGGCAAGCGGAATGAATGCGCGCGAGCACGGGGCGGGAGGGCGAAGGATCGGACACGAGAACGGCAATCTGATCCCTGAGGCCGTCGCCGCCGCGAAACACCACGAATTCGCTGCTGCCGACCCCCTCAAGGGGCACCGCGGCGCGCGATACGATCTTGAGCGTCTTCGCCTCCCGGTCGCGGAAGGCGAACACGTCCTCGGCGTCCACCAACAAGACCGGCAGAAGTCGAAGCGCATCGGGGGTCGCGTCCACGACAATGGTGGCCGGCAGCAGAAGCGAGAGGTTGGCAAGCGCCAAAGCCGCGCTCTCGGCTAGGTTCGGGGCTGCGACCTCGGGGACCGCATCCGCACTCTCCTTGTCAGGATCGAAATATGCGTCCAGCGTCTCAAAGGTGAAAGGCTGAAGCCGGACGGTTGCCGCGGGCCGGTTCCATGTTCCGGCTATCTTCACCTTCTCCCCCGGAACAACAAGGCGCGGAAGGCGGTCCTCCCGCTGTAGGAAGGTCATGAACTCTTCGGTCAGGCCATCGACGGGAAAGGCGAGCAAGGCCCCGGCTCCGGACCGGATCGCAACCGGCCTCGCAGCGCGAAATTCGGCCAAAGCGCGCTCGACCGCGATCTGCCGGGCGTCGCCGAACGAATTTAAAAGCATGTCGCTTCCCATGGCCCTTTCCTGCTGAACCCGCGAATAAGCGGGCCACGATGTAACCAAACGGCCCGCCTTCATATAGGTGCGATATGACAAATGCGGAACGCGCTCATGCGGAACGTGCGCTCGACGTCGCACGGCGAGGCGGAGCTGTCCGGCCCGCTTCAGTTGGCGGCGGCTCTCAGTATTGAGCCCCAGATCTATGCCCTGGGTCAAGGTGGCGTTCCGATCGATTGTCCCCTTCGTAAACGGCAGGCGCGGAGGCCTTCAGGAAAGATAAGCAAGCGTCAGGATGAAAGTGCCGAGCGCGATGCGGTAATAAGCGAAGGGCGCGAAGCCTGTCCGGCTGACCACGGCGAGGAACGGCTTTACGACCACCAGAGCAGCCAGAAAGGCAACGACGAAACCGACGGCGATGACGCCGGCGTCGCCGAAGTTGAGCACATCGCGGTTCTTGTAAGCATCGTAGACGAAGGCGCCGGTCATCGTCGGGATCGACAGGAAGAAGGAGAATTCGGCCGCAGCCCGCCGCTCCAAGCCCAAAAGCAGACCCGCAATGATCGTTGCGCCAGACCGCGAGACGCCGGGAATGAGCGCGAGCGTTTGCCCTATGCCGATGAGAAGGCTTATGCCAAGCGGAATGTGGTCGGCTTTGGCATAGCGGACATGCCGCTGCGTTTCCTCCACAACGAGAATGACCAGGCCGCCTGCGATGAGCGCCACAGCGACGACCAAAGGCGAAAAGAGCACCGATTTGATGAAGCCGTGGAGCGTCGCTCCAAGCACGAGAGCCGGGAGAAAAGCCACCGCTATGCTGAGCGCAAATCGCCGCGCAGCGGGGTCCGTTGGAAGGCCGATCAGCGTGCTCCACAATTTGCCGAAATAGAGGATGACAAGCGCGAAGATGGCACCAAGCTGAATCATCACCTCGAAGGTCTTGCCGGGCGGACCCTGAAAGCCGAGAAGATCCACAAAGACGATCAAATGCCCTGTTGAGGATACGGGCAAAAACTCGGTCAGGCCCTCGATCAGGCCTAGGAATGCCGCCGCGACATAAGTATTCACTTGGAAGGCCCCGCTTTTCCTCAGCCCAAAAAGCGTTTAAGGGGCAAGCGTACGCCGCGCAAGCTCGGCGGCTGCTACGGAGAGCGATAATGTTTTCTAGTCCTGTGTCCCGCCGCGGAAGCCTGCTCGGTCTTTTCGCCGGAGCTGTCGCATTTCCCTTTGCAAGCCCTGCGCGCGCCGCCCCCGCATTCCCATGCGGACTTGTGGTCTTGACCGTCGGCGGTCTTGTCGGCGCTCCGAACCGGAAGCCTTTCGATGCGAAGCGCGATCGCTTCTTCTATCACAACAATCTCGACTTCAATCAGGCGCGCGCCTTCACCTTCGCCGATCTTCTGGAGTTTCCTCAGCAGACCGTCCCGATCACGGAGGACAGCGGGGAGACCGTATACAAGGGCCCGCTTCTCCAAGATGTTCTGGCCCTGGCAAGTCCGCTCAGCGAGGCGAAAACGGTGCGGCTTTCCGCGTTGGATAGCTACGCAGCGGAGATGCCGCTGGAAACCGCCAAGGCCGAGCGATGGATTCTGGCCCTGGAGGCGGACGGCAATGCTTTCGGAATTGGCGATTTTGGGCCTCTATACGCGGTGAGGCCTCTGGCGCCCGGCGAGAAGAAGACCGAGGAAGAGGACGCCCGTTGGGTCTTTTCCCTCTATTACATCGAGCTAATGCCTTGACATCCTGCGTTTCGGGTTGAGAGATGCCGGAAAACAGGCTGAGCGCGGCTGGAGAGAATGATGGTGAAAGCGGTTCTGGGAATTATTGGCGGATCTGGGCTCTACGATCTGCCGGGCCTCGAAAACAAGCGGGAAGAGGCCGTGAGATCGCCCTGGGGCGAGCCTTCGTCGCCCGTGCATATGGGAGAGATCGCGGGCCTGCCCATTGCCTTCATCCCGCGGCACGGACCAGGACACAGACAATCGCCTTCGTCGATCAACTACCGTGCAAACATCGACGTGCTGAAACGGGTCGGCGTCACCGACCTCATTTCGGTCTCCGCTTGCGGCTCCTTCCGCGAAGAGCTGCCGCCCGGCACGTTTGTCCTGGTGGATCAATTCATCGACCGCACATTCGCGCGGGAGAAATCGTTCTTCGGCGCTGGCTGCGTGGCTCACGTCCCGATGGCCGATCCGATCAGCCCTGGCCTTGCCGATAAGATCGAAGCCGCGGCCAAGGCTGAAGGCATCCCCTACGCACGCGGCGGGACTTACCTCGTGATGGAAGGGCCGCAGTTTTCGACGCGCGCGGAGTCATTTCTCTACAAGTCCTGGGGTTGCAGCGTCATCGGCATGACCAACATGCCCGAGGCGAAGCTCGCTCGCGAGGCGGAGCTTTGCTATGCGACCATCGCCATGGTGACCGATTTCGACTGCTGGCACGACGATCACGCCGATGTCGACATCGCGGAGATCTTGAAGGTCTTGAAGGGAAATTCGGAGAAGGCTGGCCGGCTGATCGCAACGCTCGCGAAAAGCTTCCCGAAAGAACATGAGCCCTGCCCTGTCGGCTCGGATCGCGCTCTCGACCACGCCATCATCACGTCGCGGCACGCACGGGATCCCGAACTGCTCGCAAAGCTCGACGCGGTGGCTGGCCGCGTCCTAGGCAAATAAGAAAAGGATAGCGCGCTGTTTACGCCGCTAGATGCGTCTGGACAGCGCGCGCGAGCGCTCTTGGATTGAAAGGCTTCGATATTACGAGGTCTTCGGCACAGTCCCTGGTCGCGGCGACAGCTTCAGGATGCGACGTGACATAGATCACGCTTGTGTCGAGCTGCTCGCGAATTGCCTTGACCACTTCAACGCCAGTGTCGTCCCGGAGCTTATAATCGGCAAGGATCAATTTAGGCTTCGCAAGCCCCGCGATCCGCAGTGCCTCGGCGCGGTTCTTGGCGATGCCGGCAACCGAAAGACCGAGGTTACGAACGATCTGCTGAAGGTCGAGAGCAATGAACACTTCGTCCTCGATGATTAGAACGGCAGCCGGCTTGTCGCGCAACGCCAGGAGTGCCTGGCAATAAGCACGGCGCACAGTTTTTTCGCTCATCTCCATAATCGAGGCGATATCGCTATACGGAAGGCCGATGACTGCGCGAAGCGCGGCAATCTGACGTTGCTCCCTTGAAAGGCGATGGAACTCAGCATAAAAGCCGCTGCCCGCAGCAGCACTCACGTTGGCTGAGCTGGCAACCGCAGCATCGTTCACCTTCCGGTAAAGGTCGAGGCGCGAGATCGCGCGGCCACTTACCGAAACGACATCGGAAACCAGGGTGTTGAGCGCCTTTTCTACGGCAATATCGCTCAAAACGCGATTGCCGAGAATGCAGAACGCATATCGCCGAAGGTTCCTTAGCTCTGCAAGTGCGAGAGTGTCGCTCATTATCGGATGGGTCCTCAAAGACCTGTCTTGCCACAGACGGCGTGGGCGCGCCTACGCACACCACATATCGTTAACTTAGCATACAGGTAATGGTGGGGATGGAAAAGCGGAAAGACTGTGGCTGTTGCCTTTAAAATTTCCAATTCGTTTCCGATTTCCAAAAAAAGACGCCGGTGCTCCAGGGCAAGGGAGAAACCTTGAAGCAATCCGGCGGTTCAGTTTCCCGTTCCAACTTTGGGTCACGTCACGCATCTTCCGACCATCAGCGGCAAGCGCGGCGTATTCAAGGGGATGCAAGGTTTGCGCCAAGTGGCCTTTACATACAAGGTTTGCGAAGAAAGCGATCGATCACGAAAATGCAATTGTCATGGCTTTGGCTTTCCGCCGGCGAGCCAACTCTCTGAGATCGCAACTTTTTCTGTAGGGCCGCACCAAGCCAATGTGACGATTTGGGCTGCAACGGACTGAAAAACGTTTGTGTTAGCTTGATGCTTTTGTCATTTAATCTGGTATGGACGATCTTCTCCAAAGGATAGCCCGGGATCGCGACCCGAAAGCTTTCCAGGACCTGTTCCGGCTTTACGGGCCTCGCATCAAGGCCATGATGATGCGCCAGGGGGCAGACGCGGCTGCGGCCGAAGACATCGCCCAGGAAACCCTCTTTACGGTTTGGCGCAAATCTCATCTTTTCGTTGTGGAAAAAGGCAGCGTTGCAACCTGGATCTTTACCATAGCGCGGAACGTCCGCATCGACCGCCTCAGACGCCAGGTTCCTTATCAAGATTATCCGGACGAGATCGCCGAGGTTCCGAGCGATGACGATTTGCCCGATGAAGCACTGAACCGGGAACAGCAACGCGAACGTATCCGGAAAGTTTTGGAGACACTCCCGCCGGATCAATACGAAGTGGTGCATTTGTCCTATATCGAAGGGCTTTCGCACAACGAGATCGCTGGAGTGCTCGGCGCTCCATTAGGGACAGTGAAATCGCGCATGCGGCTCGCCTATCAGAAAATCCGGGAAGCTGTCGGGGAGGAGTCATGACAAAGCTCCGCCATCATCCGCAGGGCGAGACGCTGATGAGCTACGCCGCAGGCACGCTCGACCCGGCTTTTTCGCTCATTATGAGCTGCCATCTTCAGTTTTGCGGAGAATGCCGGCGGAGCCTGCGGACCATGGAAGACCTCGGCGGTCTTTTGCTTGAGCGCGTCATCTTTCAGGAAGACGAGGCATTCCTTGCGCGCACCATGAAGCGCTTTTCGCATGAAAGTGCGCAAAATGTGGGCACTGTCGCGCATTGGGGCACACCAGACGCCGGAAATGAGGCCGTCATGCCCGCTCCGCTCGCGCATGCAACCGGTCTGCGGCGGGAGACGATCCCATGGAATGCCGCATCGGACGGCTCGAGAAAATTTGATCTTCCGAACTTGGCCGGCGCGGCGGCTTCCGCTCACATCGTCAACATCGAGCCGGGCGCCGTTCTTCATTCCCAGAGGCATGGAGGTCAGCTGGTCCTCGTCCTGTGGGGCGCGTACGATTACGACGGCGGCCGTTTCGAGCGCGGGGATCTTCACGATATCAGCGCCAGCGGTTTCAAGACGTTCAGCGGCGCCGGCCCCGAAGGCGTAACTTTCGTCACCGCCATCAGCCCCGTTCCTCAATTCGAGGTTTTCCGGACGGCGCACTAACCGCCCAGCCCGCGGCTAATCGACACTCTCCCGGTGCGGCACAAGGCAGCCGCTAGCCGTTATGACCGCGCTTGGAACCTCCCTAGTACCTAACAGTTTATCAAGAGCACTGTGGGATTTGTGCAACTATCAGTGACCCTTTCGATACAGTCGCCAGTTGACCTGATTTAGTCATCAACACGGCAGTATCCAGGCCCTTTTGCTTTACAAAATATGAACGAATTAACCCAATTCCTTCGAGTTACTGTATATTTTTCGTAAAAATTTGTGTCGGCTCTTGCGACAATGTGTCCTCCTGAGGTCATATTAACATCACATTTAAAATCTGGGAATGAAGCTGTGATCACTACTTTTTCGTTAATGCGGAAAAGTTCTGATCTGCCCTGAATGGAGTTACGCGTATCCGGCGTAGTTTACAAGGAGTGAAGATGCAGTTTCGTATAGTCTGCGTATTACTGGGCGCGCTAGCCTTTTGCATGGCGACGTTTCAGGACGCCTCGGCGGCACGCCGCATAGAGAGGTCCTCAGCCTCGATTGCCGCTGCGAGAGAGGGTCTGCTTGCCGCTGAGTTCGCAGCAAAAGGCTTAAAGCTTGGGTCGCCTGTCTTTATTCGCGTGTACAAGCAAAGCTCGAAGATGGAGCTGTGGGTCGAGCAGGGTCCGCGTTACGTCCTTTTCAAGACCTACGGAATTTGCCGCTGGGCGGGTGGATTAGGTCCGAAGATGTACGAGGGCGACATGCAATCGCCCGAGGGTCTGTACCACATCACTTCCGATGACCTGATCGTCAACCCGCGCTGGCATCGCGCGATGAACATCAATTATCCGAACCGGTTCGACGTTTTGAACGGCAGGGGCGGCTCGGGCATCCTCATTCACGGCAAATGCGGCTCTGTCGGATGCTTCGCAATACAAGATGGGAATGTCGAGGAAGTCTACGACGCCGTGCGGGCCGCTCTCCATAACGGCCAGTCGCGCATCCCCGTCCTGGCTTTGCCTTTCCGTTTTGCGAAATTCGCTCCGGCCGTCGAAGATACAATGCAGATGAACGAGTTTTGGAGCGATCTGCGGCGCGCCGACATCCTGTTCGACCGCGACAGGCTTCCGCCTACGGCCTGGGTTTGCGATGGGCGTTATTACTTCGCAGACCGCCGCGGCGATAGTCACCGCCATGTGGTTCACATGCCCGGCTGCAAGCCGCTCGACAAGCCGTTCACAGCCGAAGAAGCGGCCAACTTGCCGGAACAGAGCCAGTCGGTGCTTGCCATATCGACGGCAAGGAACAAGACGCTAGCCGCCTACTCGATGGATAGCAGCAAGGCGCTGGTCGCCGCTGCCAATGCGCCTGAAGATACGAAGGAGCTGATCGAGGAGGCGGCGAAAGCCTGCAATCCGCAGCAACCTGAGTGCCGGCTGCTGCGCGTTGCAATCAAGAGCAACGTGATTTGCCCGCTGAAATACCCGCGCTGCCGTATGGCGCACGCGGCTTATACGAAGAGCGTGGAGTGCCCGCTCAAGTTTCCGCGCTGCCGCTTCTTCGTTGGCAGGGACCCGCGCGTGGCCAAGCTGGCGAGCAAGTCGAACATCGTCAACGTGAAGCGCTAGCATCCTATCAAAAGTCGCGGCCTCATCCTTCGGCAAGCTCAGGATGAGGCCGCGCATCCACGAGGACATGGAAACGCGAGGCCGCTTTGCGGTCCGGGTGAGCGGTAATACCGAACGCAATAGACGCTGCCCCCCTGCGTCGTGCCCGCGAAGGCGGGCAGTAATCGGAAGGTGAAAGGTTCGCGAAAACAGCGACTTAGCACTCCGACAACAAGATTTAAGCCGGATGCACCTAAGAGAGATCGATCGCGAAGCGCTTCAGGTCTTGCAACGCGACGATTTCAAGGGCGCTCTCATGCGTAGCGGACAGCACAACCTTAGGGGCCATACCGGCCTCGAAAGCCTGCTGCCATCGCGCAGCGCATAAGCACCAGCGGTCCCCGGCCTTGAGCCCGGGAAAGCCATATTCCGGGGCGGGTGTGGAGAGATCGTTCCCTGCGGCCTTTGAAAAGGCCAGGAAGCTGGCGGTCATGACCGCACAAACGGTGTGCGAGCCGATATCCTGTTCACTTGTATTGCAGCAGCCGTCGCGAAAAAAACCTGTAAGCGGCGAATCCGAGCACGTCGCCAAAGGTTCCCC
This sequence comes from uncultured Alphaproteobacteria bacterium, assembly GCA_963834165.1. Lineage (GTDB taxonomy): Bacteria > Pseudomonadota > Alphaproteobacteria > Rhizobiales > Rhodomicrobiaceae > Rhodomicrobium. The sequence goes on along the minus strand of CAWIAL010000018.1, from coordinate 920,430 downwards.
GAAGACGTTCTTTTGCGGCTGGCGGTCCTCGTCAAGCATATCCCTCAAGACTTTCGCTCTAGCTTTGCGGAAATCATTTCCGCCCTCGGGAGTTGAGAGGCAATTGCCTAGCTGCTCGGCGCGAGCCTCACAAGGACATCGATCCGAGTTATTTCCATACCCTCCGGCGGCTTCGGCAGATTTTCCACCTTGATGCCGGCGGTTTCGATGTCGACCAGCACTCCATCGTTCTCGAAGAAGAAATGGAAGTGACTGGAGGTTTTTGTATCGAAGTAGGTTTTCGAGCTTTCGATCGCGACCTCGCGGAGAAGGCCTGCTTCGACGAATTGGTGGAGGGTGTTATAAACGGTTGCCAGCGAAACGGGGACGCCGTTCTTCACAGCCTCGGCGTGCAACATTTCCGCTGTGAAGTGTCTGTCGCCGCGCCCAAACAGAAGCTCGGCCAGCGCGACGCGTTGACGCGTGGGCCGAAGTCCGGTCATCCGAAGCCGCTCACTAGGCAATTCCGAAATGTTCTCGGGCATTTCTCTTGGCATTCCCTCGTGTTTGGCCTTGTAGTATAAGGAGCGGCGTCTTAACTCGCAAGCGCTGCCCCGCGGCGCATTTGTCCACAAAATTGGAGACGGGTTGCGAGAGCCGCAAGGTGTGATAGTTAAGAGAACGCCTTGCTGGATCGGCGGGCGTAATGAGATTATAAGAGGCATGATGTCTGAGCGGCGCCACAGCTACGACTATGAGGACTTGCTCGCTTGCGGGCGCGGCGAACTATTCGGACCGGGAAATGCGCAATTGCCGCTTCCGCCGATGCTGATGTTCGACCGCATCACGCGCATCTCCGAGACGGAGGGCGAACATGGGCGCGGCCTGGTCGCGGCAGAGATGGACGTCCGTCCCGACTTGTGGTTTTTCGCCTGCCACTTCAAAGGCGATCCGGTCATGCCCGGATGCCTCGGTCTCGATTTGCTTTGGCAGATGCTCGGCTTCTTTCTCGGATGGATGGGCGCGCCGGGCAGAGGGCGAGCGCTCGGCGTCGGCGAGGTGAAGTTCACAGGCATGGTTACGCCGAGCATCAAGAAGCTGGAATATATCGTGGACTTGAAACGCGTCATCCGGCGGAAACTTACGCTTGGCGTTGGCGACGGACAACTGAAGGCCGATGGCACGCTCATATATTCTGCAAAAGACCTGCGTGTGGGCTTGTTTGGCGACGCAAATATGGGCATGCAAGCGGCTGGCTGAGCTTCAGCTCGGACTAAAGCCGCCAGCCTTGAGAAAACCTTATGCGACAACGTGGGGTTAAGACATGAGACGTGTTGCTGTCACGGGAATGGGCATCGTCTCGTCCATCGGTAACAACACCCAAGAAGTGCTTGCTTCCTTGCGGGAGGCGAGGTCCGGCATCGTCAAAGCAAAGGACTATGCCGAGAGAGGCTTCCGGTGCCAGGTGCACGGCGAGCCGAACATCGCTTGGGAAGACATGATCGACCGCAAGGTGCGCCGCTTCATGGGCGCCGGCGCTGCGTGGAACTACATCGCCATGCAGCAAGCGATCCTCGATGCGGGTCTCGAGGAAAGGGACATCAGCAACGAGCGCACCGGGCTGGTCATGGGGTCAGGCGGCCCTTCGACGCGCGCCATCGTGCAAGCCGCGGACACCACGCGCGAGAAGGGGCCCCGCAAAGTCGGGCCTTTCGAAGTCCCCAAGACAATGTCGAGCACGAACTCTGCGACGCTCGCAACGCCCTTTCATATCAAGGGCGTGAACTACTCGATTTCGTCCGCCTGTTCGACTTCGGCTCATTGCATCGGCAACGCGGCGGAGATGATCCAGTGGGGCAAGCAAGACCTCATGTTCGCGGGCGGCGGCGAGGAATTGCATTGGACGCTGTCGGTACTTTTTGACGCAATGGGCGCGATGTCATCAAACTTTAATGATACGCCGCAAAAAGCAAGCCGGGCGTACGACGTAAATCGCGATGGCTTCGTCATTGCGGGCGGAGCGGGCGTGCTCGTTCTGGAAGAGCTTGAAAGGGCGAAGGCCCGGGGTGCTAAAATTTACGGCGAGCTTGGCGGCTATGCGGCGAACTCCGACGGCTTCGACATGGTCGCGCCTTCGGGCGAAGGAGCCGCGCGCTGCATGAAACTTGCCATGAAGGGACTCGACCGCAAGGTGGATTACATCAATCCGCACGCGACGGCGACGCCCATCGGCGACTTGAAAGAGATCGAAGCTGTACGCGAGGTCTTCGGGTCGAAGGTGCCGCTTCTGTCCGCTACTAAATCGCTGACGGGGCATTCGCTCGGCGCAGCGGGTGTACAGGAGGCGATCTATTCGCTGCTGATGATGAATAACGGATTTGTGTGTGAATCCGCAAATATAGAAGAGCTTGACCCCGCTTTCTCGGATATGCCCATAGTTCGCGAACGTCTTGATAATGTCGAACTTAACTGCGTGATGTCGAACAGTTTCGGCTTTGGCGGAACGAACGCAACTTTGATCTTCAAGCGGTTCAACGCATAAGAGCGTGGCCGCAAGCTGAGTTTATGAAAGGCCTCGATCGATGACTGGGGTGGATATTGCAAAGCCGGCGCCTTTGATGGCGGGCAAACGCGGGCTGATTATGGGCGTGGCCAATGACAGGTCAATCGCCTACGGCATCGCCCGCGTGCTCGCCGGCCAAGGCGCCGAACTCGCATTTACGTACCAGGGTGACGCATTCGGACGCCGCGCAGTTCCGCTGGCGGAAGGACTAGGCGGCAAGATTATTCTTCCGTGCGATGTGTTGGATCTCGCCTCGGTGGACGCCGTGTTTTCCGAAATCGCCGCAAAATGGGGTTCTATCGATTTCGTCGTTCACGCGCTCGCATTCTCGGACAGGAACGAGCTGAAAGGGCGCTATGCGGATACGACGCGCGAGAATTTCACCAACACCATGGTGATCTCGTGCTTCTCGTTTACGGAAATCGCCAAGCGCGCAGCCGCGCTGATGAAAAACGGCGGCTCAATGATCACGCTGACCTATGGCGGGTCGATGCGCGTCGTGCCGCGCTACAACGTGATGGGCGTGGCGAAGGCGGCGCTGGAGGCATCCGTGCGCTATCTTGCGATGGACTTCGGGGCGCAGAACATCCGCGTGAACGGGCTGTCGCCGGGACCGATGCGCACGCTTGCCGGAGCGGGCATTTCAGATGCACGGGTGCTTTTCAACTATCAGAAAATGCATTCGCCGCTGCGCCGCACGCCGTCACTCGATGAAGTGGGAGGCGCTGCGCTTTACCTTCTCTCCGACCTCTCGACTGCCGTTACCGGCGAGATCCACTACGTGGATTCAGGCTACAACATCGTTGCGATGCCCCGTCCTGAGACGATCAACGAGAGCGGTGAAGGACTTGCCATCGAGTCCGGGAACGGGAACGGTCATCAGCCGGCTGCTCGCTCACAGCCGCGCGCCGCGGAATAACATCCCTGTCCGGCTTATCTCTTTGAAGGGATTGCAGCCGTGGCCGATATCGTATCGTTGACAGGCATCGCTCCGTCCGAAAGAGCGCGGCTTATCGGCGATGCGACGGCGGTCTTTTACGAGACCGCGCACATCCAGGAATTCAAATCGCCGCCGGTCAAGGATGCCTTCTACGGCCGCTGGTTCGGGAATTACCTCGAAACGCAGCCTGCGTCCTTCTTCATGGCATTGGACGGTGGCGGATCGGCGATCGGGTATCTCGCCGGGTGTCTCGACAGTTTCTCGGACGCGGCGCGGATCATCGTCGATGACATCGACTATTACACGCCCGCTTTCATCGCGGCGATGCAGGGTTATCCGTCCCACTTCCATATCAACATGAAGCCCGGTCAGCAGGGCAAGGGCGTGGGGCGGCGTCTCGTTGCGCGTTTCATTCAGCAATGCCGCGACTCCGGCTCGTCCGGCATTCACGTGGCGACCGGCGCGGACTCGCACGCCGTCAAATTCTACGAGACTTGCGGGTTCAAACGCCTTTTGCCGCTTCCCGAGGCTGACCCAGGCCTCGCCGTTCTCGTTTACGCCACTGTTGCGCCGTGAATCGGGCAAGCCGCGACCCAATTGCCGCCCAAGCCGCAAACTAGCGGTTGCTTTGGCTTGGTGGTTAGAAAGGTCATGTCATCATGTCCATGCTTGTCCGCACTCGTTGGCATCTCTTAAGCATTGTTTTTCTGGGGCTTTTTGGAACCTCGGTTCACGCCCAGCACATCAAGCTCGCGGTCGAGCCGAGCCAGTCGGTTCTCGCCGAGGGGCAATCCGGTAAGGCCTATCTCAGGGTGAAGCTTGAAGGCTTGCCCTATGATGAGACGGCATCGCGCCCGCCCGTAAACGTTTCTCTCGTGATCGACCGCTCCGGCTCCATGACAGGCGCGAAGATCGAACAGGCGAAGGAAGCCGCCATTCTTGCGCTGTCGAGATTGTCGCCTCAGGACCGCGTTTCGGTCATCGCCTTCGATCACCGCGTCGAGGTTGTGGTTCCGGCTGGTCCGTTCGAAGACTTCGCCGAGATGAAAAGACGGATCGACGCCATCGGCCCAGGCGGCCAGACGGCGATCTATGCCGCCGTCCGGCAGGCGGGGCAAAGCGTCGGCGAGGCGGCCGCGCCGGATCGCATCAGCCGCGTGATATTGATGTCGGACGGTCAGGCGAATGTCGGACCCAGTTCGCCGGCGGAACTCGAAATGCTTGGCCGCGAACTCGGCAGCCACGGCATATCCGTCACCACCATCGGGCTTGGCCTCGATTACAGCGAGGAGTTGATGACGCGGCTCGCGCTCGCAAGCGATGGAAATCACGCTTTCGTCGAGAACCCCGAACAACTCGCCGACATCTTCAACAAGGAGTTCGGCGACGTTCTCTCGGTGGTCGGACAGGACGTCGATATCGACATTGACTGCCCCGACGGCGTCACGCCGCTGCGTGGACTCGGGCGCGACGTTAAGATCGATGGCCGCCACGTGAGTTTCCGCCTCAACCAGATCGGCGGAAGGCAGGAGCGCTATCTCGTCGTGGAGTTGGAGGTGGCGAAAGACAAGGCTCAGGGCAGCACCGCGCTAGCGGATGTCGATGTCTCCTATCTCGATCCGAAGACGAAAGCGCGGACCAAGGTGCGTGCAGAGGCGCAAGTCAGCTTCAGCGCTTCGCATGACGCGGTTTCGCGCAGCGCCAATGCGAGCGTCACGGCGGACGTGGCAACCCAGCTTGCCAACGAACGCAGCGAGAAAGCAGTTCTCGCGCGCGACGCAGGCAAACTCGCCGATGCCAAGCAGCAGCTTGAACAGAACGCGGCTTATCTGCGTGCTGAGGCTGACCGGCTTCAGGCCCAGTCGCCGGGCGCCGCCGCACCTTTGCGCAAACTGTCCGAGAGAAACGAAGCGGATGCGCGCGCGCTCTCTACCGAGAATTGGGATAAGCAGCGCAAGTCCATGAAAGCGGACCAATACCGCAGCAAGACGCAGCAGAATTATTAAGTTGAAGAGCCCCTCACCCCATCCCTCTCCCGCCAGGGGAGAGGGAGAAGCTCGCGTTCGCAACCTGCGTGCTTAAGCAATAAGCTGATAGGCGGGCAGCGTCAGGAAGGCCTCGAGTTCCTTGTCGAGCACGAGTTGCCGGAAAAGCGCGATTGCATCGTTGAAGCGGCCATGCTCATACGCATCCCCGAGCGCGGCGTGCAGCTTTTGCATCTCGTCCAGAAGCACCTCCTCGACGAGGTCCGGCGTAACCTTCCGGCCGTCGTTGAGCGTCGCGCCATAGTGCACCCACTGCCAATTCTGCGTGCGCGAGATTTCGGCGGTCGCCGCATCCTCCATCAGGTTGTACAGCGGAACGGCGCCGTTTCCGCGAAGCCAAGCCTCGATATACTGAACCGCAACGCGCGTGTTCACGCGCAGCCCTTCCTCGGTGCGCGTGCCTTCGTGCGGCTGCAACAGCTCTTTCTGCCCCACATTCACGTCCCCGCGCAGCTTATCGAGCTGATTCTTCTGCGGCATGTACTCGTTGAATACTTCGAGCGCAGTTGGCACGAGATCCGGATGCGCAACCCATGTGCCGTCGTGGCCATATTGCACTTCCCGCAATTTGTCCTCGCGCACGGCGGCGAGCGCTTTCTCGTTCACTTCCGCATCGCGGCGGTTCGGAATAAAGGCTGCCATGCCTCCCATGGCGAAAGCGCCGCGCTTATGGCACGTTTGGATCAATAGTTCCGCGTAAGCCTTCAGGAAAGCCTTGCTCATCACGACCTGGCTGCGGTCCGGCAGCACATACTCGGGTTTTGCCCGCAACGTCTTGATGTAAGAGAAGATATAGTCCCACCGGCCGCAATTGAGGCCAACGATGTGGTCGCGCAGCTCATACAGGATTTCGTGCATCTCGAACACGGCGGGCAGCGTCTCGATCAGCACGGTTGCCTTGATCGTACCGGTCCGAAGCTGCATTTTCTCCTGCGCGAACTGAAATACCTCGTTCCAGAGCCGTGCTTCGAGATGGCTTTCGATCTTGGGCAGATAAAAATAAGGGCCCGAGCCGCGGCTTAGAATCGCCTTCGCATTGTGGAAGAAGTAGAGGCCGAAATCGACGAACGCGCCCGCGATCTTGTCGCCATCGACGGTGATGTGATCTTCCAGCAGGTGCCAGCCGCGCGGACGCACAATCAAAACCGCAGGATTGGGGCCGACCGCGTAGCTTTTGCCGGTGTCTTCCTCGGTGAAATCGATCTGGCCGAGCCAATAGTCTTTCAAATTCAGCTGGCCTTCGATCACGTTTGCCCAGGTCGGCGAGAGCGCATCCTCGAAATCGGCCATGAAGACTTTCGCGCCGGAATTCACCGCGTTGACGATCATTTTTCGCGTGGTAGGCCCGGTTATCTCCACGCGCCGGTCGAGAAGGTCATCGGGAATGCCCGCAATTTTCCAGTCGATTTCGCGGATCTTGCGCGTTTCAGGCAGAAAGTCGGGCAAGGCGCCCTCGTCCCACTGCGCCTGGCGTTCGGCGCGCGCTTCCATAAGCTGCCGGCGTTGCGGCTCGAACCGGCGCGCAAGCGCGGCCACGAACTCAAGAGCATCGGATGTGAGGATGCGCTCATAGCCGGGCTTAAGCGCGCCAGAAATCTCGACGTCTTCGGGAAGGCTGAGGGGGGCAGTGGCTTGATTCGGCATGGTTATCCTTCCCATCATGGGCCCAAGTTCGACTGAGGGTATAGAAGGGCAGAGACTTTCGCGCTGTCCATAGGGCTGCCAGCCTTATGCGGAATAAAATCTTCGCTGATGTGGCACGCGCAAAAAAGCCAGCGCTCGAAAGCGCTGGCTTGACACCTAGGCAGGAGAAATCTTATCGCGCGGCTGAAAGTGCGGGCGCGCTCGCTGCAGCGGAAGCCCGCGGCGTCTCGGCTTTGATCGCCGCCTTCTGCACCGCCTTCTGCACCTTCTCGAAAGCTCTCACCTCGATCTGGCGAATGCGCTCGCGGCTGACATTGAACTCCGTCGACAGCTCTTCGAGCGTCAGAGGGTCGTCGGCCAAGCGGCGCGCGGTGAAAATACGGCGCTCACGCTCGTTCAGACTTTCCATGGCTGATTCGAGATACTCACGGCGCCGGTCCATCTCCTCGGACTCGACGAGCGTCGTTTCTTGATCGGGACCTTCATCGACAAGCCAGTCCTGCCACTCGCCGCTTTCCAGAGTCGGCGCGCAACGGGGCATTCAGCGAGGCATCGCCGCCAAGCCGCCGGTTCATGGAAACGACGTCCTCTTCAGGCACACCGAGGTTGGTTGCAATGGTCTTCACCTGATCGGGGCGAAGATCGCCTTCCTCCAACGCCTGCAACTGGCTCTTCGCCTTGCGCAGATTGAAGAAAAGCTTTTTCTGACTTGCGGTTGTGCCCATTTTCACAAGGCTCCAAGACCGCAAAATATATTCTTGAATGGCGGCGCGTATCCACCACATAGCGTAGGTGGCGAGGCGGAAGCCCTTGTCGGGATCGAAACGCTTTACAGCCTGCATGAGGCCTACATTGCCTTCGGAAATTACTTCCCCAATCGGCAGGCCATAACCGCGGTATCCCATGGCAATGCGCGCCACGAGACGTAAGTGCGATGTGACAAGCTTTTGCGCGGCCGCGGCGTCCTCATGCTCTTGCCAACGCTTGGCAAGCATGTATTCTTGCTGCGGTTCCAGCATGGGAAAGCGCCGTATCTCCTCAAGATACCGCGCCAATCCTCCGCTTGCGGCTACTGACGGCAATGAACTCATGCGTATACCCTCCGCAGCAAGAGACCCGCTGCCTCTGGAGAACTCGTTCGCGTTTTTGGAACGAACACCCTTACCTTACGCTTCCTACCGGCTATCCGCATCTTAATTCTTGGACAGTTTTGTCTCCAGGCTTTCAAGAGTCTTACACAATTTCGCGATGTCTTCGGGTAGTACGGTTTCGAACGACTCAATTTTTCCAGTAATCGGATGCTCGAACCTCAAGCTAAGCGCGTGCAAAGCCTGTCTTTTTACGTCCAGAAAAATCGAAGCCGCGTCTTTCGGCAGCGCCAAAGCTTTTGTTCTGAAACCAGCTCCATACACGGCATCCCCAACAATGGGTGTGCCGAGATGGGCCATGTGAACTCGGACTTGGTGCGTGCGTCCGGTTTCGAGGCTGCAACGAACGACACTTATCGATAATGAGTTGTTCCCCTTCCCCTTTGCCGCAGCACCGCCAAGGGGGATGTGAAAGGTGCGTTCGGTTGCATAGTTCGTGATCGCCACGCGGCCTCCTGACGGCAACACTGCCATCTTGATACGCGAGGAGGGGTGCCTTCCGATCAGCGTCTCGACCCGCCCCGCGCGAGGCTGAGGCTCGCCCCACACCATCGCAAGATATTCCCGCCGAAGCTCACCTGTGCGCCCATGATCGGCAAACTGAGCAGCGAGACCTCTATGAGCGGCATCGGTCTTCGCCACAACCATCAGGCCGCTGGTATCCTTGTCGAGCCGGTGAACGATGCCAGGCCGCGCAACGCCGCCGATCCCGGACAGGCTTTCGCCGCAATGGGCGATAAGCGCATTCACAAGGGTTCCGCTTTGATTTCCCGCTCCAGGATGCACCACGAGGCCTGCCGGCTTATCGATGACAATTAAATTCTCATCCTCATAAACAACATTGAGCGCGATCCGTTCAGCAGCCACCGGATAAGGCTCCGTGGCTGGCTCCTCCACCTCGAAACTGTCGCCTGGCCGCACTTTCATATTGGGGTCGGTCACCGGCCGCGCCTCGCCATCCGCGGCGCTGCGGAAGACATGGCCGCCGCGAATAAGACCTTGCAGCCGCGCCCGGCTTAGTGTCTCAATGCGGCTCGCGAGAAAGCGGTCGAGCCTCGCGCCGGCATCGGCGTCGTCTGCGACGTATCGGGCAGACAAAGGTGCAAAATCACTCGCCATGACGCAATTCAGCATGCCCAATGAGGCGCGGTTTCCATGACAAACGTTTCAAGTCCTCTCCCAACAGGCCCATGGACGCCCGGGCGCGTGCGCATGCTCAAGATTGCAGTGGCGATCCTTACCGCGCTCTTGATACTCGGGATTCTGGCTCTTGTGTATGGCGTCGCGCGGCAAGCGTCTAAGCTTGGAACAACGGCGAAGCCATTAGTGGCGGCGTTACCGGCGCAACCATCGGCGCCGCAACCGCCTTACCTGCAATCTTTACCCCTTGGGCAAGGCGAACTGAAAAGCGTTTCGGTCACTAACGGAATGATCGTGCTTCACTGGAAAGGGAACGCCAGCGACACCGTTCTGACGGTCGACGCTCAAAGTGGCCGCGAGCTCGGGCGAATTCAAGTCCCGCATCAGTGAGATGCACCGCATCCTTATCAATCCGAAGAGATCTCTTCTCTTTCACTGTTCTAAGCCTACTTGTTCCTCTCCCATAAAAATATAAACTCTCTTCGAAAGACGCGCACAAGTCTAGAGACAGAAGCTTTACAGTGCGCCGCGAAAAGAATGGGAGGAATGCACATGAACATGAGGCCAGATCCGACCTTTTATGCTTCGCCAAAGCTGGCATCGGAAGCTCCGCCGGAGAACTTCGCTTATGTCTTGCTGCTGAGCCCAGACTTCTCAAAGCCCGACGCACTCGCCGTCATCGACGTGAAGCCCGGTTCCCCAACGTCCAGCCAAACCGTTCATACCGTGACGATGCCCCACAAAGGCGATGAGTTTCACCATTTCGGCTGGAACGCCTGCTCGTCCGCCCTTTCCCCACTCACGGGGCACGCCTTCCTTGAGCGCCGCTACCTGATTATTCCGGGAATACGCTCCTCTCGCATCTATGTCATCGACACAAAGCCCCACCCAACGGAAGCGAAGATCCATAAGATCATCGAGCCTGAAGAGATCTTCAAAAAGACCGGCTACTCGAGGCCCCATACGGTGCATTGCGGGCCGGACGGCATTTATGTCAGCACGCTCGGCGGGCGCGGAAAAGATGGCACAGACGGGCCTCCCGGCGTCTTCATCATGGATTGCGAGACTTTCGAGGTTCTGGGCCGCTGGGAGATCGATCGCGGTCCGCAAAAGCTGCACTATGATTTCTGGTGGAACCTGCCGCGTGACTACATGGTGACGAGCGAGTGGGGGCTGCCGCCTCAGTTCGAGAACGGAGCCGTGCCCGAGGACCTGCTTGCGAACAGGTATGGTCATCGCGTCCACTTCTGGGACCTGCGAGAGAGACGAAACGTCCAGACCATCGATCTTGGCGCCAATCATCAGATGGTGCTCGAAGTGCGCCCGGCACACGATCCCGTTCGCGAACACGGCTTTCTGGGCGTTGTGGTCGACACCACCAACTTGGAAGGCTCCATCTGGACCTGGTGGCGCGAAGGCAGCAAGTTTTACGCCGAGAAGACGGCGACGATCCCGGCGGAGCCTGCGCCAAAAGACAAGCTGCCGCCGATATTGCAGGGGTTCGGTGCAGTCCCTCCCTTTGTGACGGACATCGACTTGTCCATGGATGACCGGTTTCTTTATGTGTCCTGCTGGGGAACCGGCGAAATGCGCCAGTATGACGTGACCGAGCCGAGAAAGCCGAAGCTTACAGGCTCCGTGCGCATCGGCGGGATCGCGAACCACACTCCCCATCCCAACGGGAAGGACTATGCAGGCGGCCCGCAGATGGTCGAGATCAGCCGGGACGGCAAGCGGGTCTATTGGACCAACTCGCTCTATTCCAGCTGGGATCGCCAGTTCTATCCGGATGGACTCTCCGGCGCGATGGTCATGGCCAATGCAAACCCCAACGGCGGTCTAGAGCTGGCAAGCAACTCTTGGACCAGCTTCGCAGATGGATACAGCGCGCATCAGATCCGGCTCGAAGGCGGCGACTGTTCGACGGATTCATTCTGCTATCCCTCGGCTTGACTTTGAGCGGGGCGAGTTGGACCACTGCGGGACTTTGGATGGCCGTGATCGCAAGCGGCGTTTTTCACGGCGTCAATCCGGGCATGGGATGGCCGCTCGCCCTTTCCGCCGGTCTCATGGAAAAAAGTTCGCGTGCGCTTCTGGCAGCGCTTTGGCCCCTGACGGCCGGGCATCTGCTGGCCATGCTGCTGGTGCTGCTGCCGTTCTCGCTGCTTCTCACGCTTGCCGATTGGCGGCTTCAAATCCAGATGGGCGCGAGCGTTCTTGTCATCGGATTCGGAGTGTTCCGCTTCCTCAACCGCCGGCACCCCCGAGCGCTTGCGAGAATAAGGCCGGCGCAACTGGGGCTCTGGTCTTTTGCCGTCGCGATCGCTCACGGCGCGGGATTGATGCTGTTGCCGATCTATCTCGGGCTCTGCCGGGCCAGTGACTTCGATCAGGGTCACGAGAGCTGGCGCGCTCTCGTCAACAGTGATCTCGGAATGGCTGTCCTTGTCTCCGTCGTCCACTCCCTGGCGATGATAACGGCCGGCGGGTTCATCGCGTGGCTCGTCTACCGTTATCTCGGCCTGAAATTCGTGGCGCGGAGCTGGTTCAATCTCGATGCGGCATGGGCAGCAAGCTTGATCTTCGTCGGCGCGCTTTCGCTGGCTTTCAGCGTTGCCGGCTAAACCTGAGGTCGGACTGCGTCGGGCCTGTCATCATCAGTGCCGCGAAAACATATCGCGCAGCTTGCAAAGCGTGGTGGTGATGTCGAAGCGCTGATCCGGCAGGGGTTCCCCGGCGAGAATGCGAGTCAGCGCCGCCGCTGGATCGGTTTCGCCGGTAAGAATGACTTCCGCGCCGCGCTTGTTCATGTGCCGCACGAACCCGTCGCCCGCGCTTCCCGCCACCACGATCTCGACGCCGTCGAGCGGATGGGGACCGTCGTCCTGGAAATAGTGGAGCACCTGTTCCTTCGCCAATTCGATGCGCGAAGGCGGCGGCAACGGATCGCCCGCCTTGCCTGGCACGAGGTCGTAAACCAGCCAGCAATGCGCTTTGCCTGCATGTCCGCTGACCGTCAGCCAATCCTTGGTGGCAATGGCGACCTTCATAAAATCGTCCCCCAATGTCTGTTACCCTTGTAAAGGAATTGCATGAGCACTTCCTGCAAGAACCATGCAAGTCTGAAGCCCGGTTTGACGCGCACCGCCTGCAAAAAGATTTGTCCGATAGACCGCAGCGCCCGCCGTCTTCAGCTGGACAGTACGCATCCCGCGCAGCATGATCGCATCGCAAGAAGCGAGGGGTTAACGCATGCAGTTTCTCAATCAGCTGCTACAGTTGCTGCAGCAAGGGCTCGCAGCCATCTTCCGCTTTATCCAGACCATATGGCAATGGTCGGTTACGCAGATCCTTGCGGTTCCCTGGTACCGGCTCGGCGACTTGCCATGGTGGAAAGTCGCGGTTCTCGTTCTTGGCGGGGCTGTCGTCGTGTACCTGCTCTATCGGGCTGCGCAGGAGCTTTTTGAGGCAGGTGAGAAAGCGCTGTCAGCCTTCGTGACCCTGATCACGGTTTTGGTTCGGACCCTGCCGCCGATATTGCTTGCGGGCGCCGTGGCGGCGGCCAGCGCCTGGGTCGTCAATCACCTGAATTCGTGACCATGGGTGCCCGCCGGATGCTTTCGCGCGGCTGCGGGCAGCCTCCGATAGAAAGCAAGCGCTAAGGGGCTGGCGGATCCATCGCCGGCGTCGAAGCCCCGCGCATGCGCAGCGCGGAGCGATCTTCGCTTCCTGGGCGCTCGCTCGCCGGTACTTTTCAATTGTCCTCGACAAGACCCCGCAAACGATGCTGTAGAACTGCGCAAGACCTAGCGAGGCTACAAGAAAAATGATGCAGGGCGAAAACGGCAAGCGCGGCGCGGCCACAGGGCAGCTCAGCGAGCACGAAGCGCGCCCCGCCATCCTCGCCGAACTGCATGCGCGGCCTTTCCTTCCCGTCGAAGCCCCCCGGCGTATCTATCATTTCGCCTTCGCGACCAATTACGAGGAGGCCCGCGACGACCGGGTGGCGATCGCCAATCTCTGCGACACGAATGGCGCGGCCAAGCTGCCCGAGGATGCCAAATTCCACCGCTTCGCGCTGGGTGACTGGGAATTGCGCTGGGAGCAGCATACGGAGTTCACGACCTACACGTGGTCCACGTCGCTGCGCGCGGAGGAGCCGTTCGCGCATCCCGATCCCCTCGGCGAAGGTGAGATTGCGTTCCGGGCGCCGGGCCGTCTCGTGGTCGCCGCGCATCTCGCGCTTATCGAAGGCGGCCACTCGCTCGAATCTCTCGCGACGCTGTTCAATGCGCAGAGCCTGTGCGTCATCCGCGCGCGGAAGGGAGCCGCTCATGTGCTGACCGATTTCGCCGTCGATCCCCACAAATTCACACGGCTGATCATTCGATCGGACAAAGTCGGCGCGCCGGAGGCCGGCCGCCTCGTTCAGCGCGTCCTCGAAATCGAAACCTACCGCACCATGGCTCTGCTCGGGCTTCCCGAGGCACGGCGCGCGAGCCCCGAACTCGGGCGCATGGAACGCGAGATTGCCGATATAAACCAAGCGCTCAGCCAAACGCAGGATAAGCGCACCAGCCAGGATTTGCTCAAACGTCTAAGCGATCTTCTGGCGTCGAGCGAAGCGCTGTCGACGCAGACGGCGTTCCGCTTCGGCGCCAGCCGCGCGTATCATTCGATCGTCAAAAATCGCCTCGCTCTCATCCAGGAAGCCAAGGAGAGCCCCTACACGACCATCTCTGCGTTTTTCAGTGCGAGGCTCGATCCCGCCATCGAGACCTGCAACGCTTTCGAGACGCGCCAGGCGCGTCTCTCCGACCAGGTCGAGCGCGCAATCGATCTCATGCGCACAGGCATCACTTTCGAGCTGGAACAGCAGAACCGCGACCTGCTCCAGGACATGAACCGCCGAGCGAGACTGCAGATGCGGCTGCAGGGCATCGTTCAGGGTCTCTCCACGGCGGCGCTGGCCTACTATCTTTCGGGGCTGACGGTCTACCTCGCCAAAGGCCTGAAAGATGCCGGATGGCTGCCAAAGGACATGACCGCGGACATGATGACGGCGATGGCGCTGCCTCTCACGATTTTCGCGTCCTGGGCGTTCATGGAGCGCGTGCGGCGTCTCACCATGAAGGCGCGCGAGGAAGAGAACCTCAATTGAGGTGCGGCCATCTCGCCATCACGGCTCTCGCCAGGTCGCGGCTTTGATCCCGCGGCAGAACATCGCGAAGTAGGACGTCGCTTAGATCCGCGCCGGCAAGCCCGGCGACGCCGGATTTCATGCGATTGCAAATCCAGGCCGTGAGTTCTCCCCCGCGCAGCATCGTATCCGACACGTCCCAGATCCGCACGATGCCATCCAATGAAGCCGTCAAAGCGCGCCGGCCATCGGGGCTGAATTCGGCCCTTGTCACCGCAGATCTCACACCGATCATAGTCAGCAGGGAGCTGACCGCCAAGCCGAAGGCCGGATCGGAGTTCCCGGGGATGTGATCGACTTTCCCCGTCACGGTCCCATGCCCAGTCAGGCTCGCGAGCTGGCGCCCGGTTTCTGCATCCCATATGCGGGCCGTGTTGTCCTTTGAAGCCGTAATCAGGCGGCGGCCAGTGCCGTCGAAGCGAGCGCTTCTCACCTCGGCCTGGTGCCGCACTCGCATCACCTGGGTTCCATTCGCGAGATCCCACACGATCGCCGTGCCGTCGTCGGAGGCAGTGGCTGCGCGTGAGCCGTCCGGGCTGAAGGCGATCGAGTGAAGTGATCTTAGATGTCCGCGCAAATTGAAGACCAGGGCGCCAGTGTTGAGATCGAAAACGGACGCATGGCGGTCGCCGGACGCGACGCCAAGTCTCGCACCATCCGGGCTGAGAGCGAGGTCGAGAATCCGTCCCGAATGCCCGGTGGGCCACCTGGAGAACTGGCCTGTCTTCAAATCCCAAACAATAATGCTTTCGCTATCGTCGGACGCGATCAACCGGCTGCCATCGCGCGCGAACCGCAAATGAGCAGCGCCGCCGCTATGGCCCGCAAGGCCGATGAGCGTCCGGCTTTTGAGGTCGGCCACGCGAACCACAAGCTCTGCGCCATCGAGCGCGGTGAACGCCATTTGTGTGCCATCGGTGCCGAATACCAGGTCATCGATATTTGCGGCGGCGGCGGACAGAGCGCTCCGCTCGCCCCCGGTCGCCGCATCGAAAACCCGCAAGCTTCCGTCGCGCGCTCCGATTGCAATCTCGCGCCCGCTTGGGCTGAAGCAGGCAGTCCTGCACTTGGCAGCGTTGAACGCAACCAGCGTGTCCCCGGTGTGCGCATCCCAAAGCCGCACTTCGCCATCGATTGACCGGCTGAGCACGCGAGCGCCGGACGCATCGAAGGCTGCATCGAGGACTTGACCCTTATGGCCCGTCAACTGAAGGAGCATATGCGGCGGGGCGGCGGTCCAAGTCCGGGCCGTGAAGTCGGCGCCATAGCTGAGGATCCGCTCGCCGGCCCCATCGAAAACAGCGCCGAACACGGCGCCCTCATGACCCACGAGACGATGCAGCTCGGCACCCGAGCGCGAGTGCCAAACGCGAACGATGGGGTCGCTTTCATTACCTGGAAACGGGTTGAAGGCTGTCGTGACCACCTTCGCACCATCTGGACTGAAGCATGCGCTCGACAAAGCTGCGGTGTGGCCGGCAAAACGAGCCACCATCGCGCCCGTGCAAGCGTCCCAGACGCACGCGGTCTTGTCCGCCGATGCCGTCACGATTCGGGAGTCATCGGGGCTGAATGCGGCATCGGTGATCCGAGCAGCGTGGGCAGCAAGAAGCAAAGCATCTGTATTATCGGCGTGGGTCTGTATAGCTATCGCCAGTTGCCGGGTTAACTGGGGGTCTCCGTGGACCATGAGAGTAAGCACAACTTCGCCGGAGCCGGCATCCCACACCAGCGCCAGTTGATCATCCGCACCTGTAACGAGGCGTCTCCCATCCGGGCTGAAGCCGAGGCAGGTGATGCTGCCCGAATGAGCCGCCAGCTTCAATGTCGGGCCGCCGCTCCGGAGATCCCACAAGGTCACCCGCCGCTTCGCTTCATCTCCTGATGCGAATGCATCTCCGGCGGTGGCGAGGGTCCAGCCGTCAGGGCTTATCGCGATCAGATCGGTTGGTACGCCGAAGTTTGGAACGCCGCCAGCGACGGCGCGCGAGCGGAGGTCCCAGAGCCGGCATTGGTCCTCCGTCGCTGCGGCGACGAGGGTGCCGTCGCCACAGAATTGCACATGCTTGACGGAGCCGGTCAGACCGTCGAACCGGACAACGTGCGCGGCAGCCGGCACATCCCAAAGGTCTGCCGCGCCGTCGCCTGAACCCGTGAGAAGCTTTGCGCCATCGGGGCTGAAGGCAGCTTGCAGAATGCTACTCTTCCGGTCGCCGAGGATCGCGATTGCCTGGCCTTCTTCTGCCTCCCACAAAACGCACTGGCGTGTGGACAGGACGGTTGCCGCTATCCTCCCGTCCGGCGAATACAGCGCCTGCGTAATAAATGTGCCGTCAGTGCGCAAAACGGATTTGCAAGGAAGGGCCCTGGCCGCATCGTGCGCGAGAGCTTCAAGTTCGGGCGCTTCCCGCCACTCAGCGTCGTCCGCCTCGAGCGCATAGGCCAGCATATACTTCAAGACGCGCTCTTGATGGCCGGCCGACGCTGCGTCGCTCGCCGGGATCGTGTAGGCCTTGGCGAGAGCCCGCCGCTGGCGCTTGATTGTGGCGGCCTCTCTTGCGGCGTGCCGGTCAAAGAGATCGCTAAAATTGACGCCGATCAGCCCTGCCGCGAGACGCAGGAAAGCACCCTCCTCGCCGTGCTTGCTCACGTCTGGCGCAAGCGGGTCGCTGCGCTCGTCCGTGACCTTGTCATCGCGCACCTTATACTTGAGCGGCTTCGGGAAACACTCCTGCGCCTCGTCGGATGCGAACGGATGACCGGCGACAATGATGGCGAGGCAGGGCGCGTGAGGCTTCGTGGACCGGAAGTGGAGGACCTCATCCGCTACCCAGGGTGATTGCGCTGAGGTTGGGCTTGCGACCAGCACCAGCGCTTGCGAGGCATCCAGCGCCGCGTGCAGTCTTTCGCCAAGCAGCGGCGCCGCGCCAAGCTCCGCTTCGTCGAGAAATATCGGGCGAAGGAGCTCCCCGGCGCCGGGTAAGCCCGCCGGAATGCGAAACGCTTCAAGCCAGCTGTGGAGCTTGTGGGCAATTTCTTTGTCGGCGTGGCTGTAGCTCAGAAAAGCTCGATAGACTCCTGGGGCAGCCGCCGATACTGCTTTTGCTTCCGGCACGTCTTTTGTCTCCGTCCACCCCTCTTTCCTGGATCAGACAGGCGGCCGCCGCAAGGGGCAAGCCAGTCCGCCACATCTCATGTCCCGGCGATTCTCAAAAAATCGCGCTTTTACCGGGAGTTGCCCGATTGACGCCCCAATTTGCGTTATGACCCTACTTGGGGGGCGCTATTCTAAGGAATTAAAGATTTGTTTCGCCCAGCCAAAGCCGCCTTGCTTCTCGCCTCCGCATTCATCAGTTTAGCAGTCTCCGCGGGGGGATCTCTTGCCGCCACCTACAGCTTCGACAACAAGCGCGCAGACGTCAGCTTCACCTATACCGTTGGCTTCGTGCAGCAATCGGGACGCTTTACCGAGCTGAACGGCCTGTTCAAGTTCGATCAGCGCGCCCCGGAACGCGGCTCCATTAGCGCCGTGATCAAGACGTCCAGTCTTACAGCCAATACATTCCAAGAGGAACTTAGAGGTAGCGACTTCTTCAACGTCGCCGTCTTCCCGGAAATCCGGTTTGTCAGCCGTTCCGTCAGAGCCGTGGGCGAAAACAGCGCCGAATTCAGCGGCGATTTGACGATGAATGGCGTCACCCAGCCGGTGACGCTGCAAGTCGTCTTCCAGCCTGTTGCAGGCAGCCGCCCCATCGTAACCGCGACGGGCCGCTTGAGACGGAGCGCTTTCAATATGACGGCGCTCAGTCTCCTTGTTGATGACGAGATAGAAATCCAGATCAAAGCTGCGTTGCAGGAGAAGAAATAGGCGCGTAACGCGCCTGCGGAGGGAAACCGGCGCCCCCGGTTCCCCCCCCCCGATGTGCGAGGCGCTATTGGACGGTGCCGTTTGGCGTCAATTTATCGACCGCAGTTGGCAGGATGCCCGCGAGTTTGGACGCCAGCTCGTCCGGCGGTATTCCAAGCTTTGCAGCAAGCTGCTGAACGGTATCGGAACCCAGGGCCTTGTTGACCTGCTCGGGCGAAATCGGCTTGTTTTCACCTTTTCCGATCCACGATTGGATGGTTGGGCCAAGCCCTTCCTTCTGGAATTGGTCGGCGAGGCCTTTCAGGCCGCCATGCTTTTCGATCAAGCTGTTGACTACGGTTACCATCTCAGCGCCGACGGCGCCGCCGATAAGTCCGTCTAAGAGACCCATGTCTTCCTCCGGTGTTTCAAGGCATGAGAACGATGTTTACCGCATATAATTTACGCCAGGGCGCACCCGAAGCCCACACTATGCTGTCTGCGACAAGCGAACATGCTTTCCAAAACATATCTTTAGCGTGGCAAGGAGCGGGCGGTGAGCGCAAGCGCAATGCTATCTCGTCTTATGTTTTGTCTTGAACAAACTCACAATAAAAAGGCGACTTCAGCCTTGGCAGACTGTACCAAATGGAGCACAGTTGCAGCTGGAACGTGGCATATGGCAGAGACAAGGTTTGCGATAGGTCCATTGAGCCGCTAGCTTCCGCTGAAGGGTAGTTACCGGGCGAGGAGCGCGCGCATGAAACTCATTTCCGGCATTTTGGGTCTGACGCTGACGGGCGTGATTGCACTTGTGCCGGCAAATGCCGCCGATATTTATGTGCCGTCGGCCGGTGGTTATAAAGATAGCTATATCCCTGTCACTACCTGGGCAGGCTTTTACATAGGCGCTAGCGCCGGTGGTGCGTGGGCAAAGGATATCGTGTCTCCCACGGTGCCCGATCAAGGGACGTTCCCGCGGAAGAATACCCTATCATCGGATGGCGTGTTCGGCGGCGGCACAGTAGGTTACAATTTCCAGCGCGGAAACGTTGTCTTCGGCGTTGAAGCCGAAATGGGTTATATGGATATCGCGAAGAACCAAAGTGATCCGCTGGGAAATAAAGAAGATCACATCAGTAGTGGGCCGTACGCCGATGCAGCTGGCAGATTAGGCTACGCATTCGACCGATTTCTTGTCTACGGCAAAGGTGGCGTTGCAGCTCTTGGTAGTACGGCGAAGACCACCACAGCTTCCGCTGGGTTCACGGCCAGTAGTTCCAACACATTTACCGGTTGGATTGCCGGGGGTGGCGCCGAATACAAAATCACTCCCGCATGGAGCCTGAAAGCGGAGTATCTGCATTTCGATTTCGGTTCCGAATATGCAACCCTTACCAGTGCCGCCGGAGTAGTTTCTTACAAAAACGATCTAACCATTGATACGGCAAAGGTTGGTTTCAACTATCATCCTCTCCTGAGCTACCAGCCATTGAAATAAGCAGCCCCATCTGATCATCGGAAGCGGCGCCGTCGGAGCGCCGTTTTTGTTTTGGGTTGAACAAAATCAAAAGTGCCCAATACCCCGACGCGGCGAGACACTGATCTCGATGCTCATCGCGCATTTCAGCCAGCCCGCCCCGCCCGATGGGCCCGCATGAAGCGCTTTCATGTTATCAGTCTATATTCCATCCCGGCCTTATTGATAGGTCGAGGAAGGACAGCGGGTCAGCCATGATCGTCATTACGGACAGGATCGCCCTTGACGAGGCCGAGATCGCCGTGACCTTCATCCGCGCGAGCGGCCCCGGCGGCCAGAACGTGAACAAGGTTTCGAGCGCCGCGCAATTGCGCTTCGATGTGCGCCGCTCGCCGAGCCTGCCAGATGCGGTGCGCATGCGCCTGGAGCGCATCGCGGGCGCGCGGCTGACAAAGGACGGCGAGATCGTGCTCACGGCCGGAAACTTCCGCACGCAGGAGGCCAATCGCAGGGATGCCATCGACCGGCTTGTCCGCATGATCAGGCAGGCGGCCATCGAGCGTCCCGTCCGCACACCGACGCGGCCAACGCTTGGCTCGAAGCATCGGCGGCTGGCGGGCAAGGCAAAGCGCGGCGAGGTGAAACGCCAGCGGCGTGCGCCCGGCGCCAGCGGCGATTAGGGGCAGCGTGAGGGCATGAAGATCGCGACATTCAATGTCAACGGCATCAATGGCCGGCTCCCCGTGCTTCTGCGCTGGCTTGCCGAGGCGAAGCCGGACGTTGTCTGCCTGCAGGAATTGAAGGCGCCGCAGGAGAAATTTCCGGAGGCGGCGATCCGGGATGCGGGCTATGGCGCGATCTGGCAGGGACAGAAAAGCTGGAATGGCGTCGCCATTCTCGCCCGCGGCTCGAAGCCCATCGAAACGAGGCGCGGGCTTCCCGGCGATCCAGACGACACCCACAGCCGCTACATCGAAGGGGCGGTCGATGGCCTGCTGATCGGATGCCTCTATCTGCCCAACGGAAACCCGGCGCCCGGCCCCAAGTTCGACTACAAACTGCGGTGGTTTGAGAGGCTCTCGTCCTATGCCTCCGAATTGATCGCGCTCGGCGCGCCGGTCATCCTGGCTGGCGACTACAACGTCATGCCCACAGAGCTCGACGTCTATAAGCCGGAACGATGGGTTGACGATGCACTGTTCCGGCCGGAGGTGCGAAGCGCCTTTCATAGCCTGCTCTTGCAAGGCTGGACCGACGCCCTGCGCAAGCTCCATCCCGGCGAGGAGATCTACACGTTCTGGGACTATTTCCGGAATGCATGGGGCAGGAACGCAGGTCTACGCATCGATCACTTGCTGATTAGTCCGCCGCTCGCTGGGCGCCTGGTGGCTGCGGATGTGGATCGTTACGTCCGTGGCTGGGACAAGGCGAGCGACCACGCGCCGGCGTGGATCGAACTCAAGGACCCGGGCGGAGCCGCGAAACAACGCGGTCGCGTGCGTTGAGGTCAGAGCCAGCGGCGAACCTGGCGTCGATAGGCTCCGTATGCAGTACCGAATTTCTCAAGCAGGACACGCTCCTCGGGGATGATCTGAAATCTCGTCATAAAGAGCACAAAGGCGAGCGGGCCAAGGAAAGCCCAGGGGACGGCCAAGTAAACCGCCCAAGCCAAAAGCAGCGCGGTGAGACTGAGATACATCGGGTTTCGGGTGTAACGGTAAATTCCGGTCGTAACGAGCGCCGACACGGCTTCGAGATCGATGGGATTGACCGTCGTCTTCGCCCTGCCGAACGCGAAAAACCCCGATAGCGCAAAAATTCCGCCGAGGGTTGTCAAGACACCGATCAGGGCGAACCGTAGCGTGCCATCGATCTGCATCGCGGGGGCGGCTTGGGCAATCGCCCACATCATCGCGGCTGTGAGAAAAGCGACCAGCGGCGGAGGGATTCTATTCTCTAGCGCTTTCATGACCCGAGGCTTCCAGCTAGCAGGCTTCAAAACCAGCGGGATCGAAGTTAATACCATTTACATTTGAAGAACAAGCGGTTTTGCGGCTATGGCGCAAACATTGAAAGAATGCTACGGCGTGGTCCTGGGAACTGTTCCCAAAATGCGGCCGCGATTTTCCTGCCTCTTCATCAGCTTGGATTCTGCAGCGATGCCAAATTATACCGCTATCGTGACCCTTCTGGCAGTGCTCTTCTACGCCTTCACCGGCGCCGCCGTGGCAAAGGCTCGTACCAGGTTCGGGGTCAAGGCGCCCGCGGTCTCGGGCCATCCCGATTTTGAGCGCTTATTCCGTGTGCAAATGAATACGCTGGAGTGGATGCCGATCTTTCTTCCGTCGCTCTGGCTGTTCGCCATCTACGCCAGCGACGCTGGCGCGGCTGCCATGGGCCTTGTATGGATTTTTGGACGCATTCTGTACTTCAGAGGCTACTCGCGCGCCGCCGAAAAGCGTGGACGCGGGTTCGGAGTGCAGGCGCTCGCGGCCGGCATTCTCCTCTTCGGAGGCTTGATCGGCATCATTGCAAAGATTGCGGTCTCTGGCTGACACGTCAATCTTTCTTAGCCATTAAACTTAGACGTTGATATTAATGCGCGGCCTCATCCTGAGCTTGTCGAAGGAAGCCAGGATTTCCGGTTCTTCCGCGGCTCGCTAAGGGTTGGCGCTGAAGTCTGATTCCGACCAATTTGAAGCGTCGGTAACTCTCTCGGTGCGCCTCTCCGAAACTCTCGAAACCCGGCGCGCATGAGGAACAACGGCTGATAGACGGCGACGGGCGATCGGAGCTTGAGCCAATTTCGGGAGTGGCTGGCTCAGGGCAAGACTGGCGCGCATGGCGCGAATGGCCTCGTAAGTCTCTACGGCGGTGTCGGCAAGTGTCAAGTCGCGGTGGCTGTGGCAGCGATCGGTGACGATAAGAGCCACCGAAGATCGCCCCTCGCCGGTCATTTGCGTCAAGATTTCATTCTTGCCTTTGAGGGCATGGACGCGATCCACGGCCTGCATCGTTTGAAGGATGTAATTCACAACCTCCCTCACTCTTTGCTTGTCGAGAGAAGGGCTTTCCATGATCTTTTCGACCGTGCCGCATTTCGTATCCTCATCGATAGTTTGTGCGAATGCGCCAGGCACGATCAGCATGAATGCGGTACAGGCAATGAGGCCTTTCAATATTTTCATGACGCATTCCAACCTCGATAAATGACAGGGACCCTCAGGCTAACAAAACTTAAAATTTCACAAAACCAATCGCTCGCTACTTTAGCTTGCAAAATTCAAGAAAGATCTCCGCAGCGAAAGTTAATCCTGTCCAATTCCAATATGGCAGCCGAGGCGTTCCGGCGATCTTGAACTGAACAAAAGTAACTAGAAAATCACCAAATCGTTTTCGGCTAGATGTCTTGATAGGCATTCTGTGGCTCCCCATGCTTTCGCCAGACCCCCCGGCTATCGAAAGCCGTCCTGAGAATTGAACAACCGAGCCGATAGGGGCGTTGTATTAGCAAGGAGCTTTAAATGGCCGGTTTGCCTAAGCTGCCGAAAGAAATTCGGACGCAAGTTGGAGTTGGCGCGTTTCTTATCGTTATCGGTTTCATCTGGTTCTTATCTCTGGTTTATTTAGTGAAGCCCGATCAAATCCTACCGACAGGCGAACAGGTCCGTGACGCATATGAGGGGTTTGTCGAAATAGGGAGCGTACCAGCCAGCTCTTGGACTTTAGATACGGTTGGCTTGCTGATCGGCAAATTATTCGTATTGGTTTTTTTGGATATACTGTTTGTTGTTGCCCGTTATGGCGGGATTACGCTGTTTTTCTTAGGTGGGTTTGCAGTTTTCGACGCCATCTCGAATCTGCGAAAAGCGGGGCGCTAGTACCCATCCAACATCGAATATTCGTCGCTCGTCTCCTTTGGGAACCGCTTTGCCGGTTCTCCCGTTTTGACGCCGCCCGCTTGGTTGTGCTGAGGATTTTCCGCCCCCGTGGCAAACTGGCCCTTGCGATAGCGGACAAAAAAGGTTGAATGCAAACTAGGCAGGCTCAAGACAGTCTTGAGGTGCTGAGTGTTGTGTTTTTTCAAAATCTTGGGAGGTTGAAATGGGCCTTACAGAGAGCGTCGTGAACAGCTTTATCCAGGAACAAGGCGGTGTGAAAGGCCTCGTCAATCTGTTCGAAAAGCAGGGTCTTGGCCCCACTATCCAATCGTGGGTGGGAAACGGCGATAACCACCCCATTTCAGAAGCTCAGATCCTGCGCGCTTTGGGTTTTGAGACCTTGCAGCAGCTCGGCGCAAAAGTCGGCTTATCGCCAAGCGAAACGGCGGCGCAGCTGTCGGCGATCCTTCCGGAAGCAATCAATAAGCTGACGGCCGAAGGCATCATCGCACGCCCTCGATGGGACTGGCGCTATTGAGGACAAGTGCCTCGGCTGACTACATAGTCGTCACATTAAAATCGGCGGCGGCGCCCGGGGGTTCGCCGCGATGATCGGGTGCCTTGAGTAAGGGCACCGTAACACCTTTTGCTTCCGATCCGCGCTTGCTTGCAGGTTAGAAACCGTTAAGCCCCTGGCGATGCGGCGCCAGGGTTCAGAGAGACAGCCACGTAAGCGGCGCCGAGCTGCATCCCACCTTCGCCCAGGCGGCTCGACTTCTATGTTATGAATTTCCGCAAATTCGCCCGGATACGCTCCAGGGGCGGCACCGAAAGATCGGGCAGCGTGAAAGCCTTTCCCGTAATTTTCTCGAACGCCTGGATATAGGTAAGCGCCGTTTGCAACAGCACATCCGGCGGGATTTCGGGAATGGGGTCTCTATAGGGATCGCAACGCGCTGCGACCCAGCGGCGGACGAAATCCTTGTCGAAGGTATCGGGCGCCTCGCCAGCGGCGAACTTCGCAGGATAAGTTTCGGCGAGCCAGTAGCGGCTGCTGTCAGGCGTATGGATCTCGTCGCCAAGAACAATGCCGCCGTTGTCATCGAACCCAAATTCGTATTTGGTGTCGGCAAGGATGAGCCCGCGCCTTGCCGCAAGCTCGCTCCCGCGCGCAAATAGCGCCAATGCGAGGCGCGAAACATCGCGCCATTGGGAGTCCGTCAGCAATCCGCGCGACACTACCTCGTCTCCGGAAAGAGGCTCGTCATGCGTGCCATGCACGCCCTTTGTCGTGGGCGTGAGGATGGCTTGCGGCAGCTTCTGATGATCCTTCATGCCTTCGGAAAAATCATAACCGTAAAGGCGCCGCGCGCCATTTTTATACATCTGCAAAATGGAGGTGGACGTTGCGCCCGCCAAATAATCGCGCACAACGATTTCCACCGGCATCATTGTGAGCCTTCGGCAGAGCAGGACGTTTGGGTCGGGATAATTGAGGACATGATTGGGGCAGATATCCCGCGTCGCCTCGAACCAGAAGCGCGCGGTTTGGGTGAGCACCTGTCCTTTCAAGGGAATGGCGGCAAGGTTTTGATCGAAGGCGCTGATGCGGTCGGAGGCGATTAAGAGCCGCCGCCCATCGGGCAAATCGTAATTGTCGCGCACTTTGCCGCGATAGTAGTTGGGAAGCTCCGGTATCTCCGCGGCTTCGAGAACAAAACGGGCATAGGGCTGTAAGTCGGATAGGGTGAGCATCCAGCAAGAGTGGCAAATGCCGGGCGGGAAGAAAAGGGATTACGACGACGAATAGGCGTTTTGCCCAAAAGGCGTATCGAAGGCTTTCGAAGCGCAATCGAAACGGCGCGCTCTTGAACACCTGAGGAACGGGCAGAACTGCGTGCAAAAGGCGCGCGACTGGGTAGCGTCTTGGTCATTCTATGCAGCATCGCTGAACGTTGCAGTAGTTGATAAGCCGGCTAAAAAGCTCCAACGTCATTGCCGCCATTCCGCACCTCGTCTTTTTTTGTGCATCGTGCCGTATGCTCGATGACGCAGATTGTGCTTGCGATGCGGGACGCTGGATACGACGCCATGAAGTTTGCAACACCGCTTCCCATCGACGCCGTCCTCCCAGAATTACGCGACGCCTTGGCCGCGAGCGCGTCGGCCGTCCTCGTCGCCCCACCCGGCGCTGGCAAGACGACGCGCGTCCCTCTCGCGCTGATGGACGAAAGCTGGCTCCAGCGCCGGAAGATCCTGGTGCTCGAACCGCGCCGCATCGCCGCGCGTGCTGCCGCCGAGCGCATGTCGCACACTTTGTCGGAGACTGTCGGAGAGCGGATCGGATTGCGTGCGCGGATGGTCTCGAAATCGGGGCCGAAGACGCGCGTCGAGGTCGTCACCGAGGGCGTCTTTACCCGCATGATCCTGGACGATCCCGAGCTTTCCGGCATCGGCGCGGTGCTGTTCGACGAGTTCCACGAGCGCTCGCTCGATGCCGATCTCGGGCTTGCGCTTGCGCTCGACTGCCAGCGCGGCTTGCGCGATGACCTGCGCATCCTGCCGATGTCGGCGACGCTCGACGGCGCCCGGGTCGCGCAACTCCTTGGGCAGGCTCCCGTCATCGAAAGCTTAGGCCGGGCGTTCCCGGTCGAGACGCGTTACCTCGGCCGCGATGCGGGCGCGCGCATCGAGGACCAAATGGCGGACGCGGTGATGCGGGCCTTGGCTACGCAATCCGGTTCGATCCTGGCTTTCCTGCCGGGCCAGGGCGAGATCCGGCGCGTCGAGGACCGGCTTAAGGAGCGGATCGGCGACCCGGCCATCGTGCTTGCCCCCCTTTACGGGGCGATGGATGCGCGCGCCCAGGACCTTGCGCTCGAGCCAGCGCCCAAGGGTGTGCGCAAGGTGGTGCTCGCGACCTCGATTGCCGAGACCTCGATCACCATCGAGGGCGTGCGCGTCGTGATCGACAGCGGCCTTGCGCGGGTGCCGCGCTTCGAGCCGGACGTCGGCGTGACGCGGCTGGAGACGGTGCGCGTGTCCCGCGCCGCCGCCGATCAGCGGAGGGGCCGCGCGGGGCGTGCCGAGCCCGGCGTGTGCTTTCGCCTGTGGGACGAGCCGCAAACGCAGAGCCTCCCCGCGCATCCCGAGCCCGAGATTCGCTCCGCCGATCTTGCGGGCCTCTTGCTCGACTGCGCGGAATGGGGAACAGCCGATCCGCGTCAGCTGTCCTGGCTTGATCCGCCGGCCGCCGCCGCCCTCGATGCCGCGCGCGAGGAGCTGACGGAGCTGGAAGCGCTCGACCCCAAGGGCCGCATCACGGCCATGGGAAAGCGGCTGAGGTCGCTGCCGTTGCCGCCCCGGCTTGCCCGCATGGTGCTGGTAGCAGCCGGGCTCGGCCACGCGGAGGAGGCCGCCTGGATCGCTGCGGTTATGGTGGAGCGCGGACTTGGGGGCAACGACGCCGATCTCGCACATCGGCTGGAAGGTTTTCACCGTGACCGCTCGCGCCGGGCCAGCGACATGCGAAAGCTTGCCGCCGGTTGGGCCCGGATGGCAAACGCGGGACAGATTTTTACGGGACCACCCTCACCCCGACCCTCTCCCCATATGAGAGGGAGTACGGCCGTGCCAGCTGCGACGGCGTCCCCTCTCCCAGCGGGTGAGGGGCAGGGTGAGGGGCGGAGACTTCGATCAAGCCGTTTACCCGCCAGCCAAGAGCCCGGGGACCTGTCCATCGCGCGCATGCTGGCGCTGGCCTTTCCGGAGCGCGTCGGCAAGGCGCGAGGGAGCCCCGGCCAATTCATCCTCGCCAACGGCCGCGGCGCAAACCTCGATGCGACGCATCCCTTGGCGCGATCGCCCTTTCTGGTTGCGGCCGAGCTGTCGGGATCGGCGGCGGCGACGCGCATCCTGCTCGCGGCTGCCGCCGATGAAGCGGACATTCTTGCCGCTGCAGGCAAACGCATCAGCGAGAAAGACGAGATCGAATTCGATGCAAACGCAGGTGCGCTGAGGGCGCGCCGCGTCCGCCGGCTCGACGCCATCGTCCTCGCAAACGAGCCCCTCCCCGTTGTGGCGAGCGAGGAAACGGCGCGTCTTTTGGCCGAGGGCATCGCGAAGCTCGGCCTCGCCCGCCTGCCGTGGAGCAAGGCGCAGATTCAGCTCCGCGACCGCGCCGGTTTCTTGCGCGCGGCCGGAGAGGACGAATGGCCCGATCTTTCCGATGAGGCGCTTGCCAGGACGGCCACGGAGTGGCTTGCCCCATATCTTGCCCGCAAGACCAAGCTCTCCGAAATCGGCGCCGATGACCTAGGCTCCGCGCTCGATGCGCTCCTGCCTTGGACCTTGAAGCGGCGCCTGGATGAAGAGGCTCCGACGCATTTCGAGGCGCCAACGGGCAATCGTCACGCCATCGATTACGAGACTGCGGGCGCACCCGCGCTCCACATCCGCGTGCAGGAGTTGTTTGGGCTGACGCAGCATCCTTCGATCGCGGGCGGCAAGCTGCCGCTCACGCTGCATCTGCTTTCGCCGGCGCACCGGCCTATACAGGTCACGCGCGATCTGCCGGGCTTCTGGAAGGGCTCGTGGGCGGCGGTCAAGGCCGAGATGAAAGGGCGCTATCCGCGGCATCCCTGGCCCGACGATCCCGCCTCGGCCGTTCCCACCTCGCGGGCCAAGCCGCGCGGGACGTGATAGCCTCGCTGAGGCCGGGAGCCGAAAGTTTTTAGTTAAGATTGCTCTCCCGCTTCTGGGGACAAGCGGCACATCGGCCTAACGTCGATTAGTTGCTTAGCGCAATGCTTTAGTGTCATCTAACCAAGCTTGGCTGACGGATTTAATCAGTGGTACGAAAATGTTACTCCGAATTATTATAGCAGCTCTTTTCCTAACTGCTGCGGGCTTTGGTCTTAGCTTAGCGTATGCGAGCGAATCCCCGCACGCGGCGGTTCTGATCGCGCCGGAGGTGCGAGAGCACGCCGAATTCAACGTTCTTGCTGATCAGCTTCGGCGCCAGAAACTCGATCTCTTCTTTCTTTCCAAAAAAGCTGTTCAGGTCGCTGTCGAATTGAGCGAGGAAATTGAGAGCGGTCTAATTGATGAAGACGGAAAAAATTCGCCGCCTCATTTAAGCGAGTTTTCTAATGAAGTCCTTTCTATTGTCCCCAAGCTTTTTGAGTACAATGAAATATATGTCATCTCCTCAAATTTCGTCCCGATAGAAATGGTACGGAAGGGCGGCATCTTCGCCGGAGATCGAATCGCCATAAGCCATGAGTTTGAGCTTGAGCAATTTCGCTCAGGGGCACTTCTTACTGACCAGCAGAGGGCTCTTTCGTCGTATGTGATAGAGGCCGTCATACCAATGGAGCCCGGGTATTCCCGTATAAATCAAGATATTGTTAAGGTCGCATTAAGTCTTGAGCAATACTTTCCAGTTGATCTGCACTTTAACAGTGGGTTGCTGCGCATAGAACAGGTTCTCGGTCGCGATGATATCGGAATTCTTCATATAGATACCCACGGAGCTGGCATAGCGATTCAAGTATCACGCGACGGCACGCTGATGTATGCCCGTGATATTCCAAAAAAGTTGCAAATACCCTTGGTGCTATTGTTTGGCTGCGATGGCGTTGCAAATAAAGATGCTTTCGGTTCAGTTATCCATCAACGCGGAACACCTGCTGTCATTTCCTCTTTTGTAAAGTTTGTCAGTTTTGGCATAACGGGAGATGCAGAGCGAGAAGCAGACGTTTACACAACCTTCTTCAATTCGATCAGGAAAGGAGAGAGCGTTGGAATTGCGCTTCTGCGCATTCACCAGATTGCGCAACAGGATATAATGGCATCAGGCTCCCAAAAAACGCTCACTCGACTTTTCTTTGTTTTGATCGGCAACCCACACCTCAAATTTATTTCTCTTTCGGGCCGTGAGTGAGCCTAGGTGTTGTAAGTAGAAGCGCCCCGCCGAAGCGTTTCGAACCATTTCGGCAGCTGGAGTTCAAGCGGTCGCGATTTTTTAAAATGGAGCAGACAGTATGAAGCTCATTCGGGAATTGTGGCTTTCTTGTCTTATCTTCTTGCTCAACTTTCTTTTGCCCCAGTCCGTGACGGCCGCCGATCAAGTACAGTCTTCGAAAGTTGACGATCGAGCCACGTTTCTCAATGGCGAATGGACTGGCACAGGTTCGTTCTTTTTGGGAAAGGATTGGGGAAACCAAATCACGAGCTGTAGCGAAGTGAAGTTGAAATATGTGGGCACCAAAACGAGGTATGAGGTGCATGAGGGCTTCGCGGTTTGCAACGGCAAATTAAATCCATTCAACGATGACTTAAAATTCGGTATCAAAGAGGATGGATCAATCTTCTATGTGAGTTCGAAGGATCATACGCTGATCCCCGATACAATCGTTGGGAGCGTGAGCGACGGCATTCTCCATACGGCGACGGTCCATGGGAACTCGGTAGATGATGTAACGATAATGAGAAAAGGGGATATTTTGATTTATCGGCAATGGCATGCGGCTTCGGAAGGCAACCCGGCCTATGTTTTTACCGCGATTTTGACGCAAGACCCATCCCTGATTGAAAAGTAACCAGGTTCTAGCGGTTGCAAGCTCTCCTTTTCGGCCTGCCCCGGTTATATCTCTTGAAAGGCCGCCAGCTGAAGTTTCGGCCTGCTGAAAGTCATGCCGACGTGAATTCAGCGAGCGCGTGGGGAGGGCTTTGCGCTATAAAACACGGCACGAGATAGCATCGACAGAAGCCGCCTCACCTGAACCGGCATGCGCGCTCATGGAACGGACGACTCGCCCGAAATAGGGGGCAATCCCTCTGTCGGGGCGGAATGCAACATAACCCCGCCCGAACCTTGCGAATGCAGGCGCGGCCCGTTGCGGCAGCTGTTGCAACGCTGCCGATCTAAGCTTAATCTGAGCCTCCTGGCTGACAGCGGTCAGCCCAGGCAACACGATTTTGGCGGCAATCGCGGCTCCGCATGACCTCTCAGGAACTGAGCTACGCTACGGCAAGCACCCCGCCGATCCGGCGCTGGCTGATCCGCACCATCGAGAACCTTTCCGGCCGCCGCAGGCTCCTCAAAACCTATTATCGCTGGCGTGCCGAGAGCGCCGGTGGCCCTCGCATGTGGCGCGACGCACTCGACATGATCGGGACGCGGCTTGAGATCAAAGCACCAGCAGATTGGCACGCCCGCTTGCCGGATGGCCCGGTCATCGTCATCGCCAACCATCCGTTTGGTATCGCAGACGGTATCGCAATTCTGTCGCTCGCTGAGCGTATTGGCCGGCCCTACCGCATACTGCTCAACGCCGATTTCATGCGTTTGCCGGAGGTCCAGGCCCTTGGGCTGGCGATCGATTTTAACGAGACGAAAGAGGCGCTGGCGACCAATCTCAAGACGCGCAACGAGGCCCGGCGGCTCCTCAAAGGGGGCGGAACCCTCGTGATTTTTCCTGCTGGCGGCGTGGCAACGGCGGAACAGCCATTCGGCAAAGCAGAGGAGCTGCCGTGGAAACTGTTTACCGGCCGTCTTGTTCAGCAGTCTGGCGCCACGGTGCTGCCGGTCTATTTCGAGGGGCAGAACTCGGCCCTTTTTCATTTCATCAGCCGGTACAGCCTGTCGCTCCGGCTTGCGCTCCTTGTCTTGGAGTTTCGTCACCACATTGGCGCAACCCTCCGGGTGAACATCGGTCCGCCGGTTTCGTGGACCGAGATTGCGGCCGGCGCCAGCGGCGGTTCGATCATCGATGAACTCTACGTGCGTGTTCATCGCCTGGCACCCGGCGCGGAAAACGCGGATCGGGCCGCGCTGCTGCCGCGCCCAATCAATCAGCGCCGCCGTTATCCATGGGATCCGCCGCGCGAACCGGCCGGGCGAGCGCCGGGCAGCACGACCGGCAAACCCGCAGAAATGGAAACATCCCAGTCCTGAACATTGAGGCTGGAGCTGTTGCGGCTGTCACAGCCGGTATGCGTTGGCCCTCAAGCTCCGCGCTCCATATCCGCTCATGAGGCGCTGATGCCCGGAAGTCTTTGAGGTTCCTGCCGATTCAGCCCAAAAGCCGTCACTCTTTCGATCAAGGAGCGCATGACGCCGGAGTTGGCCGGAGCCGCGAGCCGATAGGCGGGCACTTCGTAGGTCCACAGGGCCTTGTACGGGTCGTCATTCCAGCCGAAACAGTACCGCAGCGTCTTATGATTTCTGCTGGCTTCTTCTTCATAGAGGCCGAGATTGTGGAAAAGCAGAATGGTCCCCAGGGAATGATCCGTAAACTCCGGGTCCAATCCTCTCTGGACGCCATTGACGAACAGCCAGCGCGGTGTCGTGTGCTTGTAAGTAACTTCGATTGCCATTGGGCGGCCGTTGAAAAACAACACATCGCCGCACAGCAAATCCTTGAGTTCGCGCATCACTGTCGGCAAAAGAGCTTCACCCTGCGGTGAGCATCCGCGGCGTTTTTTGTATAACCCGATATAGATCGCGGCCACTTCGTCCGCCGTTAAATCGGCGATCGGAAGAAAACTGCCGCCGGCTTCTTCAAAACGGCGCAACTCGCGGCGGCGTTTCGATTGCGACTTCCCCGAGATGCGGAGATCCCCGGTTTTCAGCCCCTTTGCGATCGTAAAGTTAACTGCCTCGCGATCGACATTGCTGATGTTGGTTGAGTGCAGGTTCGAGATCATCTCTGCCATGTATGGCAAGGCGATCCGGACATTTTCATCGACAGGGATCACAACCTCCGAATCCCCAATGTCGATCAGGTGCGATTCTTGATAAAATTCGAGAGCAAGCTTGGTGGCAGCGATGTGCTCTCCCCACAATGGAACAGCCGCAACGAGCTCACCCCTGCGGATCAGCCCGGCATAGCGCACTGGGCGCTTTGCGAGCCCGGCGACGAGAGCAACAACGCGCGGATGCACGGCGAATGAGCCGCCGAAGCGCTCAAATGCCAAGTGGTAATCCTTTGCCGGGATCGTCCTCCAGGAAGGCCACAGCATTCGATCTTCACCCCCGATCAAGACGCAACTCTGAAGGGATGATCGACCATGACACCATGTTGCGTAAAGATCGCCGCTTGTGTTTTACACACTATTTGCAACTTCTGGTTTCACCCAGACGGCCCGAATGATTGCAGCCGGATGCGGAGCGATGCGAGTTCAACTATGTGAGGAAGTTAAGTGTGTCTTGACGAGTATCGTGGCGACCGGAGAGGTGCTGAACTTACTAAAGGACATCTTGCCGACGCAGTTGGTATCCCGGCAGCAGGAAGCTCTGGATGGAGGCTTGACTAGCGCCGCGCGATTATAAAACTGGCGCAGACCGGATTACACGGGACTGCAGACAATGATGAATCAGATATACACAGCTTAACCGATAAGAATATGAGAAGGGGTACGTGTTGTCCAAGCTGGCTGGAAGCAAATGGTGTCGGCGGCTATCTACCTTATTGCTTCTGAAGGAAATCTTAGCGGCCGCGGCAATCCTGGGCTTCATGGCGACAAGCGCTTCGAGCATAGATGACACAAAGCTGAAAGGGATCGGTATAAAACCTACGGGACTGACACCGGTTTATCCGCCGGATTACACATGTTCGAAGTTGACGTCCCTTTATGCGAGTTGGACCGACGTCGATGGTTCGCGCCGCACGGAGCCTCACTCCGGAGTGGATGGCGGCGAGCTTGGCGAGGAGATCTATGCGCCTGCGGCAGGGATCGTGCAGGCGGTCTGGAAAACGGATTTCGGCTGGGGTCCGGAAGGCTCGCTTCTTATTTTGCATCGCCGGGAAGACCTCAATCTAAGCAGCGGCGTTCCTTTTTACTACTCAGAATTTGATCACCTCAGGCTTGAAGATATCGATGCCTTGGCGGCTGGCCAGAAAATCAAAAGGGGACAGGTGATAGGGCTTGTAAACCGGCCGGGAAACAATCCGCGTTTCCTGCCTGAAGTGCATTGGGAAATCTACGAGGTTGGCGACCCAAGCGAAATTGAGTGGGT
This sequence comes from uncultured Alphaproteobacteria bacterium, assembly GCA_963834165.1. Lineage (GTDB taxonomy): Bacteria > Pseudomonadota > Alphaproteobacteria > Rhizobiales > Rhodomicrobiaceae > Rhodomicrobium. The sequence goes on along the minus strand of CAWIAL010000018.1, from coordinate 886,539 downwards.
CAAGAAGCCAAGTGGCGCGAAATACTTCCTGAATGAAACCGCAGAACTGATAGATCCGCTGTTCATGCTGGCCCAGCATCACGGCGGACCCCATGACTCGCTCGTTGAAATACGGCCATTCTCAATCGCTGAGGATTACTCGGGCTTCAAGGGCTTCACTTACATTCTACCGTGCCGGAAAAATCTCTGACACCCGCGCCGGTTTCGTGCGCAACTCAAGGCTGAACATTTTTGAGAGCGTCGGGCATTAAATCGGCATCACGCGGCAGCCCCAGCCCTAATGGTGTCGTGCCTGCGGAGGCGGCCATCCAGTAATCCCGAGGGGCATTGTTTACTGGGTTCCCGCCGGAGTTTATCCCCGTGAAGACGGGGGCGGGAACGACGGAGGGATGGGGCTCAGAATTAAGCGTCCGCTGGGCTAGCTCGTCGTTGAAAATGGATGTTGCCCATGGTTCGATAGGCTCACCATGAGGCTTGGCTCGCTGCTAATACGCGGCCTCATCCTGAGCTTGTCGAAGGATGAAGCTCAGCGGCCCTAGACGGTCGAAACACAACGGGGCAGCGTTGAGCCGCCGCTGCGATATTGCCAAGTTTATGCCGGGGCTGTTCGCGAAGGCGATCACTTTGTTTTCGTTATATATGTTCGAGGGTTTTCGGAAGTCCACTATAAGCTTCCGTATCGCTCAGATGACTGTTCACTTTAGCTATAACTGGCTCTTCCTTCCGCAACACGTGGGTTGCCTGAACTGCTTTCCTTTTCCACGGGCGAGCCGCAGTTCCCACCAGCTCCGCCCAATTCTCGGGTTTGCCTCGAAGGCCCGGCGCCGCCATCGGCTCTGCTGGAATGCCGATTACGCGGGAAACCGGCGCCAGAGTTTCACCCTTCATCAGGACGGACAACGGCCCCAATATAGCGCCGCTGCCCATGACGGTACTATACAAGACTACCGCCATGTTTCCGACCGAGCAGCCTTCTTTAATGACGAGCTTGTCAGATTTCATGACGCGATCTTCGAATAGATGCGTCTGGATTGTCGAGCCAAGATTAAGGGCAGCGTGATCGCCAATTTCGACCAGGTCGTATTCTGAAAACAAGGTCGTATTGACGAACGCCCAACGCCCTATCTTGCAACCGAAGAGCCGCAGACACGGGGCCGCAAATGGCGTCCCGAGAAAGGGTGCTATTATGAGAGCGGCCACCGACTCGTACACGCCATTTATGAGTTCGGTGAACCAGACATAACTGGACCACAAGGGTTTGATGTCGGGCTTGAACTTGCCCATCACCAAGATTTTCACGACCGCGGCAGCAACGAGAACCACCAGCGAAATCGCGAGCGAGATGAACGGACTGAGAAGGATGGCGCCTTGCATGGAATGTTGGTTGCATATTGTAACCAACGCCAGGCAAAACGCGACAAGACCCGCCCCGGTCATCCAGCCGGGAAGACAAATTCGAAAGAAGTCCACCACCGATCGCGCCAGGATCATCGACTTCGATGGCGCGTAGGTTGTCGCGGCAGCGAAGCAAGGAAACGCCTTGCCCGATGCCGGCAGTTCGAAACCTGGCGAACCGAGCCACCGGCATTTCGAGGGCAGCGGCCCCTCCTTCAACGGAGGGACAGACAATACCCCGACAAGGCAGTCGTCTCCGATGGAAGTCCCCGCCGGAACGAAGGCGCTATTCCCGATGAAAGTCCGCTCTCCAATGGTAACTCTGCCAAGTTCAAGGACGCCGGCGTGGATGCGGCTGCCTCCGATGAGGCAGGCATCAGCGAGAAAGCTTCCGGATTTAACGTCAAGCAGATCCGGCAGGAAATTCATAACCGTCGAAACCTCGACGCCCTTCCCGATTTTCGCTCCGAAGAGGCGAAGAACGGCAGGGAAATAAATGGTTGCATATACAGGCTTCAATATTTCCCTTGTATTGTTCAAGAGATAACTTGCAAACCAGAACCTGATATACGCCATGCTCCTTACGGAGAATTTCCCCGGCTTTATTTTGCTCAGGAACCAGCTTTTCGCTATGACGGCGCAGGTGAGATACCAGATCAGCCCTAGCGGCGCCGCGGCAATCAATGCGAGCGCGCCGTAAACTAAACCGTATGAAAGAAAGGCGTATATCACCAGGAAGGCGGGCAGCAGCATTGCGACGATCAGGAAATATCCCATGACGTAGATGAGCCCGAGGTGGATCATCGCCCACCTCAGTTCATCGCGCCCGTGGAACTGACCCGTATCGGCAACGGGCAATTTGACGGCGGCTGGAACAGCAGGAACGCCCCGGCGCTGTTCGCCGGGTTCGAGGCGTGTGCCGTCGGCGAGCAAGGACATGTCGTCCAGAGCGGAACCTTCCTCCATCTTGACATCGAGCCCCAGGCAGCAATGAAGGCCAACGAAGCAGTCCTTGCCGATCTCGACCGGAGCGATGACAAGCATCCCGTCTTCGACGCGGTAGCCAAGCAATTGCGTATCCGCGCCGATCGATGTTTCATCGCCTATATCGACGAGGTCGAACGCAGAGCAAAGCGACGTGCCGATGACGCAATTCTTGCCCACCCGGGCGCCCATGGCACGAAAGTAAAGGCTCATGAGAGGGGTGCCCTGAAACATCGGAGCCCAGCTCAGGCCTTGGAAGCGATTTACGAACCACCATCGGAAGTAATAAAAGCTCCAGACGGGGTAACGTCCAGGTTTGTATCGCCCTATTACAATCCATTTGATGGCGATACTTAAAGCAAGCATCGAGGGCCACAGCAAAAAACCGACCAGCGTCGAAATCCAAGACGCTTCCGACGCCGTTACGGTCTCTTTTTGCACCGCATAGTAAATCAATACTCCGTACGTTACCGGAGCGCTTACAATCAGATAGTACAGCGCAATCGAAATCGCTTGCAGGCCTACACAGAGCCAGCGTTCAAGCGGCGACACCAGCTTGAATGCGCGCCGGCTCGGCGCCTCCGCGATAGGCGGTCTCTGAGCAGTTCTCTGCTCCTGTGTTCCACGCGAATCCGCCAGCGCAGCAGCGAGTTTCCGGATCGTGCGGTGCTGATAAAGATTGCGCACGGATGCCGAGGCGAGGCCGAGCCTTTCCCTCAACTCCGTTGCAACCCTCGCGGCAAGCAACGAATGCCCTCCAAGGTCCAGGAAGAAGTCATCCTCGACGGACAGGGAGGGGACTCCCAGGCAATCGCTCCATACGCTGAGGATCTGCTTCTCGAAATCGGTTTCGGCGGCGATGATTGTCCGGTCGCCCTTCAACAGGGTCTTAGGCTCGGGAAGCCGGCGGCGATCGACCTTGCCGCTCGTCATGAGCGGCAACGCGCCGATCAGGTCCAGATATTTCGGAATCATGTATTCTGGAAGCCGGCTGCGAAGAAGTTCCGCCCACTCTTTCCGGCTCTGCTGATCGACGTCTCCATTTGGCACAACAAAAGCGCCAAGTTCCTTGGAGCCGTTCACATCGAACACAGAGACCGAAGCCGCAGCGACCTGCGGGTGATCCAGGAGGACGGATTCGATCTCGGAGAGCTCGATTCTGAACCCCCGAAGCTTGATCTGTCCATCGATGCGGCCAAGGAAATAGAACTCCCCATTTTCTCCAAGCCTGACCATATCGGATGTACGGTAAAGCTTTGCTCGCCGGCCCGATCCCGCGAAGGGATCATCGATAAAGCGCTCGGCGGTGAGGCTTGGCCTGTTGATGTAGCCGGCGGCTACTGCCGGTCCGCCAATGTAAAGCTCGCCTTCTTGCCCCGCCTGCAGCGGCTTGCGGTTATCATCGAGCACGTAAGCCGTGTAGCCCGGCATAGGCTTGCCGATGCTGACAGGCTGTCCCGGAATGCATTCCCATAATGTCGCGACCACCGTGGCCTCGGTCGGGCCATAGGTGTTGAGCATCCTCCTTCCCGGTTTTACCCAGCGGTTGACCAGGTCAGGCGGGCATGCTTCGCCTCCAAGAACGAGAAGCCGCACAGTCGGCAGGTCTCTTGGGATCATCGAAAGAAACGACGGTACGGTAGAAAAATAGGTGATCTTCTCCCTATCGATGAAGTCGGCGGCGTCGGAGGGAGAACGGCTGATGTCTTCCGTCGCGACGACGAGTGTCGCCCCAACCGAGAAAGCTGCCCAGATCTCCTCAACCGAGGCATCGAAAGCTACGGAGAAGCCCTGGTAGACGCGGTCGGTCTTTTTTATGCCGTAGCTTTCGCGCAGGGCGCGCACGAAGGCCAAGGCGTTCCGATGTGTGATCTTTACGCCTTTGGGGCGGCCAGTGGAGCCAGAAGTATAGATTGCATAGCATGCGTTCGTGGGACGCGGGCTGTAATCCCGGCTTCCCCTCGCAACGGCACGCCCGCGTCCAACTCGTTCGTAGCTGCCATCCAGAAGTAGCCAATTTACCGACCTGACTGTCCCTTTCATTTCCCGCCCAAGGCTGCCCTCGGACAGCGCGAGCGAGATCCCAGCGTCCGCACAGATATCCCGTATCCGCTCAGCAGGGAACTTCGGATCCATCGGCACGTATCCCGCGCCAGCCTTCAGGATGCCAAGCATTGCAGCGAACAGGTTCACGGACTTCCGGAAGCAAATCCCGACCAGGGAGCCGGGCTTCACCCCGCGTTCGCGGCAAGCGCGGGCAATCTTGGTGGATAGTCTGTCGAGTTCGCTATAGGTGAGCGAAATGCCGTCACAAGATATTGCCAGGCAATGAGGTCTTTGCTTCGCCTGCCTTTCAAAAACATGATGCAGGAGCATCGGCTCATGCATCCGTCTGGGACGTGTGTTCTTTCTTGTGGCCATGGCACGCGGCTCCGGCTCTGGGTTCGCGCTCCGCGGAGCACCAGTTCATTTCAAGGTGAATTTTAAGTTTTCGGAAAACCTACCGCCCGCTTGTCATCTCACGAGAGATACGGCGGAAGTGATCAGTAATGCAGTGTATTCTCCGCCCCCAAATGAGGTCAGCGGATACTCGCAGTGGGGTGAGATAGTTTTCGAACTGCATTCTCCTCCTTATCTGAAATGCGAAGACCACGCACCTATGATGGGAAGTCCGATATACTTCTGATCGGACTGAGAGGCGCGGCTTTGCACTGGAGTGCTGGAGGTCATTTCTGATTCACTTTATCAAGCCCAACCTGAACAAAACTCAATATACATTTCAAATATATATAATGCGCTAATAATAGATTTTTTTGATGTTTACTGGAATAAATCATATTGAGGCATTGTATTAATTCTAAGTTATAAGGTATCATTAGGCTCAATAACTCTGCATCAAGCCATGATACAGATCGTGCGAAAACTGATTGCAAGTTGTTGGAAGCTTGCTGATTACAATCTAGTTGCGTTCTAGGTTGTATTTAACCTAAGCAGTTACTGTCATCGAAGCCAGCGCTGTGTTCCACGGAGAATTGAGTTGTCTGATGAGCCCGGCTTGCGGGTCAATGAGAATCCAGCGAAGACACGATCGTCGCCTCGCTCCAGGGCATGATCGATCTCCCGCATATCGAATCGATCTACCCCCCATGTCCTCGTACACTTGTCACCCATGTCTCCGGTCTGCACGCACCATGGGAGAGGGGGAAAGCTGCAGCGGTTGAAGCACCGCTGGATGCCGCGTAACTCAGTCAGCCCGGCAGACTACGCCGCCCTTTTGAGACGGGGCCGGGCGCGAAAGGTGCGATGCTCGATATAATCGAGGACCTGCCCCGCGATGTCGACGTTGGTCGTCCTTTCGATGCCTTCGAGCCCAGGCGAGGAGTTAACCTCCAGGAGCAGCGGGCCTTTCGACGACCGCAAGAGATCCACCCCCGCAAACTTCAAGCCGAGCCGGTTGGCGGCCTTGATGGCTATCTTGCGTTCCTCAGCCGAGAGCTTGGCTTCAATCGCAAAGCCGCCCTTATGAAGATTGGCGCGGAAGTCGTCGGTATTGGAGCGCCGCACCATGGCAGCGATGATCTTCCCATCCAGTACGAGGCAGCGGAGGTCCTGGCCGGAAGCTTCGGAAATGTATTGCTGAACCAGGAAGCTCGCATCGGCGTTGCGCAACGCATCGATGACCGAGGCTGCCGATTTGCGGTTCTCGGCCAGCACGACGCCCTTGCCCTGGCTGCTTTGCAAAAGCTTGATTACAAGCGGCGTGCCGCCCACCATCTTGATGAGGTCTTCGGTGTCATGGTGGGAGCTAGCGAAAGCGGTATCCGGCATGGGCAGCTTGTGCATGGCCATAAGCTGGTGCGCGAAAAGCTTGTCTCGGCTCTGAACAATGGCTTGCGCTGAATTCAACACGTGAGCGCCGGTCATCTCGAATTGCCGGACGACCGCCGTGCCGTAGGCCGTAATGGAAGCTCCGATCCTTGGGATCACGAAGTCGAAATCGGCAAGCGTCTTGCCCTCGTAATGAACCGCGCTCGCGATTGACTTGATGTTCATATAGCAGCGCAGCGTGTTGATCGGCTCAATGACGTGGTCGCGCTTCTCGGCTTCCTCGATGAAGCGCCGGTTCGAGAAATTCCCGGGTTCCATCGTAAGTAGCGCAATCCGAAGCGAGCGCTTCACCGGCACGCCGAGATTCTGGCTGGCATAGGAATCGTAGCTGAGCTTTTCCTGCCGGTATTCGGACCACGGCAGGATGTTGGCCGATTGAGGTTCGAGCGCGGTTCGGCCGAGCAGCATGCGATGAGCCATCGTGTAGCGGTTCGAAAGCGAGATCTCGACCGGCCATTCACGGTTGCCGATGCGGATCGGCGTGTGGATGATATAGCGGTGCTCGGCCTGGCCATTGGAGCTTCGAACGTGGCGGCGGTCCACGATCTTGGCTGTGCACCAGATTTCCACGTCATTGCTATAATCGACGGGGTGAACTCCGAAACGCACGCGCGGCGCGTCGATCGGCCCGAACGTCTCGATTGAGAACGCATGGAGCGCCGACGTCTTCGCGCCGGTATCGATCTTCGCCTTCAACGCAGGCAAGCCAAGCTGCGGAAGCGCCACCCACTCACGCCAGCCCAAAACAAATGGCTCCATCAAACCCTTCCCCGGTCTTAAAAGTCGGTTGCTGACGATGTCTTGTTTCTCGGCCTGCACTGGCTTAGACACCGGATTTTGCCATCCCTGTGTCCAACGCGCTCAAACTAACGCAGCGTTCACAGCTCTTGTTCCGCGACCCTCATCTTGGCGGGGAGGCTAACGCGGAAACAATTCGATTTTATGACAGTGCGATGACATCATGGCCGCCAATGCTCATCCGGTTAATCGCGAATCAATACAATGTAAAAGCTTTTCCGGCTTCGCAAAAGCGCCCCGGAATGTGATTTGTACAAGAACTCTACACTAAGTGTTGGTTTTATCGGTTAAATTGTCTCCATCCCGCTATTCTCAACCAAGCAGGCGCTCAGGCTGTAATCGCATCCTTCAGCGAAGGCAAGCGGGTTGCACAATTTTTGACAAAGTTCGCTTTTGACATAACACATTACACTATTCCTGCTGCGCCCCCGCCCGCGCGACCTCACATTAGGCCAGAGGAGAGACCGATGGAGACTACGCTACATATTCTCGTCGTCGACGATCACAAGGATATTCGCGACCTGCTCGCGAAGTTTCTTGTTAAGCACGGCATGCGGGTAACCACGGCGGCGGACGCCACGGAAGCCCGGAGACATTTGAAGGCGGGGGCTTTCGATCTCATAGTTCTCGATATCATGATGCCGGGCGAGGATGGCCTCTCGCTTTGCCGCCACTTGCGCGAAAGCGCCTCGCCGCCCATCATTTTCCTTACGGCGGTCGCCGAAGATACCGACCGCATAATCGGTCTTGAGATAGGCGCTGACGATTACGTTACGAAGCCCTTCAATCCGAGGGAGCTTTTGGCGCGCATCCGCGCCGTCATTCGACGCGCGCAAAGCATGCCGCCGAGCCGCGACGCCCCTCCCGGCGAAAGGCTCAAATTCGGCCAGTTCACCTTCGATTCGGACCGCCGGGAACTGATCGACGATCAGGAGGTGGTCACGCCTCTCTCCTATGGGGAGTATCTGCTTTTGCTCGCGTTCCTGCAGCGCCCCAACATCGTGCTAACCCGCGATCAGCTCCTTGATATTACCAGGGGGCGGGCAGCGAACCTGTTCGACCGCAGCATCGACAATCAGGTCAGCCGGCTCCGGCGGAAAATCGAGGAGGATCCCAAGGAGCCGAAAATCATCCAGACGATCTGGGGCGGAGGTTATAAATTCGTCGGCGCGGTTGAGCGGTTGTGATGCGCTTTTTGCCCGGAAGCCTGAAAGGCCAGCTTATCCTGCTCACTCTAGTGGGGCTTTTGCTGTCGCAGGCTGCCGGCTTTTTGTTCATCCTGAACGACCAGAAGTCGGCGCAGAAGAGCGAGTGGCTGCGCAACGTGTTCACGCGCATCGCCACGGTCAGCGATGTGATCGAGTCGACGCCGGGCGAGTTTCACGGCAAAATCCTCAAATCTGCCAGCACCTGGGCGCTGAAATTTTCGATCGATGCCGATCCTTCGTCCCATTCCAGGGAAGGGGGCGCGAACGACATTGTCGAAGAGGAGATCACCAAGGTTTTCGGAGACCGGGCCGATCAGGTTGACATTACCTTTGTAGCGCCCCTGAGCGAAGAGTCTCAGCTGGAATTGCTGTTCGCCAGTCTCTGGCATGACATCAAGCACACGCTGGTCCCAGAACCGTCGCATGCCGCCGGGCCGCCGGTGAGGGCGGCCTTTGCCAATGTTTCCGTTCCGCTCAAGAGCGGTCAGTGGCTGAATGTCGTTATCACCCCGCGCGGGTTCGGACCCCATGCATCGCCTTTGCTCGTCCAGTTCGCCACGATGGCGATGATCTCGGCGCTTGGCATCATCTTCGTGTTGAGCCGTCTGACCCGCCCCCTAAAGGAGCTGGCGCAGGCGGCGGCATCGTTGGGGCGGGGAGAGTCGACCGCCAAGCTCGATGAAAAAGGTCCGCGCGAAGTGCTCGACACCATCCGGGCTTTCAACGACATGCAGGAGCGGCTCAGCAGGTTCGTCCTGGACCGCACAAAGATGCTGGCCGCTCTTGGCCATGACCTGCGCACGCCGATCACCAGCCTCAAGCTTCGAGCGGAGTTCATCGAGGACGACGAAGTCAGGCAGAAAATGCTCGTGACCCTCGACGAGATGTTCCAGATGGCGGAGGCCGCGCTTTCCTTCGCCCGCGAGGAGGCGGCACAGGAGGAAACGCGGCTGGTTGACGTGGGCGCCCTGATCTCGACCGTTTGCGCCGATCTCGCCGACACGGGGCTTCCGGTTGAGTACGCAGACCCGGGCAGCTTCACCATCCGCTGCCGTCCCCTCGGTCTCAAGCGCGCCTTGCGAAACATCATCGAGAACGCGGTTGCCTATGGGCGCAGGGCGCGCGTAACCGTCGAGCACAGACGCGGCGAGGTGGCGATCCTGATCGACGACGATGGGCCGGGCATTCCCGGCTGCGACATGGAGAGAGTTTTCAGCCCCTTCGTACGGCTGGAAAACTCGCGCAACGCAGATACAGGCGGCGTCGGGCTCGGCCTAGCCATCGCGCGGTCCATCGTTCGCAACCACGGCGGAGACATCGTTTTGCAAAACCGCCCCGGAGGCGGCCTTCGCGTCACGATCTCCCTGCATGGCGTTACGATCATCGAGATGCCGGGCGAGCCAGCGCTCGAAGGCGAAATGTCCGCCGCCTGATCCCCGGCAGAGGAACACCGGGCCGTAAACTGCGGTTCATCAGCTGTTCGCCGATGGAGACCGCAATGGGCAAGACTTCCGAAAAAAGCGATCCTGACCTTTGGGAGAAGGTTAAGCAGGACGTGACTTCGGGCGGGAAGGGCGGCCGTCCCGGACAGTGGTCGGCGCGAAAGGCGCAGATGGCGGTGCAGGAATACAAAAAGGAAGGCGGAGGCTATGCCGGTCCGAAAGCTCCGGACAACTCGCTTGTGAAGTGGACGGAAGAAGACTGGGGCACGAAGTCGGGCAGGAAGAGCGGCGAAACCGGCGAGCGGTATTTGCCGAAAAGGGCCGCGCCCACATGCGCAAGGTCGTTGCCTATATCAAACGGCGCCTAGCGCAGCGCCCGCATCATGACGTGGAGCATAGGCGCTGGCGCTATTCACACTCATAATTGCGATGGGAGAAGCGACGCTTGCGTCCCCCCTCCCGAATATTGGCAAGCCGGCGTTTATGCGCTCTTGATTTCGATCTTCTTCTGAGCCTTCACCAGTTCCGGCCGTTTCGGAAGTGTGACCGTCAGCACGCCTTTGTCGAACCGCGCCTCCGCCTTGTCCTCGTCAATCGTTTCCGGCAGCCGGATCGAGCGCTGGAACGAGCCGTAGCTGCGCTCCATGACATGATAATTTTCACGCTCGTCAGTGTGCTCGCTCTTCTTCTCGCCGCGGAGCGTGAGAACGCCGTTGTAAATCGTGAGGTTGACGTCTTTCTCGTCGATGCCCGGCAGATCGGCCTTCACCACGAGCTCATTTTCGGTTTCCTTCACGTCCAGCGTCGGCGTCAGCCCCTGCGCCGTGGAAAAACCCTGGCCCAGGCCCGTCAGCGACGGCAGCCCCCCAAGAAAGCTGTCGAAAAGCCGATCCATTTCTGACCGGAAAGAGTGAAATTGGTCAGGATAGCGGGATGGCACGCGTCCGCTTTGACCTTTGCCCGTTACATCGTCAGCCATCGTTCTCTCCCTTGATGTGCTAACATTCCGTTCTGAGCACTCCCATTTTCAGGGAGTCTGCAGTCTTATATCTAAATCCGAAGTTCGAATATTCAACGCCAGGGAGAAGAAACATCATGGCTGTAGCGACGGGCGATCTCCGATTGGAGGCAACAGATGAAAGCCTTGGCGGAGATCGGTTTTTCGCTCTGCCCGATGGCCGCAGGCTGGGCTACGTTGAATTCGGTGACAGCTCGGGCATCCCGGTCTTCGGCTTTCACGGAACGCCAGGATCGCGCTTCATGTTTCGCCTCGTGGACGAGCCGGCGCGCCGGCTCGGACTGCGAATTATTGCGCCGGACCGCCCCGGCTTCGGACTATCCACTTTTCAACCCGGCCGGAAACTGGCTGACTGGGCGGGCGATGTCCGGGCGCTGGCGGATAGCCTCGGTATCGATCGCTTCGCCGTGGCCGGCATTTCAGGCGGCGGCCCTTACGTGGCGGCCTGTGCGGCGCTGTTGCCCAAAAGGGTAATAGCTGCCGCGCTCATCAGCCCCGTTGGACCTTTGCATTCGCCCGAAGGGCCGGAACGTCTCCCTCCGGCGCAGCTTGTCACCTTCCGGCTTCTTCCTCATGTAACGCCCGCGATGCGCAGCGCATTCTCCATAGGCCGCCTCATGTTCTTGCATGCCCCCGATTCCATGTACAAAGCGATCATGGCGCGCGCGGGGGATGCGGACGGCCCAATCCTGTCGCGGCCGGAAATACGGAAGAACCTTCTTGCTGCGGTTATCGAGGGGTTCCGGTCCGGCAGCCGGGGCGTGGTGCAGGAAATGAAAATCTTCGCCGCGCCTTGGGGTATTCCCTTCAAAGCAATCGAGGCACCCGCTTTGCTCTGGCAGGGCACGGCGGACAACAATGTGCCGGTGGCCGCGTCGTTGCGGCTGGCGGAAATCATCCCGGACTGCAAGCTGTTCCGCATCGAAGGCGCGGGCCACTACTGGATTTTCGACCATGTGGAGGAAGTTTTGACCGCGCTCAGGCAGAAGATTACAGATTTGCAGCCGATTTAGCTCCCAAAGAACCGCTTCATGTTCCCTATAAAAGACTCGATCAGGATACCTTACGTGCCCGTGGTCACGTATGGCCTTATCCTGACGAACTTTTTGGTATTTCTTTATCAGTATTCCTTGAGTTAGCAGGATGCTATCGCCTTTTCACTCGAGCACGCCCTTGTCCCGCGCCGTTACTTCGACCCGGCGTGGGCGACCGCCTTCGGATTTAGCGCCCACGATTATCTTCCCTTCATTGAAGGCACCTTCATGCATGGGGGCTGGTGGCATCTCATCCTCAACATGTGGACGCTTTTCATATTCGGGTCGTCGCTCGAGGGACGAATCGGGCGCCCGCAGTTCTTGAGTTTTTATCTCGTCTGCGGGCTCATCGCGAGCATCGCGCATGTCTATTTCAATCAGGATTTTGCCGTGCCCGCGCTCGGCGCATCCGGCGCGATTGCCGGTGTGCTCGGCGCATACGCCACCACCTTTCCGCGCGCGAAGCTCACGATCCTGATCCTCATCGTCATCATCCCGTTTTTCTTCAGAATCCCTGCGCTCGCCTACGCGCTCATCTGGTTTGGCTTTCAGTTCGCGCAGGGTTTCATCGATCTCGCCTCGCCCTCGATGGGCGCCGGAATTGCGTGGTGGGCCCACATTGGCGGCTTTCTGGCCGGAGTGCTGCTCATACCGTTCTGGCGTTTCGGGCCGGATCGCACCTTCGATGAATCCCAGGCGCCACTACCGGCCCCTCTGACGACGGTTGCCTCAAACGGAACATCGGGCTGGACGCGGGGACCGTGGGGGTGAGGCGCGACCAAGAAGGGCTCATCCCGCTCACCATTAAATCGCGAAAATTCATATTCACATTCGGCGGCACGATTCGGTCAAGGCTTGCACAATAGTGTTTCGACTGCGGTCAAAGGAGAAGGGGGCTCAATTGTTTCCAGGACGCCGGTTTGCTGCTGCCGTAACGGCTTTATTGCTGAGCGCAGGAGTATTTTTCGTCTTCTTTGTCTCAGCGGTTGATGCACTGGCCAAAGCTCCTTCGGGCACCTGCGAAGATGCGGCCGAGATCGCGGTCTTGCCCTCACCGATTGCCCCGTGGAAGGGCGCGCCCCTGCGCGTCGTCATTGCTACGGAGAGTCTGCTCGGGGGCGAGCTTTCGCTGATCGCGCCAGATGGAAAAGTCGCGGCCAATTCGCGTGAGTTGCACGGCGGGCCGCCGTATTTCTGGTTCGCCGAAGTCGCGTCGCCGGCCGCAGGCACGTGGCACGCGAAACTCACCCGCGAGCGCGCGCCGGCCGAGTGCAGCACCATAACGCGCGAAATCGCTGTGCGCGACCGTGAACCTCCGCGTCCGCACGCGGTGGACGGGACCGTCTGGCCCTTGCGCAATACATGGAATTGAGCAACCGAAAACTTGTATTCCGCGTGGATCGAAAAGCTGTTCGACGCGCCGCTCGATGCAGCGCCGTCGTGGCCCGCGTTGCACGAAGTGCTGCGCGATCGATCGCGCAATTTCCTGTTCAACTATCTGGGTCTCGGCGAAGACCAGATGGGGATCGTCTTGCGCCCCGACTGCGCCGATCTTCCGTACTTCATGCGCGCCTATTTCGCGTTCAAGATGGGCCTTCCGTTCGGGTACTCGAAGTGCTCGCGCGGCGGAGGCGGCAAGCCGCCAACGTGCCATGAATGGTGGAACATTCAAAATCTCGAACCGCCCCCTGCGCCGCCCGCCCCTCCCGAACAGAAGACCGCGTCGGGCAGCCTGCTGGATATGTTCGGCCGCCCGGCTTCACATCCACAGCCGGTCGCGCATCCGGTGAGCAAACCTTCGCCGAAACAGCTTGGGCTCGCAGCGTCGTTCGGCCATTATTTGCAGGCGGTCGCCGACGGCGTCCATTCCGGGTCCGGCCGAACGGCTTTGAGCGACGACAACACCGACTATTATCCTGTGCCGCTGAAGCAGGAGACGCTGCGCCCAGGGACCGTATATGCCGATCCGTACGGGCATGTTCTGATGCTCGTAAAGCGCGTACCTCAAACAGAGGATTTGGCGGGCGTATTCCTCGCCGTCGACGGGCAGCCCGACGGGACGGTCGCGCGAAAGCGCTTTTGGCGCGGCAATTTCCTGTTCGCGCAAAATCCCGCGCTGGGGGGTCCCGGCTTCAAGCACTTCCGGCCGATCGTGGAGAGGAATGGCGGCGGCCTGCGGCGGCTTACAAACAACGAAATCGCGAAAAATCCGGTGTTCGGCGATTTTTCGCTCGAACAGTCGCAGCTCGGGATCGAAGATTTTTACGACCAGATGGATGACGTAATGTCGCCAAAGCCGCTCGATCCTTTGCGCGCTATGACGGAGGTGATCACGGCACTCGAAGAACAAGTCAAGACGCGCGTGACGTCGGTCGAAAACGGCCGGAAGTATCAGAGCAGCGGGCGCGGCAACGCGGAGATGCCGGACGGCCCGTCGATCTTCGAAGCCGCCGGCGCCTGGGAAGATTTCGCGACGCCGGCGCGCGATTTGCGGCTGTTGATCGCGATCGATGTGCTGCGCGGTTTTCCGGATCGCGTCGCGCGGCGGCCGGAGCGCTACGCGATGCCGAAGGGGATAAGCGTGGCGGATGTGAAGGCCGAATTGGAAAGCGTGCTCGCGACGGAGCTTTCGTCGCGTAAGTTTTCGTATACACGCAGCGACGGCTCATCGTGGACGCTCGCACTCAGAGACGTAGTCGACCGCATGGCAGATCTCGAAATGGCGTACAATGTGAACGACTGCGTCGAGTTGCGCTGGGGCGCTCCAGAGAGCAGCGAGGAGGCGTCGACGTGCAAGCGGCATGCGCCGGGAGCGCAGCGAGCGAAGATGGCGGAGTACCGCGCGTGGTTCCACGAGCGGCGCCGACCGCCGCGCGCTTAGTACGCAGCTTCGGCGGGGCGTACAAACGCGCTTAGGACGCTGCGGCGGAACTTCGAGCCTGAAGCCATTCCGCGATCAGCCAGCAAAGGATGGCCCACGCGGCGCCCGCGCTCCAGCCTGCAAGAACGTCTGTCGGCCAGTGGACGCCGAGATACACGCGGCTCACGCCGACAAGGATCGCCAAGGCAATGGCGACCAAAAGCACATAGATTTTGATCTCCGGCTCTTTTTGCACGCGCGCGAGCAGCGCTCCGAGCGTCAGGAACGTGACGGCAGAGAGAAAAGCGTGGCCGCTTGGGAAACTGTATGTTTGCGTCTGCGCAACAGCAGCAACAAAGTCGGGCCTGGGCCGCTGGACAAGGTCCTTGATCGCGAAGCTGATGATGCTTCCGCCGCAGATCGAGGCCAGAACGAAGACCGCGGCACTCCATTCGCGCTTCAACGCCAGAAAGCCGAGCGCCACCGCGGTGAGCAGCGTAAGGATCGCCGGACTGCCGAGGCTCGTCACGTCGCGGGCTGCAATCTGCAGCCAAAGCGGGCCGAGCGGCTGGGATACGTTCTCCGGCTGGCGCAGCGCGAGCAGCACGGCGCGGTCGAAATCGTGAAGATCGCCTTCGTGCAACTCCTCCGTGATTTTGGCGAAGACCACGATGAGACTGGCCGCAAGAAGCAGCATGATGAGCGGCGCGATTTCCTTTTGCCTTATGGGCGGAAGATAGCGGAGAAAGGATGGCGCGGACATCGGTCCCCCTGGGCTGAAGATTATGGCTTGAACCAATGATTGACGAACGCGGCAGCAGCCTGGCCTACTCGTGCACGCGCAGGCGGTAGCCGACGCCGGTCTCGGTCATAATATGCGCGGGCCGCTCCGGGTCGGCCTCGATCTTCTGGCGAAGCTGGCGCACATAAATCCGCAGATACTGCACATCGCAGGCCGCTCCCCAGACTTGTTGCATCAGGAAGCGATGGGTGAGCACCTTGCCCGCGTGCAGAACGAGGAGACGAAGAATTTCGTATTCCTTCGGTGAAAGCTTCACTTCTTCGCCGTCCACGGTCACGACCCGGCGGACAAGATCCACTTGCAGGGCGCCGCTCTTGAAAAGCGGTTCGCCGCCCTGTTCCTGAAAGCGGTGACGGAGAGCGGTGCGAATGCGCGCGACAAGCTCGGCGATGCCAAAGGGCTTCGTAACGTAGTCATCCGCGCCAAGATCCAGCGCCTCGACCTTGCCTCGCTCGTCGCTCCGGCTCGACAGAACGATAATCGGCAGCTTCGAGCCGTTCTTCCGAATGCGGCGAATGACATCGAGACCATCCATATCGGGGAGGCCAAGATCGAGGATCACAACTTCAGGCTTTCCGGCATCGATGGCTGCAAGGGCCTTTTCGGCGTTGTCGGCTTCCAACACCTCGAAGCCTTCCGCTCCAAGACTGGTGCGCAACAGACGCCGGATCGGCGGCTCGTCCTCCACGACCAGAACCGGCGTCTTGTCACTCGCTGCGGTCATGGTGCGCCCGCCACATCAAGCAGCCATTTCCTGTTCGCGGTAGGGAAAGGTAATAGTGAAGATTGCGCCCGAGCGGTCCGCTCTGTTTGCGGCGACGATTTTTCCGCCGAGCGCCTGCACGAACCCTCGGCAAATCGCGAGCCCGAGGCCGGTTCCAGCGCGCTGCCTGTCGCCTTGCTTCACGCGATGAAATTTCTCGAAAACGCGCTCGAGGCGGTCTTCCGGGATGCCAGGCCCCTCGTCCAGAACCTCGACCGCAACCGCGCCCGGCGTCCGCCTCGCGCGGATCAGGATCTGCGATCCGGTGGGCGCGTACTTGGCGGCGTTATCCAAAAGGTTCACGAGCACCTGCTCGAACAGCATCACATCGAGATTGAGCATCGGCAGGTTCGCCTCAAGATCGACCTCGACCTTATGACCGGAAACCATGCCGGCAACCCTTTGCAGCGCCGTGGCGACTACCTCGTCAATATCGACGTGCTCGCGATCGAGTTCAATCGTGCCGGATTCGATCTTGGTCATGTCGAGCAAGTTGGCCACAAAGCGTGAGAGACGTTCCGCCTCCTCCTGGATCGTGGCAACAAGCTCCTCGCGCGCGGGGCTGTCCAGCATGTCCCGATACTGCTTCAGCGAGGTCACGGCGCCCAGGATCGACGCAAGCGGCGTCTTGAGGTCATGCGACAGCGACGTCAGAAGGGCAGCGCGAAGCCGCTCAGTCTCCGCGGCCAGACGCGCTTCGTTGATCTGACCCGCCAGCTTAACGCGCTCAAGCGCGACTGCCGATTGATCCATCAGCGCGTCGAGAAGACGCCGCTCATCGGGCGTAAGCAGCATTTCGGGCCGCTGCCCTCGCGCCAATCCCACCACGCCGATTGCTCCGGCCGCGGTGCGAAGCGGAATGAAAAGGCGTTTCGAGCCCGGCAACGTCTCCGAGCCGCGCCCAGCCGGCCGGTTGTTTTCGAAGGACCACTTCGCCGCGCCGAGTTCGGCCTGGTCGAGATCGTCTTCGGGCGGGAAGCCCGCCTTCACACGCAGCACGCCGTCGCTATCGGGAAGGACGATCACCACGTCTGTCTTGAGCGAGTGCGCAATCTGGTAGGCCGCCGCCCAAAGCAGGTCGTCGAGCGAGACGATGCCGGCGAGCTTCTTCGAGAACGCGTACAGCGCTTCGGTCGTAGCAGCCCGGTTTTGCGCGGTGTAAGCCTGTGCCCGAACCTTGGCCGTAAGGTTGCTGACAACGAACGCCGTAAAAAAGAAGAAGCCGAGAGCCGTGAAATTCTTGGGGTCGGCGGCCGCAATCTTGTAGACCGGCTCCAGGAAAAAGAACTGGTAGGTGATCATGCTGAGCACAGCGGCCGCCATGGATGGCCACAGCCCGTATCGATAGGCGATGCCGATGACGGCGACGAGGAACACGAGGTCCGCGCTCGCAATGCCGATCAACGGCTGTAAGACATAGGCAAAGGCAAGGGCCAGCGCGACCGCGGCGACCGTCGCAATGTACGGGAACGGGTTCCATCCGTCCTGCGGCCGCGTCTTGACGGTCTTCTTCGGGATCGGGTCGCCGATCAGATGCTCGCCCGCGATCACGTGCACGGTAATATTGCCCGAGCCGCGGACAAGATCGTGAACGACCGAGCCGTTTATCAGCTCGAACCAGCGTGTCCGCTCCGATTTGCCAACGACGATCTGGGTGACGTTGTTGGCTCTCGCGAATGCAAGCAGCTCCTCGGCAATGTTCCTGCCTGGGATGGTGATCGCTTCGCCTTGCAGCTTCTCGGCAAGCCTCAATGTGTCGGCGATGCGGTCGCGCTCGACCTCTGTCACCGACTGGCTGCGCGTTGTTTCGATATAAATCGCCGTCCAGGGCGCATGAAGCCGGTCGGCGAGCCGCTTCGTGTAGCGAACGAGCCCGGCGGAGCGAGTGTCCTCGCTGACGCAAACGAGCAACCGTTCACCGGCGGGCCAAGGGCCGGGGATCGCGTGCGCGCGCATGTGGGTCAAAAGCTGCTCGTCGACCCTTTGCGCGGTGCGGCGAAGCGCAAGCTCCCGCAAGGCCGTGAGGTTGCCGGGCGAGAAATAGTGCTTGAGGGCGCGCTCGGCCTGCTTCGGAACGTAGACCTTGCCCTCTTTAAGCCGGTGTATCAGCTCGTCTGGCGAAAGGTCGATGACCTCGATGTCGTCGGCCTTGTTGAGAATAGAGTCCGGCACTGTTTCACGCACGCGGATTCGCGTGATTTGCGCCACGACATCGTTCAAGCTTTCGACGTGCTGGATATTGAGCGTCGTGTAAACGTCGATACCGGCCGCGAGCAGATCTTCGACATCGAGATATCGCTTGGGGTGGCGGCTGCCGGGCGCGTTGGTGTGCGCAAGCTCATCCACAAGGACAATCTGCGGGTGCCGCTTGAGGATGGCATCGAGGTCCATCTCCTCAAGCACATGTCCGTGATAATCGATCTTTGCTCGCGGGATGATTTCGAAACCATAGAGAAGCGCCTGCGTTTCCGCCCGCCCATGGGTTTCGACAACGCCGGCCACGATGTCTGCGCCTTCGATGAGCTTGGCGCGCGCTGAAAGCAACATTTCATACGTCTTGCCGACCCCGGGAGCAGCTCCGAGAAACACTTTAAGACGGCCGCGGGTCCGATCTTCGCGGCGTGCCTCATCGAGCAGCGCGTCAGGGGAGGGCCTTCTTATCGTATCGGTTTCTGCCATTCACCTCAGCTTACAAATTGGGCGGCTGTCTCAGCCGACTTAACTATAATATCATAAACATCCCAGGGATTGGTCGCTTTGCGCAAAGCGGCGGCCCTGTCTTTGTTCCTCAAGATGCGGGAAATCGCGGCCAGATGAGCGAGCGATTCGCTGGCGCCGGAGTCCGAAACGGCCGGGCTGATGATGGCGCAAATCAGATCGACGGGCTCATCGTCGATTGAATCGAAGTCGATCGGGTTGGCGAGGGTATAGAACAAGGCGTACGGCCGTTCGAGGTCGGGGAAGCAAACATGAGGAACGGCCACGCCACGGCCAATTCCGGTCGAACCGAGGGCTTCGCGTGCAGCAAGGGCGTCCCGGATGCGCTCGGGATCGAGACCGCTCCTTGACCCGAGCGCCATGGCTGCAAACCGAAGCGCATCGGGCTTGTCGTCGATATGCACACGCACCGCAATCGATGCGGGCGTGACGAGGTCAGAGATACGCATACTTTCACCTGTTTGAGAGGCATCGGTTCTTGATAATCGGTGTCACGATTCAACTTTCAAGCTTTGCACTGTTGCAGGACAACCGAAACCTCGCTCCCGGTTAACGGCTCACGCTCGCTGCCTCCGCGTCGAGGCTGAGATTCAGCTTCAACACATTCACGTGCGGCTCTCCGAGAAAACCCAGCGCGCGGCCTTGGGTATTTCGATCCACAAGCTGCCGGACCCGCTCCTCCGGTAATCCTCTTGCCTGGGCGACGCGCGGAATCTGGAAGATCGCAGCCGCCGGAGAGAGGTCCGGATCGAGCCCGCTTGCGGATGTGGTCACGAGATCGACAGGCACAAGGGCCTTTGGATTCTCAGCCTGGAGAGTCTTCACATCCTGGGTGACGCGATCGATCAGGCTCTTCGACGTGGGCCCGGCATTGGCGCCGCCCGAATTGCTGGCATTATAGGGTGCAGGAACCGTTTTCGTCGGGTCGTTCGGGTCCGTATCGGTGGTGGCGGATGGCCTGCCGTGGAAGTAGCGCGCCTCCGTGAAGTTCTGGCCGATCAAGCTTGAGCCGATGATTTTGCCATTATGCTCGATCAAGCTGCCGTTTGCCTGATGAGGGAAGACCGCCTGTGCAATCCCGGTCATGCCCAAGGGATAGGCCAAGCCTGTGATGAGCGTGAATAAGATGATCATCACGATCGCGGGTTGAATTTGTCTCAGCATGACACTCTCCTCGAGCCAAAAAGTGTAGTCTCATCCTTCGACAAGCTCAGGATGAGGTTGAGGGTTATCGGCGGGCCGACCTCGTGGTGAGCTTGTCGAACCATGGGCAGCATCCCCCTTACGCTAAGCAAGACCGGCGGCTGAAACAGCCATGTCGATCAGCTTGATGCCAATGAACGGCACGGCGATACCGCCGATGCCATAGATCAGAAGGTTGCGGGTCAGGATTTTCGACGCTCCGAGCGGGCGGTATTTCACGCCGCGCAGCGCCAGCGGGATCAGGAAAACGATGATCAGAGCGTTGAAGATGATCGCCGACAGGATCGCGCTTTGCGGCGTCGAAAGGCCCATCACGTTCAGCGCGTTCAGCTGCGGATAGAACGCCACGAACATCGCCGGGATGATCGCGAAGTACTTGGCCACGTCGTTGGCGATTGAGAAGGTGGTCAAGGCCCCGCGCGTGATGAGGAGCTGCTTTCCGATCTCGACGATCTCGATCAGCTTGGTGGGATCGCTGTCGAGATCGATCATGTTGCCCGCCTCGCGCGCCGCCATCGTACCGGTGTTCATCGCCACGCCGACATCGGCCTGCGCCAGGGCCGGCGCGTCGTTCGTGCCGTCGCCGCACATGGCGACGAGCTTGCCCTTGGCCTGTTCCTCGCGGATGAGGTTCAGCTTGTTCTCGGGCGTTGCCTGCGCCAGGAAATCGTCGACGCCTGCTTCGGCAGCGATGGCGGCGGCGGTCAGCGGGTTGTCGCCGGTGATCATGATCGTGCGGATTCCCATGCGCCGCAGCTCGGCGAAGCGTTCTCGAATACCGCCTTTCACGATGTCTTTCAGATGAACCAGTCCAAGCAGACGCCCATTCCGAGCCACCGCGAGGGGCGTGCCACCCGTTTTTGAGATCGACTCAGCTAACCGCTCAAGCTCGCGGGGAATTGGCATGTTCGGATTGCCGGTAACCTGCCGGACATAATTGACGACGGCGTCAACGGCGCCCTTTCGGATCTGGTCCTCCTCCAGGTCGATGCCGCTGATGCGCGTATGCGCCGAGAACGGAATGAAGTGCGCGCCCAGCGGCGCCATGTCCCGGCCCCTGATGCCGTAGCGCTCCTTCGCCAGCACCACGATGGAGCGGCCTTCCGGCGTCTCATCGGAAAGCGAAGCCAGCTGCGCGGCGTCCGCGAGTTCCCTCTCCGAGATATCCGCCAGCGGGATGAACTCCGAGGCCTGCCTGTTGCCGAGCGTGATCGTGCCCGTTTTGTCGAGGAGCAGCGTGTCGACGTCGCCCGCCGCCTCGACGGCCCGGCCCGACATGGCGAGCACGTTGAAGCGCACGAGGCGATCCATGCCGGCGATGCCGATGGCGGACAAGAGCGCGCCGATGGTTGTCGGGATCAGCGTCACGAAAAGAGCGACCAGCACGATGACCGGGATGCTGCCTCCGGCATAGGCCGCGAAGCTCGGGATGCTGGCGACGGCGAAGACGAAAATGATGGTCATGCCCGCGAGCAGGATGTTCAGCGCGATCTCGTTGGGCGTTTTCTGCCGCTCAGCGCCCTCGACGAGCGCAATCATCCTGTCGAGAAAGGTCGAGCCCTGGCCTGCGGTGATGCGCACCACGATCCAGTCTGAAATCACGAGCGTGCCGCCTGTCACCGCCGAACGGTCGCCGCCCGACTCTCGGATCACCGGAGCGGACTCGCCCGTAATGGCGGCTTCGTTCACCGAGGCGACGCCTTCGATCACCTCGCCGTCGGAGGGGATGAGATCGCCCGCTTCGACGAGGACAACATCGCCGGGCTTGAGCTGCACCGCCGGCACATACACGTACCGCTCGTGATTGCTGGCATCCCCAAGCTTTTTGGCGACGACATCTGTTTTCGTGGCGCGCAGGCTGGCGGCTTGCGCCTTCCCGCGCCCCTCAGCGACGGCTTCGGCGAAATTCGCGAACAGAACCGTGAACCAAAGCCACAGAATGATTTGGAGCGAAAACCCTGTATTTCCCGCCCCCGTTACGAGGTCTCGGATCAGAAGAACCGTCGTGAGGAGCGCAACCACCTCGACAACGAACATGACGGGGTTCTTCGCGAGCGCTCTGGGGTTGAGCTTCTTGAAGGATGCGCCGATGGCGGGGATCAGGATCTTTGGGTCGGTGATCGTGGCCTTCGGCATCCGTTTGCTGGTAGATGGAGCAAGCATGGATTTTACCTCTAAAGCTCAGAAGGTTTGACCGGCGGCCATGGCGAGCTGTTCGACGACGGGGCCGAGCGAAAGCGCGGGGAAGAATGTGAGGCCGCCGAGGATGAGAATCACGCCCGATACGAGCAGCACGAACTGCAAGCCGTGGGTCGGGAACGTCCCCGCGGACGGCGGCAGGATCTTCTTGCGCGCCAGCGATCCCGCGATGGCGAGCGCCGGAATGACCATCAGGAAGCGGCCGATCAGCATCGCGAAGGCAAGCGTCGTGTTGTAGAACATCGTGTTGGCGGAAAGGCCTGCGAACGCGCTGCCATTGTTGCCGGTGGCCGAGGTGTAGGCGTAGAGCGCCTCGCTGAAGCCGTGCGGGCCTGCGTTCGCCATCCCGGCCAGACCCGGCGCCACCACGACGGCAATCGCGGTGAAGCCCAGGATCGAGAGCGGCAGGATCAGGATCGCGAGCATTGCCATCTTCACCTCCTTGGCCTCGATCTTCTTGCCAAGGTATTCCGGCGTTCGTCCCACCATCAGCCCTGCGATGAACACCGCCAGGATCGCGAACAGCAGCATCCCGTAGAGGCCCGAGCCAACGCCGCCGAAGATGATCTCGCCAAGCATGATGTTGATGAGCGGGATCATGCCGCCAAGCGGCGTCAGGCTGTCATGCATGGTATTGACTGCGCCGCAGGAGGCATCGGTCGTTACCGTGGTGAAGAGCGAGGAGTTTGCGATGCCGAAACGCGCCTCCTTGCCTTCCATATTGCCGCCAGCTTGTAGAGCGCTCGGCGCAGTATCGACCCCAAGCTTGGCGAACGCGGGGTTTCCGGCCCCCTCGGCCCAGTAGCACACCGCCACGCCGCCCAGGAACAAAAGGCCCATCACTCCGAAGATGGCCCAGCCCTGCCGCTGATCGCCAACCATGCGGCCGAACACGTTCGTGAGCGCCGCGCCGATCGCGAAAATCAGGATGATTTGAACGAAGTTCGTGAGCGCGTTCGGGTTTTCGTATGGGTGAGCGGAGTTGGCGTTGAAAAAGCCGCCGCCATTCGTCCCGAACATCTTGATGACTTCCTGGGACGCAACCGGCCCCTGGGCGATCAGCTGCTTCGCACCTTCGAGCGTCGTCACTTCGGTGTAGGGGTTGAGGTTCTGCGGCATGCCCTGCCATACGAAGAACAGCCCAACCACGATGGAGACCGGCAGCAGTACGTAAAGGGTGCAGCGGGTCATATCGACCCAGAAATTGCCGACCGTGTTCGAGGAGCGCCGCGAGAAGCCGCGGATCAGGGCCAGCGCGAGCGCGACACCGGTCGCGGCGGACAGGAAGTTGTGCACCGTGAGCCCGGCCATCTGCACGAGATAGCTCATGGTGGTTTCGGGCGTGTACGACTGCCAGTTCGTGTTGGTGATGAAGCTGACCGAGGTGTTGAACGCGAGGTCGGGCGAGACCGGCGCCTGCCCTTGCGGATTGAACGGCAGCGAAGCCTGGAAGCGCTGCAAGGCGTAGAGCGTCACAAAGCCGGCCACGCTGAAGAACAGCATGGAAACCGCGTAGGTAATCCAGCTCTGATCCTGTTTTTCGTTGACGCCGCTGACCCAATAAAGCGCGCGTTCAATGGGGCGAAGGAGCCGCGAGAGCAGCACCCGCTCACCGTTGAACACGCGGGTCATGTAGCCGCCGAATGGCTTTGTGATAGCCACGATAATGAGCGCATAGAGCGCGATTTGCACCCAGCCGAGAATAGTCATGCGTGACCTCAAAACCGCTCAGGGCGGACAAGCGCAAAGACGAGATAGCCGAGCAGGAACACGGTGACGGCCCCCGCGAGAATGTAATCGAGAGTCATGATCGTCCTCACAACCGGTCGCAGGCGGCAACATAGGCAAGCGCGATGACGAAGAAGCCGAGCCCCATCGCCACCATGACAAGATCGGTCATTTTGAGCCCCTGTATTTGGCCGCGGCCAAGGGCGACTGGGCGCATCTCAGGCGCGGCGATGTCCAGAAACTCGGCGAATAAACATAAAAAAACAATGCGAGGCCGCCCGCGCCCCTATAGGAATCTCATAGTGGCGCGCGAATATGCGCCGATTTCCCGCGGGCAAGGTTTAGCGGCTGCAAATGCGCCGCTCGCAATTGATTTGAAGGGTGGAAACGGCAACGTCAGCTCACCATGAGGATGAAGCCGTGACAGCACGCGGCCTCATCCTGAGCTTTGTCGAAGGATGGACGATTAAGCGGCCTTCGCGCCTCGAAGCGCTGCGCCATCGCCGTTGGACGGCTGCAGCAAAGGTTGGCCGTCCGGAGCCGGGAGCAACAGTGGCTTTTCCGGCGCGTTAAGAGCGCGCTGCTTGAAGATGCGTACGGTGTGCAGACGCCGCGGCCCCGCTTCTAGAATTTCGAACGTCACCCCCGACGGATGCGGGATGATTTGTCCGCGCTTTGGAACGCTTCCCACAGTCGCCAAAATCAAGCCGGCGAGAGTGTCGACGTCTTCCGTGACGCCGGCGGATGCGAGCGACATGCCAAGCACCTGCTCCACGTCCTCGATGGGGGTGCGGGCGCTCGCCACGAAGGCTTCGTTCTCGACCCCGATGGACAACGCCTTGCTGTCGTCGTGCTCATCGGCGATGTCGCCGATGATTTCCTCGACGAGATCCTGGAACGTGACAAGTCCGTCAGTGCCTCCGAACTCGTCCACGACGATTGCAAGATGCGTTTGTTTCGCCTTCATCTTCGCGAGCAGCGCCAAGGCCGGCATGGACGGCGGCACAAAGAGAGCTTCGCGAACAAGCTTGGCTGCCGCGATGGTGGTCTTGAGCGCAGCGCGGCTGAGATCGAGCCCCTGCGCACGCTTCGCAACATCCCCATCCTGGGCCTGTTTCGGGGCGCCGGGAGTGACCCAGGCAAGGGCGTCTTTGATATGCACCATGCCGATCGGGTTATCCAGGCTCTCGCGGTACACGGGAACCCGCGAATGCCCTTCGCGAGCGAACAGGCTGAGTAAATCTGCAACCGTCGCGTCGTCCTCTATCGCGACGATGTCGGCGCGGGGAATCATCACTTCGGCAACGCGCGTTTCGCCGAACTCAAGCACGTTGAGCAGCATCACGCGCTCCTGTTGGGAAAGGGACGTGTCGTCCTCTTCCTCGGTCTCGCGAATGGCGCTGTTCAGCGTTTCACGAAGGCTAACGGCGCTCGTGAATCCAAGATTTGCCGCCATGCGTTGGAGCCAGCTTGGCGATGTTTTCGTTTTCCCCGTTTCAAGCCCGAGTTGGTGAGACATAGCTTTTGTTGATATTGTCCTGTTGAGATCAAAGGGCCGTTGCCAGCGCCGGATCGTCTTCCCGGTAGGGGTCCGGAATGCCGAACCGGGCAAGAATGGTTCGTTCAGCCGCTTCCATGAGGTCGGCATCCTCGTCGTCGCCATGGTCGAAGCCGGAAAGATGCAAGACGCCGTGCACGACGAGATGGGCAGCGTGCTGAAGCGCGGTCTTGTGCTGCTCCAAGGCTTCGCTCGTGACCGTTTCAAAGGACAGAGCCACGTCTCCGAGGAAAACCGGCTCGTCCCGGCGGCCGGGGGTGTGCACCGCGGAAGCCGAGGGGAAGGAAAGAACGTTCGTCGCGGCGTCTTTACCCCGGAAGACCTTGTTCAGAGACTGGATTTCGGCGCCGGAGAGCAGCGCAATGCTGACGCAGCAGGTCTCCGAAGAAAGCTGCGCCTCGCGAAGAGACTCGGCGACAAGATTGGGGATAAGCTCCTGCAAGCCAGTCACGGATATCCAACGGTCATCGCCGATAGAGATATCCGTGCACGTTCGTGACGGCTCGCCTTCTGTGCTGGAAGGGGTCTTTTCGCCCGCCGCTGTGGGCTCAATCGTTGTGGTCATATGTGATGATGTCATAACGCTCTTAACTTAGCGCTTTGTTTCGTAAGCTTCAATGATCCGGCCAACCAGTGGATGGCGAATCACGTCGGCGCGGGTGAATGCAATATGCGCGATCCCTTCAACGCCAGCGAGGATCGGAAGCGCGTCGGCAAGTCCCGACGACTGCCCGGCTGGCAGATCGACTTGCGAGGGATCGCCCGTGATGATCATTTTGCTGCCTTCGCCAAGGCGGGTCAAAAACATCTTCATTTGCATGGCGGTGCAGTTCTGCGCTTCATCCAGGATAACGATCGAGTGGCTCAAGGTGCGGCCGCGCATGAAGGCGAGCGGCGCAATTTCAATCATCTTCGTTTCAAGCCCGCGCTCCACCTTTTCCGGCGGCAAAACATCGTAAAGCGCGTCGTAGAGCGGACGAAGGTAAGGATCAACCTTTTCCTTCATATCCCCAGGAAGGAAGCCGAGACGTTCGCCCGCCTCGACGGCAGGCCGCGACAACACCAGGCGATCCACCTCGCCCCTTTCGAGGCACCCCGCCGCGTAGGCGACCGCGAGGTAGGTCTTGCCCGTGCCCGCGGGGCCGGTGCCGAACACCATTTCGCGGCTTTGAAGCGCTTTGATATAAGCCGATTGGGCCGGTGTCCGCGCAACGACCGTGCGCTTGCGGGTCTTGAGCTCGCCAAATGCAGGAAGAGGCTCCGGCGTATTGAGGCCGGCAACCTTCGCCTTGTCGCCCGCGCTCGCGAAATGCCGGATAGCGCCTTCGACATCGCCTTGCGTCAAAGCCGCTCCCGTTCTCGCCCGTTGATAAAGCGTCTCCAAAACCGATTTGCCGAGCAGGCAGGTCTCCTTGCCGCCATCGAGGACGACGACGTTGCCGTGCACGACGGCTCTCAGACCAAGCCTGTTTTCGACGAGGGCAAGGTTGGCATCGAATTCGCCAAGCACATCCGCGAGCTTGCGATTATCGTCGAAGGTAATTTCAATCCGATACAGGGATTGCGACGACTGGGGCTTCGAGCTGGCGCGCCAAGCCTGATTGCGAGAGCTTGCGCTCATCGTCCGCCGGGATGGCGGTGTCTCGACACCGGGCAAAAAGTATTTCTCCGCATCCTATTGCCGCGCGATCTGCACTTTATTCTCTGCTTATGTAGCAACGCCGTCCAGATTTTTTATGACGCCGCGAAGACTATTTTGGGTCGCACCCACGATTTCAACCGCTGTGATCCTTCCAAGCAACTGCAACTCTCCTTCCGCGTGCACCGCCTGCAGGTAAGGCGAACGGCCAACGATCTGTCCGGCTTTCTTGCCGGGCGACTCCCAGAGCACATCCAGCCGGCGGCCTACTGTGCTCGCGTTGAAGGCGGTCTGCTGCGCGTTGAGCAAGGATTGCAGCCGGGCTAGGCGGTCCGCCTTTACGTCGTCGCTTTGCTGGCCTTCGCGATCCGCCGCGGGCGTGCCGGGGCGTGCGCTGTATTTGAAGGAATAGGCTTGCGCGAATCGCACCGTTTCGACGGCGCGCAGCGTTTCGGCGAAGTCCGCCTCGCTCTCACCCGGAAATCCAACGATAATGTCGGTCGAAAGCGCAAGATCGGGCCGCGCGGCCCGAAGCTTTTCGACGATCCCGTAGTATTCGGCCATCGTATGCCTGCGGTTCATTGCCTTCAAAATCCGGTCGGAACCGGCCTGGAAGGGCAGATGCAGGTAAGGCATCAGCTTGGGCAGGTCGCGATGGGCGGCGATAAGCGCATCGCTCATCTCATTCGGGTGGCTCGTCGTGAACCGCAGGCGCTCGATGCCATGCACCCCCGACAACGCGCCGAGGAGTTCCGCCAAGTCCCAGGTTTTTCCCGCTGGTCCGTCCCCGTGATAGGCATTCACGTTCTGGCCAAGCAGCGTGATCTCCTTGACGCCGCGAGCGGCGAGCCGCTTTGCCTCGTCGAGAATGTGCGCGGCAGGGCGGGAATACTCGGCACCTCTCGTGTAGGGCACGACGCAGAATGTGCAGAATTTGTTGCAGCCTTCCTGGATCGTGAGGAAAGCGCAAGGCGCTGCACGACGTTTCGGCGCGGGCAGCATTTCGAACTTCTCGGCTGCCGGGAATTCGGTTTCGATAATGGCAGCGCGGCTTAACGCCCGGCGCTCGATAAGCTGCGGCAGCCGGTGGTAACTTTGCGGCCCGACCACGATGTCGACCGCTGGCGCGCGACGTGCCAGTTCTTCGCCCTCTGCCTGGGCCACGCAACCCGCAACGGCGATGACGCAATCGCGGCCGCTTCTCCTGCGCGCTTCGCGCACCAGGCGGATGCGCCCAAGCTCGGAATAGACCTTCTCGGCGGCCTTCTCGCGGATATGGCAGGTGTTGAGGATGACGAGATCGGCATCGTCCAGGATATTGGTCTCGGTGAAGCCCGCCGGCGCGAGCACATCGGCCATGCGCTCCGAATCGTAGACGTTCATCTGGCAGCCGAACGTCTTGATGAAGACTTTCTTGGCCGCACGAGTTTCGTCTCCGCCGCTTTCTGTGGCGGATCGGAGCTGGTCCATAACCCTGTCAGGGGCGGCTGCGTCGTGCATACTTCTTACGCGGCGCGATGGCGCGACGTCACCTGCTCGATATAATATTGACGGACCTGCGCCTCGGAGAATGCGGCAAGCTCCTTGCGGTCGCGAAGCGAAGCCAGCCGAACCGGTTCGCCAAGGCGGATCGTCACATCCAAGGGCCCGCTTTTCAGGACATTCCAGGCATGGCTCAGCATGTCCATCTCGCCATACCAGGCGACGAGCGGCCTTTCATGCCGCAGGATCGGCAACCCGTGAAGGTGGGTGTAGGTGATCGCCACCGTTTGAACGACCGCCTCGGGACCGTTGTCGTTGGCGGCCTTCGGAGCAATAGACGCCGCTGAAAACAGAGAACTGCGGAATGGCAGGATGCGGTTGCCATCGCTGCTGGTGCCTTCCGCGAACAGCACGATGTTATCGCCTTGCGCTAGCCGCTCCGCGATCTCCCCCGCTTTGTCTTTCACGAGGGTGCGCCGCGTCCTGTCCACAAAAACGCTGCGCTGCAATTTCGCAAGCATGCTGACGAACGGCCAAGTCCCAACTTCAGACTTCGCCACGAAGCTGACGGGGGCAACCGTGCTCAAAGCGGGAATGTCGAGCCAGGAAACATGATTGGAGACCAGAAGCACGGGGCGCGTCGCATCGAGAGTGCCGCTGACATGCACGCGGATGCCGAGAAGGCGGCACACGAGCTTATGATAAGAATGAGGGAGCGTTTTCGCCTGCCGGAGCCCAAGCTTGATCAGCGTATACTGAACCAGCATCAAGGGCGCCGTTACGGCAATAAACGCCGCAAGGAGCACCGTTGCCCGCAAACTGCCGAGCAGCTTCATGATCCGGCCATGAAAAACGAGAGCATCCATGCCTCGCTCGAATCCAACCGTGTTTTCTGATAAACTCATTAAGTGTCGCTTCTCTCCCGGTCAACCATCGATCCAGAGAGTTTCGCGTCGAGCCTCATGATGAGAGCCGTTTCCGGCGCGGAGCTTGCCGATCGATAGTAGTTTTCACGTTTTCCTATGACAAAAAACCCGAACTTTTCATAGAGCTTGCGGGCCCGGGTGTTACTTTCGGCCACTTCGAGATAAATGCAAGAGACGAATCTTCGTAAGGATGCGTCGATGGCGGCCTGCATCAAAGATGTCGCATATCCTTGGCCCTGTTTTTCCTTCGCCACTGCAATCGCCAGGATCTCGGCCTCATCGGCGGCGAATTGGAGGATGACAAATCCATGCGGTTGAGCGCCGTCTGCTGCCTTCAATAAGGCCCGGTTTGCGTCTTTGCAACAGGCGGCCAGTTCCTCGGCAGGCCAGCCGGGCGGCAGGACTGCCTCATAGAGGGCCGCGAGCCACTCCGAATCATCGGCAACCGCTTCCGCGATGACGATCCCGCTCTCAGTGGCCTTTGCGCGCAATGAGATGGCTCGTTTGAGGCTTGGCATCCGCGGGGCGTACGTAATACGGCGCGGGGACATCGCGCTCGGGGTCGAGGCTCATTGCCATTTCGGCAAGGGTCACCGCATCGGGATAGAACTGAGGCGCCGTTATGGGCAGGGAAACAAAACCGCCCCCGGAAAGAGCGGCGGCAGCAGGACCAGCCAAGACCTCGGCCTTGCCGTCGAAGAAAGCGCCGCATTCCGATTGCGGCAAGGCCAGAATTTCGGATAGCGGCTGGACGCCGCGGCCCAGGATTTGGCAGTACACGGCGTTCAGCCCGGCTGGCGCGGCAAGTCCATAGGTCTGCGGCGCGTCGCCCGTCTTTTCAAAGGCCGACGCCATGATTTGGAAGCTGGTCGCGCCAACGACAGGAACACGCGCGGCAAGCCCGATGCCCCGCGCGGCCGAAACGCCCGTCCGGATGCCGGAGAAGCCGCCGGGACCGATGCACGCAGCGACGCGGTCCAAGGCGGAAAATGCAATGCCGGCCTCTTCCATCAGCGCCCGGATGAGAGGCATCAGCTGTTCCGCCTGACCTTTTCCGGCCGCTATCCGCTTCACGAGCGCAGCATCGTCCGGCCGCGCCCCCGTCAGCGCGACCGATGTCCGGCCCATGCTTGTCTCAATTGCCAGGATTTTCACGATTTTTTACCTGCCCGCCACAAAAGCGCGGGCGCTAGATGATTTTCGCCATTTCTTCGAAGGAGAAACGCGGTGAGCGCGAAAATATTCCCTCCGGGTCGCCATACCCGAGGTTGCACAAGAAATTCGACTTCACGCTCGTGCCTGCGAAGAACTCGCGGTCGACGGCCTCATTGTCGAAGCCGGACATGGGGCCGGTATCGAGCCCCAGCGCCCTCGCAGCAATGATGAAATATCCGCCTTGCAAGGTGCCGTTGCGGAAAGCGGATGTCTCGATCTTATCCGCGGGTTTCCCATCGAACCAGCTCTTCGCGTCGGTGTGCGGGAAAAGCTTCGGCAGATGGTCGTAGAACTTCAGGTCGTAGCCGAGGATGGCGCAAACCGGCGCGCTCATCGTCTTTGCGCGGTTGCCCTCTGAAAGATGCGGGGCGAGGCGTTTCTTGGCCTCAGGGCTTTTCACGAAAACGACGCGGGCCGGAGACTGGTTTGCGCTTGTCGGCCCCATCTTCATGATGCCGACAAGCTCGCGAAGCAGATCATCCGGAACGGGTTTGTCCTGCCACTTATTGTGGGTGCGGGCCTCGAGGAAGATTTGATTCAGACAGTCTGTTGCAATAGGCCCAGCCATCGTCACCCCCACTTGTGTGTCTAACTTCGAAACGCCACAAGATATAGGAGAAGAAGCGCCGGAACACTAGACCGGCTGCACCTCCTGAACCTCGGGCACGAAGTGCTTCAACAGGTTCTCGATCCCATAGCGCAGCGTGGCGGTGGAGGATGGACAACCTGAGCAAGCACCCTGCATCTTCAGGTAGACAATGCCATCGCGGTAGCCCCGGAAGATGATGTCGCCTCCGTCGTTCGCCACGGCGGGGCGCACGCGCGTCTCTATCAGCTCCTTGATGGTCGCCACAAGCTCGCCATCGGCGGGGTCGAAATCTTCGCCCGCGTGACCTGAGCCATTCGCGCCAGAGATCACGGGTTCACCGGATAGATAGTGCTCCATGATCGCGCCGAGCACCGCGGGTTTCAAATGCTGCCATTCGCGGTGGTCCTTGGTAACGGAAATGAAGTCCGAGCCCAGGAAGACGCCGGTAACGCCGTCCACGGCGAAAAGCCGCACGGCGAGCGGCGAAACGGGCTCCGCCTCGGACGCGTCGCGGAATTCGAGCGTGCCGTCTTCGAGCACGACCTTCCCCGGAATGAACTTCAACGTCGCCGGGTTCGGCGTCCCTTCGGTTTGAATGAACATGGATAATTCCCCTTTCGCGCCCATACCATTGTGCACTAATAAGGCAGCCTTTGGCGGCGGTTTCAAGTGAAAATCCGACTTATCTAGTCAGGCTAATCCTTTGATCTCTTCCAGCGTCAGATTGCCGGGCACGATGGTGACGGGAATGGGAAAAGTGCCGGCCTTGGCGCCCGCCGCCAGCGATGAAACAAGCGGTCCGGGGCCTTTGGGATCGGTGGAGGCGCCCAGGACCAGGATGCCGAAGTCGCGGTCTTCCTCGATGAGCTTTACGATCTCCTCGGCTTTAGGGCCTTCGCGAATGATTTCCTCCTGCGCGATCTCTTCGAAACCCCAGGTCTTGAGCTTTCGTGCGCGCAGACGGAACACGGCGCGCGCCTTGTGATACTGCTCCTCCCGGAATGTCTCCTCGACGCCAAGCCAATGGGTCATCTCGGGCGGTTCGATTACAAACAGCAGCGCCAGCCCGCCGCCGGTGCGGTGCGCGCGGCGGGCGGCGTAAAACAGCGCCGTTTCGCCCTCGGGAGATTCGTCAACGATAACGAGGAATTTGCGTTGGTGACCTTCGGTGAAAAGGTCCCGGGGCTGACGGTCCGCCATGGGCTTCCGATTGCGCTGCTATCGATGTGCGGCCACGTTAGCATGCTTTTTCGCGGCGCGCTCTGACTGAACGAACCCGACGATAGTGCGGACGTGCCGCAGCGTTTCGTCGGCGATGGCATGCGCCCGCTCAGCCCCCTCCGCAAGTACGCCGTCGATGTAGGCGGCGTCGGCGGAAATGCGTTTCATCTCGGCCCCGATCGGCCCGAGTTTCTCGACCGCCAGATCCGCCAGCGCATTCTTGAACGTGGAGAATTGAGAGCCGCCGTACTCACGAAGCACCGCCTCCATGCTTTCTCCGCTGAGCGCCGCGTAAATGCCTGCGAGGTTCTCGGCCTCGGGGCGGCCTTCGAACCCCTTCTCGTCGCTCGGCAGCGGCTCGGGATCGGTCTTCGCCTTCCTGATTTTCTTCGCAATCGTCTCGGCGTCGTCGGCGACGTTGATCCGGGACAGGTCCGAAGGATCGGACTTCGACATTTTCTTCGTGCCGTCGCGCAGCGACATCACCCGCGTCGCGGGACCGGCAATCAGCGGCTCCGGCTGCGGGAAGAAGCCGTCCGCGAACCCTTCCGCGGCGATGGTCTCGGCGTAGTCAACATTGAATTTCTGGGCGATGTCGCGGGCAAGCTCAAGATGCTGCTTCTGGTCGTCGCCAACCGGCACATGCGTCGCGCGATAGGCGAGAATGTCCGCCGCCATCAGCACCGGATACACATAAAGCCCGATGCTCGCGTTCTCGCGGTCCTTCCCGGCCTTCTCCTTGAACTGCGTCATGCGGTTCAGCCAGCCGATGCGCGCCACGCAATTTAAGATCCACGCGAGTTCCGCATGCGCGCTCACCTGCGACTGATTGAAAATGATGTGCTTCTTCGGATTCACGCCCGACGCGATGAAAGCCGCCGTGACCTCGCGCGTCGACCGGCGCAGATCGGCCGGGTCCTGCCAGACCGTGATCGCGTGCATATCCACCACGCAATAAATGCATTCGTAATGATCCTGCAGCGCGACGAATTTCGTGATCGCGCCAAGGTAATTGCCGAGATGCAGGTTGCCGGTCGGCTGAACGCCGGAGAAAACGCGCTCTTTCATGGTCATGGGATACCCTCGTGGTCGAGCGCAGTTATGGCCTGCGTCGAAGGCAAATTGCAAGCCTTGGCGGCGCCGAACGCCGCTCTGCTGGCTCATCTACCAAGAAGGTTGTTATTTAGGCGTACCCCAGGAAACCGTGATCGAAACCGCATATGTTATGGCCGGGCTAGATCCGGCCATCCAGAGCGCCGATGCGATTGCTTACGCGGAAAGCATGCAGGCGTCGCGGATCGCCGCGATGTTGCGGGCATAATCGCCGCCCTTGAACACGGCTGAACCCGCCACGAGCACGTTGGCCCCTGCCGCTGCAAGCGCAGGCGCGGTTTCCGGCGTGACGCCGCCATCGACTTCGAGATCGATGTCGCGTCCGGCGATCATCATGCTGATGCGCCGCACTTTCTCGATCTGCGCCGGAATGAAGGCCTGACCGCCAAAGCCGGGATTAACGCTCATCACCAGGATCAGGTCGAGCTTGTCGAGGACGTATTCGATGGCGGTTTCGGGCGTGCTGGGATTGAGCGAAACGCCGGCCTTCTTGCCAAGCCCGCGAATCACCTGGAGGGAGCGGTCGAGATGCACCCCCGCTTCGGCGTGAACCGTGATGATGTCCGAGCCCGCCTTCGCGAACGCTTCGAGATAAGGGTCCACGGGGTCGATCATGAGATGCACGTCGAGCGTCTTCTTCGTCCAGGGGCGGATGCATTCCACGAGGCGCGGGCCGAACGTGATGTTCGGCACGAAATGCCCGTCCATCACGTCAACATGCACCCAGTCGCAGCCGGCATCGTCGATGGCGCGCACCTCCTCGCCGAAACGGGCAAAGTCCGCGGATAGTATCGAGGGGGCTATGAGAACGGACCGGCTCATGGGGAGACCTATGCGTTGGGTGGGGTGAGCGTGAAGACTCTGCTGGCCAAGATATCCTCGGCTGAGATTTCCGACAACTCCTTCGCGGAGAGCGGCCCGGTCGAGGAGTGGAAGATGCGGTTGGCCTGGCGCAGCCGCGACCGATCGAGGGCATTGCGGATCGAGCGAGCGTTGGCGAAATGCGGCTGTTCCCTGCGTTTCGCGATGTAGTCCGTCAGAGCCTGGCGCGCATCCGCCGAAAGGTGATAATTCTGGGTCGAAAGCATCTTTTCCGCGATCTCGAGAAGTTCGGCGTCAGAATAGTCGGGAAAGTCGATGTGATGCGCGATCCGGCTGCGGAAGCCAGGATTGGTCGAGAAGAACTTGTCCATCCTGTCTTCATAGCCCGCGAGGATGACGACGAGGTCATCGCGCTGGTTCTCCATGATCTGCAACAGGATCTCGATGGCTTCCTGGCCGTAGTCACGCTCGTTCTCGGCGCGGTGCAGGTAATAGGCCTCGTCGATGAACAGGACGCCGCCCATCGCCTTCTTCAGCACTTCCTTCGTCTTGGGCGCCGTATGGCCGATATATTGGCCGACGAGATCGTCGCGCGTGACAGAGACCAGATGCCCCCGCCGCACGTAACCCAGCCGGTGCAGAATGTTCGCCATGCGAAGCGCAACCGTCGTCTTGCCTGTGCCGGGATTGCCGGTGAAACTCATATGCAAAGTTGGCGTATCGTGCGCGAGGCCGAGGCGTTTTCTCGCCCGCTCGACTAGCAGCAACGCTGCGATTTCGCGAATCCTGGTTTTGACGGGCTTCAGGCCGACAAGCTCGCGATCAAGCTCATCAAGAATCTCGGCCACGCCTGATTCTTCGTACTCGCGGCGAAGATCGACCTTATCCTCGACCTTGTTTTCAGTGTCGTTCAGGTCCGTTGCCAGGCTCAATTTTTATTCTCCTATTGGACCGAAACCTTCGCTTCTCCCTCCAATATAGGGAGAGGGAATGATTTCCTCCCTCACACCTTTAGAAAAAAGGCCTTGTATGAGGGAGGATTCTTTAACGCGCTGCAGAAAAACTACTAATAGCGCTGACCGGCAGGCTTTTGCGCGGAGTAGGGCTTTGTGGTGTAGCGGATTCTACGATCATCCACCTCCTGACGCACGAGGTCGAAGCCGGGCTCTTCCTTCGGCCGGTTCACGATGAACGAAAGCCGGATGGATTCCCAGCCATGGGTCGAGTCGGAGGCCGAGATGCGGATGTAGCGGTCGCCGTAGACCTTGCGGCACGCGTTCAGCTCGGTCAGGGCGGCGGCGGCGTCCTTGATGTCGAACATCGGGAAGCCCCACATCTCCCAATAGGTATTGCGGGGATGCGGGTCGTCCGTGAACTCGATGTTCACGGCCCAGCCATTTTGGATGCAGTACTGGATCTGCCGGCCGATCTGCTCGTCGGTCAGGTCCGGCAGGAATGAAAACGTTCCTTGTGTGATACGCATTTGTGTGTCTCCGCTATCGCCTCTCCCACTGGGAGAGGCCGGCTGCTCGCAGCCGGGTGAGGGGTGTTCGTCATGGGCGAGGGATAAGGCCCCTCACCCCAGCCCTCTCCCCAAGGGAGAGGGAGCGAAAAGGTTACTCAGCCGCAGTTGGCATCGGGACGAAGTCCGGTGCGTCGGTCGAGGTGTAGTCGAAGGTTACATCGCCCCACGTGTCGAGCGCTTGCTTAAGCGGCATGCAGTGGCGAGCCGCTTCCTGCAGGATCTGCGGGCCTTCCGCGAGATAGTCGCGGCCTTCGTTGCGGGCGAAGATCATCGCTTCGAGCGCCACGCGGTTCGCTGTTGCGCCCGCCTGGATGCCCATCGGGTGGCCGATGGTGCCGCCGCCGAACTGGAGCACGGTGTCCTCGCCGAGATAATGGATGAGCTGATGCATCTGACCGGCGTGAATGCCGCCGCTCGCCACCGGCATGACCTTGCCCAGGGAAGCCCAGTGCTGGTCGAAGAACAGGCCGTGCTCAAGGCACATCGGATTGAAGTCTTCGCGGAGGATGTCGTAGAAGCCCGCCGTGGTCAGCGGGTCGCCTTCGAGCTTGCCGACAACGGTGCCCGCATGGATGTGATCCACGCCCGCAAGCCGCATCCACTTCGAGATCACGCGGAACGACACGCCGTGCTGCTTCTGCCGCGTGTAGGTGCTGTGGCCCGCGCGGTGAAGATGGAGGAGCATGTTGTTGTCGCGGGCCCATTTCGAGATGGACTGAATGGCGACATAGCCGATCACGAGGTCGATCATGACGATGACGCTGCCCAGCTCCTTCGCGAACTCGGCGCGCTTGTACATCTCTTCCATAGTTCCGGCGGTGATGTTGAGGTACGTGCCCTTAACCTCGCCGGTTTCGGCCTGAGCCTTGTTCACGGCTTCCATGCAGTACAGGAAGCGCTCGCGCCAGTGCATGAAGGGCTGCGAGTTGATGTTCTCGTCGTCCTTCGTAAAGTCGAGGCCGCCCTTCAGCGCTTCGTAAACGACGCGTCCGTAGTTGCGGCCCGAAAGGCCGAGCTTCGGCTTCACCGTTGCGCCGAGCAGCGGGCGGCCGAACTTGTCGAGACGCTCGCGCTCCACGACGATACCGGCCGGCGGACCGTCGAAGGTCTTCACGTAGGCGACGGGCAGGCGCATGTCTTCGAGGCGCAGGGCCTTCAAGGGCTTGAAGCCGAAGACGTTACCGATGATGGACGCCGTAAGGTTGGAGATCGAGCCGCCTTCGAAAAGGTCGAGGTCGTAGGCGATGTAGGCGAAATAGGAGCCGGGCGAGTTCGGCACGGGATCGACGCGGTAGCATTTCGCGCGATACTTCTCGCAAGCGGTGAGCCTGTCGGTCCAAACCACCGTCCAGGTTGCCGTCGAGCTTTCGCCCGCAACTGCGGCGCTAGCCTCGATAGGATCGACGCCATCTTGCGGCGTGACGCGGAAGAGTGCGATGACGTCCGTATCTTTCGGCTGATAATCGGGCTCCCAATACCCCATTTTTTTGTATGACATTACGCCCGCTTTATAGCGGTCCTTGCCCTTTACCGTTTCAGATTTGTCACTCATGGGGTTCACCTTCCTTCACTTGCTCTGTTTTTTTTAGGGGTGGCCGGACCTTCCGGCCACGCTTCAACCAATCAGTTTTTTAGCGGCGGCAACGACGGCGTCAGCCGTGATGCCGAACTGCTTGTAGACCCCCCCGGCAGGTCCGGACGCGCCGAAACTGTTCATGCCGATGAAGACGCCGTTTGAGCCGAGCCACCGGTCCCAGCCGAAACGGCCAGCCGCCTCTATGGCGATGCGCGGAGCGGTCCCAAGCACCTTGGCCTGGTAGTCAGCCGGTTGCTGCTCGAACAGTTCCCAGCAGGGCATCGAAACGACCGCCGCCTTGACGCCCTCCGCCTTTAGCTGCTCTGCGGCGGAAACGGCAAATTCGACCTCCGAGCCCGTTGCAAGCAGAGTTACATCGCGTTTTCCATCCACGTCGCGAAGGACATAAGCGCCGCGAGCGGTTAGGTTCTCGCTCGAAGCCTCCAGGCGCACCGCAGGCAGGTTTTGCCGCGAGAGCGCAAGCGCCGACGGCGTTGTGCGCGAGCCGAGCGCGATCTCGTAGGCTTCCGCCGTCTCAACCGCGTCCGCGGGGCGGAACACGTGAAGATTGGGCGTTGCCCGAAGCATCGCGAGATGCTCGATGGGCTGGTGCGTGGGGCCGTCCTCGCCGACGCCGATCGAGTTGTGCGTCAGCACATAGATCACCCGCAAGCCCATCAGAGCCGAAAGCCGGATCGCGCCGCGCATGTAATCCGAGAACACGAGGAACGTTCCGCCGTAGGGCACGAACCCGCCGTGCAGCGCGATGCCGTTCATCGCCGCGCCCATGGCATGCTCGCGGATGCCGTAGTGGATGTAGCGGCCCGAGAAATCGCCCGGCTTTACGGACTTCATGCCCTTCGTGATCGTATAGTTCGAGTGCGTGAGGTCCGCCGAGCCGCCGATGGTCATGTCGGTTGCGTCGTTGATGACCTGAAGCACCATCTCGGATGATTTTCGCGTCGCCAGCTTCGGCTTCGTCGCCACCATCTCGGCTATGAAAGCGTTCAGCTTTTCATTGACCGCCGCCGGAAGGTTGCCGCTCAGCATCTGCTCGATGTTGCTCTTCTCGCCCGAAGGCAGGCTGTTCAGCCGGTCGAGCCATGCGCCGTGAGCGGCAACTCCCCGTTTCCCCGCATCGCGCCATGCGGCGAGGATGTGATCGGGAACCACGAAAGGCGGATAGGGCCATCCGAGCTGTGTGCGCGCTGCTGCGATCTCGTCCTTGCCGAGGGGAGAGCCGTGCGTCTTCTCGGAGCCCTGCTTGTTCGGCGCGCCGTAGCCGATGATCGTCTTGCAGGCGATCAGCGTGGGCTTGTCGCTTTCCTTCGCCTTCGCAATCGCGGCTTCGACCTGCGCCGGATCGTGGCCGTCGACGCGGCAGGCGGCCCAGCTGGCGGCTTCGAAGCGCTTCACCTGATCCATGGAGGTCGAGAGGCTGGTCGATCCGTCGATGGAGATCGAGTTGTCGTCGAACAGGACGATCAGCTTGTTGAGCTTGAGATGGCCCGCAAGGTCGATGGCCTCGTGGCTGATCCCTTCCATAAGGCAGCCATCGCCTGAGAGCACGTAGGTGTAGTGATCGGAGATCGCATCGCCAAAACGCGCTTGCATGAGGCGCTCGGCGATAGCCATGCCGACGGCGGTCGCGAGACCCTGGCCGAGCGGCCCTGTCGTGGTCTCAATCCCTGGCGCGTGGCCGTATTCGGGATGCCCGGCGGTTATGCTGCCGAGTTGGCGGAAGTTCTTCAGCTCCTCCTCAGTCATCTCGGGATAGCCCGTGAGATAAAGCAGCGAATAGAGGAGCATCGAGCCGTGACCGGCGGAAAGCACGAAGCGGTCGCGGTCGAACCAGGCCGGTGCGCTGGCGTCGAACTTCAGGAACTTGGTGAAAAGCACGGTCGCTACGTCGGCCATGCCCATGGGCATGCCGGGGTGGCCTGAGTTCGCGGCTTCGACGGCGTCCATCGAAAGCGCACGGATGGCGTTAGCCATCTCACGCTGGGAAGGCTTTTCGCCAGCCTTGGGCGATAGATCGTGAGCGAGGTCGTTCATTGTTTCCTCTCTTTTCACGACGAGCGCCGTTTGAGCTCGACGAGCCTGTGGATCAATGGTGTGAGAATAAGTTGCATCGCGAGGTCGAGCTTGCCGCCTGGAATGACAATCGAGTTAGCCCGGCTCATGAAGCTGTCGTGGATCATGGACTTGAGATAGGCGAAGTCGATGCCTCGCGGGTTCTTGAACCGGATCACGACCATGGATTTGTCGGGGGTCGGAATCCAGCGCGCCGTAAATGGGTTCGACGTGTCGACGGTCGGGACGCGCTGGAAGTTGATGTCAGTCTCGCTGAATTGCGGACAGATATAGCGGACGTAATCGGGCATGCGGCGCAGAATGGTCTTGGTGACGTCCTCCGCCGAGTAGCCGCGGGCTTTCCTGTCGCGATGAAGCTTTTGCGTCCACTCAAGATTGATAACGGGCACAACGCCGATCTTGAGGTCCGCATGCTGCGCAATGTTGACCTTGTCCGTCACGATGGCGCCGTGCAGGCCTTCATAGAAAAGGATGTCGCTTCCCTCGGGCAAATCTTCCCATTCCGTAAAAGTGCCAGCAGGAACGCCGAACTTCTCCTCCTCGCTATGATCGTGGACGTAGTGGCGGGTCTTGCCCTTGCCCGTTGCGCCATAGGAGCGGAAAGTCTCCTCAAGCTCGGAGAGCAAATTCGCTTCCGGCCCGAAGTGGCTGAGGTGGTTATTGCCTCTGGCCTCTTCCTCGGCCATGGCCTTCTTCATGGACACTCGGTCGTAAAGGTGAAAGGCATCGCCCTCGATAGAGGCCGCGGTTATGCCTTCGCGGCGGAAGATCTGATCGAAGGTGTGCTTGACCGTTGACGTGCCCGCGCCGGACGAGCCCGTGACCGAGATGATAGGGAATTTTTGTGACATGTGATTAGCCTACCACTGAGCGGAAGAGCCCGCGCTGAGAGAAGAGCGGTGAATGATCGCCGAGCGAAGGGGGATTGCGATAGTAGTGCGCAACCTCGTCCACTTCGGTTTTCGATCCGAAAATAAGCGGCACACGCTGATGAAGAGACAAAGGCTCCAAATCGAGCATCCGCGACGTTCCCGTCGTGCATGCTCCACCAGCTTGCTCCATGATCATGGCGATGGGATTTGCTTCGTAGAGAAGGCGCAAGCGGCCGCTGGTGTACCCTCTCCGGCCGTCCGCGGGATAGATGTAAATGCCGCCGCGAACGAGGATCCGGAAGGCGTCGGCAACAAGCGAGCCGATCCAGCGCGTGTTGAAATCTTCCTTGCGGGGGCCGTCCGCACCCATCGTGCAATCGAGAACATAGGCTTTGATCGCATCGTCCCAATGCCGGATATTGGACGAGTTCACCCCGTATTCCCGCGTGACCGCCGGAACTTGAACATTCGCCTTCACAAGTACGAATTCGCCCGATCTGGGGTCCAGCCAAAACTTGTGCGTTCCTTCGCCGACGGTCAGCACGACGCCCGTCTGTGGGCCGTAAATGACGTAACCGGCGGCGATCTGGTTGCGGCCGGGCTGAAGCAGCGGCGAGACAGGCTTATTGGGCAGAATCGAAAAGATCGTGCCGATCGAGACGTTGGTGTCGATGTTCGAGGAACCGTCGAGCGGGTCGACATTGACCGCAAGCGGCGCGCCTGAATTGAGCGCAACTGCCTTTTCGTCTTCCTCGGACCCCATCCATGCGACGGGCGAGGCTCTCAGCGCATCGGTAACGATTTTGTTACTTAAGAAGTCAAGCTCTTTTTGGGTGTCGCCATCGAGATGGTCGCCCCGCTTGGTTGCCATATCGCCGGCGAGCGGCCCGAGCGCAACGATACGGGCGATCTCGACTCCGGCCTTGGCGATGTTAGTAATCGTGTCAGCAACGGCGAGTCGCTGCGTATCATCGCCCGCCCACTCCGCCAAATGCTCACGCAACGTCGCATGAACGACCATTCAACCTACCTCCCTTGCCGGTCATTGCCTTGACGGTATTCTTATCTCAACACTTGCGTGTGACCGACAACTTTTTGCACTATGATCAGCGCTTGCCAGAAAGTAAATTTTAATTTATTTTCCCTTTGATTAACTTTTTCTAATGGGGTATACTGTTCAGGTGAAAAACGTAACGTTAAAGCACTTCCGTGTTCTCTCGGCCGTCACGAGGATGGGCTCGATGGCGGGTGCCGCGCGCCGGCTGAATGTTACACCCCCTGCAATCACGGTTCAAATCCAGCAACTTGAGCAATCCGTGGGGCTGCCGCTTGTCGAGCAAATCGGCGACAAAACCACCCCAACGGACGCTGGAGAGATCGTTTTAAGGACTGCCCATCGCATTGAGGCTCTCCTGGCCGAATGCGGACAGGAAATTGCCCAGATCAAGGGCGTCGAAGGCGGCCGAGTGTCGGCGGGCGTCGTCAGCACCGCGAAATATTTCGCGCCAAAGGCCCTGGCCGCCTTCCGCCAGAGGCATCCCGGCGTGGACGTGCGGCTTGCGGTCGGCAACAGGCAAGAGACCATCCGCGCTCTTCGGGATCTTGAACTCGACCTCGCCATCATGGGCCGCCCGCCGGAAACCCTCGATCTCGAAAGCGCAGTGCTGGGCGATCATCCTCACATTATCGTTGCGGCTTCCGGCCATCCGCTCTCCGGGGTGAAGCTGACGATCGAGGACCTTGCGGGCGAGACCTTTTTCATTCGTGAGCCTGGGTCGGGAACGCGCGGGCTCATGGAGCGATTGTTCGAACAGGCCCGTTTCGATCCAATCGTGGGGATGGAGATCGGCTCGAACGAGACGATCAAGCAAGCCGTGATCGCCGGCCTCGGCGTCGCATTCATCTCGGCGCATACGGTTGCTGTCGAGATAGCGGACGGCAGGCTGACCACGCTCGATGTTGCCGGCCTTCCGATGATCCGCGAGTGGTTCATGGTTCGGCTCAGGGACAAGGCGGTAATGCCGGCGGGTCAGGCGATGTGGACCTTTCTTTGCTCCGAAGGGCAGCAATTTCTTCCCAAGCCCGTGTCCGGTTCCAACTCACTCTGAAAGCAATAGCCGGAGTGCGGGCTACCGGCGATGAGGTCACTCTCATGCGAAGATGCAGGCATGAGGAAAGCAAGATGACACACATCGCGCCGTGCGGGACCGAGGCGGAGACCCGCTGGAAGACGCTGGAAAATCGCGACAAGTCTACCGGCGGATCGTTCGTCTACGGAGTTCTTACAACAGGGATTTATTGCCGTCCGGGATGCCCGTCGCGCCTGCCTCGGCGGGAGAATATCCGCTTTTTCGCGTCGGGGGGCGAGGCTGAGCGCGCAGGATTCCGGCCGTGCAAGCGCTGCCAGCCGGATCGCGCGCCCCTTGAGGAGCG
This sequence comes from uncultured Alphaproteobacteria bacterium, assembly GCA_963834165.1. Taxonomy (GTDB): domain Bacteria; phylum Pseudomonadota; class Alphaproteobacteria; order Rhizobiales; family Rhodomicrobiaceae; genus Rhodomicrobium. The sequence continues at coordinate 843,434 of CAWIAL010000018.1, read as the reverse complement.
GCAGGCGGAAGCCATTTCGAAAGCCTGTTCGCTGATCGATGCGGCGGACGGCAAGCCGGACTTCGATGAGATCGCGCACGCGGCCGGCATGAGCCGCCACCACTTCCATCGGGTTTTCAAACAAACGGTGGGCTTGACGCCTGGAGCCTATCTCAGCGCGCTTCGCAAGCGCCGCGCGCTTGACGAACTCGGCGCAGGCGCGACTGTCACGGCGGCGATTTACGGCGCCGGCTACGGTTCATCGAGCCGGTTCTATGAAAACTGCGCGCCTCAGCTCGGGCTGAAACCAGGCAAGATCGCCAAAGGTGGCGTAGGCGAAATCATCCGGTTCGCAGTCGGCGAGTGCTTTCTTGGCAGCATCCTTGTGGCTGCGACCGATCAAGGCATTTGCGCAATCGAACTGGGAGATACGCCGGAGCAACTCCTGGAAGGCTTTCAGGATCGCTTTCCCAACGCCGAGATTCGCGGAGGCGATGCGGAGTTCGAGCGCATCGTGGCGCAGGTCATCAGTTTGGTGGAGGAGCCGAAGCGCGCTTGCGATTTGCCCCTCCATGTTCGCGGAACCGCGTTTCAGCAAAGGGTGTGGGAGATTTTGCGGCGCATTCCTCTTGGAGAAACCCGGACTTACGCCCAGGTCGCGGCAGAGGCCGACTGCCCACGCGCCGTTCGTGCGGTCGCGAACGCCTGCGCCAGCAATAAGCTAGCGGTGGCGATCCCGTGTCATCGCGTAGTGCGGACTGGCGGTTCTCTCTCGGGCTACCGCTGGGGCGTGCGGCGCAAGGCCGCGCTTCTCAAGCGCGAGGGAGCGTTATGAGCGTCCGGGCTCCGGTTTCCTTGATCCTGGGCGGGGCGCGCTCCGGAAAGAGCGCCTATGCAGAGGAAGTGATTCGCGCGCTGCCACCGCCTTGGGTGTATTGCGCCACCGCGCAAGCCCTTGACGGTGAGATGGCTGACCGAATCGCGCACCATAAAGCGAGGCGGCCCGACGGCTGGATCACGCTCGAAACGCCGCTGGAACTTGCCAAGGCGCTGACTGTCGGAACGCATCCGATACTGGTCGATTGCCTCACGCTTTGGCTCACGAACATCATGCTAGCCGGGCGAGACGTGCAGGCTGAGACCGCGAAGCTCAAAGCCGCCGCGCAAGCCTCGAAAGCGCCCGTGGTATTCGTCTCGAACGAGGTCGGGCTCGGCATCGTGCCCGATAACGCGCTTACCCGCGCTTTCCGCGATCACGCGGGACGGCTCAATCAGGAAATCGCCAAAATCGCAAGCCGCGTGGTGTTCATGGCCGCGGGCCTGCCTATGGTATTGAAGGATGAATGAGCGCGATTAGCTTCGTCCGTTGCGCAGCGTAAAGGCCAAAGTTATGTTTGATCCCATGGATCGAGGCTCAAGAAGCGGTTCATCGGCATACGAGATCGACCCGCGCTTCTATGAACGCGGCGGCCGCCTCGACGTGGCACGGGAGGCATATCCCGATGCGCCGGAGCCGTGGATCGACCTTTCGAGCGCAATCAGCCCCTGGTGCTATCCTTTTCCGGCAGTGTCCGAAGACGAGCTGCGGCGCTTTCCCGATGCGGACGCATTGAAGCGCGTGATCGCCACCGCAAGCAAGGCCTATCGCGTTTCCCCGGCTGTCGAAGCCGTGGCCCTGCCCGGGACGGACCTCGGTCTCAGCATTCTGCCTTGGCTTTTTCGCTCCCCGAAGCGGGTGGCTATCGTGGCGCCCGTTCATGCGGGCCATGCGGCGGCGTGGGAGGCGGCGGGGCATTCGGTATCCGAGGTCGCATCGCTTGAAAACGTTGGCGGAGCTGCGATCGTGATCGCCGTCAATCCCAACGACAAGGACGGGCAATTCATCCCGCACGCAGACCTCGCGGCGGCGATGCAACCGCTGAAGCGGCGCGACGGCCTGCTCGTCGTCGACGAAACCTTTGCCGACGCCGATGAGAGCCAATCGCTCCTGCCCGCTGTGACGCGCCTCGATTATACGCTTGTGCTGCGGTCTACGGCCCAGTTCTACGGTGCCGCAGGGGTGGTGCTCGGATTTGCGATCACGTCTCATCCCATTGCCGGGCGCTTCAGAGCGGCGCTCGGCCCATGGCCGGTCCCTGCGCAAGCGCTGGCCTTCGGGCAGGCGGCGCTTGCCGACGGCGCTTGGGCCGCGTCTCAGCGCGCAAGGCTGAAGCAGGCTGCAAGCGAGCTGGATGCGGTGCTTGCGTCCGCGGGGCTTCGCGTTCTGGGTGGCACGGCTCTCTTCCGGCTCGCGGCGGCCAACTCGGCAAGCGAGCTTTTCGGCCGCCTTGCGTCAAAGAGTATCTTGACCTTACCGCTCCGCGACCGCAACGTCCTGCGCTTCGGGCTTCCCAAGGGAGAAGAAGAGTTCCTTCGCCTTCGACGGGCGCTACAAGCCATTTGAGCGTTGTTTCCGCCTCATGGGTGCCTGGGAAAAATTTTTTCGGAAGTGGTGAAATTCGACGGAATAAGGGGGCCGCTCCCGCGTTCTCCTGTCAAAGCAGCAAATTGCCCCACAAAACTTGCTGCTTAAGAGACGGCAGGCTCCTCGCCTGCCGTCTGTTTTTGTATCCGCTTCCGGGCGCTTGACCGGCATGGGCAACCGGGGGCAAAAGAGCGCGGGCTCATAGCGGAAGGAGATCGCCATGGACGCGCAGACCTACGATCCGGACAACATTTTCGCGAAGATCCTCCAGGGAGAGGCTCCCTGCCATTTTGTCCACGAGGATGCGGACACGTTCGTCTTCATGGACATCATGCCGCGTTCGGATGGCCACGCGCTCGTGATCCCGAAGCAGCCCGTTCGCAATATCCTCGATGCCCCGCCGAGCGTGCTCGCTCCGCTCATCCATATGACGCAGCGGGTGGCGATCGCGGCCAAGAAGGCCTTCGCTGCCGACGGCATTACGGTGACCCAGTTTTCTGAGCCGGCGGGCGGCCAGGTTGTCTTTCACATGCATGTTCATGTAATCCCGCGTTACGAGGGCATCGCGCTGCGCCCGGCGGGCATCATGGCAGATGGCGCGCTTCTCACCGCGCATGCGGAGAAGCTGAAGGCCGCCCTGAGCTAAGTTCTTCTTGCAATTCGAGTGTTTTTGTTCGCCGCTTGTTGGCTCAACTCAGCGGTTTCGCCAGCGCTGAGCCCGGGCCATGCTAATTTCGCTGCCAAGCTTAGCAAACCGAGGTGAACGATGAACATACTCGATGCCCTTTCGGAGGCATTAACTCAGGCTATGCGGCAAGGCAGCCCGTCGGGGCAGACTGCACCGCAGGCCAGCCCGTCAAGCGGCGCTCCCGCCCAGTTTCCCGGCTCGTTGTCCGACATCCTTGCCAGCACGGGCTTCGGCAGCCTCGCGGGGATCGTGGAGCGCTTAAGCAATGGCGGGTTGCAGGAGCAGGTGCGCTCGTGGCTTGGCAACGGCGCGAATTTGCCCGTGAGCGCCGACCAGATCCGCAGCGCGCTCGGCGACGAGCAGGTGCAGCGCATCGCCCAGCAGCTTGGCATCCCGATAGACCGGATTCTGCAGATCCTGTCGCAATATCTGCCTGCGGCTGTCGACCAGGCGAGCCCCAACGGTAAGATCGAAGAACCCGCTACAGGTCCGGCTCACTGACAAGACGAGTGCTCGTGCCATCCCTCTCCCGATCGGGAGAGGGAGCCCTTTCACGCTTCTTCTATGGCGAGCAGATCCTGAGCCCGATAATCGAGCCGACCAGCGTCGCCAGAAAAAGAAATCGCGCAAAGCTCACCGGCTCTTCAAAAAGCGCAATCCCGACAAGCAGCGTGCCTGCCGCTCCGATGCCGACCCACACGGCGTAAGCTGTTCCAAGCGGGATGTCATGCGTGGCCTTTTGCAGGGCAAGAAAACTTAAGGCAGCGCAGATCACGAAGGCCATGCTCGGTCCCAGCCGCGTGAAACCTTCGGACAGACGCAACGCGGTAGTGAACCCAACTTCCAAGATGCCAGCCAGCAATAAGAATGTCCAAGCCAAGTCCGAATTCCGTTCCTTTTCTCGATCTGACAATCATGACGAATCGCATGACATCATGATGAAACGCTTGAGATTACCGAAACAAACTAACTAGAGGCGGTTGATGCACCGTTTCAAGAGCATCTCAATGCATTGTTTAGCTCGCGGCGCTAGCGCTACGGCCAGAGGGTCGCCATTTCTCCTTCTGAGTACCTAAGAATTAATCGGAAGGGAGAGAGACGATGGCGCAGGAACAGGCTGAACCCAGCGGCCCCGATCTGACGCAAGGGATTGCGCTGACCGAACTCGCCGACGGCGGCAGTTTGGTCGGCCATTGCGGCGGCGAGGAGATTTTGCTTGTGCGCCGCGGTAGCGAGGTTTTCGCGGTCGGCGCCCATTGCTCCCATTATCATGGCCCGCTCGGCGATGGCCTTGTGGTGAACGACACGGTTCGCTGCCCCTGGCATCACGCCGCTTTCGATCTGCGCACGGGGGAAGCCGTGTGTGCCCCGGCTCTGAGCCCGATCTCGTGCTGGTCGGTCGAGGAGCGCGACGGCAAGGTCTTCGTGACAGGGAAGCGAACGCCGCCGAAACAGGAACCGCGTGGCGCACCCGCAGGCAAAGCGCCGGACCGGATCGTAATCATCGGCGGAGGCGCTGCCGGATTCGCGGCTGCGGAGATGCTCAGGCGGCGGCAGTACCAGGGCAGCATCGTCATGCTGAGCAGCGACAGCGCGCCGCCCGTAGACCGGCCCAATCTCTCGAAGGATTATCTCGCCGGAACCGCGCCAGAGGAATGGATTCCGCTACGCCCTGTCAGCTTCTACGCCGAAAACGGCATCGATCTGCGCCTCGACACGGCCGTGACCGGCATCGATACCGGCTCGCGCGAAGTTGCGCTGCGCAATGGCGATACGGTTCCCTACGATAGTCTGCTGCTCGCAACCGGCGCCGAGCCGGTCCGCCTCCCGCTGCCAGGCTTCAATGAACCCCACGTCTACACCTTGCGCTCGCTTGCCGATTGCCAGGCCATTATCGAGCGCGCCAAGACTTCGCGCCGGGCCATCGTGCTGGGCGCGAGCTTCATCGGGCTTGAGGTTGCGGCCTCGCTTCGCGCCCGCGGGATCGAAGTCCATGTGGTGGCGCCCGAGAAACGGCCGATGGAGCGCATTCTTGGCCCGCAGATGGGCGACTTCATACGCTCGCTTCACGAGCAGCATGGGGTTGTTTTCCACCTCGATGAAACACCCGTCGCGATTGCCGGCAGGAAGGTGAAGCTTAAAAGCGGCGGCGCGCTTGAAGGGGATCTCATCGTTGCCGGAGTTGGCGTGCGCCCGCGGATCGAGCTGGCGGAAAGGATGGGGCTCACAATCGACCGCGGGGTTTCCGTGAACGCTTATCTGGAAACGAGCGCACCCGGCATTTACGCGGCGGGCGACATTGCGCGCTGGCCCGATCCTCATACAGGCGAGAAAATCCGCGTCGAGCATTGGGTGGTCGCCGAGCGGCAGGGGCAGGCCGCGGCCATGAATATGCTCGGACACCGCGAGGCGTTCGATGCCGTGCCCTTCTTCTGGAGCCAGCATTACGACGTGCCGATCAACTATGTTGGCCATGCCGGGACATGGGATGACCTCGCGATCGAAGGCGATGTGGCGGCCAAGGACTGCCTCGTGCGCTTCAAGCGCGGCGGGCGCACGCTGGCCGTCGCCTCGATCTTCCGTGACATCGACAACTTGAAGGCCGAACTCGCGATGGAGTCGGAGACCGCGGGTTAGTCTCTGAGCGCCCTCTCCGAGATCGGCGCCGCGGCCTTGAATGGAACCGCGCAGCGGGATTCGCGATTAGAAGCCATATCGAGTGATCGAAGACCCTCCCACTCAAGCGGAGTGCGTACATGGCTTCAACCAATCCCACGGTCCGGCCAGGCGCCATCCAAGCGCCGGACAAGCTTCCTGTCACGCTCATCGTCAACGGCGTGGAAAAGAAGCTCCATATCGCGCCATGGACGACGTTGCTCGACGCGCTTCGCGACCGCCTCGACCTCACCGGCACGAAAAAGGGCTGCGATCATGGGCAATGCGGCGCTTGCACGGTCCTGATCGATGGGCGGCGCGTGGTGTCCTGCCTGACGCTCGCCGTCATGAAGGATGGCGCAAAGGTCACCACAATCGAAGGCCTTGCAACGGATGGTGTTCTGCATCCGCTGCAGCAGGCGTTCATCGACCATGACGCATTCCAGTGCGGCTACTGCACGCCAGGGCAGCTCTGCTCGGCTGCGGGTCTTATCGCGGAGGGTAAAGCGAAGTCGCCCGGCGAGATACGCGAGTTGATGAGCGGCAACATCTGCCGCTGTGGCGCCTATCCCAACATTGTTGCGGCGATTGAGCAGGCGATGGCGCAATCATGATCAATTTCGAGTACACCCGCGCAAACGACGTCGCCGACGCTATCGGCCAGGCAGCGGCGGCCCCAAACGCGAAATTCATCGCAGGCGGCACTAACCTGGTCGACCTGATGAAGGCGGAGGTCGAACGCCCCGCCCGGCTGATCGACATCTCGCGGCTTCCGCTGAACAAAGTGGAAGCGACCGCTGATGGCGGGGTGCGCATCGGCGCGCTCGTTCCGAACTCCGATCTCGCCTATCATTCGCTCATCGAGCAACGCTATCCGCTCTTGTCGAGCGCGGTCCTGGCGGGCGCTTCGGCGCAGCTTCGCAATATGGCGTCAACCGGCGGCAATCTCCTGCAGCGGACGCGCTGCTACTACTTCTACGACACGGCAACCCCTTGCAACAAACGCGAACCGGGCAGCGGCTGCTCGGCGCTGAAGGGCCTCAACCGCATGCATGCGATCCTTGGTACGAGCGAAGCTTGCATCGCGACGCATCCGTCCGACATGTGCGTGGCGCTCGCAGCGCTTGAGGCGAAAGTGCATGTGACAGGGCCTGCTGGGGAGCGCGTCATAGCGTTCGCCGATTTTCACCGGCTGCCGGGAAACACGCCGGAGCGCGACACCAATCTCAATCCGCGCGAGATCATCACCGCCATCGAGCTGCCGCCAAAGGGCTTCGACAAAAACTATAGCTATTTGAAAATCCGCGACCGCCTGTCCTATGCGTTCGCGCTGGTCTCCGTCGCGGCTGCACTTGAATTCGACGGCGGCGGGATAAAGGACGCGCGGCTTGCTCTCGGAGGCGTCGCGCATAAGCCATGGCGCAACGCGGACGCGGAAGCCGCTCTTTGCGGCCAGCCCGCTCAAGAGCAGGCATTTGCGGCTGCGGCGGACCTGCTGCTGCGCGACGCCAAAGGCTTCGAGCACAATGCTTTCAAGATCGATCTGGCGCGGCGCGCGATCATCCGCGCGCTTACCCAGGCGGCGAACGGCACGCCGCAATCCCAGTCCAACAAGAAAATCCGGTGAGCGTCATGGCCCCTTACATCGGCACCCCAACATCACGGGTCGACGGCAAGGCAAAGGTCACCGGCGCGGCGAAATACGCCGCCGAATTCAATGCGCCCGGACTTGCCTATGGCAGCATCGTTGCTTCGACCATCGCGAAGGGGCGGATCGCAAAGATGGACGCGAGCGAGGCGTTGCGTGTAGCGGGCGTGATCGATGTGCTAACGCACGAGAACCGCCCGCACATGGCGGCCAGCGATAGCGGCTATAAGGACGATGTTGCGCCAGAGGGGTCGCCCTACCGCCCGCTCTACGACGGTAACGTTCTTTTCAGCGGGCAGCCGGTAGCGCTGGTGCTGGCGGAGGAGTGGGAAATCGCGCGCTTCGCCGCCTCTCTCGTGCGGGTCGATTATGAACGCCACGCCTATGTCACCGACCTGCAGCGCCAGCGCGACAAGGCTTTCTTGTTGGAGGGCGAGGCTTTCGCGATGTCGCTTGCAAAGCCTCGCGGCGACGCCGCAAAGGCACTCGCCGCATCCGAGGTGCGCCACGAAGGCGAATACCAGATCCCGCCCGAGCATCACAACCCGATGGAGCCTTATGCCGCGACGGTGATTTGGGACGGCAATGGCCCGCTGACGGTCTACGACAAGACCCAGGGCGTGCAGAATGTGCAGCGGTATCTGTGCGGCATGTTCGAGTTGGAGCCGGCGGATGTGCGCGTCCTCTCGCCCTTTGTTGGCGGCGCGTTCGGCTCGGGCCTTCGCCCGCAATTTGAAGCCGCATTGGCGGTACTGGCGGCGCTGGCGCTGAAGCGCTCCGTCCGCCTCGTGCTGACGCGCCGTCAGATGTACGCGCTTGGCTATCGGCCCGGCAGCATCGAACGCCTCGCGATCGGCGCAAAAGCGGATGGGACGCTCGACGCGATGACCCAGGAGGCGATCGCAATGACCTCGCAATACGAGGCATTCGCCCGTAACGACACAACGTGGTCCGGCGCGCTCTATAAATGCCCCAACGCCAGATACGCACACAAATTGGCACGGCTCGACCTTCCGACGCCGTGCGACATGCGCGCGCCGGGCGCCGCCACGGGCGTGTATGCGCTGGAAAGCGCGATGGACGAGGTTGCCGTTGCGCTCAAGATCGATCCGCTGGAGCTTCGTTATCGCACTTATTCGGAGCGCAATCAGAACGAGGATGTGCCGTTCACCAGCAAGGCGCTGCGGGAATGCTACCGCCAGGGCGCCGAGGCGTTTGGATGGGCGAAGCGCAAGCCGGAGCCGCGCTCGATGCAGGACGGCAGCGATCTCGTCGGCTGGGGAATGGCAACCGGCATCTGGGAAGCGCTCCAGATGAAGACGGCGGCTCGCATAGTGTTGACGGCCGATGGTCACGCGGAGGTGGCTTGCGCCACATCCGATATCGGCACGGGCACCTACACGATTATGGCGCAGGTCGCCGCCGACATGCTCGGCCTGCCGCTTGAAAACGTCAGCATCAAGCTCGGCAACTCGACGCTGCCGCAATCGCCGGTCGAAGGCGGATCATGGATGGCGGCCTCGGTCTCGCACGCGATTGCGAACGCGGCCACTGCCATAAAGGAGCAACTGCTGGGTATGGCAAGCAGACGGCCGAACTCGCCGCTGAGCGGCGCTAAGCCGGACGATGTAACGCTCGCGGACGGCATGATCGTCATGAAGCAGGACCCCTCGCGCAAGGTCTCATTCGCCCAAGCGATGCGGCACGAAGGTGTGGAACGCATCGAGCAGGAAAAATTCACCGACTTCAAAGACGACCGCGATCACGCGCGCAATACGCACTCGGCAATTTTCGCCGAAGTGAAGGTTGACGAACAGCTTGGCGTTATCCGCGTTACGCGGGTCGTCAGCGCGGTCGCGGCTGGGCGCATCCTCAATTTGAAGACGGCGCGCAGCCAGATCATGGGCAGCGTCGTCTGGGGCATCGGGATGGCTCTCCAGGAAGAAACGCTTATCGATCAGAATTTCGGGCGCATCATGAACGCCGACCTCGCCGAATATCATGTCCCCGTGAATGCGGATGTCCACGACATCGAGGTGATTTTCGTCGATGAGCCGGACAACATCATCAATCCGCTCGGTATCAAGGGGCTAGGCGAAATCGGCATCGTGGGCGTGGCGGCGGCGATTGCAAATGCGGTCTATCACGCGACCGGAAAGCGCGTGCGCAATCTGCCGATCACGCTGGATAAGGTCGCATTCGAACGTGGATAAAAGGCGGCGGGAGACTATCGCTCGGTTCCGTTGTATTCCGCCCAGCAGTCGGGCGTTTCAAACACTCTTACCGCGGCAAGGCACGGAAGCGGCTCCTTGATGCGATCCCAAATCCAAACCGCGATATTCTCAGCGGTGGGGTTCTCAAGGCCGGGGATCTCGTTCAGGTAAAAATGGTCCAGTTGCCGCAAGAGCGGCCCGAAAGCGGCCTCGATCTCGAAAAAATCGATAAGAAAGCCGGTCGTCGGATCGAGTGGGCCTTCCAGCCGCAGCTCCACGCGGTAGGAGTGACCGTGGAGCCGGTAACAAGGGTGCGTTTCTTTCACCTGAGGAAGGCGATGCGCCGCCTCGAAGCTAAACGCCTGCGTAATCTTCATCGATGGATTGTCCTCACTCGTGCCGCTCCCGCGCGGTTCTATACCCTATAGCGCGGGCCTGTAGGCAAGTGGGACTGTTTTGCTGGTAAAAAAATAGAGGGAGGAGCATCGAACGACGAGGCGGCAAGATCGCCGCCTATCGTTGTTAACCAATGGCGTGATCGGGCACCGTTACCGGAACGAGGGCGCGGCTGCGTTGTCCCTGTCGTTCGCCCAGCTTCATTATGTGCTCCCGGCCTTTCCGGCTAGAAAGCCACCTTAACGCGTCCTCCTCCGTATGAAAGCAGTACGGGAGAACATGAACGCGGCCTTTGGCACCTGGAACGACTAGTTCATAAGTGCCGTCGTCCGCTGCTCTTAGATAGGGTAGAGAAGACATTGCATTACCTCAAAAGACCAGAGGCAGTTCCCCTGCCTAAACAAAAGTTAAACAAGGCAAGAGGCTGCATAGTTCCGTGCCCAAAACTGCGTTCCCGAGACCCATTGCGATTTTTTATCTCTGGCCTTCGCGTTCTTGGGTAAAGAGAACATATTGTAACTTTTTGTCAAAGGTGTGGTTAAAAAAATTTAATTTAAAATTTGGCTCATCTCACCCGGCAAGGAAAGTCGCCTGGTCCAAATCCATCATGTTCAACATAAGCTGAGAAAGGATCTCTGCGTCCATGCGCTCCCACTTGAAGTCCTTTTGCCGCGTGAAATACCAATAATAAGCGCGTGCCTGCCTGGACCTTCCCACAAATGCCATCGCCCAATCCTGGAAATGGCGCCGCGGTTCCACTCGCCGGGAAAGAACAACAATGGCGGTATGCCTGTGGTCGCGCTGTATACGCCCGAAAGTTTCCTCAACCGCGTTCTTCTCTCCCTCCAAAATTTGTACGAACCTTTGCTCATTGAACATAAGGGCGCCAGTAACACCCGCCTCTGCATTCCTCGCTTTCGACACCGCTAAGATGTCCATTAGCCCGGTGGAGGAATCGAGACTGAGCCGGTTCCGGCTGTGATAAGAAAGCGTGTAAGTCGACATGCGACACGCCCTATCCCCCACCGTGGGTTGAGTTCTAAGCCCGCATCACTCTGCGCTCCAACCTCTCAACAGTCTCTTTCCAAGTAAGGTTGCATTTGAAAAGGATATTTAACGCCTTGTTATACAGCACGAATAAATACTGACCAAGCGTTGTCATGGTCGCAGAGCCTATCCCCATGACAGCTTGGAGAGATCCTCCAGTAAGCGGAATATCAAAAGTTTGCGAGAACAGAGATATAGGCCAGGGTTTACTTGGACCAGCCTGCAGAGGATGACAACAATTCCAGACAACGGTTTCAGAGAATAGTATTATTGCTGCGAGGCGTTGTGAATCCGCCGCGCGAGCAGGAACACCCTGATCGCTGCCGAAAGACCGGCCGGTTCTCGCGAAGCGTCTATCGCGGAGACAAGGGCTGTCACGCTGAGGCCCATTTCGGCAGCGGCCGCTTTCAGCTCGCGCCAGAACGCGTCCTCCAGCGTGATCGAAGTGCGGTGCCCTGCGATGGTCAGCGAGCGCTTCTTTGGGAGCGCAAGGCTGGGGTCGATCGAGAGCCGGACGGCGCCGGGGTTTCCGGCCGCCGTCTTTCGAGCCACGGGCTATTCGCTGGGCTTGATCATAAGCTCTGGCTTCATCAAGGCGTTGAAGTCGTCTTCAGACACAAAGCCGAGCGCAAGCGCCTCTTCCCGAAGCGTCGTCCCGTGCTTGTGCGCCGTTTTGGCGATCTGCGCGGCCTTGTCGTAGCCGATTTTCGGAGCAAGCGCGGTGACCAGCATGAGCGAGCGATCGAGCAGCTCCATGATGCGCTTCTCGTTCGCTACGATGCCGGTTACGCAGTTGTCGGTGAAGCTTACGGCCGCGTCGGCGATGAGCCGGATGGACTGCAGGAGATTGCAGATGATCACCGGCTTGAAGACGTTGAGCTCGAAATGGCCCTGGCTGCCCGCTATGGTGACGGTCACGTGATTGCCCATTACCTGCGTGCAGACCATGGTCAGCGCTTCGCATTGCGTCGGGTTCACCTTGCCCGGCATGATCGAGGAGCCGGGCTCGTTTTCGGGGAGCGAGATTTCAGCCAGCCCAGAGCGCGGACCGGAGCCCATCAAGCGGATGTCGTTGGCGATCTTGAAGAGGCTCACGGCGAGAGCATTCAGCGCACCGGACAATTCCACTTCCGCATCGTTCATGGAGAGCGCCTCGAACTTGTTCGGCGCGGTGACGAACGGCAGGCCTGTTTCGCGCGCAACTTCCTCGGCGAAGCGTTCCGCGAAGCCGGCCGGCGAATTGATGCCGGTGCCGACCGCTGTCCCGCCTTGGGCGAGCATATATATACGCGGCATTGCCGACCTGACGCGATCGATGCCGTAGCGGACCGACGTGACGTAGCCGGAAAATTCCTGCCCGAGGGTGACTGGGGTTGCATCCTGCATGTGAGTGCGGCCGATCTTGATGATGCGATCGAAGGCCGCCGACTTCTCTTCAAGCGCGCGCGCCAAATGTTCAAGCGCGGGGATCAGCGTGCCTTCCACCTGCATGGCGGCCGCGATATGCATGGCGGTCGGGAATGTGTCGTTCGAGGATTGCGAGCGGTTCACGTGGTCGTTCGGATGCACCGGCTTCTTCGATCCCATTTCCCCGCCGAGCATTTCGATGGCGCGGTTCGAGATCACCTCGTTCGCATTCATGTTGCTCTGGGTGCCGGAGCCGGTCTGCCACACAACAAGCGGGAACTCGTCGTCGAGCTTGCCGCCGATCACCTCTTGCGCCGCGGCGACGATGACGTCCGCCAGAGCCGCATCGAGCTGGCCGAGGGCAGTATTGGTCTTCGCGGCGCATTTCTTGACGATCCCGAGCGCCCGAATGAGAGGCAGCGGCATGCGCTCGCCGCCGATCTTGAAATTGCCGAGGCTGCGCTGAGTCTGTGCGCCCCAGTAGTGATTGGCCGGCACTTCTATTGCGCCGAACGTGTCGGTCTCGGTGCGCGTTGCTTGCGACGGGGCGGTTTCCGTGGATGTCATGGCCGGCTCGCTTATTGTGGTGTGTTTAGGTTGTTTAGCATGCGGAAACATTGCGCGCCATCGGGGGGTGCTGCGTACCGGTGTCACGATGGGTGTTGTGCTGCTATCGGCCGTCTTCGCTACAAGGCGCTACTTGCACGCGAGGCACCTCTCCGGGTGGGAGAGCCCGGACCGCTTTGCGGGGGTGAGGGTAAGTGCTTGATTATCAGATGTAAGCGCCCCTCACCCCAGCCCTCTCCCCCTGGGAGAGGGAGTCACGCTTCGATTGCTGCGGCGCCATGGATGCCGGTGCCTGGCAGTGTCTGGGTCATCTTGTTTGCTTCGGCGATAGAGACCGCTGCCGAAGCAGTTCGCGGCCAAGGTGAGGGGAATGGCCGATTGGCAACGCAAACGCCCCTCACCTCCTCTTAGGTCTAGTGGGCGCCGAGCTGATGCTCCGGCTCGCGCTCGCCGGCGTTTTTCATCGGATTTTCCTTCGGGCGGCTGCCGCGGGCCATATCTTTCGCCTCTGCTTGAAATTCGCGCGCGGTCCGCTCGCCCGCCGCCTCGGTTTCCTTTATGGCGGACTCGGCTTCATCCTTGGCCTGCATCGCGATGCCGCCGAACCTCTGCATGCTCTCCTGGTAATGATCGAGGGCTTGCTCGACGAAGTCCGCCTGCGCCTCCGCCCAGCGTTTTGGCAACTCCATGTATTCGGAAAGGCGGCTATCCCACAGGTCGAGCCAAGTCCGATTCAACGACATCGCATATTGACAGGCGGCATTGGCCATCCGGGATGCATTCTCCGCGGCGACGCGCTGCGCTTCGAGGAACATGCCCGCATCCGGCAATTTTGCACCCATTCCGTCCAACCCGTTGGTTTCCCGTTCTTTTTGCATCCGACGTACTCCTTTGGCTTTGTGTCCAAACGGAACGCCGCCAAAGTTGTTCCATAGTTGTAGTTCTTTCGACGGAGGCACAAGTATTGGCCGCACGGACAGACAAATACTTGGAAAGCAGGGTGCGATGCATCTAGTTGGAGAATAGATACTTAATCAGCGCTATTACTATCAGAGCAAGCACGAACAAACCGATCGCATGCCCCCATCCCATTCCCCACATCAAGTGGTGATGCATATGCGAAACCTCCCTTTATTATGGGCGTGGAGCGCCACGACCGTGAGCCCCAGGCAGCTGCGAGAACCGCATCAATGGCAGCCCTCGCAAATTAATACCGTTCTTGTTGTCGTCCCCGCGCAGGCGCGGACCCAGTGAGCACAATACTAAGTCGCTGTTTTCGCGAACCTTTCACCTTGCGATTACTGGATGCCCGCCTTCGCGGGCACGACGGCAGCGTCTATTGCGTTCGGTATAATTCCTTTTCATGGCCCTATCAGGAAGCTGAAAAAATGATGCTGCCCATGGTTCGACAGGCTCACCATGAGGTGTGCTGCAGCCCTCATCCTGAGCCTGGCGAAGGATGAATCCAAGATCTCTCGATCCTTGAGCAGCCCGCTAGTCACTGACCCTCAGGATGAGCGTGTCTTGAAGGGTCTGACTTTCGCCGGGCACTTTTGCCGTCAGCTTCAGCGCCCAAACGCCCGACAGGCTGAAATCGGCCTTGAAGCGGTAGATGCTGGGGTCGTTGGACGTATCGGGCGCAAGCTTGCCCTTGGTATCGGCCATGTTCTCGGGCGACATGTCGAGAACGGTGTGAGAGAACACCGCGCCGGCGACGGGCTTTTTCGTTCGCTTGTTTATCAGCTTGATTGCGATTGGCCTTCCCTTGCCAGCTCTCAACTCGCTGGAAACTGCCTGAAACTCATAGTCGTCCGCGCCGGCCAAAGCCTGGGAAGCGGCCATGGCCACCGCGACTGCAAGGGCGGCGGCTCTGAGATGATTCCATTGCATAATGTTTGATCCTATTCGAGAAGTCTCGCGTGACGCAAACATACCGGGGAAGGCCCGGCGAGCAGGCAAAGCTTGCTCCCAGGCAAGCCCACTTCATCGCAAATTGGCCGCCAAGCAAACTGTTAACTTTCCTTGTTCCACCTCAACCTGAAGCCTGAACCGGCCGCCAGCCTCCATTGCGCCGGGCGCAGCCCCGCCGGATAATCTCGCGGAGCTCATCTTCTAGGGTTCAATTCCACGGCGCCGGGAGAAGCAACATTTGCCTTATCCCTTCGGTCTAACTCGCCGTCAGCAGCAGCCCCGGAATTTTCCTTTGCCGACAGCGTAGCGCGCGTCCTGACGTTCGCGGAAAAACTCCTTGTATGTCATGACCGGCTCGCCGGGATGCTTGGCGCGGCGATGCTCCAGGTAGGTCTCATAGTCGGGGATGCCGACCATGAGACGCGCAGTCCGGACCACCAATTCCCAAGGTTTGAGGTCACTAGCCATGGGCAGCTTCCGCCAGAGCGCCCGCTCCGCCCACTTCCACGGATGTGACCGCCGGGGTACCAAGCGCCCGCCGGAGGGCAATCAATCCATAGATCGATATTGCCACCACGACCGCGACGAAAAGAGCCGCAAGCGTTGCGTCGACATAGTCGTTGTTGATGACCCTCTGCATCTCAGCCAAAGTCTTGGCCGGAGGCAGGATCTTTCCAGCCGCGAGCGCGTCCTGGAATTTTCGCGCGTGGGCAAGGAAGCCGATCGCGGGCGTGGAGCTGAAGATTTTCTCCAGGCCTGCGGTCAGAGTGCAAACCAGAAGCCAGATTGTGGGAAGGATCGTCACCCAGGCATAACGCTCGCGCTTCATCTTGAACAGGATCACGGTGCAAACGATGAGCGCAATCCCCGCCAGCATCTGGTTCGAAATGCCAAACAGCGGCCACAGCGTGTTGATGCCGCCCATCGGATCGATCACGCCCTGGTAGAGGAAATAGCCCCAGCCCGCGACCGCGAGCGCCGATCCGATGATATTGTTGATCCAGGATTCCGTGCGCTTGAAGTAGGGGATCACGCTACCGGCCATGTCCTGGATCATGAAACGGGCGACGCGCGTGCCTGCATCGACGGTTGTGAGGATGAAGAGCGCCTCGAACAAGATCGCAAAGTGGTACCAGATGCCCATCATGGTCTGGCCGCCAAAGATCCCCGAAAGGATGGTCGACATGCCGACTGCCAGCGTCGGTGCGCCCCCGGTTCGCGACAGAAGCGTCTTTTCTCCGACATCCTGGGCCATCTGGGTGAGCGTGTCGGGGGTGACGACGAAGCCCCAATGCGAAATCACGTTGGCGGCGTCGGCTGCGTTCGTGCCAATCAAACCTGCCGGGCTGTTCATGGCAAAGTAGACGCCCGGATGGAGAACGGTGGCGCTTATCATCGCCATGATGGCGACGAAGGATTCAGTCAGCATCGCGCCGTAGCCGAGGAAGCGAATTTGGCTCTCGTTTTCAATCATCTTCGGCGTCGTGCCGGAAGAAATCAGTGCGTGGAAGCCGGAAACAGCGCCGCAGGCTATCGTTATGAACAGAAACGGGAACAGGCTTCCCGCCCACACCGGCCCGGTGCCGTCGACGAACTTCGTGACGGCAGGCATCTGGAGATCGGGGCGGACAACGAGGATGCCGATCGCCAGAAGCACCATCGTGCCGACCTTTAGGAAGGTCGACAAATAATCGCGAGGCGCGAGCAGCAGCCACACCGGCAGAACCGAAGCCACAAATCCATACCCGATGATGATCAGCGCCAGCGTCTCGCCCTTGAGATCGAACAACGGCGCGAGTTGGGGACTCTCGGAGACGACCCTCCCGTAAACGAGCGCGATCAGAAGCAGGATGATCCCGATGGCCGACATTTCCGCGATGCGCCCGACGCGAATGAAGCGCGCATAGATGCCCATCAGCAGCGCAATCGGGATCGTGGCAAAGACCGCGAAGGTTCCCCAGGGGCTGCCCACGAGCGCCTTGACCACGACGAGCGCGAGCACGGCGAGCAAAATGACCATGATCAAAAGCACGCCGATGAGCGCAATCGCCCCCGCCGCGGGCCCCATTTCGGAGCGCACCATGTCGCCGAGCGAGCGGCCATCGCGCCGGACGGAAAAGAACATGACCGTCATGTCCTGAACCGCCCCCGCGAAAACGACGCCGACCAGAATCCACAAAGTGCCCGGCAGATATCCCATCTGAGCCGCGAGAACCGGACCGACCAGCGGACCGGCCCCCGCGATGGCCGCAAAATGATGCCCGAACAGGACGTAACGGTTGGTGGGTACGTAATCGAGCCCGTCATTGTGGCGGTAAGCGGGTGTTGTGCGGGACGGATCGATGCCCAGCACGCGGTTCGCTATGAAAAGCGCGTAAAATCGATAGGACAGGAAATAGACGCACAGCGCAGCGATGACGAGCCAGGCCGCGCTGATCGTCTCGCCGCGGCTCAAGGCCACGATGCCGAGCGACACTGCGCCGAGAATGGCGATAACGGCCCACAGCAACTTATGCTGGATCTTGCTTGAGGTGCTGACCCGTGCGTCCACCCGAACCTCCCCATAGCCGCGTTTTGTTCGCGATTTTTTCTAAGCCAATGCTACATGACAAAGTGAACCCTGTGAAAGTCCTCAGAGTGCATGTGCAGAGAATTTTTTAACGTTTAGCGGGGCTTTTTACGCTTCTCCACCCGCCTTGCTTAAGCGCCGCCGATGCCTCCGATAGTCCTGCCCGTTTCCAAGCAGCCGGCGCGCGCAACCTAGCCGCTTCTTTGGTTAAAGAAGCTTGACAGTACCTCATCCATTGATAAAAGCGCGGGTCGTTGGTTGCCGCTTTTGCGGGTATATTTTTTGTGGTGTATCGATGGTTTCTAAGAATGCGGAGCCGGAGTTTTGGTATTTCCGGGCTGAGGAAGCCAGGGTCAAGGCAGAGCTTTTTAGAGGAGCTGAAACTCGGGCCGTCATGCTGCTGCTGGCCGAGGAATATGAGAAGCTGGGTGATTTAGCGGCGCAGCGTCTTGTCAGAAACCCGCCGGAGAAGGCGCGCTGACCGCATTTCGTCGACGAGGTCTCAGGTGCCGCAAAAGGTCTGATGGACCACTTGCTCGGGCCGAGGCGGATCGGCGTATCGGGCAAAGGCCGGTTGATCTTCATAAGGCGATGAGAGCACGGTAAGCAGCCTTTCGAAGGGCTTGAAATCCCCATGGTCCTGCGCCGCCGCGATCGCTTCCTCGACCCGGTGATTGCGAGGGATGAAGGCCGGGTTCGCAAGGCGCATGACGGCGCGGCGCTCCCCCGGGTCGCCCCCCTCATCGGCAAGGCGCTGTCGCCACCGAATGGCCCATTCGTCAAATGAGCCCGGATCATTAAACAGACTGCGCACCTTCTCATCCTTCGTGCCTTCGGCCGCCGCATCGCAAAGGCCGCGGAACGTCAGCGTAAAGTCGGCTTCATTACTGGCCATTCGCTCGAGCAGATCCTTCGCGATGAGGATGTCTCCGGGTTGCGGCCGAACCAATCCGAGCTTGCGCCGAAAGCCATCCGTGAATGCCGCCTCGAAACGGGGAACGAAAGCAGCGATTGCCGCCTCGGCCTCCTCCACGGCAGCGTTGATGTCCTCCGCCAACAGCGGCAGCAGCGTCTCCGCCAGCCGGGCCAGGTTCCATTGCGCGATGCGCGCTTGGTTGCCATACGCATACCGGCCCATCCTGTCGATCGAGCTGTAGACCGTCTCGGGGTGATACGTGTCCATGAAGGCGCAAGGGCCATAGTCGATGGTCTCGCCGGCAATCGACATGTTGTCGGTATTCATGACGCCATGGATGAAGCCGATGAGAAGCCATTTCGCGACGAGGTCTGCCTGGCGGGCGATGACGAGATCGAGAAGCGCGCGGTAAGGTTTTGCGGCTCGGGCGGCCTCTGGGTAATGCCGTGCGATGACGTAATCGGCGAGGCTGCGCGTTGCGTCCACGTCGCCGCGCGCCGCGAAAAACTGGAAGGTGCCGATACGGATGTGGCTGAGGGCGACACGCGTCAGCACAGCGCCCGGCAGCGGCCTGTCCCGCAACACGGTTTCGCCAGTTGTCACAGCCGCAAGCGCGCGCGTCGTGGGAACGCCGAGCGCGGCCATCGCCTCGCTGACGATGTACTCGCGAAGCACCGGGCCGAGCGTTGCGCGGCCATCGCCGCTGCGCGAGAACGGCGTCCGGCCCGACCCCTTCAGCTGGATGTCGCGGCGCACCCCGTCCTGGGCGATCACCTCGCCGAGCAGGATGGCGCGGCCATCGCCGAGCTGGGGAACGAATGTACCGAACTGGTGGCCCGCATAAGCCATGGCCAGCGGATCGCCCCGCTCCGGCACCCGGTTTCCGGCGAGAACCGCAACGCCCTCGGGTTCGGCAAGCGCCGCCGGGTCGAGATTGAGATCCACAGCAAGCTTTTCGTTCAGCCGCACAAGCCGCGGGGCAGAGACAGGCGTCGCCGCAAGCCGCGCATAGAAGCGGTCCGGGAGGCGCGCATAGCTATTGTCGAAGGCAAAGAGACCGGCCGTTTCGGCTTCGTTTGTCAGAGGAGACGCTCCAGTTTGCTTCCCGCTAGGCCAGGATAAGCAAAAATCCGAGGCTAGCAATCGGGATTAGCATCTGGACCGGCCGCAGGCGCGCAAAATATGGCGGAGCCTCCAGGTGGTGAGCGGCGCGCACGTCGAGGACGATCAAACTCGCGTAGCCTACGAGGAGCAGGATTATTGCGGGCTCCTGCGAACCAACGGAAGCTCGTAAACCCCACAGCAACAGCGAAACGAAGCCAGCCGCGAAATACCACATCGAGTCCGCGATTTCGCTCACGGTAGGCCCTCCGGGCGTCCGAAAACTGAGACCTCTGCGCACCCCTGCCAGGAAGAGCAGGATCGCGGCTCCCCAAAGAACAGTGAAATCGACGCAAAGCCGCGCCCATGCCGCGTCACTGAGGACCGCTGCGCCCGCGACCCCGGCCAAAAACGGAACCGTCGCGCCATAGCCCAAGATCAAGCCCAGCAGCGGCGTTTGCAGCGGCTCCGAGACCTCAAAAACTTGCTTGGTATTCCCCGTTCTTGGCATGCTTCGGGAAACCTCCGCTCAGAGCGAGGGTTCCAACGCAAGCTGAAGAGGATCAAAGTGCCCCTATTCGGCGCTCCAAGGCTGATAATCGCCATCCGCCTTCGGGCGGCGCATTTCGCCGGCGAGGCTTCCCGGCGGACGATACGCGAACGGCGTCCCCGTCATGTTCTCGATGTGCGGCTTCTGCCAGGGCCTTGGATGATAGCTCTCCTCGGTCGGGGGAATATCGACGATGTAGTGCAGCCAGCCGAACCATTCCGGCGGGACCTTGGTCGCCTCAGCGAGCCCGTTGTAGATCACCCAGCGGCGCGGTTTCCCCGCCGTCCCTTTGCCGCTTGCATCCTGATAATAACGGTTGCCGCCTTCGTCCTCGCCGACAAACTGGCCTCGCGCGTTCGTGTAAAGCTTCGTCGAAAGCGTCGCGCCGTGCCACCAAGTGAAGATATCGCTGATCAGTCCCATCCCTGCCCCTGACATTTTCTTAGGTTGTACGCGAAACGAGGCGCAGCGTCCACCGGCGCGATCAATCCCTCGCCCGCCTAATGAGCTGCCTTGCGCTTCGCCTAATACATGTTTAGTTCAAGCTCAAGGACAACGGGGTGGGGATGGCGGCCGATGCGCGCCGATGTTTCAGAGGCTCTCAACGCCAATACAGATGCATTTCAGCACTGGAATGGCCGGGTGCCGATCATGCTTGGAGCGTGCGGCCACCGCAACATCGGTACGAGCGACACGAAGCTGATCGCGGCAGTCAAAGAGCAGTGCAAAAAACTGAGGGAGAAATACAGGCACTCGCCGTTCATAATTCTGTCCGCTCTCGCCGAAGGCGCAGACCGCCTCGTGGCGCAGATCGCGATGGATGAATTATCGGCGGAATTGATCGCTGTCTTGCCCATGCCGGAAAAGGATTACGAGCGAGACTTCGGGCCGGAAGAGTTGAAAGCAGCATTCCGGGTGCTGTTGAAGCGCGCCCTTTATCTGAAAATCGCACCTCTCCCGGCAGGCGATACCTCCTGGATGGCCGACGGCGAAACGCGAAACGAGCAATATGCCCGTGCGGGGGCCATCGTCACCGGTCATGCGCAGATCTTGTTTTCGATCTGGGACGGCAAGCCGGCTCGCGGGACGGGAGGGACCGCCGACCAAGTGACGTGGTTCGAGCGCGGCTATTCCTGCAAAGAGTATTCTCTCTACAAGGATGCGATTTCGCCGCTCGATCCGGCCGAGCCGGGATTGAGCATACGCATCGATCCAGTCTCTGCAGAAGTCACTGTCGCTAAAGACCCTGCATCTAAGGGCCGGCGGCAGAGCGGTGCGAGAAGCAATATTCAATCGATCCTGGCTCGGACCGACAGATACAATCGCGATGTCCTGCGCTACAAGCGCCGGATTGCAAAGAGCAAGCCTCTTGTCACCGAAGCGCTTGGGAATATTCGCGATTTTGCGATTACGGATAGCGTTCAGCGCGCTTCTGACACCCTATCGGTCCACTTTGCCAACAAGGTTCGAAGCTCCGATGCCGTCATCTACTTCCTCGCACTTGGCGCTGTTCTCGCATTCAACTTCGTGAGCAGCAAAGCCGGCGCACCCTGGGTCTATCTCGGCATCACCTTCGTCATGGCCATGCTGGCGGGAAGGGTCTGGTTCCGCTTCATCGACAACCGTTTTCTCGAATACCGATGCCTTGCAGAAGCGACGCGCACGCTGTTCTTCTGGCGAAACGCCGGCCTGAAGCGTCCGCTTTGGATCACCTATTTATCCCGGCAGTTGGGCGTCATGCATTGGGTCCGCCACGCCGTCCGATCTGTGGAGTTTTGCCAGGATTGCCACCTTCCAGTGCTCGAAGAAAGCAGCCATCACTCGAACGGCGTTCGCATTGCCAAGACCTGTTGGGTCGACGATCAGATGGGGTGGTTTGCCCAGAAGGAGCACTATCACTCCAAGCGATCCAAATTTTGGAAGAGAATTTCACGAGTGGCCATCGTAGCTTCCTTCGCGACGGCCATCGCGCTCGCGCTGCTGACCCGTGTTCCATACGGAACCGACGGGTCCCTCTGGGACCAATGGGTGAAGCCGGACGCCTTATGGCGATCTCTGGCAGGCCGCGCTTGGCCTTTTCGCCGGCGGCGCGGTTGCCGCTCGCGGCTTCCTATCGCGGCGGGCGCATCTCGAACTGACAAAGCAATACGCATCGCAAAGGCAGATATTCGAAACTGCGAGCAGAATGCTCGACACTATCAATCATGGTTCGAAGCCGTCATGGACTCCCGGGGAAATTCTTGGGAAGCTCGGCGAGGAAGTATTGCAGGAGCAGGCTGAATGGTTGTGGCTCAGGCATACGCGGCCATTCGAGATGCCTGCTGCTTAGGTCAAAAGCGAGACTCTTTCTATGACAAGCAAGGGAAAACACAAGGATGGAATCCCACAGGAGCAAGCGATTTCGGAGGCGCTGGACCGCGACGGCAAGATCTATCGCAAGATTGGCGAATACCGGGCCCGTCGCGTTGACGTTGCGACGCCAGTGGAAACCGTCTTAGCGGACGGACGCAAGGAAACGAGAAATGTAGCCGCTCCCGGCGATTACATTGTTACCGGAGCACAGGGCGAGCAATATGCCGTAAAGCCTGCCGTTTTCTCGACCCGGTATGAGCTGAAACCGGGAACCAGGGACGTATATATCGCCCGCGGGCATGTCGTCGCGATCCCCAACCCTTTTGCCCGTCCGATTTACATCGTGGCGCCCTGGGGCGAGATCCAACACGGTTCGGAGAATTGCGTGATTGCAGACATGTACGACCCGGCCAGCAAGAAGAGGGCGGGGCAGCCTTACCTCATCGACCGCGGGTCGTTCGATAAGACATACAGGCACGAAAAGCCGGCGTGGTATCTGAGGTAGTCCGCTAGACCGCACAGCCGATAAGCATTGCCGCAGTCCCCGATACTCGCTTGACGGGCTGTCCAAGGTGCAACATGGAAGCTGCTACCAGCCTGCGTTCCGGCGCCCGAAACGCAGGAGGCTGGCAACGTCCGCTCGGGGGACCGCACGCATGCTTGCATTGATTTCAGCCTTGTTGGCCGGACTGTATATTTTCCTGTGGGCCGGCCTTCCCATTGCGATGATTTCCGTTATTTGCGGATACTCGGCCTTTGTCGCGTACGCTTTCATCCGCTCCCGCATGTGGATGAAAGATCCCGCCAACATGTCTTCACTTGAGGCTGGGCATCAGCCCAGCCGTGCCATCAGGATCGAGCGCATTTTTGCATCGATCCTCATTCCGCCGATCTTCGCATGCGTTGTGTATGCGCTTCTATCCTTGCTGGTTCGTTCCTGAAGTTCCCTGGCGCTGCTCTTCGCCATCACGGAACGGTCCAAATCCGCTGCTTAAACCGGCGATAATGTTCGAGGGGGGCTCGCGTATGTTGCGTTACCGGTTTCTGATCGCCGTCCTGTTGGTGCAAGCGCTGACGATTTTGCCCGCCGCGGCCGCAAAGCGCGTCGCGCTCGTGATCGGCAATGCGGCCTATTCGCAAGCCGGGCCGCTCACAAATCCTGTGAACGACGCCGCGGATATGGCGAAAGCGCTGACCGGGTTCGGCTTCGATGTCATTCTCGGCCTCGATCTTGACCGGCGTGCTTTCGACGAAAAGCTTCGCGCCTTCTCCAACGCATTGGAGGATGCCGATACCGCCGTCCTCTTCTACGCGGGCCATGGGCTTCAGGTCGCGGGGCACAATTATCTCATTCCAGTCGATGCAAGCCTCAGGGGCGAACGCGACCTCGATTTCGAAGCTGTTCAGCTCGACTTCGTGTTGAAGCAGATGGAAGTGGGGCGCGACGGGAAGACGAATATCGTGTTCCTCGATGCATGCCGGGACAACCCGCTGGCCCGCAATCTTGCGCGATCGATGGGAACGCGGTCGGCGAGCATCGGGAAAGGGCTCGCCGAGGTGCAGACCGGCGTCGGGACCTTCATCGCCTACTCCACGCAGCCCGGCAATGTGGCGCTCGATGGCGCGGGGCGGAATTCGCCTTTTACCGCAGCGCTTGCCAAGCACGTTCTGGAGCGGAGCCGGAACTTGACGGCGCTGATGATCGAGGTTCGGAAAGATGTGCTGAAGGAGACCGGCGGCCAGCAGGTGCCGTGGGATCACTCCGCGCTCACGAGCGACTTTTTCTTCGATCCCACCGCCCAATCCGCCGAGCCCGCCCTGCCTGCTGCCGAGCAGGAGTTGATCCAGGCCCGGCTGAAAGCGATCGAGGAGCAAATCCGCTCCAAGTCCGACCGGAAGCAGACTCTCGACCTCGTGAAGCTTTCGCAGCTCAAGGAACGTGTGCGCCAGCTCGACGTTGCGATGCAGGAAGATCAACAGCGCATTTTCGATGCGTATAACCGCCATGGTCCTGCCAACGATGCCGATTCCAAGCGCAATCTCAGCATGGAGATCGGGAGCATCCAAATGCAGATGACGCGGCGCGGGCTGGAGAAAAAGTCGCTTCAGGAGCAGATCGGCAAGCTCAGTGCGGAACTCGGCGTAACCGAAGCGGCTGACGACATTCAAAAATAGAGGGCTCGCATTGCGTCGAAGAGGCGGCTACTTCCAGAGCGAATAGCTGTTCCTGAAATCGTCCTGGATGACATGCGCCGTCTGGTCTTTGGACTCGAGAACGAGAGGTTCCGGCAGAATTTCGGACTTGTATCGCCAGCCCGGAGGTAGCGCGAGTGCGGAGGCAAGGCCCGGCAGCGTTTCCAGCGTCTGCGGATGCAACTGTGTGCTCATCGACTGCATCACATAAACGCGCCCCTGCGGATCGACGAGTTCGAAGACGGGCAAGCCGGCATGATAGACCCATGTCACATCCCGGTGGATCGTGTGCACATGATAGGGCCTTCCTAAACTCAGGAGGTCGCCGAAGCTCAAGCGAACCTCGCCCGCCTTGCGCATCGTCAAGCCGCCAAAATCCAAGGTGGTCTGATCGAGAAGCTTGCCGCGGATGTCATCGAAGAGCCAATAGCGGGGA
This sequence comes from uncultured Alphaproteobacteria bacterium, assembly GCA_963834165.1. GTDB lineage: Bacteria > Pseudomonadota > Alphaproteobacteria > Rhizobiales > Rhodomicrobiaceae > Rhodomicrobium. The sequence continues at coordinate 818,342 of CAWIAL010000018.1, read as the reverse complement.
CCGTTCAGCATTGCGCGGTAGACATTGTGAGCGCTGGCGAACTCATTGGCATCGAGCTTGCGCCAGAGATTTTCGGGGCAATCGTTGAGCCCGACCGTATTGTAGACGGACAGCTGCCACGGACTGAAGAAGCTCGGCTGAAGGAGGACCTCGCAATAGCGCTTGCCGCGCAGGCCTGTCACCTCGCCCGCCTGAGCGCCCTGAGCGGGCGAAAGCGTCATGGCGATCAGGGCTGACGCAAGTGCGTTTCTTAGAAACATGGTTCCCGCATCGGTTGGACTGGTTAGAGGCGACGGCGCAATCGGGTCTTCGAGGCTTTACCAATATGACCCATGGACTATGTGGCCATTGTGCGTAATGCATGAGGAGATGATTAGCCAAGGCATTGAAGGGCAGCGATGGGGGAATGCATCGAGAGACAGGGCGTTCTCATACTCGTCGCTGGACCGTCCGGGTCGGGCAAGGACACGCTCATTGCAGCTGCTCGGCGCTCTCTCGCACACAACTCTGCCTTTGTTTTTCCGGCTCGGCTGATTACGCGCCCCCACCAATGCGGCGGCGAAAGGCACATTGCGGTTTCGCTTCGCGAATTTGAAGCGATGCGGACGGGCGGCCAGTTCTTTCTCGATTGGGACGCTCACGGGTACAGTTACGGCGTTCCGGCGGCCATAGCGGGCGACCTGGAATTGGGGCGCACCGTGGTGCTCAACGTGTCCCGGCGCATGATAAGAATCGCGCGCTCCAAATGGCGGCACACGCACGTGATTTCCCTCACGGTAGCGCCGGAAATCCTGCGCGAGCGCCTTCGCGCCCGTGGCCGCGAGACCGAAGCTGAAATCCAGGCGCGAGTTGTGCGCGCCAGCGATGAATCCTGCGCTATCTGCGCGCCGGTCCACATGCTCGACAATTCGGTGCCTCTGGATCGCGCGGCCTCGGAGTTCCTGGATCTTTTGAAAAGGCTGAGCCCTGCCTTACCGGCTGAACCGATGCCGGCTTATCTGTTCGAAAGAGCCGCCGCCATCGGGCTCCCCTAGAAGCGTCAAGTCCTCGATCTGAAATGGCTCGGTCATGAAGGCCCCAAGATGCGGATGGAGCGTCTTGGTGACGTCATCGAGTTCAAAGCCTTCGAGGGGGCCGGCGAGCGAGATATGAAAGCGAAAATCGCTCAGCACGTACGGGTAGCCGAATTCCTCCAGAAAGACCGCCTCCCGCGCCGACATCTTGTCGATTTCCCGGCGCCTGCGGTCGCTTTCCTCGAGAGGCGCGCGGAAGCGATCGAAATGCGTGACGCACTCGGCGGCGAGCCAATCGATATCCGCCGTCTTTCCGCTGAGCACCAGAGTGAGATACCGCTGATACTGGCCGAGCGCGAGCGCCCCTCCCAATTGCGCGCGCCGTATCGCACAGAAATCGTCGAGCGCTTCCTGAAGCGCCGGAATCCGCACATTGTCCCTCAGCCGGAACGGCGCTTTGAGGGTTGCGTGCAAGCCATAATGAGCCGGGTTTTTCGTGGCGCGGGCGGCCAACTCCGGCGCAAGCCCGAAGGTCTCGCAGCCTCCGAACCAAAGCTCGCCGAACCGCGCCAGCGCGGTCTCGGCCGCCGGCGTCCAATAGATTGCGTAGCGTTGGAATCTTGCCGTCATAAAAGCACCGTTCATCCATCGAGCAGCGATCGCCGTTTGTTTGTGGAGAGCGCGGATGTCATTTCAACGACGTCGTGAAAGTTTGCACGATTGCCCGATGAGAAAATCGGCGCGAGGGGTTCGTTTGAGCAAGGCACCAAAACAGGGATCGGCACGGCTGAGCGAGTATCCCTTTCACGCGCCGATCCAGACACGCTGGATGGACAACGACGTCTACGGCCACGTGAACAACGTGACCTAGAGGGCGCCCGCTGCGGCTCGAAGCGGACGAGCAGGCCGAGCTGATGCGCATCGTTCTGGCCGGGCCCGGCCTGGAAAGCGGCCTCTCGGCCTTCACGCGCGAGGATTTGGTTCGCATTTGCGAAGCCCGCTTCGGCAAGACCTTCCCGATGCCCCATCACGCCGTTCCTTGCTCGCTCGACGGAAAGCAGCACATTGCGCCGAATTGGGCCTAGCAATAGGCGGGACAGGCAACACCTTCGGTAGATTTTCCTGCACGTAAGGCTCTACGAAGGCGGCGCTAAGACCGAGGTCCGCGCGCGGATTTTACATCGGGCGCCAAAGCGCTCGCGCGAGCAACCTGAATGAAGCGCCGCATCGATGGCCCTGATTCTCAGGGGAATCGTGAATGACGATTGGACCTAATCAACTGGCTCGAAATCAACACAGCGGACCTCCGTACCGACATGTGGGCATCATGATCTTATGAAATGGTTCAATAAAGTTTATCCAGATTCTTATAAATCGTTACTTAACCATTTACGCAGTGAATAGTTGAAAATTCGATCTGTATTTTAGTAAGGTTAGATTTAACACATATCTTTCTCTCAAAGTCTTGGAAAGGCGATAGGACCTATATTATTGATTTTTTTAGGAGGTTTGAAGACGTGTGCACGAAAGTTAACATAGCTGCTGCTACTAGTCGTATTTCAGAACCTGAGCACGGCACAGTTGAAGAGCATGCGGTCGAGCTCAATAGCCGAAGACCCTACGATTTACATAATAGACGTCCAAGTATCTCCCCATCTTTGCTTGCTGAAATCCAAGCTGTAATATTCCCTGTTTCGGTGGTACTAGCTTCGTTGGGGGCTAAGGTCTTCTACTTTGATCTGCTTCTCCAATCACCAGCGCCTATAACCTTCTACCTAGGTATTGGCATTCTGGGTGCAATCATCACGTCCTTGATCGCTAGTGAGTTCGATCTTCACTCAACCACCGCGATAGTCTCAGGCCAACCTCAATGGCGAGCGATTTTGGTGACCATCAGCTTAAGCTTTCTTCTGCTGCTTTGCCTCTTCTATCTCCTCAAAATATCTGACTACGTTTCCAGAGGGTGGTTCACGCTTTGCTACGTGATCGCTATCGGCTTCATGTTGCTTGAGCGCTTCGGTATTTTGTTGTGGGCCCGTCTTCTGCGAGCTGAAAATCGATTGCTGCAGCGCGTTGCCATATATGGCAGTATTGAGCTTTTGGAGCGCGTCCTCGACAAGCTCTTCGCCGAGGATCGCAATCTTATTCTTTCCGGCGTGTTCAGCGATGACAAAGCTTCGCGCCCCCCTAGCGTGCTGATCCAGGGCGGCGTACGCGAACTGATAGCTTGCGCCCAAAGCGGTAGCTGCGATCGGATAGTGGTTGCTCTGCCATCAGCAGAAAGCGACAAGATTCGTCATGCGATCGAATGCCTAGAGGTGTTGTCCATTAACGTCCAGCTTAGCCTGGATGCGATGACGATCCCAGACCAGATCAATGGTTCGCAAACAGGAGGCGGCTTAATTCTCCTCGACGTGCAGCGGCCGCCGCTCAGCTCACGCGGAGTACTTGTCAAGACGTTGATGGACTATGTGCTCAGCACGGTAGCGCTCGCCTTCTTCGCTCCTTTGCTCCTTTTGATTGCAATTGCAATTAAGCTGGATAGCGCCGGCCCTGTTTTCTTCGTTCAGTCTCGTCACGGTCACAACCACCGTATCATTCGCGTTGTAAAATTCCGCACAATGACGGTTGCGGAAGACGGCCCAATCGTGACGCAGGCGGTGCGAGGCGATAAGCGCGTCACCCGCGTAGGCGGCTTCCTCCGGCGGACGAGCCTTGATGAACTGCCGCAGCTTTTCAATGTGTTGCGTGGGGAGCTTTCACTTGTCGGTCCGAGACCCCACGCCGTGGCCCATAATGAATCTTACTCGCAGACCCTGAGAAAGTACGCCAACCGGCACAAAGTGAAACCCGGCATCACCGGTTGGGCACAGGTCAACGGCTTTCGCGGTGAAACCAAGAGCCCCGAGGATATGCGCCAGCGTGTCGAACGGGACCTTTACTACATCAAGCATTGGTCGCCTTGGCTCGACATCGAGATCCTCGCCAGGACTGTGCTGGTGCCATTTCACAGCTCGAACGCTTACTGACATTCACCGCAACACGCATAATTTGAGGAAGCCATGCAGTCAAAGGTTATGGAAAGCAGGTCTACTACGTCCGTTCGCTGCAATGGAACGATAAGCGGGCGTGTGCCTCATGGCGTGGCTCTCATCGCTATTGTGTTGACTTTGGGTGCTGGCACAGCTTCGACGCAGGCGGCGAATGAGGCGTCAGCCGCCGAACCCGCAGCCGGTACGGCGTCATATAGCGGGTCAGCGCAGCCTGCTGCGTCAAAGGAAAGCTATAGTCTCGACAGCGGCGATCACCTGAAGATCCGATTCTATGACCGCTATGATCGCGACGATCTCAACGGCGAGTACGTCATCGGCGAGAGCGGTCAGATTCGTTTACCCCGCATCGGCATCTTTGATGCGCGCAACAAGTTAGTTCCGGAGCTTGAACGGGATATCCGTCTCTTCGTCGAAAAAAATGGTGAGAAACTCGGTTACTTTTCGATCGAGATTTCGCGGTGCCGGCCCTTCTATGTTGCCGGGCTTGCCAATCGGCCCGGCTCTTATTCCTACGTGCCAGGCCTGACGGTGATGCACGCGGTGGTACTCGCGGGTGGTCTTTACCGTTCACCATCGGCTTCTCTTACCGATGCTATGCGGGAGAAGCGAACCCTAACCGAGACACTGGACCGTGAGGCGGAATTCATAGCGCGTAGAGAGCGTCTTCGAGCAGAACGAGATGGCGTTACGACTGTAGTGATGCCCAAAGAACTCATTCAGTTAGCGCCGAAGCGGGCCGGAGAGATGATAGAAAGCGAGAGGACGCTGCTGCAGCGGACCCGTGAAGTCGAAAGCCGGGAAAGAGCTGAACTTGAAAACATCGTAGCGCTAACGAAGGCCGAAACAGACAGCTACCGGGCTGAGATCGGGCGAATAGAGCAGCGTATCGAGGATCAGACCAAGATCTTCTATGAGCTGAAGAAATTGCACGATGACAGAGTCATTAATCAACAACGCTTTTTTGAAGCCGTCGCAGCCTTGGACGCCAGTCAACGCGACAAGCAACTAGCTACTGCGGGCCTCTCGCACGCCAGCAGCAATCTGGAAAAGGCCGAACACGATCTCTCCATGCTCACGCTGGCGAGCAGCGCACGCATAGCCAAAGAGCTTTCCGAAACAGAGCGAGAAATCAGCCGGCTTAGGGAGGCTGCCAGCCAGACGCAAGAGCTTGTGGCGTCCCTGAATACATTGGCTGGCCAGAGCGGCTCAGCTCAAGCGGTCAATTATAGGATCATGCGGCGCGATAAGTCCGGTCAGCTCAGCTTTCTGGAGGCCACAGAAACGACTGCGATTAAGCCTGGGGACGTGGTCGAGATAGTCAGCAGGACTGCGTCCACCGAACGTGAACTGCCCACCGAATAGTTATATTTTCTTCTTGAGGTTTAAAAAAATGCGCATAGCGGTTGTTCATGACTGGCTTTATGTGATAGGCGGGGCCGAGCGCGTTCTTAGAGAAATTTTGCAGTGTTACCCGCACGCTGACGTCTTTACACTATTCGATGCCTTAAGCGACGAGGAACGCGCCTGGATCGGCTTCGAGAAATCCCGCACAAGCTTCCTGCAGCGGGTTCCGCGCATCCACAGAATGCATCGCGCGCTACTCCCGATGATGCCGCTTGCCATAGAGCAACTGGATCTGTCTGGCTATGACCTTGTCATCTCCAGTAGTTGCGCCGTCGCAAAAGGCGTTATTACCGGCCCTGATCAGCTTCATGTCGCCTATGTTCACTCGCCTATGCGTTACGCATGGGATTTACAGCACGACTACCTGCGGGAGAGCAGTGGTGCTTTCGGTTTGAAGTCCGCACTGGCGCGGATGATGCTCCATCGCCTGCGCGTTTGGGACGCGTCCTCAGGCTTACGGCCTAACGTAATTGTCGCTAATTCTGCTTATGTCAGCAGAAGAATAAAGAAGGCGTTCGGTCGCGACGCACAAGTTATACATCCTCCCGTCAACGTGGAGCCTTCGGCTAGCGAGTCTCCGCGTTCAACTCATTTCCTCACAGCCGGCCGCCTCGTTGGTTACAAAAACGTTCGGGCCGTTATCGAGGCGTTCAAGTTTATGCCTGACCTGAAGCTCATCGTCGCTGGCGACGGCCCAGAGGCGAAGCGGCTGAAGGCCATCTCAGGCCCCAACGTCACTTTCACCGGCTTCGTCGGCGACGGTGAGATGCGGCGTCTCATGGCCACGGCTCGTGCGCTGATATTTGCGGCTGATGAGGACTTTGGGATCATCCCCGTTGAAGCGCAAGCAGAGGGAACCCCGATCATCGCGCTCGGCCGAGGCGGTGCAAGGGAGACCGTCATAGCGGACGGTCCGAATCCGACAGGGATGTTTTTCTATGAGCCTTCCGCTCCAAGCATTGCCGCCTGCGTGAATGCTTTTCTAACACGTCAATCCGACTTCTCCGGGGAAGCCTGCCAAAGGCATGCGCGCATGTTCTCGGGGGATCGATTCCGGCGTCAGTTCAAGTCCTTGGTCGAGGCAGAGATGAATCGCATGGATATCGAGATTCGCTCCTCCCGAGTTAGCAGTCGCGCCCCCTTGCAACTTGCAATTGCCGGGTGAGCGCGATGAATTTCCCTCTGCCGCATATCGTGAAGACGAGTCCCTCCAAATCCCTCGTGGCGACCAGTTTGCCCGTTCAAATTTGGCGCAAGCGGCGCGTTTTCGCTATTGTCTTCGCCATCGCGTTCCTGCCCGCGCTTGCGGCACTAATGATATTGCGCCCCGTGTACTACGCGTCCGGCACCGTCATCATTGGCAATCAGGAGCCTAGCAGCAGCGGCGCTTCAGCGGCTTGGATTGAGAAGCTTGGCGACCCTGCCGACCTTGAAAGTCAGCTCCTGATCGTTCTATCGCATCGCATGTTACGGCTTGCCCTCGAACGGCCCGGCGTGACCGAGGCTGTTCAGCAAGAATGCAGTTACCGAGGCGGGATAGCCCGCTTGCTGACGCGCAGTGAGGATTGCGCCGGGTTAGAGGCCGGTAGCCAGGAGCTTCTGGACCACGTCGAAGCGCGCTATTCGGTGCATGCCGTCGGGCGCTCGCGGATTATCTCAATTGGCTACCAATCGCCGCTTCCCGATGTCGCGTTCACATTGGCTAATGCGCTGCTGATCACCTATCTCGAGGATCAGCGTGCAGAAAATGCCCACAGCCGTGAGGCAGCCGCCGCCTGGGTGCTTAGAGAGTCCAAAAAATTGAATACACCGGCGGTCTCCTCGGCCGCGCAGGAGAAATTTTTTCAGGATCTGTACAATAAGACGAATGACTTCGAGGCTGAACGCCGGGTGCTTGTCAGCAGTGGCCGTCTTGTCAGTCTCGCTGAGGTTCCAAGGGCTCCTTACTTCCCCAAACGCGCGCCATTGCTTGCTGCCGGGCTGACAATCGCTCTCCTGCTCGCAGGATTTGCAGCGATCCGCTTCGATGTCACCGACCGCACCGTCCGCCGGACCAGCGAGCTTGAGGCACTAACCAAAGTCCCCGTGCTGGCGATTCTGCCCAGCTCTGACGTACCGGGCGAAAGACGGCCTTCCCGAATTACGCACGTCATGAAGCGCTGGTGGAATTTACCAAAGGAAAAAATTGCTTTCTTGACCGGGCTGGGGAATGCGCCGCAGGGCCCCTCCGTTGCGGAGGCCGCGCGGGCTCTTTACGCACGTCTCATGCTATTGGGCGGCAGCAAAGCGCCCCGGCGGATCATGGTCGCGTCAGCGAGCCACAGCGAGGGTACGACGTTAGCTGCGATGGCGCTCGGGCGCGCCGCTGCTGATAAGGGGCGAAAAGTACTCGTCATCGACTTCGACTTTGCAGGTCATGCAGAATTGGGATCCGCCGCGTCACAAGCAACCGCAGGGCTGGCGGGGATCCTTCGGGGCGAAATCGAACCGCCGCAGGCGGTGCGTCATGCATTACCGGGACTCGATCTCATTCCAGCAGGCCGCATAACTGGCGATCCGGCGCTTCTCCTCATCAACGGTCACTTGCCCAAGTTGATGAACTGGGTTCAGGACTACGATCTTGTCCTGCTGAACGGACCGGCTGCTGACGCTGATATCCTCGCCGGGCATGCCGACGGGGTGCTGTGGTGCGCGCGATGGGGACACACACTTCAATGTGACGTAGATGCCGCCATGGAAGATCTGCGCCAGCAGCGCGTTAATGTCCTTGGTCTCGTCATCACGATGGCAGACCCGGTCGAGTTCCGGCTTTATGAGCGGCCCCGCCTTCAAAGGCCGCGCTATGCGGAGGGGTACTAGTGGCCAGTCCGCGCGTTCTGTTTGTCAACCACACCAGCGTTGTTTCTGGCGCTGAGATGGTGCTCCTCGACGTAGTACCGGCGTGCGCCAACTCCGGAGCATTCCTGTTCGAGGAAGGGGTCTTGGGATCACACTTAAGATCTCGCGGGATTGAGGTTATTCAGTCGCGCTTCGGAACGGCGCTTGCCGGTGTGAAGCGCGACAGCAAACTGATCAAGGCGGCCCCTCTCGCGGCGCGCATGGCGGCCCTGATTGCTGAGCTTAGCATGGCGGCGAGGCAATACGATCTCATCTACGCCAACTCACAAAAAGCCTTCGTGCTGGGCACGCTTGCTGCAAAAATCGCACGCCGGCCCTTGATCTGGCATTTGCACGACATCATCGGCAAGGAGCATTTCGGGGCCGGCCAGCGGCGGCTGCAAATTTCGCTAGCCAATCGCTTCGCCAACGCCATCCTTGCCCCGTCCCAGCCTGTGGCGTCGGCTTTCGTAGCGGAGGGCGGCCATGCACAACTGATGCATGTCGTGCCCAATGGTCTTGAAACGGAAGCCAATACTGAAAGCCGGGCGGCGCTGCGTCAGCAACTTGGCCTGCCCCACGGTGCGCTGGTTGGAGTGTTCAGCAGGCTTGCTCCATGGAAAGGGCAGCATGTCGTTCTGCGTGCGCTCGCCAAGCTCCCGGATGTCCGGTGCATCATCGCGGGGGCAGCGCTCTTTGGTGAGGACGGCTACGCGGAAAGCCTGCGCACACTCGCCGCGAATGTTGGAATCACCGGCCGCGTTATTTTTCTTGGGCAGCGCTGCGACGTGCCCAAGCTCATGCGTGCAGTTGACATTGTGATTCATCCTTCGGTCGATCCAGAGCCTTTCGGCCGCACGCTTGTTGAGGCGATGCTGGCCGGAACGCCCGTTATCGCTACCGACGCAGGAGCGTCGGCGGAAATCCTCGCAGGCGGCGAGGCAGGGACCCTCGTGCCGCCGGGAGATGCCGATGCCCTCGTAGAAGCGGTGCGCAACACGTTTGCGCGCAACGAGGTTCTGCGCTTCCAAATAGCAAGGGCGCAGGCACGAGCGCGGGACGTGTACGGCGCCGGTGCGATGCGGAGTGCGGTCGTCGAGGTGATCGGCCGGGTTGCGAAGCGGGCGCGCCAATGAACGTGGCGATCGTCAGCGCATCTAGACCGCAATGGCGTCTTCATGGGTCACTGCCTACCGTGCTTCTGATCGCCGTCACGGCGATAGCCGGTTCCCAGCTCGGCAGCGGCTCCCGGCTGCTGTTCCTTGCCGGCTCTCTCGTCACTAGCTGGTACGCATGGTCCCGGTCGCCAGGCGAGCATTTGCAAGCCGTGCTGGTACTGTTTTCATTCGCACCTTTCCTGCGCCGCCTAGTGGATCTCTCGGCTGGCTTCGACCCGAGCGGCGTGATGATCGCGGCTCCGTTTCTCGCACTCCTCGTAACCCTCCCGGAGTTGCGTGCGCTCACTTTGCCCGGAGGACGGGGGACTGACCGAGAGTTCACCCCTATCCTTATGTTCTGCGCCTGCGTCATCTATTGCGTTGTAATCACCATTGCCCAAGGCGAGTGGTCGCAGGCCGCCTCTGGCGCTCTCAAGTGGGGCGCTCCGCCTGTCTACGCCATGGCTCTCATTGTACGGGCGCCAAGCGTGTCTGACCTTCTTCGCAGCGCAACTCATGCGTTTGTGCTGATTCTATCGCTCACTGGTCTCTATGGCATTTACCAATACGTCGATCCTCCGGCTTGGGACTGCTATTGGCTGGTGCAAGCTATGATCACATCGGCCGGGCTTCCCGAACCCTACGCGGTCCGGACATTCAGCACGATGCACGGGCCGGCCGTGTTCGCGACGTTCACAGCTACCGGACTTCTTCTCGTATATTTGTTTGGCCGGGGGAGGCTCGCACAGTTCGCGATGATACCGGCCGTGCTGGCTTTGTCTCTCTCGCTTTACCGCACAGCTTGGATCTCCCTCGCCGCCAGCCTTTTGTTTTGCCTGCCATTCCCGGCTACCAGAGCCAAGGCGTCCCTAGCCTGGGCGATACTGATTGCAACCACTGTCTTGGCAGTCTTTCTCTCTCCTTTTGGCGACGTTCTTATTAGCAGGCTGTCTACCTTCGGCGAGGCATCTGATGACGGCAGCGGCCGGGAACGGCTCGGTGAGTTTGAAGCTCTCTGGAACCAGCCCGGCGCCGGATTTTTTGGAGTAGGGTTTCCCTCAATCGACACTGGCGCCGCGGGTGCCACAGCCCTCGACGGAATGATCGCCATCACCTGGGCTTGCATGGGGATCGTCGCCGGTCTTTGCTGCCTGGCCAGCCTGCTTTACGTGATCTTCTCGGTAATCTCCCTGGCGATTGAGAGCGGCGAGCGAGAGGCTGTCGCGCTCGGTGCGCTGGCGTGTGGATGGCTCGTTCAATTGCCTCTTGCTGGCATCGCCTCGGGCGAACTCGGCTTTCTTTTCTGGACGACGGTAGCCCTTGCTCAAAGCGCCCGGCGGAAAGGCGAATTGCCATGACGCAACGGGCTCCCGCGGCGATTTTATTACCGTTGACCGCCGGGCGGCCGGCGCCGGTCCGCATGGTGGCGATGCTCGCGAGCGGCGCGTTGCTCGGCAAGGCGCTCGGTTTCGCACGTGAGCTTCTAATGGCGCGCGTGTTCGGCGCCACCTTGATCGCGGATGGTTTCCGCGGCTCGGCGACAGCGGTGATGATGCCGCTCATCCCGATGCAGAACGAGGGCGTGCCTGCCGTCATGATCCCGATGCATCGCAAATGGCAAGAGGATGGCTGTGCGCCGGTGAAGCTGGCGGCGCTTTGCGCAGGCCTCGGCTTCATAGCCGCGCTGATTATGCTGGTGATTGAGGCAAGCGGCCTCCTATGGGTCCGCCTGATTGTCGGCGGCATGGAGCCTGGGGGTCAGGCGCTCGTGCTCAGCTTCGTCCGGGTCATGGCCTTCTGGATGCCGGCATCCGTCTTGCTCAACTGCCTGTCGGCGGCCGAGATAGCGACGGGACGCTCGCGCATCGCCGCACTGCGGCCGGCCGTCCTCAACGTGTCCGTCATGACGGGTATTCTGCTTTACGCCGCGACCGGGAAGCTCAGCCTCCTGCCGTTGCTTTTTGCACTTTCATTCAATCTCCTGGGCGCCTGGAGCTTGTGGAAACTGTGGCGGGAAGGGGCACTGGACACAGCAGGGTTGCGGTTCGGCCTCATCATCGAGGTGCTGCTCGAGTTCGGACGGCGCTTGCGGCCGCTTATGGCTCAGCCCCTAGCGGAACAAGGCCAGGTTTGGCTTGAACGTCTCATCGCATCCGGATTTGCTGTCGGCACGCTGGCCTCAATCGACTATGCAAGAACACTGACGGATAGCGCAGTGCTGCTGATAAGCCAGCCTATCGGGTTGGCGGTGCTATACAAGGGAACCTCATCGAGCTCGCGGTCAGCGGCGCTATCGATTACCGCTCCATTGCTTTCTATCACCGTGCCCGCATCCATCTTCCTTGCCGTATTCGCGCAAGACATCGTTTCTCTTGTCTTCGGGCGCGGCGCTTTCAACGAAACGGCCGTGGAACTCACCGGCGGAGCTCTGCACGGCATCGCGGCAGGCCTGTGGGCCACCACGCTCGGGATGATCCTTTTGCGTTTCTTAAACAACGCTGGCCGGAATGGGCATGCAGCGCTGATCCTTGCTTCGGCCCTCGCTGTGAACGCGGGTCTAAATCTTGTAGCCTGGCAAGCGACGAGTACTCCTGCGAATGGAAGTCTGCTTATAGGGCTTGGCGAAGCGGCGCGCGGGTTTGTTCTGCTTTCAGGCACAGCGATTGCACTCAATGTGCACCGGCCGCTGGCCCGGCTTATCGCCCTGTGCATACCGTCCGCAGTTCTCATGGCGGCGGCGTGCCTTTTTATAAGGCAAGCCTGGACGGCGCCTCTCACGCATCTGCTGCTTGGCGCCGTAGTGTGTTCCTCCGCCGTCTTGCTGACTGCCATGATTTTAGTGCCCGCCGAGGCGATGAAAATATACGGGCGCCTCAAACGGCTGCTTGGGAACGAACAGGTTTAGTTTCTTAAGGCGATGGAGTGAGCAACGTGAGTGTTTTAGTGGCCAATGTTGCAAGATGGCAGAAGTCATGCGGTTGTCTTCTGACGTTTCACCGGGCTGCGCCCGCGAGCGCTTGGGCAGACTTACCGAACCGCAATTTCTACCTGAACCTTGAATATCTCGATAGCTTGCTGGAGCACCTTGTCAGGCACAACTGGAAGATCGTTACAATCGAGGAGCTGCTAGACAAGCTGAGTCGGGGCGAGGCAGATGCGCGGCTCGTCAACTTTTCGGTCGACGACTGCTATAAAGACACTTGGGAGTATGTAGTTCCGGCTTTCCGGCGTCACCGCGTTCCCGTAACGCTCTTCGTCACGACCGGCATTCCCGATGGCACTCAGTCGCTCGGCTGGGCAGGCCTCGAATCCATTCTCTCACGTCACAGTCATATCGTTTACAGCGGCGAAACAGTCGATGTTCGCAACCCCGCCGCAAAACGGCACTGGTTTGCTGAAATTAGCGCGGCCTGGGATAAAAGCGACTTCGATCGGGAATATGATGCCTTCTGCCGGGTCAACGGCGCCGATCCTGAGACATTGCGAAGCGGCCACGCGCTCACATGGGGGATGCTCGACAGCTTTCGCAACGATCCCCTCGTCGAGATTGGATCCCACACGGTATCGCACCCGAGAATCAGCGCTCTTTCGCAGGCGGATGCCCTGAGCGAGCTGAGAGACAGCCGGGAGCGGCTGCGGTCGCGCCTTGGGGTCGCTTGCAATCACTTTGCGTTTCCGTATGGACGCGCTGCCGACTGCGGTCCCCGGGACTTCAGTTTGGCAAGGGAAGCAGGCTTTGCGAGCGCGGCTACGACCAGAAAGGGGCTTATACAACCCGGACAGCACGTCTTCTGCCTCCCCCGCAATACGCTGAACGGCGCTTATCAATCCATCGCCTACGTCAACAGCTTGCTTTCGGGCTTGGCGGGGTCGGCAGCAAAGGTGATGGGCCGTGTCTAACCAATCCGCGCTGCGAGTTCTATCGATCGCTCACACTGCCGTTAGCCGCGAAGCCGGCCGGCTGCGTTATCATCCTTTCGCGTCGATGCCTGGCTTCGACGTTCATCTGCTCGCGCCTCTGCGCTGGCATCAATTCGGCCGCACCATGCATGCCGATCCTGGCGGCGACCCCGGCTTTACTCTTCACGCCGAGCGGATTGCTCTGCCGTCGCTTCCTGGCGTTAAATGGTATGCGCACATTTACCCACGGTTGGGTCGGATTATCGCGGACCTTCGGCCCGATGTGGTCCACCTCTGGGAGGAACCGTGGAGTTTTGTTGCGCTGCAAGCAACTCTCCTTCGCAGCGATGCCGCGCTGGTGCTTGAAGTAGATCAAAACATTCTCAAGCGTCTGCCGCCGCCCTTCGAGAGCATCCGCCGGTTCGTCTTGCGCCGGACGGACCTCGTTTTATCGCGCAGTCCCGACGCCACCGCCGTGGTGCGTGCCTGCGGCTTCAAGGGGCCTGTCAGACCCATCGGTTACGGTGTCGACCAAATAACCTTTTGTCCGACCACGCGGCCAGAGCGCAGTGAGAATGTGCCCCTGCGCATCGGCTACGTGGGCAGGATCGTCGAGGAAAAAGGTCTCGACGACGCGCTGACGGCGATGACGATGACTCACTCAGCCATCGAGCTTTCCATCATGGGCGAGGGGCCGCACGAAGCTCACCTTCGCAGGCGCCTGAAGCAGCTTGGCCTGGAAGAAAAGGTCTCGATTCGAGGGTGGGGACGTCCTAGCGAGGTCGCCGGCTTTATGCGCGCAGCCGATGTGACTATCCTTCTGACGCGGACAACGCCATCGGTGCGCGAGCAGTTTGGAAGAGCAATCGTCGAATCCCAAAGCTGTGGTGTGCCCGTAATCGGCTCGGCGTGCGGCGCCATTCCAGCCGTAACCGGTGAAGGTGGCTGGATCATCCCGGAACGAGATCCGGGAGCGCTGGCCCAGCTGCTGGACCATCTTTGCGCGACCCCTGAGGAGATTGCCGTCCGCGGGCTGGCTGGTCTCGCCAATGTGGCCGGGCGGTTCACCTATGAGACCGTGGCGCGGTCGCTGGGCGGAGCGTGGAGAGAGGCCTCACTACATGCATGGTCTACTGCAGACAGCGGCCAGCAAGATGAGCCGGAAACCTTCACCGATCGGCCCATGACAACGAGTTTTGAAACTGGTTTTTGATCATCACCATAACTTAAGAGGGAAAACTGTGGCGTTTCGTGTTGTTCAAGCCGTTCAGGAGTTCAGCACCGAAGGCGGGGTTGAGACCGTGGCCTTCGAGCTCGCCAAAGCATGGAGCCGGGCAGGTGTACCGAATTCGGTGCTGGCCAGCGCCTGCGCCAGTAATGCTGCGAGCGAGGTGCAACGAGTAGCGCCTTGGCTCGCGCGCATCCCCACCCGCGGAGCGCTGCGCCATCTCGGCCGTTTGCCCGTCGTTCCCCTTTTCACTCTGGCGGTCACCCTGGCCCTTCGCAAGCACCGGGACGCCGTCATTGTCAGCCACGGCGATAGCCTCACAGGCGATGTGCTTGTCGTGCATGCTGTCAACGCCGTCAGTTTGAACGAGAAGAAGCGGTCGGGGAGCTGGATTTGGCGGCTTAATCCCATTCACGCCTGGGTTGCGGCTCGCGACAGGTTCATGATCGGGGGGCGCCGTTACCGCAGGTACGTGGCCGTCTCGCCCCGCGTCGCGACGGAGCTTCAGGATTTTTACAAGGTGCCTGCCGATCTCATAACTGTCATTCCCAATGGGATTGACCTTGAGAAATTCAAACCGAATCCAGCCGCCCGCCACATAGTCCGTGAGGAGTTCGGAATACCCCGCAGCGCACGTCTACTGCTGTTCGTTGGACATGAGTTCGAACGCAAGGGTCTGGCTTACGCCGTCGAAGCGCTCAAGCATTTGGACAACGACGTTTGCCTTCTGGTCGTGGGATCTGACAATCGGGCACCCTACCGGCGCCTCATCGCGGATGGAGACAAGCGTTTGTTCTTCGCCGGAGCGCGCAAAGACCTGCCAGCATTTTATGCCGCCGCCGACGCTTTCGTCCTGCCAACGGCTTACGAAACCTTCTCGCTTGTGTGCATGGAGGCGATGGCGTCGGGAGTGCCGGTCTTCGCCACCAGAGTGGGCGGAATCGAGGATTACCTTGAGGACGGCGTCAACGGCTACGGCATCGAGCGCAATGCTGCAAGCATCGCGGGAAAGATCGGGACGGTGCTTCGGGATAGTGCGCATTTATCGGTCCTTGCCGGCGGCGCGCGCGCGACAGCCGAGCGTTTCGACTGGAACGCTGTCGCCGCCCATTATGCCGCGGTCTTGAAAGAAATCTGGGACTTAAAAGCCCACGTCCAAGCTGCGCATGTGGCCGCCGATCCCTGGAACCACAGAAGTGTTTTAGTCCGTTAGCCGCTGAGATTTTCAATGCACCAAGTTCTTAGGTCGCTCGATGCGAACGCATTTGCTACGGCTCGCCCTCAAAGTTTAGATCATCGGATTCGGCATCTTGACTATTTAGATGGGCTTCGAGCGCTGGCTGTATCGCTGGTCCTGCTCGTGCATTTTCCTTTCATCCAGGGTTCAGTTCTGTCGAAAGGTCTGTGGGACATCGGGCAGGCCACGCGAGGGGGCTATATCGGTGTCGATCTGTTTTTCGTTTTGAGCGGCTTTCTGATCACTCGCATACTATTGGATGAAAAACGGAAAAACGGAGACATAGACTTGAAGGTCTTCTTCGCGAAGCGAGCTTTGCGGATTTTGCCAATATATTACATTTGCGTTATAACAGCTACCGTGTATTTCGGCAATAATCCGGAGGCGTTGGTCAGTTTACTGACATTCACATTTAATTTCTACCATCCGATTCATCCAGACCCAAATGCGCTTGAGCATAGCTGGTCGATATCGGTTGAGGAGCAGTTTTACCTTCTCTGGCCCCTTGTTATCACGCGGATTCCAGATCGTTATGGGTTACTCATCACACGTTATGCGATACCCGCGGTCAGCATCATCATTGCCCTGGTCCTCGCCTCAAGTCTGGATAGCGGCCTTGCCGCGCGGTTGATCTACATGTCTGGCCCGACCCGGATGATGTCGCTTTCCCTTGGCGCGTCGCTTGCTTTTAGGGAAAGCGAAGGAAGCGCCCTGCGGGATTCCTATTCGTTTGGACTTCTTGGACTTGGCGTTGCTGTTCTGGCGATCGACAATATCGGGCGGTATCTTGGGGTTGTTCCCGCTGGAGGCTACTATTGGTGTCTCGCGATACTGGGATATGCTCTCGTAAGCTCCTCGACCATTTCGCTCTTGATAAACTCACACAAGGACTACATCGGCTGGGTAAGAAGGCTGCTATCGCTCCGTCTGGTCAGATACCTTGGACGCATCTCCTACGGAGTATATCTCTATCACTATCTCATCCTCTTTCTGATGGACATACCGCCATACAAGGCCGCCACTACAGGCACAAATGCCTTGAATGTCTTCGCGGCCCTGGCACTCACCTTGGCCCTGGCAAGCTTCTCGTACCATTGCCTGGAAAGGCCGCTGTTAAGGCTAAAAAGCCGCTTGCGCTAAATGAACTGGACGAGCACGGCTTTGCTGCTCACCGGCACGGTGATGGTGCCATTGCGTAGCGTAAGCTCGTTCCACGCGGGGCCATCATTGGGTATCATCATGGCGGCCTGCATCACCGCCGGGCGGATCTCAATCGATAACTGCCGCGGCGCAACGGTCATATCAGCCGCCTTCTCAGCGTCCCAGCAACGAGCGGCACGCCAGATAGCCAAAATCGAGCTGCCGTCCGCTTTCCTGAACTGAAGCATTCTCGCATCCGGCGAACCATCGCGAAGAGTGGCGCGCAGCGTCTGCGCTGTCTGCGGCGGAACGCCTTCTCGATCGCTAAGCGCTCCGAGTAAATTGACGAGAGCGCTGAAGGCGGGCTTCGGCGTACCGTCATGGCGAACAAGACCCCAGTGATGTTCCGGCTCGGCCGGGTCGGCGCCTCCATCCAGGAACTCATAAAGAAACGTCCTCTGCACCCCAGCGGCGAAATTGTTCAACAATAGACGCGGAATATAGATTGCCGCCGCCGATTCTGAGACGCCGCTTCCGCCCTGCTGCACCATGCTGTTATAGCCTGTCTCGGTCGCCATGACCGGCGCGCCTGGCTTGAAGGCGTCGCGCATGTTTCTCAGATACCACGATAACGACGCGTAGGGCGCGTCTGTCTCCGGCTCCTCTGCGTGCTGCACATAGGAGTGGATCGCCACGACGTCGCAAAAATCGGCGGCTCCGCGGATGAGTTGAACGTCACTTGGCTTCCAATCGAGGACGGTCGGCGATACGACCGGCAGCGTATCTTGAGAGTAGCGTGCACGAAGACTCCGGTAAACATCCTGCTGGTAGGCGATGACCGTCGCGCCCCAGTTCGTGCCGGCGCCCTTCTGCGCCATGAACCATTCGCCGTCGCCTTCGTTCTGGCCCTCGATTGCCGAGACCTTGTCCACGCCTAGCGCGCTGAGATAGTCTAGCATCTGCGATACCGTGTTTGTCGCCGGAGAAACCAGAAGGTGGCTGCGAATCTTGCATCGGGCGAAAAGATCGCGCCAACGGCCAAGGTTGTTAGTGGGACGCAGTTCGTCCCGCAGGTGGCGGATGCCGCTAGCGGCAAGGAGATCGCTCACCCGGCTGAAGGCGGCTGCATAAGGCTCGCTGCTCAAATGCGAATTGACGCCGACGCTATCAATGAAGTCGGAAGCGGAGTGCACGGTGGTGGCCTGTGCTGATGCTGGCCGATGAAGCAGAGCCACCATTGCACCCTGCAAAAGGGTGCGTCGCGAAAGAGGCAGATTGATCATCAAGGTGACCTCAGAAGCTTCTAGGTACTCATGGAACAACGGCCACGCCCGAGACGAGCCTCACTTTCGCTCATCAACATCGCATGCGTGTTCAACTGCCACACGTTGGCGAACCAAACAAAAAGAGGCCTAGCAGAGCAAACCCCGGTGTATTGACGGATACACAGCAACCGACCACAATCCCTCAAAAGCGCAACGTCTACAGGGAACGTCTTTTGACATACAATGAGGAGGGGAAGCTGCACCTTTGCTTGCGGCGCGCTCTCGCACCACCTTGGCTGCAAGCTTGACGGCGCGGGCATCTGAGTTGATACCTCTCTACTTCGAATAGACGATGGCGCGGATCAAGACTTAGCCCACAGACGCAGACAGCTCAAATGGCTCACATTTTCTCTCCCGATGTTCTGAATATTATCATCAAGGCAATATACGCAGCCGCCCTCTGTTATGGATGCATATCGGATATAAAAAGCTTAAAGATACCTAATTCTGTTTCGGGGGTGGTGCTTGTCCTCTTTTTTGTGAATTACTGGCTTATGGACCCACAAGAAAGCATCAAACAACACATCGCGGTTGGCGGTGGCGCTTTTGTTCTCACCTTTGCACTTTATGCATTAGGGTACATGGGCGCGGGTGATGTAAAACTTATAAGCGCGCTGATGCTTTGGGCTGGCCCTAAAGATGGGCTCACTTTCCTAGTCATTATGACCATGGTTGGGGGACTGCTTGCGGCGCTGCTCTTGATTGCAAGAAAGTCGATGGCGCTTTGGCCATCGACCTATCATTACATTCCATCCCGGCGTTTAAAGTCATGGGCCAAACTTGGCATCTTTCCTTACGGTATCGCGATTTGCACCGCAGGATTGATCTTGATGCCCGCTTTCTTTGCGCGTCATTGAAGCTGCTTTAGCCCCTGCCCGCAGCCGCTTTCCAGTCCGCAAGCAACGCCAGGTTGGCACGGATGAGGGGATTGTTCGGGTCTTTCGATTGGGCCGTCAGCAGAGCATGTTCCGCGCTCCCAAACTCACCCTTCAACATGTAATGGTACCCCAAATTATTGAGGACCGTTGGGCTGTTACCGGCCATCTTCTGCACCACCCCATAAGCCCGATCCGCCTCCTCGAATCTCTTGAGGTGATCGTAGGACGCGGCAAGGCCGAGCCACGCCTCCACGTTGGAGTGGCGCTCTTCGATAGCCTGACGGAAGTAACGCTCGGCCAAGCCATATTCCCCATGTTTGAAGTTCTCCTTCGCCTTGTCGACCCATACCTGCTCGGGACCGGATCCAAACGTGGAAGTTTCGGTGATGTCGCCCTTGGGATCGACGAGCTTCGTCGTATCGGTTTCGTCGAAGTTGCAACCCGCGACGCCTAAAGTCATAACAGCGGTCAAGGTTATTATATTTAGAGTTTTCATGTGCCCCACCTCATTAAAAGCCTGCGTTTTTCACCCGCATTACCGCTGGAAGGAGAACTACAATCAGAATTACAGGGAACACGAACAGACCGAGCGGCAGAACAAGCTTTGCGGGAAGAGAATGCGCCTTCTCCTCGGCGCGAACGAGCCGCCGCTCCCGCATTTCCTCGCTATACACGCGAAGGGCGTCCGTAACGCTCGTTCCCATCTGCTCGGTTTGTTCAAGAAGCGACGCCAATGTTGCCGCTTCCTCCACCTGAATGCGGCGCGACAAGTTGAAGAGCGCCTGATGCAAGCTGTTTCCAGCGCGAATTTCGAGACTGGCGAGGTAAATGTGAGCGCCTAGAATCGGATACGCCTTGGCAATTTCGCGGCTGAGCCGGTCGATAGCCGCACGAGGGCCTAAACCCGCTTCAGCACAAACGATCATAAGATCGATGAAATCCGGGAACCCTTCCCGGCATTCTTGCAGGATGCGATTTTTCCGGATCTCAACGAAGCGGCTGGGCAACAAGAAAGCGATGCAGCCTAAAAAAGCGCCAGCTAATATCTTGGAATTCCCGGCTGCATCGGGGAAAAAGTGCCTGTGTGCGAGATATCCAACGAGCCCGCCGGCGACAAGCAGGCAAGCGCGCGTAAACTGATACCAAAACACGCTGCGAGGCCCGAAGAATCCGGCCCGCAGGAGCTCCCGCTTGATCTTGGATGCTTCACTTTCGCTGCGCGCGGCGCCACGTTCCACGTCGCCCAAGAGTGCTGAAGTGGATACGATGCTTTGAAAACGCAGCGAGTTTGAGTTTTTGAACCAGCCCTGGTCGAAGTCAGCTTCGCGCGAAGCCAGTCCTCGATCAAGCATGGCACGCCTCTTAACGGCGTTTCTCGTCCGGATGTAGGAGTTGACTCCCACCACAAAGAAAAAAACGGCGGCAAATGTGAACGCCATTGTCGCCGCCAGGCGGAAGGTCATCGGATCGGAAAGTGGAATTGAAATCGCCTCGATCATCATACGCGAATCCTCACCATCCGATACATGATGTAGTCTCCGAGCAGCATCCAGAATACAGCTCCGGCTAGTATGGGCTTTGTATAGAAATTGTTCCAGACTTCGCGGTAGTAGCTTGGAGTAGTAAGCCAAATAAGTATAAATACAATCACAGGCAGAAAGCTCAGTATATAGGCGGAGGCTCGTCCCTCGGCCGCCAGCGCCCGGGCTTTTCTTCGCAGCTTGAAACGTCCGCGTATAACACGGGACATGTTGGAAAGAATCTCGGCCAGATTCCCACCGGTCTTGGACTGAATGGAAATTGCGAGCGCCAGCAATCCAAGGTCCGCCTGCCCAACCCTTGCGTGGAGGTTGACCATTGCTGTCTCCAGATCCAGGCCATAGGTCATCTCGGCAGCGGCCAATCGGAATTCAGCGCCGATTGGATCGGGCAGGTGCCGCGGGACGGAAGAAATCGCCACCGATATTGCGTGCCCGGCCTTCAACCCTCTTACAATGGAGTTGATCGCTTCCGGCAGCTGTTCTTCGAACCTGCGCTGGCGGCCCTCACGCATCGCGCGGAGGGCGATGACAGGCAGGCCAATTCCAGAGGCGATGGCGGCAGGAATGCCTACAATGAAACTAAGGCCCGCGAAGTAGACGATCGAGAATGATGCCGCTGCACAGGCCAAAGCCACGGCAATTAAGCCTGGAAATCCCAATCGCGTGCCAGATTGAAGTATAAGCCTGTTCAGAGCAACCAAAGGAGTTGCATAGTCACCGTCGCGCGTCAGGCTTCGGCTCTGCCGGATAGTGGTGAGTTCTGCCTCGGATGCAACGCGCTCATCATTTGGAGTCACGAGCCGGGCTCGAATCCGGCCGCGATAAGCTACTCTTTCCTTGATCGCTATATAGGTCCCGAGCACAAGCATCAGGACGGTGCAAAAAATCAACAAAGTAACAAGGTTTTGCTTCAGCATATCTAGTTCACCGCGATTGCTGGATCGAAGAATGTATTCGGAACGCTGAACCCTTTGATCTTTATGTCTTCAATGAACGATGGCCTGATGCCTGTCGCGGTGTAGACGCCGCGAACCTGGCCATCGGCGGAAGTGCCATGCCGGGCGAAGCGGAACAGCTCCTGCATCTGGATAACTTCGCGCTCCATTCCGGAGACTTCAGTTATGCTCACAATCCTGCGCTTGCCGTCGCTGAAGCGCTGAAGCTGAACGATAAGCTTGATGGCCGAGGTAATCTGGGAGCGAATGCTGTTTTCCGACATTGGAAGGCCGGCCATGCCGACCATTTGGGCGAGCCGTCCAAGTGCGTCGCGAGGGGTGTTCGCATGGATCGTCGCCAGGGATCCGTCGTGGCCGGTGTTCATGGCTTGAAGCATGTCGAAAGCTTCGTCGCCGCGCACCTCGCCGACTATGATACGGTCAGGCCGCATACGAAGCGCGTTTTTTACCAGTTCGCGCTGCCGGATCTCGCCGCGGCCTTCGATATTAGGAGGCCGTGTTTCAAGCCGTCCTACATGAGGCTGCTGCAGCCTGAGTTCTGCGGCATCTTCTATGGTAATAAGCCGCTCCACATTGGGGATGTGAGCCGAAAGCGCGTTCAGCAGCGTGGTCTTGCCGCTGCCGGTGCCTCCCGAAACTAGAATAGTCAAGCGGCACTGCACGCACATCCCGAGCAGTTCAGCCATTTTGTCGCTCAGGGTGTCGAAACTTACGAGCTTTCGCAGATCGTAGGGCTTCTCGGAGAACTTTCTGATCGAGATCAGCGGCCCATCGACCGCTATCGGGCGGACCGCCACGTTTATGCGAGACCCATCCGCTAGCCGGGCATCGATCATAGGCTGGGATTCGTCCACGCGGCGTCCAACGGCGCCGACGATCTTGTTGACGATCCGCAGAATATGCGCCTCGTCCTTGAATTTTACGGGCACGGCCTCGAGTTTGCCGCGGCGCTCCACATAAACTTTTTCGTGCGTATTGATGAGTATATCGCTGATTGTCGGGTCCTTGAGCAGCGGCTCAAGGGGGCCGAGACCGGTCAGTTCATCGAAGACTTCCTGGGAGAAATTCTCCAGCTCTTTCGCGTTGAGCAGGATTCGTTCGGCCTTGACGTAGTCGGCAACGATCTCGCCTATCTGGCGGCGCAGATCCTCCCGGGACATTTTCTCCAATGAAGCCAGGTTGAGATCGTCAATGAGCTTGCGGTGAATGCGGACCTTCACATCGATCAGTTCCGGCCCGATGGAAATGGGCTCTTCCGCAATTCTCCCGGCCGCAACGGCATTGCCGGATTCCGTGAGACCGGTCGCAGCCGCAGTCCCATTAGCGGGATCAGGGGTTACGGTCTTTGCCGGACCTCTCATGAACTTGTTCAGCATCAATTGTGCCCCAAATCAGTTATTTTGTGTCTTCGCGATGCGAGCGTCCTGATCGAGAATCTTTAAAAGCTGTTTTTCGACTTTGTTTCCCGCGCGTATCTCTGAAAGCATCATTCCGCGGTTTATTGCGTCATCGACGACGCCGCCCAGATTGGGAATGACACCGGCGAGCCGCCCAGCGAGGATGCTTTCGGCATCTTTCCGGCTGAGACCGGGGCCCATCAGCGGTTCGTGGAACTTGTTGACGATCACGGAGATCTCGGCTTCCGGGGAAGCCTTGGCCGCAATCGCATCCGCCACAAACCGGGCCTGCCGCAGGGCCGGGATGGTAAAGTTGGCCACGATGAAAATACGATCCGAGCCCCAAATGACGTTATCGGTCCAGGGATACCAGTTCTTTGGAAGATCGATGACGAGATGCTCGAAGGACTCGGAAAGAAGTCCGAGGATCGACGCGATCAAGCCTTCGCCGATATCCACGAAACGGCCAGGAACGCGCGGCGCCGCCAGCACGGACAGGCCCGAGCGATGGCTCGTGAGCATGACGTCAAGCATCTGACGGTCCAGGCGCCCCGAAACGTTGGAAAGCTCGGCAAGCTGAAAGGAGGGAGATAAATCCAGGTATTCGGCGGCTGCTCCATCTTGGAAGTTCAGGTCGACAAGACATACCGATTGCATCTGCTTCTTCCGGCTACCCAGAAGGAACGCTGTCTGTATCGCCAAGGTGGTATTGCCGCTTCCCCCGATGGCCGGCAAAAAGGTGGTGCACTTGGCGTGCCGCGCCTCTTCCTCGGCAGATCGCATGCGAAGGGCCTTTTCGCACGATCTTTGAATCTCGGCTGGCATGGAGTCGGCAGGCAGCCAGTCGTCAACCTTGATGCGCATGAGGCCGCGGACGAGCGTCTGGTCGAGACAACTCGAAGTCGCAACGATAGGCACATTCGAAAAGCGCGACCGTTTCAGCCGTTCGAGGGCGTTGATGTCGAGCATGTCCCCCTTGTTGAGGTCGATCAACGCGATATCGGGAAGCTTTATATCGGCAACCCTGGCCTCGTGTTCCGCAACCCGCCCTTGGAGCTGGCGCAGCTTGAACTGTCCCTCCTCGGCAAAGTGCGCTGACAAGCGCTCCCAGAGACCGGCGTCTTTGGTGATGAGGAGCAAATCGTATTGATGGCTTGCGGGCTCCAACCCGCTCGCGGCCTCAGCCGCAACATGAATCTCGTCCGGGATCGGATCGGTGAGGAAGAGGACGTCCTCTTCCGCCGTCCCGTCACCGCCGGAAACGCCACTGCTGTCCCTAAACGCCTGTAACTTTTGCACGCCTGGTCCCTCTATTGCTGCAGTTCAGGCGGGGTTGCACTGGTAGGGGCGCTGTTCGTCTGCTCTTTCGCCAACGTCGCATTGAGGGGGTTCGGCTTAATCACGTCATTGGCCTGGTACCGCTTCATCGCCATGGCGGCGCGATGGCCGTCCATAACGAGCTTGCGGTTTTTCACGTACTTCGGCCAAGGATCGATTGTCTGGGTAGCCTTGTTCACCTCGACGGCATCGCCAAAGCCGCGGGTAACGAACTCGACGCGATCGGCATCGTCATCCCAGCCGCCGAGAACCGCAGCGGAAATTGCAACCGCGCAAATCCGGGCAGCGCTACCGATAAGTTTCCTGGAGAGTTTCATGATAGCACCCCTATTTGCTTGGAAGATCGATTGTCTGCTCAGGCTTGTAGTCGAGGATGTGCCCGCCAACCCATTTCGGCTTGCTCACCTCGACCTCCTGCTTGCCGAGGAGGAAGAACTCGCCGTCATTCGCAGGTTTTCTGTTGTCGAGAGGCGTCGCGAATTTCTCGCCTGGCACCTTCGGGCGGATAAGCCGCGGCGTGACGAGAATGACGAGGTCCGTCTCTTTTTTCTGGAACGACTGGCTTCTGAACAAGGTGCCGAGCACGGGTACATCGCCCGCCCAGGGCAATTGCCGGGTGTCGGCAAGATGTGACCCTTGCAGCAGCCCGGCTATCGCGAAGCTTTGACCGTCGCGCAGCTCAACCGTGGTGGATGCCCGGCGCACGCTCAAACTTGGGATGCTGTAACCGTTGATTTGAACGGTATTGGTTGTATCGAGTTCGCTGACTTCGGGCTCGATTTTGAGGTTGATCTGGCCGTTGGAGAGGACTGTCGGCGTGAACGCGAGGCCCACGCCATACTTCTTGAACTCGACCGAGATCTGACCGGCGGCGTTGGCGGACACGGGGAAGGGGAATTCGCCGCCGGCAAGAAAGCTCGCGGTGTCGCCCGACATCGCAATCAGGTTTGGCTCCGCCAGACGGCGGGCAAGGCCCTTTTCCTCCAAAGCGCTGACAAAAGCATCGGCCTTCACCCCGCCGTTCAAGACCCTGCCAGCGATGGTGCCGTAAGGAATAACGCTTGAGGCTAGCCCTGACCCGAGATTGAAAACCGAACTGTTTGAGAAATTGCCGTTTCCTATATCGGAGATGCCACTCGCGGCGCCGGTGTTCGAATTGGGAATGATATTTTCGTTCCCCGTTACAGCGCCGACTTTTCCGGCGGTTGCCCAGTTGACGCCAAGCCCGCGATCCAGCTCCCGGCTTGCCTCGATGAAACGGACTTCGAGCATGACTTGCTGAGGCGCGGCCACCGTCATGCCATTCGTAACGTCATGGGGGGCGAGTTGATCGGCGAACGTCATGATCTGGGCCAAAGCCACGGCGTCGGGGGCGACGCCCGTGATCAGAACTTTCCCGTTGACGGATGAGACATGGATCTTGGAGAAGGCCGGATTGCCCTGCAACTGCCGCCGCAGAATGTCGAGATCGTATGTGACTTCGATATCGACGACGCCGAGCACCTGCTTCTTGCTATCGAGGAGAGACAGCCGCGTAACGCCAACCTTCTTCCCAAGGATGTAGATGGACTGGTTGGTCAAAGGGACCACGTCGGCCACCTCGGGATCCCCCACGAGCGCGTCTCCGAAAGGAAAGTCGGCGTGAACGGTCTCGGACTTGTGCAGAACGATGTGGACGTCGATGCGCTGAGTGTTGCGGTCGATATAATAGCTGCTGAGCGACTTGCCGCTTCCGTTAGCGAATGCCGGGCGCTCTGCCGCGCAAAAAACCGCTAACAACGCCAGCACCGGCAAGAACCACTGCATACGAGGCCTCGCCGCCCCACTGAAAAGTATCATTTTGCCCCCCCGAAATCTGTTAACTCGCACCGCCCTGTTACACATCGACAGCCACTGCAAAAATTACTTAGAAAACGACTACTGCTGCGGAACCCGGTATTCCTCACGCTTCACCGACCGGAAAATCGTCACAACCGGAGCCTCTTCCGAAGGCGTAGCCCGGTCCTCCGGCAAAGCAGCGATGTCGCGCAGATTGATCGCGCGGCCGGCCTCGCGGCTGTTTTCGCCCTTGTTCAATGTCAGGGATAACTGACCGATAGCCCCCGCGAGCGTCAGCTTCTTCGCATCGTCCTCGGAGACTTCCAGCGTTACGGTCTTCGGCGGCTGGGCTTGCAGTCTCCGCTGGGTCTGCTGATCGGCGGCGAGAACTCTCACGTTCTTGATGAGAGTTTTTGTATAGGCCCGAGGCATCCCGTTAACGAGGTCGCCTTGCCTGTCGGTCTGCGTCATCAGCACATCGACGCGATCCTCCGGCTGGACAAAGCCGCCGACGCTCGAAGCATCGTTGACGCGGATGGTGACCCCGCGCATGCCGGAGTTCAGGCGCCCCGCCATGCTATCGGAGTTGTCCACCAGCCGGCCGGCTAGAACCGGCTCGTTCGCCGGGATGGACGACGACAGGATGCGCTCCTGACCGCCGGCAAAAAGTGCCTCGCTTGAGCTGAACGCGCCTCTGGGAATGAACTCCGCCGGCCACTGAGCCTCCCGAACAAAGCCGGCGGTCAGTCTTTCGCCCGCATTGAGGTCGCGCGTGGCGACCAGCAAGGTTTTCATCGCCATGGCTGCGGGCCGCTCAACGATAGTCGCGGGGCCGCTGGGCCTCATGGCGGCGCGCACGAGGACAGCCGCGACGCCAGCGCACAAAAAAGCCACGCCAAACATGAGGATGGAGCCGAATCGCATGGAGACCTCAGCCAACTGAAAGAAGGAGGCATGGTCCGCAGCCGCTTTTGACGAAGACTCCGGATCACGCCCAGCTGCAAGATTTATTTTATAGCGGTGTCGATTGTGGTGAACATAGCTTTGAGATCGGTGCCGAGGGTCGTGAGGATGCCGATGCAAACCACCGCGACGAGAGCCGCGATCAAGCCGTACTCGATCATCGTCACGCCGCGGTCGTCTTTGTTGAATGCTTTGATCTTGTTAATGATTGAAGACATTTGAGTTCCCCACTCAGTTGATAAAGTTGAAGTGCCCAATTGGTGACGTTTTCCCGCATGGCGAGTCGCACCGGGACCCAATATACGAAACGGCCCTGGCCTGCATGCAATGCAGCCTGGATTGTGGGTTTTGAAGGGTGCTATCTCTGGTAGAAGGTGGCGGAATCTGCTCTATGTAAATTTTGAGATTAGGAAAGTACTTCTAGTTAATAACTGCCTAATTCGAACAAGCTATAGTTGGCACGTGAAAATCAACTCGCGCGCATGTCCAAACGTTCAATAGTTGCGCGCTGGGCCAAGAGGGCTCTTGCTCTGATAGGTAGTGCAGCGAATCTATGCACGCTGGGTTTGCAACTGCCTGTCAATCGTAGTTAACGGCGTCCATGATAAAAATTTTTGAGCCTAAAACCATAAGTTGCAAAAATGCAGCATACGATAATTTTCTCCTATTTTCAAAAAAGGAGAAAAAGAGCTTTCACGCGAGAAACGTGAATTGACCACGCGAAAGCGCGGCTGCAGTGCCATGCCCTCCACAACGGGAATCTGGCAAGATCTATTCCGCCGGAAGTGCATTCCGGTCCGAATCACCCTGCGCATATACCGAATGTATGACAAGGTTGTGAATGCTCTGCGGCTCGATGTTTGTCCATCAAATCGGATTCCCGTCGTTGCGAGCGCAGCGAAGCAATCCAGGTTGAGAGCTTGATCTGAATATGGATGCCGCGCCGGCGAAGCCGCCTCGCAACGACGATTGCCCACAATCGAGCGCGGGTTGCTCTAAGTCAGCATGCCGGTGCGGGCGGCGCGCCCCTGACGAGCGCGCTCCCATGGCCTAAAGCCGATCAGCAGCAGGTCACGCTGCCGAGCCGCGGGGTGTAGTAAGCTACCGCGTCAAACGTCACCCCACCGGCAAGATAGCTCCCTACGGTTGGCGTAAAGGTATAGGTGGATTCAGCAACGATGATCGTCTGAGTTTGAGTGATAAGACCAGTCGGCAGGGAATAGGTGGCTCCCGTTTTCGTGGCCGTCAGGTTCCCGATGGCAAAGCTCCATTGCACCGTTGCATTGCTTGCATTTTGCACAACGCTGCTGATGCGAAGGCCACTCGGCGTCGCGGAGTAGGGCTGCAAGATCGTCGTGCGAATATTGGCGATGTCGGTCAACTGGGCAGTGGTGATGCTCGACACTTGGGAAACAAGGTCCGCGACGGTATTCGCAACTTGTTCGTTTTTTCGCCTTGCCGTGTAGGCTTCGCCGAACTCGGCCATGCCCAAAAGGATGGCGATCAAGACGGGGAACGCGATGGCCGCCTCGATAAGGATGGAGCCGCGCCGGCTGGAAAGAAATGTCCTCATATTGATTTGTCCTACCATGGCTCGGTCTTGAACACGGCCGACGATTGAATGAGGTGGTTCCCGTCGGGAAGATTGCTCAGCAAAGCGACGGTCGCGAAATTGAACAACGGCCACTCATAGGAGGCTGTCACCAACACGATTTGCGACGGCCCCGGCGGATAGTTGGTGCCCGGCGAGCAGCCGCTCTGTGTTGGATTGGCGACGCAAGAGAAACTAGGAAAGGTTTGAACGCTGAGCACGAGCGTGGTGCCGCAATTGCTGGAGAGAAGCGCTGTGTAGCTGCAAATAGCGGACACCATTGCCGTCTGGGTCGCGGGGGCATTCCCCGTCCTGATGAGTCTCGATGCGGTCAATGTTGCGTTGTCGAGTTCGTAGCCGCCCCAGAATATCAGCCCCACCTCCAGCATGCCCAACACCAGGGCAAAGAAAGGCACGGCGATGATTGCAAATTCGATGAGGGCGACGCCTCTCTTATCATGACGAACCTTGATTATTCGGGATTTGAGCTTGCGGAGAACGCGCTTCATTCATGGCCCCCAATTAAGAAACGCAAAAAGTCTTGGCACCGGGTACGCCGGCCCTTCAATTCACCACTTCCGGTGCTTTCTAACAAAATCCGTTGATTTTTGCTAAGTGCAAGCGTTAGCTTCAGCTAGTCCGGGCGAATCGTATTCAAAAATGGGGCAATTGTATAGGATCGAGGACATGTTGCACACGATATTGAAAAAGCTTTTTGAGTTCAACCAGGATGCAAGAGGCATCGTCCTCATCCTCGTTGCGGTTCTGCTCGTTCCGTTCATCCTCCTCCTCGGGGTTGCGGTCGATGTCGGGAACCTCCTGGTTATAAAAAATCAGCTCGTAGCTGCGATAGATGCAGCAGCACTCAACGTGGCCAAGTCGCCCAGTCTCACCGACGCGCAAGCGACCGCGCAGGTTCAAGCTTTCATCACAGCGAACTTCTCTTCTCAGAGCGGGCTATCGGTCACGAACCTGACTATCAGCCGGACAAACAACGATACGACTGTGGACGTCACGGCGACGGCCACGGTCAATACCTATTTCCTGCAAGCGGTCGGCTACAACACACTTTCGACGACGATTCATTCCGAGGCGCTTGCCGCGCAGAATTACCTGGAATTGGTGCTCGTGCTCGACAACACCGGCTCCATGGCCGACACCTACGGCAGCACGACGGGCATCAAGGGGCTTCAAACGGCGGCAACCACGCTGGTCAATACCCTTTTTGCGAACGATCCCACCGGGCAATATGTGAAAATCGGAGTCGTACCGTTCACCGACAACGTGAACGTCGGCACCCAGTATAAGAATGCGGCCTGGATCGATAATAGTAATGCTGCCGGGTCTCTGTCCCAGGAAAACATCAACGTGCCCACGGGTACCGGCCTCATCAGCTTTGCGAGCCAGTTGGCTACCAAAGCGAATAAATCAGCCTGGGCTTGGGGCGGGTGCGTGCGGCAACGGGCTGAGCCATTCGACGTTCAAGACGTGGCGCCCGGCTCGGGTAATGCCGCGACGCTTTATACCCCGTTCTTCGCTCCGGATGAGCCCGATTGCTGCACCACAGCCGGTAACACCAGAAGCCAGACTTTTTACAATAATTATTTGGCGGATGGCACTTACTATTATTCGAACGGCAAGTGCGTCGCTGGAGTGAGTTATCCGTATCAGAGCCAAACGATCGAGAGCGAAGTTCAATTTTGTACTAACAAGTATAGTACACCCACAGTGCAGAGTGGCGCTGGGCCGAACGCGTTGTGCACAATACAGCCGATCATCCCGCTTACGAATAATCAACAGACCATCCTGAACGAGATTAACGCCATGACGGCTTATGGCGCCACGGTCATTCCAGCTGGTTTGGAGTGGGGCTGGCATGTTATCTCCCCCGTTGTGTCTCCTGTCATTTTTCCGAGCAACGCAGCGTCCGCCTACACCAGCACAAAGACGATCAAGGCAATCATCCTCGTCACCGACGGCTATAATGACGTGCAGCTGTCAAGCGGCAACGGGGAGCCGACCACCACGAGCAATGGCTTTGATAAATCTATCTACAACGCATATGGGTATGGCAGCGGGCCTCACCTCAACAAGCTCCCGGTCCCGCAAGGGGTGAATGAAGATCAGCCTGACTATAATCTCGATCAGAAGCTCCTTACGCTCTGCAGCAACATAAAGGCCGTCACAGACGTGAACGGAAATCCGGGACGCATTCAGATCTACGCGATCGGGTTCGGCAATGCCATTAACGACAATGGTTTGCAGCTTTTGCAGCAATGCGCGAGCACCCCGTCGAACTATTTCTACAACCCCACCAGCGACGAGCTCAACACCACGTTCCAGCAAATCGCAATCGGGCTTAACGAGTTGCGCCTCTCCAAGTAGCGCTGCAGCAAGGCGCCCCAGGGGTATGGAACGCCGCAGCAACTGGTGGCCGATCCGAAAGCTTTTCGATCAAGCGCGACTTCTCAGCATAGGTCGGGCTCGTGCCAAATGATACCGAACGCAATAGACGCTGCCCCCTGTGTCGTGTCCGCGAAGGCGGGCATCCAGTAATCGGAAGGTGAAAGGTTCGCGGTAACAGCAACTTAGCACTGTACTTACTGGGTCCCACGCCTGCGCGGGCACGACAACAAGAACGGTCAGGAACTCAGGGCAGCTTCTCAAATTCGATGGGTTTAAAACTATAGTTGTTCGATTGCGGTGCGGAGCACGCCGTAAGCCCGATGACGAGATCCAGCTCCGCGCGAAATACGATGTAGTCACCCGCTTTGCTGAGTGGGGGCTTCACCGAGATCCTCCCAGTGGCTGCGTCCAGCTCGACATTCATGAAAATGTTGAAGCAGGCGGGGATCTCGTCAGCTCCAATGCCGTAGGGAGCAAGCGCCTCCGCCAGATTGCCGAAGCATCCGCGATGCGGGGCTCTGTCGCCGTAGAGGATGCGAAATGTATCGGCGCTGCAAGGCGTGAGCAGGAAGTCATGGCGCCCCACGGTGTCTTCGACAATCGTAAGCATTGGCCGGCTGCGGTTGGAATAGATTATGTCGCCAGCACTCAGGTAGATTTTTTCAAGGTAGTCGAACGTGCGTCCCGACGACATGATTTCCGCCGTGTCGCTGGCGAAGGCCGCCAGCATATCGGCCACCTGCTCGCCTTGCGGATCGATCACCCGCAACCGTGCTCCTTTGGCGAGCCTGAAGGCGCGTCCCGATCGGGGCGGAATCGTCTCGATCATGGCAGCCGCCGCTTGCGTCGCGGACGAAAGGGGCAGCGCCAGTCGTCAGGCACGGCGCGCCCGCTATACTGCCGCGCCTCGGACCGCTCGCGGAAATTGCGCAAGACCGGGTTAGCCGATCCACAGAGCGCCGCGTCCCTTTTTCTGATTACGTCGCGCATCCGCTCATAACCGCCCTTCCGGCGCAAGGCCTCGAACTGCTCATGCAGGTTGAAGACGAGAGCGGGGCGGAAATAGCGGCGCGAGAGGCGGCTCGCATTCGGGTGGAGGCCGATGACGAAAAAGGCGTTGCCTCTCAGACTGAAGCTGAAGCCGGGGGACGCCGGGTCGCAAGAGACGCGTCTGTCCCATCCGCATGTCATCGAGTTCGAGGTCATGCAAAGCCTGAAGCCGCTTCCACATCGCCTCTTCGAATGCAAGTTCGGTCATGTCTGGCGGACCCTCGAAAGCGGCCACGAAACTGCGCAAACTTCCCTCGTTGGCGGTCGCGATGAACTGTTCGATGCCGTCAAGGATTGCGGCGTCTTTCGTCGCCTCGGTCAAGTCGCCATAGACAAGTTCCGTGATTTCCCCGCGTGCGCCCGCACTTTTAGCCGCGACGCAAGGAAAAGATAGCGTACTGACGAAATATTCGATACGGTTATGTTTAAAGAGGTGCTCGGTCATTTGCCCTTTTGGCTGGAGACGGAGAAAGGGTTCTCGTTTTTTATTACTTCTGTTCAATGCCGGGAGAGCAGACTTGTTCCAGAGCAGCCCGATTAACAATCCATAAATCGTAGTTCGGCTTCACAGAGATCGCGCGGCGAACCGGTAGAAGGCGGCAAGGGCGCAGGCGGAGATCAGGGCCGCCAGGGCTGTCGAAATGTGAGAGTCCGCTAATCCGGGAACCGCGAGCGAACCGCTGCGCCCGTCCAAAGCATCGGCGGCCGCCAGCAAGACGCCCGTCATGCTCTCTCCCACCAGAAAGCCGGAGGCGATAAGCACCCCGCGACGACGCGCCTTCGCCTGGATTTCCGCTCTTCCCTCGGGGCTCTTGCCGTCCGCGCTCCTCGCCACGGCCCGCTCGGCGAACCAGCCGATCACGCCGCCGATGGCGATCGTCAGCGACACTTCATAAGGAAGATAGATGCCGATGCCGACCGTCAAAGCCGGGAGCGAAAACCCGCGCGTGCGCCGCAGCCAAGACTCCAGCGCCACAAGCGCGACCCCGAGAACCGCGCCGATAAAAACCATGCCCCAGGCGAGCCGATGATAGATGATGCCGTTCGCGATCTGCGCCATCAGCGCAGCCTGCGGGGCTGGCATGGCGTTCGCCGCTTGCATGCCTGGACGCGGCAAGGCGCCCGCAAACCCATAGTTCGAATAAAGAAGCTCGATCACGGGAGCGATGGCGACTGCGCCAGTGACAACGCCGATAGCAAGCGCCGCCTGCTGCTTCCAAGGGGCGGCGCCGACCATGTTTCCGGTCTTCAGGTCCTGAAGATTGTCGTTTGCGATCGAGGAAGCGGTTACGACAATCGACGCCATGAAAAGCGTCATAGCCGCGGTGGAGCGGCCGTCGAAGCCATCGCCCACCGGAAAGGCGAAGGCAAAGCCCGCCGCGATCAGGATGGTGCTTAGGATGCCGATGCCCGAGATCGGACTGCAGGAGGAGCCGAGCAGCGCCGCCATGTAGCCGCAGGCCGACGCCATGAAGAGACTGAGCGCCACGGTAAGAAACGTAACTACGGGCACGAACCAGACCAGGTTTCCGGCAAGATGAGCGCCTGAAGCGAACCAAGCGAACAAGCCGCCGGTCAGGACGCTCAGGATCGCTACGCCGCCGCCGACCCAAGCGATGGGGATGTCGCGCTCCTCGCGCGGCGCGCTGGAGTTTCTGGAAGCTTTCAGCGCGAGCCGGACGCTGTCGATCAGCGGTTTGACCAGAGTGATGACGGTCCAAAGTCCGCCGCTGGCGATGATGCCCGCACCGATGAGCCTGACCTTCTCGGACCAGATCGCATCGGCGAACGAAGCCGGATCGCCCGTCTGCTGGGGCGCCATCATGGTCAAGACCGGAACGGCGACGCCCCAGGCGATGACAAGACCGAGAAACAGGGCGAGGCAGGCGCCGATGCGAACGAGATACCCCACTCCGATCAAAGCGAGCGACAGGCTGCCGCCCATCTGGAAAACCGCGCCGCCGTAGGCAAAAGAACCTGCCAGTTTATCGGGAAGAAGCCTGAAGCCATTCGTCAGGAGGTTCAACGCCGCGGCGGCGGCGGCGCTGATCGCGAGGTCCTTTAATCCGCTGCCGCCGCTTTCTCTCGCGCCCGCCTCCTCCTTGTGGCCTGCGCGCAGAACCTCGGCCGCCGCCACGCCCTCCGGAAACGGAAGAGAGCTGCCCACCACCATCACCCGGCGGAGCGGGACCGAATAGGCCACGCCGAGGACGCCGCCAACAAGGCACACCGCCATCGTTTGCCAGAGCGGAAAGCTATGCCAGAAACCGATCAGGATAAGGCCCGGAAGCACGAGGATGACATTGCACAGCGTTCCGGCAGCGGACGCCTGCGTCTGTACGATGTTGTTTTCGAGGATGCCGCCGGAGCCGAACGCTCGAAGTGCGCTCATCGAAATGACCGCCGCCGGAATTGACGAGGAAAAGGTCATGCCCGTCCGCAAGCCGAGATACACATTGGCCGCCAGAAACACCACGGTAATCGCGACACCGAGTATTGTTCCGCGAACGGTGAGTTCGGAAGGTTGTTTTGAGGGCGTATCTCTCAAGGCGCGCTGTTCGGCTCCAATTACAAGCGAAGGAGATGGAGCGCGCAGGAGGAACGCATCCAGCTGCGCATGGGACTAAGCCCCGCGGCCTCGATTAGCCCCCGGAACTCGGACGGGGAGTATTTCCACGACACGTCCGTGCGTATGCTGTCCCCCGGAGCGAACCTGATTTTGCGGGATCCCACTTCGATGACCGTCGCCCTCGCCGCCACAAGATAAGCTTCAACCCTGACAGGTTCGCGAAGGATGCGCGCCTCGTGCTCGAACGCGTCAAGCGCTATGCGAGCGCCCAACTCGCGGGTCATGCGGACAAGAACGTTTCGATGAAAAGCCGCCATGAGAGGCCCGCCATATGCCGCCTTGAGGCGTTGCGCCTCTACAGTGTGATCCTGCCCTGCAAGGAGATAGCCCGGCTCCAGTGCTTCTCCGATCTGTCGCAGGAGCCGGACGGCGGCGCCTGGCGCCATGTTGCCGAGAGCGGCGCCGGGAAAAAAGCCGAGAACGGCGCCCGCCCGGCAGATCGGCAGAGCGGGAAGTGGCCTTGCATAGTCCGCGCAGACGTTCAAGACTTCCAGTGACGGATAGTCGCCGTGTAGCCGGCCGGCGGCGGCTTCCATGAAAGCGCGCGAGATGTCGATGGCGATATAGCGCGCAGGACGGTCCATGGCGCGGAGCAGCACGCGCACCTTCCGGCTGACGCCGCTTCCGAATTCTACGATGCACGCATCGCGGCCAACGGTCTCCGCAACCTCGCCTGCGCAATCGTTTAGAAGCGCCGTCTCAAGCGAGGCGACGTAATATGCTTCCGACTTGCAGATGGCGTCGAAGATCGAAGACCCTCTTTCATCCCAAAGATATTTGCCGGGAAGCGACTTTCGATCGCTGCACAGCCCTTCGAGCGCATCGCTCAGGAACTCCCCGTTCCCGCTTCCGGCCGGCGCCGGGCGCCTGTCGCGAGCAAACGCGCCCGTCATTCGGATGCGCGCCTCGTCGCTGACAGGACCACGAGGGCGATACGGTCTGCTATCTGGTACGGCTCGCGAGCCAGTTCTTCTCCGAACACATCGGGGTCGGCTTCCCGATAGGACCAATCGAGACCGGCGCCGTCGAGCGCTTCCCGCGCTGAGGCGAGGAAGGGATCGCGCCCATCGACAATAGCGACGCCGGTGAACAAAAGGAGCGTCCCGCCGGGAGAAAGGCGGGCTATCGCGGCCTCGAGAATGCTCATGGCGAGCCCCGCGCCGAGCGACCCGCCGCCATGCCGGTAGGCCCTTTGGCTTGCGTCGATCAGGTATGGAGGGTGCGCGACAATCAGGTCGAAGCAGCCCGCGGCGGTTGCGAGCAAATCGCTCACCGCGGCGCGCGCATTCGCCAGTCCGGCCGCGGCTGCATTGACTGCGGCGAAGTCTACCGCCTTCGGATTGAGGTCGAGCATCAAGACTTCGGCGCCGGGAAAGGCCTTCGCAATCGCGATGCCGCCGGGACCTGCGCCCGCGCAAACATCGGCGGCGCGCCGTATTTGCGCCGCACGCCCGCTTAACCAGGAATTGATCGCATCGACAAACTTGTAGGTGTCCGGCCCGAAGAACACGGCGTTCTGCGCCGTCGTCGGGAAGGCAGAGTGCATGAACAGGTCGCCGTTCAAGGTCGAGAAGCGCACGGTGCTGCGCCAAAGCGCGCCCTCCGGCTGAAGAAGCCCGGCTTCGGACATCAGCTCGAACAAATGGGCCGGCATGACTTCTCTCGAAAAGGGGCGGCTCCAGCCGAGCGCGCCTTCGAGGTTGCGCGCCTCGCGGTTCCAGGGCCTCGCGTTCACGACCGCATGGCTCGAAGGCGTGATCGTCGTGAAGCGATAGCCTGTCGCGCGCACGCTCTCAACCACGCCCAGGAGGGCATTCAATTCCTGCCTCCAGCCGGAAGCGAATTTACTGGGAACTTGGTTATGGATGGGCTTTCCCCGGGCGGTTTGTGCCGTCAGCTTTAAGCCCAATGTTCCGGCGTGAGCTTCGTTCCCGGCGGCCTATCCGCTTTTCTCGCCGCGTTTGCGATGCCGGTGGGGGGGTTGGCTCACTGTTTCCGGCATGCTGACCCCCCGCCATCTTGGCCATCTTTCAAGAGCGAAATAATGCAATTCCGTTCAGCCAAGTTATTCTCGGAATAGAGCTGCCCATCGAGATAGGCCTGCAAAGGCGGAGACAGCCACCAACTGAGCGCGACACTTTTGTAGACGATTTGCTTTTGCATGCTCATCATCATTCCATGCATTTTTTCTTCCGGCTTCATCTTGTTGCCGGTGTAAGTCCTGATGAAGTCCCAAAAGTTCTCCTGCGGCTGCGGACAGACATGAATTTGGGCCGACGAAGGAATGCCCCCATTCATTTGGGCTGCGTGTTGCGGCAGTTCCAAAATCGTCTCGTATCCCCGCGTGACACGCGTCGACATGACCGTGAGGGGGTCGGGTAACGAGCCCATGGGCCTGAAGTTGTCCGTATCCGGAATTTGGGGTGTGGCCGGGAAAAAAGCCTGCATGGTGCAGTCGTTTGACGACTCAAACCAAGACGGCTCGCTTGATACGTGCATTATAAAAGGCAGAATCCTCCCATCCAAGGCCTTGATGCCGCGCGCGATATCGAGCGCTGTCACGATCCCCGAATTATCGAAATAACCGCCATCGACGACGCTATCGATAAGTTGAGATCGCCGGTCCCTGACGTTGGCATGAGGACTGACGAAGGGTGAGCGTGCGCTGACGCTCGCCGCGGTGCTAAGGCGTACGTCGATGGATACAGGCTTCCTGTCTTTGCACGCCGTAACCGGGGTGAAAAATGACGGTATGATACCGGCTGCCCTCTGAAGCGGGCTAACGGCCGGATAAGCATTTGTCATGGGATCAGGATATGGGGCGCAGAGAAGTTCATGAAAATCGTAGGTATCCGGGAAGACCATGCTCCTGCCCGTCCCCAACGGGTCGGCAATTTTTATCGGCGTCAGGATCACGCGGCGGCCGGTGCCGATAGAGGTGGCATTCAGGAACAACAGGGGCGTCCAGCTATCCGGGGTAGGCGCCACCATCTGCAAAGGCCCGGATAAGGGCGAGGTTTCCTTTGAGGTCCCGTAGACATCGTCAAATGCGTCCTCCCATGCCATTTCAAGGACGCCGGCGCGATCCATGACATGCGGCAACATCGATACCAGCGAGACGTCCCGGGCGAAATACGCAGCCAGGATCGGAGAAACGAAGTCGTTCGATAACGCCGCCTGCAGAGAGTCTTTGTATGAGACAAAATCGGTCAGGAAATTCTTTGTGGCCGCGCCCGTATCCGCCATGCCTGTTTCCTCGGGGTTCGCGGCGGCCACCAGGTTGGGAAACCACAGTCTTTGTCTGTAAAGCGCTTTCTTAAGTTCCGCGACCGTTTGCTTGGGCTGGGCTTTCAATGCGCTGACAAAAAAGGCCGCACCGACCGAACCGCCGGACACGCTCGAGATGGCGAAAAGCTGCTGGTGAAACGGCCGCGCTGTTGGATTTTTCTGTTTGTCCAGGCTGTCGTCTTCCAGGGCGCCGAGCAGGCTGGCCAGCAGGAAGGCAGCGCGGCTGCCGCCGCCCTCGCCGGCAACGATGATGGGACGCGGGCACCCCGCAAGTTTTGGGCTTCCCGCCGGAAGTCGCTCGCACCCTTTCGCATTCCAGCCGCTGGCGGCCTTCCAATCCTTCAGCGCATCCGCGAACGTAGTGGGCTTCAGCGCTCCCTGCTGTTCCTTGGTAAGTTGCGCGATGCGGACGTCGTGGCCGTCGCCAATGAACAACGAGAAGATGACGCTTCCGGCGATGAAGGCAAGGATATACGGAAACTGGTGCCGTTTGGATAGAAGGGCCAAAATCGTCAAGAATGGCACCCAGGCGCCAAACAAAACGAGGAGCAGCGGCGCGCGGTCGAGAGAAAGCGCATCGGCCAGAAAATGCCAAGCAGCCTCAAGCTTGGGATAAGAGGACATGTCGGGCATCGCAAACAACCCGCGAAGCGTATCCGAATGTGAAACGAAATGAATCACGACAAGGACTGCCAAAACCCCGCAGAGACTGCACATATAACCCCACATGAAAACCTTGGCCCGCTGCGCTGCAACCCAAGTCCCTTCCGTGAGAAATTCAGGTTTCAGCGCCATCAGGTAGGGATCGTCCCCATTTTTGTTGGGAGCGGGCTTCCCCGTAATGGTCTCAATCTGGATCAGCGATTTTTTGGTGACTCCGGGCTTGCTGCGCTCGATAGCCTCCATCCGCCGTCTGTAATAGCTGATGAATATATTGCGCATCATGATTAGAACGATGATGCAGGCTGTAGCGGCACAAAGCGCTATCAAATGAAACGTCAAGAAATGCCTCAGAATCAGCTCGTCCTTGTTTCCACTGCTGGGCGCCGGAAGGTTTTCAGACGCGGAAATCATGCCAAGGAGAACTGCTATGAAAGCGACGATCGCAAAGAAACGGGGAAAGACAAAAATATAGAATTTGAACCTCTCCTCGCTATCGATGCCGATCAAGCTGGCATTCTGGAGGAGCAGCAGGCGTGCCGAGAAGACGAGCGGGAGCGCCCAAACGAAGATCCCAATGAGATAGAAGTAACTCCAGTAAAGGGCTTCCTGAACCCGATGAGGACGCGCATCCAGCAAAACGTCTTGAACTTGAGGCAGCGTCGAAAAGGCGTAGAGCGCTATGAACACGCTGAGAACGCTGAAGAATGATACTCCCAGAGCGCGGAGAAAAAGCCGGGGTGCTGAAACGCGGCGAGGATTCACAGCCACCGCTGGCTGCGCGGCGGCGGTTTCCAGGGTGTTCCGTTCCCCTCTTTGCTCTGAGACTGATGCGCTCATGACCGTCGCGCCTCCGCACAAATGGCTGCAATAGTGGCGGACTGTCCTTCGCGCCAAAAACAGTCTGAAGCACGGCCATCTCCTAAGCAAGGTTAAGACGATGATTCCGCTGAGACGCGTTCCCTTTCAGCAAGACTTACTGAAATTTTTGTTTATGTTACACGGAAAAATCTCCCGCTAAAATTTAGTTGGATTGGCGCAATACTGAAGCTTAACGAAGAGAGTTTGGGGATGATTGTGATGATTGGCGCAGCCAAGATCAGGACGTTGCTTTGACCGCGGGTGAATCTTTCGGCTTTGCACGCGGACAGCATCGCGGCGCAATTGCGGTTACCCCAATGTCATGATGCCGTTGCGGACGCTATGTCCCGGCCGCACGCGGTTGACGCTAGCCGGCATGGGCAATACAGCTTCACGCTCTTCACTGAAAAGATGCGAGGTCATGGGGCAGGTGCTGCTTTCAATCTGGACGTGGTTCGAGATCGCGCTCTGCGCGCTCGCGGCCTTCCTCACGCAGATGGTGCTCGCGCCTGTAACCTTGCCATTCGACCGGGGCCGTCTGATTGTCGGCCGCACCTTCAGGCTGGCGGCGGTCGCAGTGGCCCGCCTGACGCCGTTCTGGCGCTTTGGCGTGTACGGCGATCTTCCGCGCCGTATCGAGGGGCCGACGGTGTTCGTATCCAACCACGAGTCCCAGGCAGACCCGTTCCTCATTTCGTTCCTTCCCTGGGAGATGAAATGGTTGGGGAAGGCGTCGCTCTTCCGGATTCCGATCGCCGGCTGGAGCATGGCGCTGGCGGGCGACATCCCGATCCATCGCGGCGAGGGCCGCTCCGCCAAGGACGCCATGGACCGGTGCAAGCAGTGGCTTGAACGCGGCGTGCCGGTGATTTTCTTCCCCGAGGGGACGCGCTCGCCCGATGGCAAAATGGGGCCGTTCAAGGATGGCGCCTTCCGGCTGGCGCTCGACAGCGGCGCCCAAATCATCCCCATCGCGGTGTGCGGCACCCG
Source organism: uncultured Alphaproteobacteria bacterium (assembly GCA_963834165.1). GTDB lineage: Bacteria > Pseudomonadota > Alphaproteobacteria > Rhizobiales > Rhodomicrobiaceae > Rhodomicrobium. The sequence continues at coordinate 777,642 of CAWIAL010000018.1, read as the reverse complement.
CAAGGCTCTCCCCAAGCATTCCTGGAAGTTCGGCTTCACCCGCGCCCTCGTGGCGGTTGGCACCCCCATTTCCACCATCGGGCGCAGCGCCAGCGACCTGGAGGACATCAAGGCCGAGGCGCGGGCGCAGATCGAGGCGCTGCGGGCAAGGATGTTGCCGCTCACCTCCACGGTGGAGGCTTCCGAATAAAGCGGTCTAGTCTAAGGTGCAGAGGCGCGGCCGGATGCCCGGCCAAGACTTCACCGGAAGAAAGCCAGCGCAATCGACGTCGCTGGGTCCGCGGAACACCTACCGCTTAGCCGAGTCTTTGCGCGCTTGCGCAACCTTTCCAGCCTGGGAAACGCGGCCGATCTCTTTTCTGGTCGTTCCAATCTTAGGCGGCACTTTATTAGTCTTAACTCGCATACCCGGAGCAGCCGAGCGCCCGCCGCCCGGGTGGTGCTCCTCCGGGGCGGTAAGCTTCATCTCAAGCGCATTAAGCGAGAGGTCAGCTTGACTGGGGGATGCCTGATTGCTCTCTTCGCGGCGGCGAAGCTCGCCGTCAACGCGTTTGATGGCTTCGCCCAGAACCCGCGCCTTTGCCACGCTTCCGGTATTATCTTGAGCGCGCTTGGCACCGCGCGGGTCAGTCTTTCCGCGCATTTCGCGAGCCTGCCTGGTTCCTATATCCTTGGCGCGGTCATGAGCCTGCCTCAGCCGATGGGTGACAGCCTGCAATTGTTCGACCGATAACGTCTCGATGATGGGAGACCGCGTGTTACTCACAATCTCCAACTCAGAGGCATTTAACAGGCGTCCCTCTTGACTCTGCTTCATTGCTCATGATATAGCCTTTCACGCGTCAAAGCTGGCCAAAGGCCATTCGATCGAGACTTCCACTGGGCGAAAACTGACGGCCGCTAAGTTACTTGGCGACGATCACTCTGATCCGTAAGGGCGCGAGCGTCACGGTATTCTCAGAGCTATAGTATTCCATAATATTTTGGCTAAGAAGACCTTCTGGCGCCAGCTTGTATTTTACCCATTTGCATGTATCGCTGGCTTTCTATAACGGCTTCCGCTTCCATCGATGCCGCTCCCCGTGGCCCCAGTGGGTTCCCCGATCGGCCGCGCATGTGCGGAACGGCCCGCTCCAGGAGTTCTTGGGGTGATCTGCCGATAGCCGAGTATGTCCCGCAGGGCGTGGCCTCTGCTCGGCCTCGCCCTTCTCGGGCCCAGCACCTACCTATATTATTTTCCGTATCGGCCTATTTGATCAGGGCGGCGGTTTCGCGAAACCTAGGGTGCTTTGCGGTCTCGAGCCACTCGAACACCACCATTTCGGCCGTTACGACCTCCGCCCCGTGACGCTCCATCCTTCGGATTGCGGTCTCCTTGCTTTCGGCGCGCCTCGATCCGATGGCATCGCGCACGACAAAGACGTGGCGGCCTTTCTCGATGAGCCCCAGCACCGTCTGAAGCACGCAGATATGGGCTTCGCAGCCGGCCACTATTATGGCGTGACCCTCGGTTAAGAGCGGAAGGAAATCCGGCTCGCGGCACGCATCGAACGTCATCTTGTGTGCGAGGAGAGCGTCATCCGCGGCCAAGTCTGCCACCGTCGGCCCGAGGCCTTTTGCATTTTGCTCGGTGAACAGCGCCGGCACGCCAAGGATGGCTGCGGCGTCAATCAGCCGTCGCGCGTTCTCGATAGCCGTGGCGGCGTCGTCGATGGCGGCCATCAGCTTGGTCTGGAAGTCGATCACGAGAAGCGTCGATGCCCGGACGTCAACGGTCAACAACGTTCACCTCCCTATCCTGCCATCCGCGAAGCGGAAGCTGTTGCCGGAGTCAAGTGCAGGCCCGTTTACCTGGGCATAAAGCACGTCATAACAGATCCTGAAAGGACGCGGTGACTGCACGAGCAAATTGCGCAGCGCGGCGGGCGAAAGCGTGAGGTGGCCTTCCCGCGGCGTGTCGCCGCCAGACCGCTTCAGCGCGCGAAGGAATTCAAGGACGGAACCATAGGTCATTCCGTGCCGCTTCAGCGTGCGGTTGCGGGTGAGACCGTTCGCGAAATCGGCAGGCGGAAAAGGCCACAGCCCGTGACGAAGTCCCGCAGCTTCGCAGAGATCGCGCCAGGCGCCAAGGCTCCCGGCGACCGGAACGGCCAAGCAGAGAACGCCTTGCGGTTTCAGCCATCGCCGCCAGCGCCGAAGCATCTCCGCTGGATGCGGGAACCAATGAAGCATCATGCTGGAGAAGATCAAATCGAAGCGCTGGTCCAATTCGCAAGACCCAGCGTCGGCGCGGAGTGTGGTGAGACGTGGAATTTTCCGCATCGCCTCGCGCAGCATCACCGGAGCGATGTCGAGCCCCGTTAATTCCGCATCAGGCCAGCGCGCCGCTGCCTGCGTCAGCACGAACCCCGTGCCGCAGCCAATATCAAGAATATTTTTCGGCGCAGAGAAAGAAGCGGTCGCCACCAGCGTTTGCGCAACCTGCGCCTGTATTTCCGCGGCCGCATCGTAGCTGTGTGCAGCCTTGTCAAAGGCGCGGGCGACAAGCAAATTCGTCATCGTTTCAAAAGAGGCTCATAACAGCTGGCCTGCGTCACATCGGCACGCAAGCCGCCATCATGGATTGCAGGCGTTTGATCGCGACATGGATTGTGCGCCTTTGCAGGCTGAAAAAATGCCAACCGAGCCACACCCGATTTCATTGAAGCGCACAGACATAATTCGCGCAGACATAATTATAGCGCCGTTGCGCACGATACGAGCATCACTCATTCTTGCAATGACGGGCGCTGCCGTTTAGCACAAGGCTGCTACCCAGTGAGGGGCGACGAGTTGATAATAGCATTCTCGTGACCTTGACAGTAATGTGCCTTCAGTCAAGGGTCGATGAATGCTATTCTCTGCGCGTCGGCCGAAAAATGACGGCCAAAGGCGAAGCGCCGAGTTTCCGAGGGTTCGAGCAACCGCGGCTGTTCGCCTTCCCCCGAATTTCACACGAGCGGTGTAACGCTCGACGGCATGATCACGCACCAGACGGACGCACAAATGAACGCGAAATATCCCGGCATCTCGACAGTCATTAACGGTAACGGTGCCGTGGCCCAAGTGATGGGCCACGTGTGCGGAGGCGTCATCGGTTATCCGATTACGCCCTCGACAGAGATTTCGGAGATATACGAGGCGTTCCGTTCAGGGGGCGGCTGCAACGTTTGGGGCAAGCATCCATTCTTCTTCGAGCCGGAGGGCGAGCATTCGGCGCAATCGGGCGCGCTGGGCGCGGCGCTGACGGGGGGCAAGTTCGTCTCCAACGCCTCGTCGAGCCAAGGCATTCTGTACGCGCTCGAGTCGCACTACGTGACGGTCGGCAAGAAAGTCGGCGGCTTCGTGCTGCAGGTTGCCGCGCGCGTTGTGTCGAAGCATTCGCTCAACGTGATGGCTGGGCACGACGACGTCTATGCCCTCCTGCAGTCCGGCTACACGATCCTGTTCGGCTCCAACCCCCAAGAGGCGGCCGACCTTGCCGCAATCTCCTACAAGGTGAGCGCCACCTCGCTGATCCCGGTCGCGAACGCGATGGACGGCTTCGCCACCTCGCACATGATGTGCGAAACGCTGATGCCGGAGCCCGAGCTGCTTCGCGAGTTCCTCGGCGACCCTTCCGGCCGCATAAAGTGCCCGACGGTGGCGCAGGAGATTCTGTTTGGCGCCAAGGGCCGGGTCTTCCAGCTGAAGCAATATATCGCCAAGCACCAGGCCGACATCGATCCCGCCAGCGTCTTGGCCGTGACGTCATATCTCGACGCCAATGCCGATGCTGTCGAGAAGGACAACGCAGGCGAGTTGGCCGCCAATACGCTCCACTGGTTCCCGGAGGAGCTGCGCGCTCCATGGCGTCGCCAATGGATCAACGCCTTTGAGAAGGGCACCCGGCAGCTGGTCCCGGCGCTGGTCGACATCAACAACCCCGGCCTTACCGGCGGCGTGCAGAATCAGCCCGACTTCCAGGCTGGCTCCGCCGACCATCGCACCCACTTTGTCAACGCAGTGCCGCGCTTCGTGCGCGAGGCTATGGCCGAATACTCCACCCTTACCGGCCGTGAATACAAGCCGGTCAAGACTTTCCTCTGCGATGACGCGGACACCGTCGTTGTCGGTCTCGGCTCGGTCACCGACGACGCCGAGGCGGTCGCGACCTACCTGCGCAGCCAGGGCAAGAAGGTCGGCGTTGTGTCGGTCAAATTACTGCAGCCGTTCCCCGAGGCCGAGCTGGTTGCGGCGCTGGCCGGCAAGAAGGCCGTCACGGTGCTTGAGCGCTCTGACGTTACGGCGCTCACCACGGCGGTCACGCAGGCCCTGTTCAAAGGCGTCGAAAACGCGACCAGTGAACGCCATCCCGGCATCCCGGCAATCAAGAGCCTGCCCAAGATCACCACGGCAATCTTCGGCCTCGGCGCGCACGATCTGCAGCCGCGCCACCTGATTGCCGCCTACAAGAACATGGAGACGAACAACGAGCCGTTCGTCTATCTCGGCTCCCAGTTCTTCGCCAAGAACCCGACCCCGAAGCTCGCAATCCTGCAGGAGAAGCTGAAGACGGCTTATCCCGAAACCGAGCTGATGGCGCTCGAGACCGAGCCCAACCCGAACCTGCTGCCCTCCTCGGCGTTCCGGATCCGCTTCCATTCGGTCGGCGGCTACGGCACGGTCGCGACCGGCAAGCTCCTGACCGACATCCTGGCGGGCGTACTCGATTTGCACTCGAAAGCCGCGCCGAAGTACGGCTCGGAGAAAAGCGGCGCCCCGACCAACTACTACATCACGCTGAGTCCCGAGGCGGTGAAGATCACCAACGCCGAGCTTGAGGACGTCGAGATCGTGGTGTCGCCCGACCACAAAGTGTTCAGCCATGCCAACCCGTTGAAAGGCCTGGTCGAAGGCGGAACCTTCATACTTCAATCGAACCTCGAGCCGCTGCAGGTCTGGCGAGAGCTGCCGAAGAGTGCGCGGCAAACCATCCGCGACAAGAAAATCAAGATGTTCGTCGTCGATGGCTTCGCCGTCGCCAAGCGTCATGCACCGACGCCCGAACTCGAGACCCGCATGATGGGCATAGCCTTTATTGGCGCGGTCTGCGGCCACGTTGACCGCATCGTCTCCGGCGCCTCGATCGAAGCAATCCTGGATAAGGTGCGCAATCAGATCTCGAAAAAGTTCGGCGCCAAAGGCGGCGCTGTGGTCGAAGGCAACATGGCGGTGATCAAAGAAGGGCAGCAGGCGACGAAAGCGGTCGACTACACCGCCCCCGAGTTCGCGGCCATCGAGGACGAGCCCGGGCCGAAGACCGTCCGAAGCGTCTCCATCTCGGCCGGGATGTGCAGGCTCAGCGATACGGCGCCAAGCGCGGGCATCTTCGACCGCGAGTACTACGACGAGATCGTCACCGTGCCCTTCCGTGAGGGCACCATTGCCGAGGCGCCGGTCCTTCCTGGCTCGGGCATGTTCATGCCTGGCGGCACTGGCGCCTGGAAGGACAAGGGCCTGTTCCGCCGCGAGGTGCCGGACTTCAATCCGGACCTCTGCACCGGCTGCATGGAATGCGCGCTGGTCTGCCCCGACGCTGCGATCCCCAACACGGTGCACGAGATCCACGAGCTGCTGCTCGCGGGTATCAAGCACCTCGATGTCGCCGAGGCCCAGCGCGAAGCGATGCGTGCCCATGTTTATGCGCTGAGCGACGCCGTGCGCGCAACCTACCGGTCGAGCAAGGACGCGAAGCCCTTCCATGAAGTTGTAGGAGCGGCGGCCCTGGCTCTCGACACCGACAACGCCATTCTGAAGCGTAATCTCGGCCGGGTCGCCGAGGTTTTGGCGAGCTTCCCGGTCGCGAGGACCCGTCCCTTCTTCGACGCCATGGAGAAGGACAAGCCCGGTGCCGGCGGCCTCTATTCTGTCGCGGTCGACCCGTGGAAGTGCTCGGGCTGTCTTGAGTGCATCGACGTCTGCGGCCCCGGCGCCCTGAAAGTTAAGCAGCAGGATGCCGAACTGCTCGAGTTCGCTTCAGGCCCGCTTCGAGTTTCTGAGCAAGACGCCGAACACGCCGGCGCGCTTTGTCGACGGCGCGCTCGGGCAGGACGGCGACACCAAGCGGCTGATGCTCGATCGGAGCAACTACTACGCCACCACGGGCGGCCACGGCGCGTGCCGCGGTTGCGGCGAAGTCACGGCGATCCGCCTCGTCACCTCGACCAACCATGCGATCCAGAGCAAGCGGCAGAAGGAGCACGCCCGCGAGATCGAAGCCCTGATCGAAAACCTCGACGCCAAGCTGACGATCGTGAACGGCGACGCGGCGCGGCGCGAGCGCATCGCCAAGGCCCGGGAAACCCTTGAGAAGCGCCTGTATATGCTGGAAAGCGGCCCCACCGGCAACGGGCCTGCGTCGGCCGTGATCGCCAACGCCACCGGGTGCTCAAGCGTCTACGCTTCGACGTTCCCGTTCAATCCCTACAACGACCCGTGGGTGAACAGCCTGTTCCAGGACGCCCCCGCTGTCGCAAAGGGTATATTCGAGGGGTTGGCCGCGGCGGCGACGGACGACGTCAAGGCACTGCGCATCGCCAAGCTTGAGCTCGACGACGCCTACGATCCAGCCATGCACGACAAGTACTTCAAGACATTCACCTGGGCGCAGTTCACGCCCGAAGAGCTGGCGCTGATGCCGGCCGTGATCAGCATGGGCGGCGACGGCGCAACCTACGACATCGGCTTCGGCGCCTTGTCCCGGCTGCTCGCCACCCCGACGCCCATTAAAGTCGTGGTGCTCAACACCGGCGCTTACTCCAACACCGGCGGACAGGCCTCGACGGCAAGCTTGACCGGTCAGGATTCCGATCTGGCGCGGTTCGGCGACGCCCATTACGGCAAGCAGGAGGATCGCAAGGAACTCGGGCTCATTGCCGCCTTCCACCCGAACGTGTTCGTGGTCCAGACTTCGACCGCGCTGCAGGGACACTTCCTGAAGAGCGTCATGGCCTACCTGAACCACACGTCGTCGCCCGCAGTGCTCGACATCTACACGCCCTGCCAGGGCGAGCAAGGCATCGCCGACTCTGCGGCAAGCCATCGCTCGCGCCTCGCAGTCGAGAGCCGTATGAACCCGCTGTTTGTGCACAACCCGCGCGCCAACACGGCTCTGCATGGCCGGTTTGTCCTCGAAGGCAATCCCGATCTCGACAAAGACTGGACCAAGACCACCATCGAATATGTCGAGGACGGCGCAACGAAGCTGCTCGACGTGGCGCTGACGCCGGCTTACTTCGCCAAGGAGGAAACCCGCTTCAAGAAGCAGTTCCGCAAGCTGGGGGCCAACGCCGACGCTATTCCTGTCGAGGATTACATCAACCTGCCGGCCGCGGAGAGGGTCGGCAAGACCCCCTACGTGTATTCGACCGACGACAACAAACGGCTGATCAAGCTGGAAGTGGCGCAAACCATCGTCCATCTGGTCGAGGAGCGTCGCCGGAACTGGCGCACCCTGCAGTATCTGGGCGGGCGGCAGGTCGAGAAGCTCGATGCCGATCACAAGGCCGAGCTGGAAGCGCTACAGCAGCGTTATCTGGAGGCTGTGACAACGAAGGAGAGCACGCTCGATACCATCGCCCGCGCGATGAGCGAGCTTGCAGCCGCATCCAATGCACCGGCCAATGGCAGCCTTGCGGCGGCGCTTGCGCCGTTCGGCGGCGCTACCGCGGCCCCTGCGGCAGCGGCGCCGGCCAAGGCGTTGAACGGAAGCGGCGCCGATCTCCCCTATATCCACGACGAGGACGTGGCGAAGTGCACCAACTGCAAGACCTGCTACCAGCAGGTCGGCGAGGTGTTCGAGCTGACCAAGATCGTGGTCGACGGCGTGCCGAAGGAAGTCGCCCACACCATTCCGGGCGTCCTCGCCAAGCTCCAGATCACGCCGGAGCTGAAGTCCCGCGTCGCCCGCGTCGCGGCCAACTGTGATGCGGAGATCATTCGATGAGCACGACGTCCCCCCAGGATAAACTGCTGCGCTACGCCCAGACGTCGAGTGTCCTGGAAACAGCGCGCAGCCAGCTCGCGGAGCTGGAGCAGACCGAGGCCGTCGAGCTGTTCCAGAAACAGCTCGCGCTCCTCAAGAAGCGGCTGCTCGGCGACCCGAAGTCGCTGCGGAGCACCTTCGTCGCCGATGGCGTCCAGGCGATCGCCTGGGAGTTCCAGCAGGAAGAGCTGGGCGCGGGGTTCACCAAGACGCTGTGGAATATGCTTCTGCGCAACGACGAGATGAGCACGGTGCTTCTGCGCTTCATCTGGTCGATGCCGCTCAAGTTCAAGCGCAAGTTCATCAAGGCGATCGACGATCACCTGTCCGACCGCTATCCGATGTTCAAGGGCCTGTCGGAAGGCTGGCCGGCTGACGCCTACATCCCGCCCTACATCCGCCCGGCGGAGGAGCGCGCCCACGACTTCGAGCTGGTGAACACTGGCTATCTCGGCTACATGGCGCTCGGCTATACGCAGCGCGAGGTCGATATGTTCGTGTGGCTCGAGGTGCTGCGTGACAAGCAGTGCGACGACAAGCCCTGCGAACTCGGCGTGCTGGTCCACGGCAAGAAGGAGCCGAAGGGCGGCTGCCCCGTCAAGATCCACATTCCCGAAATGATCGACATGCTCGGGAGGGGCAAATTTCGGGAAGCGCTTGAACTGATCGAGGGCTGCAACCCGCTGCCGAACGTCACCGGCCGCGTGTGTCCGCAGGAGCTGCAGTGCCAGGGGGTTTGCGCCCACACCAAGCGGCCGATCGAGATCGGCCAGCTCGAATGGTTCCTGCCGCAGCGCGAGAAGCTGGTCGGGCAGAGCCCCCAGGAGCGGTTCAAGGGCGTAATCAGCCCGTGGGCGAAGGCCGATAAGCCGCCGATCGCGGTCGTCGGCTCCGGGCCTTCCGGCCTCATCAACGCCTATCTGCTGGCGGCCGAGGGCTTTCCCGTTACCGTATTCGAAGCCTTCCACGAGCTTGGCGGCGTGCTGCGCTACGGCATCCCCGAGTTCCGTTTGCCGAATGAACTGATCGACGACGTGGTCGGCAAGATCAACCTGCTCGGCGGCCGGTTCGTGAAGAACTTCGTGGTCGGCAAGACCGCAACCCTCGAAGATCTCAAGAACAATGGCTTCTGGAAGATCTTCGTCGGCACCGGCGCCGGACTGCCGACCTTCATGAACGTGCCAGGCGAGCATTACCTCGGCATCATGTCGGCGAACGAGTTCCTCACCCGCGTCAACCTGATGCGGGCGCTCGATGACAAGTACGAAACGCCGCTGCCCGACGTGGAGGGCAAGCAGGTGTTCGTCATCGGCGGCGGCAACACGGCGATGGACGCCGCGCGCACCGCCCGGCGGCTCGGCGGCAACGTCACCATCGTCTACCGCCGCACCCAGTCGGAGATGCCGGCGCGCGTCGAGGAGCTTCATCACGCGCTCGAAGAGGGCATCAACCTGAAGGTGCTGCGTGGGCCGATCGAGTTTATCGGCGACGAGAAGACCCACTTCATCAGCCACGCGGTGCTCGCGGTCAACGAACTCGGCGAACCCGACAAATCCGGACGCCGCAGCCCGCGGCCGACCGGCGAGACCGAACGCGTGCCGGTCGACCTCGTCATCATGGCGCTCGGCAACACAGCGAACCCGATCATAAAGGACGCCGAGCCCGCGTTGAAGACTTCGAAGTGGGGCACCATCGAGCTTGGCGAGAAGACCAAGCAAACCTCGATCCCCGACGTGTATTCGGGCGGCGATGCAGCGCGCGGCGGATCGACCGCCATCATGGCGGCGGGCGACGGACAGGCGGCAGCTCGCGAGATCGTCGGCGACATTCCCTTCACGGCGGCCGAGATCAAGGAGCGAGTCGCCAAGGCGGCGCGTTATACCGAACTCGGCCAGGTTGACCAGACCGTGGTGGAAAAGATCCCGCTCGCTGGCGGCATCATGGAGTTCAAGGTGCGGGCCCCCATGGTGGCGCGCTCAGCCAAGGCAGGCCAGTTCGTCCGCGTGCTTGGTTGGCACGACGGCGAACTGATCCCTTTGACGCTGGCAGATTGGGATGCCGAAGCCGGCACCATCGATCTTGTCATCCAGGGCATGGGCACCTCGACGCTTTTGATGAACAAGATGGCGGTCGGCGACACCTTCGCCGGAATTGCCGGCCCGCTGGGCCGGCCGAGCGAGTTGCACAAGTACGGCCATGATGAGACCGTCGTGTTCACCGCAGGCGGCGTCGGCTTGCCACCCGTGTACCCGATCGCGCGCGAACACCTGCGGCTCGGCAACCACGTCACGCTCATCGCCGGTTTCCGCTCCAAGGACTTCCTGTTCTGGGTCGGCGAAGAGGAGCGGGTCGGCAAGCTGCAGGCCGAGTTCGGCCGCCAGCTCGACATGGTCTACACCTCAAACGACGGTACCTTCGGTGAGAAGGGCTTTGTCACCACCCCCCTCGAGCGGATGCTGAGGGATGGCAAGAAAAGCAAGGGCCGCAAGATCGCCGAGGTAATCGCGATCGGCCCGCCCTTGATGATGCGCGCCGTCAGCGATCTTACCAAGCCGTTTGGCGTGAAAACCGTGGCAAGCCTCAACTCGATCATGGTGGATGCCACCGGCATGTGCGGCGCCTGCATGGTGCCAATCATGGTCGACGGCAAGCTGGTGCGCAAACACGCCTGCATCGACGGCCCGGAGATCGACGCCCACCTTATCGATTGGGACAAATTCCTGCCGCGGTTCAACACCTTCAAGGCGCAGGAGCAGCGCAGCAAGGTTTCGCACGGACTGGTCTAACGTTCGTTTGCGATTTGGCCTACGAGACGTCAAGGAGCAGGGCCAGGCCCTGCTCTTTTCGCATTTAGAGTACCGCTTTGGAATTTGAGCGCCCCTCACCCCACCCTCTCCCCCTCCCTGGGAGAGGGAGTCCCGCTTCGATTCCAGTTGAGCCGGATGCACGCTAGCTCTGCCACTGTTTCGCCGTCTCGGTGGCGAAGTCACGATAGGAGCGCGGCGCGTGTCCGAGAAGACCGCTTAGCCGCGTGATCGCTTCAGGCTTGGCCTCCATCCCGTTTTGATGGAAGCGATTGAGCATGAGCCGCATGTCGCGGGCCATCCAACGCGGCGCAAAGGAAGCGACCTGCTTCTCGAATGCCGCCAGATCGTCGCCGCCGTAGCGGACTTCCCGGCCAAGCACTCCGGACCAGATTTCTGCGGCCTCTTCGCCAGTGACAGCATCGGGACCGGCGAGTTCAATTGTCTCCCGAGGCAGAGGCTCGGATGCATTTTCCCTTTTGAGGAGGCAAACAGCGGCGGCCTCGGCGATATCGCGCGTGTCGACCATCGAGACGCCCTTGCTGCCGATGGGCCAGGGATAAACGCCGTGCCCAAGCAGCGCGTCTTTCATGGCAAGGTCGTTCTGCATGAAATAGTTCGGCCGCAGGATGGTCGCTGGCAGATTGCAATCCTCGATCATACGCTCGACAGCATATTTTCCGGTGAAATGGGGAACGTCGGTGAAAAGGTCGCTGTTGAATACCGAGAAGTAAACGATGCGCTCGATGCCGGCCTCTCGAGCAAGGCTCAGTGTGAGCAGCGCCTGCGTGAGTTCTTCGGGAGTGACCGCATTCAGCAGAAAAAGCGTGCTTGCCTCTGCAATAGCCGGCCGGGTCGAGTTCGACATTCATGAGATCGGCCTTCACAGGCGTCACGCCTTGCGGGAAGCGCGCCTTCTCGGGTGAGCGGGCCAAGGCGTGAATCTTGGCGCCTTTCGCGGCGAGATTGGCCACAACTTGCGATCCGATAACCCCGGTGCTGCCGGTTACGAGAATGGTCATGAGATGCTCCTGATCCGTTGTGCAAATGGTTTCGCGGCGCGAAGCGTTACCGCTCAACACCACGGCGTGCGGGCCGGTGCCAGCATAACCCCATCAAGCCCGGCCATGATAGCAGGGTGGCTTTTGGTTCCACCTAGAATGTGCGATTGTCAGGTGCGCTCGTACCAGGTGCGCGTTGACCGAACAACGCGAACAACTGACAGCATCACGGGCACTTCCACGAGGACGCCCACGACGGTTGCCAGCGCCGCGCCAGATTGAAACCCGAATAGGACAATCGCGGTTGCGACGGCGAGTTCGAAAAAGTTGCTCGCGCCAATCAGGGCGGATGGACCTGCGACACACCAGGCGACGCCAAGATGGCGGTTCAGCCAGTAGGCCAATCCCGCGTTGAGATAGACTTGCACAATGATCGGCACTGCAAGCAGGGCAATGACGGAAGGCTGCTTCACAATCTGTTCGCCCTGAAGACCGAACAACAGGAGAAGCGTCAACAGCAAAGCCGCCAATGAAAGTGGCGTCAGCGCCTTCAGCGTGCGATCCAATCCAGCCTGGCCACCAACGCGAAGCCGTATCGCTCGCCAGAGTTGAGCGATGGCGACAGGGATGACGATGTAAAGAAGCACAGAAAGAAACAGAGTTTCCCAAGGGATCGCGATCGAGGACAGCCCAAGCAGGAGGCCGACAATCGGCGCGAAGGCCACGACCATGATTGCGTCGTTGAGAGCGACCTGGCTCAAGGTGAAGTGCGGCTCTCCGTCAACCAGGTGCGACCAGACGAACACCATGGCGGTGCAGGGCGCTGCTGCGAGCAAGATCAACCCCGCGATATAGCTGTCGATCTGATCAGGCGGAAGCAGGGGCCGGAACAGGTAGCCGATGAACAGCCATCCGAGCAGCGCCATGGAGAACGGCTTGACGAGCCAGTTCACGCCAACTGTCGTGGCGATGCCGCGCCAATGCATGCCGACTTCGCGGAGCGCCGCCGGATCGATCTTGAGCAGCATCGGGATGATCATAAGCCAAACGAGGGTAGCGACCGGCAGATTGACCTGCGCCACGGTTGCCGCTCCGATCGCATGGAAAAGGGATGGCACCAGATGGCCGAGCACAACGCCGGTAAAGATGCACAGGGCCACCCAGAGCGTTAGATAACGCTCGAACAAGCCAAGCCCGCTTTTGGAGCCATCTGCAGGTGCCAAGCTCGCTGCCGCCCCGGTCATCGAGTTTCTCCTGTCCCGGAAGTCGAGCCTGGCATGCAGCCGATTTCTTTGAGCTGAGCGCTCAGCGCCAATTTTCCGATGCTTTTGAGCGGCAGCGAAGTGAAGGCTGTGATGCGGTTTCGTAAATATCGGAAGGCGTCGTTGAAGGCCCGCTGCTTGTCAATATCGCTGCCTTCTACGGCGGCCGGGTCTTCGATGCCCCAATGCGCGGTCATGGGCTGGCCCGGCCAGATGGGGCACACTTCGCCCGCAGCGTTGTCGCAGACGGTGAACACGAAATCCATCTGCGGCGCGCCGGGAAGCGCATATTCGTCCCAGCTCTTCGAACGGAAATCCTCCGCGGGATACCCATAGGCTGAGAGTGTCGTGAGCGCGTACGGATTTACCACCCCTTTGGGTTGGCTTCCCGCCGAGAAGGCATTGAAGCGTCCGGCCCCGTCCTTGCGAAGGATGCCTTCGGCCATGATCGAGCGGGCCGTGTTGCCCGTGCAGAGGAACAGAACGTTGTAGGTTTGACCATCCATGGCGGCGTCCTATGAGCGGCAGCAGGTTTTCATCGGCTTCACGGCCCGCACGAAGGCGCTCATGAACTTGCCGTCGATGTGCCCGGCCATCTCGTCCACATTGACGCCCTTGCCGCTCAAGAACTCGCGTGCGTCCTCGCCCCTGTAAACTCGAACCGGTTCGATGCCGATGGCTTCGAACCCCGCACTCGCAAGCTTGCCGGCATACTCGCTCTCCTCAAGGGCGCCTGCGATGCACCCCGCCCATGCGAGCACATTCTTTCGAATTTCCTCCGGCACTTCGCCGCTCGTGACGATGTCTGACACGGCGAAGCGTCCGCCCGGCTTCAGCACCCGGAAGGCCTCCTTGAGCACACGATCCTTGTCGGCAGACAGGTTGATGACGCAGTTCGAGATGATGACATCGACGGAGTTATCGGGCAGCGGGACGTTCTCGATTTCGCCCTTCAAAAACTCGACATTCTCGACGCCCGCCGTTTTCTGATTTTCGCGGGCAAGCGCCAGCATCTCATCCGTCATATCGAGGCCGTAAGCCTTGCCGGACGGCCCAACGCGCCGCGCCGAAAGCAAAACGTCGATCCCGCCGCCTGAGCCGAGGTCGAGCACGATCTCGCCGGGCTGCAATTGGGCGAGCGCCGTGGGATTGCCGCAGCCGAGCGACGCCAGCACCGCAGCCTCGGGCAGCACGCTTTTTTCGGATACATCGTAGAGATTGGAGATTATTGGGCTCGTTCCCTCAAGCGCAGCATCGCCGCCGCAGCACGGCTTACCCTTGCTGACGCGTTGCGCCGCTTGGCTGTAGCGTTCGCGCACGGCTTCCTTGACATCGGTCTGGCTCATGGTTCGCTCCTAACAACAGGTTATGTCTTCGGGTTTGATGGCTGTGTTGCGGGTACAGCATTCAGCAAAGAGGAAGGCGAGAATGTCTTGCAGTGCTTGGGTGTTCGCCGTGTATCGAAGGAAGGTGCTTTCGCGGCGCACTTTCACGAGGTCTTCGTTTTTCAGCTTTTCGAGGTGATGCGAGAGGGTCGAAGCCGGGATGCCGAGTTCCGACCCGATCTCGCCTACGACAAGGCCGTACGGATGGGCCGACAACAAAAGGCGAACGATCCTGAGCCTGGTTTCCGTGCCGAGCGCCGCCATCATGTCGGCGTAACGGGCGATTTGATCGTCATGCGGTGCGTCGGCCATGTGAACCTCATATTCGGTATTTCTATTATAATAGAAATATGGAGCCGTCAAGAAGAGCCCGCATGCGCATCGGCGCAACCGTCTTTCAACTCATAGGCGCCCGTTGTTCAATCGGAAGCTTGAGATCGAAGAACCTCTTCCGTCCCTTCGCAGGTCAGCAGTGAGCTGGCAGCCGAAACTGCCAGTCGTTGGCCGAGCAAAGCTGCTGCTCAGAATGCGATGCGGCGAAGGTCGAGGGTGTGCGGGAAGCTGGGGTTCGGGCCGGGATTGAAGGGCTGCATCGTCCCCGGCGTATGCCCGTACGTCTCGAAGCGTGCGAGCCGCCGCGTCTCCGCCTCCAGCGCGTTGACTGGAAACGTATCGTGGGCCCTGCCGCCGGGGTGCGCGACGTGATACCGGCAGCCCCCCACCGAGCGTCCGGCCCAGCTGTCGAACAGATCGAAGACGAGCGGCGTGTGCGGCGGGATGGTCGGTTGCAGGCAGCTCGCAGGCCACCACGCGCGGAAGCGCACGCCCGCGGCGGCCTCGCCATGGGTGCCAGTCGGCTTGAGCGGCACGGTGACTCCGTTGCAAGTCACTTGATAACGCGTGCCGAGGTTTCCTTTCACCTTCACTTGCAGCCGTTCGAGCGATGAATCCACGTAGCGAACCGTGCCGCCCGGCGCGCCCTCCTCGCCCAGCACATGCCAGGGCTCCAGCGCCTGGCGCAGCTCGATCTCGATGCCGTCATAGTTGACGGAGCCGTAAACCGGGAAGCGGAACTCGAAATGCGGCGCGAACCACTCGAGCTCGACAGGGAAACCGGCCTCGCGCAGCTCCGCGATCACATCCTTGAAGTCCTGCCAGACGAACTCGGGCAGCATGAAGCGGTCATGCAGCTCGGTGTTCCAGGGAATGAGCTTGCGCTTGAAAGGCTTCTCCCAAAAATGCGCGACCAGCGCCCGCAGCAGAAGCTGCTGCGCGAGGCTCATCTGCGCGTGCGGCGGCATCTCGAAATTGCGGAACTCGACGAGGCCGAGCCGCCCGGAAGAGCTGTCGGGCGAGTAAAGCTTGTCGATGCAGATCTCGGAGCGGTGCGTGTTGCCGCTCGAGTTGATGAGGAGATTGCGGAAGATGCGGTCGACGAGCCACGAGGGAATCCAACCGAAGTTCGGATCGGGCACCTGGCTAAACGCGATCTCCATTTCGTAGAGCGAGTTGTTGCGTGCTTCGTCGATGCGAGGCGCCTGACTTGTCGGGCCGATGAAGAGGCCGGAAAAGAGATACGACATCGACGGATGGTTCTGCCAGTAGGCGATGATGCTGCGGAGCAGATCGGGCCGTCGAAGGAAGGGGCTGTCGGCGGGCGTTTTCGCGCCCAGCACGATATGGTTTCCGCCCCCGGTGCCTGTGTGGCGGCCGTCGACCATGAATTTCTCGGTGCCGAGCCGCGCCTGCCGCGCCTCTTCGTAGAGCGTTTCTGTAATGCTGACGGCTTCGTCCCAGTTCGTGGCTGGCTGGATGTTCACCTCGATCACCCCGGGATCGGGCGTGACCTTGATGACGTTGAGCCGCTGGTCGGACGGCGGATGGTAGCCCTCGATGTGGACGGGCTGCCCGGTGATCTTGGCGGTTTCCTCAACGGCGGCGGCAAGCGCGGCGTAGTCTTCCGCGTCGCTGAGCGGAGGCATGAAAATGCAGATATGACCGTCGCGCGGCTCGATCGCCATGGCGGTTCGCACTGAGCCGAAAACCTCCGTCGGAGCGGCCGTCATGACGGGTGGCGCAACAAGCGTTACCGATTGCCGCCGGTCGCGCAGAAGAACCTCGCGCGGGGGCAACGCGGCATGGGCCGCAAAGGGATCGATCGGGATCACGTGAGGAATATTTGCCGCCCCGATGTAGGGGAGCGAGCCGAGCGGCAGCCGGAACCCGATCGGTGAATCGCCCGGCAGCAGGAAAAGCCGTTCGCGGCGGAAACCCCAGCGCTCCGTCACCCAGCTTCGCCCGCGCGCCTGGCTGTGCCAAACCTGAATCGGCATCACGTAGCCGGATGGCTTGTCGAGGCCGCGCTCGAATACCTTGATGACGCGCGCCCGCTCCTGCGGATCGTCGAGCTTGTTGGTGGCTGGGTCGAGGTTGAGAGGCAGCTTCTGCTCGATCAGGAGGAAGTGTGCCGGGTCTTCATAAGCAGGGAGCGCACTATCGGCCGGCAGTCCCAATTGCTCCGCGAGCGTGGCGGCGAAAATGCCGGCGTCGGCTTGCGTTGCGTGCCTCGACGGGATTTCACCATCGACGTGCTGCTCATTTTCCCACAGCGGGTGCCCATCCGCGCGCCAGTAGACCGCAAATGACCAGCGCGGAAGCTGCTCGCCCGGATACCACTTGCCTTGCCCATAGTGGAGCAGCCCGCCCGGCGCGAACTTCTGGCGCAGGCGGCGGATGAGATTTTCGGCATAACGGCGCTTTGTCGGGCCAACGGCGTCGGTGTTCCATTCCGCGCCATCCACGTCGTCAATGGAGACGAAGGTCGGCTCGCCGCCCATCGACAGGCGCACATCGCTCGCCTGCAAGCGGCGGTCGACCTCGTGGCCCGCTGTCGCGATCGCGCTCCACTGCTCTTCGGTGTAGGGCAGCGTGACGCGCGGGCTTTCGAGGATGCGCGTCACCTTCATGTGATGCGAGAACTCGACCTCGGCTTCGTCATGCATGCCGGTGATCGGCGCGGCGCTCTGCGGAGAGGGCGTCGCGGCAAGCGGGATATGGCCTTCGCCCGCAAACAGGCCGGATGTGGGATCGAGGCCGATCCAGCCCGCGCCGGGAAGATAGACTTCGGCCCAGGCGTGCAAATCGGTGAAATCCACTTCCGTGCCCGACGGCCCGTCGAGCGACTTCATGTCGGCCTTGAGCTGGATGAGATAGCCCGACACGAAACGCGCCGCGAGGCCGTAGTTGCGCAGGATGTGAACCAGGAGCCAGCCCGAGTCGCGGCACGAGCCCGACCCCTTCTTCAGCGTCTCCTCCGGCGTTTGTACGCCCGGCTCCATGCGGATGAGATAACGGATATCGTGCTGAAGCTGCTGGTTGAGCGCCCAGATGAAATCGATGGAGGTTTTCGCGTCGATGCGCAGGCGCGCGAGATATTCCTTGAGGAGCGGCCCCGGCTCCGCCGCCTTGAGATAGGGGCCCAGTTCCTCCTTCAGCTCCGGCTCGTATGCGAAGGGGAAGTTGCGGGCGTATTCATCGACGAAAAAGTCGAACGGATTGATCGTGGCCATGTCCGCCACAAGATCGACCGCCACCTTGAACTCGCGCGTCATCTCGGGAAACACGAGCCGCGCGAGGTAATTGCCGAACGGGTCCTGCTGCCAATTGATGAAGTGATCCTTTGGCGTGATGTTCAGCGAATAGCTGAGGATCGGCGTCCGGCAATGCGGAGCCGGGCGAAGCCGCACGATCTGCGGGCCGAGGCCGGTCAGGCGGTCGTAGGTGTATTCCGTGCGGTGCGTCAGCGCGACGTGCAGGGCCATCGTGTCTCCTGGCTGTGCGGCATGCGATTCTATTTCGGCGGCAATGTGCTTCGCTTGAGCCGGGCTTGCAAGCGCCATGCCTAAGCATGCGGCGTCGCAGCAAGATTCACCCAGTCGTTCTAACCTTGCGAGCTATAACGCAACGCGTTATAGTCGCTCATGATCCGAAGCTTCGCTGACCGTGAAACGGCTTTGATTTGGTCAGGCAGGCGAAGCCGCAAGCTTCCGGCGGATATTCAGCCCGTGGCGCTTCGGAAGCTGCGTCTGTTGAACCAAGCGCGCGTGCTTGAAGACTTGCGCGTCCCGCCTGGCAATCGTCTCGAAGCCTTGAAAGGCGATAGGACAGGCGAGCATAGCATCCGGATCAATGATCAATGGCGCATTTGTTTTGTTTGGGGGGAAGGAGGCGCAAGCGATGTCAAAATCATCGATTACCATAGAGGATGAAGAGACGTTGCTGCCCAACCCGCATCCGGGCGAAATCCTGCTGGAGGAGTTCCTCAAGCCGATGGCCTTGAGCCAAAACGGAATTGCGCGGGCCATTCACGTACCTCCTCGCCGGATCAACGAGCTCGTCTTAGGAAAACGCGCCGTGACAGCCGACACCGATTTGCGGCTTGCGCGCTATTTTGGGGTGTCGGAGGGCTTTTTCCTGGGTCTCCAGGCGGATTATGATTTGATGGAGCGGCGGCGGCAGATCGAAACCGACCTCGCAACGATCCATCCCCACGCCGCGGAATAGGTTCAACCCAGCTTCCGCCGGAACAGCCAGCTCGCCGCCGTCAGCGTGAACGCCGCGATGAACAGCATCGGCCAGATGCGCTCCGCAACGAGAGCCATCGGCATATCGCGCAAGAAAACGCCGCGCACGATCACGAGAAAATGAGTGAGCGGGTTGACCAGCGCGACAGGCTGAAGCCAGTCGGGCATGTTCTGCACGGGGCTCGTGAAGCCCGACAGCATCATCGCCGGCATCATATAGACCATCGCGCCGAGCATTGCCTGTTGTTGCGTCGCGACGAGCGATGAAATGAAAAGCCCCACGCCGATGATGGCGAGCGTGAATACGATCAGCCCCGCGTAGAGCACAAAAATCGAGCCCGTCAGCGGTATGCCGAACACCTGCGTGACGATGATCGTGATGGCGGTCGCCAGCACCACGCCGATGATGAGACCCGGCACGGCCTTGCCGATCATGATTTCGAGCGGCTGCAGGGGCGAGACGAGAAGCTGCTCGAAAGTGCCCAATTCCCTCTCGCGGGCGACCGACATCACCATCACCATCAGCACTGTGGTCATGGTGAGCGTGCCGACAAGGCCCGGAACCATGGTGTTCCGGTACTCGCGGTTGGGATTGTACCAGGATCGATCGACCACCGTGCTGACGTCGGGGCGCTCCTCGCCCAGGACGACATCCACGGCGAACTTCGTCACGATGCTGTTGATGTAGCTGTTCAGGATTTGCGCGCTGTTCGACTTCCGCCCATCGAGAAGCACCTGTACGCTCACGGGCTCGCGCGCCGCGACTTTCCGCGAGAAATCCTGCGGAATGCGGATCACCGCCAGCACGCTCTGCGAGTTGATCGCGGGCTGGATTCCCGTCTCGTTCTTGAAATAGGTTATTTCCGAAAACGCCGACGCGCGCTCGAAACGGCTGATGAGCTGCCTGGAACTCTCCCCCCAATCCTCATTGTAGATGCCGATGGGCGCATTCGTCACTTCGAGCGTGGCCGCGTAGGCATAGAGGAACACCTGCATCAGCGGCGGGATGATGAAGGCGATGCGGGTGCGCGGGTCGCGGAACGCCGACAGCAGCTCCTTGATGATCAGCGCGATGAGTTTTGGCGGCATCGCTAGTCGAGCCTCATTTTCGAGTTGCGCGCGGTCAGCACCATCAGAAAGACGCTCATGAACGTGAGAATGAGAATGCTCGGCACGAGCACCGAGGCAACGTCGCCGGCGAGGAAGATTGTTTGGAGGGCGGTCACGAAATAGCGGGCCGGGACGAGCGCCGAGAAGGCACGGAGCGGCCCCGGCATGCTCGACAGCTCGAAAATGAACCCGGAGAAGAACAGGCCCGGCAGAAAGGACGCCATCATCGCGATCTGGCTGGCGAGAAACTGCGTCCGCGCCACGGTCGAGATGAGTAAGCCTGCGCTGAGCGCCACGAGGAGGAAGGCCGTCGTTACCGCAAGCAGACTGAAGATCGAGCCGCGAAGAGGCACGCCAAAAATGAAAACGGCAAAGGCGACCGAGATCGCCATTGCGACCAAGCCTAAGAAGAAGTTCGGGACGACCTTACCGACGAGAAACTCGGGCACGCTGGCGGGCGTGGCGAGCAGCGCCTCGATGGTGCCGCGCTCCCATTCGCGCGCGACTACAAGCGCGGTCAAAAGCGATCCGATCATCATCAGGATGAGCGCGATGGACCCCGGCACGAGAAAGCGCCGGCTTTCAAGCTCGGGATTGAACCAGACGCGTGGCTCCGTGGTGATAAAACCTTTTGCATCCAGCCCGCTGCTTAAGGCGCGCTGGGAGAGCCAAGTTTGCCAGGCCCCCTGCACATAGGCCGTGACAAGGCTGGCCGTGTTGGGATCGGTGCCGTCGGTGATGATCTGAACCGCCGCCGTGTCGCCGCGCCCGACGCGCTGCGTGAAGTCGCCCGCGAGAATGACGACGCCCTCGATGCGCGAGGCGGTCAGGTCGTCGAGGAAAGCGCGCCGGTCGTGGGCGACGCGAACCTGGAAGAACGGCGTGTTCGCCAGCGACGCCTCGAACATGACGGTTTCGGGGGTCGGATTTTCGATCACGATTCCGACGCGCATTTTCGTTACGTCGAAGGAAACGCCGAAGCCGAACAGGAACAGCAACAGAACCGGCAGCAGGACGGCGACGACAAGGCTGCTCGGATCGCGGACGATCTGGAGCATCTCCTTGCGAATAAGCGCGCGCATGCGCCGCCAGCGGCCGCCTCGATCGTATGGTCCCCCATCTTCGTCGAAGGAAACGCCCCTCACCCCAGCCCTCTCCCCATGGGAGAGGGAGTCCGGACGGGACGGCTGCAACGTCGTCCCCTCTCCCGGGGGGAGAGGGACAGGGTGAGGGCGCACTTCCTGCAGAGTTTCGTTCATGCCGCCTCCCGCCTGTCTTGATCTTCGATCAGCGAAATGAACGCATCTTCGAGGGTTGGATTCGGCAGCGCGGCAGTCCGAACGCGGGCCTGCAGCGCGTCAGGCGTGTCGATGGCGATGCTCTTGCCGCGATAGATGAGCGCGACGCGGTCACAATATTCGGCTTCGTCCATGAAGTGGGTCGTCACCATCACGGTCACGCCGCCTGCGATCATGGCATTGATATAGCCCCAAAACTCGCGCCGGGTGAGGGGATCGACGCCCGATGTCGGCTCGTCGAGGAACAGAACCGGCGGGTTGTGAAGGATGGCGCAGGAGAGAGCGAGCCTTTGCTTGAACCCAAGCGGCAGGGTGCCCGCGTTCACGCCGAGATGCGGCCCAAGGTCGAAAGCCTGGACGGCCCGGTCGATTGCGTCGCGCTTTTTCGCGCCCCATAGCCCGTAGGCGCCGCCGAAGAAATCGAGATTCTGACGCACGCTGAGATCGCCATAGAGGGAAAACTTCTGCGCCATGTAGCCGAGCCGTCCGCGCGCCGCCGACGGCGCCCGGTAGAGGTCGTAGCCGTCGACGCGAGCCGTCCCCTCAGTTGGCCGCAACAACCCGCACATCATCTTGAAGGTGGTCGATTTCCCCGCCCCGTTCGGGCCGAGCAGGCCGAAAATCTCGCCGCGCTTGATGCTGAATGAGATGTGGTCCGCCGCGGTGAAGTCGCCGAATTTCTTCGTCAGATCGAGCGCTTCGACCGCAGCGCCGCCGCCATTGCGGGATTGCGGAACAGGCTTCATGTCTTGGGTGCGCTTGGGCTGGCCGCCGAGCATGGCGACGAAGGCATCCTCGAAGCGCGGCCTTGCGGGCGCGATCGTAACCACTCCCCCGGTTTCCAACTCTTCCGGCTTGGGCGGCGGCGCATGCTCGCTCATTACAAGGCGCACCGAGTCGCCTTGCAGGACGCCGTCGATGATCTCCGGCCTGGAGAGAGCCCGCGCCAGCAGCGTTCGGCGCTCCTCGGCCGCGCCTTCGACCAGGAACACCCGGTCGCCGATTTGCGCCGTCATCGCCTTCGGGTCGCCCTGGTAGAGAAGCGCGCCGTTATTGAGCACGATAACCTCGGTGCAGTTTTCCGCCTCGTCGAGGTAGGCGGTCGTCCAGACGACGGCAACGCCTTCCCCGGTCAGGGCATGAACCATGCGCCAAAGTTCACGCCTGGAAATTGGGTCCACGCCGACGCTCGGCTCGTCGAGGAGCAGGATCTTGGGCGATTTCAGCATCGCGCAGGCAAGGCCAAGTTTTTGCTTCATGCCGCCCGAGAGGTTGCCCGCGAGGCGGCTCGTGAAACGGGCGAGATCGGTGAAGGCGAGAAGGCGCTCGAAGGTCTCCGAACGGACCTTGCCGACGACACCGCGAAGGTCCGCGTACAGCGTCAGGTTTTCGAGCACCGTAAGGTCTTCATAGAGCCCGAAGCGCTGGGGCATGTAGCCGATGGCGTGATGGAGCGCGATGCTGTCCTTGATGGTGTCGTACCCGCACACCGTGAGCGTGCCTTCCGTCGGCACAAGCAGCCCCGCCAAGAGGCGCATCAAGGTGGTCTTGCCGGCGCCGTCCGGCCCAGCTACGCCAGTGACTTGCCCGCTCTTGATCGAGAAGCTGATGGAATCGAGAGCGGGCGGCGCGTTCGCGGCGAAACGCTTCGTCACCGATTCGATAATGGCAACGGGACTGCCCGTCATGGCGTACTGCTCGCAACGGGCGTTCCTTCGAGAGCCGGATGAAGATTGATCGTGACCGGCATGCCCTGGCGCAGCTCGTCCGCGCGCCCGTCCACAACCACGCGGATGCGATAAACGAGCGCCGTGCGAAGTTCGGTCGTCTCCACCGTTTTCGGAGTGAATTCGGCCGCGGTCGAGATGAAGCCAACCTTGCCGCTATAAACCTTCCCGCCGGGCAAATCGGTATGCACGCTCACATCCATGCCGGGTTTGATGCGGCCGAGGTCCGGCTCCGAAACATAGGTGCGGACCCAGACCGGAGATGTGAGGCTCAGCACGAAAACCGTGTCGCCCGTCTGCACGATGGCTCCGGCTTCCCGAACGCGGCTCAACACCGTGCCGTCACTCGGCGCGATCAAATCGGAGTCGGTCAACTGCCGCTCGGCGGTTTTCACGGTCGCCTGATGCTCATCGAACTGCGCTTTCGCAAGCGCGATGTCCTCCTTGCGGAACCCGATCTCCTGCAGCCTCAGCGCTTCGCGGGCCGATTTTAGCTGAGCGTCAGCCTGCCGCTCCGCAGCCGACGCATCGTCGACGCTCTTTTGCGACCCTGCCGGTGTCTTGAGAAGCGATTCCGCGCGGGTTCTGGTTATCTTCGCGTTCGTCAACGTGGCTTCGCGCTCCGCGACCAGCGCTCTGGCCTCCGCGATTTCCTCCGGGCGGTTGCCGGTCTTCAGCTTGTTGTAATTCGCTTCGGACTGCCCAAGCTGGGCGCGCATTTGAGCGAGCGTATCCTGAAAATAGACTTTTTCGAGCGACGCCAGCACCTCGCCGGAGCGCACGGTGTCGCCTTCGTCGACGTGCAAGACCTCGATCCGGCCCGGAACCTTGAATCCGAGGTTCACCTGCCGGACCTCCACGTTGCCCTGCAGCACAAGCTCGCCGCTGCCCGAATGCCGGGTCTTGTACCACCAATAGCCTGCGAGGCCTCCCGCAACCAGAAGAGCGATGAGAACCGCTTTCGGTGGACGTTTCATTTTGGATTCCCCTCATCCTTGAGACCGAGCATCAGCTTGCGGTGGGTCTCGATCATGGCGTTCACATCAAGCGGGTCGAACTTTTGGAAAAGCGACCTCCAAAGAATGGCGGTCAGCAGAGGCGCGAAGAAAAGCTGTGGAAACTTGGCCATCGCGTCGGAAGGAAGCTCGCCGCGCTCATAGCCGCGAGCCGCAATGGAGCGAATGATTTCCTTGCCTTTGCTTATGATCTCGCGATGGTAGAACTCGGCGATCTTGGGGAAGCGCGGTCCCTCGGAGATGATCAAGCGAAGCAGCCGTTCCCGATTCGTCCCGATCACCTCGCTCTGAAACAGCGTCAAGATGCGTTCGAGAATTAAATTTGCGGGTACCGACTGATCGGCCGAAAGCGCCTCGATCCGCTGGAGCACTGGGCTCGCCAGACCACGAAGAAGCTCTTCGAACAGCGCTTCCTTGTCCGGGAAGTACAGATAGAGCGTGCCTTTCGCGACGCCTGCCTTCTGCGCCACATCATCGAGCCTAGCCGCGGCAAAGCCGTTCTCGGAAAACACATCGAGAGCAGCGGCAAGGATCGCGGCGCGGCGCTCGTCCTGGGTGATGCGCTTTTTTTCCGAAGCGGAGTCCCCTCCATTGGTTGAAGGAGAGGTCTGCTCTCTTGTCCGGTGTTTGAACATCATTCCGCTGCCATCGATGACTGACTGGCCAGTCAGAATAATCCAATATTCCGTGAATGCAAGAGGGTTGCCTTGCGGCGAGTTGGACAGGACCAATATCAAAGGTGGTGATTAAGCTTTTCGCGCCGCCTGCGGCTGTAAGCTTGGCTGAAAGCGGCGTTTCTAAAGAATGCGAAGCGAAGCCATGACATTCATGCCGGCGAAAACTCTCCAGGCGAAGGATACTGTCGAGGAAAAGCGGAGCGCGATCAGGGCGGCCTATCGTGCGCCGGATCCTCTCTGCGTTCCGCCCCTCGTCGAAGAGGCCCGGATCGATCCGGCGACTGCTGCCAAAGTGCAAAGCCTCGCTCATGGCTTGGTGAAGCGCCTCAGAAGCGAACGCGGGCAAGCCTTCGGTGTCGAAGCGCTCATGAAGGAGTTCTCCCTTTCGAGCCGCGAAGGCGTCGCGCTGATGTGCCTTGCCGAGTCGCTATTGCGCATTCCCGATGCCCACACACGCGACCTTCTCATTCGCGATAAGCTTTCGCACGGAGATTGGCATGCGCATCTCGGCGCAAGTCCGTCGTGGTTCGTGAATGCCTCCACCTGGGGATTGCTGATAACTGGCAGGCTTGTGTCTACGAGCAGCGAGCGGGGGATGGCGGCTTCCCTCAGCCGCGCCGTTGCGCGAGGCGGCGAACCCATCATCCGCAAGGCGATGGACCTTGCGATGCGGCTTCTCGGACGGCAGTTCGTGACCGGCCAGACGATCGAGGAAGCGCTCGACTATGCGCGGCCCTTCGAGGAGTGCGGTTTCCGATATTCCTTCGACATGCTCGGCGAGGCTGCGCTGACCGAAGAGGATGCCGCGAGCTATATGGCATCCTACGAGCATGCCATCGAGGCGATTGGCGGCGCCAGCCGGGGCGCAAGCGTGTACGACGGCGCAGGAATTTCGGTGAAGCTGTCGGCGCTTCATCCGCGTTACAGCTACACGCAGATGGGCCGCGTCCGGAACGAGCTTTATCCGCGGCTGCGCAAGCTTGCGCTCATGGCGAGCGAGCGCGGCATCGGCTTCAACATCGATGCCGAGGAGGCCGACCGCCTGGAGCCGTCACTCGATTTGATCGAGGTGCTCGCCAAGGAGAAAGCGCTTGAAGACTGGCAAGGGCTCGGCTTCGTCGTCCAGGCCTACCAGAAGCGCGCTCCCTTTGTGATCGATTATCTCATCGACCTCGCCGAACGCACGAAGCGCCGCCTCATGATCCGGCTTGTGAAAGGCGCTTATTGGGACAGCGAAATCAAGCGCGCGCAGGTCGACGGCCTTAGCGGCTATCCCGTTTTTACGCGCAAAGCCTACACTGACGTTTGCTATCTCGCCTGCGCAAAGCGGTTGTTTGCGCGGCGCGATCTGGTTTTCCCGCAATTTGCGACCCACAATGCGCACACGCTCTCGGCGATCTACCATCTGGCTGGGCCAAATTTCCGGCCGGGCGATTACGAGTTCCAGTGCCTCCACGGCATGGGCGAAAGCCTCTACGGGCAAGTCGTCGGCGCTGAGAACCTGAACCGGCCATGCCGGATCTATGCGCCGGTGGGCACGCATAAGACGCTGCTTGCCTATCTTGTGCGGCGTCTCCTGGAGAACGGAGCCAATTCTTCTTTCGTCCATCAGCTTGTGGACGACAGGATTGCCATCGAGGACCTGATCGCCGATCCGGTTGACGAGGCGGCGGCGTTTGCGGGCGCGCCGCATCCCGCGATTGCGCTGCCCGCCGATTTGTTCGGGGCAGAGCGCAAAAACTCTAAAGGTCTCGATTTGTCCGATGCCTGCGCGCGGGGCGAGCTTGAGCGGGCCGTTGCGGCGAGTCACGAGACCGTATTCGGAGCCCAGCCAATCCTCGCCTCGCCGCCACAGGAGGGGTTGGCGCAGAAGACGATTCTCAATCCGGCCAACCATGCCGACACAGTCGGCCATGCCGCCGGGGCAAACGCGAGCGATGCCGGGGCCGCGATTGCGAATGCCGCCGCTGCTGCATCCCGCTGGGCGAGTACCGAGGCCGCCGAGCGGGCCGCTATCCTCGAACGAGCCGCTGACCTTTTCGAGCAATCCATGCAAAGCCTCGGCGCGCTTCTCATCCGCGAAGCGGGTAAAACCATGCCGAACGCCATCTCGGAGGTGCGGGAGGCCGTCGATTATTGCCGCTATTATGCTGCCCAAGCCCGGACCGAGTTAAGCGCGCCACACACGCCACTCGGCCCAACCGTTTGCATCAGCCCGTGGAACTTTCCCCTCGCCATCTTCACAGGCCAGATCACGGCGGCGCTTGCCGCTGGAAACCCCGTTTTGGCCAAGCCGGCTGAGCAGACGCCCCTCATCGCAGCCGAAGCCGTGCGCCTTTTGCACGAAGCGGGCATCCCGCGTGACGTTCTCCAGCTTGTGCCGGGGCGCGGCTCTGTGGTGGGCGCGGCGCTGGTCGCGGACCCTCGCACGCAAGCGGTCGTCTTCACGGGCTCGACCGAAGTCGCCCGCTCGATCCAGGGCACGCTCGCGGAGCGAGGCAATATCGCGCTGATCGCCGAGACGGGCGGGCAGAATGCCATGATCGTGGATTCGTCCGCGCTTCCCGAGCAGGTGGTGGGCGACGTGCTGGCGTCGGCTTTCGACTCGGCAGGGCAGCGCTGCTCCGCGCTTCGCGTTCTGTGCCTCCAGGACGACATCGCCGATCACGTGCTCGATATGCTGAAGGGCGCGATGGCGGAGCTGAAAATTGGCGATCCCGCACGCCTCCAAACGGATGTTGGGCCGGTGATCAATGCGGGGGCGCAGGCCGCTCTCAGTTCCTACGTGGCCGGTTCGGGCCATCGCGTACTTTGTCAAACGCCGATTCCGGCTTCGTGCGTGGCGGGAACTTTCGTCGCCCCGACGCTGCTTGAAATCGGCTCAATCGGCGAGCTGACCCATGAAGTCTTCGGGCCAGTTTTGCATGTGGTCCGCTTTCACCGTGACGGACTCGCACGCCTTGTGGACGACATCAACGCCACCGGCTTCGGGCTGACGCTGGGCATTCACTCGCGCATCGACGAAACCATCGACTTTATCGTGACCCGTGCCCGCGTTGGAAACATCTACGTCAACCGCAACATGATCGGCGCGGTCGTCGGCGTTCAGCCTTTCGGCGGCGAGGGGCTTTCGGGGACGGGGCCGAAGGCTGGCGGCCCACTTTATATCCATCGGCTTCTTCGGGATGGACCGCCGACCCGGCTTAATGGCGCTCGCGACGATAGGAAGCTCGATGCCCTGGCCGCGCTCGCGAAATGGGTCGAGGGGAGTGCGGACGGAATTTTGACAGACGGCGAGCGCGTCCGTCTGAGCGAATTCCTTGAGTTTTTTCGGGAAACGTCGCCTCTCCCAGTCGAGATGACGCTGCCGGGACCCGTTGGCGAAGACAACCGGCTCCGCTTCCTGCCGCGCGGGACCTTGCTTGGTGTCGCGACCACAATACCGGAGGCTTTGCACCAGTTCGGGGCCGCGCTTGCAACCGGCAACCGCTTTCTTTTGCAGGAAAACGAGGCGGTGAAAAGCCTGCTAGCACGCATTCCCAACACCTTGCGCGCTCACTTTGCAAGTGTGAGCGGATGGGAAACGTCGGACTTCGACGCGGTGCTCGTTGCCGGCGAGCAGAACCAGGGGAAGGTCGCGCGCCGCTTGGCCGAGCGTCCCGGCCCGATCATCGCTGTTCTTTCGGGAAATCCGCGCTACAGCCTTGAGATGCTCCTGAAAGAGAGGACGGTCTCTGTCAACACCGCCGCCGCCGGCGGCAACGCGAGCTTGATGACGATCGGAAAGTGACCGGCCGCGGTTGGCCAGGTTAATTGCCTAAAAAGCTCCAGCGCAACTCGCGGAAGAATTAAAGCAACATGGCTACGCTAAAGCGCTTCAGAGCCCTGAACGCGGGGGCGAAAGCCTGCGCGCAGTTAGGCGTAACGAACAGGAGCAATATTGTGAAGCGTTCAACCCTTGCTCTTTTTGCAGCCGGTGTTGCCGTCCTGACGGCCGATGCGGCAGCCGCTTGCACCCGCACCCTCTACACCGGCGCGAACAACACCGTAATAACCGGCCGCAACATGGATTGGGCCGAGGACATGGGCTCCAATCTCTGGGCTTTCCCCGCCGGCATGAAACGGGATGGCGCGGCGGGGCCAAACTCGATCCAATGGACCTCCAAATACGGTAGCGTCATCACCTCCAGCTATGAAGCCGGAAGCGGCGATGGCCTGAACGAGAAGGGCCTCGTCGCGAACCTCCTTTATCTGGCCGAGTCCGATTACGGGTCCCCGGAGGCAGGGAAGCCGCTTCTCTCCATCGTCGCATGGGCGCAATACGTGCTCGATAATTACGCCACGGTTGGCGAAGCCGTCGACGCTTTAAGCAAGGAGCCCTTCACGATCATCGCGCCTACCTTGCCCAATGGCGCGCCGGCTACGATCCACCTGTCCATCTCGGATTCAACCGGCGACTCCGCCATTTTCGAATATCTCGGCGGTAAGCTGAAAATCCATCACGGCAAGAAATACACCGTGATGACGAACTCTCCGGCTTACGATCAGCAGCTTGCCCTCGATGCATATTGGAAGGATATCGGCGGCCTCGTGTTTCTGCCCGGAACCAACCGTGCCGCAGACCGCTTCGCCCGCGCATCGTTTTTCCTCAGCGCGATCCCGAAGCAGGCCGATCCCTCCATTATCAAGAGCGTGCCGGGTCAGTCCTTCGAAAATCAAGCCCTGGCCAGTGTGCTGAGTGTACAGCGCGGCGTCAGCGTGCCCCTCGGGCTAACCACTCCGGATAAGCCGAATATTGCCTCGACGCTCTGGCGCACGGTCTCGGACCAGAAAAACCTCGTTTACTACTTCGACTTGGCGACGCGTCCGAACACCTTTTGGGTCTCGTTGGCGAAGCTCGACTTGAAACCCGGCGCGCCCGTGAAGAAGCTCACACTTTCGAATGGCGAGGTTTACTCGGGCGAGGTTTCGGACCAGTTCCGCGACTCCCCGCCATTCAAGTTCCTGCCCGCAACTCCTCCTGTGCGAGCCGCCGGAGAGGCTAAGCCGGCACGCGAGGCTTCGGCCGCAAAGCCGCGTTCATGGGTGATGGACTTCAACAAACGCCGGACAACACGCACCCATTAATTGCGCGGCTCGAAGGATACGCCGGCGCGGCCTGCCAGGCTGCGCCGGGCAAAGTCCTCGGTCGTCAGGGTTTTCAAGAAAGCGACGAGGGCTTCCTTCTCTTCCTCACGCAAGTTTAGCGGCCGAATAAGCGGCGACTGATAGGGATTGGCCAGCCCGCCCGCGTCGTAGAAGTCGACGACATCGCGCAGCGTAGGCAAGCTGCCGTCGTGCATGTAGGGCGCGGTCGCGGCCACGTTGCGCAGCGATGGCGTGCGGAATGCACCTGTGTCCTCGGGACGCCTCGTGATTGCACCCAAGCCTTGATCGGCAAAGCCGCCCTGACGATAGCCGATGCCGAGATTGTGGAAGCCGAAGTCCGTGAAAAGAGCGTAGCCCCCGGCGCTGCGCTCGGGCAGCCGATGACAGGCCACGCAACGCGCTTTACCCCTGAAGAGGTCGAACCCGAAGCGTTCGAAGCCGTTCAGCGCGTTTTGGTCCCCTTTGAGACTGAACCTGTCGAAGGGGCTCCACCCCGAAACAAGCGAGCGCTCGTAAGCGGCAAGCGCGGACGCGATCCCGCGGGGCGATGGCGGCTCATGGAGGACATGCATGAAAAGCCGCTCATATTTCGGATCCGCGGCGAGGCGGTTGGCCGCCTCTTCGATACTGAGGCCCATCTCGCCACGGGCGCTCAGAGGCCCATAAACCTGTTCCTCCAGCGAGCGGAACCGTCCATCCCACGTGAGCCGGGGCAGGAATTGCGAGGCCAGGAGCGAAGGCACGTTCCGGGGGCCTATGCTGCCGCTGTCGAAAATCGCAGCCCGCTCCGGCTGGGCGAATGCGTATTCGGGACGGTGACAGCTGGCGCACGCCGTCCGCCCGCTTCCCGAGAGACGAATATCGAAGAAGAGTTTTTCGCCGAGCGTGGGGAGGGTTTCATTGGGCAGCATTGCGTTGGGCAGCGTCGCATTCGGCAACGCTGCACTCGGCAGGGCGGCAATTGGAGCTGGGCCTTGCTGGAAGAGCTGACCTCCAACATAGAAGTCATCGGGCGGAAACAAGTCGCCCGCCAAGGACGCGGTTGCCGAGGAAAATACAAAACAGAGGGCAAAACCAACTCTTGCAATCATCATCGCCTCCCCTGTGCCTGGGGAAGCTTTCATCAACATTTCCAAAAACTATTTAAAAATAATCGGTTAATGAGATCTATTTCGCCGGTGAAGGTTTAGAAAGTGTAGCTGGAAGGTGCGCTCTCGCTCAGGCCTTTGGGCTCGATGGTATGCCCTAACGCAAGGATACGCCCCTCACCCCAACCCTCTCCCCCTCCCCTGGGAGAGGGTGCGCCCACATCGTTCCCTCTCCCCTTGCGGGAGAGGGACAGGGTGAGGGGTTTGTCCCGTTGAGATGTTGTGGAAACAAATGGTCGAGCGCGTCAGTTCGGAAATATCGCATGCCAACCACGGCGAACAGTGCGCAAATTGGAAGCCCGATGCTGAAGCTCCCTGCCCCTCTAATCCAACGAAAAATAATGCCAAACGCCGTCGCGGCTTATTCCAACGCTATAAAACCCGTATTTTCCTTGCGCGGCCATCTCCTTTACCCGCGCAGGTGGCAAAAACCGGTAAATCTCGACCTCCTGGCTTGGGGTAAGGGCGTTCAGCGGCACTACGGCATGATAGGGCCACACGATCATTTCGTCTTTCGCTCCCGGATTCTTGATCGCGTAACCGGTTGTCAGCAAGTTATACAGGACGGCAAGAATTTCCCGCCCGTTCCCGTCAGCCGAGACCGATTTAAGGTACGCTATCGGGTCCGCAATGTATGTCTTCGCAAATACGGGATGCAGCTCGTTCATATCGATCGGCACACGAAGCTCTTCGATGTCGCCGCTGGTCGCGGCTTGCAATATGGCTTGCCGCATGCGCTGCACCTCGGGGGGCAGCTTCGAAACGTCGCGCCCAAGCTGAACCTCTTCCGCAATCGATGGCATTGCCGCAAACATGGCGGCGCAAAACATCAAGGCTGCGACGATGGAGGAGATGGCCGAACGGCCTTGTCCGTGACTTCTAAGGAAAATTGCTGTTGGCAAAGCTTTCACGTTCGTCTCCTGTTGCAAGACATGACGGTTTCGCGGCATGCATTGCTGGGCGCAGGGGCGTGGCGAATCCCCTGTCACCTCGCTTCGGTTTTTGGGCGCGATGATGGCGCACGGAGACGCCACTTCGGCATCGCATAACTTCAAGGGCTAAAGCGGCCTATGTGGGCACAGTCGATCATCGATCCGACGAGATTTGCCATCATTGGCCTGTTCATCGGCGTGCTCATTGCTGCGCCTGTGGGCCCCGTGAACATCGTCTGCATCCAAAGGACGCTCGAACGCGGTTTCTGGGGCGGGTTCGCCGCCGGCCTCGGCGCCGTTTTTGCCGATGGCATTATCGCGACCGTGGCCGCCTTCGGCGCGTCCGCCATCTCCGGCTTTATGCGCGATCACCAGCTCAAAATCGAGCTGGTCGGCGGCTTCATCATGACCGGCTTCGGTTTGAACGTTTTTCTCTCGCAGCCGAAAATCGTCGATACGGCAACCACGAATATCGCGCGGCTGAGGCGCCTTTCCAATAGCGTGCCCCAGTTCTTGCGGCCGGCCATTCGCTTCAAGGTGTGGCGGATCATGCCGCATTTGAACATCGTGCCGCAGACCTTCTTCCTCACCATTACCAACCCAGGGGCCATCCTCGGTCTTTTCGCGCTTTTCGGAGGCGCAACGTCGGTGCTGGGAGGCATCGACAACTGGATCCAGGCGTTTACCGCCGTGACCTCCATCATGGCGGGCAGTCTGATCTGGTGGGCAGGGCTTTCCCGGCTCATCTCGCGGGTGAGGCATAAATTGACCGAAAGCCGGTTGAAAAGGATCAACCAGGTTTCCGGTGCTGTGCTCGTCATGTTCGGGATGGTCTTGTTTTCGCAGTTTGCCTATGGCCTTGCCGGGCACCGGATGGCGGTGCAGGCGCCCGCGTCGTTCCTGGCGCTTCTGCGTTAGATCGGCGCAAATGGAATCGAAGCGGGACGCCCTCTCCCAGGGGGAGAGGGTTGCGGTGAGGGGCGCTTACATTCGATAATCAGGCACTACCCCCTCACCCGGACCGCAAAGCGGTCCGACCTCTCCCACCGGGAGAGGTGACTTGCGTTTCCATGTCAGCCGGGCGAGTCAGGACATACGATTTCTTCCGGGATCTCCGTCAGCTCGTGGTATGGGTCGCCCGGCAGCATTTCGCTGGCTCTCGCGCCCGGACATCTTAATACTGGTGGGTCGCTCGCGGGCTACTTGAGCGCGCGGGGTGCCGGAGCATGTGTTTCTCAGCTAGTGCCAGCTTGCTGGCTGGCTCCGTCACCGCGGCGATTGGTGTCGCAACCATCCGGCAGGTAAGGCATCCGCGCGGGCTTCCTTTGGCAAGCATGCCGCTACTGTTCGCAGCCCAGCAGACAGTAGAAGGGGCGCTTTGGCTGCAACTGGAGGGCGAAGGCAACAAAGAGTCGGTCGCCACTCTCTCATTCATCTTCCTGATCTTCGCCAGAGTCCTTTGGCCAACCTATACAGCGCTTGCAGTGCTTTCGATCGAGTCCGATCCCCGCCGCAGGCTCGCTCTTTGGGCGATTGCCATTCTCGGCTGCTCAATCTCGATCTATGTGCTCAATGGCCTGATCCAGTACCCGCCCGACGTCGCCATCTGCGGGCACAGCATCGACTACGGAGGCGACGAAAATCCTATTTCATGGCGCAGCGCCCTCTATCTGCTCTGCACCTGCGTCCCGCTCTTTCTGTCTTCGAGCGGAACTGTTCGGATCTTCGGCGCAATGGTTCTGGCCGGCTTCGTGGTCTCGGCTTATGCCTATTCCGCGACCTTCATCTCGGTCTGGTGCTTTTTCGCTGCTGCTGAAAGCGCCATTCTTTACTTTTATTTCAAGCATTAGGGCGCGCGCCTCTGATGCGCCGCGAACCTACTGCGGCTGCGGCGCTGGCGGAGTGGCGCTCTTGTCGTTGGCGACGAGCGTATCGGTGATGGTCGACGCCTGTTCCATGAAGCGCTGGATCGCAACGAGCGCGGGCGGAGTGCATGTGCGGTAGGTGCGGGAATAGTCGCGATAGCCGCGGTTGAAGCTCTCCACGAGCTTCGCCCTGCGCAACGCGCTCGTGCCCTCGGAGCCGACGAGCTCGCGCATGTGCTCGCGCCAGACTTGCCCTTCATTCGCGCCGCACAGTTCGCGAAGATAATGCAAAGTGCCCAGGATCTCGGCGAGCCGGAAGATTTGCGTATCGTAAGGGCGGTCGTCGGACACAGCGGCTTTCGGCGGCGGAGGGGGCGGCGGCTGATGCTGTTTCGATGCATTTTGAGCGTACGCAGGGATGGGGCCGGCCGCGCCGGCCAAGATGACCATGACGGCGAAGGCTACCGACTTCGCTCGCGCTGCGCCGCTTGTCATCGCCCGTCCTTCTCCAAAGCCAGTTTCGCGTGTCCGATCGCCTTCTCCAGGCCCGGCGTAGAGTGGAGGCGCAATCTCGCTTCGGAACCGAAGAAGCCCGCATCCACGGCGTCGCCGCTTGCCGCGGGCGCTCCCGTCACGTCGCGTGCCGCAAATACTATAACCGTGTAATGAGCCTGCACGGCACCCTCGCCATCCTTCAAGATTCCGTCCGCAACATCCCCCAAAGTGAGATTCGAGGCAAGCAGCCCGGTTTCTTCCCTGAGTTCGCGGCGCGCCGCCTCCACGGCAGTCTCTCCCCATTCGATCGCGCCACCCGGAAGCGACCAGAAGCCTTCGAAGGGCGGCTTGCCGCGCTTGACCAAAAGCACGTCGTCCCCACGGAACACGGCGACCGAAGCCCCCACTCGGGGATAGTCGTGACACATGACGCGGCCCTTTAGCTCCTTTAGCGACACTGCTGGCCACTATATCTGCGCCGTGCGTCTTTCTCGACTGTTCATGATGGTCACCGCCGCGCCATCGCACACACATTTTTCGGTTAAAGCTTTCTTATGGAGGGAGCCTTAGCCTGCGCGCGTCTTGACAGTGCGAGGCGCCTATGAGGCGAAGCCCGGGTCGTTGGCCGCGAAATATATTCATCGCCAAGCTCGTGGCGCGGTGGAAGGCTTTGCCAGACGCGCCCTCCTTGGTGTGCGCCTTGATCTTATGCGGCATTCACTTGCTAAGCCCGGCAAGCACTGCGCTGCTTGCGGCGCAAGAGAACGCTCCACGGCCTGCCGGCTTCGCGGGTTCCGCTGTCTGCGCAGGCTGTCACGAGGCGCAGAGCAAAGCCTGGAAGACATCGCAGCACGCACACGCCATGCAGGAGGCGACCGAGGCCGCCGTTCTCGGCGACTTCAACGGCGCGGAAGCCCAGCATTTCAGCTCCAAGGCACGCTTCTTCCGCAAGGATGGCCGTTTCTTCGCCGCCACCGAAGGCAAGGACGGCAAGCAGGCCGAGTTCGAGGTCAGATACACCTTCGGCGTCGATCCCCTTCAGCAATACCTTGTCGAGTTCCCCGATGGTCGTCTGCAGGCCCTGCCTTACGCCTGGGATACGCGGCCCAAGGCCGAAGGCGGCCAACGGTGGTTCCATCTCTATCCAGGCGAAGACATTCCGCCGTCCGACGCACTCCACTGGACGGGGCCGCAGCAGAACTGGAACTACATGTGCGCGGAATGCCACTCCACCAACGTGCGCAAGAACTACGATGCAGCGAAAGACAGCTTCCACACCACCTTCTCCGAAGTCAGCATTGGTTGCGAGGCGTGCCACGGCGCAGGCGCGGGCCATGTTCAATGGGCGCAAGGCGGCCATCCGGCAGGCGTGGCGCATCGTGGCTTCGCATCGGTCGCGGCAGAGCGAGGCGCGGTTTCGTGGCAGCCTGATCCGAAGACAGGAAGCCCTTCGTCATCTTCGCCGGCTCTCACCGGCGGCGTGAACGAGACGTGCGACCGATGCCATTCACGGCGGGGCGAATTTTCGGAAAGCTGGCATCCGGGCCAGCGTCTGACCGAGACGCACCTTCCGGCCTTTCTCACGAGCGATCTGTTCGAAGACGATGGACAAATGAAGGACGAGGTCTTCAACACGTCCTCGTTCCAGCAGAGCAAGATGTTCGCGAAAGGCGTGACTTGTACGGAGTGCCACGATGCCCACAGCGGCAGCCTTAAGGCGGCCAAAAGCGAAGTCTGTTCGCAATGTCATGCGCCGGACAAGTTCGCGGCTCCCGCGCACACCGGCCATGCCCCAGGCCCCGGCGCGCCGGACTGCATCGCCTGCCACATGCCGGCTCGCACCTACATGGTCGCCGACCGGCGCCACGACCATTCTTTCCGGGTTCCCCGGCCCGATCTCACGGTAAAGATCGGCACGCCGAACACCTGCAGCTCATGCCATGCTGACCATGATGCCGCGTGGGCTGCCGCGGCGGTTGAGCGATGGCACGGCCCGGTCCGCAAGGGCTTTCAGACTTACGCCGAGGCTTTCCATGCCGCGCGGCTCGACGAGCCTCAGGCTCGGGATCTGCTCTTGAAGGTCGCCCAGGATCCGGCGGCCCCGGCCATCGCCAGGGCAACGGCATTTCTTGAGCTGCGGGACCGGCCGTCCGCCGCGGTGGAGGCTGAAATCGAGCGCGGCTTGCACGATGCGGATGCCATGGTCCGCGTCGGCGCCTTGAGGGCGCTTGAGCCGTTCCCCTTGAGCGATCGTTGGGCGCGAGGCAGGGCGGCTCTGTCAGATCCGGTCCCTGCGGTTCGAATGCAGGGCGCCTCGCTGCTCGCTGACGTTCCAACGGCAAGTCTGAGTGCCGCTGATCAGAATGCGCTCAATGCAGCAATTCGAGAGTTCATCGCCGGGAAACAATTCAACGCGGACCGCGCGGAGGAACGCGCGAATCTTGCGGGCTTTTACGTGAGGCAAGGCAAGGCCGACTTCGCCGAGCAGGAATATCTTGCCGCCTTGAAGCTTTCGCCACGGCAAGTGCCGCCCCGCGTCGATCTGGCCGATCTTTACCGGGCGATGGGGCGCGAGAGCGAAGCTGAATCGCTGCTGCGCCAGACAATCGCGGAAATCCCCGATGCCGCCGCGGCGCACCACGCTCTTGGCCTCTCGCTCATCCGGCAGAAGCGATACGGCGAAGCGATGCAAAGCCTCAAGCGCGCCACGGAACTCGAGCCTGCCCAGCCTCGCTACGCTTATGTCTATGCTGTCGCTCTGCAATCTGCGGGACAGACGGCAGAGGCGCGCCAGGTTCTCGAAGCCGCGCTCGCCGGCAGCCCAGCCAACGCGGACATCCTTACGATGCTGCTCCAGGACGCGCTGAGGACGCGCGACTTGCAGCAGGCTTTGGCTTATGCGGAACGTCTTTGCATCCTTCGCCCGGACGATGCAGCGCTTGCCCGCTTCACCGGCCAGCTTAGAGTGGCCGGCCAATGAATGCGATCAGAAGTCGGATGGCTCGAAACGCTCGATCTTGGATTGCCGTTTTGCTTGGCGTTTGATCTCCCGGCGCTGGTCCTGGTTGAAGTTCGCCGCGATGGCAACCAGCACGCCGGTGGTCCAGGCAAAGCAGAGTGTCCCCGACACGGCAATGATCGGCCCGATGTTCTGCCACTGCTTTTCTACCGTAACATTGCCATAGCCGAGTGTCGTGTAGGCGTTTGCGGAATAATTCACGGCATCGTGGAAGCCCTTGATCAAACCGAGGGCACAAAGGGCAAGCGCCCAGATGCTTATTTCCATAACATGCAGAAGAAGCATGAGAAGAACGGACCAACCGACCAGGAATGACGGCTTGAGAAGATGGGTTCGCCGGTCGATCAGCCTGGCTTCAACTGTTTGATGGTGAATGAAAATACGCTGAAGACCCGCTCCGTGAAAAACGACGAGGGCAACCAGGATCGAGGCCCCTATTCCAAGCGCCGCAAGCCTTTTCGATTCATCCGGCAATTCCAGCAGGAGCGTTGAATACTCTGACACGCGATGTCTTCCTAACCTTTCTAGCTTCTTTATCGGATACCAAGTGCCGAAGTTGTTGATCTAATCTCGACGTCGTCCCCGCCCCGCCCGAACGGGATAGACATCGGCGGGATAAGAAAGACGCTGGAGCCAAGCTATTTCGCAAGTTGCCTGAAAGCAAATTTTACAAAACAAGGATGGTTTTTATTTCCTTTATGTAAAAGCTAAAATAGGTTCATAAGACTTCAGGTGTAACGCAGCATTTGAAGCGATAAGCGCGCTCTTTTCTGGATAGCCGCCTCAAGTGCCTCAAGTGCGGCGATGACAAGTGCCTCCGCCGGCACGGCGCCATTGGGGCTACGGCTGCTGCGTGAAGCCGATTTCATGCATGACAGTCAAAGTTCCCGCACTTTTACAAATCGAATTCAGGTCCGGCTTAGCATTCAGAGCGATAAACGCTCCGAATGGTACTCGATCAATCTCCGATTAAGCCGCGAGCTTTCACAGTCGAGCCTCCAGTCCTGAGCCGCCCAAGCTGACCGATGACGACAAGAAGAAGCTGGCGGAAACGAACCGCTGCGCCAGGACGCGCAGTAACGAATGCAGAAGGACCTCGAAAATGCGTAAGCTATGGTTCGTTCTGGCCGCGATCACAGCCGCCGGAGTGTTCATTTCCTGGTGGCAGACACATGCCACCGGCCTGGCATGGTGGCACATCGCCGGCCTCGCATTGAGCGTGGTGTTCCTGGCGCTGATTTGGCTCTGGCCGGGCAGCCGGCAGCCCACTCAGCCACCTCCGTGAGATCGGAGAGACACCTGTCTGCAACAAATGCCCTCGCGAAAAGGATGTTTAAACCGGCACTTGCGCCAGGGCACGGGCTTGCCAGCCGAACAAAAACGCGCTTAAGAATGAGCAGCTAAAGCTTTCGCTTATCCAAATTCCACCACCAAAGCGGAATAGGGAAGAGAGGCGCCCGTTGTGGAATTGGCGTGATCCTTACCTTGTCGTGGACAGATGATGCCCCGCCTCCGAGTCCCACGTTCCTTCGCTGCGCTGCGTAAAGCCGCCCTCACATTGCTTGCCGGCGTTCTCCTTTCGGCGGGCGGGGATCTTTTCTGGGCGAGAGATAGCGGCGAAGCGCCCAAGGCCGGATTTGCAATTTTCGCCGTCGCCATGGCGGCCGAACCGGAGGATGCCCATCCGTCTCCGAGCAGTGGCGGCCACAAAGATAGCGGGAAACACAGCAGCTCCAAGCCTCACGGAAAATCCGCTGGCGGCGATGCGCAAATCGGCTCCGGTCAGCATAGCGTGAGCTACGATGCCGGCCGGAACATGGTGAAACTTCATGTCAAACTGGGTCCCGCAGAGCGCAGGGAAAGCGGTCGTCCCCTTTCTTTATTGAGGCGCGAGCATGAAAGCGCGGCCTGGTTCAACGCCGGAGTGCATTCAGGCGATCACGACAAGCGGATGCTTACTGACGTTTACTTGCGTAACATCGCTGAGGGCTGGAAACCTGGGCATTCGCTGGAAGCCCTGGACAAGGCCGTCGACCCGGTAGCCACGCGATATCAAAGCTCGGTTTTTGCCCACCCCATAGCGACGACCATTGTCACGAAAACAAAGCTCGCACTGAGTGGATTGTCTTTCTCCCCGACCGAGGTGCTTGCCGTCGGTGTCGATCCCGCGTCAATCGAGCGGGCCGAAGCCCTGGGGTTCAAGGCCAACACGCAGGCCGCAACGCCTGAACCGAGCGAGCACCTGGTCCGTTTCACTGTCCCTCCAGGCCTGAACGCGGTTAGCGGCCGGGACATCTTGAGCAGGGAGTTGCCGGGCCACCGGTTCGAACTGAACAGAATTTACCGGCTTTACCGTGCTGCGATGCGCAATGATGCGGCGACGAACAGCCAGCCGGCGCAGCCTTTCGGCAGCGCGCCCCAATGCGCGGCAGACCGCTGTTTCGCCAGACAGGCCATCCGCTGGAAAGAGTCGCTCGCGCCTTGCGCCCGCGGGCTGAGGGTGGGCGTCATAGACACACTTATTGACGTGGGGCATCCTGCTTTTGCAGGACGGGAACAGCATATTCATCGCGACGATTTCGTGTCCGACGGCCGTTCCCCAGCGCCGGACTGGCACGGCACGGGCGTTCTAGCCTTGCTGGCCGGTAGCCCAATGGCGGGCACGCCGGGCCTGATCCCAGACGCCGAATTCTTCGCCGCCAATGTTTTCTTTTCCGATGAGCGCGGCGAAATGGCAGCCGATACGATCAGCATCTTGAAAGCGCTCGATTGGATGAAGTCTTACGACGTCAAGCTCATCAATATGAGCTTTTCCGGACCGCGGGACGATCTTGTCGGCGAGGCGATCGAGCGCATGAGCGAGAGCGGCGTGCTGTTCGTCGCCGCGGCTGGAAACGAGGGGCCGACAGCGGACCCGAGCTATCCCGCGGCATATCCCCAGGTCATTGCCGTGACTGCGGTGACAAAAGACTTGCGCAACTATCGCTACGCCAATCGGGGCGATCACATCGATCTGGCGGCACCGGGCGTCGATATCTGGACGGCCGTGCCCGGCGGGCGCGAAGGCTATCATACAGGCACGTCGTTCGCAGCGCCGCACGCGACAGCCGTGCTCGCCGTGGAACCGCGCGAGATCCTTCAGCAGAACAAGGCCGACTTGCTCGACAACTTGGCTTTCATGGATTTGGGGGAACAGGGCCGCGACCAGATCTACGGCCGGGGGCTGCTGCTTGCACCTCAATCCTGCACGCCGCCTGAGGATACGATTGCAAGCGCCGATCAATAGGCGGCTTTCAGCTCTATTTCCAGCCGCTGCCGATGGCGGCGGCTTCCTCGTCGCGGCCGAAGACGTCGCCGGTCTGCGATTGCTCCACGATGCCGTCGAGCGCCGGAAGCGGGATTACGCCGACGGGCTGAGTGCCGCCTCCTGGGGCCTTCGTCGGAACATGCACTTGAAGCGCCCAATTGCCATCGCGGTCGCGACAGCCGAGGCCGGCGAAGCTGCCGTCACGGGGCGTTTCGATCTCATATTCGCGGCAATAGGTCTGCTGCCTGTTTCTGAAGGTCAATGTGGCTCGCATGGTGACCGCCTCGCCTCTGACGCCCCCGATGCGTACCTCCTGACGGCTCGGCTCCTTTTCAAGCACGTTCTTAAGGCCGCCGTTTGCGAAAATGTGGCCATCCTTGTACGAAACAAGCCCGTCGAAATTTTCACCGCTCGAAAGAAAAATGCCCGCGCTCGCCCCCACAGCCAGGATCGCAGCCGAAGCCGCCGCCAGCTGCCAGCGCACCGGCTGTGGACCGGGCGCCGTCAGCCATCTGACGACGCCGTCCGCAACAACCCGCGCCTTCGGCGAGATAGCTCCGCCCAATTTGCCGAGGCGTTCTCTCACGAGCCGCACCTTGGACACCCTCACCGGTGCGCGGTAATTCAGGACGAACTCTTTCAGACGCTCCGGCACGGGCTCGGTCATCGGCCTGTCGTAAAGTTTGGACAGCGCGGCCTTGCCCGTCTCGCGAAAGAATTCAAGCCGGCGGCGGGCTTCGGGATCGCCTTGCAGAACAGCCTCTACTTTCGCCCGCGCGAGCGCGTTCAGCGCCCCGTCGGCGTAAGCCATCAGCATTTCATCGGTTACTTTGGCCACTGCGTGACTCCAGCTTGATCGGCGCGCTCTCAATATCCGGGTGGGCCAAGGTGTAAAGAGCGCGCCTGGCGCGGGCGAGACGGCTCATCACGGTGCCGATTGGAACGTCGAGCACCTCCGCCGCCTCTTTGTAGGAGAGGCCGTCCACGCATACGAGGGCAATGAGCACCTGCTGATCGGGAGGCAGCTGCGCGATGTTCTTCGACACCTCTTTCAGGGTCAAAAGGGTCTCGGTCACGTCGCGGCCGTCGTCGCCCGCCACGTCATAGGCCTGATCGAGATCGAGCGTCTCGCCTCGCACTTTGTGCGCGCGCCGCTGATCGAGCCATATGTTCTGGGCGATGCGAAACATCCAGCTGTCGAGCCTTGTCCCTGGTTCCCATTGATCGAGGCGCGATAAAGCCCGCGCGCACGTCTCCTGTACGAGGTCGTCGCCTTTGTCCGGATTCCCCGTCAACGCATAGGAGAACCGGCGCAGGCGCGGCAGAAAGTCCACGATTTGGAGGCGGGGGTCGCTCTTCACGTTGCCGTCTCCCCGGAACGTTTGGATAACGGCTGGGTGCACCGCTTAATCCGCAATGGGAAAAAAGATTTCGACGAGATGTCCCAACATGTGGCGAAAAAATGACAGCACGCCCCCCTGGGCGCTTCGCCCACTATTTGAACAGCCTCGTGTTGTGGTATGTCTCGCAAGCTTCCCCGAAGTTTCAGCGATCGTCGTTACAGGCCCGACAGGAATAGAAGCTTCCTAAAATGGAGATCTTTGTGACGTTCTTTTCACGATGGCAGCCAGCGCGAGTCAAGCGCCGTGCGCGCTCATCAACGGGAAGCGCATTTGCGTGCTGCGATCGACCTGCCGGCTGATCCATCGGTGACGCGACGCACAAGCGGGCACGCGCTTCGTATTCGCCGCTTGTGACATTCTTCACATGGTGCGGCCCCTGCAATGCAGCTCGCTTTCCGCTTGATCGAAGGCGTTGCGCACCTTATCTTGGCACTTCGCTTGCCCCGTTCGTCTAGCGGTCAGGACGCGGCCCTCTCACGGCTGAAACAGGAGTTCGATTCTCCTACGGGGCGCCAACCCGCTGTCATGTAGATAGCTTGCATATTGCGGTGCTCGTGATTTTATGGATCATCACGGCAACTTTTTGAATTAAGCTTCTTTTTATCCGCTTTTGATGCCCGTGATGGCATCGGATCTTCAGCCACTGCATTTCCAGCTGCATCCTCATCTCTCTGATTTTCCAACCCCTGCTTAAGCGAGAGAAGTGGGAACTCTAAAAGAGTGATTAGGTCCAACGATAGGAACACAGCGTGGTCGCCACCTTCGTCATCGAGATGCAACATCTTGCCACGTGACTGAAGCGAAGGGCGTTTTACAAACAAGTGTTGGAGCAATTGGACGGCAGGCGCATTAGCCCCATAGGCTGGACCCGATGTGGATCTTCCTATCCTGGGTGGCAGCCAAAACGCTCAAATTTGGCCGCAACGCTTGCCGGAGATGAAATCCATAACGCAAAAACCTCCGGCTGTAGCCCGGACGCAGAGTTTCCTCGGGAATGTATCCACGTTTTTTCTTGTACTGACACTATTTGCATTCCTGTACCTGTTTTTCGAAGTTTTCGTCTTGGCCTTCAGCGCCGTTCTCATTGCCGTGTTGCTTACCCTCCTTGCACGTCCGTTCAGGAAGCGGCTCAGACTGCATCATTGGGCGGCGCTTAGCGTCGCGGTGCTTCTGCTCCTCGCGTTTGTTGGCGCCGCCGGGTATCTGTTCGGGACAAGATTGGCGCTCGATATCCAGGATGTCCTGGCCCGGATGCAATCGGCGCAGCACGATATACGGGCCGAACTGCAAAGCTCTCCGCTCGGCAACCTTGTGCTCTCGCGGCTTGGTACCAACGGCATTCCCGTAACCGAGATCATGACCCGCATCTTCAGCCTCAGCGCGAGCGTGATTGCGGGGACCGTCGTCGCGGTCATCGCCGGCGTCTATTTCGCGGCCCAGCCTTCCATCTACTTGAACGGGTTCCTAACGCTGTTTCCACCCGA
Source organism: uncultured Alphaproteobacteria bacterium (assembly GCA_963834165.1). Taxonomy (GTDB): domain Bacteria; phylum Pseudomonadota; class Alphaproteobacteria; order Rhizobiales; family Rhodomicrobiaceae; genus Rhodomicrobium. The sequence continues at coordinate 733,913 of CAWIAL010000018.1, read as the reverse complement.
ACAGCGGCCAAAGGCCGAGGAGACAACGAAAGATGTCGGGAATGCCCTCTGCCTTTGGCTCGAGGGGCAGTTCATCTCCATGCTCCTGGTGGGACTTCTTTCCGCAGCCGCCACCTGGGCTATTGGATTGCCGTCGCCCTTTGCGCTCGGCTTGATCGCCGGAATAACGGAATTCATCCCCTATATTGGGCCGGTGATTGCTTCCATCCCCGCGCTGCTCGTGGCTGCGACCCAGGGGACGGATGCGATCTTGTGGACGGCCGCCGCCTATCTCGCAATCCACACGGCGGAGGGAAATCTGATTGCGCCACTCATCCAGCGGCAGATGGTCTACATCCCCCCCGCAGTCATGCTGCTCGGAATTGCGGCCATCGGCTTCATCTTCGGTACGGTTGCCGTCATATTCGCAGCTCCGATGACGGTGGTGCTGTTTGTTCTTATAAAGAAGCTTTATGTCCGGGATGTCCTGAAAGAGCCGACCGTCATCCCGGGCGAACAACGGTAAACGTACGATGCGCATTTTATTGACGGGCGCGGCAGGCGGAATTGGATCGCGGCTGCGGAGCTTGCTGCCGCCCATCTACGATCTGGTGCTGACGGATTTGGCGCCCCCCGCCGATCTTCGACCCGAGGAGACTTTCATCGCCGCCGATCTCGCCGATGCCGGCGCCATCGAGCAGGCAGCCACCGGCGTTGACGGGATCGTTCATCTCGGCGGGCAATCCGTCGAAGCTCCCTGGGAAACGATCCTCAGGTTGAACATCATCGGCGCCTACAATCTCTTCGAGGCCGCGCGCAAACAAGGCGCACGGCGCGTCGTGTTCGCTTCCACGAACCATGTTGTGGGCTTCTATCCGCGCGCTGAGATCATAGGGCCGGATGTGCTCCCGTTGCCAGACTCGCGCTATGGCGTCAGCAAGGCGTTCGGCGAGGCGCTCGGCGCGCTCTACGCCAAGAAGTACGGCTTGAGCGTTTTTTGCATCCGCATCGGGAACGTCTCGGACCGCCCAGCCGACGAGCGGAGGCTCGCGATTTGGCTGAAGCCGGAGGATCTCGTCCAGTTGATTCGGATTGGGCTTGAGCGCGAGGGCCTTGTCTACGAAGCCGTCTACGGCATCTCGGACAACGCGAGGGCGTGGTGGGATAACAGCCGCGCGCTCGAACTTGGGTACAAGCCCGAGGGCCAGTCCGAAGCTTTCGCGGCGGAAGCGCTCGCGGCCCAAGCGCTTCTCCCTCCCGACGAGATCGGCGACCTGTTCCAAGGCGGGCCGTTCTGCTCCGAAGAGTTCGAAAGCTCGATCGGGCGCATCGAGCGAAAATCGCGATAAGGCGGGGCTACGGAGTCCGTTCCATCAAAAGCGAAAGCCCCAGAGGAGCATCAAGCTCGTTCCGGGGCTTTCAGGATATCGCCGGGCCTTAATAGCCGCGATAATAGGGCCGGCGGTAACGTGGATAATCATCTTCGCCCTCGCCGCGATAGGTCGCCGCAAAGCGCTCGACGCTGTAAACATCGCCACGTTCGGCGAAGTTGAGCAGGGCATGGCTTACGATTTCGCCGCGCCCGTTGAAGCGCAGAAGCACGTGCCCGTGAACCCATTCCTGGTCCACTCTTACGAGCACCGCCGAATTATCCTGCTCGCGTTCCCTGGGGGAATTGGCTAGGTAGAACCGGCCTCTGTATTCGCCGAAACGGCAAGGTTCGCCGTCGTGAAGACCGTACACAATGACACGGACATGCCCGCGTTCATAGCCGGGTCTGATTTCGATGCGCACCACAAGGTTTCGCTGGATTTCAACGTTATTCCAGGTGCCGAGGAAGTCGCTCGGCTCGCCATATAACGGGTTGCGAGCCTGCGCTTGCGAGGCAGCGGCGCTCAACAACAATGCCACAAAAACTACAACGACTCTCATACTGACTGCCCTCTCACGATGGATGCAGACGCAAGTATCGACGTTTCGAGTAAATTTTTTGTATAATTTGAAATTGTGCGACGGGATCGGCCGCTATTTATCGAAGCGGCGGGCGGCGTGATAACCGGTCGAAGGGACGAGTGCTGGGCTTCTCAAGGGCCGCCGCGGGCCTCAAGCTTTCTTAAGATGGCGGCGACGGTTGCTTCTCTCCCGCCGGAAGCGTCGATCCTGAGCCAGTTCTCCGGCGGCTCGATCGTTTTCAATTGCTTTTCTATGATGGCGGCGTCGGCGTCGGACGCATCGTCGACCCGCGCCGAAACCCGCTGCCTCAGCAGCGCTTCGTCTGCCTCAAGCCAAATTCCGCAGAAGCCAGCGTTGGTTCGCTGGGCGAGGTTGCGAACATGAGTGCGTTGGGAAGCTTCGGGAAACACCGCGTCCACAATAACCGAATATCCGCTATCGAGAGCGACCTCGGCCTTCTTGAACACCCGCCTGTACACTTCGTCGCGGCTTTCTGGCGTGTAGGCTTCCGGCGAAAGACGGTGAGTTAGACCGACGCCATGCAAAATTTTCCGCTCGACATCGGTTCGAATGTGAAGCGCACCAGGAGGCGAGCCAACGTCGGCGGCCAGTTGTCGCGCAACAGATGTTTTCCCGGAGCCCGAAAGTCCGCCTATCGCGACAAGCCGCGGCTGCCCGGTCGCAATCACGCTGGCTGCGAATGCGGCATAGCTTTCGATTTCCCGAACCAAATCCTGGGCTTCTCTGCACACCGCCAAGGCATGAAGTCCCGTCATCGCCCGAATCGCCGACCGAAACGACAGAAAAAGCGGAAGCAGAGCCAGCCCCTCAATCTCACGGATGGCGGCGCATTGCAGATAGTGGTTCAGGATCGTATTGGCCTCGTGTCTGAGGCCGCGGTGCCACAGATCCATGAGAAGAAATGCGAGATCGTAGAACACATCGATAGTGGCAAGCCGGTCGTCGAATTCGAGAGCATCGAAGAGCCGCGGCTTGCCCTTCCAAAGCACAATATTCTTGAGATGCAGGTCGCCGTGACAGCGGCGAACGAAACCTTCGCGCTCCCGCTCCTCGATACAAGCCAATCTTGAGTTAAGCTCTTGTCTAAGCTGCTCTATGTAATGGCAGACTTGCAAGCCCCTCGCCTGCGCAACCGGACCGCAAAGGGCCGACTCAAGATCGGCGGCGACGCGTTCGAGACTCTGGGCGAAGCCGGCTGTTCTTATCACCGGAGCATGCCGATGGAAATGCTCCACGGTATTGGCCAGGTCCTCCACGAGTTCGCGGCTCAAACGCCCTTCGCAAGCAATCTCATGGAGCAACGCTCTCTCATCGAATCGCCGCATGACTAGCAGCCAATCCACGGGTTCTCCGGCGCCTCCAAGCTCGAAGCCGCCGCCGGAAGCAAGCGTGACGGGCAGAACGCAAACATAAAGCTCGGGCGAAGCCCTTGAATTGATTTCGAGTTCACGTTCGACGACGGCGCGGCGCTTTTCAACGGTGGAGAAGTCGAGATACGGAAGCTTCACCGCGCGCTTGAGTTTATAGGCGCGCTCGCCCGCGAGAAAGACAATCGCGGCATGGGTCTCTATGCGTTTAACCCGGTCCGTGCCGGGATAGCTACGCGGATCGGAAAGGAAGGCAATCACAGCGGGCTGCCCGCCGCGGTCCGCGCCCACATCAGTCTGACTGCTCACGAGTTCTCGCTCTGCTCAAGTGGCCGACGGGTCCATCATCTCCGCGTTCTTGGGACAGCGCAATTCCAAATGCTGAACAGACTGCAGGATTTGTTCAAGCGCCAAGGATGCTTGATATGAAGGCCGTCAAAAGCCTTCTTGTGTCGAATCGGCAGTAGCGTTGGCTCCTTGAACAGTGCGGAGTGCTGTAATCGGCAAAAAATTCTTTAATAAAAAGTGCGCCATGGCTTTTTGCGTCACTGCAAATGGCGCGGCGATTTTGTGAGGTAGTGTGACAACGAGCTGAAGACAGAGCGGGCACCGTTAAATTAAACAAGCTTAACGGTGCACGAAACTCTGTCCTCAGGAGGCTTAGCGGGTCGCCGTCCCGCAGCCGGCTACTTCAACGGAGCCGCGCAGCAAGTATTCAGGTGATAGTTGATGCCAAGCTTAACAGTGTTGACCGTGAGATCGTTGTTGAACCATCTCCAGTTGTTGTTGTTGTCAACCCAAGCGCCGCCATTAAAGTTGTATTTTGCATCCCAAGTGCTGTTGTCCATGCTGAAATCGTAATAGAGGTATTCAAGCTTCACGGACCAGTTTGGATTTATCATGTATTCAAGGCCGGCGCCGATCGTCCAACCTGTCAAGGTGTTATTATTGTCGTTGTTGCCGTTGAAGGTGGCGACGCCATAGCGGCTATCCCACCAACGTTGCCCTGGCCGAGAGGGTAGGATCATACCAGGCAAAGCCGCCCTTCACATAGAGCATAGCGCTACCCCAGGTATAACCGAGGCGGCCTGTGACGTCGCCTGCGAAACCGCCATCACTTTTGACTGTGATGAGACGAGGTCTTGTACCCAGTCCTTCCGCGGTACTCCGTCGTCGAGCGGTAAAAGTGCTGCTCGATCGTTGCCGCCGATCCCGTCGAGATCCACCTCGATACCATAGACGAAGTTTGAGGACTGAAAGTTGTAGCCGATCTGGCCGCCACCGAAGGCGTTTTCGGTATTCAGGTTATCCCCGCCGATTTGGCGGAATGCCCGTTGCCTGGCAGGCCCCGCTCAGGTCGCAGCGCACCAAGCTGTGCATAACGCTCATCGTAGAAGGTATTACGATTAACGTCGAGATTGGCCCAAGCTGCGCCGAGATGGACACCGGCATAGAAGCCCGACCAGATGGGCGGCGCAACAACAATAGGTACATCCTTCATGCTGCCGCCGCCGGAATAGATGTCCGCCGCATTCGCTGTTCCGATAACGGTGAGCGCACCAAGTGTGACGGCGCCCGCCCGGATATATTTCGTGAGAGTCATATCCTCTCTCCTCTTCCCGCCTAGGTTGTGAAATACACGCAACTGCCTAGTGTGATTGCATGAAGGATACCTAAACTCAAGGTGGTATCTCTTCGTGAAGCACACTTTTCTGGTGCGCTCGTCGACGAGGGAGAAATAGAGATGAGGAGTTTCAATGACTTAGGGGTTTGCGACAGCGCCAATCTGTTGATTTATTGCAACAGTGCGGTCAACCTTGCAACCGGCCAGCGGGCGGAGTGGGATGGGACAAGTGAAGCTTTAGTAATGAGAATCACGCGGCCGTGGAGTGACCGCGCTGCCAATTTGGAGGAAAGAAATTAGAAACGGCGACCCTGTTGCAGCGGGATGCAGGGCTCGGATAGGAGCGCCGGATGTCCTTTTGGAGAGAAAACAAGGACTGAAGACAGAGCGTGCACCTTATTATGAAGGCTTAGTGATGCACGAATCTCTGTCCTCATTTGGGGCTCTGCGGGTCGCCGTCCCGCAGACTGCTACTTCAAAGGCGCTGCGCAGCAAGTATTGAGGTGATAGTTCACGCCGAGCTTGACGGTGTTGACCGTAAGGTCGTTGTTAAACATTTTCCAGTTGTTGTTGTTATACCAAACGTTGCCGCTTGCGTCCGTGTAGCGTGGATTCCAATTGTTGTTGTCCAGGCTGAAGTCGTAGTACAGGTATTCCAGCTTAACCGACCAATTCGGGTTCAGCAGCCACTCAACGCCGGCACCAACCGTCCAACCCGTGAGGGTGTTGTCGTTGCTGTTGTTGTTATCGAAATTCACGTAGCCGAGGTTATTGCCACCGGCATCATAAACTGTGCCGCGCCCGGAAAGGTTGGCCTGTGCCCACGCGAAACCGCCTTTCGCATAAAGCATTGCGGGACCCCAGGTGTAGCCAAGACGGCCCGTGACGTCGCCAGCCCAGCCGCCATTCTGCCGAAGGCGAATAGAGGCGATGTTCATGAGATTGCCGTTGCCGTCGTACGTTGTGCCGGCAAGCGTCACGTTCGTTGTTGCCGCCGAGGCCGTCGATATCAACCTCGATGCCGAGGACAACGTTTTGCCAGCCTGGGCTTTGCCAGTTGTAGCCGAACTGGCCGCCGCCGAACGCTGCTTCGGTCTCCATATGCTTGCCGCCGAAGTCGGCCCAGTCATACAGGCTGCCGGTGGTGTAGTATGGGTCGTAAAATCTGTTACGATTGATGTCGAGATTTTCCCATGCAGCACCGAGATGGATACCAGCATAGAAGCCAGTCCAGACCGGGGGTGGCGCTACAACGGGCACATCCTTCAGTCCGCCGCCGCCGGAATAGATGTCCGCCGCATTTGCTGTACCGATAACGGCGAGCGCACCAATAGCGGCGGCGCCCGTCCGTATATATTTCGTGAGAGTCATAACCTCTCTCCTCTTCCCGCCTAAGTTGTATAGTTGAGTTACTACGCCAGACTGTTTAGTGTGTTTACATGAAGAGGGTCTAAACTCAAGGTAGTATTTTATAGCAATGCATGTTTTGGTAGTGCAACCAACAAATAAGTTAAGTAGAACTCCAGCAATATCAGTAGGTTATTACACATTCCGTTGTTGGGAGTGTTGAAGTTCTGCAACAACTTGCGGCTCGGCAGCTGATTTAGAGGGGGGCGAAACTTATTGGGAATAGCGCTGAGATTGCCGAAAAAGGCGAGATTCGCGCGCAAATGAGAGAGAATCGGGCTGCTGGAGTCTCTAACATCGGTGTTTGAAGACTGGCGTCATCGCTTCCGCGCATACCGCTGCGAGCCACGCTTTGACGCGGATATGTTCGATTGGGCGCGTCCGCGCACCGCGCTTGCTTTCGGTGCGGCATGAGCTATATCAGGCTCAGAGCGGGCTCACCCATTATCAGTAGCGATCTGGCGTCCGAACGCGCTCAACTCTTGTTGTGTGCGCGACTTCGGCTTAACGCGACGCGCCTTAAACGAACCGGATCGGAATGATGAGCGTGAAAACGGAAGTCACCCAAGAAAAAAAAGAGAGCAGCGCTTTCGATCTTGCGATCGTGTTGTTGCAGGCGGTGGCCATTGCCATCGTGATTCGCATTTTTCTGTTCCAGCCGTTCAATATCCCTTCCGGGTCGATGATTCCGACGCTTCTGGTGGGCGATTATCTCTTCGTCTCGAAGTACAGCTATGGGTATAGCAAATACTCTTTCCCCCTCGGGTTGAACCTGTTCGAGGGCCGGATCTTGGATTCCGAGCCTGACCGGGGCGATGTGATTGTATTCAAGACCCCGCGCGATAACTCTACCGATTATATAAAGCGTCTCGTGGGGCTGCCGGGCGACCACATCCAGATGATCGGCGGCGTTTTGAACATCAACGGCCAGCCTGTTCAGCGCGAGCGTGTGGCCGACGTTGTTGAGGACACCAAATGCGGGCCGAACCAGGTCGTTCACCAGTACCGTGAGACGTTGCCCAATGGCCGCTCCTATCTGACGCAGAAGCTTTCCGAGACCTGCCGCTTCGGCCGGTTTGGCGCGGCGGACGATACCGAAGTGTTCGTTGTGCCGCCGAAACATTACTTCATGATGGGAGACAACCGCGACGACTCGGCCGATAGCCGTTTCACCGACGGCAATGGCGTTGGCTATGTGCCGGATGAGAATCTTGTCGGGCGGGCGCGCGTTCTCTTCTTCTCCATCGACGAAAATGCGAGCTGGTTTTCTCCGTGGCGCTGGCCCATGGAGATTCGCTGGTCGCGCATTGGAACCGTGATCCACTGAGTGCCTATCAAGAAACCGCTCATCCGAGAGCTTGAAGCTCTTCTCGGCTACACGTTCGCAGACAAGAGCCTCTTGAGTGAGGCCCTGACCCATTCCAGCGCGCGATGCGAGCATGGGGGCCGTGATAATGAGCGGCTGGAATTCTTGGGCGACCGCGTCCTGGGCCTCTCCATTGCGGCGCTTTTATTCGCGCGCTTCCCTGGCGCCCGCGAGGTCGAACTGGCGCGGCACTACAATTCTCTAGTTTGCAAGTCTTCCTGCGCCGAGATCGCTCAGCGGCTTCAGCTCGGGCCGCATATTGTGATGGCGGCGAGCGAGGCGAGGTCCGGCGGCCGAAAGAAGGATGTGATTCTCGCGGATGCCTGCGAGGCGCTGCTGGGAGCCATTTCGGTCGATGGCGGCTTCAGCGCCGCAGAGGCCGCGGTGCGCCGCCTCTGGGGGCCGCTCATTGCGACGGCCGAGCCCCCCGCGCCCGACGCCAAAACTGCGCTGCAGGAATATGCGCAGAGTCAGAAGCGAGGATTGCCGGAATACAGGGAGGTCGCGCGGAGCGGCGCGGACCACGCGCCTAGCTTCACGGTAGAGGTCTCGGTCAAGGGGTTGAGCCCAGCGCGAGGCGAGGGATCGTCGCTGAAGAAAGCGCAGCAGGCCGCCGCGGAAGCCCTCTTGAAACGCGAGGCGGTCTTGCCGGCGGAGCGTGAGCATGCCTGAGAAAAAGTCAACGGACACCGGCTCCCGTTGCGGCTTCGCAGCCGTCATCGGCGCACCCAACGCGGGGAAGTCAACTCTCGTCAATGCGCTCGTCGGCGCGAAAGTCTCAATCGTCACCCACAAGGCGCAAACCACGCGCGCCCGTGTTCGCGGCATTGCGCTCGAGGGTGAGAGCCAGATCGTGCTCGTGGATACGCCGGGGATATTCGCTCCCAAGCGCCGTTTGGACCGCGCTATGGTCGAAACGGCATGGACCGAGGCCCGCGAAGCCGATGTCGCCGTCCTCGTTGCCGATGCGGCGCGCGGATTCGACGATCTTGTCGAACCAATCCTGGAGCACGCCCGCGAACTGAAGATACCGCTCGTGCTCGCGCTCAACAAAGTCGACAAGATCCACAAAGAGAAGCTGCTGGCGCTCGCGGCGGAGGCGTCCGAGCGGCTTTCGCTGGAGCGGCTTTTTATGATTTCGGCGTTATCGGGCGATGGGGTGGCCGACTTGAAGTCCTACCTCGCAAGCCGGATGCCGCCCGGCCCTTGGCTTTTCCCGGAGGATCAGATCGCGGACGCGCCGCTTCGCCAGTGGGCGGCGGAGGTCACGCGCGAGAAGATGTTTTTGCGGCTCCATGAGGAGATCCCCTACTCGTCGACGGTCGAAACGACGGACTGGAAGCAGCGCAAGGACGGCTCGGTTCGAATCGATCAAACCATTTTCGTGGAGCGCGAAAGTCAGCGCAAAATCGTGCTCGGTGCGAAAGGCCAGACCATCAAGCAAATCTCGATGGAGGCGCGCCACGAGATCGCCGAGGGCGTCGAATTGCCGGTGCACCTGTTCCTGTTTGTGAAAGTGCGGGAGAATTGGGCCGACGATCCCGAGCGCTACCGGGAGATGGGGCTCGAGTTCCCCAAGAAATGACTACGCCGCGCGGGAACGCCTCATGAGATGGGCTGACGACGGCATCTTTCTCCTTGGCCGCCCTCATGGCGAAACGAGCGTGATCGCCGATATCTTTACGCGGGAGAATGGCCGCGCGCGCGGCCTTGTGAAGGGTGGGCGTTCCCGGCGCATCCGCCCGATTCTGCAAACCGGGAATGGCCTGAAGGTGGAATGGCGCGCCCGCCTCGACGATCAGCTCGGCGTCTACACCGTGGAGTTGACGGAAGCCACCGCCGCGCGCGTCCTCGACGATAAGCTTTCGCTTGCGGGCGTCACATCGCTGGTGGCGCTTCTGCAGGTGATGCCGGAACGCGATCCCCATCCGAAGCTGTTCGACGCCGCCAAGGCTTGCCTCCAGGCAGCGGGGGATGAAAGCTTTCCGGCGTCCCTTATCCGGTTCGAACTCCGGTTTCTCGATGAGCTTGGGTTTGGGCTCGATCTCACGGTGTGCGCTGCTACCGGCCGAGCCGATGACCTCGCCTACGTCTCCCCGAAGTCGGGTCAGGCCGTGACGAGGAAGGCGGGCGAGCCTTACCGCGACAAATTGCTTCCACTTCCCGAATTCCTGACGAAAGCTCCAGGCGCTAATGTGCCGGCGGAAGAAGATATCGACGCTGGCTTCACCATGACCGGGTATTTCCTGTGCACACATGTTTTCGGGGAGACGGGCAGGCCGATCCCGAAAGCTCGTGATGATTTTACTAGGCTTTTACGCCGGCGCAGCGTTTGATGCGCCTGCGCGCCTGTGGAGTTTCGAACCTTGGCAGCAGAAACTTAGGTGTTGCCCCTGTGTTATCTTGGTGCTAGCGCCGTTTTGGAATTGCGAAAAAGCGCCGTCTTCGCCATTTACACGTGCTATGAGACGGAAGAGAAGCGGCGTGGCCGCTGGGGAGCAGAAGGCAAGCTGCAAAGCGCTTTTTTCAATCATTCTAGAGCGGCCTTTGTATTACAATTAACCATCAGCTCGCCTGCCGCATAGAAAGGGTTCTCGTGGACGTCGTCGCCAGTATAAAAGTTTTTCTGCTTGCGCATCGAGACATGGCCGGCCCCATTTTGGGGGTCATTTCATTTGGCGAGTCGCTCATCCTCATCGGCCTCTTTTTTCCGGCGACGGCGATCATGCTGTTCACCGGCGGTCTCATCCAGAAGGGGCTCTTGGACCCAACGACGGTGATCGCCTGGTCGATTGCCGGAGCGGTCCTCGGAGATATTGTCACCTACTGGATCGGCCGGTGGATAGGGCCGAGCGTGGTGCACCATTGGCCTTTGAACCGGGATAAGCAGGCCGTCGCGCGAGCGCGGCTTTTCTTCAGGAAATTCGGGTTTTTATCCATCTTCATAGGCCGCTTTCTAGGGCCAGTCCGGTCCACGATTCCGCTCGTTGCCGGGATCATGAGAATGCGGCACCTCAACTTCCAAATCGCGAACATAACCTCGGCGATGGCTTGGGTGCCGTTCATGCTTTTGCCCGGGTACTTTTTCGCGCGGACCGTCGGCGATTTCAGCAACCTGAGCGTCAAGCAATGGGTTATCGTTGCCGCCTTCATTCTGGTGCTGACGGCACTATTCACCGTTGCAGGTGTCAAAATGCAGGGCAAGAGTGCGAAGGACAGGCGGCGCAGGCGGCCTGTTGCCGCTGAATAAGGCGCCGGCAGTTTCTTCCGCCGAAAGGATCATGGACGGCATTATTATCGATACGCGTGGGCTCTCGTGTCCGCTTCCGGTGCTGAAGGTTCGCAAGGCGATGCGTTCCATCGCGCCGGAAACGGCCGTTCAAATCCTCGCAACCGATCCCCTCGCAGAGCAGGATTTGCGCGCCTACTGCGGAGTATCGGGATGCCGATTTGTCTCCGTCGATATTCTGGACGGCGGCGTTCTTTCCGTGGTCATTCAGAAACGCTGAGGTCCGGTGCCAGACGCGCGATCAGGTCAGCCTTCGCGAGTTTGAGGCGAACCTCGTCGGTTGAGCGCAGCACGAGGTTGGTGCCGAAATGTCCATCCTCGAAAAAGGGATAACTGCCCATCGCAACGTCCGGAAAGGCATGCTGGCAGTCGCGAAGGGGAACAGCAATTTGGCCCTCGGGTGCGGTGACGCGAACCGACTCCGATAACATTTTCGCACCCTTCCTAAGCTTCGGCGTCACAGCGAGCAGCATCGCCTGCATGATCGCGGGCACGCCTGCCATGACGATGACATTTCCGATTCTGAAGCCCGGCGCCTTTGAAACAGAGTTCTCGATCAGTTCGGCTCCTTGGGGGATGCGGCCCATGCGCAACCGGGCCGGCGTCAGATCGGCTTCGGCATAGCGCTCGCGAAGAAGCGCAACCGCTCTTTGATCGACATCGATTGAAGCGCCGAACGCCCGGGCGACCGAGTTGGCGGTAATGTCGTCGTGGGTCGGGCCAATTCCGCCGGTCGTGAAAACATAAGTGTAGACCTGCCTTAGCGCATTGACCGCCGCAGTGATGGCTTCCTCATCGTCGGCCACGATGCGGACTTCCTTAAGCCGGATGCCGATTTCAGTGCAATGATCGGCCACAAAGCCGATGTTTTTATCCTTCGTCCTTCCGGAAAGAATTTCATCACCGATAACGAGGAGGGCAGCCGTGATTTCTTCCAGAGGGGTATCTCCTTGGACAGAGGACAACATGGTGACATTCATTTCATTATCTTTCGTGGTCTTAAAATTGGAAAGCGTGGCTGATAGCAAACCGCATGGACTTTAAACAACGGCTCATCCCCGGATTTCTTCTAAAGCGCTATAAGCGCTTTCTCGCCGATGTCGAGATCGATGGGTGCTTTGAGACCGTCCACTGTCCCAATCCTGGGTCCATGATAGGTCTGAATGCACCCCGCTCGCGAGTCTGGCTTTCCCGTTCGGAAAACGTAAAGCGCCGCCTTCAATACACTCTTGAGCTTGTCGAGGCTCAAGTTGGCGGCGAGGAACCCACGCTCGTTGGCGTCAACGCTGCCTTCGCAAATCGGATTGTGGAAGAGGCGATCCGCAAGGGAGCGATCGCGCGCCTCAGCGAGTACGGCACATTGCGGCGCGAGGTGCGTTATGGCGCAAATAGCCGCATCGATCTCCTCCTTGAACAGGACCACAAGCCTCCCTGCTACGTTGAGGTGAAGAACGTTCATCTCTGCCGCACGCCGCGGCTTGCAGAATTTCCGGATTGCGTCACGGCAAGGGGCGCGAAACACTTGCGGGAATTGAGTTCGATCGCAAAAAGCGGCGCGCGGGCGGTTTTGTTCCTTTGCGTTCAAAGGAGCGATTGCAGCACGTTTGCCGTCGCAAGCGATCTCGATCCGGTCTACGCCAAAGCTTTTTCTGAAGCCTTGGCTTCTGGTGTTGAGACTTTGATCCATAGCTGCCATATTTCCCCTGTGGGAATATCTCTATCTAAGCCGGTCGAGTTCTGCCCGAAGGACAGTCTTGGCGCCCATATGTTGTAGCAACCGGAAACAGCGCGCCAACGCGCCAAGCGCAGACACATCATCGCAATGCACGGATCCGAATACGGCGCGCCGCTTAGGTTCGCGAACGACGGCAAAATCAGGCTTCACGGGCCGGAAGCGTTTGAAGGCATGCGAAGGGCGGGGCAGCTTGCGGCTGCGGCTCTCGATCTCCTTGTCGATGTCGTCCGGCCGGGCGTTACGACCGAAGCCATCGATCAGATTGTCTTCGATTTCGCGATGGACCGCCACGCGACGCCCGCGACGCTGAATTATCGCGGGTATCCGAAGTCCTGCTGCACATCGCTCAACCACGTCGTCTGCCACGGCATACCGGGCCCCCGCGTGCTGGTCGAAGGCGACATCCTCAATGTTGATGTGACACTCATTCTGGATGGCTGGCACGGCGATTCGAGCCGGATGTATACCATTGGCCGCGTCGGGCGAAAGGCTGAGCGTCTTATCGAGGTGACCCACGAAGCCATGATGCGGGGCATCGCGGTCATCAAGCCGGGAGCCAAGGTTGGCGATATCGGCCACGCGATTCAGGTGTATGCGGAAAGCGAGCGCTGCAGCGTCGTGCGTGATTTCTGCGGGCATGGGGTGGGACTGCTTTTCCATGACAAGCCGAACATCCTCCACTACGGCACTCAGGGCGAAGGCGTTACCCTCGAACAGGGCATGATCTTTACGGTCGAGCCAATGATCAATCTCGGCAAGCCGCATGTGAAAATGCTTTCGGACGGCTGGACGGCGGTAACGCGAGACCGTTCGCTGTCGGCTCAATTCGAGCATACGGTCGGCGTTACGGCCACGGGCGCGGAGGTGTTCACCTACAGCCCGAAAGGTTTGCACAAGCCACCGTACCCTGGCCAAATCTAAATCTTTCATTTTTAGACAATAGTGCTTATTCTCCGCGTTGAGGGTGCCGGCTTATGGGGGCATCTTCCGTTTTGTGATGCGATGTTGCGTTGGCGTTTGCGATGGCTGACAGTTTTGAAGAAAGCCCTTTGTTTGCGTTGCTCGCTCTTGAAGCGGGCTCTGACGCCCCCCCGCCGCAACCTCCGCGGCCTATCCCGCATTATTGGGGTCACCGCGACCGTCTGAGAAAGCGCTTCCGCGAGGGCGGGGCCGAGGCGGTCCCCGATTACGAACTCATGGAGCTTATTCTTTTCCGGGCGATCCCAAGAAGGGATGTGAAGCCTTTGGCGAAGGAGATACTCGCGCGGTTCGGTTCTTTTGCCGAAGCCGTTGCCGCGCCCTCCGAGCGGCTGCTGGAGATCGAAGGCGTCACCGACATTGTGGTGACGGAGATCAAAATCGTACAGGCGGCTGCGCTCCGGACCTCCCAAAGCGAAGTCCGGAAACGCCCCGTGCTGGCGGCCATGTCGACCGTTCTGTCGTATCTGCGCTCCGCGATGGCCTTTGAAGACCGGGAGCAATTCCGCATCCTTTTTCTCGACCGCCGCAACAAGCTCATCGCGGACGAGGTGCAGACGCGCGGGACCATCGATCACACTCCCGTCTACACGAGGGAGGTGATGAAACGAGCGCTTGAGCTTTCGGCGTCGGCGCTCATCCTTGCGCACAACCACCCGTCGGGCGATCCCACGCCGTCAAAGGCCGATATCGACATGACGAACCAGATTGTGGACGTGGCGACGAAGCTGGGCGTCATCGTCCACGATCACATCATCCTGGGCCGCGACGGGCATTTGAGCATGAAATCCGTTGGATTGTTCTGAGCGGTATCGGCAATCCCCTCCGCCGGCCTAATGCCAAGTTGCCGAAATTCTTGACCGGTCTTGTCGTCGTCCCCGCGCTGGGGACCCAGTAGGCACTATGCCATATCGCTGTTCGCGCAGACTTCTAACCCTCCGATTACTGGATGCCCGCCGTCGCGGGCATGACACACAGGGAGTCAGCGGCTATTGCATTCGCCTCCCAGCTTATCTCTGCGAGCGCGTTGGCGATAAACACGGCTCTGGCGCACCGAACCAGATAAAGCCCAAGAAGGTGGTTCCGGGAACATCTCGCCCGCAAGCGGTCTCGCCAGTTCTGAACCGGCCTCAATAATCGACCTTCATGAAGTAGAGGCCGCAGGCCGGCGCAACCGGGCCGCAAGCTGTGCGGTCGCACGCCTCCAGCGCTGCACGAAGGTCCGCCGGCCGCCACTTGCCCTCGCCTACAAGCTTCAAGCTCCCCGCCATCGAGCGGACCTGATGATGCAGGAACGAGCGCGCATTGGCGGTAATGAGAACGGTTTCCCCATCCCGTGCGACCTCAAGACGATCGAGCGTGCGAAGCGGCGATTTTGCCTGACATTGGGAAGCTCGGAAGGTCGTAAAATCGTGGCGGCCGAGGAGGCATTGCGCTGCTTCCTGCATTGCCGCTGCATCGAGCGAAACCCCAACATGCCAGGCGCGATCGCGGTCCAGCACGAGCGGGGCGCGGCGGGTTATGATTCGATAGAGATAATGGCGCGCCTTTGCCGAGAAGCGGGCATCGAAAGTGTCGTCGACGATCTCGCAGCCCAGGATCGCGACAGGTGCGGGCCTGAGGTGGAAATTCAGCGCATCCCGCACCGTTTCTGGGGGAAACTGACGCGTCAAGTCAAAGTGCGCGACCTGGCCTCGGGCGTGCACCCCAGCGTCGGTCCGCCCGGCGCCGCGGGGAACGGCACGCTCCCCGCTCAAGCCTTCGATTGCGCGCGCCAGCTCGCCTTGAACAGAAGGGCCGTTCGTCTGGATTTGCCAGCCCGAGAACGGCGTCCCGTCATATTCGATGGTGATTTTATAGCGCGGCATGAGATTACCCATAAGCGCCTGTCCGCCGAGGCCGCAAGTGCCGCCGTCGTGACAGGCGCAGGGAGCTTAAAGCCGGTCGCCTTGCTGCTGCTGCTGCGTGGGACCGCCCCGCGGCCCAGTGCCGCCGCCGCGAACCGGGGGCATCGTCACGGTATCGTACGTGCAAAGACGCCGGTTCTGCTCGCGTTGAGAACAACTGCGCGGGGTCAAGTCTTTCGAGAAACAAACGCGCAGCTCGCGCAGCAGATTCCTTGAACAGACGACCTGGATCATGTCCGGGCTCAACTGCGGGTTGACCTCGAGGAAAGCGCGGCGGATTTCATCCGGCGAAACGGAAAGCGGTTGCGACAAGTCCTGGAACTGTTCTGGGATGTGGACACTTCGGTAAGCGCTCCGGGCGGCGTCGAAATAGCGGCGCGGATCGAGCCCCGAGCACACGCCGTGCTTCTTGTACTCCTGGATCACAAGATGGCGGCTCGGCATGATATCCATCATGCGATTGATCAACTCGTTCGGCACCCACGCGCGCTCGGTCAACTCGCACATCTCCGGCCAGCCTCTCTGCTCGTATTGCGGCCAAAGACCGTGAAGCACAAAGGCATAGGGCCGGATTCCGCTGCATTGCTCGTCGCCATAGCTTCGACCGCGGCTGTAGCCTCCCCGGTCATCGTAGCGGCCATAATCGTCACGGCCGTCATAGTAGCGATAGCGGTCATAACCGCCGCCACGATCATAACCGCCGCGGCCATAGCCATTGCGGTCGCCGTCATCGCCGCCGCTGCGGCCATCGCAATAGGTTGGCGACCAGCTCAGCGCGAGGACGTAGTAATCGAAGTCGCCGGGTGTGCCGCCACGGTCACCTTGCGCATACGCAACCAGCGGATGAAGCGCGAAGGCCGCCGCGAAGATTGCGGCCAAAAAAACGAAGCGGAAAAAACTCTTTAGTCCCGCGTCCATGGTTTTTACTCACTTTTCACAACCACAAATTGATGAGAACGAAGCCAGAACGTAACGGCTTTCGCGCCGAAGTCAAGCTAGGTCGTAAGGCTTCGGTTGCAATCCTGGAAGTGGCGCATTTTTGCCACGCAGACCATTCAGCCAAAGCGACTTATCCTTCGAGCGTGCATTACTTCTTGGTGGAGTTCTTCAGGACGCGATCGAGGATTCGCCCCGCGGCGGAGCCCAGCGATCGCGCGAGAGACTTGCCGAAAGCCTCTCCATAGGTTTGACGCTGGTAGCCGCCCTGTCCCCGCGGCGGCTTCGGCGTAGTCGGCGGTGGCGGCTGCGGCTGAGTGGGCTGCGGGTCGTCCTGCGGCTTCTTCGGGATGCGGAATTCTCCAGCCCATTCATAATCCTCGCCTTTCGAACCTGGGGGTTCACTTCCTGGCTGGCCGCCTTGGCGAAGCTTTTCATAGGCGCCGGCTTTCGTGTCCTCCTTGTCGTACTTTCCAGCGACGGGACTGGCCTTGACGATCGCCTTGCGCTCCTCGTCGCTCAGAGGCCCAAGCCGGGACGAAGGCGGCCTTATCAGCGTGCGCTGGACGATGGATGGCTCCCCCTTCCCTTCAAGGAAGGAGACGAGCGCCTCGCCTGTTCCCAGCTCCAGGATGGCCTTCTCGGCATTGAATGCTGGATTTGCGCGGAAAGTCTCGGCGGCGGCCTTCACCGCGCGCTGCTCGCGAGGCGTAAACGCGCGCAGTCCGTGCTGGACGCGATTGCCGAGCTGGCTCGACACGCGGTCGGGCACGTCGAGCGGGTTCTGCGTGATGTAATAAACGCCGACGCCTTTCGAGCGGATGAGGCGCGTCACCCGTTCGATGCGTTCCAGAAGGGCTTTCGGAGCCTCCGTGAAAAGCAGGTGGGCTTCGTCGAAGAAAAAGATGAGCTTCGGCTTTTCCTGATCTCCGACCTCGGGAAGCTTTTCGAAAAGCTCCGTCATAAGCCAAAGCAGGAAAGTCGAGTAAAGCCGCGGCGAGGACATGAGCTTGTCGGCGGCGAGGATGTTCACCATGCCGCGTCCATCGGGAGCGGTGCGCATCAGATCAGCGATGTCGAGCCCCGGCTGGCCGAAGAAGAGCTCGGCCTTCTGCTCGTCGAGAACCAGAAGCCGCCGCTGGATGGCGCCGACCGAAGCCTTCGACACATTGCCGTATTGTTGCGACAGTTCGCTTGCGCGATCCGCAACAAGCGAGATCACAGCGCGCAAATCCCGCAAATTCACGAGCGGCAGCTTCTCGTCCGCAGCAAGCCTGAAAGCAATGGTGAGGACCCCTTCCTGGGTCTCGTTCAGCTCCATGAGCCGCGACAGGAGCATCGGCCCGAGCGCGCCGATTGGCGCGCGGATCGGATGGCCCTGCTCGCCAAAAAGATCCCAGAACACGGTGGGGAACGCTTCGTAGCTATAGTTTTCGAGCCCGATGTCGCTCGCGCGTTTTTCGAGAAAAGGCTTCGGTTCGCCCTTCGCCGCGATGCCGGAGAGATCGCCTTTCGCATCGGCGGCGAAGACGGGGATGCCATGGCGAGAGAAGCCCTCCGCCAGGATCTGCAGCGTCACCGTCTTACCCGTCCCGGTCGCACCCGTGATCAGCCCGTGCCGGTTGGCGAACTTGAGAAGCAGCATCTCCGGCTTAACACTTTGACCGGCGAAAATGCCGGTGGTGGTGTCTGCACTCATGCCGCCTCCAAGATTGCTCAGCGCTCCCATGATAGAAGCTAGGCATCTAGGAAGGGTTTCACCATGGGTGCTAAGGTTTTAGCGCGATGGCGCCTGCGGCGAAGGAGGACCGGCGCTGGAGGCCTTTGGGCTTGTGGGGGGGTTCGGAGAAAAAGCGTTCCAGCGCCGGCTCCTGCTTGGAAGAGGAAAATGCCCGCGCTGGAAGGCAGGGGTGCGTTCGAAGCGTGGCACTTTCGTGAAAAATGTCGCGCTCTGTCGCAGCAGGCCTGACTTGTCAATAAGGCTGATCGTATTCGTCGAAGTGCCGGCGTTCCCAGTAGCGGTGATAAGAGCCTGGCCGGTAGTGGCTTTCCCAGCGATTGTGACCCCAACCGCCATCGGAGCCCCAGCGGAAATGGCTGCGCCAGCGGTTATGCAAGTAGTGATCCGATCCCCAGCGGTGATGACTGCGCCACTCGTCGTGCCAGCATTCAACGTAGCAATCGATCCTGGTGAGAGATGCGGGCGCGGCATCGGCCGTTAGTGCGTGTGACGATCCGCTCAGGGGGTGGCTCTTCCCGGTGAGGGGAGCTGCGCATAATGCAAATGCGGAAATACAAGCGATTTTCAAATAGGTGTTCATGATCTCCACCCAAACTTATACAACAGACAGGACTAATTTATCTAAAAATTTAAATTTAAGCCAGTGATTAACTAGAATTTCGTATTGAATATGCGGTGCCAGCGTACGGCCCCCTTGTCGACGCATTCCGTTTCAGGAATTGGCGCGCAACCTGGAATATTTGCCGTTTCGGGCCTCGCGTAAACCTGGAGCCGGGTCGGTCCGCGTCCGTTGATGTCGATGCCGTCGACGCATCCGAGGACTCTTGGTGGATGGCCTGCCTTCTGCGTAAAGGCCGGCTCGAACTCATGCCTGTCGGTCGAAGGGGCAAACGCGATCCGCACTGAGTCTGAAGCAAGCGCTTCGGCGAGCGGCGCTGGAGAAGTCAAAACCGTGTTCGTTCCGTTCTGAAAAACGACGCTAGGCTCGGCAATTCCAGTGAAGCCGGCCGGCTTGTTCCCGCAGGCCTGCAACGCCTGCGCCGCTGCGGCCGCTCTTTTGCTGATCCAGATGGGTTCGAGGCCAGGAAACGCGACTTGAAAGGCTGCTGCAAAAAACAAAGCAGCACTCAGCATTACCCCGCACAGCGCGGCATTCCAATGAGATCGCCATGCGGCTGCGACGGTCAATGCGGCTGCGGCGGCGAAGATTGCGGCCATCATGACCAGCAAAGGCATTTTCGGCGACTCAGCGATCCACGACATCGCAAGCAGAAGCACAATTTGCACCGCCGCTGCGCCTCCCCAAACGATCGCGCCCCACCGGGAGCGTTGCGGGCCCTTGTCCCAAGCGCCTCGCATCCCCAAGATCAAGGCCATCGCGATGGCCGGGTAAAGCGGAAGCGCATAGTGCGGAAGCTTTGTCGGAATCGCCTCCATCAGCACCCAGAATGGAATGATCCAGGCCAGGAGAAAGATAAGCCGCCGCGATTTGCGCCCCTGCCAGACGGCGCGAACGGTTCCAGCCGTCACGAAAAGGACGGCTGGCCAGAACGTCCACCAGAACGCGATCAGGTAATAGCCGGGCGGTCCCCAGTGTGCTTCCTGTCCGCCTTTCAGCTTTCCCGCAAAATCCTGCCCGACCGAGTGCTTGAAGAATTCACCATTCGAGGCGATGCCGATTGCAACGAGCCAGGGAAGCGCGACTGCGAGGAAAACCACGGCTCCCCATTTCCAGTGGAGGTTTTTCAGCCAGGCGCGCCGGCGATCCCTGAGGAGAACGGTGGCGGAGGTAATAATGGCAAGGCCTGGGGCAACTGGCCCCTTGATCAGGATGCCCAATCCAAGGCCGAACCAAAACAGCAGCGCCAGCCCGCGTGTTTTGGTGCCTTCCGGCGCCATGTAAAGGCGAAACAGGGCGCCTTGCGCCAGGACAATGCTTGCAATCAGCGCAGCATCCGCCTTCGCGATGCGAGCCTCGAACGAGATCATGATGCATGTTGCGAGAAGCGCGGCAGCGGCGAGGGCGTTCTTCCGGCCGATGACGGGACGCGCCGACCAAAATGTCAAGAGCACCGCGCCGAGCGCCCCAAGAAATGAAGGGATGCGATAGGCCCAGATACTATCCAGCGCGGCGCCCGCCTTTATGGCGGTGCTCACAGCGGCGGTTTGAAGCCAATAAATGCCGACGGGCTTCTTGTAGCGCGGCTTATCCCTGAAGCGGATGTCGATGTAATCGCCGGACTCAAGCATTTGTTTTGTCGCTTGAGCAAAACGTGCTTCGTCGCGGTCCGTGACGGGAAGGGTAGCGATGCCGGGAAGAAACATCACAGAGCATAGCAGTGTGAGCGCAATCGCCGCCGCATAGGGCCGGAAGGCGAGGGCGCGCAAAAACGCGCCCGCACTTTCATCGGCGGCCAAAAGCCATGGGAAGCGTTCGGCCGCGCACTGGCGGTTAGCCTGGAGTGCTCTCATCGCGGGTGCCGTGCGCGCTGAGCCATGAGATTTCAACGGCCAGGAAGGCGCATGCCCTATTCCGCCGCGCGCAACGCGGGGGCCGTCATGGTTACGTCGGGGCCGACATGTGGCTGAAACTTCTGAAAGTTTTCGGAGAACATTGCGACAAGCCGCCGGGCCTGAGCGTCGTATTCTCCTTTTTCAGCCCAGGTATCGCGCGGGCGCAGGAGGCTGGCGTCTACGCCCTCGGCTGCCGTTGGTACGAAGAGACCGAAGACCGGGTCCTGCTCCATCGGAACGGAAGCGAACTTGCCTGCGAGGGCGAGGTTGACGAGCGCCCTGGTATCGGGAAGCGCCATGCGCTGGCCCACGCCGTATTTGCCGCCGGTCCACCCAGTGTTCACGAGCCAGCACGTGACCTTATGGTCGGCGATCAGTTTGCGAAGCATGTTCCCGTAGACGGTCGGGTGGCGGGACATGAAGGGAGCGCCAAAGCAGGTCGAGAATGTCGCTGTTGGCTCCTTGACGCCTTTTTCCGTCCCGGCAACCTTTGCGGTGTAGCCGGACAGGAAGTGGTATTCAGCCTGTCCCGGCGTCAGTCGCGAAATGGGAGGCAGAACGCCGAAGGCGTCGGCGGTCAGCATGACGATGTGCTTCGGATGGGGGGCGATGCCTTCAAGACTCGAGCCGGGTATGTAGGAGAGCGGGTAGGCGCCGCGCGTATTTTCCGTCAGCGCATCGCTGGCGTAGTTCGGCGCACGTGTCGCCTTGTCGAGCACGACGTTTTCCAGAACCGCGCCCCAAGTCGAGACGGCCCTTGTGATGCCGGGCTCGTTCTCCTCGGATAGCTTGATGACTTTGGCGTAGCAGCCGCCTTCGAAATTGTAGAGGCCCTCCTTCGACCAGCCGTGCTCGTCGTCGCCGATGAGAACGCGGTGTGGATCGGTGGATAGCGTTGTTTTGCCCGTGCCTGAAAGGCCAAAGAAGATCGCCGAATCACCCGCTTCGCCCTGATTCACCGAGCAATGCATGGGGAGCACGCCCTTGGGTGGAAGCGTGTAATTCAGATACGAAAAGACCGACTTCTTGATTTCGCCTGCGTAGGAAGTGCCGCCGATCAGGATGATTCCCCGGGCGAAGTCGCAAGCGATGACCGTCTCACTGCGCACTCCGTGGCGCGCAGGATCGGCTGTGAAGCTCGGCAGATCGATAATTGTCAGTTCCGGTGCGAATCGATTGAGGTGCTCTCGCTGGGGCACGAGAAGCAGGTGCCGGATGAACAGAGCATGCCAGGCATACTCGCAGAACACGCGCACGCCGATGCGGTGCGCCTCGGCCGCGCCTGCAAAGCAATCCTGGACAAAAAGATTGCGTTGCGCGGCGTGATCGAGAAAATCCTTATGGAGCGTCTCGAATTGAGATGGCGTAAGGGCTTTTGCGTTGTCCCACCACACCGTGCTTTCGGTTTCCTGATCGCGCACGACAAACTTGTCGGCGGCAGAGCGCCCCGTGTGCGTCCCCGTGATGACGGCGAAGGCTCCGGTTGCCGTGACCTCGCCTTCTCCACGGCGAATCGCTTGCTCGTAAAGCGCCGCGACAGACCCATTGTGGAGGAGCGCATTTCCCATATCGGGAGCACTCATACGGTTATTGTCGTGGATATGTTTTGCGGAAGGCACGGTCCATCTCCAAACCACAGGTTGCTGTCACAAGGGTCCCGAAGTCACTGCGGCGTGTCGTGTTAACACCCGAAATCCCGAACGGAACCCTGACTTCTTGCTTACATGGCCTCAAAGGCGCGGAATGGTTTCAACGCCGTCAAACCGGCACCGGAAGATTCCCTCCCTTGCGAGCTGCTGAAAACATTAGCTTAACGAGACGTTAAATGGAAATTTGACTTGGGCGACGCAATTCAGCCATGATCTGCCGGTGCGTTGCTTGCGCTTTAGGAATTTTTCTGCATAGAGGCATTTCGGCAACAGAAATGCCTCGTTGAACCAGAAACAACCTTGGATGACTGATGCCCACAATAGCTCTCGTCGATGATGACCGGAACATTCTGACCTCGCTACGGATGCTTCTTGAGGCGGAAGGCTACAAGATCCTTGCCTACACCGACGGCGTTTCGGCCTTCGACGGCATCTCAAACGAGCCGCCGGATCTCGCGATCCTCGACATCAAGATGCCACGCATGGACGGGATGGAGCTGCTGCGGCGGCTTCGCCAGAAAACCGAAATGCCCGTGATCTTCCTGACCTCGAAGGATGAGGAGATCGACGAGCTGTTCGGTCTCAAGATGGGTGCGGACGATTTCATCCGTAAACCTTTTTCTCAAAGGCTGGTCGTCGAACGGGTCCGGGCCATTCTCCGCAGGAGTGCGCCGCGTGAAGCGACCGCTGCCGTGGAAGATTCCTCGAAGATCATCGAGCGCGGCAAGCTGAAGCTGGACCCCGAGCGCCACACCTGCATTTGGGACAGCAAGCAGGTTACGCTCACGGTCACGGAATTTCTCATTTTGCAGGCATTGGCGCAGCGGCCGGGCGTCGTCAAAAGCCGCGATGCGTTGATGGACGCCGCCTACGACGATCAGGTTTATGTCGACGACAGAACCATCGACAGTCACATCAAAAGGCTGCGCAAGAAATTCAAAGTCGTCGATAACAGCTTCGATGTGATAGAAACGTTGTACGGCGTCGGCTATCGCTTCAAGGAATAGCTCCCGCGTTGCGAGCCATTCCAAAAGGTGGGATTATAGACCAAGCTGGAAGCAGCGGGCGCTCACGGTATTAATTGCCCAATGAGCCTTCGTTTGAACTCGGTTTAGCCCATGGTCATCGACATCTCCCGCTGGCGGGAAGCAGGCAGCTTGCGCCGGCCCGCCCGGGCTATCCGCGTGCGCCTTCTCCGCCTCGGCAGACAGTTCTTTGCGCATTACCGTTTCAACAGCATCACCCGCCGCATCATCGTCATCAACGTTATCGGCGTCGCGGTGCTGGTGAGCGGGATCTTCTATCTCAATCAGTATCGCGTTAAGTTCATCGGCACGCGCGTCGATAATCTAAGTACACAGGCGCAGATTATTGCGAGTGCCATCGCGCAAACCAGCAAGAATAATGCGGATGTGGCAGCGGAAGCCGGACAAGCCGCCGATGAGAACAAGATCGTTTTGCCCTCGGGCTTGTCCAATCCGGAGCTGACGTTCCGGATCGATCCGGAGGTGGTCTCGCCGATGTTGCGAGATCTCGCGTGGCCGACGAAAACGCGCGCACGAGTCTTCGACACGGACGGCACGCTGATCTCCGATAGCCGGCAGCTTTCTCCACGCGGGGGCCGTCTCGATGGCACGTCCGCGGAAGGCGATTCCGATGTTTTCAGCGACTTCTGGGCCTACCTCAAGACTCAATTCTGGACCCAGGATCTGCCTATCTACAAGGACATGGGGCCTGACGGTAAGGCCTATGACGAGGTTCGGGTGGCGCTCACCGGCAGTCCGGCGCCCCTCATCCGGGTCACAGAGGCAGGCGAAACGGTCATCTCAATCGCCGTGCCGATCCAGCGCGACCAATCGACCATCGGCGCCCTCATGCTGACCGCGCAGGGCAGCGATATCGATGAAATGATCGCCAAGGACAGGCTTCAGATCGTCGAGGTTGCAGCGCTGGTCGCCTTCGTGACGGCGATTCTTTCGCTGTGGTTGGCGGGAACCATCGCGGAGCCGATGCGCCGCCTCGCTGTCGCCGCAGAGCGCGTGCGCAAGAACATCAAGAACCGTGAGCAAATCCCGGATTTCAGCGACAGGCCCGATGAGATCGGACATCTGTCCCGTGCTCTGAGGGATATGACGAACGCGCTCTATTCCCGCCTCGATGCGATCGAGAGCTTCGCCGCGGACGTCTCTCACGAATTGAAAAATCCACTCACATCGCTCCGCAACGCGGCCAGCCTCCTGCCTTCGATCAAGGCGGAGGCGGATCGCAAGAAGCTTGTCGACATCATCAATCACGACGTCCGGCGCCTCGACCGGCTCATCACCGACATTGCCGATGCTTCGAGGCTCGATGCCGAAATGGCCAGGGAGACCGCGAGGCCCGTCAACATGGCGAACCTCCTCTATACGCTTTGCGAAATCACGCGGGAAAGCCGCCGTGGCATTGGCATCGGCATCGTGTTGAACGTGCAAGGCTGCAGGAAAGCGGGGGAATCTGCGCTGAGCCGGGATTACATCGTCAACGGGCATGACAGCCGTCTCAGTCAGGTCATCGTGAACCTTCTCGACAACGCCATATCGTTCTCCCCGAAAAAGGGGACGATCTACGTCACGATGAGGCGGCTGCCGAAGAAGAACGAGATCGAAATCAGCGTCGAGGATGAAGGGCCCGGCATACGGGAAGAAAACCTCGTGAAAATTTTCGACCGTTTTTACACCGACCGGCCCGAAGCGTTCGGGCAGAACTCGGGCCTTGGCCTCAACATCTCGCAGCAAATCATCAAGGCTCATCGCGGACGCATCTGGGCGGAAAACAGAACTTTCCCCGAACCATTCTCAATGCCCCGCAAAAGCCCGGAACCGGAACCAGTCCCCGCGGGAGAGCATACCTTTGTGTGCGGAGTCAGGGAGCGTTATTCCTGGGGGGCGCGCTTCATAATTATTTTGCCCGTGCTCCCCTCAAGTTGAAACCGCGAGGTTGAAGAGGCCCATGAAAAAAATGATCGTTCATGGGACATGCGTCGCTCTCGGAAATGCCGGCGCGCTCCTCAGAGGGTCGTGCGGATCGGGTAAATCGGACCTGGCGCTTCGTTTTCTTTATCTTCCGTCCGACCGTCTTGGCGCAGATCCGGCTCTCGTCGGCGACGATCAGATCGTCCTGCGGCGCGAGGGCGACCGTGTTCTCGCCTCGTGCCCTCAGGCTCTTCAAGGCAAGATCGAGGTGCGGGGGTGCGGGATCGCCCATCTCCCGGCGTTCGCCTGCGAAGCAGAGCTGAAGCTTGTTGTCGATCTCGATTGGACCGGAGACAGGCCTCGTTATCCTGAAATGGTGGAGTGGGAAGCCGTTTTGGACGTGCCGGTCCGCCGCGCCGTCCTTGACCCATTCGAGCCGTCGGCGCCGATCAAGCTCGCCCTTGCGATTCAAGATTGTTTTGGAGAGCCAGTGGATTAACTGACTCTCATCATGACGCAGCTTATATAGAGCTTGAACGTTGAAGGGATGGGGCTCACAATAATGCCATTGGGATGTTGACACCCAATCCGCCCGCCAGCCCCCGGAAAGACGATGATCGGCCTCATCATTGTAACTCATGGCAATCTGGCTAAGGAATTCGTCGCTGCGCTCGAGCATGTCGTTGGATCGCAGCAGCAGATTCTAACGGTATCGATCGCGCCGAACGACGATATGGAGGAGCGGCGCAACGCAATTCTTGCGGCGGTCAAAAAGGTTGAGACCGGAGACGGCGTAATTATTCTGACCGATATGTTTGGCGGCACGCCATCAAATCTGGCAATATCGGTGATGGACAGCGGCTCGGTTGAGGTTATAGCGGGGGTTAATCTTCCGATGCTGGTTAAGCTGGCGCGCATTCGCGAAGAGGTCGCGCTGGCCGATGCTTTGAAGCAAGCGCAAGAGGCAGGCCGGAAATACATCCATGTGGCGAGCTTGGTTCTGAACGCTCACTAACAAGAATGGGATTACCGCGCTTATGGTCCTCCGATCGAGCTCTTCAAGGCCAAGACGGCCGAGCATCATCGCTGCGGACGGGATTTATCAGTGCCTTGCCGAAGTGACGATCGTCAACAAGCGCGGACTGCACGCGCGGGCATCCGCCGCCTTCGTCAAAGTGGCGGAGCAATTCGACGCTGAAGTTACGGTCACCAAAGACGATCAGAGAGTCCCCGGTAATTCCATCATGGGGCTTCTTATGCTCGGCGCCAGCCCCGGCACCACGATCTCGATCGAGACCGAGGGACCCGAGGCCGAGGAAGCTCTTGAGGCGCTGACCGCGCTCGTGGAGGCAGGCTTCAACGAAAGCGATTAGCCTGACGGCTAATTCGCTTCCTTGTAATGGTCCTGGCACTGCGGCAGCAATTCTCTCTCATGCTTCGCCAGACATGCTTTCAGGTCCCGCAGCCTTTTCGCAGGAATTTTTGGACAATATTGCGCCATGTCGAACCCGCAGACGTTCGCTATCTTGTAGATCAACGGGGCCGCTTCCGCGTTCGACAGCACCACAAAAGTAAGCGCGAGCGCCGCTATAATCCTCATCGATGTTTCCTCATGAATTCAATCTTAGCCGGGAAGCATGCGTAAGAGCGCGCTTGGGCGAAAATTGGACGGCCTTACCCCCTTCCGGAGGTGGGCCTACTGCTTTTCGTGCGCCTCTTCCTGGGCCTTGGCGAGAGCGGTCTGAACCTCGTTCATGGTGGCTGGCATGACCTCGGCCATGTAGGTTCCCATCTTCGCCATCGCGGATTTTCCGACGGCCGATCCGTAGAAGTCGGCCAGAGCCTGGAGCTCGTCGGCGGTGAAGGTCTTCACCATTGCTGCTTTGATGGCCGATGTGACGCGCGCTATATCGAGATGTTTCGTCATCAGCGCCTTGAACTGATCCTGCTGCTCTGCAGGCAGGGTCTCGGCCATCTTGGCGGACATGTCGTTCATCATCGATTGTGGCGGCACGGCATCAAGATAGCGGTCCGCCTGTTGCTCGCGATTCTGAGGCGTGTCTTCAAGCGCGAAGGCCGGCATCGAGAACGTCAGAAGCAAAATAGGGAATAAGAACCGAGCTGCGATTGCGGGCATTGGGGGAGTCCTCCTGAGGACAAGGTGAGAGTTCGCGAAGCTGCCGATTTGGTTCGCTCACGCGCGTGAAGCAGGCTACGGCAGATATGACATAAAGCGATGTTTATGTCTTTATTGCTTTTCCGTTGCACACAGGCTACCACTGACCCCAAATTTATCGCCATTCGGCAATCCATCCTGGGAGAATCCTGTGTCCGCAGCCGTCAAATCTTCGTCCGCGCCGTCCGATTTCTATGTGAAAGATCTAAGCCTTGCCGAGTGGGGCCGCAAGGAGATGGACATCGCCGAAACCGAGATGCCAGGCCTCATGGCCGTGCGTGAGCAATTCGGCAAGCAGCAGCCGCTGAAAGGCGCTCGAATCGCGGGTTGCCTCCATATGACGATCCAGACGGCCGTGCTGATTGAGAGCTTGCAGGCGCTGGGCGCCCAGGTGCGCTGGTCATCGTGCAACATCTTCTCGACGCAGGATCACGCGGCAGCCGCCATCGCTGCGAAAGGCACGCCGGTGTTCGCATTCAAGGGCGAGACGCTCGACGAATACTGGGAGTTCGTGGACCGCATCCTGGAATGGCCCGGCGGCCAGCCTGCGAACATGATCCTCGACGATGGCGGCGACGCAACGCTCATCGTCCAGCTTGGCGCCGAGGCCGAGGAGAACCCGGCGGTGCTGAAGAATCCAAAGAGCGAGGAAGAGGCGAGCCTGTTCAAGACCATCAAGGCGCGCCTTGAGCGCACGCCGGGCTGGTATTCCAAGGTCAAGGCCAGCATCAAGGGCGTGTCCGAGGAGACGACGACGGGCGTGCTTCGCCTCTATCAGATGGAGAAGAAGGGCGTGCTGTCCTTCCCTTGCATCAACGTGAACGACAGCGTGACGAAATCGAAGTTCGACAACCGCTATGGCTGCCGCGAAAGCCTCGTGGACGGCATCCGCCGCGCCACCGACGTGATGATGGCCGGCAAGGTGGCCGTGGTCTGCGGTTACGGCGACGTGGGCAAAGGCTCGGCGCAATCCTTGCGCGGCGCGGGCGCTCGCGTGGTCGTCACCGAGATCGATCCGATCTGCGCGCTGCAAGCTGCGATGGATGGCCACGAGGTGCTGACGCTCGACGATGTGGTCGGGCAGGCGGACATCTTCGTGACCGCGACCGGAAACCGCGATGTCATCACGCTCGAGCACATGCGGAAGATGAAGGACATGGCCATCGTCTGCAACATCGGCCACTTCGACAACGAGATCCAGGTTGCGACGCTTAAGAACCTCAAATGGACGAATGTGAAGCCGCAGGTGGACATGATCGAGTTCCCCAAAGGCAACCGCATTCTGCTCCTGTCCGAGGGGCGGCTCGTCAATCTCGGCAACGCCACCGGCCATCCGAGCTTCGTGATGAGCGCCTCGTTCACGAACCAGGTGCTCGCGCAAATCGAGCTTTGGACCAACGCCGGCAAGGGCAAGTACGAGAACAAGGTCTATACGCTGCCGAAGCATCTCGACGAAGGCGTCGCGCGGCTGCACCTGGCGAAGCTCGGCATCAAGCTCACGGAACTGACCAAGGAGCAGGCGGACTATATCGGCGTGCCGGTCGAGGGGCCGTACAAGTCGGATCTGTATAAATACTAAGCCATGGGATCGCGGGTAAGCCTAAGGCGCTTTCCGCGATGACATCTCGCTCGTAATGCCGGAATAATCCCGCATCTGAAAAGATCGCGGGATTGGCCGCCAAGCCCACCTCGTGTACACTAACCATCGTGTACACGAGGGTCCTCCATTATGCTCAAGAACATTACGCTTAGCGCAGATGAATTGCTCATCGAAGCTGCACGCGCCCGCGCTCGTGCGGAAAAGACAACGCTGAACGAGAAATTCCGCCACTGGCTGGAAGACTACGCACGCGACGAGGCCGGGGGCGAGCGCAGGGCCACGGCTTTTCGTGAAACTATGGAAAAGCTAAAGCACGTCAGCACTGGGGGCCGAAAGTTTACAAGAGACGAGATGAATGAACGGTAGGTTTTTCCTCGACACCAATGTTCTCGTCTACACATTCGATGACACTGCGCTCTCGAAGCGGCAAACAGCAACGCGCTTGTCAACGAAGCGCTGACCTCGGGAGAAGGTTGCATCAGTCTTCAAGTAGCGCAGGAATTTCTGAGCCTATGCCAGCGTAAATTTCCGGCCCCGATGACAGCGGCGGAAGCGGCAAATTATCTTAAAGCTGTTCTTGCACCGCTTTGCATTGTCTTTCCCACGATTAGGTTGCTCGAAGAGGCTTTGGATTTGCGGCAAGAGCTTGGATACAGCTTCTACGACTCGCTCATTATCGCTGCTGCGCTCGAAGCCGATTGCGAACTGCTTTACAGCGAGGATTTGCACCGCGGCCAGAAAATCCGCCAGTTGCGGATCGAGAACCCATTCGTTACCTAAGGCGCTATGCACGCTCCGCAAAAGAAGACCTCCGGCGCCGAAATCGAAGAGCTGATCGCGCTGCTCGCGAAGCTGCCGGGTCTTGGGCCGCGCTCGGCGCGCCGGGCGGCGCTGCATCTCATCAAGAAGCGCGAGCAGCTACTCATGCCGCTCGCCCGCGCGCTTGGCGAGGCCGGTGCGAAAATCGCGATCTGCAAGGAATGCGGCAACATCGACACGCTTGAGCCCTGCGCCATCTGCTCAGATGCCGCGCGCGACGCCACCATGATTTGCGTGGTCGAGGAGGTGGGCGATTTGTGGGCCTTGGAGCGTGCCGGCATCGTGCGCTCGCGCTATCACGTGCTGGGCGGCACGCTTTCGCCGCTCGACGGCCGCGGGCCGGACGATCTTTCCATCGCGAAGCTTGTCGAGCGCGCGCATGCCCCCGAGGTCCGCGAAATCATCCTCGCGCTCAATGCAACGGTGGAAGGGCAGTCCACCGCGCACTATATCGCGGCGGAGCTGGAGGGCTTGCCCTTGAAGATCACGAGGCTCGCGCGTGGCGTCCCCATCGGCGGCGAGCTCGACTATCTCGACGAAGGCACGCTCGCGGCGGCGATCAAGCTCCGGCAGCCGGTCTAACCACGCCAGCGAAACAAACATGTAAGCCGCATTTTCCTATGGTATCGTCCTTTCATGATGTCGCGTAAAGACAAGTCCGGGAACGGCGCCAAGAAGCCTCTTTCTCCCGAGGAGCGCCTGCTCGAAGCGAAGGTGCGGGCCGCGAGGCGGGCGCTTGTGTTCGAGAAGCTATGGCCGCGCGCGTGGATGCCGCTTGCCATATGCGGAGTGTTCGTCCTCCTGTCGGCCTTCGAGGTGTGGCAGCTCTTGCCGCCGCGCGTCCATCTCGGCCTGCTCTGGGCTTTCGGCGCGGCGCTTGGCCTTTCTCTCCTGCCGCTGTTGTTCTGGAGGCGCCCGCCGCGCGAGAAGTCGCTGGCGCGCATCGAAAAGGCGTCCGCTCTCGATCATCGGCCGCTCACGGCCTACAATGACACGCTGTCCCAGGATGCCTCTCCGGAAACGGTGGCCCTGTGGGAAGCGCATCGCGCTCGCGCGGCAAGGTCGCTCGCCAAGCTGAAGGCCGGGCCGGCGCGCCCCCGCATCGACCGTTACGATCCCTTTGCGCTGCGCGCGCTTCTTGTGCTGATGCTTGTGGCTGTCGCGGCCTGGACCTCGGCCGAGCTGCCGGACCGCGTGCGCGCCGCCTTCGTCGTGCCGGAGATACCCTTTGGCGGCTCCGGCTTCCGCATCGATGCCTGGATCTCTCCGCCTCCCTACACCCGCAAAGAGCCGTTCGTGCTCGCCAACGGCACGTTTCCATCTGGAAATGACGCCGTTGAGGTTCCGCAAGGGTCGGTTCTGACCGTCAAGATCAACGGCTCTGGCGCCAAGGACTACCGCGTTGCTCTTAACGCTGGGCAAGATTCCCAGACGCTCAACCCTGCGGCCCAGACCGGTGACACGTATGCCGAGTACACGCAAACGATCGATCGAAGCGCAACGCTTGTCATCGGCTGGATCTTCGGGACCGGAAAATCCTGGGCACTGAACGTAGTGCCGGATCGCGCGCCAACCATCGCCTTTGATGGGCCAATCGAGGTGTCGCAGCGCGCCGTGATGCTGTTCAAATACAAGGTGGACGACGATTACGGCGTCTTGAGCGCGGAAGCTCGCGTGGAGCGGATTGCAACTCCGCCCCGCGAAGGCGCCCCCGCTTCCGATGCCACGCCCCAAATCGGCAAACCTCCTGTTTTTCCGCTTTCACTGCCGCGCGCTCCGGTAAAGTCGGCCCAGGCGAAGACCTACAAGGATTTGACCGCCCATCCTTGGGCCGGGCTCCCTGTGGTCGTCACGCTCACCGCCAAGGATGAAGCGGGGCACGAGGGCCGGAGCGCCCCGCGCGGCCTGATCCTGCCGGAGCGGAAGTTCACCAAGCCGCTCGCGAAAGCCGTCATCGATCAGCGGCGCTCGCTCGTGGAAAATCCTGCCGACACCTCCCGTGTCGCCAGCAATCTCGATGCACTTGCCGTAAGCGCCCAAGACGAGGGCTCGGCTCCGACAATCTACTTGGGCATGCGTTCCGCCTTTTGGCGTCTTAGACACAAGCCCGCCATCGACGAGGTTGAAAGCGCCGTCGACCAGCTCTGGGATGTCGCCATTCGCATCGAGGATGGAAACCTGTCGAGCGCCGAGAGGGAATTGCGCGCCGCGCAGGAACGCCTGAAGGACGCGATCGAAAGGGGCGCTCCCCAGGAGGAAATCCAGAAGCTGATGGCTGAGCTTCGGCAGGCGCTGAACAGCTATCTGCAGGCGCTTCAGCAGCAGCAGCGCAAGGGCGATAGGGCAGCGATGTCGCCGAATGCGAAAACGATTTCACCCCAGGATCTCCAGCAGCTTCTCAATAAGATCGAAAGCCTCGCAAAATCCGGCTCGCAGGAAGCCGCGGCTCAAATGTTGAACGAGCTGCGCGACATCCTCGAGTCTTTGCAGACAGCGAACGGGGGCAGCGGTTCGGAGGAGGAGGACAAGGAGAACCTTCAGCGGCTCGACCAGATGACTGACATTCTCCGCCAGCAGCAGCAGCTTCTCGACGAGACATTCCGGGCTCAGCAGCAGCAGGGCGACGAGAGCGAACAGGGCGACAAGGATCAGAACGGCCAGCCCGGCCAGAGGGGGCAGCGCGGTCAGAAGCAGCAAGGCGAACGCGGGCAAGCACAATCCAAAAGCGCCGGGGACCTGAAAAAACGCCAGACGGACCTCCAGCACCAGCTTCAGGAGCTGCTGACCGACATGGGTGGGAAGGACGGCGATCCTGTCCGCAAGAAACTGCAGGAGGCCGAAGGCGCAATGGGGGAGGCGGGCGAGGCGCTCAAGCAGAGCGACCTTGGCGAAGCGGGCGATCAGGAAGGCCGCGCGGTCGAGAGTCTGAGACAAGGCACCCGCGGCATGGCAGAGCAGATGATGCGTTCTGCGGGCGGCATGCGCGGAGGCAGCAGCCAGGCCAATCGCGATCCCCTTGGCCGGAAGCAGGGCAGCCGGCTCGACGATGGCGATAGCGTCAAGGTTCCGGACGAGTTCACCGTGCAGCGGGCGCGTGCAATCCTGGAAGAGCTACGCAAGAGGCTCGGTCAGCCGTCGCGGCCTCCCAT
Organism: uncultured Alphaproteobacteria bacterium; assembly: GCA_963834165.1. Taxonomy (GTDB): domain Bacteria; phylum Pseudomonadota; class Alphaproteobacteria; order Rhizobiales; family Rhodomicrobiaceae; genus Rhodomicrobium. Next base: position 700,752 of record CAWIAL010000018.1, on the reverse strand, counting down.
CGAGCTGGATTACCTCGAACGGCTGGTCAAGCCGTACTAGGGCTGAGCCTTTACCCTCCCAGACTGGCTTGATACTTGCAGAAGAATCACGAGGTAAGGATCAAAGGATTTACGGTGGCGGCATGCAGATCGAAGAACTCGTCGAGAATTTCAGCTTCCTCGACGATTGGGAAGACCGGTATCGCTATCTGATTGAGCTGGGACGCGGGCTCGACCCATTGAGCGACGTGGAACGGACGCCCGGAACCAAGGTGCGCGGCTGCGCGAGCCAGGTCTGGCTTATTTCGCATGCAAAAGGTCACGGCCCGGACGCGATCCTGGAGTTCAGGGGCGACAGCGACGCTCATATCGTTCGAGGCCTTATCGCGGTTCTCTTCGCCCTTTATTCGGGCAAAAAGGCGCGCGACATCCTCGCAACCGATGAGAGGGCGGTCTTCGCCGAGCTGGGGCTGAACGATCATCTTACGCCTCAGCGCTCGAACGGCCTCGCGTCAATGGTGGCCCGCATCAAGAACGATGCCTTGTCCGCATCCGGCGCGGATGCGGCGCCTGCCTTGCAGTAGCTTCTTACGCTGATTGCAGCGGCAGCACTCGGCTGGCTCGCACAGTGGGGGCGGCCAAACCGCTTGTTTGGATTGTTTAAAACAATGTGTTGACGGCATGGGAAACGTCATTATTGTCTGCGCCTTCGCATGGTTAATGTTGCAGCCGTTTTAACGGGCAGCGTTGTGAAGCCGGGGTCACGCAATGGCAAAACTGCATACTTGCGCCGCGCTTTTGATGGGGGCATGCCTGGCTGCAATGCTCTCCTTCGGTTCCAATCAAGCATCGGGCGCCGAATGCAAAAGAAAGACGGCCGGATTTTACCTTCTGGACACAAATGCGGGCGGTCCGCATCGCCTTTCGCTTTCGCTCCAGAGCATCCCTGCATCCTTGACAGGAGGCCTGGGAGATCCCGACCGTGGACGGGAACTGCTCATCGACCGGCAGAAGGGCGATTGCCTGAGCTGCCATAAGCTCGGCATGCTGTCCACCATCGCAGAACAGGGCGGCATCGGGCCCGCGCTCGACGGAATCGGCAGCCGTTTTTCCGATGCGCAACTCCGTCAAGTTTTGGTTGAGCCCAAGGCCTATTTTGCGGATACGATCATGCCTTCCTATTACCGGGCCGAGGCCGGCGGCGAGCCGTCCATATTGACGGCAGCCGAGGTCGAGGATTTGGTCGCCTATCTAAAAACACTGAGATAAAAGACGTTAGAGCGGTGGGAGGCTTCCAATGCGGCCGATCCTCGGTGCGGCATTGTTCATCGTCGCGATATGCACTTTTGGCGGAGCTTTTTTTGTGGCGCAGGGCGAGCCGCGGCGCGCACTTGCGCCTGCCGACCCGGCGAATCCGCTGAAGTTTCTCATGCAAGGTGAGGAATTCCTGCTGCCTGCGGTCCGCGCCCAGCAAGCGGACGACTTCGACAACCCGGCCTTTCCCTTGGTCGAAGCCGGCGAGGCTTCATGGAGCATGCCCCAAAACCCGGCGGGCAAGTCTTGCCAAGACTGCCACGGCGCAGGCCAGAAAAACGCCATCAAACGCGCAGCGGCAAGCTATCCGAAATACGCGCCGGACGTGAAAGAGGTCATTACTCTTCAGACACGCATCAACCTTTGCCGGAAGAACAATCTCGGCGCGGCTCCGCTGGCCGAAGACGACGCGCAAATGATGGCCGTGACCGCTTATCTTCGATGGCTCGCGCGGGGCTCCGCTTCGACTGTCGACATTACGGGACCGAACGCGCCGGTGTTCGAGCGAGGAAGCAAGCTTTACGGCGCGAAACTGGGACTGTTTCAGATTTCCTGCGCTCAGTGCCATAACGACAAGTTCGGCAAGAGGTTTGGAGCCGAGACGATCAGCCAGGGTCACCCCCTCGCCTATCCCGTTTTCAAATCGAGCGAGGGACGCCTTATCTCGCTTCATGAGCGATTTAGGATGTGCAACAAACTCGCACGAGCAGAAGGGCAGCCAGAAAACTCGCCAGATTACGTCGCGCTGGAGCTGTATATAAATTGGCGCAGCAAGAACCTGCCGATAACGGCGCCGGGGGTTCGGCCATGACCCGGACGCCCGCCGCGCTCTCGATCGCAGGGTCGGATTCGTCGGCAGGTGCAGGTCTGCAAGCCGACCTGAAGACATTCTCGGCGCTTGGCGTTTACGGCGCCACCGTTGTCACTGCTGTAACGGCTCAAAACACTCTCGGCGTGACGGCGGTTCACCTCGTACCGGGAGATATCATCGCCGCGCAGCTTGACGCGGTATTCTCGGATCTTTCCGTCCGGGCGGTCAAAACCGGCATGCTTGGAAGCGAGGAGGGCATCGCGGCTACGGCAAGCGGCCTTGAGCGCTGGGCGGCCGGCATACCGGTCGTCGTCGATCCCGTCATGGTATCGACCACCGGCAGCCGCCTGTTGGAGAAGGGCGCCGAACAAGCGCTTACGGAGCGGCTGATCCCGCTCGCTGCCTTGATTACACCCAATCTGCTGGAGGCCGCCGCGCTTCTCGATTTGCCCGTGGCGCAAACCGGGGAAGAGACCGCGAACCAGGCGCGGCGGCTTCTCGCGCTCGGGCCCAAAGCTGTCCTCATCAAGGGCGGCCACGGCGCGGGGACAGAGGCCACGGACCTGTTTTTCGACGGAGCCAGGTTTCGCTCGTATTCCGCGCCGAGGATTGCCACGGCGAACACGCACGGCACCGGCTGCACGCTCGCATCGGCTATCGCCGCTTTTCTTGTGATGGGTCTCCCGCTTGAGGAAGCCATCGCGCGGGCGAAGGCCTATCTGCACGGAGCGCTTGAGCACTCAAGCGATCTCGAAATTGGCGCAGGCGCCGGGCCGGTCTCTCATTTCTACCGCCAGCCGAAGGAAATTTAGGCGTCTCCCTGCACGAAGGGGCAGCGGAGAACATTCTGGTCGCGTTACGTGAACTCATCCAGGAGGCGCGCCGATGCCTCTGAACAGCTTTCCTGCGCATGGCACGAACAACGAGCGTGGACTGCAAGCGCAATGAATTTGCGTTGCTGTGTGAGCGGCAATAGTAATGAAAAATCCTGCGCGCAGACGTGGCTGATTTCGGCTGCGCGCAGGTAAAAGCCCGCTAGGAGAACGGGCATTGATGTGCGAGGCGATGGCTGTGCGCAACGCACGTGTATTCTTTTGCCAAGATGGCGTCCCGGCGCGTAGGCGCAACGCCAATTCTTAGCCGCAGGCACCGTCGCCGCCTGGCTGCTTGTACCCTTAGCCTTTTCCCCCGCATGAAAGCAGGAAACCATTCGTGTTCTGCAGCGCCGCAGCATGCACGAACAGGACTGTGACGGCACCCAAAAGGGGAAGCGGAGCTTTTAGAACGTCAGCATATGCGTGCTGTTACGTGTGTCAATTCGTACTGGCGAAGATTTCGCTGTGTCAGAGCGCCACACTCACAGTTTTACAGAGTATTATCAGGAAATATATTGCAGTATTTGTAAGGTTCAAGCCCGGACTTTTGTAAGGTTATTCTTCCGGCTCCGCTCTACCCAAGTAGGGGTTCCCACTGTGGCTTGTAGGGGAGCGCCCCCGTGCGTCCCTTTTAGCGCGACGAAATTCAATGACCGCCGCTCAAGAAAACTATAATGTGCACAAAGAACCAGCGTGAGCTGGGGTGAAACCGCGCCGGCACTTTTCTTGGCTTTCCGGCGGCGCCGCTTTTCTCAAGAGAGAGCCATGCGTTCCAGACTGAAGGCAAGGCGCGATGAGTTACGCCCATAGCCCTGGACCAAGCGATGGTTTGCCCGCGTTTGGCGCCGACATTACGAACTGCGACCGCGAGCCGATCCATATTCCGGGATCGGTGCAGCCCCATGGCGCTTTGCTGGCCGTTTCCCCGCTGGACTTCCGAATAATCCATGCGGGCGGAAATACGCTCAGGATTTTTGGCGCCGAGCCCATTGAGCTGCTGGATTACAACCTTGCTGAATGGATCGCCCCGGACCGCTTATCTCGCCTTCGAACGCTTCTGGATGTGGAAGGGCCGCTGATGCGCCCGGTGCACGCTTTCACCATCATCAGTAAGCAGGATCTGGAGACGATAGACACATTCGTATACCGGAGCGGCGGATGTGTCGTCCTGGAGCTGGAGCCCGTGGGCGAGAGCAGCCCCGAGGATGCGCTGGCGCTCGTGCAGACCATGCTGGTGCGCGTGCAGGAGGCTGCTACGCCGCACGCGTTTTGCCGAATGCTTGCCGAAGAAGTGCGCCGGGTTTCCGGCTTCGACCGCGTGATGGTTTACCGCTTCCTCCCTGATGGCAGCGGCCGCGTCGACGCCGAGGCGCGCGGCGAGGATGTCGAGTCCTTTCTAGGGCTGCACTATCCAGCCTCCGATATTCCCCGGCAAGCGCGAAACCTCTATCTCACCAACTGGATCCGGCTCATCCCCGATGCTCGCTACACGCCAGCCCCAATCCTCCCCGCAGACGACCCCCGCGACGGCTCTCCGCTCGACCTGAGCCACAGCCTGATCCGCAGCGTCTCGCCGATGCATTTGGAGTATCTCGCGAACATGGGCGTGGCGGCGTCGATGTCGCTGTCCATCATAATGGGAGGCCGGCTGTGGGGGTTGATCGCTTGCCACCATCGTACGCCGCGCTTTCTCTCGCACCGCCTTCGCATGGCCTGCGAGTTGTTCGCGCAAATGGCATCCGCGAAGCTCGAAACGAAGGTCGGGGCGGAGGAATTTGAAGCGCAGCTCAAGAGCAAACGCATCCACGAGGAACTTGTGACGCGCATGAGCGGCGAACCGGACTTGGCCGCGGGGCTTACCCGCTACCGGCCGAACCTGCTCGATTACATCATCGCCGAAGGCGTCGGGCTATGGCTGGACAATCGATTTACGGTGCTCGGGCAAACGCCGAAAGCGGAGCAGGTCGCCGCCTTGGTCGCGTGGTTGAATGAAACGGCCGCCGACGGCGTCTTTCATACCGACAAGTTGCCGTTGCTCTACCCGCCCGCCGTCGAATTTGCCGACGTCGCAAGCGGCCTGATCGCGCTTTCGGTGTCAAAGACGCCGCGCGACTACGTGTTATGGTTTCGGCCGGAGGCCGTCCGCACAGTCACCTGGGCAGGCGATCCCAGCAAGCCCGTCGAAACCGTCGACGGCGGTCAGCGCATCTCGCCGCGCAAGAGCTTCTCGGCTTGGCGCAGAGTTGGTGCGGTTGCATTCTCATCCTTGGCGAAGCGTCGATGTGGAGGCCGCAAAAACGCTTCGCCTATCCCTGATGGAGGTGATCCTTCGGCGCATCGATCAAGTCGCACGGGAGCGAGAGGAAGCCAGGCGCAAGCAAGAAGTTCTGAGTGCGGAACTCGACCGCCGCCTAGCTCAGTGGCAATCCGTGGCGGCCGAGCTGAAGGAAGAGGCAAAACGCCGCGCGCTTGTGGAAACGGAGCTGTCGCAGGTATTACGCTCAACGGTGGCCGATCAGGAAGCCGAACGCCAACGCATCGCCAGGGAACTCCACGACAGCCTCGGACAAACGCTAACGCTTCTGCAACTCGGCCTTGATGAGCTTGGTCATGGTCTCCCTACCAGCGAAAAGATAGGCGATCAGCTCAAGGCTCTGAAAGGGCTCGCCAACGGCGTCGGCTCCGAGGTGAACCGCCTGGCTTGGGAAATTCGACCAACTGCGCTCGACGATCTCGGCCTGGAAACTGCAATCCGCCATCTCATCGAGACTTGGAGCGAGCGGTTGAACCTTCAGTTCGACCTGCAACTCGCGCTCAACGACCGCCGGCTCAAGCCAGCCGTGGAGACCACGCTTTACCGTGTGCTGCAGGAAGCAATCACCAATATCGCGAGGCATGCCGAGGCGACGCGGGTCGCCGTGCTGCTGGAGGCAAGCGAGAAGGGGGCCACCATGATTGTGGAAGACAACGGACGCGGGTTTTCCACCGCCGAAACGGTGTCTGCCGACAATCCTTCCAAGCGCCTCGGCTTGCTTGGCATCCGCGAGCGTCTGACGCTGGTTTCCGGTACGCTGGAGGTCGAATCTGCGCCGGAGCGCGGCTGCACCCTTTATATCCGTGTGCCGCTATGAACGCGCCAGCGGAGCCAAGGCTGCGCATCCTTATCGCCGACGATCACCCGGTCGTGCTCGCCGGCATCAAAGCGCTTTTGAATGGCGATCCCGAGGTGGAACTCATCGGGGAGGCGCGTGATGGCCAGACTGCGCTTGAGATGGCCATAGAGCTTGCGCCTTCCATCATGGTGCTGGACCTGTCGATGCCCGGCCTCAACGGAGTTGATGTCGTGAGGCATCTTTCCGCTCAACTTCCCACCTGCAAGGTCGTGGTGCTGACGGTTCACGAGGATCGATCCTATCTGCGTAAGCTGATCGAGGTTGGAGCCGCCGGTTACGTCCTTAAGAGATCGGCGGCGGAAGACCTGCTTCGTGCAATCCGCGCCGTTTCTTCGGGCGGCATCTATCTCGATCCATCCATCGCCGCCCATGCCTTCGACCGGCAAGCCCACAAACCGAAGGAGGCCGCCGAGGGAGCCGATCTCAGCGAGCGCGAAGTCGAGGTTTTGCGCTTGACTGCGGTGGGCCACAGCAACAAGGCGATCGCAAATATCTTGCAGATCAGCGTCAAGAGTATTGAAACCTACAAGGCGCGCGCAATGGATAAGCTCGGCTTTCGCAGCCGGGTTGAACTCGTGGGTTACGCGGTCGGCAAGGGCTGGCTGGCGGAAATCTGACGCGAAGGCGTCCGGCTTGGGCCATACTCCAGCCCGCAGCATTAAATCGATTGAGCGTTTTACCACGCAATGAGCGGGACGTGCTTGTTATGCGCGCGCGGCTCTTCTATTTTCCGTTTATGACAGCTCTCCTCGATCATTCTGCGCCCGTTGCGGAGCCTTTGGCCCAGCCCAAACCCTCGCTTGCGGGAATGACGAAGGCCGAGCTTGTCGCGGCGCTGGCGGGAGCGGGCGTACCGGCGAACCAGAGCAAGATGCGCGCCGCGCAGCTTTGGAACTGGATTTACGCACGCGGCGCGCAGGATTTTGCCCCGCTTACCAACATCGCGAAGACGCTCCGCGCCGATCTCGACGCGCGGTTCACGCTGGCGAGGCCGGACATCGCCGCGGAGCAGATTTCGGAAGACGGCACGCGCAAATGGCTGTTGCGCCTTGAGCCGCAGCGGCCGGGGGAGCGTCCACCGGAAATCGAGACGGTCTACATTCCTGAGCCGGACCGCGGCACGCTCTGCATTTCGAGTCAGGTCGGCTGCACACTGACCTGCACCTTCTGCCACACGGGAACGCAGCGGCTCGTGCGCAACCTTACGGCGGCGGAAATCGTCGGGCAAATCCTCGTGGCGCGCGACCGAATCGGCGATTGGCCTGGCGCGAGCGCTCCTGCCGATGGACGCGGCATTCCCGAAGCGGAGCGCAAGATCACGAATATCGTGCTGATGGGCATGGGCGAGCCGCTCTACAATTTCGACAATGTGAAGGCCGCCGTGGCCGTCGCGTCGGACCCCGATGCGCTCGCCTTCTCGAAGCGCCGCATCACGCTTTCCACCTCGGGCGTCGTGCCGATGATTGGGCGCGCGGGCGCGGAAATGGGCGTCATGCTTGCCATTTCTTTGCATGCCGTCCGCGATGAGCTTCGCGACGAGCTTGTGCCGATCAACCGCAAATATCCTATCGCCGAGCTGCTCGCGGCTTGCCGCGCCTATCCAGGCTTGTCGAACGCGCGCCGCATCACCTTTGAATATGTCATGTTGAAGGGCGTGAACGACTCTGTCGCCGAAGCGAAGGAACTTGTCCGGCTGCTCGCGGGCATCCCCGCGAAAATCAATCTGATCCCGTTCAATCCCTGGCCCGGCACGCGGTACGAATGCTCCGATTGGAGCCAGATCGAGCGCTTTGCCGACATCGTCAACAGGGCCGGTTATGCCAGCCCCATCAGGACGCCGCGCGGCCGCGATATCATGGCGGCTTGCGGGCAACTGAAGTCTGCGAGCGAGAAGCTGAGAGCGAGCGCTCTTCGCCTAGGGGCCGCCGCGGGGGCGGATGCATGATGCAAATGATCGGGGCGCGGCGATGAGCCTTTTCCATGTCTTGAAGGTGCTGTTTGCTATTGTGATCTCCGGCGCGGTCGGCTGGTTATCTCTCATCGCGTTCAATGCCGTGAAAATCTGGCAACAGTTCGAGGCCTTCGAAGCCACGGCACCGGACGTCGATATGGACGTCCTCCCCGCCACGATGGAAAGAGCGATCCTTACCATGCATGGCGGTTCCGCGGTTTTCCTCGCGGCGGCTATCGCCGGAGTGCTGCTTGGCGAGATTTTCAAATCGCGTTCGCTGGTTTTCTACGCGGGAGCCACGGGTGCGCTGACATCCGCTCTCGCCGCCGCGTTCTGGCAGCACAGCAGCACACTCGGAACCACTCCAGCCGCCGCCGCTCTGGCCATGGCCGGGTTTGTCGCAGGCGGCGTGTATTGGATGATCGCCGCACCGCCGGGCGCTCGCAGCTAGCCTCCCTAATCGTTCCGCATCCTCTGCGTTCGGAAAGCAACGAGTGAATATACCTTTAAGTTGAATCTTCTCTTATCGGGTAAATTCCTATTCTTAATCGCGCATATTCCTATCAATCGCAGAAATTCCCGACCGTTCTTGTTGTCGTCCCCGCGCAGGCGCACAGTGCTAAGTCGCTGTTATCGCGAACTTTTCACCTCCCGATTACTGGATGCCCGCCTTCGCGGGCATGACACAGGGGGCAGCGTCTTCGGTATAACATAGGATCCAGATTTTACCGCAGCATCGCCATAATACTCCGCTAGTTAAGTCCACGGTGATGCGTGTGGAAGGCTATGCTTATGGCGGAGTCGTGGCGGAATATCCTTGAAAGGGCGGCGGAAAATCTCTCGGTCGAACTAGATCAAAGGCCTCATCCCAACTTCAGGCATTCGCGACCAAGAGCGGTTGAACCGCGGCGGTCTATTCCACAAACCCGTTCCTTCGCCGAAACTCGCGATTTGCTTGCGAGGGAACTCCAGGCTGTCTCGGCGCAACCGCGGTCGAACCTGCCCGCAAAAGCGCAGGCGGAAATAGCGACGCCTACTCTCATGCAGCCGGTAACGGCACCGGCGCCACTGGCCCAGCCCAAGCCGCTCACTCGCTCAGCCAAGCGGTCGTCTTGGCGCAACGTGCTGGCTATTTCATTTTCCGGCGCGATCATTGGCGTAACGGCCTATGCCTTTCTAAGCTACGGACAAGGCGGCACAGGAGAGGCGCCAGCAAAGGAGGTTCCCGGTTTTCGCGCCGCGAGCGTTGGAGGCCAGCGTGCAGACTCCGCCCCAGTCAAAGGCGTCCCAAGCGGCTTGACCCGGGCCACCGAAGAAGCCCTCCTGGAACGCGCCTCCAATCTCCTGAACAACGGAGATGCCGCCGGGGGCCGCGCCGTGTACGAAGAGCTTGCCCGCTACGGCAGCCCGCGAGGCACCTTCAATCTGGCCGAGACTTACGATCCCAACGCATTGGCAAAGCATCCGGGTTGGGGATTGAAATCCGATCTTCGCCTGGCGCGCGCATGGTACAGGAAGGCGGCTGAACTCGGCAGCCTGACTGCCTACGAGAGATTGAAAGACCTAGAAAAGCCCGGCGGTCCAGGCCAGCAACGGAACCCGCAACTATCTCGGGTCGAGTAGCATCAAGCGCGCAGCTTCCGAAAAAACTCTCGCAGCAAGGCCGCCGATTGCGCCTCCGCGATCCCGCCATAAACCTCCGGCGCATGATGGCATGTGGGTGACGAGAAAAACCGAACCCCGTTCTCCACCGCGCCCCCTTTCTCGTCCGGAGCGCCGAAATACAGCCGCCGGATGCGCGCGAAGGAAATGGCGGCGGCGCACATCGTGCAGGGCTCGAGGGTGACATAGAGATCGTGGCCGGGGAGACGCTCGCTTTTCGCCGTGAGGCAGGCTTGCCGGATTGCGAGAATTTCGGCGTGTCCCGCAGGATCGCTGGCGGCGATGATGAGATTATGCGCACGGCCCACGATTTCGCCATCCGGCGAAACGACGACCGCCCCGATGGGCGTCTCGCCAAGCCGCGCGGCGCGTTCGGCCTCAGCCAGCGCTTCTTCCATGAACCTGTTGCTCTTCACGCCATCAGCTTAGGGCAAGACAGCCGCAGTTTGAACACTTTGCATAGCAAGCTGCAACTTTGTACGTCAGTATTAACGATTGCGGTTCCGGAGCGGACTGCGAAGGCGAATTCCCAGTCCGGTGTCCGTTTGCCCGTTCGTAAAACAACATAAATACAAGGAGGAGCCCTAGATGACGAGCATGTTCGTTAGACGCAGCTTGCAATTGATGTTGCAAACGGCAGTCCTGGTATTTGCATTCACGGCAGCAGTTCGTGCGGAGGAGAAGGACGCGGCCTCCGTCTCTGCGCAAGACCTTCAGGCCAAGATAGAATATTGCCAACGCTGCCATCAGCCATCGGGGCAAGGCATTCGTGCGGCATCTCCCATACCGCGGCTCGCAGGACAACAAGTCGAATACTTGGAGAACCAGTTACAAGCCTTTATTGACCACCGGCGAGTGCATTCTGTTATGGAAAACGTAGCCCATAACCTGAGTCCGGCGATGCGAAGGGGTATTGCCGAGCATTTCAGTCATCTCACCCCTAAACCCATCGGGGGCGCTCCAAAGGAACTCGTTGCCGGCGGGAAACAAATCTATGAAGAGGGTGTGCCGGAAGCCAATATTCCTCCGTGCGCTTCATGTCACGGTCCAGAGGCCAAAGGTAATGAGGCATTCCCCCGGCTGGCGGGACAACTCGATGAATACGTTATAAATAAGTTGCTGAACTGGAGCGATGAGCGGGGCCAGGATCCGGCAAATCCAGATACGTCAGCCATTATGCAACCGATAGCGCACACCTTGACCAAGGCACAAATTACAGCCGTCGCGGCCTATCTCAATTATCTGGAGTAGTACTAAGGCCGCCTTAGGTCTTATTGTCGTCTCCGCGCAGGCGGGGAGACAGTAAGCACATGCCAAATCGCTGTTCTCGAAGACTTTTAACCTTTCGATTATTGGAGGCCCGCCGGCGCGGGCATGCCACACGGGGCCAGCGTCGACTACGCGACCGGCCCCATCCATCACGGGTCATGGCACGCTTTCTAAAGATTGCCGTGCCATGACCGCATAACTAAGTTGTTGGGGCGGTGTTTTTGGCAGCCCCGCGAAAAGCGAAGGGCTCTCATCAACCAAAAGGCGGAAAATAGTATGCGCCTTCTAACGTTTTCAGCATGGTTGGGAGTAGCGTCATTTGGCTTAGTTTGCGGTTTTAGTTCAACGATTCCCAGTTCGGCAGCACCTGAGACAGCGGAAATCTTCGCCCATGATGTGCGAGCCAAGTGGATAGATCTTACAAAACTTGAACTCGCGAGTTCAAGGCGTTTTGGCCCAGTTCCAAGCGTCTTGCAGCTGATCCTTCGGGAAGACCTTGATCTGACCAGAGATCAGAAAGGCGCTAAGCCTGATGCACCAGGCGACCCAGCCGGGGCCCCCGACGACGGCTATTTTTTCGAAATCGGCGCGGTGCTTAAGCCCTATCGCGGCATCGTCCCAGGCCGCGCCCAGATCCCACCCAGCGAATCCCTCGTCCATATAGAAAAGAATTCGTAGCCGGCCAAACTCGGCGAACATTTTGTCAAGGCGGGGAATAAGCACGGTCTCGTAATCCTCGCCGGTCAGGGTTCCGGTCGCCCTCACGCCGAGCGTGCTGCCGGCACTTTCGGGAAAGAACTCGATCATGGATTACTCTCCTCTATTTCGTTCCAATCGGGGAGGTTACTTTCGTGCGGAGGAGGATCTCGCGCCGGCGCAATGGACACATTCGCGAAGTTGTTCCGCTCCTCGTTTCACGGGTGCGCGGATAAGTCCGCGCACTAAATTGGCGGGATGGCGCTCGGAGGAGCGTCTTGCCGTTCAAGCTTCCTGATCGGCTCCTTGCAGCGTCGGCCAAGAGCTGCGGGTATGCGCATATCCACAACTCCTTCTGAGCCGGCGCCTTCCGCTTCCCGCCATAATCGGCCACAAATATTTTTATCGCTTGCGGGTTTTGTGCAAAACCCCTTGCGCCATATGCATCTATGAGCTTGACGTACCGGTCGAGCAATCAAGCAACTTGAACTCTTAGTCGCATTAATCGTGGTTCTTTTCGATTGTATGACTGCGTATTGGGGTGCGCAAAAAATTACTGCATCGGGGAGCGCCGGCGAATCATGAAAGCACAAAATAGACCGCGTTACAGCGTGGCGCTGATCGCGTTTGCGGTTGGCTGGGCGCTTCTCGCTTCACCGTGGCTTTGCGGCGCGGTGACAATCCCCTACGACGCAAAGGCGCATTTCCAGGCGCAGCTTCAATTCCTGGCGAATGCGCTTCACACGGGCCAATCCCCGTTCTGGACGCATAACGTGTTCGCCGGGTCGCCCCAGATCGCCGATCCACAGTCGCTGATATTCTCCCCGGCGTTTTTGCTCGCCTATCTTGAGCCCGCGCCCAGTTTTCGCCAGCTCGATCTTTATTGCTTTGCCCTTCTGGCTCTCGCCGGCTTTTCCGTGATCATGTTTTTTAAGGATCGCGGCTGGCATCCCGGCGGCGCCGTCGTGGCGGGGCTCGCCGCCGCGTTTGGCGGTTCGTCCATCTGGCGCATTCAGCACATCAAGCAGATCGAGTTGTTCGCCTTTCTCATGCTGACGCTTTGGCTTCTGGAGCGTGCGCTCGAACGCAGAAGCATTCTCTACGGCGCTCTTTCGGGCGTCGCCGCGGGATTTATGATTATGGAGCCCGGACAGGTGGCGATGCTCGGCTGCTACCTTCTTGCAGGCTATGCGCTCCATCACTGGCTCAGCCAGCCGAGATTTTGGACGTCCGTGCGGCAGTCGCTTCCGGCGCTTCTCTGCGGCGGTCTTACGACGACGGTCCTCGCCGCCGCGCCAATCATTTTCAGCCTCTTGTTCGTGCTCAGTTCGAACCGGCCTGAAATCCCCTTCAAAGAGGCGGTTCGAGGCTCCCTGCACCCAGCCTCGCTTCTGACGGCAATCGCGCCCAATCTCTATTCGGTTCGAGGAGAGCTGCCCTATTGGGGGCCGGGCAGCATGGAATGGCCGGCGACTTGGCTGTCGATGAGCGAGAATATGCTCGAAGTTTATATCGGCGCGCTTCCAATTTTGCTTCTCTTGTCGTTGGGGCTTATCAAGGGGCGCTTTTGGTCCCGCGAGATCCGCTTCTTCTCCATCGCCATGGTCGCGCTCTTGATCTACGCTCTTGGGCGCTATTCCTATGTCTTCACATGGATGTATGCCTATATCCCAGGCGTCGATCTTTTCCGAAGGCCTGCGGACGCGACCTATGCGCTTGGCGCAATGGCGTCTATCGCTTCGGGTTACTTCCTGCATTTGCTTCTCAGCGGCAAGGAAAGCCTCGCGGGAAAAAGATGCTACGCCGTCTTCCTCGTCCTCGCTCTATTGTTCGCCGCGAGCCTCATCGTTGCGGCGGTTTACGGCCATCTGCAATCCGCAACCGGACCGGTCGCGCTTTCGGCTGCCATCTTTGCTTGCGGATGGCTCATCCTGCTGTTCGCGCAGCGCTACCGCGACGAATACGCCGCCGCGACGATCGCGCTGTTGGCCGGCTTTGTGACGCTCGATCTCGCAATCGGCAATGGACCGAACCGGTCCACGGGCCAGCCGCCCTCCAAATATGAGGAGCTTCGCGCCGGCACGGCGAACGGTACGGTCGCCTTTCTGAGGGATCGCCTTGCCCATCCCGCCAACGCTGCGCATCGCGACCGCGTCGAACTGATAGGTCTCGGCTTTGAGTGGCCGAATATTGGCCTGATCCATAACTTCGATCACGTCATGGGCTACAATCCGGTTCGCCTTGAAGCGGCGGTCGAGGGCATGGGCGCCTCCGAAACTGTCGCCGAGGTATGGGAGAGGAGGTTCACGCCGCTGTTTCCGTCCTACCGGTCCCTCATGGCCGATATGCTCGGGCTTCGTTATATCGCGATCAGAAAGCCAATTGAGTCCGTCGACAAGTCCTTGCGGCCGGGAGAACTCAAGCTCATCGCTCGAACCGCGGACGCCTATATTTATGAAAACCCCAGTGCTTTCCCCCGTGTCATGCTTGCTCAGAATTGGCTTCCAGCCGATTTCGGCAAGCTCATGAAGGACGGGCAATGGCCGAAATTCGATCCGGCGCGCACCGTTCTCCTCGATGGGATGCCTTCGCGGCTCTTGACCTCGCATATCTCGCCAGTCTCGCTTTCGAGTGCTGCAATTGCTCTGCGAAAGTACGAGAACACCGAGGTCGAAATCGACGTGAACTCCCCTAGCGGCGGGTTCGCGGTCCTCAACGATATTTGGCATCCCTGGTGGTTCGGCGCGGTCGACGGCAAGCCCGCAGAGGTTCTTCGGGCAAACGTCTTGTTTCGGGCAATCCAGGTCCCTCCAGGGAAACACATCGTTCGCTTCGAATTCCGGCCCCTGGAAGGCGCAATAAGGGAGGTCGAGACGCGCCTCTACGGTCCGGCCCATGGTCCTTCGCTCCCGCCGGCCGCCACTCCAAGCAGGCGACAAGCCAGCGCACACGATTCCCCGGCGTTCCCGGGATGACAATCACGAGTGCCTGCGGCTTCCCGCGAAGAAGGGCTCGCCAAGCCGCCATAGTTCGCCAAATATCACGAGAAGAAGCGAACCATAGAGGACGGGGTCTAACAACCAGGAGGCGGGCAGGCGGTGGGCCGGAACGAGGAACGCATCGATTCCCGCAGGCGGGTGAACGGCGCCAAAAGCAATCATCAAGAATGTGGCGGCGCCGACGGCGAGAGCGCTTGAAGTCTCTCCATGTCCGAATGTCCAAAAGCAAAGCAAACCGCATCCGCTCGAAAGCAGATGACCGGCAACAATTGCTCGCGGCTTCGCGGCTTCGCTATTCGGGAGCGCCATCACCAGCACGATGGACGTAACGAATGGAACCCTTGCCAAAGGCTCGCCTGCAAAACCAGCGAGCATCTCCATGAGTCCGATTGCAACCGCGGCGCCGAAAGCCCGGTAGGCCCAGGTTCGAGCCAAACTTCGATTGACGCTTATTGCGCGAACAAGCTTTCCAGTATCGCTTTGGTGATGCATTTCCCTCTAATCTTTTCGCTGTCAATCAGGCTCGGAAGCGTAGCCATTCCTGCGCGAAATTGAAAGGCCGCACCTAATTAGAAATGCGGGAGGAGACGTCCATGAACTGGGCCGCCACAGCCGCGGCTCTCTTCGAACTCAAAGAGTGACTGACTTCGAAGCCTGCCGGGATAGGACCATCCGCATGCGAAAGGATGCTTACGACTCGGCCGCATCCTTCATTTCGAGCTGGTCTTTGAGGTCGCGTAAAATCTCTGAGGCCTTCGGTATGGCCACGGAGCTTGCGCTCCCCGGCGACGGAACCGCAGGATCGAGAACGGCTCTCAGCTCTTCGCGTTTCACGTCCGCGCGCTCTTCGTGCTTGAACTCGATCATCTGAGTTCTCGGTGTCAGCGCCTGGCTCGCCCGGATTTCGCGCGGCGCGTCCATCTCGTCCGTGTAAGCGCCCGAGCGGAACAGCGTCTCGATCGACTTGGCAACGATGCGCGTGATCCGCTGGGCTTGCTCCTCACCGATGATCTGCTGCGCCTGCGCTTCCTTGATCCGCGTAACAAACCCCGCCGCCATCATGGCTACCTCGATCTGGTAACGGAAATTGTCTTCCGTCGCGTATTTGATCCGGTCCCAGACATTGATGAGCAGTGTGTTGACGTCCTCCATGATGGGGCCCGCGCCGAAAAAGTCGAACGACTTGGCGCTGCCCGAGTTGATCGAGCCGATGGCAAGGTTGACGCCCGTCTCGCCATGCAGCGTGGACAGCGATTCATAAAGCTCGTCCATGGAACGGATCACGTTTATGATGATCTGCGGATCGGTCAGCGAGCGCTCTTTCTCTGCGATCAGCATGCGCACGCGCTTGATCTCGCGCTCCGCCCCCTGGCCGTCGGCGATGATAAGCTCGCTCTTGTCGTTTTCGCGCGTGAGAAGTTCCCGAAGCTTGGGCATGACGAAGATGACGTTGTAGGCGCCAACATCGACATCGGAGAGAAGCTTCCGGTTCACCGCCTGCTCGCCGTCGATCAGCCCCGACCAGAAGCCGATGTCGAGCAAAGGCGTCAATCCGAAAAAGGTCATCAGGTCTTTTTCTTCTTCGCCGAACTGCTGATAGTGGCGCGTGAACTCATTATATGCGAGAAGAATGCGCTGCGTGCGGTTCACGCTGTCAGCTGTCTGCCCGGTTCGAGCGACGCGCAACAATTCACGAATTTGCGCTGCATGAAGAGCCTCACGCAAACTGTTCACTGCTTTTATAATCCTCTCGCGCCGCATGTATCGTTCTCCTTGCCCAGCCCCGAATCACTTTGCGCTTGGCCGGATGCTAACTCTTTTTATTGGTCAACATCATGGCTGCACTTAAAGAAAGACCAGAAGATGGAAAGGCGAGCGGGGAACGGATCGCGAAAGTCATCGCCCGCTCAGGGCTTTGTTCAAGGCGCGATGCCGAAGCGTTAATTGGGGAAAAGCGCGTTTCGGTGAACGGCTCGGTGATCGACAGCGCGGCGCTCGACGTTTCACCGGCGGATACGGTTCTTGTCGATGGCATGCCTCTTTCGACGCGCGAGCCGCCGCGTCTTTGGCGCTATTACAAGCCGAAGGGACGCGTGACCACCCACAAAGACCCCGAAGGCAGGCCGACTGTTTTCGAAGCTCTTCCCGAAGAATTGCCCCGGCTCATTTCTGTGGGGCGGCTCGACTTCAACACGGAAGGCCTTCTGCTTCTTACGAACGATGGCGATCTCGCGCGGCATCTCGAATTGCCTTCGACCGGATGGACCAGGCGCTACCGCGTCCGCGCCTACGGCCAGATCGAGCAATCGAAACTCGACGAGATCAAGGCAGGGTTGAGAACCGGCGGCGTGAACTATGGCCCGATCGAAGCCACGCTCGAACGCGAGCAGGGCGACAATGTCTGGATCACGCTTTCGATCCGCGAGGGCAAAAACCGTGAAGTGCGCCGCATAATGGAGCACCTTGGCCTGACCGTGAACAGGCTCATCCGCGTGTCGTTCGGGCCGTTCATTCTGGGGGACCTGGAGACAGGCCAGATCGAGGAAGTGAAAACCAGCGTCTTGAAGGATCAGCTCGGCCCTCGTCTCTCGCGCCAGCTCGGCGTCAAGCGCGAACCCATGCGCGAGGAAAGGCCGCTTGCTCCCGGACGCGCAAAGCCAACCTATCTGCGCCGTAAGCCGAGTGCTCCGCCGCGGCCTTCAAGGCCGGAAGATGAGCCGGGGCCGCTGAAGCGCCGCCGCATCCTGCAGATCGACGGCTCCGAAGCGCCAAAGGTCGAGTTCGTTCGCGAGAAAAAGCCGCGCCCGGATCGCTTCGGGCCAAGGCAGGGCGATGGAGAAAAGCCGGAGCGCCGCAGCCGCGCGGCGCGGCCCGAGCGTGAGGATCGTCGCGAACGTCCATCCAGGCCGGACGGTGAGCGCCCCTGGAGCAAAGCGCCTGATCGTGACCGCGCACCGGGAGATCGCGCACCTCGGCCCGGAAGAGATCGAGACGCCGGCGAGCGCCCCGCATTTCGTTCGCGCAAGAGCGGTGAGGATGAGAGGGAGCGCCCAGCGTGGCGGCCACGCACCCAGGAAGGCGGCGAGAGAGAGCAGCGCGAACGTCCATCCAGCCGGGACGGCGAGCGCCGCTGGAGCAAAGCGCCGGATCGTGAGGGCCGCGCACCGGGAGATCGCGCACCTCGGCCCGGAAGAGATCGAGACGCCGGCGAGCGCCCCGCATTTCGTTCGCGAAATAGCGGTGAGGGTGAGAGAGAGCGCCGGGCATGGCGGCCACGCATCCAAGAAGGCGGCGAGAGAGAGGAGCGCAAGCAGCCGCCGAGCCGCGACGGTGAACGGCGTTATGGCAAGTCTCCCGATCGGAAGGCTCGGGCTTCAACGCATCCTGCATCGCGGCCTGCAAGAGACTCAAGCGAGCGGCCAGCATACCCGCCGCGCAAGAGGGCGGAGGGTGAAAGGCAGCGGCCGGCGTGGCGCGACCGCTCAGGCGAAGGTGCTGCACCATGGAAAGCGCGCTCCGAGCAGGGAGCGGAACGGCCGCGCGCCCAGTTCCGGCGGCGTGAAGACGATCAAGGCAAAGCACGCCCGCCGCGGCGCGACCGCGAAACGGGTGAAAAACGCGCTTTCGAGGGCGATGGGGGACGGCCGCAAGAGCCACGTCCGGAGCGGCGTCCATCCAAGCCCTATAGGAAAGACGAGGCTCGCGGCGACACCGGGAAGCCGAGGACATTCGAAAAGCGCAGCTTCAAAGGACCCAAGCGCGCATCTTCGGGGGCCGGCAAGGGCGGCAAGCCATTCAAGCGCCGCGAAGGCGGCCCGGCAGACAGGCCGCGCCCAACCGGCCCGCGCAAGCCAAGGCCCGCGACGGACAAGGAAACCACGTGAGGATCGTCGGCGGACGCTTCCGCGGGCGCGCAATCGCGGCTCCCTCAGGCACGCTCACACGTCCTACATCCGACAGGGTCCGCGAAGCCCTTTTCAATATCCTTGCTCACGGGGTAGACGGCTTCGAGATCGAGGGCGCCCGCGTGCTCGACCTGTTCGCCGGCTCCGGCGCGCTCGGCCTTGAGGCGCTTTCGCGCGGCGCGGCCTATTGCCTGTTCGTCGAAGATAACGCCGATGCCCGCGGCGCAGTCCGCGAAAATATCGAGGCGCTGGGCCTGACCGGCGCCAGCAAACTCTGGCGGCGCGATGCGACGAAACTCGGCCCCGCCTCGCCCATGCAGCCCTTCCAGCTCCTGTTCGCCGACCCCCCCTATGGCAAAGGGCTGGGCGAACTTGCCCTCAGCGCGGCCGCGGAAGGCCGCTGGCTTTCGCCTGGCGCGGTTTGCGTTCTGGAAGAGCGCGCCGATGCGGCCATTGCCATTCCCGCGGACTTCGCCCCGCTCGACGTCCGCACCTACGGCGACACAGCGCTGCATTTTTTCCGGAAGACTTGACCGCAGCCGGCCTGCAACGCCACCTTTGGGTGTAGCGAGCGAGGGCAACCCATGACGTGGTCATCCCGGCAATATCTGAAATTCGAGGAGGAGCGCACGCGGCCGGCGCGCGATCTCCTGCATGCCGTCCCGACTGTGCGAGTGAAATCCGCGGCCGATCTGGGATGCGGCCCCGGCAACTCCACCGAATTGCTGCTGGAGCACTTTCCCAGGGCGAGCATCGTGGGGGTCGATAACTCCGCCGAAATGATAGAAGCGGCGCAGAAACGGCTACCGCGGGTGAAATTCCGGCTTGGCTCCGTCGAGGACTGGAATGAGCCCGGCCCCTGGGACATCCTGTTGGCGAACGCTGTTTTCCAATGGGTTGGCAATCACGAGCGGCTGCTGACGCGGCTGGAGGAGCGGCTTGCGCCGGGAGGCAGCCTGGCGATCCAGATGCCGGATAACCTTAACGAGCCGTCGCATGCGGCCATGCGCGAGGTGGCCGCAACGGCTCCGTTCGCCGCTAAGCTGGGCAAGGCCGCCAAAACCCGCACGGCGCTTCGCGGGGCGGATTGGTATTACGCGCTCCTGAAACCCCTCGCTTCGCGCGTCGATATATGGAGGACGACATACTATCATCCTCTCGCAGGCGGCGTTGATGCCGTCGTCGAGTGGGTGAAGGGTACCGGGCTAATCCCGTTCCTGAAGCCGCTTTCGGACAACGAGCAAGCGGATTATCTGGCAGCCTATCGGGACGAGCTGGCTAAATTCTATAAACCGCTTTCCGATGGGACGGTCATTCTTCCGTTCCCGCGCTTATTCATCGTTGCAACACGTTAACTTGGAGCTGTCGCGCGCGTGCTCACTGGCCGGGATGCGCGCGAAGCCATGTCACGACCTCTTCCGCATGGCGGTCGGGCGGAAAGACGGGATAGAACACGTGCTCGATTGCGGCGTCCCGGATTATGAGAGTGATGCGCTTGATGAGCGTGTCGCCCCACGCATCAAAAGTTGGCAAACCGAGCGCGCCGGCTAATTCCAGCTTCGCGTCGCTCAAGAGAGGGAAGGGCAAGTGAAGGCGCTCGTGAAGCTCCTGCTGGTAGGCGCGCGTCTGCGTAGAAAGCCCGAAAACATGAGCCGCGCCCGCGGCCTTCAGCCCGGCGAAATGATCGCGAAACGAGCACGCCTCCGGAGTGCAGCCTCGCGCGCCGGGGATAGCATCCCAGCCGTCGGGCAAGGGCGCGCCGGGCACGCCGCTTTTCGGATAGCAATACAGGACCGTCGGCCCTTTGAGCTTCGCCAAGTCCACCTCGCAGGCGCCGGTGGATGAAAGCGGGATAGAAGGCAGAACGAGCCCAAGGAGATGATCCGCCGCGCCGTCGTCTTCCGGGACCGGGAGTCCCTCGGGGAGAGCGTTATATTGAGTTGATTGGTTTTTGAACATTTGCATTCGCCCTTTGTAGCTCCTTCCCGCAATACTCGCAGCGGTTCAACTCGATTTCCACCTTAGGGCTTAGAGCTCCGCCGGAAAGCCCGCAACTAGCCTAAGTTTTTTCTTCGGCGCGCGAGCGAAAGCAGCGATTGGAGAAATCGTTGTTGCGAGAGGCACATAGGCCGAGGAAATCTCCTTTCACGCGGTGCGCCTGACGCCTCTTGCCGCCGGGATCGCCGGCCCGAAGCAGCCCGGCATGTGCAAAAAAGCACTCGTCAAGCAAATTTCCCTTTGTGGCCTTATTTTCGTCTAAACGCTGAGGCATACATATCACATCACAAGGCGGCGGACACTTCGGATTGCCCCACCGGAATACAGCGCCGATTGTGAGCCGAGAGAGCAAACAGTTACCCCAGGCGTGTTGGCGTCGGAGTTAAGTAGCGTTTGTTGAGTACCTGTTGCGTGGTCCCGTATTGTTGCGTTGTTAGAGTAATGTTGTGTTGTTTGAGTAGTGTTGCGTTTGTTGAGTATGAGTAGGCGCGTGGCCAGTTTTGCGTGGCGCTTGAGTGCCCCCGGACGCCGGATGATCGCGTAACGCTTAGTTTACATGTTTGGTCTACAGTCTTGGACACTAAGGGACGTTGATCCCGGTTGAAGTTGCCCCTGAGAGACGAGGCCGCCTGCATGGCCCCCACCCCCCGCTAGCCATAGGCTTCGTCTCTCTCTTTCCTTCCCCCACAGTGTGACGCCCCCCTCGACACCAGCATTGCGCCGCGTTCCGAGCGTAGAGTTTTGTTTGCGGGCAGCATCGCCTTAGCTTCTCCAGAAATGCCGATCTTCGCAAACGGTTGCCCCGGATGAGCGCGGCAAGTGTTTTCGAAGAATGCAAAGCCTCCTGACATTCATCGCTTTCGCAGCGGGAGCGGCGTTGCTCGCGCTCATGCTCCAGGACGCCTTCGAGGTGATGCTCTTGCCGCGGCGCGTCCGGCGGCGGTGGCGCCTGATGGGTATTTTCTTCCACATGGCATGGGCCTTCTGGGCCGCAATCGCCCGCCGCAGGGAGCCTCGCTGCGAACGCGAGCGCTTCTTGAGCCTGTTTGGCCCGGTCTCGATGGTGGCCCTGTTTTCGATCTGGGCGGTTGGACTCACGGCCGGATTTGGCTTGATCATGTGGAGCCTGGAGCGGCACCTCCCCGCCCATTACGACCTTGGCTCCTATTTCTACATGAGCGGCGCCACCCTGGTTACGCTCGGCTTCGGCGACTACACACCCCATACAGGGATTACAAAAGCCATTTCCGTTGCCGAAGCGGCGACCGGCTTCGGTTTGCTGGCGGTTGTGATCGGTTATCTCCCTGTGCTTTATCAGCTTTTTTCGCGGCGCGAGACCCACGTCATGCAACTCGATGGAAGGGCGGGCTCGCCGCCAACGGCGTCGGCGCTTCTCAGCCGCCATGCCCGCGACAGAGCGCTTCATAAGCTCGACAATTTATTGATGGATTGGGAGCGCTGGTGCGCCGAACTCGTTGAAAGCCACATCTCCTATCCGATGCTGAGCTTCTACCGCTCTCAGCACGCGAATCAGAACTGGCTCGCGGCGCTTGCCGCGATCACCGATTGCTGCGTCATCGTCATGGTGGGGCTCAAGGACGTTCCCGCTTTTCAAGCCAAGATGACTTTTGCGATGGCGCGCCTGGCCATGATCGAGCTGTGCCGCGTGTTTCATCTTTCGCCTATTCCCCGTCCCAAAGACCGAATCGGACATCAAGGTTTTCAGGCCCTCAATAGCGAGATCACCGCGGCCGGTCTCGTTTGGGCCGATCAAGGCGCAGCGGAGGCGGCCCTGACAGAGTTTCGCGCGACCTACGAGCCGTTTCTACAGGCTCTTGCAAACTACCTGATCATCGACCTGCCAAATGTGGCGCTCCCGAACGCAAAGAGCGATGGCCTCGACAATTGGCAGCGAAGCGTCAGGGGCCGCTCTGCGAAGAGTCTTGTTGAGCACGCCAAGCCCCGCGACTGACGGTTTGATGGCGCTCGTGCGGCGCGCCTTATCGCAGTTGCGCCGAACTTCATCCCAATTGCGCCACGAGGATCTGCTTCCTTAACTACGCCAGGACAACCGCCTCGGCGCATGGGCATTTATGATTTTTCCGCAAAGGGCGAAGCATGAGTTTCCGCCACATTTTCTTCCGCGCCGCACTTTTCGCACTCCTCATGCCGCTGCTCGTTCTGCCCGGCGCCGGTCCTTCCTCCGGTCAGGTCCGATCGCACGCCGTGATCGGATCCGGTGAGATCGACGGGCTCATCGAAGACGGGCTTGGCATTTTCGAGGGTATCCCCTACGCGGCGCCGCCGGTTGGCGATCTGCGGTGGCGCGCACCAAGGCCGCCGCTGCCGTGGACCGGCGTCCGCCAGGCGAAGGAGTTCGGGCCCGCCTGCCCGCAGGCGCCAAGCAAAGACGTCACCGCGGAGAACATGAGCGAGGATTGCCTAACGCTCAACATCTGGTCGCCCGCCCGCAGTCCGGAAGATCGGCTTCCGGTTATGGTGTGGCTGCATGGCGGAGGCTTCAACAAAGGCTCCGCCCGCATGCCGATCTACGATGGAACGAACCTCGCCAAAAGAGGCGTGGTGGTGGTCACTCTCAATTACCGCTTGGGCTATCTCGGCTTTTTCGGCCATCCGCTTCTCACGGAGGAGGCAAAGGCCGAGAACGCGCCCACCGCCAATTTCGGGCTGCTCGACCAGCTCGCGGCGCTTCAATGGGTCAAGCGCAACATCGAAGCTTTCGGCGGCGACGCTTCGAATGTCACCCTTTTCGGCGAATCGGCGGGCGGAGTGAGCACGCTCGCCCTTATGACTGCGCCTGCGGCCCGCGGCTTGTTCCACAAGGCGATCATCCAAAGCGGCGGAGGCCGCTGGGTTGCGCCCACGCTGACGTCGTCCGCCGGGAAGTTCCCCGCCGCGCATGAATATGGCGAGAGGGCTGCGCGTGCCTTCGGGCTCAAGCCTGAAAACGCCTTGAGTGCCCTGAGGAGCAAGAGCTGGCGCGAAATCCGCGACACGCTTGGCGCGATCCCCGAGTTGTCGAATCTAACGCCCTTCCTCGACGGCCAGTTGCTGACGGAGCAGATGGAGACCGTGTTCGCGCGCGGCGAGCAAGCGCCGGTCCCCATCATCGTCGGCGCCAACAGCTACGAAGGCGTGTTGCTGCGCGGCGCTTTCCACGTTTCGACCGATGAGGTGCTGCACGCCGTGGCTCCCCAGCTCGACGATCTTTCCGAGCTTTACCCGCCACAGCTCCTGATGACGCCGGAGTTCTTCGCCGATCATATCTGGGGCGACGCCAATTTCGTCGAACCCGCCCGCATGATTGCGCGGGACGCAAGCCGATCAGGCCAGCCCGTGTATCACTATGGCTTCGATTTTCAGCCGCCGCTGCTGCGCCTGATCGGAGGAACGCCGCATGGCCTCGAAGTGGCGTACGCCTTCGGGAACATACGGCGGGTCGTGCCTTTCCCGCTTGCTCAGCTCATGCATCCGCACAATTACGAGGTCAGCCGCTTGATGGTGATCTATTGGACGAATTTCGCGAAGACGGGCGATCCCAACGGCGGCGGCGCGCTCGAATGGCCGCGATTTGCGGAGAACGCCGAGGAGACGCTCGTGTTCGGGAACGAGGGGCTCTCCGTGGAGCGGGATTACCTGAAGGAGCGCCTCGACATGTTTAGAGGCGTTGTTTGGTAAGTTGGGGACGCGCCCCTCATCCTGTCCTTCTCCCCATGGGAGAAGGGACGTTGTTGCTCCCTCTCCCAGGGTGACGGGCTAGATAAAATTTACTGCGGAAGAGGGAAGGCCAGCACGTCCCGCGTATAGGTCTCGACGACAAAAGAGAAAGGCGCGCCGCCGTTCGCCCTGAGTATCGCGCGATGCTCGAGGATATGATCGGGCGCTTCGAGGCGGCTGCCCATAAAGGGAAGCGGCGCGGGTGAGACATCCCAGCGCTCAGGCAGCGGCGACCACAGGAGTTTGGCGGAGAGCGTTTCGCGCCGGAAATCCAAATCGTGAACGACGCGGCCAAAAGGCATGTCGGTTTCGTCGAGCAGGCGGTTCATTTCCGGCGTGAGACGGTCCGGCACGTACCAGTTGTCGGCTTCCGACAAAAGCTTGTCCCCGCAAAAAAGCCGGACATGGCGGTAGCGCACCTCTTCGCCCTCGGCGACGGCCAGCCGCTCGCGGTCCAGGTTCGCGATGTGCTTTTGCTCCCCGCGCTCAAGGCGGGCGATGAGCTTCGCCTGCGGAGCAAGGCCGTGGCCACTGCACCAGCGCTCGAGCGTCAGCGTCGCGCTTGAATGGCTTAAAAGCTCCGCATTCAAGGTCTCGATCAGAGCCAGGAGCTCAACGCGCGTCAAAAAGCTATCCTGCCAGCTCAACGGTACAAGCCCCATCGTCCAAGGACAAACGGAGAGGATAAGAAACCATCGCCAGAACATCATGGGCGATCCTGCTTGAATCGACATTTTCGCCATCCCGCTCTGCGACTTAGCGGCGGCGATGTCAATCGCCCTCTGCTTACGAGTAGACCTCAGGGAAGGCGGCGGCGGAAGCGCCATGTCGCCGCAGCGTGCATACAGTCTTCAGCCAATTGTAGAGGCGCGGGGTGTTGAGCCCATTATTACCATATGGTAAAGATTTCAAATAAGGTCAGTCGGAGACCGGAAGGAATTGCTGCATGCTGTTATTGGAAGTCATTCCGAATGCGGTCAACCCTGAACCGCTTGTTGAAGCTCTAGGGCCGCTTGCCAAAGAGATCGGGCCATTTCTGAAGTCTATTGGATTTATCTCTCTCTTGCATTGGATGTGGGAGAACCCGCTTATCACGCTGGGAGCATTCGGAGCCTTCGCCTGGATGGTCTTCAACAAACAGTAGGCTTGGACATAGGCCGCTCTGCTCAACATTCTCACGAAAGCTTGAACCTCCGCCGCGCTTCAGCCGACTACCCATCAGGATAAGCAAGAGGAGCGGTCCATGTGGTTTAGCAGATTAAGGATTACGTCTCTCAACGCGGCGCTTGTTGGCGCATTGGGCGTTGTTGCGATCATGGGCGTCGCATACTGGGCTTTCCAACAAGGGCTGTATCGGCCAAGCGTCATTTCACGGGGGCAAGTCACGGCCGCCGATGGCCGCAGCCGCGTGACGGTGCGGACGCGTTTGGTGGCCGTCGGAAAGCGCTCGCTTTGGCAGTTCGAGGTTTCTCCCGGCACCTGGAGAGACTGCGGCGACGATTGCGAAAAGGCGCTACGCAGGGCGCTCGCCGAATAGCGCGGGCCCTTAACGCCTTGTCCAGGCTTTCAGGCGCCGGACGGCCTCGCGCATATGAGAGAAATGGCCGGCGTAGCTGAACCGGATGAATTGGCGGCCTTGTTCTTCATCGAAGTCGACGCCCGGGGTCACAGCGACACCGGTCTCCTTCAAAATGCGGCGAACGAAGCTTTCGCTGTCGCCGGTCAGGTTCCCGGCGTCTGCATAAAGATAGAAGGCGCCGTCGGCGGGGGCGAGCCGATCGAAACCCGCGCCCGGCAACTCATTCAGAAGCATGGCGCGGTTCTGCGCATAAACCGCCTTGTAGTCCTCCAATTCCTCAACCGCATCGAAGGCGGCGAGCGCTCCCACTTGCGAGATCGTGGGCGGTGAGATGTAGAGGTTTTGGGCGATGCGCTCGAAGACGCGGATCAGCCGTTCCGGAACCACCATCCAGCCGATACGCCATCCCGTCATGGAATAGTATTTCGAGAAGCTGTTGATGACGATGGCGTCCTCCGAAAAGGACAGCGCCGTTGCCGCCGGACCGGAATAGGTAAGGCCATGATAGATTTCATCGGAGATGAACCAGCCCTGATGATCCTGCGCCACTTGTACGAGGCGCCCCAGGTTCCCGGCTGACAGCATCGCGCCGGTAGGATTGGCGGGGCTGGCCAGTAAAACGGCGCGCGCCCCGTCCTCGCGAAAAGCGCGAGCCAAGTCCTCCGAGGCCGGCATGAACCGGCTCTCGGCGCGTGCGGGCAGGTAGACGGGCTTCAGGCCCAGAACGCGCGCGATTTGCCGGTAGCAGGGGTAGCCGGGCTGCGGAAGCGCAAGTCCGTCGCCTTGATCGAGCAGCGCCAGGAAAGCCAGGACGAAGCCCGCCGACGAGCCGGTCGTAACCACGATGCGCTCTGACGAGAGGTTCACATTATACGCGTCGCCGTAATGCCGCGCGATGCGCTCGCGAAGTGCGGGCAGCCCAAGGGCATCCGTGTAGCCGAGGGGTCCGCGGTCAATCTCGCGTTTGACGGCCTCGCGGACGAGGCTCGGCGCGGGCGTGCCGGGCTGGCCCACCTCCATGTGGATGATGTCCTCTCCAGCGGCCTGCCTGGCGTTCGCCTCCCTCATGACGTCCATCACGACAAAGGGGTCGATGGCGCTCCGCAAGGATGGCGCAAGCCAATCGCGATTGGATGCTTGGGCCTGGGCATTAGACGCGCCCTTTGACATGAGGTCTCCTTATCGGCCGCAGCGCTTCATGCAATTTGAATATCGGATTTGGGCTGCCCGGTTGCGACCGGCTGCCACGCATTCGTCATCCTTACGCCCGATTTACAAAGCCTTCTTTTGGCGAAAGACATCGCTTGAGTGCGATGCTAGTTACGCTTCGAAGGCGCGTTTCAAGTCGGCGACGCTAGCCGGAGTGGATAAATCACATGGCATTAAAACAGACAAGGGCGTGCTTTAGAAGCGCGATCTCAGCGGCGCTAAACCCTGGAATTGACCGGTGCCGAAAGGTCTTATCAACGCTTACGGTCTTTGCGGCCGTTCTCTCGGCCGCCCTGCCCGTTACGCAGGCGTCCGCCCAGGAGCTGAGCCTCATCCGCGATGCCGAGACCGAAGCCCTCATAGCGGAATACACGACGCCGATTTTCCGCGCGGCGGGCGTGGCGAGCAACAACGTCAAGGTCCATCTGATCAACGACACGAGCTTCAACGCCTTCGTGGTCGATGGCCGCAATATGTTTATCAATACGGGCGCCATCCTTCTCTCCGAAACGCCTAACCAGCTGATCGGAGTCATCGCGCACGAGACGGGTCATATCACGGGCGGCCACATAACCGGCCTCCGGCAGCAGATCGCGAAGATGCAGACTGCCGCGCTCATGCTCCAGGTGCTGAGCCTCGGCGCTGTGGTCGGGGGCGCCGCGACGGGAAACAGCGACACCGCGCAAGCTGGAACGGCGATGATGTTCGGCGGCCAGCAAGTGCTGATGCGCTCGATCCTGTCCTATCGCCGCGCGCAGGAATCCTCGGCCGACCAGGCTGGCGTCGACTATCTGACGAAGTCGCACCAGTCGCCTGCAGGGATGCTGAAAACCTTCCGCTATTTCGCCGAACAGTCCATTGGCTCGCTCAAGCCCGATCCCTACGTTCAGACGCACCCCGTTCCCATGGAGCGCATTGCGCAGCTTCAGGAAATTGCGCAGCGCAGCCCTTACTTCAATGAGAAGGACTCGCCTCAGCTCCAACTTCGGCACGACCTCGTACGCGCGAAAATCGCGGCTTATACCTATCAAAACAATCCGCAGCGCATCCTTAGGCAATACGCGGACAATGGCCTCCCGGCACGTTACGCTCGCGCTATCATGAAATTTCACACCGGGGGGTATCACGCTGCGGCACCCGCTCTCGACGAACTCATCGCCTCAATGCCGCAGAACCCTTGGTTTTACGAGCTGAAGGCTACATTTCTCATGGAGAGCGGAAATGCGAAGGACGCTGTCGCACCGTTCCGGAAGGCGGTATCTCTCGTGCCCAAATCGGGTTTCATGCGTATAGAGCTTGCTCAAGCGATCCTTGAAAGCGGTGCCGGAAAGCCAGAGGAAGCGTTGCAGTTGCTTCGCGTTGCGCTTCTCGACGAGGAGCAATCCTATCTCGGCCACCGGCTTCAATCGCAGGCGTATGGCAAACTCAAGCGTTTTCCGGAAGCCGATCTGTCGGCTGCTTTGGCCGCCTTTCACCAAGGTGACGTTAAGAACGCGAAGATGCTGGCGGAGCGTGCTAAGAATGGCTTGCCCCAGGGCACACCCGGATGGGTTAAGGCTGATGACATTGTGAACTTCAAAATGGAAAAAGTGCGTGGTTAGACGCCTCGAAATCAGCTAACCCGTCGATGTCGGTATTCCGGAGAGAGTGATGAAAAAAACAACGAAACTTGCGGCCGCGGTCGTTATGGCCGCAGCTCTGACCGCCGTCCTTCGCGTCGGAGCGCCCGTTCCCGCGATGGCGCAATCGGACAGCTTCAGCGAAGGCCAGGTCAAGGCAATAGAAAAGATCGTGAAGGATTACTTCCTCAATCACCCCGAGGTCATGCTGGAAGTTCAGGAAGCCTACGAGAAGAAGATGGAGGCCAAGCGCGGCGAAGCTACGCTTTCGCGCATGCCGGAATTCTACAAGAGCCTCGCCAGCATGAAGGGCCAGTTAAGCCCCCTTAGCATCGGCGATGGAGATGTCACCGTTGTCGAGTTCTTCGACTATAACTGCGGCTATTGCCGCCAAACGCTTCCGGAATTGCTGAAGCTTATCGACACCGACAAGAACATCAAGGTTCAGTTCATGGAATTTCCCATCCTCGCTCCGGGGTCGTCAGAAGCATCGAAAGTTGCTATTGCCGCCGCCAAACAGGGGAAATACATGGAATTCCACAAGGCGATGTTCGCAGCCGGCCGTGCGTCGAAGGACAGCGCGCTCAAGGTTGCCGAGCAGATCGGCCTCGACATGGAGAAGGTGAAGGCGGATAGCGCCTCGCCGGAAACCGAGGCGCTGATTGCAAAGATTTCCGAGGTGGGCAAGCGCATGTTCGTTGACGGAACGCCGACGTTCATTGTGGGCGACAAGACGAATCCGGGTGCTGCCGATTACGACCAGCTCAAGCAGCTCGTCGATGAAACACGCAAAGACGGCTGCAAGGCCTGTGCGGAAGCGGCCTCACCGTCCAGTGCAAAAGACGAAAAAAAATCCTGACGTTTTTTGCGCTGCGTCATAAAAGCTGGTAACAGAGATCCGCAGCCACTTTGGTGTGGCGTCTCGTTTTGGCAATATGCCGAACGTTGAATATAACAAGGAGACAACCCAGACCCACAACGGTCTCTGGGGATGTCTCCGTTTCCAGCGGAAGAACGTCGCGTTACTGCCCATGAAGCCGATCTTCATCCTCAACGGCCCGAACCTGAATCTTATTAGCGAACGCGAGCCTGAGATTTATGGCGCCGATACGCTGGCCGGCATCGAGGAAAGTCTTCGAGGACAGGCTGCCGAGGCCGGGTTCGAGATCGCCTTCCGTCAGACGAATCATGAGGGCGTGCTCGTCGACTGGATTCAGGAGGCGCGCCATGCCGCTTCGGCGCTGATTTTGAACGCCGGCGCCTACACGCACACATCGGTCGCAGTGCTGGACGCATTGCGCGCACTTGCGTTGCCGGTCGTCGAGGTCCACCTGAGCAATATCTTTAAACGCGAACCCTTCCGGCATCATTCCTATGTTTCGCCAGCCGCAACCGGCGTTATCTGCGGATTTGGCGCGCAAAGCTACCGGCTGGCGCTCGCGGCGATGATAGAAATTGTAGAGTCTTCCGCTTCATCTAACCGGGGTCTTCATGCCTGAACCGGCTAAAAAATCGATGCCTGAACCGGCCAGAAAAACGTCGCCCAACGAGGATCTCATCCGGAGCCTCGCCGACCTGCTGAACGAAACCGGCCTTTCCGAGATCGAGATCGAGGAAAACAATTTGCGGGTGCGCGTTGCGCGCACGCTGACGATGCCGACCCACGTCGTTCCATCTTCGTATGCTCCGCCGGCAACGGCGAGCGTGGCGGCGAACTCGGCCTCGAACCTCGAGAACCATCCTGGTGTGGTAACTTCCCCGATGGTCGGCACCGCTTACCGGGCGCCCGAGCCAGGCGCTCCGTTCTTCGTCGACGTCGGCTCTGTTGTCCGCGAGGGCGAAACGCTCCTGATCGTCGAGGCGATGAAGACCATGAACCAGATATCCGCGCCAAGGGGTGGCACCGTGAAGCGCATCCTGGTGGAAAATGGCCAGCCCGTCGAATACGGTGAACCGCTCATGATTATCGAATAGGCGGCTGCCCATGTTCGATAAAATCCTGATTGCCAACCGCGGGGAAATCGCACTCCGCATCGAGCGCGCCTGCAAGGAACTGGGCATCGCAACGGTCGCCGTTCATTCCACGGCGGATGCCGACGCGATGCATGTCCGCCTTGCAGACGAGAGCGTTTGCATCGGGCCGCCCGCAGCGAGCGAGAGCTATCTCAACATCCCGCGGCTTCTGGCGGCTTGCGAGATAACGGGCGCGGATGCACTGCATCCCGGCTATGGGTTTTTGTCGGAAAATGCACGGTTCGCCGAGATCCTGGAAGAGCACGGCGTCACTTTTATAGGGCCGACGCCCGAGCATATCCGGATCATGGGCGACAAGATCCAGGCGAAGGAAACAGCCAAGAAGCTTGGGATTCCCGTTGTGCCGGGCTCAGGCGGAGCGGTTTCAAGCAACGATGAAGCCGCCAGGATCGCGCGGGAGATCGGCTTTCCCGTTCTCGTCAAGGCGGCGGCAGGCGGCGGCGGGCGCGGCATGAAGATCGCTCGAACCGAAGCCGATTTGCCGATGGCGCTTTCGACAGCCCGCGCCGAATCCAAGGCAGCCTTCGGCGACGACTCTCTTTATCTCGAAAAGTATCTGACCCGCCCGCGCCACATCGAAATCCAGGTGATCGGGGATGGCAAAGGCAATGCCGTTCACCTCGGCGAGCGCGATTGCTCCCTCCAACGGCGCCACCAGAAGATCCTGGAGGAGACCCCATCGCCCGCTTTGAACGAGGCGCAGCGCAAGGAAATCGGCAATACCGTCGCCAATGCCATGCGCAA
The DNA here is from genome assembly GCA_963834165.1 of uncultured Alphaproteobacteria bacterium. GTDB lineage: Bacteria > Pseudomonadota > Alphaproteobacteria > Rhizobiales > Rhodomicrobiaceae > Rhodomicrobium. Next base: position 669,197 of record CAWIAL010000018.1, on the reverse strand, counting down.
GTTGAATTATCGCAACGCGGGCACCGTCGAATTTCTTTACGAAGATGGTGAGTTCTTCTTCATTGAGATGAACACCCGGCTGCAGGTGGAGCATCCGGTCACCGAGATGGTCACCGGCATCGACCTTGTGATCGAGCAAATTCAGATCGCGGCAGGCGCAGGCTTGAGCTTCACGCAAGAGGATGTGCGCTTTGAAGGCCACGCCATCGAATGCCGGATCAATGCGGAAAATCCAACGACCTTCCGCCCATCCCCTGGAAAGATTTCCTATTTCCATCCGCCGGGCGGCCTGGGCGTACGCGTGGATTTGGGCGTTTATGCGGGCTATACCATCCCGGCCTATTACGACAGCCTGATCGGAAAGCTCATCGTCCACGGGAAAAACCGCAATGAATGCCTGATGCGGTTGCGGAGGGCGCTCGGCGAGTTCGTCATCGACGGAATCGAGACAACGATTCCGCTGTTTTCATCGTTGATTCAGCAGCCTGACATCGTCGATGGACTTTATGACATTCATTGGCTCGAAAAATATCTCCAAAAGCATTAGATTGGAAAATCTAGGGATCCGAGACAAGCAAAGGCAAGCCCTCTAGAAATGGGATCGCCCTCCAACCTGACCATCGAAATCACGCCCCAGGTGCTTTTGAAAGCCTATGCCTGCGGGATCTTCCCCATGGCCGAAAGCGCCGGCGATCCGACGCTGTATTGGATAGAGCCGGAGCGGCGGGGCATTCTGGCCCTCGACCACGTGCATGTGCCGCGGCGCCTCGCCCGCATCATCAAGCAGAACAAGTTCGAGGTCCGCGCCGATAGCCACTACGAGGGCGTCATCGAGGGTTGCGCATCGTCGCGCGCTGGGCGCCGGACGACATGGATCAACAAGCGCATCCGCGAGCTCTACGCCGAGTTGTTCGACATGGGCTATTGCCACACGGTCGAGACCTGGCGGGACGGCAAGCTCGTCGGCGGTCTTTATGGCGTGGCGCTAGGGCGCGCCTTTTTCGGCGAGAGCATGTTCTCCTACGAGACCGACGCCAGCAAGGTGGCTCTCGTCTACCTCGTGGCACGGCTCAGATATGGCGGCTTCTGCCTGCTCGACACGCAGTTCGTGACCGATCATTTGCGTCAATTCGGGGCGCAGGAGATCAGCCGCGCCGCGTTCCATCGCCGCCTTGAGCAGGCGCTTCAAGGCCTGGGCGAATTCGGGCGCCTTCCGAGCGGCGTGTCCGCCACGGGCATCTTGCAACTCGTTAGCCAGACATCGAAAGTCGGGTGCTCCACGGCGTGAAGCCCGGGGCTTTCCGCGAATGTCCAGCCCGTGAAGATGCGTCGCGCCGACCCGTCCAGCAAAAGCTCGTCCACCTCAATGAACGCGGTCGTCAGCGGGGTCTCGGTCAGAGGACGCGTATAGCAGGCTCGCGCGGTAACCTTCAGCGCGCCGAAGGTCACGGTTTCCCCCATCTTGATTTCGAGCGGCGAAACGCGCCCCGTCACCTTGTCGAGCGCCGCGAATACGGCGACTGCGTTCGCAATCCGGTCGGCGCGCGCCGGGTCAACCGCTGCCGTCAATAGGGCGATGAGCGCGAATATCATCGAAAGTATTATCTTTCGCGCATTCATAAACGCATTCCCGTGCTGTGCAGGTGAAGCTGACCGGATGGCGTGACCCTAGCCGTCACCGATCTACACCACAATCATTTTGAGAAGCCGTGACAAGACGTGCCGCGATACGGAACAGTCTATCGCGGCGAAAGTCTGGCGGGATGCGCGAAACGCACAGAATCAACCGGGATTGCCGCCTGCTGCAGCGGGGGTTGAGGACATCGGCCGAGCCTCATTCGGCATGTCGAGGAATTGCTTCACCGCAGCCACGGTCCTGGCCGGATCTTCTTCCTCGGGGGCATGTCCGAGATCGTCGAAAATCACGAGTCTGCTGCCCGCGATGTCATGGTGAAAGCGCTCGGCATTGCTGGGCGGAATGAGGCGATCCTTCCCTCCCCACAAGATGAGCGTGGGCAGCTTCAGCTCTGGAATGCGCTTGGACAGTCCGCCGGAATTCCTCTGACGAAAGCGATCGATGAGAGCGCGGCGGTTTCCCTCGCGCTGGGTCAACTCGATGGAACGTTCGATCATCTCGTCCGTCACCCTGTTCGGATCGCCGAAGACGTCGCGAAAACCTTGTGCGACGAGGAACCGCGGAAGCGTGTTTTCGAGCAGCCAGCCGGCCCCTGGAAGCTTCGCAAGACGAAAACCGAGCGGCTGCGAAATTGGATTCGCCGGATAGCCTCCTAAATCGACGAGGATGAGCTTCTCGACCCGCGACGGGTAGGCAAGCGCCATCTGCCACGCGATGGTGCCGCCAAGCGATGTGCCGCCGAGCACACAGCGCTCGACGCCGAGCTTGTCGATAACGCCGATGACCACGGCGATATCGCGGTCGATTGTGTAAATGCTATCCGGTGACGGACCTGTGAGCCCGAAGCCCGGCAGATCGAGGCGGATCACGCGCCTTCCGCGCTTCAGGACCTGCGCCCAGCCCTCCCAGGCGTGGAGAGAGGAGCCCGTTCCATGCACAAGCACAATCGGGCTCTTGTCCTCTCCCGGCCCCTCATCGCGTACATGGACCCTCATCCCCGCAACATCGAGGAATGTTGAGGGCGGCGGAGCCCAGCGCGCCCGCAACTCGGCAACGGAGCGCTCCGGCGCCCAATTCGCCGCAACGAAGAGGCCTGTCAATAGCGCGAGCGTCAAGAGCACGCCCGCAATGCCTATCACGATGACATTCACCGCGTTCAATACCTTCCAACTTCAGCCGGCGCTTTGCCCCTGGATCGAGTTGCATCGCCATTCCGGAGGGTACCGCATCGCGATTGACGGCCCATTGCCGATCGTCTTCGCAATTCCTGGCTGCATCGCAAAGATGAGGTAACGCGTTGGCGGCCGCCTATATCCCGAAAAGCATGGTCTTTTTCATCGCAGGGCGCGCTCTCATAAGGTCGAGCCATGTCCTGAGGTTCTCATGATCGCTCAGCAGCGCTTCGCCTTCGGGCGTGAGGGCCATGTAATGGAACTGCGGCGCCAGATGGATGTCGGCGAGCGAAAACGCTTCGCCTGCGAGATATCGCTGATCTCCCAAAAGCCGGGCGATTTCATCGACGCAGGTGCGGCCCATGGGCATGACCCGTTCGATGGCGGCTTCATCGGCAGGCGCTCCCATCAGCCGAGGCTTCATAAGGCGTTCCCAAACGGCGATGGAAGCGAACTTGGGAAAGAGATAGCAATCGTTGATGCCAATGAGCTGATTCATCCGCGCGCGGCCGCGAGCGTCGGCGGGGAGCAAGGGCTCGCCGGGAAAAACCTCCGCGATGTACCGGGTGATTGCCTGGGTCTCGTAGAGCCTGAACCCATCGTGCTCGATGACGGGCATCCGGCCGAAGGGGTGGCGGCCCAGATGCGCCTCTTTTTTCAACTCGCCGGGGTGCAAGGCGACGAAAGTGTAGGGCACGTGCAGCTCTTCCATCGTGAACAGAGCGCTTGCCAGAAAAGGGCTTCCCGGTACGCTGAAAACTGTGATCCCGCTCATCTTTTGCTCCAGCTTTGGTATTTCCGCCCTTAGACACCGCCGATCATCGATTGGCAAAGCACACCCTGGTGATTGCTCGGCCTGCAACCTGACACGGCGCACCCGAAGGCTCACGCTTGGCATAAGCGTCACATGAGATAACGCGGCGCTTACGGTCGGACGATTGGAGAGGAAGTCATGTTCGAGTTCGCCTATTCAGAGATCTGCGAAGAGTTACCCTCGCAGGTCATCCCAAAACCGCGCCGGCTGCCGGACGCCATCGAATTGATCGAAGCGGTTCAGGGCGCGCGTTCCCCCTCTCACGAAACGCTTGGAGTGCTCTCGGAGTTTCGCAGGCTGTGGCTCACGATTGTGGAAGATTTCCCTCTGTACAGCCAGGACGTGTCCGTTCAATCCAGGCACATCATCTTGAGTGTAGCCGACGGCGTACTTCAGGAGATCGAGCGCTGCCGCTTCCACAAGCCTGAGATGCGTGGGATTGCTTTCGAGCGGGGGGCACGGCCTCTATGACTGCACAGGGTGTTTTTTTCCCCGAAAGCGCCCTTACGTCTGTGCCCCAGGACATCGACGAGATCGAACGGACGCTTGGAGCTGGGCTGAAGGAGGTGGCTTCGGAGCTTCGGCTGATCGATGCCACCGATTTCGCGGCGTTCATCCGCATCGGCCACATGGCGAATTTGAAAAGCCTCGTTCACTCCTCGGCGGAGCTTCATTTCAAGCCCGGAACGCTCGAGCTTGCGGAGCTGGGTGAGATCGAACTGGGATGGTTCAAGCCGCCTGTCATTACTCTGCCGATGAAGTTCAGGGGAAGCGGCGTACGCGTGTATTTTCGCCTACGTCTGGCGGCCCGTTCGGCGGCCGTGGAAGTCGAGTCGATCACCGCGGAAAACGGCGCTGCCGGCGGCGATCTCAATCGCAAGCTCCAAGAGGCTTTGCAGGACGCGCGCACCCTTCGGCGGGATGGCGCAACGGGATGACACCGCCGTTGAGGCTGAAGCGTGGTTTGCCCGTAAGATAGCTTCGGCGGCTGAGTACCCGTTCGCCGCTTCGCCCCGCTCCGGCGGCGCCCCCGCGCCGCGTTCGTGACCTTTTTTGCCCTGGACGAATGTTACTAAATTTGTATTATATCGGCAAAATTATAACGTACACTCTTTGCGCGGCAATTGTATACATCGGGCGCTTTCTCCAATCCAAGTAAGGGCTGCTTAAGGCTTACCAAACAAACAGCGCTTGAACACGGCTCCGATTGATTAATAAACGGAGAAGCAGATTGGTGTGGTGAGAGAGTGATGACTACGGCAAGGCAACGTGCAAGTCAGTTCAAGCGCCGGCTTGTCACTCTCCTTGCTGCCGACGTGTGCGACTACTGCCGCCTCATGGGGCAGGACGATGAGCTGACCCTGTCGCGGCTGCTTTCCTACCGCCAGATCCTCGAGGATATCGTGGCCGCAGCAGGCGGGCGCATGTTCGGCGTGGCGGGGGACTCCTGGATGGCGGAATTTGCGAGCCCGGTGGAAGCCGTGCGCTGCGCCGTCGAATGTCAGCGCTCCATCGAAAGCCGTAACGAGGAGTTGCCGGAAGACAAGCGCATTCGCTTTCGTATCGGCATCCACATGGGCGATGTGATTGTCGACGAGGCGAACCTTTTTGGCGATGAAGTGAATATCGCCGCCCGCCTCCAGCAATTGTGCCGGCCTGGACACCTTGTGATCTCGGACGCGGTGTTCCGGCACGTTCTCGGCAAAGTCGATCTGCATTTCAGTGCACTGGGTCTTCAGCGGCTGAAGAACATTTCCGCTGCCGTTTCCGCTTTCACGGCCGACATCATAGCCGCGTCCGGTTCGAGCGCGCCGCACCATCTTTCATCCGGCGTCGATGTCTCCGCGCCAGTACCGGGCTTCGAAGGCAAGCCGGCGATTGCTGTCTTACCCTTCAGCACCTTGGGTGGCGGAAGCGGAAGCGAGTATCTCGGCGAGGGCTTCGCCGAAGACCTCGTCAACGGACTCTCGAATGTCCGCTGGTTTCCGGTCATATCGCGATGTTCCAGCTTCATTTTCAAAAATCAGGCCCTCGATACCGCTTCGATCGGGCGCGCTTTGGGCGCGCGCTATCTCGTGACGGGCAGCGTGCGGCTTATCGAAAAGCAACTCCGGCTTATCGTGAACCTCATCGACGCCGAGAATGGCCGCAATCTCTGGAGCCATAAGTACCTTATCGACTTCAGCAAGCTGTTCGAAACCCAGGACGAAATTACCGCGAGCATCGTCAGCATTCTCAACTCCGAGGTCGAGCGCGCGGAAATATCGAGACTTCGGACGCGAAAACCCGAAGACCTCAACTCGTGGGAGCTCATTCGCCGGGGCATTTGGCATCTTTACAGGTTAACGAAGGAAGACGCCGCTGCCTCGCGGGCATTGCTCGAAGAGGCCTTGTGCCGCGATCCCAGCTCCGCCGAGGCGCGCATTCAGCTCGCCTGGTGGCATTTCTGGGACGTTTGGACAAGACGGCAGGACATGGCGGGTTTGCGAATAACCGAGAAGCTCGCGCGCGAAGCCGCAATCATCGATCAGCGCGATGCGCGCGCCCATTTGCTTGTCGGGATTGCCATGCTGATGATGGGACAGCCTGTGCAAGCGCGCGGACATTTTTGCGATGCGACCGAGTTGAACCCAAGTCTGGCGGCGGCGCACTCCTGTCTTGGCAGCAGCTATATCCTCGCGGGCGAGCCGGAAAAGGGCGTGGCGCCGCTTCTGGTTTCGATCCGTCTTAATCCCCGCGATCCATTCAGCTTCCATTTTCTCGGCGAACTGGCGATTGCCTTTTACATGCAGAAAGAGTGGAGCAGGGCCTGCGAATTTGCTGAGCGGTCCCTGCAGGTTCGCCCCGGCTATTGGTATGCGAAGGCGATCCAGATCGCGAGCCTCGCTCGAAGCGGCCAGGATGAGAAGGCCCGCGAGATGGCGAACGATAATTCAGCCCAATTTTCGATTGAGCAGATAAACTGGTTGCCTTTCGTCGACAGAAAATGGAATGACTATCTTATAGATGGGCTCAAGCTCGCCGGCTGCACGGTTCATTAGGGCGGCATATTCAGGCCGCACTCTGTGGTTATGTTTAACAAAGTATTTGTAAACGCGGGTATTTTATGCCGGAGCCTAAATATTACGACCGCATTTTGCGGCTGCAAGCCGATCGTCACCAAGCCTCTAGCTTCAATTTCAAAGACTTAGCCGACGATAGCCCTGCCGCCCGCATCGGACTTTGGCTTTTCGAACATCCATCGACTCTAACAAAGGCTTTGCGCGCCTTCGTTCCCGTCCTCAAGCTCGGGAAGTTCGTGATCGTCACGCGCTTCGACGACGTGCGCGAGATCCTCGACACGCACGACGTCTTCGATGTGCCCTTCGGCCTCGAAATGACGGAGATGAGCGGCGGCGGCAATTTCGTTCTCGGCATGAAAAGCGGCAGCGAAGGGCAGGCCTACGAGCGTCAGAAGCGCTTCATGAACGCGGCCTTCCTTCGCGACGACGTCGAGCAGGTGATCAAGCCATTGGCCGCCCGCTTTGCGAACGAAATTCTGGACAGATCCGCGGGGCGCGTGAACGCCGTGCGCGATCTCATCACCCGCGTCTCGGCGAAGATCTGCGAGGCCTACTACGGCATTCCGATCCCGGATGAGGACGCATTCGCCGATTGGACGATAGCGATGAGCGTGCTGTTCTTCGCCGATCCCTTTGGCAAGGAGAGCATCCGGCGCGTCGCTCTGGCAGGCGCTCCGCATGTGCGCCGTCTCGTCGACAACGCCATTGCGCAAGCGAAAGCGGGTCGCGTCGCGCCGAACACGGTTCTGGGCAGGCTTGCCAAGTTGCAGGAGACGGAGACCGATCCGCCGAGCGATGCCGACATCCGGGCGATCCTTATCGGGATGACCACCGGATTCACGCCGACAAACACGGTGTCCGGCGGTCATATGCTTTCGGTGCTGCTGGAAAAGCCGGAGGCGCTCGCGGGCGCGATTCAAGCGGCGAAGGAGGACCGTGACTCCGATCTTTGGCGCATCCTTTTTGAGGCGATGCGCTTTCGCCCGCTGAATTTCGGGCCATACCGCTATTGCAACCGCGATTATACCCTCGCCAGCGGGCGCAAAATCCCAGCCGGGTCCACGGTGCTGGCCAGCACGCTTTCGGCGATGCGCGACCCGCGCCGCGTGCCGGACCCGTCCACGTTCGACGCTTCGAGGGGCCTCGATCAGTACATGCTGTTCGGGCACGGCATCCACGCCTGCTACGGCGCGATGATCGCCGACGCGCACATCACCCAGACATTGAAGGCGCTTTTCAAACGGCCCGGCTTCCGCGCCGCCGCTGGCGCGGATGGAAAGCTTCAGCGCGTGGGAGCCATCCCACACCGTCTCATGGTCGAGTTCGACATTGCCTCGGATGACGCCGCCGCGCAGTCCATGATCACGATCTGCATGCCGGTCCAGGACGAGAGCACGGCGGCGGCGCTGGAAGAGGACATCAGGCGGCTTGGCAATCCGGCCGCGCCCGAGGCAAGGGCGGCCTTCGAAGCGGCGGGTTGCCTCCATTTCGCGAGCCTCGCCTGCATTCGGGGCGGTGATGGCGAGCCGACCCACGTGGTTCTGGAGATGTCCGCGGACGGCAAGCAAGGCGACGTCATCGCTGCGCTAGCGGAAAGCGCGGGGCGCCTGCTGCGGCCCATCCTCGCGAAAGGCTGCGGACTCAAACCGAACGACGATCTCGCGGGCTTCCTGGCCGGGCACGCCGTCGATGTCGGCTATGATAAGGAGACACTGGGCCTGCTCTTCCCGGGGACGCCGGGCCTCAGCATGAAGCGGATCAAGCGCGAGGAAGCGCTGTCGGACAAGCTCACGCGTGTCATGGAAACGAAGCTCGGCCGTCATCGAGACGGCGAGGCGCTGCGTCTTCTCTCCGACGTGCGGCAGGAACTCAGGACCGAGGGCGGCTATGAGTGGGCCTTTCTCTCCGAACCCGCTCCGTTCCTGGCCATTGCACCCAAGCCGATCGACATTCCGAAGGTGTTTCAAACCCGCCCGATCCTTACAGGCGTCGCCGGGCTCGCGCTGATTAATGCGACTCTGATCGGGCTCGCGTTCTCCGGCGGAGAACATCACAGCCTGCTCGTGCACGTGATCGCTGCGCTGGCGTCGATCCTGCTCGGAGCGGAGGTTGCTCTTTTTGTGCTGGTGGGGGTGATCGGCGGCATCATCCTGGCGCTTCGGCGGCGCGAACAAGCCGATATCCCGCAGGATTTCGATCCTGATCCCGTGGCGGTGGGCGCCATCATGGAGAACGAGAACAAGCATGTTCTCAACCACATGACCGCCGTCTCGATCATGAAGCCAGGGCTCTTACGCAACTTTACGCTGCGGTTCATGTATTTCTACGTGACGCGGCGCCTCGGGCTGTTCTTCCGGCCCGGCTATCTGAACGAAATCGGCACCATTCATTTCGCGCGATGGGTGCTTTTGCCGAAAACCCGGAATCTCGTCTTTTTCAGCAACTACGCCGGAAGCTGGGAAAGCTACATGGAGGATTTCGTCACCAAGGCGAGCTATGGCCTCACCGGCGTTTGGAGCAACACGGTCGGCTTCCCGGTGACGCATCACCTGCTTTTCGGCGGCTCGGAGGATGGCGACCGCTTCAAGCGCTGGGCGCGCCGTCAGCAAATCCCGACGCTTTTCTGGTATTCCGCCTATCCCGATCTCGCCTGCGAGCGCATCCGCGTCAACGCCGCGATCCGCGACGGCTTCGCCCGCGCGCGCACCGAAAGCGAGGCCGTTGCATGGCGCTCGCTCTTCGCGTCGCAGCCGCGCCCGCCCAAGATTGTCGAGGATCACGAGGTCCAGGCGATTGCGTTCAGCGGCATGGGCAAGCTTCTCGAGTCCGAATGCCTGCTCGTGCGCCTGTCCGAAAGTGGGGCTCAGGCCCGCGCGTGGCTTTGCGATTACTTCAGCGAAGACCGGCCTATAAATGCTCGCCTGACCTTCGGCGATGTGATGCCAACCGATCGCGCGGCCGCTCTTGCGCTGACCGCAACGGGTCTGCAAAAACTCGGGCTGTGGTCCGGCGAAACGAGCGTCCTCAACTCGTTTCCGGCAGCCTTCACGCATGGGATGGCTGCCCCGTGGCGATCTCGCGTGCTCGGCGACGAAGATGCGAATGCGCCGGAGAAATGGGTTTGGGGCGGACCGGGCAGCGCGGTCGACGCGGCCATCGTCCTTTATGCGAGTACGAACGAGGATTTGGGCACGGCCCGAGCCCTTGAACTGGCGAACCTTGAGCGGACCGGCGGCGCTCTCGTTCAGCGCATCGAAACGAAGCTCACCTTTCCGAAGCTGAGCGACGCCCCGCAGGACTTGAAAGCCGCGATCCCCTATTTCCGCGACAGGCCCAGCCTTGAGCCCTTCGGTTTTGCCGACGGGATCTCGCAGCCGCTCATCAAGGGAACACGCAAGTGGTACGAGGGCCAAAGCGATCTTCACGGCGTCGAACCCGGCGAGATGATCCTTGGCTACCCCGACAACCGGGGTTACTTCCCGCCAACGCCGCAAGTCACCGCCAAGCAGGACGCGAAGGACGACCTTCCGCTGACGCCTGCGCTGCTTCCGGGCCGCTGGCCGCAATTCGGCGGCGACTACCTCGAAGCACCGCGGGACCTGGGCCGCAACGGCAGCTTCCTCGTGATCCGCCAGCTTGAGCAGCACAGGGACGCGTTCGAGGCCTACCTCAAGGAAGAAGCGGCGAAACTCGCGCGCGAGTGGCCTGACCTCAACATCACCGCCGATTGGCTCGCCGCAAAAATGATCGGGCGCTGGAAGGACGGAACATCGCTCGTGCGCAATCCCAGCGGGGCGGAACGGCCTGAGATCGACAATGATTTTCTGCTCGGGCAGGACGACCCAGAGGGGCTCAAATGCCCCTTCGGGGCGCATATCCGCCGGGCGAACCCGCGCGACAGCCTGAAGCCCGGCGACAAGGACCAGATCGCGATTTCGAACCGGCACCGCATCTTCCGTATCGGCCGCCCTTACGTCGAGGCGCAACCGGATGGGCGGACGGAGGCGCGCGGGCTGATCTTCATGTGCGTCAATGCCGACATCGAGCGCCAGTTCGAGTTCATCCAGCAAACCTGGATCTCCTCGCCGTATTTCCACGGCCTGGGGAAGGAAAACGATCCCGTGGTGGCAACGGTCCGGCACGACGGGACGTTCACGATCCCGACGGATCGCGGGCCGATCACGCTACGGAATATGGCGGCGTTCCTGACGGTGCGCGGCGGCGGCTACTTTTTCCTGCCAAGCCGGAGCGCGCTTCGCTTCCTGTCTCGTCCAAGATAAGCGCGCCGGCCCGGAGGCGCAGCCAAGTTCAGAATGCCGATTTGCCTCGCTGGAAAAACCAGGGCCGGCATTTCTGCGATAATCTGATACATTTGATGGCAAAAGTTATTGCAAATATCTATATTCTGTGCGAGCCACGAAAAACGTAGGCTTTACCGGAAGGAATTCCGCGCATCGCCTTGTATAAACAAGTGATTCCGGGAACCCGGCGACAATGGCCGATGATCGCCTAGCTGTCTTCAAGCAGTTCGAAATCTTGAAAGAGCTTCCCGACGGCGCGCTGACCGACCTTGCACAAAGTTGCGGCTGGCATTCGGCGACAGCCGGCAAGCAGATCGTGCTCGCAAATGAGCCCTCCAACGAAGTGTATTTTGTTATCGCGGGCAAAGTGAAGGTGCTGTTGTACTCCGCTGTCGAAGGCAAACCCGTGCTCTTCACGACGCTAGGGCCCAATGAGATGTTCGGCGAAATGGCGGCCATCGACGGAATGCCCCGCTCCGCCACCGTCGAGGCGGAGGAGAATTGCACGCTTGCGATTCTGCCGAAGGAACAATTTCATCGGCTCATCCGCGTTTATCCCGCCTTCTCGTTCGCGGTCATGAAGCAACTCGCGGCGCAGGTCCGGCGCCTTTCCGACCGCGTGTACGAGTTCAGCACGCTCGGCGTTCAGGCGCGCGTTCACGCCGAGCTTTTGCGCCTTGCCACTCTCGCCGGGGAGAAGAACGGGCAAGCGCTCCTATCGCCAGCGCCGCTTCTCGTCGACTTCGCCGCGCGGATCAGCACGCACCGCGAAGCGGTTTCCCGCGTGATCAGCCGCCTGCAAGAGAAAGGGATCCTGCTTCGGGAAGGCTCGGACATCCGCATCTTGGAAATGGATAGATTGCGGAAGCTGCTTCTCGAAGAGAAGGGCGAATAAATTTTCAAGCGAGTGGGTTTTATCAACAAGTTCATTTCGCACAGCCTCTAGTATGGCCAACTGCGTCGTCTTTTTGGAGATGAACTGAGGAGTAATGGCCATGTCGAACCTACTCTTCGAGGCTTTATGCGCTACTCTCGATGAATTGAGCGCCGGTTTTATTGTGGCCTATCCGGATGGCAAAATTCTTCATGCGAACCGCATAGCTCAAGACATGATGGATGCAGGCTGGCCCATCCGTTCGCTCGATGGCTTTGTCCAGGGCGACGGCCGGAAATCGACAGCGTCCCTTTTGAACGGCTTGCGAGAGGTGGCGGACATGGCCGAGCGTTTGCCCGCTCAGGATTGTTGCCTGGACATCTGCCTCTCAGATATCGCCTGCCCGCAGGGAGCAGCCATCGCGACCATGAAACCGCTCGCCTGTGCCAAGCTCAACGGGAGCAATCACGTGGTGGCGCTGTTCGTGACCGGGATCGGAAGCCGCGATCGCTGCGCCTTATCCAGCATCGCCAAATGCTTCGGCTTGACGCCTGCGGAGACCAAAGCTCTCCGGCATTTCGTCGAGGGCGGCACCGTTGCGAACGTCGCCAGCGCGCTGCATATTTCCGAGAATACGGTCAAGACGCATCTGCAGAGCATCTTCGCCAAGACGAGATCGTCACGGCAACCGCAGCTCATCAAGCTCGTGAACGATCTCACGCCGCCTCTGCGCCCTTTGGCAAATGTTAGAGCGACGCAAAAAACATCCGCAGGAAGAGCCGCGCCACGGGTCCCATCCATCGCACCGGAAGCGCCATCGTTGCGAACGAAGCGACGCAATCAAGAGCTGACCCACTGATCATCAGCCGCTTGCGGCTATCCGGGATCGTAGTGAAATCAAGCGCTGTCCGGCCGCAAAGCGGTCAGCGTCCGCCATCGAATGTAAGAGCCCCTCACCCCAACCCTCTCCCCCTGGGAGGGGGAGCCTCGCTGCGATGCCACTTAAGCCGCACTAAAGCGGGATGTTATCGTGCTTCTTCCACGGCATATCATCCTGCTTGTTGCGCAGCATGTTCAGCGCGCGCGCCACGCGGTAACGCGTGTTGTACGGCATGATCACCTCGTCGATATAGCCGCGCTCGGCTGCGATGAACGGGTTCTCGAATCGGTCCTGGTATTCCTTGATGCGCGCCGCAATCTTGTCCTTGTCGCCGAGTTCCGCACGATAGAGGATTTCCACCGCGCCCTTCGATCCCATCACCGCGATTTCGGCGGTCGGCCACGCGTAGTTCACGTCGCCGCGGATGTGCTTCGAACTCATAACGTCGTAAGCGCCGCCATAGGCCTTGCGGGTGATCAAAGTCACCTTCGGCACGGTTGCCTCGGCGTAGGCGAACAGCAGCTTCGCGCCGTGCTTGATCAGGCCGCCGTACTCCTGCGCGGTTCCGGGGAGGAAGCCCGGCACGTCCACGAAGGTCACGAGCGGGATGTTGAAGCAATCGCAGAAGCGCACGAAGCGCGCCGCCTTCCGGCTCGCGTCGCTATCGAGCACGCCGGCGAGCACCATCGGCTGGTTGGCGATAATGCCGACCGGATAGCCCCCGAATCTCGCAAAGCCCGTTATGATGTTCTTGGCGAAAGCCTCCTGGATCTCGAAGAAGTCGCCCTCGTCGGCGATCTTCGTGATCAGCTCTTTCATGTCATAGGGCTTGTGGGGGTCCTTCGGGATCAAAGTATCGAGGGACCGTTCCTGGCGGCGAATGTCGTCCCGCGTCGGCAGATGCGGCACAGGCTCCCTGTTGTTCTGCGGCAGGAAGTCCATGAGCCGGCGCATCTGAAGGAGGCACTCGACATCGTTGTCGTATCCGCGGTCGGCGATGGAGGAGCGCGTGGTGTGAACGCTTGCGCCGCCTAACTCCTCGGCGGTCACTTCCTCGTTCGTGACGGTTTTCACGACATCGGGGCCGGTCACGAACATGTAGGACGTGTCGCGCACCATGAAGATGAAATCGGTCATCGCCGGCGAATAAACGTCGCCACCCGCGCACGGCCCCATGATGACGGAAATCTGCGGGATCACGCCGCTCGCCAGCACGTTGCGGGTGAACACCTCGCCATAGCCGCCGAGCGCTGCAACGCCTTCCTGGATGCGCGCGCCGCCTGCGTCGAATAGCCCGATGATCGGCGCCCGGTTTCGAAGCGCCATATCCTGAACTTTGGTGATCTTCATCGCGTGCGCCTCGGAAAGCGAGCCGCCGAACAGCGTGAAGTCCTTCGCGAACACGTAGGTGACGCGGCCGTTGATCGTGCCCCAGCCCGTGACGACGCCGTCGCCTGGGAACTTCGTTTCGCCCATGCCGAAATCGGTGCAGCGATGCTCCACGAACATGTCGTATTCTTCGAAAGAGCCGTCATCGAGAAGCAATTCAATGCGTTCGCGGGCGGTGAGCTTGCCGCGCTTGTGCTGCGCTTCGATGCGTCGGGGACCGCCACCTTGGCGAGCGATTTGGCGGCGGCGTTCGAGTTCGGCGATGATTTCTTTCATGGGGCTTCCAGGGCACGAGCATTAAAACGACGAGACACTAGCGTTTAAGCACGGAACCGGCAATTTCGGAAAATGCATAACGTCCCACCGGTTGTGCGGGGGCAAATCTTTTGTTAGACAAATCGCGCTGCCTGATTACATTACACAGCGTTGCGGTCGTGGCGGAACGGTAGACGCGCTAGCTTGAGGTGCTAGTGGGGCAACCCGTGGAAGTTCGAGTCTTCTCGACCGCACCATTTCTCCGAAAAAAGGGCTGCAGATGCAGCCCCGGGATAAGGTGGATCAAGCGTCCCGCTCGCAATTGATCATCCACGGAATGCCGAAACCGTCGGTCACCATTCCAAAGCGCGCGGCCCAGAAAGTCTGCTGCAAGGGCATTCCCACTTTGCCGATCCCGGCCAGGGCCGCGAAGATGCGCTCCGCGTCTGCCACCTTGTCGATGCTGAGCGAGACCGAGAGCCCTTTCGGTTCCGTATAGTGCTGCGGCCATGCATCGGATCCCATCAAGGCCTTCCCGTCCACTTCGAGGAGGGCGTGCATGATCTTGTTGTGCCATTCTAGCGGAACATGCTTCGCCGACGGCGTGCCCTCATAGCGCATCATGGCCTTGATCTGGCCCCCGAGGACCTTCTCGTAAAACTTGAAAGCTTCCTCACAGCGGCCATCGAATGTGAGGTAAGGATTGAGTTGCATTTCGCCCTCCTTAGCGGTTGGCCAGTAACCGTCCGACACCGTAAAGCGCAGCTTTGTTCCGAGGGGTGAAGCCCGCGCGACGCAAAATGCGCTCCCGATAGCCGCTCGGATAACTTTCAGAAGCAGCTCAAAGCGTTAGCACAATGGCTTCATATTGTGCATTTGCCGCGTTGTGCTGGCTCAATCTTTGTGCATATGCTTGCTAGAGATGCACATCGTAGCGGGATCATCCGATGAAGCTCATTACAGCGATAATCAAGCCGTTCAAACTCGACGCAGTGCGCGAGGCGCTTGCCGGGGGCGGCATCGACGGCATGACCGTCAGCGAGGTCAGAGGTTACGGCCGCCAGAAGGGGCACACGGAGATCTATAGGGGCGCGGAATATCAAATTCATTTCGTGCCCAAGGTGCGGATCGAGGTCGTTGTCCCGGAGGACGCCGCCGAGAAAACCGTTGATCTGATCGCAGAGGCCGCGCGCACGGGCGAGATCGGCGACGGCAAGATCTTCGTGATGCCGATCGATCATGCGATCCGCATCAGAACAGGCGAAAGCGATGCCGAAGCCCTCTAGCAGGGCTCGCACTAAATCCACTTGAGGGAGCAGATGACATTACGGGTACTGGTGCGGCTTCGCGGCCGCATGACGGCGGCTGCTGCGTTGGTAGTGCTCTCCATAACGCCGGCTTCAGCACAAACAACCGGGATCGATGGGGCGGACACCGCGTGGATGCTTGTGGCGACGGGTATCGTCCTGATGATGACCATGCCGGGGCTCGCGCTCTTCTATTGCGGCATGGTGCGCAAGAAAAACATCCTCGCAACGATGGCCCAGAGCTTCGCGGCGGCAGCGCTCGTTTCGGTACTCTGGATGATCTTCGGCTATGGCCTGTCCTTCACGGGAGACGGTCCGTATATCGGCTTGTTCGACAAGCTGTTCCTGACCGGGATCAGCATGACGTCGGTCAGCCCTTTCGCGAAGACCATCCCCGAAGGTCTTTTCATGATCTACCAGATGACCTTCGCGGTCATCACGGTGGCCCTCGTGGCGGGATCGGTTGCCGAGCGGATGCGGTTCTCCGCTTTCATGCTGTTCTCCGCGCTATGGCTCACTTTCGTCTATGTCCCCGTCGCCCACTGGGTGTGGGGCGGCGGTTTTCTTGGCGCAGCGGGGTTGCTGGATTTCGCAGGCGGCACCGTCGTTCACATCAACGCCGGTATCGCGGGGCTAGTCGCGGCCCTTTTGCTCGGAAGGCGGAAAGGCTACGGCACCGATAACCTTGCGCCTTACGATCTTTCCATGGCCGTCGTCGGCACGGGCCTTCTATGGGTCGGCTGGTTCGGCTTTAACGGCGGCTCGGCATACGCAGCCAACTCCCGGGCCGCCATGGCGATTGTCGCCACCCATCTGGCGGCAAGTTGCGGCGCGCTGACCTGGATCGTGATGGAATGGCTCACGCGCGGAAAACCGTCGGTCCTTGGCGTGATTTCCGGCGCAGTCGCGGGTCTCGGCACGGTCACGGCGGCTTCCGGGTACATTCTGCCCTGGCACGGCGCCGTGATCGGCATTATCGCGGGCGCCGTCTGTTTCTTCGCGTCGACCGAGATCAAGCGGTTGCTCGGCTACGACGACTTTCTCGACGTTTTCGGCGTGCATGGCGTTGGCGGCATTCTTGGAACGCTGCTGACGGGCGTTTTTGCGACCGCAGCCGTCTCGGCGGGCCCGGACGCCCCGGCCGGATATTCGGGCCTCCTTGAAGGCAACTTCCAGCAGGTGATTACGCAAGCGTCGGCGTCACCGTAGCTTACTGTGCCGTCGCAACACTCGTGATCCTCCTGTTCGTCTCGCTGATCACGCCCTTGCGCGTGCAAGCGCGATCCGAGGTCGAAGGGCTCGACATCACCGAGCACGGCGAGTCGATCCACGCATAAAGCCGATCGCCGCCTAAATTTGAACCAGAGCCCCAGGTATCTGGCCATCTGAAGCGTGGCTGTTCTTGGTTCGTTTTAGGGGAACGAATCAGCTACCTTCGCAGACGGAGGGCGGCTGATGAAGGAATTGGCGGACACTGCGCTTGCGTGGCTTCGGGGCGACCCCCTGATGGCGCTGGCTATTTTCGCGGCGTTCGCCGTGATTGCCTTCGGGCTTCTGATCATCCTGACGATCCGGCAAGGCGCGCTGCTTCGGCGGGAGGAGCGGCTGCGGGCAGAGCGGGCGCGTGTCGCGGAGACCGAACTCGCCGAGTTGCGGGGCCGTCTCTCGCAAATGACGGAGGTCACTGCGCTCCGCCAGGAGGAGCTGACGCGCTCGGTGAACGATCGCCTCGACCGCGTGAGCCAGCATCTCGGCACAAGCGTGGAGGAGACCGGACGGCGCACCTCCGATTGGCTCGCGCAAATGAACGAGATGACCGCGCTTCGCCAGGAAGAGCTTGCCCGCACGGTGAACGATCGCCTCGACCGTGTGAGCCAGCATCTCGGCACAAGCGTTGAGGAGACCGGCAGGCGCACATCCGACTGGCTTGCGAAAATGACCGAAACGGCCGCGCTTCGCCAGGAAGAGCTTGCCCGCACCGTGAACGATCGCCTCGACCGCGTGAGCCAGCATCTTGGCGCGAGCGTGGAAGAGAGCGGGCGGCGTACATCCGACAACCTCGCCAGGCTACACGAGCGCCTCGCCGTGATCGACACCGCGCAAAGAAACATCGCCGAGCTTTCGGGCCGGGTCGTCTCGCTTCAGGACATCTTTGCGAACAAGCAGGCGCGCGGCGCGTTCGGGCAAATTCGCATGGAGGCCATCGTCGAGGACGGGCTCCCGAAGGGCGTCTATAGCTTCCAGCCAACGCTTTCGAACGGCAAGCGGCCCGATTGCCTGATCCAGCTTTCGCAGTCCTCCGCCGCTCTCGTCGTCGATGCGAAATTCCCGCTTGAAGCTTTCGAGGCTTTGCGCGCCGCGATGGATGAGCCCGCGCGAAAGGAGGCGCAGGTACGCATCCGCCGGGACGTGTCGAAGCATATCGAGGACATCGCCGCGAAATATTTCATCCCGGGCGAGACGCAGGATACGGCGCTGTTGTTTGTGCCCGCCGAGTCCATCTATGCCGAGATTCACGACAGTTTTCCCGATCTCATCCAGAAAGCGCATCGCGAACGCATCGTCATCGTTTCGCCGAACATGCTCATGCTCGCCGTGCAAACCATGATGGCGATCCTGAAGGACGTGCGCACCCGCGAGCAAGCTGGCGTGATCCAGCGCGAGGTTTCCCTGCTGCTCGACGATGTCACGAAGTTCTCAGAGCGCATGCTGGATTTTCAGCGCCGCTTCGGCCAGCTCGGCCCGGATCTCGAAAGGATCATGGCGTCGGCCGGCAAGATCGCCGATCGCGGGCGGCGCATCGAAGGCCTTGAGGTCGAGGATCGGAAGGAGCCTGAAAACGCTCTCATTACCGCTGCGGGATAGCCCCTGGACCTCAATCGAAGCTGTCATCGCTGATCGCTGTTGCCGCCAGCGCGTCCCAAATGCCACACAAGAAAGCGTGACGAGCGCGCTTACTCTGGACTTCGTTAACCGTATCGCTATAATTTTATGCACCGAGGAAAGGGGTGTTCAAACACAAGGCTACTCATGAAAAAGTATTTGCTTGCAGTCGTGGTCGCTTTCAGCGCTCTTTTTGGGCTTGCTGTCCAAGCTGCTCCTGTTTCTTCCGGGGCAGCAGGGGTTCAAAACCAAGTGACAAGCAGCGTGGAGAAGGTCTGGCATTGCCGCCATTGGAGCGGCGGCTGGGGATGCGGCGGCGGCTGGCACAATCGCTGGCGCAGCCATCACCGCTGGGGTTCAGGCCACCGCTGGTAGCGCTTACAAATAATTAATCGGAAACGGCCCCTTCGGGGGCCGCTTTTGTTATTGGCTGCCGATCTGGCGCGCGACGATTGCATCCGCGTCGATGCGGGCGCCGCTGGCTCCATAGTTTATGCCGCGCGCGTCGCCGCCGAGCCGGACATCGCAGTAACCGGAGGCGATTTCCGATGGGCCATGCCGCAACAGAAGCGCAGCCTGAAGAACAAGCGCCATCGTCTCCGCGATATGCCGCGCATCGGCCTCCGGCGCGCTTCCCTTGCCGACGGCGCGGGAGAGATAATCGAAGCTGCGGTCGAAGGCAGGATGGGCGCCGCGCGCGGGCGCGAGTTCCGCGAAATAGGCTTCGAGGGCGGCCGGATCTTTTTGGAATGTGCGTAGAATATCGAGCGCGATCACGTTGCCGGACCCTTCCCAGATCGCGTTGACGGGCGCTTCGCGATAATAGCGCGGCAATGGGCTTTCCTCGACGTAGCCGCCGCCGCCCAGGCATTCGAGGCACTCATAAACGAACTGCGGCGTGCGTTTGGCGATCCAGAATTTGCCGAGAGCCACGCCCAGGCGCGCAAGGCTCCGATCCTCGTTGCTCTCGCCATCGAAGGCGCGCGCAACCCTCATGGCGAGCATCGCTGCGCCCTCGTAATCGAGCGCGAGGTCGGCCAGCACAGCGCGCATCAACGGCTGGTCGATGAGCGTCTTCTGGAAGGCCCGGCGATGGCTTACATAATTCACCGCCTCGGCCAGCGCCCGGCGCATGATGCCGAGCGATCCCGCCATGGTATCGAGCCGCGTGTGATGCACCATTTCGATGATGGTCGCGACGCCGCGGCCTTCCTCGCCGATCATCTGGGCGTAGGTGTCGCGATATTCGATCTCGGAGGAGGCGTTCGACTTGTTGCCGAGCTTGTCCTTCAGCCGCATGATGTGGACAGTGTTGCGCTCGCCATCCGGCTTGATGCGCGGGACGAGAAAGCAACTCAGGCCGCGGTCCGTGTAGGCGAGCGTGAGGAAGGCGTCGCACATGGGCGCGGAGCAGAACCATTTGTGACCAACGAGCCGATAATCCGCGCCCGGGCCGCCTGCGCCGAGCGGGAAAGCCCGCGTCGTGTTCGAGCGCACGTCGGAGCCGCCCTGTTTCTCGGTCATGGCCATGCCGATGGTCACGCCGCGCTTTTCGGCGACGGGGCGGAGCGGCGCATCATAGACGCCTTCCACAACCTTCGTCGCCCAGACCGCCGCAACATCGGGCTGGTGCCGCAGCGCGGCCACGCTCGCGTACGTCATACTGATCGGGCACATGGTGCCCGCCTCGGCCTGGGAGAAGAGCGCCAGCATGGCCGCATGCGCCGCGTGCTTTCCGCTGCGCTTTTCGCGCCAGCCGATGCTGTGGATGCGATGGTCCATGGCAAGCGCCATGAGCCGGTGATAAGAGGGGTGGAACCTCACCTCATCGATGCGCCGCCCGAAACGGTCGAATGTCTGAAGCTCTGGCAAATAGCGATTGGCCTCGTCGCCCCATTGCAGCACCTCTTCGGAGCCGGCCGCAGCACCCAGCGCCAAAAGCGGCTCATCCACCCAGTCCCCGCCATGGAGGCGGGCAAATTCCCGAAGCGCGCGGTCTTCCGCGTACAGGTTTCGCCCCGCGAACGGCGGCGGCACATTGGTGACTTCATGCGTTTCGAGATGAGTTTGCGGGGCGTAGGCGGTCATGGTCGCTCTCCCGGATCGTCGTCTTGCAGGTGCCGAAAAAGAGATGCTGCCCATGGTTCGACAGGCTCACCATGAGGATCAATGAGTTTATGAGCCTCGCCTCATCCTGAGCTTGTCGAAGGGTGAAGCCCGGGTTTCCTGCTTATCCAGTATCGAGTTAGACGGAATAGTAACACCGTTGAAGCGCAGAAGACAAAGCACGCCTTCCCGCTCCTGCGACATTTGGGATTGCGTGCGCCGCTGAGCCCCCGTAAGAGAAAGTTAATCGGCTTAGCACGCGTTAATCGAGTTGCCCATGAGACGCTTCTTTTCACGTGAGTTCCTCGCCGTCTTTATTCCGGCGGCCCTGATATGCGTATCAGCCATCTGGTTCACGCTCAGGTATGTGAAACCGGCGCCCCCAACCTCCTTCGTCATCTCGGCGGCGAGCAAGGGTAGCCCCTATTACGATCTTGCGCTTCGCTTCAAGGAGCAGATCGAGAAAAAGGGCGTGACGCTTGAGCTTCGCGAGTCGCAAGGTTCTTTCGATAACCTGAAGGCCCTGAAAGATGAGAACTCCGGCGTCCAGGCCGGGATTGTGCAAGGCGGTCTCTCAAATCATATCGACGCGCCCGAACTCTATTCCATGGGCAGGCTTATCACGGAGCCCGTTTGGGTTTTCTACCGCGGCGCGGAGACGATCGACCATATCACGCAGCTTAAAGGCAAGCGCATCCTGATTGGGCCGGAGGGTAGCGGCACGAGCTACCTCGCCAAGAAGCTCCTCGAAGCCAACGGCATCACGGCTGAGAACTCAACGCTGATCGGGATGGAGCTTCCAGCCTATATCGACGCCTTCACGAACGCAAACGCCGACGCCGGCTTCCTTGTGTTGGGACCCGAGGCGAAGACGGTGCAGAAACTGCTTCGATTGCCAGATACGAAGTTGATGAACATGGCGCAGGCCGATGCGCTCATCCAGCGCTACCCCTATCTCACCTCGGTTATGTTGCGCCAAGGCGTGGTGGACTTCGCGCAGAATATACCGCCCGCCGATACATCGCTCGTCGCAACGAAAGCGATGCTTCTCGTGCGCGAAGACCTTCATCCGGCTCTCGTGACCGTCCTTGCCGAGGCAGTTCTCGGCGTACAAAGCCAGCCCACGCTGAAGTCAACGGGCGAGTCAAAGCTTTTTGCCCTTGGGGCAGAAGCACTCACGGACGATCCTGAGTTTCCCATGGTGGACGATGCGCGCCGTGTCTATAAGTCCGGCCCGACCTTTTTCCAGCGGGTGCTACCGTTCTGGCTCGCGACCCTGTTCGACCGGGCCTTCATCCTGCTTCTGCCCGTGATCGGTATCATCTTCCCGCTGTTTCGTCTTGTCCCGGTCATTTACAACTGGCGCATGCGGCGGCGGATTCTTCGGTGGTATCAGGAGCTTAAAGTCCTGGAGAGGGATCTCCCCAAGACAGCGTCGCCGGATTTCGTTGCCAGGAAGGAGCACGAACTCGACCGCATCGAAGAGAACGTGTGGCGCATCTCCGTTCCCGCTCAGTTTGCAGCGGACCTTTACACCTTGCGCGATCACGTCGAGTTCGTGCGCAAGCGCATCGAGCATTTGAGGGAGGCCGGAGAGCCAAGCGCGGGCAAGCAGCCGGCTTTTGCCGATTGATGTCGAGGTCCATCCGCCAAAGCGCAGGCTCAACTTTATAATTTCACTCGCGTGGTGCGCCTCTTGTCATCCCGGATACGGCTCTCGAGCCGTATCTGGGATCGTCCCAAACGCGGCTCGTAATGCTAACGGCACCGGATAATCGCCAACGCGCTTTCCGGGGGCGACAATGGAGCCGTAGCAGCGCATTCAGAATCGCCTGAGATACCTGCGGACGCGAAAAAAGAAATGATTGCGGGCGCGCCGCGGTGAAATTAGACATGGTACACCCACATCAGAGATGGCCATGACAAAGTCCCAAATCGACGAGGCGACGGTTCGCCGTATCGCGCACCTTGCCCGTGTTAAAGTATCGTCGCAGGAAGCGCACAGCCTCGAGCGCGAGTTGAACGGCATCCTTGCCTGGGTCGAGGAGCTGAACGCGATCCCGACCGAGGGCGTCGTGCCGCTGACATCGGTCGGCGGCGGGGCCAAGCTTCATATGCGCGCCGATGTCGTGACGGACGGTGGCAAGGCCGCCGACATCGTGAAGAATGCGCCGAAATCCGAAGACAATTTCTTCCTCGTGCCCAAGGTTATCGAATAACCCATGACACTGAATGACCTCACAATCGCCGAGGCACGCGACAAGCTGCGCTCGAAAGAGATCAAAGCTGCGGAATTGACCGAGGCATGCCTTTCCGCAATCGAGGCGGGCAACAAGGCATTGAATGCGTTCCTGGTCGTGACGGCCGGCAAGGCAATGGATGCGGCGAAGGAGTCGGACAAGCGCCTTTCGGCGAAAGCGGGCGATGTGCGCGCGCTCGAAGGCATTCCGCTCGGCATCAAGGACCTGTACTGTACGAAGGGCGTCCGCACCACGGCGTGCTCGCACATTCTCGATGGCTTCGAGCCGACCTATAAATCGACCGTTACGCAGAACCTGTGGGACGCGGGCGCGGTCATGCTCGGCAAGCTCAACATGGACGAGTTTGCGATGGGCTCGTCCAACGAGACGAGCTATTTCGGGCCGTGCATCAGCCCTTGGCGAGCCAAGGAAAGCACCGAAAAGCTTGTGCCCGGCGGCTCGTCTGGCGGCTCGGCTTCGGCAGTCGCCGCGCGGCTGTGCCTCGGAGCGACGGCGTCCGACACAGGCGGCTCGATCCGCCAGCCCGCGGCGTTCACCGGCACCGTTGGCATCAAGCCGACCTATGGCCGCTGCTCGCGCTGGGGCATGGTAGCGTTCGCTTCGTCGCTCGATCAGGCTGGGCCGATTGCGCGCTCGATCAAGGATGCCGCGCTGCTTCTGCAGGCCATGGCGAGCTACGACCTCAAGGATTCGACAAGCGTCGACAAGCCTCTTCCCGATCTGGAGAAGGCGCTCGGCCAGCCGCTGAAGGGCCTGAAAATCGGCATTCCGAAGGAGTACCGCGTCGAGGGCATGTCGGCTGAGATCGAGGCGCTTTGGCAAAAAGGCATCGACATCTTCAAACAGGCCGGCGCAAAGGTCGTGGACATCAGCCTCCCGCATACGAAGGCAGCGCTGCCCGCCTATTACATTGTAGCGCCCGCGGAAGCGTCCTCGAACCTCGCGCGCTACGACGGCGTGCGCTACGGCCTTCGCGTGAATGGGCGCGACATCATCGATATGTACGAGGAGACGCGCTCCGAAGGGTTTGGCGCGGAAGTGAAGCGCCGCATCCTGATCGGCACCTACGTGCTGTCGGCGGGCTATTACGACGCTTACTATCTCAAGGCGCAAAAAGTGCGCTCGCTCATCAAGCGCGACTTCGACGACGCGTTCGAGAAGGTAGACGCGATCCTGACGCCGACAACGCCGACGCCCGCTTTTGCGCTTGGCTCGCAGGGCGGCGCGGACCCGATCGCCATGTATCTGAACGACATATTCACCGTGACGGTGAACATGGCCGGCTTGCCGGGGCTGTCGGTGCCGGCGGGCTTGTCCAGCGAAGGCTTGCCGCTCGGGCTTCAGATCATCGGCAAGCCCTTCGACGAAGCGCTCGTGCTGCGTGCGGGGCAGGTGATCGAGGACGCGGTCGGCCCCATGCCGTCGCCAGCGCCGTGGTGGACCAACGGTGGCGGCGAGGCGCAGGCGGGATCGAAGTCTCCTCTTCCGAAGAAGCCGGCGCCGAAGAAGAAACAGGCCGCGGCAGAGGGCGAGGCTTCCCCCAAGAAACCCGCGCCCAAGACGAAGCCCCGAAAGAAGCACAATGGCTCCACGTAAAGCGGCAGACTGCGATAGCATGGATCAGGTGCGCGTCGAAATCGACCGCATCGACGAAGCGCTCCTGGATCTCGTCGCCGAACGCTTTGCCTATGTCGACCGGGCCTGGCAGTTGAAGAACAATCCGGCGGAGGCGACCGTCCCCTGGCGCATCCGGCAGGTGATCGACAAGGTCGAGGCGCGTGCGAAAGAGCGTGGGTTGCCGCCGGAGCTTGCCGTAGCGCTCTGGCGTCAGATGATTGGATGGTTTATTCAGTACGAGGAAGAACAGCTGGCGCAGCGCTTGGGAGAGGCGAAGGAATAATGCTGGGTTCTGGAGGCACAACCCCTCACCCCAGCCCTCTCCCCCTGGGAGAGGGAGCCCCCACGGTCGCCACATCGTCCCCTCTCCCAGGGGGAAAGGCACAGGGAGAGGGGCAGACTCCTCTCCTTCAAGGCCGTCCACCTCACATTAACAGAAACGGCCTTTCTTGCCGCCGGAGTTGCTGCCCCTGCCCTCGCCGAAAATGTCGATCTGAAAGTCGAAGTCAGCGGCCTTCGCAACTACAAGGGCCACGTCGTGCTGGCGCTCTGGCCCGCGACGGATCAGACCTCGCGCTTTCCCGACGCGGCCAAGGTTCAGTTTCGCGACGAGCGGCCGGGCGATGTGCCTTGCGATTTTTCCAAAGCCGCGGTGTGCCGGCGGACCATCGATAGCCTTCAGAACCTGACCGTCTCCTACACTTTCAAGGATGTGCCTCAAGGCGATTACGCCGTTTTCGTTTTCCACGACGAGAACAGCAATGGCATCTTCGACACCGGGCTCATGAAAAGGCCTCTCGAAGCGCGCGGCTTCAGCGAGGTTCTTCCCGATGACGTGAACCCGGTTGCGGCGCATATCGGATTCTATAAGGCGCGCTTCGCTTTGGCCGCGCCGAAAACGATTGTGATCGGGCTACGCTATCCACCTCGGCTGTAAGGCGGGCGCATAATGTCCGGCCTTTTTATCGGCCATCCCAAAAATCGGACTTGATCAATGGCAGAGATAAGAAAAGAGAACCTCATCGACAGCGCGACCGGCCCCTGGGAAGTGATCATAGGCCTGGAAGTGCACGCGCAGGTGCTTTCGAACGCGAAGCTGTTTTCCGGAGCGTCCGCGGCTTTCGGCGGCGAACCGAACAGCCATGTGAGCCTCGTCGATGCCGCCATGCCCGGCATGCTGCCGGTGATCAACGAGGAATGCGTGGCGCAGGCGGTGCGCACGGGCCTCGGCCTGAAGGCGCAGATCAATCATTCCTCGGTGTTCGACCGGAAGAACTATTTCTATCCCGACCTGCCGCAGGGCTACCAAATCTCGCAGTACAAGAACCCGATTGTCGGCGAAGGCGTGGTCACGGTCGATCTCAAAGACTATTCCATCGAGGTGGGGATCGAGCGGCTTCACCTTGAGCAGGATGCGGGCAAAAGCCTTCACGACCAGGACCCGAATTTCTCCTATGTGGACCTGAACCGCTCAGGCGTGGCGCTGATGGAGATCGTGTCGAAGCCCGACATCCGCTCATCGGAGGAAGCGAAGGCCTACATCACCAAGCTGCGCACAATCATGCGCTATCTCGGCACCTGCGACGGCAACATGGAAGAAGGCTCGCTTCGCGCCGACGTTAACGTGTCCGTGCGCCGCCCCGGGGATCCGCTCGGTACCCGGTGCGAGATCAAGAACGTGAACTCGATCCGCTTCATGGGTCAGGCGATCGAATACGAGGCACGACGCCAGATCGGCATCCTGGAAGACGGCGGCACGATCAAGCAGGAAACCCGGCTGTTCGACGCAAAGGCCGGCACAACGCGGTCGATGCGCAGCAAGGAAGAAGCGCACGATTACCGCTATTTCCCCGACCCCGATTTGCTGCCGCTCGAATTGACTGATGCTTTCGTCAAAAACCTGGAGAAGGCGCTTCCCGAACTGCCCGACGAAAAGCGCGCCCGCTTCATCAAGGACTACGCGCTTTCGCCCTACGATGCGGGCGTGCTGATCGCAGACCGCGCCTCGGCAGATTTCTTCGAGGCGGTTGCGAAAGGCCGCGACGCGAAACTCGCCGCGAACTGGATCATGGGCGATTTCTTCGCCGCGCTGAACAAGACGGGCAGGGACATTTCCAACAGCCCGATCCCGGCGGCGCATCTCGGCGAGCTGATCGATCTCATCTCCTCGAATGTGATCTCAGGCCGCCTCGCGAAGGAAGTCTTCGAGCTGATGCTTCAGACGGGGCACGCGCCCGGCAAGATCGTCGAGGTGCGCGGCCTGAAGCAGGTGACGGATACGGGCGCCATCGAGAAGGTCGTTGACGACATCATCGCCGCGAACCCGAAGCAGGTCGAGCAGGTGCAGACCAAGCCGAAGACGCTCGGCTGGTTCGTCGGGCAGGTGATGCGCGCCACGGGCGGCAAGGCGAATCCCGATGCGGTCAATGCCATCCTGCGGGAGAAGCTGAAAGTTCAGGAAGAGGTTTGATCCGCGGTCGTTATCCCGTGCGCGGCGCGCAAGCCAGTGGAGCGCTGCAGACACGGGATCGTTGTGAAAAGCGTTCGGTCACGCTGGGCTCAAGCATTCGTGGGCTGAGAACACGTTGCACTCAAGCATATGTGACTAACTAAAAGACATCCGCGCGAACATCGGCTCCGTAATGGGGGTAGTTGAACCCAAGACAGGAGATGTCAGATGGCAATGTTTCGCGAATTTACTCTCAGGGAATGGTCTGCCGTCGCATTAGCCACGGTCCTCACGCTTGCTCCCCTGGTGCCATACACATTCTGAGACGCCGGCGACCTTAAGGTTAAGGCCCCAGAATACTGAGGCTACATTGTGAGGTCGCGGCTCCAGCGCGTTAAGGGCCGCCGCGACCTTATAGCAGTCCGCTCGCACCGGGCTGCGCAGTTTAAATCCCGGCTTCAATCAGGATGGCCCTGACGCCGATTTTTTCCCTCGCCCCAGACCATTTTACGGTCCATCAGCCAGTAGACAATCCCAAGCGCCAGAACAACAGCCCCCGTGCCTAGGATGTCCAACGGTTCGATCTTCGCAAAATCGAAGACGATAACCTTCCGGGCGACCGCCATCAGCGCCGTGGCGACGACCAATTTGACGTGGACCACGTCGTCACGGAGATAAAGCGTGATGTTCAGGAAAATCTCGATGGCGATTAATACCGCCAAAAATGCGCCGAAGGTGACGATGATGTCACGGGCATGGAGGTCCTCGAAAGAAGGCCGGAAAACCTGCCCGTAAAGGACCGACGCCACGTCGATCACGCCCCACAATATGGTCAAGACCATCAATACCGCGAGCACACGGACAGCGCCACGGATGACCCGGTGCAGCACATTGATCATCGGGTCTTCTTCATCGACGCCAAGTTCGCTCTGGCCAATCGTTTTGAACCTCTCCTTGCGAAAGTGATTCATGAGATTCTGAACGACTGCGCTGTGCTGTACGAGATAATCGGGATTGAAATCCTTCTCGCCGAAATCCCTCAAGCCCTCGACCTCCTGCAATTCCTTATCGGAAACTCTCTTGAACCCCATGCTCCAATCAGAGTATTGCCGCCGCTCGATCGTCTTGCGGTGCAGCATCTGCAGATTGGTGTGGCGGGAGTCCTTGCGAATCTTATCGATAAGATCGTCGACAACTTTCTCATCGCCCTCAAGCACTTGTAAGAAAGTTGCGTTGCAATACATCAGCATTCCGGTCACGCCGCTCCCGGCGTTGTTTTCCCGGCATTCTTGCAGGAGCCCGAGCAGGTCTTGCGTCGACATGGGGCCGACCGCGGAGCTTATGTACGAAATCTGGATCATGGTCTCTCTGATAGGGACGGTTGCGGAAAGGCAGAAATAGCTGTCCTTGAGATGAACCAGCTTCAGCCAGATGATTGCTACCCCGCCAAATCGCAACCGCCCGGCTGCAAAGGCCATGCGAATAGTCTGCCCCAACTTCGGTTGTGGAACCGTTGAACTGATCATGTAAGAGCAACCAAAGGCCGTCCTGGCCGTTTGATACGTGGACATGCATAGCAAACGGCTGGCATTCTGTTTTTCGCTTCACATTCGACAATCCTGCCGTTTGCATTCATAAGTGCGTCAAAAACGTCTGACGTCCCCACTCGTGCGCCTTGGTCAAGAGGTCAACAATGCCCCATGCGATCCGCGTTCACGCCTATGGCGGTCCTGAAGTCCTGCAATGGGAAGAAGTCCAGGTGGGCGATCCCGGACCGGGGCAGGCCAAGATCAAGCAGCACGCCGCGGGCGTAAATTTCATCGACATTTATCATCGCACCGGACTTTATCCGCAGCCGGCCTTCCCGTTCACCCCGGGCAGCGAAGGCGCGGGGCAGGTTATCGCGGTGGGCGAGGGCGTGACCGATGTCGCCCCCGGCGACCGCGTGGCTTATGCGGGACCGCTTGGCGGCTATGCCGAAGAGCGGCTGATCCCGGCGGACAGGCTCGTGAAGCTGCCCGGCGACATTAGTTACGAGACCGCTGCGGCGATGATGCTGCAAGGCATGACGGTACGCTATCTTATCAAGCAAACTTATCCGGTTACGAAAGACAGCATCATCCTTTGGCATGCCGCCGCGGGCGGCGTCGGCCTGATCGCTTGCCAATGGGCCTCCGATATCGGCGCGACCATCATCGGTACAGTCGGCTCGGAAGAGAAGGCAAAACTCGCGAAAGCGCATGGCTGCACGCATACGATCAATTACCGCACGGAAGACTTCGTCGCCCGCGTGAAGGAGCTGACGGGCGGGCGCGGCGTGGATGTGGCCTACGACTCGGTCGGCAAGGACACCTTCCCCGGATCGCTCGATTGTATCAAGCCGCGCGGACTTTGGGTGAGCTTCGGCAATTCGTCCGGCCCCGTACCGCCCTTCGAGATCGGCATTCTCGCGCAGAAGGGCTCGCTTTACGCAACGCGGCCCACGCTCTTCACGCACATCGCGACGCGCAAGGCGCTGCTGGAGACGGCGGGCGACCTCATGGACATGGTCAGCCTTGGGAAGGTCAAGATCCAGGTCAGCAAAACCTATCCCATGGCGGAGGCGGCGCAGGCGCACCGCGACCTTGAAAGCCGGGCCACAACCGGGTCGGTCGTGCTGCTTGCGGATTATGCCACGCGCCGCGTGCCGGCCGCGCATGGCGGCGGGGCGGACGGGGTTTAGGGGCACGCCCCGCACCCTGTCCCTCTCCCCCCGGGAGAGGGAACGCCGCTGCGATGGGCGCGACCAAACTCCCTCTCCCAGGGGGAGAGGGTTGGGGTGAGGGGCGTTTCTTAAGCATCAACAGATGCTTGCCCCCCTGAGCCACCCATAGGCTGGACGCGATCCGGCGAGGCTTCTATAGCTGGCGCGAGCCAGCTTTTATGTTTGGAGACGAGAATGCTCGATCTCAAATGGATCCGGGAAAACCCTCAAGATTTCGACGCCGGCCTCGCGCGGCGCGGGCTTCCGCCCATGTCCGCCGAGGTGCTGAAGCTCGACGAGGAGCGGCGCGCGCACACGAAGGCGCTGCAGGACATGCAAGCGCGGCGCAACGCGGCCTCGAAGGAGATCGGCAAGGCGAAGGGCAAGGGCGGCGACCCGGCAAAGGCCGAAGCGCTGATGGCCGAGGTTGGCGAGCTTAAGGAGAAGATCGCCGCGGGCGAGCAGAAGGAACGCGAACTCGACGAGCAGATGAAGACGCTGCTGGCGGGCATCCCGAACATGCTTGCGCCCGACGTGCCCGACGGCAAGGACGAGAGCGAGAATGTCGAGCTGCGCCGCTGGGGAACCCCGCGCGATTTCGCGAAAGAGGGTTTCGAGCCGAAGCAGCATTTCGAGATCGGCGAAGCGCTGAAGCTGATGGATTTCGAGGCGGCGGCGAAGATTTCCGGCGCGCGCTTCACGGTGCTGAAGGGCGGGCTCGCGCGGCTCGAACGCGCGCTTGGCCAGTTCATGCTCGACGTGCAGACGCAACCGATAACTAGAAACGCCGACGACCTCGAACTCGGGGGTATACACTGAGGTTAGCCCGCCGCTGCTTGTGAAGGACGAAGCCGCCTTTGGTACCGCTCAACTTCCGAAATTTGCTGAAGACCTGTTCAGGAGTTCTCATATCCTCCTAGAAACAAGAACGGGGAGAATTTTTGCGCCAGCTTGAGGCTGCAGGATTACATCTTAAATCCGAAAACAGGCAAGTTCGGCCATACTTCGAGGAACAGATACCAGGAACGCGAACCGTCAGGGTCCCAAATGATCTTGCTGAAGCCAAGCTAGCTGGGCTTTCTAGTCGCTGGCTCATCCCAACCTCGGAAGTGCCGCTCACAAACCTTGTGCGGGAAAGCATTCTCGCCGAAGCCGATCTGCCCTATCGCTTCACGGCACTGACGCCCTGCTTCCGCGCGGAGGCGGGCGCGGCGGGCAAGGACACGCGCGGCATGATCCGCCAGCACCAGTTCTACAAGGTCGAGATGGTCTCGATCACCACGCCGGACCAATCGCCCGCCGAGCACGAGCGCATGACGGCCTGCGCCGAGGAAATCCTGAAGCGGCTCGACCTGCCCTATCGCGTCATCATACTCTGCTCCGGCGACACCGGCTTCGCCTCGCGCAAAACGCACGACCTCGAAGTGTGGCTGCCCGGCCAGAACACCTACCGAGAGATTTCGAGCTGCTCGAATTGCGGCGACTTCCAGGCCCGCCGCATGCAGGCGCGCTTCCGCCCGAAGGATGCGAAGGACGTGCAGTTCGTGCACACACTGAACGGCTCAGGCCTCGCCGTCGGCCGCGCGCTCATCGCCGTCATCGAGAACTACCAGGAGGCGGACGGCAGCATCCGCGTCCCCGAAGCGCTGCGCCCGTATATGGGCGGCCTCGAACGCATCGCCGCCTGATCCGGGGCGAGCGCTCGCGCAGAACACGTGCTCTGGGAGCGGAAAAAACGAGGCGGGTTCGCCCGCCTCGTTGAAAAATCTAGCTAATGCATCCGTGCCAAATCAGGCAGGCCCGGTGTTTCAGCTTGGCATCAGGATACAAGGCGGTGCAATCTCCACGAACCGCCGTGCATTTATCCGCATGGGCCTTTTCAAGGCGCTCTTTCGCTTCGGCGTATTTCTGCTTGGCTTCGGCAATCGCTGCCTGCCGCTTCTCCTTGGTATCGTACTTGCTCTTCACTTCGGCAATCGCAGCCTTCAGCTGCTCTTTAGCTTCGGCAGCTTGCTTTGCCTTCGCCGCAAGGTATTCCTTACCCTCTTGTTTTAAACGCTCGATCTTCTGCTCCACAGTTTCCTGGGCTTTCACAGGGATTGCGCTCACCGCAAAAACGACGGAAAGCCCGAGCACCGCGGCAAAAATGGTCTTCATGAAACTACCCTCCCATTACATTCGTCACTTTCAGCCTGGAGGACGCTGAGGTGGAATTGAGAAGAAACTGTGGCCGCGCGGCCGTATTTTCGACGAAACAACCGTCACCGCTTTCGCCAGCGATTTCAACGAATTCTGCCAGACCCTCGCAGCCGAAGGAATTGGCGCAAAGCTGCGAAGTTGTAATCGAGCCCATGTAGGGCTTTAGGCCTTGCGCTTAAGGCTCCAGCGTCCGATCCAGCGCCGCGGGCTCCGCCGCGGACGTTATAATAATCGAATTACCTCGACATCATAATTGTAGATATAATTGGTTTATGGGCATTAAAAAAAATATGCTTATGGTACAAAATTAAATACAATGTTCATCTATATTAATATTTGGCAGGCTACTCATGTTGCCTTTGATTTTTGTCAATAATAGAATTCAACCTGTCTTCTAGTTTACGCGACAGTCAACATGAGACAGGAGAATAGTGTGAATAATTGTCCTGCTAAGCTTCGGCCAAGAGGTCGAGATACTTGCGCGGTACTCTTGTGAGCCGCGCCATTAAAAAACGGGATAGCGCACAGCTTGAACCCGCCAAGTCTGCGGAAACTCACGATAAAGAGACGCTGCATCTTGCAGCCGAGGAACTCTCGGTGACCAAAAAGGCGGTCGAGACCGGGCGGGTCCGCATCTCAACGCAGACACGCGAACGCGACGTCCTGGTTGATGAGAACCTAGCCAGTGAGCGCGTCGAGATCGAGAGAGTTCCGGTCGGGCAGAGGATCGAAAAGGCGCCAGATGTGCGCGAAGACGGTGACATTACGATCATCCCGGTCGTGGAGGAGGTCCTGGCGGTCGAACGACAGCTCATGCTCAAAGAAGAGATTCGTATCCGGCGGGTTCGCACAATCGAACGCCACCAGGAGAAGGTCACGCTTCGCCACCAAGAGGCGGTCGTCACGCGGCAAGAGGCCGGTACGAATAAGGCCGG
This sequence comes from uncultured Alphaproteobacteria bacterium, assembly GCA_963834165.1. Lineage (GTDB taxonomy): Bacteria > Pseudomonadota > Alphaproteobacteria > Rhizobiales > Rhodomicrobiaceae > Rhodomicrobium. The sequence continues at coordinate 636,314 of CAWIAL010000018.1, read as the reverse complement.
CGCGATGCCGGCGTCTGGCTTGGGACAGACGAAACCTAAACCAAAATAACACAGTGGAGATTAAACATGGCCTATGAGACAACCGTGGCTGCTTTCGATACGCGCGCCCACGCGGATGCGGCTGTTAAAGCTCTGAGGGATGGCGGATTTGCCAATGCGGACATTAGTATCTTCGACGAAAAACGCCTCTCCGGCGCAAAGGAACCCGGGATTTGGCAACGCCTCTTTGGCCGCGATTTTCAGCAGCAGGAGGCTTCCGTTTATCGCCAAACCATCCAAAAAGGAGGGGTTGTCGTCTCCGCACGCGTGTTGGACACCGAAGTGGCCGACGCCATTGCGATCCTGGATCTGCATCGGCCGGTCGATGTGCATGACCCCGCGGGGAACTCGGGTATCGCGCGCGCCTCGCATTTGGGAGCCGCCGGGAAAAAGATGGAGAAGGTCAAGCCCGCTGAAGCCCATGACGAAGTCTTGCATCTCGCGGAAGAGCAGCTTGAGGTAGGCAAGAAGGTTGTCGAGAGCGGCCGCACCCGCGTGCGCCGGTTCGTTACGGAGCGCGAGGCGTCCGCCGAAGTGACACTGCATAAGGAGCACGGCGAGGTCGTGCGCCGCGCAATCACCGATCCTAAATTCGAAGGCACGATCGATTGGTCGGATAAGGTTATCGAGGTCATCGAAACCGCCGAGCAAGCCTTGGCGAACAAGACTGCGCGAATTGTTGAAGAAGTGGCCGTGAAGAAAGTACGCACAGACCACGTTGAGACCGTCAAAGACAAGCTCCGCCGGCAAAACGTTGAGATCGAACGCTTCGGAGCCGATGGCAAGATCATACCGGGCGCAGGGGCCAGAGAGCCGGAGCCTAAACACATCGCAAAATAAGCGCAAATCGACCCCCTGGGGCGGCTTTATTTGCCCCAGGCACTCTCAACGCCTCTGCGATGAGCCGAGTCCGGTTTCGAAGGCAGAGCCGACTTCCAGAATCGACCCTCATCGCTATTCGCATCGGCCGATTCGCGCGGCGGCGTTGGAGGTCGCTCTATCTCTTTGAAATCAATAAAATTTTTAGCCCGTAAGAATAAGTGAATCGATTATATTTTTGGACGCAAAATGGTCGCGGAAAGTCCGTTAAACATATCTTCTTGCGAAATAAACCATGCTCGCGCAATACTTTCTACTTAACTCTCGATTTCACGGCAATGCTTTGTTTTCCTTGACCTCTCCCAAAAACGGTCACTCTCGCGATGCGTCCGCGCGCGGCGGCTTCGCGCCGTACCGCCAAAATCAAGGGTAGGCAGGGCGCGCTCGTTCACGTAAAACACGCGGCATGCGGATTCTCATTACGAACGACGACGGCATCGAGGCGCCCGGCCTGGATGTCCTTCAGAAGATTGCGTCCGGCCTTTCCAGCGATGTCTGGGTCGTGGCCCCCGAAACCGACCAGAGCGGCGCGGCGCATTCGCTGACGCTGCACGAACCGCTGCGCCTGCGGAAGCTTTCGGAGCGCATGTTCGCGGTCAAGGGCACGCCGACCGACTGCGTGATCATGGGCGTGCGCTACATCCTGCAGGACGAGGCGCCGGCGCTGGTCCTGTCGGGCGTCAATCGCGGTGCGAACCTCGCCGACGACGTCACCTATTCCGGCACAATCGCGGGCGCGATTGAAGGCACGATGCTTGGAATCCCTTCGATCGCCATGAGCCTGGCCATCGACTGGGAAGACCCGAAGAAAATCCATTGGGAAACGCCGATGGAACTCGGCGCGGATCTTGTGCGAAGACTAATGGATGCAGGCTGGCCCCGGGACGTTTTGATAAACATCAATTTTCCCGACCGGGAACCAAGTAAAGTGCAGGGTATTCAGGTTACAAAACAAGGCAGGCGCGATCAGGATTACTTGCGCATCGAAGACCGCATGGATACGCGCGGAAACCCGTATTATTGGCTTGGGTTCAAACCGCGATCCTTGCATCCCAGCAAGGGCACAGACCTTTGGGCTGTCAAATCGGGGGCAATCTCGGTCACGCCGCTTTATTTGAACTTAACGCATAGCGATACGTGCCGGGAGCTTTCGGGGCTTCTGGAGACATAGCGAGAAGCGGGCTCGACGTGATAGCGCCGCTTCGGGAGTGGTGCTTATGACCGATGAAGCGCTGCGCGACTTGCTGTATAGCCTGCAACGCAATGGCATTTCCGATCCTCGCGTTCTCGACGCCATCGCTCGAACGCCGCGCGAGGCCTTCATCTCCGAGGAAGTCCTGAAGCCTCACGCTTACGCCGATGAGGCGCTTCCCATCGAATGCGATCAGACCATATCGCAGCCCTTCATCGTCGCCTATATGACGGAGCGGCTGAACGTGGCGTCAGACCATGACGTTCTCGAAATCGGCACCGGGTCCGGTTATCAAGCGGCGATCCTCTCCCGGCTGGCGCGGCACGTTTATACGATCGAATGTCATTTGCCGCTTCATCGCCTGGCAGTGGAGAGATTCGAAGACTTGGGTTTCAGGAACATCACCGCGTTCCACGGCGACGGGACGCTGGGATGGCCCGACAACAGGCTCTTCGACCGGATCATCGTCACGGCCGGCACGCACGAGGTGCCGGATGCGCTTCTCGACCAGCTAGCCCCTTGCGGATCGATGGTGATCCCGCTGGGGCCGCGCTACGATCAAAGGATCACCCTCATTACACGGACCGATGGGCACGAGGAGTATCAAAGCCTTATTGCGGTTCGCTTCGTTCCACTTGTCCCTAAAGATGGTTGACAAGTCCTGTGCGGAAATCCCGCCGCGTTTAAGTTAATCTTAAATGTTCCGCCGCATATACTTTTTTTCAAAGTGAGGTGCGGCGATGAGTAATGTAAATGCGGCGGGCAAGCGCGGGCCCGGACTTATCCGCGCGGCTGTAAAGATCAGTTTTGGGTGCGTTTTGCTGGGCGGGTGCAGCGCAGGTTCCGAGAGGTTCAGTCATTTCGAGTTCGGAAGCGGGTATGAGGCGGGTCCTGCTCCCTCCATGCAGGCGTCGCGAACCGCCATCAACAACTCCCAATACGCTAATTCCCAATACACTCCAGGCCAACAGGCGAGCTATCAGCCGCCGCAAGCGGGCTACCAGCCGGCGCAGCCACGGAGCGGCTATCAGCTTGCCAGCGCCAACCCAACCCAATCGGGTGGGTATCTGCAGGTTTCGAAGGTTGATCTGCCGCCCCTGCAGCAGCAGCCGGCTTCCTCCATCTCGGGCACAAGAACCGCCGACGGCTACGGCCGGTACAATCAGCCGCCAATTGCGGATGGCACCTATACCGGCCCGCGCGTCTATACGCCCTATGACCAGCCCAGGGATTACGCGCCCCCACCACCGCCTCCACCGCCTCCTCCGGCGGATGACGCGCCCCGCTACGATCAAGCGCCGCCTCCGCCTTCGGACTTCTACCGGCGCTCCGATAACAATTCGCCTCCGCCCTCTTACGAGCCAAGAAGCGAACCGCGCGTCTACGAGCCGAGGCCCGAGCGGGATTATTACGATCGCTATGGCCATAATGGACGGCCAAATGACGCCGTTGCAGGCGACCGCGGCAATGGAACCGTCGTAACGGTCAAGCCGGGCGATACGCTTTACTCGCTGGCAATCCGTCATGGCGTGACCGTCGACATGATCGTGCGCGCAAACGGGCTTTCAAGCCGCTATTACGTGAAGCCGGGTACGAACCTTTTAATACCGAGCGCAGGGCCGACCAGGTTCGGCCAAGCCCAGGGCGAAGCAGCCAAGGCACAAACAGCGGCCTGCACGGGCGAGCAATGCCACACGGTGAAAAAAGGCGAGACGGTCGCCAGCATCGCGCGTGCGCATGGCCTGACCGAGCGGCAGATTCTCGAAGCCAACAATCTCTCGAATGCGCGCTCGCTTAAAGCGGGGCAGACGATCGTCATCCCAGGCGCCGATGCCCCCCGGCAGGCGATAGCGTCCGCCACCCCTCAAAACCAGGCGCCTAACGTCGACGCGCAAGCTCCTGCCGCAGCGCCCTCTGCTCCTGCTGACAAGGCCGCGAAAGCAGGAACCCTCCAGGCGCCGGAGCCCCTGAAGCCTGCGCCTGAAGTCAAGATGGCGGCGGCAAAACCCGCCGAGCCTTCTTGCGAAGCGGCTCTTGCCAACCCGTTGCCTCGCATGGGCAAGACATTCCGCAAGCCGGTCGAAGGCTTGATCATCGGGCAGTTCGGTCCGCAACGCGATGGCACCGTGAACGAGGGCGTCACGATATCGGTTCCGAAAGGAACGCCGATCAAGGCCGCCGAGAATGGCGTCGTCGCCTATGTGGGCGACGAACTGCCGGGCTTCGGCAACCTCATCTTGATCCGGCACGCCGAAGAATACGTCACGGCCTATGCGCACGCCGACGAGATCCTGGTCAAGAAGTGCGATGTAGTGAAACGCGGTCAGGTCGTCGCCAAGGCGGGCGCAACCGGCGATGCGAGCCAGCCGCAACTCCACTTCGAGATCCGTAAGAACGCAAAGCCGGTCGATCCCAGCCCGTTGCTTGGGTCTTAAGATCGGCTACCGGGAATTGCCGGGAAAGTGCTTCGGCACTTTCCCGGTTTTTTATTGCCTTCGTCCGTCCCGATTGCCAACTGCGGCCGCAGGGTTGATTCATTTCGAAAACAAATCGCCATAGCTGTCGCGAAGCAGGTTTTTCTGAACCTTGCCCATCGCGTTGCGGGGCAGGACATCGATGAAAAACACCCGTTTCGGCAGTTTGTAATTGGCGAGCCGCTTTTTCAGGGCGTCGATGATTTCAGGCTCGGAAATCTCGCCGTCCTTGGATTTGACTACGACAGCGACAACGCCCTCGCCGAAGTCCGGATGCGGCACCCCGATCACGGCGCTTTCGGCGACGCCGGGAAGCGCGTCGATCTCGCTCTCCACCTCCTTCGGATAAACATTGAAGCCGCCCGAAATCACGAGGTCCTTGCCGCGGCCGACAATGTGGACGTAGCCGCGAGCGTCGATCTTGCCGAGATCGCCGGTGATGAAGAAGCCGTCGTCGTGGAACTCCGCTTTCGTCTTCTCCGGCATGCGCCAATAGCCCTTGCAAACATTCGGCCCGCGCACCTCGATCATGCCGATCTCGTCCTGCCCAAGGGGCTGGCCGGTCTCCGGGTGTACGATGCGCACCTCGACGCCAGGCAAAGGCAGGCCGACTGCGCCCGGCACGCGATCGCCATCGTAGGGGTTCGAGGTATTCATGCCGGTTTCGGTCATGCCATAGCGCTCGAGAACGGCATGACCCGTCCGCTCATGAAAACTGCGATGCGTGTCCGAAAGAAGCGGCGCCGAACCCGAAATGAAAAGGCGCATGTGCGCTGCCGCATCGCGCGTCAGGCGCGGATCGTCAAGAAGGCGGACGTAGAACGTGGGCACCCCCATCATGACGCTTGCGCGCGGCAGCAACCGGAAAATCTCATCCTGATCGTACCTTGGCAACAGGAGCATCGACGCTCCGGACAGGAATGTGACGTTGGTCGCCACAAACAGGCCGTGGGCATGGAAGATCGGCAGGGCATGCAGCAGCACATCTTCAGCGGTGAAACACCAGGTATCGACCAACGCGCGTGCGTTTGACGCGAGATTGCCATGCGTCAGCATCGCTCCCTTCGAACGGCCGGTCGTGCCGGATGTATAGAGGATGGACGCGAGGTCATCGGATGAGCGCGGCACATCCTCGAACTGGTCCGGCTGTTCGGCCGCAAGCGCGGTCAGGGTCCCGTCTGCTTCCGTGCCGAGCGATAAACGGCTTGGAACGCCGGTCCGCGCGCATAGCGCATCGCAATTTCCACCGAGGCTTGGGCGGCAGACAAAAACAGACGGCTCCGAGTTCGCGCAAAAAGTAGTCGAGTTCAGCCTCGGTATACGCGGTATTGAGTGGCAAATAGGCAGCGCCCGCGCGGAGGCAAGCGAGATACAGAAACAAAGCCTCTGGCGATTTTTCGACCTGCACCGCAACGCGGTCGCCCGGCTGGACACCTGTCGCTTTCAGCGCGTGGGCGAAGCGTGAGGTTATGCCGAGGAGGTCACTGTAGCGGTATTCCTTCCCCGCGCTGGTCTCTATCGCAACCTTGTCTTGATCCGTCCACTGCGCGGTTAGCTCAGAAAAAAGATTGTTAGATCTATGCACTGCGAAGTCCCGCCGCTCTGGTCTACTAATATACCAAGACCACGCCAAATGCGCCAAGACAACCCCTGATCAAACTGCCCTAAGCATTTCTGCATTGCGTCGCAATCATTCGGGTTGGCATGAGGGCAAGCAGCATCGGGGCCGGATTTTATCCGGTCCCGATTGCATCCGCTTCTAGCGGAATGCGGTGGCGCTCATAGGCGCAGCGCGCATGTCAGCCGGAATTTTGAAATCCTTTGCCGCTCCTTTCATCTGAGCCGCAGGTTTCGGTAATCCGGTCCTGTTGCTGTAATCCGGGATGCGCGTCCTTTTGCGCTGGTTGTCCGCGGACAAGGTCTGGGCACAGATCAAATCGACGGCGGTCACCATGGCAACGGTGCCAAGCGCCAGCCCGACAACCCCTTTTCGCCTGCTGCCAAGAAATGCACCGAGCAGCGAGACGGCGTCGAGCGAATCGCCTGCTACGCGCGCCCATACAAAGGGCGCCGGATCGCGCGACGTGAGGATGGCGACGCCCGTGGCTATTTCGCGAAGGCCGTAGAACGCGATAACGGGTTCGGCGCCGCGCACTCCCATTGCGCGGGAGAGCCGATGGGGCGCCGCGATTTCCAACGCGCCAAGCCCGATGCTGAACCAGCCGAGGTTGCGCGCCAGATGCGAGGCCGACTTGTTCGCCGCCCGGGGCATCATATCCATGACGCGGGAGATAGCCTTTATGATCATGACACCGCTCCATCCGGCTTGAGGAACACCTTCACGCATCCGTCCATCTTTTCGCGGAAGGTCTTGTACATCTTCGGACCGTCGCTCAGCGCCACCTTGTGGGTGATCACGAACGAAGGGTCGATCTGGCCTTCCTCGATGCGGCGCAAGAGATCGTCAGCCCAGCGATTGACGTGCGTCTGGCCCGTGCGCACGGTGAGCCCCTTGTTCATAAGAGCGCCGAAGGGGATGTTGTCGAGAAGGCCGCCATAGACGCCGGGAATCGACAGGACGCCCGCCGGGCGGCAAGCGAAAATCATCTGCCGCAAGACATGGGGGCGGTCCGTTTCCAGCATCAGGGCCTGCTTCGCGCGGTCGAGAACGGAATCGAAGGACGCGGTCGCGTGCGATTCGAGTCCGACGGCGTCGATGCATTTCTCCGGGCCTTTTCCGCCGGTGAGATCGTTCAGACGCTCGAACACATCCTCTTCCTCGAAGTTGATGATTTCATCCGCGCCGCCAGCCTTGGCCATGGATAGGCGATCGGCAAGCCGGTCGATGACGATCACCTTCTTCGCACCGAGAAGCACGGCGCTGCGAACGCAGAACTGACCGACCGGCCCCGCGCCCCAGATCGCGACGGTATCAGTCGGCTGGATGTCGCATTGCACCGCCGCCTGCCAGCCCGTCGGAAAGATGTCGCTCAGGAACAGGACTTGCTCATCGGAAAGGCTTTTCGGAACCTTGATGGGACCGACATCGGCGTAGGGGACGCGGACATATTCGGCCTGGCCGCCTGGATAACCACCGGTCAGATGGGTGTAGCCGAACAGCCCGGCTGTGGTGTGCCCGAACGCCTTGTCAGCCAGATCCTTGTTGCGGTTCGTGCGCTCGCAAACCGAAAAGTTGCCGCGCTTGCATTGTTCGCACTCGCCGCAAATGATGGTGAAAGGCACGACCACGCGGTCGCCCACTTTAAGCTTCTTGTTGCCCTTACCGACTTCCACGACTTCGCCCATGAACTCGTGGCCCATGACGTCGCCGTGTTTCATGCCTGGCATGAAGCCATCGTAAAGGTGAAGATCCGAACCGCAAATCGCGCAGCTCGTCACCTGGACGATCGCGTCGCGGCCGTCTTCGATTTTCGGGTCGGGCACCGTCTCGTAGCGGATGTCGTTAACGCCTTCCCAACATAAGGCTTTCATGCAGTAGGTCCTCCTTGAGCAAAGCCGGAGCGAAGCCGAGCTTTGCCGTCCCTGGCTTGTAACATCTTCAAAGGGGAGGACAGATGCGCAGAGTTTTTGTTGCAAAGTAAGTGGGCGGACAATTGCAGAAAGATGCCCAAGTCAGCCAAAGAGACTGGAAAAAAGGGGGAAATGAAAGATAAGCCTGCGTTTCTTCTGGCAGAGACGCTTAGGTGCGCGCCATGACCAGGGCGGCTCCGACAAAAATGAGCCCCACGCCAATCCATCGCGTTCTTGTCACATGCTCGCGCAAAATAAAGCGCGAGAGGACGGTTATGGCGATCAGGTTGAGGCTGCAGATCGTGAACGCCACGCTGACATCGAGGAGCTTCAGCGCCTCGGTATAGATCAGGGCCTCAAGCGCGAGTGCCACGACGCCCGCCGAGATCCACATGAACCAGCGCACCTTGGTAAGCACCGATTTCTTGAGGAACACCTGCCCGATCCCTTCGAGAAAGGCGCAGACGATGACGAGCATAATGCCGATGGTCGTTCCGGTCATGGGAGCTTGGACGTGTCCTTTGTCAGGGGCTTTGTCTGGCTGATAAACCAAACTCCTGCAACAACACAAGCAACTCCTGCAATCTCAACGGTGTCAAAGGCTTCATTCAGCATTACCACCGAAAGAACGGGAACCGACGCGTAGCTCAGCGATGCAATCGGCTTCGCATAGCTGAGATCGGCCTCGGCAAGCACCATGAGCCAATTGAAAAACTGCAGCGCCATGATGGTAATGATGCCGATCATGAGCGGATTGCTGAAGACTGAGCCGAGCGTAGCCAGGGGCGAGGGATCGGAAGGCGCTTCGAGAACGGTGGTTTTCCAGGTGATCTGCAGAATCGTGTCGAATAAGACAGCGGCGAGAAGCCCGATCACGAGTTTCCATCTCAGACTTCGATTGAGCAGTATTCGCTCCGCTCTAGCTTCCGGTCTGTCCTGCGTCACGGCTGAGTGCCTCGCCTGTGTTGTTCTTCACATAGATAGATTGAAGTCTGGCACAATTTGTGGCCGTGGCCAGCTCAAAGGCGTGTGTACTCAACCATGAGCAGTGTCACTTATGCCTCATATTTTAAAAAATTTGAATATGGGTGATCGAATTTTGCCTCGGCTGTTGATGAAGTGGTAAGCCCGGCGTAAGGTTCGCAGCGATGGTCCTCTCAGGAGGATAAAAGGGAACGCGGTGCGATACCGCGGCTGCCCCCGCAACTGTAAGCGGCGAGCGTAGCGCCACTGAGCCACTGGGAAACCGGGAAGGCGGCGCAAAGCGATGACCCGTGAGCCAGGAGACCTGCCATCTGCCGTGGTCACGCGCGAACGCATTGGTCGGGGTGTGCCGATGGAGATGAGGGTCCGGCTAGAGTTTTAGCCGATTCCTTTGCTTTGGTTCGTGGTGACGTGTCACGTTGTCACGAGGCCGTTTTATGCTGCGTATTGTATCGAGTCTCCATTCATCCCTCACCTTAGTTAGCTTGGTTGCGCTAACCGCGAGTGCCAGCGCGCAAGAAACCCCCGCCAAGCCTCCTCAAACCCTCCCTCCCGTTATCGTCAAGAAAGAACGCCCCGGAAAGGCCAAGCCGCGCGAGGCCGTCAAAAAGAAGGCGCCCGCACCAGCAACTCCAACCCCGGATGCGTCTCCCGCAAGCCAACAGGTCATCGATTCATCCGGTAGCGTGGTCTATTCGGCGAACCGCGCGCCGACCGACATAACCAAAGTTGGCTCCGCCATCGACGTTATCACTTCCACACAAATCGCTGCGCAGTCGCGCACCTATGTGCAGGATTATCTGGCGCAGGTGCCGGGAGTGTCCATCGCCCAGTCGGGCCCCGCGAGCACAACGTCGTACTCCATCTGGGGCGCATATGAGAAGTACGTGAAGGTGCAGGTTGACGGTCTGGACCTTGGGGACCCGACAGGCCCGCAGGTCGTCACACCTCTGGAGACTGTCCTGGCGGGCGATGTGTCCCGCATCGAGGTGCTGAAGGGATCGCAAAGCCTTCTTTATGGCGGCGAAGCGGTCGGCGGCGTTATTTCGATCGACACAGCAAAACCTGTGCTTGGCCCATCCTTTAACGCGTCGGGAGAGACCGGCGCCTACAACACTCAGAGGGGCCTTTTAAGCGCCGCCTACGGCGCGCAGGATGGCTGGGCGCGTTTTTCCGTGCAGAGCGTGCGCAGCGACGGCTTTCCTGCCCTGGCTGTCGGCAGAGACGACGACAGTTATACCAACCAGACCTTTTCCGGAGCGGGGGAATACAAACTATCGAACGACGTGAAGGTGTTCTTTTCAGCTCGCTCCGTCGACGCGAACGTCAGATATGGCAGCATTTACGACGGCTGGGGTTTGGCCCCAGACGGATGGCCGGGAACACGCGCCCTGACCAGTCAAGAAGCAGGCAGACTTGGAACCGAGTTCAAGCTGTTCGATGGGGCCTTCGTCAATACGGTCTCGATACAGGGTATGGAGATTGATCGGAAGCAAATCTATTGGGTCGCCAATTACGATTCCAGCTTCAACCCGATACCTGGCTCGGGATCTCCTGAGACCGATACCTACAAAGGGGACCGTTGGAAGGTCGACTACCTTGGCGTAGCGAAGGTGACGAACTGGGCGACGGTAACAGTGGGCGCGGATCATCAGGTCGAGAGCGCAACAACTACTTCGATAAGTGATGGCGATTTCCCTAAGCGCGAGGTTGAACTCACTGGTGTCTTTGGACAGCTTTCGGTCGAGCCAATCAAGGGGCTGACGCTGACCGGCGGCGGCCGGAATGACGATCACAGCACCTTCGGCGATTTCCAGACCTATCGCTTCACAGGCGCGTATTTCTATGAGCCGACGGAGACCAAGCTTAGGGCGAGCACGGGAACCGGCTTCCGCCCGCCGAGCCTTTATGAGCTTTATTCGCCTGACTACGGCAATTCGGCACTGAAGCCGGAGGAAAGCCAAAGCTGGGATGCCGGATTCGATCAATGGTTCGCCAACCGTCGCTATCGGTTGAGCGCAACCTATTTCCATCTCGATACGACGAACGAGATTCAATTTGATTACTCGGTACCTGGTCCAATCGGGCAAGGCCAGTATATCCAGCTTCCCGGTACGACGCACCGCGAGGGCGTGGAACTCTCCAGCGCGGCGGTGCTTACGTCGTTCCTTTCTTTGTCTGCAGGCTATACCTATGTGGACGCAAGACAGGACGACGGCGTGCGCTTGGTTCGCATTCCCCGTAACAGCGTAACGCTCGGCGCGGACGCGCTTCTGTTCGACACCATCAAGGCGAATGTCAACGTGCGGGTGGCGCTCGATACGGTCGACTCCTTGTATCCCGGACAAGTGCCGCTGAAAGACTACGAGCTGCTGAACGCCAAGTTCAGCTACGATATCCGGCCGGGGTTGACCGCATACATCCGCGGCGAGAACCTGCTCAATCAAAAATATCAGTCGGTCTATGGCTATAACACGCCCGGCTTATCCGTATACACCGGTTTGACCATCAACGTCGACGCGCACGATTTCGCCGCGCTGAAATAGCAATGGATGGGAAATGACCGTGAAGGTTGCGGTTGATGCAACCGATCTCGGCCTCGAGGGGAGATGAAAGGCCAAATGACGGGAGTGGCACTACAACCAATGAGATCGCAGCCGGCGGTGCACATGGGCAGACCACGTTTTCCCTGCAGAATGTGTTTCTGTTGCCGAATACGGATAAGATTTTGAAGACGCCGCACCGCTCTCGTCTTAGTCTTTTGAATCGAATTCGCGAGCGCTGGCTTGGGTGGGCAACGCTCTCGACAGTTCGGCGATACGGTTCGCGCATGGGTAACGATGTAGTTTTCATTCCAGCCATCACATGGAGAAGGAGCATAAGCATGAGACGGGATACATTGATGAAAGCGGGCTGGCGGGCTCCGCTTTGGCTGACCTTCATGGTCGTGACGAGCCTGGCCTTCAGCCTCGGATTTGCCTGCGCGGCGCCGCTCGTGGCGTTGGGCGCGATTGCTGCGCTCACGCTCGACCGGAAGAATGCCGTGCTTTTCACCGGCGTTGTCTGGCTCGCCAACCAATCCTGTGGCTTTAGCGTGCTTCACTACCCGGTGACGGGCAACAGCCTTGCGTGGGGCGCCGCGCTCGGACTGGCGGCGATTGCCGGAACCCTGTCCGCGCGTTTCGCTGCGGACCGCGTTCAAGGCACTTCACGCGTTTTGGCCATCGGCGCGGCCTTCTCCGCTGCATTCGCCACCTATTATGCGGTGCAATACACGGTTGCCGTCGCGGGTCTTGGAGGCGCCGGGGACTATACGTTGCCGCTGATGGTGCGCGACCTCGAAATAAACGCGATTGCGATGGCCGGCCTTCTCGCTCTCAACTACGCGGGAGTGCTTATCAGGCGGCCATCCGCGGCTGGCTCGCTTCAAGCCGGGATCCGCGGCTAGTTTCGAAGGTCTGGGACGGTGGCTATAAGCAATGGCCACCGTCAGCTCTAGTATGAGCGGGGCATGCCGAGCACGTGTTCGGCGATGAATGACAAAATGAGATTCGTCGAGATGGGCGCGACCTGATAAAGGCGTGTCTCACGAAACTTGCGTTCGACATCGTAATCCTCGGCAAATCCAAACCCGCCATGGGTCTGCAGGCAGGCGTTCGCCGCTTCCCAGGACGCATCTGCCGCCAGCATTTTCGCCATGTTGCCCTCTGCACCGCAGTTCGCGCCCGACTCATATCGGCGGGCTGCGTCGTGAACCATAAGCTCTGCGGCGCGCATCGAGGCATAGGCTTTCGCGATCGGGAATTGAACGCCTTGGTTCTGACCGATCGGACGGCCGAATACCACGCGCTCTTTCGCATAGTTCGAGGCTTTCTCAAGAAACCACTTCGCGTCGCCGATGCATTCCGCCGCGATGAGAATGCGCTCGGCGTTCATCCCGGACAGTATGTAGTTGAAGCCTTTGCCTTCTTCCCCGATGAGATTGGCGGCGGGAACGCGAACGTTATCGAAAAAAATCTCCGTCGTCGCATGGTTCATCATGGTGCGAATGGGACGGATGGTCATGCCCCCCAGCTTCGCCTCCCGCATGTCCACCAGCAAAACGGAAAGGCCATCGGTGCGTTTCGCGGCCTGCTCCTTTGGCGCCGTGCGTGCCAGAAGCAGCATCAGATCCGAGTATTCGGCGCGGCTCGTCCAGATCTTCTGACCGTTGACGATATAGGCGTCGCACTCGCGTTTCGCGGTTGTCTTGATGGAGCTTGTATCGGTGCCGCTCGCCGGCTCGGTGACGCCAAACGCTTGCAGGCGAAGCTCGCCGCTTGCAATCCTTGGGAGCCACGCCCGCCTCTGCTCAGTGCTTCCATGGCGAAGAAGAACGCCCAAAGTGTACATCTGCGCATGGCATGCGCTGCCATTGCACCCGGCGCGCTGGATTTCTTCGAGGATGGCCGCCGCCGCAGACAGGGGCAATCCGGCTCCGCCGTACTCCTCAGGTATCAAGACGGCCAGAAACCCGTTTTCGCTAAGCGTCTTCACGAACTCGGCGGGGTAGGCCATCTCCCGGTCGAGCTTGCGCCAATACTCGCCTGGGAAACCTGAGCATAGCTTTGCAACCGCGCCCCTGATTTCGCGGATTTCAGCGCTCTCCTCTATGGCTTCGAATGTCACGACACACCTCCAGCGCGCACCCAGGCACCTGCAGAATGGCCTTGCTTCACGCGGGGGTCAAACCCACGGCCAAGGCGCAAGGACTTGCGGCGGAGAATGCACACCAGCTCTTTCACACGTTCGGGCTCGCATCTTGCCCCGAGCGATGGCATTTGTTATCCAGACTGTTACGCGACCCGCAAAAGAAGCAAACTCGGCCGCGCAGGCCGTTGTTTCGCGACTTTGCTGGGTTCGCGGTTCGGCTGGAGGGGTGCTAGAGTGGTTGAATAGACCGGTCTTGAAAACCGGCGTGCGCGCGAGCGCACCGTGGGTTCGAATCCCACCCCCTCCGCCAGTGTGTTGCTTACAGCGTTGTTATTACGCGTGTTTTTTTGTAGGCTTATTTGTAGCCCACATACTAGCCCATATCGAGTGGGCCATAAGCCGCTTTTATGCGTTGCAAGAGCGGCTCCTTGGGCGCTTCCCGTAAAATAAGAAAAGCCGTGAACCGAGGTCCACGGTGGGTTTCTTTTTAGCCATTTGCCGCCTGCGCCTCCGCCTGTCGCGCGCCCTTTTCCATCACATGTGCGATCCAGCGCACCAGATCGAGATCGGACATCTCGCGTTCCGGGATCAGATCCTTGCCGTCCTTGCCGGTGTGCTCGGTTACGACGCGATCGCCAAATTTTTGGGGGTTTTCCTTGGCGGCAAGCCATTTCAGTCCGTCTATCGCGGTCCTGGCGCTTTGCGGATCGATCCTGCCCATCTTCACGTCTTCTACGATCTGATGGACAGCATCGAAGCGGACCTCAGCGCGCTGGAGCCGGGCGTCGTCGTAAAGCTCGTTGGCCTCACGGTGTTTTCTGAGCCAGGCATAAAACGTGCTGCGGCTCGGCATGCTGGCTTCGCTGAGGACCTTGTCGAGCACATCGCCGCCCGCGATCTTGGCGCAGATGGCTTCGACAAGGGGCAGGCTGTAGGCAATCTCCACCCGCATCGGTACCGGAGCCGCTGCACCACCTTGATCAGTTTTTGCTGCTTTTCCCGAAGCCATCAGGTGTCCCACCGCTTGACTGTTTTTCGGACCTCGTCGCGGCACCATTTTACAGATAACCGCTTGAAAACGCTACTGATCAAAGAAAATGCGCCGCCTTTATGCCGAGGCGGCACGCTCCAAACATGGCACGGGTAGGGAAATGGATGTTCGCGTTGCAGCGAATTTGTATGATTCTTGTCGAGAAAGATCTTACTCTGGGCGAGTGAGGGCAACGCCGAGAATCAAGGATCAGCCGGCGATGGATTCGAGGAGACACGAAGGAAGCGTCGTCTTCCAATTGTTCAGCGATAGCCCGGAAGGCGCACCGGAAAGGATAATCGCCCTTTATGCGATACTGGCCGTGGCCAACATCGCAGCGTGGGCTTGGGCTCTGATCGCGTTTCGGGATTATCCGCTGCAGCTGGGAACCGCGTTCTTGGCCTACACGTTCGGTCTCAGGCACGCCGTGGACGCGGACCATATCGCGGCCATCGACAACGTTACCCGAAAACTCATGCAGGAGGGCAAGCGGCCCGCAGCAGCAGGGTTCTTCTTCTCGCTCGGGCACTCCACGGTTGTCTGGCTGGGGACCATTGCCATCGCTCTCGCGGCGGCGGCGTTCAAGGACAAGATCGAAGCTTTCAAAACCATTGGCGGCATTGCCGGAACATTGGTGTCGGCATCGTTCCTGCTCGCCATCGCGGTCATGAATATCTTTGTGCTCGCCGCCGTCTACAAAACCTTCCGGCACGTCAAGGCGGGCGCGGCCTACGCCGAGGAGGACTTGGACATGCTCCTCAGCGGGGGCGGCTTCATATCGCGGATGTTCCGGCCCTTGTTCCGCTCCATCAGCCGAAGCTGGCACATGTATCCCTTAGGGCTGCTGTTCGGCCTCGGTTTCGATACAGCGACCGAGATCGGGCTTCTCGGCCTATCGGCGGCAGGCGCCTCGCAGGGGATGTCGCTGTGGTCGATCCTGGTGTTTCCGGCTCTCTTCACCGCGGGCATGTCCCTTGTTGATACCACCGACAGCATTCTCATGCTGAAAGCCTATGGCTGGGCCTTCGTGAAGCCGGTCCGCAAGCTCTATTACAATATGACCATGACCTTCGTTTCGGTGCTCGTGGCCCTCATCATTGGCAGCCTCGAAACGCTCAATCTGATCGGTGACAAGCTGGAACTTAAGGGAAACTTCTGGGAGATGATCGGAGCCATCAACGACAATTTCGGCATCTTCGGCTATGTCATCATCGGTGTTTTCGTCGCCACATGGGTAATCTCGGTGCTCTTTTACCACTTGATGGACTATGATCGGCTGGAACCGCAGCCGGTAAGATCGGAGAAGGGCCTTGAGCCCTGAAGTATTCAAGGGTAAGCCCCAAGGCCATATCTTCCTTTATAAGCTGCTATCCTCTGCCCGGTGACAGCATTTTAAGGAGGCCTCCAAATGCACGACGCTGATCACGGTCACGCGCACGACCATCCGCATAGCCACCCTCACGAGCATGTCCATGAGCATCCTCACACTCATGTCCATACCCACGAGCACAGGCATGGTGATCTGGTGCACTCTCATCCTCACAGCCATACTCACACGCACCCGCACACCCATTCACACGAGCACCAGCATAGCGCCGACCATGTCCACGATGCCTTACATGGAGCGGACGCATCCCACGACCATCCGCACTCCGGCGAGCATGGCGCGCACGATCACCGTCACGACGAGGTGAGTGGTTCCGGCACTCAGAAAGGCAGTTGATGCCCGCTACTCCTTTGGATGCGCATGAAGGTGATTTCCGGCATTGGCTTCGTCGCCATGCCGGTGCGCCTGGGCTTCCAGCGTAACAGGTATGAAACCCACCTGACCGTGCGTGACGCCGCGCTCTGCGATGACGCCATTGGCGAAGTCTCGCACCGCCCCGGCCTTTCCGCGAAGCACGGCGACCTCGAGACAGTTCTCATGGTCGAGATGCACATGCATGGTCGCAACATGGAGATGATGATGATCGTGATGCGCGCCGGTCAGCCGCTTCGGAAGTTCGCGGGTATGGTGATTGAACACGTAGGACAGTGTTGCGAAGCACTCGCTGCTGTCGTCCGCATTCAATCGCGCATGCTGTAGACCAATCCGCGCAAGATCACGCAAGGCTTCGGAGCGATTGGCATAGCCTGCGCTCTCTATGAATGCGCTGAGTTCTGCTGCGAACTCATCGGACATGCTGATTGTCACACGCTCCATCGTGGCACTCCCATTCTTTGCAGGCCTATATCATGCGCATGCCGCAACCAACACAGGGAACAACGTGGCGGCTTTGACACAGAGCCACGCCGTTCTTTTGGTCCCGCCCTAAGTATGATCTTTTTTCCTGGACCTCATACACAAAGCTTCTCACACTGAAGGCGAGGCTCGTTTGTATCTGACGTTGGCTTCTACTTCGCACGAGCCGCGCTGTGGTCCGTTGCGCACTAAAATCAATCCGCTCGCAGATCAAAGACTATCTGCACTGTGCCATTTTGCTTGCACTCGAAAATGAGCTGTCATGCCCCGCCTGCATATTGCCCATTCACTATTTTCGGCACCTTATTGGCCGCTGGCGAAACGCCATGCCCCCCCTTGGGATAGGAGGCGCCGCGATGGCTGGGTTGCGGAGCGCTGGCGGGTCCTTCCAGCAGCCGCGATAGTCCTGCTGACCGCGACAAGCGCCGCCTTTGCCGCCGATATCAAATCGGACGAGAAGGCAACGGTTTCAACCACCGAACCCTCTTCCTATGATTGGACCGGTTTCTACGTTGGCGGCCATATAGGGTATGCCTGGGGGACCTCGAATTGGACAATCAGCCCAACGGCGGGGCTTGCCGGGGGCGCCTCCGGCTCGCTCGACTTTTCGCAAGGGGTCAATAGCTGGAACGAGGGCGGAAGCTGGCTCGAAGGGCTTCAACTCGGCTACAACGCCATGCTGGTAAACCGGGTCGTGCTTGGCGTGGAGGCCGATGGCAGCTTTCCAGCCTATCAAAATCTCTCAGGAATCTCCATTGGCAGCGTTACCAATTTTTCATCGCCTTCGTTTGGCGCCGGCAGCTATAGCGATACGCTGCTCGATTCCGGCACGGTGCGGGCGCTCATCGGGTATGCTCCCGGGAACTGGCTGTTTTACGCCACCGGCGGGTTCGCCTGGACCTTCGACCAACTCAAGCTTTCGCAACTGGGGAGCGGCGCTTCCGTCCAGAAATATCAGTGGCGCCTGGGCTGGGCGGCCGGGGCGGGCGCCGAATTTCCCATAACCGGGCACTGGACGGGCAAAGTGGAATATCTCTACACCGACTACGGCACCAGCGGTCCCTATTCCCCGATCCTGGGACAGCGGATCAATTCGGACCTGTCGCTGCAGGAAGTGCGCGTGGGCTTGAACTATCAGCTCGGAAATTCGGTGCTGGCGGATGAAGACCCCAAAGCGCCGGCGGCGCCCGTCCTGGACAACATCAGTTTTCATGGTCAGTTTACAGCCGTGGAGCAAGCCTATCCCGCGTTCTACTCTCGTTTTCCTGACGGCCCCAACAGCCTGCCCAAGGGCGGGGAAGGCCGCGAGACGACGGACCTCACGCTCTTTGCGGGCTTCAAGCTGTGGCAGGGGGCCGAGTTCTGGCTCAACCCCGAGATCGACCAAGGATTCGGCGTCGGCGACACCCACGGGCTGGCGGGCTTCCCGAGCGCGGAATCCTACAAGCTCGGTTGGGCCTGGCCCTATGCGCGGGTTAACCGCTATTTCGTGCGGCAGACGATCGATCTCGGCGGCGCAACCCAGAAGGTGGAAGCCGACCAGAATGTGTTCGAAGGCTCTACGACCGCAGACCGGCTCGTGATAACGGTGGGCAAGTTCCAGGTGGTCGACCTCTTCGACACCAACAAATATGCAAACAGTTCAAAAACCGACTTCCTGAACTGGACATCGGTCAATACCGGCTCGTTCGACTATGCCGGCGACGCCTGGGCTTTTACCTATGGCGCCGCTCTCGAATGGTACAAGGGGCGCTATACGCTGCGCGGCGGCATTTTCGACTTGTCGCAGACCCCGTCAGCCGCAGGGGTTTACGGTGCCCCTGGCTATGGGTTGGATCCGTCCTTCGGCCAGGTTGAGCTGATTGGAGAAATCGAGGAGCGGCATGAGCTGTGGGGCCAACCCGGCAAGGTCAAACTCACCGGCTATGTCATTGATGGGCGGATGGGAGATTACAATGAAGCCCTCGCGCTGCAAGCTAAAAATCCAAACTTCATCCTTCCTCCCACCGCAGACACCGCCGCCAACTATTGGATCAATGCAACGCGCAGATACCGGAGTTCCCCCGGAGTGAATTTCAACCTCGAGCAGGGAGTGACGGACACCATCGGCATTTTTGCCCGCGCTGGCTGGTGCGACGGCGATTACGAGCTGTGGGATAATACCGACGTCGACGCTTCGGTCCAGCTGGGGGTCTCCATCAAAGGCACGAAATGGGGCCGGCCGGACGATACGTTTGGCATCGACGGCGTTATCAATGAGATTTCCGGATCCCACGCCGCCTGGCTGAACGCGGGAGGCTTGGGCATCGTGATCGGCGATGGTCAGGGGCATCTGCCCAATCCTGGATGGGAGAAGATCATCGAAGCCTATTACAGCTACGCCTTGTCCGCCTCGACGAAGCTGAGTTTCGATTATCAATTCGTCGATAACCCCGCCTACAACACCGATCGCGGACCGGTCAATCTATTCGCCGGGCGCTTTCGCTGGCAGTTTTAAATGACCCTTTAAAATCTCATACGCTTGGCTAGCAGGCTGCGGCTTTCCGTCGACTGTGGCCGCGATCGCAAATACGCAGCCGCAAAAGCTTTAGGCTGCACGTTTTATGCGTGCTGCCGACAAGCGGTTGTTGAGCCGTTTCGTGCGGTGCGCCAGGAAGAACAACATAGCTGCAACGAGAAATGCGGCGATGGCGATGACCCAGGAGATCGCGACCACACCTGTTGCAGGCCAGACCATGAGGATGATCCCAATCGCGGAAGCGATGCCGCCGAGAGATAAAGCTGAAGCGCGGTCTTCGCTTTCCTTGGGAATCCTTCGCGCCTCCAGGATCTGACTCACGCCAAATATCCACGCCCAGACGCCAAAAACAACCATGAGCAGTCCAACGGAAGCCCCCGGCCATAACAAAAGCACCGGGCCAATCACCATGCTTACCACCGGCTGCAGAAGAGTTTCGCTCCCCGCCCAATTGCGAAGCGCCCCTACGAGGCCAGTTACGCCGTCGGCCAGAATGAAAACACCGACAAGCGTTATCAAGATCGCGAGGCTGCGGCTCGGCCAGAAGAGAGCGCAAATCCCTAGTATTGCAGCAAGAACCCCGCGCAGCATAAAGAACCACCAGAGGTCGCCGAGCTTTTTGTTCACCCTCGCAGCAGCGCCTTGAGCAATCGAGCGAAGCTGCTCTCTTCTCTCATCCATCCTGCGACTTCCTCAGTATTGGGTGCCCAGTAACGCAATCCTTGGACCGGATTATGATCCGGGAAGACGCCAATTCCAATCCGAATTCATTCGGCTCGCTTAGTAGCGCTTCTGATCGTCGAGTTGCTCCTCCTCTGCTTTGCTTGCCCCTGGTGGGATGCGCCACCGGCTCAGGCGGGCGCCGGCCCGTTGACCCCAAGCGGAAGACACAGTCGCCTTTAATGGAGAAAACCCTGGACCCGGCAGAGATGATCCGAAAGGTTGACGTTAGATTCGGAATTAGAAAACAAAATAAAGACCGCTTCAGGCTCCCGCCTTGGTGGTGCGGAAGGAGGAAGCGCTCAATGCGGAGGATTGAACCTCGCCGCCGGCGGATACCAGAATCCTCTCGGTAGTTAACCATGCGCCGATTGCATCAATTCCTTCGCCCATTGAGCCAAGAGATCGCGTGCGCTGCTAACAGCGTCATCAAGCGAGGAAGCGCCATTCACCGGGATACGGAATTCCTGCCTGCCAAAGTCCGATGTCACATGAAGAACAACAGTGACGTTGTAAACGGAGCCATGCCCTTCTTCTTGCTTGAAAGAACCGACCTCGATTAAATCCACTTTCACTTGTGACACCATTATAGTCCTCCCTTTTACTCTGCGCGTTGCTCGCGATATGGACAAAGCACGACGGTTTTGCGAGATCGCCAGCACCTAAGAGCACCCATGCTTCGCCCCAGGGCCGCCGCCCGATAACGCCTCGGAGCCGGTTATAAGATCGAGCAGTTCTGTGGTGATTTCAGCCTGCCGGGCCTGGCGCGCCTGCTGTTGCAATTGATCGAGCTTTTTCGAGACGTTCCCGTGCGCGAAATTCATGGCCGCGAAGCGCGCCGCGTTCTCGCTCGCGATCAATTCAACGGCTGCCTCTGTGAGGAGCGCGAACACATACTCGGCGGCGAGCTTTTCAAAAAGCGGGCCCGCTTCCAGGTTGTGAAGCGGCGCCTGGCGCGGCTGGTTCGCGGCAAGCGACGCAATGTCGAGGGGCAACAGCAAAGCGCTCTCTATAATTGAAGGATTGCCCTGCCTGTAGCGGGCGAACATAACTTCCACGCGCGAAATCTCGCCGCGCATGATGCGGGAATAAAGCTCTGCCGCAAGCTCGCTCACCGAGCGCGGCACGCTCGCGGGCCTCGTGGCCATCGGGCTCGTCCAGGCAACCTTTCGTCCCCGTCCGACAGCAAATGCTGCGCCGCGGCTTCCCAAGATAAAAAGCGCGTCCGAAGCTTCAAGGACCGCTTCCGCCGCTTCGACCAGCCGCTCGTTGAACCCGCCGACAAAGCCATGCTCGCCCGCGCATAGAATGAGCGCCTTGGGCCCTTTTCTGTCCGGTTTCGCCGTCGCATCCTGGGGCATAAGTAAGAGAGCAGAGCCGATCGCCCCGGCCATCGATTGAGCATAGCTGCGAATGCCGGGAAGCGCGCGCTGCGCTTCCTGCACGCGCACACCCGCCAGCGAGCGCATCGCGCGGACGATATTCAGCAGCTCCCGCATGCTGGCAATGTGACCTTCGATATCGGCGAGACGGGTCATGGCCGAACGGCCGCCGTCGCCGGCTGAGGCGTCGCGATCGAACGCGCGAGAGTCATGAGTGAGGCCTTAAGCCGGTCGCGCAGATCGTCCGGGAGCGCCTCTGCTTGATCGTCGAGCGCGCCGATCTCGGGACAATTCTCGGCGAGCCAAGGACCAAGTGCGCTGCGAAACGCGGCCACGCTACCAAGCGGCACGCTGTCGAGCACGCCATCGTTCAGGGCGCAAAGAAGCGCCACCTGCTCGCCAAGCGGAATGGGGGCGAATTGCGGCTGGCCCAGCACCGAGCGGATTCGGCGTCCATGGTCGATCACCTTTCGCGTGCGCTCATCCACCATGGTGCCGAAGCGGGTAAACACTTCCAGCTCCAGGAATTGGGAATATTCGAGCCGAAGGCTTTCCGACAAACCCTTGAGAACCGGGGCTTGCGTCTTGCCGCCAACACGCGACACGCTCTTGCCCACATCGACGGCGGGCTTCTGGTCCTCATAGAACAGGCGCGGATCGAGGTAGATTTGGCCATCGGTTATCGAGATCAGATTTGTGGGAATGTAGGCGCTGATGTTGCTTGCCTGTGTCTCTGCTATTGGGAGCGCTGTCAAAGAACCGCCGCCGCGTTCCGGCGCAAGCTTTGCGGATCGCTCCAGCAGGCGCGAATGGATGTAGAAGATATCGCCGGGATAAGCTTCCCGGCCCGGCGGCCGGCGCAGCAGAAGCGATATCTGCCGGTAGACCGCTGCATGCTTTGTCAGCTCGTCAAGGACAAGCAGGACGTCGCGCCCCCTCGCCATGAAATATTCGGCCATGGTGCAGGCCGCGTAAGGGGTTAGCCACTGGAGACCGGGCGCCGCCTCGGCTTCGCCGACAACAAACAGACAGCGCTCGGGCGCTCCGTAGCGGCGCACGGCCTCGATCACCTGCACGACCGACGACGATTTCTGGCCAATCGCAGCGTAAACGCAGATCACGTCGCTCGATCGCTGATTGATGATGGTATCGGTGGCAATCGCCGTCTTGCCCGTTCCGCGGTCGCCGATGATGAGCTCACGCTGTCCCCTCCCCAAGGGGATCATGGCGTCGATGACGAGAAGGCCCGTTGCTAGCGGGCGCGTCACAAGCGATCTGTCGACGATGGCGGGCGCAGGCTGCTCGACCGGCGAGACGAGCGTGGTCCTTGGCGTCTCTCCGCCATCCAGCGGGGCGCCTAGCGCGTCGACCACCCGGCCGAGCAAAGCGTCGCCTACGGGAACGCTCGCAACTTCGCCAGTGCCGCGCACGATGCTGCCCGACCCAATGCCGATGGTGTCGCCCAGAAGCACGCATCCGATCACGTCCTCGCCGAGATCGATGGCAAGACCGCGCACGCCGCCCTCGAACACGAGCAGTTCGTCGAGGCGAGTTTCCGGCAGTCCCTCCACCGTCGCCACGCCGTCTCCAACCTGGGCCACTCGCCCTATCTGCTCAAGCCGGGGCTTCAGAGACAAAGTTCTGACTCGCCCGCGGCTCCGGCTGAGCCAATCATGAAGATCGTCAGTGAGCGTCGGCATGAACCTCTACCTCGGAGCGCAAGGCCGCCAGCGCGCTCCGCCAGGAAAAACGTAAAACAGCCGCGGGAAAATGCAGCTCCGCACCGCCGATAAGGTCGGGATTCACTTCGAAGGCGATGGTGATGCCATGTCCGAGCGGACTGCGCAGGCGATCGCGCCACGTTTCAGCGGTGGCCGGCGGGAGCGGCGACGCCGTAACGACGGTAAGTGCAGTGCCGTCCTTGAGCTGGCTGGTAAGCGCATCGAGTTCAGTCTTCGGAAGCGACTTGAGGGTTTGCTCGATGCGGTCGATCCATGCCTCGGCGCGAAACTGCATGGGCACTTCGGTAAGAAGCCGCCGCGCGAATTCAGCGCCAAGGTCGAGGGCGACGCTCCGGGCTTCTTCCAGAGCGCCCTCCCGCTCCGTCGCCAGTTTCTTTCGGGTCCCGTCAATGAGTGCTTGCGCCTCTCGTTCCGCCCGAGCGCGGCGGGCTTCCGCGGCCACCTCCGCTGCCGCAGCGGCGGTCCTCAGCACCGTCTCGCGCTCGGCACTTATTCCGGCTCGTTCGGCTTCTATCGCCTTAAGATGGGCCTGGGCCTTGTCTTCTATCGCCCTGGCGTCCTCGTATTGGCGCTGAACCTCGGCCTTGCGCGCTTCGATCACGCGCAGCACAGGCTTGTACAGAAAGCGGTGCAAGAGCCAGACCAGGAGAGCGAAATTTATGGTCTGCAGCGCGATGGTCCACCAATCGAGATGCATGCTCAACCTGTGTAGGGATTGGCGAAAAGCAGGAGAAGGGCGATCACGAGGCAGTAGATTGCCATTGTCTCGATCATGGCGAGTCCCACGAAAAGAGTGCGCGAGATCGTACCCGCCGCTTCCGGCTGCCGCGCGATCGCATCCATTGCGGCGGCGACCGCACGGCCCTCGGCAAGCGCCGGTCCGATCGAGCCGATTGAGACGGCAAGGGCGGCGCCAATCATTGCGATAATCTTCGCGTCCATAGAGCTTTTATCCTTCCTCGACGTTTCCGGCGGCCGCGCCGATAAAAACGGCCGCCAGGACCGTGAAAATGTAGGCCTGCACAAGGCCGATCAGAATTTCGAGCGCCATAAGCGGGATAGGGACAAACAGGCCCGCCAGAGCAACTATGAGCGCGATGATGAATTCACCGCTCATGATGTTTCCAAACAGGCGCAGCATGAGCGAGAAAGTCCGCGTCAGCTCGGAAAGAACATTGAGCGGAAGCATGACCAGCTTCGGCTTGGCAAAGCTCGCGAGATAGCCGCGGATTCCGCGGGCCCGGATGCCGAAGTAATGCACGGAGAAAAATACGATCAGCGCAAGCGCGGCAGGCGTTTCGAGCTTGCTTGTGGGCGCTTCAACTCCCGGCAGGACGCCAGAGAGATTGGCCGTGACCAGGAAGATGAAAAGCGTGCCGAGTAGGGGGAGGAAGGGCCGCGCATCTTTGTGAATGACATCCTCGATCTGCGCTGCAATGCCGGTGACCACGATCTCAAGTGCGGCCTGGCGACCGTCCGGAACTGCTTTAAGGCGGCGGGTGACGAGCCAGCAGACGGCGGTCAAGACAAGCATGATAACCCACGTCGTCACGACGGGGCGCGTGATCGCGACAGGACCAAGGTGAAACAGAACCGTGCTGGTGAGCGGCGAGGCCTGGTGCATCAACCCCTCCTCCCCGCATTGCGCAAGGCAACCGCACGAGCGAGCAGAAATCCGAGGAAGGCGCTGAGCAGCGAGGCCGCGCCGAGCTTCGCTGCAAGCGCAAGAAATATGGCCGCCGCTGCTATGCGGCCCAGCGTGAGCGCCAACGGGCCGAGCCAGTTTTTTCGTGCTGCCAGAAGAGCGGCGGTCCGCTGCACGGCTGCGAAGTAAAAGAGACCGAATACAAAGCCCGCAAGCCCCATGGCAATGATGAGTTCCGGCATCGAGGACAGAGGAGCGCCCGTCATTCGCTGTGCATCCTCTTCCAGGCGAGTGCGCATCCGGCCGCAAGCCCAGCCACGAGCAGGCCCAAGGTCCAGAAAATCCCCATGTGGAAAGTGCGGTCGAGCCAGCGGCCAGCGAACAGCCCCAACAGGGTGGGCAGAACGATGGTCCAGCCGAGCACGCCGATCATCGCGAGGTTCTGGCCGAGTGACCGTTCGCCCTCACGCCGCCAGAGCTCGCGCCGCTCTTGCCGTGTCTTGACGGCCTCGCTGAGTTTCTCGTGGTTATCGGGCTCCTCAGTCATGGCTCGGAGCTCTCCACATTCGCGACCGCATCCCGTGGGATGGCCGGCGTGCGTTCCGATTTCAGAAACCGGTAAATTTGCCGGATCGCTGCGAGGTAAAGTCTTTGAGCATCGGTGCGCGCCGATCGTTCCTCCTCAACCTGCTTGCGGAATGCGGTCAGCACTTCGGTTTCGAGGTGAAGCAGATCGTCGCTGGCCATGGCTTCGCGCGTCGCGATTGTGATTGTACCACCGCCGCGGACTTCCAGCACGCCGCCGCGGACAGCCACGTGGTGTTCGGCTCCCGTCCGGTTGCGCCAAGTCGCCACTGAAACAGAGAGCGCGGTCAGGAAATCCGCGTGTCCGGGCAAGATGCCAAATGCACCCGTCTCATCCTCGGCTCTAAGGTGCGCAACGTCGCCTTCATCGGCGATAACGGCGAGGGGAGTCGTAACAATCAGCCTCATGCCGCGTTCCTCCTGCCGTTGTCTTCGCGCTGCCGGGCCTCTTCGAGATCGCCAACCATGTAAAATGAGCTTTCAGCCCAATCGTCGGCTTCGCCCTCCAGGATTGCGCGGCATCCGGCAAGGGTTGCATCGAGCTCGACCGACCGCCCGGGCTTGCCGGTGAACGCCACGGTAACCATGAAAGGTTGCGTGAGAAAACGCATCAGGCGCCGCGCCCGCTTGACTGCCCGGCGATCAGATGCGCTCAGCTCTTCGATGCCCAAGAGCGCGATGATCTCCTGAAGCTCGCGATAATGGGCGATGGTTTTGCGGACATCTTGCGCGATACGGTAATGCGCCTCGCCTACAAGGCGCGGGTCGAGCAAGCTCGAAGTGGAGGCGAGGGGGTCCACTGCCGGATACATCCCCTCGCTCGCCATGTCCCGGGACAATACGATCGAAGAATCCAGATGGCTGAAAATCTCGGCGACGGCGGGGTCCGTAAAATCGTCGGCCGGCACATAGACGGCTTGGATCGAGGTGATCGCGGTTCCGGCGACCGAGGCGATACGCTCCTCAAGCTCGGCGACCTCGCTTGCGAGCGTGGGCTGGTAGCCGACGCGCGAAGGAAGGCGGCCAAGCAGCCCCGAAACTTCGCCGCCCGCTTGAACGAGGCGATAGACGTTGTCGATCAGCAGCAGCACGTTCTCGCGAAGGGCGTCGCGGAAATGCTCGGCGATCGCAAGGGCCGTCAGTCCTGCCCGCCAGCGTGCTCCGGGCGGTTCGTTCATCTGCCCGAACACAAGCGCCGTGCGCGCAAGCACCCCGGATTGCCGGAGTTCGAGCAACAACTCATGACCCTCACGCGAGCGCTCGCCAATCCCGGCAAAGACCGAAATGCCCGAATGCCGTTCAACTGTGGTGCGGATCAACTCCATGATCAGCACGGTCTTGCCGACCCCGGCGCCTCCGAACATCGCAGCCTTCCCGCCTTTGATAAGCGGCGCGAGGAGATCGATGACCTTGATGCCGGTGTAAAAAAACTCCTGCGCCGCAGCGACGCCGCAGATCGCGGGCGCGGGCGAATGGATCGGGCGGCGCTCGATTCCCGCTGGAAGTGGAGGCCCTCGATCCGCCGGATCGCCGATGGCGTTGAGAAGCCGTCCAAGCACGGCCTCGCCGACGGGCACGCGGACCGGCCAACCCGTCCCCCGCGCCCTCGCGCCGCGCTGTAGCCCGGCCGTGTTTTCGAGCGCGACCGCTCGCACCGTCACAGGACCGAGATGCTGCTGAACCTCCGCGATGAGTTCGTGTCCGGATTTGGCTTCGATCGCGATCGCTTCCTCGACGCCAGGCAAGCTGCCCGCGGGGAACCTCACATCAAGAACTGAGCC
Source organism: uncultured Alphaproteobacteria bacterium (assembly GCA_963834165.1). Classification (GTDB taxonomy): domain Bacteria; phylum Pseudomonadota; class Alphaproteobacteria; order Rhizobiales; family Rhodomicrobiaceae; genus Rhodomicrobium. The sequence continues at coordinate 608,878 of CAWIAL010000018.1, read as the reverse complement.
GTGGACGGCGGTGACGCGACCGGGGAATTGACCGTTGCCTGCTTCCGCATCGGCTGTATCAAATTCCGGTTTGATCTCCACTTCCCGGGATGCGGCGTTCATGATTACCGCTCATTACGCGATTAGCTTCGAGCGTCTTAAGTTCGTGCGGAGAATCTTCACTCTGAAAGATCAAAGCATTATTACTTGGCTCTTCTGCCCGTGCTTCTCTCGCGCCGCATGGCGGGTTCGCCAGCGTTTGATTTCGGCGATCTCCGCGTCGGGGCGATCAACAACGATACGCCTCTCGCCAAGAAAAACCTCTCCGGTTTCACCGTCGAGGGAGACCCAATCGCCTTCATTGATTGTTTCGCCCGCAATCGCCGCTTTTTGGGCGCTCGCATCGACGGCGAGGCCCGGGCAACCGACGACGCAAGCCTTTCCTAGTTGACGGGCAACGACCGCGGCATGCGCGGTCCGGCCACCCCTGCTAACTATTCGCGTCCATCCGTAATCTTGCTTCTGCCAATCTACTTAATTTTGCTTTTTATCAAAGATCGAACTGCCAAGTGCTGCTATTAATGCTGGACAATTTTTTGCCAAAAGTTTGTCAGGAAAAGAGGCCCTTGCTGGGAGGCAGCCACGCTTTGGCGGCGGGACTTATATTTTTTTAATTGAGATTTGGGGATGCGGCGCCGACTTGCTACTTTGCAGCTCTCCGGGTTCCGGAAGATCCGGACCACATGGATGCGCCGTTTGATCTCCTGGTTCAGCCGCTCCAGCATATTCGTCGATTTCATATGCTTGTGATGGGGAAACGGCAGCCGGTCACCCGCACTGGGGTTTTCCTCCGCGACATAGCCTCGCCGAGGCGACCGCAAAGGTCCAGCGGTCAATGCATGCGGCTGATGCTGAAGTCCACGGCGTCCAGCAGCGCGGAACGTGCCTCACTCTTGGGGAAAATGTGGAGCGCCTCGCGCGCTTCCTGGCCGTAATGGCAGGCGCGCTGGATGGTCTCCTCGATGGCGTTATGCCGATGCATAAGCGCGATCGCTTCCGCGAGATCGCTCTCCTCGATAGCGCCGTCTTGCAGGGTGCGGCGCCAGAATGCGCGCTCCTCGGGGCTGCCGCGGCGATACGACAGCACAACCGGCAGCGTGATCTTTCCTTCACGGAAATCGTCGCCCACGCGCTTGCCGAGGCTCGCGGCTTCGCCCGAATAGTCGAGCGCGTCGTCGATGAGCTGGAAGGCCAGGCCGATGTTCGTTCCATAAAGACGAAGCGCCGCCTGCTCGGCAGCGCTGCGACCGGTGATCACCGCGCCGATCTCGGCTGCGGCGGAGAAAAGAGCCGCCGTCTTCGCCACGATAACGGCGAGATAATTTTCCTCTGTCGTTCCCAAATTCTTTGAGGCTGCGAGTTGCATGACCTCGCCTTCGGCAATAACGGCGGATGCTTCCGACAAGATCTTAAGCGCGCCGAGCGAGCCGACGTCGACCATCATGCGAAAAGCCTGGCCCAGCAAAAAATCGCCCACGAGCACGCTGGCCTGATTGCCCCACAGAAGCCGGGCGCTTTTCTTGCCGCGCCTCATGTCGCTTTCATCCACGACATCGTCATGCAGTAGCGTCGCGGTATGCATGAATTCGACGGCAGCTGCGAGTTTGATATGCCCTTCTCCGCCATAGCCGCACAACTTCGCCGCGCCTATCGTCAGCATCGGACGCAGCCGTTTGCCGCCGGAGTTGATCAGGTGCTGGGCAAGCTCGGGAATGAGCGCCACATCGGAGCGGGCCTGCGAGAGGATGATCTCGTTCACTTGGGCCATTTCATCTTGCACAAGCCGCAAGAGAGGCTCCAGCGCAGCCGCAGGATCGCTGCGCTCCTGAACTTGCAAGACCAAGTTCATGATCTCCTCCGAATTTGATGCTTGAGCATAATGATGAATTGGGCGCGCTGCCACAGCCTCCCAGTAAAACACTGCTTTGCTAAATTAGCCACGTGGCTTAATGTCCCTGGATGCCGGTCCTACTTGAAAAAGGCTTTCTCGATGAAAGAGTTGCTTCGCACTACGGATATTGTGCTCCTCAGTTATGTCAACTCTTTGTTGAACGATGCATGCGTCTCGGTGCTTGTCGCTGATGTTCATGTTAGCACAGTTGAAGGTTCTATTGGCGCCTTCCCGCGGCGCGTTCTGGTCGCTGCCGAAGATTGGGACGAAAGCGTCTCCATCCTCACCGACGCCGGTCTCGGCGCGCATTTGACTGGCGTGCCTCAGCCCCGCGCGCAGGCAATCTAGTATCCCGGCCTGAGCATGGCCAGTCATTTCAACTTAACGTGCGATGCTTTTTTGGACGGCCGCGTTCTCGTGAGCCAGCCTCAGACCGGATTTAGGTCCGGATTGGACGCTGTCTTTCTTGCCGCGGCGTGCCCGGCGAAGGCCGGCGACCATGTACTCGAAGCCGGGTGCGGAGCGGGCGCAGCCTCGCTGTGCCTTTTGGCGCGAGTTCCGGGCGCGAAAGCGACGGGGGTGGAAATCGATCCCGATTTGGCCGCTCTCGCGCGCGAAAACGCAGCAGCGAACGGTGCTGCGGAGCATTTCGCGAGTATTGCAGCCGACGTCACAGCGCCTTGGGCGGAGTTGGAAACCCTCGGATTGCTCCGCGATGCCTACGATCACGTCATCGCCAACCCGCCGTTTTATCTGCATGGGCGCTCGCGCCCCGCGAGTGAGCGGAGATCACGAGCCCGAGCGATGCCGGAGGGCAATCTCGATGCCTGGCTTCGCTTTCTCGCCGGCGCAGCCAGACCCTCAGGTACCTGCACCGTCATTCATACGGCTGAAGCCCTGCCTCAGTTGCTCGCCGCGCTTGAGGGGCGGTTTGGCGGGCTACGGATCACCCCGCTTTATCCGAAAACGGATGCGCCCGCAATTCGCGTCATTCTGTGCGGAACGAAGGGAAGCCGCGCGCCGGTTGCGATCATGCCCGGCATGGTCTTGCACGAGAAGGACGGGACGCCAACCGCCGCCGCCAGGGCAATCCTGAGAGAGGGGTGTGCACTCCGAGACACACCCGCCCGGCAATGATCCGCATGGGCATGCCTTGTTAACGCGCTCTCCGTACACACATCTCACATCAAAAGTTGGGCTGCTAATTACATGCCCTTTTCTGTGTCACGGGTCCTTCATGCGAGTTGATAGCGAGCGTTTACCAGACATTAGACCAAGCCCCTCGTTCTGGGGCCGGATCAATCCAGTCAACCTCTTTTCCCGGTCGGAGACCGTTCCCGTTTTGCGCTTGAACGGCACGATTGGGGCAGCAACCCCGCTCAGGCAGGGGCTTACCATAGCGGGCTGTGCAACGGCCCTTGAGCGCGCCTTCTCGGTAAAGAGTGCGCCTGCCGTGGTGCTCCAAATCAATTCGCCCGGCGGCTCGCCGGTGCAGTCCCGCCTGATCTACGAACGCATCCGCTCGCTGGCGGAGAAAAAGAAGAAAAAGGTCTATGCTTTCGCTGAAGACGTCGCGGCTTCAGGCGGCTACATGATTGCCTGCGCAGCCGACGAGATTTATGCCGATGGCTCTTCGCTTATCGGATCGATCGGCGTTCTGTCGGCCGGCTTTGGCTTCGTCCATCTTATCCACAAGCTTGGCGTTGAGCGGCGCGTCTACACCTCCGGCGAGAACAAATTTCAACTTGATCCTTTCAAGCCTGAAAAACCGGAAGAGATCAAAAGACTTAAGCGTATCCAGGAAATCGTTCACCAAGATTTCATCGCGCTTGTGAAAGAAAGTCGCGGCTCAAGGCTCACCGCCGCAGACGATAGTTTATTCACAGGCGAGTTCTGGTCTGGCCGTCAAGCGCTTGAGCTTGGGCTAATCGATGGCATTATAGACATGAGAACGAAGATGCGCTCGGTTTACGGAGAAGATGTAAGGCTCAAGCTCATCTCGACGGAGCGCGGTTTTCTTCGCCGGAGAACGGGTTTGGGCTTCGCGAGTTCCGGCACCGAGTACGGCATCAGCTTCGCTAAAGGTTTTGCTGATGATTTAATATCAGCTCTTGAAGAGCGCGCTATCTGGGCGCGTTTCGGGTTGTAGACCTCAAGCGCCGCGTTCGTTGTCGTGTCAACAGTCGGGGTTGTTAGTCATGCCGCAAGTTCTCGCCGTCGCCGCAGCCGCTATTTCATTTTATTTCGCTTTCCGCTGGGTTCGCCGTGAGTCCGATCGCGTCGAGGCCTCCTTGCGCAGGGCCGAACGCCGGATCCGCAAGGCCTCTCCGGCCGGCACGCCCTTGACTTTCGATGCCGCAGCGGGCGTTTATCGTCCCATCGATTGAGAGGCTGGCCAAGCCCGTTTTCGCCATGGCTTCGTCGCACGGCGGGGAGCGCCGCTTGGCCGTCAGGATATGATCGGCCAGAAGCATGGAAGACGGGGTTATGAACGGGAAGTCCATTCTCCTCATTATTGGCGGAGGCATAGCCGCCTATAAATGCTTGGATTTTATCCGGCGCGCGAAGGAACGCGGCGCGAAAGTGCGATGCATTCTCACGTCCGCTGCGCAGCATTTTATCACCCCGATGTCGGCTGCCGTTCTTTCCGAGGAACCTGTTTTTACCGACTTGTTCGATCTCAAGAACGAGACGGAGATCGGACACATCCGGCTGTCGCGTGAAGCGGATCTGATCGTCATCGCGCCCGCCACGGCGGATTTCCTGGCGAAGATGGCGCATGGCCGGTGCGATGACCTTGCCAGCACCGTGCTACTCGCCGCGGATAAGCCGGTTCTCGCCGCGCCAGCCATGAACTGGCGCATGTGGGAGCACCCCGCCACGCGCCGGAATTTGAGCCAGCTCAAGGCGGACGGCATTTATTTCGTGGGGCCGAACGAGGGCGGGATGGCCTGCGGCGAGGTGGGCATGGGCCGCATGGCGGAGGTGGACGAAATCATCGCCGCGGCAGAGCGCGTCGTGGAGGGCGAAAGCGAGAAGCCTCTCGATGGCCGCCACGTCCTTGTCACCGCAGGTCCAACCTTCGAGCCCATCGACCCGGTGCGCTTCATCGGCAACCGTTCAAGCGGTAAGCAAGGTTATGCCATCGCGGCGGCCGCTGTCCGGCTTGGTGCGCGTGTCACGCTGATCGCAGGCCCCAACGCTCTCGCGGATCCTCGCGGTATAGCCACCGTCCATATCGAAACAGCGCAGAAAATGCTGGAAGCGGCTGAAGCCGCGCTCCCGGCCGATATTGCTGTTTTCAGCGCCGCTGTCGCAGATTGGCGCGCCGCGTCTGTTGAATTTGAGAAGATCAAGAAGAGTGGTGCGGCACCCGAGCTCAAGCTCGTCGAAAACCCCGACATTCTCAAAACCATAGCGAAGCGCCCAGCGAACAGGCCCCATCTTGTCATCGGCTTCGCGGCGGAAACCGGCAACATCATCGCGCAGGCCGTACAAAAGCTTGAAAACAAGGGCTGCGATTGGATTGTCGCCAATGACGTTTCGCCGCAGGGCGGAGTCTTCGGCGGCAACCGCAATGCGGTGCATGTGATTACGCGTTCGCGGGTGCAGACTTGGCCGGAGATGTCCAAGGACGAGGTTGCGGACCGGCTAATGCGGGCCGCAAGCGCTTGGCTGGCTGATCAAAGCGCCGGCACCGCGCCGGCTCAGCTCAAGGCCGTGCCCTGACAATGACGGTGGTGCGATATAAAGTCCTGCCGCATGGGGAAGGTCTGCCTCCGCCATCCTACCGAAGCGAGCAGGCGGCGGGTCTCGATCTTTGCGCGGCCTTGGAGGATGGCAAGCCCTTGACCTTGTCTCCGGGGGCGCGGGCGCTTGTCCCTAGCGGCTTGGCGCTTGAATTGCCAACAGGATTCGAAGGCCAGGTCCGGCCGCGATCCGGACTTGCACACCGTCACGGCGTTACGGTTCTCAACTCGCCTGGGACAATCGATGCCGACTATCGCGGCGAAATCCAAATCCTTCTCATCAATCTTGGTGATGAACCGCACGTCGTTTCACGCGGAGATAGAATTGCGCAGCTTGTGATCTGCCCCGTTATGATGGTAAACTTAGAGCGGGCAGATTTGCTTGCTGCTACCGTACGTGGCAAGGGCGGATTTGGCTCGACAGGACAAGCCTGAGGTGAGATTGCACATGAGGCTCCGTCATAGGTCGTATGCGACCCGTTGGCTGTTGGCTCTCACGCGCGGAATGCCATATAAGGCTGTCCATGAATAAAGAGGCCAAGCTAAATTTTGGCACTCAACTTCCAGACGGAGGTTCTCATGCCTGAATCTCAGATCTGGGGAGGAACAATAAGAAAGATGTGGTTGTCGGAAGCCGAAAAATTCCGCGACCATCTTTTAAGGCTTGACCGCGATAGCCGCCGGTTGCGCTTCGGTATGGCTGTCAGTGATGCCTTCATCATCGACTACGCGTCCCGTCTCAATGAGATGAAATGCTTAGTCTACGGATTTTTTGTCGATCACGAAATGCGCGCTGCCGCCGAAATGCGTCAGATCGGGGATTCATGGTCTTCGGATGCGGAGGGAGCTTTCTCCGTAGAGCACGAATACCAGAACCGCGGCATCGGCACCGAATTGCTCGGCCGGATCATCCGGGCGGCACGCAATCGCAACGTACAGCGGTTGTATATGAACTGCCTCGCTGAAAATCACAAAATGCAGCGTATTTGCCGCAAATACGAAGCCGAGCTGGTTTTCGATCACGGCGAGGTCGTCGGGCGCGTCCTTCCTGCCCTTCCAACCTACATCTCCCTTTGGGAGGAAGCCGTCGACGATTCGAGCGGCTTCGTGATGGCGGTGCTCGATCTGCCGGTTAAAGAGCCCGAACCCGCGTAGCAATTCCCCCTCTCAAATGAGAGGGGGTCTGAGCTAGCTGTTAGTTCTTCGTCTTATCGACCAGCGCGCGATCCGCGATCCACGGCATCATTGCGCGCAAGCGGCGTCCTGTCTCCTCGATGGGATGATTATCGCATTTGGCCCGCATCGCCTTGAAGCTCGTCTGATTGACTTTGTTCTCAAGCATCCAATCGCGCGTAAACCGCCCGTCCTGAATATCGGCCAGGACCGCTTTCATGGCTTCCTTCACGCGGGGGGTCACGATGCGCGGGCCGGTGACATATTCGCCATATTCGGCCGTGTTCGAAACCGAGTAATTCATGTTCGCGATGCCGCCCTCGTAAATGAGGTCGACGATCAGCTTCACCTCATGGACGCACTCGAAATAAGCCATCTCGGGCGCATATCCCGCCTCGACCAGCGTCTCGTAGCCCGCGCGCATCAACTCGACCAAGCCGCCGCACAGAACGGTCTGCTCGCCGAACAGGTCGGTCTCGCATTCCTCCCTGAAGGTCGTCTCGATGATGCCTGCGCGGCCGCCGCCGATAGCGCTGGCATAAGAAAGGCACAGCTCATGGGCGTTGCCGCTCGCATCTTTCGCGATGGCGATGAGGCAAGGGACGCCCGCGCCGCGTAAGTATTCCGCGCGCACCGTGTGGCCCGGACCCTTCGGCGCCACCATGCCGATGTCCAGATCGGCGCGCGGCTCGATGAGATTGAAATGAATGTTGAGGCCATGCGCGAACAGCAACGCCGCCCCCTCGCGCAGGTTTGCGTGCAGATGATCGCGATAGATGTCGGCTTGCAACTCGTCCGGCGTCAGCATCATGACCACGTCGGCCCACTTCGCCGCCTCGGCCACTTCGAGAACGCGAAGCTTCTGGGCTTCAGCCTTCTTGGCCGAGTTCGAACCCTTCCGCAAAGCGACTGCAACATCCGCGACGCCCGAATCGCGCAAATTCAGAGTGTGAGCATGGCCCTGGCTGCCATAGCCGACAACGGCGACTTTCTTGCCCTTGATGAGATTGATGTCGGCATCGCGATCGTAATAAACGCGCATGGAGATTCCCCTTCTTCAGCGTTTTTTTGACGGACAATCAGGGCGCGGCGTTGGTCGTGATGCTCGAAGGACGCAGTACGCTCTGAAAATTTGAAACCCGGCTTAAGCACCGGAAGCCGATAGGTCAACGGAATTAGACATGATGCATGGGCGGCCTCCCTAGGATTGGCCTTCCTATCGCCGTCGTGCCGAATCCGATGAAGAGCATGCCGATTGCGCGGCGCCTGCGGCGCTCCTGGGCGAGAAAGTGCCGCACGTGGCCGCCCGCAAAAGCGATGAAGTGGCTGAGAAAACACATCGCCGTAAAGGTGATCGACAGAATGGCTGCCTTCCCGGTAACGCTCGCCGCGGAGCTACATCCCGTCTGGGCCGCGGCTGATGGCGGCCGCGCCCGTCCGCGCGACTTCCACGAGGCCGAGCGGCTTCATGAGCGCGATGAAGTTCTCGATTTTCGAGATCCGGCCGGTGATCTCGAAAACGAAGTGATCCGTGGTCGCGTCGACGACCTGCGCCCGGAACGCCTCGGCGAGCCTGAGGCTCTCGACGCGCTTCTCGCCCTTTCCGGCCACTTTCACAAGCGCCAGTTCGCGTTCGATCGGGTCGCCCTTCACGGTCAAATCGGTGACACCATGAACCGGCACGAGCCGGCCAAGCTGGCTCTTGATCTGATCGATGATCTCGACCGATCCGGTCGTGACGATTGTAATGCGCGACTCGTTCGCCTCGCGGCTGACCTCGGTCACAGTCAGACTGTCGATGTTGTATCCACGCCCTGCAAACAGTCCGATCACGCGGGCAAGCACGCCCGGCTCGTTATCCACGAGCACGGCTATCGTATGCCTCTCAACGCGCGGCTCCGGCTCCCCCGACGGCATCGCCGACCCCCACTCCATCTTATTCATCGTTAGCCACCTCAGCAGCCCATGGAAAAACAGAAATCATGGCTTCATCCTTCGACAAGCTCAGGATGAGGCCGAGCCAACATTGTAACTCATGGTGAGCTTGTCGAACCATGAGCAACACCCTTACCAACCGTGGTCCCCGGCAAGCGAACTCCGGGACCACTCAAACCATCATCTTGCCTGCGTCCGAGACCTCGAACGAGATGTCCGCGTTCGCATTATCGTCGCCAAAGATCATGTTGTTATGCGCTTCGCCCGACGGGATCATGGGGAAGCAGTTGGCGAGTTTCGAAACGCGGCAATCAAAGAGCACCGGCTTCGGCGTCTCGATCATTTCCATGATGAGATCGTCGAGCTCGTCCGGCTTCTCCGCCCGCAAGCCTACGCCGTGATAGGCTTCCGCCAGCTTCACGAAATCCGGCAGCGCCTCAGCATAGGAATGCGAGTAGCGCCCGCCGTGCAGCAGTTCCTGCCATTGGCGGACCATGCCCATGTACTCGTTGTTCAGGATGAAAATCTTGATGGGCAGATCGTACTGCGCCGCCGTCGACATCTCTTGCATGGTCATCATCACAGACGACTCGCCCGCGATGTCGATGACGAGGCTTTCGGGATGCGCGACCTGCACGCCCATGGCTGCGGGTAGCCCGTAGCCCATCGTGCCGAGCCCGCCGCTCGTCATCCAGCGGTTCGGCTCGTCGAAGCGATAGAACTGCGCCGCCCACATCTGATGCTGGCCGACCTCGGTCGTGATGTAGGTATCGCGGTTCTTCGTCAGCTCGTACAGCCGCTGGATTGCGTATTGCGGCATGATCACGTCGTCGCGGTTCTTGTATTTCAGGCAGTCGCGCTCGCGCCACGTATTGATCTGCGTCCACCAGGCCTTCAGCGCCTTCTTGTCGACTTGCGGCGACCGCGCCCGCCACACGCGCAGCATTTCCTCGATGACATAGCCGCAATCGCCGATGATAGGGATGTCGGCGCGCACGTTCTTCGAGATCTGCGACGGGTCTATATCGATATGGATCTTCTTCGAGCCGGGGGAGAATGCGTTGAGCCGGCCCGTGATCCGGTCGTCGAACCGCGCGCCGACGCAGATCATCACGTCACAATCGTGCATGGCGAGGTTGGCCTCGTAAGTGCCATGCATGCCGAGCATGCCGAGCCATTGCTTCGAGGAAGCCGGATAGGCTCCGAGGCCCATCAACGTCGAGGTGATGGGAAAGCCTGTCAGATCGACAAGCTCGCGCAAAAGCCGTGAAGCGTTCGGCCCGGAATTGATAACGCCGCCGCCCGTGTAGAAGATCGGCCGCTTGGCGTTTGCAATCAGGTCGACAGCCTCGCGGATCGCTTGCGGACTGCCCTTCACCTGCGGCCTGTAGGTTTTGTGAACCACCTTGTTCGGGCCGATATACGTGCCCTTCGCGAACTGGACATCCTTCGGAATATCGATAACGACAGGTCCGGGACGGCCGTTCTGCGCCACATAGAACGCCTCGTGCATTATGCGCGCGAGGTCGTTGATGTCCTTGACGAGGTAATTGTGCTTCGTGCAGGGCCGCGTGATGCCGACCGTGTCGCATTCCTGGAACGCGTCCGAGCCGATCAGCTGGGTCGATACCTGCCCGGTGATGCAGACGAGCGGGATCGAATCCATAAGCGCATCGGCAAGGCCCGTCACCGCGTTCGTCGCGCCGGGGCCGGAGGTGACCAGCACCACGCCCACTTTGCCGCTCGACCGGGCATAGCCTTCCGCCGCATGGGTCGCGCCCTGCTCGTGGCGCACGAGGAAGTGCTTGACGGCGGTTTGCTTGAAAATCTCATCGTAAATCGGAAGAACAGCGCCGCCGGGATATCCGAAGATATGCTCCACGCCCTGATCTGCGAGGGCTTGCAAGACGATCTCGGCGCCTGTCATCGCGCGTGCCATGGCGAACTCCAAAAAAATGCGGCCTGCCAAGCGGCCGCCCCACCTTGTGAAGATTGCGGTAAATCTTTAAAGACTGGAGGTCAAGCTATTTCGGAGAAAGATTTTGATGTCACGTTTTGTTCTTTCCATTTCTTTCTCGGAAAACGCTTTCCATGATGAAAAGTTGCCGACTATCCAAGTTGTCTGCCGTTTGGCATAATTTCGCGTATTCGTTTTCGCGCGCGCGGCGGCCTCGTCGAAAGCGATTTCGCCGCGCGTGTAGGCGATGAGCGGCGGTAGCCCGACAGCGCGCATCGCGGGCAGCGCCGGGTCGAGGCCGAGCGCATCGATGGCGCGCGCTTCCTCTATTGCGCCCTCCGCGATCATGGCGTCAAAGCGCAAATTGCAGCGGCGGTACAGCTCGGCGCGATCCACGCTCATCACGAGGGGAAAGGCATGAGACAGGGGCAGCAGCGGCGGCTGCTTCCCGGCCTGCCATTCGGCGAGCGGGCGTCCCGTGGCTTCCAGCACCTCCAGCGCGCGGACGATGCGCTGCGGGTCGCTTGGCCGGAGCCGCGACGCAGTCACCGGGTCGCGGCGCTCCAGCTCCGCGTGAAGCGCTTCGGGCGGCTCGGTCTGCGCGGCGAGCCGGTAATGCGCGCGGACACTCTCGGGAATCTCCGGGATTTCCGACAGACCTTCCGTGAGCGCCTTGAAATAAAGCCCGGTGCCGCCCACGATAATCGGAAGCCGCCCTTCCCGCCGCGCCTCCGCCAGCTCTGCCTTCACATCCGCGAGCCAAAGCGCGGTGGAATACGGCTCGCGCGCGGGCCGGAACCCGTAAAGCCGATGCGGCGCGCTCGCCTCATCGCCGGGCGTGGGCCGGTTCGTGATAATGCGCAGCTCGTCATAGACCTGCATCGAGTCGGCGTTGATGACGACGCCGCCAAACTCGCGCGCCAGCTCCACCGCAAGCGCCGACTTGCCGCTCGCCGTCGCCCCGCAGATCAGCACCGCCTTTGTGTCGCCCGGTCCATCCATGTGGAATCAAATATAGCAGGCTTCTGGAAAAGCGATGTTGCCCGTGGTTCGACAAGCTCACCATGAGGATCAATTCGTTGAAAGCGCTTAGCCTCATCCTGAGCTTGTCGAAGGATGAAGCCAAGATTTCGCGCTTTTTAGGAGCCTCGGCGATCCGATTCTATGCCTGCGCTGAAGGGACGTCGCTCCAACTGGCGCGCCTTGCTCCCTCTCCCCTGGGGGCCGCGGGCCGTGTCTATGAAAGCAGGTGCGAAACCAGGCCGTCGGCCAGCTTCGGCTCGAACCACGTGGACTTCGGCGGCATCACCTCGCCCGCATCCGCCACCGCCATCAGGTCCGCCATGGAGGTCGCGTGCAGCGCGAAGGCCACCGCCATCTCACCACTATCCACGCGCCGCTCCAGCTCGCTCAGGCCGCGGATGCCGCCCACGAAATCGATGCGCTTGTCGCGCCGCTGGTCGGCGATGCCGAGAATGGGGCCGATGAGGTTGTCCTGCAGGAGGCTCACGTCGAGGCGCTTCACCGGATCCTGCTGCGGGATCAGCTCCGGCTTGATGGTGAGCCGGTACCACTGGCGGCCGAGATACATGCCGAATTCGCCGGCGTTGCCGGGCTTGCACTGGACCGCCGCCTTTTCCACGGTGAAGGCGTTCTCAAGTTTGGCCAGGAGCTGCTCGGGGCTGTTGCCGTGGAGATCCTTGAGCACGCGGTTGTAGTCGAGGATCTGCATCTGGTTGTCGGGGAAGATCACCGACAGGAAATAGTTGTAGGCCTCGTCTCCGGTGTGGCGCGGATTGGCGGCCTTGCGCGCGGCGGCGACGCGCGAGGCAGCGGCGGAGCGATGATGGCCGTCCGCGATGTAGAGGCAATCCATGGCGTCGAAGGTCCGGGTGATGAGATCGAGCTCCGCTGCGCCGGGCACCAGCCATAGGGAGTGGCGCACGCCGGTGTCGGCCACGATGTCGATCTCGGGCGCAGCCGCGGTCGCCGTGGCCACGAGTTCATCGATTGCGGCATTGTGCTTGTAAGTCAGGAATACCGGCCCGGTCTGGGCGTTGAGCGCATCCACTTGGCGCACGCGGTCGTCCTCCTTGTCGGGACGGGTGAACTCGTGCTTGCGGATGCGGTTCGTGTCGTAATCGGCCACGCTGGCGGCGGCGACGAGGCCCGTCTGCTGGTGATCGCCCATAATAAGCCGGTAGAGGTAGTAGCAGGGGGCGCTGTCCTGCTTCAGCACGCCTTCGTGGATCATGCGGTCGAAGTTTTCCTTGCCCTTGGCGTACACCGCACCGTCGTAGGGATCGGTGCCAAGCGGCAGATCGATCTCGGGCTTGGAAATGTGGAGGAAGCTCCAGGGCTTGCCGGCGGCGCGTTCGCGCGCCTCGTTCGAAGTCGAGGACGTCATAGGGGGGCGCGGCCACTTCGGCGGCTTTGCCGGGGAGGGGTCGCAGGCCGGGGAAGGGGCGAATCAGCGGCATCGGGCAGGTTCCTGGTTGATAGCTTTTAAGGCAGCGTATTAAAACCGGAGCCGCCGCCGGGTCAAACGAAACCCCTTCCCCGGCGCCGATTGACATGAAGCTTGGCGAAAACCGCGGCCGAGTTCTTACGGATGAATGCGCCATGATGCGAAAAGCGACGCCAGACGATATTGAAGCTATTACTGATATTTATAATGAATGTATCAGAGAAGCCGGCTTCACGGGCGATTTGGACCCTGTTTCTATCCAGAACAGACGCGCATGGTATTTGGATCATCGGGGCAGATATTCCATCTTTGTGAAGATATTAGATGGATCTGTCGCCGGCTATGTAAGTTTATCCCCATACAGGAAAGGAAGGAGAGCATTTGAAGGCACTTGCGAAATTGCTTACTACATGCGTAGCAAGTTCAGGGGGCTTGGGCTTGGCACCGAGATGATCAATTATGCCATAGAATATGCCAAGCAATCAGGATTTGAGTTGGTCATTGCTATAATCCTTGCGACAAATGAGGTAAGCATCAACATTCTTACCAAGTTTGGCTTTTCGGTTTCAGGGATACTTCCAAAAGCCGCAAAGATAAGCGGAGAATACATCGACCACGTCTATCTCCATCGGCTCCTCGGCGAACCCAAAAGTTAGCGGCGCTGCCCCCGAAATACTCGTTTTTTATCGAGACCCCTTCATAGTGCCTACGGCATGCAATAAGAACGGCAACCGGGCCATGCTCCATTGTGACCCGCGCCCCTACACCGGATTAAAGCCTCATGCAAATCGCGATTACCGTAACGGCCCCCGCTTCGCAGGACAATTTGCTGCTCGATGTCGCCGCGGCGCTGCAACGCGATTTTGGCGGGACGCTGGAATTCAGCTGGCTGGGCCAAGGCGAGGCCATGGATTTGATCCTCGGCGCAGGCACCCCCGCAGGCGGCGACGGTGGCGAGGGCGTCCCTTCTCCCCTTGCGGGAGAAGGACAGGATGAGGGGGAGATTTTTCAATTCAAGCAAGCCGTTGCGGAGGCGGTCGCAGATTACCCCGTGGACTGGTGCGTGCAGCCCGCTGCAGGCCGCAAGAAACGCATGCTCGTCGCCGACATGGATTCCACCATCATCGGACAGGAAACCATCGACGAGATGGCGGAGCTGAAAGGCATCAAGCCTCAGGTCGCGGCGCTGACCGAGCGGGCCATGCAAGGCGAACTCGATTTCAAGACCTCCTTGCGCGAGCGCATGCGGCTGCTTCGTGGGTTCTCCGAGGCCGATCTTCGCCGCGTTCTCGATGAGCGCGTCACGATCAATCCGGGCGCGCGGACGCTTGTGCAAACCATGAAGGCGCACGGCGCGTATACGGTGCTGGTTTCGGGCGGCTTCACGTTCTTCACGAGCGCGGTCGCCGCGCGCGCCGGGTTCGCAGCCAACCGCGGCAATATCTTGTTGTGGGAGGATGGGCGCGTGTCTGGCGTCGCCGAGCCAATTCTTGGACGCGAAGCCAAGCTCGCCGCCCTTCAAGAGGAGGCCGCCGCGCACGGGCTTTTGCCGGAGGAGGTGATCGCGGTGGGTGACGGCGCGAACGATCTCGCCATGCTGACCGCGGCAGGGCTTGGCGTGGCCTACCGCGCGAAGCCCGTCGTCGCTGCCGAAGCCGATGCGCAAGTGAGGCACACCGATCTCACCGCGCTTCTCTATTTCCAGGGCTATACGCGCGACGCCTTCGCGACTTAGCCGCGCGCCGCGCCCTCGCCCCACTCCTGCATTTCCGGGATGGCAAGGATCGCCGCCGCATAAGCCGCCGCTGTTCCATCGTCGCCATAAGAGGCAAGGCCGATGCCGTAGGTGCGAAAGCGCGTCGCCACCGGCGCATACATGGCGTCGGCGATGGTGAAAGCCCCGAACAGGAAGGGGCCACTTGCGCCAAAGTTGTGCCGCGTATCCCGCCAGATTGCAGCGATGCGAGCGATGTCGTCGCGGGCCTGATCCGAAGGCTCGGGCCTCTCGGCGCGCGCGTGGAAATCCATCGGAAACTCTTTGCGGAGCGCATGAAAACCGGCATGCATCTCCGCTGAGATGGCGCGCGCCACGGCCCGCGCGTTCTCATCCTCTGGCCAGAGGCACGCTTGCGGCGCAAGTTCGGCGAGATATTCGCAGATGGCAAGGCTGTCCCAGACCGTGAGATCGCCGCGCCAGAGAACGGGCACGCGCCCCGAAGGCGAATAGCGCGCGATTTGCGCGGCCGTGTCCGGCTGCCTCAAGCGGATCGCCGCCTCGCGGAACGGAATTTTCGCCACCTTCGCGGCGAGCCAAGGGCGAAGGCTCCACGACGACCACGCCTTGTCGCCTATGACGAGGACGATCTCTTCTTCCATGTCGATCCCCTTATTGAGGGGAACATCCTAAAGCAAATTCTCTTGGGTTCTACTGCCTTGGCGCTTTGTGATCACCCTATGGCAAGCAGGTATGCATGCAGTGGGTCGTGAAGAGACATTCGATAGATTGGAACTTAATGGCAAATAGCCCCAATAAGCGGAAATGGCGTTGTCTCTCCAACCGCGCTTTGACGGCGAAGAAATTTTGATCCAGAATTGTCGCAAATGACATCGCTTCGGCGGGTTCCGGCGGATCGCTTTGCAGGCAGCCAGCGGAGTTAATGCTTGTGATGGACAACGATCTCACGACGGATTATCTGGTCGTCGGCGCCGGGGCGGCGGCGATGGCGTTTACCGACACGCTGCTTGGGCACTCCGATGCGACCGCGACAATCGTGGATCGCCGCCACACCCCCGGCGGGCATTGGGTGGATGCCTATCCGTACGTCCGCCTGCATCAGCCGTCCTCTTTCTACGGGGTCAGTTCGGTACCGCTCGGCCAGGACGCCGTGGATGTCACGGGCACGAATGCGGGCTATTACGAGCTTTCCAGTGCAGATGAAATCCGCGCCTATTTCGCGCAAGTGATGTATCGCCATTTTCTGCCCACCGGGCGCGTACGGTACTTCCCTTGTTGCGAGTATGTTGGAGAGCACCGCTTCGCGTCCCGGATCGCGGGGGCATCGTGGCGCGTGAATGTACGCCGCAAGCTCGTGGACACGCGCTATCTCGAGGGCGCCATCCCCGCCACCAGCGCGCCTCCGTTCGAGGTAGCCGGCGGCGTACGCTGCTTGGCCGCGGGCGACATCACCCGCATCGGCGACAGCCCAGAGCGCTTCGTCGTCATCGGCGCGGGCAAGACGGCGCTGGATACTTGCGCGTGGCTTCTGGAGCAGGGAGTTCCCGCTTCGAAAATCAGCTGGGTGAGGCCGCGCGAGGCCTGGTGGATGAACCGCAGATTTCAGCAGCCGCACGAGCAGCTCCCCGAACTGTATCGGGGCATTGCGATGCAGCTGGAGGCCATGGCGCAGTGCGCTTCAGCCGAGGATGTCTTTGCGCGCCTCGAATCGCAGGGGTTCTTCCTTCGCATCGACCCCCACGTCACGCCGGCCATGTTCCGCGGCGCCGTCGTCAGCGAGGCAGAAATCGAGCTTCTTCGCCGGATCGGGCATGTCATCCGAATGGGGCACGTGCGGAGAATTGAGACTGACAAGATCATCTTGGACAAAGGCTGCGTGCCTGCGAGCGAGCGGACAGTCCACATCCACTGCGCGTCAAGAGGGCTGCCGCGCCCTCCGCTTCGCCCAATTTTCGAGCCAGGACGAATAACTATTCAACCATTTATGATAGGCTTTGCCTGCTATCAATTTGCTACGCTGGGTATCGTCGAAGCCACCATAGCAAGCGATGCCGAGAAAAACCGCCTGTGCCCGCCCATCGCGTATTGGGACGTAAACACCGACTATCTGTCCGCGTATCTCGCAAGCCTTGCGCACGAACGCGCCCGGGCCGCCCACCCTGCCGTAGCCGGCTGGGCTAAGGCGACGCGGCTCAATCCGGTCAGCGGCATCGCGCTCATGCGGGACGATCCGGCGGTGATCGAAGCCCGAGACCGCATCAAGGGCTACGCGGGCGCCGCGGCGGCCAACCTTCAGAAGCTCCTTAGGCAGAATGCCGCATAGGCAGGCCCCGCGGATGCGGCTGGCAGCCTTCCAACTTGAGGCATCCTGGAATTAGACCCGATGACCGGTCTCGGCCTGACCCGGAGATACGGGTACTCGCCCGGATGGAGTGAGGCGAAGATACTCGTCGACGGATTGGCGGCCCTGCTCGGTGATCTCAAAGCGAACCGGGCGCCCGGTTTTCTTCTGCCGGACGGCGGCTCGCTCCATCGCGTAGCCATGGGGCGCGATGTCCTCAACTTTCAGGCTCACCACATCGCAGCCGCTAAGCTTGCTGTCGATGTTTTGAACAGTATCCGCGGTTTCTCTCCATTTACTTTGAGGTCCGGTTCCTGTTGCTTTGCCCGTGCCTTGCATGGAGCGCGCATCCGGGTCGCCCTTCGCTAAGGTATTCGTAAGTAATGCTAAGTGGACGGGCAAGCCTATTCGGAGTATATGGGCCGATCCCAGTCCTCGTCCCAACCTGATTCCGCTGGCGGATACCTCTTCATCCAATTTTCCACCCACGAAACGTGCTCTCGCTCTTCTGAGGCCATCTGTTCGGCGAGACGCTTAATTTCCGGGTCGGCCGTATGCTTCGCAATGGCCTCAAACCAAACCGCGGCCCGCTGTTCGTTTCGTTTGGCGATATCCAAAGCCTGGTAAGGGCTCATTAGATAATGGACCTTTTCGAATTCTGTAACTTCGGGACCGTCAGGCAAGATCCAACTGAAGCGGGCCTTTTTCCCGCCTACCAAAAGATCGCCGGCGCGCGCGCGAATCTCATCGTGGTGTTGCATTTCGAGTTCGGCCATGCGGCGAAAAATACCCGCCACCTCTGCGTTGTTGTGGACCTCCATTTGCTCGGCAAGCAACGTATATCGGTCGGAGGCCTCGATCTCGATAGCGAGAGCTTGCGCATAGAATTCGACCGTACTGGAAATGCTGGTTACGTCGGGAAGATCGGTCATGCCTCGAACTCCTTCTCCAGGATGACGGGGTCGAGATCCTGATGCGGAGCCGGGGCATAGAGACCTCTCGACGCGCGGTAGAGGATGCCAATGTTGAAACCATCGTCATCCATGAGATAGCGTGCGGCAAGGCCAGGATCATCCGTTTCCGGTTGCGGATGATCGCGGAAGATCCCCTTCCACGCCTCGCGCTGATCGGGCCGAAAAGTAACGCATGGACTCAAAATTTGCAGGAAGGAGAAGCCTGGAGTACGGACGGCTTCGACAATCATCCTAGCGCAGTGGGTGAGATTGGCTGAAGACGTTCGGCCGATGAAGTTGGCGCCAGAGGCGAGCGCAATGAGCATTGGATGGAAGGGCGATATGCCAGAGCCCTGAGGAGCAATCGCGGTTTCCCAATCGGGTTCCGTAGTTGGCGAGGGTTGCCCCTTCGTCATTCCGTAAATGCGGTTGTCCATGACGATATAAGTCAAGTCGACATTGCGGCGGCAGGCATGCAGGAAGTGGTTGCCGCCGATTGAAAAGCCGTCGCCATCGCCGCTTGCGACGATCACGGTCAGATCGGGCCTTGCAACTTTGAGCCCGGTCGCCAGCGCAAGCGAACGGCCATGGATCCCGTGGAACCCATAGGTGTTCGTGTAAGCTGGAATGCGCGAAGAACAGCCGATGCCGGACACGACTGCGACCTTTTCTGGCGCCAGCGCAAGTTCAGCCATCGCCCGCTGGAACGCTAACAGGACCGCATGATCTCCGCAGCCTGGGCACCACACAGGTTTGATGTCGGATTTGTAATCGGCTGGCTGATAGGTTTGATCAGCTTCGAATCCTTGTGTAGGAACGAGATTCATGCGTGTGCTTCCTTCAAGAGAGAAGAGAGAATTTCACCGGGGCGAATTGGGAGCGGGCCTGGACGGTGGATTGGAATAACGTCGGCGCCAAGATCGTAGTGGGCCCTGAGATACCGCCAGAATTGGCCCTGGTGGCTTTGTTCGATGACGAGGATGCGTGTGACTCCTTCGAGCGCTTTGCGCAGCTTCTCTGGCTGGGCAGGAGAGATAAGCCTCATCGCGATCAGTTTGACCGCGAGGCCCTTGCTCTGGGCCAGCTTCACCGCTTCTCGAACCGGCTGAGTGGAAGAGCCCCACGTTATGACCGCCAGTTCGCCTTCGCCTTCGACATCAGCCCAAAAGTCGCCGTAGCTGTAACCGGAGACTTTTCGCTGGCGTTTGTCGAGTTGGGCGATGTGATCCTGGACTTGGCTGGATGGTGTGCCGCGGGTGTTGTGCTCAAGGCCGTCGGCGGTGTACTGGCCGCCCTTCATCCCTGGCAGCGACATCGGGGAAATACCGCTTTCGGTGTCCTCGTACCGGCGAAAATTCGCCGGGCTCGGTTCCACCACTTGCCGTTTGGCGATGAAAGGCACATCCTTTGGCCGGTCAATGATGGCCTGAGACTGGCCGATAGATTGGTCGGACAGCACCAGAACCGGCGTTTGAATTGCTTCCGCGAGTTCGACGCTCCATTGTGTGGTCGGAAGACAGTCGGAGATGCCGAGCGGAGCCACGACAACATGGGGGGCGTCGCCATGAAGGCCGTAGACCGCGATATTGAGATCTGTCTGCTCAGATTTTGTGGCGATCCCGGTGGATGGGCCTGTGCGCATGACGTCCACGACCACAATCGGCGTCTCCGAGGCGACCGCAAGGCCTAACGACTCGATCATGAGGGAAAGACCAGGCCCTGCCGTTGCCGTAAGCGACGGAACTCCACCGTGGCTGGCGCCGATGATCATATTGATCGAGGCAAGCTCATCTTCGGCTTGGACCAACACCCCCCCGCACTTTTGCAGTGCAGGCGCCATCCATTCCAAGATTTCGGTCGCGGGCGTGATTGGATAGCCAGCCACAAAGCGAACGCCCCCCTTGATGGCGCCATAGCCGGTGGCTTCGTTTCCGGTCAAAGACCAGCGGCCTTTACATGCTTTTTGCGAAAGATTTAAATGGGGCGCGTGCGGCAATCCTTTTGCAGCGTTGGCGCCCATGCGCACCGCCGCTTGGCTCGGGGCAAGAGCCTCCGGTTTGCGTTGTCCAATCGTCGCTTTGACTGCGTCAAGCAGCGCTTCTTCGGGTAAACCAATAAGGGCGGCCAAAATGCCCAACGCAACCATGGAAACACGTCCGCCCTTGATGGTTCTCGCCATATCGGCGATCTCAGTAAAGGCAAGCCTTGCGCCATAGGCCGCGATTGCGGGGGGCACTTCACCCGCGCCGGAATCGGCGACGATGAGACTTTGGCGATCGAGCGGGATCTCGGCGGCAAAGCGCTGCGAGTTTTCAAAGTCCAGCGCCAAAAGGATATCGAAGCGGTCGGCGTGACTTTCGACCGGATAGTTGGAGAGACGCAGCAAAGCTGCAGCCTCGCCTCCCCGGATTTGCGGGCCCGATGAACGCGTCATCAAGCCATAAAGACCGCAGCGTTGCGCGGCATCGAGTAACGTCTCACCCGCCGTCATAACGCCAGCGCCGCCAGAACCGGTGAGCACAAGAGACATCGAGTCAACTACAATCGGCTTATGCATTCTGGCACGCACTATCGTGCGCCTCCCCCGTTCGGAAATAGGATGCGTTGAGGTTGGGAACGCTCGGCTCTAGCGGCCGGAAGTAGAATTTCAAAGAGTTCCCGAAATACCGCTTACGGAAGCACGCCGCCGCTAGGGCTTGTGTTCAACGAAGGGGAATGAGGGGACGCCGGCCTTCCAATCGACGAAGGAAGCAGGGGCTGTAACGCAGCGGGTAATTAAGTGCGGATGCCACGCTAAATCGCCTCGTTCAGCGGTAAGCCATGCGGCTTGTCCCGCATCCCGGATCCGATGCGGTCTACGAATTATGCGCCTAGGCATAATGAGAGGAATCTTGCTTCTGTCGTTCATGACCGTTTCGCTCTGTCAGCGATCAACCACTCAATAGCAAGACGTGTGCCAAGAATGGCTCCACGCAATTAACGAAAAGTGAATGCACCATTAAGCAAATCCAGTGCGCGCTCACACACGACTGAATGTCGGCTTCTATACAAAAATGAGGTTGGCATCGTCGTCTTTCAGACACGGGGCATTGCGGCGAGCGAGTCAAAACCTTTCGGCGCTGGCGCCTTGCGAAATCGCCAGCAGCATCGGCGCCTGCGCGCGAATCGCGGCCGCTATGTCATGGTCGAGCCTCGCGAGCCAGCGTGGGGGTATGGCGTCCAGCCCATAGGTGGCGCCCGCAAGCATGCCGGAAAGCGCGCCCGCGGTGTCGGCGTCTCCGCCTTGATTGACGGTTTGGACGACGCATGCGTCGAAGGAGTCCGCGCCGAGGTAGTGGTGCAGCACAGTCTGCATGGTGTCGACAATAAAGGCTGAGCATTGGCCCGGATAGGGCTCGAAGCGAAACGCCTTGTGTTTGCCCGCGAGATCCTCGGCCGCCTTGCGCACGACTTGCTTCCCCAGCCCTTGCAGAAGGCCATGCGCCATGCGAACAAGCGCGAGACAGGCGTCGTCCGAAAGAGGATGATGATGCGTGGCGCGCGCCTGTGCGAGCGCCCACGCTTCCGCCTTGCCGTGCTCGCCAAAGGTTGCGAGCGCCACGGGCAGAATGCGCATGGCGGCTCCATTGCCGGCGTCGCCCTCCGAGAACGAGCCTTCGACGGTTCCATGCACGATATAACGGCGGATGCCGCGCCGGCAGGTGTTGCCGACATCGGCCGGCGCGGTCTTCAGCCAGGCCGCGAATTCCTCGCAGACGTCGCGGGCATCAAACCCGCCGTTCCGGATGATCGAGCGACCAAGCGCGAGCGCCATCTGGGTGTCGTCGGTCACTTGCCCCGGCTTGAGCTTCAGCCAGCCGCCGCCCACGATCTCACGATGCAGGCCATACTGCGCCGCGATTTCCCTTTTGGTCATGAACTCGACGGTGGCGCCGAGCGCGTCCCCGATGGCGAAGCCAAGATAGGCCGCGAGCGCACGGTTCTCCACACTCGGCGCGGTCATGCTGCCCCCTTAGACATAGTCGACGCGCACCCGGAATTCGCCGCCGATCGCCAGATACTCGCCTTCGCCCTTCAGCGGATGCAAGGAGAAAAGGTTGTTGAAAAACAGGAATTTGCTGATAGGAACGCGCGCAGTGAGGATCGTGTCGCCGAAGCAGCAGGCGACGCCGCGGTCGGACGAAAACGAGACGAGATTGTTGAGCCGGATCACCGCCTCGCGCTTTGCCGTCCGCTCCACGATCCAATGCTCGTCAAAAGCGTTGACGCCGCGAAACAGCGTCAGATGCGTCTCGCCCGGAAAAGCGAATCGCCGGATGGCCCATTGGCAGAACTCGAACAGAAGGTCAAGCTGCACCCAGATCGCGTTGTTGTGGAAGCGACTCGACATCTTCTCCTCCACATAGACCGCCCAGGCGTTACTCGAAACCAGCTCAATGATCTCCTTGTGGAAGGTGGGGCAGACGCCGAACCGACTCTCGACCCAGCCCTTCAGCACGGCACCTTCCGCGCCGTTGCTGTCGAAGCCCCAGCCCTCGATCAGCCGCAGGAAGGAGGAGCGGTAGCGTCTCTTACCGCCGGGAGCCGCCGCGTCGCGCTGTTCGGGATCGAGGCCGAACATCGCCATCATATAGCAGGAGAACGCTTCGCCGGCCTCGGCGAGGTCGGCCGCCTGCTCCAGCATGCCGAACAGGCTGCGGTTCATCTCGCGCACGCCCCATATGTGCAGCGGAACCGGTGCGTCATTGAAGTTGCAACTCGCCAGCCACTCCGAGGGCCGCCCCACGAGGTTGGTCGAATGGCCGATGTCGCGCCGCCTGCGATGTCCCGCGTCTTCCATCGGCCGCATAATGAGCCTTCTCGAGCCAACAGGAAAGTCCCGGCACCACATGTTTGACGCTACGATTTAGAAGACGCGGGCTTGTGGGGAGAGGTGTCCAACTTAGGACTGTCGGCCTTCTTCAGCCAAGAACTGAAACGCCTCAATAACCGCCTATTTGTTGAGCGAATGTCCGCCTAGCCCGGCATAATGAATGCAGAAGCGCTCGCTGGACGAGTTTCTGGCTGAGCTGCCCAGATAGAGGTTTTCGCGGCAAGTTGACCCTCCTTGCAGAGGCGCGCCGGATTGGCTAAGACTGCGGCTTCATTCACACAACGAGGGCGTGTGCCGTGAACATCTGCATGATCGGGGCCGGATATGTCGGCCTGGTTTCCGCCGCCTGCTTCTCCGACTTCGGCTGGAACGTCACATGCGTCGAGAAGGATCCGCGCAAGGTCGAGCAGCTGAACAGCGGCGAAATCCCGATTTATGAGCCCGGCCTCGATGCGCTCGTCGAGAAGAACGTGCGTTCGGGCCGCCTGCGTTTCACGCTGGAGCTTGCGTCCGTCGCGCGCGATGCAGACCTGATTTTTCTCGCCGTGGGAACGCCGATGCGGCGCGGCGACGGCTACGCCGATCTTTCCTATGTCTACCAAGCCGTTGAAGAGATCGCGCCGCATTTGACGGGCTTCACCGTTATCACCACGAAATCCACGGTGCCTGTCGGAACCAGCCGCGAAATCGAGCGCCGCCTGCACCGGCTGCGGCCCGATGCCGGCTTCGCCGTGTGCTCCAACCCCGAGTTCCTTCGCGAAGGATCGGCCATTCAGGATTTCACCCATCCCGACCGCGTTCTCGTCGGCGTAGATGACGAGCGGGCGCGCGAGGTCATGGAGCGCGTGTACGAGCCGCTTCGCCTGCGTAACGCGCCGGTCATGTTCGTCAGCCGCGAAAGCGCCGAGCTCGCGAAATATGCGGCGAACGCTTTCCTGGCCATGAAGATCAGCTTCATCAACGAGATCTCCGATCTTTGCGAGGAGGTTGGCGCGAATGTGCAGCAGGTGGCGAGCGCTATCGGCTCCGACCGCCGGATCGGCGACAAGTTCCTGCATCCCGGGCCTGGATTCGGCGGCTCGTGCTTCCCGAAGGATGTCTCCGCGCTCGCGCGCACGGCCCGCGAGGCTCGCTCGCCGCTGACGCTGATCGAGCAAGTCGAGAAGGTCAACAACGAGCGTAAGATCGCGATGGCCCATAAGGTGATCCGCGCGGCGGGCGGCAACGTGGCCGGCAAGACCATCGCGGTGCTGGGCGTGACATTCAAGCAGAACACCGACGATATGCGCGACGCGCCGAGCCTTGTGATCGTGCCGATGCTGCAGGAGCGCGGAGCCGTGGTTCGCGTTTACGACCCGCAGGGGCGCAAGCAGGCGGAGCCTTTGCTGCGCGGCGTCATCTGGTGCGGGAGCGTGCTCGAAGCCGCGGAAGGCGCGGACGCCGCCGTGGTGCTGACTGAGTGGAACGAGTTCCGCGCCGTGAGCCTGGCCGCGCTGAAGGCCAAGATGCGCGGGAACGTGCTTGTCGATCTGCGCAACATCTATCGGCCCGAACTCGCCCGCCAGGCAGGTCTCTCCTATTCCAGCGTCGGCAGGCCGAACAAGGCCGCGACCGGAGCGGCTGGCGGCGATGCGCTGCCCGACGCGTAACAAACCAATTTCAGGCCTTAACTGAGCCTTAAGCGAACGGCCCTAAATTTCCAAAAAAGTGATGGCGCGGGCAGCGCTGTGCTTTGGGCGTTTGTGAGGCGTTGAGTTGACCGAGTTCGCGTGCGAGCCGGGGCGCAGGCATTGCCTCGCGTGTTGGAGTGGCCGTCGCTGGGCACATGCGCTTCCTTGGCTTGTGTGCGTGGCGTATGTTCAGCGCCATTCTTCTAACCATCTTCGGCATGATCTGGCGCGCCGTTCGCGGCTTGACCGTTTGGGTCGTCACCAAATCGCCGCTTGCCGAGCCGCGGCGCAGCGCGCACCGCCCGCTTCTCCGCCTCATCCCCTGGGTACTCGTCGCCTTCGGCTGGATCGCGCTCACCATCGCGAGCGTCATCGCTTATTATGCTTCGATCCTCCCGGATCCGCGGCAGGCCATGGTGCTCCGGTTGCCGCCGAACCTGACCATTCTGGCGCGGGCCGGCGAATTCATCGCCGAACGGGGCATGCGCCGCGCGTATGTTCCTTACAAAGACATTCCAGCGTCGCTAGTCAAAGCGGTGCTCGCGACCGAAGACCGGCGCTTCTTCTATCACTTCGGTCTCGATCCGGTGGGCCTTGCGCGTGCCGCCAGCACGAACTGGCGCTCGGGCGAGGTCGTCCAGGGCGGCTCCACGATCACGCAGCAGCTCGCCAAGAACCTGTTTCTCCAACCCAAACGCACCTTGAGCCGGAAAGCCGAGGAGTTCGTCCTCGCGCTCTGGCTCGAAAGCCGCTTCACGAAGCAGGAGATCCTTGAGCTGTACCTGAACCGCGTCTATTTCGGCGGCGGCAATTATGGGATCGGCGCAGCGGCCTATTCGTATTTCGGGAAGCGGCCTCAAGACATCACGCTGGCGGAAGCAGCAATGCTAGCGGGCCTCATCAAAGCGCCGTCCTATTTCTCGCCCAACGGCAACATGGACCGCGCACATACGCGGGCCAAGGAAATCCTGCGCATCCTCGCTGAAACCGATCAGATCGACATCAACCAATACGCGGAGGCGCTCGCCAACCCGGCTCAGCTCAAAGCACCGCCGTCGAAGCCAGGTTTCGGTTTTGTGGCCGATTGGGTTGCCGAGGTAGCACCGATGCTCACCGGAGAAACCGACCGGAACCTTGTCGTCGAAACCACCATCGATGCGGGCCTCCAGCTTGCTGCGCGCACCGCCGTCGAAGACGTCATGCGCACGAAGGGCCGCACGGCCCGCGCTTCGGAGGCCGCGGTTCTCCTGATGACGCCGGATGGCGCGATCAGGGTGATGATTGGCGGGCGCAATCACGCGGAAAGCCAGTTCAATCGCGCGGTTCGGGCCATGCGGCAGCCCGGCTCGGCCTTCAAACCCTTCATCTATCTGGCCGCAATCGAAAGTGGCTTTACGCCCGATACCGTCATCGACGACAGTCCCGTCGACATCGACGGATGGAAGCCCACGAACTTCGGCGGCGACTATCGCGGACAGATCAACCTGCGGACCGCGTTGACCCATTCCAGCAACATGGCCGCCGTTCGTCTGATGCAGGCCGTCGGAACGGAGCGCATAGTCGAGGTGGCGAACCGGCTAGGCGTTCTGTCCGCGCGCAACGTCGGCCCCACGCTTGCGCTTGGGACATCCGAGACGACGCTCCTCGAGATGACCTCGTCATTTGCCGTTTTCGCCAATGGCGGCCTCGCCGTTGTGCCCGAGATCGTGGAGCGGATCAGGGACGACCAGGGGCACATTCTTTTCGAACGGTCCAAAGCCGCTCCGCCCCGCATCGTCAGCGCGCGCGCGATCAGCGCCATGAACGATATGATGAACTCGGTTGTCGCCGGCGGAACCGGCCGCGGGGCATCGCTCGATTTCTATCCGGCCGCGGGGAAGACAGGCACGACCCAGAGCTTCAAGGACGCCTGGTTCATCGGCTTCACCGCGCAGTGGGTCAGCGGCGTCTGGATGGGCAATGACAATGCAAGCCCGATGCGGGGCGTCACGGGCGGCTCCCTGCCGGCCGAAATCTGGAAGGAGGTTATGCTGAAAGCTCACGAGGGGCTGATGGCGAAGCCGCTTCCGGGCACCGAAATCGACGCTGACCTCGCCAGGCGGGCCGCCGAGGCCATTGGGATGGCTAACCTTCCGTCGCGCAATCCGTTCAGAAGGCGGGAACTCTCAGACGCCAAGCAGGATGCGGAGACGCATCCCGGCAGCGGGCGAAAAAGCGCCCTGCGTTGATCGGGGCCACAAGTGTGAAGAGTGACCGCCCGCTTTCTGATCGGGCCAGTGCGCATCGCCAGTTTGGCGATGCGCTTAAATGGGTCGAGACGATCCCGACTGAGTTGCTGAGGCTAAACAATTCTGGGTTTGCGCTTAGACCTTCGAACGACAGGAGTTGTCAGCACGACCGCTATGGCGGTCGAAGCTATTACAACTATATCCTGGAGTTTTACTCCCCGCGCGCGAGCTTGATCGAACAGCGACATTAATTGTTCTTCGAAATTACATTCTTCCGCAGTGCAGCTTGTGCTGTTCTGCGATGCATAAATATTTGCTGCATTGATCATTAATTCTGCATATTTTTGGTTGATGTTCATTTTTCGCCCCACTCATTACCAGAAGTTGCATATTATCTCTAAAAAGGAAAAAGTTAAGATCCTATTTATTGAAAATTAATGAGCCAAGCTTTCTATCCACAACCGGTTGGCACATCGTAGAGCATCCACCGACCTCGCGCTTCTTTTTGCAACCCCGCCAGAGATTTGGTTGTAGTAAAAAGTGCTTCGCGCTACGGGAGTTTCAGCAGAAACGGCAATGCAGACTTGAAAGTCAGCCCCTGGACGAGGATCGAGAACAGCACCACGATGTAAGTGACAGGCAGGATGATGTCTTTTTGAGGCCCTGCAGGAAGCGACAGCGCCATGGCAATGGATAGGCCGCCGCGCAAGCCGCCCCAGGTCAAAAGCGCAATCGTTCCCCGCTCGTACTGTTTGCGCAGGCCCATCAGGGTTATAGGAATCCCGACGCTCAGAAGCCGTCCGGCAAGAACCGCGAGAATGGCCAGGATCCCGAGGATGACGTGCGGGGCTGAAATGCTTATGACGACGATCTCAAGTCCAATCAGGATGAAAAGAATGGCGTTGAGGACTTCGTCAATCAATTCCCAGAAAACGTCGAGCCTCTCCCGGGTCAGTTCCGACATGCCGAAACTGCGGCCATGATTGCCCACGATGAGGCCCGCCGTGACCATGAAAATCGGGGCCGAAACGTGAAGCTCTTCCGCGAGGGCGTAACCGCCAGTCGCAAGAGCGAGGGTGAGCAGCACCTCAACTTTGTATTCGTCGATGGATCGCATTAACAGGTACGTGACCCAGCCGCAGGCAAGGCCGAAAACCACCCCGCCGAAAGCCTCCTGCGCGAAGAGAGCGGCGGCTTCCTCAAGCTTCGGCTGACCGCCACTGCTCACGATATTGAGGATGGTGAGAAATGCGACGACGCCGACGCCGTCGTTGAATAGACTTTCCGCGCCGATCTTTGTGTGAATTCGTTTGGGAATTCCGGAGTCCTTCAGGATCGCCAAAACGGCAATCGGGTCGGTGGGCGATATGAGCGCCCCGAACATCAACGCGTAAAGATAAGGCAAATGCAATCCGACAAGACCGGACGCCATCCACACCAGCGTTCCAGTTATCAACGTTGCGGCGATAACCCCAACGGTGGCGAGGACGGCGACGGACCAGCGGACGCTTTTCAACTCGTCCAGGTTGATATGCATGGCGCCGGCGAACAGCAGGAAGGACAACATGCCGTGCAAGAGCACTTCCGAGAAATCGATGCCCCCGACCAACCGGCCAACAGCCTCGAAATGCGCAATTCCAGACCGGCTCAAAATGATCGTGAGCAATGAGACGGCGAATGCGAACGCCATCAATCCAATCGTTTGAGGGAACTTCAAATACTTGTAGTTTATATAAGCGCCCATAGCGCTCAGCGTGACCACGGCAGCAATGATTTGAAATGGAGTCATGAGAACCGGCTTAAACCCAAAATGGGCAGAATGCATTCGGGAAAGGCAGACTAAAACGAAATTCGCCCCAGCGGGCTAGCGTATGATCGACTGACATGGAAACGCGAGGGACCTCTTCCGGTGGGAGAGGCCGCACCGTTTTGCGGTCCGGGTGAGAGGTAAGTGCTTAATTCAAATGTAAGCGCTCCTCACCCCAACCCTCTCCCCATGGGAGAGGGAGTCCCGCAACGGCTTGTGTTTCGACCCAGACCGGAGCTATTTTCCTGAATGCGCCGCGGCGCTAACCCAGGAACCGCCGCGCTCACTCCTCCCGCCGCCGGTCCCGAAGGAAGATCGCGCCGATGATAACCGTCACGCCCGCGACAGATACCGGATACCAAAGCCCTGCATAGACGTTGCCCGTCGATGCGACGATGGCCGTCGCGAGCAGCGGCAGCATTCCTCCGAATACCCCATTTCCAATGTGATAGGGAAAGGAGAGCGAGGTATATCGGACTTTCGGCGGGAAAAGTTCGACCAGGAACGCCGCAATCGGCCCATAAACCATGGTGGCATAGATCATCAGGACGAACAAAGTCAGGAGAGCCGCCACATAATCGATCCGCGCCGGGTCGGCGGACTTCTGCTCAAACACGGGATTGCCGCGGGAGTCGATCCTCGGCTCCCCGTTCGCGTATTTCCAGGTCAATCCTGGATAGCCCGCGGCAAACAAAGTGCGTTCAAGAGTGGCATTGATGCTGCCTTTATCCTTGCTCGACACCTCGACGGTTTGCGCGCCGATGGAAACGGCGACAGGCTCGAAGCCCGGCGCATTCACCTTGGTGAAGGAGAGACCCGACTTCGTGAGGTAATCCGTCACCTGATCGCAGGCGGTGAAGTTCGACCAGGGGCCGATAAAGATGTGGAAGTTGCAGGTCCTCGCATCGACGCGCAGCGTGACGGGATTGCTGGCTTGAAACTCCACCAACGCAGGATTGATTGCGTTCGACAGAACATGAAACAGCGGAAAGTAGGTGCAGGCCGCAAGGAAGCACCCCGCGAGTATGATTTTCAGGCGCCCGATGCGGTCGGAAAGCCATCCGAAAAAGATGAAGAAAGGAGTGCCCGCCGCAAGGACCGCCCCGACCATGGCATAGGTCGTCAAGTAATCGAGCCGCAGCGTTATGGTGAGGAAGAACAGCGTATAAAACTGGCCGGTGTACCAGACGACGCCCTGTCCCGCAGTCGCGCCGAGCAGCGAAAGCAAGACATACTTATTATTTGGAGACCTGAAGAAGCTTTCCCAAACGGGAATTTTGGAGGAACTGCCCTCGGCTTTCATGCGCAGGAATACCGGCGTTTCCCTCAGCGTTACGCGAATATAGACCGACAGAATGAGGAGGATGATCGAGACGAGAAAGGGAATACGCCAGCCCCACCGCTCAAAATCGTCGCTTGGCAATAGCCACCGGCAGAGCCCAATCACAAGGAGCGCAAGCAGGAGACCTGACGTGGCTGTCGTCTGAATCCAGCTTGTGGCGTATCCGCGCCTGCCGGATGCGGTGTATTCCGCCACGTAGGTCGCCGCCCCGCCGTACTCGCCGCCCAAAGCTAACCCCTGCAGGAGCCGCAGAGTGACGAGAAGCACAGGAGCGATCCAGCCAAGCTGCTCGAAGGTTGGCAGCAAGCCCACGGTAAACGTCGAGAAACCCATGAATATGATGGAGATCAAAAAGGTATATTTGCGTCCTGTCAGATCGCCGAGCCGCCCGAAAAACACGGCGCCGAACGGACGGACGATGAAGCCCGCGGCGTAGGTCGCGAAGGCCGCCAGGAGCGCGGCAGTTTCATTATCGGGCGGAAAGAACAGCCGCGCGAAAAATGGCGCGAGCACCGCATAGAGGTAGAAGTCGTACCATTCGAAGACCGTGCCCACCGATGACGCGGCAATCACTTTCCGGCTCTCGGCCCGCGATACAAGGAAAGGCTTTGTCATGCGCATACCCCCGCCATGCCGTCTTCTCCTCGCACTCTTCTACTTATCTACTCACGCCGGCCTTTGCTGATATAGCGGAACCTTAGCATGCCCAGTAAGAAAACCGATTAGCTGCGGCGCAATTTTTATATCCCGCCGGACCATAACGTCTCAAGGTGACGCCAAAATCTTCGCTTCATGCGAAAGTCTTAGCTCCAATGTCCTAGCCCCGCGTACACAACAGCTGTGATAGATTTTGCGTAAGTTTCGCGCGCCGGCGGTTTGTTGATCCCGCGGCGCGCCGGTGTTGAGTGAACGTTACCCCGATCCAAGGAGGGTATTGTGGCAGACGTCACCGCTGATAGATCATATAGCCCCCTCGGCTCGGTCACCGCCGCTGAGCAACGCAAGGTTGTGGTTGCGTCCTCGCTTGGCACCATTTTCGAATGGTATGACTTCTACCTCTATGGATCGCTCGCAGCCATCATCGGCTCGCACTTTTTCTCGGGCTTGACCGAGTCCGGCCAGTTCATCTTCGCCCTGCTTGCATTCGCCGCGGGCTTCTTTGTCCGGCCTTTCGGCGCCATCTTTTTTGGCCGCCTGGGCGATCTGGTCGGCCGCAAATATACCTTTCTGATTACGATCATGATCATGGGCTTGTCCACCTTCGCGGTGGGCGTCTTGCCAAGCTATAACTCGATCGGCGTCCTGGCTCCGGTTATCCTGATCGCGCTCCGGCTCCTCCAAGGACTTGCGCTCGGTGGCGAGTACGGCGGTGCGGCGATCTATGTCGCGGAACACGCGGAGCCGAACCGCCGCGGTTACCGGACAAGCTGGATTTAAACAACCGCAACCCTCGGCCTTTTTCTTTCGCTGATTGTCATCCTGCTATGCCGCGAGTTCGCGCCGGGCGCGACTGCCGCGGAAAGAGCAGCCTCCTTCTCTGCGGAATATGGCTTGTGGCGCGTCCCCTTCCTTGTGTCGATATTCCTCCTCCTGATTTCCGTCTGGATCCGTCTCAGCCTGAACGAGTCTCCGGTTTGGAGGCAGATGAAGGAAGAAGGCCGCGCGTCGAAAGCGCCTTTGTCCGAGGCATTCGGCAATTGGAGAAACGGGCATATCGTTCTTCTCGCGCTCCTGGGCCTGACCGCCGGTCAAGCCGTGGTGTGGTATACGGGCCAATTCTACGCCCTGTTCTTCCTGACGCAGACGCTCAAGGTCGATGCTTACTGGGCGAACATCATGATCGCGTTGTCGCTGGTGATCGGCACGCCGTTCTTCGTCTTTTTCGGCTGGCTGTCGGATAAAATCGGCCGCAAGCCCATTATTATGCTCGGCTGCCTGCTCGCCGTGCTGACTTACTATCCGGCGGGCGTCTTGAAATTCATCCCCGGTGGCGAGGCCTACAATTATCCCGGCATTTTTGAGTTGCTGACACGCGCAGCCAATCCCGAGTTGGCGGCAGCCATCGAAAAAACGCCGGTGACGGTTGTCGCGGATCCCAATCAGTGCCGCCTGCAATTCGATCCGGTCGGCAAATCAAAGTTCACGGCACCCTGCGACGTGGCGAAGGCAGCGCTGGTGAAGGCCGGAGTGCCCTACAGCAACGAAGCCGGCCCTTCCGGGGCCGCACAAATCAAGATTGGAAACCAGGTCATCCAATCTTATGACGCAGCCGGTCCGGACGCCAAAGCTCAGGGCGCGCGCTTCTCCAAGGAACTCGCCGCCGCGCTCAAGACAGATGGCTACCCCTCCAAGTCTCAGATCGACGGCATCAATTGGACGGTCGTGGGCCTGCTCACCATCCTGGTTCTCTACGTGACCATGGTTTACGGCCCCATCGCCGCCATGCTCGTGGAAATGTTCCCGACCCGCATCCGATACACGGCAATGTCGCTTCCCTACCATATCGGCAACGGCTGGTTCGGCGGCTTCCTGCCCATCACGGCGTTTGCGATCGTTGCTGCTACCGGCAACATTTATGCCGGTCTCATGTACCCGATCGCCGTCGCGGCGATGACATTCATCCTGGGCGTGCTCTTCCTTCGCGAAACGCGCGGCCGCGACATCGTCAATTAAAAGCCTGAGTATCTCCTTCAACTAGGCCGGGGCGACCCGGCCTTTTTTTTGCCGTTGCGCAACCGTTCACTGTCTCCGGATTTGCGCAACCTAAAAAAACTGTTACTCTCTAAGGTTAGCAGGCGGGGACGAATGCATCCTGCGGAGAAGTTGCCGACGGGAGGTCGATGTTGAAACCCGGAGAGAGGAGGGGCGCTGCGGCTGACGGTGCTGGCATTTCTGCCGGCCTTGACGGCCAAGCCAACGGCGTTAAGTCCCACTCCCCTCGCAACCCTTGCGAGGCGGCCGCCCGGCCCTTCCCCCGATCAAGTTGACGCCGCCTTCCCGTAACGGGATCGCCTCCGAAAAGCGAGGGAACGGAACAAGCGTTCCGCCTAGCGCGATCTATGGCGCGCTCGACCTCGGCACCAATAATTGCCGGCTGCTCGTGGCGCGGCCCTCGCGGCGCGGCTTCTTTGTCATCGACGCATTCTCCAGAATCATCAAGCTGGGCGAAGGCGTCAGTCATTCAGGCGTCTTGTCGGATGAGGCAATTGCCCGCACCATCGACGCCCTGAAGGTTTGTTCCGGGAAGATGGCCCGCCGCGGCGTGACCCGCTCCCGCCTCGTTGCGACCGAGGCTTGCCGGATTGCGAAAAACGGCCCGGACTTCATTGCGCGCGTCAAACGCGAAACCGGGCTTTCACTTGAAATCATCGGCCGCGAGACGGAAGCGCGGCTTGCGGTATCGGGATGCGCCTCGCTCATCGACAAGCAAAGCGACTACGCTCTGATTTTCGATATCGGCGGCGGATCTTCGGAATTCGTTTGGCTCAACCTGAAGAACGGGCGACGCGCCAAACGCATATCCATCGAGGATCGCTTGCGCATTCAGGACTGCATCGAAGCCTGGACCTCGCTGCCGTTTGGCGTCGTCACATTGGCCGAGCGTTTCGGCAGCAGCCGCGCCGAAGGCTTTCAGTTCGACGAAATGGTCAATTTCGTTCATACGCAAGCTCCTGCCATTCAGCGAATCAAACGGAATCGGCTCCAAGGTCGCGCACACCGGCACCCACCTGCTCGGCACATCGGGCACCGTCACGACCATCGCTGGGGTTTATCTCGGCCTGTCCGAATATCATCGCGCCAAAGTCGACGGATGCTGGCTGTCGACGGATAGCATCCGCGACGTGACGAAGCGCATCGCCGGCATGAATTGGGAGCAGCGCGCGGCCCAGCCTTGCATCGGCGCGGAAAGGGCCGATCTCATCCTTGCCGGTTGCGCTATCATGGAAGCTATGCTCAGGGTGTGGCCCGTGAAGTCTTTGCGGGTCGCCGACCGTGGCCTGCGCGAAGGCATCCTCGCAACGCTAATCGCCGAAGACGCCATGCGCGAACGCGACTTGCTCGCGAACAATGGCAACGGCAAACCGAGGCTCGACCCATCCCTTCATGACCAAGCGAGACCCAAATCAGGACCGGTCCTTTAAGGTCAAGCTGAAGAAGGCTCGTGGCCGCACGACTTCGTCCAAGCATTGGCTTGAGCGGCAGCTCAACGATCCCTACGTGGCGGCGGCGAAACGGGAAGGATACCGCAGCAGAGCCGCCTACAAGCTGGACGAAATCGCGGACAAGTACGGGCTTCTCAAGCCGGGCGACTTGGTGGTCGATCTCGGAGCGGCGCCCGGCGGCTGGAGCCAGATCGCGGCGAAGCGCGTGCAAGCCACCGATGGCCGGGGCGCGGTCGTCGCCCTCGATATCCTCCCTTTCGATCCCATACCCGGGGTCACAATCCTGCAGCACGATTTCAGCGAACCGGCAGCCGATGTTGATTTGCTGAACGCGTTAGCGGGGCGAAGGCCGAATGCGGTCCTATCCGATATGGCAGCACCCGCTACGGGGCACAGGCAGACCGACCACCTTCGCATCATGGGGCTTGCCGAGGAAGCGCTGGCATTCGCCGTCCGGGTGCTCGCGCCGGGCGGCACATTCCTGGCGAAGGTTTTCCAGGGCGGAAGCGAGAAAAGCCTGCTCGACGTTATGAAGCGCGACTTTGCGAGCGTGCGGCACATCAAACCGAAAGCGAGCCGCCAGGAGTTGCCTGAGCTTTACGTGCTCGCGACCGGCTTTCGCGGAGCGCGCCCCGATGCTCCGAGTCCCTAGCGAGCCGGATTTGCCTGCGGAGCCGGCTCCGGTTCAGCGGGCGCGGCGTCTGCCGGCGCAGCGGCGCCTGCCGGAGCTCCCGGCGCGTTCTGGACCGCCTGCGAAATGCGCCGTGCAAATGCCGCGTCAGACGCGCTCTTGCCCGCGCTGGCATCGGCGCGTTTCGACAGTTTCAGGGCTTCTTCCGACTTCGCAATCTCCTCGCGCGAATACTCGTTGGCGTTGCACGAGCAGCCCCGGATGTAAACCTTCCGGTTCCTGAAGGCGAACGGCATTTGCGCGTACGGGCGTCCGCTCAGCGACACCATCTGATCCACGTCCTGATCGGAGCGGTGGTAGTAGAGTTCCGCGGGAGCCGCGCACAGCGAATGGCACTTCGCGGCGTCTTCCTGGAACTGGGCTTCGGTCGTTGCGTTGCTGATCGGGAAATAGAAACCGTCGCATTCGCGAACGCAGAGGGTGCGATAGGAGGATGCGCCGTTGTATGCGGGCGCCGGATTGTAGCGCGATGCCTCCTCGGGTGAATTGTCTTCGTTAGAGAAGAAGGAGAAGATCGAGCCATTGCGGCTGCGCTGCGCTTCATATTCGCGGACGTATTGATCGCCGCAACGGTTGCGGGCAAGCTCGGCGACGATATCGTCGCGCCTTCCGCGCGGCGAACTGCCCCGCAGGATTGCATCGTGCTGGGCTTTCAATTGGGCGAGAGTGGCCTTCGCGGTCTGCACCTGCCGGTCGAGATCGAGGCAGCGCGGCGTGCGGCGCAGCGAGCGGCCGAACAGGAACATATCTTCATAGCAATCGGAATGGTCCGCATCGCTTTGGGCCCGATGGTACTGAGCATCGGCCTGGCGCATGTCGTTTTCGATTCGCGGAAGCTGATCCTGCCCAGCGCCGGGGGTTCCGCCCGTCAACTGTGTTTCAAGCTCGCGGCAGCGCGGGTTCATGGAACCATAGCCCGGAGGCGGTCCGGCATAAGCGGGCTGGCCATAACTGGGCTGCTGCCCGTAGGAGGGCTGGCCGTAAACAGGTTGTTGCGGTTGCGGCTGCTGATAGGGAGGCGGCGGGTCGCTGCGATAACCTCCAGGCCATCCCCAACCTTGAGCCGCGCCTTCGCGCGCCCCGGCGGCCATGACCGTCAAGGCGCAAACGATGCCCAAAATGCCAAAGTGCGTTTTCATGTCATCCGCCGCCGATCGAAGACCGTAGTGGCCGCCTGTTGGTTAACGCGAAGTATGGGCCGCGTCGCAAGTTGGCGCAACCCATAGGATGCCCGGGAGACGGAGCCCGGAAGCATGCGTTCATTATCGGCACAATTTTCGTTGAGTCGCTTACCATGCGGCTTGACCTCGAACAAATTTGCGGCAATGGTCGGGCCATGAGACAAAAAGTTTCTCACACTAACCGGTGCATTATTATCGCGAGCTAAAACAAACGCTGGCGCGGTAAGATTTTTATTTGAGTAACTAGCCCGCCAGCAAAGGCAGGGCTTATGGCGCTAAAGCTTTATAATACGCGGACGAAACGCAAGGAATCTTTCCAGCCGATCGATCCGGAGGCCGTGCGCATGTATGTGTGCGGGCCGACGGTCTACGATTTCGCGCATATCGGCAATGCACGCCCTGTGATCGTGTTCGACGTGCTGTTTCGGCTCCTTCGCCACCTTTACGGGCCGGAGCACGTCATTTATGTGCGCAACATCACCGACGTGGACGATAAGATCAACGCCCGCGCGGCGGAGGAAGGCATTCCGATCCGCGAGCTGACCGAGCGCACGGCGGCGCAATTCCACGCCGATGTCGCAGCGCTCGGCGCTTTGCCGCCCACAATCGAGCCGCGCGCAACAGAGCACATCCCGGAGATGATTGCGCTCGTGAAGCGCCTGATCGAGAGCGGGCACGCTTACGCCGCCGAGGGTCATGTGCTGTTCGACGTCGCTTCCGATTCCGATTACGGGTCGCTGGCACGCCGTTCCACCGACGAGATGCGCGCCGGCGCCCGTGTCGAGGTCGCTCCCTATAAGCGCGAT
This sequence comes from uncultured Alphaproteobacteria bacterium, assembly GCA_963834165.1. Lineage (GTDB taxonomy): Bacteria > Pseudomonadota > Alphaproteobacteria > Rhizobiales > Rhodomicrobiaceae > Rhodomicrobium. The sequence continues at coordinate 571,877 of CAWIAL010000018.1, read as the reverse complement.
CCGATGGATTTCGTGCTCTGGAAGCCGAGCCAGGGTTCGGAACCGGGCTGGGAAAGCCCGTGGGGCTATGGCCGCCCCGGCTGGCACCTCGAATGCTCGGCGATGGCGGAAAAGCATCTGGGCGACGTGTTCGACATCCACGGCGGCGGCATCGATCTCCTCTTCCCGCACCACGAGAATGAGGTGGCGCAATCGACGTGCGCACACGGCACCGAGATCATGGCCAACATCTGGATGCATAACGGGCATCTTCAGGTAGAAGGCCAGAAGATGTCGAAGTCGCTCGGCAACTTCGTCACGATCCACGACATCGTTTCCAAGGGGCGCATGTCTGCCGCTGCTTCGCGCCTCGCTATGCTATCGACTCAATACCGGCAGCCTATGGATTGGACTGCCGACAGAGTGCGAGAGGCGGCATTCGCGCTTCATAAATTCACCGGCGCGATTGGCGATTGGAAGGCTCAGTCCGACTTTATGGATGAGCGCGTTTCCGAGCCGCTGCTCGACGACCTCAACACTCCCGGCGTCATTGCCGGTCTGCATGAGATCGCGAACGAGCTGCTGGCCGCGCCCGAAGTAGATAAAGCGCAACAGAAGCGGCTCGACAGCATCGCAAATGCTCTCGACATGATGGGCTTCGGCGCATTCCGCGATTTCAACGCCGATAGCTGGGCACGGGAGCAGGTCTCCATCGACGTGCCGAAGGTCGAGGCGCTCAAAGATGCGCGGCTTCAAGCAAGAAAGGCGAAGAATTGGGCGGAGGCGGATCGCATTCGCGACGAACTCTCCGCCTTGGGTATTACGCTGAAAGACGCGAAGAATCCTGTCACCGGCGAGATCGAAACAACCTGGGAAATCGCACGGTGAAAAATTGCAAGGCAGAACCCTCTCCCCTCGCGGGAGAGGGTGGCGCCCGGCAAGTCCGGGCGCCGGGTGAGGGGGAAGCTGCCCGCGCCAAGCGTCTCAGCCATGCCCGCCCGCTGTGCCACGCCATGACCGATGCAGAACATGCGCTTTGGCGCATCTTGCGCAACCGGCAGTTCGCTCGGACAAAGTTCCGGCGTCAGGTTCCGATCGGGCGCTATATCGCGGACTTCGTTTGCCACGACGCCGGGCTGGTCATCGAGGCAGATGGCGGCCAGCATAACGAATCCCGTGCTGATAAGGTCCGCGATGTTTGGTTCGGCGCGCGGGGCTTTCGCGTGCTGCGGTTCTGGAATAACGAACTTCTCAACAACCCTGAGGGCGTCGCGCACTCCATAGCGATGTCTTTGCTTCCGCGCGCGGAAGCCGAAACACCCCTCACCCGGCCGCTTTGCGGCCACCCTATCCCTCAAGGGGAGAGGGTTAATTCCAAAAATCTAAATTGGGCAAATCATGAAAAAGCGTTTGTACCTGTTCGACACCACGCTCCGCGATGGTGCACAAACCCTCGGCGTCGACTTCTCAGTGGAGGACAAGCTTCTCATTGCGCGGCGGCTCGATGCTCTCGGCGTGGACTACATCGAGGGCGGGTATCCGGGGGCGAACCCGGTTGACACTGCCTTCTTCGAGGCTCCGCCGCGCCTGAAAGCGAAGCTGGCGTCCTTCGGCATGACGAAGCGCGCGGGGCGGTCCACTTCGAACGATCCCGGCTTCCAGGCCGTCGTGCAGGCGAAGGCGGACGCAGTTTGCCTCGTCGCCAAGTCTTGGGATTTTCACGTCGAACTCGCTCTCGGCATCTCTCTCGAAGAGAACCTCGATGCCATCCGCGCGTCCGTCGAAGCGATCCGGGAGCGCGAGAAGGAAGCCATCATCGACTGCGAGCATTTCTTCGACGGCTACAAGGCGAACCCATCCTACGCGCTCGATTGCGCAAGCGCCGCTTATGAGGCGGGCGCGCGCTGGGTCGTGCTCTGCGACACGAATGGCGGCACGCTCCCGCACGAGGTCGAGGAGATCGTGGCGGCGGTCGCGCGGCGCATCCCGCCCGAGACGATCGGCATCCATGCGCATAACGATACCGAGAACGGCGTCGCGAACACGCTTGCCGCAGTCCGAGCGGGCGCTTGCCAGATCCACGGCACGCTCAACGGACTGGGCGAGCGCTGCGGCAACGCGAATCTCACGTCCATCATCCCGACGCTGCTTTTGAAGGAAGATTATGCGTCGCGCTTCGAAACCGGCGTCAGCCTGGCGGCGCTTCGCACCTTGACGGCGGTCTCACGGCAGCTCGATGAGCTTCTGAACCGGCAGCCAAACCGGCATGCGCCCTATGTCGGAGAATCCGCGTTTGCGCATAAGGGCGGCATCCATGCATCGGCGGTGAACAAGGAGCCGCGCAGTTACGAGCATGTGCCGCCCGAAAGTGTCGGCAACACACGCAAGCTTCTCGTTTCGAACCAGGCTGGACGCTCCAACATCCTTGCGGAGCTGTCCCGCGTCGGCATGGAGGTGGAGAAGGACGATCCGCGGCTGGCGGCGCTCTTGGAGGACGTGAAGACGCGCGAGTTGCAGGGCTACGCTTACGAGGCGGCCGACGCATCCTTCGAGCTGCTTGCCCGCCGCGCTTTCGGAGAAGTGCCGGAGTTCTTCGATGTGGAGCGGTTTCGGGTCCTGGTCGAGAGGCGCCATAACGCAAAGGGCGATCTCATCACAGTCTCCGAGGCCATCGTGAAGGTGAAGATCGGCGACCAGCTCATGATGAACGCGGGCGAAGGTAACGGCCCGGTGCATGCGCTCGATCAGGCGCTGCGCAAGGACCTCGGGAGCTATCAGCCAAACATCGAGCATCTGGAGCTGGTGGATTTCAAGGTGCGCATCCTCACAGGGGGCACGGACGCTGTGACGCGCGTCCTGGTGGAGAGTTCTCGATCGCAAGACAGGGAACCGGTGGTTTACGGTCGGGGTGTCGCCGAACCTCGTCGATGCGTCCTTCGAGGCGCTCATCGATTCGATCGTGTTCAAGCTGTTCAAGGATGGCGTCGCGCCCGCGGCCAGAGAGACGCCGCCCTCGATCTTTGATGCCGCTCCCGCCGAACGATTAAGAGCTTGAGCCACTACCGTGTGTCAATTGGCCTTGCGACTCTGCCTCCGTTGTCATAGCCGCACTTGAGGCGGCTATCCAGAAAAGGGCAGACTCTGCAAGGTGTCAGTGGATGGCCGGGTCAAGCCCGGCCATGACAAAAAGGGTGAAGCCAATTTTTTCACACGCTCCTGCGCGGGGACGACAACTCCTGGTCAAGAACTCGATGAAATTTGCAAAGGGGTGAAGATATGAGTGCGCGATTTTGGATATTCCTCGCGGCGGTTCTCGGCGGCTTGGCCGTGGCGGCCGGTGCGCTTGGCGCTCATGCTTTGGCTGAAACCACAAGTGCCGACGCGAGGCGCATCTTCCACACCGGCCAGCAGTATCACGCCCTCCACGCGCTCGCGCTTCTCGGCGTCGGCATTGTGATGCTGCAATCGGAGGGATGGCGGGCGCGCTTTGCGACCGTTTTTCTGCAAATCGCCGCACTTGCGTTCGTGATTGGCATCTTCTGCTTTTCCGGCGGCATTTATGCGCAAGTCGCGCAGGGCCTCAGCTCCAGCAGCGTGATCGTGCCGGCAGGCGGGATCGCATTTCTCGTTGGGTGGGCAGCATTTGCAATCGGCGCGCTGGGACTGCGCAGTTGAGAAAAACAACGAATAAAACAAGGAAGCCGGTGCCCGGCCCGAGACGCGAAACCTAATCAGCGCCTGCGACCGGCTTATTCACAAACATACTAGTGAGCAGCAGCGCCATTGGCGGCGGCCTTGCGGCGGCCTCTTGGCTGAGTAGCGGGTTGCGCGGAGGCTTGAGCGGCGGCGGGCTTGCGGCCCCGGCGCGCGGGCGTCTTACTTTCGGCTTGAGTGGCGGCGGCGCGTTTCGCGGCTGCTGCAGCCTTGCGGTTGGCCTTGCGGACGCGGTCTGCTTCGCAAGCTGCGAGATACAGCAATGAGCGAAGGTCTTGAGAAATAACGGCATCGAGCTCGCAAGCGGCGTTTGCGGCATTCGCGAGGCATTGCGCAACCGTATTGATTGCGACGGTTGAAGGAGACAGGCTTGGCATATTGATTCGCTTTCTATGAAAACTGGCCCTATCGGCCGTCTTCACAGATAACAACTTATCGTTGAAGCAGGTTTAATCTAAAATTTTCAATTGAAACAATCTATTGCAAAAAAGCCTCTAAATTAGAGGCGCTTAAGGAGTTCAGCCTTCTTCGCGGCGAACTCCTCCTCGGTGAGAATGCCCTTCTCCTTCAGCTGCGCCAATTGCTCGACCAGCGCCAGGATTGAAACCGCTTCGCCGCCACCGGACATTTGCGGAGACGCAGAGTGGGGCGCGGACGCCTGTGCTGACGGTTTCGCTTGTGCTTGCTGGCCGCCGCTGACACGGGGAAGGCTGTCGACGCGAACAACGCCACGCTGGCTGGTGAACGTCAGTGAAGCATCGCCGCCCTGCTGCTGTCCGAAGCCAGCGATATTGTGGCCTCTTGTATCATACACGTCGACACGGCCAGCATTATCGATTGCCAGGCGCTGGATGTTTGGAAAATAGGCATAACGCGAGTTATTCTGCGAACCCGTCGAGGAAGGAGTCCCCAATTCCGGCGGCCACCACCCTCCGGACGAGGACTGCACATAAAGGCTCACGCCGTCGCCGCCAGTTCCGCTGCCGTAGCCTTGGCTCTGAGACTGGCTCATCGGCGCCCAGAAGTTCGCCTGGCTTGACAGCAAGTTGGAAAGCTCATTGCAGAGATTATCGACCGTCGCCTTCGCGGTATTGTTGAACATGTCGCCGATCATGGTCATGCCGCCGCGCATCCACTGACCGCTTCCGCCAAACTCGGGCAGGTTGAATTGCGCCATGGTGCCGCCGCCCTTTGCTACGGCGTCCAGCATCATCTTCACCGCGTCGATCCCGATGGCATAGCGATCCGCGAGAGCCGCGACGATTTTTTCGCCTTCGGGTGTAAGCTTTGACATGACGAATGTCTCCTGGTTTCGCAAAGCGCACTGACGGGATGATGATGTTCTAGCACATGAGAGGATGCGCCTCGAATACAATCGAGCGGCGGCGTAAAACGCCAGTTAATTACTTAGAAGTCTCCAGGCCCAGCAGCGCAGATGCTAAAGAATGAACTTCGAAAGATCTGCGTTCTTCGCCAAGTCGCCGACATGCACCTTCACATAGGTCGCGTCAATGGTGAACTTCGTGCGCGCCTTGTCGGCGGCCTCGAAGCTGATCTCGTCCAGCACGCGCTCCATGACCGTCGAGAGGCGCCGCGCGCCTATATTCTCGACGTTTGAATTCACCTCGACGGCGACATCGGCGATGGCGTCGATTGCGTCCTCGGTGAACTCAAGCTCGACGCCTTCAGTCGCCATCAGCGCAATGTATTGCTTGATCAGGCTTGTCTTCGGCTCGCGCAGGATGCGCCTGAAATCGTCGCCGGTCAGCGCCTGCAATTCGACGCGGATCGGCAAGCGCCCTTGCAGTTCCGGCAACAGATCGGACGGCTTCGCCACGTGGAAAGCTCCCGAGGCGATGAATAGGATGTGATCGGTCTTCACCGGCCCATACTTGGTGCCGACGGTGGTGCCTTCGATGAGCGGCAGAAGATCGCGCTGTACGCCTTCGCGGCTGACGTCCGCCCCGATGCGCTCCGAACGGGCGCAAATCTTGTCGATTTCGTCAAGAAAGACGATGCCGTTGTTCTCGGTCGAGCGGATCGCCTCCTGGACGACCTGCTCGTTGTCGAGCAACTTGTCGGATTCGTCGTTGATGAGAACCTCGTAGGAGTCGCGAACGGTGAGCCGCCGCGTCTTTGTGCGCTGGCCGAACGCCTTGCCGAGCATGTCGTTGAGGTTGATCATGCCGATCGAGCTGCCGGGCATACCGGGGATTTCAAACCCAGGCATACCGCCGCCCGAATCGGAGACCTGGACCTCGATCTCCTTGTCGTCCAGTTCGCCGTCGCGAAGCCGCTTGCGGAAGGCTTCCTTGGTCGCGGGGCTCGCGTTTGCGCCCACAAGCGCATTCAAGACGCGCTCCTCGGCTTGCAGATGCGCCTTCGCGCGGACTTCCTTCCGCTTGCCATCGCGAACGAGACCGATCGCGGCCTCCACAAGATCGCGCACGATCTGATCGACGTCGCGGCCGACATATCCGACCTCGGTGAACTTCGTCGCCTCGACTTTAAGGAAAGGCGCATTGGCCAGTTTGGCGAGCCGGCGCGAGATTTCAGTCTTTCCGACGCCGGTGGGGCCAATCATGAGGATGTTTTTCGGAAGAACTTCCTCGCGCATGTCCTCGTCGAGCTGCTGCCGGCGCCAGCGATTGCGCAGCGCAATGGCAACCGCGCGCTTGGCGTCGCCCTGGCCGACGATGTAGCGGTCAAGTTCGGATACGATTTCCCGTGGGGAGAAGTTAGTCATACAGTTTTCCAGATGCAGGCCCGGGCGTGACAAATAAGTGTGTGTCAAACCAGCGAAGGCAAGCTTTCGACAACGAGGTTGTTATTGGTGTAAACGCATATATCCGCAGCGATGGCCATCGACTTGCGCGCGATCTCTTCGGCGGAGAAATCCGTCTCAAGGAGACCACGCGCGGCGGCAAGTGCATAGTTGCCGCCCGATCCGATGCCCATCACGGCGCGGTCCGGTTCAAGAACGTCGCCGGTGCCGGTCAAGACAAGCGTGCTGTTCTTGTCGGCCACGATCATCATCGCTTCGAGCCTCCGCAGATAACGATCGGTGCGCCAATCCTTGGCGAGATCGACGCACGCCCGGACGAGTTGCTCGGGATACATCTCCAGCTTGGATTCGAGCCGCTCAAATAGCGTGAACGCATCGGCGGTGGCGCCCGCGAAGCCGGAGATCACGTTGCCTTTGCCGAGCGTGCGGACCTTCTTGGCGTTTGCCTTGATGACCGTTTGCCCAAGTGTTACCTGCCCGTCGCCGGCCACAACGACGCGCCCGCCCTTGCGAACGGTAAGAATAGTTGTGCCGTGCCAGCCCGTTGGGTCTTGAAGAGATTGCGCAAAAAGCGTCATTTATCGTACCTGCTTTATGGCGTGGGATATGGCGCGCGCCGCGAAACCGTCAAGCTGCTTGCTGCAGCCAACGAGGACTTAACCTTGAGAAAAGCGCGAATCGAACGGAAGACAAAAGAGACCGAGATCTCCGTCGAGGTCAACCTGGATGGAACCGGCGCTTTTTCGGTCTCCACCGGTGTCGGTTTCTTCGACCATATGCTGGAGCAGCTTTCGCGTCATTCGCGCATCGACATCGCCTTGCACGCGAAAGGCGACCTGCATGTGGATCAGCATCACACCGTCGAGGACTGCGGGATCGCGCTCGGCCAGGCAATCGCAAAAGCGCTCGGCGACAAGCGCGGCATCGTGCGATACGGGCACGCTTATTTGCCGATGGACGAGACGCTGACCCGCACGGCGCTCGACGTTTCGGGACGCCCCTATCTCGTTTGGCGCGTAAGCTTCCCGGCGGAGAAAATCGGTGCGATGAACACGGAGCTTTTCCGGGAATTCTTCCAGGCGCTCGCCCAAAATGCCGGCATCACGCTTCATATCGAGGCGTTATACGGCGAAAATGCCCATCATATCGCGGAAAGCTGCTTCAAGGGCTTGGCGCGGGCCTTGCAGAGTGCCATCACTATCGATGACGGGATGGCAGGTGAGATACCATCGACGAAAGGACAGCTCGGGGGCTGAAGCTCCTGCTGAAAACGCCCATGATCATTTATACCGTGCATGAGCCGCAGCGGCCCGCTTCGAGCGTTGAGGAGCGCGCGGACAGCATCGTCTTCGTCAAGGAGGGCTTCACCTGGTGGGGCTTTCTCTTCGGTCCGTTCTGGCTTCTTTTCAACCGGCTTTGGTTCGAGTTCATCGTGGCCCTCCTGCTGGCGGCCGGCCTTACCGCCGTACTCGTGCAGTTCGGACTTAAAGAGCAGGCGCCGGGCATCGCGAATCTTTTGCTCGCGCTGATCATCGGCTTCGAAGGCAACGACATCCTGCGCTGGCGCCTGCAACGCAAGGGCTATCCCTTTGTCGCCTCGGTCGCGGGGCGCAACCGCCTGGAGTGCGAGCGCCGCTTCTTCGATGCGTGGCTTCCCCATGTCATGGGCAAGGGCGGCGGGGGCGCAACCCCGGTGATGGACCTGAAGGGCGGTGACTGGAGCATGCCGAGCACGATCGGCACCTGGCCCGAAGCGACGGCATAGACGCGATGTCCGTTGCAATCGTCGATTACCAGTCCGGCAACCTTCACTCGGCGGCAAAGGCTTTCGAGCGAGCGGCGCGGGAGAGCGGCCTATCCACCGAGATTGTTGTCACCGGGGACCCTGACGCGGTTCTTCGCGCTGATCGAATCGTTCTTCCCGGCGTCGGCGCGTTCGGAGATTGTTACCGGGGCCTGAATGAAACGCCCGGAATGATCGAGGCGTTGCGCGAAGCGGTGCTTACACGCGGGCGGCCCTTTTTCGGGATTTGCGTCGGCATGCAAATGCTCGCGGATCGGGGATTGGAGCACGGCGTTCACCAGGGCCTCGGCTGGATTGCCGGGGAAGTAGACCTCATTAGGCCCTCGGACAAAGCGCTCAAGATTCCGCATATGGGCTGGAACACGCTTTCTTTTTCGCGCAGGCATGCTTTGACCGAAGGCATTCCGGACGGGCCGGACGGATGGCACGCCTATTTCGTTCACTCTTATCAGTTCCGGCCGAATGACCCGGCGGCGGTCGTGGCGCAAGCGGATTACGGCGGCCCCATTACGGCGCTTGTCGCCCGCGACAATATAGCCGGAAGCCAATTCCACCCCGAAAAAAGCCAGAAACTGGGCCTTAAGCTTATCTCGAACTTTCTGCAATGGCGGCCTTGAGGAGGCGCGACGTTTGACCGTTGCGGCTGAAGATGCCGGTCAGGATGCGGCTTTTCGCGCGTGGAGGTTCGACCGGCGCAACCTTGCCGCCGTGGGCCGGCATCGCGTTATACTCTGCGGTATCCGAGCCGGCCTCGGAAATGAAAAGGCGGTCCTGAAAACCTAAATGCGAGAGGAGCGCTGAGCGGATTTCGGAAGCTTTCAGTGTTGTCTTGACGAGCCACACACCGGGCATCGGGTGCTCCCACTCGTCGGCGAAGCTTCCGATGCAATTCGTGGCCTCAATGGCGCGCTTCGCTCGATGAAACTCGCAAGTGATGAGATAGCGGCGCATAAGGCTCTTCCGGACTTGGGTTTGAACCTGGCTCCAGACGCTGCTAGGGAAATGAGGAGCCAGTAAATAACGCCAAGGATAAGTTCGGGCGTCCAGAATTTTGTTCCGGGCGCGCGTAAATTGGGGATAAATCGCATGATCCTTTATCCGGCTATCGATCTCAAGGATGGGCAGTGTGTGCGCCTGCGGCAGGGCATCATGGAAGAGGCCACTGTTTTCAACTCCAGCCCGGCAGACCAGGCGCGCGAGTTCGAACAGCAGGGGTTCCTCGCGCTCCACGTTGTCGATCTGAATGGCGCTTTCGAAGGGCGGTCCGTCAACGCGGATGCTGTTTCGTCAATTCTCTCGTCGATATCCATTCCCGTCCAGCTCGGGGGTGGCATTCGCACGCTTGAGGCCATCGCTCTATGGCTTAACCGCGGGGTGTCTCGTGTCATCCTCGGGACGGCCGCGGTGCGCGATCCAGGGCTCGTGAAAGACGCCTGCGCCCGCTTTCCGGGCAAGATTGCCGTAGGGATCGACGCGAAGGACGGTCGCGTGGCCGTCGAAGGCTGGGCGGAAACATCCGAACTTTGCGCGGTCGACCTCGCCCGGCGTTTCCAGGATTCCGGGGTGTCCGCGATCATCTACACAGATATAAGCCGCGACGGGATGCTGACCGGACTGAACCTCGAAGCGACGTCGGACTTGGCGCGGGCGGTCTCTATTCCCGTCATCGCCTCGGGAGGTCTCGCAAGCATCGCCGATGTCGAGCGGCTCATCTCTCCCGCCTACGCGATCATAGCCGGAGCAATCGCAGGCCGGGCGCTTTACGACGGCCGTCTCGACGTCAAGCTTGCCCTTGATCTTACAAGCAAGGGTCTTGATTAGCGTCTCTTGTTCGCGCGATCGTTTATGCAAAAGTATTTGTGGAATTCACGGGAAGGTGCTGTACGTTTTTTTTTAATTTATCGCTGATATTCGGGTAAGAGTGCGCCTTGGCCTACCATGAGTCCGGGTCTTCGACTTCGCTAACAATTCTGTAACACGAAATTGACGAAATCCGCCTCTACCGCCAAAGACGGCGACAAGCTCCGGCCCCCGAAAGGAAGATCCTCGTTGATGGCAAAGCGTCCGTTGCTTCGCGGCAACTGGGTCAATCCCGCTGCTGCGATCTTCCTTTCCCTGGCTCTATCGGCTGGTCTCATAGCCAACGGCGCATATGGGGAAGGGGAAGGCGGCCTGCAGAATTTGCCTGGTCCCGATAGCGCCGGTCCGGCCGAAAAGAAAAAACCCGAAGAGAAGAAGCCCGAAGAGAAAAAGCCCGAAGAAGACAAGAAGCCCGCGGAGGACGCGGCGAAGGAGAAGCCCGCAAACCTGAAGGAATCGGAGCCGAAAGATCAGAAGCCACAGGCCCCGGCTGCGGAGGCAAAGCCCTCGCCTGTCAAGCCCGCGCAAACCAAGGCTACCGACGCCAAGCCAGCCGAACCAAGGGAGCTAAGGGCAGAGAAGCCCAAGGACCTATCTCCCAACGGTGGAGACTTGGCCGTGCGCGCATCCACGGTGGACGCCGTCTACCACATCAGCTGGCTCGGCGCCCATATCGGGGACTTCAAAATACGCTCCTCGATCACGAACCGGCAGTATTTCATGCAGGCGAATGCCGACATCAGCGTATTTTTCGGAACGTTTACCTGGCAAGGCCAGACGACCAGCAACGGTCTCATGACGGCCAACGGTCCGGTACCGCAGAATTACATGTTCCGCTACGCGACGAGCAACCGCCGGGAACAGGTTGAACTCCGTTTCCAGCAACGGATGGTGCAAGACATCCTCATCAACCCGCCTCAGCATCCAGGCGCGCGCAACGTGCCGATAACGGCAGCTCATTTGCAAAACGTCGTCGATCCTTTGAGCGCGATTGTTCTGCTTTCGCAGGCGCGGCTGAGCCGTGGTGACGCATGCAACAAGCGTCTGCCAATTTTCGATGGCAAAATCCGCTACGACTTGGTCTTCTCTCCTAAGGGCACGCGATCCATCGGATCTACTGGCAAACTGCGCGGAACAGCCTATGTTTGCAGCGTGCGCTACATACCGATTGCCGGCCACAAAGCAGGCAAGCAAGGCGAGAACGATTACGCGACGGGGAACACGGGGATCGAAGTTTGGCTTGTCCCAGTGCCAGAAGCGGGTTTATTAGTACCGTATTATGTTCATGTGCCGACACCCGCGGGTACGGCCTCCATGGTAACGGCGAAGTTTGATGTGGAGACACCAGCGGGGCGTCACGCGCTCGCCGACTGAAGAGGGGAAAAATCGAGGCTTTATTTGCGAGAGAATAAGCTGAGCGATCTTCGTTGAAAAAGATCGGCTCGCTCTATTGCCGCAGGCGCACCTCCTCGTACGCTTATCGCGCCGAAGCCTGAACGAAATTAACAAAGCGTGCGGTTTTACAGAAAGTCCGCTTATGAGCGCAGCATCGCAGTCGGCTACCATAAAGCCATCCTCTTCACGGCATGTGACGGCCGTGCTGGGGCCAACGAACACAGGCAAGACGCACCTCGCAATCGAGCGCATGCTCGGGCACGAAAGCGGGCTGATCGGGTTGCCTTTGCGGCTCCTGGCCCGCGAGGTCTACGACAAGATCGTGGCCCGTATCGGTGCGAGCGACGTGGCTCTCATAACCGGCGAAGAGAAGATCAAGCCGGAACGCCCGCGTTATTATGTCTGCACCGTCGAAGCGATGCCCCGCGACGTGGAGGTGGATTTCCTCGCGGTCGATGAAATCCAGCTTGCCGCCGACCCGGACCGCGGTCACGTCTTCACCGACAGGCTCTTTCATGCGCGCGGGACGAGCGAGACGCTGCTGCTCGGCGCTCAGACCATGACGGATACGATCCGCGAGCTGATCCCAGGCGCAAACTTCATCGCGCGCCCGCGACTGTCGAAGCTGACCTACTCGGGCCAGAAGAAAATCACGCGCTTGCAGACCAGGTCTGCGATTGTCGCGTTCTCGGCCAACGACGTCTATGCGATTGCGGAGCTGATCCGCAGGCAGCGCGGCGGAGCGGCGGTTGTGCTAGGGGCGCTCAGTCCGCGTACGCGCAATGCGCAGGTCGGCCTGTACCAGTCGGGCGACGTGGATTTCCTGGTCGCAACCGACGCCATCGGCATGGGCCTCAATCTCGACGTCGATCACATCGCTTTCGCGGGTTCGCGCAAATTCGATGGGCGCAACCATCGCGACCTTACGCCCGCCGAACTCGCCCAGATCGCCGGCCGCGCCGGCCGCCATCTCAACGACGGCACATTCGGCGTGACCGCCGATGTGGAGCCTTTCGACCAGGAGCTGATCAACAAGCTCGAAAACCATGACTTCGAGCCCGTCAAAGTGCTTCAGTGGCGCAGTACCCAGCTTGACTTCGACAGCATCGACCGGCTGAAAGAAAGCCTCCGTCAAATACCGTCTCATTCGCGCCTCGTCCGTGCAAGAACCGCCGACGATCTCGAAGCGCTCGAACTCGCCGTCAACGATCCGCGCATCGCGGACCTCGCGATTGCGCCCGCCGCCGTCAAGCGGCTTTGGGAAGTCTGTCAAATCCCGGACTACAGGAAGGTCGCGCCGGGTTCTCACGCCGAGCTGGTCGCGACGCTTTACAAGCACATCATGAGCGATGAGGGGATTATCCCTGAGGATTGGTTCGCGAGCCAGGTCGAGCAGGCGGACCGCGTCGATGGCGACATCGATACGCTCTCGGCCCGCATCGCCCATATCCGCACCTGGACCTTCGTCTCGAACCGGCGCGAGTGGCTTAAAGACCCCGATCATTGGCAGGCGAAGACGCGCGAGATCGAGGACCGGCTTTCGGATGCGCTGCACGAGCAGCTGACTCAGCGGTTCGTGGATAAGCGGACGAGCGTGCTCATGAAGAGCATGCGCGACAAAGACAGCCTGTTCGCCGAAATCGAGAAAGACGGCCGCGTGGTTGTCGAGAAGCATTATGTCGGCAAGCTCGAAGGCTTCTGCTTCACGCCAGACGCGGGAGCAGCAGGCGTCCATGGAAAGGCTGCGCGAAACGCGGCGGCAAAGGTACTGGTTCACGAACTCGCCGCTCGCTCGGACCGGCTGGCGGCAGCGCCCGACACAGCCTTCACGCTGACACGGGAAGGCCGGATCGTCTGGGAGAACCAGGAGATTGGCGGGCTTTCCGCGGGCGAAGACCCGCTGAAGCCGAATTTCACGCTTTTTTCCGACGAGCACCTCGCGGCAATCGACAAGGAAAACATCACAAAGCGCATCGAAACCTGGCTTGCCCATCACATCGAAATTCGCTTGAAGCCGCTGGTGGAGATTGCAAAAGCCGAGGAAATCACGGGGCTGGCGCGCGGCATCGCGTTCCGCCTGCGCGAGAGCTTCGGAATCCTGAAACGCGACACGGTTGCCGACGAGATCAAGTCGCTCGACCAGGAAGGCCGGGCGCAGCTCAGAAAGTATGGCGTGCGGTTTGGCGCGCATCACATCTACTTCCCGCTGCTTCTGAAGCCGGCGGCGGCGGACCTTCTGTTGCTCTTCTGGCTCCTGAAACACGGCAGCGAGCATAATCTGACGCCTGCCTCGATCGCGGAGTCGCCCCGGCAGGGCCTGACCTCGGTGCCGCGCAACGCCGCGTTGCCGGATGCTTTCTATCGAGCCGCCGGATTCAATGTATGCGGACCTCGGTCCGTGCGCATCGACATGCTTGAAAGGCTTGCGGACATCATCCGTCCCTTAACGGCCTGGAAGCCCACCGAGACGAGCCCTGAGCCCCCGGCCGGAGCTGCGGGTGGCGGCGCTTTCAAAATCAGGCCCGAGATGATGTCCATCATGGGTTGTTCCGGCGACGAGCTGGGCGCGATTTTGGAGTCGCTTGGTTTCCGCCGCGAGAAGCGGCCCGTGAAAAAGTCCGCGCCAGCCGTCGGCGCTGAAAACGCCCCTGCCAACGATAACGAGGCGGTTGCTGCTGCTCCTGCCGACGACGCACACGAGCCCGCGGCTGAAGCAGATGCAGCGGTAGAGGCGCAGCACGAAGAAGCCGCTTCTGTCGAGCCTGCCGTTGCGGCCGAAACCGGGGTAGAGGAGCGGAGCGTCGCTGAGGCTCCGGTTCAAGAACAGGAAACGGTTGCCGAGGCCGAGCCTTCCGCGGCAGCGGAGACGGCGGTTGAGGATGCCGTCCCGGAGCAGCCGGTGGCGGCTGCCGAAGCCTCAAGCGCCGAGCCGGAATTTGAAGAAATCTGGCGTTTTCGGAGACCCAAGCCGAAATTCGAGCGCCCCGAAGGGCAAGGAGACAGACGCCACCACCGCCGCCCGGGCGGGGATCGCGAGCGCGTGCACAGGCCTCATCAAGACCGCCAGCGTCAGCCTAGTGCGGCCGCTCCGGCGGGTGCGCCACAGCAGCCGCAAGGCGAAAGGCAGAGCGATCAAGCCTCAGCACCGCAGCGCGAGCATGGACATGGCCGAGGCGGCCATCACGACCGGCAGCGCCATCACAGGCACGATGGCGACCGTAATCGCGAGCGCGCGCCCAATCCCCAGCCGCAAGCGGCATCCGCTTCTACGGCCACGGGCGAGCCGGCTGAGCAGCGCGCCAGCGGTGGCGGTGGGCATCACCAGAACCGGAACCAGCAGCATCAGCGCAACGATCGCCCGCACGATCGCAACCGGGATTCGCGGCCTTCACGGCAGCAGGGCAAACAGCCGATAGCCGCAAGCGCCGCGCCAAAGCGGTCGTCGGGCGGCGTCGATCCCGATTCGCCTTTTGCGGCGCTTAGCCAGCTGAAGGAGCGCCTCGAAAAGCAAATGCAGGATGAGGCCATTTGAGTTCACCGGAAGAGCAGCGCCTCGATAAGTGGCTTTGGCATGCGCGGTTCGTGAAATCGCGCAGCTTGGCCGCGAAGCTGATCGAGGAAGGCTGCATCCGCGTCAACCGTCAGCGCGTGCTGAAGGCCGCCACGTGCGTGAAGTGCGGCGATGTGCTGACGGCAACGCTGCACGGTCGCATTCGGATCATTGAAATCCTGGCCATTGGTCATCGCCGCGGTCCCCCGAGCGAAGCGCAAACGCTTTACTCGGAAATCCTTTTGCCGGATTTTGCTGAGGCCCAGACGATCAACGGGGAATGACCCCGGCTCGGCGTGTTCAAGGACGACATGGAAAAAGACCGGCTCGCAGCCTTCAGCGACGGCGTCGTCGCAATCATCATCACCATCATGGTTCTAGAGCTGAAAGTCCCGCACGGATCGGGCTGGGACGATCTCGCGGGCGTCCTGCCGGTTTTCCTGAGCTATGTTCTAAGCTTCGTCTACGTTGCCATCTATTGGAACAATCATCACCATCTGCTCTACACCGTAAACCAGGTGGATGGCCTCATCTTGTGGGCCAACACTCACCTCTTGTTCTGGCTTTCGCTGGTGCCGTTTGCGACTGCCTGGATGGGCGAGAACCATTTCGCGAAGCTGCCCACTGCCGTTTATGGCGTCGCGATGCTCATGCCCGCCATCGCCTATTATCTGCTTCAGAAGGCGATACTGCGAAGGGAGGGGCGGAACTCGACGCTCGCGAAGGCGCTTGGCAGGGACATCAAGGGCAAGATTTCGCCGATCCTTTACGTGGCGGCCATCGTAGTGTCGTTCGTCAATCCACTCATCGCGGGCGTGATCTACGTTTCCGTCGCAGTGATATGGCTGATTCCAGACAAACGCATCGAGCGCGCGCTGGCGGAGTAGAAGGCCCCCTCACCCCACCCCTCTCCCGCAAGGGGAGAGGGAGCACGTCGCCACGGCGTTCCTTCTCCCCTCGCGGGAAAAGGACAGGATGAGGGGGCTATTCCTTCTTGCCGCGGTCAGGCTTTCCGCGGCGCACCTCCGCCCAACTCTTGAGACGCGCCTCGATCTCGCGCTCATAGCCGCGCCCTCTCGGCTTGTAGAACTGCTGGCGGTCGAGCCCTTCGGGAAAATAATTCTGCCCGGAAACTCCTTCTTCCGTGCTGTGGTCGTAGACGTAGCCCGCGCCGTAGCCTTCCTGCTTCATGAGCTTGGTCGGCGCGTTCAGAATATGCTTCGGAGGCGGAAGAGAGCCGCCATCCTTCGCGTACCGCATCGCCGCTCCGAACGCCGTGTAAGCCGCGTTCGATTTCGGGGCGGTCGCCAGATAGATGACGCATTGCGCAAGGGCGAGTTCGCCTTCTGGGCTGCCGAGAAAATCGTAAGCGTCCTTGGCGGCGTTCGCCTGCACGAGCGCGGCGGGATCGGCGAGCCCGATGTCCTCGACAGCCATGCGCACCATGCGCCGCGCGAGGTAAAGCGGGTCTTCGCCGCCATCGAGCATGCGGCAAAACCAGTAGAGCGCAGCGTCGGGGTCGGAGCCGCGAACCGCCTTGTGCAGTGCGCTGATGAGATCGTAGTGTCCGTCGCGGTTCTTGTCGTAAAGGGGAGCGCGGCGCTGGACGAGAGCGACGAGTTCCTCCGGCTCGATGGGCTTTGTGAAGTCGTGCGCGGCCGCGAAGACATCTTCGGCGAGGTTCAGCACGGTGCGGCCGTCGCCGTCGGCCATGCCGATCAGGGTCTGCCTTGCGTCGGCGGTAACCGGCAGCGTTTTGCCCAGCACCCCTTCGGCGCGTTTAAGCAAATGCTCGAGGTCCTCATCCGTCAGGCGCTTGAACACCAGCACCTTGGCGCGCGACAGGAGCGCCCCGTTCAGTTCGAACGACGGGTTCTCGGTCGTGGCGCCGATCAGGATGATCGTGCCGTCCTCGACATAAGGGAGAAAGGAATCCTGCTGCGAGCGGTTGAAGCGGTGAATTTCGTCGACGAATAGGATCGTTCCCTGGCCGAAGCGCTGCCTGTCGCGGGCAGCTTCGAAGACCTTCCGCAAATCCTGAACGCCCGAGAAAATCGCCGAAAGCTGCTCGAAATGGAGGCCAGCGCCGCGCGCCATGAGCCGCGCCACAGTCGTCTTGCCGGTTCCGGGCGGACCCCAGAAGATCATGGAGCGAGGGGTTTCGCCTTCCGCGATCCTGCGCAGCGGCCCTCCCTCGCCAAGCAGATGATCCTGCCCGATCACCTCGGCGAGCGAAGCTGGACGCAGCCGGTCGGCCAGCGGGCGAGACGCGTTGTCCACGGCAGCCACGCTTTCGAAGAGCGGCGCCGAGGGAACGGATCGGGATTTGGCCATGGCAGTCACCGCCTATCTCGTTGTCATGCCCGCGGCGGCGGGCCTCCTTCGCGCGGACGACAACGGGACCGATTATATGGCTGCGACTATATACCATTTCACCCGGCGATGACGGTGCGAATCGTTTGCCCTCCCCGCCGGATGGTCATGCGCCAGACGTGAGCGCCCTTGCCGACGAGCTTTTCGAGACTTCGCGTCGTGTCGATCTTCTCGCCGTTGATCTCCGCGATGATATCGCCGGGCTGCACGCCGATGCGGCGCGCAATCGAGTACGCTTCCGTTTCGACCACGACGACGCCTTGGGCTTCGGAAATGGAAAGCTCATCCGCTACAGCCGGAGAAAGGTTGGCGACCTTGGCGCCCGCCAGTGGATTGTTGCCGGACAGATCGCGCAGATCGCGCGGCGGCGTCTCCGGGGCGACCATGAGCGCCACTGACAGCCTGCGCCGCGTGCCTGCCCTCAGCACCTCAAGGCTGACGTCCCCCGATGCGCCGCGGGTGGTGAAGCGATAGGTAAAGGCATTCGGATCGGAAACTTCCTTGCCGTCCACCGCGATGATGATGTCGCCAGCGCGAAGGCCGCCAGCGGCAGCAGGGCCGCCGTCGAAAACCTCGGAGACAAGCGCACCCGCGGAGCGGTCGAGGCCCGCCGCATTAGCTATTTCCGGGCTGACCTCCATCAAGCTCGCGCCAAGCCAGGGGCGGCGCACAGTGCCGCCTTGCAGCGCCGAGTCCACAATGAGCCGCACCATGTTTGCCGGGATGGCAAAGCCGATGCCCTGGCTTCCGCCGCTCTTGGAGAAGATCGCGGTGTTGATGCCCACCAGCCGGCCTTGCATGTCCACGAGCGCGCCGCCGGAGTTGCCTGGGTTGATCGCGGCATCGGTCTGAATGAAGAACTGATAATCGGAGATGCCGACGCGCGTGCGGGCGAGCGCCGAGACGATCCCGCTTGTAACCGTTTGGCCCACGCCGAAAGGGTTGCCGATGGCGAGCACCATGTCGCCAACCTCAAGGAGGTCCGCATCGGCCAAGGTCACGTAAGGAAATTCGATGTCGGAGCTTTTGATTTGCAAGACCGCAAGATCGGTGCGCTCGTCCTTGAGAAGAACCTTGGCGTCGAACTCGCGCGTGTCGGCCAGCGCAACCTTGATCTCGGTGCCCGCATCGCCCTGAACTACGTGGTTGTTCGTCACGACGACGCCGGTCGGCGTCACGATTACGCCCGAGCCGAGGGAATTTTGCGCCCGCTCGCTTTGGCCGAAATTAGGGCCGAAAAACTGCTCGAAGATGGGATTGTTGAAGGCCGAATCCCGCCTCACGCGCTGTCGGACATACACGTTCACCACCGCGGGCGCGGCGATTTTCACCACCGGCGCGTAGGAGAACGTGATCTGCTCGCGGTTGTCTGGCGCCTTCTTCAAAGCTTGCGCCGATGCGCCGCCAAAGCCTGAACCGGCAAGCAAACCAAGCACTACAACTGCCCTGAACGTGGCCCGAAGTTTCATGGAGCATCACCCCGTCTGATATGCGACGGGAAATATAAATCGCGGCAGCGCCTGCGATGCAAGAGGCGTTAACGATCGGTGGATTTCAGGTGGGGAATTGCGGCCTTATACAAGCCGATTACAGCTTTTTACTCAAGCACGTGCAAGAAGCGCGTGTCTGCTTCGAGAACTCCCGCGCATTGTCTTGCGTACGGAATGAGGCCCGGGACGCGATGTCTCAACGTGTCCAGGGTGATGCGCTCAAGGTATCGTGTTTTCTGGGCGCCCAGGTTCCATCCGAAACTGCCGATCGGGTCATGCGAAAGCGCGGAGACGAGCACCAAAACACCCTCCTCGCCTGGAACCCTACCCAACTCGATGTTGTGCAAGACAATCTGCCCTGCGGTCTCGACCGCATCGGGCCACTTGTGGTCATACGGCCCAACGATGAGTGCGGTATTTGGCAAGTGCAGCCAGTCGAAACCGCGTCCAATGGCGATCACACGCTCGGCATGGTCGAGTTCGATGGGCTTGCGCCCGGTATGGCGGGTGTCTCTGACGTGCGCCTGATTCCCCGCCACGAGCGGCAAGAGGTCGTCGAGCGTCCGCTGAAGCATACTCGGGTAGAGATATCGCAGGGCGCCCCTGATCTCGCTTTCGCGGTCGAGCAGGTGTTCTGCAATATTATAGACGATGCCGGAATCTTGTTCGCTGTGAAAGATGAGGGCGTCTTCGTCCGTTTCGATGCCAACGACGATAGGATGCGTCGTGCGGACATGCGAACCGAAGACTTCCTCGAATTGACTGGAAAGTTTTAGCGCAGCGGCTAGTCCCCGCTGAGTATCGTAATCCTGCCCCTTGCAACCCCAATGGGTGTTGCCCTTGGAAAAGTGGTAGGTTGCGATGATGAGCCGATTTCTTCCGCGCGAAATTGTGTAGTCGACCCACTCATTCATGACCACGCCCAAGAACGGCCAGCCAAGGTCGAAGTGGCCCCCGACATTCCGGAATGGTTGGATAATACCGGGTGGCGTCATCGTGATGCGCGCCAGATCGAGCCTGCCGTCCATGCACTTAAAGGCGGCAATTTCAGTCGTGTGGGCTTGGCGATGCGTGGCGCGCCGCACGCGTTCGGACGGATCGCAATACAGAGCGCTCTGTTCGCGGTTACGAGCAATTATCTGCCGCTTCAATTCCATGGTGCTTTGCCGTAACCGTCTGAGCTATTCAATGATGAAATCCGGTCGCTTCCTCGCCGGTCAAGGGCGCTTGAACCGGGCGCTGGTCAAAATAGGAGATGGCCCGTTTCATATCGTCCACGAGCAAAGAGCAAAGATCGCGAGTGACGCCATGGCGGACCAGGATCCGCTGAACGGCGATGTCTCCGCAATTGGCCGGCAATGTGTAGGCCGGTACCTGCCAGCCGCGGCTGCGGAGCCGATCCGAAAGGTCGTACAAACTGAAACCTGGATGAGTCCCGGTTTTGATGGTCCAGCACAATGCCGGGATGCCGCTGTTCATGCCGCCATCGTAGATCACATCGAAAAGACCTATCTTTTCGATTTCGGCGGCGATGTACTGAGCCGTCTTGTAACAAGCGGTGTGGATCTTGCGATATCCCTCTTTCCCAAGGCGAAGGAAGTTATAGTACTGGCAGACAACCTGTCCTCCCGGCCGTGAAAAGTTCAACGCGATATCGCACATATTGCCTCCCAGGTAATTCACCCAGAAGATCATGTCTTCGGGAAGGTCTTGGTGGTCGCGCCAGATCACCCAGCCGACGCCCAAGGGCGACAGGCCGAATTTGTGCCCGGACGCGTTGATGGATCTCACGCGAGGCAGGCGGAAGTCCCAAACGAGGTCCGGCGCGCAGAAAGGCGCGAGAAAGCCGCCGCTGGCTGCATCGACATGGATTGGAATGTCTAAGCCGGTTTCCTTCTCATACCGGTTCAGCGCCGCCGATACCGCTTCGACCGGCTCGTATTGGCCGGTGAAAGTCACCCCCAGCGTCGGCACGACGCCGATTGTGTTTTCATCGCATCGCTTGATCACTTCCTCGGGCGTCATCAGGAATCGGCCCGGCTCCATAGGGATCTCGCGATGCTCGATGTCCCAGTAGCGCGTGAATTTGTGCCAGCAGATTTGCACCGGTCCGGTAATCAGGTTCGGTTTGCCGGCAGGCTGTCCGGCCGCTTTACGCTTTGCTTCCCAACGGCGCTTCATCGCCAAGCCGCCAAGCATGGCCGCTTCGCTGGAGCCCGTGGTGGAGCACCCAATCGTGTTTGCGGCTGTGGGCGAGTTCCACAGGTCCGCGAGCATGTGCACGCAGCGCGCCTCGATTTCCGCCGTCTGCGGATACTCGTCTTTGTCGATGATGTTCTTGTCGATGCACTCATCCATCAACTTATGCAACTCCGGCTCCTCCCAGGTCTGGCAAAACGTCGCCAGGTTCTGACGCGAATTCCCGTCCAGCATCAACTCATCATGGACGGCTGCATAGATCGCGCGCGGATCGCGTTCGGGCTCGGGAAATTTGTATTTTGGCAGGGAGCGGGAGAGGTCCACTGAGCCGTATATTTCGTCGTGGAGCTTGTGTCTGATCGCATTCTTGTTGTGCAGTGCCATTATGCCCCCAAGTGTTTGAACTCAACGAACGCACAGACCCGCAACGCGGATTTGAGCGTTTCGCCGTTTTACAAGCCTATTCGCGACGTGCCCAGTTTTGGCGAAAGCTGGGCGACAGGATAGATCGGCCTCGTGACACTGACATGTATCCGGCCGTCACGCGCGACGCATGGTTCCGCGCCGCTCCTCCTTCGCCTTTTTGGTCCGCAGGCGCAGCCGATCTGGATCCCCCGCCTAAAAATGTCGCAGGGCTGGATTGTTAATGCGATGTCATCGTCATGTGGGACCGTAGCCGGACAAATATTTCAAGATCGATCCAGCCCCTTCCGGAATGCGAGAGAGAGGCGCCACACGGAGCGGCTTTTCCTTAGTTGAAAGCCGGCATCCGTTTTCAGGGAAGAGAAAGGATTCTTCGAAGGAGGCGGCGGATGAGCGACAGAAGGGCGGCCGGCCTGAAGTCCCTGTTGCGGTTGCTTCAAGTCGTGGCGGCGTTCTTCGTTTTGACGGCGACGCTCCAAGACGCGTCTGCGGAGCGTCCTCCAAACGCTCCGGTGCGCGTAGCGGTCTACAATGTGCCGCCTTATGGCAGCGTGGATGCCAACGGCGTGCTGTCTGGCGTGAGCGTAGACCTTTGGCGCCGGGTCGCGGAGCAACTCGGCTGGGAATACAAGCTGATGCCAGTTTCCCAGATGGAATTGATCCTCACCGGCCTTGAGCAGGGGAGCTTCGACGCGGCGATCGGCGCCATCACAGTCACCGCCGAACGGGAAGAGCGGGTCGATTTTTCATACCCCACGCATCGATCCGGGGTCGCGGTCGCTTTGCGAAAGGATACGGGCCCGCTTGCAGCCATTGCTTCCTACTTGGCTGTAGCCGCGGACCTCGGCTATCTGATCGCCGGAATGCTCGCTTTGCTTTTGCTGCTAGGCGTGGTCATTTGGCTTATCGAACGTCCCAATACTTCGGAAGCGGAGACGCCTGAAGACCGGGTGACGAGCTTTCGCGACGGCCTCTATTGGGCTGTGGTCACGATGACGACCGTTGGCTATGGCGACAAAACCCCGAAGACCCCCGCCGGGCGGCTCGTGGCGATCGTTTGGATGTTAGGCAGCGTCGCTCTGGTTTCATTGATGTCGGCAAGCCTGGTATCGCGCATGACCGCGGAACGGGTGGAAAACACCAGCGTCCTTACAGAAAGCGATCTGATCGGAAAAAAGCTGGCGGCCGTCGCGCAATCCTCGGGCGCCGAGTATCTCGAAGGACTGCACCTCAAATACGAAAAGTACGATAGCTTGGCGGAAGCTCTTTCCTCTCTGGCGAATGGGCGCTCGGACGTCGTCGTCAACAGCGTCGGCGCACTTCAATACTTGGTCAGCGCGCGTTTCGCGAAAACGGCTTACGTGCAGCGGGCCCTTCTCGCGCGGTCTTTCATGGCGATCGCGCTGCCGGATCACAGCCCGCTGAAGAAGCCGATCGATCGCGCCCTCATCAAAATCACCGCCAGTCCGGAGTGGAAATCTGTCGAGGAACTCTATTTTGGCCGATAGGCCTGATCCGCCATATCGGCGTAGTCTGAATCGAGCTTATCGCGCCGTTGGCGCAGGCGGCGCTTGCAGCACGGCCCGGCAGTCTAGCGGAAGCTGCGCGAGCGTTATCTGATGTCTTGCTCTGCCCTTCACGGGTGCTGCGCCTGTCTTCGGCACAGCCGGCGCAACGGGCACAACCGGAGCGGCTGGTACGGCCGGCTTCGACAGTGCGGCGATCCAGGTATCTAGGCCCTTGCCGCAGCCATCTCCAACCGGGAGGGCGGGCTGATCGCGGCAGCCAGGATTGTCGGCAGGGCAGACAAGCCGCACATGGAAATGGTCGTCATGACCAGGGATCGGCTGGATCTTATGAAGAAACCCGCGCTCGTCTTTGACGTTGTCGCAAAGCCATTTCTTGATCGCGGGATTGACGAAAATGCGCGCGACCTGAGGATAGGAGACCGCGCGTCGCAAGAGCTTCACATATTCCGGCGTCCAAACTTTCGGGTTCACGTGCGCCGGGTCGGAAAGAAAGCTCTCCATGGGGATAGTCTCCCGCTCCTCGTCGGTCAGCGTGCGGCCGGGCATGGGCTTGTACCATATGTCCACGTCGAGCCCGACCTGATGGCTCGCGTGACCGGATGGCATTGGACCGCCGCGCGGCATGGACATATCGCCAACGAGAAGACCGGGCCAGCCATCCTTGGTCTTCGCATCCTTGGCGAAACGCTCGATGAACTTCACCAGCGAGGGATGCCCCCACATGCGATTTCTCGATAGCCGCATGGCTTGCCAGGCTGGGCCGTTGACGGGCAGCGGCGCGGCTCCAGCGAGGCAACCCCTCGCGTAGAAGCCGATGGAACGCGTCGCCATGTTGGCCGGTTCCTTAACGGCGCCGAACAGGAGCTTGGCTGGCGTGAACTTGGTCACGAGCGCCGGAATAGGTGCGAGCGTCGGAGCGGCAAGCGGCGCTGTTGCTGCGGCGAGGCGAACGGCTTGATCCGAGGCAGCAGCGGCGCCAGAGGCGGCAACCTCCTTGGTCTCGGGCGTTTGAAGGATCGGAGGCTGATCGTTCTTTGCGGCCGAGGTCTCAAGCCTCGCATCCTGCGTTGACGGCGAGGCTGCGATCGTCTGAGCAAGGCTCGTTTCCGGCTGGGTCGTGAAGGAAGCAGGCGCGAGCTGGAGCGCAGGCTCGCGGGCGGGGTTGATTGGCGCGGCGACCACCGGTGAAGCCGTTGCCTTTGCAGTGCGCTTTGCCGGCTTAGGTTGGCCGGCGCGGATCGCGTTTCGCGGAGCGAACGCATCCAAACCGCCAAAAACTGCAATCGTGCCGAGCATTATGCTCACAACGAGAGCTGTCTTGAGTAGACGACTAAAACCCCGCATTTACCGTTCTCCCGGCAGGCAGCCTACTATTTCTTACGAAGCGCGGACGATCAAGTCCGCCGTTGCGGAGCATAGGTGAAAATATCTGACCGCTTCGTTTCATAATTCGCTGCGATTGAAACAGGCCTTGTGACATCACTTCGCGGGATAAAGCATGTAAAAGAAGCGTTACAATGCGATACATCTTTGCCCTGCGCGCGCCGTGCTAAGGCCATACTTACGGGCCTATCAACCCTCCGCTTTGGTAATCGGTGCTCGGAGGGAAAATGTTTCGTACTCTTACTGTGACTTTGGTTGTGACGCTTCTGTCGATCAGCGCTTCTTATGCGCGGGACTGGGAAAGATTGGGCGACCGGCACGTCGGCTTCATCAACGATCATGACAGCATCCAGGTCGGACGCCACGACGGCAAATTCAAGCGCCTCAAGCTTCTTGTCCGCGGCAACGACATTGAGCTGAACAGCATCAAGGTTGTCTTCGGCAACGGCGAGGTTGAGGACGTTAAATTCAACGAGCGCATCCGCGCTGGTGGAGAGTCCCAGCCAATCGATTTGCGGACGGGTTGGAGAGAAGGCCGCTTCATTCGCGAAGTCGAGCTCCATTATCATTCCAGGCCAGATTTCCGCGGCGAAGCCATCGCCGAGCTTTGGGGCCAGGAAGACTAAGCATGAATTGCCTTGCCGCGCGCTTGCAACGAGGCGCGCGGCGAAAAAGGGTGTTTCGCGGATTCGCCCATGGATGAGATCCCGCCCGATGGCACGCAAGCGAGATTGACGTGGCTGGAGGCCAAGGCGGAGAAGTCCTATTCGGACATGTACGAAGCCTTCTCGGCGGGCGACGCGACCGCACGCTATAGCGACGCGAAGGAATTTCTCTACGACGCGATTGGCTTGGCCCGGCGCCTCGGCATGGAAAACGAAGTGCAACGGCTCAGTGAGCGCCTCGCTCACATCAAGGCCGTCTTTCGCAGCCAGTCGACTTAAGAGCGGCCCCCGCCAAAACTCCGGACCCGTACAATCTGACCCTTCCCAGCCCAAAGGCTGTGATGTCGCGCGCCCAGTTTTAATAGACCTCGCCCGTCCCCATCGATGCGTCCAGGACGCGTTGTGTCTGGACAGGTGCCCGGAGAGAGTGATTGCGCTGGAGCCGCGCGTCAATTTTCGGGCCCATTCCCCGCCGGCCATGTGGTGAAGGAGGAGAACCGTTTCTTTGCATTAACTGTGGCTGTGAAAAGCACTATCGAGAGGATAATCGTGAAACTCTAAGGGCGGCAATGGATGTATTCTAACGCAAAGTGCTGCACGCCTTTCCGGTGTTAAGATGTGCGACGATTGCCGGGTTGAAATTGCGGTGAACGAAGGCTTTGATCCGGCAGTAGCACCTGCGCGCCTGGCGCCGCGCACGACCGGCCACCATTTCCGCGAACGCGAACATGAAAGCTGATCGATATCAGACAAGTCCGCAGGAGAGTTCGGTTGAAAGCGCAGTGCATGCGGGCGCGCTCGCGCGCGCCGCGGACGGGCCCGCCGTAGCAGGATTGCTGAACCGCTGGGTGAATGCCTCACTGTACGCAATTGGGTTCGACCGCTGGAGCATTGGCGCCCGGCTTGCGCTGATCGTGGTGGCGCTTGCGCTCCCGCTGAACTTGCTTGGCGTATCGGTCGTGGAGCGCGTGGTCAACGCCGCAAATGAGGCTCAGCGCGCCAGCCTGCTCTACGCCGCGCGTTCGCTTGCTGCTGGTCTGGATGCACAGTTCGACAAGTACATCGCCCTCGGAGAAGTCCTGGCGGCCTCTCCGGCGCTCCGCGAAGATAATCTCGATGCCTTCGAAGCCGAGGCTCGCCGCGCCTTCACCAATACCGGCGAAGCCTGGGTTCTGGTTGCCGCTCCCGACGGTCAACAGATTTTGAATATCTACGCCAAGCGTGGCCAACCGCTTCCTATGCGCAGTCCAGAAGGAATCGCTGCGCAAAAGCGCGCATTTGCGACCCGCTCCGTCATGGTCTCCGGTGTTTGGCAAGGCGCGCTAGCCCAAAAATGGGTCACCACCGTAGAGTTCCCAGTCTTCAAGAACGGTCAGCCGTTCCGCGCACTCGCAGTCACCATGAGCATGCAAGGCTTTCAGCGCCTGCTGAATGAGCAGAAGATGCCCGAAGGCTTGCTAGCGGGGATTGTAGACAGGGATGGACGGTTTATCGCGCGCGTCCCGGACCATGATCGCTACGTAGGGCAGCTTGCCTCGGAGGGCTGGCGCGAGGTCAAGGATCAGGATGGCGTCTACGATGTCCGCAGCATCGAAGGAGACGATACCGTCACCGCAAATGCGCACCTGGCAAAGAGCGGCTGGACCGTGGGCATCGCCGTCAAAAAACAGGAACTGCAGGCGGCGGTCTGGAGTTCGGCGCGTTCGGCAATCGCAGTCAGCGTAGGGCTCTCGGCTCTGAGCCTACTGTTTGCCGGAATGATCGCGCAGCGCATTACTCAGCCCATCGCAGAGCTGCGGGACAACGCGGCTGCCTTGCTCGGTGGCCCGGCGCCGCCGTTCAAACCGAGCACGCCGGAGATCAAAGAGCTTTGGAGCGCGCTTGAAAGCGCAGCCTTGGCTCGCAACCGGGCCGATGCCGCACTGCGCGAACTCAACGAGCGCTTTATCGCGGGAGAGGAGGCGGCGGGCGGCTTCGTTTACGATTGGAACGCGAAACTGGATCGCTGTTGGCGGAGCCAGGGCTTGATGCGATTGCTGGGCTATCATCGCCGGGAGATGCTGCCGTCGAGCGAAGGCTGGTTCGGGCTTATGCACCCGGACGACCGGAAGCGCATCGAAATGGCTCCTAACCGATACGGCAGCGCGGACGGCCGCTACAGCACCGAATATCGCATGAAGCATAAGGACGGCCACTGGGTTTGGCTTTGGGATCGCGGGCGTGCGGTCACGGCGCAGGATGGCAGCCTTCTCCGTCTTATTGGATCGGCGATCGATGTCAGTGAAAGAAAGCAGATCGAAGCCGCTCTCGCCGAGAGCGAGAACCGCGCGAAAAATTCGCTCGCCGAGATCGAAGCCATCTACGGCACGGCCCGCGTCGGGCTCTGCGTTCTCGATCGCGGCCTGCGCTATGTTCGCATCAACGAACGCCTGGCCGAAATGAATGGCCTCCCGATCGCAGATCACATCGGAAAGACCTTGCGCGAAATCGTTCCGGCCCTGGCGGCCGCGGCTGAGCGCATTGCCAGCAGCATATTCGAGACCGGGCAAGGCGTCTTCGATGTCGAACTATCCGGGACCACCCCAGCCTCGCCCGATGCCCCGCGCACTTGGCTTGAACAATGGATGCCGCTTCGCAATGCGGCAGGCGAAGTCATTGGCATTAACGTCGTCGTCGAAGACATAACCGAGCGAAAGAAGCACGAGGAGCAGGTTCTGCTTCTCATGCGTGAGATCAATCATCGCGCAAAGAACATGCTGGGCGTGGTGCAGGCGATCGCCCGGCACACGGCGACCTCGAACGCTGATGACTTCGTGCGGCGGTTCTCCGAACGCCTCCAGGCGCTCGCTAGGAGCCAGGACCTGCTCATAAAAAACGAGTGGCAGGGCGCGGATGTCGCTGAGCTGTTGCACGCCCAGCTCGCACATTTTCAGGATCTGGTGGGCACAAGGGTGCTGCTGCGCGGACCATCGCTTTACCTGTCTCCCGCCGCCACGCAAACCATCGGCATGGCCCTTCACGAGCTTGCGACGAATGCCGGGAAGTATGGCGCTTTGAGCAATGACGCAGGATGCGTCGATATTAGCTGGAAGTTATACGGCGCCCCGTTCGAAGGCCCGCGTTTCTCCATGAAATGGGTCGAGCGCGGTGGCCCCGCTGTCGGCGCACCGGCCCGGCGCGGGTTTGGATCGACGGTCATCGAGTCCATGGCCCGGATGGGCCTCTCGGCTGAAGTGCAGCTCGATTATGCGAAGGAGGGCCTGCAATGGTGCCTCGACTGTTCAGCCGAGAATGCCATTGAGATAGCTGGCGGCCCGCTGAAAACCCGGAAATCTGGGCTTCATCCTTCGACAAGCTCAGGATGAGGCCGTGCATCATCGACGATTCAGCATCATAGTGAGCCTTTTGCAGCCGCCTGCTAGAGCGCCCATAGTGAGGAGATGAGACATGGCCGAGCGCGTTCTCGTTGTCGAGGATGAGCCTTTAATCGCCTTCGATGTCGCCGATCATTTAAGAGCGGCGGGTTTCGAAGTTGTCGGCCCCGTAGCGTCGGTGGCGGCTGCCATGAGGCTTCTTGAATCTCAGGGCTGCGATCTGGCGGTGCTCGATGTGAATCTCGGGCGTGAAACCGCCGCGCCGATTGCCGACGTGCTGCGCGCCCGCTCGCTGCCGTTCATCGCTCTCTCAGGCTATTCCAGCGACCAGCTTCCGGAAGGCTTCCAGCACGCCCCCATGCTCACAAAGCCGGTCGATCCCAAACGGCTCGTAGGCGAGCTTCGCCGCATAGGGAGCGTGCAGCAATAAAGTGCGGCGGTGACGGGGATTTGAGTAGCTCCCTGGGAGAGGGCGCAACAGCGTTCCTTCTCCCATGGGGAGAAGGACAGGATGAGGGGCGTAACATGCGTAATCAGGCTGGCAAAGCCTATCGCGTCGCTTCCGCAAGAAAATCCACGAGCGCCCTGCGGTCGGCGGGATTTAGCCGCTGCTCAGGCATTTTGGTTCCGGGTGCATACGCACGCGGCCCCATCTCGAAGAGCTTGGAGATGGTCTCGCGGTCCCACACAATATCGAGCGACCTGAGCGCCTCAGAATAGGTGAAATCCGGCTTGGACGCGATGTGGCGTCCCATTATGCCGTGCAGGCTCGGCCCCGCTCGCGGCGCGTTCTCATCGTGGAGCGCATGACAAGCGGCGCAAGCCCGGAAGACTTCGGCTCCCCGGCTCATGCGAAGCGGTTCCGGCACGTTTTCCGTCAGGCTGGCCATCGAAGCGCCAAGCGGCTCGCCGGTCTTGGCGTCCCACCGGCGCACGAGGGCATCGCCGCCGCCTGAAAAGAACTGCCGCCCATCCGGCGTGAACGCGAGCGCCCATACGGGCCAGCCGCGGCTTTGATGCTCGCGGACTACGGTTTTCGTTTGAGGATCGACGAAAATCACGCGGCCATCGATGCTGCCCGCGGCGGCGAGATCGCCTTGGGGGGTCACCGATAGGGCCACGAGCGGGAACATGGAGAGCTCGATGTCCCCGATAGGGTCGCCTCGCATGGAAAGCAGTCTCAAATGCCCGTCCGCGCAGGCGGCCATCAAGCCGTCCGGGAGAACGGCGAGCTTGTTGACGGGCGATTCGAACCGAACGGACCTGATTTCCCGATCCGTGCGCCAGAAGCGGATAGTGGCGTCATATCCCCCCGACACGAGAACGCCATCGGGCAAATAAGCCAAGGTGCTGACCTGGCCCGCATGCCCTTTCAGCACCAAAGGCTCGGCAGCTTCGCCCATCGGCCAAATCCTGATTTCGCCGTCCTGGCCGGCAGAGGCCAGGGAATCTCCGCCGGGCGAAGCGGCGAGCGCGGAAACGGGGTCATCGTGGCTTCCGAGGATGCGAACCGGCTCCTGCTTGCCGCTAGCCCAGATGACGACGCGGCCATCGTCGCCGCCTGTCGCATAAAGGTTGTTCGCGAGCGCAAGCGTGGCGTTAACCGGGCCTTCGTGCTTGCGAAAGATCGTCAGAGCGGTGCTCGCGTTCAGATCCCATTCGATTGCGGCGTTGTCGAAGCTGCCGGTGATGGCCGTTCTGCCGTCAGGGCTGATCGAAATGGTGCGAACCGGACCGCCATGCCCCCGCAGGTCCTGGGCGAGCACGCTGAGGGGGAAAAGGACGCAAAGGAGGGCCAGAACGAGGGCCACAAAACCCGCGGCGGTCAGTTGGCGCGAAGCGTCGTTCCCGAGGTTGCGAAGGCCTCCGGGACAGGCTTCTGGAAGTGCTGCAGAGTGAGCGCCGTGGCGGTCCCGATAAGCGCTGCGCCGGGGATCGCCAGAAGTATCACGCGCATCGAAACCTCCCAAAGCAGAACCCTCTTTCTTTCGAACTATCTTAGTCCTCAGGCCAATCCGTCAAGAGTGGCTTACGTCGAACCCCAAGCGTAACTTTACAGCGCGTCCGGCTGACATGGAAACCGGCGCACCGCTGCCAGTGGAAACGGCCGGACGCCGGTCGTGGTGACGGGTAAATATTTTGCACATAATACGCCCCTCACCCCAGCCCTCTCCCCATGGGAGGGAGTCCCGCTGCGATTACACTTTAGCCTGTGTCCTATGTCATTCGCTTGAAGGAGGCAGGTTCATGCGCCGAAATTCATCGGCAAACGGGCGCGCTAACCGGAAGGGGCGGTCGGGAAGAAAAAGCACCGGGCGAAAAAGAGGCCGCCAAAGCGGCGGCCCTTTTCAATCGGAACCGCCGTTCAAAAGCTGTTTCTTCCTATGCGGTTTCGCGTGCCTTGATCGCATGGCCGGCGAGCGTTTTGCCAAGCGACCAGACCGCACTGGGCTTATGAGCAGCGGCGATGGTCGCTTCGAAGGCGTCCTCGATCCACTTGCAATCCTCGTCCGTGATCGTCAGCGGCGGAAGCAGCTTGATCGTCAGCATTGAATGTCCGGCCACCTGTACCAGGATCTTGTGCTCCTTGAACAGCGGGATCGTGATCATCTGGCAGAAGAGGCCTGCATTCGCCGTCTCAAGCGCATGCCATGACATTTTCAGCGCGAACGATTTCGGCGCGCCGAATTCCACGCCGATCATCACGCCTTTGCCGCGCACATCCTTCATCAGCTCATAGCGGCCCATCATCGCGCGGAACGAAGCTGTAAGCCGCTCTCCCTGGCGCGCGGCGTTCTCGATCAGATGATCCTGTTCCAGCACGTCCAGCGTCGCCAGCGCTGCGGCCATCGCCATGTCGTTCTTGGCGAAGGTCGACCCGTGTACCACGGCGCGATCCATGCGGTTGAAAAGCTTGTCGAAAATCCATTTGCGGGTGAGCACGGCGCCCACCGGAATGTGGCCGCCGGAGAGTGCCTTCGCCACGAGGACGAGGTCAGGCTCCACGCCCCAATGCTCGATTGCGAGGAACTTGCCGGTGCGGCCAAGGCCCGTCTGGATTTCATCGGCCACGAAAAGCGTTCCGTACTTCCGGCAGAGCTCGTGGACGCCCTTCAGGTAGCCGTCATCGGGGATGTTGACGCCCTTGCCCTGGATAGGCTCGACGAAGAAGCCCGCGATCTTCTTTGTTTTCAGCGCATCTTCGAGCGCGGTCAGATCGTTGAACGGCACCTCAACGCAATCTGTGAGGAAGCCCTCGAAGCCCTTGCGGAAAATGGTGTCGCCGTTGAGCGAAAGCGCACCGTAGGAGAGGCCGTGAAACGCATGGCCGCAATAGGCGATGCCAGCGCGCCCCGTCGCTGCGCGGACGAACTTGATGGCAGCTTCGACGCTTTCAGTGCCCGAATTCGCGAAGAATGCCTTTTCGAGGTGAGGCACGCGAGCAAGCAGACGCTCCGCGACCACGCCCGCCAGCGGCGACACATCCATTTGCACGAGGTTGGGCAGTTCGCTATCGAGCACCTGTCGCAGCGCCGCATGCACCTTCGGATTGTTGCGCCCAACCGCGAACACCCCCCAGCCGCTCAGAAGGTCGAGATACTTGGCCCCCTCGCGGTCCCAAAGATATTGTCCCTGACCGCGAACGAAGCCGACGTTGTAGCCGATCGTCTTCAGCACGCGCACCATCTGTTCGTTCATGTGCTGCGTGTGTAGTGCGTATCGCTCAGCCTCGCTCTCCGCGAACAGGGACTGGATATCAATGCTCATGCTTCAGACTCCTCAATGCCGGTCCACGGAACCGATCACGCTGTGCGTTTTTCTGAAATAGTCGTTAAGCACTTCATGTCATAGGGACCGAATGGCAGCAATGTGCCGTAAGAACCTAGAATTTCCACAATGGCGTAACATGACGCCTGCAAGCAACACAACGGAGTGCGGAATGCTGAAAAGATTCGTGGTCGCGGCCACCTTTAGCTTGTGTGCAATGGGGACGGCTTTTGCGCAGTCGCCTCTGGGCGAATGGGCCGTCGAGGACGGCACAGCTCACATTCGCATCGTGCAATGTGGAAGTGGGCTCTGGGGTGTGATCGCCTGGACGAAAGGAGAGCCTGGGAAGGATGAGAACAATCCCGACCCCGCCAAGCGCGAACGCTCTATCATGGGCATGCCGATCCTGATCAACATGCAGCCGTCGAAGAGCCAGTGGGATGGCGAGGTTTATAACGCCGAGAATGGCGAAACCTATACATCCCACATCAGCCTGACGAGCCCTGACGTTTTGCGCATCGAAGGCTGCGTGCTCGGCGGACTGCTTTGCGGCGGCGAAAGTTGGACCCGCGTGCCGCTCACGAAGGGCGCGCCGACCGATCAGGCTGTGTGCTCAGGGGTGGCCAAGTAGGGAGGCTTTTTGGCCTTCGCCTCCTCCTTCTCTTCCTCCGGCTTTTCCACCTCCCGCGGCGGGCCCATCAGCAAGGGCTGGAATAATACCGCCGCGGCCATGGTGCTCACGAGCGACACCGCGAGCAATTTGCCCATGCTCGACGTGCCGGGGTGGTTTGACAGCCACAAGCTGCCGAAAGCCACGGCCGTCGTCATGCCGCTGAAGAATACGGCGCGCGTCAGGGGTGAAGCCAGAAGGCCGCTTCGCCCTTCGCGCCACGCCATGATGTAATAAATCTTGAACGCAACGCCGACGCCCAAAAGCAGCGGCAGCGCGATGATGTTCGCGAAGTTCAGCGGCATGTCCAAAATCACGCACAGCTCGAGCGTGACAACGCAGGCCAGAAGCAGCGGAAACAGCGTCAGCGCCACATCTACCGGGCGCTTCAAGTTCAGCAAGAGCAGGAATGCAATCGAAGTCAGCGCCCAGATCGCGGCCTGAATAAACGCGTTTACGATTGTGTCGCCTGCTTTCTGGATGCCGATAGCCTCTCCCGTCGCTTCAGGAGCAACCGCAGTCACGGCCTCCACGAAATGCCTGAGAACGCTATTGTCGTTTGAATCGCCCCTCGGCACGACGGAAATGCGGACGCTTCCGTTGGCCGATTTCCAGTCTGCAACGAGGTCCGCGGGCAGCGAGCCTAGCGTGACAGTCTGAGGGGTGAGGCTGAGACGGATGTCATCCAGCGTGAACCTGAGAGGCCTGACGAGCGCCTCCGCGGCTCTTGCCCGCGCCTCCGGACTCGCTTTTGCAAGATCGGCAAGCGCGGTCGACAAGCGCTGTGCAGCCTGGACGCCTTTCTTTCCGGGGCTCCGCTCGGCGATGACGCTCAGGTAATTCGATGCGCCCACGAGACTGCTCACGATGTCTTCATCCGACGGGGCGGGCAGCATCTCTTTGGGGTTGAGGGAACCATTCAAATCGGTTGCGGCCTGGCTGATGAGGGCGCGCTTCTTGTCCTGGTCCTCGGGCACAAAGCTGCTGAGAGTTATGGCTCTCGAAACTTCCGGCAGCGCGCTAATCTTTTCAGCCAGCGCGCTGGCTTCGGGCACAGACGGCGTCAGAACCTCGACAGTGCGTCCGGCCGTCTCCGGATCCTTTTTGAGGTCGAGATAGGTGGCTATCGATTCCGCCTTCGGGCTGCGCAGATTCATCGGATTGAAATCGAAGCGCAGCCAGTGAAGGAGAGGCAGCCCCGCGATCACAACGCAAAGCGTCCCGACCAGCACCGCCATGCGGTGTCTTTCGAGAAAGCGGTCCACGGGAGCCAGGAAGGCATAGCCGAGCGGATGAGGTTCCGCCGGAGGATTAAGAAGGCGGAGCATCGCGGGCAGCACGGTGATGCTCGTCACGAATGCGATAAGCATGCCCACACCGGCGACCAATCCCAATTCCGAGAGCCCCTTGTAGGCCGTTGGCGTGAACGCCAGGAAGCCCGCGGCGGTCGCCATTGCGGCAAGGGCAAGACGGCCGCCTGTGTGGTCCGCGGTCGCGACGAGGGCCCCGACGAGCTTGTTGCTCTCGAAGCGCTCGGCACGGTAGCCGACGCTGAATTGCAGACCGAAGTCGACGCCAATACCCACGAACAGCACGAAGAAGGCCACAGAAATTGGATTGAAGGCGCCAACCATGGCGAGCCCAAGCGCGGCCGTTATCGCCAGTCCGATGAACAGGGCGACGAACACGGCGAAGATGATCCTCGCCGAGCGTAAGGCAAGCCAGAGAATGATGAGGACCGCCAGGATCGTCAGCGCGGCATTCACGCCCGCACCTTCTTTCAGCGTGCCGAATTCTTCATCCGCGATCGGCACAGGGCCTGTCAAACGGACTGTGACGCCATCCTTGGGAAGGCCGAGATCCGACGCGGTCTGGCGTATGGCAGACGTCGAGTTTTCGCCGGGCTCAAGTGAATTGAAGTCGAGAATGGGTTCTATATCGATGAATTGACGCGTCTCCCGACGCATCGAAGGCTGTGCGCTCAGGAGTTCACGCCAACTGAACCAAGCAGGGCGACCCGCAATCGAATTCTCGATGGCCGCCGATATGGAGTTGAACTGCGGGGCAAGGCTGTCGAGGGTGATCCGGCGTCCCTGCACGCCGCGAAGCGTGAGCGTGATTGCGCTCATGACGCCTCGAAGGCTTGGATCTGCAGCCAGCGGTTCCAGCAGAGAGCGCGACTTCGTAAGCTGAGCCAGCGTATCCTTGAGCTCACTCTCGGAAAGGAAAAGAAGACCATTCTGTTTGAAGAAGGCGCCGCCCGAAGTCTGCCTCGCGCTTTTAATAACGTCTTTCTCTTTCGAAAGGCGCTGAACGAGTCTTTGAGTAGCGTTATCGGCGAGTTCTGGCGTTGGCCCATCGACGACCGCGACGATCGTCGTCTCCGTCTTCGGAAACGCTCTGAAAAAGGCAAACTCCCGCTTCCGCCACGGAAGCTCCTTGGAGATGAGCTTGCTGACGTCGGTGTTAATCTCGAAGTGGTCCATAACGAAAAATACTGACGCCGTTGCCAGGGCCACCCCGGCGAGGATTACGGGCCACGGAGTGCGGGCGCAGAATCCGACAGTCGAAATGATGAGCTTTTTTAGCATCGCCTACCGATTAAGGATGAGCTGAGATTGGCTACTCGCGGGAGTGGCAAGGAAACCAAATGTGTTCGCGCCGGAAGAGTAGGAAGCGTGCGGGCATGGGAGTCTGCTACCAGAGTTAATGCCTGGACCAAAGCAAAGTTCCAGCTGGCCCGTCCTGTGAAACACGGATCACGCAGCTGGAATACCAAGGTTTTTGCAGCCTCCAACTCCACCGTAAGGTACACCGAAGCTTTTATTTCCTGTATCTGTTGCAAATAAGGCACGTGCAGACTCGTCGCACATGCATCAGCGATTAAGTTCCTGAAAGACATGGGGTTTCCTGCAACTTCCACAGCGGAAAAAGGCGAGCGAAAGCTGCTTTATGTCGCGGGTGGATGGAAACACATCAATTCGCCTAAATTATATAGATGCACAAGTAAGATTTTGAAAAACCGCCATTATTGGAATCTGCACAGTCCTGCCCTCCCGGCATGGTGCACGCGGACACAATTTACCATCGGTGCATCTTGGCTGCGCCGTTCTGCGCACCGATTCGCGGTGCGCACGGGCGGCGATAACCTAAGAAACCTTCACGCCCTTCCAGAAGGCGACCCGGTCCTTGATTTCGGCTGCCGCCAATTTCGGTTCGGGATAATACCACGCTGCGTCAGGGTTCTCCTTTCCCTCCGCGACCACGGTGTAGTAATGCGCGGTTCCTTTCCACGGACACTTTGTCGTTGTGGCGCTGGGTTTGAGATGGGTCCTGTCAACGGCTTCGGCAGGAAAATAATGGTTGCCCTCAACGACAACCGTGTCGTTGGATTGCGCCAATGTCACGCCGTTCCATTCGGCTTTGACCATTCGCTTTCTCCTTAAGCTGCGTTCAGTTCGATTGGAGCCATTCGATGAGGATCGTCCTCATGGCTTCGGGCCGCTCCAAAGTCGAGAGGTGGCCGCACTCGGGCACAATGGCAAGCCGCGCTCCCTCGATTGCGTCCGCCATTTCCCGCGCCATTTCGGGTGGCGTTAGTTGATCGCCGTCGCCGGCCACGACGAGCGCCGGGCAGCGAATGGTCGAAAGGGTGGGGTGCGAATCCGGCCGCCCCATGATCGCAGTCTGCTGCCGGATGTGAGCCTCGGGGCCGACAGCGAGAAACATCTCGTAGAAGAGAGCCCACAGCTTTGCATCGTCCCTGCGGCTCGGATGAACCAGGAGGGGGAACATAAGGCCTGCGATCTCGCCGAAACGGCCTGCCCTGATCATGCCGATTTGCGTTTCGCGCTTTTCGGTCTGCTCGGGCGTGTCGGGGCGAGCTGTAGTGTCGAGTAAGGCAAGCTTGAGAACCCGATCCGGTGCTTGCCGCACGATCTCGAAGGCGACGTAGCCGCCCATGGACAGGCCGGCGAGAGCAAACATTGGAGGCGCGTGGGCGAGAATGTCTTCGGCAATGGCTGACATCGAATCCCGCCGCGTCTGATTGGCCACCATAACGGGTCCAAACTGCCATAGCGCTGCGAGCTGCTCGCCGTAGAGCCGGGCATCGGTCCCAAGGCCGGGGACCAGGACAGTCGGCAGGGTTTCCATGAACGCAAGGCCCTAATTGCTGCTACAAATCTGTTGGCGATGGAGGGTACGCTGCTATCTGGGAAAGTTCAATGATCAGTAGACGGATGGAGGGAGCTTCGGCGGCGTGACTCGACTTCACAGGGCGGACCGCGTTTCCATGTGTCCGCCGGGCGTTGCGCTGTCGCCCTTCCTGCGGGAACGCACCTCGAAGAAAAGGGCCTGCCCGATAACCGCCTTCACCGTCTCGGCATTGAACGGCTTCGCGATCAGGAAGGTAGGTTCCGGCTTTTCGCCCGTCAGCAGCATTTCGGGATGGCCGGTCACGAAAATAACCGGCACTGCAAGTTCTCCAAGGATCTCGTTGACCGCCTCGACCCCCGAGCTTCCATCGGCAAGCTGGATGTCGGACAAAATCAAATCGGGCTTTTTGGAGTGGGCCAGTTTCAGCGCCGCCTGATGAGTCCTCGCTACGCCTATGACACCGTGGCCGAGGCTTTTCACGAGTTCTTCCAAATGCGCGGCCGTGAGGGGTTCGTCTTCGATGATGAGAATATCGGCAGGTTGCAGCTGGTTCGCGATTTCGTGATCGGCAGCGGCGATCAGCTGGGCCACTTCGCCGGGATCGGTATCTAGAATCTTCGCGATTGCCTCCGCATCGAAGCCCTCCACGGACAGCAGCAGGAAAGCCTGGCGGGGCTTGGGTGTCAGGATCTGCAAGCCCCGGACCGAATCCGACCGTTCATATTTGAAGTTCGGAAAGGCATTGGCGTCCACGGAATTCCAGATTTTCAAGAAAATTTGGTACAGCGCGACTTTTGGCTCGAGATCGGTGGGGAATATTGACGGGTTCTCCACGAGCGCTTCAAGAAGCGCCACCACGTAGGCATCCCCACTCTCTTGCGAACCGGAAAGTGCGCGTGCGAACCGCCGCAGCGATGGAAGGTGCGGAGCGATGGATTGCGAGACCGACATCGTTTTTACCCTGAATAATGGCCCAGACGCAGTTGATGCCTTTGCAACAAACAGCCCACGAACGTGTTCCAGCAGACGCATGATTTGTGAAGATATCCTCCATGTCCGGTGCTCCGGCGATCACCTCCAGACAACAAGGACTTGATTATGAATGATAGCGATATGGGCGAGGAGCAGACGCGCCAGCCCGCTCAGCAAGCGCAACAGCCTCAGCCCGCCACAGGTTCGAAAGATCAGAGACCAACAGCGCTAGCCTCTCCCGATAATTCCTCCAATGCTTGGTCATCGCTAGCCCGCAAGGACGAGAACGGCGCAGAGGGCGCGCCTTGGGACGATGCGCGCTTCACCGCGGGGGTTGTCAAACTTTACGAAGCTCTTCTGAAGGAGCCGATCCCAGAAGAGATGCTCAGACTCGTCGACCAGATCGGAAAGCAGGAGCGCAAGTAAATGAGCGACACAGACCACGCGAGCCTGCGCGACGAGCTTGTCAAATGGATCCCAAATCTGCGCGCTTTTGCTCTTTCACTGACGCAAAGCGCGCAGCACTCGGACGATCTAGTTCAGGACACACTCGTAAAAGCTCTATCGAATCTCGATAAGTTTCAGCAGGGTACAAATCTGCGAGCCTGGCTGTTCACCATCCTTCGAAACAGCTTCTATAATGACATCCGTTACAAGAAATATCACCAGACGGCCCCGCTCGACGACGTCGATCCGGTTAACCTCGAATTTCGTGCGACGCAAGATAAATACATCGAGTTCAAGGATGTTCTGAAAGGCCTGGGCGGGCTTGTGCCTGAGCAGCGCGAAGCGATCATCCTGATTGCCGCCGAGGGGTTGTCGTACGAAGAAGCTGCCGCTGTCTGCAATTGCCCCGTTGGCACGGTAAAAAGCCGCCTAAGCCGAGCGAGGCAGCGCCTGGAAGAATATGTGAACGGGGACAAGGCGCTCCCCGAGCAAGTTAACTGAGAATTGAGGAAATGCGCATTCATTCTTTGCCTTCTCTTGCCATATATCGGCCTATTAAATTCCCGCCATGCACGAAAGTAGCCGCCTGAAAACTAATTTTTTTGACAATTTTATTGCTCTTATTCAGAGGGGGCGCCGTGAGACGGCTTTGATCGGCGCCGCGGCTGTCGTTTTGCTTTTTCTGACCGGCTATTCGTTTTGGCTGACACAGCGCGTTTTGCACGATGCCGAAACAGCTGACGAACTCAACGCTTTCAACGCGAGACTTACGCAATTTGCGCAACTGTTGCGCACAGTAGAGAGCAGCCAGCGCGGCTACCTTATTGCTGGCCAGCAGGATTTCATCGAACCTTATATGGAATACAGCGGTCGCCTGATGACAATGGCGAAAGAACTGCAGGCTACGGCACCGAAGGAACTGCCGCCTGCTCAAAAAATCGAAGCCATTTTCGGGCCACTGCAGGCAAAGCTCAAGGAAATGGGAGAAACCATTGCGCTTGCAAACAGCGGCCAGCGGGATGCAGCGATTGCGCGGGTCAAGGACGGATATGGCCTCAAGCTTACGGAACAGATT
This sequence comes from uncultured Alphaproteobacteria bacterium, assembly GCA_963834165.1. Lineage (GTDB taxonomy): Bacteria > Pseudomonadota > Alphaproteobacteria > Rhizobiales > Rhodomicrobiaceae > Rhodomicrobium. The sequence goes on along the minus strand of CAWIAL010000018.1, from coordinate 532,264 downwards.
GAGGATTATGTTCGCTCAATCCAGGATGATGGCAACGTGCTCGTCCATATGAATGAAGCGAGAACGCGCCGCCTTCAGAATTTCAAATTCTTCATCGACGGCATCGGCGCTCTCCTTGTCTTGACCTTCTCGTTCCTTTCCCTGTGGATGCTGCTGCGCTCGAACGCGGCCATTCGCGACGCCCAGGATGCGCTTTTCAAGGCGAATATCGACCTGGAGGAGACGGTTGCGCAAAGAACCGCGGCGCTCAAACGGGCGAACGAGGAGATCCAGCGCTTCGCTTACATCGTGAGCCACGATCTGCGCTCGCCGCTCGTCAACATCATGGGCTTCACCTCAGAACTCGAAACGCTCAGGAAAGAGCTTTTCGATAGACTGGGCGAAGCGAATGCATTGGCCGGCTCGGACACGCTGAGCAAGGACTTCGACGAAGCGTTCGGTTTCATCAAAAGCTCGATAGGGCGCATGGATCGTCTCATTGCGGCAATCCTGAAAATTTCGCGCGAAGGCAGCCGGCCGCTGAACCCGGAGGTCATCGATGCGAAGGCGCTCGTGGATGGCCTGTTCGCAGGCGTGGCGCATCAGGTCCGCGAAAAAGGCGCGATCGTCGTAGTGGGCGCTCTGCCGCCGGTCGTAACGGATCGATTGGCTTTCGAGCAAATCTTCGCGAACCTCGTTGAAAACGCGATCAAGTTCTTGAAGCCCGGCGTCAAGGGCGAAATCAAGGTCGAAGGATGCGCGCGGGGCGCGGACGTCGTCTACACGGTTTCCGATAACGGGCGCGGAATCGATCAGCGGGATCATCAACGGATTTTCGAGCTTTTCCGCCGGGCCGGTCCCCAGGATGTTCCGGGCGAGGGCATGGGCCTTGCCTATGTTTCGGCGCTGGTGCGCCGGCTGGGCGGTTCCATTTCGGTGGAGTCCACGCTGGGGCAAGGAAGCACATTCAGGCTGACGCTTCCAACAACAAAGGTGATTCAAAAGAGGATGGCGGCATGAACAAGCCGGTGACAATCGTCATGATCGAGGACGACGAGGGCCATGCGCGGCTGATCGAGCGGAATATCCGCCGCGCGGGGGTGACCAACGACCTCGTCCACTTTGCTGACGGCGCCTCCGCATTTACATTTTTCAACGAGCTTCAGACTCAGCCCGCTGACGCCAAACCCATTCTTGTCCTCCTCGACCTTAACTTGCCGGACGTGTCCGGCATTGATATCCTTGAGTATCTCAAGAACGACGGCCATCTGAAGGTGGCGCCGGTCATTGTTCTTACAACGACGGACGATCAAACGGAGATACAGCGCTGTTACGACCTCGGTTGTAACGTCTACATCACCAAGCCGGTGGATTACGGGCAGTTCGCCACCGCCATACGTCAGCTCGGCCTTTTCTTCTCGGTCATCAAGGTTCCGGACCCGCTTAATGCCTAATCGAAAGCCGCAGATCCTCCTTATTGACGACGATGACGGCTTTTGCAGGCTGCTGAAAAGTCATATGGAGCGCGTCGGCTTCGAGGTCTCTTGCGCAAACACAGCCGAGGAAGGGCTGTCCTATGCGCAGAAGAGCGGTATCGATGTCATCATCCTCGATCACGTGTTGCCGGAGCACGAGGGCCTCTCGCTTCTTGGCCCGCTTCAGTCACGCGCCGACGCTGCACCGGTGGTCTATCTTACGGGCAGTCAGGATAGCCGGGTCGCCGTAGCGGCGCTCAAGGCAGGGGCGTCCGATTACGTTGTGAAGGACGTGAACGGCGATTTTTTGATTTTGCTCGAAAAAGCCGTCACCAACGCCATGTTTGCGACGGCGATCAGACGGGACAAAGAGCGCGCGGAAGCTGAGGTTCGGATCGCCCGCGACGAGTTCAAGGCGCTGGCGGAAGAACGCGCCCTGTTGCTGCGCGAGGTCAACCACCGGGTCAGCAACAGCCTGCAGCTCATCGCCTCGCTCCTGCATTTTCAGGGTGAAGTTTCTGGAAACGCGAATGTGAAGGCTGCTCTCAAGGAAGCCAATGGCCGCGTTCTAGCTGTGGCGCGGGTTCACCGCTCGCTTTACACCTCTTACGATGTGCGGTGGATCTCGCTTGCGGACTATCTGGCGAGCCTTATTCGCGACCTGCAAGATGTAAGCTCAGGCGGCGTCAACCAGGAGAACAAGATTTCGTTTTCCTGCGACCAAATCCAGGCCGGCCCGGACTCGGCCGTCGCGATAGGAATCGTGGCAACCGAGCTTGTTCTCAACGCGTTGAAGCATGCCTATCCGAACGGACGCGGGCAGGTGCGCGTCATTCTTAAAGCGCGCGATTCTGAAATCGATCTCTTCGTCGAGGATGATGGGATCGGCGGGATGGATCAACTCGAAGAAAAGCGCCGGTCGGGTCTCGGTCAGCGCATTATTGCCGGAATGGCCGACAAGCTTGAGGGGGCGCTCCGTTACGAAACGCTAAGCCCGGGAACCCGGGCCATCATGACTTTTCCGATAAATGACCACATACGAGTGCTGGAAAGTTCCGCCGCACCCGTCTAAGAACGGGCTTAGCTGCCCTGCGCGCGGCAAAGCGCCTCCAATAGCGCATCCGGAACCGGCTCAGACAGGATATCGGCTCCCATCTCCATGAGCTTAAGCTCTATCTTGCGCATTTCCTGAACCTCTCTCGCAAGAGATTCATTCTCCCTGAGGAGCGCTTCGAACTGCTCCAAGTCCTTGCCCATAAGTTGACCATCGAGGTATGCCGAGACCGTTGCCGCGAGCCGGTCATCCTTCAGGATTTCGGCGCGGTGTGTTTCGATGCCGCTGGGGTCACCAAAGATTTTTTGCTCTGTCATCGGCATGGTTTTTACAGTGAAGGCATTGCTAATGTTTTCGTAACGAGCTTGCCAGCACAGCGCAACAATGGGCTGAGGAAACTGTTCCGTTGGAGCGATCGGAAATGTGGACTTTCACACAGCTTGCGACAAAATTATCTTCCAAGCAAGCCAAACGCCGCCACTTCATGGAAATAACCACACTTCTCCTGAAGGTTTGATTAAGTGGTTCGATTATCGCGCAGACGCTTGTCGCGATTTGGGTTTTTCACACGGCCTTGCCCCGTGGGCCCAGGCCGGTTTTCGGAAAGGCGCCGGTCATGCTCAGGGTCTTTGACGCGCCCCTGACCCGTTGGCCCTTCGCGGTTGATCGAAAGACGCCGGTCCTGATCTGGATTTTTTACTCGGCCTTGCCCGGTGGGGCCTGGTCGATTCTGAGCGAGGCGCCTATCATTTGCGGTATCTTTGACGCGTCCCTGGCCCGTTGGGCCTGCTCGATTTTGCGCAAGGCGCTTGTCGCGTAAAGGATCCTTTACGCGGCCCTGGCCGCCCTGCTTCACCTGCGCATTAGAAGCCGAGTTCACAGCGGCTGCTTTCCTGTTCATGCGTCGGGCGGTTTCACCGCCATCCTCTTCTTTCCCGGCAGACATGCGGGTACCAGGTCTCCGTTTTTGCGAAAGAGGCAGCATCCCCACAACCGACCCGCCTCTCCATTGGTTAAGAGTTTTGAGCGAATAATATCGATGGTGCGCAATGCTGCACTCAAATACTTCGCTCACATCTCGTTCAAAGACAAATATGCAAGCTATCAATCTTCTTAATCCAGACGAAATCTAAAGATTTTTGTTCCATTGAAGAAGCTTGAATTTGTAGCTGTAATAAATTTGCATACACCAAGAGATACAACCTCAAGCGCCGCTATAAGCGGAGACCAGCTGGTCATATAAAATGAAAGTGTTTTGGATTATGCAATAAAATAAGATCTAATTCTTGGGAGAAGAACCATTTATCTAATTCTCTGTTATCGCTAGCGATTGCAGAGAAAAGACCTCCCGAGAAAAGAAAGCAATCGGGGCATTTGTTCACAGCACAAACATTCACCAGATATCTCGATCATAGAGGCACTACTCGAAACAGGCGGCGACAACCTATGGTTGACTTGATCGCGACACATCATGAAGTATGCATACACTTTCCAGGTTATTACGTCGACTGTATACCAATTCATACCCCTTCTTTCGACGTAATGCCAGGGGTTTGTTCTTATTTTTCCTCTTACGCCGGTAGTTAGATATGCCGAAAAACCCCATCCCAGGCGTGCAATGGGTAGAGAGCGTGGCCGATCTCGAACAAATCCAGTTCTATGATGATATGGCTCAGATCGAGGTTCCCGTCTCAGCCCTGGACAAGCTTCCCTTCAAGAACGAGGACCGGGGTGATAGTGCGCGCCTCGATCTGGTTATGCGCTCCATCCGCCGTTATGGGTATAACAATGCAGATCCTGTCATCGTTCGCTTAGGCCGGCGCGGGCGCTGGGTTATCGTTAATGGCGGTCACCGGCTGACCGCTGCCCGCCGCGTTTCGAAGGAGTTTTTCACAAACCTTTTTCGCCCAAAGGTCAAAACGATACACTTTCTTCTCTACAAAACGCCGTTGACCAACAGCCTCCTCGACGAACCGGAAGATGCTCCGCCCGCCTAGAGCTTGCTCGCGTTCGGTGCGGATTTGTCGAGGTGCGCGTCAACAGGCGCACGCATGAGATCCGTGTTCCGCTTTTGGTTGGCGCGTTCGCAGCGGGACGAATCATGAACCCGCGCACAGCAAGGAGCCAGCTCATGGGCGGCATGATCTGGGGGCGTTTCTGCCGCGCTTCACGAGGAGACCGAAATCGACGAGCGCAATGCGCGATACGTCAACGATAATCTTAGCGGACTATCTCGTGCCGGTGAATGCCGATATTCAGGAAGTGAAGGTGATCCTGGTCCCTGAAATCGACGACAAGGTGAACCCGGCAGGCGTTAAGGGGCTGGGCGAGCTTGGCAATGTCGGCACCAATGCCGCCGTCGCCAACGCGGTCTATCTGCCACCGGCAAGCGCATCCGCGCACTTCCCATCAGGATCGAAGATTTCTTCGCCTGAGGCCATATTGTCATGGCCGGGCTTGACCCGGCCACTCAGCTAACAGATAGAAAGCTGATCTTTATCTGGATAGTCGCCTCAAGGGCGGCTATGACGCGTAATATTTCCGCGCTCGCACGCGTCCATGATAGTTACTTGTAGTAGCCGACGGCGCAAACTTGGCCGCCAACCTTGGTCACGTAGCTGACCTTCTCGACCGGCTCCGTTCCGCCGGGACGCGGGTACATGTATTCCACTTCAGCGACCTTGCCCTCGGATGCCGCTTTGATAAGCTCTTCCCCGAGCTTTTTCCCTTTCTTATCGACAAGGGCGGCCAGAGGCGTTCCCCTGAGTTCAGCCTTGGGATGCGCGGTAAAATTGTAGTTCGGTGCGGCCGCGCAAAATACATAAAGATCGCGATCGCGAAACCCGCCAGTTGGGTTATTGAAATCTTCGATGGCTTTTTTCTCGTCGGCCTTCACAGCCGCGACGGCTTTCTCAAGCAAGGCTTTGGCTTCAGCGGAGGTCCCCGAAGGACTCTCCGCAAACGCAGTGCCGGTAAAAGCGAGCAGAAGCGCCGCGCATATGGCTGCCACAAAGTTGCGAACCATGGAGTTTCTCCTTTTTTGGTTTTTGGGTAATCCCGGCACTACACAAGAGGGGCCTCGCCGCTTCAAGCTAGACCATAGGCTTACTACTTATAATGGGTTAAAGAGAACTCTACAAATCAGGCGCATTTCCAGCAAAATGGCGGATCAGGAGATCGATAAAAAGGCCTGGCCCGCCCGAATAAATCCGCCAGCCACCCTCGACCGAGATCGTGCCCGCCTTGACGCGAGCCCACTCGGCGAACGCTTCATAGCGGTCGTGAAAGTCTGCATCGCTGCTGGTGAAATAGCAATTCCTCTGCCGAAGCGCGGCGTTGTGGACAAGCTCGGTTACCGCGATGGGGCTGGCGATTTGAAGCGCGTCCCGGAAAGCGTCAGCCTCGCCTAGAATTGCCAAGGCCTGGCAATAACGAAGGTGAGCATGGACGTACATCAGTCCCACCTCGCGTCCGAAGTATGGGGAAGATTCCGCGCGGCGGAAAATGCGTTCGGAGCCGCCGTGATAAGGCAGGGGCTTATCCATGAGCCGAACGCCATCGGGGAACGACAGATGCTCGCGGATCAATTGGAGGTGGTGCCGAGCCTGCTCGGGTGTGAAAAGGCCGCCGGTGATAGCGCACGTCATCGGAATGAGGGAATAGCTCACGCCGGTCCTGCGGTCGCTCGGGTGAAGCAGCAGGTCGGGCGCGCCTCCCTCGGCATTGAAATGCGCATAACCTGCCACGACGCCATCGCGAATGAGATAGCGGTTGAAATCGGCGCGGATGGCTTCCGCCAGATTGCGCAGCCTATCAGCATCGGGGATTAAATCGGCACGGCGGAGCACCTCTGCGTAGCGGGTGACCTGCTGGAAAAGCAGCGCGACGGTCCAGCTGCTGACCAGCGTGTCTCGCAGCGAAGGATCGGCCGGCTGCAAGGTGTCGTTCCAGTCGCCCTCGCCGTAACGGAGCAGATGCGTGCCGGGAAGGAAGCGCGCAGTCACGCCGTCGAGCAATTTCTGCACATGCTCGCCGACGCTGCTGCTCTGCGCCTCGACCTCGCCGTTGACCTTTGGCCAAGGGATCGGCTCAGAGAGAAAGGCGATGTCGTCCGTTGCTTCGATGTAGTCGCAAAGCGCCTTCAGCGGCCAGATGATGACGTCGCCATGGCTGTGGGAGTCCTGGATGAAGGAATACGGCTCCAGGAAGAACCACTGCGGCCAGTCTCCATCGGAGCGGTGCTGGCGGGCAAAAACCCGGCGCAGAATTTCCTTGGCGGTGGAGTAGTGCCCCAGCGCGAGAAGAAACTCGATCGGCCCCTGGCAAACATCGCGCGTACCCCAGGCAGAGCCCGAATATTGTTCGAGGCCGTGCGGCACGCTCAGATGAATGACCGCGTTATGGACCAGCCACGGGAAAACGGTATTCACCGCGGCGGCGCTGTCATCCGGGCCTTCGACGCGGGCGTTGCGCGTGATGCCCGACCAGAAAGCGTTGGCCGATTCCAGCATCCCGGCCGCTCGACACCCGCCGCGTATTTCGCCGCGAGCCGCTCCGCCTCGGCGGGATCGCGCATCGAGCCAACGACGGCAAGCCGCAACTCATTCGTGGGATAGGTCCTGAGCGCCACATAAGGCATTCCGCGCGCCATGCCATCGGTATAAAGCAGCTCGTCCCCCCCGATCGCTTCAATTGCGGCGGGCGTGCTCGTTACCAGATGGTAGACGGCATCGGGATATTGCTGCCCCCAAAGCGAGTCCGGGTCGGGCCGGAATGAGGCGCGCTTGTCAGGCCGTCCACTTCAACGCGCCCCGCGTGAGCGAATTCGAACTCGCCAAGCACGAGGTGCCCGAACATGAGAAAGCGGCAGGGCGCACCCTCGACGCGAACCTCCCATTGCATCGCCGGATCATCGCCCGAGGCGACGGCGTGAACGGTGATCGCCCCGCCGTCATATCGATACTCCCAGCGGCAATCGCTGAGCCCCATTTCGAAGCGCGATGGCAGGGTCAGCAGGCGCCATTCGCCCGCGATTTCGGCGAGCATCCGCAGCCCGCTCGCGCGCGTAATGTTGTAAGGGTCGCGCGATACCGAAAAGAGCTTGTGAAAAGAGGTGTCGCCGATGGTCAGTTGCGACCCAAACACGCCATGCATCCAGGCCGTCGCACACAGCGTCGTCTCGCTCGGCAGAAGGTTCCGGCCGCTTCTTAGAATTGTGCCGTGCCGACGCCTCACGAGGCGATCCTTCTCGCGGAGCACGGCATGCCGGTTGAGCGGTCCGTCCTCCACGAAGTAGGACAGGAGCTGCCCGTTCCGCCACTCTTCATGCATGCGAGGAGTGCTGTCTTCGCTTGCGCTGGGGCAAGCGAGAGACGGCGCGTCCTGGAGGATGCTGCGGATCGGGGTCTCAAGCGCCAATTCAATGGAGGAATACGCCTCTGAAGCTGCTTCCGCAGCGTCTGCGCGGCTGAGATCGCCTTCGCTTGTGGGCTCGGCGTGATCCGGCTCGTAAATTCCGAAGAAAGTCCACGCCGCTTTTTCTCCTGGCTTAAAGCAGGCGATGCCGGATTGAAGGATAGCGCACGCGCACTCGTGCTGAAGGCGCACGCCGGGGAGGCTCTCGCCGAAGCCAAGGGCGATCTCGTTCGCATCCCGATAAGCCGGGCCGAAAAGCTGCAGCGCATCCGTCGCGAAACTCGCCGCCCCGTCGAAGCACCCATGAGCCGCCCAAGGATGGCTGCCGTCCATCGCCATATTCTGGCGGCTCATCACAACCGGGCCGAAACGCGGATGCAGCGGGACGGTGTGGTCGATATATTGCGAGGCGAAGGCCTCGTTGCTCATGAGAAAGCTGCGCGGGCCAAGGCCGAGGTCCTGGACGAGGATCGCGTCGCAGGGCAGTTCGCCGCCGCTCGCGTTCTCCACCTCGACTCGCCACAGCCACAGGTTTTGCGAAGGATGAAGCCAGAGCGTCACGCAATGGTGGACGCCATCCGCTTCGCCTTTCCAGACGAAACGGTCTTCTCCCGCGCCGAACTTAACAGAAGCGCGCGGGCCAACCGCGTCGACGATGCGTGGCTCGGCGCCGCCAATGCGAAGCAGGATGCGCATGATCCCGCCGCCGAGCGGGGAGCCCAGCACCTCATTGAGCATGGCGCGGCTCGATGCATGCTGGTGTTCCAGCGCGAAGATGCAGCCATTAGGGAGCGCGCTGAATTCGAGCCCGGCCGCGTTCGAGATGCGCCGCAAGCCGAGGCCGTTTTCGCGCGGCGTATTGAAGCTCCGCCTATGCGTCATTGCCGCCCACCTCCGCCAGAGCGGCCTGGCGTGCCTCCCAGGCGGTGATGAAGCAGGCGTAGCTCCAGGACAGGTCCTTGGCCGAGGTCTGCTCGCCTGTTGTCTGGTCGAATTGTTCGGATAGATCGCCCGTGGGCGGAATGAATTCACGCGTGCGGGACAAGATCGCGTCGCCTTTCGCGATCAGATCCGCGCCTTCCGAAGACGATGCCACAGCCGCTCGATAATAATATTCCGCAGCTCCGAAGGTTGAGAAGTAATAAGCACCGCCGCTGATATAGCGGTCGGCCTTGTACCGCCCGAAAACAAGGCCCGATTTGCGGCCCCTGTTGAGGGCGTATTCCCCTGCAAACAGCTCCTCCAACTTATCGAGGGTGGAACGCACGCGGGCATCGTGAACGCTATGCGCGCCAGCTTTGAGCCCGGCATGCAGAACGCCGAGGATGACTGAAAAATCGAGGGCCTTTTCGCTCTCTTCGCCATCGCCAGGGAGGCGGCTGCGGATGAAACCCTGCGGCTGGGACCAGAAGCGGTTAAGCAGTTCCCCCAATGCCACTGCCTTTTCCCGGAGGTAAGTGGCCGTTTCCGCGCTCCCATTCACCCCGGTCCACCGCGCGCCACACTTAAGCGCCGCAAACTGCACCAGGGCCGTGTAATAATGCTGGGCTAGCTCTTCCTCCCAAATATCGTAGCAGGGCTCTCCTGCATGACGGGCGCTGTAGTCCAAATCGCCCCGGATAAGCTCAGCCAGCCGAAGCCTGGCATCGTTGTCCGCGGCGCGCCTTTCGTGCCAGAAACGCATCGCTGCTAGAGCGCGAAGCGCCGGCCCATCATGCTGCGGGCGGTTCCATCGGATGAAATCGAGCGTGCCATCGGCATTGTAACGGGCTTCGCCCAGAACGCGCTCGCCTTCCACGGCGGCGATCTCTTCGTCCGGCCGCACGTATTGCAGGAAGCCGGGGATCACCTTCGAGCGAAACCCGGCCTCACGCTCCAGGAAGTTGCGCCCGCTGATGTCCCGAAGGGAAAGGCTGAACCGCACGAAGTCATCGAAGCGCGCTGTCCACTCCTTGGCGTTTTCTCCGCGCCGGATGAGAACGCGCACGGCATCCATCACGACCGCCGAGTTGCGGAGCCAGTGAAAGAAATAGTCGGGATCGCCGCTCGATGGGCTGGCCAGTACCGAGCCTTGCGCTGGCCGAACCGTCTGCCCGAAGCCAGGCCGCTCCTTGACGAGCTGTGCCGCAGAGATGCTCTGCGCAATCTTCTCCGCGCAATGCCGCACGAGGTTTTCGGCCCACTGTTCGAGCGATGTTTGCGCTGCGGAGACCACTGTCGCTTCTCCTATGAAACGGCCGGGTTTTCCTCAAATCCCAAAATGCGCAGCCCCTCGCGAACCTCCGGGCAGCTCATGAAAAGCCGCCAAAGAAGGCCGGTGCGGTAATTCTCGATCATAACGATGATCGGGCCTTGATTAATCGCAAGATTGTCGGTCGCGACCCAGCCTGTCGTCTCGTTGAATGCATCCACAAAACCGAATTTCGACCAAATACGCGGCCCAAGGTCGAAATAGAAATGGCGCAGCGCTCTCATCGATTCTTCGGGAGCATATGGCAGGCTCGACAGCGCGGCGGTTGGCGCGATCACGCCCTTGTCGTTATCGGGCGCGTGCGGAGCGTAGCCCCGGTCGCCGTCGCTTGAGCTGATGCCCCAACAGTCCGGGCCATAGCCGGTGTACTTGTGCGGATTGTCGACGCAATACTCGTAATTGACGAGAGTGTGGCGGCGGTTTTGGTCCCAATAGTCTGCATATCGATCCTTGAGCTGACCCGGATCGAGCCCCAGAAACGAATAATGGGCGAAGAAGAGCGGGCCGCCCAAATCGGGGCCGAGCGGCAGCTCGACCCCGTAGTACGTCTTGCCGTTCTTGAACTCGCGCCCCTTGGCCCAGCCTTCGTGGTACGCGTTTGCGCCTACGGGATAGGTGGGAGATGAAGCCGCCATAACGTAGGTGATCAGGCACTCGTTCCAGCCTTCGATCCGTTGCCGCGGCGTATGTTCGGGACTGGGGCCGGCGTGCCAGAACAAGACATCGCTGCCGCTCGCGGTATGCGAGTTCCAGTTCACCTTTTCCCAGAAGTCATCGATGCGCGCGCAGAGTGCTTTCTCCTTTTGACGGCCCGAACGGAAATATTGGCGCGCGCAGAGAAGGCCCTGAACCAGATAGGACGTTTCGACAAGATCGCCGCCCGCATTATCGGCCCAATAAGACACTTCCTTTCCCGTCAGCCCATCGAGAAAGTGCGGAAAAACGCCGTTATAGTGGTCGGCGGCGTCGAGAAAGCCGAGCATATCGAGCAAGCGGTCGATCGCCTCTCTCCGGGTGATCCAACCGCGCTCGACGGCGACGACGAGCGCCATCGCCCCAAAGCCCGAACCTCCAACCGCGATAAGATCGCCTCCACCGCTGCCATCGGCGCTGCCGCGGTCGCGCGCCAATCCGCTCTTGGGGTGCGCGTACTCCCAGAAATATCCGAAAGACTGGCGCTGCACCAAATCCAACAATGCATCGTCTGCGAGCCGTTCCGGCTTCCTGGACAGGCTACGCTTTGTCTCGTTCATGCTGGCCTCGTCTGCTTATGGACAAGTCGCCGCAGACTACCGCATACAAAAACGCAAAGCTCATGACAATTCCGCAACCGCGCCGTGCATTCTATGCGGTCGCCTGCCTAGGCATGTTATTCTCGAACTGCAGCGGAAGGCGGACCCCTGGAGGCCGGGTGTTAAGCGCAAATGTCCGCTGATAAAATCCAAGGCCGGGGTCATGGCGTCCAATGCTGATAAACGCCGTCTGAGCAAGCTCCGTCGAGAAGATCGACAAAGCAATCTGAATGCTTTCCTCGTCGAGTTCGCTGATGGATTCGTCCCTGACGACCCACTGGGGGCGGTGCAAGAGCAGGCGGGCGAGATTGAGCCTGCGCTGCTCGTCAAGCGTCAGCTCCTTTTCCCACCGCTTGCTCACGTCAAGTTCCGTGGCCAGCCGGCCCAGTTGAACCCGGTCGAGAGCCTTGCGGGCATCCGCTTCGCCGCAATACTCGGGTGAGTGAGGATAAGCGAGGGCTGCCCTCAAGCTTCCGGCAGGGAAATAGGGCACTTGCGGCAGGAACATCATGTGTTCGTCAGGAGGCAGGCGGATCGTGCCGCTTCCCCACACCCACAAACCGGCGATAGCTTTGATAAAGGTGGTCTTTCCCGATTTGGGCGTGGCCACGAAAAGGACGCGTTCGCCGGGCGCGATTGTTACTCTGGGCTCGCCAAGCCAGACGCGGCCGTTCGGCGCGAAGACACACAGGTTTTCCATGGAAACCGCGCCGGATGGATCGGGTACGTACCGGATCCGTCCTGCGCGGTCGCCCATCGAATCCAGTCCTTCGAGCGCAATCCGAAAACCGGCCACGCGCGCTAGCATAGCTCGCCATTCGGCAAGCGCAGGAAAACGGTCCACGTACCAGCGAAGCGCCTGCTGCACCTGATAGAAACCGCCCACCACCATCATCAAGCCGCCGAGCGAGAGCGTTCCCCCGAAATAACCCGGTGCCGCAAGAAGCAGGGGAGCCAGGATGGCGAGCCAGCCGTAAGTGCCCGTAACCCATGTCAGCCCCGCCAGCCGATTTGCGATGCTGCGCATGATCGAAAGCACCTGATCGACCGGGCCATTGAGGAGGCTGCGCTCCGCGGCCTCGCCCCGGCCAAGCGCAATTCCTTCCGCGGACTCGTTGAGGCGAACGAGATCGAAGCGGAAATTCGCCTCAGCTGCGCGAAGCTCGGTATGAGCGTTGATGAGAGGCCGGCCCACAAGCCAGGTCAGGAACGAGCCGAGCAGCGCGTAGGCGATTGCCGCCCAGACCATGTAGCCGGGGATGGTAACGTTCTTGCCGCCGATGACGAAAATGACTTGCGCGGACAACTGCCAAAGAACGCCGACGAACGCCAGAAGCATAAGGGTGGACTGAACGAGGCCAACGGCAAGGTCCACGGATAGCTCTGAAAGTCGCTTGGTGTCCTCCTGGATGCGCTGGTCGGGGTTGGCGCTGAATTCGCCGCTGAGCGGCAATAGAAAAGCGCGTTTCGGCTTCCACCATTCGTCGAGAAGGTCGAAAGTCACCGCTTGGCGGAGCCTGACCTTTAACCTCTCATGCAGCCAGGTTTGGGCTACGCCGAGGCAGAGAAGAACGCTCACAATGGCCGCGAACACGCCCACTTCGTGCAAAAATACAGAAAACTCCCGGGAGCTGATGGCGTCATAGATGCTGCCCTGCCAAGTGTTGAGTCGGATCTGCGCAACTGCGTTCAGCGCGATGACGAGCGTTATGAAGCCAAAATACTTCGTCAGGTCGTTCCTCGATTTTGGCCCATCGAGCATCTTCCAAAAGAATCGGATTTGGCTGAGCGTGCTATCGTCGGCGATCCCAGCATTTTGCTTGAATAGCGGCATGGGTTTGTTGCCCGGACAGTGGGAAAGGTTGACCACAATCGACCGCCCTTATAAGCCGGTATGCAGGAATTGACCACCAGAGCTGAGGCCGCGCTGCTATGACGGACGCCGCATGCATCGAGGGGTTGCTCCAGGCGATGTCGCTCGATGAGAAGCTCGGCCAGCTCACCATGGTCCGGGCGGACTTTAACGATGCCGGGCCGGAGCTGGGCAAATCGAAGGTCGGGGAGATCAAGGCAGGCAGAGCGGGAAGCGTCCTCGATCTGACGGGTTTGAAGCGCATCCATGAAGCCCAAAAAGCCGCGGTGGAAGGATCGCGCCTTGGCATTCCGCTGCTGTTCGCGCTCGACGTGTTGCATGGCTACGAGACCATCTTCCCGATTCCGCTCGGCGAAGCGGCAGCCTTCGATCCAGATTTATGGGAAAGAACCGCGCGAGCAGCGGCTACCGAAGCGGCGGCGGACGGGATCGCGCTGACCTTTGCGCCAATGCTCGACGTAGCTCGCGACCCGCGCTGGGGACGGATCGCGGAAAGCCCCGGCGAGGACCCCTGGCTTGCGTCGCGCTTCGCCGAGGCAAAAATGCGCGGGTTTCAGCAGGGCGATCTGGCGCAGCCTCAATCCGTGGCGGCGACAGCGAAGCACTTCGCGGGCTACGGCGCGGTGACGGCGGGCCGCGAATACGCTTCCGCCGATGTCTCGGAGCGCGCGCTTCATGAGGTGCATTATCCTCCCTTTGCCGCTGCGGTTCGGGAGGGCGTCGCCGCGATCATGCCTGCTTTCATCGACCTCGCAGGCGTCCCGATGACCGCTCATCGGGAGATGCTCGACGGAGTGCTCAGGCGGGCTTTCCGCTTCGAAGGCGTCATCATCAGCGATTTTGGCGCGGTCGCCGAACTTGTCGCGCATGGCGTGGCCGCCGATCTCGCGGAGGCGGCGGCGCTCGCTGTCAACGCCGGCGTCGACATCGACATGGCGAGCGGCGCTTATCTCGAAGGTCTGCCCGAGGCGCTTTCGCGGGGCCTCGTTTCACATAAGCAAATTGATACCGCCGCGCGGCGCGTGCTCGATCTCAAGGCGCGGCTTGGGCTTTTCGATAAGCCCTTCGAGCGCGGCAGTCAGCCGCTTTCCAGCGCGCTGCGTGAAGCCCATCGCGCGCTTGCCCGCGAGGCGGCTCGCAAGTCGATTGTGCTTCTGCAGAACCGGAATGGTCTTCTGCCGCTTAAGGGCGGTCCGCACCATCTCGCCATCGTAGGTCCGATGGCTGACGCGCGGGCCGAAATGCTGGGGCCATGGCACGCGAGCGGCAAAGCCCATGATACCGTCAGTTTTTTGGACGGACTGAAGAACGCCCTTCCAGGCTGGCGCATAACCGATGCGGTCCGCGATGCCGATGTCATTCTGCTTTGCATCGGAGAAAGCGCGAGCATGTGCGGCGAGGCGACAAGCCGTGCGCGGCCCGGCTTGCCTAATGGCCAGCGCAAACTCGCAGAGGAGATTCTCGGTACGGGCACGCCGGTGATCGTGGCGCTGACATCTGGCCGCCCGCTCATTGAGCCTTGGCTGTTCGAGAAGGCCGGCGCCGTGCTTGCAACCTGGTTTCTTGGTTCTGAGGCGGGCAACGCGCTCGCCGGTATTTTGACCGGAGCCGTAAACCCGAGCGGCAAGCTTCCCGTGTCGTGGCCGCGCGATGCGGGCCAAGTCCCAATCTTTTACGCCCAGCGTCCGACGGGCAGGCCAGCCAATCCTCAGAACCACGACACGAGCAAGTATCTGGATGTCCCGGTTGAACCGCAATTTCCCTTCGGGCACGGCCTGTCCTACACGCGTTTCGTCTACGGCAGCCCACGGGTGTCGTCTGACGTTTTGCGCCGAGGCGACCGCCTCGCCGTCGAGGCCGGTATTGTGAACGAGGGCGCGGTGGCGGGTGAGGAAACCGCCCTTCTTTTCATACGAGATCCTGTTGCTTCCGTAGCGCGGCCCATTCTTGAACTTAAGGGTTTTGCCTCGATCAGCCTGGCGCCTGAAAAATCCGGCACAGTCCGGTTCGAATTGACCGCCGAAGGACCTGAGCTTCCCCGGCGAGGACGGCGAACCCCGGCTCGAAGCTGGCGAAGTTGAAATTCTGGTTGGCCCCAGTGCCAATCGGAGATTGCTAAAGAGCTGTCGCTTTTATGTGTTAATCGACTGATCGGCGTTGCGCCGCGCGTGCCGGCCGCAACGATTGATTTTCAGCACATCCTTTTTTGCCCTTGATGGTTATCAAGGCGATTGTTTTGGTGCGAGACCATCCTAGATCTTGGCGGTAAGGGTATCGCCTATTCATCAAAACTTAAGCTCTGTGGCGGGGCGTTCATCAAAAGGGGTGCAGAGCTATGCTGAGATCGAACCCATTCAATTGTGCTTTAGCCCTCGTCGCGATCCTTGCTGGCGTTACCGTGCCCACCCTTTCCTTTGCGGAAGGAAGCACTCCGTTCTCGCAGCTCGCAGGCTCTTGGAAGGGCTCCGGTCAGGTCCGTCTCGATGACGGAAGAAGCGAACGCCTCTCCTGCCGCGGCTACTACGTCGAGAAGGCGAAGGGTGCGGAGCTGTCGATTGCCATCCGCTGCCAATCCGACACCAATAAGATCGAGATGCGAAGCGGGCTCACCTATGAAAACGGCCGGGTAAACGGTCATTGGGAGGAGCGCACCTTCAGCGCCGAGGGCACGATGAGCGGCAGCGCCAGCGCTAACAAGCTCAACCTGAGGATCAGCGGCCAGGTGACCGGATCGATGTCGGTCTCGGTGAACGGCTCAACCCATCGGGTCGGCATCACGACGGCAGGGCCCGGCTTCAAGGGTGTTACGATCACCTTTTCACGAGGATAGACTGGGGGATGCGCAGCCATGAGCGCAACACCGTCCCTGAACGCTACTATGCACGATGGCCGCTTTGAGCTGCTGGCTTCCGGATCATGGACTGCCGTTCACGCTGCGGAGCTTGAAACGCTGATTGGCCGGGCCGCGGATGACGTTGCGAAGGCCGGCAATGTGTCCATCGATATGCACGAGGTCGCCGCATTCGATACATTCGGCGCGTGGCTTCTCGAACGCTTGATCAGAAGAAGGTCGGGAGCCGGCCAGGAAACGGGCGTCGTGGGCTTGCGCGACGAGTTCCAGGGGCTTCTGCAAGATGTGCGCGGCGTCAATCTTGAGGCTCAGACTCCGAAAGCCGAGAAGCAGGGGCTGACGGCTTCACTAGGCACGGTGCAAGACTTCCTCGCCGATCAGGCGCGCGGCTTCCTGCCTTTCCTGCATATGATGGGCGCCATCGGCGTGGCCGCCGCCCGGGTCGTCCGGCATCCGAGGGAATTTCGCCTCACCTCCGCGGTGCATCAGCTCGACCGCGTCGGCTGGCAAGCCACGCCCATCATCCTGCTGATCACGTTCCTGATCGGATGCATCATCGCACAGCAGGGCTTCTTCCACTTCCGCAAGTTCGGCGCCGAGAATTACGTCGTCGACATGGTCGGCATCCTGATCCTGCGCGAGATCGGCGTGCTGCTTGTCACCATCATGGTTGCTGGCCGGTCCGGCAGCTCCTACACCGCGGAACTTGGTTCCATGAAGATGCGCGAGGAGATCGATGCGCTTCGCACCATGGGCCTTGATCCCGTGGAGGTGCTCATCCTGCCGCGCGTGCTCGCGCTCGTCATCGCCGTGCCGATCCTGACATTCCTCGGGTCGATGGCGGCGCTTTACGGCGGCGGGCTGGTGGCGTGGCTCTATGACGGCATGAGCCCGGAGATCTATGTAGCGCGGCTGCAGGAAGCCATTTCCGTTACCCATTTCAAGGTCGGCATGATCAAAGCGCCCTTCATGGCGCTCGTGATCGGCGTCGTCGCCTGCTCCGAGGGTTTGCGGGTGAAGGGCAGCGCGGAATCGCTCGGGCTGCAAACCACCACGTCGGTTGTGAAATCGATCTTCCTCGTTATCGTACTGGACGGGCTTTTCGCAATTTTCTTCGCGTCGATCGGAATGTGACCATGGCAAGCAAGGCCGAGCCAGTCATCCGTGTGCGCAATCTCGTTGTTGGCTTTGGCGACACGACGGTTCTCGATCACCTTTCGCTCGACGTCTATCGCGGCGAGATTCTGGGCCTCGTGGGCGGATCGGGCAGCGGGAAATCGGTGCTGATGCGGACGCTGATCGGCCTCTTGCAGAAGCGCGAAGGCACGATCGAGGTGCTTGGCGCCGATCAGGACAAGGCGAGCGACGATCAGCGGCGCGCCGTCGAACGGCGATGGGGAATACTCTTCCAGCAAGGCGCGCTTTTTTCGTCGCTGACGGCGCTCCAGAACGTCCAGTTTCCGATGCGGGAGTATCTTCGTATCTCCGAGCCGCTCATGGACGAAGTGGCCGCGGCCAAGCTTGAGATGGTGGGCCTGAGCGCGGCCGCCGATGGGGCCAAGTTCCCCGCCGAGCTATCGGGCGGCATGACGAAGCGCGTGGCACTCGCTCGCGCGCTCGCCCTCGATCCTGAAATCGTTTTCCTCGATGAGCCGACCTCCGGCCTCGATCCCATCGCCGCGGCGGAGTTCGACGCTCTGATCCGGACGCTTCAACGCACACTAGGGCTGACGGTGTTCATGGTCACCCATGACCTTGAAAGCCTTTACCTCGTTTGCGACCGCGTCGCGGCTCTCGCCGACGGAAAAGTGGTTGCGGAAGGCCCCATCGCGTCGATGCTTCTTTCCAATCACCCCTGGGTGAAGTCGTATTTCGGTGGAGAGCGCGGCAGGGGGCTGGCTCAGGTTGCGCATGCGGAGACAGAGGGCTAGGTCCAATGGAAATCAAAGCTCGCTATGTTCTGATCGGCCTCTTCACCCTTGCCGCCATCGTCGCAGGGTTTGGCTTTGTTTACTGGCTGGAAACGACCGGCGGCCTTGGCAAGCGGACGAGCTACGAAGTCCGCTTCCACAACACGGTCTCGGGACTGCTCAAAGGGTCCGGCGTGCTGTTCAACGGCATTCGCGTAGGAGAGGTGACGGGGCTGCGGCTCGTGCCCGAGGCTCCAAAGGAGGTCGATGCCACGATTGCGGTCGATGCGAATACGCCGGTTCGCGCCGACACCGCGGTTTCGCTTGAGTTCCAGGGGCTGACGGGCGTGCCGGTGGTCACTCTCACGGGCGGCTCGCCCGGAGCACCGCTTCCTTCGGCTTCTCCTGGCCAGCTTCCACGCCTCACGGCGGAAGAAGCGGCGGGCCAGACCATGAGCGAGGCGGCGAAGCAGGTGCTGGCCCGCATCGACAGGGTTCTCGCGGACAACTCGGGAGACGTCCGCACCTTGATCACCAACCTGACGTCGTTCTCGGAGGCTCTGGGAAAGAATTCCGGCAAGGTCGACAGCATTTTGGGCGGGCTTGAACGCATGACGGGCGGGGGCGCCAAGGCCGGCGGCCCAGCCTTCGATCTAAGCGCGCTTCCGGCGCCTTCCCAGCCTGCGAAGCCGCTTGAGAAGCAGTTGGCCATCCCGGACGTCAATGCTCTCCTGGCTTACGATTCAGAGCGGGTCTTGACGCAGCTCGATGGAGGCGAAGTCGCCACGCTCGGAAATGCGAAATGGACCGACACTCTTCCGAAGGTCATCCAGGCAAAAATCATCCAGAGTTTTGAGAACACCGGCTCGCTGAGCGAGGCCGGCCGCCCGGTCGAAGGCGTCACCGCTGACTACCAGCTCGTGACCGAGATCAGAAAGTTCCAGATCGTCCCCGGGTCAGAGGCCACAGCCCAAGCCGAGATCAGCGCAAAGCTCGTCGCCAGCGATGGCCGCGTGATTGCCGCGCGTATCTTCGAGGGAAGCGCCCCCGTGAAGACGCAGGACGAAGCGGACGCCGCGAAGGCGCTGAACGACGCTTTCGGCAAGATTTTGTCCGCCTTGGTCCCCTGGACCGCGGACGCTATCGCGAGCGGCGGCGAGAAACCTCAGCCTGCGCCCGCCCAGCCGAAGAGACGCGGACAGGCGCACGGCTAAAGCGTTATTAGGTGGAGGAAATCACTGGAGCGTAATTGTTTTTGATCGAATCAAAAGCGACCTCATCGTCATGGCCGGGCATCGACCCGGCCATCCATTCCCCATTGCAACGGCGTGGTTTTGCCCTGGATGGCCGGGTCAAGCCCGGCCATGACAAGCGGCGCGGGCGCTTCTACCGCTCGCAAGTTTCGAAGGCTACCCCGGCGTGCGCCTTCAGCGCTTCGATGAGGCGGTCGCCGAAAATCGTCGCCGGCGTCCAGAAACCGCCCGGCTTCTCCGCCTTCCTTATGCCGGCGAGGCAGGCTGCCGCTTGCCCCAGCATTTTCGATGTTGAGCCGTAGCCCGGATCGGCATCGCCCGTGACTTTTGCACTGATCGTTTTGCCATCCGGCGTCTTGCCCAGGAAGCGCAGGTCGTAAAAGCCGCGCTTCTGCGACTCCTCCGACGGCCCTTCGCCCGGTGCTGGCAGCACGAACCGCTGCAAGGCCCACCTCGCCGGAGGAACCACGCTCGCGGTGACGAACGCGCCAAGCGTCGCTGCGATCGCATAAGCCTTCGCAGCCGCCCCCGCGAGCACGGCCTCGTCATACCGGAAATCGCGGCCATAACCGTAATGCGACAGCGCATTCGATCGATGCACAATCTTGGTATTGATGCTGGCCATTACGAAGGGCGCGAGCCACGTGCGGAAATCCGGATCGTATTGCGGCCTCGAAAGGCTGGCTTGACGCACGTTTGGCGCGTCAGGCGGGCAAAGCGCGTAAGGGTTGGCCAGCTCCTTTCGCAGAGCCGGGTTCGCGGCGGCTTCCTTTGCCATGTTCATCATGCTGGCGATGGTGCCGCCCGATACGCCGCCGCGGATCGCCTTCACGCGCATTTTCACGTGAGAACAGGGCTGGCCGAACTGGCGGCGAGCTTCCTGTTGCAGAAAGTGGACGCCCATGTCGGATGGGATCGAATCGAAACCGCAGCAGTGGACAATCCGCGCGCCCGACGCCTGCGCTTGTCCGTCGTAAAGTGAGATCATGCGCCTGATCCAGGGCACTTCTGCGGTCAGATCGCAGTAGTCGGTGCCCGTTGCGGCGCAAGCCCTGATAAGGGGCTCGCCATAAAGCGCATAGGGGCCGACAGTCGAGACGACAACGCTGGTCATGGCGCACATGGCCCGTAACGACGGCTCATCCGAAGCGTCGGCCGTGAGGAGCGGAAGCTCAGCTGCGCCTTTCCCCAATGAGGTCCGCAGCGCATCCAGCCGGCTTACAGAACGGCCCGCCGCCGCCCATCTGAGCGTGCCTCCTGCGCCGAACTCTTCGGCGAGGTATCGGCACACAAGTTTTCCGACGAAGCTCGTCGCGCCGAAAACAACAACGTCCAAGGGTTTTTCAGTCATGGGCTCCAACGGATTTTTTGCGGAATACGAATACACACATAAAAGTTATGGCGCCGCGAATGGTTTGACGGCAACGCATCGCGCGCCTAAATTTTATAAGTTTGGAACTAGGAAGCGAAGGCAATGTCGAGACGGCAGGAATTGCGCGCGCCCGCCCTCGATTTGAAGGGGGCGAGCGGGGTGCGCGAGTTGAACGAGCGCTATCGGGAAATCTTCCGGAGCATCGTGGAAACATATCTCGCGACGGGCGAGCCGGTTGGGTCGCGCAATCTCAGCCGGCATCTTCCGATGACGCTCTCTCCGGCCTCGGTCCGGAACGTCATGTCCGATCTTGAAACCCTGGGACTTATTTACGCTCCGCACGTGAGTGCGGGCCGCATTCCAACGCAAACCGGCTTGCGCCTGTTTGTGGATGGGCTTCTTGAGGTGGGCAGCATCGAAGACGCCGAACGTGCGCAGCTGGAGCGGCAGCTTCGCGACTATGCCCGCGACAATGCCGCCGTCACGTCGGAGGTTTTGGCCGAGGCGGGTGATATGCTGTCCGGCCTTTCGCGCTGCGCCGGTGTTGTGCTGGCTGAAAAGCAGGTGAGCCGCATCAAGCACATCGAATTTGTCAGCCTCGATTCGAAGCGCGCTCTGCTCGTGCTCGCGGGCGATGACGGCAGCGTCGAGAACCGCGTCTTGAATATGCCGGAAGGGCTGCCCCAGCAGGCGCTCACCGAGGCGACCAATTACCTGAATGCGAAGATTCGCGGCGCAACCCTTCCTGAGGCGCGAGAGCGAATCGAAGGGGAACTGAAAGCGAGCCAGGCTGAACTCGACGAGTTGACCGCGAGGCTGGTACGTTCGGGCCTCGCCCAGTGGTCCGGCGGACGGGACGACAACAAGAGTTCTTATCGTTCGCGGTCAGTCCCGCCTGCTCAACGACTTGAAGGCCGTCGAGGACGTCGACCGCATCCGGCTTCTGTTCGAGGATCTCGAATTGAAAAAATCGCTGATCCACCTTCTCGACCTGGCGGAAAAAGCGGAGGGCGTCCGCATTTTTATCGGCTCCGAGAACAACTTATTTTCCCTTTCAGGGTCTTCTCTGATCGTCGCCCCATTCCAGGATCAGGAGCGCAAGATCGTCGGCGTACTCGGTGTGATAGGCCCAACTCGCCTCAACTATGCTCGTATTATCCCCATGGTAGATTTCACAGCCAAGCTCGTCAGCCGCGTGTTGGCTTGATTATCGCTCTGAAACCGCCGATATAACCGCTGGAATATGGCGGATCGTAAGCGAGGATTCGGCTGATCCTCATCGTAACGGAAACGGCATACCACATGAACGATACACCGGACGGGCCCGCGAATTTGAACGGGCCGGATCAAAACGATTCATCCTCCAAGGCACAGGCGCCGGAAGCGGAGCAAGCGAACAAGGCCGCTCTTCAGGCCGTCGCCGACCTCAAGGCCGAAAACGCGGAACTTCGCGATAAGCACCTCCGCATCATTGCCGAGATGGAGAATTTCCGGCGGCGCGCGGAGCGCGAAAAATCGGAGGGGATGAAATACGCCGCATCCGAGTTCGGACGCGACGTCATTACGATTGCGGACAACCTGCGCCGTGCCATCGAGGCCGTCCCGAAGGACGCCGTCGACCAGAACGCCGGCCTCAAGTCGCTGCTTGAGGGCGTCGAGGTGACCGAGCGCGAGCTTCTGAAGGTGTTCGAGCGTCACGGCATTACCCGCTTCGATCCCTTGGGCGAGAAGTTCAACCCGCACAATCATGAGGCCGTGATCAAGGTCGATGTGCCGAATGTGCCTGCCGACACGATCGTACAAGTCTTGCAGGCTGGTTATAAGATCGGCGACCGTATCCTGAGGCCCGCCACGGTTATCCTGGCGAAGGGCGGCACTCCGGCAAAACCGGACCGCAATCATCCGGAAGGCACACCCAAAAAGAACGCTGAGCCGGAGGCCGGAAACGGTTCAACTTCAAGAGATCACAGCTTGCAGGCTGGCCACGAACACGACCCCGATGTCGTCCGCGACCCGGCGGGAACGCCAAAAGGCGCTCACGGCGGTCGCAAGGACCGGTCCGGCGAGAAACGGGCATCGACGGTGACGCAGCCGGTAACGGAGAACGGGCCTATCAAGAAGGACGACTTGATTTCGTCCTTCGGGAAACGCTTGGAAAACGGAAGTTAATTCGACTCTTTTGTGAATTTATCGGTGGTAGCGGATTTTGTTGCCCGGCGGCAACTTCCCGGTCCTGCGTCGATAATATTTCGACCTCAGCGGCGGATTTCACGCTCGTAAAATTATAAAGCGGGTTCCGCGATACATGCTTTCCATCCCATATTCGAGCTTACACACAACATGGTGTATATTCTATTAAGACAATATACAGGAATTGCTTTCTATAAAGGTCCTCGGATGCAGATGAGCTGTATCAATCAAACAAGCTGAGGACGTCATGAACATTCTTATCGAACAACTCCTGTCGATCGCTTCTTTTATCAAAGAAGAGTTCAATCTCGATCCTGCCCATCTTTGGTTCCGGTAAGACTTTATAACTAACATGTTGCCTTTATCGATTGGCAACATGTCGAGCGAATAAAATTCGCCACCGTAATACTGAATTTGCTGTAAGTGAGTCGTAGCATGAGCGTAGTTTTAGAATCAGGACTTCATGGGTGCATCGAATTTAAGGCGCGATCCTGGCCCCGCGAGACATAAAGGCCGGATCACGCCGTCAATTTTTCCTCAGGCCAGTAATAAATTTTCCAAGCATTTATAAGTCTCGTTCCCAGCTCTTTGCTTCATTCGGCTAATGTCCAGCGGCGCTGAAGTAAACATTCGCGAGATCGTTGGTTTTCGGATCCAAGCCGTTCGGCGGATGGTTCCCGCGTTATCGGGAACGACTCCATGCCTTTTTTACGGACGTCCACTGCCGTCTAAACCTTGAAAGCGGTCCCCCCAACCGTCCATATTCCCGAACGGGACTAAGCAATCTTGCCGGTCATCTCTTCGAAACGGGGAGGGTGATCATTTTCGGTGCGAAGCGCATTCTGTATAATGGTGAAAGCAATAGACGCAGACTCCCTTGTGTCATGCCCGCGACGGCGGGCATCCAGTAATCGGAAAGCTAAAAGTTTGTCTGAGAATAACGATATAGCATAGGGCATACTGGGTCCCCGCCTCCGCGGGGACGACAACAAGACCGGTCAAGAATTTCGGCGCTGTATAAGTCAGAGGAAGCACGAGCCAAATGACAAAAAGCGAATTCACGAGCTGGATGTGGTTCGAAGCAGTCGATCGGCTTTCACGCGCCCAGCGTCTCCATCAGCAATTTTTCACGCTCCACCAGCATGGAGAAGGACCGGCATGGCAGCCGCCGGTCGATGTTCTCGAGACTGAAACGGAAGTTCTTATTTTCTGCGCATTACCGGGCGTCGATCCGGAACATGTGGACGCCGTTATCGAGGGGGGCACGCTTCTCGTCACCGGCAAGCGCGTTCTGCCCGAAGAGTTGCGAACGGCGCATATTCATCAATTGGAGCTTCCGCAAGGGCGATTTGCCAGGAGGATACCTCTCCCCGCAAGCCGCTACGATTCCGTAAAACGGCAGGCGATCAACGGTTGCTTGCTCATCAGCCTTCATAAGTCGGCCTAATCGAAGAGGAACGGCATGATGGAAAATGCAAATGCCGGCCAGACGCCGGAAGCAGAGGCGCAATCCATTGAAAGCGAGGCTCGCGGCGAAGCGGGGTCGAATGCGCTGCTGATCCTGCCGGTGCGGGAGACTGTGCTTTTTCCGGGCGTCCTGTTCCCGATCTCCATAGGGAGGCCGGTTTCGATTGGGGCGGTCCAGCAGGCCATGCGCGAGGAGCGCCAGATCGGCATCCTCATGCAGCGCGATGGCGAGACTCTGGAGCCTACCGGCACGGATATGCATCGCGTCGGCACTGTCGCCAACATCGTGCGGTACGTTACGGGCCCCGACGGCGGTCATCACGCGATCGTCCAGGGCATCGAACGCTTCCGCGTCCTGGACTTCGCGCAGGAGCGTCCTCTGCTTGTCGCGAATGTGCAGCGCATCCCGGAGACGATGCTCGACGGTCCCGAGATCGAAGCGCGCACAATGCTGCTTCGGCAGCAGGCCATCGAGGCGCTTGAACTCCTGCCGCAGGTGCCGGGGGAGCTTGTCGCCGCGATGCAGAATGCGCAGTCCGCTTCCGCGCTGACGGACCTCACGGCGGCCTACATGGACATTCCCCCGGAGCAGAAGCAGGAGATCCTGGAAACCGTCGATTTGCCCTTGCGGATGGACAAGGTCTCGCGGCTGCTCTCGCAAAGGATCGAGGTGCTGCGCATCAGCCAGGAAATCGGGCGGCAAACGAAGGCCGTTTTCGACGAGCGCCAGCGCGAGGCAGTGCTGCGCGAGCAGATGGCGGCCATTCAGCGCCAGCTCGGGGAAGGCGACGGAAAGTCGTCGGAAGTCGCCGAGCTTAACGAGGCAATCGCGAAAGCGCATATGCCGCCCGAGGTCGAGGCGCAGGTGCGCAAGGAGCTGCGCCGCTACGAGCGCATGCCGGAACAAGCCGCCGAGGCGGGCATGATCCGCTCCTACCTCGACACGATGGTGGAACTGCCTTGGGCTCTGCCGGATGAGAAGCCCATCAACATTACCGAGGCGCGCCGCATTCTTGAGGAGGACCATTTCGGCCTCGAAAAGATCAAGCAGCGCATCATTGAATATCTCGCCGTGCGCAAGCTCGCGCCGCAAGGCAAGGCGCCGATCCTGTGCTTCGTCGGGCCGCCGGGCGTGGGCAAGACCTCGCTCGGCCAATCGATTGCACGGGCGATGCAACGCCCGTTCGTGCGGGTAAGCCTCGGCGGCGTCCACGACGAGGCTGAAATCCGCGGGCACCGGCGCACCTATATCGGGGCGCTGCCTGGCAACATCATCCAGGCCATTCGCAAAGCGGGCGCGCGCAATTGCGTGATGATGCTGGACGAGATCGACAAAATGGGGCGCGGCTTCCAGGGCGATCCGTCCGCTGCGATGCTGGAAGTGCTCGATCCGGAGCAGAATTTCTCGTTCCGCGACAACTATCTTGGCGTGCCCTTCGATCTGTCGCGCGTGACGTTCATCGCCACCGCCAACCTGCTGGATACTATTCCCGGTCCGCTTCGCGACCGCATGGAGATCATCGAGCTGTCGGGCTACACGGCGGAGGAGAAGCTGCAAATCGCGCGGCGCTATCTCGTGCAGCGCCAGCTCGAAGCTAATGGCTTGAATGCGGAGCAGGCGAGCATCGACGACGAGGCTTTGCGCCAGATCATCCACGATTACACGCGCGAGGCGGGCGTGCGCGCGCTCGAGAGGGAGATCGGCAAGGTCTTCCGGCACGTCGCCGTGCGGATCGCCGAAGCGCCAGAGGACCGGATTCGCATAACTCCGGCAGACCTCAAGGACATTCTCGGACAGCCGCGCTTCGAGAACGAGGTTGCCATGCGCACGAGCGTGCCGGGAGTCGCCACCGGGCTGGCATGGACTCCCGTCGGCGGCGATATCCTTTTCATCGAGGCGACGCGCGCGCCGGGCAAAGGAAGCCTCATCCTCACAGGGCAGCTTGGCGACGTCATGCGCGAGAGCGCGCAAGCCGCGCTCAGCCTCGTGAAGAACCGCGCTTCTTCGCTTGGCATCGACCCGGCTGTCTTCGAGAAAAGCGACATCCACATCCATGTCCCGGCAGGCGCAACCCCGAAGGACGGCCCGAGCGCGGGCGTGGCGATGTTCACCGCGCTGTTTTCGCTCTTGAGCGGCCGCACGGTGCGCAGCGATACCGCCATGACCGGCGAGATCAGCCTGCGCGGTTTGGTACTTCCTGTCGGCGGTATTAAGGAAAAAGTAACGGCGGCTGCGCGCGCAGGTTTAACCCGTGTTACGCTTCCAGCCAGGAATTGTCGCGACTATGACGATATCCCGGAGGATGCCCGGAAAAGCCTTGAGTTCGTCTGGCTGGAGCGTGTGGATGACGTTATAGCCGCCGCCATGGAGCCGGAGGCCAAAGCGGTGCGGGAAGAGTCCCTGATGCCAGCCATCTAGCAGGCTGCGGAAAGAGGCGTCACCCATCGTTCGACAGGCTCACCAGAGGTGCAACGCCACCCTTATCCTGAGCCTGTCGAAGGGTGGAGTGAAAATGCGGCAGTGCCGGTAACGCAGACTTTATTGGCGGGAATGCGGGGTTTTATGCGGATGTTGTTCTTCGGCGAATTCCTGGTCGAGCGCAGCCTCCAGCTCCAACAGGTCGGCCGGCGGGGGATTCCCGAAAACTCGGAACTCGTTCAGCTTTTCCTTGATCTGGATGTAAAGCTCATACCGGTCGTGGGGCGTATTCGCTAGAGTTTCGAGTAACAACTCGATTTCGGCCTTGAGCGATTCGAGAGCCATGCCACACACCCTTTAGGATAGATCAGGTTCACAGGCCGATAATGCGCGAAATTACCTTGAAATGCATCAAACATTTGCCGCCGATCCGGCCTTTCTGGATGGCGAAAGCTTATTGCCATGGGTGAGGGGGATGGCGTTAGCGTATGAAGGATGCATGTCATGCTTGACAAGCAAGGTGAGACCAGTGAAGCGGACGACGGGCATGAAAATGAGCAATCGCCATTCTACATAGCCGCCGCCGGCGCGCCCTCCCGCCCGCGTTGCATCCTGAAGCAGAATGATTGTTTTGCCGTCCTCGATAATCACGGCGCCATTGGCTGCGCCTCCGACGAGGCGGGAGGCCTGTTCTCTCACGATACACGGCACCTTTCGCGCCTTGCCTTCCTCATCAATGGCCAGGAGCCGCTGATCCTCGGCTCGACGCTTCGCGACGATAATCTCAACCTCCGCGCCGACCTGACCAATCCTGATGTGCATGGCGATGACGGGATCGTTCTCCTCAAGGATACGGTGCACATCGGCCGCACGATCTACATCCATAACCGGATGCTGTGCGAGCGAAGCGCCATCGTAAACCATGGAACGGATCCTGTGCCGCTGGATGTGACGATCGACTTCGACAGCGATTTTGCAGACCTGTTCGAGGTGCGCGGCATGCGGCGCGCGGCCCGGGGCTTCCTGCAAAAGGAGGTCGTCGGCAAGAACAAGGTCATCCTCCGCTATACCGGCCTTGACGATAAAGTGCGCGAGACCGCGCTGACATTCGATCCGGAACCCACCGAGCTGAAGACGACGGGCGCGAGATACGCGCTGACGCTGCCGCCGCTGGTTCCGTGGCGCCAGTTCGTGACGGTAACTTGCGACGGCCACGGCCAGCCGGCCGCTCCTTCGTTCCTGCGCGGGCTCCTGCAGGCCAGACGCGACCTTGTCGGCAATCCGCACGAGATTGCCACCATCGAAACCTCCAATGCCGTCTTCAACGAGATCGTCTGCCGCTCGCTCGCCGATCTCCGGATGCTGATGACCGTGACGCCCGAAGGCAAATATCCTTATGCCGGGATCCCCTGGTATTCGACCACCTTCGGCCGCGACGGGCTCATCACGGCGATGCAAATGCTGTGGTTCGATCCGACCGTTGCGCGCGGCGTGCTCCAGCGTCTCGCTCATTTCCAGGCCACGAGCTACGATGAGGCCTCGGATGCCCAGCCGGGCAAGATCCTGCACGAGATGCGCAGCGGGGAAATGGCTGCTCTCGGCGAGGTTCCATTCCGCCTCTATTACGGGAGCATCGATTCCACGCCTTTGTTCGTTCTCCTCGCCGGTCTTTACGTGGAGAGGACGGGAGACGTCGCTTTCCTGCGTCAAATCTGGCCAAACGTCGTGCGCGCCCTCGACTGGATCGACGGCCCCGGCGATCCCGATGGCGACGGCTTTGTCGAATACGCCCGGGCGACGCAACAGGGCCTTGTGAACCAGGGCTGGAAAGACTCGCACGACGCCGTTTTCCACGCCAACGGCGACCTTGCCGAAGGGCCGATCGCGCTGGTCGAGGTGCAGGGCTATGTGTACGCGGCGCGCCTTGCCGCGGCGCACTGCGCTCAGAGGCTCGGCGAGTACGAATTGGCGGACAGCCTTGTCTCAAAGGCCGAAAGGCTTCAACGGAAGTTCGAGGCCACCTTCTGGTGCGAAGACCTCGGCACTTATGCACTTGCTCTCGACGGCAGAAAAGAGCCTTGCCGTGTGCGGACCAGCAATGCGGCTCACGCCATGTTCACCGGCATCATGGCGCCGGAGCGCGCGCGACGGGTCGCCCGGGATATGATGCGGCCGTCTTTTAATTCGGGTTGGGGCATCCGCACCGTTGCGACGGGGGAAGCCCGGTACAACCCGATGTCTTACCATAACGGCTCGATCTGGCCGCACGACAACGCGATCATCGCGAGCGGGCTCGTTCGGTATGGCCTCAGCGAAGGCATTGCGCCTATTTTCAACGGCATGATGCAGGCGGCGGCCTACATGGACCAACGCCGGCTGCCGGAGCTGTTTTGCGGGTTTCCGCGCCGCCGCAGCCGCGGGCCGACGCTCTATCCCGTGGCCTGCTCTCCGCAAGCCTGGGCGAGCGGCGCGGTGTTCCAGTTGGTGCAAGCCATTCTCGGCCTTGAGTACAATCTTTCCGCTCGGGCCATACGGTTACGTAACCCGGCGGTGCCGACGTCCGTCGGCAAGATCACCGTGCGAAATATGAAGCTTGGGGACGCCGCGATCAGCTTTACGGTCAGGCCGCACTCGAACGGCACAATTTCGCTCGGCGTGCTGGAGTCGACGGGCAATATCAAGATTTCGGTCGTGCTGGACGCGGCGGGTTGATGCCCTTAGCGAACGCTGAGTGGATCGCGGCGGCACCCTCTCCCAGGGGGAGAGGGATGGGGTGAGGGGCGTTCACATCTGATACCGAACGTTGCCCTTAAAGCCGAACACGCTAATTCCAGAACTTGTAAATAGCGGCAAGCGCGATCAAGACGCAGGCGGTGGTCAACGCGAAAACGATGACCTTCTTCGTCGTGGAGGCTTCTGCGTAGTACGTCTCCTGTCCCTGCGGCGTTGGCGTTACGGGCCTCGTCTCGTTGTCGATCGCGGTTTTGGTCTCCTGTGCGGTTGGCGTATGGCCGCCCGCCTCCGAGTCCGTACCGAGAGGAACAGCCGCTGGATCGGGGGCATCAACCTTATCTGAAGTCTCGCCCTCGTCGATCAGGTGGCGAAGTTTCTCGGGGTGCGGGTTTTCCGCGCTCTGCTGGCCGTTTTCTAGGGGCATGATCGTCCTGCCTGATTGCGAGTTGGTGGTCATTTCCGCGGGACCTTACCATAAAGACGGCGCAATTCATCCTTTGCTTTTTCGAGGATTTGCTTGCGGCTTTCGGGAAGGTTTTTGCCTGCGCGGTTGATGTAAAACGTCAGCATCGACATCGCCGAGCGGAACGGGCCGGCCTTGCGCCGTTCGCTGTGCTCAGCGGATTCCTTCAGTGAACGCGCGATGCTCACCGGATCGTCGAGCGTGAAAACATCCGGCTCAAGGCTTAATGCATCGCTTGTTTCGGTTACTTGCTGTGACCAGCGCTTGTTTTCCGGCGCAGCCATGATGGAACTCCACGTACAAAACCGGCGCCGCGCGCTAGCGCCGATGTGATAATGCGGCGCGCCTAGGTATGTTCACCGTATGTTGCGCAAGGCGATGAGGAACCCGGCCAGATGCGCGGCATTCTCGATGCGTGCAGCAAAAAGAGCCAACCCAGTCCGTCGTTCGCTATCTCGCCGCCCACTGCGTTACGGGATGCATCGCGGGTTTAACATGGGGGCTGCTCGTGCTCGCCACGGATACGGCAGGCATTCGCGAGCTTCTGAGCGCTTCGTCCTACCCCATCGCGAACCTTGTGCTTTTCCTGCTTGGCTCGGTTGTCGCCTTCCTGCCGATTGTGCTTGCTGCTGCAATTGGCTCCCTCGCCGAATAAGAGAGGCTGGCTCGGCTTCCTTTTGGCATACCGCTTCCGGAGACCGCGTTGTTTACGTACCCCGGCAGTCATGTTATCTCATCACCTATGCGCACGCCTGACGCCTGCCATATTCGCGTTTTCGCGAACCGACGAAGGATCGAGCCCCGGTAATGGCTGCGTGCTGCGATAATATTGCCTGAGCGACGCGAGCCGCCTTCACCCCCATCTCTGCATAGACAACAGGTTCGCGCGATGACGACTTCGTCTGCTTCAATCCGGCTGCAAACGCCGGCGGATCATGCCGCTTTAGTCCGTTTGAACGAGGAAGCCTTTGGGCCCGGCCGCTTTGCGCGCACCGCCTACCGAGTGCGCGAGGGGGCGATGAGCGACCCCAGGCTCAATTTTTGCGCCGTGCTCATGGACGAGATCATCGGGGCGGTCGATTTTACGCCCATCGCGATTGGAGGCGTTTCCGGCGCGTTGCTGCTCGGTCCGCTCATCATTGCCGGCGATCACAAGAACCAAGGCCATGGCCTTAAGCTCATGCTGGACGGCTTGAGGCGTGCGCGCGAGCTTGGCTATAAGCTCACCATCCTTGTCGGCGATTTGCCCTACTACGCGCGGGCCGGATTTGAACTTACGCCGCAGGGTCGTATCGAGTTGCCTGGGCCCGTCGATCCGGCGCGCATCCTTCATGCGGAACTGGCGCCGGGCGCGCTTGCAATATATCGCGGTCTCGTCCGCGGACTCTGAGGCACCGGCCCGGGCGCGCTGCGGCGTGAAATGCCGCTGCGATGCGCACGGCACGACGGAACGTTACCGCCCTTCGCGATACCATGTGAGAGACAGAAGCCCGAGCGCGATGCCCAGCGCGGCAAACCCAGCGATCAGCGGCGTATACGACACGGCTGTCACCTCGAACGCATCCCTAGCCTTAAGCCCCAGCCATGTCGCGCCATTGAAACGGTGGCCGGAGCGGACCAGCGAGACCGATGGCACGTCCGAGGCGGGCGCTCCGGCCGTCCCTCCTAGGAAGAACCCGCCGCCGCCCGTCTTGTCCAAAATCGGGCGCAACGGCTCGTCGGTCGCGACCACGCGACGGAACTCAGGCGCGTTCATGTCACCGGCGACGGCGATGGCGGTCAGGCCATCCATCGCAATGCGATGCGCGCCGGGCTCGTCGGTCGAGATCGTTTTGGCGTACCGGCCGGGAGCCTGCTGATCGAGCTTCACCTTTACTTCGCGGCCCGACGGCATCGTCATCGTCGCGTCGCCGGGCTCGCCTTTGACCGTGCGGCGCTCGATGGTGATTTCGTGGCGGCCGGCCCGCGCGGATAACGCTTCTTCTTCGAGGTCGGGCTCTTTCATGAGCCAGTGCGCCAGGCGGCGCAGCAAATCCACATGCGGACCGCCGCCTTCGTAGCCGCGTGCCCAAAGCCAGGCGTGATCGGATAGGAGGAGCGCAACCCTGCCATTACCGCGCCGGTCCAGGATCAAGAGCGGCTTGTTCTCCGCCCCGCTCATCACGACTTCGCCGCGCTCGGCTTGGGAATCGACCACCCGGAACCAATGCCCCCAGGTGGGTTTGTCGCCTTCCTTGCGCGGAGCGCCGGGAAGGCCCGCGGTGACGGGATGCTTCTCGCCTTCCTTTGTGATCTCGGGCCGGAACGCCTCCTCCACCACGCGCCCAGTCGGGCGCGCCGGCAGGACTGCACCAAGCGGCGTGCGCGCAAGGCTTACCGGTGACGCATAGTCGGCCCCGGCGGCGACCAGCACGGCTCCGCCCTGTTCGACATAGCGCGCCACGTTATCGAGATAGATCATCGGCAGCACGGCGCGGCGCTGGTAGCGGTCGAAGATGATCAGATCGAACTGGCTCAGCTTCTCCGAGAAAAGCTCGCGCGTTGGGAAAGCGATGAGCGAAAGCTGATCGATGGGCGTCCCGTCGTGCTTCTCCGGCGGCCGCAAAATCGTGAAATGCACCAGATCGACGGCGGCGTCAGAGCGCAGCAAATTGCGCCATGTGCGCTCGCCGGCATGAGGCTCGCCTGAAACAAGGAGAACGCGCAAATTCTCCCGCACGCCCTGGGCCTGGATCACAGCCTTATTGTTGATAGTGGTCAGCTCGCCCGGTTCCGCCTTCAACTCGACCTCGACGATATTCGGGCCGGCGCGGTCGAAGCGAAGGCGGATCGGAACCGTGGTGCCATATGGAGCTTGGACCGTCTCAACCGGCCCGGTTGCGCGCCGTATCAAGAAGGTCGCCGGCGCGCCTTCGCCGCCTTTGCCGCTTCGTTCTGCCTTCACCTCGGCAAATTGTTCGGAGCCGACCAGGCCAAACCGTGGCGCGGAGACGACCTCGATACGGTTGTCCTTTTCATCCGGCGATCCGGTAATCAGCGCATGCAGCGGCGCGTCGAAGCCGAGGTGTCCCTGATCTTGCGGTACATCGTGAATCTGGCCGTCGGTAATGAAGATCGCGCCCGCCATGCGGCCAGCCGGAATATCGGCCATAGCCCCATCGAGCGCGCTGAACAGGTTCGTTGCTTCGCCGCCGGGCTGATCCGTACCAGCCGCGTGAACCCAACGGATTTCCAGATTGGGGATCTTAGCGAGCTTTTCCTTCAGCTCCGCCTCGATCTGACGAGCGCGTTCGCCGCGGCCGGCGAGTTGCATGCTTGAGCTCTCATCGGCGACAACGACGGCGATATTGGAAAGAGGCTGGCGATCCTCGTTCTTCAGGTTCGGGTTGCTTAGCGCCACGAGAAGGCATGCGAGGCTCAAGGTGCGCAGGAAAATGCCCCTGCGGTTTCGCCACGCGGAAAGTGCAATCATTGCAACGCAAAGCAGCGCGCAAACCGCAAGCAGCTCACGCGAGAAGAAGGGGAAGAACTCAACTGACCAGTTCATGATGCGTTATGCTGCATTGCGGTTTGCGGTCAATGCCCCAGGCGTTCCAGGATCGCGGGCACGTGCACCTGATCGGCCTTGTAGTTGCCGGTCAGCGCGTACATCACGATGTTGACGCCAACGCGATAGGACATTTCCCTTTGCTCTTCGCCTCCAGGCACGGTGGCGAACATCGGACGGTCGCTGTCGTCGAGCGCCCAGGCGGCAGCCAGGTCGTTCGAGGTAATGATGATGGAGCTGACGCCATCGGACTTCACAGCCCGCCTTGCCGTCTCTCCCCCCTCCGGCCGCGCCTCAACCCAGGGATCGCCATTGTCCCAGCGCCCGGGGAACGACTGCAGCAGGTAGAATGCTTTCGTTAGCACGTGGTCCTCCGGCATTCGCTGGAGGGGCGGCAGATCGAGCTTTCCGAGAAGCTGCGATAGTGGCGTCATTGCGCCGGATGACAGCAGAGCGCCTGGGTTGGTGTCGTCGTTCTTGGTGTCGAAGATAATAAGGCCGCCCTGCTTCATGTAGGCGTCCACCTTGGCCAGCACGTGATCCGGCAGGGGCTCGGCGTTCGGCAAGACCGGCCAGTAGATCAGCGGGAAAAAGACGAGCTCATCGCGGGCCGGATCGATGGCCATCGGATCGCCTGGCTCGACGGCTGTCCGCGCGGTGAGGATTTTCGACAAGCCGGAGAGCCCCGCTTGGCTCACCCGGTCCGCTTCCGCGTTTCCCGTCACGACGTAGGCTAAATGCGTCTCAAGCGAAGCTTGCAGCGCGAATGCAGTCGCATTGCTGTTGGCGGGCTCACGTGGAGTTTCAGCGCGGGCATTTTGAACGGGCGCGCTGAGGAACAATCCGAATGCAAGCGCAGCCGCAGCTTGTTTCCGCCAGCGGATGGCGCCGCGTCCCAGAAACAGAGCGCAAACCAATCCATCAAGCAGGAAAAGCCCGAGCGCCGCGAGGAAAAGCCACGGCGCGAGCGCTATGGTCTTAGCCTCCGAGAAGATGCTGATATTGACATTCGGCATTTGCAGCGGTGCAAGCGAATCGCCCTCCGCAACGGCGTTTAGCGCCCTCAGCGCATTTTGCGGGCCATAAAGTCCCGCCGGATTGGCTGCGCTCGCCCGTGTCTTGTCGATCCTGGCACCCGGTATGGCCTGCGCCCGCTCTCCCGGCTCGCCGAGTTTGCCGAAACCGTCCAGAACCCGCCATGGCTTCAAGGAAGCGTCCTGGGCGACGGCGGCAGGGGACGCCTCCGCCGCGGCCGGAGCATTCACATTCTGTGAGAGCTGCAACGGTGACATTTCCAAGGTTTTGCGCATCATTTCGACGAACAGGCCGGAAATAGGTAGATTAGACCAATCGGGGTTCGCGGTGATATGAAAAAACACAAGCGTTCCCGCGCCGCGTTTGGCCGCGGTTACAAGAGGTGTGCCGTCTGCAAGCCGCGCCCAGACCTGGGTTTCTCGCGGCATGGCCGCGGGATCGGCCAGCACTTGGCGCGAGATGGTGACATCCTTCGGGATGGCGAGGCCTTCGAAAGGCGAGCCTTGCTCGAAGGGGGCTGGCGTTTGCGGCGAGGTCCAGGTCATGGCTCCGCCGAGCGTGCGGCCGCCTTCCCGCAGCGGCGCGGGCAGGAGATTGTCCCCGCCCTGTTCCAGCCTTGGCCCTGCGAACCGGATCAACATCCCGCCTTTTTCAACGAAGGTGCCAAGCCGGTCGCGCACATTGCCCGTGAGGCGGCCTACGTCGCTGAGGATAATGACCGAAGGTGAAGCGTTCGTGAGGTCCGCCGTCGCCTGGTCGAGATTGGCGGTTTTTGCCTGAGTAACCTCGGCGAAGGGCGTCAGCGCGCGTTCGAGGTAATAGGTGGGCGAAAGAAGCGGCTGCGCTTCGTCTGTTCCTTCGCTCGCGACAAGACCCACGCGCCGCCGCTGCGACCGCCCATCGAGGAGAAACACGCCGCCCGCCGAAGATTCGCCCACGATTTCAAGCCGCGAAACCTGATTGCGAAGGTCGAGCGGAAGGTCGAGCGACACGTCCGCCGTTGTCTTCTGGCTGGGTATATCGAAGGAAGCGACGGCCAATCTTTCGCCGCGGGCCGTTACGGCCGCGACCTGCCCGGCGCGAGGACCGGCCTCGGCTTTCAAGACCCGGGCGCGGATCGGACCCGCGCCGTTGGAAGACGACTCGGTCAGTGCGAGCGCTCCCGAACCCGGCGCGTCGCTGTAGACATCGACGGTCCCCCCGGTAAGCCCGCTGAGAGCTTTGCCGAGTGTATCGGCCGCTGGGTCTTGCACGCCGTCCGCAAGCCATGCAACGCTGATTTTTCCGCGCTGGGAGCCAAGCTCCTTCTCGATCTGCTGGGCGAGCGCAGCGCGGTCGCCGGGGTAGGGCTGAGGCGCGAGCGATGCGAAATGCTGCCGGAACTCTGCCGGCGTCAGCGGTTGCAGCGGCCCTGCCGGTCCGGCTGCCGGCGCGAGGTAGAGCGTCTGCCCGTTGTCCTCCGCAAGTGAAGCAAGCTGATCGGCAAAGGTTCGCCGCGCGGCCCAGCGGCTGCCGGCTGTCCAGCCATTATCGACCACAACGAGAAGCGGTTGCGACAGCGCAGTCGATGCGCTTGCAGGCGGCTTGATCTGCGGACCGGCGAGAGCGCCTATCACCGCGATCGCGACCAGCATCCGGAGCGCCGTAAGCCACCAAGGGCTTCGGACCGGGGTTTTCTCGCGCGCCTTAAGTCCGAGAAGGAGCGACGTGGGCGGAAAGGTCACGGACTCCGGCCGGGGCGGCGTCAACCTCAGAAGCCACCAAATGACGGGCAGGGCGGCCAGCCCGGCCAGCATCCAAGGCGCGGCAAAGCTCAAGGATCCTGCGAGCCCCGGCATCATGACGCGCCATTCCTCGCAGCCGCCGGGCTTTTGATCATGCCCTTGGCGCGATAGGCTTTCTCAAGTCCTGACAGATGCATGTGAAGAGGCAGCAGCGCCTCGACGGCGGAGTGATCCGTGTGATGGAGGAACGGCGTCCAAGCCACGCTTGCCGCGTGCAAAGCGATGGCGGCCTTGTGCGCCGCGAGCTTTTGCTGGTAATCCGCCCTCAGCGTCTCGGCGCGCTCGGCCACATACCGCGCTCCGTTCTCAGCATCGATAAACTCGACGCGGCCTTGATAGGGGAGGCTTTCTTCGGCGGGATCGAGGATCTGCACGAGGTGTCCGCGGATGCCCTGCAAGGCAAAACCGTTGAACACCTCGGCCAGAGCGGCTTCCGGTTCGAGAAAGTCGCTGAAAATCACCATTTCGGAATGACGGCTCAGGCGGCTTTTCGGACTCGGCAGACCCGCGAAGCTCGAAAAGCAGCGCGCCAGCGTTTCCATCATGATGGAGGCGGTATTATGCCTCGCCTTCGGCTCCATGAAAGTGGGGATGCCCACGCGTTCTCCTGCATCGGAAAGGAGGGTGGCCAAAGCAAGCGCCAGAACGGCGGCGCGCTCGGCTTTCGAGGTTTGCGACAACCGTGAGCGGAAATGCATGGACGGCGACAAGTCGATCCAAATCCAAACGGTATGAGCAGCTTCCCATTCACGCTCGCGCACAAAAAGATGGCTCGACCCGGCGGAGCGCCGCCAATCGATAAGCGAGGATGAATCGCCGACTGCGAAATTCCGATACTGCCAGAAGGTTTCGCCCGGCCCCGCGCGCCGCCTTCCATGAGTTCCCTGCGCCACCGTCACGGCCACCCGGCGCGCCTCCAGGAGAAGCGCAGGCAGCTTTCCCACCAAGTCTTGGGAAGCCCCTTCAAGGGCAAGGGCCGACGGCCGGGATAAGAGATCGGATGACATCAAGGAATGGCGGCCTTATCGCAAGCGTGCCAAGAGATCGTCGATGACCTGGTCGACGGTGATGTTTTCTGTGCGCGCGGTGAAGGTGAGCGCCATGCGATGCCGGAGCACAGGCTTCGCCAGCGCGATCACATCGTCGATGGAAGGCGCGAAGCGGCCATCGAGCAGCGCGCGGGCGCGAACCGTCAGCATCAAGGCCTGGCTTGCGCGCGGTCCGGGCCCCCAGGCGACAAGCTCATTGACGCGCGGGGCTGCCTCGCCGGTGTGCGGGCGGGCGGAGCGTACGAGCTTCAAAATCGCATCGACGACGCTGTCGCCGGTGGGGATCTGCCGGACGAGACGCTGGGCGGTCATGACCTCGCCAGCGGTCAGGACGGGCTGCACGGTTCTGTCTTCAACGCCCGTCGTAGAGAACAGCATGCGCCGCTCGGCGGCAGCGTCCGGGTAGGTCACATCGACCTGCAGGAGGAACCGGTCGAGTTGGGCTTCGGGCAGGGGATAGGTGCCTTCCTGCTCAAGCGGATTCTGCGTTGCAAGCACGAAGAACGGCGACGGCAGCGAGTAGGTTTGCCCCGCATAGGTCACCTGGTGCTCCTGCATCGCTTGCAGAAGGGCAGACTGCGTTTTCGGGCTGGCGCGATTGATTTCGTCGGCCATGAGAAGCTGCGCGAAAACCGGCCCTTCGATGAAGCGGAAAGACCGCGAGCCCGCCTTCTCCTCCAGCACTTCCGTGCCAACAATGTCGGAGGGCATAAGGTCGGGCGTGAATTGGATGCGCTTTGCATTCAGCCCAAGCGCTCCGCCAAGCGCCTCGACAAGGGAGGTCTTCGCAAGACCGGGGACGCCGATAAGCAGGGCGTGGCCGCCAGAAAGGATGTTGACAAGCACAAGTTCGATAACGGTATGTTGCCCGAAAATGACCCGCGAAATCGATTCCTTCACGCGAGCCACTTTCGACCGGATGTCATCGACGCGGGTTACGATATCTGGCTCGGTGGGATGGTGCATCGATGAGCAACCTCTTGATGACGTGCCGATTTCTAATTCAGTGTATATGCTGATACTTGCTGGTGATACAACGTTGCGTAAGCAAGGTTTATCCCGGAATGCAGTTTCGCGTCCGCGGCAAAGTTGCTGCCCGATCCGCAGCAGCTTTTTGTCAGCATTGTGGAGAGATGCCTATGTCAGAGGCTCTTAAGCTGACGCCGGAAGCAGACATAAACCCTTTTTCCCCCGAAGGTTTTGCAGCCCGCGCACGGCTTCGCGGTTTGGCGCTGGAGAAGGCTGCGTGGATGACTTCGCAGCCGATCTCCTACGGAATCGACGCGGGTCATCGGGTCGATGACAATGGAAATACTAACGAAAATTTAAGACTGGAACATCTTGTCTCGCCCGGTGCGTGGAAGATGGCGGCTGTCCTTGTGCCGGTTGTGGCGCGCGAGCCGGAGGCGACGGTGCTTCTGACGCTTCGCACCGCGCATCTCACGGCTCACAGCGGGCAGATTGCTTTTCCAGGCGGCAAGATCGAGAAAGGCGACGCGACGCCGGTCGACACGGCGATTCGGGAGGCCCAGGAAGAGATCGGCATGCCGCCCGAGCTTGTGACGCCCTTGGCCCTGCTCGATCTGCACAACACCGGGACGGGTTTCCGCATCGTCCCGGTCCTGTCGCTCGTCGATCCGTCCTTTACGCCGGTTCCAGATCCGGGCGAAGTCGCCGATGTTTTCGAGGTGCCTCTTTCCTTCCTCATGGAAGAGCAAAACCACTTGAGGCATTTGCGTGAATGGAAGGACAGACGCATTCTCTTCTACGCCATGGAATACGAACAGCGGTTCATTTGGGGCGCGACGGCGGCCATGCTGCGCAACCTTTATGAGAGGCTCTATGCGCCGGATGGCGATTGATCCGGATCGCAGGCGATGGAAAACCCAAGCGTTGCAACGGCCGCATGGTTCCTGAAACCTGAAACGCAGGCCGTGTTCGCATGTCTCAACCGCGAAGGCTTCGAGGCCCGCGTTGTGGGCGGCGCGGTTCGCAACGCGCTTTTGGGCTTGCCTGTGACCGAAGTGGATTTCGCGACGACGGCGAGGCCCGAGGACACTGTTCGCCTTGCGGCGCAGGCAGGGATCAAAACCGTGCCGACGGGGATCGATCATGGAACGGTGACGCTCATCGTAAGCGGCACGCCGTTCGAGGTCACGACATTGCGCCGCGATGTCGAAACCTTCGGCCGTCACGCAACCGTCGCTTTCGGCGAGGATTGGGCGGAGGACGCCCGGCGGCGCGACTTCACGATGAATGCGCTTTATGCGGGCAGCCTTGGCGAGGTCTACGATCCTCTCGGCGGAATAGGCGACCTTCGCGCGCGCCGCGTGCGTTTCGTGGGCGACCCGCAAACGAGGATTCGCGAGGATTATCTTCGCATCTTGCGCTTCTTCCGGTTCAGCGCCGAGTACGCAAGCGGCGAATTCGACCGCGAGGGCGTCGCCGCCGCCATCAAGGAGCGGCTCGGCTTGCAGCACCTTTCCCGCGAGCGCATCCGGGCCGAGCTGCTTCGCATCCTCGTTGCGCGCCGCGCGGCCAGCGCCATCGAAGTCATGGACGAAAGCGGCATCCTGCTTCTGATTCTCGGCGGCGTCGCGAGGCGGAAACGCTTCGAGCGCCTTTGTGCCATTGAGGCGGCGCTCAGCCTGCCGCCGAGTCCGCTGCTTCGACTGGCGGCGCTCGGCCTTTTCGTCACGGAGGACGCCGCACGCCTCTCGGAAAAGCTGCGTTTGTCATCGCAAGAGACGGGCGAACTCGCCGGATTGGCAGCCGTTCTGCCTCGGATTTCCGCCAGCTTCACGAAGAGCGAGCTTGAGGCCCTGCTTTACCGGCTCGGCGCTCGTCTCTATTTCGGGCGCGTTTTGCTTGCCTGGGCTTCGTCCGATGCTTCTGCGGATGCTGAGGCGCTGGAGGGTCGCCGCCGATCTCGCCCGGTCCTGGGCGCCCCCGAAATTCCCTGTCAGCGGCGCCGATTTGATCGCCAGGGGATGGACTCCAGGTGTGGCGCTCGGCGCGAGGCTGAAGCGCCTTGAAGAGCAATGGATAGCGAGCGGCTTCACTGCGAGCCGCGAGGCGCTTCTCGATCTCGCGGGTGGCGAGCGCGGCCCGGATGACGTTTCTGCTCAACCCTAGCAATTGGCGCTTTTCAATAACCTGATCGAACTTGCGGGCCGCGCCATTTCAAGTCATGACACCCTAAGCGGAAAAACCCGCTCGAATGGTGGAAGCATACACTTTCAAAATGGCGCGTGACATTGACGGTTACTCTCATCGAAGGTATATGCATCGAAAGGTTGCTGCCCATGGGGCAAAGCGGGCATCTTTTCATCCCAGAATAAGCTTGGAGCGCGGGTCGCCCGCCCGCGAAAGGAATTTGTGATATGGCAAATACAAAATCGGCGAAAAAGGCCGCCCGCCAGGCGGAACGCCGTACCCTCATGAACAAGGCTCGCCGCAGCCGGATGAGGACGTACCTGCGCAAAGTAGAAGAGGCGATCGCCTCTGGTAACAAGGAAGCGGCAAGTGTTGCCCTGCGTGAGGCGCAACCGGAGATCATGCGCTCTGCCTCGAAAGGCATCATTCATAAGAATACCGCGTCCCGGAAAATCTCCCGCCTTTCCGCCCGCATCAAGGCTCTCGGCCTGGCTGCGTAGAATCTCAGGCCCTGATGCGAATTTGCATCAGAGCCCTCCCGCCGCTTAAAGCGGGTGCGGACGATTTCTCAAAAAATGCTGATATTTCTTGGCCCTAGACAAAAATGGCGGTCTGGGGCCCTTCCTGCTGTGCAGAAAAAGCCCCGAAGGTCAACCAAATTTGCTCAACCCCTGCGGGTGCGCGTTTTGGCTTGCAAAGCAAGGTTGTTGGTCGTCAGAGGTTAATGAAAAGTTAATTTTTCCAACGCGTTATGAGCCATTAGCGCCTTGGCTCAACTCGCGCCATCGACCGGTTGCCGGTCGCGAAGCCACTCTTCCAGGACTTCCTCCCCACTTGCGCCCGATCCGTGGCCTTTGTATGGTACGGGTTCCGAACGGGGGATTTTCCCCTCCTGAAAATGTAACCTTGTAATGCGTACCAAGCTCGCAATGTGGGGTGGCCTCCACGTGGGAGCGTGTTGTCCATGATCAGGCAATGGATAGATGGTGCGCGCCGATGTTCTGGGTTCGGCTCACCTCTCTGTCCGCAAGGCATTGGGCAGGAGGAAGACGAATGCGAAGTGAATGCATCGCGGCTTTGCCGCAATCCGCGTGTTGTTACACATGGAAGCTGCCGGTAACGCCTCACATGCGTCCGGTTTTGTTCGATCAAGCCCACGATCTGTTGTCTCGCACGGCGGGAGCGAAGCTGCGGCGGGAGACGTGCAGGGCTGAGCATCCTTCCATTCCATGGAAGGCGTATCTAGCGTCGAGAGAGTTTCAAAATCTAGCATCGGATGTCGCCGACGCAGTTTTTGCGCCGGCTACCGGCGGTCA
This sequence comes from uncultured Alphaproteobacteria bacterium, assembly GCA_963834165.1. Lineage (GTDB taxonomy): Bacteria > Pseudomonadota > Alphaproteobacteria > Rhizobiales > Rhodomicrobiaceae > Rhodomicrobium. The sequence goes on along the minus strand of CAWIAL010000018.1, from coordinate 490,380 downwards.
ACCCTCCTCAGAACCTGAACGGCCAGCGAGCTTGATCTCGGATCCCCGCGCTTTGGCGCGAGCGGCTCCCAAGCAGCCTGCTCGCTTGCTCACACCCGTTCTACCGGAGGGTGGGGACGCTCTGCGCGATAATGCTGACAGGCAGGCGCAGGGTCTCGCTATAGCAGCGTAGCCCCTGGTTTTTCCGCTGCATAAAAAACTTTATCCGATGAAACGCTAATGCCCAAAAAAGGGCGGCGAGGGATTTTGAAATGGAAGCGTTGGACCTTTCGACATCTTCGATCGAACATAAGTGGCGGCGCATTCAGAGCCGTCTTCGCGCGGAACTTGGCGAGGACGTATTTACCAGCTGGTTTGGGCGGGTCGAGCTGGAAGGTTACGATGGGCGCGTGGTGCAGGTCTCGGTTCCCACCAAGTTTTTGCGCAATTGGCTGCAATCTCATTATTCCGAAAAGCTTCTTGCATGCTGCGGCACTGAGCTCAACGGCGTGAACCGGCTCGAGTTCCGGGTCCGTCAGCCGCATCTCGCTGCTGTCGAAAAGCTCAAGACTGCGACGATGGCAAAAGACGCAGTTGCAGCCCGGCCGCAGAGCGCACCGGCAGCTCCCGTCCCGCTTCGCGTTGTCAATATGCCCGTTCGCGACGGGCGCACGGGGCTCGATGGGTTTGAAGGGTCGCCGCTCGATCCACGCTACACGTTCCAGTCCTTCGTTGTCGGCGCGCCAAACCGGCTGGCTCACGCCGCCGCGCTGCAAGTCGCTGAAAGCGCGGGCGACCAGCCTTTGAAGTATAACCCGCTTTATGTTCATGCGCGCGTTGGCATGGGCAAGACGCACCTTCTGCATGCCATCGCCTGGGAGATGAAGCAGCGCAATCCGAACGCGAAAGTGCTGTACCTCACAGCGGAGCGCTTCATGTATAGCTTCGCGGAGGCACTCCAAACCCGCGATGCTCCGGCTTTCAAAGAGAAGCTTCGCACCATCGATCTTCTGCTTATCGACGACATGGAGTTTCTCCAGGGCCGCACCTTCCAGCAGGAGTTTTGTCACACCCTGAATTCCTTGATCGATGGCGGCAAGCAAGTGGTGGTCGCTGCGGATTGCGCGCCGCTGCTGCTGGAAAGCTTCGACGCCAGAATGCGCTCGAGGCTATCGGGCGGCCTGGTCGCGGAGCTGGCGGCGCTCGATTACGACCTTCGCTTGAAAATCCTGCACAGGCGCGCCGCAGAGAAAACAGCCGCATCACCCGGTTTCGAAATCCCGGCTGACGTGCTCGAATATCTTGCAACCCAGCTTACGGAAAACGGCCGTGAGTTGGAGGGCGCCATCACCCGCCTGCATGCCACCTTCCAACTGACGGGAGAACGCGTTACCGTCGACGCGGCAGAGAACACGATCGGGGACCTGATCCGGTCCAAGGAGCCGAAGCGCGTCAAGATCGACGATATTCTTCGCATTGTCGCCAAGCATTATGGCGTGCAGCGAGGCGATCTCCTGTCGAGCCGCCGCAACCAGTCGATCGTTCGCCCGCGGCAAATCGGCATGTACCTTGCGAAAACGCTCACATCCCGTTCCTTGCCGGAGATCGGCCGGCGCTTTGGCGGACGGGACCACACAACGGTTCTTCACGCCATCCGCAAGATCGAGTCGTTGAAGCAGAACGACGGCGTGCTGAAAGAGGAACTCAATTCGCTCTCACGAATGCTGAAGGACGGTGCGATCTAACGAAGCTCTTTTAGCGGCTGGACTTGACAGAAAGGGCTCAGCCGTCAAACTGTCTCACAACCAGAACACCGCCGAAGCGGGGTAACTGTTATTATGCGCTTTGTTGTTGACCGGAATGCGTTGCTCCGCGCCCTTGGGCATATCACGGGCATTGTGGAGCGTCGAAACACCATCCCCATTCTCAGCAATATCCTGATTGGCGCCGATGGCGGAGGCAGCCTTACGCTGAAGGCGACCGACCTCGATATGGAGGCCATCGAAAGCGTTCCCGCCAAGGTCGAGGTTGCAGGTGCGGTGACGATTCCGGCGCATACGCTCCACGATATCGTGCGCAAGCTCCCTGAGGGGGCGGAGATCAAGGTCGAGCGAAAAGGCGGCGAGGGCCGCCTCAAGGTCGCGGCAGGGCGAGCAAGCTTCGAGCTTTCCATTCTGCCCGCTGACGATTTTCCCGACATGGGTCAGGCCGAGCTTCCGCATCGCTTCACGCTGGAGAGCGGTGAGCTGAAACGCCTCTTCGAAAAGGCTCGCTTCGCCATCTCGACCGAAGAAACGCGCTATTATCTCAACGGCATTTATCTGCACTCCATCGAAGCCGATGGCGGCATGAAGCTTCGGGCCGTGGCGACCGATGGCCACCGGCTGGCGCAGGTGCAAACCGAATGTCCCGCCGGCGCGGAAGGCATGCCGGGCGTGATCGTGCCGCGGAAGGCCGTTAGCGAAGTCATCAAGCTTCTTGAAAGCGACCAAGCCCCGGTGGAAGTCTCCCTTTCGCAAGCCAAGATCAGGTTCACGGCCGGTGACGTGGTCCTCACCTCCAAGCTGATCGACGGCTCGTTCCCGGACTATGCAAGGGTCATCCCCACGACAAACAAGAAGCATCTGCTTCTCGAAAACGCCGATCTCGTGAAGGCCGTCGACCGCGTCTCGACGCTTTCCTCGGAGAAAGGCCGCGCCGTGAAGCTGAACGCGAGCGAAGGACGCCTCGTCGTGTCCGCCAATAACCCCGAATCGGGTTCGGCTACCGAAGAAATCTCCGCCGACTATCGCAACGAGCCACTCGAAATCGGCTTCAATGCGCGCTATCTCCTCGACATCACGGCGCAAATCGACGGCTCGCAAACGCTGTTTAAGCTGGCCGACGGCTCTTCTCCGACGCTCATTTCCGATGAGACCGACCCGGGGGCCTTGTATGTGCTGATGCCGATGCGCGTTTAGCCTGGGTTTGTAGTTAGTAGAAAGAGTGCAATCCGCGCCGCAGGATTTGAAGGCATCCTCTCGAATTTGGATCGGGAAGCTCACGCTCACCGACTTTCGCAACTATCGGGCCGCCACAATCACGGCTGGACCCGGCCCCGTTGTCCTCGCAGGTCCGAACGGCGCGGGCAAAACGAATTGCCTGGAGGCCATTTCGCTGCTGACCGCCGGGCGCGGATTGCGGTCGCTGCCCTTCGCCGATCTGGCGCGAAGCGGCGGCTCGGGTGGCTGGGCGATTGCGGCGCGCGTCGCTATCGCGGATGACGAAATCGAAATCGGGACCGGCGTCCAGCTCCCGCCAGACGGCGTTCTTAGCGCCCGCGCGGCGCGGATCGTGAAAATCGATCAGGCACTCGCGAAAGGATCGGGCGCGCTCGCCCGGGTTCGCATGCTGTGGCTGACGCCCGCAATGGACGGCCTTTTCACCGGCCCCGCCAGCGAACGCCGCCGCTTCCTCGACCGGCTCGTGCTCAGTCTCGATCCCGCCTATGCAAGCGCGGCGGCCACTTTCGACCGCGCCATGCGCCAGCGCAACAAAGCGCTCGAATTTTTCAGTCCTGCGCAGCTTTTGAGTGCCATCGAGGCGCAGATGGCGGCTGCAGCCGTCAGCATCGCGGCAGCCCGCAAGCGCGCCGTTGAAAGCCTCGCATCCGAAATCGTGGAAGAGCGCGAACGGGAGCCGGATTCCGTCTTCCCGTGGGCCGATCTAGCGCTGGAGGGCCATCTTGAAGGTCAGGCCGGCGCGCTGACCGCAGGCGAGATGTGCGACGCCTACCGTAATCTTCTCGCCCAGGCGCGCGACCGCGACCGCGCCGCGGGCCGCACCCTGACCGGTCCGCACCGGAGCGATCTTGAGGTTGCGCATGGCCCGAAGGGCATAGCGGCAAAGATGTGCTCGACCGGCGAGCAGAAAGCTCTCCTCATCGGCCTCGTGCTTGCGCAGGCGCGCCTCATCAAGAAAACCTCGGGCGGCATTGCTCCGTTGATTTTGCTCGACGAAATTGCGGCGCACCTCGATCTTGGCCGCCGTCTTGCGCTTTTTTCGTCCATTGCCAGCCTGAACGCGCAGGTCTGGATGACAGGCACGGACGCGGACATCTTTACGCCCCTTAAGAATGTCACAGAAACGCAGCTTTTTCTTGTTTCAAACGGGGCTATTATGCCCGCAAACGATGCAGAATCCGCTTCGAAACACTAAATAATAGAATATCCAAGTGCCGCGCAGAAGCCGGCCAATCAGGTGTCATTCATGGAAGCAGCAAGACGCATGGACGCGGCGGCGGAAGCCTATGGCGCGGAGAGCATCAAGGTCCTGAAAGGCCTCGACGCAGTCCGCAAGCGGCCCGGCATGTATATCGGCGATACCGACGATGGCTCTGGCCTGCACCACATGGTTTACGAGGTGGTCGACAACGCCATCGACGAGGCGCTTGCGGGCTATGCCGATCTCGTGTCCGTCGTGCTGAACGCGGACGGTTCGGTGACCGTGGAAGACAACGGGCGCGGCATTCCTACGGAAATTCATTCCTCGGAGGGGGTTTCAGCCGCCGAAGTGATCATGACCCAGCTCCACGCGGGCGGGAAATTCGACCAGAACTCGTATAAAGTTTCGGGCGGCCTGCATGGCGTTGGCGTCTCGGTGGTGAATGCGCTTTCGACGCGGCTTGAGCTGACGATCTGGCGCGGCGGCCAAGAGCATTTCATGATCTTTGCCGATGGCGTCCCTGAAGCCCCGCTCGCGATCCGGGGCACCGCGCCCGGCAAATCCGGCACGCGCGTCACTTTCACGCCGAGCCCGGCCACGTTCACGAATATCGAGTTCGACTACGCGACGCTGGAGCACCGGCTGCGCGAGTTGGCGTTCTTGAACTCCGGCGTGAACATCGTTCTTTCGGACCTGCGCGGCGTGGAGCCCGCCAAAAGCGAGTTCAAATACGAAGGCGGCCTGAAGGAGTTTGTCCAGTATCTCGACCGCGCGCGTACTCCGCTCTTATCGGAACCGATCTCCATCAAAACGGAGCGCGAAGGGGTAATGGTCGAGGCGGCGCTTTGGTGGAACGACGGCTATCACGAGGGCGTCTTCTGCTTCACGAACAACATTCCGCAGCGGGACGGTGGCACGCACCTTGCCGGTTTCCGCGCCGCGCTCACGCGAACAATCAACACTTACGCCACGTCTTCCGGCATCGCCAAGAAGGAAAAGGTTCAGCTCACCGGCGATGACGCACGCGAAGGCTTGACCTGCGTGCTGTCCGTGAAGGTGGCGGACCCGAAGTTTTCGAGCCAAACCAAGGACAAGCTCGTGTCCTCGGAAGTGCGCCCCGCAGTGGAAGGCATCATGACGGACACGCTCGGCGCCTGGTTCGAGGAGCATCCTGTCGAATGCAAGCTCATCATCTTGAAGGTGGCCGAAGCCGCGGCGGCGCGCGAAGCGGCTCGCAAGGCGCGCGAGCTGACGCGGCGCAAGGGCGTGCTCGATGTCGCTAACTTGCCTGGCAAGCTCGCCGACTGCCAGGAGCGCGATCCCGCGAAGTCCGAGCTGTTCCTCGTCGAGGGCGACAGCGCGGGCGGCTCTGCCAAGCAGGGGCGCGACCGCTCCAATCAGGCGGTGCTTCCCTTGCGCGGCAAAATCCTGAACGTGGAGCGCGCGCGCTTCGATAAGATGCTTTCAAGCCAGGAGATCGGAACGCTGATCACGGCGCTCGGCACTGGCATTGGCCGCGACGACTTCGACATTTCCAAGCTGCGCTATCATCGCATCATCATCATGACGGACGCCGATGTCGACGGCGCCCACATCCGCACGCTCCTGCTCACATTTTTCTACCGGCAGATGCCGGCGCTGCTCGAAGGGGGCCACCTCTACATCGCGCAGCCGCCGCTGTATAAAGTGAAGCGTGGAAACTCCGAGAACTATGTCAAGGACCAGCGCGCCTTCGATGACTTCCTGATCGACGGCGGTCTCGATGGCGCCATTCTTATCTCGGAAGGCGGCGAGCGCCGTTCCGGGCGGGATCTGCGGGCGGCTGTCGAGCGGGCGCGCTCCTTCGGGCATGTGCTGGATGGGCTTCACATGCGGTACGACCGCAAAATTGTGGAACAGGCTGCCATCGCAGGGCTGCTCAATCCAAAGCTCGCGGATAACGAGGCGGAATCCGAGCGGCTGGCCGCGAAGGTCGTGGAGCGCTTGAAGGCTCTTTCGGAGGAAACGGAGCGAAGCTGGGCCTGGAGCCGCGGCTCCGATGGCGGCTTTGTCTTCACCCGCGAGGTGCGCGGCGTTACGGAAACGCACAGCATCGACTGGGCGCTCATTCAGTCCGCGGATGCTCGAAAGCTCCACACCTATCATGCCGAGTTTTCCGAATTGTTCTCGGCCAAGGTCGTCTTTGAACGGAAGAGCGCCGAAACGCCGATCTTCGGGCCGCGCAGCCTGCTCGAAGCTGTGTTCGCAGCGGGCCGCGCCGGGCTTACCATGCAGCGCTACAAAGGCTTGGGCGAGATGAACCCTGAGCAGCTTCGCGAAACAACACTCGATCCGAACGTTCGCACATTGATGCAGGTGAAACTTGGCGAGCTGAATGATGCCGATGAGATCTTTTCAAAGCTCATGGGCGATGTCGTCGAACCGCGCCGTGAATTCATCCAGCAAAATGCGCTCTCCGTCTCGAACCTCGATATTTAGCAAGAACTGCCATGCCTCGAAAGTCTTGATCCGTTGAAGCCGTTACCGCGCACGCAGGAACCCAGTAAGCGTTGAGCTAGTTCGCTTATGTTCGACAATGACGCAGGTGAACGCCCCTCTGCCCCGGGGAGAGGGAACCTCGATGCGAGGCATGTTGCAGTGCAACATAACTTGCGCTATGCTTGATCTTCAAGGCACTTAAGCCGAATCGGGAGCGTCGATGTTCTTCTTCTTTCCATTCCTCACTGACCTTCAGGCGTCGCCAAGCAAGCCCGCAAGCAGCCAAACATTGCCGCTGCTGCCCGCGCCCTGGAATGCGTTCGCAAAATCGGAAGAGGTTCGCCGCAAGCCGGACTTCGGAGATTTTGCGGTCGATCTGCTGCGGCAGACGATATCCGCGTTCACATCGTCTCTGACCGCGCTCGGGACCCGCGCCAACGCGCTGTTCGCGCAAGTCGCCGCGGCGCTAGCCTACGACCGCGTTGCTCGCGACACGGCTGCATTCATCGATGCTGCTTGGTTCGGCTTCGGCGCCCCCCGCGCGCGCTCCGCGTCTTCCGGAAGCGCCTGGTTTGGGCAGCAGCAAGATCCGATGGCCTTCTCTCAGTTTCCAATGCAGAATTTCATGAACCCCTGGGCCGCCTTTGCGGATGGAGTGAACTTCTGGGCGAAGCTCTGGACGCCTGCCGCGCCGCAACGCAGCCCTTCGGCTTTCAGCGGCCGCACGGCCGTAAACCCGTTCACAACCACGGTTTCCGCGCCGGGCGGTTTCACGTGGGGCTTTTCCTGGGGCGCTTAATTCGGGCCATGATGGCCACCTTCGCGGCGGCCATCATGAAAGAGCGATCGTTAGGAAGCCTTAGGCTTCGCGGTCTTGGGAGCAGTCTTGCATTTACCAGTCTTCTGCTTGGCGGTTGGCGCTGCCCAGGTGCAATCCGTGCGCGCCGTGCAAGCAGTCTCTTCGGTAAGAGTCTTACAAGCTTTCGCCTTGGTCGCGGCGGGCTTGGCCGGAGATGGAGCAGCTGTCTGTGCGAGCGCGGCTAGAGATCCGGCCGCGAGAGATGCCGCTACAGCGGCGGTAAATAGAATGCGCATGAAATCCATGCCTCCTGAAAAGACCTTTCGATCCCGTCTTAGGACCGAAGCACACCCTAGAACATTTTTTTTGTTACACTGCAAGTGGAGCGAGCAAGTTATCTCCCGCTCCATGACAATGCCTGCTCCAACCGGTCATCGCCCCAAAACAATTCGCCGCACCCGGTTGTAAAACTTGGAGCGCCGAAGATGCCTATCGCTTGCGCCTCGGCGGTATTCTCCCGGAGTTTGGCCTTGATCTCAGGCGACTCGGCCCGGGTAAAGGCTTGCTCCGCCGCTGCGCCGGAAGCCGCGAGCGCCGTTGCGAGCGTCGAACGGTCTGCGATATTCTGCCGCTCGGAAAACTCCAGCTTATAAACGGATTTTGCGAATTCTGGCGCCCAGCCCTCCTCCAAACCGGCGAGCGCCAGACGCGCGGCAAGAACGCTGTTTTGCGGAAACGGATCGGGCAACCGGAACGTCAGCCCCCGCTCCTGTGCGATTTGCGTGATGTCCCGCACCATGTAATTGCCCTTCGCCGGATAGAGATTGAAGGGCGACGTATCCCAATTTTGCGCTTTGAAGATGGGGCCGAGCAGAAACGGCTTCCAAATGATGCTCACATCGGCTTTTGTAGCCATCTCCTCGATCCGCATTGCCGACAGGTAGCTGTAGGTCGATGCAAATTCGAACCAGAAGGTAAGGCGAGCCATCGTTCCTGTTCCTCTTGCCGCCAAGCGAAGCCTCCGCTATGCGAACGCCAATTATCTCCTCAAGAGTCCAACATGTCTGAGAAAAAAAGCATCAAGAAAGTCGTCCTCGCTTATTCCGGCGGCCTCGATACATCGATCATTTTGAAATGGCTTCAGGTGACCTATGGCTGCGAGGTGGTGACGTTCACCGCGGACCTCGGCCAGGGCGAAGAGTTGGAACCCGCCCGCAGGAAAGCGGAGATGCTGGGCATCAAGCAGATCTACATCGAGGATTTGCGCGAAGATTTCGTGCGCGACTACGTGTTTCCGATGTTCCGCGCGAATGCAGTTTACGAGGGACTTTATCTGCTCGGCACGTCCATCGCGCGCCCGCTCATCGCCAGGCGCCAGATCGAGATCGCGCACGAAACCGGCGCCGACGCCGTCTGCCATGGCGCGACGGGCAAGGGCAACGATCAGGTTCGCTTCGAGCTGAGCTACTATGCGCTGGACCCGAACATCACGGTGATCGCGCCGTGGCGGGAGTGGGAGTTCAAGTCGAGGGCTGCGCTCCTCGATTTCGCGGAGAAAAATCAGATCCTCGTCACCAAGGACAAGCGCGGAGATGCGCCGTTCTCGGTGGACGCGAACCTGCTGCACACCTCATCCGAAGGCAAGCTGCTTGAAGACCCGGCCGTGGAAGCGCCGGACTATGTCTATCAGCGCACCGTCGCGCCGGAGGATGCGCCCAATGAGCCGGAAGTCATCGAAATCGGCTTCGAGCGCGGCGATGCGACGTCGATCAACGGCGAGCCGTTGTCTCCGGCCGCACTCTTGACGCACCTCAACGAATATGGCCGCAAGCACGGTATCGGGCGGCTCGACCTCGTCGAGAACCGCTTTGTCGGCATGAAATCGCGCGGCATCTACGAGACGCCGGGCGGCGCGATCCTGCTGGCGGCGCATCGCGGCATTGAGAGCATAACGCTCGACCGAGGCGCGGCGCATCTGAAGGACGAACTCATGCCGCGCTATGCCGAGATGATCTACAACGGTTTCTGGTTCGCGCCCGAGCGGGAGATGCTCCAGGCTCTCATCGACAAGAGCCAGGAATTCGTCACGGGCAAAGTGCGCGTCAAGCTATACAAGGGCATGGCGCAGGTGATCGGACGCGAAAGTCGGTTTTCGCTTTACAATCAAGAGCTTGTGACGTTCGAGGAAGGCGCCGTCGCCTACGACCAGCGCGACGCCGCAGGCTTCATCAAGCTGAACGCTCTCCGTCTGCGTCTCACCGGCGCGCGGCGGCATAAGCTTTCGGGCGCCTGATTCCGGTCAGGCCGCCGCCGCTTCGACAACAAAAAGGCCGGGATTTCCCGGCCTTACAATCGAGCCACGTGCCGCTATCCCTATTGCGCGGGCGCTTGCGGCGACTGACCTGGAACCGGCAAAGGCGCATCCTTCGGCGGCATGACGAGAGGAGCCCGCTCCTGAAGGTTTGGCTCCGGCTGTGGTTTCCCCATCAGCGCTTGTTTGACATTCGTACCCGCTGTGTCGAGGAGGGGTACATCCACATCCATACCAACATCGGAGCAACCAGCACTCAGCGCTCCGAGCACCACCGCTACCGCAACGCCCTTCAGACAATCTCGCATTGTGAACATGGCGAATCGCCCCCGATACCTGTCCAATATGCCGTTAGGCTTGGTTTCCGGCACTTTTATGACTTGATTTGAGTGAGTTGTAAAGTAGTCCGGCGACGCCACAGACGATCGCAACATCGGCTAGGTTGAAGACATACCAATTGAGTCCGGAAACGTGAAAGGAGAAGAAGTCGGCGACCGCGCCGTAATGCAAGCGGTCGATCGCGTTGCCAAGCGCTCCGCCTATGATGAGCCCGACGCTTGCCGCCGCCAGGCGCGTTTGAATATTTGCCAGCCAATAGATTAACGCGAGCGCCGCCGCCGCCGCGAAGCCGATGAGCGCCCACCGCCCCGCATCGCTATCTTGCTTGAAAAGCCCATAAGAGATGCCGCGATTCCAGACAAGCACGAGGTCGAAGAAGGGCGTGACGGTAATCTTCGGCCGAGCGGCGCCGTCGAAAATCGAGATCATCCATGCCTTATGCAGTTGATCGAGAGCAACCGTGGCCACTGCCAGAGCAGCGCCGGTAAAGCTATAAGGACCCCAAATCTTCATGAACGGTTCGCTGCCAGCATAGAATGCGTGTCTCTAGCCCACGCGGGCCGGTGGCACAAGGGTCCCTCTCTTCGTGCCACGGATCGGGAGGGGCAAAAATAAAGCCGCTCTTTGAGAGCGGCTTCTGATCTTTCTAATCACGCACAAAAGGCGCTTATTAGTCGACCCGCAAGTTGCTCACTGCAGTCTTGCCGGTGCGGCGGTCTTCCTCGGTATCGAAGGAAACCTTCTGGCCTTCGACGAGGTTGCGGATGCCTGCGCGCTCAAGCGCGGTCGCATGCACAAATACGTCCTTGCCGCCGTTATCCGGCTGAATGAAACCGAAGCCTTTTTGACCGTTGTAGAATTTTACTGTGCCCGTGTTCATGGACATTCCTTTTTGAAACTGGGAGCGGTGAGGCATGGCGGTGCGGAGCACTGCCACAACTCTATTCGTCGATTTTTGGGAGAGTTCTCAGATTGCGCCCGGCTACGCCAAGGTTCAACAGCCTAGTTTTCTGGCCAAATTCGATAGGCGTATATAGACCGGCTTCACTTCGATAACAAGACTATTAACGGAAAGACCCTTAGCCCTCGGTTTCCGGCAAAGATTTATTTAACTTCGTCGGTCCAAACCCGAAAACCTGACAGGGTGCCAGGGCCGAAGATTTGTGTTAAGGGCACGTCGGCGGCGTCTCTTCCCTGCGCGATGAGAATGCGGCCAAACCGGACGCTGTTGTTGCGCGGATCGAATGTGTACCAGCGCCCGCCCAGGTAGACCTCCATCCAGGCCGCGAAGTCCATCGGCGGGTATGGGGGCGGAAGCCCGATGTCGCTGACATAGCCGGTGCAATATCGCGCCGGGATGTTGAGGCATCTGCAAAAAGCGATGGCGAGGTGGGCGTAGTCCCGGCAAACGCCGCGCCGTTCGGCATAGGCTTGCGACGCTGTGCGCGTTGGGCGCGCATGTTCGTAGCCGAACGAGAGATGGTTATGCACAAAGTCGCAAATGGCTTGCACGCGCGGCCAGCCAAGCGGAGTGTGCTTGAAAAGCCGCCAAGCTTCTTCCGACAAGACGTCGGTCTCGCAGTAGCGGCTGCCGAGTAGGAATTGAAGGGTGTCCGCGGGCAAATACTGGACTTGATGTTGCAAGGCATCCAAGTCCACGGGATCCGAGGCACCGTTATCGCGGATGACGGTATCGGTTCCAAGGGTGAAACGCCCGGCGGGCGCGACAAGCCGGCTGCACCAATTTCCGAAGCTGTCGCGATAGCCTTCGACAGGCACGGCCGGATTTGTGATCAGGTGATCGGGACGCTCAAGGTCCGAGACGCGGGCGAAATGCACATTGAGCAGCGCAATCATCGGAGTTGACTGCGGAAAGTCGAATGTCAGCTCACACCCAACGTTGATACGCATGTTCGCTCCCTCGTGTTGGCGTTCCGGCGCGCTAAGGCCGCCTGCGCATGGCATCTTCTAAGCGCCGCCGCACGATGCGGAACGTGTCGCGGACGGCTAATTGCATGGCGTCGTGCCGCCGGCCCGCGCCGGGATCGTGGTTGACGTTGATATCGGGGCAGCCCTCGATGGTAAGATGGACACGGAGGCGGCACGGGTCTCCAGAGAAATGCTTCGGGCGGGGCTGCGTGACAATGACGTTTGAAGAAGTTATTTGCGCACCGACATTGGATAGGTCTTCCATCTCGTGGCGGATAAAGCCTTCGATCGCATCTGAGTGGCTGACACCGTCGAAGGTTATTTGGGTCGAAGCATGCATTCTTGGCGCGCCTTTGTGTTTGGCAGCTATCCGAAAGCGGGCGCTGCGATTGAGAAATCCAATTGGCTGGGAGTTCTTTTAGCGGCTGCGTCACCGCGGATGCACAGTTAACAGTCCTGGGCGCGGCGTTTGCGCCCTTCCAAGGCGATGCGATAAAGCCGGAACCCTGCAGTCCTTTTCGACTGATCCTCGCAAACGAGTTGTTCTTCTATCAGTTCCTCCAGGGCTCTGAGCGGAACCTTAATGAAATGGCTGCGTCCGCCCTCAAGGAGAACTTTCACCTGCAAGCCGTCAGGTTCACGCATGGAAATGTAGTCGCTCGTAAGGGTGCGTGTGTCCCACTCCCACTCGATGTAGCGGCCTTCGACACCGGCGAGCTCTTTGAGGATATCCTCGGAAACCAGCTTCACATGATCTCGCTTTCTTCCAGAGGCAGTGTCCCATTTAAATGGGATGGACGCACCAAAATTAAACCGAAATTATTTGGCGTCATACACTTTCTGGTGCTTCACGAGTTCGCCGCCCAAATGTTGCCGATGAAAAAACCATGTCGAAAACGAGAAAAAGGTTCATTTATAACGTCCGGGCTTGGCTGCGAAAGGGTGCTTATGCCAGGTTAGCCGCCCTCAAGTCTTGAATATAAGCAATCGATTAACGATATAATTTTTATCGCGTCGGCAACTCGATTGGATTGTCGCATGTCCTCTGGCGGCATGCCCGTTCAGCAATCTGTTCTGCGGTTATGTTGCCAACCAGTCTGCACAGCAATGGAGTGCAATAAAAATGGCCGTATCCCGATCGAAAGCCGAAGAGCGCTATGCCCAAATCCAAAAGCGCGAGCATGGCATTAAGCAGGAGGTCGAAACCGCCGCGAGTTTACGAATAGAAAAAGCGGCGAAGCTGCGCGAACTACGCTTAGCTAAAGAGGCGCAAGACGCGGCGGAGAAGCAGGCTGCAAAAGATATCAAAGCCGCAGGCAAGAGCGCTTTCAAAAAGCCGCGTGTCTCTTCGAACGCGTAAGGCCCGGAACGATCAATCAATGTTTGCTTTCGGAAGCCGGGCCGACACTCCTCAATTGTCCAACCAATATTTGGGCCTGCCAATCCGGATCCAAGGACACGCCTAGGACAGTCCGGCATCGGCTACATAGAAACTGCACGGATGGGCAGGTTCTTCCGGAGATTTCATCCCTGGCTCGGATTGGCTCGATAACAACCGTTACCAACTTCTCGCATTTGGGGCATTTTCCCGACATGGCCTTCTCCATGCGCGGCAATCATGCCAACGCATCGTCATCATAACATTTTTCTAGGCCACGTGCCGTCCAAGGCAAAACCTTCGCCTTGTTTGGCGCCATTCCGGCCAAGAAACGTGACAGCTTGCGATGGCGCGGCTATAAGCGGGCGCCAAAGCCGCAAACGGCGATCACGGGGTGGATGAGCGATGACTCAGACCGTCATTTGCATTAAATGGGGTACTCGATACGGGCCGGACTATGTCAACCGGCTTTACTCCATGGTGAAACGTCACACGGCGCGCGACCTGCGCTTCATCTGCATCACGGACGATCCAAGCGGCATCGTGAGCGGCGTCGAAATTCAGCCCATGCCCGCCTTCACTCTTCCGGAATTTTTCCGCTACCGTCCCTTCCGCCGCATGTTCATCTGGCAAGAAGACTTCTGCGGCTTGAGCGGTAACGTCCTGCATTTCGACCTCGATCTTGTTGTGACCGGCTCGATCGACGAATTTTTCGATTTCAAGCCGGAGTGCACCTTCTGCTCGGCGGAGAACTGGACGCAATTCGGACAGTCGATCGCGAACATGTCCGTCTTCCGGTTCAAGATCGGAAGCAATCCTCATCTTTGGTCAGACTTCGAGGCTGACCCGATGAAGGCCTACGACCTTTATCGCAACAGCCAGACCTACGTTTCGCGCAACGTAAAGGAAATGGAGTTCTTCCCTCGCGAGTGGTGCTTGAGCTTCAAGCATAGCCTTATACCGTCGTGGCCGCTGAACCTGTTTCTTACGCCTTCGCTGCCGCAGGGGACCAAGGTTGTGGTGTTTACCGGCAAGCCCGACCCCGACGAGGCCATCGAGGGCCGCTGGCCGCGTGAGCATTGGTATCACGTGTTCTATAAGCGCGTCCGGCCAACCCCATGGATCGCCGAGCACTGGCGCTGAACGTCGTTTGAGACTGTTCAACCACCTGTCAAGTCCACGTTTGCGCATGCAGCAAGAGATCATTATTCTCTGGCGGGTTGATTCTTGATCACGGCGCAACCGGATTCGATGATCTTTCCGGCTTTTTCATGCGTTGTTAGGATGACACAAGCTGCTGACCGCGTTATCGGAATAGTATTCCTTCGGACGAGGAAACGGCTTACGTAAGTGCGACGGCAGATCGCGCTTGTGAGTGGAGGCGACGAGATGAATGTAATGCCGCAGCGTTTCTGGGGGGTGGCCCGCACTCCGCTGGCGGCGCCTTCGGATCATCCTGCGGTGAACTACGGGCGCATTGGCGTCCTGCTGCTCAATCTTGGCACGCCCGACGGAACAAGCTACTGGCCGATGCGCCGCTACCTGAAGGAGTTTCTGTCGGACCGTCGCGTTATCGAAGTCAATCCCGTTGTCTGGTGGCTTATCCTCAACTTCGTGGTTCTATCGAAGCGGCCCTTCACGTCGGGAGACGCTTACAAGTCCGTCTGGAACTCAGAGCGCGACGAGTCGCCGCTCCGCACGATTACCCGCAGCCAGTGCGAGAAAATCGGCGCTATGCTCGCGAAAGACCCGAGGATTGAAGTCGACTGGGCGATGCGGTACGGCACTCCGAGCATCAAGTCCCGGCTCGAAGCCCTCCACGAGAAGGGATGCGACCGCATTCTGCTTTTTCCGCTTTATCCACAATACTCGGCGGCCACTGTGGGGACCGCCTGCGATAAGGCCTTCGACGCGCTCAAGGCGATGCGCTGGCAGCCCTCGATGCGGGTGGTTCCTCCCTATTTTGAAGAACCCGGCTATATCGATGCGCTGGCCGTGTCGACACGCGCGGGATTGGCCGGGCTCGATTTCGAGCCGGAAGTGGTGATTGCATCTTTCCACGGCCTTCCAAGGGATTACGTCGAAAAGGGCGATCCCTATTATTGCCATTGCGCCAAGACCACGCGTCTTTTGCGTGAAGCGCTGGGGTGGCCGGAAGATCGCCTTCCATTGACTTTTCAATCGCGCTTTGGCTCTGCCGAATGGTTGCAGCCCTACACCGCCGACACGATCGAAGCCTTAGCGAAAAAAGGCATAAAGCGTCTGGCTGTGATTACCCCTGGCTTTTCCTCCGATTGCATCGAGACCTTGGAGGAGATGGGCATTCAGGGCGCCGAAATCTTCCAGGAGAACGGCGGGGAGCAGTTCGCGGCGCTTCCGTGCCTGAACGATACGCCGGAAAGCATCACCGCGTTGTCCGGCATCGTCAAACGCGAGTTGAGCGGCTGGACGGAGCTTTGAGAAGGGCGCCTTCCCTGACTTGCCGCCGTCTGGCAGCAGCCGATCCGCAGGGCTGCTAACATCCTGAAATTTATAACGAATCTCTCCGCTTGGCCCGTTTTTTGCGGTACCATGGACTGTGGGTGTGTGTTCACGCTCTGGAAAGGAAGGTGTCCATGGCCGATAAGCACTTTATCGCTCAGCTTAAGGGGTATTCTCTAACGACGGCGGAGATCCTGTACCATATGCCCGATCACCCTGCCCTTCTGCAGTCTTTCATCTGGCAGGATTACGATATGGCTCCCCGTTATCCGAAGCTTCTCGGATTTCTCGAATTCTGGAACGGGAATCTCGACGGCAAGGTCAGTCGCGTCAGAGTTTGCAACAAGCGGCTCATCGATCCGGCGGAGTTCCGGTTCCTGGATGGCCGTTTCGTGCTGCAATGACCACAAGGACGTTGAAGCCATAAACTTTTGGCGCTTGGAGGATCGATACAAACCGCGATATAGGGAGAATTTGAACCCAACCGCTGCGATAAGATGAAGCTCAATCCAATCGGTTACGCCAAGCGCTTCGCAAAGCCCTATTCGAAGGCGGTGTCGAAGAAATACCGTGGATTCCGCCGGCGCGTGGATGAGAGCGCCCCCGGCTGGGTCAAGGGGCGCGCCAATAAAGTGCTCGACTACTTCGATTTGTTCTTCATGGATCATCACGTGTTTCGTGCGATCTATGCGAACCGGCACCAGATCGCGCCCGGCGTTTGGCGCTCCGCCCAGCCGAGCCCAGCGCAAATTGCCTATCTGGCGCGGAAGGGGATCAAAACCATCGTCAACTTGCGGGGCGTCCGCGATTGCGGCAGTTACCGCCTGCAAGTCGAAGCCTGCCGCCGGCACGGAATCCGGCTCGTAAACTTCCAGCTTCAATCTCGAATGGTGCCTCCCGCCGCGGTCATCCATCAGGCAAAGGAACTCTTCCACGAGATCGAATATCCCGTCCTGTTTCACTGCAAGTCAGGGGCGGACCGCGTGGGCTTGATGAGCGCCCTTCTGTTGTACATGAAGGAAGGCAAGCCCATCGAAGAAGCAATCAGGCAGCTAAGCCTAAAATATGGGCATTTCAAAAAGTCGGAGACCGGCGTCCTCGACTACCTTTTTGAACGGTATATGGCGGATAACAACGAAGAGCCGATGACGTTTTTCGAATGGCTGGAGACGCGGTACGATCCATCGGAGATCAAGCGCGGCTTCAGATCGAGCGGCTGGGCCAACCTTGTCGTCAACCGCGCCTTGCAGCGCGAATAGCAGGGTCAGGCTGCGTCCTGCCCGGCGGTGACGCGCGCTTCGGTAGGCGTCCAGGTATGCTCATCAGGCGTCAGCGTCTGCGACTTGCATAACTGCGCATAAGCCCCACCCCGCGCAAGAAGCTCCGCGTGAGTCCCCATTTCGACAATCTCGCCCTCTTCCATCATGCAGATAACGTCGGCGTTCTTCACGGTCGAGAGCCTATGCGCGATAACGAGCGTCGTGCGCGTGCGGCTGAATCTGGCGAGCGCCTGCTGAACGAGCCTTTCGGACTCCGCATCGAGCGCGCTTGTCGCCTCGTCGAGAAGGAGTATCGGGGCGTCACGAAGGATGGCGCGGGCAAGCGCAACGCGCTGACGCTGGCCTCCTGAAAGACGCATCCCCCGGTCGCCGATGAATGTTTGGTAGCCAGCCGGAAGCCGCTCGATGAATTCGTGCGCCGCGGCAGCCTTCGCTGCGGCAACGATTTCGTCCCGTGTCGCATTCAGACGCCCGAGCGCAATGTTGGCCTCGATGGTATCGTCGAAAAGGGTGATGTCCTGGCTCACCAATGCCATCGCGTCGCGCAGCGACTCGACCGTCACTTTGCGGATGTCCTGACCGTCGATCGCGATCGTGCCCCGTTGCGGGTCGTAGAGGCGCGGGACAAGATTGAATATGGTCGATTTTCCGGCTCCGCTTCGTCCCACAAGAGCAACTGTGGTGTCCGGGCGGACCGTTAGCGAAAAGTTCCGCACCGCGTTGCGGCCGTCGCCGGCATAGGAGAAGCAGACATTTTCGAATGCGATCTCGCCGGCGGTCAGAAGCAGCGGCTTCGCGCCGGGCGCGCTCACGATAAGCGGCTTTTCGTTCAGCACCTCGTAAAAGCGCTCGGCGCCCGCAAGTCCCTCCTGAATCCGGGTGTTGAGATTGCCGAAAGACCTTATCGGCTGGGAGATCATCAAGAGAGCGCTCACGAAACCGGTAAAATCGCCGACTGTCTTGCTGCCATGCGTGATCCGGTAAGCCGCGAATCCGATAACGGCTGCAACGGCGACGCCGCCGAATATCTCCAGAATCGGGTTCAAGGCGGATCTGATGCGAACCGTTCTGAGCCGAAGCGCATTGACCTGGTCGAATTCCTCGCTCACCCGTGACAGGGCATAGCCTTCCAGCCGGAATGTCTTGATCAGGCGCGGTGAGGACAGGTGCTCGATCAAAGCCGAGGTTGTGGTGCCCGATTGCTGCGCGGTCCGGTAAGCGTTCTTTCGGATGATTTTCCCGATGCTCGCGATTGGGATTACAGCCAGCGGGTAGAAAAGCAGCACGGCGAGTGTCATCAGCCAATCGAGATAGAACATCGAAATGGCCAAGGCGACCACGGTCATCACATCCCGGATCGCGATTGTGAAAATCGCCATGACGGCAGTTTGGATGCTGCCAAGGTCGCCGCCTATCCGCGACAGGAGCTGCCCCGGCTGTTCCCGCGTCAACCTCTCGAAGTCGGCCTGGAGCAAGTGCGCGAACAGGCGCTTCTGCATGTCGAGGCCGAGATTGATGCTAATCCGGTTCGTGAGCAGCGACTGGAGATAATCCACCAAGCCCTTCGTGCTTGTCACTACGACGAGGGCCGCCATGATCAGCCAGAGGAAGCCGGTGTTCCCGGACGAGAGCATGTCGTAGGAGTATTTGATAATAACGGGATAGGCGCCCGTTATGCCGGCCAAAAGCGATATGAGAAGGAACGCCAGGATGAGCTGCGGGAGATAGGCCCGCACGTGCTCGGACCAGAGGCGCCGCATCATCTGAAGGGAATTCTTATTCTTGGGACGCCGTGCTTCGTAGGTGCGGATTTTCAGCATCTGACCGCGTGAGAGTAAGCGCCGTCGCGTGCGGCAATCTATAGGCCTCTCGCCAGCATGCACAGGCTCTCCACGATGTCAAACAGGCTTGGCCGCCGCTATGCCAAGCAAAACGGCTCCCGAAGGAGCCGTTCGCGAAGGAGAGCTAATTTAGAACTACCAGCGGGAACCCCAGCGCCAATGGCTGCGATAACGGTTATGCCAGCCCCAGCCGCCGCGCGATCCCCAGCGCCAATGGCTGCGATAACGTCCGTGGCCCCAGCCGCCCGAACCCCAGCGCCAATGCTGGACTTTTTGGACGGCATCGCCAGTCACAACGTCGCTTTTGATGACAGAGGCTTGAGAGGAAAGGGGAGCGGCTTGCACGGACAACCCGAACAGCGCGCCGAATGCGATAACGATCGCGAGCACATATTTCTTCATCGACTGACCCTATGTTTAAGCGCTCCTTTCATCGGCCCCTAGAATTATATGTATTAATTTCGTAAAATCCAGTCCCCGGAAATCACGTTTAAATTTGATTACACTTTTGGTAGCAGCCGCTAGGCCAGGGCATGACATTGCCTAAATGCTCTGTTAGAGCCAGCGCGCCGAGGTCAAGAAAGATGCATAAAATGAATATGTTACGAAGCCCAAGCCTTCTGTTGCGTTATTTCGCGCTTGTTCTGACGATCGCGCATTTGACCATGCAGCTCATTCCCGGAGCCATGGCGGCGACCAAACTCAAGCTCCATACCGACCAGCAAATGATCGAGGAACTCCTTGAGCCGAGCGACCTCGATATCGCGAACCCCAACGCGGTGTTCGAAGCGGTGTTCGACGCGCTGCCCGATAAGGTCACGGTCTATCCCACCGAAAGTTATTACTATTTCACCTTCCCGTACAAAGGCATCATCTATGCAGGAAATTTGAGGTTCGATGCCTGGGATCAGTTCGACGGGAAGGTTCATTTCGCCTATTTCCCGGAATACGCCTATTGGAGAAAGCCGACCGACCCAATTTACAAAAAGCTAGGACCCGATGACGGCGTGAAGGTGACGCAAGTCAATAAGTTCCATTATAAGATCGCTTACAAAGACAAGACCGTCGAATTCGAAATCCCCGATCTATCCAAGGTCAAGCCTGCACCAGATATGGTCCGCGCTGACGAAATCTATCTTGGCCCAAGCTGGGATGAGTTTGGCGTCCAGTTTTTTCTTATCTTCAACAAGACCTCGAAAACATTCCTTTATCTCCTGAACGATACACCGAAGATGGATCAGTACGAGACATCGCAACTGTCTCCGGACGTAACCGTCGGCATGAGGACGAGCTTCACCTTCTACAAAGACAAGCTGATGGATCGCAAGATTCTAATCGGCGTGTTCTTCGGCAACACGGAACTCAATAACTATTTCGACGGACCCTTCGATCAGCTTCCCGATAATTATATCGAAGGCGACACGCTCATCGATGCCCTGCTTTCGATCGATCCGTCCATGAAGGGCCACGTGGACCGCTACGGCTCCGACCCCAGCGGCGAGGTCCGCTACGCCATTACGACGTACAAATATTATAGCGATGTCGGAGACCTTAAGCCCATCGTCGACTGCGCCACCAAAGAGACAGACCCCGCTCAATATTACGCCTGTTTCAACGTAGCTCAGCCGAACGAGGAAGGCGGCCCGGCAGACGAGAAATCGCCCGCGGGCGAAAAGCCGAAAGAGGATACTCCGCCGCAGACCGCCGAACCTCAGAAGCAGTAACCCATCGCGTAGTCGCCGGGACCGTCATCCCGTGCGCATAGCGGCACGCCAGTGCTGCTATGCTGACACGGGATCGTCTCGACGTCGTCCCCGCGCAGGCGGGGACCCAGTGACCAATAGTCTAAGGCGCTGTTCTAGCAGGTCTTTTGACCTTCCGATTACTGGATGCCCGCCTTCGAGCGTGTGAAGAAATTGGCCTTGCGGCTCTGCCTCTCGTTGTCATAGCCGCCCTTGAGGCGGCTATCCAGAAAAAGGGCAGACTTTGCAAGTGTCAGTGGATGGCCGGGTCAAGCCCGGCCATGACAGGAAAGGGTGAAACCCAATTTTTTCACACGCTCCTTCGCGGGCATGACGGAGCGTGAGTAAGCACTTATTGCGTTCGGTAAGACCCTCCGCGCAGCACGGGATGACCGGCAGCACCCCTCAGCTCGGGCTCATTGCGCGTTTCTCACGGATGCGCGCAATGAGTTTTTCGACATCCGGAAGTATGTTCTGCACAACGATTGCAACGCCCTCCGGCGTAGGGTGAAGCCCATCCGCGAGATTGAGAGATGGGACTGTCGCCACGTCTCTCATAAAAAAAGGATAGAGCAGCGCCCCATATTTGGCCGCGAGCCGGGGATACATCGCGCGAAAAGCGGCGTCATAGTCCTTCCCCCAATTCCGCGGGGCCTCCATCCCCGCCACCAGCAATTCGATGCGCTTCTCCTTCAGCGTCTTCAGGATCTCATCGAGCGATGGTTCCGTGACCTTGGGATCGATGCCACGCAAGGCGTCGTTAGCGCCGAACTCGACAATTGCGCCGTCGAACTTCTCGTTCAGGCTCCAATCGAGGCGTGCAAGCCCATCGGCTGCGATGTCGCCCGAAACGCCGGAATTCACGACCCGGACAGGATAACCCTTGGCCCGCAGTGCGGCCTGCAACTGCGCCGGAAATGCCTTGCCGGCCGGAATATGATATCCGGCCATCAGGCTATCGCCGAACGAAAGGATCACGATCTCCCGTTCCTGCGCGGCCTGCTCCTCAGCGCGTGCATGAGCGGCACACAAAAATACAAACGCTGCGGTCGCAAAAACGAAGAACCGCGTCCATATCAGGCCGGGCGAGGCAACATCTAAACGGTATCTCATTTGCACGTTCCCTCAGTGTCCATGGCCCCTCAAGCGGGGACCGCGTCTGGACGGGCTTCTCCGGTCATCGATCTAAAGGGCGTAACGCTCACTCTCAAGAGCCGGGCGGGCCCTGTCGAGATCTTGCGGGGCATCGATCTTGCAGTGCCGGAAGGGCAATCGGTGGCGCTGGTTGGGCCGAGCGGCTCCGGCAAATCGTCGCTCCTGATGGTCATGACGGGCCTTGAAGCCGCAACGTCAGGGCAGGTGCTTATCGCCGGGGAGGACTTCGCCCGTCTCAGCGAGGACGCGCTGGCGGAGATAAGAGGGCGCTCCATCGGCATCGTTTTTCAGTCCTTCCACCTGATCCCAACCATGACCGCGATCGAGAATGTGGCGCTGCCGCTTGAATTCCTCAATCGCCCGGATGCTTTCGAGCGCGCAGAGGCAGCACTTGCCGATGTCGGTCTCGCCGGCCGCCATCATCACGTTCCAGGCCAGCTCTCCGGCGGGGAACAGCAGCGCGTGGCGCTTGCCCGTGCGCTTGCGGCGCAGCCCAAAATCCTGTTCGCCGACGAGCCCACAGGCAATCTCGACGGCGAAACCGGCGCCCAGATCATGGACCTCATCTTTGCGCTGCATCGAAGGACGGGGACCACACTCATTCTCATCACGCACGACGCCGAACTTGCCCGGCGCTGCGAGCGTATCGTCGCCATGAAGGACGGGCGCATTGTGCGCTCCTTCCACGAAACGGCCTACGCATGACAGCGGCCATCGAAAGCCGGGCCAGCGAAGGCGAGCGGCATCCGCGCCTGCCGCTCGTGCTCCGGCTTGCGCTCCGCGACCTGCGGGGCGGGTTTGCCGGCTTCACGATCTTTCTGATCTGCATCGCGCTCGGAACGGGAGCCATCGGCGCCATCAACAGCCTGTCGGAAGCGATCCAGGGTTCGCTCCAGCGGGAAGGCAAGGTGCTGCTTGGCGGCGATGCCGAGGCAACGCTCATACATCGGCAGGCCAACGCCGGCGAGCGCGCCTATCTCGCATCGTTCGGTGAGGTCAGCGAGGTTGCCACGCTGCGAGCGATGGCCCGCAAGCCGGACGGCAGCGCGCAGGCGCTCGTCGATCTGAAGGCGGTGGACGGCGCTTATCCTCTTTATGGCGCGGTTACTTTCGAGGAAGGTCGGCTTGCTTCGTTAAGAGAAGGCGGTCTCGCCGTCGATCGAAGCATTCTCGATCAACTGCAATTGAGCGCCGGCGACAGTATTCTTATCGGGAATGCCACATTTCCCGTTACGGCCGTTATCGAGCTGGAGCCGGATCGGATCGCGGCCGGGCCTGCTTTCGGCGCGCGCATCCTGCTCTCTTTCGAACTCCTTGAAAAAAACCGGCCTTGTCGAGCCGGGCAGCCTCGTGCGCTGGGCCTACCGAGTCAAAACCCAGTCTGGGCCGCCGCCGGCCTTCAAGCAAGACCTCGCGGCGAAATTCCCTGAAGCCGGGTTTCTCGTTCGCGACAGCTCCGACCCCTCGCCGGGCATCAAGGGCACGTTGGAGCGGCTGACAGAGTTTCTGACGCTGGTCGGGCTGACGGCGATGCTGACGGGCGGCATCGGCGTCGCGAACGCGGTGGCGGCCTTCGTCGAGAGGCGGCGCATGACCATCGCGACCTTCAAGTCGCTCGGGGCAACGCAGCGCACCATCTTTCGCGTCTTTTTTGTCGAGATCGGCCTGCTTGCCGTTCTGGGTATCCTGATTGGGTTCGCGATAGCCGCCGGCGTCCCATGGCTTACAGCAAGTCTGATGAGCGGGTTGGTGCCCATCGCCATCGAGCCGGGCGTGCAAGGCCATGCCCTGGTGCTGGCGGCGTTGTTCGGGCTGCTCTCTGCACTTCCGTTCATTGTCTGGCCTTTGGGGCGGGCCCAGCAAGTGCGCGCCGCTGAGCTGTTCCGGAGCGGCAGCGAGGACCGGCTGGGATTGCCGCCGCTCAGCTACCGGATCGCGTCGCTTTCCGTTGTGGCTGCGCTGGCACTAGCGGCGATTTTCCTTTCCCAAGAACATAAGATCGCGGCCTTCACCTGTGCGGCGCTGTTCGCAATCTTCGTGTTGTTCTGGAGCTTCGGCACCGGCATCCGCCGATTGGCGGCGAGACTCAAACGGCCGAAGCGCCCTGAGATGGCGCTCGCGCTCGCAAACATCGGCGGTCCCGCCAGCCTCTCGCGCACCATCGCGCTTTCGCTTGGCGCAGGGCTTACGCTGCTGACTGCCGTGTCGCTTGTCGATGCGTCTCTCTCCGAAGAACTGCAGACGCGCCTGCCGGATCGCGCACCGAGCTACTTTTTCATCGGCATCCCGAAACGTGAGCTTTTTGCATTCGAAGACCTCCTGGAAGCCAAGGCCTCCGGCGCGCGCATTGCGACCGCTCCCATGCTTCGGGGCAGGCTCGTTGCGCTTCGCGGTGCGCCCGTCGAGCAGATTAAGGTGCCTTCATCCGCGGAGTGGGTGCTGAACGGCGACAGGGGCATAACGTATTCGGACGTTTTGCCCGCTGGTTCCAAAATCACCGAGGGTGATTGGTGGCCCGCGGATTACGAGGGCGAGCCGCTGGTGTCCTTCGAGGCGGATATTGCGAAGAATCTCGGGCTTCGAATCGGCGACACGGTCACGGTCAATGTACTTGGCCGCAATCTCAGCGCCAAGATCGCTAATTTCAGGAAGGTCCGGTGGGGCTCGATCGACATCAACTTCGTGATGATCTTCTCCCCCAATGCGCTTCGGCAGGCCCCATTCACCTATCTCGCCACGCTGACCTGGCCAGAGGGACAAGCGCCCGACACGAAGGCAGAGGCCAGCGTCATGAAGGCGGTCGGCGCGGCCTACCCAACCGTTTCGGCGATCCGCGTCCGCGATGCCTTGAACGCGGTCAATGGCATATTCGAAAAAGTGATGCGAGCCGTGCGCGTCGCCGGCAGCGTCACACTGATCATGGGCGCCCTGGTCGTGGCGGGCGCGCTGATAACGGCGCAGCGGCGTCGCATCTACGAAGCCGTGGTGCTCCGAACGCTGGGCGCCAGCAAGGGCCGCATCATTTTGGCGCACCTTTTTGAGTATCTAGTGCTGGCGCTGAGCCTTTCCGTGGTTGCTGCTACGCTTGGGCTTGCGGCAGCTTACGCGATTGTAACGTATGTGATGAATCTAAGCTTCAGCCTCTCCCTTGGCGCGCTATTGCAGCCCTCTCTGATTGAGACCATATTCGTGACAGCGCTGGGCGCGATGGGCACATTCAGGGTTCTGTCAGCGAAGCCGGCGCACTATCTGCGTTCCGAGTGAACGTCTTGATGGCGACGAAGGGCAGGCCGCCTGACAAAGAGGCTTTGCTCCAGGCCGTTCAGGGCTTAAACCTGGAAGACCTTTTGCGCAGACCTTAAAGTTAGGAAGTCAGGGACCAAACAAATGGCAGACTACGACAGCTCACGGGCGTATAACGTACGCGCTCGCTCCAGCGCCGATGCCTTCGCGATTGACGAAGGTCTGCGCGCTTACATGATTCGCGTTTACAACTACATGGGCATCGGCCTCTTGCTCACGGGCGTCGTTGCTTATGCCTTCTTTAGCATGGCGGTTACGGGCGATCCGTCTCTGGCGGTCGCAAAGCTGCCGAACGGCTTGATGCTGACCTCGATCGGCAAGGCTATCTACGTAAGCTGGCTGAGGTGGGTGATCGCCTTCTCGCCTCTTGTGATCGTCTTCCTCTTCGCGGCGCGCGTGAACCAGATGAGTTCCGCCACGGCGCAGGCCGTGTTCTGGGCCTTCGCGGCGCTGATGGGGCTATCGCTCTCCAGCATATTCGTCGTCTACACCGGCGCATCGATCGCGCGCATCTTCTTCATTACAGCCGCGACTTTCGGCGCCGTCAGCATCTACGGCTATACGACGAAGCGTGACCTCACAAAGTTCGGC
The DNA here is from genome assembly GCA_963834165.1 of uncultured Alphaproteobacteria bacterium. Taxonomy (GTDB): domain Bacteria; phylum Pseudomonadota; class Alphaproteobacteria; order Rhizobiales; family Rhodomicrobiaceae; genus Rhodomicrobium. The sequence continues at coordinate 464,571 of CAWIAL010000018.1, read as the reverse complement.
TCATTCCTGATCATGGGCGTGATCGGCCTCGTCATCGCGAGCATCGTGAACGCTTTCCTCGGATCGACCGGCTTGCAGTTCGCGATCTCCGTGCTTGCCGTGCTGATCTTCACAGGCTTGACCGCCTATGACACGCAGCAGCTCAAGGATAACTACTATACCTACGCGAGCGGTGGAGAAGAGACACTTGGCCGGAGCGCCATCATGGGTGCGCTGAGCCTCTATCTCGACTTCATCAACATCTTCATCGCGCTGCTTCAGCTCTTCGGCGACAGGCGATAAGTCAGCCTACAATTGCGCAGACAGAGGCCCCGGAAACGGGGCCTTTTTCTTTTGGGGAAGCAGCATCTCCAGTCATGGCCGGGCGTGACCCGGCCATCCAGATGCTGTTGCAAACTTGGATTGCTCGCTGGATGGCCGCCTTAAGGGGCGGCCATGACAACAAAGACGCTAAGCCCCGACCACGCACAATTTGCGATCGAGAACGCGCAGCACTTTGGCAAGGTCGTGCCCGCGCTTGAGAATGAGCCCGGTCATGGCAATTACGCTATACGCCCCTTGCCGTTTCGTCAGCTTGGGGTTTTTCTCGATCCGGTAAAGCGGGCGCTCGGCGCTGCGGCGGAAAATTGAAAAAACGGCCCGGTCTTTCAGGAAGTCGATCGAGTAGTCTCGCCACTCCCCTTCGGCGACCTTAGCGCCGTATACAGAGAAAATCGCATTGAGTTCATGTCTACTGAAACTTGTGAAGGGAAGAAGCCCGGCAGACGCCTGCGGTGTGGCCGGAAAGCCGCCCGCCGGGCTAAATGCACTGGGTAAAATGTCGGCCATGGACGCCTCCTAAGCTTATTGTTAAGCAACCTCCCATCATTGCCCTGTCAGAATGCAGGCGCAAGATTAAATCCAGTGGCCGGTTGCATTGTTTCTGGACCAAGTGCCGCGGGAGCATCGCGTCCGCGGAATCTCGCCTAGCGGAACTCGCGGCGACACAATTCTGTTGTGAGGCGTAAGCTAACTTGCACTCCTGAGATGGAGGATCGACCATGCCAAGACGCCTATCCGTTGTTTCGGGCAAAGCGGCAAAAGCGGCGTCCGGCCCGCGCTCACTTGGCGATTCTTCGTGGCCTCTGGCTGTGCTGCTTGCCGATCCTTCGAAGTGTCTATCGGCGCAAAACGAAGGAGAATTCTCCGCGGACGAGGCCGCCAGCCACGACCAGGCTGCCGAGCCACGGTCGGTCGCGGCAATCGCCCAGGACGACAGCAGCCCCGTGCCGTCGTTTTTCGTAGCGGAAACCGCCTTCGACTGTGACGAGGACCTGTGGCCTGGCTTGGAAGATTGACGCCACGCACGGCCAAATTCTGCGTCAAATAAACTCGCTCCCCGCCTCAAATCTGCTCGGAATGCAATATCTTGTTTGCGAAGCGCCTTCAGAGCCGCGCGTTGAACCGCTGGCGCTTGCGCGGTCTTATGCGCTCCCCTATATGATCACCAATTCGAGATAAGCATCTCGGCGCGGGACGAAAGTCAATAAGTCGAAACGGGGTCGCTGGCTGCAAGCAGCTTGACGTCTCGCAGCTAGAGTGAGCAGCACGAGGTTCTGAACTATGTCGAAAGTGATTGGCATTGACCTGGGCACGACCAATTCTTGCGTGGCCGTGATGGAAGGTAGCCATCCGAAGGTGATCGAAAACTCCGAGGGCATGCGCACGACGCCCTCCATGGTGGCTTTCACAAATGACGGCGAGCGATTGATTGGTCTGCCCGCAAAGCGCCAATCGGTCACCAACCCTGAAAATACATTTTTCGCGATCAAGCGTCTGATCGGCCGCCGATTTGAAGACGAGATGGTCAAGAAGGACATGGGCCTCGTGCCCTATAAGATCATCCGCGGCGACAACGGCGACGCCTGGGTTGAAAGCCACGGCAAGAAATATTCGCCCTCGCAGATTTCGGCCTTCATCCTTCAAAAGATGAAAGAGACGGCCGAAGCGTATCTCGGCGAAAAGGTCGAAAAGGCGGTCATCACCGTTCCGGCTTACTTCAATGACGCGCAGCGCCAGGCGACCAAAGACGCCGGCAAGATCGCTGGCCTCGAAGTGCTCCGCATCATCAACGAGCCTACGGCTGCAGCGCTCTCCTACGGCCTCGACAAGAAAAAAGAATCGAAGACCATCGCCGTCTACGACTTGGGCGGTGGCACGTTCGATATCTCGATCCTTGAGATTGGCGACGGCGTTTTCGAGGTGAAGTCCACCAACGGCGACACGTTCCTCGGGGGTGAAGACTTCGACATGCGTCTCGTCGATTATCTGGCGAACGAATTCAAGCGGGAGAACGGTATCGATCTGCGCAAGGACAAGCTTGCGCTGCAGCGCCTGAAGGAAGCCGCAGAGAAAGCGAAGATCGAGCTTTCCAGCGCTCAGCAAACCGAGATCAACCTTCCGTTCATCACGGCGGACCAGAGCGGCCCGAAGCATCTCACCATGAAGCTCACGCGCGCAAAGCTCGAGAGTCTGGTGGACGACCTTATTCAAAAGACGATAGGCCCATGCGAAGCGGCGCTCCGCGATGCCTCGCTCAAGGCCGGCGAAATCGATGAGGTCGTGCTCGTCGGCGGCATGACGCGCATGCCGAAGATCGTGCAGACCGTCAAAAACTTCTTCGGAAAAGAGCCCCACAAGGGCGTCAACCCGGACGAAGTTGTGGCCATGGGCGCAGCGATCCAGGCTGGCGTGCTGCAGGGCGACGTGAAGGATGTTCTCCTTCTCGACGTCACGCCGCTGTCGCTTGGTATCGAAACCTTGGGCGGCGTTTTCACGCGCTTGATCGACCGCAACACGACCATTCCGACCAAGAAGAGCCAGGTTTTCTCGACCGCCGAGGACAATCAGAATGCGGTGACGATCCGCGTTTTCCAAGGCGAGCGCGAGATGGCGGCGGACAACAAGTTGCTTGGCCAATTCGATCTTTTGGGCATCCCGCCCGCGCCACGCGGCGTTCCGCAGATCGAGGTGACCTTCGACATCGACGCCAACGGCATCGTGAACGTGTCCGCGCTCGACAAGGCAACGAACAAGGCGCAATCGATCCGCATTCAGGCATCGGGCGGTTTGAGCGACTCTGAAATCGACCGGATGGTGAAAGAGGCCGAGACCCACGCCGCTACAGACAAGAAGCGGCGGGAATTGGTCGAAGCCAAGAACCAGGCCGAAGCGCTCGTCCATTCGACGGAAAAGACGCTTCAAGAGCTCGGCGACAAGGTATCGGACTCCGATCGCAAGGCGGTCGAAGCCGCCGTCGCAGAGCTGAAGACAGCAGCAGCAGGAGAAGATGCCGCGCGCATCAGTGCAAAGGCGGATGATCTTGCCAAGGTGGCCATGAAGCTCGGCGAGGCGCTTTACCGTCAGGCTGGGGGCGGCGGCGCGGGTGATGCCGGGCAGGCCCCGGGCGGCGGCGGGACCCAGAGCGGCGGTGGCGCCTCTGCCCCGTCCGACGGCGTCGTCGATGCCGAATTCGAGGAAGTCAAGGACGACGAGGGTAAGAAGAAGTCGGCGTAGATCGTATAGGGGAGAGCGCATTGCCGCTCTCCCATTTTTTCGCGCGCAGGTATCCAGTTGCCTGAGTGTGCAATATATCTATACTCGAAAAGCTTAAGCTGATCTTTTAATGCCGTGAAGCTTCGATGATCGAGGATCTCAAGAACATACCATGAAGCGCGACTACTACGAGGTGCTCGGCCTGAAAAAGGGCGCAGCCGATCACGAAATCAAAAGCGCTTTCCGGAAGCTCGCGAAAGAATATCACCCGGATCGCAACCCCGGGAGCAGCACCGCAGAAATCAACTTCAAGGAAGTGAACGAAGCCTACGAGGCGTTGAAAGACCCTCAGAAGCGCGCGGCTTACGACCAATTCGGCCATGCGGCGTTCGAAGGGCCAGGAGCAAACGGTGCCGGGTATGGGTTCGGTACGGATTTCTCCGCCTCGATGTCGGAGATCTTCGACGACCTTTTCGGCGAGTTCATGGGCGGACGCCGCAGCCGCGGACGGAGCGCCAAGGAGCGAGGCTCCGATCTCAAATACAACATGGAGATTTCGCTCGTCGAGGCTTTCGCTGGGAAGACTGCGCAAATCCGTGTGCCAGCCTCCGTCACCTGCGATGCGTGCGGCGGCGCCGGGGCGGAAGCCGGATCGAGCCCCGTTACGTGTCCGACATGCCAGGGATTTGGCAAAGTCCGCGCGAGCCAAGGTTTTTTCACAATCGAGCGGACATGCATGACATGCCAGGGCCGGGGTGAAATCATCCAAAAGCCCTGTCAGGCCTGCTCCGGGAGCGGGCGCGTCACGCGCGAACGCACCTTGTCCGTGAACATCCCTGCGGGGGTCGAGGAACTCAACGCGGATCAGACTCGCAGGCGAGGGTGAGGCGGGCATTCGCGGCGGCCCGGCCGGCGACCTTTACATTTTCCTCTCGATCCTGCCGGACGACATCTTCCAGCGGGACGGCGCGGACCTGTTTTGCCGCGTGCCGATCACGATGGCGACGGCGGCCTTGGGCGGCCAAGTCGAAGTGCCGACCATCGACGGCGGACGCGCGAGGGTGAAGATCCCCGAGGGCACCGAGACAGGGAAGCAATTCCGCCTGCGCGGGAAAGGCATGCCTGTGCTGCGCTCGAAACTGACCGGCGACCTCTATGTGCAGGTTGAAGTCGAGACGCCGCAGAACCTCTCGCGCAAGCAAAAAGAGCTTCTGAAGGAGTTCGAGAAAGCATCGACCGACTCGACGCACCCTGAGACTGTGAATTTCTTGAATAAGATCAAGTCGTTCTGGGATCGCGCGGCAAAGGAATGATGCCCCCGCCCAATTGGGTAGGCGCTTTCAATGCGATCTGACGCGCGGTGCGTTAATCGCCATCACGCGGCAGCCGTAGACCCAATGGTGTCGTGCCCGCGGAGGCGGGCATCCAGTAATCGGAAGGTAAAAGGTTCGCGATAACAGCGACTTAGCACTGTGCTTACTGGATCCCTTGAGTTTCACAAACGAAGCGCAACACTTTACTAAGGTGTTGCCATCATGGGGGAAAACTACCGTCAGCTCTCGCTCGAACAGCGCTGTGCCATTGCCCGTCTGCACGGGAACGGGCAATCGTACCGGAAAATCGCTGCAAGTCTGGATCGCGCGGCTTTGGAGCGGATCATGCCTTTGTTAATCTACGCCGAAGCTGTGATGGCGATGTGCCGATCCCCGGCAATGCTCGCAATCGCCCACCTGGCATTAAAACGCCAGGCTTGACCCCATTACGAAATCCAAGCCCCAGGCGGTTGAAGGAGCTCGCGCATCGCCCTATAAGCGGCGCATGTACCACGCCGCAATGCTGCCGATTGGCAGAACCGCCAGCAATACGCAGAGCAATCCAACAGCAAGGTAGGCAATGGCTCCGAGCGCGGTTCCCACCAGGAACCCGAGCCCAAGAGGGAGTAGAACGGCGAACTCGCGGCGCGCCTTGGTGAAATCTGGATTATCCCCAATTGGACCAGCTTTGCGGCGCTCGATCCATCCAAGCATTATTTCCGCCGCATTGATAGCGAGCATTGTTGTATTCGTGGTCATCACGTTGGTCGAGGGCATGCCCCGCATCAGCAGCCGCACGATCGCGCTTTGAGCGCCCATCGCTGTCATTCCAAACATCAAGGTGATAATAGCGTGCGGCGTGTCCGGACCGCGAAAGGGCGCGGCGGCAAGACCCGAAGCCAAGAATCCAATCAACAAAATGCATTCGACCGCTAAGCTCCAAGCTAAAGCGGCGCGTGGGCGCTCTCTCATCGAACGAACGAGCAACGTGACGGCCATGCCAGCGAAAAAGAAAAAAGGAATAGCGAGCAATTTGGCAAGCGCGCCCGGCTCACTCTTGACAAATTGCGTTCCGGCAAGGACGAAGCTGCCCGTCACCTGCGCAACGAAAACGCCGAACAGTCCGAGATAGGTGCAGCTGTCGATGTAGCCGGCAACGATGCTCAACACAACTGGGACCGGCCAGGGGACAGTAATCGATCTGAGTGCCAGCTTATCCATCGAAAACCTCGCACCTGATGTAACCGATTCGACCGGGCTTAGTTCGATCCAATCGCCGTCTAGCGACGTGGACATCATGTGCGGCAGCGGCACGCTGTGGGAGACGAGATATCCGTTCATGGCCGCTCCCCCATTTTTGCGGGCGCAGCACGATGCGCGATCGCGCCGGCCGCCACCTTCCGGTAGGCTTCCTTCGCCACATCCAGGCCGCAAGTCTCGGCGATCGGCGCCGCGCGGTAGTCGCCTGCGACGAAGCCCGGTGTCAGCGCATCCAGCACCTTGGCGGACGCCGTGAGGTCGAGCTTCAGCGTATCCACGCCGAAGAGCCGGCTTTCGTTGTGATAGAAGTCGGGGAGGTCGAAGCAAACCTCGCGCTGCCCTGTCGCGGCAATTTCGACCAGCCTGCCGCCAAGGGCGAGGCTGCTTACGGCGCTGCGGAACATGATGCCTCCGACGAGGTCGAAGACGACATCGGCGCCCTTGCCGCCGGTCGCCGCCCGAACTTCGGCCGGCAGGTCCGTCGCGCCGAGGATTAGCTTTTCGGCGATGGCATGGATCGGCGCGTCTGGATGCGGAGCGTGGCGGTCTGCAGCGATCACGCAGGCGCCAAGACGCCGGGCGATCTGGGCAGCTGCGCCACCGACACCGCCGCCGGCTCCGATCAGCAGCGCGGTCTCCCCTTGAGGCCTGCCGCTTCGAGGCCGCACCAGGCGGCCATGTAGTTGACGCCTGCCGATGCCGCCTGGTCAAAGCTGAGAGTATCGGGTTTCCGGCGCAGGCTCGCCACCGGCACGGTGATCAGTTCTGCATGGGTGCCGTCGCGCGTGAAGCCGGTGTCGCCGCCAGTGCCCCATAGTTCGGCGCCGATCCATTCGCTCCGCGCGAGGAAGACCGGGACGTGATGATGGCAAGCATCGAACCCGTGTGGGACGGTAACGAGACTTGGCTCGTCATGGGGGGAACATTGCTATTGGCGACCTTCCCTGCTGCCTATTATATTTTGCTTCCAGCCTTTTATTTGCCGGTCATCTTCATGCTCTTCGGCTTGATCCTGCGGGGCGTGGCATTCGGGTACCGTCTGCAAACAGTCCAATACCGCCGCGTCTGGAACTTTGTCTTCGCAGGGGGATCGCTTCTCGCAATCCTCTGCCAGGGTCTCATACTTGGCGGGTACATCGCAGGCATTTCCGTAAAGAACGGAATGTTCGAAGGTGGGGCTCTCGACTGCATCACGATACTCGGCGTATTGTGCGGTCTCGGCTTGATTGGAGGCTACGCGCTGCTCGGTGCGGCCTGGCTCATTTCCAAGGCCGAAGGCTCAACTCAGATTTTCGCGCGGGAAGTTGCGCACTCTGCCCTCATTCTAACAACAGCCATGATGCTGATTGTGAGCGGATGGACAGCGCTTAGCGAGCCCCACGTGTCGGCGCGGTGGTTCAGCTGGCCGAACGCCGTTCTTCTAGCCCCTGTGCCCGTGGTGACGGCGCTCGTGGTTTATGCCATTTGGCGCACCCTCTGGAGTTCCCGCGAAATGCTCGTTTTCTCGCTTTCCTTTCTTTTGTTTCTATTGGGTTATGCCGGACTAATCATCAGCCTTTGGCCCTATATAGTGCCATACCAGATCACGATCTGGGACGGCAGATCCGACCCTCAAACTCTCGTCTTTGTTGGCATTGGCATCGCCATCGTCATTCCCGTCGTTCTTGCCTATCAAGCTTACGCATATTGGGTGTTTCGAGGAAAGGCGCGTCATTACAGCGCTTACGGTACTTCTGGGAGCTAGCAAGGGTCGCTGCTGGCATGGCGTTTTAGTGGTTACACCTGCCACCAAGGTACCCAACGGCGCCATCGCGAAGCTCAAGAATGGTCGTTGGAACAAAACAGCCTCTCAGCACCATCCAACGGTGGAGGAAAATCCCATGAAGTGGAGACAAATCGATCAACAACCAAGAAGCTATGTGCTCGTATTCAACATAGGGGACGAACTCGCAAAGGGACTTAAGAACTTTGCGACGGAGCAGAATCTCGCCGATGCGAGCTTCAAGGCTATCGGCGCGCTGGCCTCGGTGAAGCTCGCCTGGTTCGACCCGGAAACGAAGAAGTATCGAACTTCGGTCGATCTGAAGGAGCAAGTCGAGCTGCTGTCGCTGATTGGAGATTCGCCTGAGGGCAAGCCGATTGTGCACGCCCATGCCGTCGTAGGCCGGTCAGACGGCGCGACCGCTGGCGGCCATCTCATGGAAGCGTTTGTACGACCCACATGCGAGGTGTTTTTAACTGAGTCCCCCGTGCATTTGGCCAAGGCACTCGATCCGGAGTTGGGCCTCGTCCTAATCAAATTATGAGCTGCCTGCAATCGAGGGAGAGCATTAAGCCGCTACCCCGGCCGGGGAGATAGCGATCAATGAGGCTTGCTTTGAGCAACTGTCCTGAATGGAGAAAGACCTGTGAGCGAGGACGTGCGGGTTGTGGCTCTCATGGAGGCCAAGCAAGGAGAGGAAAGTGCGGTGCAGCAGGCTTGCGAGGCTTGTGTTGCCCCGACGCGGCAGGAAGCTGGATGCGACACGTATGTGCTGCACCGCGATAGCCAAGATCCTTCGCTCCTCGTGTTCGTCGAGCATTGGAACAGCGAGGGAGCGCTGAGGCAGCACATGCAGACGCCGCATTTCAAGGCACTCACGCAGGCACTGGATGGCAAGCTCAGTCAACCAATGAGAGTCCACGTGCTGCGGCCGGTTTGAAAGTGAAAAGAGCAGTAAATGCCGCGCGATCGCGAGGGGCGCGCTGAGAGAAATGCCACCACTATACGTTGAGAACTGGAGGATCAGTCATGACGCAAAGTGCGTTGGGGGCAGGGCGCCTTCGAAGCAAAGTGGCCTTCGTCACGGGGGCGGCCCGGGGGATCGGGCGCGCGACGGCGGTGGCCTTTGCCCGCGAGGGCGCCGACGTGATGGGGATTGACATTGCCGGAGCAGTCAGTTCGACGCTCGAGGTCGTACCCGTGACGCCCGACGAGCTTGCAGAGACGGGCCGTTTGGTCGAAGCCACTGGAGCTCGCTGGTGCGAAGCGTGCCTCGATCAGCGTGATCTCGCCGCTCTGCGTGCCGCGGCCGAGAAGGCGCGCGCCACCTTTGGCCGGCTCGACATCCTATTCGCGAATGCTGGCATCCAGGCGTTCAAGCCGATCTTAGATTGGGAAGACGCGGATTGGCATGATCAGATTGACGTCAACCTGACCGGCACCTGCAACGCCATTCGTGCCGTTGCGCCGCATCTGGTCCAGAATGGAGGCGGACGCATCATCGTCACTTCGTCAACGCAAGGGAGGCACGGTACCAAATACGGCGCCGCCTATTCCGCCTCCAAATGGGGCATCATCGGCCTAATGAAATCGGCCGCGCTGGAGCTGGGCGAGTTTAAGATTACCGTGAACGCCATTATTCCCGGCCTCATCGACACGCCTCTTACCCGGCACCGGCAACGTTACGAACAGGCCGTCGGCGATCTCGAATCCAAAGAACCGACTGCCATTCTAGAAGAAGAAGCTAAGAAGAAGCTGATCGCCAAGACGCCGCTCGGCGTTCCTTGGATCGAGCCCGAGGCGATTGCGCCGGTGGTTGTGTTCCTAGCCTCGGACGAGGCCTATATGGTGAGCGGAGCGACCTACGACGTGACTGGCGGGGACAGCGCCAATTATACCGCGTAGACTAGATAGTTGCCGCGACGGATGCAGTCCAAGCGCCTCGGCCAAAAGCCTTCGGCGAGGGACGGCGTATGCGATCTCGGTGCGTTCCTGTCCTGACCCGATAAGAAGGCTGCTGTTCGCGCGCCTTCTCATAGCGTGAACGCAGATCGGAGACGCGCGCCTACTGCGCCGGTTGAATAGCCTCCGCCTACCCACAAATTTTTTTCTTAATTTGAGCAGTTGGGTGCAGACTCTCGTAGAAAGCGACAGCCTTGGCGTTGTTGAAGTGCCTGCCGATAAATTATGGGGCGCCCAAACGCAGCGATCTCTTGAGCATTTCAGCATCGGCAGCGACCTAATCCCGCGCGAAATGATCACGGCCTATGCGATCTTGAAGAAGGCGGCCGCCGCCGCGAACCAGTCGGGCAAACGGCTCGACGATCAGCGATATAAAATTTCTTCGCCCCCCACCTGCAACACAAATTGCCCCAACATTGTCACCTCGATGACGGTGCTTGGGATGAAAAAGCCGCGAGTTCATTTATCTAAGCGGGCTGGAGGAGGCTATTCAACTAGTAATCTTCGAACCGCGCAGCTTTTGCGCGAACATTCCAAAATTGTAAGCACGGTGGGGTATCTTGGGATTCAGATTGACGATGCTATCGAGACCGCCCTGAAGGTTGGCATCTAATGATGCGGCTGACGTCGGCAACTCTGCCAGCGCTATTTACGCCGTACCTCCCCACGGCCGAAGTCCAAAAACGATTTCTCCAGCGTCTTTCAAAAAGGAATTCGATGTCTTCTTCCGGGATTTTTGCCTCAGTCGGCTCGACCCCAAAGAGCAGACCCGATCAAGAGCGGCGCGGCAATTGTGCTCTCAGCCCGCGCCATGTCCGCAATTGTATGAAGTATACCAAATTTAATGGCGACAGCCCTTAGGCCGCTCGTCCCCTCGAAGCTGGAGGAAATATTGCAGCTGCGAGAAATAGAAACTTAGGTAGACAAGAGACATTCCTACGGGAATCGACCTCGTCTGCAATGGGGGTCGAGCGGAATTCGTCTTTGGATCAGAGACTTAGTCCGCGTCGGGCCAGAAGCGGAAATATTGAGAACCACTTGATCCGATCCAATGCACGTGTCAAATCAGGTTAAATGGGGCACATTGCCAACAATGCGCCCCGACATATTTCCCCTAGTGCAATGGAACGACCACAAACGCCTGCCCCTGATAGGCGTGGTAGTTTGAGGCTGACCCTATGCCGTCATAGGCGCCGGACAAGCGTACGGAAATGCCTGAGGAATCACGATAGCTTGCGCCGGCCGTAATGCGCCCCCGGAACGTGTCGCCGGCTATTGGGGTGCCGTCAGCTGTCGTCTCTTGCGCCTTGGCGAAATCCCAGACGCCAGAAATCCCCAGGAACGGCTCAAACGCGGACTTGTCCGCAAATCTGAAGCTGTAGCCAACCTCCGGTCCAAATATCGCACGCCCGAGCGTCGAGTTCTGACTGCCAATATCGATGCCGAGAGCGTCCGTATACTGCTTCATAGCTTCGTCGAACCAAATGATCTCGGCACTTGGTCTGAAGCGCAGATTTTCGAAGAGCCAGTCGCCCGTCAGCTTGGCTGATGCAAGCATGCGCTCCGTCGAAAAACTGTCCGTATAGGCGCCAAGCGGATTAATCTGGTTTGACGATTGCCCCCATTCCGCACGCGCATCGAAGTAAACATTGCTCGTTAGGCGCGCACTGAGGTAGGGCCCGGCCATCCAGCCATGTCCTTCATTATTACCGCCGCCCAATGGAGAGGTTTGGCTCATCCAATCGAATGAACCCATTACACCTACGAGCAAGCCAGGCCTGACTATGGTGTCAACACCGGTATGCAAAAGAGCGGCGTTCCCTTGGAATTTGCTGCCCGCTAGGTTGTCAACGAAGTAAGAGCCTGTTCCCTCGACCCAAATGTCCGTTGAACCAACACCGGGGCCGGATTTGGCAACGGGCGGTGAGGCCGTAATGCCAAGGCCGCCGACGCGCAAGCTATCGGGCAATGCTGTGTCCGGCGCTTGGCCGAAACGAAGTCCTTGTGAGGTGCTGGCGCTTGTGATGCTGGCGAATTTCGCCTGGTCGGCAGCTTGAGCAGCAACCTGCATCTGCGAAAGGCTCGTGCCAAAGGAAAAGTTGCCAAATCCGTCCTGCGCAAAGCCCGTGAAGTTGAACGGGCTTGCTCCTCGTGGCTGACCATCCTGGGCGTCATAGCCAGTATCGCGCTGCTGTCCTATGAACTGGCTCACCGGCGAGCCGTACACGATGCCGCGATGCGAGCCGATCGGGGCTCCGTTTGCTCCCGCACCAGCGTCGAACACGCCCGCTGCATTGTAGCCAGGGCCGAAGCCCATACCACCCGGCCCGCCGCTAAATCCTGCTGATGATCCTAAGCCAGCGGAGCCAAGACCGCTGCCTGGAGCACGCCCGATTGACAACGCCGATCCAGCGCCGCCATCTGCCAAGCCTGTGCCAGATCCCCCGGCATTCGTATCGCCGGTCAGCGAGCCGCCACTTAGGCGTGAATGGGTGCGGCCCGTATCTGGACCGATAGTCGTGATTTGATTGGCGCGCTGTCCCATGAAGTCTTTTACCGCGGATGCGGTGGCAGTCTGGACCGCCTTCACATTGATGCCAGCGCTCGTAACCACTGTAGCGGACGTGACTTGCGTACCGAGGAACGAGGCCTTTGCCGTTGCCGTGCTTGTGATGGTTTTTGCGTTCACATCGGCCGCGGTGCTCACCGTTGTGCCGGTACAAGTTGTTTGCGCCCCTGCAGCGAGTGACGACGCCTGACAAGTAACGAAGTTGACACGTGTATCGGTAACGCTCACGCCGGATACCGCGACGTTGCCGGTGTTCGAGACCGTGTATGTGAGCGTGATCGTGCTCCCGGTCCCTGCAAACGACGCCGGTGAGGCCGACACCGAAAGCGCAAGGCCAGTCGAGCCGGTGATATTAAAGCTCTGAGTTGTGCTTGCCGGATTGTAGTTCGCGTTTCCGGCTTGGCTCGCTGTGATTGTACATGCGCCAACGCCAACGAGGGTTGCTGTCGAGCCCGTTACTGTGCAAACACTCGCGGTTTGGCTCGCAAAGGTGACGGGCAAGCCAGAGCTTGCGGTCGCAGTCAATGCCACCGTTGCGCCGGTTGAGAACACGATATTCGACGGTTTGGTGAAGGACACCGTCTGGGTGCCCTTGCTCACCACCGCCACTGTCTGCTGCACCTGAGGGGCCGGCTGGTAGTTGCTGTTGCCCGCCTGGCTGGCATCGAGCACGCAGGAGCCCGCGGCCAGGAAGCTCACCGTCCCGCCCGAGATCGAACAGAAGGCGCTGCTGGACGCATCCACCGCGATGGCTGCCGCCAGCCCGGACGTGGCCGAGGCGGCGGGCGTATAGGTCCCGCCCACGGACGCATTGGAGGGCGCCGTCGAGGTGAAGCTCACCGTCTGGGTGCCTTTGCCCACCGCGACGGACTGCTGCACCTGAGGGGCCGGCTGATAGTTGCTATTGCCCGCCTGGCTGGCATCGAGCACGCAGGAGCCCGCGGCCAGGAAGCTTACCGTCCCGCCCGAGATCGAGCAGATGGCGCTGCTGGTGGGATCCACCGCGATCGTCGCCGCCAGCCCGGACGTGGCCGAGGCGGCGGGCGTATAGGTCCCGCCCACGGACGCATTGGAGGGCGCCGTCGAGGTGAAGCTCACCGTCTGGGTGCCTTTGCCCACCGCGACGGACTGCTGCACCTGAGGGGCCGACTGATAGTTGCTGTTGCCCGCCTGGCTGGCATCGAGCACGCAGGAGCCTGCGGCCAGGAAGCTCACCGTCCCGCCCGAGATCGAGCAGATGGCGCTGCTGGTGGGATCTACCGCGATCGTCGCCGCCAGCCCGGACGTGGCCGAGGCGGCGGGCGTATAGATGGCGCCGCCCACGGACGCATTGGAGGGCGCCGTCGAGGTGAAGCTCACCGTCTGGGTGCCTTTGCCCACCGCGACGGACTGCTGCACCTGAGGGGCCGCGCTGTAATTGCTGTTGCCCGCCTGGCTGGCATCGAGCACGCAGGAGCCCGCGGCCAGGAAGCTCACCGTCCCGCCCGAGATCGAGCAGATGGCGCTGCTGGTGGGATCCACCGCGATGGCCGCCGCCAGCCCGGACGTGGCCGAGGCGGCGGGCGTATAGGTCCCGCCCAAGGACGCATTGGAAGGCGCCGTCGAGGTGAAGCTCACCGTCTGGGTGCCTTTGCCCACCGCGACGGACTGCTGCACCTGAGGGGCCGCGCTGTAATTGCTGTTGCCCGCCTGGCTGGCATCGAGCACGCAGGAGCCTGCGGCCAGGAAGCTCACCGTCCCGCCCGAGATCGAGCAGATGGCGCTGCTGGTGGGATCCACCGCGATGGCCGCCGCCAGCCCGGACGTGGCCGAGGCGGCGGGCGTATAGGTCCCGCCCAAGGACGCATTGGAAGGCGCCGTCGAGGTGAAGCTCACCGTCTGGGTGCCTTTGCCCACCGCGACGGACTGCTGCACCTGAGGGGCCGCGCTGTAATTGCTGTTGCCCGCCTGGCTGGCATCGAGCACGCAGGAGCCTGCGGCCAGGAAGCTCACCGTCCCGCCCGAGATCGAGCAGATGGCGCTGCTGGTGGGATCCACCGCGATGGCCGCCGCCAGCCCGGACGTGGCCGAGGCGGCCGGCGTGTAGGTGCCGCCCACGGACGCACTGGAGGGCACCGTCGAGGTGAAGCTCACCGTCTGGGTGCCTTTTCCCACCGCGACGGACTGCTGCACCTGAGGGGCTGCGCTGTAATTGCTGTTACCGGCCTGGTTCGCATCGAGCACGCAGGAGCCGGTGGCCAGGAAGCTGACCGTTCCGCCCGAGATCGAGCAGATGGCGATACTGGACGCGTCCACGGAGATGGCCGCCGCCAGCCCGGACGTAGCCGAGGCCGCCGGCGTGTAGGTGCCGCCCACGGACGCATTGGAAGGCGCCGTCGAGGTGAACGACACCGTCTGCGTGCCCTTGCCGACCGCGACGGCCTGCTGCACTTGAGGGGCTGCGCTGTAATTGCTGTTACCGGCCTGGTTCGCATCGAGCACGCAGGAGCCGGTGGCCAGGAAGCTGACCGTTCCGCCCGAGATCGAGCAGATGGCGATACTGGACGCGTCCACGGAGATGGCCGCCGCCAGCCCGGACGTAGCCGAGGCCGCCGGCGTGTAGGTGCCGCCCACGGACGCATTGGAAGGCGCCGTCGAGGTGAACGACACCGTCTGAGTGCCCTTGCCGACCGCGACGGCCTGCTGCACTTGAGGGGCTGCGCTATAGTTAGTGTTGCCCGTCTGGTTGGCGTCAACAACGCAATTGCCAACGCCTGTAAAGCTCACCGTCGAGCCCGAGATGGTGCACGCGCCAGTGGTAGACGCGGTCGCATCGATCGAGAAAGTCACGGCGTTTCCAGACGCTCCTCCAGTTGCACTCACTGTATAGACGGCACCACCTACGATTGCGCTGACCGGCACAGTTGAAGTGAATGTAATGCTTTGGCTAGCTTGGCTATTTGTGAGATTAAAGTTTGCCGACGAAGCCACTCCCGAAACCGAAGCCGTGACCGAATAATTTCCGGCCGTTCCATTTGCCGTAGCGGAAACGCTGGCAATGCCAGACGCGTTTGTCGTTGCGCTTGCAGCCGACAAACTCGCACTGGCACCTGATCCGGGCGCAGAAAAATTTACGGTGGCGTTGGGAACTGGGTTGTTTGCCGCATCGCGAACCAGCACAGAGAGGGACGTTGAGAAAGCGGAGTTAATGGTTGCAGACTGGTTTGTACCACCATTCACGGCAATGCTAGCCGCAGAGCCGCTACCATACCCCCCTCCGGTTACGGTAAAGGGTTGGATATCACCAGAGTTATAAGTGCCGTTATACGCTATGTAAAACGTCGCCGTTACCTGTCGGCCCTGACTATCTGAATAACTGAGAGTACCGGTACACGAGCCATAATATGTAAAGCACGCGAATCCGCTCCCATTGCTAGACGAGTTGACCGGCCCGCACCCTCCTCCTGTGCAGGTAACTGAAAGAGGTGGATTGAAAAGTTGAGCGCCATTTCTTCGAAGCCATACGAATAATGACTGAACACTTGAATTTTGAATTATAAATCCGTTTGTTGGCCAGTTATAATTATCGCATGTGCCTGTGTCATCGTTTCCAAAAACGAACCAACCCCCCGGTGTATCAGGGCACTGCGTTGCAGCATGTGCGATAGAGCACTGAATTCCTAGCACGATACTCAAAGCAACAATCAATTGTGCGGCGCGATGCAAGGGGCGGCCGGAAGGATTCTTCATCCGACTCCTTGGCCAGAACTCGCGAACCCAGCGTGCCGCACGAACACGGCCTCCACACTGAGTGCTGCATGGAGCGTGAGTTACAACGTCAGAAATACGGCTAGGTAAGCACCACTCACTCGTATCGCTTTTCATCACTGCAACCCCACGCATAACTCAAACAAACTTTAAACTGGAGCAATTGCGATTTTGCACGACTAACCAACGGAGTGTTGGCCCACGCACCTGCCGTCATCGCGGGCGCTTGAGCGCAGACGCGCATACGGCAGCGCTAAGGTGGGTCAGAAATAGCATCCAAGCTTCAGCTGGAACGCTTGGACACCTTTTTTCGGTGGTCAATGGCTGTAAAAATAATTGTTGATTTACAAGGTGCTGGGCCTGCTCATTCTCTTACCTGGCCCTCAGTGTCCTTAGAGCAACACCAGACCGGGAACACGAGCTTAGGGTGCGAAGCGCGAACGCTTAACGATTGGGGCAATTCTTCAAGTCAGCTTTGGTTAAGGTAGCTTTCGTCATTCACCCCAGTCATAATGACGAAGCTCCTCCGGGTGCTCCCGAACGAAGCGGATCACGCCCCGTCTCTTCTCGCCACCTCTTGTACCCGACATGCGAGAAGGCTTAGCTCGGAAGACGAAGGGAGCGTGTTGACCCACTCGCTGATATATCAATCGCCACCGTTCTTTGACGGCATTCGTTCCAATCTTCAGGGCAGCTGCAATCTCTGTGTCTGTTGCATCTTCTGTGGCTAACTCAAGGACCAGCTGTTCGGAGCGTGTGAAGCCACAACGCGGCTTAGTCCAAGAAAAAGCGGCACCAAGAGGCGTGCCGGGAGATGTTTGTTTTGCTTCATCGCGGGTCAAGCCAAGCAACACTCGATCCGCATGGTTCAACGTATCGTGCAGCCCTCCATCTGCCGCTGAATTCACGCGTCGAAAGCCGCAACTCAGCAACGATGGTTCGAAAAGCGCCGACGTTTCCTTCAACACGCACTTTATCTGATAGCCACGATGGGCATCGAGCAAGGCACGATGCCCAATTTCCAGAACATGCCGCCCTGAGCTGCTGGTCACGTCGGCGGGATTTTGCAACCAAGAGAGAGCGAGTACATTTAGTCCATGGGCTGCGTTAGCCCACGCGATCTGATCTGTTGTCAAGAGAGCCGGCTGTTGTTTATCCCGGAGTGCATCCGAGAGAACGGAAAGGGCAACGTAGGTCGTGGGATGAGCTAGGTGGCGCGCGAGAAATTCGTCACTGACAAAGCCAGACAGCCCAAATGCAGCGAGTTGCGGCAAGCCTGTGTCGCCGCGGAGTTCTTCGACAACGACCGCAATGATTCGCCGCTCCGTCACCAGCCGGCTCAACAGCGCGGGCATCCCGCGCGACAATGTTTTCGGCACCGGCAGTTCGTCTTCCATCCAGCTCGCGATCTGCCTGGCGTCGGCGGCTTGCATCCGTCGAGCATGACGAATCGGCGGGGCGACTTCATCGAAACGCCTTTTAGAAAATGACATTTGCTTTACGCCGAAAGGGAAAATAAACAACGCCGCACGCGGAAACACTCTGGCATAGCCCACTGTACTTGAACAGGCGTCAAAAAGCGATCACCCGGGCGCAGCTTGATGACAAACGCTGACAAGCCGACACCCACCTAAATGTAATTATCATGAAGACCGGCCGAACGCGGGCTCGACAATTGAGAGGTGAGCTGTGCACGGACCGGCGTTGCCGGTTTGCGCTTCAAACCGAGCACATTTAGGAAAGTATAGAAACCTTTCGTGGCTGCGCCGGCTGGCAGAATCGGAAAGCGGCGGCAGGCACCCAACTCAATGCAGCTTGTCCGGATCGGGTCAAACCCGGTAATTTCGTGAACGGTTTCATTGTGTCTGCTGAACACCTGACAGCGGGAGTGAGCACAAAAACATTGAACTCACCCTCGGGGCCAGAAGGAGACCTGTAGTCCCTCCACCTCGGTCTATAGGTTAACGGCGACAGCAGTAGTGTTGAGAGCGAGATAGCGGTGTTATTACCATAAGGATTGAGATTGGTTCCCGCAGATTGAAAAATGCTATGAATGCCCGCACCGCAGGTCAGACTCAAATCCGCCTGTACGAACCTGCTGCCAGGGGATTGGAAGTGGTTAAACACGCGTATGACGGCTTGACCTTTGGCGGAAGCCGGAAAGCGGTCGTAGCAGATACGTTTTCGACGCTGCGTCTCTATGGAGAAATTGATCCAAAGCGGCCGGAACATTTCACGGGAGGGCACGTGCGCGCGCTGACCGACTCATCCGTGGCCGTTTCCACACGTCACATACATTTGCGGACAGCGGGCGCTCCCGGGCCAGCGACAAACACCCGGCAAGTTGCGCGTCCGCATTCGAGGGTGCTGCGGTCATCATAGGTCCGCCGAGGCGATTTTAAAATTCACGTTCTTCGCGAGCGCGGCAATTACGGCTGCGCAAGAAAGCGGAACAATAGAAATCTCTGACAAAACCGACACTTAAGGCCGATTCCCGAAATTCGAAAATCAGCGCACCGATGCGAAAGGGCGGCGCATTCTTGCAATTCCAGCCCGGCCGGCCTTACGTGGCGTGCTCGAGCATATCCTTGATGAACCCATTCAAACTCTTTCCAGATCGTGCCGCAGCTTCGGCTACGCGCCGATGCAGGTCCGGCGGCATGCGGAGGGTCAGCGATCCGGAATAGGGCTTCTCTGGCTCTTTGCCGCGCTCTCTGCACCATTCCTCATAGTCCGCGACCGTGTCGGCGAAGGCTGTCGTGAGTTCATCGATTGAGCGCCCCTGGAAGGTGAGCACAGCGCGCGTGTTGAGCACCTCGCCGTGGAAGATCCCTGCCTCGGGGTCGAGCTCGACCGTTGCGAGGTAATCCTTGTGTCTCATCGTGCTCATGGTTCAATCCCGGCCTCACTCAAGAAACGCCTGACCGATTTGAGCGCGCCCTTGTCAGTTGCAGGCTTTGGGTGCGGTCGATGAAAGACCGCTTCTGCGCCGTTCAAGAGCACACGGACGCGAGATCCTCGGCCTTCCGCAATCTCCGCTCCCAACGCGACAAAAAGCGCCTCGATGTCTCGCCAGCGCACATCCGCCTTGACAGGCTGAGCGAAGATCGCCGCAAGCGTTTTCCTATGCGTCGCGTTCATAGAAAATGATACCACGTTGTGGTGTCAGTTTCCAGGGCGGTTGCTAGCGTTCGCGTCTTCCGACTGAAGACCTCAGTTCGCACGGTTCGCGGCCAGTTCGCATTATATGACGGGGGTCAAATGGCTGGTGCCCAAACGAAGCTGGCCACGTGGCGGCCAGCAAAAAGCCTGACGTGAACATGCGCGGATGGGCTGGTACGCAAAGCCGCTTCATCGAAAATGCCAACGAGGTCGAGGAAGCGCACTGGGAGATCGAGCTGGGCTTTCTCGAAACGATCGGCCTTTGCCGCGCGCTTGAGGCCCTGGCCGCGTCGGGCAACCCGATTGATCCGAACGCCGCCAGCGCGATTTGCGAGCGCATCCGAGTCGACTACGCGGCGATCGTCGACAAGTTCCGCGAGCTGGACGAAAAGAGCGAAGAGCGCTTCGAAGCGAACCAAAACCGCGCCGCTGCCTGACGCGCTCAAAAGCTCAAAAGCCACTCCGAACCGCTCTTCCTGGGCGGTTTTTTATCAAGCCGAGCCCTGCCGGAGGATTTCCTTCGCCCTCTTGACCGTGAGTTTGGCCGCCAGATTGGAGAAGAAGGAGATCGGGACATTGTTCGCTTCCGCGGCTCTTCCGGCATGGTCGATGGCCGCGGCGAGAAAGGCCGACGCGACTTCGATTCGCCAGCGCAAATTGGGGCCGCCGGTGGGGTTGAGGTCTCTTTCCTGCAATCTGCTAGCAAGATCGACGATTTCCACGACAGCGCGATACTGCTGATCTGATAGATCCATGCATTCGAGCTCGGGTATGCCTGTGGTTGGTCGAGGAGGGACTATGTTACTCATGATCGGCTCCGCTTCACCTGCAGCGAAGTTTATAAGCGCTTCTGGAAACCTAATTATGGCCGCGTCCACAATCTGTCTCTTCCGCCTTCCTGCGCAAGCTGTCAGCGCGCGACCGCGATAAGGTGTGGCACAGAGGGGCTCACCGTGACGGTGGACGGCGTCCAGATCGGGACATCGCGCATCGTGTTCGGTGAACGCAAACCGTCCGAAGAAATGGACGCGGTGGACGGGGTAATTGGACACGGTGTCACCGTGCCGGAGAAGGCGTCCCAGAAGGCGAAACGCTGGATCGTGGAGGAGCCGAACCGCGGCGCTCGCAGCGCGACCGATTTGAAGGCTTGCCTCCCCGATTGGATCTCGGTGGGCACCCTGTACGCGGCTGCAAATCAGCTCAAGAAAGAGGGGCGCCTGCGGATCGACGGAACCGGGCGCGTGACCGACGCAAAAACGTGGAGCTTGGTCACATAAGGTCCAAAAGCCCGTTGTCGTCGTCGTCAGTCTTCAAAAAAGGTGGCCAAAACGGCCCAAAATCCCGCGAAAGTCTCCCGCGTCTCCCGCTATTTTCGACTCCTCCGCAACGAGGCGCGCAAGACCGAAGCAGGGGCGGGCGCTGAGGGGCGCTGAAGGACCCTGATGGCCACCTTGGCTCCTCGGGATCTTCATGCTGTGACGCCATCCAGACGGGGACGGCAAGGTGCCTCAATTCGAGCAGTAGAGGCTTGGCGCCCTGTCCATGACTGGACGGGGTGCTGGACACGGCGTCCAGTCACGGATCCACCGTGTCCACAAAGCGGTATCCGCCGATGTCCGCGATGCACGACCTAGCGCAACGCGGACTTTCGCTGCCGAAAAGCGCGTTGTCGTCGTCGTCAGTCCCTGAAAAAAGGGGGGGCAATTTGCGATTTTTTCGAGATTACCCTCCCGCGTCTCCCCGCTGTGCCACTGCGCGGGACAAATTGAAACGAACGCTCCGCTCGCCCTGACGCCTCGAATCATGGTCGTAAAAAGCCCCGGTTCGCGTCGCCGCGCCGGGGCCTTGGAACTGCAGTTTAGCGCTAAGCCTTCACCCGCTTCCGCGGCGCTTTGATCTCCGGGTCGTTCGTAGCGCTTGGAGCTGGAAGAGCAGGGCTAAGAGCGATGGGCGATATCGTCGGCGTGGGCCGCGTCGCGGTCTCAGATTGGGAGCGCGGTAAGTATCCGATCCCCGTTGCCGTGGAACCCCTCTTGCTGGAGTTGGCGCGCGAACCGGAGATGTTATTCAGGCTAGAGCGTTATAGGGGGATGCGGGATTGAGAAACCTATCTGGCGCACGGCCGACGTAGCAGGTGTGCAGGTGTAGCGGGGGCCTCTCGATTTTTGGGAGCTCCGCGCGATGGGCTCAATTTCAGCGAATTGTTACCCTAGATGTTACCCCCGGAGATTTTGAGAATTGAACTTTACGCTTATCTCTTTGATTTCATTGGTGAGCCCAGATGGATTTGAACCATCGACCCTCTGATTAAAAGTCAGATGCTCTACCGGCTGAGCTATGGGCTCTTTCAGGAAACAGCGATACGCCCGCACAAAGCCTGCGCGCGCAAATCCGAATGGACCATAGGTTGATGGGGTATTTTGGTCAATACTCTTGGCATGCATTTCCGCTGCCGGGGGCCGAGGCCATGGGCGATCAGCCTGGAGCGGGTTCGATTTTTGGCAGCCGCACCAGAACGGGAAGACGGGTAAGCGCGGTGAACTGCGCAGGATACCGCAGCCGCTGGTCGAGAATTTCCGCGATAACGGCCAGCCCGGCGCCGAGCGCGATGCCTGCAAAAACGCCCGCGATCAGGAACACGAAGCCGGGAAGGCTCACCGGCACCGTCGGATCGGCCGCCGCATCGATCACTTTGACGCGCTCGGGAGCCTCGAACACGCCAAGCGCGAGGCTCGTCGTGGCGTTGTCGTAGCGCGTTTGCAACGCTTCGTAGACGGCGCGGATTTTCGCAACGTGCGCCTCCAAATCCTTGCGCTTCTGCTCTATGGGCGTGAAAGCGACGACGTACTTCCGCAGCTCCGCGATCGACTCCTGCTGCTTTCCGATCTGCTGCTCCAAGGTTGCGATCTTACTTTTCGCATCCTGGAGCCTCAAAAGCTGCGAAACAAGAAGCGGAAGCTGCTTGTCCTTGTCGCGATCGAGTGAAGAGCTGCTGCTCGTCGCAAAGCGCCATAGCGTGTCGATATCGACGGCGTCCACGCCCCGCACCGCATCGATGAGGCTCTGGCGCTCATCCTGAAGGCGCTTGAGCCTGCGTTCCGCGGCCTGAACTTCGGAGTGCCCTTCGGCATAGCGCGAACGTAGCCCTGTCAAGTCGGCGGTGACTTGAACGATGCTCTCCTCAAGCTTTCCAATAATAGGGCTGGCGCTCGCAAGCTGACTGCGCATGGCCTCGAACTGGCCGCGCGCGCCCGCAAGTTCGATCTGCCGGGCAGCAAGGTCCGCATCCATGGATTGAAGCCGCTGCAAGTTCTTCTCGTAAAGATCCGGCAGCAGATCCGCGTTTGCGCGCTTGAAATCCGCTACCTCCTTTTCCGCGGCTTCCAGTTCTTCGCGCCGCTTGTCCATTTGCTCGCGCAGAAAGCTCTGCGTCGCGCGAAGGCGGCTCTGTTCCGGAGAAAGCAGTTGCAACAGAAAACGCTTTGTGACCGCTTCGAGCTTGCGGCCGAGGCCCTCCGCCCTTGGGCCCTTGAGATGCAGTTCGAAAAGATCCGTCCCAGTCAGTTTGAGAGTAATCGCTTTGGAGAGTTCGCGGATTTTGTAAGCCGTCTTGGCCGGGTCATCGCCGTCCTTGACCTCGCCGAACTCTTTCAACACGCTCAGAAGAATATGCTCGCTGCCGAGAAGGGAGGTCAAGGCAGCGATGCGGTCCTTCACGTTGAGGCCTATGGCGTAATCAGTGAGGAACGGATTTTCCTTGCTCGTTTCCTGAAGGACGAGGATGGTTTTGGCTTCATAGACGCGAGGTGCGAGGCGAGACGCAACGATGCTGAGCGGGATCATCACCAGGATGGGCACGCAGATAAGATAGCGCCGCCGCCAAGCCACATCGAGGGCGTGGCGGAGGATAACAAGCAGCGAAGGAGGAGTATCGTCCGTCATTGGCTCGACAACTTCGCTTTTCGCGCGAGATCGATGATCGATCCGCGGATGGTGTCGAGATCCTGCGCTGTCAGGCTGCTCACGCGCTCGAAGCGCCCTCCAAATTTCTGACGCAACGATTTATGAAGGGCCTCCGCCTCCGCTCCCTTTTGTGCACTTAGCCAAAGAAGCCAGCGCTGATCCGTAAGCCCGTCCGCCATGCGAAGGAGGTCGCGGTGGATGTTCGGCTGCTTGGTGCAGGCTTCGGCGGAGGGAAGGATCATTTGCACGTCGCCCTCGCGGCCATCCAGCGGGTCGAACGGATCGGCGGTGGGCATGCGGGCGTGCCATTGGACGTAGCGGCTCGCCTCTGTGAGCCAAAGCCAAAGCCCGGCCGTGGCCCGGGGCAGCCCCGTGTTATAGAGCCAGACATCCGGGCCTGAATGCTTCAGCCCGGAGATTGTTGCTTCATCGATGCCGAACCCCTGGTTGATGATCGCCACGTCGAAAGTGGGAGCAAGCTTCGCGTCCGCCGGGGTGTTGAGCTGAGCGCCGAGGAGGATGCCGGGCACACCGGCGCGCAAGGCATTCACCCAGGCCTGCAAGTTGAAGCCGCGGGAGTCCGCGTTGCTCGGCTCGTCCGCGACGCTCCAGATGGGCGGCGGAAGGCCAGCTTTCTTGACGCTCGCTTCCGCATCCTTAAGGAAAGCGGCGCTTTCCTCCGCCCCAACGCGAGCATAAACCTCCTTCGCTGCGGAATAGGCGAGCCAGGGCGCTGCAGTATGGGATGCGGCGGCAATCTCCATATCCGCCAGGAATTCCTCTCGCCCCTCTGCTATGGGGGCCGCAAGTGCAGGCGCGTTTCCGAGAATGCCGAAGCTTTCGAGGAATTTAAGATCGCAAGCGAGCTGTTCTTTCCGGCGCACGTTGAGGCCCCAGAACCAACCCCATTGCGGGGATGCGTCCAGATAGAACCCGGCTGCTTTTGCCAACGGAGGAAGACTGACGGGCAGCACCTCAATCTCGATGGGAATCTGGCCCGGATTTGTTTGCGCGATGCCAAGCGTGCCTTTGTACAAGCCGGGCGGCGCGCCAGCCGGGACCGTGATCCATAAATCGTAGCGGCGTGATTCGCCGTGGCGGAGCGGCAGCGCGCTCGTGTCGGCGCGCAGCATGTTGTCCGCCAGCGTCAGCACCGTGTCGCTCGCGGCCTGACGCTCGAGGCGCCGCTGGGCTGCCCAAATCCGTGCGCCGAGGCGGACGGGTCCAAGCTGCGGCGAGTCCAGCTTGACGTCCGGCTGGTCGACATCGGCGCTTGCCTTCACGCTTGCCGCGATGTGCACGCCGGAGCCGGGTGCGGCGGTAGCCCTCAGCCGATGCGTTTCGGGCACGGCTGCGGCTTCCTTTGCGGACACGACCGGCCAGGTATTGCGATACCAGGCTGCGCGCCGCGCTTCCGCTTCGTCCCGCGCGGCGGTCTGGCCCGCTGGCTCAACTACAATGGCATTCACGAATGTCGCAGCCGGGCTATCGCCTGCAAGCTCGATCACGATGCCGTCCGGCCCTACCGGCGTCTCGAAGGAGACGAGCCCGCCCCGTTTCTGGCCGTAGGCCGTCCAGGCATCGTCTGACTTTGAATGTTCGTCGCGGAGCCCCCGCAGGTAGCGCTTTTCGAACCACTCATCGGGATTGTAAAGCTCATATAGAAAGTCGGTTCCGGCGACGCGGATACGGCGCCCTAGCGGATGGGGCAGCATTTCCCACTCGCCCGGATCTTCGGTCCAAAGCGTCACGCGCGCCCTTGGCTCGGGCCATGGGACTTTGAGTGTCTCGACGCCCGCGATCCCGCTTGCGATCAGGGGATCGGGGGCCGGCCTGCGGATGGCAGTGGGATGCCCCGCCGTAATCATCGGACTCGTTGGCAAGATTCGCTCGAAGCCCGGAAAAAGGGGAGCATCCTCCGCACCGAACGAATAGGCAAGCGCGCGCGAAGACAAAGGAGGAAAGCTCTTCACCTCGAAACGGCCGATGGAGACCTGAGCATCGCCGATGCCGAAGAGCCGAAGGCCGCGAACCGATTGCAAATCGAGCACCCGGCCCGATGAGGCGCGCAGTCCCCTCGCGCCGACCTCCCAATGGAAGGGCCCCGGCGGCAGGCTTCTCTCGATATTTGCGCGGCTGGCGTAATCGCGCGATGACGCGTCGTCGATCCTGAGCACGAGCGAAACCTGTTTGCCGCCCTCCACTTTGCCATCGATGATGATGGTGTCCGCGTCCTTGAGGCCATCGGGCAAGCTATGGAGCAGGGGAAGCCGTCCGCCGGTTTCACCGGCGAGGGCCGCTTGATAGACGAAGAGAGCCATGAAGGCTGAGGCGAGGAAGCGGATCATAATTGCTCCAGCGCTTTGTTGATGATGGAAGCCCTCGCGGCCCAGCTCTCGCCCGCCACAGCATTGCGGCGGGCTTCCGCAGAGTCGCCCGTCCGGCTCGCCTCGAGAATGGCGGATGCGAATGCGCCGGGCGACGGTGCGATTGCGATATGCTGCCGGTAGGGTGCGAGCGCCGGAAAATCGATCGCCGAGGCGACCGGCGTGCCCGCGGCGAGATATTCGCGCAGCTTCAGCGGATTGCAGGCGGCGATTTGCGGCGTGTTGCGAAATGGGACCAGGGAAACCGTCCAATGCTGCGCATAGGATGGCAGCGTCGCATGCGGCCTCGGACCAAGAAAGCGGACATTGGGAAGATGAGCGGCGGGGGTGACATCGGTGCTGATCGCGCCGATGAGAATGAAATCCCAATCCGGAAGCTCTCGCGCGGCGGCAGCTATCGCCTCCAGGTCCACCCAATCCGCAACGCTGCCGTAATAGCCTGCCACTGGCCGCGTCGAGGGCAGATCGGCAGCGCGCGGTGCGGCTTTCGAAAACAAGTCGAAATCGACGCCATGCGGCACATGGATGGTTTTCCGCGGCGGAAATCGCGATGCCAACGCCTCGCTCGCCGCGATGATGAGGTTTGCGCGCTCGGCCAGCTCGCGCTCGAGCGCCATTACGGCTTCGTGGTCCACACCCGCCAGCGCACCGAAATCGTCGCCGCAGTAATAGACGATGGCCCTCTCATCGAGTTGGCCGGCTGCTGCAAGCGCCGTCGGCAAGGAAGCCCAAAGTATCGGGCGGTCCATGCGCGCGCTTTCGAGCTTTGGCGCCAGCCTTCTCCGCAGCAGCGACGCATTCACGCGCCTCGCCGTCGCGCTTGCAGGAAAAGGCAGCACGAGAGGCGCAACGACTGGAAAAGGCGCTTCCGCCGCCGTTGCCGATGAGCGCGATCCTGTGAAACGCGCGGCAAGCTTCGCCACGGTGCGGCGGAAATCCCGGCCGTTCAGTCGCGGCCGCCTAAGCCCTAGGCTATTAACCCAGAGGATGTTCCAATCCCCTGCAAGGCAGGACATGAGGTGCTGGGTCGAACTGGGATGGGCGCCCCAATCCTCGCCGAACACCACAATGTCTCTGCATCTTCGGGCGTTTAAGACCCCCTCATCCTGTCCTTCTCCCGCGAGGGGAGAAGGGACGTTGCCGCAACCGGCGCGGACTCCCGCTGCGCTCGCGGGAGAGGGTTGGGGTGAAAGGGCGCTTTCGGCTTCAAGCATGGCCGTCTTTCGCGGAAGCCAAGATCGGCCGCAGCGCTTTTGCCGGAACGCCGCCGGCAAGCACCCCTTCGGGCAGATCGCGCGTCACGACGCTCCCTGCCGCCACGACCGTGCCCCGCCCAATGCGAACGCCGGCGCTCACGGTGACGCCCGTGGCGAGCCAAACATCGTCTTCCAGCACAATATCGCGGGCCTGACGATCGTCATCGGGGGCTCCGGCGGCTCTTAAGACGGGATCGAGAGGATGGCCGGGATATCCGGCAAGAAAAGCCCGCCCGGCGATGCGGACATTGTTTCCGAGCACCACTCTCGTCCCGACTGCGATCGTGGTTTGCCAGCCGATATCGCAATTATCGCCGATAACGAGCTCGGGCACGGCACGGGCGGCAGTGCGGCCTGAGAATGTCGTAGCGGCGGAAATGCGGCAATCCTTGCCGACGCTGATCTCGACCGGTCCAAGCACCAGCGGCATGCCGCCATAGAGGTAGAGCCCTGGCGCGGGCGTTTTTAGCCGCGATTGAAAAAGGGGCGTGTACCAAAACGTCCGAAAGACGAATCCTATGCTGGACAGGGCCGCCTCGCGGCTACGGTAAAGCAGCCGATGGACGCCGGGAATGACTGGCATGCTGAACCGCCGGGCAGCCATCCCAATGGAATACGCTGCCCGCGCTTGGGGGCTGTTTTGAGATTTCACCCAGCTTCGAAGAGAAAGCGCCGTCATCGAACGGTCCCACGCACACACGCCAAAGCAAATGTTGGTTGTATCCGAAGGGTTGAAATAACTTGTCAAAAACGGCGCTGGCTTTTTAGTTAAATAGAAATACCTTCGAGTTCCGGTTGGTAGCGACTAACCATGGCGGGCGAACATCCTGAAGGGCAACCTTGAGAGTTTGCGCTCCATCGCAGCGGGTAGCGTGACGAGGCCCAGCGAGACCAGCGTCCCGGCAAGCAGCAGACACGACGCGGTGAGCCAGGCTCCGCGAAGGAGCAGGCTCGTGGCAGGGGGCGCAAGCACGACGCTCAAGGCGGCGAGACATGCTGCAATTGCCGCGGATGTCCATGGATACGGGGCAGGCGCCGCGCGATGCCCAAGCCACAGGAAAAGCCCGAGGCGCACGAGGTGCGCGGCGATGGTCGCCTCGATCGCTCCCATGACCCCCTGCGAAGGGATCAGCAACGCGTAACCGGCAATCGCCGCGGCGGCGCCCGCGCTGTTCACGGTAAGCACCCGGAACCCGTGGCTCGTGGCGTAGACGCCCGTGTTGCTCAATGTGCAGAGTTCATTGAGGACCGATATGAGAACGAGAAGCGGCAGATAGTACATCGCCTTGCGGTAGGCGTCGGGTAAAGCGACAACGATGAAGGACGGCGCAGCGAGAGCCACCACGAGGGCGGAAAAGATGAGAAGCGCAACGCCTTCTCCCCACGCAGATGCCAGCCTGCCGATGCCCTCGTCGCTGAGAATGACAAGACGGCGCGGCGTCCACCACAGGAGGAAGGGTTGATAGAGAACAGCGGTAATCAGCCCAAGTTTGGCGGCGAGGCCATAATAGGCGATTTCCGATGAGGGTACGCTGCCCACGAGAAACCAGCGGTCGCAGTTGCCGAGCGCAAACATGGCGACGAGCGCGCCGACAAGCGGCAAGCCATAACGGGCGATCAGAGGCAGGGACGCGAGCGATATGCGGAGGCCTGTTTCGCGGATCTGGGACGCGAGAAGCGCCGCGGCGAAGACGATCATGACAATGCCGTTCGATATAAGGAGGCCGGCCACTCCAAAGCCCGCAAGAAGCACTGTCACGGTGGCAGCCGCCTGGACCGCCGCACGAACCCCAACGAAGCTAAAGAACTTCCAGCCACGGCCGTTGAGGCGCAGCCAGACAAGCGGCAGCTCGATCAGCCCGGCGGCGCACGCGCCTGCGACTGCGACGCGGAGCGCAAAAGGATCAACCGTCACGCCGATCAAAGCCACGATGCGATCGAGGAAAATCTGGACTGCGACCGCAAACAGGGCAGCGCAGAGGAGGCCCGCGCCGAGGATCTCCGCCGCAATTTTTTGACGGCCGGAGCGGCCGGCTCCGTCCCCGGCGGTGAAGCGGATGCAGGTTTCGGCAAGCCCGAAGGTCGCGAGTATCCCCATGAACTCGATGACGCTGACGGCCACGTCGAGCTGGCCGAAACTGGAAGGCGCGAGCCGGTGCGCCATCAGTGGAATCGTGAGCAGCGAGAAGCCCTTATCGGCAGCGACGGCGAGGATGTAGGCGGATGCGGGAGGAAGCTTTTTTGGAACGCGGAAAATGCCGGTTAGCCTGCTCGCGATGGCGGAACGAAGGTCCACACTGCAACCTGATTTGGTAATGGATGGAAACCTTGTTTACCCGCTTCCTGTTTTAAGAAGTAAAATTGGCACCCTAAGCTTTAGCTTGAACTTTAATTAAGAGCCGGGCCTCCCAGCGCCGCCGCCTTAACATCTTGTTGCTAGGGTTTTTCTACCTGTCGCTGCGCAAAGCTGTGGAAAGCGAACATGCCCACCCGAGCTTGTTCCGTCATAATTCCCACGCGTGACTGCCTCGATTATCTTCCGGCAGCCCTGTCGAGCATCGCGATGCAGCACTTAGACGGCCTTGAGGTCATTGTCGTCGACGACGGCTCCTTGGACGGAACCGTTGAATGGGTAGCAAAGCATTGGCCGGACGTGCGCGTAGTCGAGACAGGCGGCGTCGGCCCCGCGAAGGCGCGCAACGCTGGAATAGCTCTTTCGAACGCCCCGCTTGTCGCTTTCCTCGATGCCGACGATTGGTGGTGGCCAAAGAAGCTGGCCCCTCAGATCGCCTATCATGCGGCACATCCCGAAACGGCTTTCTCGTTCACCGATTACCTGCACGTCGCGGAGGGCGAGAGCCGCGGCACGTGCTTCGAGCATTGGCAGGCGCCCCTGCGGCAGCGTGAAAGCGCAGATTACTTCGCGCTCGACGAGGCGTTGAGCGTGCTCCTTGCGACGAACCTCGTTGGAACATCGACGGTGGTTGCCAGCAAGGCGGCGCTTGAAAAAGCGGGCGGCTTCGCGAACCTTGCTTCCGCCGAGGATTGGGATCTTTGGCTGAGACTTGCCGCGGCGTCGCCCGTCGCGTGCTGCAAGTCGCTCACGGCCACCTATCTGATGCGCCCTGGTAGCGCCACGCAAAAACGCGAGGCCCGCATTGCCGCGATCGAAGAAATTATTCGGCGCTATGAGGACGCGCCGGGCGCCTCCGTCCGTCATTCCGCCGCGATAGCGCGGGCGCGGCTCGATGTGGCACGCGCCGAACTGGCGCAATCCGCCGGGCGGCACACTTCCGCCGCCCGCTATCACTCCCGCGCGTTCCTGGCTCTCCCATCGGCACGGCTTGGAAAAGCAGCCACGGCGAGCGTGCTGAACGCCGCTCGTCTCCTCCTGGGCGGGCGCGGGGCCGGCAAATGATCCTGTTCCAGGAAACGAGACCGGCAACGCTGGAAGACATCCGATGGCTCAGGAAAGACCTCGGCCGCAAGCTCGAAGAGTCATGCCTGCGCGTGATCGACCCGGTCCTGTACGACAAGCAAATCACCCTTTCCCTGATCGACAGCATATTGCTTGCCGTGACCGAGATCGCGAACAACGTCGTGCAGCATTCGGTCCCCAAACCGTCCTTCATTTCCCTCGAAGTCAGGCTTGTGGGGTCCGCCTTTCGCGTTGAATTCAGCGATGACGGCGGCGGATTCGATGAGTTCCAGGAGGTGTTGGAAAGCGCGGGCCGGGTTCGCCATTCCGCCGACCTCATCTCGGGGCGCGGACTTTCGCTCGTCGGTCAAAGCCTGCAGGATCTAGAGTATCATGCGGGCACGCCCAACCGGCTCATCGGCTGGCGCAAATTGCGCCGCGCCCGTCCGCATGTCCTGATCGTCGAGAGCGATGCGGACGATGCACATAACATCAGCCTCATGCTGGTCCCTCATTACAATGTCACCTCCGTGCGAGCCACGGAGGAGGCGCAGCTTATTCTGAGCAGCCAGAGAATCGATGTGATCGTGACGTGCTACGACCCCGCCCTGCATCGCGACAACGTCTTCAAGGCCGCGTTCGATCAATCGCCGATCCCCGTGATCCTGATGGCTTCGCCGCATGAACTCGAAGAGATGCGTGGCTGCCCGCCGCCCTATGTCGACCAGTGTCTGGAAAAGCCGCTCTCTCCACCCAAGCTTTTCGCGTCGATTGAAATCGCTATCGCGAGCTATACGAGGCGGCTCATTCATCTCGCCAATTATTTTGGGCGCAGCGCGGGCGTCCTGCTCGCCAATGACCTGCCGCGCAAGTTGCCCGGCTTCAAGCTCGCAATCCTGTCAGGCACGGCGACCTACGGTGGAGGCGATTTCGGACTGGCGCTTTCCGGTAAGGGCTTCACACGGCTTGTTTTGGCGGACATCATGGGGCACGGGCTGAAGGCCAAGGCCGCTGCAATTGCGCTTTCGGCAATCGTGCGGACTCTGCACTGCCAAAACGCTGTGCCAGCCGATGCTTTGCTTCAGGATGTCTCGCATATTGTGAGCAATGAGCAAGCCTTCACGGACATCATCAGCACAATCATCGTGGTGGACGCCGGTGAAGACGGGTTGATCGCAACGGCTTGCGCGGGTCACCCGCCCATCGCCATCATTTCCCCAAAGAAGAGCTTCATCCTTCCCGTCACCGGGCCGCTCCCCGGTCTTTTGGAGACTCCCACCTACAGTCTCGCAAGCCATCAGTTGCGGCTGGGCGATAAACTGGTGATTGTCACCGATGGCATCGACAGCCAATCGGCGGCGACCGCCGATTTCCCCGAGCGGTTGCTTGCCGAGCTTTCGAAGGATCCATCCCGCTCATTGAAGTTCTTGAAAGAGGACATGGAAAGCTGGCTTGCGCGCCGGCTTGGCCCGGCTCCTAAGGATGACTGGACGCTGATGATAGCGGAGCATTGCGGAGTTCAGGCGCATAAGCGGCGTAAACGTCCAGCAGCCGCGCCACACCTGTCTCCGCGGAGTAATGAGTTGCGGCGCGAGTCCAGCACCTGAGCCTGAGTGCGCTCTGCTCTTGAGGTTCGAGGCGCATCCACTCTTCAATTGCGGCTTTGGCGCCGTCGATATCGCCCGCCTCGAAAAGCCAACCGGAAGTCCCTGGCTGGACCGCTTTGGGCAATCCGCCAACGCGAGAGGCGGCGACGGGCACCCCGTTCGACAGCGCTTCGATTGCGGTCATCGGGAGCCCTTCGGCGCGCGATGGCATCACCACGAGGCCGACGTGCGGCCACACCGAGCTCATATCCGAAGCAAACCCGTGAAAGCGGACGAGTTTGCCGTGCGTCTCCTCAAGCTCCTTGCGCAGCGGCCCATCCCCATAGACGTGCCATTCGATGGCGGGGCCAACAGATTCCGCTATCTTGCAAAAGAGATCGATGCCCTTTTCGTGCGTCAGCCGCCCAATGAAAGCTGCCGCGCGTGGAAGAGGCGCGGGCTCAGGCGGCGGCGGCGATGCAATGAAATTCTCGATCAGGGTGGAAGGGAATGGCAGCGACGCGCGGATGGCTTCGCTGACCGCGATGCGGCCGCCGAAAAGGCTGGTTGCCTCGTCGAGGCGTTGATAAAGGCCAACCGGCAGATGCTCGCGCAAACCCGCGTGAAAACTCGCGACGCAGGGGGTGCCGGTCAGCGCCGCAGCGGCGCGCCCCATGATATTGGCCTTGTAGCCATGCGTATGGATCAGGACCGGCTTAGAGGAGCGTATCGCGCTCACGAGCGTGCGCAGCTTGCCGTCCAGTGTGCGGAAAGGCTGGCCGTCCGCCGTCAGCCGCTCGATCCAGCTAGGCTGTGGAAAGCTGTCCCAGAAAATGATTTCGGATGGAATGCCGCGCCGCCGCAACTCACTCGCGAGAACTTCAACGTGGCGCTCGATGCCGCCGAAGCCTCGGGCGTCGAGAAGCAGCCAGACCGCGTTATTTGTCATCGGTCCCTCAATTCAGGAATGAGTTGGCAAGAAGCTTCTTGGCGATGCGCTCGGTCCACTCAGGCGCGAACTTTTTCAAGCGCAGGACTTCGCGAGCCAATTCAACGCCGAGTGAAGGGTTGTCGACATCGTTCAGGATGAGCGCCAGCACTTCGACGCCCGCCGAATGCAGGCGCGTCATGCTTTCCGAGACTTCGTCCTTGGTGACATCGCCGCTTGCGCAAACGAGATAGACGTTCCCGCAGGCCGCCGCCGCGCTTGTCGCGTCGATGCCGCCATGATTGACGGGCGTCAAAGGCGCTATATCGACGATGATGGCGGCATAGTCCGAAAGCTCATCCATCAACGTCCACCTGAGCTGCGCGCTGTTGTTGAAAAGATCGCGGGTTTCCGAGGTCGTGTGAGCCGTCAGCACGTCGAACTGCCATGGGGGGCAAGGGATGGCGGCCGCTGTGGCATGGCCGCAGCCCGGAAGCCAGGTGGGCTTCTCGTGCCTTTCGTCGGCGGGCTGAGACAAATCTACGAGCAGAGTGCGAAGGCCCGAGGCCGCCGTTGCCGCGGCGAGTGCGGCGCATAAGCTCGTCACGCCCGACTTGGGTTTTGGTGCAGTGAAGCCGACGAGCCTCATGCCTCGCCCGAACGTGGCGAGCCTGATCTGCTGCACCTCTCTATTCCAGGGCGAAGCGGGCGCGGGATCGCTCATTTGTTCGTGACCGTGGTCGTTGTGTTCAGGGAAGTGCTTAACAGGGAATAAAGGGAGGCGATGTCGCTCATGTGCCGCATGAAATTGCCGGCAGCCGCCACGTCGTCCTGACTGTCCTCCGGCACGTAGACAACGTCGCCAGGGCGAATGACCGGCAAAAGTTGCGTGTCGGCTGTCTTCATGAACTTCGGCAAATTGAAGTACGTGGCTTTGCGGTCGATGCCGCTCATGTTGACGATCAGGATACGGTGCTGCAGCCCCGTGGCCGTCGTGCCGCCGGCGGCCGCGATAAGATCGAGGATGGTCATGTAGTCGCTGAATTGGTACCTGCCGGGTTTGGCGACGGCGCCGAGGACGTAGACAAGATCTCGCCTTGGCGATTCGAGAAAGTCCGACGACTGATCGGGGACGAAGATCACATCTCCCGTATTGAGCCTCGGCAGAATTGACTCGTCACCGGTCAGGAAATACCGCTGCAAATTCACCCGCTCGACCGTGGTCGTTCCGCGGCGGCGCAGCGACACTCTGATATTCGTAATGTCGGCCTTGGGCGTGGGACCGTCCGCAGCCGTGAGGA
Source organism: uncultured Alphaproteobacteria bacterium (assembly GCA_963834165.1). GTDB lineage: Bacteria > Pseudomonadota > Alphaproteobacteria > Rhizobiales > Rhodomicrobiaceae > Rhodomicrobium. The sequence goes on along the minus strand of CAWIAL010000018.1, from coordinate 430,423 downwards.
TGTCGAGGAAGGACAATTTCTTGCTAAAGGCGTAGCGGCCGGGCCGTCCGACTTCCCCCATGACGTAGATGGATTCCTCGACGGGAAGCTTAACCCATTGTGTCTTGTTATCGTTGTAATCGTTCGGAAGCTCCGGCACCGCGACGACTGAGCCCGCGTGTAATCGGGGAAGCTCACTGCTGCGGCCTCCCGACGCGATAAAGCGCTTGGCGTCGAAGACTATGGGAGTGGCGGTGCCGTCGGTGCGCTCGAGAATTTGAATGCGCGAAAGGTCGCCTCGCGACGTCGGGCCGCCCGCATTACCTAACAGGTCGAAGAGCGACATCTCGTCGGACCACTCATAGCGGCCCGGCTTCAGGACCGCGCCGATGATTTCGATAGCCTTGTTTGGACCGATCTTGAGCCACGAGGATTCTGTGATGCCGGTCTTTTCCGGCACGAAGATCGCGTCTCCGGCCTTGATTTCCGGCAATTTCCGAGTGGGGTTTTCGGTAAAAGCGACGAGGTCCACGACCTCCACGGCGCCGTTCGATTTGATGACCTTGATGTTCCTTGTATCGGCAAAGCGGGTCGGGCCGCCTGCGTTGGCGAGGATCTCGATGAAGGAAGCGTTGGGCTGCGTCTCGAATGCGCCGGGTTTCGCCACCTCGCCCATGACGTAGACCGTTCTTGCGCCAACGCGAATTTCCTCGACCTGTTTCGGAACAAAGATCGTGGCGCCCGGCGTCAGCGCGGGCATATTTTTGAGATTCCCGGTGTCGAGATATTTCTGAAGGTTGAAAAGGACCGGCTCACCCTGCGTTATGACGCGGATCTGATCGGTTGCCGCATAGCGCGTGGTGCCGCCTGCGCGCAAGATCATGTCGATGATGGTTGCGCCTTGGCGGTAGCTGAAGCTCGCAGGCGTATTAACCTCGCCAAAAATCTTGATCGAGGACCGGTCGTCGGACGCGTCGCCCGCCTGAGCCAGCGTCTTGCCGTCGAAATTGACATAGACGTTGCCGGTGGCGGGCGACGAAGGAACGAAAATCGTGTCGAGCGGCTGGAGGCGCGGCAGATACTTCGCATCGCCTGTTTCGAGGTATTTCTTGTAATCAAAGGTGGTGACCTCGTTGCCGTGCTTCAGCTGCAGCCGGTCGAGCTGCGCGCCTTCCGAGAGGCCGCCCGCCGCCGCGATCGCGTTTTGCACCGAGGCGTCGCCGGGCAGGTCGACCAGCCCGGGCTGCTTGACGAAGCCCGCAACGTTGATAAGCAACCGCCGGTCCTTGAGCTTGATCGAGAGCCTGTCCAGGTCGCGGAAGGCAACAGCGAGGCGCGACTTGATCGTTTCCTCGGCCTTCGGCAGCGAAAGGCCCGAAATCGTCACAACACCCACCTCGGGAAGCGTGATCTGCCCCAGCCGGTCGACTTGGAAGTCTTTGTTGAGGCTTGGCTCGCCGGGCAGGATGATCGACAAAATATCACCGACATGCAGGTCCTCGGTTTTTGCCTTTTCGCTCGAAGACCATGAGGTCGTGGAGCTTGTGGCCCATTGGGCGAGAGCTTCGGCAGCGATGCCCCAAGCGAAGAGACACACCACCAGAAATCGCACAGTGTGTTTCATGGTCTCCAGGCTCTTGCCAAACGGGCTACTCGCGGCTTCCCCCGATGTGCCTCTCGATATCGTCCAAAACTGCCGAAGCTGCCGACATTGTTTGACCTGCATCGGTCAAAAGGCCGCCAGCCTGTTCGTGGTAGGCGCGAACGATAAGCGTTTGCGCGAGAAGCATCTGCGCCGGAACCCGCTCATCCGCTCCCTGATCGAGAAGAAGGCGATACCGCACCTTCAGGCCAACCAGAGCCTCGTTCTCGGCAGGATATGTTTCCGCCATGCCGCCACCGGCCTCGTCAGGCCATGGAGTGTAAGGCGTCACGCACCCCGCCAGCACGCTCACGAGACCGGCCGCGAAAATAACCCTCCAGGGATATAGGAGCATCGCGCCCCGCTGATTCCGGCCCGGACTTATTGTTCGCAGAAGACAGGAACAAGGTGCAAATTGGTAAACAGCTGCAGGGGTTGCCCCCTCAAGCCTACCACCTTCAGCTTATGTCCCTTGGAAACAAGCCGTTTATGCAAGAAAACAAGCGCGCCAAGGCCCGAACTGTCGACGAATTCCACCTTCGAGAAATCGAGGATGACATCTTCATCGGATTGCGCGAGCCGCTCGATGTGAGGCCGGACGCGAGCCACATAGGCGGCATCGAGATCGTCATCAATTTCGTGCTTTTGAGACATCACAGACTCGAATCGTTAAAGGGACCTACAACCAGATAGTGTATTTACTCTATGGCTGCAACCTTACGGCCAATTAGCTTGTGGAGTGCTATTTCGCTCCGCGCCCTGTCACCATCACGGTCGCAGTCTTCAGGATGATTTCGAGATCCGATATCAGCCAATCCTTCCAGTGGCGGAGTCTCAGCGCATAAGTGTGGTCGTAGAGAACCTTGTTGCGCACATCCTCGATGTTCTGGTCATAGGCTTGGTTGATTTGCGCGAGCCCCGTGATGCCGGGCCTGAGCCCGTAGGTCCGCTCTATATAAAAAGGGATCTCGTGTTCAAGCCGCCGGAAGAAGCTCGGCCGCTCCGGCCGTGGCCCGACAATCGACATCTCGCCGCGCAGCACGTTGATGCATTGCGGGAGTTCATCGAGGCGCGTCTTTCTCATGAAGCGCCCAAGCTTCGTAATGCGGGGATCGTTGTCCGTGGCCCAGACGGGGCCGGACTTGACTTCAGCGTCTTGCCGCATCGTGCGGAATTTGATGAGCCAGAATAGCTCTGTGACATTCGGCTTGATGCGCCCGACGCGCATTTGCCGGTAGAAGACAGGCCCCTTGGAACTGAGCTTGATCGCAATCGCGAGCGGTACGTAAAGAATGGCAAGAACAACAAACGCCACGAGCGCGATGATAATGTCGAACAGCCGCTTGCTCGTTTCGACGGAAGCCGGGATGAAACGCATTTCGCGCTGCGCTCCCGCCCGCTGCCAAGGGCGCCGATGCAGTCCCAGGAGATAGCCGGACGCACCGATGAATGCGGCGGCGTAGCCTCTCCCGAAGGTGGAAAGCGGTTGGCAGACGCGCGGTAGCACATCGTAGGGCAGGGCGCAGATCAAGGAGCCAAGCAGGGCGAACAACGCGATCCCTTTGAATGTGGGCGAGCCCTGCGCTGCCAGGAGGAGCACCGATAAGGCCGCGATCGCCGCGATGAACGGCATCACGCCGCGCAACGCTTTCCCAGAAAGAAAAACGAAAGCAAGTCCGGGCCGCGTCAGGCTTGCCAACGATCGCAATCTGATGGCCTGCTGAAGATTGCCCGCGCCGATGCGAATGCGGCGGCGAAAGTCCTGGCCGTGTGTCGGCTGTTCGGCCTCGCTCGTCGCGATGGTTTCGTCATAGACGCCGCGATAGCCCTGGGCGACAATCGACATGGGCAAAATCACGTCGTCGTTGATGGTGTCGGCGGGCATCGGTTTCCAAGGCTTGCGCCGGAACGCATAGAACGCGCCGTGCGCTCCGAAAGGCGAACCAAGCGCCGCCTCGTCCGCCTTGATATCGCATTGATACTCCCAGTAGAGTTGTTCGCCGGGGCTGCTTTCGGGCGGGAGTACGTACGTGCCGCAAACGAAGCCCACCGTTTCGTCGGCGAAATGCCCGGCCGCTTTAAGAAGGGCATCTTTCGGCAGGAGCGCCGATGCATCGGAAAGTGCGATGACGGCGCCCTTCGCCATCGCAATTTGCTCGTTCAGCACCGCAACCTTGCCAATGTTCTTGCTGTAGACAGCAAGCTTGATCGCACCGGGAGCAGGGAGAGCGCCTATGGTTTCCCTGGCAATCTCCGCAGTGCGGTCGGTGCATCCATCGCAGGCGATCACAATAGAGAGCTTGCCCTCAGGATAATCGAGCGCTGCGAGATTCTCGATCTTGCTCCGAATGAACTTCGCCTCGTTATGCGCAGGCACAATGATCGCCAGCGGCGGCAGCTCTTCGGAAGGTTGGGCGGAGGCGGCGGTCTCTTCGCCACCGAGAGCGCCGAGGAGCAAGGGATAGATGGCATGGTGATATATGCCGGCTGCCGCAGAGACGCCGAAAACTGTTTCAGCCAGCATTTACGCCTCCGCCATCTGGCGATAAGAGTTCAGCGTCTTGCTCCATGAGAAGTTGGTTTCGATAAAGCGGCGGGGCGATAGCCGGCGCGGGCATCTCAGGGCGCGGTCGATCGCCTCGGCGAGAACAACCGCGTTTCCCCCCTCGACCATGATTCCCGTTGCGTGACACACGGCCTCGCTCACGGCGCCGACATCGGTGGCGACGACCGGAACGCCGCAAGCTTGCGCTTCAAGAAGACTGCGCGGAAATCCCTCGTTGAGCGAAGGCAGGCAAAAGACATCGAAGGCGGGCAGCACCTCTTCGATATCGTCGCGGTGGCCGAGAAATGTGACGCGCCCGAGAAGCTCGCTCGCGGCGGCTTGCGCTTCCAGGGCTTCCCGCTCCGGGCCGTCTCCCGCGATGACAAGATGGGTTTCATCGGTCACGTACCGGAAAGCCGTCAGCAGTCGCGAATGCCCTTTGACGGGAACGAGCCGCCCAACGGTTCCTATTATTTTCGCGCGTGGATCAAGGCCAAGCCTGACGCGAGCCTTGGCCTTGTCACCCGGCTGAAACCGTTCAAGGTCGACGCCGGTCGGTACGATCTTAATGTCCGCACCGGGGAGGATTTCCGAAAGTTGCCGCGCCGTCGCCTTGGATTGGCAGATATGCAGCGGCTTCACCAGGTTTTCCAGGCTACGCACGATAAGTTGGTGACGCGGCTTCTCACTATAATGCCACGTGTCGTGCTCGACGTGGATGACGTTCGGCACGCCTGCCATGCGCGCCGCTATCCCCCCGTACAGATAAGGGCCGATATGATGCAGCATGACCGAGACCGGGCGGAGTTCTTTCAAGACACGGGCGAGTTGAAGGATGATCGTCGGGCGGACGCCTCCTTTTCCGCCAAGCCCGATGATCCTGTCCGAGATGGGCGCTAGCGCGGGCCACCCTTCGACAAGCTCCTCCGGGGTGCCTTCGAGGCTTATGATGGAGCTTTGCGTGGAGGGCTGCCGCGTGAGATCGAGAACGAATGTTTCTATCCCGCCCAAAGCCATGCGCTGCACGACGTTAACCGCATCCGGGCACTGTGGTACGCGCGCATCCATACACGTTCAATCGCATTGAGGTTGTGGCCAATCTTCATCTTAATAGGCTTCGCATTATAATTTTGCCTTAGGTCAAGCCACATTAGTTGATTGAAAATTGAGCCGTTTTATCGCTCGGGTGAGCGGGGCGCGTTGCTGAACGCGGCTGTAGCTCCCACTCTATGAACCCTGGCGCCGGACCGGATGAGTTCGATCCGCAAGCGCCTCTTGCGCATTATCCCCAAATCAGGCGAACTAGCTTCAAGAAGCTGGGGATAACGGAAGGTTCCCGATGGCAGGCAAGGATGGCAAAAGGACCGGCGGAGGAAGCGACAGCGGGCGTGTGCCTATTTTGCCGTTGCCGCTTCCGTCCAATATCGCGCGCCTGCCGTCGGCCGACAGGCGGGAGAAACTGAGGATATTGGAGGCGCTTTTGTTCGCCGCGGCGGAGCCGCTCGACGAGGCGTCGATCGCAAAGCATCTCGGCGCCAAGGATGACGTCGTCCAGCTCCTCGAAGAGCTTCAAACGCTTTACGCTGGCCGGGGCGTCAACCTCGTTCGCGTGGCCGGCAAGTGGGCCTTCAGGACCGCGGACGATCTGTCTTTCCTCCTGGAGCATTACTCCATCGAGCAGCGCAAGCTTTCCAAGGCCGCGCTCGAAACGCTGGCGATCATCGCCTATCACCAGCCAGTCACGCGGGCGGAAATAGAGGAAATCCGCGGCGTCTCCACCTCCAAGGGCTCTCTCGACGTTCTTCTGGAAATCGGATGGGTGCGTCTGCGCGGGCGGAGGCGCGCTCCGGGACGCCCCGTCACTTACGGGACGACGGAGGCATTTCTCGACCATTTCGGCTTCGATTCCATTCGCGACCTGCCTGGGCTTTCCGAGCTTAAGGGCGCTGGCCTTCTCGACAGCAATCTCCCCCCCGGCTTCACCGTGCCGGAGCCGGATGACAGCGTTACACTCCGCGAGGATGAAGAGCCGCTGGAGGACGAGCCTTCGGGTGAGCACGCCGAAGAAGAAGCCGAAGCCGTCGAGGCCGATGAGCGGGAAGAAGAGCCGGAACAAGGCCCGCCGGTCCGGGCGGTTTCAGCCGGTTGATCGTCGCAAATGGGCGATCGATGCGCTATGAATGCAGCCAAGCCTACGGCAGATCGACCGATATCGGACGTGAGACGCTTTGCTTAGCTGCATGCGCTTGACATGCTGCGCGCGTGCAGCCACGTTCAGTCCGACAAGTGACGTATAAAATGTCCTGCCGCCGACGATGTAAGGCATGGGCAAAGGAGTGAAATGAAGATGCCCCAGGATCTGATGTTTGGAGCGGCGTGGAGTTCTTCCGCAGCTCCTGATCGTGCTGCTGCTGGTCGTGCTTTTGTTCGGCAAGGGCAAGGTTTCCGACCTCATGGGCGACGTTGCGAAGGGGATCAAGAGTTTCAAGAAGGGCATGGCCGAGGACGATACACCCGCTCCCTCGCAACCGGCTCAGGCCGCGAACCCGCCGAAACCGATCGAGCATGAGCCCGTTCACACCGAGGTAAAGACCCCCACGGGAACAGAGACAAAAGCGTAAGCCGTTCATCGCCTGCCGGGATTTTTTGAGGGCAACAGTCTTATATGTTCGATATCGCGTGGTCTGAGCTTCTCCTTATAGCGGTCGTTGCGCTGATATTCATCGGCCCCAAGGAGCTGCCGCAGGTGCTGCACACTCTTGGGCGCATGGTCGCGAAGCTCCGCCGGTCAGCCGACGATTTCCGCCGCCAGTTCGAAGATTCCGTGCGCGAGGCTGGCTACGAGGACCTGCATAAGAACATCCAGGAATTTCGCTCGCTGCATCCGGCCAGCCAGTTGAAGGACAGCATCGCACGCGCGATCAATCAGGAGTACGCGAAGCCGGCCGCTTCTGTGGAGCAGCCTCCAGCCCAGCAGACGATAGCCGAATCTCCAGCGCCGCAAGCCGGGACGCACGCGGAGGCTCAGCAGGTGCTTCCTGGTTCCTCTCAGCAAGCTCCGGCGGAAGACGGCAGTGTTGCGCTTTTCGAAAAGCCAGCTGCGCAGGAAGCCCAGCCGTTAGGCGCATCCGAGCCGAAAGCGCCAGCGGGCGACCCGGCAAAAGATCGCGTCGCTCCGGCGGCTTGAGCGCATCGCGATGGCTGTGGCGAACCCCGAAGAAGACGAAATCGACCAGTCGAAGGCGCCGCTCATCGAGCATTTGATCGAGCTGCGGCGGCGGCTGATTTATTGCGTCATCACTTTGCTCGTGTGTTTTGTCTTCTGCTACATGTTCGCGCAGAACATCTATAATTTCCTGCTCATCCCCTATCGCCTTGCCGTTGGCGGCGATACGAGGATCGACATGATATACACGGCGCCGCAGGAGTTTTTCTTTACGCAGCTTCGCGTGTCATTTTTCGGCGCGCTGGTGCTGTCGTTTCCGATGATCGCCGCACAGCTTTACATGTTTGTCGCCCCAGGCCTGTACCGGAACGAGAGGAAGGCTTTCCTGCCCTATCTCTTCGCGACGCCTATCCTTTTTGTGATCGGCGGCGCGATCGTATTCTTTCTCGTGATGCCGCTCGCCATGCGGTTCTTCCTGTCGATGCAGCAGGCCGGGGGAGACGGGCAGGTCCACATTCAGTTGACGGCGCGGGTGAGCGAGTACCTTCACCTCATCACGACGCTGATCCTGGCCTTCGGAATATGCTTTCAGTTGCCCGTTGTGCTTACGCTTCTCGCGCGGGTCGGCATGGTCTCGTCGCAATGGCTGCGGAAGCAATGGCGCTACGCTGTCGTCATCATCTTTGCGGTCGCCGCGGTGCTCACCCCTCCCGATATTTTGAGCCAGATCGGCCTCGCCATCCCGACGCTGCTTCTCTATGAGCTGTCGATTTTTGCCGTCAAGATCGTCGAGCGCCAGCGCGCCGCCGCTGACAAAAAGAAGGCTCAAACCGAAGGCGAAGAGTAATTCCACTTCTTCGTCGCGGAACGGGCCTTAAACCGTATCCAGACCGCGAAACAGCCCAACGCTCATGACCCTAACGAACTCGAGCGCTGAAGGCTGTCCGCTCGTCCGCTCAGGTCGGAGTCGGGCTCATTGAAAACGCCATCCGGCAGCAAACAGATTGCACCGAACGCATTAGACGCTGCCCCCTGTGTCGTGCCCGCGAAGGCGGGCATCCAGTAATCGGAAGGTGAAAGGTTCGCGAAAACAGCGACTTAGCACTGTGCTTACTGGGTCCCCGCCTGCGCGGGGACGACAACAAGAGAGGTCAGAAATGGCCGGGTGAAGCCCGGCCATGACAATGTTGGAGATGATCCCCCGCGCGGCTGGCCCAGCAATCGGAGGGGACTGCGTCGCCGCTTGCGAGGTCAAATTGGACCTTACTTCTTTGGCCCTTGACCCCAGAGGTAATACGAAGACCGCATATCTTCGATCCCGCTTTGCTTATTGGCCAAATAGACCATGATCACGAACGAAACAATGATGATGTCAATCCAAATCAGTGCTGGGTTCATCTTATTCTCCTCTTGTTGAACCGGCTCTTTTGGTTAGCCGGACTTCGTCGAAGGTGTCCCCCCTTGCACCGGCATGCCGGCACCGAAGCATCTCTTCGGCCAGGGCTGAGCTTGACAACCCGAAAGGTACCACATGGTCAAATTCTTGTGAATACCGCATTAATTCGCATTTAATAGCAAATGCAGAGCTTCACGGGAATGTCCGATCCCAGCCTGGGATTTTGCGCAACAGCCTCACCCCTCCATGATCTCCTGCAGGTCGAGGCGAAGTTCGTCCCCGGTCACCCCGAAATGGGCTTTGAGCTCGGCCATGCGCTCCTCCAGGCGCATCAGCGTCAAACCAAGGGATTCAACCTGCTCCTCGGTCAGCCGCCCGCTGTCCACGCGGCGCAAAGCTTGCTTTTCCATAAGTTGGCGGACGACTTCCACGAGACACAGCACGAGCCGGGCGAGGTCGTGCTGAACGGTGTCAGGATCGAGATTGAGGCGGCCGCTATGCGCGTCGAGGCTGGCGAGGCCGTCTTTCCCTGGAAAGTTTGGCGCACAGACTTCAGCCAAAGGCTCGTTCTTCATGGTCTGCATGGAATGCCCCCTTGCTAAGCGCACTTTGGGCATTGCCGACGAAAGAATAGGGCGGCCATGGCCCAGTGCATAAAATATCAAGATCGGGATAAGCGCACTGCGCCCCGGCCAGCGCGGCGCGGAAATCGCCAAGCCGCTCTCTATGGAGCAAGTATGCAATCGAGGCGCCGGAACCGCCGCGAGGCAGCCGCCGCCACAAGACCTCGGTGCAGCACGGCATCAGAAACGTGGAAAGCGCATCCGCCACTTCATGGGCTTCCCGCTCGATGCCCTTGCGGGCCTCCGCCTCGGCATACCTCTCTGCCAGATAGCGCGCGCCGGGTCCGCAATCCTCCGATACGATTGCGGTGCGGCGGATGGGGCGCGCCTCCGTCTGCGGCCAAAGAACCCGGAGCCCAAGTTCGAACTGCCCGCTTAGCCGGCGCAACGTCGCGGCATGCTGGTCATAGGATAGCGCCAGATAAGCGCCCAATTCCGCGGGGTCCGCAAATACCGTCCCGAAGCGCACCGGCAAAACCGTGTGGCGTGCCATGAAAGCTTCGATGACGCTCAGGTGCTTGCGCAGCGCCGTTTCGCAGGGTTGCGGATGGCCATGCTGGAGTTCGCCCGCAATCGCGGACATTTCCCGATAGGGCAACATGTACGGCTCGCGATCCTCAAGGCCGCACGGGACCGCATCGGGAGCCTCGCAACCGTCAACGATGCCGTAAAGATAAAGCACGGCGTCACTCCGAAGCGACTTTGCAGCTTTGGCCGCGGCTGCTTGGCAAAACGGGCGCCGGTCTCAGCTTTTCGGCGGTATCGACCGAACTCAACAGCAGCTTCACGCCGATATAGATCAGATCGACATTCGCGATGGAAATCGTGGCGTCGCCGATGACGACGACGCCCTTGTTCAGCACCCGGTCGAGCAGCTCGGAGAGCGCGAGTTCGTTGTGCGGCGACATGATCGGGGTTATCTCAGCCATGATTGGCCATCACCGCCGGCAATGAGACGAAATTGTAGGCTGGCCAAGGGCCTGTGAGGGAATCGCTCAAGCCGATTTCGGAATATGTGCCGCGCATCGCGGTCAGAGCTTCATGGAACTCATCTTCTTTCGATTTTTCGACGAGATAAGCCGCGTTCAGGAACAGGGCCGGTTTGCCCGGACTTGCGGCAACCAGCCTCCCGATCTGGGTACTGTCGCGCGCTATGCCAGCCAGTTCGTCGTGAATGGCGGCGATTCGATCCATGAGCACTCGCTGCGACTCAGCCTCGGCAGCTGCCTGGAATTTCTTTCGCAGGAAAAATGCCTTCCCCGCGGGGGCGCTCGCCAATTCCTCCTGCATCGATGCCAAGGCCGGGCTTAATTCCACCGAACCCCGCGCCGCGCTCAGATCCCCGAACAGCTTCAAGCCCCACTCGCGGCACTCGGCGATAGAGTTCAGCGTCAAATCCAGCGCTGAAGCATTGCGCCTGACGAAGCCGGTAAGATCGTCGAGGCTGCGCAAGACCGTGCCGAATTTCGAGGGCGCCAAGGCAGTGCACCCGGCAAACGCCGCGAGCACGCGATGATGGGCGAGCGCGCGGCTCTTCGCCCAATCGTCCTCACTGACAGCGGGATCGCGCATGGCGAGTTCAGCCGGGAAAATGCTGACGATAGCGGTCAAACCGTCGACGGGCAAAAGCTCGACGGGTGCTCCGGGAACAACGCCATCATTGTCCGCAGCGGAAAGCGGCGCGGAGCTACCACATCGGGCTACGCCATAGACGTAGACGTGGCTTTCGCGCGCTTCCGCAACGTCCGTCATGCCGCGCCTCTCTCGGCTTCGACAGGCGCGCCGCACCCAGGGCCGATAATATCGATGAGGACCAGATCGGCCGCGTCCAGATCGCGTGCCAGCGTTGTGACAGTATTGCTGCGCTGCTCGGCGGCGAGAGCTTGAGACTTCGCGCACGCCACTAGCAATTTCTGCGCGGCCGCGAGTTCGGTCATGCGTTCGCTTTGGGCGCCCAACGCGCCGAGGTCGGGGTGTGCTTCACGCGCGAGGCGGCGGTAGGCTGCCGTGACCGCGGCCGGGTTTGCCGGACCGGAAAGGCCAAGAGTTTGCCGCGCCTGAGCGACCTCCCCGGCCGATGGAAAACGGACGGTGAGGGTTGCGAAGCTTGCGGGCGGCAGCGGCCCTACGCAGCGGAACGTCAACTTCCCGCCAAACCGGGCATCGAGTCCATCGAGGGCGGCGTCAAGGCGTGCCATGTCGGATGTCCTGATCAGAACGGCCAAATTGGCTGCCATCCGATCGTCCATTGCGGCATTGACCGCAAAGCTCACTGCTATGGGGCGCAGCGCTTCGAGAACCTGCTCATGGAGCTGCTTGCGGCGGCGATCGAGCCCCGCTTTCACCAGCTGGCCAAGCCTGACCGCCGTCGCCTGACCGGGTTCGAAGGCGGCCTTCCTGCGCGCCTCCATGACCTCTGTGTCGGAAGCGATTTCAGCAAACACGGCCTCGGGCTGCCACGACACGATGATTTCGAGCTGCGCACAGCCGCTGAAATCCTGCAGCGGGGCGCGCAACAAGGTCCGGCCAAGCCGGAGCATGGCGAGAACGGCCCTTTCGTGGGGCGCGATGGTGCCGAATTTCACCGGCAGCACGGTCGTGACCGTCAAAGCCGCTTCGAGCGCTTCCTGGTGACCCAGCAGGAGTCGCAAGGCGCGCTCCCGCGACAGGTCATGCATCCCGTCCTTGGGCGGGACGCCGGCAATGGCGGCAAGACCATCTTCCTCGATGAGCCTCACGCCACCTTCGACGCCAAACACATCGGGCATCGCCGACGCAGGAGGCTGGGCAATCCCGTAAATGTACACTTCGGTCATCGCCCGTCACTCCCTTTGATACGCGCCAGTCCTCTTTCGAAATCCTGCATCGTGACCTTCAACTTCGGCTCTGTTGAAGTCCGCGCCTTGCCGTTTCCATTCTTCTGCGCGGCGACGGCATCGCGGATGGCCCCATAGGCAGCCTCGCGGCAGATCGCTTCGAGATCGGCGCCCGAGAACCCTTTGGTCGCGTCCGCTATGGCCTCGAGGCCACCGGCATCGTCGAGCGGCATCCGCTTAGCGTGCACTTTCAAGATTGAAAGCCGCGCGTCACGATCCGGCGCCTTGAGCTCGATCACGGAGTTGAACCGGCCCGGCCGCAGGAGCGCCGGATCGATCCTGTCGATCCGGTTCGTCGCTCCCAGGATGAAAACGCCCTTCAAGTCCTCGATGCCGTCGAGTTCCGTCAGCATCTGAGCCACGACGCGCTCGCTCACTTGATTGGACCCGCCGCTGCCCCGCTCGGGAGCCAGCGCGTCGATCTCGTCGAAGAAAATGATGGCTGGCGCAGCCATGCGCGCCTTCTTGAACACTTCGCGGACGGCGCGCTCGCTTTCACCAGCCCAAAGACTGATGAGCTGCGGGCCTTTGATCGGGATGAAATTGGCTTCGCTTTCGCCCGCGAGCGCCTTTGCGAGCAAGGTCTTGCCCATTCCGGGCGGGCCGTAGAGCATGATTCCGCGCGATGGGCGGACGCCCGCGGCCTCGAACAGAGCGCCGTGGCGCAAAGGCCAGATAACCGCCTCGGAAAGCAGCGCCTTCACATCTTCCAGCCCGCCGACGTCTTCCCAGCGGGTGTCCGGCACCTCGACCGATATTTCCCGAAGCGCGGATGGCTGGATTTCGGCGAGGCAGCTTTCGAAATCGTCGCGCTCGACCTTGAGCGCTTCAAGCTTGTCGACCGGCAGGCCGGCCCCGCCAAAGTCGATTTCAGGCAGCAGGCGGCGCAGCGCGCTCATTGCCGACTCCCGGCATAACGCGGTCAAGTCCGCGCCGACATAGCCGTGGGTGCGGCGAGCCAGATCGGTAAGGCTTACGTCCGCCGCAAGCGGCATGCCGCGGCTATGGATTTCGAGGATCTCGTGGCGGCCTTCCACGTCGGGAACGCCGATCTCGATCTCGCGGTCGAAGCGGCCAGGACGGCGCAGCGCCGGGTCCAACTCGTCGGGCATGTTGGTCGCGGCGATGACCGTGATTTGCCCGCGCGCCGTCAGCCCGTCCATTAGCGCGAGCAACTGAGCCACCACGCGGCGCTCAAGCTGCCGCTCGCCCGACAAGGCCCCGCGCTTCTGGGCGATGGCGTCGATCTCGTCGATGAAAATGATGGCGGGCGCCGCGGCCTCGGCTTCCTTGAACATATTGCGCAGATGCGCTTCGCTCGCTCCGTACAGCTTGTCGATGATCTCCGGCCCGTTCACATGGAAGAACTGCACGCCGACCTCGTGGGCCACCGCGCGCGCGATGAGCGTCTTGCCGGTGCCGGGAGGGCCGTAGAGCAGCACGCCCTTTGGCGCTTCGATGCCGAGGTGAAGAAAAACCTCAGGGTACTTCAGCGGCAGCTCGATCATCTCGCGGACGCGGCGCACCTGACGCCCGAGACCGCCGATGTCTTCATAGGTTATGGCGCTCTCGCGGGCGCCCGCGCCTTCGATCCGGATCAGCGTCGAGGGCTCAATGACGACTGGCCCCGCGGGGTCGGTCTTGCTCACCGAATAACTCAAAGCCTGGCCGCCAACCGGGTTCAGCCGCACGATATCCTTGACCGTTACCGGCAGGCCATGGATCAGGCGCGCGATGTATTTGCGGTGCAGCCTCGGAGCCGCAGCAGCCGCGCGATCGGGCGCAAGCACAACGGTACGCGCCGCCTCGGCGCTGCTGGCGCGTATGGTCACGGATTGATCGATGCTCACGCCGGCATTGGCGCGCACGATCCCATCCATCTGGATCTTGCCTTGCCCGCGGTTCTCGGCGGTGGCAGGCATGATCCTGGCGGCCGTCAGCCGTTTGCCCTCGATGGCCACCACGTCGCCGGTCTCCGCGCCGAGCAGCGCCATGTCTTTCGGATCGAGGCGGACCACACCGCGGCCCACATCGCGCGACGGCGCTTCGGATACACGGAAGGCTCCGCCGGGAACGTCCTGACTGTTAGGGCCTGCCTCTCGCTTGGCGCTGGCGCGGGCGCTCATCGCGTGGACACCATTTGCGCTTCGAGACGCTCCAGCCTCTCGATGAGGAGGCGATTTTCCTGTTCCAGCTCAAGGGCTTTGGTGGACAGCATCGGATCGGCCTCCCACCAGTTGATTCCCATCTCCTTGGCCTTATCGACCGAGGCTATCAGGAGACGCAGCTTGATGCTGAGAAGCTCGATGTCGACCAGCGAGATGCTCACGTCGCCCGCGATGACGATGCCTTTATCGAGGACGCGTTCCAGAATGTCGGCAAGATTGGTGGCCTGAAGCGAGTGGTTCACATGGCTCATTGCGCTCCCCCTTCGCGAGGCTGCTTCACCCGCGCGACTTTGAGGATGAGATCCGCCGTCTTCTGCCGAAGCGAAGAGAAGTGCTGGCACATGCGGCAGTTCAGGTTCGTTTCGTCGAGGCTTTCGCAGTTGTGCAGCTTCTCGCATTGCCCAATGAGGGCGTGCGCCAGCTCGGTCTTTGTGCCGAGGTCTCTCGCCGAGTTGATTTGAGCGGTGAGCGTTCGCATGGTCGGCTCGATCCGTTCAAACAGCCCAATCGGACAGGTGAGCTGAAGTTCGCGCGCAAATTCTGGCATGCTGCTTCGGGGGCGGGGATAGCTTGGGCGTGCCATCAGTCGCCTCCGATCTGATCGCGCAGATAGCGGGAAGCCCTGCGGTAGCCTTCGAGATTGCCATCGGAGTCGAGTTCAACCTCGTAGGATGCCAGCAGATCGGTGGAAGCCGGGATGCGAGACAGCTCGATCATTGTGGCGACCACCAGCCAGCCGGACTCGGTCTTCTTCACCTCCGCGATGTTATCGAGTTCAGCCTCGTCAGCTCGGTGATCTGCTTGCCGGCCTGTTGCGCCGCTTCGGGCGCGGTCATCTTGCGTTTCGGCGGCGCGCAATCCGGGATCGCCATTTCCCCGGCGACGAATTCCGCCTCCTTTTGGAGGGTTTGTGCGGACGAAGCCGATAGCTCCTCGGCGAAGTCGATCAGCTTTGCTATGCCGGGGACATTCATGTTCAGTTCGGCATTGCGTATCGGCTGAACGGCGTCCTTTTTCCGTGTGCGGCTGGAGTGTGTCATCGGCTGTTTGCCTCCGCTCTTCTACGGCTTTCCCTCAGCCTTTCCATCAGATCGTCTTCGGCGCTCTGGAATTCTTCTTCCGTGATCTCGCCAAGGTCGAACCGCATTTCGAGCGTGGACAAATCCTTGCGGATCTTGCCCTCGTCGTAGAGCTCTGCCTCGGCGCGCTCGGCGATGGTTCGCAAGAGCCACATCGACATGCGCATCGGGCCTGCGACCGGGAAGGTGAGGATGTTTGTCAGCATGAGAGCCTCCCCGCCCGCAGCGGCTTTGTTTTTCTTCGAGCAGTCATCGGTAGTGCTCCTTTAGCCGAGCGTGAGTTGGACAAAATTATAGAGAGGGGCTGGGCCAACGCATTTGAAGGTCATTCGCCGGCCTTCTTCGCGGTCCAGCACGTTGAGCATGTCCTCGAACAGCGATTGCTCGCTGGCCTTGAGCAGAATGGCGGCGTTGAGCGCTATGCGCTCGCTGGCAGGCTCCTTGACGCGAATGTCCTCAACATGCGGACGGAACCGCGCCAGCATGCGCTCGCTTTCGCGTTCGCGTTTGGCGAGCAGCGCTTTCTCGACCATCTCGCCGAGCCTGATCCGTTGCTTGTAAGCGGACTCGGGCGGGCGGCCCGCGAGATGGTCGCGAAGCAGCCTTATGGCGTCGTTCTCCGCAACGATCTCCCGGTAAAGCACGTCCTCGCGCCAAAACGCCTTGACTCCCATCTCTATGCGTCCCTCGACGCTCTGGAGGCGCGCTAGGAGTTCGTCATAAGCAGGCTTCAACAGCGCATCGATCGCAGCTTCGGTCGAAGCGGACACACTGTTGAACTGCAGCGGCAGGATGGCATGCTGCCTCATCACGCCTTCGAGCACCTTCATGTGTGCGGTCATGTTCTGGCGCGTGCTCTCGTAAGCTTTGACCGGCGTGTCGCTGACGACTGCCGCAAGCTCGCGATGGTGGATGGTGTGGATGGGATGCTCGGCGCCCGCAACGCCCTGCACGGCAAAGCTGCGCGGTTCGGTGCTGCGGATCACGCAATAAATGTACTTGCGTTTCAAATCGCCGCCGGAGCACTCATCGGCTTGCTGGACGTGGCTGCGGCGCGGATCATGTCTCATTTTGATTCCCTCTGCGCCTAAACTCCACTGTCAAGCTCGCGCCACGCTTGTCGAGTACCTCCAGAAGGGGCGCATAGGTTGCATTCATCCAGGCGAAGACAGCCTCGGCATCGAGATCGGTGCTTAGCGATGCGTATCGCTCGCGGAACAGCAGGTAGAGCGGGCTGATCTCCGGCTCCAGGCGCCGGAAAACGTCCTCTTCCAAGAGCGCGTCGATGACACCCGCTCTTTCGGGCTCGCCCGCCCGCAGAAACGCCGCACTTTCCAATGCCATGGGAAGGTGCGCCTCAAAGGAGGCCGTGAGCAGCATCAGCGCCACGGCGCCCTGGCTCATACGTCCGGCATCCGCCTCGCCGTACAACTTCGTTCGAAGCTCGGCGCGTTCGGCGAGCCCCGTGCCTTCCGGGGTCAGCGTCATGCGATCGAGGTGAAGAAGCGCTTCCCCAAAACCGGCGCGCACCGCCAGCTCGTTCGAAAACACTTCATGCGGAGCGTGGAGGCAAAGCTCCTGCGCCATGCGCTCGGCCGATTGGCGAAGCAGCCGCTCTGCGTCCGCGCCGCCGTTGGCAGGCTTCCTGCCGTCTTGAACTTTCACGCTGACGGTGCGTGCCGCGCGCGTTGTCGTATTCTCCGCAAGAGGGTGGGCGTGTTCATGGGCGAGGAGCCCTTCAAGGGCCAGCGCATCGTCCCACAAGCCGAGCCGGATGAGCCTGTCGCGATTGACGAAAATGTTGCATTCCGATGGGTCGGCGAGATTGTAGACGTGGACCATCGGCTTCCGGTCCAAGTCCTCGAAGTGAAACCCTTCCGAACCGTCCGGCGCGGCGCGCGGACGGGAAGCCGATACGGCCGCCCGTATCTGCTCCACGAGCGGCTGCAAGGTTTCGCATACGAGCACATTGACCTGCTTGTGCGGCCAGCCGCCGTGGCGCTGGAAGCCGCGGATTACCCTTTTCTCAACGGCAGCGAGCGCATCCATCCCCGCTGCGGCATCGGCAACCACGCGCAGCTTGGTGTCATCGACCCTATGCCAACCGACATGCGGAACGGCGTCCAACATGACGTGGGGACCTCCAGTCCATGAGCCTGCACAGCGAATGCCGGGCAAGCTCATGACCCTTGTCTTCGGCGCATTCCGGGCAACCCGCATGCGCCTCTTGAGCTCTGGCAGGATGCTGAAAAAGTGATGCTGCCCATGGTTCGACAGGCTCACCACGAGCTTAACTCCTTGATAATACGCAGCCTCATCCTGAGCTTGTCGAAGGATGAGTCCAAAATCTCCAGCTTTTCAGCCGCCTGCTATATTTTGGCGAACCTGACCTCGAGCAACCCGTTGCGGTAAACCTTGCGCAGGGGCTTCGGCTTGACCGGCGCGGGAAGCTCCACGTCCTTGGCGTAGCGATGCTCGCCCTTCGCCTCGAGCGTGAGCACTCCATCCTTCACCGTGACGTCGATCTCCTGCTCCGATGCGCCTGGCAACTCGGCCACAACCAGCACTTCGCCGTCCTCATCGAACACGTCGATCAGCGGCTCGCGGACTTCGGTGACTTCCGGCCCCTTGGCTGTGCGCTGGATATTTCCGAACGATTGAACGGCGGGTTTGCCGCCAAGCCCCATCTTGACGCTCACGCCATAAACGCCGCGCCCTTTCTCGCCGAGCCCTTTCACTTTGAACTCGCCCTGCTTGTGGATCTCGCCCTCGCCCGATTTCTCGACCGCTTCGCCAATTTGCTCGACGACGCTGCCGAGCCACGAAAACAGGTTATCGATCCCGAACACGCCGCCGCCCACTGCGCTGGAAGCTTTGATGCCTCCCGAAACGTCAGGCCCGCTCGCTCGGTTCGTTCCCTTCGGGGCTGACTTGGGAGCGCCTTTTGGCGCTGCGGAGCGGGGCCGTTTGCCACCTTCGCTGTGTTGCTTCTCGGGCATGACGAAAGTCCTTTCAAAATGAGAAATCGATGTCGACACGCTTCGGCCGCCCTGCCGCGGCCGCGGCAGCGCCGGGTTTTAAACCCGGATTTTTCGTGCCCTGGGATTTGAGTACTGGCGCAGCGTCCAACGCCTGAAGGCTGGCCCTGACCTTCAAGATCTCCGCCTGCACCTTGCGCAGACGATGTTCCGTCAGAATTTGCTGCCGAAGCCACACCAGCGCTTGCTTTTCCAGCATGGCTTTCTGGCGCTCCAGCCGGGTCAGCATCGTGAAGCCTTGCTCTGCACCGCGGCGCGCTCCCGAGAGCCCCAATCGCTGAGCGGCCTCGCCGGCGCTTTTCAAATACGGTTTTCCGGCTGTCATTGGTGCACCCTCCGATGCTTCGCGGTGAAGGCGCCGTTGGGAGCACCGCAGGCGCTCACGGTGATCGGGCGGACCTTCGGCCGGCCCGCCGCTTGCCGCGCCGGCTTCGTTTCGCAATGCTTCTTGATGAGAGAGCGTATGACTTCGCGGTTGGCCGCCATTGCGTCACAATCGGCGCCATGGACGCATTTGCCCTCCAGGACATCGAGGCAAAGCTGGAAGAAGCGCTCATCGTGCGCAGCCGGATTCAACTTATGAAACGCCATCATCTTCGCGATCATCAAACTGGCGCGGGGCGTTGGAATTTGATGATAAGACCCCGAATCGCGATAGCCGCGCACGAGCTTCACGACGGGTGTAACGGCCTCGCGAGAAAGACCGGATCGGGAAGCCGCAATAGAGATTTCGGTCTCTTCGTCGAAATAATCCATGTCGATGGTAATCATGCGATCGCTAAGCGCGTCTTGCGCGCTGTGGATGCCCGCATATTCTTTGGAATTACTCGTGAAGATGATGCGAAAGTCTGGATGGACGCGCACATATTCACCGCCCCCCCCGCTCGGCAGGGCCAGCAAGCGCTCCTGAAGAATGCCGAGAAGCACGTTGTTCGCTTCGGGACGCGACCGCGTGAACTCGTCGTAGATGAGGGTGTAGCCCTCGCGGCAAGCGACCGTCAGTCGGCTGTCGGCCCACTCCTGGTCGAAATTCTCTTCGAATTTCGTGACGGAATGGATGAAGCGGTCCACGACCTTGCGGTGATGCAGCCGGCTTTGCTTGCCGATGAGATCGGCAGTCACGAGCGATTCGTCGCCGGCAAGAAACATGGCGGGCTTGGCAAGCGCAGTCGCGAGGCGGAAGGCCAGGGTGGTTTTTCCGGAGCCCGCGGGGCCGCGCAAGTGCAAAGGGAAACCCGCTTCGAGATAGGAGAGTGCGCGGCGAGCGAGCGCCTTGACCGCGGGCGTCTCGACAAAGTCGTTGCCGGCGCTGAGGGACAGCGTCGAGACAACGTCATCGCATGCAAGTGATCGTCTGCTCATGAACCCCTCTTCAATTCGTTTCCGCGCCGAGCCGCCGTTCGGCGAATGATCTGTTCATTTTCACTGCGTTCTTCTGGCGAGAAGCCGGCTGGGCCGGCCTCTGGCTGAGGTCACTTCTTGCCTCCAAGCGGTTTTGACGCCGCGCGCGCCGCGCCCTTCCGCGTCATCTTGGCTTTCTTGGAGGGCTGGACTTTCGCCGGTCCGTCACTGGCCGCCGCCGCAATGCCCTTTTTGGACACGCTGACTTTCAGCGGAGCACTCTTTGTGATGGCCTGCTCTTTACGAACCGCATCTGCCGGTTGTTTTGCCGTTTTCTTTCCGTGCAGAACGGGCTCTTCCACGCCAAGATCGTGCCGGATGGCGTCGCGCATCTGCACGACCTTTTCGCGCAAATTCTCGACAAGCGACTTGAGATCGCCGTGCAACTCCGTGGTGTCGTGCTCGCGCTGCTTTTGGAGTTCGTCCAATGTGCGTTCGCAGTCCTTCGCCCGTTGGCGAACCAGTTTTGGCGCGACTGCCGCGCGTGTTGCGGCGATGCCTTTGAGCGCCATTCTCGCATCGTGCTGCGCGTGCGCTACCTCGGCCTTCAGCTCTTCCACATAGTCCTTGAGTTGGGCGCGGATGTTGACGGCGCTTTCCTCCCGGACATCGTGGAGGTCCGCCATCTTCTTCTGCACGGTGTGGCGCAGGCCGTTGACATACGCTTGGGTGCTCAGCTGCCGATCCCGTGACTTCCTATGGAAGTCCTGGCGAAAACCGGCGAGGAGCGCTTCGGTTGTGCGGAAGATGTCATTCACGGCCGCCCGGGTGGAGAGGCCGCCTGTCAAAGAGAGCGCCGGGGAGAAATGGCTCTGCGGCATCGGCATGGGATGTTCCTTCCTGAATTGGGCCGGCGATTCAGTGCCTTCGCCAATCGCGGACGGGCTGGCGAAACAGGCCAGCCCGCTTACGCGACTTGCAGGGATTTACGCTTCCTGAGCCTGAACCGTCAGACCAACGGCCTCAGCATACTTGAGGTACGTGTCGACGCCGGCGACCACGATGCGAGCTTCAATCGCAAGGAGTTCGATACCAACCAGAGAGACGCGAGCCCATGCATCGATGACGATGCCCTTATCCAGAATGCGATCGACGACCTCAGCAAGGCTGCTCGATGCCATTGTTTTTTCAACAGCCATTGGAAAGTTCCTTTCAATGTAGGCTGACTACAGTTTGTTTCTACAGCAACAGCCTCTGGAATAGTATCAGGTCGATTACCCACTTCGGCTAGTACAAACCCTATACACGGACACACATATTTAATAATACAGCATGCGTTATATAAACAAATACATATTTATGAATTATAAGTGCTGTTATATTGCTTATATGAATTAGTATTGATGTTTTTGCAATGCTGGCACGATGACCCAATCACGCTGTAAAGGCACGAATAGGGCGCGCAACTCAACGCAGGGCAGCACAAAACTTTCTTTACCAAGTGCTGGACACAATATACATCCATTTTAGACATGAGGTTACCTCGGTAAACCTCTATGGATTTAGGGCTTACGTTAAGTTTCCGCGCCATTTCCTTATTCGACAGCCCATCCAAAATGCCGTCCAGCACCTCGTGCTCTCTTCGCGAAAGCTTGGACAATTTCTCCCGGATGGCAGCGCATTTGCGCATATTGCCGAGTGCGGCGCGGTCGAAATCGATCCAATGCTGAACCAGCCCTAGCAGCTGCTCGCTGTCTATCGGCGCTTCGAGAAATTCGGACGCGCCGAGCTTTACGGCCTGAACCGCGGTTTTTACATCGCCTTTCGCGGAGACCATGATCACCGGCAGCGGATTAGGCGACATTCGCAGGCGCGATAAGAGTTCGAGGTCGTGCAGCTCCGGCATATAAAAAGCGCAGATGAAGCAAGCCGGCCGCTCGAATTCGCCCCGCAAGACCTCCCGTGGCGATGAAATAACGTGCGGCATCAGATTGGCCGAAGAAAAGAAACGGGCTTTCTCTTCAGCGGCGGCACGCTGGGTGTCCAGGATATAGACGGCGCCATCAGAACTCACGAGTCCCGCTTTCTGCCCCTGATTTGATTGAGAAGCCCACCCGCAACAGTAGATTGTATTTGTTAATACAATACAACCAAAACGGGAAACAGGTTGATGGCCCCGGGAGTTCTTAAATGGCGAAGCTGGGGGGAAGCAGACGTCCTTGCGGGCGGCGGGATCTCGCGCCTGGACGGTCAGCGAGTCGATGGGATCAAGGCGCAAGTGCAGGGTTCGCCCCGCCGGCCAGTCCCAATCCGCGCAAATAGACAAGCACGCCCGCCTCAAGCAGCTCCTCCGGCGAAATTGCGGGCCGCGGTCCTGCATTTTCACGCCCGAACAGGGAAGCAATGCCATGCGACATCGCCCAGATGTGCAGCGCGACCATATGAGCAGGAGGCCGGTTCTCCTCCGGAAGGCGCTCGATGAGCTTTTTCGTTGCGGTGTATAGCACTTCGAATGCCCGGCTTGCCGATTGCTCAAGAGCGGCGTTCGCCGTTTTCGGAAGCCCGGTCTCGAACATCGCCGCGTAATACGCAGGCTCATTACGCGCGAAGGCGAGATACGCGCGGCCGACGTTCTGCAGCGCTTCGAGCGGGGAGGGGTTTCCGCCGTGCCAGGCTTTTTCGAGGTCGTTCGCGAATTGCTCGAACCCGAGGCGAGCCACATCGGCCATTAGGTCCTCGCGGTCCCGGAAATGACGATAAGGCGCGGCGGGGCTAACTCCAGCAGAGCGCGCAGCCTCCGCGATCGTAAACCCGGCGGGCCCTTTTTCGCCGATCAGGCTCAGCGCGGCCTGAATGAGCGCCTCGCGCAGATTTCCGTGATGATACCCCCGGCGTCCGGGGCCGCCATGCTTCCAACCCATGTGAGGAAGCTTTACATCGCGCTGCCCTTTTAGGCAGCACTTATTTTGTTGGATGCCCTGTGCTTTGATTCGCGCGTGGGCGTCTAATTCATCGGGTGGCATAGGCCCATGCCGCAGGCCTATGCTTCTTTGCAAGTCAAATAAATACCTTGCCGGGCAACGCCTTAATGCCGCTCCTCGCTATGCTCCTCGTGCCTCTCGTCACGGCGGACCTCGTCGCGATAGTAGCCATTATCGTGGCAGACGACGCGGACCTGTCCCTCGGCCTCTTCCCGCGTTCCAAAATGGAGCGGTCCAACACGGACAAGGGAATGGTCTTCCGGGATGCGCTCGACCACGCGGCAATGCCGGTCTGGACCATGAACGATGTAGTAATCGGCCATGGCCGGGGCTGAGAGGGCGGCAAGCGCCCCGAACGCGGCAATGCAAGACTTAAGCATGTTTCTTCCTCCGTGGTTAGAATAACTTTTTAAACGACCGATTTTTGCGAAGGTTGCCACGGTTGGAAATTTTAGTTCGGATTAGTCAGACTGCGACGCTTTCGGAAAAGCTTGTGCCGCGCTGATATCTGCGTTCTGGCTTCGTTCCAGATGTGTCAATCCAGCTTAACCTTGTTCCCTATACGTTCACCGCGAATGAGCCATTTCGTCGCAGCAGCCGCGCGCCGGAACGGCAGCGCTGCCGTCAATATTCCGCGAGGTGAGGGAACCTGAAAGCCGAGTTGAGGTTAACCTCGGTTGAGCGAATGGAGGCACGAAGTTGAAGCTGGCGCCGGGCGAAATCGAGCTAACACCGCCGCACGAGCGTGAGCGGGAGTTCGGCGCTTCCCGCCAAGCTGTAGCCGCCATCGCAACCACAAACGCCGACGGCCGATTCACATTCGTCAACGGCCGCTTCTGCGAGGTTGCTGGCCGCTCACCCAGGCAGCTTTACAAGCTCCGCCTTCACGACATTACACACGCGGAAAACCTTGCCGTCGACGCGCCGCTCTTCGCAGCAACCGCAGCGGGGAGGCGCCCGGACTTTGAGGTCGAAACGCGCTTTGTCAGGCCAGACCAAAGCCATGTCCGAGTGAGGAATAGCGTCACGGCCGTCCGCCACGGCTCAGTTCTTAATTGCATGGTTGTGGTCACGCTCGACGCTTTCAGTCCGGCGCGTGAAAAAGAGCAGCTCCGCGAAGGCGAGCAACGTTTTCGAGCGGCCATCGACGCGGTCGAAGGCATTCTCTGGACGAATAACGCGGCAGGCGAGATGATCGGCGAGCAGCCTGCGTGGGCTGCTCTTACAGGGCAAACCTACGCCGATTATCAAGGCTACGGCTGGTCCAAGGCTGTTCATCCCGACGATGCACAGCCGACCATTAGGGCCTGGCAGGCCGCAGTCGCCTCCCGGCGCACCTTTATTTTCGAGCACCGCGTGCGCCGCCGCGATGGGCAATGGCGCCTGTTTTCAATCCGGGCCGTTCCCACCTTCGACGCGGAAGGGGAGCTGCGCGAATGGGTCGGCGTTCACACCGATGTGACCGAGCAGCGCGCGAACGAGCAAGCCCTGCGAGACCTGACGGCAACACTGGAGCAACGGGTCGAGACTGCGGTCGCCGAGCGCGAACGGACGTGGAATAATGCCCGCGACCTGCTCCTCGTCCTCGACACCCACGGGGTGTTCCGCGCCGCCAATCCTGCCTGGACGACGATCCTAGGATGGAAGCCCGAAGAAGTCATCGGGCGGAGCTATCTCGATTTCATCCATCCGGGCGACAGCCCATCCAGCAAAGCGGCGCTCGCCGACGCAGCGGCGCACGACCTCAAGGGGTATGAAATACGCCTCCGTCACAAAGACGGCTCGTATCGAACCATTTCCTGGGTGGCGGCGCCTGAGGGCGATCTCATCTACGCCAACGGCCGTGACGTCACCGCGGAGAAAGAAGCCGCTGAGGCGTTCGAGCAATCTCAATCACGCTTCCGGGCCATCTTTCAGACGAGCTACCAATACAAAGGGATTGTCGCTCTCGACGGTACGCTTCTCGATGCCAATCCAACATCGCTCCGCGGCATCGAGGGAAGGCTCGAAGACGTCATCGGCAAGCCCTTTTGGGATACGCCATGGTTTACGGCCACGCCAGGGATGCCGGAGATGGTGCGCTCCTCTTGGGCCGCAGTCGTCAAGGGCGAGACGATCCGCAAGGAAATTCTGGTGAACTTGCCCATCGGAACGCGCTGGTTCGATTTTACCATGCGGCCGATCCGCGACGCGCGGGGCGAAGTCGTCGCGATCATTCCCGAAGCCGCAGACATCACAGCGCGCCGTCAGGCGGAGGAAGCCCTGCGTCAAAGCCAGAAGCTTGAGGCAATCGGCCAACTTACGGGTGGCGTCGCCCACGATTTCAACAATCTGCTTACCCCCATTGTCGGCAGCCTGGATCTTCTGCAGCGGAAGTGCACTAACGATGAGCAGGCCGTCCGGCTGATTTCGGGGGCGCTTCAATCGGCGGAGCGCGCGCGTCTTCTTGTTCAGCGCCTCCTTGCCTTCGCGCGCCGCCAGCACCTCGAAGCGCGCGCGGTCGACCTTTCCATGCTCGTGCTCGGCATGCTGGATTTGATCGGCCGCTCGCTCGGGCGCCGGATCGAGGTCGGCGTTGACATGGCGCCCGCTTTGCCCGCGGCCCGCGTCGATCCTAACCAGCTTGAGGTGGCGCTTCTCAATCTCGTGCTGAACGCCCGCGACGCCATGCCTGACGGCGGCACGATCTCGATATCGGCCAAGCCTGCGGAGGTCCAAGGCGAAGGGAAGGGTGTTCCGCCGGGCAGGTACGTTTGTTTGACCGTCGCGGATACCGGCATGGGCATGTCTCGGGAGACGCTGGCCCGCGCCGTAGAGCCGTTCTTCTCCACGAAAGGCATTGGCAAGGGGACGGGTCTTGGCCTGTCCATGGTTCATGGCCTGGCGGCGCAATCGGGCGGACAGTTGACGCTTGAGAGCGCGCCAGGCGAGGGCACAAGGGCGACCCTGTGGTTGCCCGCAGCGGAGGATTTGCCGAGCGCGTTGAAGGCTCCGAAAGGGGAGAAGCTATTGGGGCGGCCCTTGTCGATCCTGCTGGTGGATGACGACGATCTCGTTCGCGCGGGCGCCGCCGCCATGCTGGAAGCCGCTGGGCATACCGTCATTCAGTTTGCGTCCGGGGCGCGAGCGCTTGATTATCTCAACTCGGGCGGAGTTTGCGACGTGCTTGTGACCGATCAGAGAATGCCGTGCATGACGGGGGCCGAGCTTGTGCGGCGAGCCAGGGCATCGAGAGCGGACCTTCCGGCGGTCCTTATAACAGGCTTCACGAATGCTGCCGACACCGGCGCAGACGGCTTGCCCAGGCTTGCGAAACCCTTCCGAGCGGCTGATCTGGCCCGGATCGTTGCGGAGGCGGCCGCGGTCAATGCTTGAGTAGAAGGGATTTCATTTACCCTCAGTGGCCAAGGCTTGCTGCAGTGCGCTGCTGAGGGCCTCCATTGTGTACGGCTTATCGACGACCGGAATATTCATGCCTGGCAACTTGATGTCGTAACCGCTGCAAATAATGAAGGGTATATCTTTCTTAAGAAGCTGCGTGGCGATGTCGCTCGAAAGCTCGGGACCGAGACGAACGTCCAGCATCACACAATCAATTGCTCCAGCGTTTTCGATTGCCGACAATGCCGTCTCCACCGACGTCGCGACGCCAGCAACGCTACAGCCTAACTCGGCGAGCATCTCTTGTGCAACGAGAGCGGAAAGGTCATCGTCTTCGATAACCAGGACGCGAGCGCCCTTGAGCTTGCTTTCGTCCGCCATCACCGCCTCCTGCACTCGATTTTACTCGGCGCGAGTTAAAAACTGAGAAGCTTTCAGTGTTGAACAATACTTAGGCGTGTCGCTTAGTTTATAGAGGTGTGCGGCTATTTCAAGACTTGCAAGTACAAAACATCCGGTACGGATTTGCATAAACAGTCTCGCCTGGAATCAACACTTTTAATAATGTTATAATGAAAACCCCTTCGCGCCGGCGCAAATTTTGCTTATCGGGCGGGTCAGTGCAGCACCGGCGAATGTTTGGATTGCGCCCAACCGGCGCACGAGACAGAAAGCGCTGTGGATTTATGAAAATGGAGCGGGCGAGGCGATTTCGAACGCCCGACCCTAACCTTGGCAAGGTTATGCTCTACCCCTGAGCTACGCCCGCTCTGCACGCGACCTTCGGCCACGAGCCGTAAATTTATTACGCAAACTTTTGCGGGATGCAAGCACTCTTATCCCGGCCCCCAAAGATTGATGTGTGACGAAGCCAGCCGGCGATCACGCCTTTCCATTTATCCCTTGATTTTCCATCATATAAGCGCGGGTCGGGATGGAGGAGCGATGCACGGCGGCTTCGAGACGACGGGGAACCCGGTCTTCTAGCCTTGAACCTGCCCAGCGGCGGACGGTTTTTGCCGCTTGTTTTGCCGCAAGCGCGGACGAAAAGCCGTCCGATGCTGACGTGGCAATTCGGGGAGGGCTCGCTTGGTTCACTCGCCGCCGTGGAGAAAGCCGGTGCGCTCGATCTCGACCGCTTCATAGGCGAAATAACCGCCGCCGATACCGTGAGCTGCAAGGGAGATTTCGCCAGCGGCAAGCCCACGGCGCGTTATGTGAACGGGGTCGAGATCAGGAAGGTGTTCGCTTCGTGCAGTGCCGCAGCGCGGTCGTTTTGTGCCGAATATTGCTCTGGTGCGCATACCGGATGGCTTCCTCTTCAAGCTGACCTCGGCGAAAATCGGCACAAGCATGATGTTTGGCGTTGAGAGCCAGGTCTCGCAGGAAGACCGCGACAGGGCCGCGCGCACAGAGGAATTGACGCTCGCCACATTCGCGAAGCACCAGAGAGTTACCATTCTAGGTGGAACCAAAAGCGACCTCGTTGTCATGGCCGGGCTTGACCCGGCCATCCATAACTCGTTGCAATACCGGAGTTTTTGCCCTGGATGGCCGCACATGTCCTCGGACCTGATCCGGGGATCGAGTGCGGCCATGACGGTGAGTGTTCGTGGTTCCCTAAGCCGATCCCGACCTCAGGTTTCGCGCTCTTTGACGAGCGAAGCCGCGCTCTAATCACAGCCGAGTTCGAGCGGTCCCCGAACCGTAACTATGCTGAGGCGTTCGGCGAACGCTTCCTCCTTCGCAAAGTGAAAAGCGCATTCGTAAGAGCGGAAAATCCCTGCCTTGAGCCCGAGCCGGTCGCGAACGACCCAGCAACCTTTATTGTTCTGTCCAATGAAAAGACAGTTCACGTCCACGCCGCTCGCGGAACTCACCCCCTCCCGGTCGATGGAGTTTGCCGGGGCACTTCCGCATTGGAATGATGGCGCTGATCGAAGCATTTTTTCCGAGCCTTGATTTCATTGCAGCATGGCTCAGTTAAAAATCCCTCCCTATGAATGCCATCGGGTTCACAGCCCGACGGTATAAAAAACGCATAATAGAGCGCCCACACGGGTCACGGCCGCACTTGAGGACGTCTTGCGCCGCAGGCTTGGCAATAAGTAATGTTATAATGTTACATTATCGGGCTTGACAAATCAGCGGCTCGCCCGCCTATAGCATGGAGCCGATAAGCACCTGGAACGCGGTGAAGGATAAGTTTATGCGAGGAATTTTCATCTTGGCGGCCGTTTTGACTTGCGCGGCTTCCACGGCCTCGGCGGAAGAGCACCGCCAGCTCGGCGCGCACGTGCATGGGCATGGCCGCTTGAATATCGCGATAGAAGACAAGACGATGTCGATGGAGCTCGTCGTTCCAGGAGACGACATTGTGGGCTTCGAGCACGAGCCAAGCACGCCGGAGCAGAAGGCCACGCTTGATAAAGCAAAGGCGAAGCTCGCCCATGGCTTATCGCTTTTTACGCCCTCGTCCAGCGGCGGCTGCACTCAAAAAAGTGCAAAGGTCTCGACCGAAGCTGAGCATGGCGATGAGCATGAGCATGAGCACGAAGCGGTAGGCGGTGATGAAAAGGAGGAGGGTGGCCATCAACACTCCGAGTTCCGGAACGAATACACCTTCGAATGCGCATCACTCTCTCAAATCACGTCCATGACCTTTGAGTATTTCAAGGCGTTCCCGAACGCACAGGAGCTTGATATTTCCCTTATTTCTCCCAAAGGTCAGACCAGTTACGAGGTGAAGCGCGACAAGCCCACCCTCGATCTTACGGGTAGCATGTGATCGAACTTGAACCTTTGGTCGAAGCCGAAAGTCTGGAAAACGGCGCATGCCCGGACATCGTTCACATGTCTGGCGTGCGCTTCACTTGGCCGGGGCGCAACGCTTTTAGCCTCGCCATCGAAGATTTTGCGCTCAAAAAAGGAGAGCGGCTTCTTCTGATCGGCCCGTCGGGAACCGGCAAATCGACATTCCTGAGCCTGCTCGCCGGAATTGTAACGCCGCAGGAAGGCATCATCGATGTGCTAGGAACGGACATCGCGCGGCTGCGCGGCGCTGCTCGCGACCGATTCCGGGCTGAGCATTACGGCATCATCTTTCAGATGTTCAACCTCCTGCCTTATGGCTCGGTGATCGACAACGTCGTGCTGCCGCTAAGCTTTTCGCAGGCGCGGCGAGGCCGAGCGGAGGCCGGGGGAGGCGCCCACGCCGCGGCATTGCGGCTGCTCGAAAGTCTCGGGATCGACAAAGCGCTGTTAGAGAATTCGTCGGCGGCGAGCCTCAGCGTCGGCCAACAACAGCGTGTAGCAGCGGCGCGAGCCCTGATCGGTTCGCCGGAGATTATCATTGCTGACGAGCCGACCTCCTCGCTCGACCGGAACCGGCAGCAGGCTTTCCTCGACCTTTTGTTTGCGGACATCGCGGCGGCCGGCGCCACGCTCATCATGGTGAGCCACGATGAGAGCTTGAGCTGCCGCTTCAGCCGCGTCGCAAACCTGACCGGCATCGCGCAGATTTCACGCGGGGGTGCGATATGAGACGGCATTCCCCCTCACCCTATCCCTCTCCCCCCGGGAGAGGGAGTTTGGTTGCACCCGTTGCAGCATCGTGCCCTCTCCCAGGGGGAGAGGGACAGGGTGAGGGGCGTTCCCCATGATCATCTTCCGCCTCGCGCTGCAATCGCTCGCCAACCGTTGGCTCACGGCGCTCCTCACGATATTCTCCATTGCGCTGAGCGTTATGCTGCTTCTCGGCGTCGAGAAAGTCCGGACCGGCGCGCGCCAAAGCTTCGCCGACACCATCTCCGGTACCGACCTGATCGTAGGCGCACGCAGCGGCAGCCTCAACCTGCTCCTTTATTCCGTGTTCCGCATCGGCAATGCGACGAACAACATCACCTGGAAAACCTATCAGGACATCGCCGCGCGGCCCGACATCGCCTGGATCGTGCCGATTTCGCTCGGCGACAGCCATCATGGCTTCCGGGTGATGGGCACTACCCCCGACTACTTTGCGCTTTACCATTACCGGCATGGCCGCCCGCTCGAATTCGCGTCCGGCGGCCCGTTCAGCGACTTGTTCGATGCCGTGATCGGTGCGGATGTCGCCACCCAGCTCGGCTATAAGACCGGCGACAAGATCGTGGTCGCGCATGGGCTCGGCTCGGTGGCGTTTCTTGAGCACGACGACAAGCCTTTCCGCGTTTCGGGCATCCTCGCCAAGACGGGTACACCCGTCGACCGCACCGTGCATGTCAGCCTTGCCGCCATCGAAGCGATCCATGTCGACTGGCAGAGTGGCGCGCGCATCCCGGGACAAAGCGTATCCGCCGAAGAGGTACGCAAAATGAACCTGGAGCCTAAGGCAATCACGGCGGCCTTCATTGGCCTGAAATCGAAGCTCGCGGCCTTTAGGCTCCAGCGCGCCATCAACGAATATCCAGAAGAACCTTTGTCGGCGATTCTGCCGGGCGCGGCGCTTCAGGAGCTGTGGGGCCTGGTCGGAACGGCGGAAACTGCACTGTCTGCGGTCTCCGCCATGGTGGTCGTCACCGCTCTCCTCGGCATGGTGACCATGATCCTGACGACTCTGAATGAACGCCGCCGCGAAATGGCGATCTTGCGCTCGGTCGGAGCGCGGCCTCTCACGATCCTCTCGCTGCTTGTCACCGAGGCCGGTGTGCTCACCTTCGGCGGCGTCTTGCTGGGGACAACTCTGCTCTATGGCGCTTTGCTCGTCTTGCAACCATTTATAGACCGCACTTACGGTTTACATATCGCCATCGATCCTCCCACTCAGGATCAGCTGGTGGTTTTGGCGGGCATCGTGGCGGCAGGCTTCATCGCGGGCCTGCTCCCGGCTCTTCGGGCTTACCGGCTGTCCCTCGCGGACGGTATGACCGTTCGCACTTAACGGAAAGTACCGCAATGCTTCGAGTTTTTCGTGCTGCCGCTCTTTGTCTCGTGATCCTGGGCACGCCGAGCCTCGCAACGGAAAGCGAGCCAGCGATGGATCTCGCTTGGGGAAAACTCGTCCCGCCGGCGCCCCCGGTGCAGACCATGAGGACGAAGAGCTTTTTGTCAGGCGCGACGCCTTTTGCCGGCGCGGGCGGAAGCGAGCCGCCTCCCCCGCCCATGGTCAACGACAAGCAATGGATGTCGGAGCGGCGGCTCCAGCCGGGCGCGGGCGCCGCGCCGCAGGTGGTGACCGAGCTTGACGGCAAGCACGTGCGCATTGGCGGCTATGTGGTGCCGCTCGATTTCGAAGCGACGAACGTCAAGGAGTTCCTGCTCGTGCCTTTCGTTGGAGCGTGCATCCACGTGCCGCCTCCGCCGCCGAACCAGATCATTTACGTAAAGACGGCGAAGGGTTTCGATGTCGCGGGCTCGTTCGACCCTGTCTACGTGACGGGGACACTGAAAGTCGCCTCGCAATATACCGGGCTAGCGGAGACCGGATACTCCATTGACGCCGAAAAGGTCGAAACGCGGAAGGAATAGGCGGCCGGAAAGCCTTGGCGCCTATCCCTGGTCTTACAGCGTTCCATGCGCTGCCGTTTTCCGCGCGCCCGAGGCCACCGGAATTGCTTCTTCAGGCCTTTTTAGCGGTCCACCGGCTGAACAGACTGCCCCATCCCGACGAAGCGGGGCGTTCGGCTCCTGCAACGGGGAAACCGGCTTTTTTCCAGGCCTGGATGCCGCCTTCGAGATTGTAAATCGTTTCGTGGGCGGACATCTCTGCCCGCAGCTTCTGGCACGCCGCCTGCCCGCGCCCGCCCATTTTGCACATGATAACGAGCTTGCGGCCGGAATGCTGCGGCACGTCCGCCCGGCGAATGCGGCCAAGGGGAACCAGCGTCGCACCTTCCACGTGTTCCGACGCGTATTCGCTCGGTTCGCGCACGTCGACAAGGACGGCCTCCCCAGCGTCCAGCCATTCCTTCAAAGTCGCGGGAGCGATGGTTTCGATAGTCATAAGACCCTCTTTACATTTGCGATTGCTAATTCAATTAGTCCTTGCAGTAGATCAGGTAGAGGGTCGACAACAGTGCGTGAGCCTGCATGTTGCACAAGCGGTAATACACCATTTGCCCTCTCTTTTCGGCGTCCACCAACCCGGCCTCGCGCAATCTTGCCAAGTGCTGCGAGACTGCTGACTGCGATAAATCAATGGCTTGGCATAGCTCGCCAACAGACTTTTCGGCCCCGATGAGCTGACAAAGGATCATGAGCCGGGACGGGTTCGCCAATTCCTTCAGCATGGCGGCCGCTTCCTCAGCGTGGCTCTTCATCTGATCTGCGACGGGTGCCCTGTTCCTCTGCATGTTGACAATATATTAGTGAGCGCTAATATACGCAAGCGCTAAATCAACGATCCCCAATGAGGTCCGCCATGGAAAAGAACTACCTCGACATCACCCGCAACATCTCCGCCAACCTGAAGGTGCTGCGGAAGGATATCCCTGAAACCATGCAAGGCTTTTCGGCCATGGCCGTCGCCGCGACTCGTGACGGCGCGCTCGACAAGAAGACGAAGGAGCTGATCGCTCTGGCCATTGGCGTGGCGACTCGCTGTGATGGCTGTATCGGCTTTCATACCGAGGCGCTTGTGAAGCTAGGGGCCTCGCTGCAAGAGGTTGAGGAAGTGCTGGGCATGGCGGTCTATATGGGCGGCGGGCCATCGCTCATGTACGCAGCCGATGCAGTGGGCGCCTATAACCAGTTCCTGGCCAGGAAGAACGCGGCTTAGTTGTGCCTTCGGCTCCTCGCCCTGTCCCTCTCCCAGGCTGGGGCGGGGGCGAGTTGACGCCGCCGATCGGCTTCTCTCGGGCTTAAATGGAATCGAAGCGGGACTCCCTCTCCCAGGGGGAGAGGGTTGGGGTGAGGGGCGCTTACATCAAGCACTTACCCGGCCTCTCCCACCACCGGGAAAGGTGCCTCGCGTTTCAAGCCAGTCGATCATGCGCTGACGGATCGCCCAGCCGTCACGGGGTGTTCGTATCCTGCATAGTGCTGGCTGACCAAAGGATCGAACTCGTGGCCCGACACCAAGCTTCCCCCGCGTTGCGGGCTTCTCCCGGCATCGATGACGAAGCCGTGCCCGGCGCCGAGCGCGGACTTTCGGACAAGGAGCAAAGCGAGGTTCAGGAGGCGCAGCGGCCGCGCGCTCCGGTGGTGTACGAGATCATCCGCGTCGAGGGCGAAAGGGAACTGCGCAGGCCAGTGTCGGCGCTGTGGTGGTCCGGGGTGGCTGCCGGCATCTCGATCGGCTTCTCCTTCCTGACGCAGGCTGCGCTTGCCGCCAGCCTGCCGGCCTCGGATTGGAGGCCCGTGATCGCGGACCTCGGCTATGCCGTCGGGTTCATTGTCGTTATCCTCGGACGGCAGCAGCTCTTCACCGAGAACGTTCTGACAGCGGTGCTTCCGGTGATCACGCGGCGGAAATTGAGCTGGCTTGTCAGCATGCTGCGGCTCTGGGGCATCGTGCTGGCTGCAAATGTTGCCGGCTGCTTCGTGTTTGCGCTCGCCTTTGCGCGCCTTCCCATCGTGAGCGCCCATGTAACGGATGAACTTCGGAACATCGTTCAGACGCTAATGCTGAACACGCCTGGCGAGATGTTCGCGAAAGGGATCGGCGCGGGTTGGACCATAGCCGCGCTCGTCTGGATCATCGCTTCGACCGCAGGGCTGGAGTTCTTCGTCATCGGCCTTCTGACCTATCTCATCGCGCTGTTCGGCTTCACCCACATCGTCGCGGGCTCGGCAGAGATGCTTTATGGATGGCTCGCGGGGCTCGTGACCTTCCAGGATGTTGTGCTGAAGTTTTTCCTGCCGACGCTAGCCGGAAACGTATTCGGCGGCACCGTGCTCTTTTCGTTGCTGAGCTACGCCCAGGTGCGCGAAGAGATCTTCGAGGAGGAGTACTCGAAGCGGTCGCTGTAGCCTCGGATCAGCGATAGAAGCGCCACATGCGCTGCATTGTACGGCTGATCTCTTCCGCCGGCGGGGCAAACGGCTGAAGGTCGATGCGCACGATGTTGTCGTAGCCCATCGTCCAGGGCAGGCGCATGAGAAGCCGCCAAACCGGAAGGCGCCGCCAGTCCGCGAGCAAGGCGTTATTGACCGGCTGCTGCAGCTTGATATGCAGCTCTTCCATCTCCAAGGTTCGGATCGAATAGGTGACAAGATCGATGTCGCCGATGGCGCGCCAAGCGATCAGTCCGAAGCCGTCCACGAACAGGCCATATTGGTTTGCCCCGAGCCGCGGCCTGCTTTCGGTGAAGGGGAAGAAGTAGTAAGCGGAGCAGCCTGCCAGGATCGCGGTGATGGACAGGATCTGGTAGCCCCAGGTCAGCCAGGCGGCGAAGGTCGCCGCCGTGATCGCGGCAAGCACATGGAAACGTGCTGCCTCCTTGCGATTGTATGGAAGAATGAACCCTTCCTGCAAATACCCCGGAAGTCCTGGGCGTCGCGCCATGAGCAGGTCCCGATAAACGTTTGGAATAACGATACGCAGTAAAAGTGTTTCAGCGGCCAGTCTGTCCGCGGTGCCGCAAAAAATGATCGGCAAGAACAAGCGCCATCATCGCTTCCCCCACCGGCACCGCGCGGATTCCGACGCAAGGATCGTGCCGACCCTTCGTCAGAATGTCCGTTTCGTTACCCTGGGCATCGATCGTGCGGCGGGGCGTTAAAATCGAAGACGTTGGTTTGACGGCGAAACGCGCAACAATCGGCTGGCCGGTCGAAATACCGCCCAGAATGCCGCCCGCGTGGTTCGAGAGGAAGACAGGCTTTCCGTCGGCGCCGATGCGCATTTCGTCGGCATTTTCCTCGCCCGAAAATGAGGCGCAAGCGAAACCTTCGCCGATTTCAACGCCCTTTACGGCGTTGATGCTCATGAAAGCGCCAGCGATATCCTGGTCGAGCTTGCCATAGATCGGCGCGCCAAGCCCGGGAGCCACGCCTTCCGCAACCACTTCGACGACGGCGCCGCAAGAGGAGCCCGCCTTGCGGATGCCGTCAAGATACGCCGCCCAGGCCTGCACGGCGCTCGCGTCGGGGGTGAAGAAAGGGTTTCGATCCACTTCGTCCCAGTCCCACAGCGAGCGGTCGATTTTCTCAGTGCCGAGCTGGATGAGAGCCCCGCGAATGGTAACGCCCGGCAGGACCTTCCGCGCCACCGCGCCCGCCGCCACCCGCATCGCGGTTTCCCGCGCCGACGAGCGCCCGCCGCCGCGATAATCGCGGATGCCGTATTTCTGGATGTAGGTGAAGTCGGCGTGTCCGGGGCGGAACTTGTCCTTGATGCCGGAATAATCCTTCGACCGCTGGTCCTGGTTTTCGATGACAAGCGCGATCGGCGTGCCCGTGGTGACTTGAACGCCCGCCTCATCGGGGAAGACGCCGGACATGATCTTGACCCGGTCCTCCTCCTGCCGTTGCGTTGTGAACCGGGACTGCCCAGGGCGCCGCTTGTCGAGGTAGGGCTGAATGTCGTCCTCGGTGAGCGGAATGCCCGGCGGGCAGCCATCGATTACGCAGCCGATTGCGGGGCCGTGGCTTTCGCCCCAGGTCGTCACGCGAAACAGATGGCCGAACGTGTTATAGGACATGCCGAAGCGGGCCTGCTAAAGCCAAGTAAGTGTCTCGTCTTCAATCATGAGCACCTTATCCTGCGGCACGTCAAGATTGAGGATTTCTGCGGGCGAAAGCTTGAGAAAGTGTCCCCGGATGCAACGGGCCGTCCCGTAATGGGCCACGACGACGGTATCCGACGTCACGCTTTGGAGCCATTCCACGACCGCCTCGTACACATCGCGGTGGCGCTCGCCTCCGGGCGCCGCTTCGTTCCAGCGGTCGGCCTGCCGCCGCGCGTAATTCCCGGGGTCGCGCGCTTCGATTTCGGGCCACGTGAGGCCGGCCCACGCGCCGAAGCTGATTTCTTTCAAGCGGCCGTCGGTGCGATAACCGTCGCTGGGAAGTCCCATGACGCCCCGCACGATCTCCATCGTCTCGCGCGCCCTTAAAAGCGGGCTCGCCACGAAATCGAAGCTTCCCTTGTCGGCGATCAGCTCGTTCAGCAGGCCACCGTTGCGCTGAGCCTGCGCTCGCCCCGTGGCGTTTATCGGAATCTCCAGCGTGCCCTGGATGCGCTTGGCCGCGTTGTAATCGGTCTGGCCATGCCTCACAAAATAGATGATCGGCATCAGGCCCGAGTTACCGCTTGCAGGAGATGCTGACGCGCGCCTGCCCGTCGTTAAGATTGGTCTCCATCAGGTTGATCTCGCATTCCACATCCTGGCTGCGGAAAACTTTGCGCTCCCCGAATGAGAGACCGAAGCCCTGGCGGTTGACGGCGACACGAACCTGCCGGGACCCGACGGACTGAAGCGAAAGCTTCACGCCGATCTCGTCGTATTGCTTCTCCTGGTCCTTTTTCAGCATAACGTTGTCATAGAACACCACAGCGGAGGGCTCGCGGACGCCTTGCGACACGCTGATTGCGCCCGATGCTGCAGCAGCCGGCTGCTGCACCGCTGCCGGAGATGCGAGCGAGGCGAGCTGCGTCTGGCACTTCCCGAATTGATCCGATGCGGTCGCGATCAACTGGCGAAGCTGGGCTGAGTCGGCGCTACAAGACGCCTCCCCGCGGCCACGCTCAAAGTCTTCGGAAATCTTGGTCTTCAGGGCTTCGACCGAGGCCTGGAGAACCTTGATTTGATCCACAACCGAGACCTGCGGACGCGCTTCCGGCCCCCTGACATTGGCCGAAATGGTGCGCACTTCGTCCATGAGAGCCTTCGGCACCTTGGGCTCCGCATTCTGCAAAACTGTAACGGCGGAGCGCACTTCATCCGCGATGACGCGCCGCGCATTCGGCTCCTGCGCCTGGACGGACGCGCTCAGCGCACGGATTTCGTCCACGAGGGCCTTCGGCGCTTTCGGCTCCTGCTTCTCGAACTTCACATTCAAAGCGCGAACCTGCTCGCGGATCTCCTGGAGCGCTTGGGTGTAATCTGGCGCTGGGGCAGGAGTGATCTGCCGTGGCGGGAGTTGCCGCCTGGGCCTTGAGACCTTCGGCCTTCAGCGCCTCGACCTGGCGCGACAGCGCCTTGATCTCATCGAGAACCGGCTTGTTGTTCGGCTCATTGTTCGAAGCGATAGGAGTTGGGGCTTTCGCCGCGGCAAGCGCTTCAACCTGCTTCGAGAGAGCGCGAATATCGTCGATGACAGGCTTCAGCGAAACTGTGCCGGATCCCGTCGAGATGACAGCCGGTGCATTGGATATTTGCGCCTTGATTTCTTCGAGATCGCCGCGCCCGGCCGAATATCCTGCATAAAAACCTGCCGCGCCAGCGCCGACGAGCGAGACGATGCCCGCTGCGGCAAGCAGGGTAAGCGCTTTGAATGGTTCCATGGAATGAGCTCACCTCGACGACGAATCACGCCCGCCTGACCACGATAATGGCTCTTTTTTTATGAAGATTTCAGCTATTCGATGACTGAACGACAGAAATATCCGGGGCATCCTCCGCTTTCATGCCCACAATGTGATATCCGGCGTCGACGTGATGCACTTCGCCGGTCACGCCGCGGCTCAAGTCGGAGAGAAGATAAAGGCCCGCGCCTCCGACATCCTCGATCGAGACGGTCCGGCGGAGCGGCGAGTTGTACTCGTTCCACCTCAGGATGTAACGGAAGTCGGCGATGCCCGAGGCCGCAAGCGTCTTGATCGGCCCAGCCGAAATTGCGTTCACGCGGATTTTCTGCCGTCCCAGGTCTTCGGCGAGGTAGCGCACGCTGGCTTCGAGCGCCGCCTTTGCCACGCCCATCACATTGTAGTGGGGCATGACCTTCTCCGCGCCGTAATAGGTCAGCGTGAGCAGCGAGCCGCCGTTCGGCATCATCTTTTCGGCCCGCTTGGCAATGGAGGTGAAGGAATAGCAGGAGATGAGCAGCGTCTTGGAGAAGTTCTCGGCCGTCGTGTCGACATAGCGCCCGTCGAGCTCTTCCTTGTTCGAATAGGCGATCGCGTGCACGATGAAATCGAGGGTTCCCCAATCCTTTTTCAAGGCCTCGAAGACCGCGTCGACGGATGCATCATCGGTCACGTCGCAAGGCAGGACGTGCTTCACACCAGCCTCTGCGGCCAGTGGTTCCACCCGCTTTTTCAAGGCATCGCCCTGGTAGGTGAAGGCTAGTTCAGCGCCTTGATCCGCGGCTGCCTTTGCGATTCCCCAGGCGATGGACCGGTTGTTCGCAATGCCCATGACAAGGCCGCGTTTTCCACTCATCAATGCTGCTGCTTGAACCACGCTCGTTCCCCGCTGTTAACGGTGCTGCATCCTACACATTAAGTTGGCTGCGTAAAGTGTTAGCTTAGACGGCGTGGGCTTGGTATCCTCGCCAGCTGTGTTTTGCCGCAAGGACCGGCGCGGGAGTAGCGCTCACGAATTCGATACACCGCCCGTTTCCTTCGCTATACGATGCGTGGCTCTACTGGCGGTGCCACCCGCCCTCAAGGTTTGAAAGCATGATTACCAAGGCCGATGCAGAAGATTTCACCGAGGCGACAGACCCCGAAGCCCTTTTCAATGCCTGGTTCGACGATGCGGAGCGTACGGAGATCAACGACGCCAACGCGATGACGCTGGCGACCGTCGATAGCCAAGGCATGCCGAATTCGCGCGTCGTGCTTCTGAAGGGCTTGGATGCCCGCGGCTTCGTCTTCTACACCAATTTCGAGAGTGCGAAGGGCCAGGAACTTCTGGCGCAACCGAAAGCCTCGCTGTGTTTCCATTGGAAGTCGCTTCGCCGGCAGGTGCGCATCAGGGGAACGGCCGAACCGGTCAGCGCAGCGGAAGCGGATGCCTATTATGCGTCCCGCCCCATGGGAAGCCGCATCGGCGCCT
The DNA here is from genome assembly GCA_963834165.1 of uncultured Alphaproteobacteria bacterium. Classification (GTDB taxonomy): domain Bacteria; phylum Pseudomonadota; class Alphaproteobacteria; order Rhizobiales; family Rhodomicrobiaceae; genus Rhodomicrobium. Next base: position 391,288 of record CAWIAL010000018.1, on the reverse strand, counting down.
GGGCAAGCCAGCAGTCGCGCCCGCTCCAGAGCCGGGCGGAATTGATCGACGCAGTCGCGCGCTTCGAGAAAGAGTTCGAGGGCATCAACCCTGCCCGCCCGCGCTACTGGTCCGGCTTCCGGGTCATTCCGCTTGAGATCGAGTTCTGGGCCGACAGACCCTACCGGCTGCACGACCGCGTCTGCTTTACGCGAGAAAGTCCGGACATGCGCTGGAAGAAGACGCGGCTCTATCCGTAACCGCCGAAACTGGTAGCCAGAGCTCTCAGTGTTCTTGTCATGGCCGGGCTTGACCCGTCCATCCAGCTAACAAACTGAAATTTATGCTTTTTCTCTGGATGGCCGCCTCAAGGGCGGCCATGACCGGGCCTAAATCGCGGGAAGCGCGCCTACCGCGACGGGATCGAAAATGCGATAGCGGCGGGGCGTCAGGCCGACGCGATCGCCGGGGCGGACCGGATTTTCCGCCGGGAACGCGGCCTCCACCATGAGGTCTTCGCTGCCGAAATCGAGACGGACATCCGCATAGTTCGCCGCGCCTACGCGCCGCACGGATCGCACCGCGCCTTGCAGCGGCGCCGTCGAGGCTTCGCTGAAGGCGAGATCGTGCGGCCGGACGAAAAGCTGCGCAGGTCCGGGATTCGGCAGGCAGCCGTTCGCCGGAAGCGCGCGAGAGCCGACCCAGACCGCACCGTTTTCAACCGTCACCGGCAGCTTCACGGACTCGCCGATGAAGTCGAAAACGAAGGAGTTCGCAGGCTCGTCGTAGATCTGATCCGGCGTACCAACCTGCTCGATGCGGCCGTTTCCCATGACGACGACACGGTTGGCGACCTCAAGCGCTTCATCCTGATCGTGGGTGACGAGAATGGACGTGACGTTCAACTCGTCATGGAGCGCTTTCAGCCAGCGCCTGAGAGATTTGCGGACTTTCGCGTCGAGCGCGCCAAAGGGCTCGTCCAGCAGCAGCACGTTCGGCTCTATGGCAAGCGCGCGGGCGAGCGCAACGCGCTGACGCTGGCCGCCCGAGAGCTGGTCGGGATAGCGGTGCGACAGTCCGGAAATCTGGACGAATTCGAGCAGTTGGCCCACCCGTTTTCCGATTTCGGCCTCGGATTTGCGCTCCTTGCGAGGCCGCACGCGCAGACCGAATGCCACATTCTCAAAAACGGTCATGTGGCGGAACAGGGCATAGTGCTGAAAAACGAAACCCACGTGCCTTTTCTTCACGTTGAGATTCATCGCATTGGCGCCGTCAAAATAGACCACGCCGTTGTCCGGCCAATCGAGCCCCGCGATGATCCGCAACAGCGTCGTCTTACCCGATCCCGAAGGACCAAGCAACGCAAGCAGCTCTCCGCTTTCGATCTTGAGGCTGACGTCGCGAAGAGCGACGAAGCTCCCAAAGCGCTTCGATATATTGGAAATATCGATCTTCATCTGTTCTTGCGCTCCAGTTTTCGTTCGAGGGCAGTCTTCAGGACAAGCGTGACCAGCGCGAGCAGCGCCAGCAGCGACGCGACAGCGAACGCCGCGGCGAACTGGTACTCGTTGTAGAGAATCTCGATATGAAGGGGCATGGTGTTGGTCTCCCCCCGGATATGGCCGGAAACGACGGAGACGGCGCCGAACTCGCCCATGGCGCGCGCATTGCAGAGAAGAACGCCGTAAAGCAGCGCCCATTTGATATTCGGGAGCGTCACTCTCAGAAAGGTGGCCCAGCCCGAGGCGCCAAGAGAGATCGCCGCTTCTTCCTCCGCCGTGCCCTGCTCCTGCATCAACGGGATCAGTTCGCGCGCGACGAAGGGGAAGGTTACGAACATGGTCGCGAGCACGATCGCGGGAAGCGCGAACAGAATCTTGATGTCATGCGCGGCAAGCCACGGCCCCAGCAAGCCTTGCAGGCCGAAAAGGAGCACGAAAATCAGCCCGGAGACGACCGGTGAAACCGAGAACGGCAGATCGATCAGCGTGATCAGCAGCGTTTTGCCCGGAAAGCGGAATTTCGTAATCGCCCATGCTGCCGCCATCCCGAAAAACAGATTAAGAGACACGGACAGGAACGCGACGAGAAGCGTGAGCCGGATGGCCGAAAGCGCATCCGGGTCGGTCAAGGCGTCGAAATAGGTGGATAAACCTTTCGAGAAAGCCTGCACGAAAACCGTGACGAGCGGAAACACAATAAACAGGCCGAGAAATGAAAGCGCCGCCGCAACGATGATGAGCCGCACCGCGAGCGGCTCCGTGGCCAGCCGCGCGGGCCGCCGCCTGACGGTTGCGGCCGCGTAAGACCTGCCTTCGTTGCTGTCCCCCACTTCACCGGGACCTCTCTGACTTCCACAAGAGCCATTTTCGCTAACTCCTCATCTCGGTCCAGCGCTGCAGCCGGTTGATCACGAGGAGCATGACGAAAGCAGCCACGAGCATGATGGTCGCAATTGCCGTGGCGTCGGCATAGCGGAATTCTTCAAGCCTGATGATGATCAGCAAGGGCGCGATCTCCGACACGTTGGGGAGGTTGCCTGCGATGAAGATCACCGACCCGTATTCCCCGACCGCTCGCGCGAAGGCCAGCGCGAAGCCGGTCAATATTGCGGGCAGCAAGCTGGGCAAAACCACCCTTGTCAGCGTTTGCACCCGCGAGGCGCCCAAGCTCGCGGCGGCTTGCTCCAGTTCCGGGTCGAGATCCGCCAGCACAGGCTGAACCGTTCGCACGACGAAGGGCAGCCCTACGAAGATAAGCGCGATGAGGATGCCGAGAGGTGTGAAAGCAACCTTGATGCCGAGCGGCGTCAGCAGACTGCCCAGCCAGCCGTGCGGCGCGTATAGGCTTGCGAGCGCAATGCCCGCCACCGCCGTCGGCAGGGCGAATGGAATATCGACGATGGCGTCGGCCACGCGCCGCCCTGGGAAGTCGTAGCGGGTGAGCGCCCAGGCGACCGTGAGCCCGAAGAAAACATTGACGATTGCAGCCAGGAAGGAAAGCCCGAAGCTCAGCTTCAACGCGTTGAGCGTCCGATCCGCGAGCAGAATTTTCAGGAACTCGTCAAAGCTGATCGAGGACGCCTTGAGAATGAGGGCCGCTATGGGAATGAGCACGATGACCGCGAGCCACGTCAATGTGAGCCCGAACGTCAGCCCAAAGCCCGGGATAACGGTCGGCTCGCGGAAGCGGATAAGGGCGTTGCCATGAGCCAAGGGCTCACTCCTCATTTTGGCCGCCAAGTCACCCCCGGCGTCATTATATGCGAGAGTTTTTGCTTTGGGCTATTTATCATTTTCCATAAATTTGATCGAAAACGCCGCCGTCGGCAAAATGCGTTTTCTGCGCCTTCTGCCAGCCGCCGAACACGTCATCGATGGTGAACAGGTTTACTTTCGCGGATTGCCCGGCATACGCGACATCTTGCAGGCGCGGGCGGTAGAAGTTCTTTGCCGAGATCTCCTGGCCCTCTTTGGTGTAGAGGAACTTGAGGTAAGCCTCGGCCACCGCCCTTGTGCCCCGCCTGTCGACCACCTTGTCGACGATGGCGACAGGCGGCTCCGCAAGAATGGAGACCGAAGGCGTCACAATCTCAAACTGATCCGCGCCGAACTCCTTCACCGAGAGATAAGCTTCGTTTTCCCAGGCAAGCAGGACATCGCCCTGACCCCGCTCCACGAAGGTGACGGTTGAGCCGCGAGCGCCGGTATCGAGCACCGGAACCTGTTTGTAGAGCTTCTGCACGAACTCTTTCGCCTTGTCCTCCGAGCCATATTTTTTCAGAGCGAACCCGTATGCCGCAAGATAATTCCAACGCGCACCGCCTGACGTTTTGGGATTCGGCGTTATGATACTAACGTCCGGCTTAACGATATCATCCCAGTCCTTGATGCCTTTTGGATTGCCCTTGCGGACGAGAAAGACGATCGTGGACGTATAGGGAGCGGCGTTTTCTGGAAATTTCGTCTGCCAGTCCTTGGCCAGAAGTCCCTTTTCGGCGATGGCGTCGATGTCGTAGGCAAGGGCAAGCGTCACGACATCCGCCTCGAGCCCGTCGATAACCGCGCGCGCCTGCTTGCCCGAACCGCCGTGGCTGGCCCTGATAGTAAGGGTCTCGCCTGTTTCGGCCTTCCATTTGCTGGAAAACGCTTTGTTCAACTCGACATAAAGTTCGCGGGTCGGGTCGTAGGATACGTTGAGCAGCGAGATGCCAGCGGCATAGCATGGCGCGGCGAGAAGCGCGGCCGAGAGCAATGTCCAGACGGTCCGTCTCAGCATGATATTCTCCAGATTTTAATAATAATACCCCGGAATGCCAGCCTCCGCTGGTCTTGTCCCCTCGCTGCCGCACCGAGCGCAATCAGCGGGGGCTTCGACAGGAGAAACAGGGCAATCCCATCGCTTTAAGCATCGCTTGCTGCCTCCGTGTCGGGCGGCACAAATCTGGAGCGGAATGTATGTGTAGGGCTGTCCACGCCGGGCTGATAAAGCGCCGTGAATTCGTGAAGCGCCTTCGCAAAGGCTTCCGCGTCCGCTTCCTTCCTCACTTCGAAAGCGTCGAAGCCCGCGCGCGCCATGAACAGGAACTGGTCGCGAAGCACGTCGCCCGTCGCCCTGATCTCGCCCTTGAAGCCATAGCGCTCGCGAAGCTGACGAGCCTGCGTATAGGCGCGGCCGTCGCGGAAGACGGGAAACTCCAGCGCGACCAGCGAAAGCCGCGGGAGGAAAGGCGCAAGCTCCCTTTCCGGCTTGTCGTTCGGCCAGAAGACGCCGAGCGGTGCGCTCCGGTTCTCGATCTGATCCTGCGTTGCGGAAAGAAGCCAATCCGCCGAGACGATCACGGGAACATCGGAGGGAACGGGCTCCTCGCCTTCGACGCGCACGAAAGGGTCTGCTGCGGCCTTGCCGTGCTTAATGTATCGCATGGAGCGTTTCCTTGAACGGGGCAACGCCGAGGCGTTTCACGGTATCCACGAAGAGCTCGTCTTTGCTCGCCCTCAGATCGAGGTAGCGGTTGACGACGCGCTCGATGGTATCCACCACCTCTTCGTAAGGGATTGCAGGCCCGAGCAACTGTCCGAGCCTTGCGTCTTCATCGGCCTTGCCGCCGAGCGTAATCTGATAGAACTCCCTGTCGTTCTTCTCCACGCCGAGAATGCCAATATGGCCGACGTGATGATGGCCGCAAGCGTTGATGCAGCCCGAGATGTTGACGTGCAGGCGCCCGATCGAATGCGCCTTGTCGAGCGACGCGAAGCGCCGCGTAATCTCCATAGCGATGGGAATCGAACGCGCATTCGCGAGGCTGCAATAATCGAGGCCTGGGCAAGAAATGATGTCCGTGACGAGGTTTACGTTCGGCGTCGCCACTCCGATGGCGTCGAGCTTCCGCCAAAGGGCAGGCAGATCCTCCTGGCGAACGTGGGGCAGCGCCAGGTTCTGCTCGTGACCGACGCGGATCTCGCCGTGGCTGTATTCGTCCGCCAGGCCGGCGATGGCTTCCATTTGCCCCGATGTCGCGTCGCCGGGCGGCTTTCCGGTTGGTTTCAGCGATAGCGTTACGATCGCGTAGCCGGGCGCCTTGTGTCTGGACACGGAGTTCCGGTGCCACAGCGCAAAGTTTGCATCCGACGCGAGCGCTCTCTTCAAATCGTCAGGCCCATCGTCCAGGTCTTCGTATCGGGGATAGATGAAACGCGAGCGGATATCGGCGACAAAATCCGGATCGAGCTTCAGATAGCCATCCTTTATCCTCGCCCATTCCTCCTCGACCTCGGCGGCGAAACGCTGCGTGCCGAGATCGTGGACCAGGATTTTGATCCGCGCCTTGTAAATATTATCGCGGCGGCCATGCGCGTTGTAAGTCCGCAGGATCGCTTCGAGATAGCTCAGCAAATCCTGCTTGCGCAGGAAGTTGCAGATGACTTTGCCGATGAAAGGCGTCCGCCCAAGGCCGCCGCCGACCGAAACTTCGAACCCGGTCTCGCCGCCTGCATTCTTGATCATGCGCAGCCCGATGTCGTGGACCTTCACGGCGGCGCGGTCGTGGGGCGCGCCGGTGATCGCGATCTTGAATTTGCGCGGGAGGAAGGAGAATTCCGGGTGAAGCGTCGACCACTGTCGCAGGATTTCAGCCCAGAAGCGCGGGTCCTCGATCTCGTCCGGCGCAACGCCGCCCCATTGATCGGTCGTTATGTTGCGGATGCAGTTGCCCGAGGTCTGCATGCAGTGGATGCCCGCCTCAGCAAGCTCCTCCAGCACCTGCGGCATGTCGGAGAGTTTGATCCAGTTCAGCTGCAGGTTCTGGCGCGTCGTGAAATGGCCGTAGCCGCGGTCGTAAACGCGCGCCACATGCGCAAGCTTGCGGAGTTGGTTCGACGAGAGCGTGCCATAGGGGATCGCGATGCGCAGCATGTAGGCGTGAAGCTGCAGATAGACGCCGTTCATCAGGCGTAGCGGCTTGAACTCGTCCTCGGTCAGATCGCCCGAGAGGCGGCGCGCGACCTGATCGCGAAATTGCGCAGCCCGCTCCGCGATGAACGTGCGGTCGAATTCATCGTAAACATACATCGCGGATCGCTCCCGGAGAAAATGCTAGGCGGCAGCCCTTCCTGCCTCTGCGCTTTGTGAAAAGTAAGCGCAGCCTGCATCCGAGGGAAGAACGAAAGTGGGGCCGCTTGCCCGGATAAATTCGCGCATGTTTCCGGGCTGGGCGGACGCTTCGCTTGCATCGATAGGCGCGACGTAGGGGCCTACCGCTTCCAGGCTGTCGGCTTGCGCTGCCTTAAGCGCCTTCTGCGCGTCCTCGGCAGACCACAGGATTTGTGCGTCGCCAAGCTCGTCTGACCAATCGCCGGACGCAGTGCGATGAACGACCGCGCCGTCGAACAGCCTGTTCGCGGTGATGACGACGGGGCCAGTGACCCGGATTTTCTGCTGAAGGGGGGAGACCATGATACCTCGTGCCACTCGGTGAATGCTCCGGTGTTCTTCCGGAGGCGCGCTGAAAGCGAGCGCCGCGAGGGCTCCCACTTGCGTCAGAGTTTGGCGATCTTTAGAAACTTCTCAAGGCAAAAGACGAGGTTCTGGAAAAATAAGTTCGCCATTCGGCGTTAAAAGCCGTCGTTAGTAAAAGATCATTCTAATTTGCCAATGCCATGGAAGGATCATTCTATAAAACCCCGGTTCAGTAGAAAAATGCGGCGGAAGCCCCCTATGACGGTATGGCAGATATGACTGCGGCACCTGACAGGGTGTATCCGGCTTAATGGAATCGAAGCGGGACTCCCTCTCCCAGGGGGAGAGGGTCGGGGTGAGGGGCGCTTTCATACGCTAGGGTGAGGGGCGTGCGGCTAGGCTACGCCTTGCCCACAGCGCGGATGAACGGCAGGTCGCGCACGCGCACCCCAGTGAGCTTCGCCCAGGCATTTGCAACCGCCGGTGCAATGGGCGGCACGCCGGGCTCGCCGACGCCTGTTGGCTTTTCGGACGACGGGACGATGTGTACCTCCACCTTCGGCATCTCGTTGATGCGAAGCTGCCGGTAATCGTGGAAGTTCGACTGCACCACGCGGCCCTCGTTCAGGTCGATGGCGCCGAACAGCGCCGCGGACAGGCCGAACCCAAGTCCGCCATCCATCTGGGCCCTGATGATGTCCGGATTGATGGGCTGGCCGCAATCGACCGCCGTCACAACGCGCTCCACCTTGGGCAGCCCCTCCTCATCCGCCGAAACTTCCACGACGTGAGCGACGAAGCTGTGGAACGACTCATGAACAGCGATGCCGCGCGCCTTGCCCTTCGGCAGCGGCTCGCCCCAGCCAGCTTTTCCGGCAGCGAGGTTCAAAACGGCAAGCTGGCGCGGATTTCTGGCCAGCATCTTCTGCCGGAACGCGAGTTCATCCTGGCCCGCAGCGGCGGCAAGCTCGTCGATGAACGTCTCGACCGCAAAAGCCGTGTGTGTGTGGCCGACCGAGCGCCACCACAGCGTGGGAACGCCGGCCTTATGGGCGTGAACGGAAACTTTCAGGTTGGGGACGCCATAAGCTAAATTGCTCGCGCCTTCGACCATGGTGGCGTCGATGCCGTTTTTCGCAAGCGCCTTCTCGAAGGGCGACCCTATAATGAAGGACTGCCCCGCGATGACCTGCTCCCAGGCGACGATCGAGCCCGCGCCGTCGAGGCCGGCTTTTACGCGATGCACGACAATCGGCCGGTAGCGGCCTCCGCGAATGTCGTCCTCCCGGCTCCAGACGACCTTGATCGGCCCTTGATGCTTCGCCGCCTTCATGACGAGCGCCGCTTCGGCCGCCATGTCCGCGTTCGGCGTCGCGCGCCGCCCGAAGCTGCCGCCCGCGAGCAGCGTCTTGATCGCGACCTGTTCCGGCTTCAGGCCAAGGAGCGCCGCCACCGTCGCCTGATCGAGCGTTTGCGACTGGCAGCCATAGATCAACTCGGCGCCAGTCTCCGTGCGCCGGATCACGCAATCGTTCGGCTCCATCGGCGCGTGCGCCAGATAGGGGAACGTGTAGATCGCCTCGACAACTTTCGCGGCGCTGCCAAATGCTGCGGCGGCATCGCCCACGTCGGCGGCGACGGTGCCGTGGCTTTTCGCCAGCTCCTTGCATTCGGCGATGATTTGCGACGACGAGCGGCTCTCGGTTCCGGTCTCGTCCCACTCCACCTTCAGGGCGTGGACGCCTTTTTGCGCCGGCCAATAGCCCTTGGCGAGCACGGCGACGCCTTGCGGGACCGCAACCACTTCAACGACCCCGTCAACCGCGAGCGCGGGCGCCGGGTCGAAAGACTTCACCTTCGCGCCAAAGCGCGTGGGCCGCGCGATCATGCAGGTAAGCATGTCCGGCAGCTTCACGTCGATGGTGTAGAGCGCGGTTCCGTCGGTTTTCGGCTTCGAATCGACGCGCGGAAACTCCTTGCCGATATAGCGCCATTGGCCCGGGTCTTTCGGCTTCACGTTCTGCGGCGGTGCAATCGTTCGCGCCGTCTCGACAAGCTCGCCGAACGCTGCGCTCTTGCCCGAGGCGTGCTTCACGATACCGTTGTCGATGGAGATTTGGCCCGGCTGCACGTCCCAGGTCTTGGCGGCCGCAGCGATAAGCCGCGCGCGGGCCTCGGCCCCGGCCTGCCGGAGCTGCATCCACGAATTCGCCATCGCCGACGAGCCGCCGGTACCCTGCGAGCCCCACAAAGTATTTGCGTATTTCGTCACGTCGGCGGGCGCGTGCTCCACCTTGATCTGCTCGCGGCTCGCATCGAGTTCGTCGGCGATGATGGTGGCGAATCCGGTGAACGGTCCCTGGCCGAACTCGATGTGCTTGCACAGGATCGTCACCGAGCTGTCGGGCGCAATGCGAATGAACGCATTCGGCACCAGCTCTCCCGCATCCGCATCGGCGGCGGCGAGGGCGCGCCCCGCAATCGTGGCGGGATCGAAGCGGAAACCGATGACCAGCCCCGCGCCCGCGACCGCCGCACCCTTGAGAAAGCCCCGCCGTCCTGTCTGCTTGTCCATGAGCGTCATGATCAGGCCTCCATGCGGCGCGCGGCGTCATGAATGGCGTCGCGGATGCGGTTATAGGTGGCGCAACGGCAGATGTTGCCCTTCATTGCGGTATCGATGTCTTCGTCGGTGGGCTTCTGGTTCTGCGTGAGCAGCGCCGTGGCCGACATGATCTGACCGGACTGGCAATATCCGCATTGCGGCACATCGAGCGCGTTCCACGCGGCCTGTACGGCCTCGGCGGCTTTGCCCGAGAGCCCCTCGATGGTCGTGATCTCGCTGCCGTCAACGGTGGCGACCGGCATCGAGCAAGAGCGGACGCGCATGCCGTCCACGTACACGGTGCACGCACCGCATCGCGAAATGCCGCAGCCGTACTTGGTTCCCGTCAAGCCGAGTTCGTCGCGCAGCACCCACAAAAGCGGGGTGCTTTCGTCCACCGCCAGCACATGCTTCTGGCCATTCACAGTCAGCGTCACAGGCATATCAATTCTCCAACGCCATCGCGGATTGGAACTATTCTCGATAATTTTGAGGAAGCAAATGACAAAATTGAGGGTGCGAAATAGCCTTGCATTGAATGCCGCTGCGCCAGCGTCTTTGCCGCGATGTTGACAGAGCGGCGCGGCGGCCCGTACATAGAGGCCTTGGACGGCACCAGCCGCACGGACACGTAGCTCAGCGGTAGAGCATTCGCTTCACACGCGAAGGGTCACAGGTTCAATCCCTGTCGTGTCCACCATTGAACTCCAGCACCTGTCGGCTCACTCAGACTCTGGAGCAAATCCGGTGCTGTGAACGGCGGATAGCATGGCTAATATTACAAAATGAGATGGTTCCGGGTACGAATTTAACGGCTCCGCTATCCTCATTCTGGAAAAAACGCGCCTTCAAACGCTGGGCTGGACGGCCGGCATTGACCGAAGTCAAAGCCAAGCTTTTGCTTCATGGCAAGATTGCAGGCGGAAAAGCTCGTCAACAGGAGGTGGCGCTGCACCGAATTCTCCATCGCGAGAGTGGAGTGCCGCGCCCTTGCGGCCGCAAATAAACTTAGAAAGGCGATCCCAACGCTCGCCTCGACCGCCAATACCAAAAGGGAGAGCATGCCGATCCATGTTGGAAAGGCTGCACCTTGACCAAGCACGAGGAAGAAAAAGCACCCGTTCTGGTCTCAGTCGCTAACACCGGCCCTCACACTTGAAGCCGGTCATCTAGATCACGTAACAGGAGCAAGACAATGTCAACCTGGATCCCAAAATTCGAAAAGATTGGGGAAACGGACTTGAAGACCCTGGAAGGGTTGGGCTTTGAATGGATCGAAGCCGACGAAAGTCACAAAGAAAGGAAAGATGACTGCATACTGTTCGGGTTTTATGTTCACCCGGTCTCATCGACACCATTTGCTGCAATCGTCGTGAATGAACGCGAGTCTATACTCGGAAAGAAGTATCTATATTATTGCGATGTAGTCCGGCCTTAAAGGTTCCGTACTGCCGGATAGTAGGGAAGCCGAAGTTAAAATGGCTGGGGAAGGCGCTAGTCGCGCTTTCCCCAGCTCAACGACTAAAAAGTCGCATCCCGGTGACGCGGTCCTTTTCCGGGGCACTTTAAAGTGGCGCGGTTTTCATGTGTTGAACGGCGCACGGGGGGATTCGGGTGAGGGGCGGAGCCGCGGAACTTAGCGAGTTTTCAAAGACTATCGGGTACACGGGAGCCAATTGACAAGGCAACGCTTGCGACAGATTCGCAACTGTCAAGATTAGAATCTCACATTTTTGATTTGCATCCAGCCTCACACATGCTATCCTACCTTGCATTGAGAGGCTGATGCCAGTCACCATCGGTAGTGCCCCCCCGTCTAGCCGAAGGCATCAGTTTCTCAGCGCCGGCTTCCCTCCCGGCGCATGCGTGAAAACGCAAAGCGCCCAACCTTCGCCGGAGTTGGGCGCTTTTTTTTTGCCCGCATGACATTTCGAAAAGCTCGTGTCTTGTGATCGAGCGTATGATTGACAGACACGGAAACGCGAGGCAGGGAGAGGGAGTCCCGCTTCGATTCCATTTAAGCCGGATGCACTCTAAGGGAAATGCGATTGCGGCCTGAATCTGGGCCTCGCCTCACGGGCGGCCAATTGGCCTGAGGGCAACCGGCTGCTCTCTCGTCAGAATGATTTCCTCCGCTTCATGATGGATCGTCAGGCGCTCGCCCTCACGGAGGGAATATTCCACCTGCTCCAAACCGATTTCGACTTCCAGCATCTGTCCGCGGTACGTCACGCGAAAACCCAGCCTAGCGTTGTCCTCCGGTGCGCGGCGCGGCCAGAATGACAAGGTCCCGTCATCGTCACGCATGCCGCCAAGGCCGTACACGAGCATCATCCAGGCACCGCCCATGGACGCGATATGGCAACCATCTTTCACATTGCCGCCCACGTCAGCCAAGTCCATGAGCAAGGCTGCCAACCCGTACTGGACCGCCTTATTCACGTTGCCGGTCTGTGCGGCGATGATCGCCTCCACGGATGATGACAAAGATGAGTCGCCGGTCGTCAAAGGGTCGTAGAATTCGAAGTTGCGTTTCTTCGTTTCCAGGGAAAACGCGTTGCCCAGCAGAAACATGGCGAGCACCACGTCGGCCTGCTTGATCACCTGTTTCCGGTAGATGTTGAGGGGATGATAAAAGAGCAGCAGCGGGTAGCGGTCCGGCGGCGTGTTCTCGAAATCCCACGGTTCTCTGTCCAGAAAACTGTCATCCTGCGGGATGATCTTGAGCTTCTCATCATGCGGGACGTACATCTTCTCCGCGGCCCTCGCCCACGCTTCGGCCTCGCCGGGCTCGAGCGCGGTTCTGCCCGCAAGTGCGGCGTATGCATCGGGTTCTTTTGCCCGCAAGGATTCGACGGTCCGGGCCGCATAACGAAGGTTCTCGCGGGCCATCAGGTTGGTGTATGCGTTGTTATTTACGACGGTCTTGTATTCGTCAGGACCGGTAACGGAATTGATGCAGAACGCACCACCTTTTGCGCCCGAGTAAAAGCCCAAATCGAGCCACAGGCGCGCCGTTTCGACCAGCATTTCGGCGCCGTAATCCCGCAGGAACTTTTCGTCACCCGTCGCTTCCACGTATTTGCGCAAGGCGTACATGATATCGGCATTGATGTGATACTGTGCCGTCCCCGCCGCATAGTAAGCGGATGCTTCCTCGCCGTTGATTGTGCGCCACGGGAACAGGGCTCCTCGATGACCAAGGAGCTTGGCGCGCGCCCGGGCCCTATCAAGCATCCTGTAGCGGAAGGTCAGGAGGTTCCTGGCGATCCGCGGGGAAGTATAGGTCAAAAACGGCATCAAGTAGATTTCGGTATCCCAGAAGTAATGCCCTTCATACGCTCGCCCCGTGAGACCTTTTGCAGGCACACCGGTATCTTCCGCGCGCGCTGCGGCCTGCAAGATATGAAAGAGGTTGAACCGGATTGCCTGCTGAATCTCCACCGTGCTTCGCTTCAGGCGGTCTTCCATCAAATCCCTGACCCTGACATCGCTGCGGCGCCAGAAATCCTCCATGTACTGCTCCTGGGACGCGAGAAGTTCCTGAAAGCCTTGGGCTACTACGCGATCCAGGGTCCACTCAGCGCGGCCGCAAAGCTCTTCAGCCGAAGCCCTGTCCGACGTGTGATAGGCCATGTATTTCGTGAGGAGAACCGGACAATTGGGCCGAGCCTCGATCTTGAAAGTAACCTGGCCGAAGTCTTCAGTATGGGAAACCTCATTGGCGTGCATGCACTGGGTTTCGACGACATGATCGACGGCGCATGCGAGGCTCAGGCCGCTTTTCCCAGTGGCATGGCACAGCACGATCCGGCGGTCTTTCGTATAGCTGGCCCGGTGATGGAGTATCTGGCCTGTAAGTGAGCTTGTTTGTCGCGGATCGTTTGCATCGGCGCGGGTTGCATGTTTGTCCGCCGCCATCTCCGAAGAGATCACGACCGAAGCTGGCGAGTTCAGGAGCGTCACACGGTACGAGATAGCGGCGACGTGCCTATTGGCGAAGGAGACCAAGCGGCGCGATGAAATCAGCACTTGTTTTCCCGCAGGCGTCTCCCACAGTATGTCGCGGTCGAGAGTTCCGGACTTCATGTTGAGTCGCCGGTCGAAGTTCAGAAGGCTTGCAGTGGGTAGCCAAAAGGGCTCGTCATCGACGAAGAGCTTGATAATCTTGCTGTCTGTTACGTTAACGATGGTCTGGCCGGTTTTGGCAAAGCCGTAGGCTTCTTCTGGGTAGATAATCGGCCATGTTTCGTAGAAACCGTTGATGAGAGTGCTATTTTCCGCGCTGGGACCTCCTTCCTCGGGACAACCGCGGATGCCCATATATCCGTTACTAAGCGCAAACCCCGTTTCAAGCTGGGCGAGGAACTCGGGGTGAAATCCTTTTTCGATGAGATTCCATTCGTCTGCCGGAAAATCCCTGGGCGGCGGCCTGAGGCGTGTGTGATGCAGCATCGGTCAGTCAACCAGTTGGCCAAGATCGTTCACCACCAGCTGCGCGCCATGCTGCCGAAGCTCCTCGGCGTTCCCCTTGCGAGCGACACCGATCACAAGCCCAAAATGCCCGTTAAACCCGGCCTCGACGCCCGAGATGGCATCCTCGACGACAATGGCCCGCGCCGGCTCGACCCCGAGCAGCTTTGCCGCCAGTAAATATGTGTCCGGAGCGGGTTTTCCGGCCACGTGCCGGGCGTGAATGACGTGGCCGTCAACCTGGACGTCAAAGGTGGCATCCAGCTTGGCTGCCCGCAGGACCGCCATGCAGTTTTCGCTCGAGGTGACGACGGCGATCTTGAACCCTTGGCGGCGCAAGCCGTGAATAAATTCAACGGTCCCTTCGTAAGGCTGCACCCCCATGTCTTCTATGATTTTGCCGACCAAGGCGTTTTTCCGGTTTCCCAGACCAGCGACTGTTTCGGCCTCCGGAGGGTCGTCCGGATTTCCTTCAGGGAGGTCGATTCCGCGTGATCTGAGAAAATCCCGGACGCCATCGAAGCGAGGCTTCCCATCGACGTAAAGCCGGTAGTCCGCGTTGAGATCGAAGGGACGGAACGCTTCGCCTCTCTGAAGTGCGAGCTTCTGAAGAAATTCGTCGAACATCCGTTTCCAGCACGCCGCGTGTATGCCGGCGGTGTTCGTGATAACGCCGTCGAGGTCGAGCAGGACGGCGTCATACTTTTCGCGGCTGATCGCCTGCTTGCTCACAGGCTGCTGCGCTGCTCGCTCTCCTGTGACAAGCGCCGGCATCGCCTGTGCGCCCATCGCGGCGCTGACCGGAGGTTCGTTCCAGAGCTTTATGGCGGGTACGCCGTCATAGTAGCCAAGGATGCAAAGCGTACCTGTATCCAGCAAGAAATGCTGTCCGCCCTGAGCGGGAAGGCCGATCCACCGCGCCGCAAGCACGCGCAGGACGTGCCCGTGCGCGAACAGCGCAACATCACCGCGGACGGCGCGGGCGCGGGCAATGACGCGATCCACGCGCTCGCCAATCCGCCCTGGCGTTTCGCCGCCAGGGCATCCATCCCGGAAGATCATCCAGCCCGGTACTACGTCATGAATTTGCTTGAGCGTCAGTCCTTCATACTCGCCGTAATTCCACTCCATCAAATCCGGGTCGACGACGGCACTTTCGCCAAGCCCCGCCAGCGCGCAGGTCTCGCGAGCGCGCCGGAGCGGGCTGACCAGAACGAGGGCGAAGGTTTCCTTGGCCAGCGCGGGCCGCAACGCTTCCGCCCGCCGCCGGCCGTTTTCGGTCAACGGGATATCTGTTACGCCCGTGTGCCTCCCGCTCAAGCTCCACGCCGTCTCACCGTGCCTGATGACCCATACGTTCACGCTTGCCTCTTAGCGCCTCACAGGTTGTCCGCCTCAGTCGAGCGCACCTCTGAGGATTTAGCTTCACGGCCCCAGCTCCAGCCGGCGATCTCGGGCATGTCGTCGCCATAGCGGGCAATGTATTCCTTATGGTCCATGAGCTTGTCGCGGATCGCCTGCTTGGCGTAAGCGGCGCGCGGGCCGAGCTTCGGCACCCGGTCGATCACGTCTTCCACCAAATGGAAGCGGTCGAGATCGTTCCGCACGCACATGTCGAAGGGTGTACTTGTGGTGCCCTCTTCCTTGTAGCCGCGCACATGAAGGTTCTTGTGGCCGTTCCGCCGATAGGTCAGCCGGTGAATGAGCCACGGATACCCGTGAAAGGCGAAAATGATGGGCTTGTCCGTGGTGAACAGCTGATCGAAATCCCTGTCCGGCAGACCATTCGGGTGCTCGGCCTCCGGCTGCAGCTTCATCAGGTTTACGACATTGATGACGCGCACTCGCAATTCCGGAGCGTGACAGCGGAGCAGGTCCACGGCCGCGAGCGTCTCCAGCGTCGGCACGTCTCCGCAGCAGGCCATTACGACGTCCGGCTCATAACCCCGGTCGTTGCTGGCCCATTCCCAAATCCCGAGACCCGCCTCGCAGTGCTTGATCGCCTCATCCATTGTCAGCCATTGCGGCTCAGGCTGCTTGCCGGCCACGATGACATTTACGAAATTGCGGCTGCGCAGGCAGCGATCGGTCACCCAAAGCAGGCAATTGGCGTCGGGCGGCAGGTAGACACGGACGACCTCGGCCTTCTTGTTGACGACGTGGTCGATGAAGCCTGGGTCCTGGTGGCTGAAGCCGTTGTGATCCTGACGCCAGACATGACTGGATAGCAGGTAGTTGAGCGAGGCGACGGGCCGGCGCCATCCGATATGATTGCTCACCTTCAACCACTTGGCGTGCTGGTTGAACATGGAGTTGACGATATGAATAAATGCCTCGTAGCATGAGAAGAAGCCGTGGCGGCCGGTGAGCAGATAGCCCTCCAGCCAGCCCTGGCATTGATGTTCGCTGAGCATTTCCATGACCCTGCCGTCGGAAGCGAGATGGTCGTCAAAAGGATAGGTGTCTGCTTCCCAGGCGCGGTTGGTAACCTCCAGCACATCCTGCCAGCGGTTCGAGTTGTTCTCGTCAGGACTGAAAAGCCGGAAATTGCGCGTTTCCATATTCAGTTTCATGACGTCGCGAAGGAATCGGCCCATGACGCGGGTCGACTCCGCCGTAGCCGCGCCCGGTGCTGGAACGTCAACCGCATAGTCGCGAAAATCGGGGAGCTGGAGGTCGCGCAGGAGCAGCCCGCCATTTGTGTGCGGGTTTGCGCTCATGCGGCGCGTGCCGCGAGGCGGGAGCTCGGCCAGTTCCGGCCGGAGGCGGCCATCGCCGTCGAAAAGCTCCTCAGGCCGGTAGCTTTTCATCCACTTTTCAAGGATGCGCACGTGCTCCGGGTTATTTTGCATCTCGCTCATGGGCACCTGATGGGAACGCCAGTAGTCCTCGGTGCGCTTGCCGTCGATTTCCTTCGGGCAGGTCCAGCCTTTTGGCGTGCGCAGGATGATCATCGGCCAGCGGGGACGCTCATGGTTGCCGTTGCGCGCATTGGCTTTGATGCGTTGAATCTCAGCGGTGACGGTCTCCAGCGTGGCCGCCATCATCTCATGCATTTTTTCGGGGTCGTGTCCTTCGACGAAATACGGGGTGTAGCCGTATCCGCGAAAGAGCTGATCGAGCTCCTCGTGGCTGATCCGGGCCAGAACTGTCGGGTTGGCGATTTTGTAGCCGTTCAGATGCAGGATCGGCAGAACGGCGCCATCCGCGGCAGGGTTCAGGAACTTGTTGGAATGCCAGCTCGTGGCCATCGGCCCCGTCTCCGCCTCTCCATCCCCGACCACGCAGGCGACGATTAGATCGGGGTTGTCGAATGCGGCGCCGTAAGCGTGAGAGAGCGCATACCCCAACTCGCCGCCCTCATGGATAGAGCCAGGGGTTTCCGGCGCCACGTGACTGGGAATACCGCCGGGAAACGAGAACTGCTTGAACAAGCGCTTCATTCCCGCCTCGTTGCCGGGAATATCTGGATAGACCTCGCTGTAGGTTCCTTCGAGATAGGCGTTGGCAACCAGGGCAGGCCCGCCATGGCCGGGGCCTGTGATGTAGATCATGTCCAGGTCATGTTTCTTTATGACCCGGTTCAGATGGACATAGATGAAGTTCAAGCCCGGGGTGGTTCCCCAATGCCCGAGGAGCCGCGGCTTGATGTGTTCCCCGGACAGGGGCTCTTTGAGCAGCGGGTTGTCGTAAAGATAGATCTGGCCAATGGAAAGGTAATTGGCAGCCCGCCAATAGGCGTTGATCAATAACCGTTCCTTGTCCGAAAGCACGCTTGCCATGATGGCCTCCCATGATCTCGTCCTTAAGGCTAAGCCTTATATGCGCGGCGCACGGTGAGCGTCCGTTTCTTTGTCCCTCGTTTCATGGCGGTATCGCCAGGCGCCGCGCTCGACGTAATTTCCATCTCGTCTGTGTAAGTTCCAAGACATGCGGCGCAATTGCAGCATGCGCGCTGATAAAGCGCCTGTTGGCCAGCCATCGGATTCTCGTCCAATCCGCGCCAAGCTTCCAGCGCGGGATCTTGTAGCGCCCGGCCGAAGGAAAAACCGATCGGCCACGGCTTCGATCCTGGCGAGCCATTCTGGTGGATGGTCTCCTCCTGCATTATGACGCTGCTGATGAACTTGGCTGCGCCTGGCGTGGTGAACAACATTTCCCGGTAAGTGCGGCCGCTCTGCCAGGTGGAAGGAATGCCGAGCGCATCGAACCGGCGGGCAGTCTCATCGGCGGCGAGGATGCCTTTTCCACTGGCCAACAAGGTGCTGACGATTTCCTGCGGATCCCGGCTCATGACGCGGACCCTCCAGAGTACGGCAAAGCATACATCGGGCACCTGCGAAGAGGCAGATCAATTCGGATCATCGTTTACAGAATGAATATGCTCGGTCACAAAAACTTCGTTTTGAAACAGGAGCTTGGCGGCAACTATTAGATCGCTGCTTGCAGGATGCTACCCGCCACTAATTTGTGCATAGCCCCTGCGATCCGCATGTCCATCGGCTCGCCCTGAACCAGCGTCGCCTCGAGTGCCTTGCCAGCTATGCGGATCGCCACAACCCGCCCTTTCCAGCATAGCCGGAAGGATAGGCTGCGCCATTGAGGCGGGATCTTCGGGTTGATTTCCAGCGTATCCCCCCTCAAATTCACACCTCCGAATCCGAGGATCACCGTTTGCCACATCCCGCCCAAACCTGCGATGCGCACGCCGCCGGCGCTGTTCGGGTCAGGATCGAGGTCGAGGGCAGCGGTCTTGTGAAGGTAACGCAAGGCCATCTCAGCATCGCCAAGGCGCGCGGCAACCACCCCATGCATCGACGTGCTGAGCGAACTGCCGTGAGCGCACATCGGCTCGTAATGGCGAAAATTTTTCTCCGCCAAGTCGCCGGGAAATTCTTCGGGTAGCAGAGCAAGAAGCGCCACAACGTCAGCCTGCTTCACTACCTGCGAACGCTGCGTACGCTGGCGTTTGATCACCACGTCGATCGGCAACTTGGAGTCTGCATAATCGGCAAGGTCGAGAGGTTCGAGCGCATTGAAGCCTGCAAACTGCTCATAAATGCCCGTAGCAGGGTCAAGGCCAGTGACGAGGCGTTCGACAGCGTCGCGCCAATCCGCCAGCTCTTCATCGCCAAGCGAAAGCTTTTGCCGCAGCGCGGCGGCACGTTCGGGCCAGCTCGCTTGCAAAAACTCTAAGGCCTCCAGCGCCCGGGCGATATTCCATCGCGCCATGACATTCGTGAAGGCGTTGTCGTCCACATCCTCATGGTATTCGTCCGGGCCGATGACATGGCGGATGTGTCTCTTTCCATCCGCCTCCGCGATGGCGCGGGACGCCCAGAACCGGGCTGTTTCCAGCAGGATCTCCGCCCCTGCGCCCAGAAAGAACTCATCGTCGCCGCTCGCGCGCCAGTAATGCCATACCGCATAGGCGATGTCGGCGCTGACGTGGTGCTCCATCTTTCCAGTTAAAATCTCGACGACGGAACCGTCGCCTCCGATCACATGCTCTGGCGTCGTCTCTTCACCGGTGTCGGCTGACTCCCAGGCATAAAGCGCCCCTTTGTAGCCTGCCTTGGCCGCCTTCGCGCGCGCGGCTGGCAATGTGTGAAAGCGGTACATGAGAAGCGCCCGAGCCGCCTCCGGCCAGACTGCAATATAGAACGGCAGCATATAGATTTCGGTGTCCCAGAAGACGTGCCCGAAATAGGCGTCACCCGTGAGGCCGCGGGCGCCTATCGAGACGTGCTCGTCCTCTGGGTTGGCGGCGCTGGTCAAGTGGTACACTGCAAAGCGCAGGGCCCGCTGCATCGCCTCGTCATCCTCGATGACGATGTCGCTCGCGGTCCAACGCGCGTTCCAGGCAGCCTCGTGCGCAGCCAGGACAGCGCGCCAGCCTAGCGCACGGCTGCGGTCCAGTGCGGCGGCGGCACGCGGAGCCGGATCGTCCTCTGGGCTGCCGGCTCGCGCAACCGCGACCATGCGGTCAAATTCGATCACCTGCCCGGCCACAGAGCGCCAGTTCCAGACCCAGAGGAGCGGGAACGGACGCTCGGGTTCCAGCAGTTTGCCACCCAATCGCAGAGTCGCGGCGCCTGCCATCGCCACGCCCTTGCCGGTGCCTTCCGTACGCCAGGCGCCAAGGTCCTGCTCAAGCCGCATCGGCTTCACGTCGAGACTGGCTGGCGCGAAAGTTGCCTCCAATTTCACGTCAATGCCATCCCGGTCAAGCTCAGCCCGCAACAGCTGCAGCCCCGCCGCGCGATCCGCCAGCGAGAGGAGAGTCAACCCGCGCCCAGAAGTGGTAACGCCGCGGGGTTACGATGCGTCCAGGCCGGCAAAAGCAGGCCACGGCGAAGGTCGAGTGTGCGCATGCCCGCGAGCATGTGGCCCTGGTGCGCCAGCAACGGTTCTCCGTTCAGAGTTACCAGTATGCGCGACCAGTCGGCGACGGGCGCCAGCGCGGGCACCGGCGGCTCAGTGTTAGGAATATCAAACAGGCCCGCAACGTAGCAGCGCGGCCAGGATCGCCATCTAACAAAGCCTAGCCAGCTTAGCCATGATGGACCACGGCCCCCCGAGAGGGCGGCGCGCATCCCAAGAAAACCATTGCCGAAGGCAAGCCGGGACTCGACTTGGCTCTCGGTTAGGATGTTGTAGCCTTCGTGGCAGACGATCCAGCCAGGGTCTGCTGTTGGCATGAGCGCTTCACGCATTGAAGTGCTCTCCGAAAGGGCCTGAGCGAGCAACGCACAAGGTAAGGCGACGGCCCTAGTTACCTCCAGTTCATTAAACACGAGCGTCTACGCAGTTTCTTGAAGAATCCCGCCGCATGCTTACCTGCGGGTTGACGTAGCGACCGCGCCCCGCGGGGAAGGCGGCGAAGGGGCATGACACCGTTGGGTCTGCGCGAGGGCAGGTGCCCTCTAGGTCTACTGCATTGCCCAATCCAATAGCTTTGATCAAATCAGACGAAAATGTGGCGACTCTGCAACGCTGCCTTTACGCATGTCGCGCAGCCTAAGCCAAGCCGTTTTATTCCTGCTGTATTCCATGCAATATAGCTCCTCGGCGCCGGGGCACAGCGCTTGCGCTGGCTGAGCGCCTCCGCTGTTCCAGACAGCGATTTTGGGCAAGGGGCAATAAATATGAGTAGTTTGCGTTTTGTGCGGGCGCGCAGCATTCCGGCTGCGTTCCCGGAATGTTGGTTGTCGTCTTCAAAAGAGTCGCGCGCAGGCTTGAGCGGTGCGCATGTTCCCGCACCGAAGATACACGTAACGCGCACTTACGCGGCTTTGGCGTGCTCGTTTGCAGCGTATGCATTAGCCTGCCCGGCAGAAGCTCAGCAGACGCAAGCGAGCGCCGACCAGCAGCAGGTCTACACGCTTCCGCCGGTTAACGTTATTCAGCCCAAAACGCTCACGCCCGCCTCGCAGCCTCGCCCGCAAAGCGAACGCAGCCCGCAGAACGGAACCAGCGCAGATACCGCCACGGCAGGGAGCGAACAGCAATTGTGGCCTGTCGTCCCTGGCGCCGGCGGCAGCGCACAAACAGGCATGTTTAGCCTCGGCGGGATCAACCTTCTGGGCGGCACTTACGTTACCAGCGATCAAACCTGGTCATTCGCAAAGCCGACGCTTGACGAGGCTCTTGCGCTGGTTCCCGGCGCCTCAAGCTCCGACGGAGGCAGCAGCAGAAATGAGCGTCTTATCTATGTGCGGGGCTTCGACCGGGAGCAGGTTCCCCTCATGATCGATGGCGTAAGGGTCTATATGCCTTACGACAACCGTCTGGATTTCAGCGATTTTGTCACTCCCGATATTTCCGAAATCCAGATCGCGAAAGGCTACGTCTCGGTTCTGGACGGCCCTGGCGCGATTGGCGGCGCAATCAACCTGGTCACCAAGCGGCCTACGAAAGAACTCGAAATCGAGGCGGGCTCTTCAATGACTTTCGCCCGCGACGGTTCTTATGAGGGGTTCAGCAGCTATGGCTCGGTAGGGACGCGGCAAAAATATTGGTACATGCTGGCGACAGGAACAATCTACGATAGAACCGGATGGATGCTATCGGAGTCTTATCAGCCGACGCAGTATCAGGGTTCTGGATGGCGGGATAATTCGCAGAAAGAGGATTGGAGGGTTAGTGCAAAGGTTGGCATCACTCCAAACGCCACGGATGAGTATACTCTAAGCGTAATTCATCAAGAGTCCTCGAAAGGTGCCCCCCTAGCTGTGGACCTCTGGCCTGGGAACCAGCAGCGCTACTGGACGTGGCCTGAGCGGGATCTCACGAATATTTATGAGAATACGACCACGCGTATTGGCAGCGCCTCCTACGTCAATACGAAAGCATTCTATATGCTGTACAACGACTCTTTGTACGGTTGGGATAATTCATCGCTAAACACGCAGACCTCTCCCGCCACATTCCGCAGCTACTACAACGACTCTGCCTATGGAGCCAGCATCGAAGGCGGCACTGACCTCACCAAATGGGATACGCTGAAGGGCGCATTCTTCTATCGCCGCGATATTCATACCGAATATGAAGATATGTACTCCAATTTCAAAGCCGGCGCGTCCTGCGGCAAGGGCGACACATACGCGATGACGGCGCCCTGCGTGGAGCCGACGCTGACCGACATACAGGACACTTACTCAGCAGCGCTTGAGAACACCTTCCACATAACCAACAAAATCGATCTCGTGGCGGGAGCAAGCTACGATTGGCGCGTCCTGCAACAGGCGGAAGGATGGGCTCTCGACAACACCGGCTATCCGACAGCCGCTAACGGGGTCTATCAGTATCCAACAGACACTCTTGAGGCTTTCAATTGGCAATCTGCGCTGATCTACCGTTACTCTAACGATGCCAAGGTTTACGCGAGCGTATCGGACCGCACCCGCTTCCCCACGGTGTTCGACCTGTACAGCCTGCGCTTTGGAGCGCAGATTCCTAATCCCAGCCTTGTTCCAGAAAGAGCCACGAACTACGAAATCGGTTGGGCGGGTAAGCTCTGGAACGCGAACCTCTCGACGGCAGTCTTCTACAGCGATGTGACCAATTTCATCGAGAATGTTTACGTCAACACCGTCGTTCCCACTCTCAACCCCTCCGGTAATTGGGTTACGCAGAGCCAGAACGTCGGCAACGGCCACTTCATAGGTTGGGAAGGCTCGGCAGACATTCCCGTAACGTCGTCATTGATGGTGGGCGGCAACCTCACACTCATCCGGCGCGATATCGTCGATCCGCACGATTCAAACTTTGAGCTGACCGGGGTTCCGGATGCAAAAGGCATCTTCTATGTGAAATGGCGTCCAAGCGACGGGCTGACGATAACACCCAATGTTGAGGTGGCCTCAACCCGCTGGACTTCCGTTGGCGTCACCCCCAATGCCCCTGCTGTACCCTACACGGTCTACTATCAACTTGGCGCCTACACGCTTGCCAACATCAGCGCCGAGTACGAATTCAGGCCGGGAGTGACCTTGAATTTAACCGCACACAACTTGCTCGACCTCAATTACTCGCTCACCGACGGCTACCCGGAACCAGGGCGCACCGTCACCGTCGGGATGAAGATGAAGTTCTAGGCTTCACCTTCAGCAAGCAGGGTGCTCAACAGAGCGCTTTCCGCGGCGATCCAAGGCAGTTTCCCCGGCCTTTCGATCGCTGCGGTCGCTTGCGAGGCGACCCACTGTTTCAAGCGGCATATCAGGAGGCATCATGAAGACCCAAGCGAGCCGGAAAACGAAAGCCAAGTTTGTCCCCGCCCTCGTGCTATTGGCCGCCATGGCCATCCCCGCCGCGGCACAGGAAAGCTGCACCGGCTTTGCGTGGCCCCTGAAAACGGAAATCGACTGGATGACGTCTCCAGCGATGTCAATCGCCTCTGGCGGGAAGATCCAGGCGCTTCCCGGCCACGCAATCGCCCTGAAGCTTGCGCCCTCCAGCCAGGCGGAGCTTCCTTTCAAGCCCGGCGTGAAAAAGCAGGCGATCGCGCCGGATAGCTTTTCAGGCTGGTTCGAGGTCGCTGGCCTGCCGGAAGACGGCCTATACCAGATAACGATTTCAAGTCATGCCTGGATCGACGCGGTTCAGAACGGCGAGTTGACCCAATCGAAGGCATTTACTGGGGCGATTGGGTGTGAAGCAGTCCGCAAGAGCGTGCGCTACCAGCTCGTAAGCGGTCCGCTCACCGTTCAGATAAGCGGAGCGCCCGCGGAGACGGTCAACGTGGTCATCCGCGAGGCAAAATGAGCGCACGCTTTCGCAATGCTTGCTTGGGCGTGGTCCTTGGCGCCCTCGCCCTGGCGCCGGCGGCCTTTGACTTTGCGGGCGCACAGACGGCAACGCCGCCGGGGTTCAGCTCAGTCGAGGCCCTGGGCCGAGCCCTTTTCTTCGACCGCAACCTTTCTTTTTCTCGCACTCAAGCTTGCGTAAGCTGTCATTCGCCTGAGCTGGCCTTCATCGATCCGAGGGAGCTGCCGAAGGCCGGCGGCGCCGTTTCCCTTGGCGGAGACGGCCATTCTCTCGGGGATCGCAACGCGCCCAGCATCGCTTATGCGCGTTTGACGCCTGAATTCCACCTGGAGCGTGGCGAGCCGGTGGGAGGATTTTTCTGGGACGGCCGCGCCCGCACCCTTGAGGATCAGGCCGGAGGGCCCCCTCTCAATCCAGTTGAAATGGGAATGCCGGACAAGCAAAGCGTTGTCGCGCGGCTGAAGGAAAATCCGGACTATGTGAGCGCCTTCCATTTGCTTTACGGCGAAGGCAGCCTGGACAACGCAGACGAGGCGTATTCTGCTATGACAAAGGCCATCGCCGCGTTCGAGCGTTTGGCTGAATTCTCGCCGTTCGATTCCAAATACGACCGGTCGCTCAGCGACGAAGCGGCGTTGAACGGCGAAGAGGCGCGAGGCCGGGATATCTTTTTTTCACGCGAACGCTCGAACTGCACGGCATGTCATCTCTCCGCCCGTGGCGGATCGGCAAAAACCGAAATTTTCACAAACTCCAAATACTACAACCTGGGAACCCCTGCGAACCTCAAAGTACGTGCGCTGAACGGTTCGAAGGCCGGATTCGTCGATCGCGGCCTGGCAAGTAATCCGGCCGTTTCGGGCCTCTCTTTCGACGGCAGATTCAAAGTTCCGGGACTTCGCAACGTGGCCGTTACCGGGCCTTACATGCACAACGGCATATTCGAGGAATTGCGCACGGTGCTGCTATTTCATGGCAGGTTTGCCCCAGGCGGAGCGCAAATCAACCCCGAAACGGGGCAGCCCTGGGAAGCCCCGGAGACGTCCGCCAACTTGGCGCTCGACATATTGAAAACGGCGCCGGCGCTGAGTGAGAGCGAAACCGGTGCGCTGATCGCCTTTTTGAAGACCCTGACGGACCAAAACTACATGCGCTTAGTTGAGAAGTAGCTTTTGAACCTCTGGCTTGTTCCATGGCCCCAACCCAGGCGTCTCCCCTCTGCTCGCATCGAACCATGCGCTCTTGTTTCAGTAGCGCGACTCCTCTACATGCTCGGGCAGGTAGTATCCTAATTCACCCACGGCGATAATGGCTGATCCCTATCAGACGCTCGGTGTCGCGAAGACGGCGACCGAAGAGGAAATTCGCAAGGCTTACAAGAAGCTTGCGAAGAAGCATCATCCAGACTTGAACCCCGGCAACAAGGAAGCCGAAAACAGGTTCAAGGAGATCTCGGCAGCCTATTCGCTTCTGAACGATCCCGAGAAGCGGCGGGCCTTCGACGCGGGCGAGATCGACGAAACGGGCACCCCGCAGGCCGAGCGGCGTTTCTATCGCGATTATGCGGACGCCGGCGCGGGCTTCAGGTACGAGCGCGCGGAGGACCTCGGCGGCTTCGAAGACTTGGGCGATGTCCTTGGCGATTTGTTCAGGCGCCGCGGTCAGAGAGGCGAGGCCGGCGGCGCCGGCGCGCAGTTCCGCATGCGGGGCGGCGATGTCAACTACACGCTACCAATCGACTTTCTCGAAGCCGTGAACGGCGCGAAAAAGCGCGTCGACATGCCGGACGGGAAGACCCTCGACATTTCTATTCCCGCCGGTGTTCAGGAAGGGCAAACCTTGCGGCTCAAAGGGCAGGGCATGCCAGGAATTGGAGGCGGCCCGGCTGGCGATGCGCTCATCACGGTGAGCATCCGGCCCCATCCCATTTTCCGCCGCGAGGGCAACGACATCAAGTCGGTGGTTCCCATTACGCTGCATGAGGCGCTTGCTGGCGGACCCGTTCAGGTGGATACCGTCTCGGGGCCGGTCAGCCTTAAGATCCCAAAGCATTCGAACACCGGGCGCGTGCTTCGGCTTCGCGGCAAGGGCGTGCAAGGCCGCGCCAAGGGCGACCACCTTGTTGAGCTGCAAGTGATGATGCCGCCGCATCCCGATGAAGCGCTCGAAAACTTTATCTCCGGCTGGGAAAGCGAACATCCCTATAATCCGAGGCAAGGAGGCGGCACGAAATGATGATTACTGAAACGGAAGTCATCGCGCGCTTCACGCGGCTGGATGCACAGGTTCTCGAGCATTGGATTGCGGTGGGCTGGCTGAAACCGCACCGGAGCGACGCGGGATTTCTTTTCGATGACGCGGACATAGCGCGCACCCACCTGCTGTTCGACCTTTGCTACGACATGGAGCTGCGCGACGAAGAGCTGACCATGGTGCTTTCGCTCATTGATCAGCTTCACAGCACACGCACCCTGCTTCGCGCCATGACCTCGGCCGTTCACAGCCAGCCGGATGAGATCAGGGAAGCCATTTTGACCAGGGTGCGGGTGCATCTCACGCCCGCAGGTTGAAAAGTTACGCCCCTCACCCCAGCCCTCTCCCCACGGAAGAGGGAGCGCGGCCAGCGGATGCATCGTCTTCCAATGGAGAATGGGCTCGGGATAGCAATGCCGAACGCGATCAGGAGGCAGACGAGGGGCATAACGAGGTTGGGAACCCAAAGACTGCTGCGAAGCCTCCGAAGGCCAATATCCAGCCGGCGGCGCGATGTGCAGCATGATTTGCGGCTCGATCCCAAACGCAGCTGTAGCCCTAATGGTGTCGTGCCCGCGGAGGCGGGCATCCAGTAATCGCGAGGGCATTGTTTACTGGGTTCCCGCCTTCGCGGGAACGACGCAGGGGTGAAGCTCAGCGTATAATTAAGCATCCGCTAAACTAAGCTTCCAACCCTGCGAGTTTGTCGTTCGCCCCCACAACGGCGACGGCAGTCATGTTCACGAGGCCGCGCACAGACGCCGCGGGCGTCAGCACGTGCACCGGAAGGGCGGCGCCGAGCAGGATCGGCCCTATAGAGATGGCGGAAGTCATGGTCTTGATCGCGTTGAAGGTGATGTTGGCGGCGTCGAGCGTGGGCATGATCAGCACATTGGCGTCCCCGGTGAGCTTCGAGTGAGGGAAAAGCTCATGGCGCACGCGCGTCGACACGGCCGCATCCGCCTGCATTTCGCCTTCGGCTTCCACATCCGGGGCGAGTTCCCAGAACAGGGCGAGGGCTTCCCGCATCTTCCGCGCGGTCCGCGTGTCAGCGCTGCCGAAATTCGAATGGGACAAAAAAGCGAGCTTGGGCGTCAGCCCGAAGCGGCTGACCTGCCGCGCGGCGAGTACGGCTGTCTCCGCGATCTCTTCGGCGCTGGGGTCGAAATTCACCTGCGTGTCGGCGATGAAGAATGTGCCCGCCTGAGGTACGATCGCACTAAGTGCCGCGAAAGTGCGCACGCCCTTGCGAAGCCCGATGATTTCGTTGACATCCCTGAGATGCCGGTCGAAGCGGCCTGCCGAACCGCAGATCATGGCGTGTCCTTCGCCGCGCTTCAGCAGCATGGCCGCAATGACCGTGTTTTGCCGCCTCAGCGCTATGCGTGCGTCCGACCGCAGAACGCCCTTGCGCTCGGTAAGCGTATAATAATGCTCCGCCAACTCCTCCACCCGCGGGTCTTCGGATGGATCGAACACCTCGAAATCCCGCCCCGCCTTCATGGGCAAGGCGAGATTGTGAATCCGCTCCTCCATGAAGCGCCGGTTGCCGACAAGAATGGGCATCGCGATGCCCTCCGATAGAACCTGATAGGCCGCCTGCAAGACCTTGACGCGCTCGCCTTCCGCGAAGATGACCCGCTTCGGCGCGTTCTTCGCGGCTTCAAAAATGGGCTTCATCACAAGCCCGGAGCGGAAAACAAAATCCGAGAGCCGGTCGCGATAGGCCTGGAAATCGAGGACGGGCCGCGTCGCAACGCCCGAGTCCATGGCCGCTTTCGCGACCGCAGGCGCAAGCTTGATGATGAGCCGCGGATCGAAGGGCTTCGGAATGATATACTCCGGGCCGAAGATGAAGCTTTCCGCGCTATAGGCTGTCATCACGATATCGTGAGCTTCAGCCTGCGCCAGCTCCGCAATCGCCATGGCGCAGGCCTTTTTCATCTCCTCGTTGATCTCGGTCGCGCCTGCGTCGAGCGCGCCCCGGAACAGAAACGGGAAACACAACACATTGTTGACCTGGTTCGGGTAATCGGAGCGCCCGGTCGCGATGATCGCGTCGGGACGCACCGCTTTCACATCCTCCGGCATGATCTCGGGCGTCGGATTGGCGAGCGCCATGATGATCGGACGGTCCGCCATGGTCTTCACCATATCGGACGACACGACGCGAGGTGCCGACAGGCCGAGAAAGATATCGGCGCCGGCCAAGGTCTCGCCGAGCTTGCGGAATGGCGTGGGCTGGGCATAGCGTGCGAGATAGGGGTTCATCTCCTCGGTACGGCCCTCGAAGACGACGCCGATGCGGTCCGAGACGAAGATGTTTTCGCGGGGCAGGCCAAGGCTCACAAGCAGATTCAGGCAGGCGAGCGCCGCAGCCCCCCCGCCGCAGCAGGCGAGCCTGACATTGCCGATGTCCTTGCCGACGATCTTGAGCCCATTCAGGATCGCCGCCGCGACGACAATCGCGGTGCCATGCTGATCGTCGTGCATGACGGGGATTTTCATGCGCTCGCGGAGCTTCTGCTCGATCTCGAAGCATTCCGGCGCCTTGATATCCTCAAGGTTGATCGCGCCGAAGGTCGGCTCCAGCGCCGCCACAGCCTCGACGAAGTGGTCCGGGCCGGTGGCGGCGACCTCGATGTCGAACACGTCGATGCCGGCGAACTTCTTGAACAGCACCGCCTTGCCTTCCATCACCGGCTTCGAGGCGAGCGGCCCGATGTTGCCGAGGCCGAGCACCGCGGTTCCGTTGGTGATGACGCCAACGAGGTTCCCACGGCTTGTGAGCCGCGCCGCTGCGGCGTTGTCCTTGACGATCTCGTCGCAGGCGAAAGCCACGCCCGGCGAGTAGGCGAGCGACAGGTCGCGTTGCGTGGATAGCGGCTTTGTCGGCAGGATCGCGATTTTGCCCGGGGGATCGGCCTCATGATATTCGATGGCGCTCTCTCTGAAATCTTTCGCCATGAGGCACTCTCCTGCGGGTCTGCTTTGGCTAAGAGCTAGGCTATTCACGCAGCCTGTCAACCTTACGTTTAGGTAAGCTGAAGGCGGGCGTGAATCCCGGTGGCAAGCGGGCCTTGCCACTCGCCTAATTTCCGCATGGAATCTATAAGCTGGGGACCGGCGGACACGCTGTCCGTTCAACACGCGGAGCCGGATATACTGCCAATGGAGAAATTTGACGCGGCATGGTGCAGGACCGTCCACTCCTTTTGACTTATGGCCTTATCGCTGCGCTTGCCGCAGTTTTTGTTGGCGAGCTCACATTTCAAGTCAGCCCGCCAAGCGGGTTTCTCGATCCCGGCATCAAGACGCTGGTCGCGCTCGGCGCGCTCGACAAAAATCTCGTCACCGAAGGCGGCGAGTGGTGGCGCATATTCTCCGGGCCGATGCTGCATGGCGGTCCGGCACACCTAGGGTTCAATGCTCTCGCCCTTTTCTTTGCCGGGGTCATCCTCGAGAATGTGATCGGCCGGGTCTGGTTCGCGGCGGTGTACGCAGTGAGCGGGTTCTGCGGCGCGCTGATGTCGCTCTGGTTAAATCCCGCCAACGTCATATCCGTCGGCGCATCCGGCGCAATCATGGGACTGTTCGCGGCGGCTTTCGCAATCAGCTACCGCTATCCCAAAGCCTCGCCCATGCGGACCTATTTGCAGTCCGGCTCTTTGCGGGTGCTCATTCCTTCGATGATCCCGCTCGCCGGAGGTTTGTTCGGAGAGAGGGTCGATTTGGCTGCGCATGCCGGGGGCGCAATCGGCGGCGCGGCGGTCGGCGCGCTTCTTGTGACTTTATGGCCCAGAGATGCGGTCCTGCCGCCCTACAGGAAACTGGCTGTCCTGGCGGCGGCGCTTGGCCTTTGCGGCGTGCTATTCAGCGGCTTCGAAATCGCGGCTGGATATGAGCCGTACACGCTGTCGGCGTACCTGATCCCGGCGGATCAGTTTCCACAAGGTCTGCCCGCGGCGAAAGAAAAGTCGGCAAGTCTCGTGAACTTGTACCCGCGCGATCCCCGCTCGCACATGTATCGCGCCATGAAACTGAATGACACAGGCGATGGCCAAGGGGCGGAACGTGAATGGAGAGCCGCGCTCAGCGAAGACAGGATGCTGCGCGCGTTCTTCAAGCCTGAGCTTGAACAGTTTTTGAGGGTCAACCTCGCGATTTCGTTGAAAGAGGACGGCAAGCTTACCGAAGCGAAGGAGGTTGCGAAGCCTCTGTGCGCCGCGGAAGGGGAAATCCACGACGCAGTCGTGAACGAGGCGCTTTGCCCGTAACTTGCCAGCAGGAGGCTAAAATGGCTGTTGCCCATGGTTCGACAGGCTCACCATGAGGACTTCCTCGTTGATAACTCTCGACCTCATCCTGAGCTTGTCGAAGGATGGAATCAAAGCCTGTTAAATTATGCATCGACGAGATTAAGGCGCTTCTCTATCAGCTCGACGCGGCGCTCGATCCGTATCAGGCTGTCGCCTTGCGAGGCGGCGATCTTGAGAAGTCCCCCTTGCGAGCCCGCCAACTCATCGAGCCGAAGCTTAATTTCCGCGACATCGGTACGGATCGCGCGCAAGTGCTCCAGAACGAGGTTGTCGATTTCGTTGGCCATGAAAAACTCCTTGAACAAAAGTAGGATCTAAAAAGGGCAGCAGCAAGCCCGGTTTGCCCATGGAAGCTGCCCTATCTGTAACTGAGCTTAGCGCGGCTGAAAACCGTTGGGCGACACTGGGTTCACGTCCACCGCGACTTCGACATCGTGTTCACCGCCGCCGAGGAGAACGCCGCTTACTGGGCTTACATCCTGAAAATCGCGGCCGAAGGCTATCGCGATATGCTCTTCCTTGGGGATCAGATTATTCGTGGGATCGAAATCCACCCAACCCCATTCGGGCGACCAAACGGAAATCCATGCATGAGAGGCATCGGCACCGACGAGCTTGGGCTGACCCTCCGGCGGATAGGTGAGCAGATAACCGCTCACATAGCGCGCGGCGAGGCCAAGGGTGCGCAAGCCCGCGATTTCGAGATGCGCGAAATCCTGGCAGACGCCGCGCTTGATCCGCAGCACTTCCGCAACCGAGGTCGCTGCGTCCGTCGCCCCGGCCTGATACTTGAACTCGCGATGAATCCGTGCCGTCAGGTCCTGCACCGCTTCGAGAAGCGGGCGTCCTTCAGGAAAACTCGGCCGCACAAACTTGTAGATGTCGCGCGTCGCGCGGATGTACCGCGAAGGGCACGAATATTGGACCGCCTCGAAGGTTTCGGGGCCGAGATTGGCGCGAAGCTGCGCCGCAACGTCGTTCCAGCTCGCGGAGCGAGCCGTGTCGAGAGGCGCCGGCGCATAAACCGCGACTTGCGCCCGCGAATGGATCTCAAGCTTAGTATGGTCCTTCTCGATCGTGATGATCGAAGCCGGATTGCCGAAATCATCCATCAGCTCCGTCTTTGAGGCGGGGGCTGGATCGATGATGAGGCTGTGTCGAAGGACGTTTTGGCGCGAGTGCGAGCGGGGCGTCAGATGCAGCAAGTGGTGGGACTGCGAAACCGGCGCCGAGTATCGATAAATCGTACGATGGCTGATTTCGAAGTTCATGAGCCGCTTCCAAACCGCGTGTAGACGCGCCGCAGCTCGTCTTCCGTGAGATTGAAGTAACGGCGCGTAATTGCTTCGGAAAGCTTCGGCAAGCCCAAAATTATGTAGTTCAACAGCTCCTGCAGCTCCGGCCGTTGCCCTTCCTCGTCGGCATGCTCCAGGCTCGCGACCTTGGCCAGGCGAACGCGCGTCAGGAGATCGAGGATAAGGCGCTGCTCCTCGTTATGCGGCGCATAGGGCGAGGCTTGCGGCAGTGCCTGAAGATGGTCGGAAATTGCACAAAGCTGAAACCCGATGCCGCGCGGGTTGGATTCGTCGACCATGAGTAGATCGAGAACGAGCGAGAGGATGGGCGCGAACAAATAGCGCTGGCGGAAGGTGATAGTGCTGTCCGCGACGTTCAGCATGAAGAATAGCCGCGCCGTCTCCTCGTCCTCCCGCCGCAACTCGCCGAAAAGCGAGAGAAGCAGTTCCGCAAGGTTGAGGGCGCGTTCCAGACGGCGGCCCATGTCCTGGAAACGCCAGCCGTAGTTTCGCGTCATGTTCTCGGCGGTCAGTCCGTTCATGGACGCGAGCGTGACGATGCCGGCGTTCAGCCTATCGAGAAGCTTGACCGGATCGGCAAACTCCATGTTCTGCGCCGAGGCGATGTTCGAGAAACGCAACAGCGTCTGCCAGACTTCGAGCGACAGCCGCTCGCGCACAATGCTGCCGACGCGCAGGATGTTGCTTTCGA
This sequence comes from uncultured Alphaproteobacteria bacterium, assembly GCA_963834165.1. Taxonomy (GTDB): domain Bacteria; phylum Pseudomonadota; class Alphaproteobacteria; order Rhizobiales; family Rhodomicrobiaceae; genus Rhodomicrobium. The sequence continues at coordinate 358,423 of CAWIAL010000018.1, read as the reverse complement.
GGCCTGGCAGGCTGTACGTCCGGACGGGCGATGTCATGAGAAGACGGACCGCATGCTCTATAGCCCGGTTGTCGGCGCCAAGGCTTTGCGAGGCGTTTGCCGGCTGATCTTTTGCGAGGAGCAATTCGAGAGCCTTGCGCCCTCCATCGCCCAAAGCAACGGCTCCGGTGTCATCGGCTCGCGTCAGCGCGCCGCGCATCAGCCGCATTACCCAGTCTGAGCGTTCGCAATAGCGGCCAAGCCAGTAAAGATTGTCGGCGATGCGGCTGCGCAGGCCGATCCCGGCGCGCAGAACGCGAGCGACCTCGGCGGCCGGACGCATAAGAGTAAGATGGGGCATGACCGCTTCCGTTTCGGAAGCGACCCAAACGTCGCGCGAATGCCCATCCATGGCGGACATCGCCACACCCGGAGTGCCATCGAGCGACATGGCGAGGCCGCCCGGCATAACGCGATAGTCTCCATCGACAGCCGCAACGTAAAGACGCATCGCGAAGGGCCGCGCTTTGAGGCCGTCCATCGTCCAGGACGGCGCCGTGGCACAATCGGTGCGCTCCTCGGCTACAAAATCCTGGCCATTCACTTCGAGGTCGAATTTCAGGTTCTCAAGTTCGCGCGGCGAAAGCTTATCCGGCATGATGCCAAGCTCTGCGCGGCCCGGCCTTCCCGTGCCTTCATGGGCGTGCCTGATGACGAAGCGTTCCGGGTGGGCGAACACGTAAACGCGCGCCTCCATGTCGCCCAGCCAGCGCCGGTGCGTATCGTGCAACAGGAGATCCTGGCCTAGCATCGACCAGGAGATCTGAGAAAGCCAGGGCACCAGTCCCCGATTTTCAATCACAGAGCTGCCGAGGAAATTCATCAGCAGGCGCTGATTCTTGCGCAGCGCCTGGACGAGACCGACCGGACCGGCGAACCCGTTCGGATCGAGTTCCAGCGGATCGCAGTGGGAGCCTTCGACGCACCGGATCATGAGATCGATCGGCTTCAGGCCCTCCAGCGTCTTCATGTAGACGCGGCTGCCGATCACGCGCAGGTCTCCCCCCTCGACGAGCTGGAATCCGAGGTAGCGCGAAAGATAAGCGTGGCTGAAATAGTCCTCGTGGCGCGGGCCGGGCGTCAGCAGCGTGATCAGCGGGTCGTCGCGCTCGATGCGTTGCAAAAGCTCCGTTTGAAGCTGCTGAAAGTGAGGCGCAAGCCTGTGCACCCGGCAGCTTCGGAAGATGTCGCCCATCATTTGGCCGTGAAGCAGGCGATTCGCGAGCGCGAAGCCGACGCCGGCCGGCGTTTCGGCATGCACGTCGATGATTCGCCAAGACCCGGTCGTATCGCGGATGAGATCGGCGGCGAAGAAATTGATCAGGTGCCCATCGGTTCTGGGTTCCCGGCAGGCACGGAGGAAGGCCGGATCGCTGAAAACGAGACGCGGCGGAACCTTGCCGGACTTGAGGAGCGTTTGCGGACCGTAGAAATCCTTTGCAATGAGGTCGTAAAGCGCGGCCCGTTGAATAAGACCGCGCTCAAGCTGGGTCCACTCGGCGCTGGAGATCAGGATCGGAATGAGGTCGATGGACCAAGGCTGCCGGCTGCCGGGCTCGGCAAACAAGTCATGCGCGATGCCATTCTCAAGAACCAGGCGGCGCAGGCGCTCCTGGCGTTGAAGCTGCTCCTCCGGCGGGATGGCGCCGAAGGCTTCGGAAAATGCCTTCCAGTGAGGTCTGACACAGCCATCGGCGCCGACGGCCTCGTCGAAGCCATCGGCAGCAGGCATATAGCCGGCAAGCAAATCCTGCGGGGGGACGATGTTTTTCACGGTGCTGCTCATGGCCCGCACTAAGCCGCTCCCGACAGCGCCGGAAGGAACAATTCAAAAATGCTCTTCATCTCGACCCCCGCCCAGACGACGGAACTTCCGGCGCCTTTGGATAAGTCTACCATCCCTTTTCCGGCTCCGCTAGGGCAGCGCAGCCATGTGCTGCTGCTCAAGCTTCGGCTTGCCGATGAGCTTGAGCATTGGGGCTGAAATAAGATTGGATATATATAATAATGCATGGTGCGCTTCCGCTAGTGTCCTGGCGAAGCTTAACACAATGCGATTGTGTGTCTCCACCCTGTCGCGGAATTGATGATAGTCGCAGGCCACGCTGAACGAGCTCCGTATTCTTGCTTTTGCTAACTTGCCTCTTCGGCGCGCAGTCAATAGTGTGTCTTGAAATGATGGAGGACCTCGATCGAGTTGCTTTTTAGCCTTTGTCCCAGGTCGGGATACCACATTTCGCAGAAGCCGTTGTATTGCCCGATATCGCCCTTGAAAGCATACGTGATAGAACTGAGAATGGCGTCGCTGGCCCACTTCTCTCTCTTGCTATCAAGTAAGCAGAATCTATCAATATGCGAGCGGACGTTACTGATGTTGTTAGCGCTCAATACTTGCCGAAAAAAAGATGTTTTCAAAATACTGCCACCGCAGGCTCCATAAGGCATCCGCTTCTTACCGAAATGCGATTTGCAGATCAACGCAGGAAGGCTCTCGTTTGGATTGAAGCCATTTACGCAAAAAGACAGATCCTGAGTGGCCGTCGGCTTCATGACAAAAACGTCATCCTCCAAAATCATGAAGTAATCTTCTTTGATTTGCGGCAAATGGCGGCTGAGGCGTTCAACGAATGCGTAGAGAACATCAGGTGAGGAGAAATATTCCTGTGTCAGTGCGATTGGCCCCTCGCGCCCAGCGGCAACGTTGCAAAGGCGTTCCTCGTGGTGGTAGATGGCGCCATGCCTTGATGCGAGGTCGGAGAAATCCTCGCCACCGTCACAAACCATGACCAGGGAAGTACTCGGATAGTTCATGCGATATGTGAAAAGCGCGAACTCAACGGCCTTCCTTCGCCTGTGACATTGATAGTAAGCTCCGATGGTCATGAAGGTGCCTATTGCTGAAAGGCGATTACGAACTCAATCTTTCCCCGAGCGGTATAGAAAGGCTCTAGGTTCGGAGAAACTGATTTTTTTGTGGCGAGCTTGGGAGAACGGGGGCTCGAACCTGGTAACGTCGGGAAGGCGGCGAGTACCCACGGGCAGGTTTGCAGCCTGGATTGGCTCGCCCCTTCAAAATTTGCGCGCTAACCCCAAAGATGCCGGCTAAAACAGTTTGAGGCCCGGAGGCAAAGGCAGGCCGCTGGTGAGCGCCTGCATTTTTTCAGCCATGGCCTGCTCGGCTTTTTGCTTCGCGTCGTTATGGGCCGCGACGATGAGGTCTTCGAGGATCTCCGCGTCTTCGGGCTTGATCAGGCTTGGGTCGAGTGAAATGCGCGCCATGGAGCCCTTCCCGGTCAATATCACCTTGACCAGCCCGCCTCCGGAGGTGCCCTCCACCTCCATGGTCTCAAGCTCGGCTTGCAGCTCCGCCATTTTGCTTTGAAGCTCCTGCGCCTGCTTCATCATCGACATGATATTCTTCATAAGTGCCTCCTGGCGTTGACCCTTGCCTAATCACTATCCGCGTCCTTTCGGACGCGGGCTGCGCTAATCGAGAGAGCGCACGCTCTTGATTTCTGCATCCGGGAAGTGATGCATGACGCTTTTCACAGCCGGATGCTTGCGGATTTCCTCCACAGCCTTCGCCTCTTCCGCGCGGCGGCGCGCGCCAAGTGGTGTCATGCCGCGATCTTCGGAAAGCGACACGATCCAGCGTTCCCCCGACCAGGCTTGCAGCTTGCGCGCGAGTTCCTGCGCGAGATTTCTTGGTGCGCCTTCGAGGGTGTGGATCTCGAGAAAGCCAGGCCCGAACTTCACAAGTTCGACCTGCTCCTCGAGTGCGATCTTGAGCATAATGTCGCGCAGCTGCGCGGCATGTGCCACGATGTCCTCGAAGGATGCGAAGTTCGGCGCGGGAGATTTCTCGCCCTCGGGGCGTGTTTCGCGCTCGCCGTCCTCGCCGCTCTTCGCTTCGCTGAATGTTCGCGAGGCGCTCGCCTCGGTCCTTAGACGAGAGTCTTCCTTCTTGTCCGGATGAGCGGGCAACTTGCCTTTCAGCTCCCCGATGATTTCGGCAGGAGAGGGAAGCTGCGCCGTGTAGCACATGCGGATGACGAGCATTTCGACCGCGGCGAACGGCCTCGGCGCGCGGGTGGCTTCGTCGAGCCCTTTCAGCAGCATCTGCCAGGCGGCGGCAAGGCGCGAGACCGGAAGTTCCGACGAAAGCTTGTCCGCCCGCGCGCGGTCCTCCGACGAAAAATCCGGGGGATAGAGCCCGGGTACGGCCTTGAGCCGGCTCAGCGCGTGAACCGCGTCGGCTGCATCGGTCAAAATCATAAGCGGGTCGCCGCCCTTGTCGTGAAGGGTGTTAAGGGACGTGAGAGCCGCCTTGGCGTCGCCGGCGAAGATGCGTTCCAGGAGATCGAAAATCGCGCCACGGCCGGAAAGCCCCAGCATTTCCAGCACAGCGGCGGACGTCAGATGCCCCTGGCCCAGCGTCAGCGCCTGATCGAGAAGCGACAAGCCATCGCGGACCGATCCTTCCGCCGCGCGCGCGATTAGGGCCAAGGCCGCGTCTTCGGCTTTGCGTCCTTCCTTTTCGAGAACGCCGGCGAAATGCGCGGCCAGCACCTCGGCATCGACCCGGCGCAGGTCGAAGCGCTGGCACCGCGACAGGATCGTTACGGGCACTTTGCGAATTTCGGTGGTGGCGAAAATGAACTTCACATGCGGCGGCGGTTCTTCCAGCGTCTTCAAAAGCCCGTTAAAAGCAGACTTCGACAGCATGTGAACTTCGTCGATGATGAAGACGCGGTAGCGCGCGGCGGCAGGCTTATAGCGGACGGCTTCGATGATTTCGCGGATGTCGTCGATGCCGGTATTGGAGGCCGCGTCCATTTCGAGAACGTCGACATGGCGGCTCTCCATGATGGCCTGGCAGTGAACGCCAAGCTCCGCAATGTCGAGGGTGGGCTTGTCCGGCGCCCCTGGCCGCTCGTAGTTCAAGGCACGGGCGAGGATGCGCGCCGTCGTCGTCTTGCCAACGCCGCGGACGCCCGTGAGCATGTAGGCCTGCGCGATCCGGTCCATCGCGAACGCGTTCCGCAGCGTGCGGACGAGGATGTCCTGGCCGATAAGGTCGTCCAAGGTTTGCGGGCGGTATTTGCGGGCGAGAACGACGTAGGGTTGCGCCGGTAAGGTCTCCGTCTTCGGCTTGGAGTTTTTCGGGGGCGTTGGGGGCTTATCGCTGGATTTGCTCATGAGCCACGGGACGGGTCCAGCACTCGAAATATAAGACCCCAAACTAGTTATGAAGGCGCAACGGTGAGAGGCTGGACAGCAACCCGCATCGGATTCGTTAGGGCTGCTTCCTTCCGGACCTGACCCGGTTGGCGAGCGATACGTCTGCGCCAACCTCCCGTCGCATTATATCGCCGGTCCGGGCCTTCCGCGCAAGTCCGGCATGCACCTTTCTACCCAGGAAGGCATGTCCCAAATGTCACGCCTGCGCTTCGGCAGCACCACGGCCGTGCTTGTGCTCTGCGCTCTTCCAATAGGCCCGGAGGCGTTGCAGAAAAGCTTTCGGTTTTTCGGCATAAAGCCGCTCTCCGCGCAGAGCAGCCTCGCTTATCAAAGCGGCCTGTTTCTTCTCGATACAGCGGCACAGCGTCTTAATGTCGCTCGCGCTGCGAAATGCGGGCCGGTTTGCCAGGATCATCCCACGCAACACGGCGAGATCGTGATGTATGCCAAGGCTTTCGGAGAGTTTGCGGGCAAGCTTTGAGCGAGCTTTCGCTTCGTCCGGCCACGCCTGTTGCAACAGAAGCGTGTGCCGCCAATGCCGCTGCACCTGTTTTCGCCAATCGTGCAACGCTTCGTCTTCGCCGGTGGCGAGTGCTGTCTTCATGGCATGGCGCCCGCGCCGATAGGTCTCGGACGCCGATTGGAGGAGATCGTCGATCCTGGCTGCTTGCATGTCGAGCTTGGCAAGGCTAGCCTTCGCTTTCACCAGTTCTTCGAGCGCACTGTCGAGCTGCGAGGAGGCGAGCTTCTCGTCGGCAAGATCGCGCCGTGCCGAAAGCCAGGACTTGAGATTGGCGAAAAGCCGGCTTCGGCGCGAACTGCCGAACTCCTTCTCCAACACCTCCGCTGCTCCGATCGCGACTTGAGCATCCCGGCTCGCGGAAAGCATATTAGCAGCGGACGAAAGCAGTTTCTGCGGGGCTTTCGCAGCCTTGCCGCTGACGGTTGGCTTTATGAGTTCCAGCAGCGCGCGTGTTCTTTTGAAGTGCTTGCGGGCGGCGTGTATCGCTTCTGGGCCACGATCGGGAGACTTCAGCCGCATCAGCGCCGCATCCAGCTGCCCGGCCGCAATTGAAGGGACCGCATCCCTCAAAGCTCGCGTCACACTGAAGCGATAATGCACTGGGAAAATGTCCTGATCGATAATCCGACGGGGCATTATAGATCGGCTTGATTAATCATTCCAAGTGAAATGCCGCGCTCAAGCCTTTGGCCCGCGCTTATCTCAAGCCGTTTCCCACTAGCAGGCTGCTGAAAAAGTGATGCTGCCCATGGTTCGACAGGCTCACCATGAGGATTAAGTCGTTGATAGCACACGCCCTCATCCTGAGCCTGTCGAAGGATGAATCCAAGCTTTCCCGCTTTTTCAGCATCCTGCTAGGCTGCCTTGAGAACCGGTGTCCGTGCTGCCATCGGCTTCGCACCCGCGAGCGGGGCCTGCCAGCGCAGTATGCGAAGCTGTCCGTCCTCATCCTCCGCTATCGCGGTGCAATTCTCGGTCCAGTCGCCGCAATTCAAGTAGCGAACGCCGCCAATCTGCCGGTCGGCTGGGTGATGGATGTGGCCGCAGATAATGCCGTCCAGGTTCCGGCGTGTGGCTTCGCCCGCGAGCGCTGTCTCGAACTCGTCGATAAAGGAGGCGGCGGCCTTCACGCGCGTTTTTGCATACACAGACAGGGACCAGAACCCAAATCCAAGCTTGCGCCGCACCCAGTTCAAAGGCTGATCGCACCACAGGACGAACTCATAGGAGCGGTCGCCGAGAAACCTCAGCCACTTCGCGTACCGCACGACGACATCGAACTCGTCGCCGTGAAGAACCAGCAGGCGCCGTCCATCCGCCGTGGTGTGGATGCACTCCCGCATGATCTCGATGCCGCCGAAACGCATGCCGCAATAATTGCGAAGCGCTTCGTCGTGGTTTCCGGGAATGAAAACGATTCGCGATCCCTGCCGAACCTTTTCCATGAGAAGCTGAAAAACGTCATCATGCGAATCGGGCCAGATCACCCCGCGACGCAACCTCCAAAAATCGATAATATCTCCGACGAGATAGATTGTTTCCGCTTCGTGCTTGCGGACGAAATCGATCAGCGCTGCCGTTTGTGCAGCCCTGGTCCCGAGATGCACGTCGGACAAGAAGAGAGAGCGATAGCGCTGTTTGCCGAAGTGTCCAATCGTTGCATTCCGCATGAAGCCGTGCATTGCGAATTCCTGATTCCGCTTTCTCCCTTGCTTGAGAAAAAGGGAAACGCATTGCAGCCGTGTGACAGCGAGCCGCTTCTAAACCGGCCCTTGCAACTTTGCGGGGCCGCACCGTAATTCTTAAGCAGGCTGACAAGCTCGACCTGGGAGGGAGAATGTCCGACGCGGATCCGAACGAAGACTTCTACAGAGGCTTGAGGAAGCCCAGCATCGCCGCGGAGATCCTGTCCGAGGCGCTGCCCTATATGCAGCGATACGATCAGGCGACCGTGGTCATCAAGTATGGTGGCCATGCCATGGGCGACGCAAAGCTCGCCGAAAGTTTCGCGCGTGACATCGTGATGCTGGAGCAGGCGAGCGTGAAGCCGGTGGTGGTGCATGGCGGCGGCCCGCAGATCGCAAGGCTGCTCAACCGGCTCGGCATCCAGAGCGAATTTTCGGGCGGGCTTCGGGTGACGGACGCGGCAACGGTCGAAGTCGTCGAAATGGTGCTTGCGGGATCGATCAACAAACAGATCGTCTGCGAGATCAACCAGCTTGGCGGGCATGCCTGCGGCATTTCGGGCAAGGACGGCCATCTCATGATTGCGAGAAAGCTGACGAGGACGGAGTTCGATCCGGATTCGGCTATCGAGCGCGTTATCGATCTTGGCTTTGTCGGCGAGCCGGAAGAAGTCAATCCGAGGATCGTGAAGGTGCTTGCCGAAAATGAGATAATCCCGGTGGTCGCCCCGCTCGGCATGTGCCGCGACGGAACGACCTATAATATCAACGCTGATACGTTCGCGAGCGCGCTGGCCGGTGCGCTCAAGGCCAAGCGGCTCCTGCTTCTCACCGATGTGGCCGGTGTTCTCGATAAAAACAAAAAGCTCATTCACCGCCTGTCGGTGTCCGAGGCCAAGGCCATGATTGCGGACGGCACGATCTCGGGCGGCATGATTCCAAAGGTGGAAGGCTGCCTGAGCGTGATCGAGCAGGGCGTGGAGGGCGTCGTAATCCTCGATGGGCGCGTGCCTCACGCCGTGCTCCTGGAACTGTTTACCGAGCATGGCGTCGGCACTCTGATCGAGCGCGATTGACAATGGCAGATGCAAAAAAAGGCGACGGCGGCATGGGCCGCGCGTTCGCCGGCACGCGCCTTTGGATCTTCGACCTCGACAACACCCTGTATCCGGCGGAGTGCAACCTCTTCGCGCAGATCGATCAGCGGATGTCCGCCTTCATTCAGAATTTGCTCGGGCTCGATGCGGTTGCGGCCCGCAAGGTGCAGAAAGAACTCTATTACGAGCATGGCACGACGCTATCCGGCCTCATGATCAAGCATCATGTGAAGCCGGAAGTTTTCATGGATTTCGTCCATGACATCGATCTCGCCCCGGTTTCGCACATGCCGGACCTCGCCGACGCCATTTCCCTGCTTGAAGGGCGGAAGTTCATTTTCACGAACGGGTCGACGCGCCATGCCGAGCGCGTGGCGAAAAAGCTCGGTGTGCTCGACAAGTTCGACGGCATTTTCGACATCGCGGCGGGAGGCTATGTGCCGAAACCGAAGCCGGAAGCCTTCGAGCGCTTTCTCGATTTCTGCGCCGGCGCGAATTGCAAGGCCGCCATGTTCGAGGACCTGCCACACAATCTCGAAGCGGCCCACGATCTCGGGATTGTTACCGTGCTCGTGCGTTCGAACTTTTACGATCACCCCTCGCAGCACGCTCTCAAGACGGAAGCGCTTCCCCATTATATCCACTTCGAGACAGACAACCTGACTCGCTTCCTGAACGATGTGGTTTCGGCTGGAAAGTGCTGAAAGAACCGTAAACTTTGGCCTCGTCCTTCGACAAGCTCAGGATAAGGCCGCGTGTTTCTGGCGGATGGCTGCCCTGCGGCCTGTCCTGGTGCGATCAGAGCCGGGTAAATAAGCGCTCCCACTCCTCCGCGCGAACATCCCATGTGTTAAGCGATGCCTCCGCCAGGCAGGCCCTGTGCATCGCAAGCCATAGTGCGTCATTGAACAGAATTTCGACCGTCCGCGCGATGAACTCATCCTTGCTTCGCGCAATGAAGCCGGTTTTCCCGTCCCGGACACGCTCCGAAAGAGCCCCAATTCCCATGGTCACAACTGGCACGCCTGCCGCGATAGCCTCCGCGGCCGCGAGACAGTAGGTTTCATCGCGATGTCCCGGGATAAGCTGGACGCGGGCGCTGCCGAGCTCGCGGACGAGTCCCGGCCTTGCGATGTTGCCGCGAAACGTAACGCCGTCCACACCGCCCCGGATCCGCCCTCTTGCTGCGTTGGCAGCCGCCTGATGAGCCTTCGGCGCGAAAACATCGAAGGTGGCGCCAGGAACCTGCTGCTTTATTTCACCCCAGAGATCGAGAAGCCAATCGAGTCCTCGATACGGCTGGGAGGTGAAAACCGCCCGGGCTGGAGGAGCTTCGGCGGCGGCTTCGCGGCGGAAGAATTCGTCAGTCACTCCATTGTGGATGACGGTGCGGCGCCGCGACGGCAGCCAGACCGGGACGTGAGCGGCATGATATTTTCCAAGAAGAACGATTGTTGGCCAAGTTTTGAGGAGCGGCATTACGTTTCCGCGCTTGATCTGCCGCCAGGTTTTTAACGGATTGTGCAACCAGAAGATGCGAGACCTGAATGAAGTGCCGCTGAAAAGCCTTGGCGACGCGACCGCGATGCCGATATCGCCGCGCGCATGGTTGCAAGCTTCGTCAATCGGGCGCCAGTGGACGCCGAACTCCTCCAGAGGCGCCGGAACTCCATTGAACACCGAGACGTCATGTCCCCGGCGAGCGAGCGCTTCCGCAAGCTGCACTACAGAGCTTTCGATCCCGCCTAATGATGCTGACCGCAGCGTGCTGCCGGAGAACGGCACGCCACGGTGAAGGAAGCCGATATTCGTCACTAATACGCCTTGTCTAGGTGCGGCTTGACACTTCCCTTATCCGAAAGGGTGAGGCACCGCCAAGGAAATCGGGGAAGGAGAAAATGGCGCACCGGTTGTCACTGCGCCGTCCGCGTCGTGAACCCTGTGGACGGTGACGCCGCCGGAGACCGCAAAGCCAAAAACCTCTGAGCCGAAGCCTTGAGCGCCTCCAAGCTCAGCTGGCCATGCTTGATTGCATCGGAGACGCTCTGACCGACGAGATCCCTGATGACGGCCGGACTTTCCTTGCCCCCATCGACGACGAGCACGTCGCATCCGCGATTGAAGTAATCCGCCACGGCGGCAGCGTCGCTGCCCGGACCGAGCGTCATAAAGCAGAAGCGTGGCCCGCGAACAAGACTTTCATAGGGCGCAAAGGGTTGGATGTCGCCCGTCATGGTGGCGGCGATCGGCGTCCCGGGATACGAGACAAGCAGCGTCTTCAAGGCGCGAAGGGAAATGTCGCTGCCATCGACGATGGGAACGGTGATGATGTTGTCGTCCTTGTGCCCGAGGATGAAGGTCTTGGCGAAGACGCCGGCCTGAAGGGGATTGCCGCCAAAGCTCGCAGAGGAGGAGGGCGTGCCCGCTGGGGCGCCAAGCGCGGGGCCGAAATTCATGTTTAGACCGAGAGAGGCCAGGTTCGAGCTCAAGGAGCGGTACGTCAAATAGGCATATTCAGGGTCGCCCTTGGCTGCCACCTCCTGCTCGGACGGCCATGCCTCGAAACCGCTGATGCGCGGCAGACCATCTTCGCCGCCGCCTCCGATCTCTCGAATCGCAAACACCGGCCGGGGCTCCGTCCCGCCCTGCCAGAAAAACTTCATAAGCTCTTTAAGCTGAGCCCTCGATTGTATGTTCTCAGCCTTGAACATCGCGCCCGCAATCAACTCCCCTTGCAACAGAGTGCGGATCGCCTTCGGTCCCGCATCCGAGGGCTGATTGCCGGTAAAACGCATGATGATCAGCTTGCCGGCAGCGCGGTTGATTTCGGGGTCGATGGTGTGAGCGGGCGTTTTTTGTTGCTGAGTGCGTTGCGCTTCTGCTGTGGCGGGTGCGGGATCTTTGTTCTTTTTCGACGACGTTTTTGAGGCAGCGGGCTGTAAATCGCCATCGCGCTCGCGGGAGCCGCGCCGCATGCGATCGAGTTCCTTTTTGAGCTTCTTTCGCGCTTCGGCCGTAGCCGCATCCTCGTCGGTGGAAGCGCCATCGTTCTGAGCGGTTTTCACTCTGCCGCCGCCATAAATGGAACTTTGAGGAGTGTCACGCGATGCTAGCCCAGGCAAGGTTGCGCCGCTATACTCCGCGGCGCTGCCCGTCGCGGCTCTCGCCGCAGCAAGCGGCAGGGCTAGCAGGACAAGGCCAAGAGCCAGTCCGCCCAACATGGGATATTTTAGATGAGCCATAGGCTGGAACGTCGCTGGTTTTTTTGTTGTGTTAGCGGAATGCGGTCGGTGGGTAAAGAAGCCTCTTCCTATTATGGCCATCCCGCTTTAACGCACGGTCTCACGCGGCTCGCTGCGCTGGCTTTGTTCGCTGCATCCGTAAGTTCTGCTTTTCCCGCGCTGAGCGCGACCGACAAGACGATCATCAAATCCCAGGAAGCAAGTTCGGCAATCCTTCGGGGAAGGTTCGACCTGGCTGTCCTCGCCTTCGACGATGCGCTGAAGGACGCGAGCCTGCCCCCGGCCCGCCAGGCGACTTTGTACAGCGATCGTGGCGTTGCGAAGTGGCGATTGAAGCAACTCGACGATGCCCTCGCCGATTTCACGAAGGCCGTTTCGCTCAATCCGGATTATGCGCCCGCATACAACAATCGCGGCAACGTCTTCATGGAGATGAACCGCACCGAGGACGCCTACAAAGACTTCGACCGCGCCGTTTCCCTGTCGCCCGACTTTGGAGCCGCCTACAGCAACAGGGCCATTGCGAATCAGAAGCTGAAAAAGCTCGAAGCGGCGGAGAAGGATTTTCGCAAAGCCATTGAGCTCATGCCAGGCAGCGCCGTGCCCCTCAACGGACGCGGGAAAATCGCGACTTCAACCAGTCAATATTACACGGGGCTTCGCTATCTCAACCGTGCGATCACGCTCAATGCGCAATATGCGCCCGCCTATCAAAACAGGGCTGCGGTTTACGCGTTTCTGAAGCGGAATGAGGATGCGGCGCAAGATCTGGACAAGGTGATTGCGCTCAGCCCGGATAACCCGAACCTTTACGTGGCGCGGGGGCAGGCTTTTGCGCGCGACAAGCGCTGGCAACAGGCGTTCCGCGATTTTTCCAAAGCGGTAGAACTTGCGCCCGAAAATGTTCCGGCCTTGATCGGCCGCGCCTCGCAGAACCTCGATAGGAAACGCGCGGATCTGGCCTTGGAAGACCTCAACCATGCAATCGCGATCGATGCGAAAGCCGCGGAAGCCTATTTCTGGCGCGGACAAGTGCGATATGGGACGAACGACGCGGAAGGGGCCGAGGCCGATCTGAGCAAAGCCATCGAACTCGACCCATCGATGGCAGATGCCTATCGCATCCGGGGAAGCTATCGGGAACGCGCGGGCAAGCGCGACGAAGCTATCGCGGATTATAGAAGCGCGCTGGAACTCGATCCTTTCTCAAGGGAAGCGCGGGACGCTTACAAGGCGGCGAGCGGCGACACGGCAGACAGCGTCGTCAAGCCGATATCCGGCGCCGTTGACGGCTGGGAGGTGTTCCGTTCCGCCTCGGGTCAGTACACGGCGGTCAATGAGCGGTATGCCAAAATTCCCGTTCTCTTGGAAATTCCAAACAATGGCCCCGCCGAGATCCTCGAATGGACGCCCTTGAAGGAAAGCCTCGCAGGGATCGGCCTGCTCCGCTACCGTTCGGGTGACAAAAAGAGCGGCCCCTATGAGTATGTGGCCATAATCGACCTGTCGCGAGGGCAGGTCATAAGCATCGAGCCGTACATCGTCGGCGAGGCCAAGTCGAAATGGGTGTGGACCCAGAATTCCGTCACCGTCACGGATACCGATGGTTTGGCCAGCTATTATGAGCTGAGAAAGGAAAGGCCGGTCGCGCGCCGGGATGACAATTCCTTTTCACTGTTCGGTGGGCGCGGCCGGGGAGGCCCCAACCTGTTTGGGTGGCTGTTCCGGTGAGGATGCGAAGGGCGCTCAAGGGTTTCCTGTTTGCCTGCGCCATCTCGGGCGGGGTGCAGTCTGCATCTCATGCGGATGAGCTTCCTGCGCTGAAAGCCGATTTATCGCAGACTTCGGTGTCGGGGCTGTCGTCGGGCGGATATATGGCCGGCCAGTTCCAAGTCGCTTACTCGAAAACCGTGATCGGCGCCGCCGTCATCGCCGCCGGCCCTTTCGGTTGCGCGCAGAGCGCCGGAGCGGAAGCTTTTCCCTATTTCCCGGCGGCTCTCGCCCTTAACGTCGCCCAGGCGGAAAGCGGCTGCATGTCCAACAACTTGTCTGCGTTTGGCGTGCTGGACAGCCAGAGGCTTGTGGAACTCGCGAAATCGCTCGCGGAAGCCGGCAAAATCGATCCCCTTTCGAACCTGCAAAGAAGCAAGGTTTATCTCTATTCAGGGGCCAATGACCGTACCGTTGCGAGGGCCGTGGTCAGCGCTGCCCGCGATTTCTACCTTGCGGCAGGAGTGCCTCCCGCGAATATCGAATTCGTAACGGACAAGCCCGGCGGCCATGCTTTTTCGACGGAAAACGAGGGCGGAAGCTGTGAGAGAAGCGATCCTCCTTTTGTCAACAACTGCCGGTACGATCAGGCCGGGGATATTTTGCAGTTCATCTACGGCCCGCTCGAAGGGAAAGGAACTGCGCAGCCTGACGATTTCAAGCCTTTCGACCAGGGCGCCTACGCCTCCTTCGACGCGGCCATGGCGAATGAAGGCGTCGTCTATGTGCCTCCGCCGTGCCGCGCCGATGCGCATTGCCGCGTGCATATCGTATTCCACGGCTGCAAGCAGTCGCGGGCCGAGGTGGGAGACGCCCTGATCCACGAGTTCGGCTTCGCGGATTGGGCGGCGGCGAACAAGATAATCGTGCTGTTCCCTCAGGCGGCGCCTTCGACGCTCAACCCTAAATCCTGCTGGGACTGGTGGGGTTATACCGGCCTCGGTTTTCTTTCAAAGGATGCGCCGCAGATGAAGGCCGTCGCGGGAATGCTGGCGGCGCTCGGGAAGTAGCTTGCGCCGCGCAACCGCCTTACGCCGCAACCTCCCCCATGCGCGCCAGGATCGCGGCTTGGCTGAGGATCCCATTCTTCAGGCACTTCAGCTCGAATTTCTCGTTCGGGCTATGAATGCGGTCATCGGACAGCCCAAACCCGACGAGAATCGAATCAAGGCCAAGCTGCGTCTGCAGCTGCCCGGCAACCGGGATGGAGCCGCCGCAGCCGACCATCGCGGGCGGCTTCTTGTAGATGTCCTTGAGGCCGGCTCGGGCGGCTTTCATGAAGGGACCCTCGACGGGCACGAGGATGCCTTCGGATGCGCCGAACACTTCCATGTTCAAGGTGCAATCGGGCGGCGTCCGCGCATCGAGGAATTTCCTCAAGCCTTGCAAAATCTTCGCCGGGTCTTGGTTCGGAACGGTGCGGCAGCTTAGTTTCGCCGACGCGCGGTTCGCAATCACGGTTTTCGAGCCCGGTCCCATATAGCCGCCCCAAATGCCATGCAGGTCGCAGGCCGGCCGCGCCCAAATGCGTTCAAGAAGCGTGTAATGCGCCTCCCCCAGAGATTGAGTGAGGCCGATCTCGCCCAGAAACTCGGCCTCGTCGAAATCCAGGTCCGCCCAGGCGCGCCGCTCAGCTGCCGAGAGTTCCACAACATCGTCGTAGAAACCTGGAATTTGAACGCGGCCATCGCGCCCGTGAAGCTGGCCGAGGATCTCGCTCAAGGCGTTGAGAGGGTTGACGACCGCGCCGCCGTAGAGCCCGGAATGGAGATCGCGGGAAGGACCTTCGAGGGTGACCTCCACATAGACATTTCCGCGCAGGCGGTAGGTGATTGCGGGCGTCGCAATGTCCCAGGCGTTCGTGTCTGTGATGATGGCGATGGACGAGCGGCGGAGCGTTTCGGCATGCTCGGCCAGAAAGCCGGGCAGGGATTCGCCGCCGCTTTCCTCTTCGCCCTCAAGCAGAACGGTCACCGCGGCAGGCAGCTTGCCGTGGACTGCCTTCCATGCGCGGAATGCTTCCAGGAAGGTCATCACCTGACCCTTGTCGTCGACCGCGCCCCTTGCGACGACGCGCTTTCCATGAGGGCCATCCACGATCGCCGGTTCGAAAGGCGGGCTGTCCCACAATTCAAGCGGCTCGGGCGGCTGCACGTCGTAATGCCCGTAATAAAGAAGGTGCGGCGCATCCCGCGTTGGGCCCTCGTGATAAGCCAGAAGGATGGGATGACCGGGCGTCTCGTGAAGCGCCGCATCGAAGCCAAGCCCGCGGAATTGGTCTTCGAGCCAAACGCCTGCCTGCCTAACCTGCTCTTTATACGCCGGGTCGGTCGAAATCGAAGGGATTCGCAGAAACTCAAGGTATCGCGACAAGGCATTTTCGAAATCGCGTTCAGCATAGGCAAGTACAGGTTCCAGTTTGGCCATCGCCTTCTCCTCGTCGCTCGACTGCCGCAAATTCGCCAAGCACAGCTACAAATGTGGCCGTCGAATCGAGTTACAATTCAACCATCAGGCCAACAGCCACAGTCTGCGTTACCCGCACCTTGTTTATAAGAGGATGTTATGTCGAAAGTTAAGACGTTGGAATTTTGGCTCTTCGCCCTCGCCGGTCTCATTGTTGCCGCTGCTGTGCTTGCCGGTGTCGAGCAGATTACATTCGCTGGCCGGGCGATACCTGTTCTTGCGCTGGCCTGGATGTTCCTTGCCATCGCCTGGATGTTCAGGGCGTTCCTGCGATGGGTGCGCGGCTAAAGTCTTTGCGGTTTGAAATTGAATCGATCTCCCCGACGACGAATGCGCATTATCGGGCTTCTGGCGACGGTTTGGGAGTCTTAAGTCTCTGTTAATGCAGAGAAATGGTGCCCAGGGGCGGAATCGAACCACCGACACGCGGATTTTCAGTCCGCTGCTCTACCGACTGAGCTACCTGGGCACTCGGGCATTTTAGCACACGAGGTCGGCGTTATACGAGCTTTGTCCGGTCGTGTCGAGCATTCAAGTGAGCAAAAATGATGGATAGGGCGAGGCTCTCGAAGATCGCTTTTCGGTGCTCGAGAGGCCGAGCCGTTCCGGCTGCTCAGCGGCAAGAAGCCCTTCGTCGAAAAGAAAATCCCCGTCGCCTCCAAGGTTTTGATCGATAGCTCAATCCTGGGTATGCTAGTGTCAACTCGGAGGTTACCGCCATGTCCTTATCCGATCGACGCTACGGCAACGCCGGGGCCGCTTTCCAATCGGTCGATCCACGCGTTGTGCCCGCCGGTCACCTCGACAATCCTTTCTTGCTGCGCATGGCGTTCCTCGCGGCCTGCGCTCTTGCTGCCGCAGCCGCCGTTTATTCTGCCGGCACTGACGTGGCCCAGAGTGCCGACCCGGATCTGGACAAGCTGTTGAGAGGGATGGCCATTATCAAGTCGGTCATTCTTCTTTTTGGAGGGGCGGCGATCTGGTGGAGGCTGGGGTCGGCCATAAGGCCAAGCATCGCAGCCGGATATATTTTCTGCGCAGCTATCGCCACCGGCGGGGCGGCGCTCGTCTGGAACATCGCCCATTTGGCGATTGCCCCGTTTCTCTTCGACGGAGGGCTGCTAGCCTTTCTGATCCTGGCCCTTCGCGACGATAATGGTCCCTGGCTCCGGTCGTTGACCCGCGCGAGAGCCCGGCGGAACGGCGGCCGGTAAGTCAATCGATCAACCCGAACAACGAGACGCCCGCATGCTGAAAGTGCGCATCATTCCCTGCCTGGACGTGAAGGACGGGCGCGTGGTCAAAGGGGTAAATTTCGTCGACCTCCGCGACGCGGGAGACCCCGTCGAGGCCGCCGCGGCCTACGATGAGGCCGGGGCCGATGAGCTTTGCTTCCTCGACATCACCGCGAGCCACGAAAAGCGAGGCATCATCCTCGACGTGGTGAGCCGCACGGCCGAACGGTGCTTCATGCCGCTCACTGTCGGCGGCGGCGTGCGCACGCTGGACGATGTCCGCGAGTTGCTGCGGGCGGGCGCGGACAAGGTTTCGATCAATACGGCGGCGGTCTCGGACAGGTCCTTCGTCGCGCGCGCGGCCGAGAAGTTCGGCAACCAGTGCATTGTCGTGGCCATAGACGCAAAGCAGGTTGAAAACGGCGGCGAAGGCGAAGCGCAGCCGCGATGGGAAATCTTCACTCACGGCGGCCGCAACCGCACTGGCATCGACGCCATCGCCTATGCGAAAGAGGTTGTCGAGCTGGGATCGGGCGAAATCCTTTTGACTTCGATGGACCGCGACGGGACGCGCGCCGGTTTCGACATCCCCCTTACGCGCGCCATTTCCGACGCCGTGACTGTGCCTGTGATCGCTTCCGGCGGCGTCGGCACCCTCGATCATTTGGTCGAAGGCATTCGCGACGGTGGAGCAAGCGCAGTGCTTGCCGCGTCGATCTTCCATTTCGGCGACCACACCATCGGCGAGGCGAAGCAGCACATGGCTGAAGCGGGCCTGGCCGTGCGGCTGGATTCCGTTGCAGGCAATTAATTTCCCGCTGACATGCAAACGCGGGGCACCTCTCCCCATGCCGGGAGAGAGGACGCCCGAACCGCCCTCTCCCGTGGGGATAGGGCCGGGGTGAGGGGCGTGCCCTTTACGAAAGCCCCTCGAACAGCGCCGTCGAAAGATACCGCTCGGCGAAGGAGGGGATGATAATCACGATATTCTTGCCCTCGGACTCGGGCCGCAACCCCACCTCGATGGCGGCGGCGACGGCAGCGCCGGAGGAAATGCCAACCGGGATGCCTTCGAGCCGCGCCACGTGCCGCGCTGTCTCAAGCGCCGTCTGGCTGTTCACCTTGATGACCTCATCGATCACGCCGGTGTCGAGCACGCCCGGCACAAAGCCCGCGCCGATGCCCTGGATTTTATGCGGCCCTGGCTGGCCGCCCGACAGGACAGGAGACTCTTCCGGCTCAACGGCGATGAGCTTCAGGCTCGGCTTACGAGGCTTCAGCACCTGTCCGACGCCGGTAATGGTGCCGCCCGTCCCCACGCCCGAGATGATAATGTCGACCGAATGGTCCGTGTCGTTCCAGATTTCCTCGGCGGTTGTGCGTCTGTGAATCTCGGGGTTGGCCGGATTCTCGAATTGCTGAGGAATAATTGCGTCCGGCATCTCGGCAAGAAGTTCCTGCGCCTTCGCAATCGCGCCTTTCATGCCGAGCGGCCCCGGCGTAAGAACAAGCTCTGCGCCAAGCAGCGCAAGCATTTTACGCCGCTCTATCGACATCGTTTCGGGCATCACCAGGATGAGCCGATAACCCTTCGCGGCAGCAACAAAGGCAAGAGCTATGCCTGTATTTCCCGAGGTGGGTTCGATAAGAACGGTTTTGCCGGGCACAATCTTTCCGGTCCCTTCGAGGGCTTCGATCATCGAGACGCCGATGCGGTCCTTCACACTCGCGATGGGATTGAAAAACTCAAGCTTTGCCAGAAGGTTCGCCTTGATGCCCTTCTCTTTTGCAAGTTTGTCGAGGCGAACGATCGGGGTGTCGCCAATCGTCTCGAGGATGGAACCGTAGATGCGGCCCCGGCCTGGTGCGTGATGGGTTTTACCTTGAAGGTTTTCAGCCATGACAGCCTCCGGGTTCTTGTTGCTGGGTCCGGCCCGCGCCGGTCTTTGATGAAACTCGTGAAAGCAGCGATGGGGCACTGGCGCCCATGAAGCGGAGAACAACTTCGATCGATACGCGATCAGCGAGTGCTTCCTCGAAAATACTTACGCTTTCGTTGACGGGCGCGCTAGGTGGCCCGGCTTCCCTGATTACGAAAAGAATAAAGCCGTTTAGGGCACTGCGATCCGGGGCAAGTCGAGCCTCTGCCGAGGCGGCAAGACGAATTTAATTCCAACCACGTGGAAAATCTTGGCAAGAACAACCAAGAGCGCCGGTAAAAGCGCCCGTTAAGGCAAAGCAATTGCCCGGAAGCATGTCTCAAGAATGCCAAACGCCAAACAAGGAAAAGCCCGCGCCGCTCATGAAGCGGACGCGGGCTGAACATTCAGAGACGTGGGCGCCGCCGGCAATTTAGACTTGCGCGCCGTACAGCCAATCGTTTCTCTCAAGCAGCATCGATGCCGAAGCCGCCTTCAAAGCCAGATCGCGGACCGCATCGAAGGGCTGCGGGCAATGGTAAATCCGGCCCATGAGCGCCGACCGCTCGGCAACGTGCCACACGCGCGGACCGCGCTTTTCGCGGAAGCGCCTCAGTCCCTTCGTCGATCCCCGCGCCGTTCAGGCAAGCCGCGAGTGCGGCCCCATCCTCGATTGCCATAACGCCGCCCGAGGCGAGGAACGGGTACATCGCGTGCCAGGCGTCGCCGATGCACTGGATGCGGCCGACGCCGCCATCCCACTTCTCCATGCCGTAGAGCCTCCAGGGCTGCCAGGCATTCGACGAAGCGATCACGCCGCGCGGTAGCTCGGCCCAGCCGCTCAGCCGTTCGAGAAGGTAAGGCCGAGCATCATTGGAGGTGGCGTCGGCTCCGTTTTTGTAGCTGTCTTCCAGCACGAGAACGCAATTGAGAGCGGAGCCGCCCGAAACGGGGTAATGGACGAAGTGGCCGCCGGAAGCCATCCAAAGCACGACTGACTTTCTCAGATTTTCCGGCACCGCTTGGATGGGCAGGATCCCGCGCCATGCCACGGCTTGCGCCGAGAACGGCGCTGTCGTGCACCACGCCAGTTTCCGAACGGCCGAGTTAATGCCGTCGGCGCCGATAAGCGCGCCCACGGTGTAAGCCCTGCCTCCGGCCGTAATCTCAAGCCCGGATTCCGATTTCGTGGCTTCGGTCACGCCGCATCCGTAGCGCATCGGGATGCCGAGCTCCCTCGCGCGTGTAAAGAGCGCGTTCTGCAAGTCCTTGCGCAGAAGCGTGATATAGGGCGCCCCATAGCGGGCCCGCGCCGCCTTGCGAAGCGGAACCGTGTTCAGGAGAGTGCCCGTTCGAGCGCTGTGAAGCTCGATCTCTTCGGGCTCGAAGGAGGTTCCGAGCAGCGCGAGGTTCCAGCTCTCCATGATGCGCGTGGCGTTGGGCCCAATCTGGATCCCCGCGCCAATCGGTTGAACCGCGGGTTCGCGCTCGAACAGCTCGACAGGGTAGCCTGCAAGCTTAAGCGCGATAGCGGCGCTCAAGCCGGCGACACCAGCGCCTGCAATCGCGATTATTTCTTTCTGTGCGCCGTTATTCATCGCGCGTCGGCCTCCTGTGGCTCGAAAAGGCAATAGGGTGGATCGGTTTGGTCAGGCCGCAAATTGGCGTCATAGATGAAGAGCGTGGAACAGTAGGGGCAAACGATTTGATCGTCGGCGCCCATGTCGAGATAGACGTGAGGGTGATCCATGGGAGGCCGTGCCCCCATGCATTGGAACTCTTTGACCCCAATGTGTATTTTTTCAACCCCAATATCGTTGTGAAAATGGGGAACGCCAAGTTTTGCCATACAAGACCGCCTGTTTACCGCGCGGCGGAACGATACCCTAAAGAACGAGCCTTGCAAGTGGCGTAATGGCTGCCCCGTCAAAACGCCGCGCCCTAGCCTATGTTCTTCGTACTTAATGAGCTTTCCAAACTCAGGCGCGCGCGCGGCGCCCGCCCAGGCATGCGTCTCTACACGCATCCTATCCCCCTCACCCAATGCGGCCTCCCAGCCCTGTTCTTGTATGCGGCAAATGGCTAACGAACTAATAGTAAAAGAGTATAGAAGGGCGGTCCACCTCCATTTGCTCCAGGGGGAACAGAAGCAAGCGGACGACGCGAACGCCGCCTTTCAAAGCGCTAATGCGGCAGCTTGCCCGTGATTTTCAAAGCGTAAAACGCGCCAACGGTCAGCCCGCTGCCGGCGAGAAGCAAAAGAACGGAACGGACGAAACGCCCGAACCCCCGCCAGAAATTGCCGCGCACTTGGACCTTGATCACCTGATCCGGAAGATTGATGTCACCGGCAACCCCGTTCTCGTCCACATCGCGTGCGGACATCGACACGTGCAGGCTGTACGAGCCGCTGTCGTCGGGCACCACCGTCCAGGCCCAAGTTCCAAACGCCTCTTCGCCAAGGAAGGCAGGACGGTCGAGCAGCCATTGGGTTTCGGGCGCGATGCCCTCGATGAAAAACCCGCCTTCGGGGGCGGAAAGGCGAACGGTGACGGCCCGGCACGCTGGCTCCGCCTCAGCTCCCTGCTGCGGCTGTCCCCGTCGCGAAAGCGAGCCGAAGACAAGTGCCGCTTCTTCTTTGGAAAGCAGGATTTCGACAATCTCGGGAACCGCGACGCGCGCTTTGCGCGGGATTTGTTCAAGGATTTTGGTCAACAGAGCAACGCTTCCAACCTTGCCGCGCTGGGCATTGCGGCCCTGCGCGTTGCGTTTATCTGCTTTGGGGGTCTTCTCAAGGTCGAACGCAGGCGCGGATGCCTCGGCAAACCCGCCCGCATTCGGGACGCGCGCCAATGGTTGCGGCTGCTGTCCTTGCCCGGCGCCCGGTTCGGCGCCGCGAGCCTTCGCCGCCCCATGCTCACGCGGCTTGTCCGCGGCGCCGTTGGCTCTCAGCTTCGGCTCAACGCGAGGCTGCGCGATCTTGGGGGGCGCGGCTGGCGATGACGGGAGGTTTCTGGGCGGAAGCCGGCGTTCCTTCAGTTCCTCGGCCTCAAGGATATTGCGGACGCTGGCCAGCATATCGTCCATGCTTTCGTTGCCGGATGTGAGGCTGGCGGCGACTTGCGGGATAGATAGAGGCCGCGATGGCGCGCCGTTCACGGATGCCTGAGTGCGGCCCTGGACGTCGCGGGCGACCGGTGGGGAAACGGGTTTTTGTGGCAACGCCGGCCTTTGCTGCGGCTGGGTCGGCATCCTGATTGCTTGCAACGCCGCCTGCGGATTGAAGCCGTTTGCGGCGAGAATTGCCGATGCATTGCTCTCCGGGTCTTTCGCAATCGCAACAAGGGCGATTGCGCCATCGACCTCGCGGCGTCCGGCAGCCATCGCAGCTTGAGATGCGCCCGCGAAGAGCGCGTCAAATTTATAACTGAAGTTTGGCGTCCGGCCGTCGGGCACCACCAAAGGCGCCATCCGATTGTTCACGGTGTCCGCCACGGTGCTCCTGATGACGGCTGTGTCGGCGCCCACGTCCTGCAGCAGCTTGAGCGCGTCTGGATCGTCCAGAAGAGCCAGAAGCAAATGCTCCAGCGTGACGTAGCGATGGGAGCGCTGCTCAGCCGCTGTGCGCGCGCGCCTCAGCGTATGATCGAGATAAGCGCTGCGCGGCAGCTCCACATGCGCTGCGGACTGGTCGTTCATGGTCCCCACCAGCGGCCTTCCAGGCGCAAAACGTATTTGCGCCGCCCCTCACCACAATAGGCGGCGTCGCCTTTTCTGGAAAGCCACAACCTGAATTAAGGGCTCGTTATATGAAAGAGCCAGGATTCCAGGCAACCATCTCTTTTGCCGCCGAAGCTGCCGGCCGTGCACCGCAGCGAAAATGTCGCGGTTTCTACATGCCCGAATAGTTCGGGCCGCCACCGCCTTCCGGCGGCTGCCAATTGATGTTTTGCGCAGGGTCCTTGATGTCGCAGGTTTTGCAATGCACGCAGTTCTGCGCGTTGATCTGGAAGCGCGGCTTGCCCTCCGCGTTCACGACCACCTCATAGACCGCCGCTGGGCAGTAGCGCTGCGCGGGCTCTGCATAAGTGGGAAGATTATCGCGGATGGGCACATCCGGGTCGGTCAGCACGAGGTGAACCGGCTGGTCTTCCTCGTGGTTGGTTCCGGACAGGAACAGCGACGAGGGAATATCGAAAGTGAGCTTGCCGTCGGGCTTCGGATAACTGATCGGCTTGCATTCCTTCGCCGGTTTCAGCATCGCGTAGTCGGGCTTATGATGCTTGAGCGTTGGTGAAAGCCAAGGGACGATGGTGTTCACCCACATATCGACGCCGCAAAGCAGCGTTCCCTTGAGCGTTCCGAAATGGGACAGCAGCGGCTTGATATTGCGCACGGGCTTGAGGTCGCGAGCAATCGGCCCGGTGCGGACGCGCTTCTCATAAGCCTCGAGTTCGTCGCCGACCCTGCCGGCCTGAATGGCTTCGAAAGCGCTCTCCGCAGCGGCAATCCCGGACAGCATGGCGTTGTGCGAGCCTTTAACGCGGGGAATGTTTACAAAGCCTGCGCTGCAGCCGAGTAGCGCGCCCCCCGGAAAGGTAAGCTTCGGGATGGACTGCCAGCCGCCCTCGACGATAGCGCGCGCGCCATAGCCGATGCGCTTGCCGCCCTCCAGGACGGGGGCAATGGCGGGGTGGGTCTTAAGGCGCTGAAACTCGTGGAACGGGCTCGTGTAAGGATTCACATAGTTGAGATGCACGACGAACCCGAGCGCAACCAGGTTTTCTCCGTAGTGATACATGAACGAGCCGCCGCCCGTGCGGTCTTCGAGCGGCCAGCCGAGGGTATGCTGAACCAGGCCCGGCTGATGATTCTCAGGCTTGACCTGCCATAGCTCTTTCAGGCCGATGCCGTATTTTTGCGGCAGGCAGTCGACATCGAGGCCGAAATTGCGGATGAGCTTTTTCGACAGCGAGCCGCGAGCTCCTTCCGCGAAGAACGTGTATTTGCCGTGCAGCGCCATACCCCGCACGAAATCGTCCTTCGGCTTGCCTTGACGATTGACGCCGAGATCGCCGGTTGCGACGCCGATCACCGTGCCTTCGCCGTTCGTGAGGATTTCGGTTGCCGGAAAGCCGGGATAGATTTCGACGCCCAGCGCTTCGGCCTGCTCGCCAAGCCAGCGCACGACATTGCCGAGGCTGACGATGTAATTGCCCTTGTTCGACATCAGCGGCGGCATCAGGAAATGCGGGATACTTGTTGCGCTGCGCTCGCCGAGAAAAAGAAACTTGTCTTTCGTTACATGCTGGGTGACGGGCGCGCCCATCTCGCGCCAGTTGGGGAACATGGCGTTCAAACCGACGGGATCGATGACCGCGCCCGATAGGATATGCGCGCCGACCTCGGACCCCTTTTCGAGAACGACGACCGAAATGTCGGTGCCCTTTTCCTGCGCAAGCTCCTTCAAGCGGATGGCTGCCGCGAGCCCCGCCGGACCGGCGCCGACGATAACGACGTCGAATTCCATTGTCTCGCGCTCGGGAAGCTCCTGCTCCTGAGCGGCCTCGACCGCACCGTGATCTTCCATCTCGTCCTCCCTGCCGAGGTTCGCCGCAACCGCCAATTGGTAACGCGCGGTAAAAGCACAACCTCGCCAACTTGATTATTCCGCACACCATGGCATTGTGGCCGCCATGAACGCGGCTGCGGAAAATGCTTTGATCTTGCTCGAATGGTACCGGGCGATGGGTGTCGACGAGGCCATCGCCGAGCGGGCTCATGATTGGTATGCGCAAGAACGCCAAGCAGAAGCCGGCCCCGGCCCATTAAGTGGGCTCTTCGCGCCCGAGGTCAAACGGAAACCCCTGGAGCGGGCCAGGGCTGCTTTGCCGCAGGTTTCGCCTCAAACGGCTTTGGAAATTTCCACCGATGCGATGAGCGCGCGCGAGCTTGCGAGAAGCGCCGCGAGCCTCAAGGATTTGCGCGCGCTGTTGGAGACTTTCGACGGCTGCGCCCTGAAGAAAACCGCCTCGCGCTTGTGCCTTTCGCGCGGTTCGCCGGATGCACGCCTCATGCTGATCGGCGAAGCGCCGGGAAAGGACGAAGACGCGCAAGGCGCGCCATTTGTTGGACGGGCGGGCCAGCTTCTCGACCGGATGCTAGCCGCGATCGGGCTGACCGAAGCAGACTTCTATATCACGAACCTCGTTTTCTGGCGTCCGCCTGGAAACCGCACGCCCTCGCCGGAGGAAGTACAAGTTTGCCAGCCCTTCGTTGAGCGGCAGATCGAGCTTCTCAGCCCGAAAATCCTGGTTTTCCTGGGGAACGCATCCGCGAAGCAGCTCACCGGCGCAACCGAGGGTATCATGAAACTGCGCGGCAAATGGCTGACCTATCCGCTAGGCCCGGGCATCCGGGCCATGGCGACCTTGCATCCCGCCTACCTGCTGCGCACCCCCATCGCGAAGCGGCTCGCGTGGCGCGATCTTCTTGCCATCCGCGAAGCGCTTGACGCCTAGTTGTTCAGCCGTAGCTTGGATGTAAGGTGGGGTGCCACAAGCATTCGCAGCCGGAGCCTCGGATGAACGGCATCAATCTGAGAGCCGTTAGTAGGCTTCCAGCATGCTAAGCCGTTGCGCCGAACCCTCGCATCACGAGGCGGTTCAATCTTGCGACAAAGGCCGCAGAGTCTTCCGGCGTTTCGCCATCGAGGATTTGCGCCTGTTCGAACAACAGCGCGGAAAGATCATCCACGTCGTCTTGCCGTAAATCCTTCAACGCTCGGGCGATGGCTTTCACGAGAGCATGACGAAAGTTGAGCTCCAGGATGGGCTTGGCGCCAGCGCTCCGTCCCTGACGCGCCAGCAGACGCTCAATTTCCAGATCGGGCCCATGTTTCGCAGCAACGAGGCAGGCAGGGCTGTCCGCCAGACGCTGAGAGCCCCGCACCTCCGACACTCGATCGCCCAGCGCCGTCTTCACGGCCCCGGCGACAGCGCCGGTGTCCTGCTCATCGAGACCGGGCTCGTCCTTCGCGGACTCGTCGAGCATCGGCACGAGCGCGAAATCGACCTCGCCCTTGCTTAAAGACTTGAACGGCTTGCCGCCGAAATCCAACGGCATTGCTGTCCAGAAAGAGTCGATAGGATCGGTCAGAAGCAAAACTTCGATGCCGCGCCTGCGCGCCGCTTCAAGCTTCGGATTGGACTTGAGCCGCTCTACGCTCTCGCCGGCGAGGTAATAAATCTCGGTTTGATTCGGCTTGAGATCGGCGACGTACTGCTCAAGCGTTCGGGCGCCGCCGGCGGTCGTTGCGAAACGGGCGAGCTTGAGCAACGAGTCGCGCCTTTCGTTGGTCCTCGTAAAGACCCTCCTTGATGACCGCGCCGAATGCCTCCCAAATCTTCTGGAAGGCGTCCGCATTCTTCGCTGCGAGGTTTTCAAACTCCCCAATGACGCGACCCGTGAGCGCCTTGCGCATTTGCACCACTTGCGGGTTGTTCTGCAGCATTTCGCGGGAAATATTGAGCGGGAGGTCCTCGCTATCGACGACGCCGCAGATGAAGCGCAGATAGGAGGGAAGCAGTTCCGCGCCGTCCGTTATGTACACGCGGCGCACGTAAAGCTTTACATGCGATCGTCGCGCCGGATCGAACAAATCGAAGGGCCGGCTCGACGGCGCGAACAAGAGAACGGCATAGGATTGCCGGCCCTCCGCCCGGAAATGCAGCGTCATCGCCGGCTCATCGAAGGCATGCGCAATCGAACGGTAGGCCTCGGCGTATTCCTCGGGCTTCAACTCAGACTTTGGCCGCTGCCACAAGGCGCTCGCGGAATTGATCTGTTCGAATTTGCCCTCGGCGCCGGCGAGTTCAATCGGGAACAGGATGTGATCCGAATAGGTCGAAACAACGCGCCTGATCTCGTGCGGTTCGAGATACTTCTTCGCATCCTCTTTCAGATGCACCACGATTTCCGTGCCGCGGGAAACCCGCGCCGCCTGCGCCTCGCTTGCCGGAGCGATCTCAAAGCCAGCGCCTCCTGAAGAGGCCCAAAACCACGCCTCCGGCGAACCCGCGTGCCGGCTCACGACCTCGATGCGGTCCGCCACCATGAACGCCGAGTAGAAACCGACACCGAATTGGCCGATCAGGCCGGCGCCGTCCTTCGCCTCCGAGAGCTTGCTCATAAATGCGCGGGTGCCTGAGCGGGCGACGGTGCCGAGATTGTCGATGAGTTCCTGACGTCCCATGCCGATGCCGTTGTCGGCTATGGTCAGCGTGTTTCCGCCTTGGCTGGGCGTGATGCGAATGACGAACGGAGCGCCGTCCGCGGTCAACGCCGGATTTCCGATCGCTTCGTAACGCAGCCTGTCACACGCGTCTGACGCGTTGGAAATGAGTTCGCGCAGGAATATGTCGGTTTCCGTGTAGACGGAATGCACCATCAGCCGAAGCAGTTCTGCGACCTCGGCCTGGAACGAATGCGTCTCCGCGGCGGGTCCCTTCGGTAGGGGATCAGCGTCTGCCATCTGTATTCTCGAAGTTCTGGATAGCTGTATTAGATTGGAACGGCATCCGGTATAGCACCCTCACAATGTCCTGCAAGATGCTTACTTGGCGTCGCGGCTGGCTGGTTTGCAGCAGAGATTAACGGAGAAGAGCAAGCGCTGGAAGAGTCAGCAGCTTGCCCCTTTGAGATCCGATCCGCCCCGGATCGCTGCATGAGACCCAGATGTTTCGAAAGCCTTCGCCACGCCCACCGGCTTCGGTGCGCGTGGCAACGGCAGCGCAGGGTCATGCCTTGATGATTTTGGGCACGCGATTCGGGCTTAACTGGGCAACGTCCGGCATGCCCGAACCCAACAATGGCCGCAGATAATCGACAAACTTGTCCGTCACGTCGTGACCGTTCTCATGAATGAACTCGTCCGCCATGACCTTGGTCTTTCCGGCGATATCCTCGAGACGGCTCAGCTGGTACTCGACCGAATATGTACCGGTCCGGTGAATGGTCACCGACCCGCTCGTGGTGCCGTCATTGTTGCCGAAATGAGCGTACTGCACGGCCTTTTCGCCGACTTCACGGGCTTCGCGGGCATCGACGTCGGAGACGACTCCAAGGAAGGAGCGCTGCAAGTAGCCGAATGTATCGCCGCGGATGCGAGTGATCTTCGTTGTCGTCTTCACATAATCGGTCAGAAGATCGGCGAGAGCGCCGGTGCCGGACAACTGCACGTTGCCGTGGGCATCGCGTTCGACGCTCTTGGCGAGCTTCGTGGCGATCGGCTCGCCGCTGGCGTCATGGATGCCCTCGGAAACGGCGACCATGCAGCGGCCGTGTTTATCGTAAATGGCCTTGACATCTTCAGCGAACTTTTCGAGCTCGAAAGTGCGTTCCGGTAGATAGATGAGGTGAGGGCCGTCGTCGTGGCGCTTGCGGCCGAGGGCGGCGGCGG
The DNA here is from genome assembly GCA_963834165.1 of uncultured Alphaproteobacteria bacterium. Taxonomy (GTDB): domain Bacteria; phylum Pseudomonadota; class Alphaproteobacteria; order Rhizobiales; family Rhodomicrobiaceae; genus Rhodomicrobium. The sequence continues at coordinate 329,746 of CAWIAL010000018.1, read as the reverse complement.
CTGTCAGAAAACCGGCGTGGCGGCCCATCACAACGGCCACGTAGACGCCCGGCAGGGCCCGGTTGTCGAGGTTCGCGCCGGCGAAGGCGAGCGCGACGAAGCGGGCTGCCGAGGGGTAGCCCGGCGTATGGTCGTCAACCATCAGGTCGTTGTCGATGGTCTTGGGAATATGGACGCACGTCAGCGGAAAATTGGCGGCGTGTGCCTGGTCGCGCAAAATGCGCAAGGTATCGGACGAGTCATTGCCGCCCGTGTAGAAGAAGGTCTGGATTTCGTGGGCGCGCAGAACCTTGAGAATCTCCTCGCAGTACTTTGCGTCCGGCTTATCGCGCGTCGACCCAAGCGCGGCGGCGGGGGTATTGGCGACCATTTCGAGATTGTTGGTCGTCTCGCGGGTGAGGTCGATGAAGTCCTGGTTGACGATGCCGCGGACCCCGTGGCAGGCACCGTAGATACGGTCCAATGCGGGGATTTTTCGCGCTTCGATGACCGCGCCGGCCAACGACTGATTGATGACTGCCGTGGGCCCCCCGCCCTGAGCGATCAATACCTTGCCTTTCAACATCGGCTACCTTTCCTTGATCCGATTTAAACATCAATTTGGTTGAGGAGAGGGAGGGAGACATCGGCGCGGCTCGCCTGCGCTTCGCCGGCTCCCTCCGCAGCAGCGGTGTTCTTACCGAATTACTTGATCGACCCTTCGTAAATGCCCATCACGGTGGAGAGGAACTTCAAGGCATCATCCTTTTTCCGCTGGAAAGAATTCCGGCCGATGATCGAGCCGAAGCCTCCGCCATCCCGAATCGCACGAGCCTCGTCAAAAACATGCTCATCGCTCGCGGCGGCGCCGCCCGAGAAGATCACGATGCGCTGTCCGTTGAAGGCGCTCTGCACCACGTGGCGGACTCGCTCTGCAAGCGTCCCGATTGGGATCTGCTGTTTCTGATAGACTTTCTGCGCTTCAGGCAGCTCGATCTTAGCGCTCGGCAGCTTCACTTTTATGACGTCCGCCCCGAGCTGGGCAGCAATCTGAGCCGCGTAGGCTATAACATCGACTGCCGTCTCTCCTTCCTTGGAGAGATCGCTGCCGCGAGGATAGGACCACACGACGACCGCGAGACCTGCGGCTTTCGCCTCGGCGCTCAGGTCACGGAGCTGCTCGTACATGGTCGCTGCGTGGCTCGACCCAGGATAGATGGTGAAGCCGATGGCGACGCAGCCGAGGCGCAGCGCGTCGTCGACGCCCGCCGTCACCGCCGATAGGGGATCCTTTTCGTCGTGCAGCACATCGTGGTTGTTGCATTTGAGGATAAGCGGGATGTCGCCGCAAAAGTCGGAAACGCCAGCCTCCAGGAAGCCCAATGGGGCCGCGTAGGCATTACAGCCCGCCTCAATGGCAAGCTGGAAATGGTAACGGGGGTCATAGCCCGCGGGATTGGGCGCAAAGCTGCGCGCAGGGCCGTGTTCGAAACCCTGATCGACCGGCAGAATCACCAGCTTACCGGTCCCGGCCAGGCGGCCATGGTTCAGCAATCTGGCGAGATTGGTCCGCACACCGGGGTTTTCACTGGTATACCCTCGTAACAGTTCACGGATGCGATCGTCCATGGCAGTGCTCCTTTCTTTTTTTCATCCAAATCTATGTCAAGACTGGCTCTGGCGGGCAGGCGCCTCTATTTCGGCGCACATTCGGACCCCCTGAAGGCGCGTGAGAACGAATTGACCGTATGGCACCGACACTTCTATCAACCCTCGAGCAACTTACAATGTCGTCACGTATGCCCGCGTTTTCAAAGGAGACGTTGAGCCTCTTGTGAGAGGTGAAGGTGACGGTTGCATGTCGGACGCGGCCGAAATTAACCGGAGCGGGAGCTTATCTTGATTTAAGCGCCGAAGGAAGGCGAAGCCTTATCGCTTGGTGGAGAATTCTGCGTCTGATAAGCAAAGGGGCGAGTTCTCCTGAAACAGCAAAGCTTCCGGCTGAGATCCTTCTGGGAGTGCGAAGACAATCCGTTTTAGGAGCCCCAAGGGGAGGTGAATGCTCCTTGCAAAGCACGCATTAATACTAACCAAATGCCTTGACCAGCCGCTCATTTGATTCTATGCGCCCTAACTGCGAGCTGCCGCCGGCGCGCATTGGTCACTACGAAAGATTTGCGACATGATGCCTTTCCCTTCAAAATTTCGGGCTTTGTTCGGGGTGTTTGGAGACGAGGATTTCAAAGTATTTCTGTCGATTTTCAAGGAATACTTTCCACCTTACAAATATAAATACGCGCTAATTCTTGTTTTGATTGTCATTTCATCCTGGGCAACAGCTACGGCGGCGTGGTTTGTACGCGATGTCGTGAATGACTTTTTTGTCAAGAAGCAGGGTGATTATCTGATCCCGCTGTTCCTTACGATCGTTGCACTCTTCATCGCGAAAGGGGCTTCCTCATACTGGCAGTCGGTGCTTTCGGCACGCATCGCCAACGACATGGTTGCACGCACGCAAAACAAGATGATGTCGCATATCCTGGCTCAGCGCGTGCGGTTTTTCGAGCGCTATTCGTCGGACGACCTCACAATGCGGGTCAACATGGGCGCGTCGTCGTTCGGCACAATTCTCAACCAAGTCGTTTTGAACGGCGCCCGCGACGCGGGAACCGTGCTCTCATTGCTTATCGTCATGGTTGCGCAGGACTTTACGCTAACGCTGATCTGCGTGCTCGCCGTGCCGATTGTATTTCTCGCGATCACGCGCCTGCTTAAACGTATCAAGACTCTGATGAAGCAGGAGATGCTCTCGGTCGCCCAGCTGAACAAGCATGTGCGCGAGGTCGTGCAAGGCGTGAAGGTTATTAAATCCTACAATCTCGAACCGATTATAAAATCCGAAGTCAATAGCATCATTGAGTTGATTAAAGACAGATCGAACAAGGTTTCAGCTCTTCAAACAGCTCCGGTTCCGATTATCGATACGGTTGGAGGGGTGGGCATCGGGCTAACCATCCTTTACGCCGGATACCGCTCCGTTTACGGAGACTACAATCCGGGCACATTCCTCTCCTTCATAACGGCTCTTCTCCTCGCTCTCGATCCTGCACGGCGCCTCAGCCAGCTTCGCGTTTCCTTAAAGACTTCGCTCGTCGGCGTCAGCATGGTGCATGATCTCCTTTCCGATAACGAACCGGACCGGGAGGAAGCGGAAGGGCGGTCGCCCCTCACAAAGTCCGAGGTGGGGATGGCGATCGAAATGAAAGATGTCTGCTTCGCCTACAATCCAGGCGGAGAGGTCCTTAGAGGCTTATCCCTTGATGTGAAGCCGGGAGAGATGATCGCCCTCGTTGGCCCATCGGGCGCAGGCAAGTCCACGGTATTTTCGCTTCTACTTCGTTTCTACCATCACCAATCGGGCGAAATCCTGGTTGGCGGAAAACCGATCGATACAATTCCGATCTCCGCCCTCCGTGACCTTATCGCCTATGTCGGACAATCGAACTTCATATTCAGCGGGACAATCCGGGAAAACCTGACGCTGAGAAAGAATGGGGTGCCGCTGGAGACAATAGAAAAAGCCTGCCAAGCCGTCGGCCTTAGCGACTACATTGCAGGACTGCCTCACGGCTACGAAACATCCGTTGGCGAACTTGGCGCGCTGATTTCCGGCGGCCAGGCGCAGCGCCTTAACATCGCGCGAGCCGTTATCAAGGACGCACCCATACTCCTGTTTGACGAAGTGACATCCGCATTGGATGCGGACAACGAAGAGCTGGTGCGCGCTTACATGCATTCACAAGCGGGCAAGAAGACCATTCTGGTTATTGCGCATCGAATTTCCACGGTGCGTCAGGCCGATAAGATCGCGTTGGTCGAGGGCGGGGTAATCAAAGCGTACGGAAGCCATCAAGATTTGATGCGCGGCAGCGATTACTACGAACGCGCTGCAACTCTGCAACTTATATCCTGACTCCACTGCGCCTCTACAACCAAAAGATGAAATAAAGAGCACCCAACTCATATAATTGTCTTTTTGGGTTCCTCACAGTGTTGTCTTGGCGCCACCTGTGCATCATAGAGCACAGGTATTGAGATGAAAACTATTGCCTAATAGTTTCAGCTGATATAACAACCTAAAGTATGTTTCCACCCTTGCGGGTTGGATATGCGCCCTCAACTTATGGTTGACGAAGGTAGTATTCATTAATCTGAGCTTGCTTCTTCGGCTGCTTAGGCGGCGCGCACTTGGAAGGAGTTTTAAAATGAGTGTTATTTCTCCCCATATTCCCAAGAAACTCCATCTCATCTGGGTCGGGGATGACAACCGGCGGCCCGGCCAGTGCATCCAGTCCTGGCGCGACAACCACCCCGATTGGCAGTTCAAGCTTTGGTCCGACAAGGACCTCGCCGAGACCGCCTGGATCAACGAGAAGCCGCTACGGGCCTTCGTCGAAGCGCGCCAGTGGTCTGCCGTTGCCGATTTGATGCGCTACGAGATCCTCTACCGCGAGGGCGGCGTGTATGCCGACGCGGACTTGTTCTCGATGCGGCCGCTCGACGATTGGCTTCTCGAAAATGAGATGTTCGCCTGCTGGGAGAACACGCTCGCGGTCGGCCGCGCAAGGCTCGTCAGCAACGCCTTTCTCGGCAGCGTCCCGGACAACCCGTTCCTGCGCTATCTCATCGACACCATCGGCAAACGGCGCGACCTGTTCAGGCGCTGGAGCTGGAGCCGGATGCGGTTTGTGAAGATGGGCGCCTGGAAATCGGTCGGCCCGTACCGGCTTACGCGATGCATCGACGACTACGAAGGCAGGGGCTACCACAACATCTCGATCCTACCGTCGCACATGTTCTGCCCGAACCATTACCGCGGCCAATTGTACACCGGCAACGGCCTCGTCTACGCAAAGCACGAATGGGCGAGCACGAGGAAGGTTTATAATGAGCTTTCCGGCGGACAAACCGGCCGCCAGACTGCGGAAACACCGCCGCCCCATCGTTATATAGTGGGGGATGGAAGTGGAGGGATGGCGCTTACGCGCTAGAAGGCCGTGTGAGGACCAGAATTCAGTCGCGAACGGCACTCGGTGCCACCTTGGCTCATGACACATCTCTATTTCTTTAAGACCTAACAATCCCATTCGTTCGTAGATGGTTTCGAGATTGAAAAGGCCAATGGCTTTCGACTTGAACCTCCGGTAAAGCACCTTAAAATCAGCCACTTAGGCGCGCACACCCATTCTAGAAGGTGTTCGTGCGATGGCATTTAACCACTAAATTCCAGATGATTATTGGAAGCGGAGGGGCTTTTATTCATTGCCGCCGACAGTCTATCCGTTTTGTTCTGATAGCGGCGCCCTAAACTTTATTGCCGAGAGCAACTTCGTTGCCGGTGGGCAGGATAATTGCAACGGGCGCTTCAGGCTATCACCCCGATCATTTGTGTGAGCGCATTTCTGCAATTTGTGAATACAGGTCATGTTTCATGCACCTGCGCTGTAGCTCGCAACGGAACCAAAAAAACAAAAAAATTCGATGTGTGCACTAGTTTGCAGACAGATGAAAAATTGCGGATACCCTATACCACGAGGCGGATACTTTGAAGGAGATGAGGATAAATCCCTTCAATTCTTACGCTATTGCGTAAGGAAATCAAGGAGACAATCAGACCAGTGCTCTGCGCATCTGCGAATTCTTTCAACGACCGCGTGAACGTGCTAGGCACGGGAGTGACGGCGACAAGCTTCAGTGGTGCCCTTGCGGCGATCGAGGGCTTGATCGGCGAAAAGTCTGCACATTACGTGTGTGTAGCGGACTCTCACTGCATCGTTGAGGCTCGGAGTAATAATTTGCTGAGCCGAGCCTACAACTGCGCCAGCATGGTCACCGCGGATGGTATGCCACTTGTGTGGTACATGCGCTTTGTGGGAGCCAGACACGCCCAGAGGATACGTGGCGCCTCCTTGATGTCAGCGATAACTGAGATATCGGAAAGGGAAGGTTTCCGTCAGTTTTACTACGGCTCCTCGAAGGAGGTTCTGGAGAAATTGCAGAATAGATTGAAGGCTGCATATCCCCGGCTCAACATTGCAGGGTCGTACTCTCCTCCTCACCGGAAGCTCACGCCGGGCGAAGATCGCTCGGCAGTCGAAATGATCAATGCAGCCCGGCCTGATATAGTTTGGGTCGCTTTAGGAGCGCCGAAACAGGAGCTTTGGATGTATGAGCATTACGGTCAAATCAAGGGTGCCACTCTCATCGGTGTCGGTGCCGCTTTCGACTTCCTGGCTGGAACTAAGCCCGAGGCTTCCCCTTGGATGCAGCGCAATGGCCTGGAGTGGCTTTTCCGTCTAAGCACAGAGCCCAGACGGCTTTTCCCCCGCTACGCCCGAGTTGTACCGTCTTTCGCGCTTCTATTTGCCTGGGACGTTTTGAAGAGAGCTGGAGGAGCCGCAAAGTAATAAAGCGCGTAAAGTAGCTCGATACCTACCTAAAGCATTGCATTTCACGAACTGGAGGCGTCGCCGTCTGCGATTGGCGTGGGCCATCACGGCGATGGAGTGAGTTACCCAGTTTACACTTACCTCACAGGATCCTTATGTTGGAAACGAAAGTTAATATTCATAAGGAGCAAATCCCCGCCGCGGATATTACACTGATGGACGCGGTCGAGTGGTCCACCAGGCTTTTTCGCCGGCAATGGCGTGTCATTGTTTCCTCGGCAGTCCTCTTAACGTCTTTGGGGACGCTTTATGCAGTTTTGGCAACCCCTCGTTACACCGCTCGTGCCGTAGTCGACTCTGACCTGGCCCGACAAGAGATTCTCCCACCGCAACAACAGCCGCTCAACTCGGCGCCGATTGATCCGACCGAAGTCGATAGTCAGGTCGAAGTCTTCAAGTCGTCAAATGTGCTACTCCCTGTTGTGGAGCAGCTTAAGCTCAGAGAGGATCCAGGGTTTCTCAGCGGTGGGCTCTTAAGTATCCTTTTCGGCCGCCGGCTGAAGGGGCGCGATGAACAAGCGCAATTACAGCGTATATTAGATAGGTTAGATAAATCTTTGGAGGTGAGGCGCGTTGGAAAAACGCACGTTATAGAAGTGCTTTTCACGGACCGGAGCCCTGACCGCGCGGCGGAGCTGGCGAACGCCATCGCAAACTCATTCATACAAGATCGGCTGCAGGCAAAGTATGAGGCGGCCCAAAAGGCAATTGCATGGCTACAAAACCGCTTGGCCGAGCTTAGAAAGCAAGCCTCCGCCGCGGAAGAAGCCGTGGCACGTTTCAAATCTTCTCATCCTTTACTGGATGCGGAAGCCGTAGCCCCTCAGAGCGAGAAAGAGGCTCAGGCCAAACTGAGGGAGCTTGAGAACAGAGCCAAAAGCTTTCGCACGACGTATGATGACAATGCCAACTTCTTGCAGCGCGACGTAGAGCAGCTGCAGCAGCAATCCATGCCTACGAGCGGCGCGCGGATTATCTCCCTGGCCCTCCCTCCTTTGAAGGCAAGCTACCCCAGAACTTCCTTAGCCATTGGCGGCGGAGCCTTGGCTGGACTGATACTGGGATTTGCCATTGCGCTATTCCGGGACATCGCTGATCGCGTTTTCAGAACACGCGAGCACGTCGAGAAGAGCCTCGGGTTACATTGTATTAGCTTGGTCCCGAACCTAGCTGCCCCCTCGGCAAAAAGGACGCGGCGGAACAAGCGTTCCAACAAGCCGGAAAGCCAGCTCGACGGGTCTGATTTCGCGCCTGCCTTCAATGTCGAGGCTTTTGCCTCTACCGAGTTCGCGTCACCGGAAACGCGAGAGCGACCGACTGTCACTCACGCTCGACGCATTCTTGAGCCAGTTATATCCCCGTTTTCGGAGGCAATGCAGACGATCAGGTTGAGTATAGACCAATTTCACGCCCGTTCAACAAACCTGATAATCGGTGTGACGTCGACCCTTCCAAATGAGGGCAAGTCAACGATCGCTGCCAATCTCGCACAAACGATAGCTCGAACTGACCAGCGCGTGCTTCTTGTAGACTGCGACTTCAGAGCGGCGACACTGACGAAAATCTTTGCAGAGCAGTCGCCTGTTGGGCTTGAGGAAATCTTGATTGGTCAAGTCTCGATTGAAGAGGCTGTCAGACACAAACCGGCGGGATTTATGTTCTTGGCGGCGGGTGCAGTCCCTGGCCTCAGGCATCCGAATGAAATCTTTGCCTCCGCCCGAACCCGTTGCTTATTCGAGGACCTCCGTAAGCTTGCCGATTATATACTTGTTGATCTCCCGCCCATTGGGCCGTTTACAGACGCGCAGGCGATTAGTTCGTTGGTCGATTCCTACGTGCTTGTGATCGAGTGGGGAAAAACACAGACCCGGATCATAGAGAACACTCTTAATAGAGCTGACTGCATCAGAGACCAGATATTGGGTGTGGTTTTGAACAAGGTGGATTTTGATAGTCTCGCTGACTACGAAGACACTTACGTTCGTATGAAAGCTACCAGGCAGAAACTTCGCGTGGAGTCTTAATGCCCCAAAGTGTTTGGGTTGCGATTGAAAAGGTTATGCAGCAGGCCATCTGGTTTATGCTGTTCCTCGTTCTGGCAAGGATACTCGGACCGAAGCCTTATGGTCAGTTCGCCATAGTCATGGTGTTCATCCAGTTTTGTGAACTCGTGATTGTGGAGGCCACAGTCGAGGCGATGATTGGTGTGGTACCGCTTCGAGTAAAGCATGTCATGACGGCCAATTTGGTCTGCCTTTCCATCTCCATCGCTATAGGCGTTGCTCTCTTTATTTGCGCCACTTCGATTTCGAACGGCTTCGGCGACCCGGAGCTGGCGCCGATCTTCAAAGCTCTGTCGATATTGCCGGCAATGTCTGCCTTGACTGCGGCTCCAATAGCAATGCTGCGGTCAGAACTCCGCTTCAAGGTGCTGACCATAAGATCGACGGCCGGTCTCGCATTCGGTGGCGGCTGCGGGGTTCTTCTGGCCCTGAGCGGAGCAGGAATTTGGGCGCTCGTGATTCAGGCCATCACACAAAAACTGGCTGAGATTGCGATCCTCATATCGCAAACTGGCCGATTCCGCCTTGGATGGTCTCGACGGCATTTCGAGGAACTCCGGCACTTCGCGGCTCCGGTTTTTTTTTCCAGGGGGCTGGGATTTGCCGGCGCCCAGCTTCCGCGGCTGGTCTTGGGGCTTTTTTTAGGGCCCTATGAGGTGGGCCTGTACATCTTCGCTGTGCGGCTGCCCGATATGGTCGCGGTCCTTGCACTTGTGCCGACCACCATGGTCGCGCGGTCCGCACTGCGTGAGCATGCCAACAACCCCATCGCGCTTGAAGAGGCCTTTCGGAAGCTGCTCAGAGATACGGCGCTCATAGCCTTCCCGATTTGCACCGGGGCAATTGCGACTATGCCCTTGTTCATCTCGGCTTTCTTGGACGCCCGTTGGTCGCCCGCAATTTTTCCAGCGCAGGTGTTAGTTATAGCTCCCATGGCGTGGCTAATAAATTACGCGTCCACTGCGTTACTGCTCGCAACAAGGCAACCGCATGCAGAGGTAAAAATATCCATGGTACAGACACTGTCAACTGCACTAATTCTGGGCATCGCACCGTTCGGTTTAGCTGTGTTATGTCTTGTCTCCACTATCAGATACATACTCCTGGTTCCGGTTCCGATTTCCATTGTGAAGAAGAAATGCGGAATTGAGCCCGCCGTATTTGTTAAAGCGCTCGCGATGCCGTTTCTGGCTTCTATCTTCATGGGGCTTGTTGTCTCTCTTGCAAACGCTTTTGTTGCATACCGGCTCCCCTTTGCGGCCGCTCTTCTGCTTCTTGTGACGCTAGGTGTGGTTCTATATGGGCTTTTGGTCGGCCTCTCGGAGCGCAATAGAGCCTTCGAGATGATGCGAAGATTGAGGGCGGCTGGGTCGATGTCTGCATGATTTGAGGCATAACAAAGAACCATGCTGAAAAAATCTGAACCTATCAATACTATCGTATTTTCTCCAGGAGAGCCCACTCAGCCTGACTGGCTCATCGCTATATTCTTGGTCATCGTTCAGCAGAACGCATTCGCAGCCACTGCGTTCGAGCTGGTAAACCCCGGGGAGGCCTTCAACGGTACCGACAACGTGTTCAACACGGCTAGCGTCTCAATAAGCATTTTTCTATTAGCCGTTGCATGTGCGCGTGTCTGGCCACTTCTTCGTAGTCTAGCCTGCAGAAATCTATACTCAGTGCCATATATATTAATGGTTCTATGCTCGGCAGTTTGGTCTTTGCATCCCGATTTGAGCATCCGGAGAGGATGTGCATATGTTCTAACTATTGGGGTTGCAGCCTATATTACAGTGCGTTTCAAGGAGCGGGCGCTTTTGGTGCTCGCAAGGAGTTTCGCATTTTGCGCAGTTTGCTCGCTGCTCTTCGTGTTGCTGTTTCCTGAAATTGGCATAATGAGCGGTGGAGAATTGGAAGGAAATTGGAGAGGAATATACCCACACAAAAACGTTTTGGGCTTTGTGATGGCTGTTGCTGTGTTCACTCAGATGTACATCATCACCACGACTCCCAAAAATAAGGTAAGTGCATACTTATGGGCTGGTTTCTACCTATTCTTGATTGTCGTATCGGATTGCAAGACTGCACTTATTCTTTCAATTATTTACACTTTCGTCGCTTTGAATTACACGATTTGGAAGAAAAATAGGCTGGTGGGTTATAACACCTTCCTTTCGACACTTATTTTTTTATCCTTGCTCTCGTTGGGTTTTTTTCTGGACCCTGAGGTCTTCCTGGATCTCATCGGGAAGGATGCAACCTTGACCGGCCGCACTGAAGTGTGGGGTCCGGTTATGGAATTGATTGGCCACAGCCCGCTCCTGGGGTGGGGATACCGGGCCATGTGGGTCCCCACGGATCCCGCGACTATCTGGGTGGATGCGAAAGCCGGGGACTGGGGTGTACCCAGTGCGCATAACGCAATTCTCGAGGTTGCCCTCGAACTTGGGTTTTTGGGGCTTGGGAGCCTTGCGCTTGTGATTTTTGTGGCCTTCTGGCGCGGCATCCGCTGCTGCAAGCTAGGTGTGTTGCCCCTAGGTCTATTCTCGCTTGTTTTCTTCGCCGCAACAATCATCGCCGGTCAGACGATCGAGACACTAGGAATTAATCAGGAAATCGACTGGCTGGTATTCAACATCCTTAGTTTTCTTGCAGGCGAAAGCCTCGTTGCAGCTTCGTCTCAGCAGATGCTTCCGTTGCAAGGTGGCTACCTCAGGTCGAGGTTTAGTACGCCGCGGGATATACAACTGATGTAGTGTAAGGGACCCAGATGCTTAAGAAACTTCTTGTGCAACATCCCGCGATCTGGCGGCGCGCGCGCAAATTTCGAAAAGCTCTATCCATGCGAAAATTGATTGAGCTTGAGCGTGAGTTGAAACTACTTCAATTTCTAGTCCCGGCGAACCGAACTGCTGTGGACGTAGGAGCAAATGCTGGGATATATATAGATTTACTATCCAGCTTTACAAAGTCTGTCGTGGCAATCGAACCTAATCCTTTTTTCGCAGATCAGATTGCGGCAATGTTTCCGGAAGTACATTTAGTTCGGGCGGCAGCGTCCGATAGAAATGGAGCCGCTACGTTGCGAGTTCCCACCTCTGATTATTTCAGCGGCATGGCGACAATTGAACCAAAAAATCAACTAGCACACCATCATTTCAGGGAGATCCCCGTAGAAAAGGTTACAGTTGATAGCCTTCGTCTGCCAAATCTTGGCTTCATTAAGATTGACGTTGAAGGCCATGAGAACGCTGTATTGCGGGGAGCGATAGAAACAATAAAGGCGTGCCGTCCAAATCTGCTTATTGAGTGCGAGGAGCGCTATCATCATGGGTCCATTTCTGAGCTTTCTGACCAACTGCGGGAGTGCGGTTATAATGGCTACTTCCTATCAAATGGTACACTGATGCCCATTTCTGCATTCGATGTGGATAGGCAGCAGGGCAACGTCGATACGTCGGCAAGATGGTACAAGCAGCCAAGCAATGACTACGTTAATAATTTTATTTTCTTACCGTCTTAGCTATCCAGTCGCAACCTGAGTAAGATGGTCATGACAAAAAAGGACGCCCACGAGTTCTTGACTGTCTTCGATGAGCCGCGGAGGGAACTGCAGCTTCTTGCAAAGTATGTCGCCAGTTTGGGCGCGCTCCGCGGGGAGCTATCAATTCTAGAGGCCGGATGCGGCAACTCCTGGCAGCTCGACTTGCAAGGGGTGCCCTACGTCCTGACCGGCATCGATGTCTGCGAAGATGCTCTCGCCATTCGCCGGAATAAGCTCGGCGACCTTGACCGCATCATCGTGGGCGACATCCGCACTGCCAATCTTGAAGCTGACCAGTACGACGTCATCTACAATTCTTTTGTACTCGAACACCTGGACCAGGTGGAGCGCGTTCTCGATAATTTTGAGCGCTGGGTCAGACCGGGTGGCCTCCTCATCCTTCGCATCCCTGACCGTGAATCGGTCTATGGATTTCTTGCCCAGCGCACGCCTTTCTGGTTTCATGTCTTCTACAAGCGGTACATCGCTGGCATCAAGACTGCCGGAAAACCTGGCTATGACCCATTTCCCACAGTCTATGAACCGATCGTCTCACGGCAGGGTATCCGTCGTTGGTGTGTGGAGCGAGGGCTTACGGTGCGCGAGGAAATTGCGTGGAACTACAATGTTGGGCGGTCAGGCGTTGCCTCGGTTCTCATCCGCGGGACCATTAAAGGAATAGGTGTGCTTTCGGGTGGGCGCCTTGCAGCGAGCCACGTTAATCTCAGCTACGTTATCGAGAAGCCGGCGGCGCCCGTCTCAGCCAGCAACGGCCTCACGCCGAGCTAAATTGCTCTTTCTGCGAGAATCCAACAAAAGAATCCAACGCCTTCCCGGCTTCTCGATCCAGTACAGCGTGATAATTGATGACGTGATCACCACCATGAAATACAAAGTAAAATCGAGGCTCAATGAGATCGCGGGCAAAAGCCACTTCGTAATGCTCAACCACCACATGTATATAGGTAAATGGATAATGTATGTTGCGTAGCTGGCCTCGCCGAGTAATACAAGCGGCTTACAGCTTAACAGTTCAGATATCGGTCCCGCAGCAGCAGCCGCTGAAAATATCAAAAGCCCGAAAATGATACAAAGAGCCATGTTGTTACTTGGCAAGAATGGTTCTGCGGGCCTGAAATAGACGGCTGCGATCAGTCCCAATATCGCCAACGACAAAGCAATCTCGGAGAAAGCCGGAGCCTCCACTTTTCGCCTTACGAATATGTTTCCAAGAGCAACACCGAAAATAAATTGGGGGATGTGAAAAATAGGGAAGTAGTATAAGAAACTATATATGTTCGTCCCAAAATTAGGCCTCCCCCAAGTCCTGCTGATTTCTGCGTTCAAGTACTGGCTGACAGCCACCAGCACGAAAGCGAAACCGGTTAGCAGATAGGGCTGGACGCCTCTAATGACTTTTATGATGCCTGGAAATGATAGGTAAAAGAACCACTCAACCGAAAGCGACCAGGCCGGCGCATTCCAAAGTAATGCTGCCGGAGGGTACCAAGCTTGGGCAAAGAGGGGCACAAGAATGAGGCCGGTCAAGAATCCGTTTAACTCGATCGTGCCCGCAAAGAAGCAGCTTTTAATGAAGAAAGGAAATGCCAAGGCCAGAGCTAAAACGTAGGCAGGAAGGATCCTCGCGAGCCTGAGTGTTAGGAATCTCCTGCCGGTAACATTAAGCGCCGGGACATCGGCTGTCTGAAGATGAACATAGGTCAAGATAAAACCCGATAGCACAAAGAAAAACGTAACCGCCTCAAATCCGAAGCTAGAGGCCCAGGCTGGAAAAAGGTGCTTATCGTGATCGTAGTGATAGACCACGACTGATGTGGCCGCGAAAAAACGCAATGATGTCAAAACTGGAATGTTCCGGCGATTCATTTCAGTCCTAGGAGGGAGATGTTGTGCCTATAGTGGAAAAACCGAATTGGTTTTGAGGCCCCCCTTTGCCGCTGACGCCGGGAAGCAAAGCGAGCCCGTGCTCGCGTGCGATGTATCCAAGTCCCATAATCTACCAAGCTCCTATGTTAGGAGGGGTGGGCTGGCTAGCGCCTGACAAGCTGATAGGCGGATAGTCTGGCGTCGGCTTTCCTGCCCGAAGCGCCGGTGAACCAGGACGCGGAAACCCGACATTGAGCGCGCTAAGGTTTGCGGGGCCGTTGATGGTGTCCGCAAGAACTTTCGGGTCAGCGCCCCTAAGGGGATTCCTCGCCTGGAAATCGGAAATGATCTCCTCTGGCGCCACGGGTGCGCTTGCTTTGAAGGCGGCGTCACTTGCTGCCGCACTGAACGCCAGATTATTTGCCCAAGTCACGTTTACGTTGTTTCTTGTTGTCGCGCCCTCGAAGCCTGCTGTGTTATATTTTTGAAGAGGCTTGGAAACATCAGGAATGGCCAACATAACGTTGTTGATGATGTTCACGTTATCAGACAAGGCAACATTTATTTCGCCGCGCCACGTGGAAGAATTAAGGGGGTCCAGGTTATTACCGATCGCCGTATTGTTTGCGACGGTTACATTCACACTATACGCTACCTGGATTCCTTTCGCACCATTAGCATAAACAAGATTGCCTTGAACTAGGCCTTCATACGGATATGGGTCGTAGGGCGGCGATTGATCATGTTTCCAGGCGTCGATGATGATACCATTTCCATCGGTGTGCTCTCCTTTAACTGCTGAAGTTATTGAATTATTGTAGGAGATATTATTTGTAATCTTAATGTGGAAGTTCTCGTCATCGTTCGGGCCACGCGGCTTGTATTTGTAGATCGCGTGTGGCTCCCAAACTGAAATCCCAAACTCCTGATAGGGGCTCTTTTTCGAGGTATCGTGCACGACATTCCTTGATATTGTGAAGTAGTCGCTGTTATTGAGATTGATACCGCCACCGGCAAAATCGTGAACGTGCATGTTAAGAACGCCGATATGGTGCCCCTGGGAGCCGCCGACCGTGCCGGCCTCCCCCTCGGAATGCCCCTTGGAATGCGGATCGATATTGGGGCTCGATGCCAGAGCGGCGTCTTGAACGCCTCCACTTCCGTCAAGCTCGAAGCCATCGAAAATGAAAAAGGAACCTAGCGGCCTGACTAAGAAAACAGTTTTCGGCGTGCCCGTAATCTTGGCCCCCCACTTGTGCGTCGATCGATACACCACGTATCCATCGGCTCTATTCGCGTTTCCGCCGTGAGATGGCTGCCACTCGAAACTTTGTACATAAGTCCCGTCCGCGACATTGACGCAATCACCGGCTCGAACATCGCTGTCCGCCCTTTGAAGGGTCTTCCAGGCTTCGCGCGCGCTGTGCCCATGGTTACTGTCGCTGCCGGTCGCGTTATCGACGTAGAAATTGCGCAAACAGTCGTAGGTCGTGGGAACGGCAGCAAGTGCGGTTCCAGGTATGCCCCACAAACATGCGAGGGACAGAGCTCGCAAGTAACGCATGCCTTCCTCCTAAGTTTGGCTTCAGCTACGGCCTTGCAGATTGCGAAGGCGGCCCGTCAACCCTCGCGATGGAGGGATTGGGCGGCGCTCAGCGACTACACTTCTATAAATCGCGAGAAGGGAGCGCTCGAAATTCGGTGCGCCGTAGCTCTGTCTTACGAAACGCGCTCCTTTTTCCGACATTTGCGCTAATTGGCCGGGGTTGCGGACCGCCCAGGCTAATTTATCCCTCAGGTCTTCCGAAGATCCCGGATTCAAAAGTATTCCCGTTGCATTCGCTTGTACCACCAGCGGCACGGAAGCCAAGGCGGACACGAGGGGCACGCAACCTGCCGCCATCGCCTCCAGTAAAGCCATTGGCAAACCTTCGCCAAATAAAGACGGCATTAGAAGCACGTCATATTGGGACAGGGACTGCCTGACCTGTTTCCGGGGGACAACCCCCTGATATTGAAAATTGCTGCCAAGGAGCTCGCTCATCCTGCCGCAGAACCAAGCGCCCCTCGATCCGGCGCCGTAGACATCGAGCTCGATCGAATTGCATAGCTGAGGCGACTTGCATAAGGCCTCGACGATAGTCGTCAGTCCTTTCTCTTCCTCAAGTCGCCCCACGAAAACAGCTCTTAGTTTCTGTTTTTCGGGCGTCCTGAGCAACTTGTGTGAGGGGGCTTCTTCAAATGACACAAAGTTATGAAGAATTGAGATGCGGCTCTGGATGGCGTCACCGTAAACTGAAGTGAAAAGAGTTCGCTCCCGTGCACTAAGGAGGATCACTCTGTTGCTCAATGCCAGAAGCCCCCGAACGAATGACCCGAGAAGCGTGTTGGGAGTACGGTCGAGATACTTTCCACCATGGACATGCAATAATATCGGTATATGGCGGTAACAATACAGGGCGAGACAGTAGTCCCGCAAAATGGAATTTGGATTTAACGCTGTATTTAGATGAAGCAGATCGGCCGTTGGCGCCAGCTTCGCCAGTCGCGATAAGGAGTCTACGCTGTTGTAGAATCGTCTCCCAAGGTCCCGATCCTTATCTTTACCCCCTACCCTCAGATGCCGGTAGCTGATTTCCTGTCCATTTTCAAACAATAGCAACATTTCGCACACGACCGAGGAAATGCCGCTCACGTTATCTGTCTCGGTCAGAGATGGAGATGTTATGATAGATTTGATTGGTGTATTCTCGAATTTACCCATAGTGTCATACTCTTAAAAGGCCAATTTCCCTTAGTCTCGATGTGTATGTTGAAAAATAAGAGAACGTTAATCGTTCTTGAAAAGGAATGGCCTTAATTCAAAACACTGCATATTACGCCAGTATTCGTCTAATATGAGCGGTTCTCATTGGCGTTCATACATTCCTTTTTTGATTAGTGGCTTATTCTTGGAGGCGAAACCTATTACAAAAGGCGTAGCTGCATAGGCCTCATTGCGGCGTTGTGCTTGCCCACGGCTCGCTTTTATCATGCAAGCAAGTCTCAATGACCGTCAGCGCCGATCCGGATAACGGCAACTGGGCGCAATCTCGGTCAAATCCGCAGCCGGCGGACGCATTTCAAATCGAGACGCTCCCATGCGGATCCGTCGAAGGGGTGAAAGATGAACAATCTCCTAGGCACCCTACAGCAAGCTGATTTTGCAGTTCTGGAACCATATCTGAAGACTGTTCGGGTGAGGACAGGCGCTGTACTTCAGGAACAAGGCGCTCAGGTCAATTTCACCTATTTTCCTTGCGGAGGAAGTATCGTAGCTTTCGAGGTGCTGGTTAGCGACGGCAGGGCCGTCGAAACGAACTTAATCGGCCGGGAAGGAGCTGTCGGCGGTATAGTCGGTCAAGCGCATTTCCCGGCCCATGCTGGGGCTCGCGTTATTTTCGGGGGCGAGTTCCTGAAAATCAGCATCGGGGAGCTTGAAAGGAGCAAGGCGCGCTCGCCCGCAATAGCTCGTCTAATTGCCCGCTACTCGGATTGCCTGCTGGCTCAGGTCATTCAATCTGCAGCCTGCAATGCAACGCACTCCATAGAACAGCGCGCCGCGAAGTGGCTGTGCTTCGCTATCCAGCGAACAGGCACTGATGAAGTTCCAATAACCCAGGAACAGCTTGCACACTTGCTGGGGGCAACCCGGACCTATGTAAGCCGAGTACTGCAAAGGCTAAGAAGCTCGGGGGCGGTCGAAACCCGAAGGGGCGTATTGTGCGTCCGTGATCCTCTTAAGCTCAAGCTTCTACGTTGCGACTGCCATGACTATGTTGGCGAACATTTCGAGGCAGTTCTAAAAGATCTCTACCCGCGACATGTGGGCTCTTGCGCTACGGTTCGCCATTCGACAGAGCAGCTGAAAGGTGGCGGGAACAAGGCAACGATATTTAACTGCGCACATTAAATGAAGTCGAAAAGCAAACGACGGCGTTTAAAAGAGTGTCAACTAACCAGTCCGAAGGCAGCGTATTAACGTGCACTAGTGTGCAGACAGGCCTGGAGGTGCGTCTAGTCTATTTCGAAGGAGTTGGGCTTTACCCAAAATGCCAACACTACCTCGGATCAAGGCCCAATACATTGAGTAATTTTTGTACGGGACTGAAAGAATGGCCATTGTTGCAAATGGGACCGCGGTCTTAACGAAGGCAGATCATAATAGTGACACATCCGTCGGGCTCTTTAGAAGCTCAGCTTCAAATTCTCGTCAAATGCTCTATGATCTTCTGGCCGCGTATGATTTGATTGCGGTGATAATTAGTGGATTGCTGGCCCGTTACTTGTACCTGAGTTCGTACAGAGGTGTCGAAACTCCTCTCGTTGAATATGTTAGCGTCATACTTATGTCGGCGACTATTTTCCAAGCCATCGCGCGTCAAAAGGGCCTTTACAGCTCAGCAAATCCCGAGGAATTTCCGTCCCAGCTTATTTCCATGATTTACGCTTGGGTCGCGACATTCGCAACAACTTTTATGATACTTTTTTTTATGAAGGTGTCTGACTTCTATTCGAGAGTTTGGTTTATCCAATGGTCAGTAATTATCCTCATCTTGTTTATTATTGGCCGCGCTGTATTTGCTGCGCAACATCAGAGACTTGCGCGGAAGGGAGCGCTTCGGCAGCCGATGGCGCTGATCGGAAGAGGGGCCCAATTCGCGAGGGTCAAGGAACTGCTTCTGAAAGACGAGCAGCATTACCGCCTTACAAGCGTGCTTGAGTGCGAGGAAACAGACAGTCTTCCAGATCGTGATTGTTTGCAGAGATTTATCGAAGGAGTGCGGTTGACTGACGCTGCTGACGTACTAATCGCCTTCCCGGCGGCCGAGGCGCGTACGCTGCAAGTTCTTGTAGGCCAGATGCAAAACCTCGCCGCTAACATCCACATCCTCTCCGATTTCGGCGACGCCAAGCTTCCTCTGATTCGGTTACGCCGGGTCGGAGATTTCGCTTTCATCACAGCGGTTTCGAGACCCATCGAAGGCTGGGGTGTTTTCCAGAAGAGGTTTGAAGACTTCGTGGTCGCAAGCATCGGGCTGTTTCTTGCACTGCCGGTGATGCTTTTAATCGCCCTTGCTATCAAACTGGAGGGCAACGGGCCAATTTTTTTCCGTCAGCGGCGGCACGGTTACAATCATTGCGTCATTGGCGTTCTGAAGTTCAGAACCATGACCGTCGTTGAGGATGGGGACGCTGTTTCTCAAGCTACCAAGGACGACAAAAGAGTTACACGCGTAGGCCGGTTTCTACGCCGCACTAGCTTGGACGAGTTACCTCAACTGATAAATGTTCTACGCGGAGAGATGTCGATAGTTGGACCTAGGCCGCACGCCCTGGCGCATAATTCCTATTATAGCGACCTGGTTGAGAATTATGCAAACCGCCACCGTGTGAAGCCAGGCATTACCGGCTGGGCGCAGGTTCACGGTTATAGAGGCGAGACCGATCACCCCCAGAAAATGGCAGAGCGAGTACGTTATGACCTTGAATACATAGACAATTGGTCAATCGGCATTGACCTCAGGATTATTATCATGACACCGCTGCATGTCTTCTTTCAAAAGAATGCGTACTAAGAGTGAATGTAGTTTGGTGCGTCAGTGTCTTTTTCACCGGTTTGCTAGTTCTTGAAAAGGGGATCGTCACATGAGTAGTATTTCTTGTAGTTTCGGCCGGATCCTCTTCGCAATCGCATTGGTTCCTTTCTTTTACGCCCCGCCGGCATGGGCCGATTATTCCGTCCAAGCGGGTGACGTCGTCGAGATGTCAATAGGGGGAATGATAGACTTGCATCATCGAGCTGTCGTCCAGCTCGATGGCACGGTCACTTTTCCGCAGTTGGGAACTGTTTCTGTCGCTGGTTTGTCAGCCTCCGAAATGAGAAAGAGAATCCAAGCAGCGCTGCTTGGCAAGACACTTCGTCAGCGCTCACCAGATGGCAGGGCGATACCAATCACGATCGAGCCTGATGACATTGCCGCATCGGTGGTGGAGTATAGGCCGGTCTATGTCATGGGCGACGTTGCAAAACCAGGACAGTATGCCTTCCATTCGGGCATGACAGCACAGCAGGCTATTGCGGTCGCTGGAGGCTACGATGCCTCGCACTCGGGGTTTCAAAAGCAGTCATTAGACACGTCCGGCGTCGAGAGTGAATATGATGCTGCCATGGTTCAGCTTGCGGGCCTGGCAATTCGCGAGACTCGGGTCAAAGCGGAACTGGCCGACCAGCCGAATATGGATGAGACTCCGCCTCCCGACGTAAAAGTACCGGCGGCCACGTTATCGGCTATCGTTCACACGGAAAATGAGATCTTCAAAACGCGTCGCGCGGAATACCGCGCGCAAAAGGGATACTTGGAGCGATCCGTGAAGGAAAGTGACGAGTTCATGGCAAGTCTGAACGAGAAATCGAATCAGGAAGATCATGGTCAATTGGCTGATGCCCATGAACTGGAAGACCTGCTTGGCCTCCAGAAAAAGGGGTATACCTCGAACGTGCGAGTTACAGACACGCGGCACGCAGTATCACAGGCGGCGGCTCGAAAGCTGGTGATAGAAATTCAACTGGATAAGGCTTCACAGCGCAAGCAAGATTTCCAGAAGCAACTCTCCTGGATTGAAAGCCAACGGAAAATTGCCCTGCTCAATGATCTGAAAGACGGCGCAATTAGGCAGTCTGAACTTCGATCCAAGATTCGCAGCCTGCGAGACAGGGTGAGGACTGTCCTCATGACGCGATCCCAGAATACGCGGAGCGAGTCCCAAAGCCCCAAGATAGTGGTCATCAGAAGCAGGGAAAAAGGGCGCCAGCGACTGTCCGCGGACGAGGATTTCGAGTTGCAGCCCGCTGATGTAGTTGAGGTCGCGATACCCTCGGATGAGCTCAACCGCGAAATCGCTCGTAACTGAGCATCACGGCGCACACGAAGCGAGTGAGTTTCACGGGTGCCCCGGCTTGATGCAGGCGGTTCGCCATGCGGCACCTTTTGCTGGGTTGGAAAGTTAAATGCGTATAGCCCTCATAGCGCCCGACGTGCCCGATTATTCCATCGCATTTGCAGAGGCGATCTCCAGCCGATGCAATGTTTTACTCATCGCGCCAGCCGCTTTCTTGAAGGGCCGTGATCAGCCCGACGCAAAACTGGCTTTCGCATTCCTCGACTGGCCGAGACATCTCAGCCTTCGCAACTTGTTCTTTCTTCCGAAACTTTTTTGGACGGTGATTTAGTTTCGCCCTGACTTGATTCACGTCTCGAATGAAAAGAACGTTTGGCTTAACCTCCTGTTGCCTTTCTTTTACGGGATACCAGTCGTTACCACTGTACACGACGTCCTTTATCATCCCGGTGATGAAGGTTGGCGGAGTGTGCCTAAATGGTGCACCCGTTTATTCATCCGCCAATCTGATGCAATTATTGTCCACAGTTCGAGACTCCGCGAACAGGCCAAGAAGCACCTGCCCGTAAAGGAACGCTGTTCATACGTTCTTCCGCATGTTGCCCTGACCCGCTATCGAGAATGTGCCCTTCGTGAAAATCTTTCTCCCAGCGCAGCAGGCTACCCGAACGTGCTTTTTTTTGGCCGGCTGCGGCGCTACAAAGGCATCGATGTGCTTATCGATGCCGCAGAACGCGTCGCCGGAGAGCTTCCTACCGTCCGATTCACCGTTGCCGGCCGGTCAGATAGTGAGACCGCTCAGACTTTGGCGAAGGCTTCATCGCCGCTTTTCGATGTGCGAGACCGTTTCATTCCTGACAAGGAAGCAGCGCAGCTCTTCATAGATGCCGATTTGCTTGTGCTGCCCTATATCGAAGCATCACAAAGCGGTGTGCTGGCAATCGCATGCACTTTCGGGCTTCCCGTGGTGGCTTCGAACGCCGGAGATCTCGGCGCTACGGTGGCCGAGTATAAAACCGGCCTGGTTGTGCCGCCCAATGACCGGAATCTGCTCGCCAACGCAATCGCCCAGATGTTGCAGGATCACGAATTTCGCAGGAGTTGCGCAAGCAACTCGCGGCGCATGGCAGAGGAAATTGGCTCTGGCAACGTATCTGCCTATGCAACTGCTATCTACCGCGATGTTATCCAGGCATATCGTAATACGCGAACAAGCCCCTTACAGCGGATGTCTTTGTTTAAGCGCAAGAGGCCCTCATGTGGAGCTTAGTGTGACTACGTCCTCTGTTGGGCCATCTCATTCTTCGCTCGCACAAGCAAGTGCGGTTGCAAACCGCGGGCAAGTTGGCGATTGGACCGGCGGATCTCCCCCTGAAGGCGATACACCGGCCACTGCCCAGCCACTCAACGGGCTCCAGGCGTTGCGAGCGTCGGCAGCATTATTGGTTGTCGCTTCCCATGCTATCCTGACTCTGGGTGAAAAAGCCGGAGCACAAATCGACCTCCATTTCGCGTGGTTTCTCGGTGACTTAGGCGTTGCGCTATTTTTCATAATCAGCGGCTTTGTTATTATACATTCACATGGCAAAGATTTTGGCAGGCCGGGAGCGCCTTCAAGTTTCCTGGCCCGGCGTTTAGGCCGAATAATCCCGCTTTACTGGCTGACAACGTCAATTTACACGTTGAAGCTGACAATGTCCGGCAAGGCGCCTGCTTTTAGCTCGCTTCTGCTTTCACTTTTATTTATTCCTCATCAACGGCCAGACTCCATCTACGGCCGCCCAGTTTACGAGCTCGGATGGACGCTTCAATATGAGATGGCATTTTACACTGCGGTGGCGTTGGCGCTGTCATTGAGTTTAAGGAAAGGGATTGCCCTTATTGCAATAGTGTTCTTGACCTTGGTCGGGTTGCGGCAATGTAATTACCTTGGCCTCGCAAATCCGATTGCATATTTAGGAGCCCCGATCGTTTTATATTTTCTCATCGGTGTAGCGATTGCGTTGGCTCGCCGTAAGCTGGCCTCAACTCCAGGCATCTGGATCCGGCCCAGTTTCGCTGGGGCTCTTCTTATCTGTGTTTTCCTTTTGGCGCTCGCAATACTAGTTCGGCTGCAGCTAGGAGATGGTCTATGGCCAAGCCTACTGGCTATATTTGCATCGGTTCTGGCCACAGCCAGTTGCGGGCTTGCCGCGGAAAAGCCAAAGCCCAACTTTGGAAAGACTCTATCCAAAGGTTTAGGCGACTCGACGTATTCGATATACCTCACGCACAGTTTCATGCTGGGCCCTGCCGGCCGAGTGGCTGCGCGCTTCGTGGATTTGCTGCCCGCCGGCGTTTTTGTGGCTTTGATGTTGCCGAGCGCCGCTGCTTTCGGACTGTTAACCTACCGGCGCATTGAAAGTCCTTTGGTAAAAAGCTGCTCGCAGAGACTCGCCAGATTCGCCGGCACGAGCATGTTCGTTCGCCAAAGCGCACCACCGCGGCATATTCCTAAATCTGAGAACAGCGGTCCCACTTCACTTAGGCACCGCGCTCTAGGAGGCAGTGATTAATGAATTCAGCTGTGCGGTATTTCTACGAAAGGAAGAGCTGCCCGGTCTGTGGGTCAGTGAATCATCAAATGTTGTTCACCTGCCTCATGACAAAGGAGCCCGTGCGTGCATTCATTCAAAGTCATTACCAAAAGCAGGGCAAGGTAGACTTTACCTACCTTGAGGGAACAGATTATACGCTCCTCGAGTGTGATAACTGCAATCTGATCTATCAAAGGCAAGCGCCTACAGAAGTTATGCTGGATGTTATTTATAATGAAATGGTTGACCCGTCATTTTTGATTCAGCTGACAACCCGCAGTATGACTCTTCAAGGCTTTGAGGAGATCGCGGGTGAGCTCTCCGTGCTCATGAGCCTCATCGGCAAAAGCCCCGCCAACACTCAAATTCTGGACTACGGCTTCGGTTTTGGACGGTGGGCGCGCGTCGCCGCAGCGATGGGCGCGAAGGTTTATGCAACGGAGATCTCGCCGGAAAAAATCTCTTACGCGCAAAAAATCGGCGTCGAAATTATCGATGATGAAGCACTCGGACATCTACAATTTGATTTAGTTCATACCGAACAGGTATTCGAGCACCTAACTGAGCCAGCCCGCGAATTTGGACGACTCGCAAGTGCTTTGTCGCCTGGCGGCATCTTAAAGATGGCGGTACCGCCGCTGGGCAGAATCAAAGGTCTAATCGCTTCACAAGGAATGATTAATTGGTCGCCGCAGGAGCAACTCTGGGACCCAGCCCCGTCTTTGACCAAAGACTCCAAATGCGATGACTATGTTTGCGTGCTGCCCCTTGAGCATCTTAATGCATTCTCCCCTCGATCGGTTGGTATTCTCGCGGATCACGCTGGGTTGGATATCGTTGGCTGTGGAAGAAAGCGTGCTGTTCCTGTGCACTTCCATCAACCACAGTTATTTTTCAAGTCGTTGTCGAACATAGCAAAAGAGCTTTTGAGGCCCGTGCTTAGAACCAATAGCGGGTACTACCTCTTTCGCGCTAAGCAGCTTCAGAAGGTGTAGGCCCGCGTCGATTTTTAACTGATGATCAATAAACTGGCAGCCTGAACAAACGATGTGCAAGATATGAAGTCGCTGCCTGACCGTTCGGCGAACGGGCGCAAGTCATTACATAGACATGTTTAATATCAGGGAAATATTCACCATTGGATTCACAATTTTATGTCTGAGTGACGTAAGCATTGCCGACCACCTCAACCTGAGGTTGATGTCTAAAAAGCCTGTTATAAAGACCTAGCTCAAAGGGCGATTAATACAGGCGTCTTTTTGATAATGCTGAAAGTTACTCGGAAAAAACCAATACCAAAGGTAGTATTCTGTACATGCTTAAGATGTAACGCCCTTGCCTGGAAACGATTCGACACCTTACGTGTTCGTTGGTGGGTCAAATGTCACTTCATCTAATGGGCAGGGGTGCTAATGACTAGCACGAAAGCGGTAATAGGTATTATTGATCGCCGGGTCTTGATACGGGATTGCTTGACTAGAAGTCTCAGCCAAATATCCGAATTCAAGGTGGTTGGCGCGGTCAGCATCGATGAGTGGCTGGATCGCTGCGCCGACCTGGATGTGGCGATTATTCTGCTAAGCCTCAGCGGCGGCATTCATAACGAGGATAACAAGGCCGCTATCAAGCGGTTATCAACCGTCTGCGCTGAACCGATTATCGTATTGTCCGAAGGGGAATCGCTCGACGAGATCGTCAACGTATTCGACCAAGGTGCAAAGGGCTACATCCCAACAAGTCTAGACCTCGACATGACGGTCGACGCCCTATTGCTCGTCAAGGGCGGAGGAGTGTACCTTCCTCAAAGCAGCGTCTCATCCGCACAACAAGCGCAAACTTCCCGGGATGCCAACGATAGTGTTTTGGATATGCTTCTTACGAAACGCGAGCGGGTCGTTCTAGACGGACTGTGTCAGGGCAAAGCGAATAAGATTATTGCGCATGAACTCAGCATGGGCGAAGGCACCGTTAAAGTGCACATCAGACATATCATGAGAAAGCTTAATGCCACAAACAGAACGGAGGTCGCCTACAAAGCCAATGAGCTTTTACGCAAGCCCGCTGCCTAGGGCGCGACCCCTCAATCCCTTTTGATCAACCCCGAAAGCATCGCGATTAGCAGTCCGAGCGCGCCCCAGCTCAGGAGCGTTTGCAGCCTCACGATCGTGTCCAGCGTGCCCTCGCCAAGCGGCTGCACCTTCATATCGAATTCCGGGATCTCGCTGTGATGCAGATCGTTGACGGACAGCCATGTAAAGGTTGGAAAGTTGAGCTGCACCGGATGTTCCGCCCGCTCGATGGGCTGCCAGTCGCGCTTCTGGCCGAGGTCGAGCAGCGGCAGCATGATGTCGAGCGAATAGGTGAACGGGCTGAAGCTTGGAAGCTCCGCGGGAGCGCCCTTGCACGCGGTCCAGTTCTTTCCGCACTTCGCCTGAAGTTTCTCGTTGAGGTATATCACCGGGTTAGATGGCGCGAAGCCGCCCTGCCCGGCGATCTCCGCATAGAAAAATCCGCCCGCGATCCATAGCGCGAGCAGGAATACGCTGAGACGGCCCCACCCGTACCAATAGGCCGTGCCGAAGCCGACGAAAGCCCAGGCCATGGCAAGAAAGATGGAGGCTATGGAGCGGTAAAGCGCTCTTGTGACGAGAACGAGGGGCCAAGCGAGCCAATTCAGCGGCGAGGCGAACCGCCCCCATTTCGCGCCGAAAATGCGTTGCGAGAGCTTGGGGCAGCTTCGCCATCCATGCCAAAGCTTTATGAAAAGCGATTGATAGCGGCGGCGCTCCTTGAATTTCGCAATAGCGCGGGCGTGACCCTCGTGGCCCATCTCGCGATAGACTTTGATGAGCTGCTCGAAGGGCTGCGGCCGGAAACTTACGCCGAGATGGTCGGATGGCTGCCGGTCAAGCCAGCGTTTTCTCGTGGCGGCATCAAAATCGCCGTACGCAAAGCGATCATAGCTAAAGCCGTCCAAATAAATGAAAGTGGGCAACTTTCGCCCGCCTGCAGCTCTAACTTTCTTCGGGGGCCAACAGCCGGGATTGTCAACGACCTGCCAAGCCACGCATCCCAGCTTTACCGAGCCGAAAATCTTCGCTGCCGCGCGGGTGTCGCGTGCAGGCGGTCCTAGCCACAGCGTTCCATCAATTTTAGCGCCTTGAAGATTAAGCGCAGTTGCAATCCGAGGAGCCCAAACGAGGTTGCCTTCCTTTTTCGCTTGAACCGAATTTTCAAATCGGCCACCTCCACAGTGGAAGTCACCTTTGACGTGAGCGCCATAGAACCTTACCTGGCCTTCGGCAGAGAAGCCGTCTCGGAGCGAGACACCAGAGGCAATCTCGGCGTTTCCAACATTCAACGCTTGGCCTGCCCCATCCCCGGTGCGATTCAGAAATATGCCCTTAGAGCAATCCAGAGTGCCCCCAATCTTAGCGCCGGAAAAGGAAACCGCGCCCTCCGATCGGAAACCGTCTATGAGCGAGATGTTGCCGGTTGTTTCGGCGTTGTCGCAGCTGAGAGCTGCCCCCGATCCATCATCCTTGCGATTGCGGAACGCACCGCCCGCGCAGTTCAGATCGCCTCCGATTTTGGCGCCGGTGAAGAAAACGCCTCCTTCGCCAAGAAAACCATTGTTTAAATCGACTTCCGCGGTGATCTTCGCCCTTTCGCATCTGAGGGCAAAACTGCCGCCCGATAGAAGAGTGCTCCTCTCGAACGACAAAGGGCCTGCGATCATTGCATAGTCGAGGTTCACTCCTGCGACAGACCTGAAGCCTTGTCGAAGATAGACACTCCCCCGGACATTCGCGCTTTCGGCGGAAATCAACGTGACGCGGCAACCTGCCAAATCCAGAGATTTTGTCGTTGCGTCTCTGAGAAGGACCTTCCCGGCAAAATGGCACTTTGCAAGCCAAAGCGGCTGCGGGATTAGGCTGCCGCAAAGGTCAAGGTCTTCTTGGACATAGGCATATTTAACGTACAGCTCTTTTTCATGGACCGGCGCCGCATCATCCCCGCCGAGCGCCAGGAACCGCAGGAATGCGGCACGTAAGCGAACTTCGGGATCCTCGGGATCGACCTGGCGCCATTCCTCGCGTTCGTAGCGCACGAAGGCGGCCTCGAATTGCTCCTTCAGCGCCGCCGGATCAGCCTTGAGCTTCGGCAGAAAAGCCTGCTGGCCGCCCTGCGCGTGTCTCACCTCGCGGACGAGGTCATCGAAAAACTCGCGGACAAGACGCGGCTGCGCGTCGATCTTCGCCCGCGTCTCGACGGACAAACCGAGCGCATCGCGGCGCAGCAAGCCATTGAGCGACTCGTCGCTGAGCTTGAGCGGCTGATAAGGCTTCGGCGTCAGCGCCTGAATGACCACCTCGACGGCGAGCTGATAAAAGCTCTCGCTCTTCCTCGCCTTCCCGATTGTTTTCGCCGGGTTCGCCTCTGCCTCCAGCCGCGAAAGATAAATGCGCTGGGCCGACGCGAACGCCTCCACCTCGCTCGCCTCTTTGGGCTCCCAGGTTTCCGGCAGCCGCAGCTCCGCCACTGCGTGACGCGTCGCTTCGCCGATGACTTCTTGCACGGTCCGCGGCGCGGCTCCCACAAACTTCGCCATCGACGCGACGAAGCCGGTCTCCTCCGGCGGCGCTTCAGGGTTCGTCTTGCGCCACTCGTCGAAGGCGGTCCAAAGGCGCACCGCGCGGGCCTGGAGCACGCACGCCTCCCCCTTCGCTGCCGCAGAAAGCAGCTTTTCCTCGGCGGGCAGAAGACCGCTCGGCGTATCCTGGTCGAGAAAATCTCCAAGCCAGCGCCCAAAGGGCTTGCCCGCGGGCCGCTCGCGGCGCTCGCGCATGGCCGCCGCCGTGGACTTCAACTCGATCAGCCATTGCGGCGTCGAGGTTGCAGTTTGCCCGTCTGCCTTGACAACCCGCGCCCTTATAAGAGCGGCCGCTTCGCCATTAAGCGTGGTCCCGTCGTGTGCCATGCCGCAAACCTCAATGCAATACTATTTGACACTACCGCCAAGACTTAAGACAAAATTAAGGGACACGAAATGGATAAATCTGTACGCGGCTCCCCGGGTCAGGTAATTCGCTTCGGTTGGTAACTACAAAAGAATGCGCAAACGCGCCGCGAATTGTTGTTAAGCTTCACAAAAGCCAAGTCGGAGGACGCGTTCGCTTCGTCGCAGGTTGTTGGAAAAACTTGTTGCAGGGCAGGGGATCGCCTAAAACTTTAATGATGCCAGCTCAGATTTCAGATCAGGCGCGTCTTGCGGCGCTCGCCGTGAACAAAGCGGGGCGATCCGCGTTGAGGCTTGCGTTGAAATCGCCCTTATCGCGCTGGATGGCGGGCGTTCCTACCGCCTATCACCTTCTCATCCTCCCGCAAGACCTTCGCACGGGCGATCCAAGTTTCGCCGTCGAGCTTTACG
Organism: uncultured Alphaproteobacteria bacterium; assembly: GCA_963834165.1. Classification (GTDB taxonomy): domain Bacteria; phylum Pseudomonadota; class Alphaproteobacteria; order Rhizobiales; family Rhodomicrobiaceae; genus Rhodomicrobium. The sequence goes on along the minus strand of CAWIAL010000018.1, from coordinate 300,815 downwards.
ATGGCTATTTCGGGCTGGCGGGCGCCACCGCTCCGACAGGTTCCGAATCCCCGTTCAATATTATGCCGCCAACCGTGCCCTGGCAGAAAGAACTCTATGCCTTCGCATGGCTCCGGCATCTGCACGCCGCCGAGGATCAGATCGCGCGGGAAAAGGCGCGCAAGCTCACCACCGACTGGATCGCGTTCCAGCGCAACGCTCCGGCCCTTGCGCGCGACAGGGACATCGCGGCGCGGAGGGTGATCGCCGTCCTTTCGCACGCGGCGTTTCTCTTGGATGGCGCCGACCCGGAGTTCTACGATTCGGTCATGCGAATGCTGAGCCGCGATTTGCATGATCTGACCGTGATTTATAGCGATGGGCCCGGCGTCCCGAAGCTGCGCGCGCTCACCGCCATCCTGCTCGCAGGCTTATGCATCGCGGAGCAGGAAACGTACCTTTCCTCTTACCTGCCGGCCTTCACCGCGGAGCTCGACAAGCAAATCCTGGAAGACGGCGGCCATGTGTCCCGCGATCCGAGCGACTTGATCGAGCTGTTGCTGGAGTTGCTGCCGCTGAAGCAGTGCTTCGTCGCGCGCCAGCTTGAGCCGCCGGAGACCCTCTATACGGCTCTCAACCGCATGCATTCCATGCTGCGCTTCCTGCGTCTCGGGGATGGCAGTCTCGCCCATTTCAACGGAATGGGGCCAACGCTTCTCGACCAAGTTTCGACCGTTCTCGCCTATGACGACGCGGGCGCGACGTTCCCGGGCCTGGTTGCGCCTCAGTCCGGCTACGCACGGCTTGCGGCGGGGGAAGTGGTCGTTATCGCCGACGCGGGCGGACCGCCGCCGATTTATCTCAGCGCGCGCGCCCATGCCGGCTGCAGCGCCTTCGAGATGAGCGTTGGCCATGAGCCGCTCATCACCAATTGCGGCGCTCCCCTGGATGAGACCGGCGACTGGTATGTGGTGTCGCGCTCCACGGCGGCCCATTCCACGCTGGCCATCGAGGATTTGTCATCCGCCCGGCTTATCAAGGCGCAGGAGCACATTGCAGGCCGCGAGCTTTTCTGGCTGGGCGGGCCCCGGACAGTCCAGCAGGAGGCTGCCGACGGCGACAACTCGCTCAGCGTAAGGATCGGACATGATGGCTACCGCGAGCGCTTCGGCTTTCTGCACCGCAGGCGGCTTACACTTCGCAAGTCCGGCCTTGAGTTCGAAGGGCACGATCAGCTTTCGCCCGCCGGAGACAACGGGACCGGGTCGAATGCCACCTTTGCGATCCGCTTTCATCTCCACCCGCGCGTCGCCGCCCAACTCTCGCGGAACACCAATGTGGTGGGGCTGACGACGCCAAGCGGGCAAGTCTGGCGATTTCTGGCCGACGGCGCCGAGATCGATGTCGAGGAAAGCATTTTCTTCGCCGACCCGATTTGTCTTAGGCGATCCCTGCAGATTGTACTAAAAGGGCCATGCACAAAGGCGACCTCGGTTCATTGGAAATTCGAGAAATTGACGCCGCAGCAGCGCCCCGTCATTGCCAGCGAGCACACTCGCCGGATAACGTGATCTTGATCTTCCCCCGCAGCACCACACTTACGAGCCATGTTTAAGCACCACGATTTCCCCGTTCGCCGGGCTCTCATCTCCGTTTCTGACAAAAGCAACCTCGCCGGCTTTGCGAAGCGGCTGGAACTGCTCGGCATCGAGATCGTCTCGACGGGCGGCACCGCTACCTTCTTGCGGGACGCGGGCATACCCGTTCTGGGAGTGTCTGAAGTGACGCACTTCCCCGAGATCCTCGAGGGGCGGGTAAAGACGCTCCACCCGGCGATTCACGGCGGCATCCTTGCCAATCTGGAGCAAGGCAGCGCGCGCGACGCGCTTGCGGCTCACGGCATCGCGCCGATCGGGCTCGTGGTTATCAATCTTTATCCCTTCGAAGAGACGGTCAAGAAAAGCGCTGACGATATCGAAACGATGATCGAAAATATCGATGTCGGCGGTCCGGCGATGTTGCGCGCGGCGGGGAAAAACCACGCATGCGTCACCGTTGTCTGCGATCCTGCCGACTACGACGCGGTCGCGGACGAGCTTTCAGGCGAAGCGAGAACGACAACGCTCGCGACCCGCCGCCGCCTTGCGGCCAAAGCCTTCGCTCGGACCGCTGCATACGACTCGGCGATTGCTGCGTGGTTTGCGTCTCAAGCGGCCGAAACGTCGTCTTCCGCGTTTTCGATTACCGGGACGCTCCGCCAGACACTTCGTTATGGCGAAAACCCGCACCAGGAAGCCGCGCTCTACCGGTTCGAGAATCATGCCGGGGCCAGCATTGTCGGCGCGGAGCAGGTGCAGGGCAAAGAGCTGAGCTATAACAATCTTACCGACGGGGACGCGGCTTTCGAGCTGATTTCCGAGTTCCCGGCGGATCGGCCTGCCGTCGCCATCATCAAACACGCCAATCCTTGCGGCGTGGCGACAGGCGATACCATCGCGCACGCCTACAAGAAGGCGCTGGCCTGCGATCCCGTGAGTGCGTTCGGCGGGATTGTGGCCTTGAATGGCGCTCTGGACGAGGAGGCCGCGCGTGAAATCCTGAAGATCTTCACCGAGGTGGTGATTGCGCCATCGGCCAGTCCGCAGGCGAAGCGCGCATTCGCGAGCAAGGCGAATGTGCGCCTGCTCTTGACCGGCGGGCTGTTGCCGCGCGAGAACCGGGCGCCTTATTTCCGTTCGGTTGCCGGCGGGTTCCTGGTTCAGGATGCCGACACTGCAGGGCTCGACGAGCACAGCATGCGCACGGTAACAAAACGCGAGCCGACGGCGCAGGAGCGCGAGGACATGATTTTCGCCATGCGCGTCGCCAAGCATGTCAAATCGAATGCCATCGTTTTCGCCAAGGGCGGAGAGACGGTTGGCATCGGGGCTGGACAAATGAGCCGCGTCGATAGCGTGAGGCTGGCCGTGTGGAAAGCACGCGAGGTGGCCAGCGCCGCGAATAGAGACCCGGAGCAGGCCTTGTCAGGCACTGCTGTCGCGTCCGACGCGTTTTTCCCGTTTGCAGACGGCTTGCTTGCGGCGGCGGATTCCGGGGCGACGGCGATTATACAGCCGGGCGGCTCCATGCGCGACGCGGATGTCATTGCGGCCGCAGACGAACGCGGCCTTGCCATGGTCTTCACCGGCGTCCGCCACTTCCGGCATTAAATAGGCCGAATTATCAACGAAGGCCTTTTTCACACAGTAATTGGGAGTGGCTGAACTTGTAATAACCAGGCGTGGTAATGCATGATCAGCGCCCACGCGACGACGGCGATGGCGATCCGCCACCAGCCGATTGCCTTCAGGCTAAATCTCGCGCGCCCTTGCAGGATCGCCACGAAGGGGAAAAACGAGGTCTTGGCCTCGAAGGCAGCCCAGCCAGGGATTGTGGCCCGTTTGCGGATCTGCTGAAGCCAACTTCCGATCAGTGCCGTGGCCGCGAGCGAGCCGAAAAAGAGAAATCCTCGCCACGTTGCTTGCGACACCATATGCGTGATGGCCCAGATCGCGACACCCCACATCACAGGGTGCCGCGTTACAGCAAAGATGCCACCGGCGACATTGGGGTTATCGAGAGCTTTCGCCGCCCCGGGGGAAGACGGATTCGGTGACAAAAGGCCGCCGAACATTAGGATAAACGAAAAAAGGATGAGCGCGGCTTTCACCCACGGCCACCAGTCCGGCGTCAGCCAGAGCTTGTCCCCGTAAGGTGCGGCATTGAACTGGTGGATGAGCCACCACGCGCCAATCAGAGAGAGAATTGAAAAAATGGCGGTGTAGACGCCCTCTCCGGCGATGGCGATCGATCGCGGCCGAAGTGGCGTCGAGGGGAGCATATGGAGCACGAAGAACCAAGTTGCTGCGACAAACAACGCGCCCAAAGCGACCTCCCGCAATGACTTGCCGCCGCTCTCGCCGAAACGGACCGGATGATGCTCACGCGGCTAAACGGCTCTAAAACGGCCGGACGATTAGTGCAGCCGCTTCTTGATCCTGTCGAGGCTGGCCGTGATCGTGTTCTCGGCGACCTTGCCAGTCACTTTCTGTTCCATCAGCTGCTCGGCGGCCGCGACCGCAAGCTCGGCCGCCTGCGCGCGGATCTGCTTGCGGGCTTTCTCTTCCTCAAGCTTGATCTTTTGTTCCGCGACGCTGAGACGGCGGGCGATCATCTCATCGAACGCAGCCCTCGCCTCTTTTGCATAGGCAGCGGCTTCGCGCTCGGCCTGCGAAATGATCTCTTCGGCCTCAGTCTGCGCATTCTCGGCGCGCTGCTTGTAATCAGCCAGGAGAGACTCGGCCTCGCCCCGAAGTTTGCGGGCTTCCTCCAATTCGAGGGCGATCGCGTTCGAGCGCTGGTCGAGCGCTTTCACGACCCTGGTTGGCAGCTTGTAATAGAGAACCACGCCCACGAAAAGAATGAAGGCAAGAGCGACCCAGGTCTCGGGATCCATGAATATCTTGGGGTCCATTCTGGCTATCCCTTCGAGCTTTGACGAAGCGCTGTAAGCACTTCCTTGTCGCTGACCTCAACGCCCGCGAGTTCTTTAACGATATCGCTCACGACGTTTGCGGTCATCGATTCCATCTCGCCCGCGGCCCGCTCCAGCAGACCCTGAACGCTTTTCTCAGTCTCGGCTGTTTTTGCCGCGAGTTGATCGTCGAGCGCTTTGCGCTTTTCGCCCATCTCCGCGTCGAGCTTTTCACGCGAAGCCCGAATCGTGCCGTGCCCCTTTGCCTTGGCGGCAGCGATCTCGGCCTCGTAGCGCTCGGCCTCCTTGTCGGCATGATGCTGGGCATCGCGCGCCGCTTGAAGGTCGCCTCCGATTTTCGCCTTGCGGTCCTTAAGGACTTGCTCGATGCGAGGAAGCGCGAGGCGCGAGAGCGCCAGATAGAAAAGCGTGAAGATGATCGCCAGCCAGATCAACTGGGGAGCGAAATCACCTGGTTGCAGTTGAGGCATTGAATGGACCGCCTATGCGCTGACGATGGCGTCGCTTTTGGCGCCGCCAATCTTCCACATTAGAATACGAACAGAAGGATCAGGGCGATAACGAGGCCGAACAAGCCGGTCGCCTCTGCGAGCGCGAACCCGAGCAGGAGGTTCGGAAATTGGCCGGGAGCGGCAGACGGGTTGCGAAGCGCGCCTTGCAGGAAGTTCCCGAAGATGCTTCCGATGCCGACGCCCGCGCCGATAAGCGCCGAGCATGCGAGGCCCGCGCCGATGAGCTTGGCTGCTGCTGGATCCATGACAAGTTCTCCTATTCGATTGATCGGTTGAGAGGTGGCTAAGGTTAGTGCTCGGATGCGTGGAGCGCGTCGTTCAGATAGATGCAGGAGAGGACCGCGAAGACGTAAGCCTGAAGGAAGGCGATCAGAACTTCGAGCCCCATGAGCAGGACCATGAAGATGAAGGGCACCCACCCGCCGACGATGCCAAGCCCGACAACGAAACTGCCGAACACGGCGAGCATCGTATGGCCGGCCATCATGTTCGCGAAAAGACGAACCGAGAGGCTGATGGGCCGCGTGAAGTAGGAGATGATCTCGATCACGGTGATCAACGGCAAGAGCCAGATTGGCACGCCGGAGGGCACAAACAGCTTCAGGAAGCCGAAGCCGTGCTTGTATATGCCGATCAGCGTTACGCCGATGAAGACGAAAGCCGCGAGAGCGAAAGTGACAATGATGTGGCTCGTCACCGTAAACGCGCCGAGGCCGGGAAGCGGAATCATGCCGATCAGGTTCATCGACAGCACAAACATGAAGATCGTGAAGATCACCGGGAAATACTTCATCCCGGCGTCGCCAGCGTTCTGGCGCACCATGTTTGCGACGAACTCGTAGGTGACTTCGCTCAGGGACTGAAGCCGGTTCGGAACCGCCGTGGCCCTCTGCATGCTGTAAAGGAAAAGGGCCGTGACGAACGTGGTCGCCATCACCATCCACAGTGCGGAGTTCGTGAAGGAGGCATCATAGCCGAAAATCTTCAGCGGGTAATACCGGTCGATGACGAACTGATGCATGGGGTTGAAGCCCCCATGATGGCCGCCTTCCGCCGTCGCGGCGTGCGCCGCGCTTATGAACCAGTCGATCATAGCAATCCCTGCCAGCGCTGAATGCCCGGCCGTTTCTACTTCTCACCCATTCCACGCGCCGCGCGGATCACATTCAAAAACCCGGCGGCAATGCCGAGCAGAAGAAACACCACCAGGAACGCGGGGGCCGTTTTCATTCCCAAACCGGGCATCAGCCAGTTGTCCAGCGCCCAGCCTATAAATCCCCCAACGAAAACACCTGCCACCAATTCAGTGGAGATCTTGAACGCTTTGCCGAGTGCCGAGCTTCTACTGGCGGCCTCTTCATCCGACATGCCTTCGCGCTTGTCATCGCCCGGTTCAAGCTTCCGCTCAAGCTCACGCAGCCGCTCTCTCAAGCGATCGCTCGACCCTGGTTCAGCCTTGCGTTCGTCTTGATCGCCGTCGCCGGAGGAGGACATCGGAACCCGATCGCTAGGAAATAACAAGCGCTAAGAATTTCCGGTTGTTTTTATGCCAGCGCGCGAAGCGAAGTCAAGCACGCGTCGCTCTTCCGCGTCCTTAAGCGGCAGCCTTTCGAACGCGCGGACGGAAACGCCCTATTTCACAATGGCGAGCGCCATGCCGTCATGGCCTTTGCTGCCCACGTTCTGGATAATCGTGGCCTCCACGCCGGGGTATTTTGCCAGCGCGTCCAAAAATCGCTGGATGCCCGCCACTTTCGAATCCGATGCCGCGGCGGCAGGATCAATCACAGCGCCGTAACGGATCACGTTGTCGGCCACGATAAGCGTGCCGGGCCGCGAGAGCTTAAGCGCCAGTTCGAAATATTCGAGATACGACTCCTTATCGGCATCGATGAAGATGAGGTCGAACGGCTCTTCACCTGCCGCGGCGAGTTTCGGCAGAAGGTCGAGCGCCGCCCCTTCACGCACCTCCACCGTGCCTAAGAGCATGGCGCGGGCCAGGTTCCGGCGCGCGACCTTCGCGTGGAGCGGATCGATTTCGAGCGTGATCAGGCAGCCGTCCTCGGGAAGTGCGCGTCCGAGCCAAATGGCGCTGTAGCCGCCAAGCGTGCCGATTTCGAGAATGCGGCGCGCGCGGACAAGCTTCGCCAGCATATAGAGAAACTTGCCGAGGACAGGCGAGACGCTGATCTCAGGCAAGCCAGCCTCGCGCATCTCGTGGAGCGCGGCGGTCAGCGCTGCATCCTCCTGCGCGAACAAGCCTGCGATATAGGCGTCAACAGCCGTAAAGATATCCGTGTCTGTCATTGCGATGTCCTGCAAAAATAAGCGAGCTTGAAATATAGCCACCCTGGTCACCCTTCCCAAGCCGCTCACCCTCATCATCACCCTGTCCCTCTCCCCAACGAACTCCCTCTCCCACGGGGAGAGGGCTGGGGTGAGGGGCGTGTCATCCGAATTGAGCGTTGCTCTCGCGCGTTTTGTATTTGACAAAATCGTCAAGCGACCAAAGCTTTCAGGCGACCGTTCGCCCGTGAGGTTTCATTGACCAATCCCAAGCACAAGACGCCGCCTTTTTCGCGCGAAATGGAATTTCAGTATGGGGTGCTTGAGCGCATCGCGCCCGGCTTGCGGCGCATTGTCTGCCGTAATCCGAGCGCCTTCACCTTCAAAGGCACGAACCTTTATGTGATCGGCGAGGGAAATGTGGCTGTGGTTGACCCAGGGCCTGCAGACGGTGAGCAACTCGATGTTCTCCGCGATGCGCTCGCGGGTGAAACAATTACGCACATCCTCGTCACTCATTGCCATAGCGACCACAGCGGCGCAGCGGAAGCCCTGAAGGCGCGAACCGGCGCCCTTACCTGCGGCATGCCGCGCGCCGCTGGCGATCCCTCGGTTGGGGCGAAAGGCCCATCCGGGAAGAGCTTCGTCATTCCCGTCGCCTTCGACATCCCGCTTGAGCATGGCAGCAAGGTTGTGGGCGATGGATGGGAACTCCAGGCGATCCACACACCCGGCCATGCGCCCGATCACCTTTGCTTCGCTTTGCCGGATCAGGACATCCTGTTTTCGGGCGATCACGTGATGGGCTGGAACACGAGCGTCATTGCCCCACCCGAAGGCCATATGGGCAGCTATATGCGCTCGCTCGATTTTCTCATGGAGCGGAAAGACGCAACCTATTTTCCTGGCCATGGCGCGCCGATCTACGAGCCGCAGCGCTTTGTAAAAGCGCTGGTTTTCCATCGCCGCTGGCGAGAGATGGAGATCGTGGAATCCTTGCGCTCCGGGCTCTCCAGCATCAGCGAGATGGTCCCGCGCATTTACAACGGCCTCGACCCGTCGCTGAAAGGCGCAGCGGCGCTCGCGGTGTTAGCTCACCTCCAATACATGACGGAAAAGGGGACGGTGGCGGCAAGGAAGGCGGGTCCGCTCACCATGGACCAGGAATTCGCGCTCGCAGAGCGCGCGGGCTACGGCCCTGCCAATAAATAGCCAAGCTTTGCTTCTTGAGGCGCTGCCTTCGCGGGAATGACATCCAACCGTTCTACACTCGTTATTCGCCCCACCGGGCCAATCAGCTTGCCTTCCGTCAGGAGATCGTCATGTCCGTCGAGTGCGCCATCGCCTACATCACCCGTATGCGCGAAGACAAGGAATTCCACCGCCGCATCAACGAAGCGGGTGAAGACGAGGCCGCGGCCTGGGCGCTCATCCGCGCCCACGGCTACGATTTCACCCCGGAAGAACTCAAAGCGGCCAAGGACGAAATCTATTGGGAGTTCGGCGTCTCGCCGCTGTAGTGGTTTTTGGGTTGATGACCCCATGGGAAGCTAAGGAGCGGTCCGGATCGGGCTTGCGACTCCCTAAAAACACTCTTCCTCCAGTTTCTTGAGATCGGTGAGCGCCTGGACATCGTCATGCTCTTCAAAAAGCTCGACCATGTAATAGACATGCGAATGCAGCAGAAGAAGCTTGTCTGGAAGCGCGGTGTCGCCAGCATCGCATTGCCGTAGGCGTTGCTTGAAGCGGTCCCAGAAAGCGTTTCCTTTCTCGGGATCGTCGATATACCGGCGCAAGTGATCGAGAACGGCCGCGATGTTGCCTTCGAAATCGATGTCTAAAAAGCTCACATAGCGGTCAGGCGACGAAGCGCCTGCCGGTCTCGAAGACGATGCCGATCCGGTACCCATATCAAAACCTCAGCCAATGCAGGAACGGGGCGAGTATTGCAGTACGCGATGGCGGGCGCAATCCGCACCGGCTCGGCGCGGATTTGGCTCTAATGCTCCTTAATTTTTGAAGCGTCCCGTCACTCGGCGGCCTCGCGTTTCGCGTAGCCGAGGTGCGCATTCAGCTTGGCGAGAAGATCCGCCGCCGCATCCGCGATATTGGTGCCCGGTCCGAAAATCGCAATCGCGCCTGCCTTGTAGAGCGCGGCGTAGTCATCGGGCGGGATGACACCCCCGGCCACAATGAGAATGTCGGGGCGCCCTTGCTGCTCCAGCTCGTGCTTCAGCTCGGGAACGAGCGTGAGGTGGCCCGCCGCGAGCGAGGATACGCCGATGATATGTACATCGTTCTCGACGGCCTGCCGCGCCACCTCGGCTGGGGTCGCGAACAGCGCGCCGATATCGACATCGAAGCCGAGATCGGCGAACGCGGATGCGATGACCTTCTGTCCGCGATCGTGGCCGTCTTGCCCGATCTTCGCGACGAGGATGCGCGGACGCCGTCCGTCATCTTTCTCGAAGGCTTCGCACATCGCGATGACACGGCGCACTTTTTCATCCATCTGCCCGATCTCCTGGCGGTAAACGCCCGAAATGGCGCGCGTCTCGGCGCGGTGGCGGCCATAGACTTTTTCCAGCGCCTCGGAGATTTCGCCGACCGTCGCCTTCACGCGAGCCGCGTTGACAGAAAGCTCCAACAGATTGCCAGTTCCGATCGCTGCGGCCTGCGTCAGTGCCGCGAGCGCCGTCTCGACCGCTCTCGGATCGCGCTCGGCCTTGAGCCGCGCCAGCTTCGCAATCTGCTGAGCACGAACCGACGAGTTGTCGACCTTCAGCACATCGAGCGGCGCTTCGTCCATCGGCTGAAACTTATTAACGCCGACGATCACCTGCTTGCCGCCGTCGATCCGGGCCTGCGTGCGCGCGGCCGCCTCTTCGATGCGCAACTTCGGCAGGCCGGCATCGATGGCCTTCGCCATGCCGCCCAGCTTCTCGACCTCCTCGATGTGCCCCCAAGCCCTTTTCGCAAGATCATAGGTCAGACGCTCGACGTAGTAGCTCCCGCCCCAGGGATCGATGACGCGGGTCGTGCCCGTTTCGTACTCGATGAAAAGCTGCGTGTTGCGCGCGATACGCGCGGAAAAATCGGTCGGCAGCGCGAGCGCCTCGTCAAGCGCATTCGTATGCAAGGACTGCGTGCCGCCATGCGTCGCGGCGAAGGCCTCCACGCAGGTGCGGATCACGTTATTGAACACGTCCTGCGCAGTCAGCGACCAGCCGCTCGTCTGGCAGTGCGCGCGCAGGCTCATGGATTTGGGGCTTTTCGCGCCCTGCTCCTTCATGAGCCGCGCCCAAAGAGCGCGCGCCGCCCGCATTTTCGCGACTTCCATAAAGTAGTTCATGCCGATCGCCCAAAAGAACGACAAGCGCGGCGCGAAAGCATCGATATCGAGCCCGGCTGCCTTTCCGGCGCGCACATAATCTACGCCGTCGGCAAGCGTATAGGCGAGTTCGAGGTCCGCCGTCGCGCCCGCCTCCTGCATGTGGTAGCCGGAGATCGAGATCGAGTTGAACTTCGGCATGTTCGCGCTTGTGTAGGCGAAAATGTCCGAGATAATCCGCATCGAGGGCAAGGGCGGATAGATGTAGGTGTTCCGCACCATGAACTCTTTCAGAATGTCGTTCTGGATCGTTCCCGAAAGCTGCTTCGGCGCAACGCCTTGCTCCTCGCCGGCCACGATGAAGAGTGCGAGGATGGGAAGCACCGCGCCGTTCATGGTCATGGACACGCTCATGTCCGAGAGCGGAATCCCGTCGAAGAGCGTGCGCATGTCGTAGATCGAGTCGATGGCCACGCCCGCCATGCCGACGTCGCCGCGCACGCGCGGATGGTCGCTGTCGTAACCGCGATGCGTCGCAAGGTCGAAGGCGATGGAGAGACCTTTTTGGCCCGCGGCGAGATTGCGCCGGTAGAACGCGTTCGAATCCTCGGCGGTGGAGAAGCCCGCATATTGCCGGACCGTCCAGGGCTGCTGGACATACATGGTGGGGTAAGGCCCGCGCAAAAAAGGCGGCAGGCCGGGATAGGTGTTGAGAAAATCCAGGCCTTCGAGGTCGGCCGGACCGTACACCGGGTTCAGCGTTATGCCTTCAGGCGTCTCGGTCGCTGAGCCGCGCGGCTCTGCGGTCAAGTCCGGCGTCTGCCAATCGATTTTTGAAAAATCCGGCAACGGAGATTGGGTCATTGCATGCCTTCCATGGCGGGTATCAATAGGGCCGCGCCTCGACTTCGGCATACACCTCGAAGCCTTCTTCTTGGGCCTCAAGACCAGCGGCCTCGGATAACTCTTCCACGCGCAAGACGCGCTGCGCTTCTTCAAGCACAGCGAGCGCGTTGCAGCCTTCGTAGATCAGGCGGTCGATGGCGCTGTTGTCCTGCGCATCAAGCGATTTCAAGATGGAAGCAGGCCCCGCGAGATAGCAGAGCGCCGCGCCTACCTTCTTCAAAGCGGCAGCCGCGCCCGGCATCGAGGCATACACTTTGTTCGATGAACAGAGGCACGCGATCGGCGCGGGGCTTTGCCTGAAGGCTTCCGCAAGCGCTTCCACGCTATCAAAGCCTTCCTCCGGCACCAGGGCCTCAATTCCGCCCGCGGCGAAGAAGCTCTGCACCCAATTGGCGCGTGCCCGATAATCGTCGGGCTTGCCAAGAAGCGCGAGGAAGACCGGCGGCCGTGAGCCGATACTCGCAAGCGCGATGTCCGCCTTCCGCCGCAGGATCTCGAAAGGCTCCGCATCCCGTTTAGCGGTATTGAGCGGCGGCAAGGCAAAATCGCTGACAATCCGGGACGCCAGGCGCAGATCGGATAGGTTTGCGCCTGCTTGAGCAGCAGCGACAAGCGCGGCAAAACGCTCTCCCTTGCCCGGAGCGGGTAACGGCAAGTCCGATGCGGGCGCGAGGCCGCTTTCGGCCCGCACCGTAACGCCCTGGTGCTGCGCAACCGTCTCCGAGAGGTTCGGAAATACCGAGACGCCGGTGATTTTTTCCTGGCGCTTGGCGATGGCGCGCTCCTGCATCTCCGCCGGGCGCCGCAGCTTTTCCTGGACGAAGCCGTTTTCAAAGGCAGCGGTTAGGCCGCCTTGCGCTTCCACTTCCCGAAAAAGGTTCCACGCCGCCGCTGCCAGCTCTTGGGTCAGCGCCTCCACATAACCGGACCCCGCGGCGGGATCGGCCACCGAGGGAAGCCAGGCCTCGTGCTTCAGAACAAGGCTGGTGTTGCGAGCGAGCCTTCGCGAAAACGCCGCCGAGTCGCCGCCCGCGCCGTCGAAGGGCAGAACCTCGATCCCCGTAGCGCCGCCAATCGCCGCGCCGAATGCCGCCGCGGTGCCCCGCAGCAGGTTCACGTGCGGATCGTAGGCGCTCATGATGCGGGGGGACATTTTCGCAAGGAGAAGCAGGCCGACGTTCGGACCTTCGCCCGCCGCAGAAAGCGCTCGCGCCCAAAGGAGCCGCATCGCCCGGAATGCCGCAATCGTAATGAAGATGTCAGAAGCGGCGGTAAGGGAAAACCCGATGCAGCGCGCGGCTTCGCTTACCGGCATGCCAGCCTGCGTCAGAGCGCGCCAATAGGCGACGCCGGCGGACAGCGTGAAACCCAACTCTTCGGTGACCGAGCCACCCGCCCCGTTCCAGGCATGGCCGCTCGCCAGGAAAGGCACAAACGACGGGGCGTGCTCGCGGATGTGAAAGGCGGCGTCGGCGTGATCGGAGAAAAGCGCGGTCCGGTCTGCCGGAATTTCGCCCGTGATTGCAAAAGCCGTAAGGGGATCGAAACCGGCCGACCCCGAAAGCGGCGCGCCATTTCCTTTTGCCGCCAGCAGCAGCGCCGCGTCGGCAACGGGAGCGCCCGGCGCGATGAAAAAGGGCGTATCTGAGTCAACCAGGGCTTTCAGATCGTCGCACGTCTCGACGTCAAGAGCGGCGTCGAAATCGATTCGCAGTGCGTCTGCGCCGCCCGCGAGATCGTCGGCGGCCTGCGCTTCGTCGATGAGAGGTTGGACGATAAGCCAGCCGCGGTTGACGTGAAGCGCGGGCGTTTGTCCGTGCTCTGTATAAAGGGGCTCGGTCTTGAACCCCTCGTACAGAGGAGTTTGAAGGACGTCAAAGGACGCGGCGCCAAGCGCCTTGCCGACGATGGCGCGCCAATCCGCCTCCGACACCGGAGGAAATTCACTTGCGAGAGAAAAATGATCCATGCGGCGCATATTAATTGATGCGGCCACGCTGCGCCACCGCTGCATCGCAACAAAACAGTCCTTTTTGACGCGCTTACACCTTTGGGGACCTACGCGATCTTTCAGTTTCGGATGGCTGTGTGCACACCACCTAAGCCCCGAATGCTGTGTCAGTTGCTTTTGCGCGCCCCGTGCCGGACGGAGCGGATGATTATTTCACCCTCGCGCACCTCATATAGGACCACATATGGATAGGGCGTCGCGACAATACGACGGATGCGTGGGTCGTTTGTCCTGACGCCAATAAGTGGATGCGTTTCAAGGACGTTCAACAGCTCGCTGATTTGCTCCCGCACACTTTGCGCGCCCCGCGGCGAATGCATTTGAATGTAATCAAGCACCGACGTCAGCTGCTTTAGAGCTGATTTGGTGTAACGGACTTTCACAAGCCGTACTTGGCCCACACTGCGCGAACCTCCTCATCGGTCGCGAACTCGCCGCGGGCCACTTCGGCTTCCGATTCCTCGATGGAGGCGCGTTCCTCCGGCGTGAGGATGTAGACTTCCTCGCTCTCCTCACCGGCCAGTGCTAGCATAGCGCGTGCGATCTCATCTTGCATTTCAGGCGGAAGGCGGCGAACCGCGTTCACGGCTTCGTCGAGGAGTTTTGTCATGGCTAAATATTATGCTCGCCGCAAATTTCTGTCTAGGATCGAGCCCACGTCGGTCAAAGCGCCGCCACAGTTTTCTTGATGCTGAGGTCATACGGAGGCTGCGCAATCTCAAGCTGTTGTTGAATCGCCCGCCGCTTCCTTTATAACGCCTCGAAACCCGAGCGCCCAAAGTATGCCCAAACGGACAGACATCGACTCCATCCTCATCATTGGGGCTGGCCCGATCGTGATCGGCCAGGCCAGCGAATTCGATTATTCCGGCACGCAAGCCTGCAAGGCCCTGAAGGCGGAGGGGTATCGAATCGTTCTCATCAATTCGAATCCCGCCACGATCATGACGGACCCGGATCTGGCGGACTCCACCTATATCGAGCCGATCACGCCGGACATGGTCGCCAAGGTGATCGAGCGCGAGCGGAAAGAGCATCCCGGCGAGCGCATGGCGCTGTTGCCGACCATGGGCGGACAGACGGCGCTCAACACGTCGCTTCGGCTTGCGCGCGATGGAACACTCGATCGCTACGACATCGAGATGATCGGCGCGAAGGCGAACGCCATCGACAAGGCGGAGGACCGCCAACTGTTCCGGGAAGCGATGCGGAAGATCGGCCTGGCGACGCCGCGGTCCATGCTGGCGCACAACCTTCCCGAAGCCTTGTCCGCATTGGAGTATGTGCAGCTCCCCGCGATCATCCGGCCTTCCTTCACGCTCGGCGGAACGGGCGGCGGCATCGCGTATAACCGCGAAGAGTATATGTATATCGCCGAGCGCGGCCTCGAAGCTTCGCCCACGACCCAGATCCTGATCGAGGAATTGGTTCTGGGCTGGAAGGAATACGAGATGGAGGTTGTCCGCGACACGAAGGACAACTGCATCATTATTTGCTCCATCGAGAACGTCGACCCGATGGGCGTCCACACGGGCGACAGTATAACGGTTGCCCCGGCGCTTACGCTGACGGACCGCGAATATCAGATCATGCGGAACGCCTCGATCGCCGTGCTGCGCGAGATCGGCGTCGAGACCGGCGGCTCGAATGTGCAGTTCGCAGTCAACCCCGCGGACGGCAAGCTTGTCGTGATCGAGATGAACCCGCGCGTGTCGCGATCCTCGGCGCTGGCCTCGAAAGCGACCGGCTTTCCCATCGCGAAAGTCGCGGCAAAGCTCGCCGTCGGCTACACGCTCGATGAACTCGACAACGATATTACGAGGGGCGCGACGCCTGCATCTTTCGAGCCGTCCATCGATTACGTCGTGACGAAGATCCCCCGCTTCGCCTTCGAAAAATTTCCGGGCGCGCCGACAACGCTCACCACCTCCATGAAATCCGTGGGCGAGGTGATGGCGATTGGGCGGACCTTCCAGGAGAGCCTGCAAAAAGCCCTGCGGTCCATGGAAACGGGGCTATGCGGCCTCGACGACTATGTGCTGGAGGGGCTCGGAAAAGGCGACGACAAGAACGTAATCCGCGAGGCGCTCGGCACGCCCTCGCCGGATCGCCTGCTGAAGGTGGCGCAGGCGCTGCGCCTCGGCGTCGATCACCCGCAAATTTATTCTTTATGCCGCATCGATCCATGGTTCATCGCGCAGTTGCAGGAGATCGTCGACGTCGAGGCCAAAATCCGCGCTCACGGCCTTCCGGAAACGGAGCAGGCTTTCCGTGAGCTGAAATCCATGGGCTTTTCCGATGCGAGGCTTGCGAACCTCTCCGGGCTCACGGAAGCCGAGGTGGCGCAGAAACGCCGCAGCCTTGGCGTACAGCCCGTGTACAAGCGCATCGACACCTGCGCCGCGGAGTTTCCATCGCCAACGGCCTATATGTACTCGACTTATGAGAATCCGCTCGGCGGCCAAGAGATGTGCGAGGCCAAGCCCACGGAGCGCGAAAAAGTCGTCATTCTCGGCAGCGGGCCGAACCGCATCGGTCAGGGGATCGAGTTCGACTACTGCTGTTGTCACGCCGCGTTTTCGCTTTCGAAGGCGGGCTATGAAACCATCATGGTCAACTGCAACCCCGAGACTGTTTCCACCGATTACGATACTTCCGACCGGCTTTATTTCGAGCCGCTGACCCCGGAGGACGTCCTCGCCGTCATAGAGAAAGAGGCGGCGAACGGTAAACTCAAGGGCGTCATCGTGCAGTTCGGCGGCCAGACGCCCCTCAAGCTTGCGCAAGCGCTTCACGCCGAAAACGTGCCAATCCTCGGCACTTCTCCCGATGCCATCGATCTGGCGGAGGACCGCGACCGCTTCAAAGATCTCGTCGAGAAGCTCAATCTCCGGCAGCCCGAAAATGGCATCGCCTACTCGATAGAGCAGGCCCTGATCGAAAGCGACAAGATCGGCTTCCCGATCGTCGTGCGGCCGTCTTATGTGCTGGGCGGCCGCGCGATGGCGATCCTGCCACACCAAGCCGCGTTGAAAGAATATTTCGAAACGACACTGGCGGCGTTTGTCCCGCCGGATATCCAGCATCGATTTGCCGGGAACAGGCGCGCGCAGGTCAATGTCGTGCTGGGCAAGAACGCCCTCCTTCTCGATTCCTATGTGCGCGACGCGACTGAGGTCGATGTCGATGCGATCTCCGACGGCGAGCAGGTTTTCATCGCGGGCGTCATGGAGCACATCGAGGAGGCGGGCGTTCACTCGGGCGATAGCGCCTGCTCGCTTCCGCCCCATTCGCTGTGTGCGGATACCCTGCGGGAATTGGAGCGGCAGACGACGGACATAGCGCGCGCGCTGAATGTCGTCGGTCTTATGAACATCCAGTTCGCGGTCAAGGGCGACGAGGTCTACGTGCTGGAGGTCAATCCGCGCGCCAGCCGCACTGTGCCGTTCGTCGCGAAAGTGATCGGACATCCCGTTGCCGCCATCGCGGCGCGCATCATGGCGGGAGAAAAGCTCGCCGATTTCAACCTGACGCGGCCCGAACTCGGGCACGTCGGCGTCAAGGAAGCGGTTTTCCCCTTCGAGCGCTTTCCCGAAATCGATCCCGTGCTCGGGCCGGAGATGCGATCAACCGGCGAGGTCATGGGCATCGACCGCAGCTACGCCGTCGCATTCGCGAAAAGCCAGCTTGCAAGCGGGAGCCGCGTCCCGACCTCGGGAACTCTTTTCGTGTCCGTAAAGGAATCCGACAAAGATCGCATCGTGCAGCCTGTCCGCGAACTCGCCGAAATGGGCTTCAAGGTCCTGGCGACACGCGGCACGTTGCGCCACCTCGAAGCGAACGGAATCTCTTGCACCAAAGTGAACAAGGTACTGGAAGGCCGGCCCAACATCGTCGACTTCATGAAAAATCGCGAAGTCGATATTGTCTTCAACACGACCGAAGGCGCCAAAGCTCTCGCCGACAGTTCAACGATCCGGCGGACCGCGCTGATGTACAAAATACCGTATTACACCACGATAGCGGGCGCGTTCGCAGTCACCAAAGCAATTGCGGCAATGCGGGCCGGTATCCTTGAAGTTCAGCCTCTTCAGAAATATATCGCCTAGAATGTGCGTGCCGGAGCCAGAGGGCCCCAGGCGCGTGTATCTATTTATCTAATTCCACTCATAGATGGATGAACAAGTCCGGGTTGGTGACCTGGGCTAGGGAGATTGGGAATGACCGAGAAAGTGCCGATGACCGCTCAAGGGCATGCCGCGCTTGAGGCCGAGCTTAAGTATCTAAGAACGGTCGAGCGCCAGCGCATCATCAGAGCGATCGCGGAAGCTCGGACCCATGGCGACCTCTCCGAAAACGCCGAGTATCATGCGGCGAAGGAAGCGCAGGGCATGAACGAAGCGAAGGTCGCCGATCTGGAGGACAAGCTTTCGCGGGCCGACATCATCGATATTTCAAAGCTGTCAGGCGATACTGTGAAGTTCGGCGCGACCGTGTCTCTGGTCGACGAGGACACCGAGGAAGAAGTGAAGTATCAGATCGTCGGCGATTTCGAGGCCGATGTGCGCAAAGGAAAGGTTTCGATCGGATCGCCGATCGCGCGCGCCCTGATCGGCAAAAAAGCCGGCGACTCTGTCGAGGTGAATACACCGCGCGGCGCGAAGTCTTACGAGATCCTGAAGGTCGCCTTCTTAGGCTGACAATCCCGCCTGAGGCGCGAGAGCCCCAGAATAGGGCGCGTTCGTGTCGGCATTGGGCTTGATCTGCGATGCGTGGTGTGCGCCGGCGAAGGAGTTACCACCCATGTTTCCCCAACGCGTGCTCTCAAGCTACGTGGTCGCCGTCATCATCGTGATGGCTGTCGTGATCGGCTTCCGCTGGCTTATCGGAGGATACGAGGCGGCATTGAAAACGCTGATATTTTTCGCCGGCTTCCTTTGCGGAATGGTCGCAATGTATATTGCGCTGCACGTTTATCGCGACAACATCTGGCCCTGGCTTTCGAGGTAATCGGGCTGCTCTGCCGATTTCGTAGGATTCCCCTTCAGAGCCTTGGCCGCGAGTTCGGCTACTCCGCCGCCATAGCCGGGCGCTCTTCAAGCTTTCGCAGCGCCCGGTCGATCCACAGCCTTGTCAGCTTCTCTTGCAGGCTGTTCTGCCGCAGCCGCTCATTCAGCGCCGGGAAATCCACCCGGTCGAGCGGCTGGTCCTGGTTGAAGCAAGAGAAGACCACAGTGCGAGCGCCCGTCTCGGGGTCGATTTGAGGCTGCAGGCACTGGGCGCAGACCTCTTTCATCATGCACTGCATCGGCGAGTTGATGCTGCCAATCGCTGTGTGGCCGGGCTTGAGATATGGCTGCAGCAGGGCTCGGCGCGACATGCCCACCGCCTGCATCATGCGGTCCGAACCGATGACGATCAGGTGCTCCGCCTCGTTCAGGGGCACGGCCTGCTCGCCCAAACGTCCAGAGCCGTAGGCCGCCATCGCCTGCACTATGTTGCCGACGAAGGTGCGATCCTGCGGGCGGGCGGGCTCGAAGCCGGGGGCCTCGTCGCAGCACCATACGATCACGTCGGCGGCGCGCTCGATCTCTTCGACCTTGTAGCGGTCTTGCATCGCCTTGTAGCCCGCGAAGTAGACGACGCGGCTGCTGGCTTCGCGAAGCGCCGCGCCGATGGAGAACAGCACGGCGTTGCCAAGGCCGCCGCCCACCAGCGCTACGGTGCTGTTGGCGTGGATTTCGGTCCGCGTGCCGGTTGGCCCCATCAGGATTACGTTCTCGCCGGGGCGCAGCGTTGCACACAGATTGGAACTGCCGCCCATCTCCAGCGCGATAATCGACAAGAGGCCGCGCTCCTTGTCGGTCCAGGCGCCGGTCATCGCCAGACCTTCCATGGTCAGCAGCGTAGGCGGAGGGCCTGCCTCCTCCAGGCGCTGCGACGACATCTCGTAGTTCTGCAGCCGGTAGAATTGGCCAGGGCGGAAAGCGCGAGCGGCGGCTGGAGCGCGCAGCACCACCTCGACGATGGTTGGAGTCAGACGGCTCACCGCATGTACGCGCGCCTGCAACTGGTCGCGGCAATGCGCTATCATGTCCTCGCCGGACTGCAAGGAGGCAGCCTCCCGCTGCGCCAGCACGCGGCTGACGATTGGATAGCCGCGCTTGGCGCTCCCCATGGCCTTGACGACATTGCCGAAGAAGCTCGGGTGCAGGTCACCAAAAAAGCTGATAAAGCGGCCGTCGCTGTTCCGATGCATGAGCACGTAATCAACGTCCGGCTTCGACAGCGAGCGCGCCGGGGTCACGGGATTGCCAGCCTCGTCCATGGCCTGGAAGTATTTGCCGTCAAGCTTTATGCGGCCATCCTCGCGCGCGAGCACGGTATTCGGCTGGGTGCCCGCGGCCACAAGCACAGCACGCGCCGGAAGCACCACTTCGGTGCCGTCCGCCTTCTTGCAACGCAGGCTCGCGGCATGGCCGAAGCGGTCCACATCGACAGCGGCCGGCGAAAGCCCTTCGGCGAAGCGCACCCCTTCCTCCATCGCCTTCGCCACTTCCTCATGGTTAAGCGTGTAGGACGGACTCTCAATCAGCTTCCGGCGATAGGCGATCGTTGCGCCGCCCCAACCGTCCAGCAACTGCGCGAAACGCGGCTCCCGATTCTCGGCGGCTGCCTTCTTGCGCTCTGCACGGAGCGCCTCCGCATGGGTTAGAAATTCCTCGGCGATCTCCGCCTCTTCCTCGGTCCAGGCGCCGCGCACCGCCTCTTCTCCGCGCTCGGCAACCAGCACGCGATAGCGGTTCGCGAATTTCTCAACCTGCCGGACATAATAGGCGAGGCTCTCGGTGCCGGTGTCGATGGCGGTCAGGCCGCCGCCGATGACCACCACGGGCAGGCGGATTTGCAGGTTGGCAATGGACGACATCTTCGCCGCCCCCGTGAGCTGCAGCCCCATCAGGAAGTCGCTCGCCTGGCGCACGCCGCGGGCAAGGCCGTTCGGCATGTCGATGACGGTTGGCCGTCCCGCGCCCATGCAAAGCGCCACGTGGTCGAAGCCCATCGCCCAGGCGTCATCCATGGAAAGCGTGCCACCAAAGCGCACGCCGCCGAACGCCGCGAATTCCGAACGGCGCTCCAAAAGGATGCGGGTCAGCTTAAGGTAGTTCTTGTTCCAGCGGACGGTGATGCCGTATTCGGCGACGCCGCCGAAGCCCGCCATGACGCGGTCGTCAAGGTTCTCGTACACCGTTTCGACGTCGCGCACCGGCGAGGCGGGATCGATGTCGAGCGGCTCCAGCTTCAGACCGTCGATCGCAACCACCGTGTGGCCGTCGTTCATGAGGTGATGCGCAAGCGTGAATCCGGCAGGCCCGAGCCCGACGATCAACACCTTGCGTCCGGAGTCGGGCAGCGGCAGCGGGCGGCGGATGTCCAGCGGATTCCACCGCGTCAGCAGCGAATAAATCTCGAAGCCCCAGGGCAGGCCGAGCACATCCTTCAGGATCGCGGTTTCCGCCTGAGGAATGTCCACAGGCTCCTGCTTCTGGTAGATGCAGGCCTTCATGCAGTCGTTGCAGATGCGGTGGCCCGTGGCCGCAACCATCGGATTGTCGACCGCGATGGTGGCGAAAGCTCCGAGCACGAACCCTTGTGCGCGCAGCGTATGCATCTCGCTGATTTTCTCTTCCAGCGGGCAGCCCGCCAGCGTCACGCCGAACGGCGACTTCTGGAATGCGCCGGTCTTGCGGTCCTTCAGGCCCTTGCGGCAGGAGTCCTTGCCCTGGTTGTGGCACCAGATGCAGTAATTCATCTGGTCCAGCGCCTGCTGGCCATTCATGCCCTGGTCGGTCAGCGCGAAGCCGTCGCGCGCGCGCCAATCATGCTCCGGCAGGCACAGCATGGTTACGCCGTTGCGCTCGATGGTCGTCACCGGCACCAGATTCTGATAGTCGATTTTATGCGGCACGCGGAACAGCGTTCCACCGGCGTGATAGGCGCGCCCTTCGGCAGTCAACGTCGCCCAGGCGGCGTAGCGCAGAGCCGTGTCCAGCCACTCCTTGCGATCGTTGCGCTCCCAGGCCTCGACATGGGCCGCGAAGGTGACGTCCGTGAGCGTGTCGCCCATCATCTGCTCAAGCTCGGCGCGCAACGCGGCGCCGTCGAAGCCCGACGGATCGGGGTATTTCTTCACGGCCTGGCGCTGCACGAACAGGCGCTTGCAGCTATGCACTGGGTCAAGGTGCTTGGTCTGCGCCACGACTGCATCGAGCGCGTCCCCGATTCCGAAGAGACCGGCGATAAAGCCGTCCAGAATAGGCCCGAGCGCAGTGATCAGATGGCTCTCTGCATTGGTTTCCAGTGCATCCGGCGCGGCGCGGGCGGCGAGCAGGCTTTCGTACAGGGCCGGGTCCTGCGCTGCCACGTGCGTCAGGAACTGCTTGTCGAGCGCAATCAAGCCCTCGCGCGTGGCGAGCGAAGTGAACGTCGCGCCAAAGCCCAGAGTAGTGGCATCCATGGTTCGTTCCTCGATATTCGGGCTTGGCCATCACACCAGCCGGCTCTGAGTGACAGGAAGGAGCGCCGTTCGGCGGCGGCGTCCATAGGCTAGCATCGCCTTCGCTGATGCGGCGCACGGTGGGGACGCTTTTCGGTTTCCAGAGAGCCGGTTAACAGGGAATTTATTCTGCGTCTAGCATAACGAGGTGGTTCGGTAAAAGGTTCTCTTTCGCCGCAGAGGGCGGAAAATGCTCCGCAAGATGATCGCCGATCTTGCGGATGGCATCGATCAGCGCCTTCGCCGCATAGCCGCGGCCAATATCGGCGGTCAGTTTATCGATGATGCCCTCCCATTCCTCATTCGGCACCTTGGCGTGGACTTCGGAGTCGACGATGATTTCCGCATAGCGCTCCGCCACCGAGACGAACAGCAGCACGCCTGTGTGGCCGGTCGTAGTATAGATGTCCTGCGCGACGAACTGCTGCATGGCCCGCTGATGCGCCCTCTTCCGCATGACGCTGCGCGGCACGAGACCAAAGCGCAGACCGGGATAATGCAGGATCAGGGCGAGGAGGGCGAAGACGGCGAGCTGAAGCAGGTAGATCGTTTGCACCGGCATCCACGTCCACAAAATAAGGGGCCACGGCACGGCCAGTGCAAGGAGCGCAGCCCACATGTAGGGCACATAATAATATCCGCCGCTTGCCTGCGCGATCACGGCGACGATCTCCGCCGACGTTTTGTTTTCCGCCTTGGTGATGGCGTTCTCGACGTCCAGCTTTTCCAAGTCCGAAATCATCATCGCCACTCCCTACCAATCGCCAGAGGCGCCGCCGCCGCCGAAGTCCCCGCCGCCACCGGAGAAGCCGCCGCCATCTCCGCCGCCACCGCCTCCTCCGCCGCCGCTCCAGCCGCCGGGAAAGAAGATCGGACCGCCATAGCCCGGGCGACGCCCATACCGGCCGCCGCCGGCTAGCGGCGGACCTCCTTGCTGCGATTGCGCCCAGAGCACAAAGAGAAAGATCGCGATGATAAAAATCAGCGTTATGAGCGCCTCGGCGTCGTCCGCATTACGCTTCCCCATGGGGCGCGCCGCTACCCGCTGCTTGACCGCCTCGGCATCGCCGAGCATCACGTCCCGGATGTCATGAACGCCGGCCAAGATCCCGGCAGAAAACTCGCCCCGCTTGAAGCGCGGCAGGATCGTATTCTGAATGATGAGCTTGGTGAGCAGGTCGGTCAGCTGCGGCTCCAGCCCGCGGCCAACCTCGATGCGGACCTTGCGCTCGTTCGGGGCGACGATCAGCAGCACGCCGTTGTTCGTTCCCTTCTGCCCGATCCCCCAGGCGCGGCCGAGCTGATAGCCGTAGTCCTCGATGGGATAGCCTTGCAGAGAGGGCGTGGTGAAGACGACGAGTTGGTCACTGGACTTGTCCTCAAGCGCCTTGAGTTCGCTTTCGAGCGAGGCCTTGTCGGCGGGAGTTAGGAGATGAGCGTCGTCGACAACGCGGCCGGTAAGCGGCGGGAATTTCGGTTCTGCGCTGGCGTAAGATGGAATGAGAAGCGCCGACGCAAGAACAAGCAAGAGAACGGCGACGAAGCGCGCAACCGGAAGGGAAACGCCCCTCACCCCGCCCTCTCCCCATGGGAGAGGGAGCGCGCTGAGCTTGCAACAGCGTTCCTTCTCCCATGGGGAGAAGGACAGGATGAGGGGCTGTGACCTGCGGTACATTCGCCGCTATTGCGTCTTGCGCGGCCCGAAGTCAACCTTTGGCGTTTGAGTTTCCGCTGGCGTGATGTCGAAGGTCGCCATGTCCTTGGCATTGGAGTAGAGCACCGACTTCCAGATTCGGCCAGGGAAGGTGTTCAGCTCGGTATTATACTTCTGCACAGCGCCGATATAGTCCCGCCGCGCGATGGCGATGCGGTTCTCGGTTCCCTCGATCTGGTTCTGCAAGGCCAGGAAGTTCTGCCCCGACTTGATGTCCGGATAGCGCTCGGAAACGGCAAGCAACTTGCCCAGCGCGGTTGTCAGCTGGTTCTGCGCGTCCGCGAATTTCTTCATGGCCTCGGGATTGGTGAGGATATCGG
Organism: uncultured Alphaproteobacteria bacterium; assembly: GCA_963834165.1. GTDB lineage: Bacteria > Pseudomonadota > Alphaproteobacteria > Rhizobiales > Rhodomicrobiaceae > Rhodomicrobium. The sequence goes on along the minus strand of CAWIAL010000018.1, from coordinate 276,665 downwards.
GCGGCAGGTTTATCTGCGCCTGAGTGGCTTTTGCGCGCGCCTCGGTGACTCCCGTCAGGACGGATTTCTCCTGATCCGCGAAGCCTTTAACCGCCTCGACGAGGTTCGGAATGAGGTCGGCCCGGCGCTTGTACTGGTTCTGAATCTCGGACCATTTCGCCTTCGCGTCCTGCTCGTAGGTCGGGATGGTGTTGATCCCGCACCCCGACAGTGTGAGCGTGGCTGCGATCAGCGCAGCGAATGGCATAGTGCGGATAAACCGGCGGCTGAGCATTAAAGTCTCCCCTTCGCTCAAAATCTCTCCTGAGGTAGTGCCGCCAAGCGTTAGCTGCAAACCCAATTTCGCATTGAGCTTAAAGAATAAACAGCAAAAACGGCCCGCTTTCACGAGCCGCTTCAACGACTAAGATGGAGAAATCGAGCCTATTTCAAAGGCTCGTAAAAGCTGGGGATGTGAAAGTTGATGCCGACCTTAGCCGTTTGAACCGTCAGTTGCGAACTGTAGCTATCGCCGGTGGTGTTGGAAAACACGAGCTGGCCACCTGCATTGCCGAAATCGAAGAAGAGATATTCGGCTTTTATGCTCCAAGCAGGGTTGATCTGGTATTCCACGCCGCCGCCCGCGGTGAAGCCGCTAATCCCGTCCCTCTTCACGGTGGCCGGGGTGCTTGGTTCGGTAACCGACGCATCGCCGCCGTATAAGGCGTAACCGCCCTTGCCATATATGAGAGCTGGGCCAAAGGCGTAACCGAGGCGGCCTGTGATGTCGAGGTAATAGCCGGAGCCGAGCTTGCTTATGGCTCCCGCACCGCCAATCTCAGTTTTGGTATTGCTGAGACCCATCCCGCCAACGTCTATTTCCGGACCGACCACCAAATTGCCGCGCTGGTAATTGAAGCCAACCTGACCGCCGCCAAAAACGGAGCTGGCGTCGTGGTCGAACTTCACATTTGGGACGGAGGTCTGATCGGTAACATCCAGCGTGCCCCAGGCGCCGCCGACATGACCGCCGAAATAATAACCAGCCCAGCACGTCGGACAAGGGGCGACAGGACCATCCTTGAATCCACCGGGCGCGTAAAAATCGGCAGCGTGGGCCGCTCCAGCCACTCCAACAAGTGTCGCGATCGCCGCGGCGGCAAGTGTCTTTTGCATTGTTCGTTTCCCCAATTTGCCCAGCTGGGTGCAGGTCCGCCTAGCTAAGAAGAATAACCCCGGGAGCAGACTATAATCTTGCGTAAGCCGAAACTAGAGCGATTCGAGCGAGGGGAAGCATAATTCATGCGCGCAGCGCTGAGAAAGTGAGGCTTTGTTGCGGATATATCACTGTTTTCAGCTTGGAGTTGGAGGCGGCTTCAGAACAACCAGCCGCGAGGCATTTGCTGGCAAGCAAAACGGCCCGCTTTCGCGGACCGCTTCGCTGACCAAATGGGGACTAGGTCGAAACTACTTCAGCGGATCGGCGACGTGGCCGATCTTGTAAACGAGGCTGACGCGAGCCGACTGAATGGTCGGTTCGTCGGTGATCTTGGCGGAGCTCGTGTCGTCGCTCACATTGAGAATTGTCTGCTTCCCGAGCTGCGTAAAGCGATACTCGCCCTTTAGGAACCAGTTTCCAGTCAGCTGCGTCTCCAAACCGCCGCCCACCGTCCAGCCGGAGAACGTGTCGCTCTTGAAGCCCCTCGGAAGATCGAAGCCAGCCTCAGAATAGCCAGCCAGGAAGTAGGCGAGAGTGGTCGGCTGAACCAGATAGCCAACGCGTCCGCCGACGGTCCACATGTCGGTCAGCTTGATGGTGCCGCTAGCCGAGCCGGAGCCAGATCCAATGGTGACGGGATCGTCGCACGTCGTGGTGGGGTTATTTTTTCCCTTAGTGGTGCAGGTCGTCGATGTTACATCGCCGCTTAACGCGCCGCTCGCGCTGCTTGAGATATCGGCAAAATCATAATCGAAGAAACCGCCGATAACAAAGTGGCTGTCGAGTTGGCGGTCATAACCCACCTGCACTGCGCCGAAGATGCCGTCGCCGCCGAGGCCGTTCAGGCTGCCGCTCGCCGAACCATCGTAGCTGTAAGTGGTTGTTTTTGAATAATAATCGCCGTCACCCGACGTGATCGAACCGATGTCGCCGGAGGTAGCACCGGTTGCTTTCAGGTCATGGTTGACGGAACCGCCGCCAATGCCAAGGCCGAGGTAGAAACCGGTCCAAGCGGTCTGAGGAGTGACGAGGATTGGAGCATCTTTCAAGCTGCCAGGCGCATAAACGTCAGCCGCGTAAGCTGTGCCGCCCACGCCAACGAGAGCCGCAACCGTCGCGGCAACGAGTGTTTTTTGCATTGAGTTATTCCCCTAAATTGCCCAGAGAACGCAACGCAACGCTTACTGATTGTAGCGAGAAAGAATTGAGAAGGAGGATCGTGGGGATCCGCTCCAAGAGAGCTAACGTGATTCGTGGTTGTGGAAGCCGTCGAATGATACTGCGCTCAGACAACTCTTCGGAATAGTGATATAAATACTACTGTTCTACTTTAAATAGTTATTGTTATTCTTTGCTACTTTCGCGAGTACTTGTTTTTCCTGGAAGCGCGGAAACGCGCCAAATTGTGCCGTTGGCGTCCTCGCTCACAAAAAGCGAGCCGTCGCGCCCCGTGGCGACGCCAACGGGGCGGCCCCAGACGCGGTTGTTGTCGATGACGAACCCTGTCAGGAAATCCTCATAGTCCCCCGCCGGCTGCCCGTCGCGCATGACGATGCGCACGACCTTGTATCCGGTGCGAACTGCGCGGTTCCATGACCCGTGGAACGCCGCGAATGCGGAGCCTTGGTATTCGGAGGGGAATGCTGTCCCCGTATAGAAAGTCATGCCAAGCGGAGCGGAATGAGACTGAAGCGGCACATCGGGGTCGGTGACTTTGCCTTTGAGGTCCGGCCTCGCGCCCTTCCAGCGGGGGTCTTCGTGATCGCCCATGTACCGCCAAGGCCAGCCATAGAATGCGCCCTCGCGAACGCGCGTCACGTAGTCGGGCACGAGATTATCGCCAAGGCCGTCGCGTTCATTGGTCGAGCAGTAGACGTCACCCGTTTGCGGATGCACGGCAAGGCCCACGCAATTGCGCAGGCCGGTCGCAAAAATGCGGCCATCCTTGCCTTCTGGCGTGAAAGACAGGACGTTGGCGCGGTTTTCCTCCAAGCCCCAAGCCGCGCCGAGGCCGTGTTGAGCCTCCCACGCCTTGATCTCCTTCGCGCTCTTCTTCCGCATGCCTTCCGCATCGTTAAACTCAGAACCAACCGAAACGAACATGCGCGAGCCGTCGTTGGAGAAGGCCACGTCGCGGGTCACGTGACCGCCAGAGGTGGAAGCGAGCTGCGCCACGACGACCTGCGGCGCGGATCGGGCCGTGAGGTCTCCGCTCTGATAAGGAAAGCGGACAACCCGGTTATTCTCGGCAACGTAGACCCACTTGGGGTCGGGGCCTGCTGGGTAGAATGCGATCCCGAAGGGCGCAGAGAGCCCGCTTGCATAGACCACGCTTGTGGCTGCCGACTTTCCGTCTTCGCTCGGCCTCAACACCCGCACGCGGTCTGCCGCCGTCTCGGCCACGAATAGATCGCCGTTGGGCGCCACACGAATGGTACGCGGCTGATTCAGGCCGTCGGCGAACAAGCTAACCGTGAACCCGTCCGGTACACTGAGGTTGGCGGCCGCCGGCTGCTTCACTTGGCGGGGCGGGTTGCCGGCAGAGGGGCTGCTGTAAGGCCGCGGCAGGTCCTTAATGAGGATCTGGTGACGAAGACCCGGCCGGTCCGACTGCCAATCGCCAGAAACGGACGCTGATCCATGCGATGCGTCGCCCTCTTTGGAGGCTTGGAAGGTTGCCACGACGGCAACGCTCAATATCGCCGCAACAAAAAAGGCAAAATCCTTTAATCCGCCCATTGCTCCGGGCTCCCAATAGCCGCTTCGCCACTTCGGTCCGAAACAATAGCGTCCGATTGCAGTTCCGGCCGAAAACGCCTCATCACAATACAGTGCGAGGCAGCCGCCGTCAGGCCGAAGCGCCGATGAGGTTGGAAAGTTGTTACTCTGCGCGCTGCCTTTTTTGTTCCGGGGAGAGAAGCGAATCCAATTCCGCCTCCTCTTCCGCCGTGAGGGGCCGGGCGCTTGCCGTCTCCGTATGCGGACGCCGCATGACGCGCGAGGCCAAGAGAATGCCTCCGCCAATAAGCACAATCGGCGCGAACCACAGCAGCAGCGTGTTGGAATGAAGCCTTGGATTCAGCAGCACAAACTCGCCGTAGCGCGCCACGACATAGTCGGTGACTTGCTCGTTGGTCTCGCCCTTCTGGAGTTGCTGCCGGACGATCAGCCGCAAATCGCGCGCAAGCGGAGCATCGGAGTCGTCGATCGACTGGTTCTGGCACACAAGGCAGCGGAGCCCGGCGGATATTTCACGCGCGCGCGCCTCGAGGGCCGGGTCCTTGAGCTGTTCCCGCGGATCGACGGCGAGGGCCGGCAGAGTGAGGGCAACGAAAAGCCCCATCGCGAGAAGGAAAATACGGCGCATGGGTCTACTCCGCTGGTGCTGGCGCCGATGTGTATGGCGTTTTGGCGGCCCTTTGGGGCAAGCCGATCCTCAGCCTGCGGTCGAGCAGCGAGACGAGGCCGCCGAGGAACATGATGAGCGCTCCGCCCCAAATCCATCGCACAAAAGGATGGTAATAGGCGCGGATCGAGAATGCGCCGTTCTCTTCGTTCCCGAGCACGACATAGACATCGCCCACCGGGCGGGTCGAAATGCCGGCAGCGGTCGTGACCTGGGGCGGCGCATCGTATTTTCGCTTCGATGTCGTAATCGTGCCAATGACACTGCCGCCGCTCTTTAATTCGAAATCGCCGGCAAACTCCGCATAGTTCGGTCCGGCCTGCTCATAGACCTTCTTGAACGTCAGCTGGTAGCCATCGAGATCGATGCTGTCGCCGATTTTCATGATGGCAAGGCGCTCGACGTTCCAGGCGCTTGCCCCCGCAATACCGATGACCGTGACGGCGAGGCCGATATGCCCGAGCGTCGCGCCGAATTGTCCGCGGCGCATGTTCAAAAGACGCCGTGCCGTCTCGGATATCGGCGCGGACAGGAACCGCGCCCGCCACAACACCTCCCATAGGGAACCGGCGAGGACCCAGGCCCCAAGCGTGATGGCGAGAACAGGCTTCGCCCCCGCGCCGGCGACTGCTGCGGCGACGCCGGCAATCACTGCCACAACGGCGGCCACCCCGAGCCGCCGCGCGACCTCGCCGAGGTTGCCGCGCTTCCAGGCGATGAAGATGCCGAAGGGCACGGCAAGGAGGAGCGGCATGAAGAGCCACACCACCGTTGAATTGAAGAACGGCGCGCCGACCGAAATCTTATCTCCAGTCACAGCTTCAAGAGCCATCGGGTAAAGCGTTCCGACAAGGACAATGCCGCAGGATACCGTCAGCAGCAGATTGTTGAGGACGAGACTGCTTTCGCGGGACAGGAGAGAAAAGGCGCTGCTTGCGGATAGCGCGCTCGAGCGCCAGGCGAAGAGCGTCAGGCCGCCCGCCGTAAACGCGCTGACAATGACAAGGATGAAGACGCCGCGCGCCGGATCGGATGCAAACGAATGCACCGAGGTCAGCACGCCCGACCGGACGAGGAACGTTCCGAGAAGACTGAAACTGAAGGTGAGGATCGCGAGCAGGATGGTCCAGGCCTTCAGGCTGTCGCGCTTCTCCATGACGATGGCGGAATGCAAAAGCGCCGTGCCCGTAAGCCAAGGCATCAGCGAGGCGTTCTCAACCGGATCCCAGAACCACCAGCCGCCCCATCCGAGCGTATAGTAAGCCCACCATGAGCCGATCGCGATGCCGATTGTCAGAAAGATCCAGGCCGCAAGCGTCCAGGGCCGCACCCAGCGCGCCCATGCCGAGTCGATGCGCCCCAGGATCAGGGCGGCGATGGCGAACGAAAAGGCCATCGAGAAGCCGACATAGCCCGTGTAGAGAAGCGGCGGATGGATTGCGAGCGCCGGGTCTTGGAGGATCGGGTTCAAGCCCTGGCCTTCCACCGGCGGCAGTGGAATCCGCACGAAAGGGTTGGACGTCGCGACAATGAAAAGAATGAAGGTCGCCGAGATCGCCCCTTGAACCGAGAGCACTATGGAGCGCAAGTCGAGTGGAAGGTTGGAGCCGAACAGCCAGACCGCCGCCCCGAAGAGCGTAAGGATCAGCACCCACAACAGCATGGAGCCTTCGTGGTTTCCCCAAACGCCGGAAATCTTGTAGATGAGGGGCTTTGTCGAGTTGGAGTTCTCGTAGACGTTCGCGACGGAAAAGTCGGAGGCGACATGTGCCCAGATGAGCGCGAGGAACGAGCCTGCGATAAGCGCGAACAGGATCGGAGCCGAGGCGTCCGCCATCGCCATGAGCCGGGAATCCCGCGTTCGGAGGCCGATCAGAGGGGCGCCGAACTGGATGAGGGAGACGAATAAGGCAAGGATAAGGGCGAAGTGGCCCAGTTCAACGATCACAGTTTCTCACTCCCACCCCGTAAGGTCAGTGGCGTCGATCGAATACTCTAGTTTTTGTTTGCGCATGATCCTGCCATAAGACCGGCTTCCACTTTTACGGATCATGCGCTAGCTGCCCGGCGGTTTCGGATTGCCGCCCTGCTCCTGCCAGCGCCCGGCCTTCTTAAGAGCGGCGGCAACCTCGGGGGGCATGTATTTTTCATCGTGCTTCGCAAGAACCGTGTCGGCGACGAACACGCCATCGGCGCCCATCTGCCCTTCGGCGACCACGCCCTGACCTTCGCGAAACAGGTCGGGAAGGATTCCCTTATAGGTCACGGGGAGCGAGGCCGCGTTGTCGGTCACGGAAAAAACAGATACGGCATTCGGCTCCCGGTGGAAGGTTCCCGCCTTGACAAGCCCGCCGAGCCGGAAGCGCGTTCCCGGCTTCGGCACGTTCTTCTCAACATCGGCTGGGCTCATGAAGAACGTCACCTGGGTCTTAAGCGCGCTCAGCACAAGCGTCGAGGCGACGCCCAGCATCGCCAGTCCAACCACGATTACAACCGCACGGCGTTGCTTTCGCGTCATGATTTCGGCTGTCCTCCGTTGGCGCTGGGCGAAGCGAGGCCCAATCCTTGTGCGAGCGTATCGATTTGCTCAAGCGCCTTTGCGTCGGAAGCAAATTCCTGCCGCGCGGTGGCGGCGGCGTCTTGCGCCTTATCTGTTTCCTTCAACACGGCATATGAGCGGATTAGCCTGAGCCATCCTTCGAGATCCGATTTATTTTCTTTCAGCCTTTCCGCAAGCCGCTCGACCATGCCGCGGATCATCTTGGCCTGATCGCCGCCTATGGCATCGCCGGGAGGCTGCTGCTCGTTCGGCGCCGCATTGGCTTGCGCCGCGTCGCTGCTGGCTGGCGCGGTTAGGGCCTGCAGCCGCTCATTCACGATATTCCTCAATGTCGGATGGAGTTCCCCGCTCAGCATGCCTCGGTAAATCTTCTCCGCCTCGGCTTTCTTGCCGTCCTGCTCAGCGAGAAGAGCGCTCCAGAAACGGCCGTGCAGCGAGTTTGGATTGATCTTCAGAGCCGCATTCAGCGCTTGGGTGGCCTGCTCCGAAATAACGCCGTCGTTGGCGAAAGTCAGAGACTCGGCGAGGCCGAGAAGCCTCTCCTCGCTCTCGCCGCCGGTTTCAATCGACTTTTCAAAAGCCTCCGCCGCTTTGTCGAAAAGTCCGCTCTTGAAGTAGATGGAAGCGACGGCTGCCCAACCGACAGCATTCGCAGGATTTTCCCGGAGACGGCGCTCCATATTGGCGACTTGAATATCGAGAGTCTGCTGATCGAGCGGCACGCTGAGCCGTGCTTCGAGCGGCTGGTCCGAAAGCCCCGGCTTTCCATAGTAACTGTAAACGCCAATCGACCCGATTGTGATCACTGCCGCAACCGCAATGGCCGGAATGGCAGCATTCGAGACCCCGGCCTTCTTGGGGGAAGGGATGGCGCTTTGGCGGCTCGCTCGCAGAAGCCGGCGCGAGATTTCGGCGCGCGTCTGCTGCGCCTCTTCCTTGCCAAGAGTACCGCGCTCTTCTTCCCGGTCGAGTTCGGCGAGTTGTTGCTTGTAAACTTCAATCTCTGAGGCGGGCGTATCTCCAGACGCAGACGCACGGCGAAGCGACCGCGTCACCGCCAGGATCACGAAGGCTGTCAATATTGCAAATATTACCCAGATCATGGCGTGCGACAGTACTCCGGCAGCCTATGGAGTCAAGGCTGGCTGCCCAATGCCCGTATTTAGGGACAACATTAATCTTGGTTCGTTGGGGTCCGTTTAACGCAGCGCTTTCATGCGCTTTAGTCGCGCTTGGAACACCTTTATTATAAAAAAGGCGGCCCCAGGTCAATTCTGGGCCGCCTGACATGCAATGATGACGCGCCTTTCGGGACATCGCCCGCTTAGACATCGCGCCTTAATAGTTACTTATGCCGGCTTCTTGGCGAAGAGGATGCAATATCCGTTTGGATTGATCTCGCCCTCGACGATCCTGCAGGAGGAAGGAGCCTGGAATTGCTGGCAGCCGCTGCACTGCTTTCCGTCTTTCGGCGTCTGCTGGTACATGACCGCTTTCTGCGCCGCCTTCTTGGCGACTTGACCCTGCGCGTTCGCGCCACCGGCAACGCCCATCACGCCGATTGCGCCGAGGCCGAGAGCGCCGAGCTTGAGAACGTCGCGCCGCGAGCTGGTCTTCTTGATGTTATCTTCCATGGGGTGTCGTCCTTATCCATAAGTTGGTAGTTTTGGGTGGCCGTTTGCCGGTTCTTTGTTAAAGGGGTTACTGCCTAATCTCGAACGAGGCGGCAACCCGCAGGACGTCGGAGTTCGGGTTGATGGCAGCCATTGAGATGTCGCGCCAGTCAGGATCCGCCTTCTCAGCTCTTTGTCCGAGCCGGCAAAGCGGGTTTACCAGTTCCGCGTTTTGCAGGTGGTCCCAACCGTCTTTGACATTTCAGAAGACATCGCCCGTCAAGCCAAGCTTTCTGACTGGCCGGGAATCTAGCTTGTCCGTGAGCACGGCGTCAATGGGCCGGAGCGCGCAGGCAAATACAGACAGAGCTGATTAGGGAGCGCGCCACGGTTGCGGGGGGACGGCGACTTCGCGCCAATATCGTGCCGGCTCCCAGGTCCCAAACTGCCGGTCTTCCTGGCCGCGAAGGTGAACCTAACTTCAAATTCGAAGTGGGAGATTGGGCGTTGGCTGCCCCTTCCATGACCATGAGGATGCCCCTTTTCACATTGCTTAAAAAGGCGAATTCCCTTCATGGTTGCGTTTATGCCCTGTCGGCCGGAACGCGCATAGCCGATCGCTTCCGGGACGTTGGAGTTCAGAAGCCGGCTTTGGATCGTGGCGAAGATACGGATATGTTCGTGGCGGGAAACGTCAGCGCAGTGCAATCGGTGATATAGTCCCGGCTTCAAACATCACCTTAAGTAGAAACGAAATTCCCTTTTTTCCCCGGGAGAACGTCAGCGTCAAACTGACGCAAAAGGCGTCAGTTTGATTTCATGGCATCGGCAAACTGAGAAAAGTCTTACGCGCGGGAGCGCCTCCGGCTCCACTGCTCGTCTGTTCCGATGATTTCGCCTTCGGGGTCCGCGCTCACGAAACGGTAGAGAACGCCGCCCGCGATGCCGCCAAGCAAAGGCGCCAGCCAGAACAGCCACAGTTGCGAAAGAGCCCATCCGCCCACGATCAAAGCCGGGCCCGTGCTCCGCGCGGGATTAACGGAGAGATTGGTGATGGGAATTCCCACGAGATGGATCAGCGTCAGCCCAAGCCCTATGGCGATCGGCGCAAAGCCCGCCGGTGCCCGGCCGTGCGTCGCTCCCATGATGATGAACAGAAACATCATAGTGAGGATGACTTCGCCAAGGAAGCAGGAAAACAAGCTGTATTTTCCTGGAGAATGCTCGCCGAACCCGTTCGCGGCGAAGCCATTGGCCAGATCGAAGCCAGGAGCGCCGCTTGCGATTGCGTAAAGAACTCCCGCACCGATAATGCCGCCGGCCACTTGCGCGACCATGTATTGCACCACCTGCTCAGCGGGAAAACGGCCGCCTGCTGTGAGACCAAGCGTCACCGCAGGATTGAGATGGCAGCCTGAGACGTGACCGATGGCATAGGCCATGGTCAGGACCGTAAGCCCGAACGCCAGCGCAACGCCGACGAAGCCAATTCCCGTTTCCGGAAACTTTGCGGCCAGCACCGCGCTGCCGCAACCTCCGAAAACCAGCCAGAATGTACCAATACATTCGGCAAGATACTTCCGAATATCGAATGATTTGTCTTTCATGGGTCGCTTCTTTCTAAGGAAAGGGATGCCCTGTGCGGGAGGTGAAGGGGCAAACAGAACAACACAAGGGAAAGGCCAACGGCAATAAATGGCTATAAGCAACGTGAAGCCGAAGTAGATAAATTCGATATATTTGCAGAAGCAATGCACAAAGTATTAAGCGTGCTTAACGACTTATCTTTCTAATACGGAACTTTTTGCTACGCTTATCCTTGGTAGCGCCAAAAGCTTGAACGGGTCTATAGTACAAAGCCCCTAGCGGCGGCTCATAAATCTAGTGCCTCACACAAAAGCAAGAAGGACAGCTAAAGATGACGAACAAAACGAACTTCACGCCCGAGGAGTGGAAAACGCTGCTCGAGGGCGTGCTCATGTCGGGGCTCGCGGTCAGCGCTGCAGAGCCAAGCGGGCTGTTTGGCATGTTGAAGGAAAGCTTCGCGGCGAGCCACGCTCTCGTAGAAGCGCGCAACGGCCCAAACGAGCTCATCCGGTCCATCGTCGCCGAATTCGAAACGTCGGAAGGGCGCACTTTTGCAAAGGAGGGCATGCGCGAAAAACTTGCCGGTGTGAAAGCATCCGACCTGAAAGCCAAAGCCATTGAGACCCTGAAAGGGGTCGGTGCGCTTCTCGAAGCAAAGGCTCCGCAAGACGCAGCGCCCGTGAAAGAGTGGCTCTATCACATCAGCCAGAAGGTGGCCGACGCCGACGCTGAAGGCGGTTTCCTTGGTTTCGGAGGCGTCAAAGTGACTGACGCCGAGAAGGCAACGCTGGCCGAGATTTCCGGCGCGCTCAAGATCGCGGCGTGAAACGCCGAATGGATTAAGGAAGAAAGGCGTTTCCGCTATGCGCGGGGGCGCCTGCAAAATTACCTCCTCGACACTAAATATTGATTGTATAGTTCAGCTGAAGAATATATGTATGTAACGCTGGTTAATGAAAATCTCTTTTTATTTAAATCCATGCGTCTTTTTATTTAAATTCGCACATTTTCGTTAACGGAATAATAAGAGTGAGGCACGGTTTCGTTCTGAAACTACAAAATTTATGGTCTATACATCCTCTTACACAAAGTATTATCATAACCCTACCGTGTTTGATGCAAGTCTATCGAAGATCGACTTGTTCGTGAACTGACAATCCTCACTCGTTGAAGCCCGGATATCCAGTGCATCGAGCGACGCGATTCCACACAAACTCCGAGTCCCGGCGCAAAGCCGGTCAAATGCTCAAGCGGCGCATAGTCGCTTTTAGCGCAGCGATCATGCTTGCGATTTGCGCCCTCGTCGCCGAGGCGGTTCTCAATGAACGCAATGCTGCGCTCGACCGGGCCCGCATCGAAGCTGCAAACCTCACCGCAGGCTTTGAAGAGCAGATTCGGGGTACACTCAACGCCGTTTCCAGCGCGACGGCCTCTCTGAAGCGCCTCATTGAGGCGGAAGGGCCCGCCTTCAATCTCAAAGAGTGGAAGAATGCGGCGCCCGAGCTCATGAGCCCGGCCATGCACATTGCCATCATGGACGCCCAGGGAGAAGTCACGGCAACGGACATCGATCACGGCTCTAACCCGGTTTATCTGTCGGAGCGCGACTTCTTCGCCGAGCAGCGCGACAAGAACCCGGGGCTCTATATCGGGCAGCCCGTTTTAGGGAAAATGTCGAACCGCATGATCATTCCTTCGACCCGGCGCATTGAGACGAAGGACGGTCAGTTCGCGGGCGTGGTCGCGGTTTCGCTCGCACCGGAGCTTTTGACGACGCTCCATAAAAAGGTGAGTCTTGGCGAGGCTACTTCGATCAATCTCTTTCGCACCGACGGGATCAGGCTCGCGCGCTACACCGCCGGGAAAGGCTTCGATACCTCGGGCGTTGGGGTTGACGAGAAGAGCATCCAGGCCATTGCACGCGCCAAAGTGGCTGATTCCGGTCGCTACACCGCTCAAAGCCCGGTCGACGGCGTCGTTCGCCTCTACCATTGGCGTAAAGTGGCCGATTACCCGTTGATCGTAATGGTGGGCCTTGGCAAAGCCGAAGTTCTCGCAGCCGCAAATCAACAAGCCAAGATCGTTATCGGTCTCGGAATTGCCGCGCTCAGCCTTCCGTTGATCATGATGTTCATTCTCAACCGCGAGATCTCGAACCGCGTAAACCATGAAATAGCCCTCGAAGAAGAAAGCGAGAAAGTCCGGAAAGAGCACGCGGCCTTGTTATCGATCAGCGAGGAACTGGCCGAGGAGCGCATCAAGCTGCGAAAATCGAACGTCGAGCTCGTTCGGGCAAAACGCCGCGCGGAGGAGGCCAATCAGGCGAAGTCCGCGTTTCTTGCCAATATGAGCCATGAGCTGCGCACGCCGCTCAACGCCATTCTTGGATTTTCCGAAATCATTCGCGATAAGCTTCTTGGCACGGACGTCGACCGCTACGCGACTTACGCCGCCGACATTCACCGGTCGGGATCGCACCTCCTCAGCATCGTTAACGACATTCTCGACGTCACAAGGATTGAGGCCGGAAAGCTCGAGCTCCGCGAGGAGCGCGTCAGGCTGAGCGTGCTTGTTACTCGATGTCTGGCCGCTGTCGAGCAGCAGGCTTCGACCGGCGGTGTCCGCCTCGCAAGTCCGGGAAAAGAGCTTGGCGTCTCTATCTATGGAGATAAACACAAGCTCAAGCAGATCGTCATCAATCTCTTATCGAATGCAATTAAGTTTACCCCTCCTGGGGGCAGCATCGACATCACAGCAGCTGCCGAGCCGGAGGGGGGGCTCAGTCTGTCGATCCGGGATACGGGTATAGGAATGACGGAGGACGAGATCCGCCAAGCGCTCGAACTCTTCCGGCAAGTCGATAACAGCCTTTCGAGACGCTTCGAAGGCGCGGGTCTTGGGCTTCCCCTGGCCGTGCGGCTGACCGAATTACACGGCGGAACGATCGTCATCGAAAGCGCGCCGGGCAAAGGGACGACAGTCGCGGTGCATTTCCCGGCAGAGCGCGTCTTTTGGGATAAAGCCTTCGCCCACAAGCTGCAAGCTGAAAGCATTCCCCTGAAAATTGCATCGTGATCTCGGGTAACGGCTATGCAGTCCTGAGTCAGGTTGTTGCGCTATCCCGCAAGCCGGTCTAAAACCAGCGCTTCTCGAAAACACAGGGGGTTGGGCTTACCGTGTCCAAAAATCTCGACGAACGGCATGATTGGACGCGCGCGGAAGCGCAAGCTATCTACAGCCAGCCCTTTAATGAGCTTCTTTTCGAAGCCCAGACCGTTCATCGCCGCACTTTCGATCCCAATCAGGTGCAGTTAAGCCGTCTCCTCAGCATCAAGACAGGCGGCTGCCCCGAGGATTGCGCCTATTGCAGCCAGTCCGCGCACTATAGCACCGGATTATCGGCGGCGAAGCTCATGGAAGTCGAGCGCGTCATCGCTGAGGCGCGGAAGGCGAAAGCGGCCGGCGCATCGCGCTACTGCATGGGCGCGGCTTGGCGAAGCCCGAAGGAGCGCGATCTCGATGTGATTTGCGCGATGGTCCGCGGCGTGAAAGCGCTTGGCATGGAAACGTGCATGACGCTCGGGCTGCTCTCGAGCAGCGATGCGCAGCGTCTCAAATTTGCGGGCCTCGATTATTACAATCACAACATCGATACCTCCGAGCGCTATTATAAAGAAATCATTACCACCCGGACCTTCGCCGATCGCCTGGACACGCTGGACCATGTGAGGTCCGCGGGCATAAAGGTGTGCTGCGGGGGCATTCTCGGGATGGGCGAGGAGCCCGCGGACAGGGTGGATATGCTGGTGACGCTTGCGAACCTGCCGCAACACCCGGAAAGCGTGCCAATCAACCTCTTGATCCCCATCGCGGGCACACCCCTTGAGGAAGCGGCGCCGGTCGACTCCATCGCCTTCGTACGCACGATCGCGCTGGCGCGCATCATGATGCCGCGTTCCATGGTGCGGCTGTCGGCGGGGCGGTCTGCCATGAGCGACGAGCTTCAGGCCCTTTGCTTCTTCGCGGGCGCCAACTCGATCTTCCTCGGCGAGACGCTTTTGACAGCCGGAAATCCAGCCGAGAATAGGGACGCGGCGTTGTTCTCGAAGCTCGGATTGTCGCCGATGCCGGTGGAAGAGCAGTCTGGCCATGCTACAGCCGTATGAAGACGCTCTGGCGGCCCTCGATGAGCGGGGACGGCTCAGGCGGCTCGCGCTGCCCGCAGGGTACGATTTCACCTCCAACGACTATCTTGCGCTCGCAAACTCGCCCGAGCTGAGAGAGGCCGTCCGATCCGCCATCGAGCGGGGCGTCGCGGTGGGAGCGGGCGGCTCTCGGCTCCTGCGCGGCAACTACTCCGAGCACGAGAGCCTGGAGGCGGACGCGGCTGCCTTTTTCGGCTCGGAGACGGCGCTCTATTTCAGCAGCGGCTTTTCCGCGAACTATGCGCTTTTCGCGGCCTTGCCTCAGCGCGGCGATCTCGTCGTCTACGACGCGCTGATCCATGCAAGCGCCCACGACGGCATGCGAGCCGGAAGAGCCGGGACGGCGGAAGCCGCGCACAACGACGCGAACGCCGTGGAAGACAGGATCGGCGCCTGGCGAGCAGCCGGCCACAAAGGGCGCGCTTGGATCGCCGTCGAGAGCCTTTACAGCATGGACGGCGACCGCGCGCCGCTCGAAGACCTCGCTGCCGTTGCCGAGCGGCATGACGCCATGCTCGTGATCGACGAGGCCCATGCAACCGGCGTGTTCGGGCCGGACGGGCGCGGGCTTGGCGCATCGCTTGAGGGATGCCCCAACGTTATCTCGCTTCACACCTGCGGGAAGGCGCTCGGGTCGTCGGGCGCGCTGATCTGCGGGGCGAAGATCGTGCGCGATTTCATGATCAACTACTCGCGGCCCTTCATTTTTTCGACCGCGCCTTCGCCCATCATCGCGGCGGCAGTAAGGGCAGCGCTTGACCTCTGCAAGAACCAGCCCCAGCGCCGCGAACAGCTTGCAGCCCTGATGAATTTTGCAAACACCGCGATCGAGGCGCGCTGCGGCGTTTCGCCGAGCGGTTCGCAAATCATTCCAGTGATCGTGGGCGCGGACACCCGCGCAACCGGGCTCGCGTCCGCCATGCGCGGTTATGGCTACGACATTCGCGCCATCAGGCCGCCGACAGTGCCCGAAGGCACGGCGCGCCTTCGCATCGCCTTGACCTTGAACACGAGCAAGGAGCTTGTGAGCGAGATGATCGAGGCGCTGGCGTTCGAGCTTGGGCGCCTGGACACATGAGCCGCGGCTTCATCGTAACCGGAACCGGTACCGGGATCGGGAAGACCGTGTTCAGCGCGGCGCTCGCGGGCGCGATTGGCGGATATTATTGGAAGCCGGTGCAGGCCGGACTTGAAGGGGAGACGGACAGCGACGCGGTGCGCCGGCTCTCGGGCCTCCCTGGTGAGCGCATCCTGCCGGAAGCCTACCGCCTCAAGCTTCCCGCGTCGCCGCACATCGCCGCCGCGCGGGAGGGCATCGGCATCGAGCCACACCGCTTGCCCCTTCCGTGGGGCGCAAGGCCGCTTGTGATCGAAGGCGCGGGCGGACTGCTCGTCCCCTTGTCCCCCAATCTGCTGCAGATCGACCAGTTCGCAGCATGGGGCTTGCCGGTCATCCTTTGCGCTAGCACCGGGCTAGGCACCATTAATCATACCTTGCTCTCACTGGAAGCGATGGCAGCTCGGCGCATGCGCGTTCATGGCATCGTTTTTATCGGGGAGGCTTCGCCGGAGGTGGAAGGCACGATCGCGGAACTTGGCCGGGTGCGCCGCCTGGGCCGCTTGCCTTTTCTCAACCCCTTGAATACAGCCGCGCTGGCCCAAGCCTTCACCGCAAATTTCGACATAACCGAATTCACGGAGGCGGCGGCGTGAACAAGCGGCCGATATCGCCGGTTTGGCACCCGTTCACGCAGCACGCGCTTCAGCCCGCGATGACGAAGATCGCGTCGGCGAACGGCGCGTGGCTCCAAGCCGGGGACGGCTCGCGCATCCTCGACGCAATCTCATCCTGGTGGGTCATCACGCATGGCCATAACTACCCGCCCATCGTCGAAGCCATCCGAATGCAAGCTGGGCGGCTCGATCAGGTGATATTCGCTGGTTTTACGCATGAACCGGCGGAAGAGGTGGCGCGGCGGCTTCTGGCACTAGCTCCGCCGGGCTTGGCTCACGTGTTCTTTTCCGACAGCGGCTCAACGTCGGTGGAA
Source organism: uncultured Alphaproteobacteria bacterium (assembly GCA_963834165.1). Classification (GTDB taxonomy): domain Bacteria; phylum Pseudomonadota; class Alphaproteobacteria; order Rhizobiales; family Rhodomicrobiaceae; genus Rhodomicrobium. Next base: position 260,048 of record CAWIAL010000018.1, on the reverse strand, counting down.
GTCGCGCTCAAAATGGCGCTTGGCACCTTCCGCAACCGGGGCGAGCCGCGCCATCGCATCGTCGCGCTGGAGCACGGCTATCACGGCGACACCATCGGCTGCATGTCGGTCGGCGCGCGCGGCGTCTTCAACGCCCCCTACGAGCCGCTGCTTTTCGAGGTCGAACGCATTCCTTTTCCGGGTGCGGGTGTCGAGCAGCGCACGCTGGACGCCTTCGAGGCCACCTGCCGCCGCGATCCGCCCGCCGCGCTGATTTTGGAGCCGCTGATCCTCGGCGCGGGCGGCATGCTGATGTACGCCGCGTCAGTCTTGCGCGAATTGAAGCGCATGTCGGAGGCTTTCGGCGTCTTGCTGATCGCCGATGAGGTGATGACGGGCTTCGGGCGGACGGGCACACTGTTCGCGTGCGAGCAGGCGGCCATTTCGCCCGACATTATGTGCCTCGCCAAAGGCCTGACGGGCGGCGTGATCCCGCTCGCCGTGACGTTGTGCACGCCGGAGATTTTCGAGGCGCACTACGCCGCCGACCGCGCGCGCATGTTTTACCATTCGAGCTCGTACACAGCGAACCCGATCGCCTGCGCGGCTGCCGTCGCCAATCTCGATGTTTGGGCCAGCGAACCCGTTCGCGAGCGCGTTGCGGCGCTTGCGGCGGCGCAAATGGCGCGCCTTGCACCCCTCAAAAGAGACAGCCGCTTCTCGGACGTGCGCCAAATCGGCACGATTACCGCCGTCGATTTCCGTGTTGAGCAGGCCGGCTATCTCGCTGGCGTCGGCCCGAGGCTTTACGATTTCTTCCTGGGCCGGGGACTGCTGCTGCGCCCGCTCGGAAACACGGTCTACGTCATGCCGCCCTATTGCACCGCGCCGGACGAACTCGATGCCGTCTACGATGCCATCGCGGAGGCCGCGGCCCCAATCGGGTTTGCTTAGTTCAATTCGAGGGCGGAAAGCTTCACCGCGAGCCCTTCGCAGAACGCGGGAACCAACTCGTGATCCGATTGAAGATCCAGCATGGATTGATAGCCGGTCAGCGACGGCTTCCGGTGAACCCGCGTTTCCAGGCGGACCGCATGGATGACCCACAGCTCGGGAATGCCGAAGCCCGCATAAAGCGCGGCCTTGCGCCCTATATCATAGGCGAAACTCGTATCCGCGATCTCGACCACGAGATGGGCGTTGCCACTGCGCAAGTCCCTGAGCCGTGTTTGTTTGTCGAAAAAGATGAAGTCCGGTTCCAGGTAGGTGTCGGGCGTAAGCCGTAACGTGGTTTCGGTTGTAAAAGTCAAGTTCTCCGGCAGGCGTCTCGACCAATAGTGAATGAGCGCATGTTTTACACTTTCGTGGTGATTTCCTTTGGGCGACATCGGCACGACCTCCCCGCCGATCAGCTCGATCCGCTCGTCCTCGTCGAGAATTCCGGCCGCAACCATGGCCTCCAACTCGGCCACGGTAAAGCGCCGCCGCAGCATTCCCTCTGCTGCTTGAGTTGTCCGGTCCTGGGGCGTGTCTCGCAAAGGTCTCATGTTCATGATGCAAGTGTAATGCATTTGGCGCGTGCGGCAAGCGCCTCCGCCTGCGATTGCGGCTGATGGCGACATCGCCTTCCATTGTTAATCCGCCCGTTCGACGAGGCCATCGCGGAGGCCACTATCTAACCCAATTGGCGTTGCGGCGTCGTCATTGCCATCGAAGTTCCGAGACGCGACCCGCAAAGAATGCGCTTCGAGCTTGATTTATCCACTTCGAATGAGCAATACAGATTTGCATCCCCAATCCTGGAGAAGGCGATGTCAGCGAGTAACTCCGAAATGGGTTTCCAAAAAACGCAAGTTTGCAGGAGATGTCCTGGGTAACTCGTGTCGGAAAAGCCGCTTAATAACAGTAACTTAGGAAGAAAATTGAAGTGCATACCGTTCATTGGCCCAACTTGGGCTGACGCGGTGGAGGAACTTTCTTACCGAGAACACCGCACTTGAAGGATCATCTTTCTAAGCCGACCTGTAGCCCTTCCGGCCTCGGCCTTAGGAACCAGAACGTCACTCAATGAACATCGTTATCGTCGAAAGCGCCGCTAAGGCGAAAACTATCAACAAATATCTCGGCGCGGACTACAAGGTCATCGCGTCCTATGGGCATGTGCGCGATCTGCCCGCCAAGGACGGCTCCGTTCTGCCGGACAACGATTTCGAGATGTCGTGGCAGGTGGAGTCCGACTCGCAAAAGGTGGTGAACGAGATCGCCAAGGCGGTCAAAGGCGCCAACCGGCTCATCCTGGCGACCGACCCGGATCGCGAGGGCGAGGCGATTTCGTGGCATCTCCTGAAAATTCTGGAGCAGAAGCGGGCCTTGAATGGCGTCTCCGTGGAGCGCGTCGCGTTCAACGCCGTCACCAAAGACGCAATCATGACGGCGATGGCGCACCCCCGCGCCATCGATGAGCCGCTGGTCGATGCCTATTTGGCGAGGCGCGCTCTCGATTACCTCGTGGGGTTCACTCTCTCTCCTGTTTTGTGGCGGAAACTGCCGGGCGCGCGCTCGGCGGGGCGCGTTCAATCCGTGGCGCTGCGGCTTGTGGTCGACCGCGAAGCGGAGATAGAGGCATTCAAGACGCGCGAATACTGGACCGTGGAAGCCAACCTTCGCACCGCAGGCGGCGACGAGTTCCTTGCCCGGCTCGTCGCTCGCAGTGGCAAGAAGCTCGACAAGTTCGATATTCCGGACGAGGCGACGGCGCACGCATGTCGCGATGCAATACGCGGGCAGCTTTTCCGCGTCGAAAGCATCGAGGCCAAGGAGCACAAGCGCAATCCGGCGCCCCCCTTCACCACCTCTTCGCTGCAGCAGGAGGCGTCGCGCAAGCTCGGCCTCTCGCCGCGCCAGACCATGCAGATCGCCCAGCGCCTTTATGAAGGCATCGACATCGGCGGCGAGACCGTAGGTCTCATTACTTATATGCGAACCGACGGCGTGCAGATCGTGCCCGAGGCAATTGCGCAATGCCGCGGTCAGATCGAGACGCAGTTCGGCACGCGATACCTTCCGAACGCGCCGCGCAACTATAAGACCAAGGCGAAAAATGCGCAGGAAGCGCACGAGGCGATCCGCCCGACAGACTTCCGCCGGCATCCCGACAAGCTGAGGCTCAGCGCCGAGGATGCGCGCCTTTACAAGCTGATCTGGCAGCGCGCGGTCGCAAGCCAGATGGCAAGCGCCGACTTCGAGCGCACCACCGTCGATATCGCGGTGCAAGGCCGCGACGGCCAACCCTACGGCGTGCGCGCAACCGGCTCCGTCGTGCTGTTCGACGGCTTTCTCAAGCTCTACGAGGAAGGCCGCGATGATGCCGAGGACGAAGAGGGCAGCCGCCTTCCCAAGTTGAAGCAAGGCGAGGAACTGCGCGACGCGGGCGTGAAGGCGACGCAGCACTTCACCGAGCCGCCGCCGCGCTACACCGAAGCGACGCTCATCCGCGAAATGGAACGCTTGGGCATCGGCCGTCCATCGACCTATGCGAGCACAATGGGCCTTCTTCGCGAGCGCGAATATGTGAAGCTTGAGAAGAAGCGGCTTGAGCCGGAAGACAAGGGCCGCCTTGTGACGACCTTCCTCGAAGCATTCTTCAAGCGCTACGTGGAATATGACTTCACGGCGTATCTGGAAGATCGCCTCGACCAGATCTCGGACGGCAAGCTGGATTGGAAAGAACTGCTGCGGGAATTCTGGCGCGACTTCATTGCGGCGGTAAACGATATCAAGGATTTGCGCGTCGCCCAGGTGCTCGATGCGCTGAACGAGCTTCTAGGCCCGCACATATTCCCTGCCAAAGCGGACGGCGGCGACCCAAGGCTTTGCCCGCTCTGCAATCAGGGCCAACTCTCTCTGAAGGTCGGCAAATTCGGCGCTTTCATCGGATGCTCGAACTATCCCGAATGCCGCTTTACGCGCCAGCTCAAGACGGGGGATGGCGACGGCGGCGATACCGTCGCGGCGCCAGGGGACACGACGCTCGGAACCGATCCCGAAACCGGCTGGCCTGTTTGTCTTAAAAGCGGGCGCTTCGGTCCCTATATCCAGCTTGGCGAGGGGGGCGATGGCGAAAAGCCGAAGCGCGCCTCGATCCCGTCTGGAACGGACCCAGCCTCGATCAACCTGGAGTATGCTCTCAGGCTCCTGGCGCTGCCTCGCGAGGTCGGCCGCCACCCGGAAACGGGAAAGACCATCATGGCGGGCTTTGGCCGCTACGGGCCTTACGTGGAGCATGACGGCAAATACGTGAAAATCGACGCCGACGAGGTTTTCACGATTGGGCTGAACCGGGCGGTTTCCGCAATCGCGGAAGGCAATGCGGGCGCAAAGGCAAGGGCCGCGCGAGCTTCCACTCCGATCAAGGTCCTTGGCGAGCACCCGGAGCTTGGCGGCAAGGTTGAGGTGCTGGCTGGACGCTACGGCCCTTATGTCAAGTTCGGGACGGTGAACGCGACCATTCCGAAGGGCAAGGAGCCGGAAGCCGTAACCATGGAAGAAGCCGTCCGCCTGATCGCAGCGAGGATGGAAAGCGGCGGCGCAAAGAAAAAGACTCGAGGCGCGGCAAAAAAAGCCAAGCCGAAAGCCGCTGCCGCGAATGGAAAGGCGAAGAGCGCCAAGCCGGAAAGCGGCGGCAAAAAGCCGAAATCCTCGGCCAAGAAAACAACAGCAAAAGCGGCAAGTGAGGTGACTTAACCCGTGCCGCGCAAGAAAGACAGCATGGACGTTAAAGTGAAGCGCGCGGAGGCCGCGCGTTCAAAAAAACCAACAAAAGAAGATATTCTTCAATTTATTCAATCTTCCTCCGAGAATATAGGGCGGCGCGAGATTGCGCGGGCCTTCGATATCAAGGGCTCGGATCGCATCGACCTGAAACGCATGCTCAAAGAGCTTGCCGCAGATGGCCTGATCGCCGATGCGAGGCGCGGCATGCGCAAAGAGGTGCTTCCGAAAGTTGCGGTTATCGTGGTTCGCGCCCAGGACCGCAACGGCGACCTTGCCGGCACTCCGCTCCATTGGAACGAGGACGAAGACGGCGCGCCGCCCCGCATCCTTCTTGACATTACGAGGCAGTATCAGGGGCCGACCATTGGTGTCGGCGATCACGTGCTCGCCCGCCTTCGGGAAGCCGGCGGCGAAACCGACGGCGTGGACGCGATCGGCTTCCTGGCCTCGCCCATCAAGAAGCTGCCTCGCGACAAACCTCGCCAGCTTGGCCTTTTGAGAAAGTCGGGCCGCGGCTTTGTTGTCGAATCCATCGACAAGAAGGATATGAAGGATTGGCCCGTTACCGACGGGGACATGGACGGCGCCGAGGATGGCGAATTGGTGCGGTTCGATATCGTGCGCGATACGCGCCTTAACCGGCCATCGGCTCGGATTATCGAGCGGATCGGGCATCCGAAAGCAGAGAAGGCCGTTAGCCTGATCGCGATCCACAATCATGGCCTTCGGGATCAGTTCGGGGAGGAAGTTCTGGCTGAGCTGGACAAGCTGCCGGAAATGTCGATGGCGCATCGGGAGGATCTGACCCGCGTTCCGCTCATCACGATCGACCCCGAAGACGCGAAGGACCACGACGACGCGGTTTGGGCCGCGTCCGATGCCGACCCAGCCAACGAAGGCGGCTCTGTCGTCATCGTGGCAATCGCGGACGTTTCATTTTATGTGCGGCCCGGTTCGGCGCTCGACCATGAAGCAAGCCTGCGCGGCAACTCGGTTTATTTCCCCGACCGCGTCGTGCCGATGCTGCCGGAAAAGCTCTCGAACGACCTGTGTTCGCTGCGCGAAGGCGAGCTTCGGCCCTGCCTCGCGGTGCGCATGGTGTTCGACCGCAGCGGCAAGAAACTTTCGCATCGCTTCAGCCGCGCGATGATGCGCTCGGCGGCCAAGCTCTCCTACCAGGAGGCGCAAGCCGCCATCGACGGCAAGCACAGCGACAAGACAGCGCCCCTGCTTGAGCCCATCCTGAAGCCGCTGTGGCAGGTCTATTCCATGCTCAAGGAAGCACGGACCCGCCGCGCGCCGCTCGACCTCGATCTTCCCGAGCGGAAAATCATTCTCGACAATCGCGGGCTCGTCTCGCGGGTGATCGTGCCGGAACGCCTCGAAGCCCACCGGCTCATCGAGGAGTTCATGATCCAGGCGAATGTCGCCGCAGCGGAAGCGCTTGAGGCCAAGAAGTCGCCGCTCATCTACCGCGTCCACGACGCGCCTTCGTCCGAAAAGCTTGTCGCGCTCAGCGAGTTTCTGGCCAGCATCGACATCAATGCGCCGAAGACGAGCTTCAACCGGCCGGGGCAGTTCAATCGCATCCTGGCGAAAGCGGTCGGGACGGAGCATGAGGAGATCCTGAACGAGGTCGTGCTGCGGGCCCAGGCACAAGCCGAATACAGGCCCGGCAATCTCGGCCATTTCGGCCTCAATCTCCGCCGGTATGCGCATTTCACCTCTCCGATCCGGCGCTATGCCGATCTTATCGTCCATCGCGCCCTTGTGAGCGCTTTCGGCCTCGGCGAAGGCGGCCTGTCGGACGCGGAGAAAACCAAGCTCGACGCCATCGCGGAGGCGATTTCGCAAAGCGAGCGCAAGGCGATGTCGGCGGAGCGCGAGACGGTCGACAGGCTGATCGCGATCCATTTGGCCGAGCGCGTCGGCGAACAATTCAAGGCGCGCATCTCGGGCGTTACGCGCTTCGGGCTGTTCGTGAAGCTGCTCGACACCGGCGCGGATGGTTTCGTGCCGGTCGCAACGCTCGGGCGCGACTATTACAAGCACGTCGAGAACCATCATGCGCTCGTCGGAGAGCGCACCGGCGAAAGCTTCCGGCTCGGCGACAGGGTTGACGTGAAGCTCATTGAAGCCAATCCGGCTGCGGGCGCGCTGCGGTTCGAGATGCTGAGCGATGGCCGGTATTCGGCGGCGCTATCGAAGGCAAGCAAAAAGCGCGGCGGCGGCAAGCCCGCCCGTAAGACGGCCAAGGCACCGAAAAAGCACGCGAAAAAAGCGACCAAGAACGAGGCTTAAGTGCAGTACAGTTCAGGAAACGAGCCGTCCCCTTATTCAGGGGCGGCGGTCGAATGGACCAACCGCGAGGCTAACCGCAGTCAGGATCGCAGGCCGGTTCTCAAGTCCATCCTTCGCGGCGCAAGCCTTCGCTGCCCCAACTGCGGTGCGCGGACGCTGTTTTCGTCCTACCTCAAGGTTTCGAACGCCTGCGCGGCTTGCGGCGAAGAGCTGCGTCACCACAGAGCCGACGACGCGCCGCCCTACTTCACGATCCTGATCGCGGGGCACATCATTGTACCGCTGTTGATGACTGTGGAACTTCTTTATGAACCGCCTTTGTGGCTGCACTTCTTGATTTGGCTGCCGCTAACGGTTATCCTGAGCTTAGCGCTTCTGCCGGTTGTAAAGGGCGCCCTTGTCGGGCTGCAATGGGCGCTCAAAATGCATGGGTTTGCTGGCGAAGCCAGCTCAATCGATCTCCAGCAACCTTCGGTCGCGGGGATGCAGGATTGCAGTCATTAATCAGAACAGCGCAAAGTTGCCGCGCACGGTGACTTTTCAACCGTTATGAATTAATGTCGCCGTCTCGCTTGACATACCCACCTAAGTTGGCCACTTTCACCGCTGCGTCGGGAGATATTCGGAACCTATCATGGCTAAGCCTGTAACTCAAAAAATCAAATTGGTGAGCTCCGCCGGAACCGGTTACTACTATGTAACGAATAAGAACCCGCGGAATATGACGGAAAAGCTTGTGCTCAAGAAGTACGACCCCGTGGTCAAGAAGCACGTCGAATTCAAAGAAGGCAAGATCAAGTAGCTGCGATCCCGCTTCAGAGGATCGCCCAAGCCAGCCTGCTTTTTTCGGAAAATGAAGAGATGATCAGCTCCGCGCCTATCGGCAGCGGGGTAAGTCCGATTGAGATGCGGAGCTGATCTTATCAGCCATTGGATCAAGAGGGCGTGACCCAATAGCTTCTTCCGAAACCGTCCAGTTTGCGACGACATAGAGGCTTCGGTTTATGCCCTACGGACCCAGGAGATGCGGCGGACCTGAGCACTCCGCAGGGTATCTCATTCAATATAACTATGAGAAAAAACGGCTGCTTGGCAAGGCCAGAGTGACATCTTTCTGCCTTACTTTTGAGATTTTGCGCCGAACCTCCTTAACACAGCACCAACGTCGTCGCATAAGTTTCACTGCGGTATTTCAAACGTAAATCTGCAACCGTTTGTTTATCCAACGCATTTCAGTTCTATAGTCAATAATACGTGGAAAGCACTGAGTTTTTTTAAACAAGCCCGCGATGCGAAAGTTTTCCCCGTTATCCCCAAGCTTTATGTGAGAGTCGAGGGAATAAACTGCCGAATGGTCTCGAGGAACCGCGACACCGAGATGGGTTTTGAGACATAAGCCTCGCAGCCGCCTTCCCGAATGCGCTCCTCATCCCCCTTCATTGCGAAAGCCGTGACAGCCACGATCGGAATATGCCGCAGGCTATCGTCCTCCTTCAGCCATTTTGTGACGTCCAGGCCGGAAACCTCAGGAAGCTGGATGTCCATCACGATCAAATCCGGCCGGTGCTTGCGGGCAAGCGCGATTGCGTCGATCCCGTTCCGCGTCTGGAGCGTCTTGTAGCCGTGCGCCTCAAGCAGATCGTGGAAGAGCTTCATATTGAGCTCATTATCCTCGACGATCAGAATGGTCCCAGCCATGGCGCCTTTGCTCGATTTTGGACGCAAACCTTCCGACGGCGAAGCTGCTGTCTGCCGTTGCGGTCTGGTGCTACGTTTCGAATAAGAGTTGAGGCGCATGAGCTGTTGTCTGAAAAGGCATTTGCGCCGTCATATTCTCGTGTAACGGTTAATAAAGTATCACCAGCACCGTACCGATTGGATGGATAACCGTTCTTAGTTACCTGAGCCTTAAGGCGCACCGCAGATATTCGAGCAAATCCGCGCTTTCCTCCGCGACCGTTGCGTTCCCGTTCGACGCGTCCAGGGCAGCAGCCGATCACTTCAACTCGCTATCTTGGGACACTCTCTCTTTGCGCGAAGGTTTCGGCGTGATGAGCGAGCGCTTGTCCAGGTACTTCTCCACCGACCCGATCAAATCCTCGACCTTGTCCTCGAAGAAGTGGTTCGCGCCGGGGACGACCTCGTGGCTTACGACAATTCCTTTTTGCGTCTTGAGTTTGTCGACTAGCGTTTTCACAGCAGTTGCGGGCACCACGCGGTCGCGGTCCCCGTTGATCATCAGGCCTGAAGACGGGCAGGGCGCCAGGAAGCTGAAGTCGTAAAGATTGGCCGGCGGGGCGACCGCGATGAAGCCGTCGATCTCAGGGCGGCGCATCAAAAGCTGCATGGCGATCCACGCCCCAAACGAAACCCCGGCGATCCAGCACGATTTCGCATCCGGATTGGCGAGTTGAAGCCAATCGAGAGCGGTCGCGGCATCCGAGAGCTCGCCCGGCCCCTGGTCGAAAATGCCCTGGCTGCGCCCAACGCCTCTGAAGTTGAAGCGAAGGACCGAAAAGCCCCTCTGCACGTACGTATAATAAAGGCTGTAAACAATTTGATTGTTCATCGTGCCCCCGAATTGAGGGTGGGGATGCAGAATGATCGCTATCGGCGCGCCCGCCGCAAACTCATGATGATAGCGTCCCTCGATGCGGCCGGCTGGCCCATTGATTATAACTTCCGGCATTCTTGAAAACCTCTTTTCCCGGATTGCAAGCGCAGCGGTGTCCGCCTGCCAGCTCAAATCTCGTCAGCTTGTTGGTTTCGCATCTCTTGGTGCGAAGAGCGGATACGCGCCCTGTGCCAAGCTCCTGGAATGGTGCGCAGCCTGAGGCGCGCGGCTATAATAGTTGACTCCTGCAGTCGGAAATCCTATACACAACGTTGGAAAATCCTCGACCTGTTCGAGCCACGTTTTGCGCCTGGAGCGGCGTATGAGGTGGCATATCATAACAGATACGTAAATTTCCACGGCCTTCGCGCAAATTCGCGCGAAGAAGGATGAAAATGTTGCTCAGTACTAAAGGACGTTACGCCGTTATGGCGATTGTCGAAGTTGCACGGCAAAGCGACGCAAAGCCGCTTTCGCTTGGCGACATCGCAACGCGCCTCGAACTGTCCTTGGCCTATCTTGAGCAGCTTTTCATGAAGCTGCGCCGCAACGGTCTCGTCCGGTCTGTCAGAGGGCCTGGCGGAGGGTATGTGCTGGGGCGCCATGCGGATGCAATCAGCATCGGCGAGATCATGGCTGCTGTGGATGAGCCGGTCCGGATGACGCGCTGCGTGAATGAGGGCGACGGATGCGTCGCCTCGCGCCGTTGCACCACGCATTACCTATGGGACGCGCTTGGCGCTCATATCGAGCATTTTCTGGCTACGGCCACGTTGGCAGATGTTTTGCATGGCCGTTACTCGGCGCCGGCGACAAGCTTTTCGTTAAGCGAGCTTGCCGCCGGAATAGAGGTTAGCTCATGAGCATTCGAAGCTATCTCGATCACAACGCGACAGCCCCGCTTCGCACCGAGGCGCGGGACGCGATGATTGCGGCGCTCGATTGCATGGGGAACCCGTCGTCGATCCATGCGGAAGGGCGCGCGGCCCGCGCTATCGTCGAAAATGCACGTGAGACGGTGGCCCGCGCTTTTGGCGTGAAGCCTGCCGCGGTCACGTTTACCTCCGGCGGCACCGAGGCGGCCAACTGGCTTTTGCAGGCCCGCGATGGTCAGAAGCTGGCGCTTCCGGCGGTGGAGCACCCTTGCGTTTTGCAAGGCCATCGCTTCCGGGATAGCGATGTCCGGTTCATAACAATTTCGCCGAATGGCGTCGTGGAGCTTGAAGCCGTTGACGATGCTTTGTCTTCGGACACTGTCGTCGCCGTGCAGGCCGCCAACAATGAGACCGGCGTGATCCAGCCGATTGCGGACATCGCCGCGCTTGCGAAAGCCAAGGGCGCCACCCTCGTCTGCGATGCCGTGCAAGCGGTGGGCCGCCTTCCTCTTTCCTGTCTTGAGCGGGTGGATGCACTGTTCTTTTCCGCACATAAGCTCGGCGGCCCGAAGGGCGTCGGAGCGGTTGTCTGGCGAAGCGATAAGCCTGCACCCGCAGCATTGATCCGCGGAGGCGGCCAGGAGAGGCGGCAGCGGTCCGGCACGGAGAACGTGGCTGGCATTGCAGGGCTTGGCGCCGCCCTAGAAGCGGCTGTTGAACAGCAGGTGATTTGGAAAACGCGAGCGCAAGCTCTACAGTCCAGGCTCGAACAAGGGTTACGATCCATCGCGCCGGACGCGGTGATCTTTGGAGAAGGTGCCGGCCGGCTGCCGAATACGACCTGCTTTGCAATCCCCGGCAAACGCGCCGAAATGCTGCTGATCGCCTTCGACCTTGAGGGCGTAGCCGTAAGTTCGGGTTCGGCCTGTTCTTCCGGCAAAGTCGAGCGGTCCCACGTGCTTGCAGCCATGGGCGTTACGCAAGCGCTGAGCGACGGCGCGATCCGCGTTTCGACCGGCTGGGATAGCGATGAAGCGGATATCGAGCGGTTTTTGACCGCTGTTTCGAAGATTTGCAGCGGCGGGCAGTCTCGCCGCGCAGCTTAGTTTTGGTCGTCATGGCCGCCCACGAGGCGGCCATCCAGAGTTTCAGAATGCGGCCTGGATGGCCGGGTCAAGCCCGGCCATGACAATGAAAGGAGCGACACATGGCGACGCCAGTCCAGGACACGGTTCAGCGGGTCCGCGAGATCGATGTCGACAAGTACAAATACGGTTTTACGACCGACATCGAGAGCGTGCGCGCGCCGAAGGGTCTCGACGAGAACACCGTGCGCTACATTTCGGCCAGGAAAAATGAGCCGGAGTGGCTGCTCGAATGGCGGCTCGAAGCCTACCGGCGCTGGCGCACGCTCCAGGAACCGACATGGGCGCGCGTCCACTACCCGAAGATTGACTACGAGGATCTTTATTATTACTCCGCGCCGAAGTCGACCGAGGGGCCGAAAAGCCTCGCCGAGGTCGATCCCGAGCTGCTGCGCACTTATGAGAAGCTTGGAATCCCGCTTAAGGAGCAGGCGGTTCTCGCCGGCGTCCAGGGCGCGCAGGTGACGGGTCCGCGCGTGGCGGTTGACGCCGTTTTCGACAGCGTCTCCGTGGTCACGACCTTCAAGGAAGAGCTGGGCAAGGCAGGCGTGATCTTCTGCTCGATCTCCGAGGCCGTGCGCGAGCACCCCGAGCTTGTCCGCAAGTATCTCGGCAGCGTCGTGCCGACCAGCGACAACTATTTCGCAACGCTGAACTCGGCGGTCTACTCCGACGGCTCGTTCGTGTATGTGCCGGAAGGCGTCCGCTGCCCGATGGAGCTTTCCACCTACTTCCGCATCAACGAAAAGAACACCGGGCAGTTCGAGCGCACGCTCATCATCGCCGACAAGGGCGCTTATGTAAGCTATCTCGAAGGCTGCACCGCGCCGCAGCGCGACGAGAACCAGCTTCACGCCGCCGTCGTTGAGCTGATTGCGCTCGACGATGCCGAGATCAAGTACTCGACCGTGCAGAACTGGTATCCGGGCGACAAGGACGGCAAGGGTGGCATTTATAACTTCGTGACGAAGCGCGGCGATTGCCGGGGCCGGAATTCGAAGATTTCGTGGACGCAGGTCGAGACCGGCTCCGCCATCACCTGGAAATACCCGAGCTGCATCCTGCGCGGCGACGGCAGCCGCGGCGAGTTCTATTCCATCGCGATCTCGAACGGCCGCCAGCAGGTGGATAGCGGCACGAAGATGGTGCATCTCGGCAAGAACACGTCGAGCCGCATCATCTCCAAGGGCATCGCGGCGGGCCGCTCGGACAACACCTATCGCGGGCTCGTCTCGGCGCATCGCCGGGCCGCGAATGCGCGCAACTTCACTCAGTGCGACAGCTTGCTGATCGGCGACCAATGCGGCGCGCATACGGTGCCCTACATCGAGGCGAAGAACGCAAGCGCGCAGTTCGAGCACGAGGCGACCACGTCGAAGATTTCGGACGACCAGCTCTTCTATTGCCTGCAGCGCGGGCTATCGGAGGAAGAAGCGGTGGCTCTTATCGTGAACGGCTTCGTCCGCGATGTGCTTCAGCAGCTTCCGATGGAGTTCCTCGCCGAAACGCAGAAGTTGATCTCCATCTCGCTCGAAGGCAGCGTTGGTTAGCATCGCCGATGACGGGCATAGCGTCAAATGTCATGGCCGAGCTTGACCCGGCCATCCGGGATAGAGATTGAGGGGCCGCTACTTCGTATATATCCTTCCACAAGAGAAAAGAAGCTCTATGTCGGTGTCACCAGCGATTTCGGGGCCGAGTTACGGGCAGTTTCGAACATAGGCAAGGCACCGGAATCAATTTTACGAAAAGGTACGACGCTCATTGCTTGTCTATGGAGGAGAATTCTCGGATGTCGCTCAAGCCATCCATACAGACAAACCAATCTCAAGCACTGGCTTCACGTTTTGAGATTCTGGAAAATCGATGTTGATATGAAGGGTTGAATCCAGAGTTGGACGGATTTGTACGAAACGCTTGCGTGACAAGATCTGGATGGCAGGGTCAAGCTCAACGGCCATGACAATGAGCGAAATCCCGGCGCTGATGACAATGGAGCCAGAATGGCGCTGATATTGGCGGGATTGTTGGGAGCGTTCGTCTGCCTGGTTGGCGTTGCGCTGATGTGGGCGCCGTTCAACGCCGTGCAGGCGTTCGGGATCGATCCATCCCACTTGGCCGATATCGCGCTGGCGCCGGGGCTCGGCGTGCGGGATCATCGCGCTCGGGCTGATCATCGTCGCTTTCGCGCTGGCCCGTAAGGCGCGTGCGCTTGGCACGGTACTGCTGATCGGTTCGATCATACCCGTCGGCGACTACGCCATAGCAGGCAAGGCCGTCGGCTATGCCGCGGCCATCCGTCACCTGATCACGCTGCCGTTCTCGCTCATCCTCGGTTTTATCCTGGTGCGGCGATGACGAATTGGTTCAAACCGCATCGATACGGGTTTGGCGCGACTCCTGCAAACAGGAAGGGATGGCTCGTAACGATAGGATTTATGGCCCTGATTGTCGCATTTCTGACAGCGATTCTGGCGGCGCGGGACAACCTGAGCATGGAGCTGATCTTGGCTTGGCTTGCGGCGTTCATCGCAATCGAGCTGATCTTCATTTGGATCGCATGGAAGAAGACGGACGGAGACTGGCGTTGGCGCTGGGGTTCCGATGACATCGAGAAGTAGAGAAAGAGATGCTTGAAATCAAAGACCTGCACGCGGAAATCGACGGCAAGGAAATCCTGCGCGGCTTCAACCTCACGGTGCCGAAGGGCGAGGTCCATGCGATCATGGGGCCGAACGGCTCCGGCAAGTCCACGCTCGCCTATGTGCTTGCGGGCAAGGAAGGGTACGAGGTCACCGAAGGCTCCGTCACCTGGGACGGGAAGGACCTTCTCGCCATGGAACCTGATGAGCGCTCGCACGCCGGCGTATTCCTCGCCTTCCAATACCCCATGGAAATACCTGGCGTCGCCTCGTTGACGTTCCTGCGCGCGGCCTTGAACGCGCAGCGCAGGGCGCACGGCGAGGGCGACATCTCAATCCCCGACTTCATGCGCAAGGTCCGCGCGGAGGCCGAGAAGCTCAGCATGTCAATGGATATGCTGAAGCGTCCGGTGAACACTGGCTTCTCGGGCGGCGAGAAGAAGCGCCATGAGGTTCTGCAGATGGCGCTGCTGCAGCCCACCCTTTGCATTTTGGACGAGACGGATTCCGGCCTCGACATCGACGCCATTCGCATCGCTGCCGAGGGTGTGAACCGGCTGCGCTCGCCTGACAGGGCCATGGTGGTCATCACCCACTATCAGCGGCTCCTCAACTACATCGTGCCCGACAAGGTGCACGTTATGGCGCGCGGGCAGATCCTTCACTCAGGCGGCAAAGAGCTTGCGTTGGAGCTGGAAGAGTCGGGATACGAGGCTTATCGCACGGAAGCGGCTTAAGGGATAGCGATGACGATCCACCAGACCACAATCCGGCCTGCCGTGACGCCCGCCGAGCAGCGCTTCCTCGATCTTTACGCGAGCGTCTTTGCGGAGCTTCCGGGCGCACGCACCGCTGCCATCCGAGCTTGGCGAGAAGCGGCGCTGGATGCGTTCACCATGCTGGGCGTTCCGCACCGGCGCGTCGAGGAATGGAAGTATACAGACCTGCGCGCGCTTATGCCGGAAGTCCATCCACTGGGCGGCCTTACGGACGTTGCGGCAGATGTGAGCGTGAAAGGCGCAATCGGCAAAGCGCTCGATTATTTGGATGCTTATACCGCGGTGTTCGTTGACGGCCGCTTCCGGCCGGACCTGTCCACCATCCATAACGCGGCGGGCGTAACCTTTGAGTCATTGAACCAGGTTCTGGAGGAGGGCGGCGCTTCTGCTGAGGCGATTGCAAAGCTCACGCTCCAGCAGCGGGACGTTACCGCGGCGCTCAGCACGGTCTTCGCGACCGATGGGGCAATCCTCGGCGTAGCGCCGAAGACGAAGCTGGAAAAGCCGATCCATTGCATTTTCATATCGTCCGACACGCCCGCTCTATACGCATTGCAGCACGGCATCAGCATCGGTGAAGGTGCAGAACTCTCCATCATCGAGACGCACGCGGGCGCGAAACAATCGCAGGCTATCTCGGCCACTCGCCTCGCCATCGGCCCGCATGCTTCGCTGAAGCACGTCCAGCTTTCGATGGGCGCCGCGTCGAAGCAGCTTGCGTCCGCAGCCGTGACGCTTGCGGAGGGCTCGCATTATGAGCCGTTGCAAGTTGCCGCGGACGGAGCGCTGACCCGCGCCGAGGCCGCGATTCGCTTCGAAGGCCCGCACGCGCGCTGCCATTACACGGGCGCGATGCTCTTGCGCGGGCACGCGCATGCGGACTTCACGCTCGTCGTCAGCCACGCCGCGCCGCATTGCGAGAGCCGCGAACTTGTGAAAGCCGTCTTGGATGGGCGCTCGCGCGGCGTGTTTCAGGGCAAGGTGATCGTCGAGCGCGGCGCGCAGAAGACGGACGGCAAGCAAATGGCGAATGCGCTGCTTCTATCCGACGACGCGGAGTTCGATTCCAAGCCGGAGCTTGAGATCTTCGCTGACGACGTGGTTTGCGGTCACGGTTCGACCGCGGGCCAGCTCGACGAGGACATGTTGTTCTACCTTCGTGCCCGCGGCATCCCGGAGGCCGAGGCGCGGTCGCTGCTGATCGCCGCTTTCGTCGGTGAAGCGCTCGACAGGATCGACAACGAGGCTCTGCGCGAAGCGCTGAATGAGAAGGTCGCCGCATGGCTTGCTGCTTAATTCCTCTCGTCATGGCCGGGCTTGACCCGGCCATCCAGGGGAAAACTGTAAACGTCGGGGCCTTAGCTCTGGATGGCCGCCTCAAGGGCGGCCATGACAGCGGAGAGGAATAGTTTGATGACATTGATTGAAAAAGGTATCGCCGCGACCCCCTACGACGTGGAGGCCATCCGCCGCGATTTCCCTGCGCTTTCGCTCCAGGTTCATGGGAAGCCGCTGGTGTATCTCGACAACGCGGCGAGCGCGCAGAAGCCGAAAGCCATGCTCGATGCGCTGATGAAGTCTTATACGGAAGAGTATGCGAACGTGCATCGCGGGCTGCATTACCTCGCGAACGCAGCGACGGCGGCTTACGAGGGCGCTCGGGAGCGCATCGCGAAGTTCCTGAATGCCCCGAGCCATGAGCAGATCATCTTCACGAAGAACGCGACCGAGGCGATCAACCTCGCGGCGCAATCTTTCGGCGGGCTGCATATCGGGCCGGGGGACGAGATTGTGCTCACCATCATGGAGCACCATTCGAACATCGTGCCGTGGCACTTCCACCGCGAACGGAACGGCGCGGTCATCAAGTGGGTGCCGGTGACGGACGAAGGCGAGTTCCGGCTCGAAGACTTCGAAGCCGCGATCACGCCGCGCACCAAGATGGTCGCCATCACGCACATGTCGAATGTGCTCGGCACGATCACGCCGGTGAAAGAGGTGTGCAAGATCGCTCATGCCCACGGCGCTTATGTTCTGGTCGATGGCAGCCAGGGCGCGGTTCATCTTCCCGTCGACGTGCAGGACATCGATTGCGACTTCTACGTTTTCACCGGACACAAGGTGTACGGGCCAAGCGGCATTGGCGCGCTCTATGGCAAGCGCGAGCACCTTGAAGCCATGCCTCCCTATCAGGGCGGCGGCGAGATGATCGAAACCGTGACTTGCGACACCGTCCGCTACAACGATCCGCCCTACCGTTTCGAGGCAGGGACGCCGCCGATCGCCGAAGCCGCCGCGCTGACCGCCGCACTGGATTACATGGACAGCATCGGCAAAGCCCGCATCCGCGCCCACGAGACCGATTTGCGCCGCTACGCCGAGGAGCTATTGAAGCCCATGAACTCGCTGCGTTTCATCGGGCAAGCCGCGGAAAAGGGCGCGATCATCTCCTTTGCGATGGAAGGCGCGCACGCCCACGACGTCGCCACCATTCTCGACCGCTCGGGCATCGCTGTCCGGGCCGGAACCCATTGTGCCGAGCCGCTTCTGGCGCGCTTCGGAGTGACATCAACGTGCCGGGCCTCGTTCGGCCTGTACAACACGCGCGCGGAAGTGGAAGCGCTCGTGGAAGGCCTTCAGAAAGCGGAGCGATTTTTCAAATGACCGAAAGCATGGAAGAAGGAAAGCAGCGGATCGACGATGCGCCGTGGGACGCCCCGCAAGAGCCGCCCTCCCACAAGGATTTGCCGCAGCCCTGCGCGCACACGCTTGAGGTGGCGAAGGAATTCCGGGACGATCATCCCATCTCGGAAGAGGAGCTGGATCAGATCACCGCGGGGATCATCGCCGCGTTGAAGACGGTCTACGATCCCGAGATCCCTGTTGATATTTATGAGCTTGGACTTATTTATAGGATAGATATCAACGACGACCGGGAAGTTGACGTCGAGATGACGCTGACGGCTCCGGGATGCCCGGTGGCCGGCGACATGCCGGTCTGGGTTGACAATGCGGTGAGCGCGGTGCCAGGCGTGAGCCTCGTCCGGGTGCAGCTGGTGTTCAACCCGCCATGGGACCCAAGCCGCATGTCCGACGAAGCGCGCGTGGCGCTGAACATGTTTTAGCTAGCTGCATGGCCGGATGGCCCGGCTATGACGGCGGGAAGGAAGAGTGCCATGGTGCGGGCGAGACCTAAGGTTGTGACACTGACAGATGCTGCGGCGGAGCGTGTGAAGGCGATCATGGCGCGTTCGGAGACGCCGGTTGCCGGCTTGCGCGTGGGCGTGAAGAAGGGCGGCTGCGCTGGTATGGAATATACCATGGAATACGCCGCCGAGGTGCGCCCCATCGACGAGGTTGTCGAGGATAAGGGCGTTCGCATCATCATTGAGCCGTCGGCGATCCTTTTCCTGCTCGGCACAGAGATGGATTATAAGACCGAAAAGCTCACCTCAGGCTTCGTATTCAACAACCCCAATCAGAAAAGCGCTTGCGGCTGCGGCGAAAGCGTGGAAATCCAGCCCGTCCTGCAAGGGACGTAGCACCGTCGTCCGCGGAATGCGCCGTGTGCCCGATTGCGCGGGCTTTTCGGCCTAGCGCAATTCGCCCCTCCTTCCCGCGAAGGCGGGAACTCAGTAAACAATGCCCCTCGGGATTACTGGATGCCCGCCTCCGCGGGCACGACACCATTTGTCTACGGCTGCCGCGTGATGCCGATTTAACGCACGGCGCTCCAGTCTAGCGATTACAGGAAGCCGCTTTCGCTTTGCGGGTGCCATTTTTGAATTTCAATGCCAATAGCGCCCAGCGATCTCGCGAAGTTGCGGCTCGGTGAGCGCGGAAATGTCGGCGTCGACGAAGGCTGACACGCGCTGCAAAAGCGCCTTGTGGTGTTCGGCCAGATACTCCCTGAAAAACTGCATCGCGCTGCTCTTTCCGGTCGCGTCCCCGATCACGATGGCCTTGGGAGCGTTTTCCAGCGCTTTCACCAGCTCCTTATAGAACTCATAATCCTACGGCGAACGCTGGCCGGTGTAATCGGCTTCCTTGCGGTGGGTCAGGTGATGGCGGAAATGGTGCGGATCGTGCGGGTGAAGGGTGCCGGCTTCTTGCACGCGCTCGTTCGCGTCGGCCTGCTGCCACAGCGTCGCTTCGTGATGGTCGAGAACGATTACCAGGCCCGGATGACTGAAAGTGCCGGTCTCAGGATGGTTGAGATCGGGATGAGCCGGGGTAATGCCCAGCCCTTCAAGAAAATTGCGAAGCTGCGTGACTTGCTCTTTGCCGAGCTGCTTCTCGCTCGTATGCCTGAGTGTCAGGCGATGTCCGGCTATGTCGATATGCAAGTTGCCATGGCGATGGTGCTCCACGCTGTCGAAACGCTGGATGAGAGTAATCACATCTTTCCAATGAAGGTTCGCGGGTATCGGATGCGCAAACAGCGTCTCCAAGATTTTCGCGGATTTGCCAATCGCTTCGGCCATGGTGTTTTCCTTGCTTTGCTTGGTGAGCCTCGGTTCTAAAGGCTGAGCACGAACTGCTCCCTCCCAGTTTCGCCGGTGCTTTCGGCAGAGGCTGGTCCGAGGGTATTGTCTTCAGGCGAGATATTCTCGATGAGCCGGGCGTCGTTGTTGGCGGGAGAGTTGACGCGGGCGGAGACCGGCCACGCCGATAACAGGCGCGGAGGATAAGGTTTGAGAAGCGCGGTGTCGCCCTTCTTCAGCCAGTCAAGCGCCTCCAACGGGGAAAGGATGGCCGGCATCCGGTCGTGGATCGGCGCGAGGCATTCATTCGCCGGGACGGTGATGATCGTGAACGTCAGAAGGCCGCGCCACTCTTCCCACAATCCGGCCAGGGTCAGCGGCTTGCCGTCGGCGCTTGCCACGAAATAGGGTTGCTTGCCCCTTCCCTGCCGCTGCCATTCGTAAAAACCCGTGATCGGCACGACGCAACGGCGCAATTTCAGCGCCTGCCGGAAAGCGGGCTTCTCGCCAAGCGTTTCCGCGCGCGCATTGATGAGCTTCGAACCAATGGACGGGTCTTTCGCCCAGGACGGCACAAGACCCCAGCGCATGGGCTGAAAAAGAGGGCCGTTGCCGCCAAGGACAATCACGCCTGCATTATGGGTGGGGGCCACGTTCCAGGATGCGGACAGTTTTGGCGCGATTTCGTCCACCAGCCTATAGAACTCGATAACCTCCGCCCACGTATAGGCTTGTGTAAAGCGTCCGCACATGACGCCTCCTCGAAAACTGGAACGATAGTCATTCACCTTTGCGTAAGATAGCTAAGGTGAAAGCCAAAGCGACGGGACATCCGCGTAGATATGGGGTGCCCCGTTCCGTAATCGAGATGATGAAAGATACCCGCTTGGGCTATCGAAACGAGGGAAGGTAGCAAGGCGAGGTAAGCGCCCTGCCTCGCTCGGGTGGGAGGGAAGCCCGGCCCGCTTAAATCGCAACTTGGCGTCCTATCTCGACCACCTGATCCACAGGCAGCCGGAAGAAGTCGGTCACCTGGTCGGCGTTGCGCTCCATGGCGGCGAAAATGGCCTCTTGCCATCTCGGCAGCCCCTTGCCGTCGGTTCGCGGGACAACGGTTTCGCGCCCGACATAATAAGTAACGTCGTCGAGATTAAGATCGCAGCCCCTCTCCTTCGCTTCCTCAAGGACAGGCGGGATTGCTGGCCGTTCCATGAAACCGTAATTGACTGTCGCCCGCCAGAAATTCGGCGCTTCGGCGAAGAAGCGGAGACGGTCCTCCTTGCGCACGACCGGCACAGGCTCGATGGATACGTTGATCACCATGATACGCTCGTGAAGGGACCGGTTGTGTTTGACGTGCCAAGCCATGACCGGGGGCACTCCTTCCTTCGAGCGCGTCAGGAACACGGCGGTGCCCGGCACGCGGGGCACGCCCTTTTCCGCGATGTCCCTCAAGAACACCTCAGTCCGCATATACTTGGATCGCAAGACCTGCATTACGGCGTCCCGGCCGGAATGCCAGACCCACATCACGCCGTAAATGATTGCCGCTAAAGCCAGCGGAACGTACCCTCCTTCGATCATCTTAGCCGAATTAGCGATCAGAAACGCGCTGTCGACCAGGATGAAGCTTCCGGCAACGGTGGCGCTGACAGGCAGGCTCCAGCGGAGCTTTTCAATCATGGCTATGAAAAGCAGCACCGAGGTCATCAGCATGGTCGCCGAAACGGCGATGCCGTAGGCCGCGGCAAGGTTGTCCGATTTGCGGAACGCCAGCGTCAGCGCGATGGTGATGATCATCATCAGCCAGTTCACAACCCCGATATAGATTTGCCCATAGCCGAGCGCAGAGGTTTGCTTGATGCGAAGGCGCGGCAGCCAGCCGAGTTGAATAGCCTGACGCGTCATGGAGAAAGCGCCGGTGATAATCGCCTGGCTCGCGATAATCGTGGCCGCGGTCGCCAAAACAACGAGGGGAACAAGAAAGGCTCTTGGGCAAATCGCGTAGAACATGTTGTCCGCGATGGGCGCGCCATTGAGCGCTAGCGCGGATTGCCCCGCGTAATTCAGGACAAGGCAGGGGAACACGATGAAAAGCCAGGCCAACTCGATGGGGCGGCGGCCAAAATGCCCCATGTCGGCATAAAGCGCTTCCGCGCCCGTGACGCAAAGAAACACCGCGCCGAGGACAAGAAATGAGGTCATGCCTCCCGAAAATAGAAAGTGAAGGCCGTGAGCCGGATTCACCGCCTCAAGCACAGCGGGATTTTGTGCTATCGCCAGGGAACCGAGAAAACCCAGCGATGCGAACCAGACCGCCATGATCGGGCCGAACATCTTGCCGATGAGCGCAGTGCCGCGCGGTTGAACGAGAAAGAGCAGGACAAGAATGCCTACGGTCAACGGCACCACATAATTCTCAAGGCTCGTCGTCACGATCGAGAGCCCTTCCAGCGCCGACAGAACGGAGATCGCGGGCGTGATGACCCCGTCCCCGTAAATGAGCGCCGCGCCAAGCAGGCCCACGCCGATGATGATCGTACGCCGTCTGCCGCGAACGCGCAGACCCTTTTGCCCGCCGAGAAGAGCCATCAACGCCATGATGCCGCCCTCGCCATGGTTATCGACCCTCATGGCGACGCCGACATATTTGACCGTGGTCACGATGATGAGCGTCCAGAAAATGAGCGACAGGCTGCCCAGCACCATGGCGCGATCGACGACTTGAGCGTGCGTCGCGCCGAGTACGACTTTCAGCGTGTAGAGGGGGCTTGTTCCGATGTCGCCAAAGACGACGCCAAGGGCCGACAAGGTCAGCGCCCTGACATGGCCCTCAGGGAGCGCCGCGACGCCTTGAGGGAGGGAGGCCGAGGAGCTTCCAATACTCATGGTCGATCCGGGAAACCTAGCTGCAAACAGCTGCGCAGCTTTAGCATGGGATCGTAGCCGGTGCATCAAGTCTGTTCAGCGCCTTCGTTAAGGCGCGGCCACAACGAGCGTCCAGAACGTCTTGTATTTCGTGTCCGGCTTATACTCGTAGGCGATGCCCATGTGCTTCGCCTCGGCAAGAAGCATGTTGCGGCTGTGAGGCGGGCTCTTCTTCCAACCCTCGATCATTTCTGAAAGTGATTTTTGCCCAACGCCGACGTTCTCTGCCGCGAGCCGGTATGGATACCCGGCCGAGGTCAGCCGCTTGCCGACATCTGAGCCATTGGGGCCGACGTGAGACATGTGGTCGTGCTTGGCCATGTCCTTGGCGAGAACCTCGGCGGCTGCTGTGGCATGGTCATCGAGTGAAAGCGGGTGAAGCCCCTTCGACGACCGATATTCGTTCACAAGGCGCAAGGCGTCGTTCGGGTTCATGACTGGCTGGTCGGCGGCAGCCTGCAGCTGTTGCGCAGCCGGTTGCGGCTGCTGGTCACCGGAGCTGAAGGACGATGAAAAATATCCCCAAATTCCGCCTTGACTGGAAGTCTGAGAAGGTGCCGGCGCAGGCGCCGCAGCAGGCTTGGGCGGCATATCCGAGGAGGCGCTACCTCCTCCAATGCCCGATAAAGACGGCAAGCCGCCGGCTGAGGCGCAACCACTCAAGGCCGCGCATAACAGCATTAAACGGATCGGACGCCGCATGGTGAGCCCTCATCTGCCAGCAAAATGCCGAATTACGGTTAACGAAACCTTTATTCGACGCTGCGGCGGAAGGAATTAGCTGCCGATCGCGTCAACATCATGATCGGCTTGTTTCCAACCGGCGAATCAGCAGCCTCAATCACCTGAGTTTTGCTTTGAGACCGGCTCAGCCGCAAGCTCGTTGGTGCGATCGGCCAAATCTTGCAGGTTCTGGAGCATCTGTTCGAACAGGAAAAGCACAGCAAAAACCCGTTGGGTATCGTCCCTGCCTGCGGCGGAGGCAAACCATTCCTGTCCCGGCGCAAGCGATTGCGCGGCGCGGTAGCCCTCAAGGGCCGCAACCAAGTCTTCCAGGTTCGGCGCTTGCTCCCCTGCCTGAAGTACTTTCGCAATGGCCACGAGCCAAGCCGCAATCGCATCGAGAGCGGCGGTCAGCGGAGCTTCCAGACGGGCGCGTACGGCTTCAGAAAACGGCGCTGCGAGTGCACGCGCCAGCATGGCGAGATCGTGGCGAAGCCGGCGCAAGGTGCGGGCTAGCGGCTCCGGATCCGGTCCATCGGCCAGGCGGTTGGCGCGTTCGACCTTCGCCTCTCCGGCCCTCGCATCCGTTTGTGCGATCTGCGAGGCGAGCCGGAGCTGAAGCGTCAAGAGAGCCGCCGCATCGACGCCACGGCCGCTGCCCTCCTCAAGCATGGAAATGACGCCTGCCATATCGGCGACCGCTGCGCTTGCCGCGCGCACCAGCAGGCGATGGGCGCGCGCGGGCAAGATGAAAAGCGCAACGGCAACGGCGACCGCGCTGCCCAGGCTGATCTCGTAAACCCGTTCCAGCGCAGACGACAGGGGGTCCGATTGCAGAATGACCGTTCCCATGAGAACGATGATCGCCGTGATCGGAGCGATGCGATAGTCCGGGCGGAAAGCTGTGAGGACGGCAAGTGGCGCAATCGCCGCGAGAAGGGCGAGCCCGAGGGCTTCAGGATTGGCATGCGGGATCAGGATCGCCACCGCCGCGCCCCAAATAGCCCCGCCGACCGTCCCTATGAGACGGTTGATGCCTGCCCGGACCGAGCCGCCGACGCTTCCCTAAATCACGATCACGGCCGACAGGACAGCCCAGTAGGTCTGCGAGAATCCAAGCGCCTCGCCGAGCACGTAGCTCGCGAGCGCGGCGAGCGTCATGCGAAGGCCGAACTGAAGCTTCCCTTGATGGGTTCGAACCCAAGCGCTCATATCCGGTTTCCATCGATGCTTTTCAAACAAGACGCGCCGCTCGCCCGCCCCATGCAGAAATGTTAGTGTTCATCGCTTTTGCGCGAAACTTGGCTAGAGATCCATGCACAGACTTATCGACGGCGTGCTGCGCTTCCAGACCGAAATCCACGGCCCACGGAAAAAGATGTTCAGCCAGCTTGGCGAGGCGCAAGCGCCTTTTGCCTTGTTCATCGCCTGCTCCGACAGCCGTGTGGTGCCCGAGCTTCTAACCCAGCGGGAGCCGGGTGACCTCTTCGTTGTGCGCAATGCAGGCAATATCATCCCATCATATGGACCCGCATCGGGCGGCGTCTCGGCGAGCATTGAGTATGCCGTCGCCGCGCTTGGCGTCGAGAACGTCGTTGTTTGCGGGCATACCGACTGCGGCGCGATGAAGGCGATCTTGCGCGACGACAAGCTCGATAAGATGCCGGCCGTGGCAAGCTGGATCAAACACTCCGCGGCGGCGAAGGAAATCCTCGATGCGACGCTGCCTGACACGGCGGACGAACAGGCGCGCCTCCATGCTCTCGTTCACGAAAACGTGCTCTGTCAGCTTCGCAATCTGCAAACGCACCCCACCGTCGCCGTGAGGCTCGCTACGGGGCGGCTCAAACTCTATGGCTGGGTCTATAATATCGAAAACGGGACGGTCGACACTTTCGATGCGGACTCGGGGCATTTCGTGCCGCTGACCAAGGGATCGCTTGCGCACGCCACGCCGAAAACGCGGCTTGCGTATTCGGTGCCGCGAGGCTAGTCCCGGTTTATGGATGCCAAAACAGTTTATCTAGAAAAAGAAGCCAATCAGCTTTTCGGCCACCCGCGGGCGCTTTCCTTCCTGTTCGCGACCGAGATGTGGGAGCGCTTTTCCTATTACGGGATGCGCGCGCTTCTCATACTTTACCTGACGAAATACTTGCTCCTGCCCGGAAATTCGGAGCAGGTCGTAGGCTTGGCAACATTAAGAAGCGGACTTGAATTGGTGTTCGGGCCGCTCGGCACGCAGCCTTTCGCCTCGCAGATCTATGGATCGTACACTGCGCTTGTGTACCTGACGCCGATCCTGGGCGGACTGATAGCGGATCGCGTGCTCGGCCAGCGCAAGACCGTTGTCATCGGCGCTGTGTTGATGGCCATCGGCCATTTCATGATGGCGTTCGAGCCGCTCCTCCTCTTCGCGCTGCTCACGCTCATCCTCGGAAACGGCGCGTTCAAGCCGAACATCTCCACCCAGGTGGGTGGGCTCTACGCGGAGGGCGATCCGCGCCGCGACAGTGCCTATTCCATTTTCTATGTCGGCATCAACCTGGGCGCGTTCCTGGCTCCGCTTGTGTGCGGGACGCTTGGCGAGGAGTGGGGCTGGCACTACGGATTTGGCGCGGCCGGCGTCGGCATGGTGATCGGCCTTTTGATCTACCTGCGCGGGCTGCGGGAGCTTCCGCCCGACGAGCTTCAGAAGGCCAAGGCCGCGCATGTCGAGCACGAGCCGATGAGCCACGCGGATTGGCGCGCCATCATCGCGCTCCTCATTCTCTTTCTGCCCAACACGCTGTTCTGGGCCACCTACGAGCAGCAGGGCAACACCATCGCGCTGTGGGCCGACACCTACACGGATCGCTCGGTCAATCTTCTGTTCTGGCGGGGCGAAATCCCGGTTACCTGGTTTCAGGCCTTCAACCCGTTCATGATCTTCGCCTTTACGCCGCTCATCGTCGAATTATGGGCGATCCAATCGAGAAGGGGCGGCGAGCCGTCGACCGTTATGAAGATGGCGATGGGCTGTTTCGGCGTCGCTCTTTCCTATCTCGTGATGATGGGGGCCGCGCTCTATGTCGGAGATGGCCAAAAGGCGAGCTGGCTCTGGCTGTTCGTGTATTTCGTTATCATCACCATCGGCGAGCTTTACCTTTCTCCCGTAGGGCTTTCGCTCGTCTCGAAAGTTGCGCCCGCCCGCGTGCTATCCCTCATGATGGGCGTTTGGCTTTCCACCAGCTTCCTCGGCAACTTTATGGCGGGCTGGCTTGGCTCCTATTGGAGCAGCATGGAGAAACCGGATTTCTTCCTCATGATCGCGGGCGTGGCTGCGTTTGCCGGGCTGTCGATCGTTCTTCTGAACCGGCCGCTTCGCAAATCATTGCAACACTGACCTTTTCAGGAAGTTTATCAATAATGGGATAGTGCTTAGTTTGCTGGATCCCCGGCGTCTCGGGGATGACACTGCGGCGGGAATGCAACCGCCGAGCAAAGCCAGGGTGTCTTCGCTCTTTTTTGTCATGGCCGGGCTTGACCGGCCATCCATTAACGAACGCCCATTTTCTGGATAGCCGCCTCAAGGGCGGCTATGACAACTGAGAACAGGGCCAACCGCTTCTTCACACGATCGGAGGCGGGGATCCAGTAAACGGAGGATGAAGTCTTGGCAGGTGATCGCTTACTGGGTCCCCGCCTCCAGGGGAACGACGTCCGGACTGGGCACATACCTCCTGGGGCGGTGATCGCCTCCGTTGTTCTGTTCGCGACCCTTTCCCTCGCATCTGCCAAAGCCGGCGAGGGCATGTGGCTCCTCAATAATTTCCCGTCCGATGAGGTTGAGAAGCTGTACGGCTTCCGGCCCAGCCAGCAGTGGCTCGACCGCGTGCGCCTGTCGGCGGTGCGGCTCGCGCAAGGGTGCTCTGCCGGCTTCGTCTCGGCAAAGGGCCTCGTCCAGACCAATCACCATTGCGCCGAGGAGTGCCTTGAGCAACTTTCATCGAGCGGCAAGGACCTCATCAAAACCGGGTTTCTTGCGAAAGAGGAGAAGGACGAGCCCAAGTGCCCGGACTTCGAGCTCGACCAGCTCACTGACATCGGCGATGTCACGGCCCGCGTCCGCTCGGCGATTGAGGGAAAGGCTGGCGCCGAGTTTGCAGAAGCGAAGCGCGCGATTACCGCGGCCATTGCGAAGGAATGCTCGGGCGGCGACGCGGCCGTGCGCTGCGATGTGGTGGAGCTTTACGATGGCGGGATCTACAACCTTTACAAATACCGCCGCTTTCAGGATGTGCGCCTGGTTTTCGCGCCCGAGCAGGCTATCGCATTCTTTGGCGGCGACCCGGATAATTTCGAGTTCCCGCGATACGACCTCGATGTGAGCTATCTTCGCGTTTATCAGGGCGATAAGCCGCTCGATACGGCGGCGAATTACTTCCCGTACGCGTCCGAGGACGTGAAGCCGGACGATCTCACCTTCACGGTGGGCAATCCGGGATCGACGCAGCGCCTCGACACGGTCGCCGAACTGGAATACGACCGCGACGTTACGCTCCCGCGATCGCTGCTGCGGATGTCCGAACTTCGGGGGCAGCTCACAGAGTTCTCGACGAAAGGGCACGAACAAAAGCGCATCGCAACCGGGCGGCTTTTCGGCATCGAAAACTCGCTGAAGGCTCGGAAAGGGCAATTCGAAGCGCTGGTCGATCCGGCGCTGATCGCTGAAAAAACCAAGGCCGAAAACGAGCTTCGCGCCAAGGTCGATGCAGACCCGGCGCTAAAGGCGGAGGCGGGCGCGGCCTGGGATACCATTCGCGAGACGCTTAAGCGCTGGAAGCCGAAGAGCGAGCGCTATTCATACACGGAGGGCCATGCCGCATTCGACTCGAGCCTGTTCGGCGATGCGCTGAGTTTGGTCCGCTATCCGGTCGAGAAGGCGAAGCCCGATGAGAAGCGGCTGCCGGAATATACGGATGCGAATTTCCCAAGCCTGAAGCAGTCGCTGCTGGCGGATCAGCCATTCTACCCCGAACTTCATAAGCTGATGCTGACCTTCTCTCTGACGAAGCTTCGGGAAATTCTCGGGGCCGACGATCCTTTCGTGCGCAAGGTGCTGGGCAAGAAATCGCCGGCGCAGCTTGCGGATGAATTGACCGAGGGCTCAAAGCTTAGCGATGTAGCCGTGCGCAAGGCGCTCCTCGAAGGCGGCCAGCAGGCCATCGACGCCTCCACCGACCCGATGATCGCACTCGCCCGCCTCGTGGACCCCGACTTCCGCGCCATCCGCAAGGATTACGAAGACAACATCGCTGCGCCGCTCGACCAGGCGCACAGCGCGATCGCCCGCGCGCGCTTCAAGGTCTATGGCACATCGGTTTATCCCGACGCGACCTTTACGATGCGCATCTCCTACGGCACGGTGAAGGGTTATTGGCAGGACGACAGGTTCATTGAGCCGATCACGCGGATCGAGGGCCTGTTCGAGCGGGCGACCGGCGCCCCGCCTTATCAGTTGCCTGAAAGCTGGCTCGCGGCGCAGCCTGTGCTCAACATGCATCAGCCTATGAATTTTGTGACCACTAACGATATCATCGGCGGCAATTCCGGCTCGCCCGTGATCAACAAGGCAGGCGAGATCGTAGGGCTGATCTTCGACGGAAACATTCAATCTCTGGGCGGCGATTTCGGGTTCGACCCCGCCGTCAATCGCGCCGTCGCGGTGAACGTGGGTGCGCTTCGCGAGGCGCTAACGAAGGTCTATCACGCGGATCGCATCGCGGCGGAACTCGCGGCTAGGTGGTAAGCCGGAAGTAGTCGAAACCCAGATAGGGTAACGGACAGTTGCTCCAAGCGATGGCTTGAGGTGTTCATCCTGCGATATTGATGGTTCATCGGGGCAGGCTTCCACCAAAAGGGAGAAGCGCGAATGATCGCTGGATAGCGACGGCGGCTCAAAGCCCCCTCACACCGGGCCTAACGGGCAGCCAGCTCCAGCGTCCGGTCTGATTGCTCGACGCTGAGGCGATCAGCCGTTAAGCGATACATTTCCAGCCTGACGTGCGCGCTACTTGTCTCTTGAGGGACTTGGAGCGCCAGGGAGAGCCAGCCTCGCTCCGAACCGCCAGTGAGTTCGGCTATGCGCGATGCAAAAATCATCGCTCTTGTACCCAAGCCATCGGAGTACAGCTGATTTTTGCACTTGGTCGTGTCGATCTGCTTGATGTCTTCGCTAAGTCCGGCGCCCGAAAGCTTGACGAGGGACTCCTTTATCGCCCAAATCTTCAAAAAATGGTCGTGCCTTCGCGCAGTTTCGGTATCTTCCAGCTCGGCAACCTCTCGCTTCGACAAAAAACTGTGTGCCATCTCTTTCGATATGGGAAGCCCGGTGCTCTCCACATCGAGACCGACATCAAGGCCTCTGCTGACTGCAACTGCATTCACGTCTTTCGTGTATGAAATGCTGCAGCCATAACCATCCAGGTTAGCGATTTTCAGCTTTCCAGCCTTAGTTCTAACGAATTTCCAATCGCTTGCCGAGCCCCGTTTCGCAATCATGCATAATGCGAAGCGCAAGACAACGCGGGCCGCTTTCATGCTCATGCGGCGTGAAGGTGTTCTGTGCTTCCGGATTTCCTTCCAATCATCCTCGCTCAGGCAATGCGCATGGAAGCCTAAATGCGCCTCCAGGGATTTTGGAATTAGGAAACACAGTACGGAGGCGATATCTTCCTGATGTTCAGCCCGCAATGGCAGAATTTCGCCAGTCAGCAACGAAAAATAGCGTGTAGTAAGGGGCTGACAAAATTCAGATAAGACAAGGGCGTCAGCTTTCGGCGGCGGTTTTGCGGCCCGCAAGCAAGGCTTTCGCCTGCGCGACGATTTATCGATCATGGCTGTGTGTTCTTTTGACGAAAGCGACCGCCGGTCGCCGGGCCCGGTAAGCGAGCCAAACAGAAGCCGGACTAGCGGTTACGGCTGAGGCTCAAGGCGTAAAAGGCCATCCCTGCTTTCGCGCAGATCAGGATCGATTGACACGGCTTTGCGATAATCGGCTATTGCCTCGTCTCTCCTGCCCAGGGACTCGTAAATGTGGCCGCGCGTGTCCAACGCAAAAGCTGACAGAGGTTGCAACGACACAGCCCTCTCGGCGTCCGCGAGACCATCGCGGGCCTTTCCCGCTTTAAAATAGATCCACGCACGAAGATTGTACGCTTCCGGGTAGATTTGCTTCAGTCTCAGCGCCTGCGTTTCATCTGCAATCCCAGATTCGTAGTCGCCTTTGTTTGCGTAGGCTTCGCCGCGATTGGCGTAGGCTTCCGCACGGAAATCCCCGGGCATCTTTATGTCATCTACGATGCGAGAGCAGGCTAAGATTCTTGCGCCCGCTTCCTCATCATCGTCACGGCAAACATCATAATCGGAGGTGACTTGGCTGAAGGCAGGTCCATGACCCATTGCGATGAATGCCGCCAGAAGCGTCATAATAAAGACAGGTCGCATAGAGATCCCCCAGCTGAAAGGCCGAACCGAACGTCAAAGATGCGGTTATGGTTGGAAGACGTACTTGAATTCGATCAAGCCATAGGCGCCCGAGCCGCCCGTGGTGCCGGTAACGGGGCCGTTGCTGCCGCCGCCGCTGTTGCCGCTGCTGCTTGCAAACTGATATCCGCCGGACAGTGAGATCTCCAGGTCTCTGGTCAACAGACTGCTCAATGCATTGGTCACCGCGAAGTTTATGAAGCCGCCAACGCGCTGAGCGTCCGATTCCTGGTTTCCAAGGACGTACCCTTCCGGCCCTATGAACACTTCTTTGCACCAGTTGCCGTAAGTCTGGGCGACTTTCAGGCCGCCACGCAGGCGCGCCCAGTAGGTCTGGAACGCCGTAGAATAAAATCCGTCGACACTCACGTAGTACGGCAGCTCGCGCTCCGTCTCGAAGTCGGCATCGAACTTGGCCCCCGTCTGCTCCCCTCTCACACTGTTCGTCAGGTCTCTGGGCGATAGGTGGTCGTAACGGACATCCACGCCGACGTAAGCGCCGGCAGAGTAGCTCGTCGTGGCGATCTGGTAGCCGAGCATCGCGTCGCCTTGCCACTCGTGGCCATTGATCCGCCCGAGATTATCCGCCGGCTGGAAATAATTATACTGATCGTATTCTGCGTCGGCTCGGGCAAGAAAGCCGTTGCGTGTAAGATCATGATTTAGGGCGACGACGCCCCCGAACCAGAAAGAGTCTGCCCGGTTTGCGAAGTCTGAACCCTGCCAAATCACCGCTGAAACCTCGTCGCCCGACACGTCTTTGAGGCTCTCAGCAGCGGCAAGGTTTGCTACGCTCAAGGTGAGGCCGACGACCGTTGGCACGGCAACCGCTGCGGTTCTTAAAAGTTCTCTCATAAGGATCCCCCATCCCACCTTGCAAAGCAGGATTGCAGCAGCTAGCCGCGATTCGATCATCGCTAACAAGCTTTGGTTGCGCCTACGGAGAAAATACGATCTTGAGTTGCGCAAAAGCAATAGCATTGGGGAGTTGCGAACTGAAATAAAGCAGAGAAATTGGCAGAATGAACTTCGGTTACAACTCATTATTATTATAGGTTGTATAATTCAATCAGCGAAGTATTCGGGTAATGCAAAGGTAACCATAAGGGAACCACCTTACGCGCCGCTTATTACATGCTCGCCGGAAACCGAGACATCCGGGGAATTCATGGCTCGGAGGACAAGAGATGCAGACCGTGCGAGACGCCACTTATCAACTTCTGCGAGAGCTTGGCGTTACGGCTTTCTTCGGCAACCCGGGCTCGACCGAGGCGGCCTTTCTTAAGAATTTCCCGGCGGATTTCCGCTACGTGCTTGCTCTCCAGGAGGCGTCCGCGATCGCGATGGCCGACGGCTTTGCGCAGGCCACGGGCGGCCCGGCCCTGGTCAACCTCCACACCGGAGCCGGATTGGGCCACGCCATGGGAAACCTCATGACGGCATCGCTGAACAAGACGCCCCTCATCGTGACTGCCGGCCAGCAAACGCGCGAAATGCTGCTGATGGAACCCTGGCTGACGAACGTCGAAGCAACAGTGCTCCCTCGTCCCTGGGTGAAGTGGGCCTATGAGCCTGTGCGGCCTGATGATGTGCCGGCTGCCTTCATGCGCGCGATCACGACGGCGCTGCAACCGCCGCAAGGTCCCGTCTTTCTCTCACTACCGTCCGACGATTGGGACAAGCCATGCGCCGCACCTGTTGCCGTTCGCACCGTCAGCCGCCGCTTTGCCCCCGATGGAACCCGGCTTTCCGAGTTCGCGGAAGTCTTGGCGGAGGCGTCGTCGCCCGTCCTTATCTATGGGGCTGCGATAGACCGCGAGGATGGCTGGGGCGAAGGCATAGCGCTAGCAGAAGCGCTCGGCGCACCGGTTTGGACGGCACCGGCTTGTGAGCGTGCGCCGTTTCCCGAAGATCATCCTCTTTATGCAGGCAGATTGCCGTTCGCCATTGGAGCGCTTCGCAAAAAGCTCGAAGGCCACGATGTTGCGCTCGTCGCCGGCGCTCCGGTCTTCCGCTATTACATTCATGGCCGCGGGCCTTACTTGCCGGATGGGATGCGCCTGCTGCACATCTCGGACGATCCGGCTGAGACAGCGCGCGCGCCTGTCGGCGACAGCCTCCTGGGAGATGCAGTGTTGTCTCTTGCCGGGCTCAGGAACTTGCTTGGTGAACGCAGACCGAGGTTCAGGAAGGCGCGCCAGCAGGTGTCAGGGACACAGCCATCCACCGCAGACGATGGCCGCCTGACCGCCGCGCAGGTTTTCGGCGCCCTCAGCGAAATCCGGCCTCCGAACGCCGTGATGGTTGTCGAGAGCCCGTCAACGATGGGCGATCTTCACAAGGCGTGGCCGATCGACCAACCGGCTTCCTTTTTCACCGCCGCCAGCGGGGGGCTCGGCTGGAGCCTGCCGGCGTCGGTTGGCATCGCCCTCGCCGAGCGCGAGACGGGCCGCAACCGGCCGATCATCATGATCATCGGAGACGGATCGTTCCAATACTCGCTTCAGGCGATCTGGACCGCAGCGCAATCGCATTTGCCGATATTGATCGTCGTCCTGCGGAACGAACATTACGGGATTCTCAAGTCGTTCGTAGCCCTGGACGATGCTCAGGGGGTTCCCGGGCTCGATCTACCCGGGCTGGACGCCGTCTCCCTGGCAAAGGGCTACGGCTGCGATGCTGCACGCCTCGACGATCTGGATGCCATTAAAAAGGCTGCAGCGGAGGCCTGGACCAAGGAGAAGCCCACAGTGCTGGAAATCCCTATTTCTGCAGCGGTCCCAGTACTCACCCTATGAGCAAACTTGCTCTTGATGGCGTGTGAATAAACTCGGCTTCGCTCTTTTTTGTCATGGCCGGGCTTGACCCGGCCATCCATAACACACTGATAAAATTGTGCTTTTTTTTGGATAGCCGCCTAAAGAGCCTGGACGGGAACGACAGCAAGACTCCGCGCTTAATATAAGTCTATTGTTTCTATTCTTCTCTCAACACACGAAAGCCGATGGGCTGCTTCTCGACCATGCGGTATAATTGATTGCCTTGCGCGTCCAGCAACCCGGTTGGACGGGGATCGTCGCCAGTCTCGAAAACCGTAACTCGATCAAACCCCGCCGGCATGCGATCAAGTTGATAAAGGTCATCCCACCAGGCGCGTTGCGGCGCCGAAGCCGTGATGTATTTAACCTTGCTCACTCATTAACTCCACAGACTGCGAAAGATTGTGGCGCTGAAATCAATGCGGCTGCCAGACAGGCCTAGACCCGCATTCGCGCTGGGAAACAAATAAGCCCTGAAAGGTGTTGCCGTCATCCTTAATAAAGGGATAAGAGTAGTGGCAAATCCGCACAGTTCAAAACAATTAGCTTTATTTCGGACGGCCCTTAAGGCCCAGCTCTAGTTGCGATTTTTCTTCTGGATAACAGCAATAGGGCGCCTGAAATCGGGAAAACTACCTCGGCATCCGTGAATAAACCTCAAGCATCTAGCGCAGCGAACGCTTAATTACACGCGGAGTCGAATCCCTCCGTCTTTCCGCGAAGGAGCGTGTGAAAAAATTAGCCTTGCGGCTCTGCCTCGTTGTCATAGCCGCCCTTGAGGCGGCTATCCAGAAAAAGGGCAGACTTTTCAAGTATCAGTGGATGGCCGGGTCAAGCCCGGCCATGACAGAAAAGGGTTAAACCCCAATTTCTTCACACGCTCGAAGGCGGGAACCCAGTAAACAATGCCCCTCAGGACTACTGCATGCCCGCCTCTGCGGGCACGACACCATTAGGGCTACGGCTGCCGCGTGATGCCGACTTAATGCACGACGTACTAACCTAATTGGCCTCATCGGCACTACCCGGTCACGGGCCCGCATCGAGCAGGATCTCGCGCCGGCCCGTCCTGCCTGGGGCGCCGACAATTCCCTCCTGCTCCATGCGCTCGATGAGCGATGCCGCGCGGTTATAGCCTATGCCGAGCCGCCGCTGGAGATAGCTGGTCGTGGGCTTCCGATCCTTCAGCACGATGTCGACTGCGCGCCGGTAGAGGTCGCGGCCATTGTCGCCATCCGCCTTTGGTAAGGGGTCTTCCTCGCCCTCGTTGTCTTCGAGAATGTCGTCGCGGTAGTTCGGGAACCCTTGCGCTTTCAAATGCCGCGCGACGGCCTCGACCTCATCATCCGAAACGAAGGGACCGTGAGCGCGAATGATCCGCCCGCCGGCCGCCATGTAGAGCATGTCGCCCGCGCCAAGAAGCTGCTCCGCGCCCTGCTCGCCGATGATGGTGCGGCTGTCGATCTTCGAGGTGACCTGGAAGCTGATCCGGCTCGGGAAGTTGGCCTTGATCGTGCCGGTGACGACATCCACGCTTGGGCGCTGCGTCGCCATGATGAGATGGATCCCCGCCGCACGCGCCATCTGCGAAAGCCGCTGGACCGCAAATTCGATGTCCTTGCCCGCCACCATCATGAGGTCGGCCATTTCGTCGATGACAACGACGATATAGGTCATCGAAACCGGCTCGAACGTCTCCTCCTCTTCGATCGGCTCGTCGGTGCGAGGGTCGAAGCCCGTCTGCACGACGCGGCGCAGCGGCTGGCCGCGCAATTGCGCCATGGCGACCTTCGCGTTGTAGCTCGTGATGTTCCGCACACCGAGCTTGCTCATGCGCTCGTAACGCGTGTTCATCTCCTTGACGGTCCATTTCAGCGCCAGGACCGCCTTCTTGGGGTCGGTGACAACGGGCGCCAGCAAATGCGGAATGCCGTCATACACCGACAGCTCTAGCATCTTCGGATCGATCATGATGAAATTGCATTGGCTCGGCGGCAGCCTGTAAAGCAGCGAAAGGATCATCGTGTTGATCCCGACCGACTTGCCGGAGCCGGTAGTGCCCGCGATCAGAAGATGCGGCATGCGGGCGAGATCCACAACAATCGGCTCGCCGCCAATGGATTTGCCGAGCGCAAGCGGCAAGGCCGCCTGGGTGTCATGAAAGGCGTTCGACTCCAGGATTGCTCTCAACGACACGATTTCACGCGTTGGATTGGGAAGCTCGATGCCGATGGCGTCACGGCCGGGAACTACCGCAACCCGCGCGGAGACGGCGCTCATCGACCGGGCTATGTCGTCGGCAAGCCCTACAACACGGGACGATTTCGTTCCCCGCGCGGGCTCCAATTCGAAAAGCGTGATGACGGGACCGGGATAGATCCCCGATATTCGCCCCTTCACGCCGAAATCGCCAAGCACGCTCATGAGCGCGGCGGCGCGCTGCATCAGCGCTGGATCATGCGCGCTGAGTTTTTCCGAGGCTCGGGGCGGCGGCGCGAGAAGCGAGAGGGGAGGAAGCGCAGCGGCGAAGTCCTCCAGATCCTCCTCAGCTTCGGCCGGGAGGGCGGCGGACTTCACGTAAATGAGGGGTTTTCGCCGCTTGACGGCGGCTGCTCCGTTTTCGAAGGCGCGCTGCGCGCCATTCCTCGCACTT
Source organism: uncultured Alphaproteobacteria bacterium (assembly GCA_963834165.1). Lineage (GTDB taxonomy): Bacteria > Pseudomonadota > Alphaproteobacteria > Rhizobiales > Rhodomicrobiaceae > Rhodomicrobium. The sequence goes on along the minus strand of CAWIAL010000018.1, from coordinate 223,809 downwards.
TCCATCGCCTTGCCGGTCAAGCGGCGGAGCGGTGAGGCGGTGCCGGGCGTTTCGTCGTCTTCGGCATCCCCGCTCGCGGGCTCGAATCCGCGCATGCGGGGGCCGAAAAAGGGTTCGATCCGGATATCTTCGAACACGCCTTCGTCTTCTGTCTGGCGCTCGCTCTCGTCTTTGCCCGATGACTGAAACGCTGAGATATCGCCGGCGGCGATTGATTGCGCAGCCATCGCCTGCGCGGGCCTGCTCCCCCAATTCGCGAAGGGCGATGCCGCAGTTGACTTCGGCGCTTCCGCCGCAGCGATCCCGGACTTGCGCGGCTTCTCCATCTTTGCAGGCGCGAGCGTCGGCTCGGTCCGCGCCTGCGTCATCCAGTATTCACGCGGCGGGGCCGTTACTGTGAGAGCCCGATCCCGGAGCGCAAAATGCTTGACCCAGCTTGTCGCCTTGCTGATGAGCTGGCCGCCTTCCGATGGCGGCGCGTTTGGCGGTGTACTCGCCGCTTCGTCGAAAAACGAGGCCTCAACCTGCTTGGGCATTCCCCAATGGAAAGCAACGGACAAAGCCTTGGCGGTCAGGCCGCAGGCCCGCAAGAGGCACCAGACACCGACGGGGAAGAGAAAAAGCCCCAGAGCCGGCCAAAGCAGGACAGACGGAAGAACGGAGGAGAGCTTAACGGCGCGCGCGGCGGCAACGTCGCCGACAATGCCGCCGAGGCCCGTATCGAGCACCCATCGGGACGGCGCGGGAAAAATCGCGAAAAACGCCGGGATCGTAAGACCTGCCGCCGCCCAATACATCAGCCTCAGCCGGGGCCGCAGCGGAGCATGGCCGCCCGCGATCCTTAAGCCCAGCGCCGCAAGCGGAAAGATCAGGAATGGCGACGCGAGACCGAAGGCTTGCATCAGGCTGTCGGCGACGCTCGCTCCGCGTTGTCCGAGCCAATTATGAGGTTGCGCCAAGGTTGCGTAGTTGGGGCTCGGGTCGCCGTAGGACCAGCTGATCAAGGCAAGCCAGCTCGCCGCGGCGATACCGGCGAGAGAAGCGCCAAGCAGCCGCCATGGCAGGCGGCGCAATTCGACCGTCAGCGCTTTCGGCAAAAACCGGGTTCGCCTCGTCTGCATTCGCGCACGCCATCCCACTCATGGCTTGCGTCATAACAAAATCGACGCGAGCCGATCCAATGCTTCCCGCGTTTTTTCGAGCGGGTCCACGAGCGCGAGCCGGGCGTAGTCCCTGGCCGGATTAACCCCGCTAGCGTCCGGTTGAGCCAAATAAGCCCCGGGAAGGATTTTGACACCGCATCCTTTCCAAATGGTTGTCGCGGCGCGTTCACCTCCACCTAAATTTGACAGATCGAGCCAAAGAAAGAAGCCCCCGGCGGGCTCATAATATCCCGGCATTGCGCCGAGCGTCCGCGAAGCGAGCGCGAACTTCTCACGGTAGAGCCTCCGGCTTTCGCCGGCATGCTCCTCCTCCGCCCAAAGCGCCGCAGAAGCGTATTGAATAGGCACCGGAATTTGTGGCGAGGCGACATTGCGGTATTGCAGGTATTCCTTCAGGAATACACCGTCGCCCGCGATGAAGCCAGAGCGCAGCCCGGGAGCGTTCGAGCGCTTGGATAGCGAATTAAAGGCCAGGACATGGTCGAGGCCACCCATCCGCGCGGCAACTTCGAGAGCACTTGGAGGGGGCGCCTTCTGGTAAATTTCCGAATAACATTCGTCGGAAAAAACATAGAAGCCGTGCCGCCTCGCCAGCCCGATGAGTTCTTCGAGGTATTCGGGAGAGGCCACGACGCCTTGCGGGTTGGCGGGCGACGCCAGATAGAATGCAGCCGTGCGATCGAGCGCTTTCGGGTCGAGCGCCGCGAGGTCCGGCAGGAAGCCTGTGTCCGCGGTTGCGGCCGCCATCACGGGCTCGCACCCCGCGGTCAAAGCCGCCGCGTAATAGGCCTGATAGAACGGATTCGGCATCAGGGCGGCGGGTCGGCTGCGTCCGGTGAGCGCCACGGCGATTGTCAGCGCCGAGATGAGGCCCTCGCGCGTCCCGCAAAGCGGCAGGATGTGCCGCTCCGGATCGATGCAACCGGGTTCGAGCTGGAAACGGCGCGTGAGCCACACGGCTATCGCGTTGCGCAGCTCTGGAATACCCCCGATGGGCGGATATTTGGCGAAGCTTTCCCAGCGCTCGGCGATGATATCCGCTGCGATGCGGGGAACCCCATGCCTCGGCTCGCCGATGGTCATGTCTATGGGCGAAGCGCCCGGCTTCTCATGCTCCAGAAGCTCCCTGAGCCTCGGGAACGGCGATTGGATCGCGGACAGGAAAGTTTCTGGCAAAGGCGCTCCAAACGCTGTTTGCAACCTGAAAGCGCGGACTCTAACACCATGGAGCGTGCGATGAAAACCCTCCAGGACGTGAAAAAAGCCCGGGATGTTATCCCGGGCTTCGTGCCAGCGCCTAGCCGCTTGCGAGGGAGGAGAAACAAGCGGCCCTGCTGGCGGGAGGGCGGCTTGCGCACCGCCGCCCCTGGTGTTCCTACATGTTGTAGGCGCGTTCGCCGTGCTCGGAGATGTCGAGACCTTCGCGCTCTTTCTCTTCCGAGACGCGCAACCCGACAATGATCGAGATGATGAGGAACACGACCAAGCTACCCACGCCGGACCAGCCGACGGTGATCGCAGCGTTCTTCGCCTGGATGAGGACCTGGGACATCATGTCGTAGTCGCCGATCGGGCAATCGTTCGTGAGCACGCCGTCCTTGATGACGCACTTGGTGTAATCGATGACGCCCGTGCCGCCGTAGAAGGGAGCCGCCACGATGCCCGTGCCGATCGCGCCGACCAAGCCACCGATGGCGTGCACGCCGAACACGTCGAGCGTATCGTCATAGCCAAGCGCGTGCTTGACCGCCGTGCAGAAGAAGAAGCAGATTGCGCCAGCAACGAGGCCAAGGACGAGTGCGCCCATGGGTCCAGCATAACCTGACGCCGGCGTGACGGCCACGAGGCCTGCGACGACGCCCGAGGCGAGGCCAAGAAGGCTCGGCTTGCCTTTGAACAGCCATTCGACGAGCAGCCAGGAAAGACCGGCCGCCGCGGTGGCGACAAAGGTATTCGCCATGGCAAGCACTGCGCCTGCATTGGCTTCGAGGTTAGAATCCAGCGTTAAAGCCGAACCAGCCGACCCACAGCAGGCAAGCGCCGACCATGGTCAGCGTCAGCGAATGGGGAGGCATGGCTTCTTTGCCGAAACCGATACGGCGGCCGATCAGAAGCGCGCCGACGAGGCCCGCAATACCGGCGTTGATGTGAACGACGGTACCGCCCGCGAAGTCGAGAGCGCCCAACTGGAAGCCATAGCCAGACTTGGCCAGCGCCGCTTCATTGGTCAAAGCGAGGTCGGCAGGACCGGGGTTGAACCAAACGGAGTGAGCGATCGGGATGTAAACGATCGTCAGCCACAGGATCGAGAAGAGGACGATGGCAGAGAACTTCATGCGCTCGGCGAAACCGCCAATGGCGAGAGCGGTGGTGATCGCCGCGAACGTCATTTGGAAGCAGACATAAACGAGCTCATCCAGGCCTGCGCCAACCGAGAAAGTTGTCGCCGGAGACTTGGGATCGATTCCCGCCAGGAAAATCCGCGAGAAACCGCCAAGGAAGGGCGACGTGACGCCGCTGCCTTCGGTGAAGGCAAGGCTGTAGCCGTAGACGAACCACAAAACGCAGACGACGCATTGGATTGTAAGAACCTGCGTGAGCATCGAAAGCATGTTCTTCGTGCGAACCATGCCGCCGTAGAACAGCGCAAGCCCGGGAACCGTCATCAGGAGGACGAGGAGCGAGGACGTCATCATCCAGCCGTCGTCCGCCTTGTTCACCACCAGATCGGGAGCTTTGGCTGCCGTTGCCGCGGCGGCAGCTGCGGCTTCTTCAGCGAACGATGGCTCGATCATCGCCATCGCCGCCAATCCCGCGGCTCCGAAAAGAGTTAAATTACGCCAGACCGTTGTCATTCTTCTTTCCCTTTTTCCAATCAAAGTGCATCTGCGTCATTTTCGCCGGTGCGGATGCGCACCGTCCGTTCAACCGGCGACACGAAGATCTTGCCGTCGCCGATCTGCCCCGTCTTCGCCATCGAAGAGATAGCTTCGATGACCTTTTCAACCGACTCAGTCGGTACAACGACCTCGATCTTCACCTTGGGGATGAAGCTCACTTCATATTCGGCGCCGCGATAAATCTCGGTGTGCCCCTTTTGCCGACCGTATCCCTTCACTTCGCTGACCGTCAGCCCCTCGATTCCAAGGCCGTCGAGGGCCTGGCGGACCTCTTCGAGTTTGAAGGGCTTAATAATTGCCATCACCATCTTCATGATGAGTCCTCCGATAAGTTCCTGCCTTCGAATTTCGCCCTTTTCTACGAGTCCGCGCCGGAGACGGGCGAACGCGAAGACACGGCTTCTAAGGGCTTATCAAAAGCTGTGCCAAAATTGCTTGGGAGGCGTTGAAGTGCACGGCAACGCAAAAAAACCTTAAATTTACCATCCCCACGCCGAAACGCCTCCGATTCGTGGCCAGTTTTCTAGGCAAGGGAATGAAACTGCCCAACAATTAGGCAATCTGCATTTTGCGGTGGCAGCTGTTGTAAATTCGGCGTTGATTTTAAATGATCTTTTTACGGAATCCGGTTAGTTGGCGGCTCAATCGCGATTCGATGCCCATTGATAACTGGAATCGAAGCGGGACTCCCTCTCCCAGGGGGAGAGGGTTGGGGTGAGGGGCGCTTACATTCGATAATCAAGCACTTACCCCTCACCTCCCACCGCCGGGAGAGGTGCCTCGCGTTTCCATGTCAGTCGATCATACGCAAGTGCCCCCCAACAGCCTTGACATCGCTACACGGCGTAGCCGGGCTTTCACCCGGCCACCAGTTGGATGGATCTAGAAGTGTCGTGCATTAAATCGTAAGCGTCCGCTGCGCTAGCTCTTCTTATACATCTCGGTCTGGATTTCGATTGATACCTCGTCCGACACGAAAGGCGCGGCGGCCGAGACACCGAAATCCGTGCGCTTCACGTTCGTCGTAGCGCCGACGCCCAAAGTTGGCTTCTTGGACATCGGCTGGATACCGGCGAAGTTGAGCGTCACGTCCAGCGTGACGGGTTTCGTGACGCCATGGACCGTAAGATCGCCCGTCACCTTCCCGGTCTTTTCGCCGGTGCGCTCGAATTTGGTGCTCTTGAATGTCGCTTCCGGAAAGGTAGCCGCATCGAAAAGCTTATCGCCCTTCATGTGCTCGTTGAAAATCGGCACCAGGGTCTCGATGCTGTCCACCTTGAAAGTGACGTTGAGCGTGCTCTTCTCGGGGTTGGCCTCGTCGTAGAGAAGTTGCCCATCGTACTTCAAAAAGTGCGCGCATTGGCGGCTGATCCCCAGATGGTTCCAGCAAAAGCGGACTTCGGTGTGCATAGGGTCGAAGGTGTAAGCCGCGGGTTCCGCGGAAACTGTCATGGTCATTGCAAATAGGGCAGGAACGGCAAATGCAAAAAGCCGGGTCAACGTCATTCCGATTGTCTCCTGAGCGGGTGATAAACGGTCTCGACCAAGGGCTAGCTTGACGGCAAAGAGATGGCAAGGCCGAGGGCTATCCTTTCGATCACAACTGCTTGTGCAAATTCTTCAGATGAGATTGACGCTCATCCCGCCGTCAGCCGTGAGCCCTTGCCCGGTGATATACGATGAGTTATCGCAGCCGAGAAACAACACCGCCTTTGCGATTTCCAAAGGCGTGCCGAACCGGCGCATGGGAATACGCTGGAGGAGACTGTCGGAGTAGCCTGGACGGGTGAACTGCCTCGTCATGGCGGTGGGGATGAACCCCGGGCAGACGTAATTGACACGGATGCCGTAAGGCGCGAATTCGACGGCAAGGCTCCGCGAAAGCCCCATGATCGCCGCCTTCGACGTTGCATAGCTCGATACTTGCCGGATGTGCCTGCTGGCCATGATCGACGCCAAATTGACGATTGAGGCGCCACCGGCTGCGCCCGCGCGCTGCAAAAGGGGCAGAAAGGCGCGCGTGGTTCTGACCGTGCCCCAGAGATGGGTGTCCAGGATGGCCGCCCAATCGCGATCCTCAAGATGGCGGAAATCCTTGCGGATCAAATTGCCGGCATTGTTGACGAGCACATCCAGCGTATCGAAGCGGCTCGTGACGGCGCCGGCGAGCTTGCGCACCTCGTCTTCCATACCGACGTCGGCCTGGAGGGCCTCCGCAGAGCCGCCGGCTTCGCGGATGGATAGGGCCACAGCCTCGGCCCCGCTCCCATCCTTGTCGGCGACGAATACGAATGCGCCTTCGCTCGCAAATAACTCCGCGATGGCTCGGCCAAGCCCTGCGGCCCCGCCCGTGATGACCGATACTTTATTGGCAAGCTTTTGCACTCTCGCGCTCCTCAACCGAAACGGTTTCTAAAAGCGCCAGAGCGTGCCCCTCGTCAATTCTTGTTCGGAGCGTCTAAGACAACTTCTTATGATCGGTGGCCGACACGATTTCCTCGGCGCGCGCGCCCTTCTCCAAGAGGTGCATCATCGCGCGCTTGTCGATGTCCCAATATTCGGCCTGGGTGATTTCCACCTCGAGGAGCATCAGCCGGGGATCGTCCGGCCCTTCGGGGAACCACCGCTGCGCGCCCGAGGTCCACAGCTCGCGAACCTTGGCGGGATCTCGCCGCGTCCTGGCAATGCCTGAGACGGAAACATAAACTTCGTTATTGGGATCGGCATAGCTCACATTCACTTCGGCGTCCTTGTGGACCTCATCGATTTTCGGGGAGTCCTTGCCGGTGAAGAACCAGATAACGCCATTCTCGGCTCGCTGGGTCGCCATGGGCCGTGAGCGAAGATGCCCATGCTCGTCCTCGGTCGTGAGCATCCCCACGTCCAGGGCTTCGATCATCGTGACAAGCTTTGCAAAGCCTTGCTGATGGGGGTTCAGCATCTTATTCCTCCGCTCGGTAAGCCGATTATTGCTTACCCAACAAGGGCAATCACCCAACGTTCCCTCGGGTTAAATGGAATCACAGCGGGACTCCCTCTCCCATGGGGAGAGGGTTGGGGTGAGGGGCGTTCACGTTCAAAATCAAGCGCTTACCCCTCACCCGGACCGCAAGGCGGCCAGACCTTTCCCAACACCGGGAGAGGTGACACGGCAAGTGGCGTGTTCGGCAAAAACAAAAAAACCACCCCGGCTTTCGCCGAGGGGGTTTTCGAAACGCGAGACAGGAAGTATTAGCCGCCTGCTGCAACTGCGAGATCGAGTTGACCCGCGACGGCGATACGGCCGCGCCACAGCTGGCACCACTCGTAGCCGCTCCGAAGCCCCATTTCGTCCCAGAGGACGCGAAGCGAAGCGACCAGATGATCCATCTGTGCGTCGGTGTGCATTGGTCCTGGCGTCAAGCGGATGCGCTCGGTGCCGCGTGGAACTGTCGGATAGTTGATCGGCTGAACGTAAATCCCGAAGCGATCGAGCAGCGAGTTGGTCAGCTGCTTGCACTGCACGGGATCGCCGACAAGCACTGGCACGATATGGCTCGGCGTATGCATGACCGGCAGGTTCTCGAGAGCAAGCCGCTCCTTCAGCACAGCGGCGCGCATTTGATGCTGCTCGCGTTCCTTCTGGCTCTTTTTGAGATGACGGATGCTGGCGAGCGCGCCTGCGCATATGACGGGAGCGAGAGATGTCGTGAAGATGAAGCCCGGCGCATAGGAGCGAATGGCGTCGACGCAAGCTCTGCTTGAAGCGATATAGCCACCCATGAGGCCAAAGCCCTTCGCCATGGTCGCTTCGATGATGTCGATCTTGTGCATGGCGTTATCGCGCTCTGCAACGCCGGCGCCGCGCGGGCCGTACATGCCGACTGCGTGAACTTCGTCGATATAGGTCAGCGCACCGTATTTCTTGGCGAGGTCGCAAATGTCGCTGATGGGCGAAATGTCGCCGTCCATGGAGTAAACGGACTCGAACGCCACGATCTTTGGAACGTCGGGACCATATTCCTGCAGCATGCTTTCCAGATGCTCGAGATCGTTATGACGCCAAATGCGCTTCGGGCCGCCGCCTTGGCGCACGCCTTCGATCATCGAAGCGTGATTCTTCTCGTCCGAGAATATGACTGCGCCCTTCAGGATTTTCACAAGCGTCGAGAGCGTGGCCTCGTTGGAGACGTAGCCCGAGGTGAAAAGAAGAGCGGCTTCCTTGCCGTGCAAATCGGCGAGTTCTTTTTCGAGCTCAACGTGATAGTGGGTCGTTCCGGAAATGTTACGCGTCCCGCCCGATCCGGCGCCCGCGCTGTCGATCGCTTCGTGCATGGCGGCCAGGACGTCCGGATGCTGGCCCATGCAAAGATAGTCGTTAGAGCACCACACGGTTATCGGCTTGGTACCGTCTGGAGTATGATGGACCGCCCGCGGAAACTCTCCGCGGTGCCTCAGAATATCGGCGAATACGCGATAACGTCCCTCAGAAGTCAGAGCTTCGAGAGCTTGGCCAAACTTCCCCTGGTAGTCCATAAGCGTTCCTCATTGGCGGGTCGGCGCTCGCACGGATGCGCCGGGCGAAAGAGCCAGCCCCAAGATCCTGCTGACAAAAATTCCGCCTGTGGGCCCGATAATTACGCGAACAGGAACGGAAGTCTAGGCATTAGAAGCATTACAAACTGACGCACGTCAACTTTTTTTGACATTTTCGGCTGTAAACGCAACTAGACAGTCGATCCAGGGCCTTCACACCAACCTTGACGTGCGCTCTTTCTCCGGCGAGATGCGGCGTTTCTCCCTCATTAAGTTAGTAAATCTCGTGAACAGGTAGTGGCTGTCCTGGGGACCAGGCGATGCCTCGGGATGATATTGGACCGAAAACACTGATCGCCCCCGAAGGCGGATGCCGCAATTGCTTCCATCGAACAAAGAAACGTGCGTTTCCTCGACGGAGTTGGGCAGGCTTTCGCGCTCCAGTGCAAATCCATGGTTCATGGACGTGATTTCCACCTTTCCAGTCGTATAATCCATAACTGGGTGATTAGCTCCATGGTGCCCGTGAGGCATTTTTATCGTGCGGCCTCCCAGAGCGAGCCCAAGCAACTGGTGGCCGAGGCAGATGCCGAACAGCGGGAGGCCAGACTTCGACTATCTTGCGAATCACCGGGATCGCATACTCACCCGTCGCTGCGGGGTCCCCCGGTCCATTCGACAGGAAAACGCCATCCGGCTTTCGGCCCAACACATCCTGCGCGCTGGCGTAGCCAGGCAGAACAGTCACCCGGCATCCCGCTGAGGCAAGACAGCGAAGAATGTTGCGCTTGATGCCGTAATCGATCGCCACGACGTGGAATTCAGGCTTCTCCTGCTCGGAGAAACCGCTGTTCCAGGTCCAGACGCGCTCGCTCCACTGATAGCTTTGCGTCGCCGTGACGCTCCGCGCGAGTTCGGCGCCTTCCATGCTGGGACATGCGCGCGCCTTGGCCAACAGCGCGTCGAAATCGAAAACGCCTTGCGGGTTGTGCGCGATCACGGCATTCGGCATGCCGGTCTCGCGGATCAGCATCGTCAAGGCTCGCGTGTCGACGCCGGTTATGCCGATGATGCCGCGAGCGATGAGCCACTGATCGAGGCTCTGAGCGGCCCTGTAGTTTGATGGGCTCGTTATCGCAGCATGGAGGATGCACCCGCGCACGCCGGATGAGGCCGCCAGGTTCGATGTCTCGATGTCTTCGAGCGTTGGCGCCGACGTTGCCGATATGGGGAAATGTGAAGGTGACGATCTGTCCGGCATAGGAAGGGTCGGTCAGGATTTCCTGATAGCCGGTAATGGCCGTGTTGAAGCAAACCTCGCCGGTTGCTTCTCCTATCGCACCGACGCCGTGCCCCTGGATGATCAGTCCATTGGCAAGAACGGCGGCGGCTGTGTAGGGGCGATCCGCCCATGCGTTGTTGCCGGCATGGCTGGTGAGTGGCATGACGTGACCTTGGGCTAAGTGTGCGCACGTTTCAGTGGAAGCGCGCCGATGTACACCGCGAATTTAACGAAAGCGTGGCCTTCGGCCCGGGTGTCAACGAGTGGGAACGGGCACTTCGCCGCGATAATCGTAAAAACCACGCTGCGTTTTGCGCCCAAGCCACCCCGCTTCCACGTACTTCACGAGCAGCGGGCACGGCCGGTATTTGGTATCCGCCAAACCTTCGTACAACACTTGCATCACGGACAGGCAGGTATCGAGGCCGATAAAGTCCGCAAGCTGCAAAGGCCCCATGGGGTGGCGCGCGCCAAGGCGCATGGCGAGATCGATTGCCTCGACCGATCCGACGCCCTCGTAAAGAGTGTAAACCGCTTCGTTGATCATCGGCAGAAGAATCCGGTTCACGATGAAGGCGGGGAAGTCTTCCGCTACGGTGACCGTTTTTCCCAGCGTCTCGACGAAGCGCCGCGCAGTGGTAAAGGTCGACTCGTCGGTCGCGATGCCGCGAATCATTTCGACAAGGTCCATGACCGGCACGGGGTTCATGAAGTGCAGACCGATGAACTGTTCGGGCCGGTCTGTGACAGCGGCGAGTCGTGTAATCGAGATCGACGAGGTGTTGCTGCCAACGATTGTATGTGCCTTCAACTGAGGACAGAGCGCGATCAGGATCTTGCGCTTGATATCCTCATCCTCGGTCGCCGCCTCGATCACGAGATCGGCCTCGTTGAAGGCGTCAACCGAGCATGCATAGGTGATAAGAGAGAGAGCCCTGTCGCGATCTTCCTCGGAAATCTTCCCGCGATGCACCTGACGGCTCAGGTTGCCGTTTATCGTGGCGAGCGCCGTCTCGACTCTTTCCTTGCTGATGTCGTTGAGCAAAACCTTGTAGCCGGCGAGGGCCACGACGTGGGCGATACCGTTGCCCATTTGCCCAGCCCCGATGATCCCGACCGTCTTGATAACGACAGGCTCGCGCCCTTCGCTTCGATTGATGAACGGGTTGCTGCGGAACGTTGGGGTTGCGGTTTGAACCATCGTCAACTCTGGCTTCCTGTGCGGATTATTTCCGGCTGTCGAGCGCGGCTTCGAATTCGGGCAAAATCTGGAAAAGATCTCCAACTAGCCCATAATCCGCGATCTGGAAAATCGGCGCTTCCTCATCCTTGTTGATGGCAACGATGACCCTTGAGTCCTTCATGCCTGCAAGATGCTGGATGGCGCCAGAAATTCCCACGGCGATATAAAGTTCCGGCGCGACAACCTTGCCCGTTTGTCCGACCTGGTAATCGTTGGGCACGAAACCCGCGTCCACCGCAGCGCGGCTCGCGCCGACTGCTGCACCGAGTTTATCGGCAATGCGTTCCAGAAGCTTGAAGTTTTCTCCGGACTGCATGCCGCGGCCACCGGAAATGACAACCTTGGCCGCCGTCAGCTCGGGCCTTTCAGACTGCGAAAGCTCTTCGCTGACAAACTGTGAGAGGCCGTTGCCCGCGGGCGCGGCGATCTTCTCAATGGCGGCCGCTCCTCCCTCGGGCGCAGCCGGAAAAGCCGTCGTCCGGATCGTCAGCACCTTCTTGCCCTGGGTACATTCCACGGTCTGCACTGCGTTCCCGGCGTAGATCGGTCGTTCGAATTTCGTTGGCCCATGGACCGCGATCACATCCGAAAGCTGCGCCACATCCAAAAGAGCAGCAACCCTCGGCGCGAAATTCTTGCCCGTGGTCGATGCGACAACGGCAAGCGCATCGTAGCCTTCCATGAGCGGCACGATAAGCGCGGTCATATCCTCGGCGAGTTGAGCCTTCAGATGATCGGCATCCGCCAGAAGAACTTTCTCGACGCCGTTCAGAGCCGCCGCTTTTTGCGCAACGGCCTCGGCGTTCGAGCCGGCGACAAGGATATGGACCGGGCTTCCAAGCGCTTTCGCCGCCGTAAGCGCCTTCGCCGTCGCGCCGCTCAGCGCGTGATTGTTGTGTTCTGCAACGAGAAGAACGGCCATTATTGCAACACTCCCGCTTCAGTGCGCAGCTTGTCCACGAGTTCGCTTGCGGTCTTGACCTTGACGCCAGCCTTTCTCGTGGGCGGTTCGGCCGTCTTCAAAACCTTGATCTTCGGCTCGATGTCTATTCCAAGAGCCGCCGCATCGCGTTCGTCGAGAGGTTTCTTCTTTGCCTTCATGATGTTCGGCAGCGACGCATAGCGCGGCTGGTTGAGCCGCAAATCGGCCGTCACGATCGCGGGCAATTTGAGCGCCAGGGTCTGCAGGCCGCCATCGACTTCTCGCGTGACTTCCAGAGCGCCGTCCTTGGCTGAAACCTTGAATGCAAAAGTGCCCTGGGGCCAGTTGAGGAGCGCGGCGAGCATCTGTCCCGTCTGATTGGAATCGTCGTCGATCGCCTGTTTTCCAAGGATCACGAGCCCCGGCTTCTCCTGCTCCACGCAGTGCTTGAGGATTTTCGCGACGGCAAGAGGTTCGACGGTCAGGTCGGTCTTGTAGAGGATCGCGCGGTCCGCCCCCATCGCGAGCGCGGTGCGCAACGTCTCCTGCGCCTTCTGCGGGCCAACGGAGACGGCGATGATTTCCTCTGCGTGTCCGGCTTCCTTGAGGCGGATCGCTTCTTCGACGGCAATTTCATCGAAGGGATTCATGGACATTTTCACGTTCGCGATGTCCACGCCGCTTCCATCCTGCTTTACGCGAATTTTCACGTTGTAATCGACGACCCGTTTGACGGGTACAAGTATTTTCATGTTGAACAGGCCCTGACCTTCTTATCCATCAATTATGCTGCACCGCACCGCCGGGTCAACTCGCCTGATGGTTTGATATGTATCATTCGCAGCGCCAGTTGGATTACAAGCGTATTTCGCACCTGCGAAAGAGTCAATCCGGCCACCCTTAGACATTTGGCCATCAAGTCATTGAACTCCCGTTGCCGCATCGAAAAGCGGCACGCCCGGCCGCTTCATGATGATGATGAGAAGCACGCCCGCGAAGAACCCGCCGACATGCGCCCACCAGGCGGTCGCGTCCCCGGTCAGATAAATCGCGCTGACGACCTGATAGATGAACCAGGCGCCGATGACCAAACCTGCCGAGAAACGCAGCGGCAGGAACGGCAGAACGGGGACAGGGAAAAGGACCCAGACTCGTATATTCGGGTGAAGCACGAGATACGCTCCGATAACGCCCGCAATTGCGCCGCTGGCCCCGATCAGAGGCACATCCGGCGTCACAGTGACTGCACTGTGCACTAACGCCGCAACTATTCCGCAGATCAAGTAGAACACGATGAAGCGGACATGGCCAAGCGCGTCCTCAACGTTGTCCCCGAATACGAACAGAAACACCATGTTGCCGAAAAGATGCCAGGCGTTTCCATGCACGAACATGTAGGTGATAAGCTTGAAATGCTCGGGCACGTGGTGGAGAAAAGAGCCCAGCGGCGCGACGTCGCGCGGCTTGAGAGCCACAGCGTCCACGAAGTTCGCCGGCGATTGCAAGAGAAGATGCGTCTCGAAAACAAAATAGATAATAATATTTAAGACGATTATCCCGACGGTCACGTACTGAAATTTAACCCTTTTGAGGGTGTTCATATCCCATATCGGCACGAACAGCATTGGTACGCCCAATCACATCGAAGTTATGTATTTTGCCCCGGCTCCCAGAGAAGGTCAGCTTTGCCCTTATCGTTCACGTACCGGCTTGCAACAAATAGATGATCGGATAAACGATTAATATAGTGGCAAACTGCATCGCTGACGTGTTCGCCTGGGGTCAGCTTTAGCTCGATGATCGAGCGCTCCGCCCGGCGGCAGATCGTACGCGCCAGATGAAGGGTGGCGGCGGCTTGCGATCCTCCCGGCAGGATGAAGGAGGCGAGCGGGGCCATCTCGTCGTTCATGAGGTCGATTTCACGCTCCAGCCGCGACACCTGCTCCATTTGAAGCCTGAGCGGCGTATAGGGTAACGGCTCGGTTGTCTCGGGCACGCACAGATCGGCTCCAAGATCGAAAAGATCGTTCTGGATTCGAGCCAGCATTTCGACGACCAAGGCTTGGTCTTGGGGCAACTGGAGCCGCGCCATGCCCACGGCCGCATTCGTCTCGTCCACCGTGCCGTAGGCCGCGATGCGAGCACTGGTTTTCAGGACGCGTTCGCCGCTTCCGAGCGCCGTTGTCCCGTCGTCACCGGTTTTCGTGTAAATTTTTGTGAGAACGACCATGCGAAATGCTTACCTGGACCTCGCCGTGAGATCCAAAGGCATAGCACAGTTAGAACTTGTAGCCTAGCCGCACACCCGCGTTTGTGAGGCCGCGATTCGTGCCGCACAAGCCCGCATTGGACATATGATCGATGGTGCCCATCAACCGCCAATCCGGGGTGAGTGCAAAGCCAAGGGAGGCAGACTCGCGGAAGTTGACGTCGCACCCGTAGGAGGCTTCAGTCAGCGAATGCAAGGGGCCGTCATGAGCCGCACCGCCGAATGACGTTTCGAAGAATGTGCGGTCAATGAGCTTTGCGTCCCAGGTCACGCCCCAATAGAATTCGTCCGTCTTGCCGAAAGCGATGGTTGTCCCGATGTGCGGGCGCGGCGTCAGGAAGAAGTTGAGGATGCTGTTTCCATAGTCGCCGGTGAACCGGCCGCCGAGAACTTCGAGGTTCATAGCCGGGCCGCCCTCGCCCCGCGCGTTATCGATGGCTTGCTTGAAACCTCCGATACGGACCTCATCGACGGTCCAGAATGGATGATCGGAGATATCGAAAGGCTCGATTGCTTTTGCCGGGCTCATCATCGACGCAGCCGCTATGTAAGCAGCCGCCGCAATCGCAGCGAACAGAGTCCGCCCTAAATTGGATTTCTCGCCGCCCACGTGCACCCCCATCGTCTTAATGATGTTTTGGGCAGCCTCACCTTGTTTGTCAAACCGGTCGGCGGTCTTCTGCTTAGTTTTGGCCCGCGTTGTGAGATAATTGACACGTCCGGTCAAGCGGATGCGAAGTAGATGGCGGTCATGATAATGATGATGGCAATGAATTGAAGCGCCACACGCCAGCGCATGAGCATTTGACTTCTGCTCGCGCTTCCTCCCCGGGCCATGTTGAGGAGACCGAGCGTCAGAACAGCCGCAACCGCGATCAAGGCCACGAGAATCACTGACTTTGAGAGTATTGGCATCCCGGTGCTCCACTTGAGGGAAAGTTCATTGCCGGAACCGCTCAACTCACCTGTCGAGGCGGCGATGCGTGAATACCCCATCTGCCGCGTGGCCCATCCGGTCCCGCCGCTGGCGCCACCACCGCCGATTCAAGGCACGCTCGATGTCCTGATGTCCATTCACAAGCCTGGGATCGGGGTGCTCCTCAACCCGGCGGCAGATGACATCGAGAAAATATTGCCGCTCGACCAGCACGGCCTGGTTGCACCAATTGCGATAGCGCGAGTCCGTCAGGAAATTGCCGCTGGGGAGTTTGTGAATGGCGTTCTTCTGCACCTTCTCGGGATCGCGCTCGAAAAAGATGGCCGCCGACCTGAACTTATCGATGTTTCCGTGCTCAAGGAACATCTTGAGCTTCGCAAACGGCGTGGTCTTGTGCGGGCTGTAGCCGGGTGCAATGGGATCGACGGCGCCGAAGGTTTTCACATATTTCTTATAAACCCCGCCTTCGCCGGGCTCGTGCCTGGACCGCAGGCTGAAGCACTTGATCCTGTGCTCGATCATGTCGGACACGCAGGTCTCGAGGCATTCCCGCACAGGGGCGCCGGGTAGCGGCACGATGTCGTTTTCCAAAATAAGCACGTAGGGATTCTGCGCGTGTTCGGCGATAGCGCGGAAGCCGCCGTAGATGCCGGCGTTCTCCGGCGAGCCCGCATAGCGGACGCCCGCTTCTTCAGCGACCTGCTTGTCTTCCGCGGTGATCGCGTTGAAGTAGACGAAGAACTCACCGGCGCAGTCGATAAGCCCGCTTTCGCGGTGAGCCTGGAGTGCGCGCGAAATCGTCTTCACGGCGCGAAAGCTCAGCACGCCGGCTGAAACGAGGGAGGCGCGGGAAGCGGCGCCGCCCTCGGATTGAGGCGGTGTTTCCAGGACATTATCGCTGATTGCCATTGAGCATCTGCCTCGTTTAGGTCGTGATGCCCGGAGCCGGGCTTCCGAATCTCTTACGTGAGAAGATGCAAGGAAAAAAGGCTGTTCTTGTCGACCCAGCATTTGCCGGGTTCCCAACCGCCGCGCGCTGCGAGCCAACGGAAGCCGGGGATGGTGTACTTATGAGAATTTTCGGTGTGGATCGTCTCGCCGGCCCGGAACGAGAAAGACTGCCCCGCCACCGAAACATGCTGATCGCGGACAGACCGCAAATGCATTTCGATTCGCCCTGCCCGTTCGTTGTAGATCGCAGAATGCTCAAATGAGCCGATGTCGAACGTGCCGCCAAGCTCGCTGTTGATGCGCACGAGCATGTTGAGGTTGAAGGCCGCCGTCACGCCTGCGGAGTTGTTATAGGCGGGGAGCAGGATGTCGAGAGGCTTCTCAAGGTCGGCCCCGATCAGGAAGGCTGACGTTTTGCCAAGAATGCGGCGCGCCGATCGGAGAAATAATGCGGCTTCAGTCCTGGTGAAATTGCCGATGGTGGACCCCGGAAAAAAGCCTACGCAATAATAGTCGCGCAGCGGCAGGTCCATCCTGTCGAGGTCGTGAAAGCCGCCGAGGACCGGATGTACACCGAGGCGAGGGAAAGCGCGGGCGATCCGGCGCGCTGCCGGATACAGAGCCGCGGCGGAGATCTCGATCGGGATGTAAGCGCAGGGGCGTTTCAATGAACTCAGGAGAAGCTCGGTCTTGCGGCTGGAGCCGGACCCGAACTCGACGACAACCGCGCCCGCCGGAAGCTGCTTGCCAATGTCTGGCCCGCAGGACTTGAGCAGGCCGATTTCCGTGCGCGTCGGGTAATATTCCGGCAGCGCGGTGATCTGCTCGAAAAGCTCGGACCCGCGCGCGTCGTAGAAATACCGGCTCGGCAAGCTCTTTTTCGGAAGCGACAGGCCAAACAGAACTTCCCTGAGGAATTCTTTCGCAAAGCTGACGCGTGAGTTGGGAAACTGAACGAGCTGTCCCATGGTCATGCGTCGCTCGCAAGGCGCAGGCCCATGAATTGCCAGCGCTGATAAGGATAGAAGAAGTTCCGGTAGGTGGGGCGAATGTGATGATCGGGCGTCGCTACGGAGCCGCCGCGCAATACCATCTGATTGCACATGAACTTGCCGTTGTATTCGCCAAGCGCGCCCGTGGCCGGTTGGTAGCCGGGATAGGGCAGATACGCGCTTTGCGTCCATTCCCAAACGCCGCCGAACAGCGATGAAACGCCCCCGCTTGATGCAGGCTTTGGCAGCATGTTCGAAAGGTCCATCGGCGCAGGGGCGGGCTCGCCCTTCGATGCGATCTCCCACTCGGATTCCGCCGGCAGCCGCGAGCCCGCCCATCGGGCGAAAGCGTCGGCTTCGTAATAGCTGACGTGCGTAACGGGCCGGTTTTCCTCCACCGGGCGCAACCCGTGCAGCGTCATCTGATGCCATGCGCCATCGCGAAACTCCCAATATCCGGGTGCTTCCCATTGCTCGCGCTGCACGGTCGCCCAGCCATCGGACAGCCAAAGCGACGGCCTCGTATAGCCGCCGGCATCCATGAACGCGATCCATTCGCCGTTGGTGACTTCGCGGCTGAAAATGCGAAAATCGCGCAGGAGAACCTGATGGGAAGGGCCTTCATTGTCGTAGGCGAAACCCGCGCCGCGATGGCCGATTTCGTGAATGCCGCCCGCGATGCTCCGCCATTGGCCCGTCACCGCAGGCTGCGTTGGCGAGCCTTGTGGCGCCTCGCGGTAAGCCGGCCGGAGCGGATTGACCGCGAAAAGTGCAAGGATATCCGTCAGCATCAGCTCCTGGTGCTGCTGCTCGTGATTGATCCCGGTTTCCACCAGCGCAAGCGCCTCGGCGGGCGCCGGCTCTGTCATCAGCCGCCTTAAGTTCTCGTCGACGTGGGCGCGATAGGCGCGCACCTCGTCTGTTGACGGGCGCGTCAGCAGACCCCGTTTCGGTCTCGGATGCCTTGGCCCAAGGCTCTCGTAATAGGAATTGAAACAAAAGGAGAAGCGCTCATCGAAAGTCTTGTAGCCGCGCAAGTACGGCTTCAGGACCAATTCCTCGAAGAACCAGGTGGTGTGCGCGAGATGCCACTTCGTCGGGCTTGCGTCTTCGTTGGCCTGAACGACCTGATCCTCCGCCGAAAGCGGTTCGGCAATTTCAAGCGAGAGGCGTCGTGTTGCAAAAAGGCCGGAAGACAGCTTAAGCTGGCGATCCTCGATCCCGGCGCTGCTTGGGGGACGGTCGTCGAGTGGCATATTTTTGTGCCCCTTTGGGATTGTTGGGGATTCGGTTCCCCTTCTCGAGAGATTTGAGCAACAACCTAATCGCGAACTAGGTCCATCGTGGTCACGTTTGAGAACGGTCCAAGCAAGAATTTGTTACATTCTCTCTCCCGGAATGCAGGCAGGCCGGAACCCAAGCCCCTGCGCGGAGCGGTGCGGCTGCTCGAGTCCATGGGACACGGCACGCTGACCGAGTTTCCGCTCAAGAGCGGGCGCCGCGCCGACATTTTGTCGCTGGGCATGAAGGGCGAGATTTGGATCGTTGAGGTGAAGTCAGGCGTTCCCGACTTCCGTTCGGACCATAAGTGGCAGGACTATCTCGAATGGTGCGACCGCTTCTTCTTTGCCGTCGGCCCCAGCTTTCCAGCGAGCATTCTGCCCGACGAGGCCGGTCTTCTGATTGCGGATGAGTATGATGCCGTGCTCGTGAAAGAGCCGGAGCCGGCGCCGCTTCTCACCAGCCGGCGCAAGGCGCTCACGCTACGTTTCGCGCATCTTGCCGCGCGGCGTCTTTCCGGCCGCGACGATCCCATCCATAGTTTTTGACCTCACGCGCGCCGCATAGCATGCAGTGTTCCGCACTCAGCGCATGAAAGGCACCAGCAGCTTCAAGTCCGACACGAACCGGGCGTATTCCGCCTCGGCATCGGCTTTTTCCTGGATGCGCAGGAGATAGGACGGGTGGATGGTAATCAGCCCCTGGCATGCGCCGAGGCCGATCAGGCGTCCGCGATTTTTGTTGATGGGCATCGCCTTGCCGAACAGCGATTGCGCCGCGGTCGCGCCCATTGCCACCGCAACCTTTGGCTGGACGAAATCGAGTTCCCGCTCAAGCCACGGCCGGCAGGCTTTGATCTCGACCGTCACCGGTTTCTGGTGCAGGCGGATTTTGCCGCGCGGCACATATTTGAAATGCTTCACGGCGTTGGTCACATAGACCCTCTGCCTTTCGATCCCGGCTTCGTCGAGCGCAGCGTTCAGTTTTATGCCCGCGGGGCCGACGAAAGGCCTTCCCGCCAAATCCTCCTTGTCGCCGGGCTGCTCGCCGATCAAGAGCACCGGCGCGGGAACGGGGCCTTCGCCGAACACGGTTTGCGTCGCGGTTTCCCACAGATGGCAGGCGCGGCAGTCGCGCGCGAGCTGGCGTGCGATCTCGAACGAGGTATCCGCGAAGGCTTCATCGGCAATGTCGAGGCTCATCTGGTCTGGGTTTGCTTTCATTGCAGTGCCTTTTGCGGGTCGTGCCTGGCCGGATAGGTGGCCATTTTGCTTCCGGCCTAACATGGGAACAAACGAGTTGACCGCAATCAACTTTTGGTCCAAAACAAGAACAAAACAAGATCATATTGTGTCATGAGCAAGCTGGAAGCCTTACGGATGCAAGTCCGCGCCCTTGAGGGCCATCATCTGGAAACGCAGGAAGGCGGCCGCGTTTTGCCCTTTGCGGATGGGCGGCTGAATGCGCCTCTTCCGTGTGGCGGCTTGCAGCTCGGCGCGCTTCATGAATTCAGGGCGGATGGATTGGAGGGCGAACTTGCGCCCGCGGTGACCGCGTTTGCCGCAACGGTGGCGGCCAGCATTTTGCGTAAGCAGCAGGGACATGTGCTGTGGGCGACGAGCCGGGCCGATTGCTATCCGCCGGGGTTGGCGCGCTTCGGCCTCGATCCGGCTCGCATCGTCTGGATCGATTGCCGGAAGGATGCCGAGGTTTTGGGCGTGATGGAGGAGGCGCTTCATTCGCGGGCGCTGGCCGCGGTTCTGGGCGAGGCGGGCGCGCTGAGCTTGAAGACCGGGCGGAGGCTCGATGCGGCAGCCCGCCAGTCGGGCGTCACCGCGATTCTCTTGCGGCGGCATGTTTTCAAACCTTCGAAAGCGAGCGATGGCCCGAGCGGCGCAGCCACGACGCGCTGGCGCGTGAGCGCCGTTCGTCATCCCGGAGACAACCGCTTCTCCCCTCACCCCGCCCTCTCCCCCTGGGAGAGGGAGCACGCCGAGCTTGCAACAGCGTTCCTTCGAGTGGGCCGTTCGACACCCGAACGGCCAGGCGTCGGGCCGCCCTGCTGGCGGCTCGATCTTGAATATTGCCGAAACGGCAGAACGGCATCGTGGATTGTGGAGGCGCTCAATGGCTCAGACGGCGAAGGCATCGAAGCGGGCCATGTTCGTGTGGTTGCCGAACTTCGCGATGACGCTCGCCCGGCTGAAGCGGCCCCCGCTCGCGCGCCCTCGCGAACCGCTCGCGCTTCTTGAGAAGCATGGCAATATCCGCCGCATCGCGGCGCTTGACGAGCCTGCGATTCGCGCCGGCCTCTATCTGCATCAGCCTTTGGCGGATGCGCTCGCCGTATACCCCAAGCTGATCTGCGCCGATGCCGAACCGGAAGCCGTTCAGGAAGCGTTGACCGCACTCGCCGCCTGGGCGCAGCGTTACAGCCCCGCGACCGCGCCTGCTCCGCCAGGAGGCCTTTGGCTCGATATTACCGGATGCGCCCATCTTTGGGGTAGCGAGGCCGGGCTTGCCGAAGACCTGATTGCGAGGCTCGAAGCACGCGGCGTTCCCGCGCGAGCCGCCGTCGCGCCCACTTTCGGGGCGGCCTACGCGCTTGCGCATCACGCAGAGCGTTATTTTATCGCGCATTCTGCGGAAACCATCATAGAAAGCGTTCCAACCCCTCATCCTGTCCTTCTCCCGCAAGGGGAGAAGGGACGCCGTACCAACTGGTGCGACCTGCCCCCTCTCCCCTCGCGGGAGAGGGCTGGGGTGAGGGGGAGCTACAATGACAATCTTGCTCCGCTTCTTGCCCCCCTGCCCATGGAGCGGCTGCGCATCAGCTCCGAAACGGCGGCCGTTCTTCGCAAGCTCGGGCTTTTCACCATCGGCGACGTACAAAAATTGCCCCGCACCGGCCTGTCGCGCCGCTTCCCCGATCTTCTGCCCCAGCTCGACAAGGCGATGGGGCACGCCGCGGAGGCGATCGAGTTTCTGCGGTCGCCGGCGCCATGGATCGAACGCTTGCGCTTCGCCGAACCCATTTCAGCGCCGGAAGATCTGGAGCGGGTGACGATCAAGCTTCTGGACATGCTCTGCGCGCGGCTGCAGGCGGAGCGCCAGGGGGGCATGCGGTTCGAGGTGAGCTTTTTCAGGTGCGATGGCGGCGTGCAAACCGAGGCTGTTTCGACCGCGCTGCCGGTCCGCGATGCCACCCGCGTCTTTCGCCTTTTCAGGGAGAAGCTCGGGCTTATCGATCCAGGTTTTGGAGTCGATGTCGCAACGCTCGCCGCCTCGCATGTGGAACCGCTGGAAGCGCGGCAGGCCAATATCTTGCGCAAGGTGCAAAGCAACGCCTGCCTCGAAGAGCTGGCGGTTCTGATCGACGCGTTGGAAAACCGGCTTGGCGAAGGCCGCGTGTACCGGCTTGCGGCGCGGGAGAGCTACATCCCAGAACGAGCAGTGAAACGGGAAAGCGTCATCCCGGAAACGCCAAGGGCCTTATCCGGGATCGTAAAAAACCGGCAACCTTCTCGCCCCTCACCCTGTCCCTCTCCCCATGGGAGAGGGAACTCCGTGGCAGCGGGTTCGCCCTACTCCCTCTCCCATGGGGAGAGGGTTGGGGTGAGGGGAGAGCGCATCTGGCAAACCATGGCGGAGCGGCCGATCCGGCTGTTCGCGCGGCCTCAGCCGATCGATGTGACTGCCGCGCTCCCCGATGCGCCGCCGATGCTGTTCCGCTGGCGGAAGGTGCTGCATCGCGTCGCCCGCGCGGATGGCCCCGAGCGCATCGCTCCCGAATGGTGGCGCGGCGGCGGTGAGGGAGGAGAAGACGATCAGGTCCGCGATTACTATCGCGTCGAGAGCGTGCATGGCATGCGTTTCTGGGTCTTCCGCGAAGGGCTTTATGGGGGCGAAAGGCTGCCCCGCTGGTATCTGCACGGGGTGTTCGCATGAGCCCTCGCCATCGTCGTCCTGGAAGCCGCTTGCGGCTATCCGGGATCGTTCCAAACACCGGCCCATCATCGGAAAGGCCCCGTATAAGCGCCGAGGCGCTTCCCAAGGCGACAATAGGAGGGCGGCATGCCTAGCGTCGTTTTGCCTTCCCGTCGAAGCGGCTACGCCGAGCTGCAGGTGACGACCAACTTTTCCTTCCTGGAAGGAGCATCGCACGCCCACGAACTGGTCGTCCGCGCCGCCGAACTCGGCCTTTCCGCCATCGCCATAACGGACCGCAACTCGCTTGCAGGCATCGTGCGCGCTCACCTTGCGGCGCGCGAGCTGGGTGTGAAGCTGATCGTTGGCTGCCGCCTGACCTTCCAGGACGGCTCGCCGGATCTCTTGTGCTATCCGCAGGACCGCGCGGCTTACGGGCGGCTATGCAGGCTGCTGACGGTGGGGAAATCGGATCGGGTTTTTAGGGGGAAGGAGGCCACAGCTTCTTCGTCATGGCCGGGCTTGACCCGGCCATCTAGAGCAAAAAATTCTGCTCTTGCTCTTGCTTCCCTGGATGGCCGGGTCAAGCCCGGCCATGACAACATTATCCCCAAAGGCAACATTATCCCCAAAGGCGAGTGCCATCTGCGCTTTGCAGATTTCCTCGCCTTTTCGGAAGGGCAGATCGTTGCGGTGGTGCCGCCGGACGTCATGTTCCAAAGCTTGGAAAAAACGGAAGGCTTCCAGCGCCATCTGCAAGACTTGGCGGCGCGGCTGAAAGATCGCGTCTACCTTGCCGCCACCTACCGCTTTCACGGCGACGATGCGAAGCGGCTGCACCGGCTTGCCGCCCTCGCCGAAGCCGCCCGCGTTCCTCTGATCGCGACCAACGATGTGCTCTATCATCACCCGTCGCGCCGCCGCCTTCAGGATGTCCTCACCTGCATCCGCGACACCTGTACCATTGACGAGGCTGGCTTCCGTCTCGTGCGCAATGCCGAGCGGCATCTGAAAGGCGGGAGTGGGATGGCGCGCCTGTTCGCGGCTTATCCGGAGGCGATCGCAAACACCACAAAACTGGCCGCCCGCTGCACTTTCAACCTCAAGGAACTGACCTATGAATACCCCGACGAGATCGCGCCCGACGGCGAAGACCCGCAAGCGCGGCTCGAACGCCTGACCTGGGAAGGGCTCAAGCGGCGCTATCCGCGCCACCTTTGGCCGGACGGCCCGCCGCCTGCCGTTGCCGAGCAGATCAAGCACGAGTTCGCGCTGATCGACCGGCACAATTACGCGCCCTTCTTCCTCACCGTTGAAAACATCGTTCGCTATGCCCGCGGGCAGAAAATCCTGCATCAGGGGCGCGGATCGGCGGCCAATTCCGCCGTCTGCTATGCGCTTGGCATTACGGAAGTCGATCCCGCGCGCTCCAATCTCCTTTTTGAGCGCTTCATTTCCGACGCACGCGACGAGCCCCCGGACATCGACGTCGATTTCGAGCACGAGCGGCGCGAGGAGGTCATTCAATATGTCTATGACCGCTTCGGACGGCATCGAGCAGGCCTCTGCGCCACCGTCGTCTGCTACCGGACGCGCGGCGCGGTGCGCGAGGTGGGGAAGGCGCTTGGCCTTTCGCCCGATGTCACGGCGGCGCTCGCGGGTTCGATCTGGGGCTGGAGCGAGGATGGCATCGACCCGGAAGAGCTTGCGGGCCTGGGCCTCGATGCGGGCGACGCGCGGCTCGCGCTCTGCCTCGACCTGTCGCGTCAGCTCATCGGCTTTCCGCGCCACCTTTCGCAGCATCCGGGCGGCTTTCTGATTGCGCGCGGCCGCCTCGACGAGCTTGTCCCCATCGAGAATGCCTCGATGGAGGATCGCACCATCGTCTCCTGGGATAAGGACGATATCGAAGCTCTCGGCATGTTGAAGGTGGATGTGCTGGCGCTTGGCATGCTCACCTGCCTTGCCAAAGGCTTCGAACTATTGCGCAAGCATTACCGGCTCGACCTTACGCCCGCGACCGTCCCCGCAGAGGACGCCGCCGTCTACGACATGCTGTCCCGCGCCGATTCCATCGGCGTGTTCCAGGTGGAAAGCCGCGCCCAGCAGACCATGCTGCCGCAACTCAAGCCGCAATGCTTCTACGATCTCGTCATCGAGGTCGCCATCGTGCGCCCCGGCCCCATCCAGGGCGACATGGTCCACCCTTATCTGCGCCGCCGCCAGGGGATCGAAAAGACGACGTTTCCCAGCGACGAGCTGAAAGGCATTCTCGAAAAGACGCTCGGCGTGCCGCTCTTTCAGGAGCAGTGCATGAAAATCGCCATCGTGGCGGCGGGGTTCAAGCCAAGCCGCGCGGACGAGCTGCGGCACGCGATGGCCACCTTCAAGAAGGTCGGCACGATCGGGCAGTTCAAGGACGAGTTCATCAACGGCATGCTCGCACGGAACTACGAGCGCGAGTTTGCCGAGCGCTGCTTCAGCCAAATCCAGGGGTTCGGCACCTACGGCTTTCCCGAGAGCCATGCGGCCTCGTTCGCGCTGCTCGTCTACTGCTCGGCGTGGATGAAATGCTATTACCCCGACGTGTTCGCCGCCGCGATCTTGAACAGCCAGCCCATGGGCTTCTATGCGCCGGCGCAGTTGGTTCGCGATGCGCGGGAGCATGGGGTCGAGGTTCGCCCCGCCGATGTTAATGCGAGCGAGTGGGATCATACGCTGGAGGCTATTTCTGCGCTCAATATCCCCTCACCCCAACCCTCTCCCCATGGGAGAGGGAGTCCGGGCGTGCCTGTTGCAGCGGCGTCCCCTCTCCCAGAGGGAGAGGGACAGGGTGAGGGACTGCGGCCTCAAAAGCATACGCATGCGCTGCGCATCGGCCTGCGCCTGATTGCGGGCATGCGCGAAGACGACGGGGAAAGAATTGTGGCCGCCCGGAAAGCCGGGGGGCCATTCAAAAGCCCGGAAGACTTGATGCGCCGCGCGAAGCTCGGCCTCGCCGCCATGCTTACGCTTGCCAGAGCCGATGCTTTCGGCTCGCTCGGCTTGGGCCGCCGCGAAACGCTGTGGGATGTCGCGGGGCTTGAGACGAACAAACTTCCTCTTCTCCCCTCACCCAACCCTCTCCCCATGGGAGAGGGCTTTGCAGCGGCGTCCCTTCTCCCAGGGAGAGAAGGACAGGATGAGGGGAGAGAGCTATATTCTCAAGTCCGCGAAGGCGATCGCGTCGAACTCCCGCCGCTCAAGGAAGAAGAGTTGGTTGCGGAAGACTATGCCATTTTCGGCTTATCGCTGCGCAATCACCCCATGGCTTTCATGCGCGCCGGGCTGAGTGCCAAAGGCATGATTACAGCCGCGGATCTGAAAAGGCTGCCAAACGGAAAATTCGTTAAAATTGCGGGCCTTGTGCTGTTCCGGCAGCGGCCGGGAACGGCGAAAGGCACGATCTTCGTTACGATGGAGGACGAAACGGGAGCATCCAATCTGATCGTATGGCCGAAGGTGGCAGACGCCCATCGCAGGGCCGTCTTTGGAGCGAAAGTGATTCTCTGTGAGGGAATTCTCCAAAAAGAGAGTAATGTGATCCACGTGGTCAGCCGCCGTTTAACCGATTGGACCTTTATGCTTCGCGGGCTCCAGCCTGGGTCAAGCGCTTTCGGCTTACGTTTCGGTCGCGGCGACGAGGTTGCACACGCATCGGGCGGCGATTCTCGAACATCAAAAGTTACCTCAAATTGGACGGACTCGTTAAAAAGCCGCGATTTTCGATAACACGATCTTACATGCTTTCGGTTAGCTGTGACTTTAGCCATTGCTGCCCGAATGCGTGGTCACCTATGACCTGGGCAGGGTAAGCGCTGGCGGGCGTTCTGCTTTTGCCTGCATCAAAAGAGGGAAGCATGCGCGTAAAATCACATATCTGGGTGAGCGCTTACCTGCGGCGGGTCAACGCCGCTTTCGTCCATGCCGCTCTGGTGCGGCGCGGCGATGCCGATGCCGGCGCCATCTATATCAAGGTTGCCGCATTGGATGGGACGGCCCAAGTTTTCGCGCCACTGTCCGCGGAGCTTGCAGAGATGATCCCAAGCGACACGCTCATTGTCGAGGAAGGACGCGCCTGGCAACCGGTTTACACTCCGCACACCGGCGAAGCCGAGGCGGATGAGTACCTTTCGAGGCAGGCAGGCCGCGACCCGGATATTTGGATTTTGGAAGTAGAAAGTTCTCGAGGGTGTCATCTCCTGGGGGAGAATGCCCTCGCGCTCTCGAATTAGCGGCGCACTCTAGCTCCGTCGCCTCTAACTCTTTGTTTTTCGTGCGTCTTATCGGAAAACCGCTTCACACTTTTCCGAACGCGCTCTAGCGAGTCCTGCGCCTCCTGGGGCGGCCTTGCGTCTCCGGCGCGTTGTTCCTGCTGTCAGCAACGGGAGGCTCCGAGACGGCAGCGACGACCGGCTCGGACGGTTGGGCTTCGCATCGCGCTTTTTGAATATCGCTCAAAGTTTGCGCCCTGAAACTCTCACCGCGAAGCGGTGCCCGGATCACCACGATACCCGTCTCGGTCGGCGAGACGACAATGTTTTGATCGTCGCCTTCATCCGTCTTTTCGGTGGCCGCTTCCTCGGAGAGTTTGTCGTTGCGGATGAGCAGCAACCGCACCTCGGACTTCTTCGCGTCGGCGCCGGTGACGACATAGAAATTCTCTCCCGACCGCGTCGAGACCGCGAGCGACCATGGCCCATCGGGCAGCGGCGATCTAACCACGACGTTGTGCTCGGAGAGATCGAAAAGGCAGTAGGCGCTGATCACATCCGGCGAGGAGAAGGGGAGAGTGGCCACGCTTTTCCCGTCGGCCACGGCGAACGCATTCGGCTTTATGCTGGCCGCGAGCCGGGACCAGCCGTCCCGGTCGGCAAGCGAGGGAATCCCAAACACGCAAAGAATGTGGATGATGCCGCCGGCAACAATGCCGCCTATGATCCACGGCAGGTTTCCCATCACGAGCACTCCACAAGCGTGATCGCGGGCAGAATATCCCCGCCCGATTTGAGGAGGCTATCGGGCGCGAGCGGCCGCAGGATGTTAAGGCGAAGAACGACGCGATCTCCGCGTTCCGCCGGGATCCAATTTCCCGGCTGCACATCGGGCGACAGGCGCACCGTGAATGAGCCGTCCGGCGCGGTCAGGATGTTGGCGCTGGAGAAACTGGAGCGGCCGGTCTTGTTCGGCATGACCTGTCCATTTGGCCTGAAGGCGGCAATGTTCCACCACAGAGCCGGGACCGCGTACCCGCGCACTTCATAGGTGCAATCGCCAGAAAGCCGCGAGCCGGCACTATCGCGCGTGGCCGTGAAGGTCATGGCGCTCGCCGCCGTTATCGGTAGCGTTCCCTCGCGGGCAACGTGGGCGATTGTGTAGGGGTCCGCTTCGCCCGTCCCCTCGCGGAACCAGAAAGCCCACGGCCCGAAGCGCACCGTGCTCGCGAAGAACCCGTGGTTGACCGCCCGCCACGCCGATCCGAGGCCCACGATCAGGGCGATACCCACGAACAGCAAGAATCGGGTCAGGAAGGGCATGCTTAGAAACCTAGCAGACCGGAAAGACCGCGGATCTTGGCTTCGTCCTCCGAGACGCCGCGTTGCGGCTCCTCAGGATGAGGCCGAGCGCTATCGACGAGTTCAACCCTCATGGTGAGCCTGTCGAACCATGGGCAATGTCCCTTTTATCATCCTGCTGCAGAAGCATCTTTCATTCGTGCCAAGCTCTAAGCGAAGCCGTTATTGCGTCCTTACGGGCGGTTTGTCCAGGGTTGCACCTTTTTCCGTGCCAGCGGCTTGCAGCTTCGGCGCTTCCTTCAACAGCTTGGAAAGCGAGGTCAGCATTTTCCGCGTCCGGGCGGGCATGCGCTTGGCCGCGTCCTGCACGCCGCTCCCCATGCTCGGGTCGTCGCGGCGGATCTCGGAGAGACGCTGACGCTCCTCGATCTGGCGCGGATGGAGCGGAAGCCCCGGGATTTGCGGGATGTCCATGCTTGTGTGAGCCGCAGCCATGTATTCATGCCAGGCGGGTGCCGACATATGGCCGCCCGTCGTGCCGCTGGCCATTTCGCTGAAGTCGTCATTCCCGAACCAGACGCCCGTCACATACTGCCCGGTGAAACCCACAAACCACACATCGCGCGGCCCGGAGCTGGTTCCGGTCTTACCCGCCACGGTTGTAAAGTCAAGACGGGCGGCCTGTCCCGTGCCTTCGCTCACAACCTTTTCGAGCATTGTGTTGAGAATTTCGATGTGTTCGCGCTTGAAGAGCTGCGCCGGCGGGGGCTCGTCGCGCTCGCGTGAATAAACCACCTCATCGCGCGTGTTCCTAAGCTCCAGGATTGCATAGGGCTTAACCGCTTTGCCGCCATTGGCGAAAACGGCGAAGCCAGCCGTGTGATCGATCGGTGCGACGCCGGAGTCCCCGAGCGCCATCGAGCATGTCTTGCGGACGGAAGTCAGCCCGATCTTATGCGCCGTTTCGAGGACCTTTTCGCGCCCGACATCCAACGACAGCTTCACCGCGATCGTGTTGACCGACCTCATCAACGCCTCATAAAGCGTCATGGACCGTCCGCTGACGCCGCCGCCGTAGTTCGTCGGAGACCAGTTACCGCAAGTTGGAGCGACGTCCGACATGACCTTTGTCGGCTTGATGCCGTTCTCGATGGCTGTGAGGTAAACGTAAGGTTTGAACGATGAGCCCGGCTGGCGCTGACCATGCGTCGCGCGGTTGAACTGGCTATCGCCATAGTCGCGGCCGCCCACGATGACGCGGACAGCGCCGTCGGTGTCCATCGAGACCAGAGCTGCCTGACTGGCGCGCGCGCTGCGGCCTTCGCGCTCGAACGTCGTTTCGATGGCTTGCTCGGCGAGTTTCTGCAGCGGGACATCGACAGTGGTCCGTGCGGTAAGGACGTACTCGCCCTTGCCTTTCATGAGCCTTTGCACTTCCTCGAAGGCCCAGTCGAGGAAGTAGTTCGGCACGTAGACCTCCTGGCGGTCCACGATCTTCGCGGGATTGAGCCGCGCACCATGCACCTGGCCTTCGGTCATGTACCCGGCCTCGACTAGGTTGGTCAAAACCTGGTTCGTGCGCGCACGGGATTCGGCTGGGTTGGAGTGAGGCGCGTATTTGGTCGGCGCCTTGAAGAGGCCCGCTAGAACGGCTGCCTCGGCGAGGTTGATGTCGCGAACCGACTTGCCGAAATAGAATTGCGAGGCTGCCTCGACCCCGAATGTACCGCCCCCGAGGTAGGAGCGGTCCAGATAAAGCTTCAATATTTCTTTTTTCGTCAGATGGGCTTCGAGCCAGAGAGCGAGATAGACCTCGCGGATCTTTCTCTGGATCGAGCGCTCGGAGGAGAGGAAGAGGTTCTTTGCGAGCTGCTGCGTCAGCGAGCTGCCCCCCTGGACCACTTCGTTCGCCCGGGCGTTTTGAACGAGCGCGCGCACCGTGCCCAGGATGTCGATGCCGAAATGGTCGAAAAAGCGCCGGTCTTCGGTCGCCATCGTCGCCTTGATGAGGTTGTCGGGCACCTCCTCCAAGGGCACCGCATCCGAGAACTGGATGCCGCGCTTGCCGACCTCGTTTCCGTAGCGGTCGAGGAAAGTAACGCTAAAGTCGCTGCCCGTCCGCCAATTGGGGTTCTTGGTGAGCTCGATCGAAGGCAGCTCGAACATCAGAACGATAGCGAGCCCGGCGGTACCGAGGGTGAGGATCTCCGACAAAATCTCGGTGGCAAACCGCCTCGAACCCGTAACCCGGAACCGCGCGAAGAAGTTGTTGTAGTTTGCCCACCAGTCTTTAAATCTGGCATACACACCGTAGAGGGTGGAATCGATCCAGGAGTCGAGCGCAAGCCAATTGATGTAACGGTTGCGACGGTTCGGTTTGAAAATCCAGTCCCGCACGTGTCTTTGCCGCTTCTGTTGATCCTCAATCGACCGGTACTATGCCAAGAAACGAGTCTGCAAAACAGTTAAAATGGCGCGGGCATAGTGCTCCCCGGAAAAATATGTCCGCGCCGGCCGCCGGCGGCAAGCCCTTCTGGAAGTCGAAAACGCTTGCAGAAATGTCCGCAGGCGAATGGGAATCGCTTTGCGATGGGTGCGGCCAGTGCTGCCTGATCAAGCTCGAGGATGAGGATACCGGCGATATCGCCGTTACACGGCTTGCCTGCAAGCTTCTTGACCTTGGCTCGTGCCAGTGTTCCGACTATGCCAACCGGCGGGAGCACGTTTTCGACTGTGTCAAGCTCACGCCGCAGGATGTCAGCCGCCTCGAATGGCTTCCCGAGACGTGCGCCTACCGCCTCATCGATGAGGGGAAGGACCTTCGCTGGTGGCATCCGCTCGTATCGGGTACGGCGCAAACCGTTTTTGAGGCCGGCGTGGCCATCCGGGACGTGGCCATCAGCGAGAAAAAAATCCCCGAGGAGCGGTATCCCGCTCATATCGTCGGCTGGATTGGGGCGCAAAAAGCGAACTAGCCGTGGAATTCGCCACACGGCTGGCTGAATGATAGTTAAATTGTAAATACCGGCTCCGGGTCGAGTTCGCGGGGCTCACTTTGCAAACAGCTTTACGCTAGCTCTTCTAACGCAAAGCATAATCTTTTAGACAAGATAAAAAGGCCTGCCCCACAAAACCCCGCGAACGTAAACCCGAGCTATGAAAACGCTTCGTAAGATAGCAGTGAAGACGATTGCCTTCAAACCGAAATGAAGTTTTATTAAAAACCGGAGAAGATGCCTGGAACGCTGTTGCTTGCGGGCAACTCATCCCCTTCCACAACTTGAGCCATCGGATCAGTTCACGAAACCTTGCATACAACCCGGCCTATCTTTTCAGCCCGCATGGGACCATGGCATGACTACTAGACGCGCCGGCGAAATCATCTTAGCGGCAGACTTATCCGGTTCGGGAGTTTTCTCAGTCGTTGGTGTCATGCACCAGCCCACGCTTGCCTTGAATGCGGCTATCGGCGACCTTCGCCTTGAAAAAGAATACCCCGAGCTCAGGCCTCTCTTGATCCACATGGTCGCGACCAAAATCGCAGGACGATGCGCCGTAGAAAATCGCGAGCTTGAAAGCACCCTGGCCGAGTGGCTTTCGGCGCGGCTTGCGACGGAGTGGAACATCACGATTCCAGCTGTCGGAACGCTGCGCGGGCTCTTCTTGATTGCGAGGCTTGAAAGGGTCGAGCAGACAGCCTTTTTCGATCTCGTGTTGCAACTCGCCGGCAGGCCCTCTCTCGATGCATTGCAAGCAGAGGAGGCGAAAGCTGAATAGGGCTATTCTTGTTTTCACTAGAAATTTTGTGAAATCGATCTCAATTTTTGGAGGCTGTTCATCTGGGATTCAGGAAGGAGTCGCCACTTCAGGACCTTCGATCCAGAATGAGCCATGAGATATCTCTGCGCCGCCCTCCTGATTTCTGCCGCCATTTGCCGGAGCGATCCCGTTTCCGCCAGGGAGATCACCTGCACGCACACGTGGGGAAAGGGCAACTTCAAGACCTTCAGGCAAGTTCAGGAGGAACTTCAGGAGCGCCTTGCAAATGGGAAAATTCTCCGGCTCTCGCTTTGCGGCAACGCTAACGATCATTATTTCCAGGTCACGATTCTCGAGGCATCCGGCAAAGTGATCACGGTCCACCTCGCAGCCCGCTAAGAATCGAGAGCAGAGGTCAGCCATGCGCATTCTGGTTGTCGAAGACGATCGGGATTTGAACCGCCAGCTTGTGGCGGCGCTTACCGAGGCCGGTTACGCGGCCGACGCCGCATTCGATGGCGAGGAAGGTGCATATCTTGGCGAGACCGAGCCTTACGACGCGATCATCCTCGATCTGGGGCTGCCCAAAATCGACGGCTTGAGCGTCCTCGAAGGCTGGCGCAGGGCCGAAATAAAAACCCCCGTGCTCATCCTCACGGCGCGCGACCGGTGGAGCGAAAAGGTGGCGGGCATCAACGCCGGCGCCGATGATTACGTCGCCAAGCCCTTTCAAATGGAGGAGGTGATCGCAAGGATCCGCGCCCTCCTCCGGCGCAGCGCAGGCGTTGCGAAAGCGGAGCTAGAATGCGGCCTTTTGCGTCTCGACACCCGCACGGCGCGCGTCACGTTCGACGGTGCGGCCATCAAGCTGACCGGGCTCGAATTCAGGCTCCTCTCCTATTTGATGCATCACCAGTCGCGCGTCGTGTCGCGGTCTGAGCTTGTCGATCACCTCTACCAACAGGATTTCGACCGCGACTCGAACACAATCGAAGTCTTCATAGGCAGGCTGCGCCGGAAAATTCCGGCCGACATCATCCACACCGTGCGGGGGCTGGGATATTGTCTTTCCCTTGCGCAGGACCTCGACGGGAGCGCGAAGAGGGGCTCATGAGGGCCAATTCGCTCGCACTTCGCCTTTTGATTTCCTCGGCGGCCTGGACCTTGATGATCCTGTCGGTTACGGCCGCCATCCTGATCTCGCTTTGCCGCGACTTTATCGAGGAAAGCTTCGATCAGCGGCTCAATCAATACCTTGAGAATATCATCGCCAAAGCCGCCCCCCAGGGCACACTCGACGTCAAGCGGCCGGACGATATTGGCGAGCCGCTTTTCCAGAAGCCGCTTTCCGGCGCGTACTGGCAGATACGCCCCGCCGATCAGGGAAGCGAACCGGTTTTCAAGTCCGACTCGCTGGCGGGTGAAACTTATAAAACGCCGAGCGAAATCGGCATTAAGCCCGACTCGAAGCAGGTTCGCCAAGGTTACATCGACGGTCCCGAAGGCCAAATTCTGCGGGTCCTGGAGCGGGACATCGATTTTGGGCAGGAGAACGAGAGCCGCATCTTCTCGATTTCGGTCGCCTTCGACATGACGGAGATCGATAATGAATCGCGCTATCTCACGAACACGATCGTGCTGACGCTGGCCCTTCTTGGAGCGGGCCTCCTGCTCGCAACATTTTTCCAGGTCCGTTTCGGGCTCAGCCCGCTCCAGGACATCGGCAAGCGCATAGCCGCGATCAGGTCCGGCGAGGAGACGATGCTCGAGGGCACCCCCCCGGACGAGATCCTGCCTCTGCAAGAAGAACTGAACGCGCTCATTCAGGCCAACAAAAGCGTCGTCGAGCGCGCGCGAACCCATGTCGGAAATCTCGCCCACGCCTTGAAGACGCCCCTGAGCGTCATCATCAACGAGGCCGCCTCCCAGAATAGCGACTTCGCCGGCAAGGTCTCGCAGCAGGCCGCGCTCATGCGCCAGCAGATTTCGCATTACCTGGACCGCGCCAGGATCGCGGCCCAGATCCGGCCTGCGAGCGGCGTCACGGACGTGGGCGCGGAACTGAATGCGCTTTCCCGGGCGTTGACGAAGATCTATGAAGCCCGCGCTTTGAGCCTGGAAGTCGATTGCCCGAGTGGAGTGCGCTTCTTCGGCGAGAAACAGGATTTCGAGGAAATGGCGGGCAATCTCATGGACAACGCCTGCAAGTGGGCAAGGTCGAGCGTGGTTGTGAAGGTCGAAACGCCGGCGCCGCAAGTGGGTGAGCGCACGTTCGAGCTTATTATAGAGGATGACGGGCCGGGCCTGCCCGAAGAGTTCAGGCGCTCGGCGGTCAAACGCGGACGCCGTCTCGATGAAAGCGTGCCCGGTTCCGGCCTCGGTCTCTCCATCGTCGCCGACTTGTCGGACCTCTATCGGGGCTCGCTCCGTCTCGAAGAAGCAACAAGCGGCGGTTTAAGAGCCTGCTTGATCCTCCCTGCAGCGTAATTGACGCAAAATTGCCCGAAACACGCGCCTACGGTTGCGAGTGCAAACGGCTGGGAGAGGTGAGCGATTCGCTCTTCTCGTAGGGGACATGAAAAAACTAGGGCTAATCTTTACATCCTTGGCACTCATATTGACAGCGGGGTGCGCCACGAAAGAAGACTCCGGCACGCTCGTTGGCGCTGCCACAGGCGCTTTGATCGGCAATCAATTTGGCAGAGGCGGCGGACGCGTTGCCGCAACCGTCGGCGGGGCGCTGATCGGCGGCTTTATTGGTAACCGCATCGGCAAGTCGATGGACGACGAAGATCGCCGCCGCGCAGCCGAAGCGCAGTATGCCGCATTCGAAAACGGCGAGCGCGCGGAATGGCGCAATCCAAATGGCCACTATGGCTATATAGAGCCGCGGCCTATCTACTACGATCACGAGATGAGGTGCCGCGAATTCTCGCAAACCGTCTTCATCAATGGCAGGCCGGAAACAATGATCGGCAGGGCTTGCCGCGGACCGGATGGAATGTGGCGGGAAGTGTAACCAGCCACCTGACGGGGACCAAGAACTTGCCGAGGAGACCGACCCGCATCTTTGCGGGTCGTCGCTGGCCGCGGAGTTGGCGAGCGGACGCTTAATTACGGGGAGCCACATCCCTCCGCCGTTCCCGGATAAACTCAGGTGGAAACCCAGCAAATAATGCCCTGGGGAGTATTGGATGCCGGCCTCCGCGGGCAACGCCATTGGGGCTACGCGATGCGCCATAGTCGAATTTCTCGATACGCTCAGGGGGCTGAGGCTGCCGCTTGATGCATGCACGACTTCCAGGTTGTGCGATAATCCGTAGGCTTTTGATGTCGATGGCGCGGTGAGCCTAATGCGCAACAGATCAAAATCTTCTTTATTTTGGATAAACTCCTACGCCGGAACGTTTATAATAATGCTAGTGTCACGTTGCGCGCGCCGTGGTGGGGATGGAACTGGCAAGGATAATAATATTGCCTTCTCACGGTTGAGAGATGGCACCTTCATACGACACTCAGCCTCAGGCTCATATAAAACAAGCGCCGTGCTCGAGGGTTTTAGCGCTCGATTTTTTGCGCTCTATGGCAATAATATTTGTACTAGTAACTCATTTTAGGGAGAAATGGCTGCCGGGCGG
This sequence comes from uncultured Alphaproteobacteria bacterium, assembly GCA_963834165.1. Lineage (GTDB taxonomy): Bacteria > Pseudomonadota > Alphaproteobacteria > Rhizobiales > Rhodomicrobiaceae > Rhodomicrobium. The sequence goes on along the minus strand of CAWIAL010000018.1, from coordinate 188,475 downwards.
GTCAGTTGGCGTTTCGATATTTTTCTGCCTAAGCGGTTTCTTGATTACAAAAAAACTTCTAGACGAAAGAAACGGTGCGCTTGATTTCTGGATAAGGCGCACATTTCGTATTTATCCGGCTTACATAGCTGCATGCGTTTTGCATCTCGCAATTCTATATTGCTGTGGCTCAGGTAGCCTTTCGAACTATCGAGATAGCTTTTTTTACTTGTTATTTTTGGTGAAAATGCCTGACGTCTGGATGGGTTTCGGAGTGGGTGTCTTGTGGTCTCTTCAAGTCGAATTATGGTTTTATTTTCTTGCGCCATTCCTCATTATAAAATTTTCTCCGGACAAGAGGTCGCACGTCACCATTTCATTAATTCTAATATCATTGTCAATAAAAACGATCTGGCTCGTAAGATACACGGAACTGCCAATATATTCGGTTTTTTCCATGCTATTTTGGATGGATAATATTTTGTACGGTGCCCTAGCGGCTCTTGTTGTGCATCGGAATGACAAGCCAACAAATGAGTTACCTTATATTATACACCTATTGTTTTTAGCGCTAGCTTCGATCTTCGCAATAGCATTTTTAATTCCAAGTGTGGGAGCGGTCTGGCCGTTGCAGTCAAGCTTTGTTGCAGCCATCACAGCTGTGATAATTTTGTTTTCATTACAAAACAAACTTCGAATTAAAATCCCGAGAGCTGTGTCCTATGTTTCTCTATTGTCATACACAATCTATCTAGCGCACCCGTTTGCTCTTGACTATAAGTACTTAATCAAGCAAGTTGTTATCTACCCAGGCTGCGCGCCGGTCCTCTCTATCCTTATGGTCCCTGCCATAGCGTTGAGCCTCCACTATCTGATAGAGAAGCCGGGCATAGAAATCGGGAAGAAGATATCCCTGCTCGCAAAATCAAGGCGACCCTTAACGGCAGGGATTTCAACGGCTTCTCAAACAACACTGACCGGTATGTAACTCCAGCGCGCCTTATCTCGAAACGATAATACGCGTGCTGCCGGAACTGCGGACCAGATCGTAAAGCTCGCCTGCATGCTCAGGATGGAGCCGGATGCAGCCGTGCGAAGCCGGGCTGCCAAGGTGCCGGATGTCGTACGATCCGTGGATCGCATACCCCCCGTTGAAGAAGATCGAGTACGGCATGGGCGAGTTATGATAAAGCCGTGAACGGTGGTACGGGTCGAACCCTGTCGGGTGATAGACGCCATTGGGTGTGCTGTAGCCGCCGCCCGCGGTAGACACAGGCCAGACGTACTCCAACTCCCCGTCGACATAGACGTACATCGTCTGTCTCGCCTTGCTGACGCGCACCACCACGCCCGCAACCGCCGCCGAAGCAAAAACCCCGCAAGCCAATAGGCCAGCGGCGGCAATCAATGATTTCCGCATGAGGAAGCCCCAAATTCGAACGTGCCCGGAAGCAGGCCCACCTGCTTCTCTCCGTTCTCAAGTTTGCGCTTCACGCATTAAAGTTAGATTGAGAGGATTCTATGGGGCGAAGGCCGCGAAGCGTAACGATCGCGATCTCCGGCGGCACGAGAAAGCGAACAGGGAAATTGGAAAGGCCGAGACCGCTCGAAACGATCATGTGCCGCCCCGCTTCTTGGATATGACCGTAGGCGTATTTGGCGTAGTGCGCGTAAGCTGCCGAGAGTCCTGGACGGCCGATAAAAGGGATGTAGACCTGTCCGCCATGGGTATGGCCGGAAAGCGTCAGGGTGACGCTGGGCGGGACCTCTGAAAATATGTCCGGCTCGTGAGCGAGGAGGATGACGGGCGAATTATCCCTCACATGCTCAAGGGTTATCCTCAGATCGTCGATTCCACGGCTGTTGATGTTGAGCTGGTCGGCAAGTCCGGCGATCCAGAAGTGGTTGCGGCCGCGCGTGACCTTGACCACTGCGTTCTCCAAAAGGGCGATCCCAGCCTTGCCGAAGGCGTGCCGGATCGCAGGGATGTCGCCGGTCCACCAGTCGTGATTTCCGAGTACGGCATAGACGCCAAGCGGAGCATGCAGCGCGGCCAGGGCAGCGGCCCATTCGGCAACGGGCACCTGCGCGGTGCAATACCTCGCCCGCAGAGCATTCACGTAATCTCCCAGAAGCACGATCACGTCGGGCCTCTCGCCATTCAGCCGCTCCACAATGCTCCCGATGCGGCGTGCGGGCATCCATGGTTCGACGGCATGAATATCTGTCAGGATGCCGATACGCAGCGGGGAAGCGGATTCGGGCCAAGCGGCGTGGGCGATGCTCCACTCCTTGACAACGAGGCTGAAGCGGGGCTCGACAGCAAAGGCGTCCGCAGCCCCCATGATGGCTGTCCCGGCCGTGGCTGCGCCGAAAGTGAGGAAACTCCGTCGTGACAACATACTGGAATGTAACGCCCGGTTTTTAACTATCTATTGGCCGGATGACGCCAATTCTTTGATATTGCAAATGATGTCGGCGAAAAGGTGGGGATCGACGTTCCCGCCCGAAAGAACGACGGCCACGGTGCGGCCCCTGGCTTCAAATGCGCCCGAGAGCAGGGCTGCGAGGGCGACAGCTCCCCCCGGTTCGACAACAAGCTTCATATCGCGATAGGCGTAAGCCACCGCATGCCGGACATCGCTATCGCTGACCACAAGGCCACCCGCCAGCAAACCTTTGTTCATGGCGAAGGTCAATTCGCCAGGTTCCGGCATGAGAAGCGCATCGCAGATCGAGCGATTGGCGCGATCGTTCTTTTGCCGCGCCCCGGCCGCCAGCGACCGCCGGTAATCGTCGAAGCCTTTCGGTTCGACGCAATATATTTCCGCTGCGGGAAAGCGATCCTTGACGGCGATCGCGGTGCCTGCGGTCAAGCCTCCGCCACTTATCGGCACCAGCACCGCGTCGATCTCCGCATCCGCGGCCTTGGCCTGCCTCGTCATCTCAAGACCCACCGTGCCTTGCCCGGCGATCACGACGGGGTCGTCAAAAGGCGGAACGAAATCCGCCCTCAGCTTCTGACAAAGGTCGCGCGCTATTGCATTGCGATCTTCGGTGTCGCGGTCGTAAAAGACGATCTCAGCGCCGCTCTGGCTGGTCCGAGCGATCTTGACCTTGGGCGCGTCGGAGGGCATGACGATCACGGCATCGATGCCGCAGAGCCGGGCGGCCTCGGCAACGCCCTGCGCGTGGTTGCCCGATGAGCAGGCGACGACACCCCCGGGAAATGCGGCGCGGTCGATCCTGGAAACGCGGTTATAGGCTCCCCGGAACTTGAAGCTCCCCGTTTTTTGCAGCGGCTCGGCCTTACAAAGGACCCTTCCTTCGAGCTTTTCGTTCAATGCTCCCCATTCGAGGAGCGGCGTTTCAACCGCGTGGGGCCGGATGCGCAGGTCTGCATTGGCAATATCGTTAATCGTTGGCGTGTCCATCGGTTGTCCCGCGGTTTATCTGCCGGATCATAGCGCAATTATCATCTGTTTCGTTACCAAATTGCGATGATTTTGGCGGAACGCCATTGGCCTCGGCGACAATGTCGCGAAACCGCCGCGCGCATGCCGCCCAGCTGAAAAGCTCCGCGTAAGCCCGGCACGCCCCGCGATCGAGCTTGAGCGCCGCAAGCGCGGCTTCCCTCAGGTCATCGCCGAGAATCCCGACGCTGCCGTTCGCCACCACGTCTTTCGGCCCCATAACATTGAACGCCGCCACGGGCACGCCGCAGGCCAGCGCTTCGAGAAGGACATTGCCGAAAGTGTCCGTCAAACTCGGGAAAACGAAAACATCCGCCGAAGCATAGTGCTCGGCAAGATCGTCCCCGAACTTTGGCCCGGTGAACACCGCGTCTGGATATCGCTGCTGAAGTTCTTCAAGCTGGGGGCCGCCGCCGACCACCGCTTTTGTGCCTGGGAGATCGAGGCCCAGAAAGGCTTCGAGGTTCTTCTCGACGGCGACCCGCCCCGCATAAAGAAACAGCGGGCGCGGCAAGCCGAAGCGGTCTACCGGTCGAGGCCTGAAGCGATCGAGGTCGACGCCCCTTGACCAGAGATAGACATTCTTGATCCCCTGTGCGGTCAGCTCATCGCACAGCGAGCGCGAAGCCGCCATGACGCCCGCACCTGCGTTATGGAACCAGCGTTCGAACCAGTATCCCCAAGACAGTGGCACGGGCATCCGAGCGGCAACATATTCCGGAAAGCGGGTGTGATAGCTCGTGGTGAACCGGCGGCCTTCGCGCAAACAAAAGCTGCGCGCCGCAAGCCCGACCGATCCCTCCGTTGCGATGTGGATGAAGTCCGGCTTGTCATGCTCGACCTGCTTCGCCACATCGCTGCCGCCGATAAGGGCAAGCCTTATTTCGCTGTAGGTTGGGAGCGGGATCGACTTGAACCCGGCCGGCGTCAGGAACGACAAAGTAAATCCGGCATTCGCCGCCTCGCGTTCGAGGTTGGCGTAGGTGTTGACGACGCCATTGACCTGCGGCTTCCAGGCGTCGGTTGCGATCAAGATACGCATCACGATGTGACAGACGCGACCGGCACCTTCGAAGCGCTTGACTGGAGCGCCCGGAGATGGTCGGTCCAACGCACGATCTCCATACGGCCGTCGAAGTGCTCCACCACCGCGGTGCCGCTATCCACCCAGTCGCCGGTGTTCACATATTGAATGCCGTCGATGATCCGCGTGGTTGCGTGATGAATGTGGCCGCAGATCACTCCGGAAGCTCCAACCCGCCGTGCTTCGGCGGCAAGCGAGGTCTCGTAATTGACGGCATAATTGACAATACGCTTTACGCGATATTTGAGGTAGGCGGAAAGCGACCAATAGGGCATCCCCAAGCCCCGGCGCACCCAATTAAGCGCGCCATTGACGGCCCAGGCGATGTCGTAAGCGATATCGCCGATCACCGCGAGCCAGCGCGCGTTGTTCACGACGTCATCGAATTCGTCGCCGTGGACGACGAGAAAGCGGCGACCGTCGGCGGTTTCATAGATGGCCCGCATGCGGATTTCGATCGGGCCCAGCGTCGTGCCTGCCAGAATACGCATTTCTTCGTCGTGATTGCCGGGAATGTAGACGACGCGGGTCCCTCCCTGCGCTTTCGCGAGTAACTCCTTCACGACCTCAGTCTGCGAGGCGCGCCAGCTCGGGCCGCGCCGCAGCCTCCAGAAATCGATCACGTCCCCCACAAGATAGATGGCCGCGGCGTCGTGCGCTTTCAAAAAGCTCAGGAGATCCTCGGAGCGGCAGGCTCGTGCGGCAAGGTGAATGTCGGATAGAAAGATGGCGCGATATCTCACATAAGCTTTATATCGCGTCGCAGCGCGGCAATCCACCCTTCACCTCAAATCCGAAGCGCTAAAGTGCTTTAGTGTTTGAGATGAGAGTATCAGGATTGTGACACTCGTCAGCGAGAGACAAAAAGGGCCAGCTTGCGCTGGCCCTCGGGGCTTGTGTCCGATCCTTGCTTATTTGAAGGGTTCCAGCGTTGCGGGGCCTGCAAGCTTGTATTTCAGGCCGACGGAAACGAAGTCCACGTCTGTTTTGGCGACGGCGTCCAATAGAGTGACGGTACCAATCGGCAGACTGACTGTTTCTTTCATACTCCCATCACTAAAGAAGATGTGGGAGTAAGCGAGATCGATTGTAATCCTATCGGACCATTTATAGCTGGCACCGACGCTTGGCGTCCAACGATCCGAGTCCGGAAGAAACTGGGTCCGATTTTCATCGGTAACAGGTGACTTTTCGTAGGAAAGACCCGCCCTCAAAGTCAATCGGGGGTTGTACATGTACTCCGCGCCGAGAGCATAGAACCAGCCGTCCTTGAAGCCCACTGGGATCGAGTCCACGGCTATCCCTGCGCTATTATAAGCAAAAGTCGGCTGAACCCGGCTCCAATGGGTCCACTCGAGTGTGCCGAGCAGGGCCAGTCTCTCGGTCACCTGCTGGCGGCCGCTCAAAGTGAGGGTTTCGGGAAGAGTGGTGCTGGCGTGGACGGTCGTCCCACTAGCACATCCTGTAGCGGAGCCCGCCTGAAGGTTCGTTAAGCCGAAGCCGCTACATGTGCCGGAAGGATTTACCTCGACCGGAGACCGGTATCCAAGGCCAATCGAAGTCAGTGCCGTAGGTTGCCATATCACACCCGCGGTCGCACCCACCCCCCAATCGTCCACAGACGCTGATCGACCGGGTATCGCCGATGGCAAGTAGGGTCCGCCGGGCAAACTGTTCACAAAGCCTAGGTAGGCACTTGGAACGGGGCCGCTATTTTCGCGGAGCTTGAAATACTCAACTTGCAAGCCTGCACCAATCGTGATCTGCGGCGTGAACTTGTATGCAATTGTGGGATTGATATCGATTGTAAAAATCTTTGAGGTGTCCTCCAGGGGCGACCCAGCCCAGGTGTTTGACGGCTTTGTAGCAAAGCCGAAAGGCGAATTCAAAGCCAACCCGAGATACCAGCGGTCAGATAGCTGATAGTTGGCGTAGGTGGCAGGCACCAGAAAGTCGCCGCTAAAAGAGCCGGAGTTGGTGCCCAAAAAAGAAGCGAACGCGCTATCCGGAGCCGCGGTCAAACTCGAATTCGTCAGAGCGAACGAAAAGTTCGACGAAAAGTTTACTCCTTCGAGCGAGGCAGTTGCGGCCGGGTTCCAGAACATCGAACTCAAGTCTCCGCCAGCGGCGGAACCGGCAAACGACGTGCCCTCGAATTGAGTGGATTGCTCGCGAACCGCATAACCACCGGCTTGCGCAACGCTAAGCCCGGATAAAAGCGCAGCGGCACTCACGCACGCCAGCCGGACGTACCTTGATTTGCCCATTTTTTCCCCCTCGGTAAGCATTACTTAGCGCGTGCCCACGCGCGTATCGTTCTCCGGTGCCTACTTAATCACCAAAATCGCAGGCGTGACAACGCTCCGGGCGTCTAATGAGGCGGCTGGTGGGGGGACATTTGTGAAGGGAAAAAGCAGCGGTCCGGGGAAGGGGGAGGCCGGTTGAAATGCTCGGCTTTTCAAAGGGATAGGCCAAGCGCGCTTCAATGGCGCAGACTGACCTTTGCCGTCGATTCTGACAAATTCGTCAGGTGGAGAACGCGGAAAAACGTGTTTTTTGCGTGCCGACTGTTGCGAAGCCGACACGCATGAACCGAGAGCAAAAGCCCAAAATTAATTATATTCATCAGCAAAGCTTTTGCCCCAGCCCGAATGGCGAGGAGAAAACCAACCTGGGCTATTTAAGCGGCACGGGGGGAGCGCTCAGCTGATAGTTAAGGCTAACGGAGACGAGGTCGACGGCCACGTCAGCCGATCCCTGTAGTAAAACCTGCTCGGTAGGAGCGCCCGTGCAGTGCGTCGTTCCCCCGTTGGACGCGGGATTGGCAATGCAGAATGGCGCATTATCCTCAAAGAAGATATGCGAGTATGCGGCGTTGATCGCGATGCGGTCGGACCATTTGTACGTCGCACCGATATTGACGTGAATGCGATCCGTGTCGGGAAGCAGGATGTCACGCGTGCTATCTTGAACAGGTGAGCGTTCATAACCGACGCCGCCCCGCAGGGTAAGCAGCGGGCTGTAGGCATATTCGGCGCCAACAGAGAAGAACCAACCGTCGCGATAGTTCAGGTTCAAGGTTTCCAGATTAGTGCCGTTTGCAAAAATCCCGACATTCCCAATGCGGCTCCAATCCTGCCATTCAACCGTCCCAAGGAGCGTCCATTGCGGATTGACCACCTGACGAACGCTGAATGTCACTTCATCGGGCAAAGTCAAGTTGGCGGAAGCGGTTGGATATATTGCGGGAACGCTAACGCCTGCCGGCAACGAGAAGAAACCGCTTCTTCTGTAGGCGCCGCTGACATCCACGCCTACCTCAGAGCGATAGCCGAGCCCAAGGGTCGTGCCAGGGATCGGATCCCAAAGCACGCCGGCCGTGCCGCCGACGCCCCAATCGTCCGCCTTGACCGAGCGCGACGGGGAAATGTCGCCAACGACAGGCACAGCAAAGTCGCTGTGGTTGAGCCGGACTTCAAAATATTCGACCTGGACGCCGGCGCCGATTGTCAGTGTCGGCGTGAGCTTGTAGGCGACCGTCGGATTGGCGTCGAGCGAAAACACTTTGGTCGTGGTCCCAAAAGCGGAGCCGGCCCAATTAGTATCCGGCTTCGTGATGAACCCATAGGGCGCATTCAAGCCAACGCCCAGCCAGAGCCTGTCATTGACCTGATAGGTGGTGTAGGACGACGCCAGGATGCTGTCTTGCCCGACTTCGGCCGAATTTGGCACAAGGCCCGTCACGAAAAGCCCGTCCGTTGCCGTCTCTTTCGCATGGCCGAAAACACCGGTCAGGTTTTCCGAATCGTTGAAGCCCGGCAGGGCGGCTGTCGCGGCCGAATTCCAGAACATCGAGCTGATATCGCCGCCCGCTGCTTCACCGGCATAAGCGGAGCCTTGAAAAACTGCGGACTGCTCCCGCACGCCGAACGATCCGGCTTGCGCCTCGGTTGCCGCCGCTAAACCCGATAGCAAAGCGGTTCCGGTTAGCCCGGCGAGCCGAATTTGTTTCTTGTTGATCATGATCTCCCCCTGGGCAGACCAGCGCGTCGCTCGGGCGCAGGCCTTCCTTGAGGGAGTAAAGGTCGAGTCTTGCGCGAAGCATGCGCTTAACGCCTTGTAATCAAAGGGAGGCGTCAGAGGCGGAAAAAGACTTCAAGTAAAAAAAGCCTTATTTCTCGGTTGGTTAGCAAATCGAGGCCAGTCTACTGCTTCAAAGGCTCGGACTTTGTGCGTATCTTGATGATGGGACCTATGTTGCTAAAATCGCACAGTAAAGCGCCGGCTTAGATCTCTTTCGGCGCCGCGGTCCGTTCGTAAACCCAGATCGCGGCGGGCGGCAGGTTCAGCCAAACGCGAGTATAGCGCCACGCTTTCAAACGCAACGCGTTCACAACGCGCGGCGGCACCGGGCTCGTCTGCCGGTAGGTGAATTGAACGAACATGCCGCCGTCTTCCAGAACTTGCAGGCTGTTCTTCATCACCAGATAGATTAGCTTCTTCGAGAAAAGCCGCATCGGCAATGTGGAGACGATGGCGCCGACGTTTTCACCGTTGCGCTCCTGCCAAAGCTTTGCGAGATCCTGCGCCGGCCCAATCACAACATCCACTTCGGGAAAGCGCCGTCTGAGATGTCCGCCAAGTTGCGCGTCGATCTCGATCAAGGTGAGCTTGCCGGGTTCCACGCCGTTGCGAATTAATTGCCGCGTGACCGCGCCCGTTCCCGCGCCCAATTCGATGACGTGGGAGTCGATCCGGCCGCCCAAAACTTCCGTCATCGCCCGCCCGACGAAAGGACTGGACGGGAAAAGACTGCAAACCTGCAGAGGATTCCTCAGCGTTTGCTGCCAAAAAAGGACAGGCCCCTGCGCTGCCCGCGGTAGATCAGATAACTCGATCAGCTTATTCATGGATTGTTATAATCTCTCGTGCCGCTTGCAGATCAGGTGGGGGAACAATCTGCGCATAACACCACGCGAGCCCAAAAGTGCTTTCGCGCGGACTGCGAGGCGATTCTGACACCTAAAAGCCATGAAATCGTTTTGGATTGTGGCCCTTCAAAGACATAGGGCTTCATCTTAACAATTGCAAATAGCCTGCGGCACTTATGACGTCAAACAGAGTGAACACCGCGTTAAATATCTCTGACTTGTGTATTCGGCACGGAAATGTCACTTTTCCAGCAAGCGTCAACAAACCGCAATGCAACTCCCACAAGTGTCTTAAGGGAGTCACGCAGCCGCGCCTATACATGTCGGCGCGGGCGTCGCTGGCCAACTCACTTGCGCAATCATGGCCCGGCGATCAAGAGCGCCGTTAGGGAGGAAATATGACAGCCGACTTGCTTCAGTCGTTGGAAAACATCGCAACCGCCGACGTGTCTGGAAAGCGCGTTCTTATCCGCACCGACCTTAACGTTCCAATGGCCGGAAGCGAAATCACCGATGCGACCCGTATCGAAAGGCTTCTTCCGACCTTCCGCGACCTTATCGGGCGCGGCGCCAAAGTTGTCATCCTCTCCCATCTCGGCCGCCCCGACGGCCAGCGAGTTGCGAAATATTCGTTGAAGCCCGTCGCTGACAAGCTCTCGTCCTTGCTGGGCGAGCCGGTTCACTTCGCCGAGGACTGCACCGGCCCTGCGGCTCAAGCCGCCGTATCTCAGCTTGCTCCCGGTCAGGTCCTGATGCTGGAAAATCTTCGCTACCATAAGGGCGAGGAAGAGAACGACGCAGGCTTCGTCGCCGAACTTGCGAAGCTTGGCGATATTTATGTGAACGACGCTTTCTCGGTCTCGCACCGCGCGCACGCATCCACCGAAGGGCTGGCGCACCTGCTGCCAGCCTACGCCGGACCGTCCATGCTGGCCGAAATCAGCGCGCTCAAGCTTGCGCTCGATGCTCCGCAACGCCCGGTTGCGGCGATCGTGGGCGGCTCAAAGGTCTCAACCAAGATCGACGTTCTCAGCCATCTGGCCAAGAAGATGGACTTCCTGTTCATTGGCGGCGGCATGGCCAATACGTTTCTTTTCGCGCAGGGCTACACGGTCGGGAAGTCGCTTCACGAGCCGGGCGCCATTGCAACCGTCGAGGCTATTCTTGCTGCCGCAGCCGAATCGGGCTGCAAGATCGTGCTGCCTGTCGACGCCGTTGTCGCGCGCGAGTTGAAGCCGAATGTGGAAACCTCCGTCGTGCCTGTCACGGAAGTTCCGGCCGATATGATGATCCTCGATATCGGCCCGCGCTCGGTCGCTGAGTTCTCGCAAAAAATCGCGGGCTGCAAAACCCTTCTGTGGAACGGCCCCGTCGGCGCTTTTGAAATCCCGCCCTTCGGCGAAGGGACTTTTGAACTTGCTCGCGAAGCCGCCAAGCTGACTGAGACTGCCGGTCTCGTCACCGTCGCTGGCGGCGGAGACACCGTTGCGGCGCTTAACGCCGCTGGCGTCACCGGCGAGTTCACCTATGTATCGACGGCAGGCGGCGCGTTCCTTGAATGGCTTGAGGGCCGCACACTTCCCGGAGTTGCAGCGCTCGTTCGCTCGTAAGACGTACAAAAGATCAGTTTCTCAATAGGAGGCTCGAATGGCCCGTATCACGCTAAGGCAACTTCTGGATCACGCAGCCGAACACGGCTACGGCGTGCCCGCTTTCAATATCAACAATATGGAGCAGGGCATCTCGATCCTGGAAGCAGCCAGAGAGACCGACAGCCCGGTCATCATCCAGGCGAGCCGCGGCGCGCGGTCCTATGCAGGCGACCTTCTCCTCGGCAAGCTGGTCGAGGGTCTCGAAGCTCAGTACCCCACCATTCCGATCTGTTTGCATCAGGATCACGGCAACAATGAGCAGACCTGCGCCAGCGCGATTCGTATCGGCTATGACAGCGTGATGATGGACGGCTCGCTGAAGGGCGATGGGAAGACCCCCGCCGATTACGACTATAACGTCAACATCACCTCTCACGTAACGGAGATGGCCCACTGGGTCGGTGTTTCCGTGGAGGGCGAACTCGGCTGCCTGGGTAGCCTTGAGACGGGCATGGGCGAGAAAGAAGACGGGCACGGCTTTGAAGGCGCTCTCTCAAGAGACGACCTGCTCACCGACCCGGATCAGGCGGCGGAATTCGTGGCCGCGACCAAGGTTGACGCGCTTGCCGTCGCGATCGGAACTTCGCACGGCGCTTACAAGTTCACGCGCAAGCCCACGGGCGACGTGCTTGCCATGAACGTCATCGAAGCCATCCACAAGCGGCTTCCCAACACCCATCTCGTGATGCACGGCTCCTCCTCGGTTCCGACGGACCTCATCGATCTTATCAACGAGTTTGGCGGAGAGATCCCGGAGACCTACGGCGTTCCCGTCGAGGAAATCCAGCGCGGCATTCGCCACGGCGTTCGCAAGGTCAACATCGACACGGATTTGCGGCTCGCTGCGACCGCCGCCATCCGCAAGGTGCTCGCCACGAGCAAGGCCGAGTTCGATCCCCGCAAATACCTGAAGCCCGCGATTTCGGCGATGCAGAAGATCGTCAAGGACCGGTACGAGCAGTTCGGCACGGCCGGATATGCTTCCAAGATCAAGGTGATCCCAGCGGCGGAGATGGCGAAGCGTTACGCCAAGGGTGAGCTTGATCCAAAGATCAGCCGCTGAGCGCGGCCTAACCCGTTTCCATATCAAAGAAAGAGGGCGCTATATGATAAGCGAGCCGCAGGATTGGCCGCGCGCGGTTGTTTTCGATCTTGACGGCACGCTGATCGACAGCGCCCCGGATATCGCTCATGCCCTAAATTGCGCAACCGGAAAGCGGGGCCTTGCCCCGTTCCCGCTTGAGCAGGTCAAGGAAATGATCGGCGGCGGCGTGCCCCAGCTCGTCGAGCGGGCGCTTCTCGCTCGCGGTTTTCCCAAGACCGAGCTTATGCCGCTCGTTGGCGACTTTATCGGTTTCTATCGCGAGAACCTGACGACGCGGACGGTGGTGTATGATGGCGCGCGCGAGGTGCTGGAACAGCTCCAAGGTGAAGGCCGCCGTCTCGGCGTCTGCACAAACAAGCACCACGGGCTCACGCTTGAAATCCTGCGCCAGCTCGATCTTGCAAAGTATTTTGGGTCGGTGATCGGAGAACGCGAAGGCCGCGCTCGTAAGCCGAACCCGGAACCACTGTGCGAGGTGATCGCGGCGCTTGGCGCTTCAGTGGATGACGCCATTATGGTCGGCGACAGCGAAGCCGACGTGGCTTGCGCGCGCGCCGCAAATATTCCAGCCGTGGTTGTGAACTTTGGGTACAGCCGCACTGCGCCGGAGGCTCTGGGAGCCGATGCCGTCATCTCGAATCTGAACGAGCTGCCCCGGTATTTTTGGACTCTCAGCGGCCCGAGAAAAAGGGCCTGAACCTCGTTCGGTCCCTGCAAAACATCCGCAAACCGGGGCCTGCTAAGGCTTTGACCGGAAGCTGCAATCATATTAAATTTAACCCTTCCGCCGTAATATCGGCGGCGATGTGTTGCGTTTCTTTTTAGGTGCGTTGGTCGCGATGCGGTTAGTGTTAGACGCTCTCCCTCCCGCCGAGTTTTCAAGAACAGATGCTGCGCCCTACCCTTCACGGCCATATCTCCCCCTGCCGGCGCATCGAAAACGCGCCGCCGTTACTGCGTCGTCCGCCGGCGCCCTGATCAATTCCTGCCACGGCATCATTCTCGATATGGTGAACCGCGGCCATCGCGTCTTCGCCTTCGCCCCCGAACTTTCCAACAACGACCTCCGCATCCTTTCGCATATTGGCGCGGAGGCCTATTCGCTTCCGCCGCAGCTTGCGCTCTGGGACAAGTACCGGCGCATGCGCGAACTGAGCACGATTTTCGGTGACGTCGATCCCCAGGTCCTCCTCGTGGAGTCGGCGGGCAACGGCGCGGTCAGCGTTGCCGCGGCGAAGATCGCGCGCGTGCCCCACGTCGTCACAGTTGTTCCGAGCCTCGGGCCGGCGTTCATGGAAGGCGCGGGCTCCTCCGCGTGGGGCCAGCGCCAAGCTTTGAAAACCGTCTACCGGACCGTTTTCAGCTGGAGCGACGCCGTCATCTTCCACAGCGCCCACGACTGCAAATATGCGCAGGCGAACAAGCTTCTCCAGTCAGACAAGCCGCAACTCACCGTGCGCGGGTGGGGAGAAGACTTGAACCGGCACGTGCAGCGCCCGCTGCCGCCGCTCGACCGCGGCGTGCTCTTCCTAATGGCGACGCCGCTCGATAGGCTTCACGGCATCATCGAATACTGCGAGGCCGCGAAAGCGATGCGTCTCAAGGCTAGGCGCGCGCGCTTTTTCCTGGCCAGCACGCCCGGCGATACGGCTTCTCCGTTGCCGACAGCCGAACTCAAGCAGTATCGCGAGTTTGTTCAATATATCGGGCCTGTCGACGATGCGGGGACGCTGATAGGGCGATGTCATGTCATCGTCGCGCCGTCCTACGGCAACGGCGCTCCGCGCTCGCTTTTTCAGGCGCTTGCCTTGGGCCGCCCGATCATCACCACCGACACGCGAAGCTGCCGCGATTTCGTGCAACAAGGCTTGAACGGGTATCGTGTGGCAGTCCGCGATGAAGGCTCGCTCGCCCGCGCGATGATCCAGGTTCTGCAACGGCCCGATCTCATTCCGCTCATGGCCGAGGAGAGCAGGCGCCAGGCTGTGCGCTTCTACGATATGAACGCGGTGAACGCGCTCGTTCTCGAATCCCTTGGGCTCTAGTCTGGGCGAAGAAGCACACACTTTCACTTCAAGTGCATGGAAAACAGCGCTTTATCCGGCGCCGGTTGTCCTATGCGACGCTACGGCGCGGGGGAATCGAAAGAGTGAAGGCATCCTGCGACAATGCGCGGGCGTTCACGCAAACTCGCCACCATTACACTTCGACCGGGAAAATGACTTGATTCAAGGCGGAGTTAGCCGGTGCGGGTTTTGGTAGTCGGAGCTGGCGGATTTATAGGACAGCGCGTCGCTGTCGAGGCCGCCGGGGCTGGACACGAAATCGTCGCCTGCGGGCGGGACACCGCCCGTCTTCGCTTGCAATTTCCAGCCTGGACTGCCGTTCACTGCGATTTTACCATCGACCGGCTGGAAGACTGGCGGCAGCGCCTTCAGGGCGTGGATGCAGTCGTCAACGCCGCAGGAATCTTTCAAAGCGAAGTGGGCAACAGCCTCGAAGCGGTGCACGTGAGGGGGCCTGGGATTCTCTTCGACGCCTGCGCGGGACTGGGCATTCCGAAGGTCATCCAAATCTCGGCGCTGGGCGCCGATAGCGCCGCCCAATCGCACTTCCACCGCACGAAGCGCAAGGCTGACGATTACTGCATCGCCCTCGCGGAGCAAAACGGCTTCTCGGGCTGGACCGTGGTCCGCCCTTCCATCGTGATCGGCCGCGGCGGCGAGAGCACCGCGCTTTTTTCAGCGCTTGGCGCAATGCCTTGGCCTCCCCGCCTCGGCTCCGGCATGTGGAAAGTCCAGCCTCTGCATGTGTCCGATCTCGCTTACGGCATACGTCTTGCGCTCGAATGCGATCAGCCCTTGCCGCGTCAACTCGATTTTGCGGGGCCTCGCCCGATGACGACCGATCAGTTGACCCACACGATGCGCCGATGGCTGGTTCTGCCGCCTGCAAGGGTTCTTCCGTTGCCGGAGTGGCTTTTGCGAACGGGGTCGGCTTTCGGGAATATCTTCTTTTTTGGCGCGCTTTCGGACGAGAGCCTCGACATGCTCGCTCGTGGAAACACCGCTTCCCTCGGCCCTTTGAGAGAGGCCTTGAGCTGGCAGCCGCGGCCTCTTGCGGAAGCTTTGACGAAAGAGCCATCGGCGCAAGCCGACCTTTGGCATGCCCGGCTTTATTTCCTGAGACCGGCGCTGCGGATCGGACTTGCGCTTCTGTGGATCGCCACCGCAATCATCTCCGGGTTCGTTTATCCGATCGAAAAGAGCATCGCCATGGTGTTGGGGCTCGGCGTCAGCGATGCGCAGGCATCCGCCCTCGTTTATGGCGGCGCGGCGCTCGATGCCGCTCTTGGCTCTGCGCTTCTTTTCAACATACGCCCCGCGCTCGTCGGGCTTTTGCAGATCGCGACGATGGCGGCGTTCACGCTGCTTGCCACCCTGGCGGTCCCGCAAGTCTGGAGCGATCCGCTCGGGCCGCTGACGAAGAATCTGGCCGTGTTGCTTGCGACGCTTGCCATGATGGCGCTCGAAGCGAGGCGATGAGCTACCTTCTCCTGAAATACATTCATATCCTGAGTTCGACTCTTTTGTTCGGGACGGAACTCGGGACCGCGTTTCACGGATTCCTCGCTTTCAGGACGAAAGATCCGCTTGTGGTGGCAGCGGTGGGCCGCTCGGTGGTGCTGGCGGACTGGCTGTTCACGGCTCCCGCGGTGGTGGTCCAGCCCGCAACAGGGGTGACGATGGCGCTTCTCGCGGGCGTGCCGCTGGCAAGCGGATGGCTCGGACTTTCGCTCCTGCTCTATGTTTTTGTTGGCGCTTGCTGGCTGCCGGTCGTTTGGCTTCAAATTCAGTTGAGGCGCATCGCCAAGGCAAGCATCGAAAGCGGCGAGCCCCTTCCTGGCCAGTATTTCCGCTATCTCCGCTTGTGGTTCATTCTGGGGTGGCCAGCTTTTGCGGCCGTTCTCGCCATATTCTACCTAATGATTTTTAAGCCTGATCTCTGAAAGAGCCGAAGAAAAGCGTTTCAGTACAATTTGGCTAAAATAAATGCAAAGCTTTTGCGGCGTTGATTAATGCCCTCTCGCGCTAATTCTCCTTCGAAGCTCCACTTCAGCTAACCTGCCCGGAGCTTCGATGCTTCCGAAGCTTCAAGGGAGAAATGATATGCGGAAAGTCATCTTACTTACTGCGGTCTTGGGCGCCGGCATTGCGGCATACGCGACCGAGGCATCATCTGCGGTTATGTGCGCGAGGGGCGTCCATCGCGCCGGCTGCATCGGACCGAACGGCGCTGTTATGGGACGCCGCACCATGGGTGGCGGCGCGGTCATCCGCCGGACCACCGCCGTAGGCCCCCGGCGCGGCGCTGTTGTGCATCGGCGCACAGTGATCCGGTAAAAACAAAGAATGCTGGGCAGCTCGAGTTGCCCAGCATTTTTCATGTCTAGGAAAAGGAATTGCCGCGGCGTGAAAGGAGCGCCGGGCCTAAGCCTCCGGCGCAGCCTCTTCCTCGACGGCGGGCACTTCATCGGCCGTCGTCTCGGCCATCAGCTTGAGCGCCTGCCCTGGCCAATCCTCACGCTCGAGGCGGCCGCCGAGCTTCAGATAATCGTCCACGAGCGCGATCTCTTCGTCTGAGAAATTCGCGAGCTGTTCGAACTTGATAACTCCAATCTCGTTCAAGCGCTTCTCGTCGTTTGCCTCCAGCCCTTTGATGAGCTTGAGATTGTCGGGATTTCCCTTCGGCCGCTTGAAGCCCTTGAATTCGGCCTTCAAAGCCTTCGCGCGGTTATCCGTCCGCTCCGGAATGCGTGCCGCCTTGCCGCGCAGCCCGCGCAGGTAATAGAGCTTCGCGCGGCGCACCTTGCCGCGGCGCACGACCGTAATGCTGTCGATGAGCGGAGAATATAGCGGAAACACGCGCTCCACGCCTTCGCCGTACGAAATTTTGCGAACCGTGAAGCTTTCATTGAAGCCTCGGCCCGAGCGCGCTATGCAAACGCCTTCATAGGCTTGGACGCGCTCGCGGGTGCCCTCGACAACCTTAACGCTGACGCGAAGCGTGTCGCCGGGCTGGAATGTCGGAATGCGGCGCTTTGCCTCAAGCTGCGCCATTTGCTCTTTTTCAAGCGTCTCGATGATGTTCATGACCCGAAATCCTTCTGCGGCGCTCAAAGAAACCTTCATGCCGCGCTGAAAAGCGCAAGCCCGCCGCGCCAGTGGAGCTGGAATTGCGTTTACTTAAGGCAAAAAAGCGGGCTTGTCGATTGCAACATTTCACTCGCCGCCCGATTTCCGCGCAAGTTGTAGTGAATATGTTGAAGGAAATGTCACGGAACCCACATCGCCATTATGATTCGACATCCCTCTTTTAAAGCCTTTGCTGCCGGCTTATTGGCATTGTCCGCCTCGTTTTCAGGGGCATCCGCAGGCGATCAAGCGAAAGCTATCGTGAATGCGCTCGACCCCAAGAGCATGAACGAACTGTTCGAGGTGTCGCACAGACAGCCGGACGCCGCGCTTACGAATATTGCTCCAGTCTCAGCAAACACATTCCGGTTTCTGTTCATATGGCCTGCCTCAAATCCGGTCATGACTTACGAGAGAGTTGGGCGGAGCTTCGCGGAGCGCTTTGCAGTGTTTGCCGAGGGGTTGAAGCAGCTCGCTACAGGGTTCTGCCTCCCCGCGCACACCATGTCGTTCGGGACCGCGACCTACGGCGAGGAAGAGGTCAACGTTGCCTATCGCGACATCGAAGTGCGCTATCTTTTTGGGTGGGAACCGTCCTGCTCCGGCCGTTACGTTACGATGGCCGAGATCGAACAGAGCGTCGCACCTACCGATGCATCCAGCGGATACAGCACTTCTATGCCGCTTCCGGCGCCCCCTGCGAAGCAGATGACGGCACCCGAGGAGGGGCTTAAGCCGTTTCTAAGCCCGCACCCCTCCGCCCCGCTGGAATAGGGGAGCGGCCGCGCACCGGAGCCCGCGCGGGCGTCCGGTCGTGCGTATTATTGAACGTTCGCGGACGACGTTTTCGGCATGGCTTCCGCTTCGCGGAAAAGGACATCCACCCGCATCCCCGGAAGCAAGGGGACGCCCTCCTCCAAATCGAGAACAACTTCAAGGATGTCCACGTCCGTCTGCTTGCGCTGTCCCCGCGACGTCAACTGCGGCGCGCCCAGCGCTTTCGACATCACCGAGACGCGCACATCGAATGTCCGGTTCGGGAATGCGTCCGATTTCACGATGGCCGGCTGCCCGGCGTAGATTTTGCGCACGTCGCGCTCCTCCACTTCCGCGCGAACCTGCAAATGGGCGGTATCGCCGAGCGCGAGGAGCGGGCCGTCCGAGCCAGCCATCTCGCCAATCTTTGCACTGAGTTCCAGAACGGTCGAATCGATCGGCGACCGAATGCGCATGCGTTCGAGATTGGCGCTGAGGACGGAAACTTCGGCGCGCGCCGCGGCTAGCGCAGCTTCCTCACGCGTGAGCGAAGGCAGGTCCTTGGCCTGGACTTTCTTCAGATTTTGCTGTTCGCGCTCAAGTTTCTGATTGGCCGCCGTGACGGCCTCGCGTGCATTTTTAACAGCGTCTGCCGACGCCTTATTGGTTTTCAATTCCGAAATCAGGCGATCGAGTTCCAGCCTGGCGTCGAAAGCGTTCCTCTCGGCGGTATAAACGCTATCCTCAGCTTTCCGGCGGTCGAGGGCGCCCCCCTTCACCTTGACACTGTCGCGCTCGGCGGTTCTGACCGCAACCTGTGCTTTCACGGCTGCAAGCCGCGCCGCCAGTTCCTCGTCATCCAGCCGGATCAAGAGATCGCCCTTTTGGATGCGATCGTTCAAACCAACCAAAACCTCTTTGATAATACCCGGCGCCGGCGCGACGATATGGAGTTCGCGTCCTTTCGGCTCTACGCGTCCGGGAGCGGCGGCGGCCCAAACCGCCTCGGGCGCGGCGGCAGACTGTTCCGAATGAGCGGGCGCCGAACCGGGCGTCAGCACCCCTGTTGCACCAAGGAGCGCTGTGCCGAACACGACGGAGCCCAAGAGAAGCATCCATGAGTTGGGTTCAATATTACGCATTCACTTGTCGCTTTCTGAGTTGATCGTTAACGGCGCTTCCGGTCCCCAGCGCGTTGTGTCTTGCAGCAAATCTCGAAGATTGCACGCTATTTTTTTGATCGATGATGCGGCCGTCCTCGATCTCGATCACGCGGCCGGCGTAGGGGATAGTTCTTGGATCGTGCGTCACGGCAAGAACGGCGCAGTTGTCCTTCTTCGCGATGTTTGCGAGCAGCTCCATCACAGCCTGCCCATTTTCCGTGTCGAGAGCGGATGTCGGCTCATCGGCAAGGATGATCGAGGGCGAGGACGAAATGGCCCGGGCGATTGCGACGCGCTGCTTTTCGCCGCCGCTTAAAGTTCCGGGATGGCTTTGAAGGCGGTGGTCGAGGCCGACATCGTGGAGAGCCGCTCGCGCCCGCCTCTCGCCCTCGGCAGGGGAGAAGCCGCGCACGTCAAGGCCAAGCTTGACGTTATCGAGCGCCGACAGCGTTGGAAACAGGTTGAAAGATTGAAAGATGAAGCCGAGATGCCGGCGGCGCAAATTCGAAAGGTCTTCCGCGCTGCGGTTGTCCGCGCTTTCGCCCGCAAGCGTGAGCGTGCCCGATGTTGGCGTCAGGATGCAGCCGAGGATCGACAGAAGCGTCGTCTTCCCGCTGCCCGACGGTCCCATAAGGAGGGTGAATTCGCCCGGAAACAGAGAAAGGCTCACGCTGTTCAAGGCGAGAACCTTGCCGTCGCCCTCTCCGAGCTCTTTCGTGATCTTCCGCGCTTCGAGAATGGGAGCGCTCATCATCGTGCAAACACCATGGCGGGATCGATTTTCGTCACCTTGAATATGGAAGAGAGCGCCGAGATGGCGCACATCGCCAGCGTTACCGCGAAAAGCGCGGCGGCCAGTTGCGGCGTCAACATGATCGGCATCGCCGTTTGATGGCTGAATCTCACGACCATCAACGATACCGCCATACCGAAAGCATAACCGGCGACGGCGCTGACGCTGGCTTGTATCAGGATCACCTTGTGGATGTAGAAGGAGGATGAGCCAAGCGCCCTAAGCGTCGCAAATTCCGTAAGATGGTCCTTGGTGCTCGAATACAGCGTCTGGGCGACAACTACCGTTCCGATGACAAGGCCCAGAAGCGCGCCGCCCAAAAGCGCAACGCCGGCGCCTGTGTTGAACAGCCAGTAGTCGAGATTGCGGTTCAGGAATTCGGCCTTGGTAAAGACCGATGCGCCCGGCAACTTTGCCGCAATCTCTTGCTTCACATGCGCTGGTTCGACGCCGGGAAGAAGCTTGACAAGATAGAACGTCGCCTGATCGGAAGGCACCGACAAAAGCTCACGCGCCTTGTTCAAGGACATAAAGACGAAGGGCGATGTGGTGAAGGACCGGATGCCATCCGTCATCGCGTCCACGCGCACGCGCTTTCCTTCGATCTCGCCGATTGAGCCCAGCCCTGAGACGCCAAGCGTCTCGGCGTAGGTCCGGTCGACGACCACGCCATCGGGCAACGCGGCTGAAACGCCGCCTTCGACGACACTCCAAGGCTCAAGACTGCCACTGCCCCTCTCGGCGCCGATCACGACGACGTTCGTGGTGCTTGAATCCGGTTTGCGCCAATCCGCGAAAGTCACGACAAGCGGGGTTGCGGATTCGACACCCGGGACCGATAGCGCGGAAAAGCGTTCCCGCCCCGTAAGAAGCGGGGCCTGCTCGAAGCTGCTTGCGCCATAGGCTGCGATCCATATGTCGCCGCTCGAGTGCTCGATCATGCCCACGATCATGTTGCGCGCGCCGAGGTAAAGACCGAGTTGTACCGCAAGGAGAACGACCGCAAACAGGATGCCGACGAGGGTGACGAGGAATCGGGCACGATCGTGGAAGAGGTTGCGTATCGCAAGTTGAACAATCATCAGTACAGACAGAACCCAGAGTTGCGCGGGTGAAGGGAGGGGCTCGCGAAGGCGAAGCGATCAGGACGCCGGATGACGGCAATGTTATGCCCTACCCTAGATGGCGTAAGCTGTTGATCAAACAAGTGTGGCAGGATCCAGGCAGAGATTTGGCAACGGCAGCGGCAATTTGAGCCTTCTTGACTTGAGAGGCGTTGAAGGTCATAACGGCTGCAATCACCGCGATTGTGAGCTTTCTGCGTCTTTATTGGTTCCAGCAATGATCAACAGAGACGTTTGTGCGAGAAGGGGGCGACATGGGCGGCGCAGATCTGCCTCCAGATTACAAGCCGTCTGAAGACGAACCATTCATGAATGAGCGCCAGCGCGCTTACTTTAGAAGAAAACTGATCGCCTGGCGGGACGAGATCCTTCGCGAAAGCAAGGAAACGCTCGACTATCTCCAGGATTCCACGCAACACCCCGATATCACGGATCGAGCGAGCTACGAGTCCGATCGCGGGATCGAGCTCCGGGCGCGCGACCGGCAGCGGAAGCTGATCGCGAAGATCGACGCGGCCTTGGAGCGCATCGAGGATGGCAGCTACGGCTATTGCGAGGAAACCGGCGAGCCCATCGGTGTGAAGCGTCTTGAGGCGCGTCCGGTGGCGACTTTGAGTCTCGAAGCGCAGGAGCGGCACGAGCGCCGCGAGCGCATCTATCGCGACGATTAGGTTTTTCCGCTGATTTGTCTCAATCAAGCAGTCGCGGGACTGTCTTCGACCCATCCTCTTCGTTCATCAATATGCATGGACCCTCATTTTCCCATTGCAGCGGCTCGCTCCCTTCCCGGCCGCTTAATCCACTTGTCAGCCATCTTTGCTCTGCACAAATCGAAACTTCCCGATTTCAGCTCCGGTCCCCTATAGCCAGATTTATCCGCATCGACTTGCGGATTGCATCGGCGGGTTTGAGCGCTAAGTTGAAAGGGAAATTACTCTCGCGAGAAGAGCCGGATCCTCATGACCCAGTCGCCTCGAACCGATGTCATTATAGTTGGCGCAGGACCCGCTGGGCTGGCCGCAGCGCTTGGATGTTTGCAAGCCGGACTGACCCCGGCCATCGTGGATACTTCCAGGGCCGCCTCGACCGATGCGGCGAAAGGAAGAAGCGCGGCTCTCTTCAACAAAACGGTCGCTTTCTTGCAGCGCCTCGGTGTGTGGGAGGCGTGCAGGGAGCGCGCAGAGCCGCTGCGGGCGCTTCAATTCATCGATGACACGGGACGCCGCCTTCGCGCGCCCGACTGCGTCTTTTATGCTGAGGAGATCGGGGAGACCGCCTTTGGCTACAACATTACAAACGCCGACCTCATGGTCGCCTTCAAAGCCGAGGCTGAGAGGCTGAATTTGCGTATCATCTCGCCCGGGCCTCTCGTCAGTTTCCGGGAGACGGCGACAAAGGCCTCTTTGCGCTTTGCAGACGGAACCGAGCTCGGCGCGCCGCTCGCGATTGCCGCCGATGGCCGCATGTCGGCCACCCGCGAGGCGGCAGGCATCAAGAAGCTGACGTGGGCCTACGATCAGATCGCGATGGCCGCGAGCTTCTGCCACGAACGCCCTCACCACGGCGTCTGCATCGAATTTCACAGGAATGCGGGGCCTTTTACGCTCGTGCCGCTGCCCGCAAATGCGTCGAGCTTCGTTTGGGTCGAGCGCAAGGGCGAGGCCGAACGCCTGCTTGCGCTCGATGCGGCCGGCTATGCGCGCGAGATCGAGAAAGCATCGCACCTCGTTTTGGGGCGCGTCTCCAATGTCAGCGAGCGAGCGGGGTTCCCGCTGTCTTCCCTTGCGGTGCGCGAATACGGGAGGTCGCGGGTTGCCCTCGTCGGAGAAGCGGCGCATGTGACGCCCCCAATCGGCGCTCAGGGTCTCAATCTCGGCTTCCGCGATGTTGAGGCGCTGGTCGGCCTTGTCGCGGCGGCGCGGGAGCGGAAGGACGACATCGGCTCCGAGGACCTGCTCCGCGAGTATTCCGCCGCGCGCCGGGGCGATATCATGAGCCGCACATTCGGTGCGGACATTCTCAACCGAAGCCTTCTTTCGGGCTTTCTGCCGCTCCAGGCGGCGCGGGGGCTGGGCCTTTACGCACTTGGCGCAATTGGTCCCTTGCGCCGCGCGTTCATGCGCCGGGGGATGGCTCCCGTAGGCTTCGTTTAATTGCTTGACGTTCCCGCCGGGGCTTTGCAAGACAAGCGGGCCCTCCAGCAAAGACCTCCGGCCAGGCTCATGCTTCTCGATTTCCGCCAACGCCTTGAATACGGGCTTGTGCTTTTTGTGGCGCTTTTCATGCGCGCCCTGCCGCTTAACGTGGCGACGGCGGTATCCGCGAACGCTTGGCGGTTTCTTGCGCCCAAAACACGGCGTCACCGGCGTGCACTGAAAAATCTTGAAAAGGCGATGCCGGAGAAGACCGCTGCCGAGCGCGAGGCCATTGCGCTTGGCATGTGGGACAACCTCGGGCGCGTGATGGCGGAAACATTCCTGCTGGATCGCCTCCTCAAGGATCCATCTCGCTTCGAGTTCGAAAATCCGGCGCTGATTACCCGCTACCGGGATAAGATGGGGCCGATGGTGATTGCGGGGGCGCATATGGGCAACTGGGAGATTGCCATCCTTCCAGCTCACGCGATCCATTCACACCCCGCAGGCGTCTACAGGATCGTCGAAAACCCCTATGTCGACCGCTATATCTGGAAAAAGCGCTCGGTCCTTTATCCTGGCGGCCTCTTCTCCAGCAAAGGCGATGAAGGGCTGGCCACGGTCATGCGCATCAGTACGCATGTGCGAAGCGGGGGCGCGCTTGGCATGCTGGCCGATCTTGTGGACTGGAAGGGTGTCCAGGTTCCGTTTTTCGGGCACATGATGTTTGCGACCACCGCGCCGGCATGGCTCGCACGGCGCGCAGGCACCCGCCTTTGGGCTGGCCGCTGTATTCGCGTCGGCAAGGAATCGCGGTTCAAGATCGCGTTCAAGGAGATCAAGGTGCCTCGCACCGGCAAGCCCGACGAGGACATACGGGAGGCAACGGCCGCCATTCAGCGGGCATTCGAAGCCTGGATCCGGATGGATCCCGAGCAGTGGATGTGGTCGAACAAGCGCTGGCGGGACGAGGAACTGCCTGGCGGAACGCAGGACTGAAGGCTCCATGGAATCGCTTGTGCCTAAACTTTTTGGCACTTTTCGCCATGCAGCCAAACCGCGTGCCGCGGCCTCGGCGATCCTGGCCGTTGGCTCTTGCGCGCGCCGATTTTCTGACGCATTTCTATCCCCGCTTCGCAACCGATAGGAACATCCCGATGCCGCTCTACGGCTATGAGTGCAATACGTGCGGCCACCAGTTCGAGAAGCTGGTTCGCTCTTCCGATACTCCCGCCTGCCCATCCTGCGAAAGTACCGACCTGACGCGCCAGCTTTCGCTCATCGCCGCGCCTTCCAAAGGCGGCAACGATGCACCGATGTGCGACGGCGCCGGTGGTTGCGGCAGCTGCCCTAACAGGTTCGAGTGAGCCTGGACCGAATCCCCGACGGGCTGCGAAGGGTATTATACCGAACGCAATAGACGCTGCCCCCCGTGTCGTGCCCGCGAAGGCGGCCATCCAGTAATCGGAAGGTGAAAGGTTCGCGAAAACAGCGACCCCGCCCGCGCGGGGACGGCAACAAGAACGGTCACGCTGATGGCCGGGTCAGGCCCGGGCATGACGATCCAAGCGGCCGTGGCCAGGATTAAGTCGCCGCGCCTTGCGATGGCGGCGAGCTGGTGAGGCGGTCGAGCATGTCCTTCGCCTTCGCGCAGTCGTCGGCCATTTGCACCGTGAGCGCTTCCATGGAGCGGAACTTCAAGTCCACGCGGACGAAGCCGACGAACTCGATTTCCATGGTCTTCCCGTAAAGATCGCCGTCGAAATCGAACAGGAAGATCTCAAGCACGGGCAGGCCCGCGTCGAAAGTCGGCCTCGTCCCAAGATACCCCGCACCTTGCAGCTTGAGGCCATCAACGTAGGCGTTCACGGCATAAATGCCGTGCATCAGGGTCACGCCTTCGTCGAGACGAATGTTGGCCGTGGGATAGCCCATGACCTTCCCGCGCCCCGCGCCGCCCTCGACGACGCCCGAGATGCGCCACCAGGAGCCAAGCATCTCGGCCGCTCCGCCCACATCGCCCTCGGCGAGCAATTCGCGGATGCGGGTCGAGGAGAACATGTCGCCGGCACTTCCTTGCGCTTCCACCACCGTCACCCCGAACCCATGAATGCGGCCCTGCTCGGCAAGAACGCCAGGATTTCCGCCGCGGCCTTTTCCGAAGAAGAAATTGTAGCCCACGCTTGCGTGGCTGATTTCGAAGGCGCCCACCAGAATCTCGCGGACGAAATCCGCCGCGGTCAGCTCGGCCAGCGTCTTGTCGAATGGAATGACCGCCGTGAAATCGCATCCGTAATCCGAAAGAAGTTGCAGCTTCCGGGGCAGCGGCGTGAGGCGGAAAAACGGCTTCTGCGGCTGGAAGTACTTCCTCGGGTATGGCTCGAAGACCATGGCCCCCATCGGAAGCCCCTTCTCCGCGGCTTTCGCCTTGGCGGCGTCGAGCACCGCGCGATGCCCGCGATGCACGCCGTCGAAGGTGCCGATCGCAAGCGATGCGCCCTTCAGATGCCGGGGCACTTCATGCCATCCGTGGACAACGTCCATTCCGCCTCGCTCATTTGTTCGGCTCGCGCGAAGGGACCATCATCACGGCCTCGCCTTCGAGAACGGCCTTCTCGCCCACCATGCAGACGCAATGGAAAATCGCGCGTCTCTTCTCCGGGATCAAGTCCGTAATCTTCACGGTGGCGATCACTTCAGCGCCAATACGCACCGGCGCCTTGAAGTTGAGCGTCTGCGAGATGTAGATGCAGCCCGGCCCCGGCAGCTTTGTGCCCAGCGCAGCGGAAATGTAGGAGGCGGTCAGGATGCCGTGGGCGATGCGCTGCTTGAACGGCGTCGTGGCCGCGTAAGCTTCATCGAGGTGCACGGGATTGACGTCGCCCGAGATGTGCGCGAACGCGTCGATATCTTCGGCCGTCACGGTGTGAGCGAGGCTCGCCTGCATGCCGATGGACAGATCCTCGAAGTGGTACCCAGGCCCGATATCGATGCTCATGATTTTCTCCTCAGCGTGCTACGCGGCTGCAGCATCGCCCTTGCGGACTTTTACCCCGCGCTGCGGGCGAGGGCGTAGAACTTTCTCTTGCCGCCACCGCGGCTGCGTCATTGCGCGCCGCACTGTGATTATGAACACAAGCAGTAACTAAGTTTGGAATTTCAGACAGCAAGCCGGAAGCGCCTATGGCGGCAGGAACCCCAACGACGATGGCTCACTGGCCGGCCAAAGCGGGGGTTTGTTCCCGCGCGGCTTCCTCGATCAGGGCCGCCACCTCGGCCGGATGCGTGCGATAGACCGAATGGCTCGCGCCCGGAACTTCCACGACCTTGCGGCTGCGGGCCCGCGCCGCATACATCCGTTCCAGGTCGGGGCTGATGATGTGGTCGGCATCGGCGACCATGTACCAGCTCGGCTTGCTCTTCCAGGCCGGAGAGGTAATGGGAGTTTCGAATACCTTCGCCGCCGTCAGGCCTTGCGAGCGGCTTTCGAACTCCGCCTCCGCTGCCGGAAGGTCTGCGCCGAACTCGCTGTGATAGCGGGCCGGTTCAATCCAAACGTAGCCCGCGCCCGCGGGAACGATGGCGGTGCGCCCCAGGGCGGGGTAGCGTTTGCCATTGCCGCTTTCGGTCTCACCCTCGTCCGGTGCGTGCGCCGCGATATAGACCAAGCCGGTGACGTGAGGGTCCGACCCCGCTTCCGTAATGATCGCGCCGCCGTAGCTGTGACCAACGAGGATGGAAGGACCGTCCTGCTGCGCCAAAACGCGTTTCGTGGCCGCAACGTCGTCCGGAAGACCTGTCAACGGCTCTTGCACGATGCTGACCCGATAGCCGTCGCGGCTCAGTATGTCATAGACGGGCCGCCAGCCGGAGCCGTCGACGAAAGCGCCGTGCACAAGCACGATATTCTTCACCGGTGCTGCTTGAGCGGCGCCGAAGCCGAGCGCGCCAATGGCTGCGGCGAGACCGAGCATTTTCAGCGAAGCGTATTGCATAATCGATCTCCGGCGTTCGGTTGGAGGGTGGCGAGCATTGTGCTTATCGCTGAAGGGGCTCATTCGGTTCCGGCGCGCAACTTTGCGTCGCCGTGAAAAAGAGCCGTAATACCCCTGAGCTGGCACCCCACTCCGGAAAAACTCCCTCATTCCCAACCCGCGCAGCGGAACCATATAAAGGCGGATCAGTTTTGGTATCGCCATGCCACAGCCGCCCAAGCCTCAGTCACCCAAAGACGCCGCGCATGAGATTGCGCCGCAGGAATCGAACCGCGCCGAAATCGACGCCTTCCTCGCCAAGATGCGCTCCGCGCCGTCGCCGGCTTCGTCCGGCAATGGCCGCCTGATCTTCGCCATGGACGCCACTATGAGCCGCCAGCCCACCTGGGATATGGCGCTTCAAGTCCAGGCCGAGATGTTCAACGCAGTGAAGGCGGTGGGCGGCCTCGACGTGAAGCTGGTGTTCTTTCGCGGCTTCGACGAATGCCGCGCCAGCCGCTGGGTCAGCGACGCAACCGCGCTCGCGCGCTTGATGACGGCGGTCGAATGCCGGGGCGGCTACACGCAAATCCGGAAAGTGCTGAAGCACGCGCTCGCAGAGGCGGCGCAAGGCAGGGTGAGCGCGATTGTCTACGTCGGCGACGCCATGGAGGAGAGGGTGGACGAGCTTGCCAATCTGGCCGGCCAGCTTGGCCTGCTTTCCATTCCGGTTTTTCTGTTCCAGGAAGGCCACGACGCCGGAACGCAAGCCTGTTTCCGGGAAATCGCTCGTCTGACGCGGGGCGCAACGTGCCGGTTCGGGCCGGGCGCGGCGGCGCAGTTGCGTGAGCTTCTCGAAGCCGTTGCCGTTTACGCGGCCGGTGGACGCAAGGCACTTGCGGACTATGCAAAAGGCCGCTCCGGGCCTACTTTGCTGCTGGAACAGATGTCGAAGCCATGACGGCTTCTCTCCCGGCGGAGACGTCCCATTTTACCGCTTTTCGTATCGCTGCTAATATTGGGCGTCATCCTCTACCTTTTGGGATGGGTGACGAAGGCTGAAGCGGGCCAGCTCGCGGCCTGGATCCGCAAGAGCAGCGGGGTTTTGATTGTGTCCGGCGCCACACTGGTCTTCACGAGAAATATCGGCATCGCGATCCTTGCAGGGATGATCACCTATTCGGTGATGACCCGGACGGGCTGGCTTTCCGGGAAGCGCGGGGCGGGCGGCTCGAATTCGGCCGTGCGGTCCATCTACCTTGAGATGTCGCTCGACCACGCGACGGGCGCGATCACGGGCCGGGTGCTGCAGGGGCGGTTTGCTGGCCGGGCCTTGTCCGATTTCACGGATCTGGAACGCAACGAGTTTCTCGCGGAATTGCGCTCAAACGATCCTCAGGGCGCGCAGTTGTTCGAAGCCTATCTCGACCGCACATCGCCCGGCTGGAGTGGCGGAGAGAGCGCCTCTCGAGGAGCCAAGACTTCGCGCGCCATGACCGTTGACGAGGCCTATCTTGTTTTGGGCCTCAGCCGCGGAGCGAAGCGGGACGAGGTGCTCGCGGCGCACCGCAATCTTATGAAGCGGTTTCACCCCGATCAGGGCGGCACGACTTATCTTGCCGCCCAGGTGAACGAAGCGAAAGACGTGCTTCTGAAGTACATCAAGGCTTAGTTCACGTCCGGCCAGGAGTAGCGGGCGTTCGCAAACATGCTTTTTCTGCGCCCACGTTCGTGGCGGGCATAGGATCGACGGCTCTTGCGAACAGGCCCGGCCTCGGCGCTACGCCGCCGCTTGGTCCTCGCTTGCGGCTCCCCGGATCGGGTCGCGGCATGTTGCGGATCCTTCCCCCGCAGCTCTTGCCACGGGGGTAGATAGCCATCGCTCAGCACGCCCGGCGCCGGCGAGATGTTGAACACCGTCTCCTGCGCCTTGCCGCCAGGTTGACCTTCGGCAGTTTGCAGGTTCAACGTTGGTCCGTCGCGCCTGACGCTGCGTTTGGGCTCGGGTTTAGCCGCTTGCAACGCTGCGAGAAGCCGCTGCGACGGCTTTGACCGCTTCGTGCCCGTAAACCTCCGCACTGCCGAGCGAACTCCGTTCGTCCATCTCGCAGTAATGGGGCCGTCATAATAGCCGAGCCGTGCCAATTCCTTCTGGATCGCCACGATCAACTCATCTTCGCTGGCCGGAACGGCCGGGGCTACGACCGCTCCGCGGGGGCTCGCTTCCTTGTTTTTGAGGGAGACGGGAACCGCCTGGACAGAAGCTGGCTCACTGGCCGCCACGCCAGACGAAGACGCGTGCCCGGCTCCCTTATCGCTGAGCCTCTCTACTGAAGCATTTCCGGTTAGTTTGGGCTGCGGCTCTCGAAAATTGTCTGCAAGCCGGGGCAGGACGATCAACGCTGCAATAGTGGAAGCAATGAGAATCAGGGGGCGCATCGCACTCTCCGCAACATAAGCTTCACATGCCCAACCAAACCAGCACCCCTTGTCCGCAACCCAATCTAGGCTGCGTTTCTTTAAGGGTACTATAACCGGAGGTAGGCAATGCGATTGATCGCAAATCTTATCAAACTTTTAAGCAGCTATCACCCGGCCACCAAGGCAAATCAACATAAAGTTTTTTGAAAGCTGAGAAGATACTATATCTTGTGGGTAAAAATTAATGCTCGCTTAACTGCCTGCGAATCAATAATTCTAAGGTGGGGGCCTAAATAAGCGCTTGAACTTGCGTGGAAAAAGACTGCGAACCAGCGGCGGATCGTTAGTCTTCGGGGGAAACTCCCCGCCAAGCGAGGCAAGCTTCGTAAGCTGTACTGTACCCGGGTGTATCCAGCATGCCTGTCAAAAGGCGTGCTTTCGGGTTCTTATGTTCGTGATAATCCACCGATACCGCTGGCCCCCGCATAATGGCGCCGTCAGCGACGCGGCGCCCCAAATGGGGGCTACGATGAGACACGTTCTTGGTATAGCAGGCGTAACCGCGGCGGCGGTTCTTCTTATTGTTTCCGCCGCTATGAATTGGCGATTTGGGTACACACTCGGCAAATCCGAATTCGAATCGCAGCTTTATGGAGGGGCAAGCGCGGCGGCGGATTGCTTCAAGGCGCTCCTGCCGTTCTTTATCTTTGCGGCGCTCAGGAACAGAAGCTACAGCCAGGCGCTCGGGGGAGCGTTGCTGTTTGCGGTCTGCTTCTCCTATTCGCTCACCTCTTCGCTCGGCTTTGCCGCGCTGAACCGCGCCGACATCACAGGGGGCCGCTTGCTCAAGGTCGAGACCCACGCCGACCTGCGTGCGGACCTGGATCGTTCCCGCGACGCGCTCAAAACTTTGCCGCCCCACAGGCCCACGGGCACGGTGGCTGGCGAAATCGACGCGTTCAAGCAGAACGGGCGGTGGCTTTCGAGCGGCGAATGCGCCAACGCTACGGCATTGAAAAGCATGAGCTATTGCGAAGGCTTCTTCAAGCTCAAGGCGGAACTCGCCATCGCGGAACAGGCCGACAAGCTGGAAGCCAAGGTCACCCAGCTTCGCACGCGCCTCGGCGAACTCGACTCTGAATCGGCTGTGAGGGCAACCGACCCGCAGAGCCAGATGCTTGCAAGCCTCAGCGGCCGGTCCACGGAAGAAGTCCAGATAAGCCTTACGGTGCTGATCGCGCTCCTCGTGGAACTTGGCGCGAGCCTCGGCTTCTATACGGCCTTCTCTTACTGGCGTGTCTTCGACGTCAAAGGGCTGCCCGCAACCGAGCCGGTCCGCGTGGCCGCTCCAGCGCCTGCGTTCGCGCCTGCGCTCCTCGCTTTGCCCAATGAGTTCGATCCGGAGTTGAAGCCCGCGCAGCTGAAAACCGATGTCGAACTCTACTACGACGAGCGGGTGGGCCGAGAGAACGGGTCAAGCGTCACGGCGCTCGCGCTTTACGACGACTATTGCCAGTGGTGCGAAGCCAAGGGCAAGCAGCCGCTCGGTTTGCCGATCTTCACGCGCAGGTTCAGCGAGCTTGGCGTGCAGAAGGCGAAAGTTGCCGGTCGCATCCGCTATATGGATGTGCGGCTTCTGTTCGGCTCGGCCGACGATGGCTTGAGGGAGCTGTCTGCGGTTTCGTAAAGACGCGCCTCGCCCCTTTAGGATCTCGCAAAGACCCCGTCTCATCTGGCGGGGTTTTTGTTTTGCGAGTTCTCTTAAGCGGCTCAAGAGCGGTTTTGGATGGGTAATCGGAAGGTGAAAGGTTCGCGATAACAGCGACTTAGCCCTGTGCTTACTGGGTCCCTTGAGTTCACAAACGAAGCGCAACACTCTACTAAGGTGTTGCCATCATGGGGGAAAACTACCGTCAGCTCTCGCTCGAAGAGCGCTGTGCCATTGCCCGTCTGCACGGGAACGGCCAATCGTACCGGAAAATCGCTGCAAGTCTGGATCGCGCGCCATCGACAATCGCGCGCGAAATAACCCGCAACAGTTCGGAAAAAGCAGCTTACAAGCCAGCCTATGCCGATGAACAGGCCTGGGCCAGACGATGGCGCGGAAGCCGGCTGGACCGCCAGCCGGAGCTGCGGCATGTGGTGCTGACCCGTCTCGCCGGCGGATGGTCGCCTGAACAAGTGGCAGGGCGGCTGGCGCGTGAAAAAGGCAGCACCGTCATCAGCCACGAATCCATCTACCGCTTCATCTACGCTCAAATCCGCGGCACAAAAAACTATCGCTGGAGACTCTATCTGCCGCGCGCCAAGTCCAAACGAGGCTATCGCGGCAAAAAAGGCGGAAGCTCAATCAAGCATATCAAACACCGCGTCTGCATCAGCCAAAGACCAAAGTCTGCCGAAAAAAGACGAAGGCCAGGTCATTGGGAGGCCGATCTCCTGATGTTCAGCAATAAGCGCGATAACATCCTCGTCGCCCACGAGAGGGTCTCGCGCTTTACCCTTCTGGCCAAGCTTAAAGACAAAAAGGCCGCCCGCGTCAGCCAAACCTTGACCCAATGGTTCCAGAGGATGCCCCCGAAACTCCGGCTCTCCCTCACCCAGGATAACGGCACCGAATTCGCCGATCATCACAAACTCAACGCCTCTCCCGGTATCAAGACCTATTTCTGCAAACCAAGAAGCCCCTGGCAAAAAGGCGCCGTCGAAAATATGAACGGGCGCCTCCGCCGCTTCCTGCCGAGGAAGCTCGATCCTTCCATCCTTTCCGGCAACGATATCCTCAACTTGGCGTGGCTGATGAACGCCACGCCCCGCAAATGCCTTGGCTTTCAAACGCCAGCCGAGGTATTTTCAGCCAACCTGTTGCACTTCAAATGTGAATCCACCTCCCCGCCTGTGCGGGGACGACAACAAGAACGGATGGTATAAGGCCGGATGCGCATTAGTAAGCCGACGCTACCTCGGCGCCGTCCCGGCGATAGATATCCCGGCGGAATTGCACCGTGCCGTCCTGCGTCGCCCAGCCCGTGATATAGACCCAGAACAGCGGCACCTTCTTCTTGAGCCGGATATTGAGCTTCTCGCCGGTATCCCTCATGCGCAGCACCTGCTGCACCGTCCAGCCATTATCCTCCAAAAGCCACGCCACGAGACGGTGAATGCCCTGCACGCGCACGCATCCGGAGCTTTCGGCCCGGAACGCTTGCGAGAAAATGCTGGGGGCTGCCGTATCGTGCATGTAAACGTGATGCGGGCTTGCAAAGTTCAGCTTGACGAAGCCTAGCGGATTTTCAGGACCGCCGTTTTGCACATAGAACAGATGGAGCGGCGCGTCCGAGTTCCAATCCACGGTGTCCGGGTCGATTCGCTGGCCCTTCTGGTAGCCGGCGAAATCCGCGTACACATCGATCTTGTGCGCCACCAGCGCTTCCTTGCCCTTCTTGTGCGCCTCGCCCAACAGGTCGGCCTTCAAAACGGTTGGCGGAACGAACCAATCCTTATTGAAATTGATTTCCTCGATAGCCGAATTAATCAGGGGGGATGGCCGGTCGGGCTTGCCGACAACGCCCGTGTGGCGCGAGACGACCTGATTATTGTTGATAGCCTCGATTTGTACCGAGGGGATGTTCACGACCACATATTTGCCCGCGGGCACTCCGGCAGACGCAGTTTGCAAGCGGGGCAGATTGGTGCGCAGCTGGCGCAGCCTCGCGGCCGCGGGCACATTCAGTTCCAGGATGGTATCCTTATCGAGGAAGCCCGTGGCGGGCAGGCCGTGGCGCGTTTGCGCCTTCTTCACGGCATGCTCGACATAGGAATCGTAAATTTCGGGAGTGCCGCCAAAGGCTTGCAAGTCGCTGGTCGCCTGCAGGCGCTTGCGTAGCTGGACCACGGCGGGATGCCTCATGCCGGTACGCAGCTCGATGGGCGGAAGTTGCGCCCAACCCCCGCGCGCCACAATCTCCGCATACTGCTTGATGGCGTTCCTGGTGGCCGTGACGTTTTCTCTTGCAAGCGTGGGAAAGCCCTGTTCCGGCTGCACTTCCATGTCACTTGTCGAGGCGCGGTCACGGGAGGGCTGAGCCGGAGAGTCGCCGGATTGATCGAATCCCAGCCAATCGTCCATCCCGCTGCGCTGCGCGCTCGCCTGGAACGCGTTCGCCGTAATCATCAATGTTGCCGCCGCAAGCGCAGCCAGCCATCTCTGGTTCATGACTCCCTCTTGCCTTCCAACTCAGCCGGATCGCGCCGAGCGGTGTGCACGTCTTTCGATGACGGCCAATTATGGCCAGAACGGGGTTAGTTTCGAGTTGGGGTAACACAGACGGCTTCGTGCTGGCAAAACCAGCTATACTGAAAAAAACCCGCTTGGCGACTGTATAGTCTAAATCTCGCAAAAGCGATTGAGCAACCCGCGGCGGCTTCGCTTAAACCTGATGGGGGATTTAGCCTCGCCAGAAGTGGGCGGCATTCGTCGCGAACGCTGGCACCGAAGCTGTTTTAGCGCAGCGGACGCTTAATCTTACGCGGAAATTCACCCCTCCGTCGTTCCCGCAAAGGCGGGAACCCAGTAAACAGTGCCCCTCGGGATTACTGGATGCCCGCCTCCGCGGGCACGACACCATTGGGTCTACGGCTGCCGCGTGATGCCGATTTAACGCACGGCGTTTTAGCGTCCTTAGCGCTTGCCTAAGCTAAGCAAGGAACCTTCGCGGAAGAGGCGAAATTGCAGGAAGCCTTGGCTCAAGCCAGCAGCGATAATCAGAGAGCCGGGAACGTTATTCCAGCCTCGACTTGGAGCCGACGGTCTCCGTGTCTACTGCACTTCGATAGAGTGTCCATACCAGAAGATACAATCGCGCCGCTGTGACTTATATTGAGAGTCTTTGTTTTTCACGATCTCGCGGCAGTAGGTGAGCCCTTGAGGTGCAGCGTTGGAGGAAGCAGCCTTGGGAGGCGCAGCGTTGGAATTGGAAGGAGCGGTCTCATTTATCTTGGCAAGCCAAGCAGGTTGATCGCTTGCGTCGCATTCCCTTGAGTTACCGCTCAGCATACCGACAAGGCCGCCACTTCTGACGGGGTGCCCGAAGGCAATGACCGTGTCTTCGGTCTGACACTCGGCAAAAGCACATGAGGTTGCTACGCAAATTGCGAGGGCGATCAAAATATGTTTCATGGAGAAACTCCGGCTCAAAAGAGTCCTGCACTAATCAATTTGGATTCTTCTTGAAGGTCAAAGCCGAATATCAATTCTCCACGCCGGAACTGAGCACGAGACGCACTTGTCTTTCGGCCGATCGTTCTCTTGCGGAGGCGCGCGAACCTGCTTAGCGTTAGGCGCATGAACGGACGGCTGATGGATCGGGAGCGGCAGGACGAGGACGCGGGGGAGCTTTCGCTGCGCCCTCAACGGCTGTCCGAGTTCATCGGGCAGGCCCAGGCGCGGGCGAATCTCAAGGTTTTCATCGATGCCGCCCGCGCGCGCGGCGACGCGCTGGATCACGTTCTTTTCGCCGGGCCGCCCGGCCTGGGGAAAACCACCCTGGCCCAGATCGTCGCCCGTGAGCTTGGCGTAAACTTCAAGATGACGTCCGGGCCCGTCATTGCGAAGGCCGGCGACCTCGCGGCGCTTCTCACCAACCTCGAAGAGCGCGATGTGCTGTTCATCGACGAGATCCACCGGCTCAACCCGGCGGTCGAAGAGATCCTCTATCCGGCGATGGAGGATTTCCAGCTCGATCTCATCATCGGCGAAGGCCCGGCGGCGCGCTCGGTGCGGATCGATCTTTCCAAATTTACGCTTGTCGGAGCTACGACGCGGACCGGCCTTCTGACCACGCCCCTGCGTGACCGCTTCGGCATCCCGATCAGGCTGAATTTCTATACCGACGACGAGCTTGAGGAAATCGTGAAGCGCGGGGCACGCGTGCTCCATATGCAGATGACGACGGACGGCGCGCGGGAGATCGCAAGGCGCAGCCGGGGCACTCCGCGAGTGGCGGGCCGCTTGCTTCGCCGCGTGAGAGACTTCGCCGCCGTCGACGGGTCGGCGGAGGTTGACCGCCAAGTCGCGGACACCGCCCTTGGTCAGCTCGAAGTCGATGCGCTGGGTCTCGACGCCATGGATCATCGCTATTTGCGCTGCATCGGCGAGAATTACGGCGGCGGCCCAGTCGGGATCGAAACCATCGCCGCGGCGCTCAGCGAAGGCAAGGACGCCATCGAGGAGGTGATCGAACCTTATCTGCTTCAGCAGGGCTTCATCGGACGAACCCCGCGCGGCAGGGTGCTGACATTGAAGGCCTTTCGCCACCTCGGGCTTGCCGCTCCTCAGACAATGCGCGATACTCAACTTCCCCTGTTCGAGGGGACACGCGAAGATTGATTTCTCCGGTTGATTCGTTTCCCTGCCCGTCAAGATTCTCCCACAGGATTCACACAGGAGAGACAGCGGCCGCATCCTTTTTCAGGTGACATTTTGGCTGGAATGGCTTTTTATAAAGTCAAGCAGCGTAGGTCTGCACTAGTTCCAGACCACGTGGACTCAAACGCCACGATGGTTGGAACAGAACGCCTGACGATTTCAGTGTTGCGTACGTCAGGCGGTTTCTGTTACGGGTTTATTAAGCTTCCTCCTCACATATTTTTGTCTCAAAATCGTGTCACCACTCGGCGCGATCATGAATTCGCCTTGATCGGGTACGACCTTCGCGTGCGTAGACGCAGAGAGCACTTTCTGATAATTATAAGCCGATGAGAAAAGCGACGAGCATCATTTCCTTCACGAGCCGGGCCGGTTTTGGAACCTTTCTCCGAGCGGTTTCGTGTGCCGTGCTGACGGCGCTCCCGCTTTGCGGGCTCGTTCTGTTTTTCGAAATGACGCGGCCTGCGAAAGTCATCAACGGCGGGTTCTTCGCGACCCAGATGGCCGCCGAGCCGATAGACCAAATCAACGACAGCGCTCTCAAGCCATGGCTGACGCGTGGCCAGCAATCGATCGCGCGCTTCAAGGGCGTGAGCGCCCAGCGCCGCGCCGATGAGCCAGAACCTGCGGCGCGCGTCCTGAGCGCGAGCGACGCCGAGCGCGCCCTCGCCGACGCATCCGTCGCCAGCCTGAAAGTCGGCTTCTACACTGAGTTTCTCACGAAGGAACGCCGCCGCATCGCGCTTCTCATTGTGAGCCGCGAGCCTATTTACGATCGCGTTGTTCCCGATAACGTTCGCCTGATGAGCATCACCTCAGCCTCAACGGCTAACGTTATAACTTTCGTTTGGGGCCGCTGGCTGTACCGGGCCGAAATCGAGGACAAAGGCGTCGAGCCCGAGGTCGTCGTTCAGAAAACTCTCTAGACTGCACCCAGCTTAAATGGAATCGCAGCAGGACTCCCTCTCCCAGGGGGAGAGGGTTGGGGTGAGGGGCGCTTACATTCGATAATCCAGCCTTACCCCTCACCTTCGATCAGCATCCTGTAAAATTCGAGTTCGCGCTCAAGGCAGGTGCAAACCGTTTCCGCCTTCCGGAAACCGTGGCCTTCGCCCGGAAACTCATGATATTCGACGGGAACGCCCTTCGCGCGTAGAGCGCCGGCAATCATGATCGACTGCTCTTTCGGGACCACCATGTCCTCGGCGCCCTGGAAAAGGATGAGCGGCGTGTTCATCGCTTCGATATGATGGATCGCCGACCTCTCCCGGTACACCGCCTCATTGTCCTCAAGCGTGCCGCCGAGGAGCGTGGCCTGATAGCCTTGCTCGAATTTGTGGGTGGTGTGCTGCAAAGCGACGAGATCGCAAATTCCGTAATAGCTCGCAGCCCCTCGAAAAACACCGGACTTCGCGATGGACATCAGTACGGTATAGCCCCCCGCGCTTCCTCCGGTGACGAAGATTGCTTGCGGATCGGCAAGACCCTCCACGGCCGCGAAACGGGCCGCGCCGACCGTATCTTCGACATCGGCGACGCCCCAGTTGCCCTTCAGGCGGTCGCGATAGGCGCGCCCGTAGCCTGTGCTTCCTGAATAATCGAGATCGAGCCAGGAAAATCCCCGCGAGGTAAAAAACAGGGTCCGCGCCTTCAAACCGCGCGCGGCGGCGCTTGTCGGTCCGCCGTGGAGATTGATGATAAGCGGGGGCGCGCTTCCGGCCGGCCCGTCGGCAGAGGGATTTGCGGGCGGATAAAGCAGCCCGTAAACGGTTTCCCCCGCGCTCGGAATTTCGATGCGTGTTGGCCGCGAGATGTAATCGCTTTCTATCGCCAGCGAACTGCTCCGCCGGATGATGGACGGCGCGCCCTCTCTCGGGGACGCCGGGTCGAAAACGACGCAAAGCGCGTCCTCATCGGTCATTCCAACGATCGCGGCGCCCCCGGCGCAAGCCGATGCATTAAGCGCCGCCGTAAGGCCGTTCGTGTGAGCTTCGAGCGAGAGGTTGCGGAGATCGAGGATGGCCGATTGAGCCTCGCCCTTTTTCACAAAGGTGAGGTAGGCTTTGCCATCGGCGAGAAGCGCATAACTCGCCGCGTTGAGGCTCCACAATGGCATCGAAAGATCGCCATCGAGGCGTGTAATTTGCTCCGTCTGGCCGTCCTCCCTCCATCGATAGAGGTTGCCGGCCCCGCCAGCGTCCCAAACGAAATAAAGCGCGCCGTCTCCGCTCCATTCCGGCTGAAAGCATGCGCTTCCACCGCCACCCGCGATGAGAACGGGCTCCGAGAGCGAGCCATCCTCCGCAATGTCCGCAACGAAGAGTTGGGCGGCATCCCAGGGCATATCCGGCAGGTCCCAGGCGAGAAAGGCGAGCCGGTCGCCATCGGGGCTGATGCGCGGGCTTGCGTAGAAGTCACGGCCTTCAAGCACAATCGTAGCGCTTTCGGCCGCGAGGCTTGCGGAAATCGACCACAGCGCATTTTGCGGCAAGCCCGTGAGCCCGTGGGTTTCGCCAACGCCGATGAGTTGCTCGCGGCGGCCATCGAAGGTGAGGTCCGCGAAGCGGGTATCGGGCACATTCGTGATGCGGCGTAGGGGCAGTTCGGCACCGGCCGCCGATATATCGGTTTCGTAGACATCCTGATCGGCGTCGTTCACGAAGAAGAGCGCGCCGCCCGCAACAAGAAACTCGCCCCCGCCATACTCATGCACCCGGGACCGGGCCGAATAGGGAGCGGGGAGCAGCTCGGCCACGCCATGCCCGGCAGTCCAGCGCATGACCGGCGCACGCCCCTTCTCAGCCGGCCGGCTTTCGCTCCAATAAACCGCGCCGCCGCCGGCCTGGACGCGCCCGAACCGAAGGGCGCTTCCAGCCACGGAAGCGGCCGAAATGGGAGAAGGCCAATGCCCGAAGGCGAAAAATTGTTTTTCCATGGGATTCCGAGGGTGCCTTGCTTTCTGCGCTGCTCAGCTTGTGATTGGGCCTTGCAAGCTTTTACGACGCCGGTAATGCTTTCGCGGGCATTGGATAGTGGGGTCAACGATGGTGACTTTGCAAGATTTTGTGCCGCTGAAACCAGCGGAGCAGAAGCTGTTGGATGTCGCGTTGATCGGCAAACAATGTTCCTTCGCGAGGGTTCGCCCTGAGGCTGCGACAGAGGCGAACGAAATTCGCGCCGACTTCCTGCGTTTTCTGGCGCTCGGCGGAGACATCGCGGCGTCGGTTCATGAAAGCGGATTGAGGGTGCAAGGCGCTTACATCGACGGCGCGGTGAACCTCGATGGCGCGACGAACGTCAGGCCACTTTGGATACAAAACTGCACCATTACCGGAGAATTCAGCTTCTCCGATGCCGGCACCAAAGTCGTCAGCCTCGACGGTACGGCCGTTTCCTCGATCCGGGGGGACGGCGTCATGATCGATGGCAGCTTGTTGCTGCGGCGCGCAATCGTCGACGGAAGCTTGCAGCTTTTCGGCGCGGAGATCATGGGCTCGCTGTCCTGCACCGGCTGCGTCATCGAAGGGAAGCGCTGGCGCTCCCAGCGTCTGGCAGCCGATCTCGCCACGGTGACAATTGGGGGCAACGTTGAGTTCCGCAACGGCTTTCGAGCCAACGGTCTGATCCAGCTCGACGACTCCGAGATCGGTGGAACTTTCGATTGCTCGGAGGGAAAGTTCTTCGCCTGCTTCGATGAAACGCGATCGCAGCAAGCGGCCCGCTGGGACCGCGCTGTTCGCGCGCTGAAGTGCCATCGCTTGAACCTCAATGGCAGCCTTTATCTCAGGGACTGCGAGAGCGAGGGCGAGCTTTCCTTCTCTGGCGCCCAGATCGGCGGCGACATCGATTGCCGGAACGGGCAGTTTCGCCGCGCAGGAAATGGTGACGCAACGGCACTGCGGTTCACGCGCATCGAATCCAAGGGCAACATTTATCTCTCGGCAGGCTTCAAAGCCGAGGGCAAG
Source organism: uncultured Alphaproteobacteria bacterium (assembly GCA_963834165.1). GTDB lineage: Bacteria > Pseudomonadota > Alphaproteobacteria > Rhizobiales > Rhodomicrobiaceae > Rhodomicrobium. Next base: position 148,298 of record CAWIAL010000018.1, on the reverse strand, counting down.
GTGCAGCTCAACGGCGCGCGAGTCCGAGGTAATGTCGATTGCCGCGGCGGCACGTTTTCAGTCCCCGCCAATCTCACGTCGCAGGATTTCGCCGCGCCGGGGGAGGCATTCTCGGAAGACGCCGTTTCGTTGGTGAACGCCGAAATTACGGGCGCTTTGATCATGGCCCCGATCGAACGGAAGGAGGGCAATCCCGCCATTTTCAACGGCTCCCTCGACCTGAAAAGCGCTTATGTCCGCGTTCTCGTCGACAATGAGGAGTCATGGCCGAAGTCCAAAGGCGCGATCAGGAATGTGATCCACCTGGATGGCTTCACCTACGAACGCTTTGCGGGCGTCGCCCCGATTGAAGCGAACACGCGAAAAAGGTGGCTGCAGTGCCAGCCGGTCGCGCATATGGGGCAGGATTTCAGGCCGCAGCCTTTCGAGCAGGTGATCAAGGTCCTGAAAAACATGGGGCACCCGGAGCAGGCGCGGCGGCTCGCCATCGAACGGCAGGGTTTTCTCATCCGGCGGCGGCTCGCGCAATGGCGGACGGGACCGCGCGGCGCTCTTCGCGCTTTCTCCGCGCTCGTGTCGGCCTTGACCGTGGGGCTTTTGATCGGGCACGGCTACCGGCCGCTGCGCGTGCTCTTCATTATGGCCGTGGTCGGCATCACCTGCGGCTTCTACTTCAAGCTTGCGGCCGAGCGGGGCGTGTTTGCCCCGCGGGATGCGCAGGTGTTCCTGCAGCCGGATTTCGATCCTTGCCGGCCACACACCGGCGGCAACTGGACCGCATGCGCGGACAAGGTGGGCGGCAAGTTCGCCGAGTATCCGCAGTTCAATCCCTGGGTCTATTCGTTCAACGTGCTGTTTCCCGTGATCGACCTGTACCAGGAAAAGAGCTGGGTGCCGATGCAGAAGGAAGTCCGCTTCGAGGTTGGAAACGGCAGCGCCATCGAGGTCCCAAGCTGGGGCACGAATGCGCTCGTCCTGGCGGAGCTGGTATTCGGCGGAGTGGCGAGCCTGCTGGCTGTCGCCGCTTTTTCCGGTCTCGTTAAAACGGATTGAACATTGGGGTTGCAGCCCCGCTCAGTTGCCTAAAATTTTACCGGAATGTATAAGCAATGTTGGATTAGGCGGCCGCTTTGCCCGCCCATCGTCCCAGCGCGGATGATGCTCGCGGCTCTGCCGGCTACCGCGAATAGTCATAATCGCCTTTACGCATTGAAGAGAATTCATTGAGGGGGAAGCCGATATGGCCAGCAGCGTCCCGCAACCTAACGCCGTTGATGAAATCGGCGCCAATTTTGCTCACAGCGAGTTGCAGATCCTTCGCAATCAAAAAACGCCGAGCGGACTTCTGCCGGCAGAAGACAAGCTTCTCAAAGCAGCGGTGCAAGGGACCGAGTGCTTATTGAGCGTGGACGGGAAGCGTCCAGAAGCGCTCACCCCGGAGCAGGCGGCGGAGCGAATCCCGGAGCGGTTGGTAAGGGGCGCTTTCATTCGCTTCCTTGCAACCGGCGGGGACAAAACCGTAAGGGTCCAGCAGCTCATACTCAAAAGCGCCTATGTGACCGGGAAGCTCGACTTGGCCGGGGCCCGATGCAAAGTCGCCCTTCAGCTTACGAACTGTTTCTTCGCCGAGGACCTTGCCCTCGAATTCGCGCAAATTCCCATGCTGGTGATGGATGGTTCACGCGTCCCCGGTATCAGCGGCGATCTCGTGAGGGTCGACACCGGCATCTACCTCAGGGAGGGGTTTCTTGCCGAGGGCCGGGTGCGCTTCTACAACGCGCAGATTGGCGGTGACCTCGATTGCAACGGCGGTGTTTTCAAGTCCAAAGATGATGCCTTGATATGCTCCTGCGCCTCGATCAAGGGCAATCTCTACTTGATGAGTGGATTTCGCGCCTTAGGGCAGGTCAGACTATCGCGGGCCGAGATTGGCAGCTCCCTGGATGCGACCGGAGGCCTTTTCGTCAATGCTGGGAAACCGGCTCTGGTCGGGGAAACGGTCTCAGCCGGCGGCGATATCAATCTGACGAATGCCAGGATCATGGGGAGCGTCATATTCCGGGGCGCATCTGTCGCCGGTCACTTCAGGTTATCGGGAGCGGCACTCAGGACATCGGAAGCCGCTGCACTGAATCTGGATGGGATCTCTGTCGAGGGGGCCCTCTCATTGTGGAATCTCAGGGCGACCGCTGGAATCTCGCTGTGCGACGCGAGGGTGGAAGGCAATCTTTCCGCATCGGGAACGAGGGTGACCCAGATCAAAACCGCTGGCAGGCAAGACAGCCAGCCAGATTCGTTCAACGCCAGGAATAGCGTCATCAATGGCTCCGCCAACCTTAACAATGTATCGCTGGAGGGTACGCTGAATTTGGCGGGCGCTCGCGTGGATGGGAGCATTCAGGTTCTCGACGCTTCCTTGCGGGCCGAAAAGGGCTGGGCCGCCGATCTTCAGGGGATCTCGGTCGGCCAAGACCTTTGCTTGCGTCTGAATAAGATAGAAAGCAAAGGCAAAACCTTAAGTGGAGGGGGAGTCTGTCTCTACGGTGCGAGCATTGGCGGCGATCTCGACTTCAGGGGAAGTCATATCGAAGGCCACGATTTCAAAGCTATAAACTGCTCGACTGCGAGTATTGGCGGTTCGGCTTTTCTCACGACGCCTTTTCGGGCACTCGGAACAGTCAGCTTTTATGGCGCGGAAATCTCCGGCGATCTTTATTTCACCGGTGGTGAATTCGACGCTGGCGGTAAAGACAAGGGCCCGGAAAGAGAAGCGATCAACTGCGCCGGATTAAGCATCAAGGGATCGGTATTTCTGGACACCTTCAAAGACAGCGAAAGCAGCGGGGCGGAAAAAGATATAGGTTCTGTATCGCGCTTCACCGTGAGCGGCTCGGTGGGATTTTATGGGGCCGAAATCGCGGGCGACCTCTGCTGCACGGGCGGCCGGTTCTCCAATGAGAAGGGCGAATTGCCGGCACTGAACGGCGCAGCGGCAAAAATCAAAGGGAGGGTATTTCTCGATACCTTCGCTGCAACTTCCACAGGTCCATTTCTGAGCTTCGAGGCCAACGGGCCTGTGAATTTCTATGGCGTCGATATCTCGGGCGATCTGAATTGCACCGGCGGTCAGTTCTCAAACAAAAAGGGGGCGGCTCTCAATTGCCAAGCGGCTCGCATCGGTTCCGTCGTCTTTTTCATGCAATACGCGAGAGATGAACTCGTCGGACCGTGCTTTGCAGCGGAAGGAAGTGTCGATCTGACCGAGGCCAGGATCGGTTTGAATCTTCAGTGCCAGGGCGGCTCGTTCACCAATCCCAGCGGCGGCCCCGCTCTGATATGCAATGGCGCTGTCATCGGCTCGACCGTTCTTTTGTCGTCCCTGGAAACGCCGGATTATCTTTTGAAGGATGACAAGAAAGACGTCCTCAAGGAGTTCGAGCAGAAGCGAAGGCCATTCAACTCTACAGGAATAGTGAGTTTCAACGGCGCCCAGATCGGCCAGGACATGCATTGCGAGGGCGGCGAATTCAAAAACGCGACCCCCAGCAAAGAGGTGCCGTCGCAGGCGGAAGTTGCGCTCGATCTTAGCGGCGCCAGGATAGAAGATACATTGATCCTGGGGAGAATACGCCCCGAACACAAGCCGGCTCGCGTCGAAGGATCGATCAAATTCGAGGGCACTAACGTCCGCAAGCTCGCGGACTCCGGTTTCGCCGGGAAGAAAGAAAGCTTTCCAGGCACTGTTGCATTTACCGATGCCGGCGGCAAAACGAAGAACCTGGATTGCGTTCTAAAGATCGACGGTTTCACCTATGAGCGCTTCGGCAGCGAGTTCGGCCTTAGACTTCAAGACGCGCAAGGCCTGGCTCGACCGGCAGCCCACTTCCCATCTTGGCAGGGCTGCGTTTCGCCCGCAGCCGTTCGACCAGCTTGCAAGCGTGCTTCGCGCAATGGGCCACGGCGGCGAAGCGCGTCGCGTCGCCATCGACAAGCAAGAACGTCTAACCAGACATACCCCCCGGTGGGTGCGCGGTCTGGCAGTTCTGCTGCTTCTTTCCAGTTTGGGGATGGGGGCGGTCGCCGACCCGGACATCAACGGGTTCAGCGTTCTCCTGGCGGCGGCGCTGTTATTTCCGGTTTACTGGTGGGGAGGATTCACCTGGCTCGGCAGGATATTTTTGGGATGGATCGCCGGGTATGGCCACGTGCCGGCCCGTCTTGTTTTTGTGGCGCTTGCCATCGGGGCGCTGTCCGCGGCCGTCTTTCAAAGAGCGGCGGAACAGGGGGCATTCGTGCCAAAGGATGCGGCCGTCGCCCAGCGCAGTGAGTGCGGTCCCGATTGGACGAAGTGCCCGCAGGACCGGTTCCGGCCGATCATCTATTCATTTGACACCCTGCTGCCAATCAAGCTTGGCCACGCCGACAAATGGGCGCTTCAACGCGGCAAGGTGTTCCAGATCGGCAATCAGGAAATTCAGACATCGGCACTGGATTGGGTCATATGGACCGAGATCGCATTTGGCTGGATTGCGAGCGGCATCATCGTGTCTTTGATCACCGGCGCCCTGAAAAAAGAGTAATACCGCAGCAGCCGCTTACGCTGGCATCGCCCGGATCATATGAAGCGTGTGGCCGATTCTCCTGCCGCTGAGGCCCGCTGTGCGCGCTTCCGCAGCCGAAAGCCGATACGGCGCAAGCAGCTCCTTCAAATCCTGGCCTGGCAGTTCCGGCTTGCCTTCGAGCGCGCGCCTCGATTTGTCGTAGAGGTAATAATCGAACTCGACCTCGCCTTCATGCGCGGCGTAAGCGTCGATTGTCGTGGCCAGGTCCGTTTCCAGCCGCAGGCAGCACAGAAGCTCCTCGAAGACATATCCGGACAAATCCGCCAGCCGCTTGAAGACCTCGTAGGGGAACCGCCCGCCGATCATGAGGAGCGCGCTGCCCCGCCCGCTCAGGACAGGAACCGCCGAGCGCAGGAACATGTATTGGAACCCTAACAGATAGGCATCGAGTTTGGCATCCAGCTCGACATCCCGCTTGGTGTAGCAGGTGTTGTGATCGATGGCGCCGTGCCTTTTTGCGCTCACCGGCAAGTTGGGCAAGTTCGCATAGATGAGATCGAAGCGCTGGTGAAGCGGGTAAAGCGGGTAGCACAAATCCCCAACGAAGCCGCTGACCGAGGTGTCCGCTGGGACGTTGCTTCGAACATTCTCAAGTCCTTGGGCGAGGACGCCGGGCTCGATGTCGGTCACGGCAATTGTCTGCAGGCTTGGGAAGATCAGCCCCGCGCCGATGGCGTCGACGCCGGTGCCGGTGCCTACCGCGGCGAAGGATCGAGGCGGACGCCCTTCGGCCCCCAGCGTCTTTTTAAGCCGGGCCATCCCCCTGAATGCATGCCAGACCCAGTTCGCCTCCGCATCGCACTCTATGGAGTACATCCTTGGGTGGAAGCGTATCGAAATTAGTTTCTTAGTGTATAGGCTGAATAGAAACGAGACATCAGCCAGTGGAGGCCGTATAGTTTCAATTATGTTCAAGACGGTCCTCCCGGGAATTTTATAGTTAGGTGCGCACTTTGACCGACGAACGTATTCGCGGCAAGTGCTGTTACAAACAAAAATTTACTAAAACATTAGCGTCATTATGACGCGACTTGTGGCTTAGCTTGTTTTCCTGTGTACAGTAGTTCGAAGTTCGATTGAGGCCTTTTTTCGGCCAAGCAAATGTACAGTGGGCGGGTCGTCTTCCGCCGGATTTCATGCTGGAAGTTTGAAGCTGTCTCCTTTCAGACAAAACCCGGCTTCCCCTCGCGGGCGTGTAAGAAAAGCGACAGAGGCTGCCTCGCACGACGCAGTTTCATTCGATCTTACAGTGACTTGCGCCCCTGGCATGCTCGTTGCTTCTAGGGGCCGAGCGTGCTTCATCGTGAGCGATGCAGCCGTGAGCGGTGAAGAGGGCGGATCGCTGATCCCACCCTGGAAGCGGCCTTTTGCGAGGATCGATAATGTTGGATTCCGAACAGCAGCCAGATGCCATCGAGGCCCTGACCAAATCTCTCGAGGGCGGTCTGCTGAAGATTCTGCCCAGCAACGGCGGGTGCGGTTCGAAGGGCGGCAGCGGGAGTTGCGGTTCGGCCGCCGGACAAGGCGACCTCTCCCCCGAGATCTGGGAAAAGGTCAAAAACCATCCTTGCTACAGCGAGCAAGCCCATCATCACTACGCACGCATGCACGTCGCCGTTGCGCCCGCCTGCAATATCCAATGCAATTACTGTAACCGGAAATACGATTGCGCCAACGAATCCCGCCCCGGCGTGGTAAGCGAGCGCCTGTCCCCCGAGCAGGCGGCCAAGAAGGTCGTCGCGGTCGCCTCGACGATCCCACAGATGACGGTGCTCGGCATCGCGGGGCCAGGCGATCCGCTCGCCAATCCGGAGAAGACCTTCAAGACCTTCGAGCTTGTCTCGAAGGAAGCGCCCGACATCAAGTTGTGCCTCTCCACGAACGGCCTCTCGCTGCCGCAGCATGTCGACACCATCATGAAATACAAAGTCGACCACGTCACCATCACGATCAACGTGGTCGACCCGGAGATCGGCGCGCAAATCTATCCCTGGGTTTTCTACGATCACAAGCGCTACACCGGCGTCGAGGGCGCGAGAATCCTTATCGAGAACCAGCTTCGCGGCCTCGAAATGCTCACGGAGCGGGGCGTGCTGTGCAAGATCAACTCGGTGATGATCCCCGGCATCAACGACAAGCACCTCGTCGAGGTGAACCGCGCCGTGAAATCGCGCGGCGCCTTCCTGCACAACATCATGCCGCTGATCTCTGCGCCCGAGCATGGCACCGTGTTCGGGCTTGCGGGGCAGCGCGGGCCGACAGCGCGTGAGCTGAAAGAGCTGCAGGATGCCTGCGAAGGCGAGATGAATATGATGCGCCACTGCCGCCAGTGCCGCGCCGACGCCGTGGGCCTGCTTGGCGAGGATCGCAGCAGCGAGTTCTCGACCGAAAAGGTCATGGAGATGGAGGTCGATTACGACCTCGAGTCACGCAAGGCTTATCAAGCCAAGGTCGAAGCGGAACGTCAGGCGACCGCCAACGCGAAGAACGCGGAGCTTGCCACGCTCGCCAAAGAGATGAGCGACGTCAAAATCCTGGTCGCAGTGGCGACGAAGGGCGGCGGACGCGTGAACGAGCATTTCGGTCATGCCAAGGAGTTTCAGATCTACGAACTGTCCACATCCGGCGTGAAGTTCGTGGGCCATCGCCGCGTCGATCTTTATTGCGAGGGCGGCTTTGGCGATGAGGAGCGCCTGGAAACGGTGATTTGCGCAATCAACGACTGCGCCGCGGCGCTAGTGGCACGGATCGGAACCTGCCCGAAAGAAGCCTTGCTGAAAGCCGGCATCGAGCCTGTTGAAAAATACGCGCACGAGTTCATCGAGCAATCGGCTGTCGCCTATTTCAAGGACTATCTCGACAAGATAAGACGTGGCGAGATCGAGCACACGCCTCGCGGCGATGCCGATATCCGCCAGGGCGCATTCACCGCGGCCTAGCCGCACCTTTCCAAGAACCAGGAGAAAAAATACAATGGCTTACAAAATCATAGCCGCGACATGCTCGGCTTGCACCGCGTGCGAGGCCGAGTGTCCCAATGTGGCGATCAGGGTAAAGAACGGCATCTATATCATCGAGCCGAAGAAGTGCACCGAGTGCATAGGCCATTTCGATACGCCTCAATGCGTAGCCGTCTGCCCCGTTGAGAACACCGTCGTGATCGACACCAGCTACCCGCGCTACCAGCCATCGGCTTAAGCGTGAGCCTTGGGGGTCACGCCTTGAATCAGGGCAGAGACATGGACCCGGCGGTCGAGTTGGGCGAAGAGGCCGTACTTCCAGCGGAAGATACGGTCTTGACAGCCGCCGTTCTTGGCGCCGGGCTGCCGGAGGCAGCTGAATACCATTTGCGAATGGCCGCATCCTCCTACGCGGACCAGAAAACTTCGGAAGAGCATCTGTGGAGGGCGCAGGCGGCGGCGCCCGGCCATCCGGCTGTGCTGATCGGTCTCTATCGGTACTACTTCTACAAAAATCGCCTCGGGGAAGCCCTCGGGGTGGCGCGCATGTGTCTGAAGAAGGCAGCGAAAGACAACGGCCTTTCCCCGGACTGGCGGGAAGTACAGCGCGACGACGCGGCCTTCAGCGAATATGAAGCGATCCTGCCGCGCTTTTACCTCTTCACGCTCAAAGCCTACGCCTACCTGAACATGCGGCTCGGCAATATTTCCGAAGGACGGGAGATCGTCACGAAGTTGCTCGAACTCGATCCGAGCGACAAGGTTGGCGCGAAGGTTCTGCTCGGCGTTCTCGATCGCATGGGTCAGGACGATGATGACTGACATCGACGAAGCCATCGATTGGCTGGGCCGCGAGATTTCCTGCGAGCCTTGCGCGCATCGCGACCTTCTGGCGGCGGAGTTGTGCCGCCCGAAGCATGCCTGCGTTCATGACCGGTATGCGCGGCGCATCGACCGCTTTTTCGCCTGGAACCCCGAACTCGCCAACGGCTACCTGACTCATCCCCATTTCGAAGTGCGCGCCATTGCCGCGAAATCGGCGGACGTTTTCCGCCTTCCAGCCCTTCTCAACGATCCCGACGAAACCGTGCGATGGAACGCTGCGAGGCGCCTGCCGCATCGGTACCTTCTCGATTTGCGTACCGATCCTCATCGTGAGGTCCGCATCCGGGTGGCTTCGCTCATCGACGCCGGCGCCTTGCCCGCGATGATGCACGATGACGACTATTATGTACGCATCGTGGTTGCGCGCCGCATCGCGGCCGCCGAACTGACCTTGATGATCGCGGACGAGGAAGCCGAAGTCCGTCGCGCCGTTGCGAGCCGCGTCGATCGCGAAGCGCTGTGGCGCATGGTGGCGGACCCGGATGCCGAAGTCCGGCTTGCGGTCGCGCAGCGGCTCACGCCCACGGAGTTGATCGGCGTTCACCGCGACCCGGATTGGCGCGTACGCTACGAGGCCGCGAGCCGCATGGTGCCTGGAATGCTGGCCGCTATGCTCGAAGACCCGGATAGCGAGGTCCGTGAACTCGTCTTGAAGCGCATCGAGATGCAAAAAAATCCGCCGTCTGGCGGCAACGTTGTGTCCTTCAGCGCTGCACGCCCCGGTCCAAAAACAGAGGCGCTGAGATGACAAATATCAGCCGCGACAGCGACGTTGTCGAACTGAACGACCCGCCATTTTTTTACTACGGCGACAAGGTCCGCTCGAAGCGCACCGTCAAGAACGACGGCACTTTCCCCGGCAAGGACATCGGCGACATCCTTTGCAGGAAAGGCGAGGAGGGATACGTCGTCAGCATCGGCACCTTCCTGCAGCAATTCTACATCTACGGCGTGGAGTTCGTCTCGTCAGGCCACCGCGTCGGCATGAAGCGGCGGGAGCTGGAGGCCGTGGATGAGGACGGCGATCTCGCATCCGAAGGGGATTTGGCATGAGCGAACCGAAGTTTCAGTGGGGTCAATGGGTGAGCGCCGTCTCCGACCTCTATAATGACGGCTCCTATCCTGGCGCACCTGCCGATGCCCTGCTCGTCGAAGCGGGCGAGAAAGGCGAAGTCGTCAACGTCGGGACTCACACGGAAACCAACACGCACATCTACCTTGTCGAGTTCAAAGAGAAGATTGTCGTCGGCTGCTTCGAGGGCGAGATCAACCCGCTTTAGCCGTACTGGCGCGAATGGAAACACCAGCCCTCGGGCAACAAGGAGCGAACAATGAAAGTCATGATCCGCAAAAGCCCCGAGGGCGCCGTATCGGCCTACGTCCCCAAGAAGGATTTGGAGGAGCCGGTCGTCTCCATGGAGAAGCCGGAGATGTGGGGCGGGGTGATCACGCTCGCGAACGGGTGGCGGCTTGAGTTGCCGGAAATGAGCGCCGACACGCGCCTGCCGATCACTGTCGAAGCCCGCAAGCTGCCTGAATAACGCGATGTTTAACTGCCGTTGTCCAGGTGGCGGTGCAAACCTCTCCCATGGGGAGAGGCCGGATCGCTCTGCGGTCGGGGTGAGGGGGAAGCACCTCATAATACACGCTCACGCCCCTCACCCCGGCCCTCTCCCTCAAGGAGAGGGGAACTCCGAGCGATCGGTGTTGCAATGGGTTTGAGCGCCGAAGACCTGGCGGGGATCGACGCGCTGCTCGGAGCGCCGGATGCGGACGCGCAGGCTATTGCGGCCATCCGCAAGCGCTTTCCCAAGATGTCGCTCACGCGCTGCGATGCGTCCGACGTCGGCGTGGAGACACCCTTCCGTGAATATGAGCGGTTCGATCTGTATCTCGTCGACGGCAGCAGCCATTGCTGGCGTCTCACCCCCAGCCCCGAAGAGGCGACCGGTCTTGTTGTCGTCGCGCGCCGGGCAGGGCCATGACGGCCTTAATGGCAAGCGCAAATCCGGGAGAACTTTCACCATGCCAACGCTGACGATCCTGCCTTCGAAGACCACCGTGGACGCTAGCGAAGGAGACACCGTCCTTTTCGCGCTCCTCGTGGCCGGGATCGACATCCCGCACAAATGCAGCGGCAAAGCGGAATGCGATAACTGCCACATCTTCGTTCACGATGGGCGCAAAAGCCTCTCGAAAATGGGCCGCGCCGAGAATGACCGCCTCGACCAGATCGTCGGCGTGGGATCGAAATCACGGCTGGCATGCCAGGCCGTCGTCGGTTCCGAAGACGTGACAATAGAAATCCTGGGCTTCGGCTCAGGCTTGTAGGAAAGAAGGAGAGAACCATGTCTGAAGCCCAAGTCTTGATCCATGTGCGGTTTGCGCCCGACGGCACCGTGACGGAGATCAGCGAGAGGCCCGAAACCATTACCGCTCAGGAATGGTTCAAGCGCCTCAGCAACACCGCCGGCGACGTGTACCAGCCTCTCGCTGGCGGCCGCGGCGTCTTTCGCGTCGAGAGCGCGCAACTGAATGCATTGAAGGCAGCAGCGCTCAATTGAGCCGGAGTTCCAGATGACAGTCAAAGCGGTTGAAGCGATCCGCGAGGGCCTCGAAAGCGGCCTTGCCATTCCCTATCTCGGCGCGGGCGTGCTCGCGCTCGCCGGGGAAGGCTGCCCGCTGCCCGCATCGCCGGACGTTCTCGTCGACCGCCTCACCGCCAAGGCAAGCGTGCCGCATAAAATCCGCAAGAACCTGACGGCGGCGGCGCAGTTCATCGAGAATTTCAAGCACCGGAAGACGGTTGTGAAGGCGATGACGGAAGCGTTCCGCTCAGAGGTTCAGCCGGCGGCGCTCCACCGCTATTTTGCGTCGGTTCCAGCGCTGAAGCTGATCGTTCACGCCTGGTATGACGACCTTCCGCAAAAGGCGCTTGGCTGCCGCGACGGCTGGGGCATCGTGCAGGGCGTGAGCCAGTCCGAGCATTTCGGCGAGTGGACCCACTACTTTGCTGAAGACGGCGCGCGCCGCGAAGCCGCGGACGCAACCTCGTGGACGCCGCTTCTCTATCAGCCTTTGGGGTCGGTTTCACCGGCCGAAAACTTCCTCGTTTCGGATTCCGACTTTGTGGAAGTACTGACCGAGATCGATATTCAGACCCCCGTCCCTGAAGTTGTCCAGGATATCCGCAAGGGCCGGAGCTTTCTGTTTCTCGGTTGCCGTTTCGCGACGCAGATCGAGCGCATTTTCCCGCAGCAGATCATGAAACGGTCCTCGGACCGCCATTGGGCCGTCCTGCCGGAGGAGCCAACTCGCAACGAGGCGAAGTTCCTGGAGCTGCATCATATTGAGCGGATTGCGATGCCGCTTGCGAGCTTCGCCGCGCTTCTGACCGGCGAAAGCGCAGAAGCGCCCGCTCCACCAGTATCGGCGCTCGCTTCATCTTGAAGCGTCTCGTCCTCCCGGATACGGCTCAGGGCCGTTCCGGGATCTTTAAAAAAAACAGGTTGGCAGCAGCGTGTTAAGACTCCGATGAGCGCCAAGGCGCTTTCCGGGGCGACAACCACGGTGGCGAAGCCGGTATGACGAATCGGATCACCTCTTCTGTAACGGACCTTTGTCAACCCGGTTGCTAAATTCCCTTTGCCGACTTATACCCCTGTGCTTAAGCTTTGACCTGTGGAATCCACGGGTAGGAGCATAGCGACTTTATGCGCCCGGCCTCCGCCATGAGCCTATTCCAAGCGTTGCAGGCGGCTTCGACGATGGCATCGTAATCGGCGAGCAGCCGCTGGGAGAGGAAGCGTTCCTTAAGGTAAAGCCAGACTCGCTCCACGGGATTTAGCTCGGGCGAGTAGGCGGGCAGCGGAACGAGTGTAATGTTGGCCGGAACGGCGAGAGCATTCGAGCCATGCCAGCCTGCTTGATCCAGCACCATGACCACATGTTCGTCATCTGCGATGGTCTCGGAGAAGCGGTCCAAAAAGGCTTGCATCGCCACCGTATCGGCATAGGGCAGCACCAGCGCGAAGGCGTTGTCCGTGCCAGGATCCACAGCGGCGAAGATATAGGCGAATGTGAAGCGTTTATCGCAAAGCCCTGGCGGGCGCTCGCCGCGCTTCCACCAGATATGGCAGACGCGCCCCTTCTGGCCGATGCGCGCCTCATCCTGGAAGAACAGGCGGATGCGCTTGCCTTTATGACGTGTGCTGATGGTTTGCAGCAGCGCCGGGGCTCTTTTTAAAGGCCTCCGCTTCGGCCGGGTCTTTTTGCGGGTGGCTTGGCCTCGCCTTTTGCCGCGAGAGGCCGAGCCTCTTAAGCACCCGGCCAAGCGAGGAGGGGTGGAAGGTCTTGCCGAAACGGGCTTCGCAAATGCGCACCAAATCCTCGCGCGTGAAGGCCGAGAGGCCGCTTTCCAGGCCGGGACCCGCCAGAACGATGCGCATCAACTCGGCCTGCTCTTCCGCTTCGAGCCGCGGCGGGCGACCCTCGCCCCAGCAATCGTAAAGCCCGTCCGGGCCGTGCGCGTTGTAGCGGATCACCCAATCCCTTAAGGTCTGGCGATCCATGCCGGCGGCCTCCGCCGCTTCTTTCCGGCTCATGCCAGAAAGCGCATTAGCGATCGCTAGCAGCCGCCGCGTCACGCGCGCATCGGCTTCGGACTTAGCAAGCTTGCGCAGCACCTCGGGGGTGCGATCCCTTCGTATCGTCAGCGCCGCCATGATGCCCTCCCGCGAATTGGCAAGGTAGGGAATCACGATCCGCTTCGCTGCGGAATTGCATAAGAGCAACAGGAGTTAAACTTTCCGAACGGCGGTATCACTCTTCTGTCCGTGGTCGGCGTAGGCCGATTATGCTTGGGGCGGATAAATCCGACCCCGTTCCTTAACCGACACCATCAATATCGCGGGATGCCCCCCCAAGCCTTCGCTTGGAGCGAATGGCCTGATGCATTTATGCCGCTTCTTTCTTTTTGTCGCGCCGCGCTCTGATTGCTTTTACCTGCCACCCAAGGGGAGCGTCAGAAACGACGGCCAAATCGACCTCGTATGTTCCGACGAGCCAATCAGGCTCGATGATCGCCACGCGGACGCAGGCGCTGTTGGTGTCATCGCTGTATTCCTCACGCCAAGTTTCGAAATCTGAGAAATGCTGTTGAACGACGAGTTCCGCGGCGATTATGCCGGTGCCGATCTGGTCCGCCCAGTCTGGCAGCACCGCAGTTTCGTGGAATGCGGCATCGCCGTCTTCGGCGGAGTCATGATCGGAGATCGAGTAGAGAATAGTAACGGGCATCAGGCGGCTTCCTTCTCATACAAGCTTTCAATGATGAGGTGATTGAGCTGCTTGACCAGCTTCCATGCGTTCTGACGCTTCACGGCTCAGAACACGAATCACTATCCATCGATCCTATCCAAGATATGCAGTCCACTTTTTAGCTTGCGACAATGACACTTTTACTGAGGCTTGGGCTTCCGATACACGAGCGTTTTCCGCAAGCATGTCTTATCGGCTCAAAACTCGGCGCAATCCGCCGGCGATAACGGAAAAAATGTCCGCCAAACGGTTCTGGGTCGCATCGCACCCATGGTCGCGAACGAGAGAGGCTCAGTCCTCCGCCTTGGGTCGGGTTGCGGACTTGGGCTCGGTTCCGGGGCGCAACCGCTCCACATCCAGCAACGGAACCTCTGTGCTACTTGCCTTTGAGCCCATCACGGAAAGCAATCGCTTCAAGTTCGACCCGGACGGCGTCCATGACCGGAACCACCGGCCGCGCCTCAAAAACAAAAGCCGGCAACATCGAGCAGAACTTGTGAACTGCCAAAGGATCGTCGCAGTCCAGCATCATGTACCCACCCCAGTCACCCACTCGGATAACGAACAACTCGATTTTGAAATTGGGGGGTGCCTGCCAATGAGTGAAAACCTCCAGTATCCGCTTCTGAGCATTCTCGTACTCGATCGGCGTTCCTTGCGGACGTTCGTTCCAAGTGAGCATGTACTTCATCGGGTATGGGTGTCCTTGATTTGGGCTGTCACGCCTTTTTCGGGTCGGCACACGGGCAGCACCACGCCGGCAGCGTTTGCTCGCACCTGCCTAAGCAAAATATCGCAGAAATACTCGACAATGTCTGTTGGATTATCACCGTGACGGCAGCTCCTGGCCCGAGGCGGCCCCAATTGCGAAAGAGCGAAAGCTGTGTTTCGACCGTGCCCGGTGGCAAAGGCGGCTCGTTTCTCCAGTAATCCCGAGGGCATGGTTTACCGGGTTCCCACCGGAGCTTATCCTCGTGAAGACGGGGGCGGGAAAACGGAGGGATGTGGCTCCGCGTATAATGAACCGTCCGCTGCGCTAGTGCTTGAAGCCGAAGCGCTGGCTGGCGGTCTTGGGGGCTTGCTCCGTCTCAAGTTCGCGGTCGAAGCCGAAATCGGGAGGGAGCGGAATGTCGCTCCGCGGGTCCGGAGCGGGGAGGGCCTGGTCGGCCATGTAGCTTCTCGGATCGCGGCTGTGCTGGGTCCGCTGCTGGTTGCCGCCATTGAGGGGCGCTGCCCCATTCATCGCATTCTGCCCGACTGCAGACCATTGGCTCGCGCCAAACCAAACCTGCACGAGCTGGTATTCATCTTCGGTAAGCTTGACCCCCGCATGGTTGCATTTCGCAAGAACGAAATCGCGATAGGCACGCGCCACCGCGGCGGGCGAGCGCGTATGTTCGAGCCAGGGATCGATTTCATCGACCGCGTCGAGGACGAACGACACGTCCTTCATGGCGACGCGCAGGCCTTCCTGATTGGCTCGCGCGACAACGGCTTGAGCCGTCTTTACGGGCGCGAACCCTCGCTCATGAACTTCTGTCGCGATGAGGGTGAAGAGAAGCTGATATTCGCTAGGGGGAAGCGGCGGCGCTTTGCAGGCGTCGTAAATGCGAGTGATCGAATTTTGCAGCTCGGTGAGCTTCGATGAGTTGGACTCTGGAGGCGGCTGCCGATTGAGCGGGATCGCTTGGGCGGGCGCAAGCTCGGCGCGTTCCTCAAGCCGGTGCCGCTTGGGATCGTAGACAAAATGCGGCGGCTTGTCGGTCATCCTGATGGTGTCGGGAAGCGTGGCCGTCAGGAAGTTCAGAAAGCCGCCCGAACCCGCCCAGTTGGTGCCGAGCGTTTTAGCATGACCGAGGATCTTTTGGGCTCGGTCCGCCAGATAAGCGATGGGAACCGGCTTTTCGGAAGACCGGACGATTTCAAGGACAAGATTGAGAATCTCGGCCCCGATCGCCTGGAAATCCTCGATTAGCGATTGGACCGCGGAATTGACGTGAGCCGGAGGAAGCCGCCGCTTCACAGGCTCCATGCCGTAATCGGGAAAATCGGGCTGAGGTGGCGGTGTGTGCGCTGGAAGGGCTCGCACAGGGGGCGGCGAGGCGGCGCCTTGGCCGTAAGAGCGCGCTCCATCGTAGCCAAGCTCGGGGCGCGGCGCTGGCGAGCGTTCTTGCGGAATCATAAGGGGAACGGTTTCATCGAGGAGGAACGAGATCATCTCCCGCTCCTCGATCCAGCCATCGCTGAACGCCTTATAGATGTCGGCGGTGCTGTCGTTCGCGTAGACCACCGTGCGACGGTCATGCGACCGCAGGTGGTGGAGCACAGGCGTGAAATCGGCGTCGCCCGAAAGGATGATGAACTCGCCAAAGCGGGTGGGGTGCTCAAGAAAATCGCGAATGTCGCAGGCGATCTTGATGTCGGTGCCGTTCTTGAATTGCGACGAGAGCGGCTGGCAGTCGACGACCTCAAGCCCGGCAATCATGAAGTTGGTGCGCACCGATGCAAAGTTGTGCGGATCGTGAGGGCCGCCGCGGCTGACGAGGTGGCGGCCGGGGTTGCCATAACATCGCGCAACCGCAAAGCGGCGGCGGACATAATCCTGGTGGGATTTGAATTGGACCAGCCCCCCGGTCGCAATCCTGCTCATCCATTCGGCCGGATTCCGCGCAAAACGGCCGGCGGCGTCTTCGCTCTGACGGCGCAATGATAGGTACACGTTGTCGAAATCGACGAACAACGCGGAAAGGCAGACCTCCGCGGACCCCGGAATCATAGCTCTATACCCCGCTCGGACCATCGTCTGCCAACATGACCCCTCAAACCGGCACACGATAGTTTATTTAAATTTATAGCCGCTCCGCAAGGCTTCCTGCACGCCTTGCCCCTGACTCCGGCTTTTTTTTTGCAACTTGAAGGATCTAACGTAAACTTGACGGGAGTTTTTTGCCCCTATTTCAACCTCGTCCGCATTCGAGGCTGAATCACCCGTCACATTTCCGTCGCATCAAGGCTTCCGCATTAAATGGTAAATGAGGAGGAGGCGCAAGCCCAACCTCCGCGAGCGCGCTTTATCCACATGCGCGCGGCAAAAAGACGATCCTTCGAGTGTGAAGGCCGTGAAGAAGCAAAGGGTTACGGGATCGGCGTTATTCACCGGCTTTCAAGAGCGCAGGCAAAAACCTCCGCGATCTGCTGTCCGGTTGCAGAAAACGCGCCGAATCACTCGGCGCGGGAGCTTGGACCCGGAACACCAAAGCGTAAAGAGCTGGCAGGAAGGTCATGGTCAGGACGGTTGCGGCTAAAAGTCCACCCATCATGGCCAGCGCCATCGGTCCCCAGAACGAAGATTCCGCGAGCGGGATCAAAGCCAGGACAGCAGCCGCCGCCGTCAGCATGATGGGCCTGAAACGGCGCACCGCCGAACCTACAATCGCATGATATGCATCGATTCCGCTCTCCATGTCCTGCTCGATCTGATCGACGAGGATCACAGTGTTGCGCATGATGATGCCCGCGAGCGCGATCACGCCAAGGATGGCGACGAAGCCGAATGGAGCCTGGAAGATCAACAGCGCCGATGCCGCTCCGATGATGCCGAGCGGCGCGGTGGAAAGCACCAGCAGCGTGTGCGGGAAGCTTTGCACTTGCACCATGAGAAGAACCAGGACGATGATCGCAAGGATCGGCACCTTGGCAACAATGGATGCTTGCCCTTTCGCCGACTCCTCGACCGCGCCTTGCATCTCGATGCGGTAGCCGAGCGGCAGGCTATTGCGCAAGGGTTCGAGTTGCTTGTAGATCGCTTTGGTCACGTCGGGCGACTGTACGCCGTCGGGGATCAGTCCACGCACGGTGATCGTCGGCAGGCGGTCGCGCCGCCATTCGACGCCGGGCTCGAAGGCGAGATGAACGCTGGCCACTTGCGAGACTGGCACCGCAGCGCCGGACGACGTTTTGACGTAAGCGTTCTCCACCGCTGTCATAAGGTTTCTGGCGGGGCCCGGTTCGCGCAAAACGACGCCGATGGTTTGATCGTTTTCACGAAACTCAGCCAGCGTGCGCCCTGAGAGCACTGCCTGAAGCGTTTGCCGCACCGCACCGGACGTGACGCCGATTGCTCGCGCCCGATCCTGATCGATATCGAGCTGCAAGGCGGGCGCGGGCTCGTGCCAGTTGTCGTGGAGATTGAAGACTTCAGGGTGCGCGGCGGCGATCTTCTTCACCTCGTCCGCGATACGGCGGACTTCGCCGCGATCGGGTCCCTGCACGCGAAGCTGGATCGCCCATCCTACGGGAGGCCCTAGCGCAAGCTGCTCGACCTTGAAGCGGACCTCGGGAAATTCCGCCGCGAGCGCTTCGCGCGTGCGGGCGATGACGGCATCGCGCGCCTTGACCTCTTTCGGCAGGACCAGGAATTGCGCGAAGTTCTGCGTCTTAAGCTGCTGGTCGAGAGGAAGAAAAAATCGAGGGATGCCGTCGCCCACAAACGCCGTGATCGACCCCACATCCTTGTCTGCAAGAAGCCGCTGCTCCAGCCGCTTGGCTTGGGCTTCGGTCTCCTGATAGGACGCGCCTTCCGGCAGCCAAAGATCGACGAGAATTTCCGGGCGCTCCGACGTCGGAAAAAATTGCTGCGGAATGAATTTGAAACCCGCGCACGCTGCCGCGAAGGCCAAAACGGTGAGAGCGACGACGGTTTTCCGGTGCATGACGCACCAGGAAATTGCAGCCCTGAGCCTGCGATAAAGCGGCGTATCGTAAACGTCGCGGTGGCCGCCTTCCGGCGAGGGGCGATGCCTCAAAAGCGTGTAGCCGAGCCATGGCGTGAAGTAGACGGCCGCGAACCAGGATATCACAAGCGAAATGCCGGCCACCCAGAAGAGCGAGTTCACGTATTCGCCGGATGTGCTTGCGGCAAAGCCGACGGGAATGAACCCCGCCGTGGTGATGAGCGTGCCGGTGAGCATCGGAAATGCCGTCGAGGTGTAGGCAAACGATGCGGCATGCAGCTTGTCGAGGCCTTCGTCGAGCTTCCGCTCCATCATCTCGACGGCGATCATGGCGTCGTCCACGAGGAGGCCGAGCGCGATGATGAGCGCGCCAAGCGAAATGCGCTGCAGATCGATGCCGATGATGTACAGGACGAGGAAAGTCGCGGCGAGAACGAGCGGGATGGTCAGCGCCACGACGATGCCTGCGCGCCAGCCAAGCGAAAGGAGCGAGACCGCAAGCACGATCAGCAGCGCCTCGCCGAGCGCCTTCAGGAACTCGCCGATGGCCTGGGTGACAACGGCAGGCTGGTCCGAGATTTTGCTGAATTGAACGCCGATTGGCAGATCGTTGTGGATCTGGGCGAGCGAGGCTTCGAGTTCCTTGCCGACCTCGACCACGTTGAAACCCTTTGCCATGACAACGCCCAGCACAACGCTTTCCTTGCCGTCATGGCGGATCTTGGAGACGGGCGGGTCTTCGGTTCCTCGCTTGATGCTTGCGATATCGCCGAGCCGGATGGTCTCGGTCCCCGCTCGCACGCGAAGATCGCGGATCTGATCGACATTGAGGATCGAGCCCTGAACGTCGAGGCGCACGGCGCGCTCCCTGGTCTGGACTGTGCCCGCGGGCGCTTGCGAATTCTGGCCCGCGAGTGCCGACTGGATATCCTGCACGGCGATGTTACGTTCGGCGAGAACACGCGAGGGGATCTCGATGTAGACCTTCTCATCCTGAACGCCGAGCAAATCCACCTTGCCAACGCCCTGAACGCGCAAGAGAATATCGCGCGCGTTCCTCGCAAAATCCCTAAGCTCCGGATAGCTGAAGCCGGTCCCTTCGATGGCGTAGAGCGCAAGATAGGTGTCGCCGAATTCGTCATTGAAGAACGGCCCGGCGACGCCTTCGGGGAAGGTATTCTGGATGTCGCCGATTTTCTTGCGCACCTGGTAGAAGGCGTCGCTCACCTCGCGGCCGCGCGCCTCGCCTCGCAAATTAACGAAAATGACCGCACTGCCGGGATGAGCATAGGATTGCACATAGTCGAGCTGTGGCGTTTCCTGGATCTTCCGCTCGATCTTGTCGACGACCTGCTCCTGCAACTCGCGCAGCGATGCACCCGGCCAGTTCACCTGCACGACCATGACGCGAAACGTGAAATCCGGGTCTTCTTTCTGGCCCAGGTTTTCCAGCGCGAAAATGCCCGTCGCCAGGATGAGGAGGAGCAGAAAGCGTGTGAGATTCGTGTGCTGGATGGCCCATCGGGACAGGTTGAAGCCATCGCTGTCCTGCGCCGCGGTGTGCTCTTGAGAGGTGTCCATGGGCGGCCTCCGCTGGATGAGAAAAAATCAGCGCTTGACCGGGCTGCTGTCCGCAACCGCCGTCAAGACCTCCTTCGAGAGGCGCACCCTCATGCCATCTCTCAAGAACTGCACGCCGCCGGTGACCACGATCTCGCCCGGTTGCAGTCCAGACCTCACCTTGACGCCGTCCTCGGTGATCCCATCCAGCCGCACTTCACGCCGGGCAACGGTTTGCCGGTCCCTGTCGGCCACGTAGGCGATGGTTTTGCCGTTTTCTTCGGTGAACGCGGTCAGGGGGACAATCACGGGCGGCGCATCCAGCGGGACCCGGAAAGCGACAGAAGCCGTCATGCCGAGCCGCATCCCGGCGACGGGTCTGGCTATGGTCACGCGCACCGCGTAGGTGCGCGAGGCGGCATCCGCAGCGCCGGCAATTTCGCGGATTTTGCCCGCACTGTTCACGTTCGAAGCTGCCCAGAGCGAGACGAAAGCCGGGTCGTCCGCCTTGAGATTGGTTATTTCCTGCTCCGGAACCGCGACCGATACCTCGATGTCGTTCGCATGGGCGAGCGTAATGACGGGCTGACCCGCACTCACGACCTGCCCCGGCTCGGCGCGCACGGAGGTCACGACGCCGGCCTTGTCCGCAGCGAGAAGCGCGTAGCTTGTGGCGTTGGCCGCCTGATTGAACTGGTCCTGCGCCGAGTTCGAACGCCGCTTTCGCAGAGTTGTACTCAAGCTGGCGCTGATCCACCACCGACTTTGCAATGAAGCCGTTGGGCAGCAGGTGGTTGGCCCGGTCCAGCGCGTCCTTCGCGACGGCGGCGCGGGTCTTGGCGGCGGCGACGCTGGCGCGAGCGCTGTTCTCGGCAAGCTTCAAATCCTTCTCGTCGAGCCGGGCGATCTGCTGTCCCGCAGCCACGCGATCGCCCACATTGACGAAGCGCTCCATGATCTTGCCCGCTACGCGAAAGCCAAGCTGGCTTTCGATGCGCGGCGCGATCACGCCCGAATAGGTCAAGGTCCGTTCGGAGGGCGGGGCCTGGATGACGGAGGCCTTCACGGGGCGCACCGGCTCCTGCGCCACCTTCTGCTCACCGCACGCAGCAAGCGCCAACGGAAGCAAGCAGGCGGCGAGCAAGCGCAACCCGGGATTGACGAGTGATAGATTTTCGCTGTTATCACATTTCAGGCGCATGACATCGGCCTCTTCTCTCGACAGGTTACGCCTTCAAGGCTGACAGGATGAAAGCAGCCATCTCGGCCGGTGTGGCCATATCGGGCTCGTTCCGGCATTGGGCCACGACGACGGGATGCTTGAACGCAGCCAAGGCAACGTGAACGCATTTCGCGGCGCGCTGGGGGTCTTGAGACCTGAACTCTCCGGATGCGATGCCGCTTCGGATGATGTCCGCAATCATTGCCGTGGACACCTGGAGGTGGCGCTCTATCGCGCCCCATTGCTCTTCCATGGCGACGACAACCATGTCGTGAACCTTTTTCTCCTGGACGTAGGTCTCGACCGTATGGCGGGCGATTAGCTCAATGAATTTCGTCAGGCGTTCGGATGCTGGGGCGCTGGACACCACAATCCGGTGGAGCTGCCCTTCAAGGCCGGAAATGATGCGGTCGCATATCGCCTCGTTGATCTGCGATTTCGAGGCGAAGAACCGGTAAACATTTGCAGACGACATGCGGCACGCATCCGCGATATCGGCGACAGTTGTTTTCGAATAGCCGAAATGCCGGAACAGCCTCTCCGCTTCGGTCAAGATGCGGATTCGAGTTTCATCGGCGGTCTGGACGGCGCTCATGTTGGCGTTCTGATGAGTGATAAATTTCGTTTTTTATCACTACTCCAAAACGAGATTGCCATCAAGCCTTTCATTTCCCGTTCACTCAAAATTGTCAGCGGCGCTGCGGCATGGAACAACTTGTGGAAATGCTGGGTCAACGTTCGAGAGCAACAAGGGATAAGTCCATGGCTACGATCAAGACCAAGGATGGGACGGAGCTTTATTACAAGGACTGGGGCAGCGGCCAGGCGATCGTTTTCAGCCACGGCTGGCCACTCTCCGCGGACGCCTTCGAGGACCAGATGTTCTTTTTGGCGTCGGATGGTTATCGCTGCGTGGCCCATGACAGGCGCGGGCATGGGCGCTCCAGCCAGCCCTGGACCGGCAACGACATGGACACCTATGCCGACGATCTCGCGGCTGTCGTCGAGGCGCTCGACCTGAAAGACGCCATCCACGTCGGCCATTCCACGGGCGGCGGCGAAGTTGCCCGCTACATCGGGCGCCACGGTACGAAACGCGTCGCCAAGGCCGTGCTGATCAGCTCTGTGCCGCCGCTGATGCTGAAAACCGAAGCCAACCCGTCGGGCACGCCGATCGAGGTGTTCGATAAGCTCCGCTCGTCCGTGATCGAAGATCGCTCGCAGTTCTGGAAAGACCTCAGCATGCCGTTCTATGGCTACAATCGCTCCGGCGCGAAAGTCTCCGAGGGCGTGCGGGAATCCTTTTGGCTGCAGGGTATGATGGCGGGCTTTCCTGCCTCATATTTTTGCATCAAGGCCTTTTCGGAGACGGATCAGACCGAGGACCTGAAGAAATTCGATGTGCCGACGCTTATCCTGCACGGCGACGACGATCAGATCGTGCCGATCCAGGCCGCGGCCCTTCGCTCGTCCAAGATCATCAAGGGTGCAAAGCTCAAAGTCTATCCGGGCGCGCCGCATGGCATGTGCACGACCAAAAAACACGAGGTCAACGCGGATCTTCTGGCGTTCATCCAGGGCTCAGGATGAGGCCGGGCCAATAATACGTTACACCTTATGGTGAGCCTGTCGAACCATAGGCAGCCGCCTGTTAGAACAGCTTGCCGCCGTTCGGGACGGGCAGCGTCGGCGCGATCAGCACCACGCCACCTTCTTCATCCTCGAAGCCGAGCGTCAAAACCTCTGAAATGAACTTGCCGATCTGGCGCGGCGGAAAATTGACGACGGCCGCCACCTGCCTGCCAATCAGCGCATCCGGAGTGTAATGCTTGACGATCTGCGCCGCGCTTTTCTTGCACCCGATTTCCGGACCGAAATCGATCACCAGTTTGAGCGATGGCTTCCGCGCTTCGGGATAGGGCTGCGCATCGACGACGGTGCCCGCGCGGATATCGACGGCTTCAAAATTAGCATGGCTAATAGTTGGTTTCGTGTTTGCGGCGCCCTCGTTCACGCTTCATCTCCCATGTTTCTTCCGAAATCGAACTCTTTTCCGATTTGAGGGTTTACCCTTCAGCTAACGCAAAGGAGTTAGACGATGGACAAAGATCGCATCAAGGGTTCTGCAGAGCAAGCTAAAGGCTCGCTCAAGGAAGCTGCTGGTAAGGTAACAGGAGATTCCAAGACTGAAGCCGAAGGCAAGGCCGATAAGGCTGCTGGCAAGGCCCAAAATACTGTCGGAGGTATCAAGGATACCTTGAAAGGCAAATAATAACCTCATTGAAAGCCCCCATCTCGGGGGCTTTTTTTTTGCCGTTCGCGCCAGCACGTTCTGCGCATTAAAGCTTGGAAGCGGTAAGTCGATTGCACGGTCCGGCGGGTCAGAGTGGGAAAAATGCAACACTTGAAAACTTATTTCGTGGTGCCGTGGCCGATGCCACTAGATAGAAAAGCATTAGTATAGTTACAGCTTGTGCCTACTTCACGAAACAAGTATAGGAACCTTACCGATAAGAGGTGGTCGCTTATGATGATATGTAAGCCTTGCCTGAGTTTGGTTTGCTGGCCTAGAAATCCACGATAGCGGTCGTTGCTCTCGCCACATACCATCATGACCTGCCGATTACATTTTACCCGTGCGGAAATTCTAGGATATTGACACCACTGGATAGCGTAGTGAGCCAACGCATTCACGGCATAGCCTACGATAGGCGGCTGGGACGGAAAAGTGTCACGCAAATGTGTACATAACCGGCACTGCGTCCGAAGTATTAGATTTTTTTGTATGGCGCATAAGCAACAACTTAGGCTAAGCGATTTTCATGAATATCTCATTGCGACTTTTAAGGTATGTTACGGCCGCCGCTGACTGCGCAAACGTCACGGAAGCAGCCCGCCGTTTACAGGTATCGCAGCCCTCGGTCTCCGCGGCGATTGCCGAGCTGGAGCAGATGCTGGGCATCACGATTTTCGTGCGCCATCATGCAAAAGGCGTCACGCTAACCCCGGCCGGCCAGCGGCTTATTGCCGAAGCCAGGCTGCTGCTGAAGCACGCCGAAGAGTTTTCGAAAACGGCCGAGGCGCTTGGCGAGACGGATCGTGGCGAAATCACGATCGGCTGTTTCCCGACGCTCGCCGCGCGGTTCATGCCATCGGTGATGCTGGAGTTTGCCGAGCGTCATCCGAACATTACGCTGCGCCTTGAGGAGGGCGATCAAGAGCAACTGCTGCGAGATCTCGCGCAAGGCCGCATCGAAATGGCCTTTTCCTATATCTATGGCGTGCCTTCGGGTTTCGACGCGAAGCTGCTTATGACTTTCCCGCCGGTCGTTTCCTTGCCAACGAATCATCGCCTTGCCAGAGCGCTCGACGTCAGCTTGACTGAGCTGGAAAAGGAACCGCTGATCTATTTCGACAGCCCGCTCATGCGCGACTACGTGAACAGCGTGTTCGACGCGCTTGGGATTACACCAAATATCGGGCTGAGGCTCAGGTCGTTCGAATTGATGCGAGGACTTGTCGCTAGGGGGCACGGGTATGCGGTCCATGCCTCTGTGCCGCTCACTTCGACGACTTTCGATGGCGGCCATGTCGTAGTTAAGCAGCTACGGGATAAGGTTCCGCATGCACAGGTCGTGGCAATCACGCCCGGGTCTCATCTGATGCGGCCCGCCGTGAAGATTTTCGCAGATTTCCTGGAAAGCTCCTTGAAGCGTAGCTACCAGAACGACGACAAGCCTGCGCTAGCCGCATCGACGGCTGCCTGACAGGCGTACGCGGCCGCGATTGGAACGGGCGGCGTCCGTTCTACGTTAGCGCATTCGATGGCCACCTCGGAATGCGCTTCATGGACTTGACCGCCTTCATAGGAAGCGCAGCGACTTGCGCTTCAGTTGCGAGCTTCGTGCCGCAAGCCATCAAGATCGTCAAGACGCGGGACACCTCCGGCATCTCCACGAAAATGTACGTTTTGACGGTGGCTGGGTTCGCGCTGTGGACTGTTTATGGCCTGATGCTGCCAGCCTATCCACTCATTGTCGCTAATGGTTTATGCCTCATGCTGTCGGCTTTCATACTCGCAATGAGACTGCTTCCGCAAGCCTGGAAAGACCAGGTCGCCGATGAGGCCGATCCGGCGATTTGACTTTCATGTAATGATACACCATTACATCGAGAGCTGCTCCTTGCTCTCTCGATGGCTGGTTTCTCAATGTTTCCCCGCGCTCTCGCTTTTATCGCGCCTGCCGCGTTCACGCTCCTGATCGCGCTCGCGGCTCCATCATTCGCCGCGCTAAAAGTGGTCGTGACGATCAAACCTGTTCATTCGCTTGCGGCTGCGATTCTTGAGGGCGTCACCGAACCGAAGCTTCTGCTCGATGGTGCCGCGTCGCCTCATGCGTATGCCTTGAAACCCTCCGATGCCGAGGCGTTAAGCAACGCGGATGCGATTGTTCGGGTTTCCGAAAATCTCGAGGTCTTTCTCGAAAAAGCGATCGCAAGCCTTCCGGCCAATGCACGTGTAATCGACCTGGACCAAACGCCGGGCCTTACGCTGCTTCCGGTCCGCAAGGCGCGCGTGCTTGTGCAGGCGGGGAAGGGGGAAAGCACCGAAGAGGCGGGCGGCGATCACCACGATCATGGCCCTATCGATGTGCATTTCTGGCTCGATCCCTTGAACGCCATCAGCATCGCCGAATATCTGGCGCGGCAGTTTTCCGACCTGGATGCCGAGCACGCGGCCCAATACCAAGCCAACGCCCAGAAGCTCAAAGCAAAACTTTCCGCGCTCGACGCCGAGTTAAAAGGCCTTTTTGCCGGCGTTTCCGCCAAGCCCTTCATCGTCTTCCACGACGTGACCCAATATCTGGAACATCGATACGGCCTTCACGGGCTTGGTGCCGTTACGCTTAGCCCGGAGCGCGCACCGGGGGCAAAGCGGCTTGCCGCAATAAGACACGAAATCACGGACGCGCAGGCGATTTGCGTGTTCTCGGAGCCTCAGTTTCCGCCGAAGCTCATCGAAACGCTTACGCAGGGCACCCGGGCAAAACAAGGCGTCCTGGATGAAATCGGCGTTGCGATCCCCGCCGGGCCCGAGCAGTATTTCTCACTGATGCGCTCCGATGCGCAAAGCCTTGCGGCCTGCCTCAAATCATAGAAGCAGCCCTCAGCGGCGCTCGAAAAGGCGCTCCAGGTCCCCGCGTGAAAGCTCCACAAAGGTGGGGCGCCCATGATTGCACTGCGCCGCGTTCGGAGTCGCCTCCATCTCGCGAAGCAGGGCGTTCATCTCGTCGATCCGCATGGCGCGTCCCGCTCGCACGCTGCCATGACAGGCCATGGTCGCGCAAATGGCATGAATTTTCGCTTCCACGCCGCCGTTCGCGCTTTCTCCCAGTTCGTGGACAAGATCGCGGACGAGTGACTGCAAATCCGCATGGCCGAGCAGGGCCGGGGTCTCCCGCACGATAACGGCGCCTGGGCCGAAGCTTTCGAGCACAAGGCCGCTTTCGGCGAGTTTCTCGCGATGCTCCAGGACAAGCGCGGCGTCTTCCTCCGGCATTTCCACGATTTCGGGAATGAGAAGGAGTTGACGTGCGATCCGGCCGCCCGCCAGCGCTGCTTTCAGCTTTTCGTAGACGATCCGCTCATGCGCCGCATGTTGATCCACAAGAATAACGCCATCGGTGGTCTCGGTCAGGATGTAGGTCTTGTGCAACTGCGCACGGGCGATCCCAAGACGCTCCGCCGCTGCTTCCTCCGAAGCACTTTCGGCATCGATGAAAGCCGGTTGCGCTTCTTCGGCAAAGCCGTTTGCTCTACCCGGATCGGAAGCTTGAGGTGCCGCCGCGCGAAGGGGGGCGCGGTATTGCATTCCACTGCCTGCATCGCTCTCGCGAGGAGAGAAGTGAACCCCGGTTGGCCGCGCGCTGATCGATGCGCCTTTGCGGAGCGTTTCGTGCAACGCGGAGACGACGAAGCTCCGAACAAGGCTGGTCTCGCGGAAACGCACCTCGGCTTTTGCCGGATGAACGTTCACGTCCACATCTTCGGCCGGCACGGTCAGGAAAAGCGCCGCCAGCGGATTGCGCCCCCGCGGGACGAGGTCCTGATACGCGCCGCGAATAGCGGACAAAAGCAGACGGTCTTTGACCGGCCTTCCGTTCACAAACAGGTATTGCAGCGAAGTGTCGGGCCGGTTGAGGGTCGGCCGCCCTGCAAAACCCGATAGCGCGATGCCATTGCGCTCGAAGCGAACCGGCTCGGAACCTTCCGCGAACTCGCGTCCCATGATGCGAGCGAGCCGGTGTCGCACGGCATTTTCGTCCTCAGCATCGGCCCGGACAAGCGAAAGCGACGCGCGCTCGCCGACGGTAAGCGAGAAGCCGATCTGCGGACATGCGAGCGCCAGGCGCTTGACGACATCGGTGATGGCGGCGTTCTCGGCGCGCTCCGATTTCATGAATTTGAGGCGGGCGGGCGTCGCCGCGAACAGGTCGCGGACCTCGACGCAAGTGCCGGGCCGTGCGCCTGCGGGCCGGACCGCGGATTTCTTGCCGCTTTCGAGTGCGATGGCATGGCCGCCCGGCCGGCCGCCCGGTCTCGTCACGATCCGAAGCGTTCCTACCGAGCCCAACGAAGGCAGTGCTTCGCCGCGAAAGCCCAGCGTCCGAATATCCAGCAGGTTCCCGGAAGCGAGCTTCGATGTGGCGTGGCGCTCGACGCAGAGGGCCAGATCGGCTTCGTCCATGCCGCAGCCATCGTCGATGACGCGCAGCAGGGATAGACCGCCGTTCTCCGCGACGATCTCAATCGACGTAGCGCCCGCATCGATGGCGTTCTCGACAAGTTCCTTGACCGCGCTCGCTGGCCGCTCGATCACCTCACCGGCGGCGATCCGGTTTATCTCGACCTGGGTCAGCTGGCGGATCGTCACCTTTTATCCCGCAAGATATTGGCGCGTCAGCCGTTTGCCGACCTCGACGGCAGGCTGGTCGAAAGGATCGACGCTCAAAAGGTCGGCTGCAAGGATCGTCTCGATCACGAAATGCATCATGAGCGCGCCCAGCGTCCGCTCGTCGAGCCGGTCGATGTCGATGGTGCGGACGGGCCGGTTTGCCTCGCCGAGGGCATCCACGATCGCTTTCTGCTGCGCCTGGACAAGATCGCCAACGGTGCGCCCCGCGAGGTAGGGAGCGCCGGCCTCCGCGGCCAGTGCGGGCGGAATCGGCAAACCGTTATCTTCGCCCTCGGCGGGGGCGACGCGCAGAACGGTCATGAAATGAACGGGAGGACCGTCCATGAAAAGCTGGAGCTGGCTATGTTGGTCGACGGGGCACAGCGTGGCGATGGGTGTCGTCCCTTCTCCGCGTTTCCCGAGGCTTTCCGCCCAAAGCTGCACATACCAGGCGCTAAAGCGTTCGAGCCGGTCGGAGTAGGGCATCATGACGGAGTTTGTGACGCCCAGGTCCTTAGCGAGTCCGATGGCGACCGCGGCTCCAACCGCCGAGGGATGTTCCTCCGGCATCGTTGCTGTCGTGAGTTGCTTGACGACCTCCAGGCCGCCTGCCCTGAAAGCGGCGGGATCGAGACCGCGCGCCAATGCCGGCAGGAGCCCGACCGCCGTGAAGGCGGAGTAACGGCCGCCAATCTCGGTGCTGTGAGGCAGCATCGGAATGCCGCGCGCCGAGAACAGCGTGCGAAGCCCGTTGAAAACGCCTTTCATCTCGGGTTCAGTCACGCCGAGGAAGACTTGCGGGATAAGCGCGGCGTGGCCTGCGTCCTCGATGAATTTGAAGGCCGTCAGCGTTTGCGCCAGCGTTTCCGCCGTCGTCCCCGACTTCGAGATTACGATGAACCGCGTCTTCGGGATGTCGAGGATGCGCAGGCCTCGCATGAAGGAGCGCGCGTCGAGATTGTCGTAGAAGCGCAAGCGCGGGCGCCTCTCACCGCTTGGCCCATCATCGCCCGGTATCGTCCAGCCGCCGAGTTGGGCAAGCGCCTGCCCGCCGAGGCTCGATCCGCCGGTGCCCAGGATCAGGATCGTGTCAGCGCCCTGAGCCAGCTTCTCGTAGGCCGCGCGCGTCTCCTCGATATCCGCGGTTTCCTCAAGGATGCGGAAATGAGCGAGGCTTTTCTCTTGTGCCTCTTCTTCGAGAGCTTTGAACCGGGGAGTCAGAAGGGTGAGCCATTGAGTGAGGCGGTCTTCGCCGAGACCTGCATCTCCGATCTTCGATGAAAGACAGCCATCAACCGATTGGCGATACGTCATTGGCGCGAATCCCTTCGTCGACTTACCCTGGTGGTGCTCACCATTTTAAGGCAAGCCATCTCTATTGAGCTTTCAACAATCAATTGCATGCAAGGCTTCAATGGCAAAGAAAAAGCCGCTCTGAGCGGCTTTATTGAAATTTTCGGTAATAAACAGCAAAGGGGTCAGCTAAAGACCGGCCTCCTTGATGCCCTCCGGCTCTCCGACAACCGTCACGATAAGGTTCTTCGGCTCCATCAGCCGCTTGGCGACGCGCTTGATATCCGCAACCGTGACGGCTTCGATTTCACTGTTGCGCCGCTGAATGTAGTCGATCCCGAGGTCGTCAAGCTGGATGGCCAGAAGCTGGGCCGCGATTTTGGAGCTCGTATCGAAACGAAGAGCGAAAGAGCCGACCAAGTAATCCTTCGCGGTTCGAAGCTCCTGCTCCGTCAAACCATCCTTCGAAGCGCGCTCCAGCTCCGCCTTGATCAGCTCAAGCGACTCCCCCACACTTTTGTTCTCGGTTGCAACGCCGCCTGCAAAAATTCCTACGTGATCGAGCGGGTAGAGATAGGTATAGACGGAGTATGCAAGCCCGCGCTTTTCGCGAACTTCCTGCATGAGTTTGGATGAAAACCCGCCCCCGCCGACGACGTAGTTCAAGATGAATGCGGGAATGAAGTCCGGGTCCTTCCGCTTCAGCCCCTTGAAACCGAACTGCACGACCGACTGCGGATTAGGCATCAACACGATGCGCTGCTTCAACGTGTTTTCCCAGGAAACGTCTTGCAGAGGCTTCAGGTTCGATTTGGCGGGCAGATCGCCGAATACGTTATCGAGCGCGGAACTGAGCGTCGCCGCGTCGATATCTCCGACCACAGCGACTTTGAGGTTATCGCGCGCAAAAATGCGTTTCACGTAGTCGTGCAAATCGTCCGGCGTGATCGCTGCCACGCTTTCGAGCGTGCCGTTTGTCGGCCGGGCGTAGGGATGCGAGCCAAAGGCGAGCTTGTACCACTCCAGCGATGCGACTTTATCGGGGTCCTTCTCGTCCACCCGCAAGGATGCGACGAGCTGCTCGCGAATGCGCTCGACGTCGTTCGGCGAGAAGTGGGGCGACGTCAAAGCCATGCGCAGCAGCTTGAGGGACTCGTCGCGATTTTGGGTCAGGGTCTGGAAAGACCCCGTAATATTGTCGTAGGACGCGCTGGTGCTGAACTTCGCGGCAAGGTCTTCGAGACGATTCTGGAACGCCTCCGAATCGAGATCGCCGGCGCCTTCATCGAGCATACCGGACACGAAGGTTGCGACACCTGGCTTCCCCTCCGGATCCTGAACGGTCCCTCCGTTGAACGCGTACTGGAGGCTCAGAATGGGGCGGCTGTGATCTTCAACGAGCCAAGCCTCTATTCCCTTTTTACTGACGACTTTTTGAATCTGCATGGCGCCTGCTGGAAGTACGGTCCCGAAAAGGAGGGACAAAAGAGCTGCGGGAGCGATCAGCGACTGGAGGAGCCGGCTCCCAATAATATTTCCTGTCATGTTGGTTCGTCCGCTCCTCAATGGAAGGTGCCGCTATCGGAAACAGGGCGTGCCGTGACTTTCGCAAGCTGCGACGGAACCGGAATGAGGTAGCCCGTCACGGAACGCTTGCGGTCTAGATATTTCGCTGCGACCGCTTGCACGTCTTCGCGCGTCACGGCTTTCAGCCGCTCAGGGCGCGCCTCGACATCCTCCACGGTGCGGCCTGTCGCGAGGTTCCAGCCGTATGTGTGGGCCAGGCTTTGCTGGCTGTCCGACGCGTAAATCAAGTTCGCGATCTCGCCCGTCTTCGCACGCTCCAGTTCTTCGGGCGTTACGCCGTTCCTGATCACGTCGTCGATGACCTTGTCGACCGAGGCCTCGATGTCCTCAAGCTTGGTATCGCCCGCAGCCACCGCGTAGAAGCCGAAACGCCCCGTATCGAGGGCCAAGCCGCCATAATACCCGCTCGCGCTCGAAGCCTTTTTCTCGTCGCGGACGAGGGTGTTGTAGACGCGGCTGGTGTTGCTGCTGCCGATGATCCGGGCCAGGATTTGGAGGGCTTCGCCTTCGCCGCCTGTGGCCGTATGGAAGCTTGGAGTCAGGTAGTAGCGCTCGAAAGTCGCCTTGCCGACGCGCCCGTCGCGCAAGATAACGCGGCGTTCCGCCAAAGGCTCCGGCTCGACTGGACGCACTCGCGGCGCACCGACTTCTGGGTTTGCCGGAATCTTGCCATATGTTCCCTTTGCCAGCGCCATGACCTGCTCCGGCTCAACGTCTCCGGTCACGACAAGGATGGCATTGTTCGGAGCGTAGAACCGCTTGTAATGGGCAATTGCGTCCGCACGCGTGAGGCCGCGCATCTCCGGTGCCCAGCCGATTACGGGGGTATGATAAGGGTGGGCGGTGTAGAGAGCCGCCATCATCTGCTCCTGCAAAAGCGACGACGGATCGTTGTCAACGCGGCTGCGGCGCTCCTCGAGGATAACCTTGCGCTCGGTCAGCACTTCCTTCTCGTCGAGCCGCAGGTTCGCCATGCGGTCCAACTCCATCTCCATCACCTGGGGGAGCTTTTCCTTTGCGATCCGCTGGAAATAGGCGGTGATGTCCTGCGCCGTGAAAGCGTTATCCTGTCCGCCGAGGCGTGCCACGATCTT
Source organism: uncultured Alphaproteobacteria bacterium (assembly GCA_963834165.1). GTDB lineage: Bacteria > Pseudomonadota > Alphaproteobacteria > Rhizobiales > Rhodomicrobiaceae > Rhodomicrobium. The sequence continues at coordinate 116,068 of CAWIAL010000018.1, read as the reverse complement.
GGAAAACTCGCCCGCCGGGATCTTGTCGGTGCCCTTGAACATGAGATGTTCGAGGAAGTGAGCGATGCCCGACTTTCCCTTCGGTTCATCCGCGCCTCCAACCTTGTACCACACCATATGGGTCACGACTGGTGCACGGCGGTCGGGCACCACCACGACTTCAAGACCGTTATCGAGTTTGCCATGAAAGGCAAGTTTCGAAGGTGTAAGCGTCTGAGCTGAGGCGACTGGAGAAAGTGCTAGAGTCATGAGGAGCGCACCAAGCAGTTTGACTTTGATCAGTTTCCCCGGCCCGAACGAACATAAATCGGGACGGCTTCCTAATGAGTGGGGTTGCATCGGCGATTTTACCATCCAAGGTGAAGTGCAGCTGAAGATATAAGCGCTTAAGGCCAAGTCGCCAGAATTGTTACGACGATTTCATGGGCGGTTAACGGCTAACCCGTTCCAATCGCCTGCAAATGCGCCGTTTCGCGCTCGATTTGGGGGCTTCAGTCTTGGCCCGGATCGAGGGGTATTGCCGATGGTTCGACAGGCTCACCATGAGGGCTAACTCGTTGATAATATTCGATCTCGTCCTGAGCTTGTCGAAGGATGATGCCAAATAGCCCGCTTTTTCACAAACCTGTTAAACGTCGTTCAGCCACGTTACGATGGGCGGCCGCGCCGATAACACATCGACGATCTCGTCCATGGCCGCGATATGATAGTGATGCCCATCCTTGTCGATGGCATCGGTTGCCTGCGCGTAGAACCACTTCGCATATCGGGAATTGCGCACGATGAAGATCGGCCAAGGATAGATGTCATTCTCCTGGTAAATCTGGCGAAGAAGGTAGGCTTCCTGGGCACCTCTGTAACAGAGCGGCGCATCGAAAAGAATGCGAAGCGACCTCATTTTCGGATCGGGGGATTTCAATATTAGCCGAAAGCCTTCGCGGTCGTCATACATGCCGTCGATAAACATTTTCGACGCTAAACCATCGATCGGTTCCCACCGCTCGAAACGCTCTTCTTCAGCCATTTCGCGAGACGCCCTACACCCTGCAATAGCCGCCATGAATACCCATGGTCATGATAGCAGATTTCGGGCTTCGCAAGGAATACATACAAAGAAGGTAAGTTTGCGTGCTTCAGTGCAATCAATCTTCTGTGAGGCTCCCAAAACGAAAAGCACCCCCGCCATCCAGGCATATATTCTTATTTGAGATTTATCTATTCCATATCGGCTCATTATTGCGGCGAAGCTCACGCCGGCGCGCATCAAGAGCGCTGCGACGCCCTACCATGCGCCTGCCTCGGTCACCGGACGGGTGCCTCGCCCGCCGGATTCTTCCTTAGCTTCCCCAGAAGCGTTCGCGCTAAAACTTAAGAAAAGTTTCTATTTAAACTGCAAGCCCTGTTCACTGGCCGCGTCTACAATTTTCAAGTGGTAATAGTTTCATCGGCGCGTTGCCCCATGAGAAAATCAGGCGGTTTAGTAGCTCTTGCTGCCGGTGTATGCGGTGTCGTCGCGGCAATCATCACGCTGATCATCGCCGGAGCCTTCGCAGATCACGCTCCGTTGTTCGCATTGCTGGAATGGCGTGGCGTGGTTTTTTCGCTCTTTACCATTGTTCTCGGCGCGATTTGCATGTTCACCACGGCACGGAAGCCGGCGCTGCTTCTTCTGGGAATTGCTGTAGCGGGCGTCATTCTGAATGGGACGCTTGTGTCGTTTTGGATGGTGATGGCGTCTATAGGCGCGTTGATCGCGCTGTTTGGCGATGCTTCAAAGCCGTTGAGCCCCTACGAGCGCACTATAGATGATTTGCCAATTCATGAGCCGTTGCTTTCGATGCCAAAGCCGGAAATGGCGGTCCCGGCAAACCGCTTGATCCATTCAAGCGGTCTTACCGCCGATCCGAGCTGCCGCTCTTTCATGCCCGATTAGCGGCAGCAAGTCTTTCAGTTCCGGGCCGCGTTCGAGACCGGTGAGCGCCAGCCTCAAGGGGTGGAAAAGAGCGCGGCCCTTCGCGCCAGTCGCCTGCTTGACCGCCTCGGTCCACTTCGCCCAGGTGCTTCCATCCCATGGCTCCGGCGGCAGATGCGCAAGCGCCTTGTTGCAAAAACCGGCGTCTTCGATGACAGGTGTCAGCGGCCCGCGAACGACGGTCCACCAAGTGTCCACGTCGGCGAAGAATTCCAGGTTCGCCCGGACTGCAAGCCAGAACGCTTCGCCGCCGTCGATCCGCCGCGCCTTAAGGCGCTCTTCAACCTCGGCGAACGGCATGCCGTGCAGCAGTTTTGCGTTCAGGCCTTTCAGCTCCTCCGGATCGAACCGGGCAGGCGCGCGGGAAATCTTGTCAAAGTCGAAGAGTTTCGCTAGCGCCTCAAGGCTCTCCTGCGGCTGAAGCGCTTCCGACGTGCCGATGAGCGAGGCATGCGTCATCACAGCCAGAGGCTCGAAGCCTTCCTCGCGTAAGCCCTTGATCGAAAGCGAGCCGAGCCTTTTCGACAGCGCCTCGCCTTGAGCGCCAACAAGGAGATTGTGATGCGCGAACTGAGGCGGCGTCGCGCCGAGCGCCTCGAAGATCTGGATTTGAACGGCGGTGTTGGTTACGTGATCTTCGCCGCGGATGATGTGGGTGACGCCCGTATCCGCGTCGTCGGCTACGCTCGTGAAGGTGTAGAGCGGCGTCCCGTCTTCGCGGATGAGCACCGGATCTGAAACGGACGCGGCATCGATCTCCTGCGGCCCGCGGATGAGGTCGTTCCAGGCGGTGGGCCGCTGTTCGAGGAGGAAGCGCCAGTGCGGCTTGCGCCCTTCCGCCTCCAGCTCCTGCCTGTCCGCGGCTGTAAGCTTCAACGCCGCGCGGTCGTAAACCGGAGGCAGGCCCCGCGCCATCTGCCGCTTGCGCCGCCTTTCCAGCTCTTCCGAGGTTTCGTAGCAGGCGTAAAGCCGCCCCGGCTTCTTGAGCTTTTCCGCCGTCTCTTCGTAAAACGAAAACCGCTCCGACTGCCGGAACTCCTCGTCCCAGGTGAGCCCGAGCCACGTCAGGTCATCGCGAATGCCGGTGACGTATTCCTCCTTGGAGCGCTCCAGGTCGGTGTCGTCGAACCGCAGGACAAAGACGCCGTGCTCGCGCCGCGCGAACAGCCAGTTGAAGACGGCGGGCCTGATATTGCCGATGTGAAGCCGGCCCGTCGGGCTCGGCGCGAAGCGGACTTTAACGGTTTTGGTCATGAGTGTTTGTCTTTTGGGTGCCCAATTGGCCTCACTCTGTAGCGGTTTGCAGGGAGCGGGTCAAAGCTGCGGAGCAGGGCGCTTTAGTGGTTGTCGCCCTACCCTACATAGGGGCGTCACCAGCAGGTTGCACGAATGCGGAGATTGGTGCTTGGGGTCGCGAGCGGCTGTGCAGGGTTCCCGCGATCCAATGCACGCCAAGGCAGCTAATGGAGCGTACTGTTCATCGTCAGTTCAGACGTGTGCTGTTAAGGATTTTTTTAGCATATCTCACCAGGTATGCGCTCGGTGATCTCTCATCCACAGGAGAATTTCATGAAAAAACTTCAGGTTGTAATGCTTGGACTTGCGATGCTTGCCACGGCATCATCGGCGATTACGCCGGCGTTCGCGTTAGGTGGCTGCGGTCCGAACCGCCATCGTAGCTCGGTGACCGGCCGGTGCATCTGGGGCGGTCAAAATCAAGCTTGGTGCCTGCGACATACAGGCCACGCAGCCGTCCCGGGACCAAACGGGACCTGGATTTGCTTAAGGTAAGGCGGTAATTGCTGCCCCTGCTTGACCCGGGATCTTCAGATGGAGGGCTCGGTCAAGCTAGACGATCCGCGCAAGGCTTTTCGCGAGTTGTCCGGCAATCGGATCCGGCAGCACACATCGCCGTTAAAGTATTTCTCAGAACCTCCACACTCGGAATCGGCCTTATTCAACCGTCTCGCGAAATCGATTGACGATGGGATAGCGCCGGTCCCGGCCAAAATTCCGCTCGGTGATCTTGACGCCCGGGGCCGACTGCCGCCGCTTATATTCCGAAAGATAAAGGAGGCGCTCCACCTTCTTCACGGTTTCCGGCAAATGGCCGCGCTTCACGATTGCCGCCAGCGCCTCCTCGCGGTCGACGAGGCTCTCCAGTATGTCGTCGAGCTCATCGTAGGGCGGCAGCGAATCCTGGTCGGTCTGGTTTTCGCGCAGCTCGGCGGTGGGCGCTTTCGTGATGATGTTTTCCGGGATGATCACGCCCGCCGGGCCGAGGCAATGCTTTGGGCGTGAGGCGTTGCGGAACCGCGACAGCGCGTAGACCTGCGTCTTGTAGAGGTCCTTGATCGGGTTGAAGCCGCCGTTCATATCGCCATAAAGCGTGGCGTAGCCCGCCGAGACCTCGGACTTGTTGCCGGTGGTGACGACCATTCCGCCGAACTTGTTGGATATCGCCATCAGCGTCGTGCCGCGAATGCGCGATTGCAGATTTTCCTCGGCAATCCCGCGCTCAGTGCCTTCGAAGAGCGGCTTCAGCATCGCGTCGAACCCTTCGACGGCGGCGTGTATCGGCACGATATCGTAGCGCACGCCGAGCGCTTCGGCGCATGCGGCGGCGTCGGACAGCGAAGCGTTCGAGGTGAAGCGATAGGGCATCATCAGGCAGTGCACGCGCGCCGCGCCGAGCGCATCGACCGCCATGGCGGCGCAAAGCGCCGAATCGACGCCGCCGGAGAGGCCGAGGACGACGCCTGGAAAGCGGTTTTTCTCGACATAGTCGCGAAGCCCCGTGACGCAAGCAATATAGGCGGCCTCGGCGCCCTCTTCGATGACCGCAAGCGGGCCCGGTGCGCACGCCCAGCCATCCGCCTCGCGCCGCCACTCCGTGACCGCAACTGCCGTTTCCCACGCCGGTAGTTGAACCGCGAGCCGGCCGCCGCGATTCAGCACAAATGACGCGCCGTCAAAAACAAGCTCGTCCTGGCCCCCGGCCTGATTGACGTAAAGGAGGGGCAGCCCCGTCTCGGCGACGCGAGCGACAGCAACATTCTCGCGCTGCTCGCGCTTCTTGAGCGTAAACGGCGAGCCGTTCGGAACGATCAGGATTTCAGCCCCGCTTTCGGCAAGGCATTCGGTGACGGCGTCCGTCCAGATGTCCTCGCAAATCGGGATGCCCAGCCGGACGCCATTGAAGTTCACCGGCCCCGGCATCGCCCCCGGCGCAAACACCCGCTTTTCGTCAAAGACACTGTAGTTCGGCAGATCGACCTTGTAGCGCAGCGTTTCGACCTTGCCGCCGGCAAGAAGCGCCACGGCGTTGTAGACCTTTCCGTTATCCGCCCACGGTGTGCCAACGATGAGAGCGGGGCCGCCATCCTCGGTGATCTTTGCGAGACCGCGCACCGCATCCATGCAGCCCTGCACAAACGCAGGCTTCAGGATGAGATCCTCGGGCGGGTATCCCGCGATGAACAGCTCGGAAAAAACAACCAGCTCGGCATTCTGACGCCGGGCCTCGTCCCTCGCCTCGCGGGCAAGCGCAGCGTTGCCGGTCAAATCCCCGACAACCGGGTTCAGCTGAGCGCACGCCACGCGCAAAGTCTTTGTCATGCCGCGATTGCCTCCGGGAGCGGCAGGCAGCTCCACCGTGAAAGGTAACGCCGTGAACATTAAGCACGAGGTGGCGTTCGCGCAAGGCGAGCTCCGAACAGGATCATGGGGGAATTCGGGAGCGCGCGGGCTGGCGTGTTGCCTTGACGTGCCGGATTTGTTATCACGCTGGGAGTCTTATGGCCGCGCTATGCGGCCGCGTTGATTTTTGCCGGCTTAGCACAGTGGTAGTGCAGCGGTTTTGTAAACCGAAGGTCGGGGGTTCAAATCCCTCAGCCGGCACCAATCAAATCTGTGTGTCCGACCCGGAGACATAGGTAGCGTTTTGTACCTAAGACATGGGTGACAACCTCGTGCCGAACGGGTTGCCGATGGTTTGCAAGGTTTTCTGCTCCAGGTCGATATATCCGAGATCATAGTGCATGAAGGAGACGAGCCAAATGCCCTCGTCGACTTCTTTGATGCCAAGCCTTTGGCCTGCCATCACGGTTGAGATGTTGATCTTCTTTCGGTGCATGCAGATGCGTCCGCAGACGGTGACGAGGACGTCCTTATCATGGCATGGGTATTCAATTTCGGGCAGGCCCAAATAGGGCCGTGAAGAGGGGGTGTAGACCTCCACCGGTGTTTTCATGGACAGCGCCTCGTGCGGCCTTTCACTGTGTCCCGTGGAGAGCCGCGGCAATATCAGCCCAGCCTATGTGCCGCCGGACACCGTCGCTACGCCTCGCCCCTGTTTTCCTCCAAAAACGGATGGCGCTAAGGCAGAAATTGCCAACGCTCGAAGCTCATTAGCAACAATAGATTAGCTGATGCGGGTTGCGTTTAGGGTTTCTTCTTTTTCGAAGGCCGCCTTGATTACCCCGATCTTCATTGGTTATTCTGGGCATGCGCGCCAAGCTTGCGCTGAGGGCACCCTGCTCAAGCGCTATCGTGAAAAGGCATTCATGATGTCTGAGATAAGGCCGAAAATCGATCCTTTCCCGCTCAGCTCGTACAACGCCTGGGCTTGGAAACGGAATCGCGATCCCATCCTGCATGCCTTCAAGACATTTTTTCCGAAAACTGGCGACGTCCTCGAACTGGGCAGCGGAAGCGGAGCGCACATCAACTATTTCGCTCCGCACTTTCCCTACATCCGGTTCCAGCCTTCGGACTACGATACGAAGGTGTTCGATACCATCAGGGCTAACAACTCTGACAGTCGCAACAGGAACGTCGCCGATCCACTCACAATCGATCCCACGAGGCCCGAGACATGGCCCGATGGAAAGGGTCAGTCCTACGACGTCATCTTTGTCATCAACCTCTTTCAGGTCGCGCCCATTGCGATCGCCGATGGTATTGCGCAAATCGCGGCGCGGGTTCTGAAACCCGCCGGGTTCCTGGCAATATACGGGCCGTTTAAGGTGGACGGAATGTACACCACGCCCTCCAACGAAGCCTACGATCAGGAACTCCTTGCGGCCAAAGTTCCCGAGTGGGGGCTCAAAGATGCCGGCGACGTCCAGGAAGCTGCCAGCCGGTATGGGATTGCGCTGCAGAAGCGGCTCGATTTGCCTGCCAACAATCTCCTCCTCATTTTTGCCAGGAAATAAGACCCGGGAGGCCCTGCATCCCCGCCGTTCTAATCGAAAGCGGAACCGCATTTAGTGTTGGGCATTCATATTTAACCATTACGATGGCGGGCGAAATTTATTACCGGGAGAAGAATTATGAAGCCAAGATTTCTAATCATCGCAGTGAGCTTCCTGGTCGCCGGAAGCGCCTATGCAGATAACGGTGCGTCGTTTGTCGATGGAGATTGGGTGGGGACCGGCTCGTTCCAGTTTGGCGATCGTTTGCTGGCCTGCCCCGAGGTCAAAATGAAATTCGTGGGAAACGAGACGGCTTACGAGGTGCACGAAGCGTCGCTGGTTTGCGGAAACGATCCCAAGCAGGATTTTACGGAAATCGACAAATTCGCCGTTGCGCAAGACGGCCAAATCTCTTTTGAAGAGGGCACGAATACCAAAATCCAAAAGGGTCTGAGAGTTGGCGCCGTGAAGGGCAATATTCTTCACACACTCAACCCGATCGATGGCGGCGGCGTGGACGATATCTCCATGCAACGCTCAGGAGATTTTCTAATTTACAATCAGGTCGCGGGAAACCCTGGCGAGACGCCTGCATACAGCTTGATGGCGATCATGAGAAAGGCTCATCCTTGATCTGATCGCCATGCACCTTGCACGCAGGTTTGGCCCCATTTCACAAAAGGTTTCATCGCGCGTACGGAGCCACTTGATTTTTGTGCACTGCAATGCAATATTGCTGCAGTGCGGTATGCGCCTCGCGCGTATCGCCTTGCCCTCCTTGGGCGTTTCCTCCCTAGACTTAGGGCCGTTCAATCATTTTGAATGGCCTTTTTTTTCGCCCTCTAGTTCTTGCAGCCTGCTTCTATGTGTTGAGGCTCCGGTTCTTCCCACCCGTTGGCGGGCAGTTCGTCGAAGGGCGCGGTAAATGCCTGGCGGAGCATCTGAAACCCGGTCGGGATCGGATTGGCCGGCGCATAATCCACGACCCAGAAGTAATCGTAATTCGAGTTCAGGCCAACTCTTCGGCACATCGGCGATCTGGTCGAGGTGCAGCAATTGGCGAAGCGTCACTTCCTCTCCGGGATACGCCTTTTCGAGCTTCGACTTGGCAATATGTTTGTGTTCCCAGACCATGACGACGGTTTTCCCGGCGTAGCGCGGATCTGTCATGACGTCGTGCGCCGCTTCCTGCGTGCGCCGGTTGAGGTCGATCTCCTTCGCCGTGTCGTCTTCGTCTCCGCCGGGGACTACCGTGTAGGCGATCACCGGCAAATTCCAGCTTTGCGCCGCCGGCGTCACAGTCTCGATCGGGTGCAACGTGATTGCGAAGATCGCGTCGGGCTTTTGATCAGCGAACAGCGATTGCGCAGCGCCCCGTCCAAGAAATTGCTTGGCGAGGGCCTGTCCGCGCTCTGCGCCAAGATCGCAGAGCGCATAAGCGTTGAGTTTCTCGGCATGGCGCAGAATGATGATCCGGGCCGGTTCTGCCAAGACCGCCGCCGGCATCAGCCAAACCGTCATCCCGATTGCGAACCGCCGCAACAAAGAACCGCGCATGCTTTTAGCTCCGTCAACTACGGCGAGCATTTTGGGGTCGGCGCAGGCGGGGGACGTCAGCGCGATTTGATCATAGTTGCGGGAAGTTGTTACATGCACTGAATTCGTCGCTTGAAGACAACGAGCCGTTACCCCGCAGGCGCAAATCGCAAACAGGCTGCTGAAAAGCAAGAAAGCTTGGATTTATCCTTCGACAGGCTCTGGATGAGGCCGCGTCCTATCAATGACTTAATCCTTATGGTGAGCCTGTCGAACCATGGGCATCATCACTTTTTCAGCAAATCGCTAAGACCACAGATATGCTTCGACATTCCCAAAGCAGCTTGACAGATCATGGCTGCCAATTCTATGCAAACTCATCCAGTATCCCGGAACACGGTGAAATTCCGTGGCGGACCCGCCGCTGTAATTGGGGACGCCGGTTGTAAGGCGAAAGCCAGTCACTGGTGGGGACCACTCCACCGGGAAGGCACAACCGGCGGACGATCCAAGAGCCAGAAGACCTGCTGGATGTGACAGACGAGGGGCGAAATCCGATGGAAAGGGTTTCGGCGAGGCTTTGCGCCTGCCGACGCCCGTCATGTGCATCGGAGATGAGCCGTGAAGCAATCCACCGACAACAAGCCCAGCGAAAAACCCGCGCAGCGCGCGCCGGAAGTCATCGCCATCCGCAAAACATGCGACGCCAAGGGTACAGGCCTCTCGCACTACGTCCTCATGGACAAGCAGGCCCGGCAGTGACCATGCCTGCGCATTCACTGTTGGACGGGGGCCCCGCAAGGAGCCCCCTGCCTCCCCTCCAGTCTTTCGACATCGATCATCCCGCTTACATCGCCGTAGTCGATCCGGATACAGCCTTCTGGGGTTTGGTCCGCAAGGATAAGCTGACCGAAGCGCTGGAGGAGGGCCCACTGCTCGACACGTGGCGCGCCAAGGCCGAGACCTTCAAGCGTGAGATGGACATGCTGCGTTTCCACCTGAAACCGTCGGCGGTCTATTTCAATGCGACGGAGCGCTGCAACCTCAACTGCTCCTATTGCTACATCCCCGAAGACATGCGCCGCAGCGGCAAGCACATGGACAAGGCCACGCTGCTGGACGCGCTCGACCGTCTGCACGGCTATTTTCGCGGCCACATGCCCGCCGATCGGTTGCCGCAAGTCATCTTTCACGGCGCGGAGCCGCTCCTCACCCGCGAGGCGATCTTTGCCGGGATCGAGTTGTTTGGCGACCGCTTCCGCTTCGGCGTGCAGACCAACGCCACACTGCTCGACGATGAGGCCGTATCGTTCCTGACCTCGCGCGGCGTCGGCATCGGCTTGTCGCTGGATGGGCCGATCGCTGCGGTCGCTGACCGTACGCGGCGGCGCTGGAGCGGCAATGGCGTTTTCGACCATGTCGTCCGTGCCATCGAGAAGCTGGACGGCTATCAGGGCTATAACGTCATCTGCACGATGACGACCGAGAACCTGCCGCATCTCACCCAAATGGTGGAGTTTTTTCATGCGCGCCGGGTTCCCGCCTGCATGCTGAACGTCACCCGCTGCACCTTGCCGGGCGCTCGCACCGTGCGCGGGGAGGACGGCGCGGTAGCGAAGGCTTACATCGCCGCGCTGGAGCGCACGCACGAACTTTACCGCGAAACCGGGCGGAAGCTCGTGGTCGCGAATTTCGCCAACATCCTGATCGCTATTCTGGCGCCAACGGCACGGCGTCTGATGTGCGACATCTCCCCGTGCGGCGGTGGCCGCAGCTTTTTCGCGCTGGCGACCAATGGGGACCTCTTCCCCTGCAGCGAGTTCATCGGCCTGCCCGCCTTCAACGGCGGCAACCTGTTCCGGCAGCCCATCGACGAGATCCTGGACAGTCCGCCGTTCCGCCTCGTCTCGGGCCGCAAGGTCGAGGACGTGGCCGGCTGCGATACCTGTCTCATCCGCCATTTCTGCGGCTCTCCATGCCCGGCGGAAGCTCATGAAATGAATGGAGGCATGCAGCAGAAGGGCGCTTTCTGCCGCTTCTACGAGGAGCAGGTCCGCTATGCCCTGAGGCTGATCGCCGACGGACGCCACGAGGACTTCCTGTGGGATGGCTGGGACAGCGGCACTGAAGTGAGCTGCGCCATCGGCACGGCCTGATCGGGGAGGCAGAAGCGCCGGGAAGACGCGGCTCGTCGCGCGCATGAAGGCTTAACACGACCATTATGAATCCGTGTTAGAGGTGGTTTTGTTAAGGCCTCATAAACCGGATCGATCATGAGCACAGCGAGTACGTCTATTTCCGCGCCCCAAGGAATCTCCGCGCCCATTTCAGGGAGCCTCGGAGCTATGGCGCTGTCGGCGCTCGGCGTGGTGTTCGGCGACATCGGGACGAGCCCGCTTTACACGCTCAAGACGGTGCTGGGTGTGAGTGGCGCTAACCCCGATCGTGCCGTCGCGCTTGGCAGCCTTTCTCTCATCTTCTGGACCCTGATCATCATCACGACCATCAAATACGTGTCGGTTGCGATGCGCGTCGATAACCATGGCGAAGGCGGCATCATGGCGCTGATGGCGCTTCTCAGTGGCCGGAAGGGGCTTGCGAGCGGCCGCACGAACAAGCGTGCGCTGATCGTCGTATTCGGCCTGTTCGGTGCGGCCTTGATCTACGGTGACGGCGCGATAACGCCCGCGATCTCGGTGCTGTCGGCGCTTGAGGGCCTTTCAATCCTGACAAATTCTTTCGATCCCTACATCGTACCGATGACCGTTACGATCCTCGTTCTCCTGTTCCTTGTTCAGCCCCGGGGCACGGAGCGTATCGGCAAGATGTTCGGGCCCATCATGGCGGTCTGGTTCGCAACCATCGGCGTATTAGGCCTTTGGGGTATCCTCCAGAACCCATCGGTGCTGGCCGGGCTCAATCCCGCCTACGGCTTGCACTATCTTCTTTCGGGCGGCTTCACTTCTTTTCTGGTCCTTGGAGCTGTTTTTCTCTGCGTCACCGGAGCAGAGGCGCTTTACGCGGACATGGGGCATTTCGGCCGGCGCCCCATCCAGCTCGCGTGGTCTTTCGTGGTCTTTCCCTGTCTCGTTTTGAACTATGCCGGACAGACCGCGCTTGTGCTGAACGGAGCGCCGATCTGCGAAAATATATTCTATGCGCTTTGCCCGAAGAGCCTGCTCGCGCCCTTCGTCGTTCTAGCGACTGTCGCAACCATCATCGCCAGTCAATCCATCATCACGGGCGCCTTCTCCATGACAAGGCAGGCGATGCAGCTCGGCTGGCTGCCGCGCCTTCGCATCACCCAGACGTCTGCGCTTGGCTACGGCCAGATCTATGTCGGCATCGTGAACTGGCTCCTGATGATCGTAACAATCGCTCTGACGCTGGTTTTCCGCAAATCGGATAATCTCGCGGCCGCATACGGCATCGCAGTGTCCGCAACCATGTTGATGACCACGGTGCTTCTCTATCTCGCCATGCGCGAGCACCTGAAGTGGAGCTTGCCGGTTAGCGCGGCCGTTGCCGGATGCTTCTTCATCGTGGACAGCGCTTTCTTCCTATCGAACGCAGCAAAGATCGCGGAGGGCGGTTATATCCCCCTCACGCTTGCATCCCTCATCTTTGGCATCATGTGGGTCTGGCACTCGGGACGGGAAGCGGTCACGAAGGCGATAACCGCGAAACGCATCCCCGTCCAGGAGTACATGAGCAGCCTTGAAAAGGATGGGGTGCCCCGCGTGCCGGGAACGGCGGTTTTCCTGACCCGGTCCCAAACGGGTGCGCCGCCGGTGATGGTTTGGCACGTGCAGCACAATCGCGCCCTGCACGAGAAGGTCATGGTCATCAACGTGTCGATAGAGCCCGTCCCCTGGGTGCAGCCGGAGGAGCGGCTGCACTTTGTGCAGGAGGCGCCGAACTTCTGGCGAGCAACGGCATATTTCGGCTTCATGGAGCGGCCCGATATTCCTGCGGTCCTCCATGAAGCGAAGGAGAGAGGCTGCACCATCCTGGTGAACGACGTCACCTATTATATCGGCCATGAAACCGTCGTTCCCAAAGAAGACGGCGGGGGGCTTCCAAAGTGGCATGTAAGCCTTTTCGCTCTCATGGACCGGAATGCCGCGAAGCTCACGGACTTCTTCAAGCTTCCCGCCAATGACGTCGTCGAAATTGGCCGCGAAGTTGAGATTTAAGGGTCTCAAGAGTAGATAACCCAACTTGCGGTTAGCACCGGGAGCTTTGTGACCGCGACAGAGCGTAGCACGCCAGGCCCTTCGACCATCCAGAAGCCCATATTTGCTGCTTCGCTTTAGACTGCAATCTGACCGTCGCAGGTTGTTCATCCGGGGAATATCGATGCACGAGGCTAATGAAAACCATCGCCCGTCACCCGAGGCGTTGCTTGAGCTAGCTCGCAATGAACAGGCGGGACGGGGACGGCTGAAGATATTTCTTGGCGCTGCCCCTGGGGTTGGGAAGACCTACGAGATGCTGCTCTCCGCGGGGCGTTCGCGGCAGGCCGAGGGAGCCGACGTCGTGGGCGGCATTGTCGAAACCCATGGCCGTCCCGAAACGGAAGCCCTGCTCCAAGGTCTGGATATTATTCCGCGAAAAGAAGTCGAATACAAAGGGCGGATCTTGGGCGAAATGGATCTTGACGCCCTTCTCGCCCGGCGTCCCGCATTGGCGCTTGTCGATGAACTCGCCCACACCAACGCGCCCGGAAGCAGGCACCCGAAGCGCTATCTCGACGTTGAAGAATTGCTGGCCGCCGGTATCGACGTCTACACCACGCTGAACATCCAGCACGTCGAAAGCCTCAACGACGTTGTCGCTCAGATTACCGGCATCCGCGTCCGGGAGACGGTTCCGGATTCCATCCTCGACAAAGCCGATGACATCGAAGTCATCGACCTTGCGCCAAGCGAGCTGATGCAACGGCTCCGCGAGGGCAAGGTGTACCTGCCGAAACAGGCGGAGCGAGCGCTGAAGAACTATTTTTCGCCCGGCAATCTGACCGCGCTACGCGAGCTTGCGCTCCGCCGGACGGCCCAGCGCGTCGACGAGCAGCTTCTCACTCATATGAAAGCGCACGCCATCGAAGGGCCCTGGCCGGCCGGCGAGCGGGTCCTGGTCTGCATCAGCGAGGATCCGCGCTCTGCCGGCCTCGTGCGCTACACAAAGCGGGTCGCGGACCGGCTGCGAGCGCCCTGGACGGCGCTTTACGTCGAGACTCTGCGGAGCCAGGACCTTTCGGTGGCGGAACGCGATCGCATTGCCGACACGCTGCGCCTCGCCGAACGGCTTGGCGGTATCGCAGCGACGCTACCCGGCCGCGGACGGATGGCCGACGATGTCATGGACTTTGCGCGTGCCAACAACATCACGCAGATCGTGCTTGGAAAATCCGGCCGTACGCGGTGGTTCGAGCTCTTGAATGGGTCTGTGGTTCACGATCTCGTCAGGCGTTCAGGCAATATCAGCGTGCATGTAATCGCTGGCGAGGCGCTGAAAGAGGAGAGCATTCCACGCAAAACGGTAAAGACCAGACCCCCGTCGGAAGGAGTCAACATCTCCGGCTACTTCGCCGCGATGGGCGTGACAGCGGCCAGCGTCGTCGCCGCGGAACTCCTGCAGCCCTATTTCGGCGGGGAGACCGTGCCGCTCATCTTCATGATGGCGGTGCTTGGCGTTGCCTATCTCTTTCGCCTCGGGCCGTCTATATTCGCGGCGTTCGCATGCATGCTCTGTTACAACTATTTCTTCATCCCGCCGATTTACAGCTTCACCATCGCCGACCCAATCAACGTCGCGGCCCTCTTTTTCTTCCTGTTCACAGCACTCATTGTCAGCAACCTCACGGCGCGGGTGCGCCGTCAGGCCGATCTCGCGCGCAACAGAGCCGCGATCACAACCGCGCTCTACGGCTTTTCGAACAACCTCGCGAGTAACGCAACGCTCGACGATCTGCTCTCGACATCGGCCTCGCAGATCGCGGCGTCCTTAGGGGCCGATGTCGTCATTCTCCTGCCGGAGGCGAACGGACAGTTGAAACTTGCGTCAGACTTCCCGCCCGCCGGCAGGATCGAAGATGCCGACCTCGGCGCTGCCCAATGGTGCTTCGAACACGGCCGGTCCGCGGGCCGCGGATCGGACACGCTGCCTGGAGCCCGGCGCTTGTTCCTGCCGCTTCGGACAGGCCGCGGCGTGATTGGCGCGGTTGGGCTCGGACGCGGCAGCGCTGCCGGCATCCTTCTAACCCCCGATGAGCGCCGGCTCCTCGACGCGCTCATGGATCAGGCGGCGGTAGCCATCGAAAGGATCCGGCTCGCCAAGGAGATGGACGATGCCCGCGTGGCGGCTGAATCCGAGCGGCTTCGAGGCGCGCTGCTCACGTCTCTTTCGCATGATTTGAGAACGCCGCTTGCCTCGATCCTCGGCGCGGCGAGTTCGCTTCGCGAATATGACGAACGGCTGGACGCCAAAGCCCGCGCCGAGATGATTAAGACCATCGAGGAGGAGGCCGCTCGCATGGCGCGCTTTGTCGGCAATCTCCTCGACATGACGCGCCTGGAGGCGGGGGCTATCGAACTCAAGCGCGAGCCTGCGGATGTTTCGGAGCTTATCGGCACAGCGATGCGCCGGACGGAGGGACAGCTCAAGGGCTTCACGGTCAAGCTGGACATCGAACCGAACCTGCCGCTCCTCGAACTCGACGAGTTGCTCATGGAGCAGGTGCTCGTCAATCTGCTCGATAACGCGGCCAAATACGCTGCGCCGCCGTCCACCATCACTATCCGCGCCCGAAAAAACGACGGCACGATCCTGCTCCAGGTCATCGACGAAGGACCCGGCATCCCCGAAGACCAGCTTCCTTTGATCTTCGAGAAATTCCATCGCGTGAAGAATCGCGATCATCAGCGCGCCGGAACCGGGCTGGGCCTGGCCATCTGCCGAGGCTTCGTTCAGGCGATGGGAGGGACGATCACGGGAGCCAACCGCATGGATAGGGCCGGCGCCGTGTTTACGATAGAGATGCCGGCCGGGGCGGCGCCGGAAGTGTATCGATCCGAGGCAGCCGCTTGAACTCGACATCTGCACCGGGAACCCAACGTCTAAGCTTATCGTAATTCACGGCAAGCAGTCATCCAAGTAACGGCGTGTAAACGTACCGCTTTTTTATATAAGTTTCCTATGCTTGCCTTCGCTCACCAACCTGGCATTTATCTTCGTCTTTCCTGATGTCTTTCCCAGGTCGATCTCGCCAAGAACAGGGGGCCGGCATGGGTATTCATTCCAAAGAATTGAGCCGCCGGGGTGCGATCGCGCTTGCGGCGGGGCTCGGCATAGGCGCTCTTCCCGTATGGGGCGGCTCCGCTCGAGCCGTCGCTCCCTATCCTGCAGCGGTGAAAAGCGAGAAGCCCTGCGGGCGGGGGGTTTCCGCAACCGAGAAGTTGATGCGCGAGCACGGCGTGCTGCGCAGGATCCTCAACGTCTACTCCGAGCTGGCGCAGCGCTTGCAAGTGGAAGGGGATGCTGACGCCATAGCGCTTGCAGAAGCCGCGATGCTTTTCCGCGACTTCGGCGAGGACTACCATCAGCTTTTGGAAGAGGTCTACATCTTCCCCGAGGTGCGTGAGGCGGCCGGCCCGAACGGGAAAGTGGTCGACGTGTTGCTGCAGCAACATCAGCGCGGCAGGGAGATCACGGATTACCTTTACCAGGCCGGATCGCGAGGCGCGATCGGCGGAGAAGGCGAGCCGCTTGCCAAGGCGCTGGCTTCAATGGCTCGGATGCATAATTTGCACGCGGCATGGGAAGACACGGTACTCTACCCGGGCTGGAAGGCCATGCAATCGCAGGAGAGGCTGGAGGATCTGACCGGCAAGTTCGAGGGCATCGAGCACGAGAAATTCGGCAAGGACGGCTTCGACCATGCGGTTGCCCGCATCTCGAAAATCGAGCAGGCCCTTGGTCTCGCGGACCTCGCCTCTTCCACCGCTTCACCCCCGCCAACGGCATGAGCGGTTCTGCATTCCGTGGTTAAAGCACGGTGCGCGTCTTATTCGGTCGCGTTCCCATGACGCTGATAAATAAATATCTTCGGCTCCTCGCCTTATTATGATTTGCAATTGCGCTTACCCTCTGTTTCTTCTGCCGGGGTGCCGAGCCGGAACGAGAGTTCACGAAGTGCCTGCCCCTCGCTTTCCGGCGGCGCGGCCTTGTCTTTTGTCCCTGACGGCTCGGCGCCGGATGGAGGCGCATGATGACGTTGAGACGCATCGCGTTGGCGATGATCATCATCGCGGCTCTCTTCATCGCTTTGGGATTCGCGGCAGAGTTCCTGGTTGATTGGCTCTGGTTTTCGAGCGTCGGCTACCTGAATGTCTTCTTGACGATTTTCGGGGCAAAGGTCGCCCTCCTCATCGCCGTGTTCGCGGCGTCAGCCATTATCCTGTGGCTGAACGGCGTCCTGGCGTACCGGCTCGCCAAACCGCAGAGACGCCCTCCACCCGTCGCTCCGTGGGGATCGCCACGAGATCAGGCACTGGAGGCGCTCTTGGCGGGCTTGTCCAAGGGGCTCCCTTGGCTCATCGCGGGGATCGCCTTGATCCTTGCCGCCCTCATCGCCCTGGGCGAGTCCACTTCCTGGGACGTTGCGCTCCGCTTCATCTGGCAGGCGCCGTACGGGCGCAGCGATCCACTCTACGGGAAGGATATCGGTTTCTATCTCTTTTCGCTTCCTGCCTACGCCGTCATCAAGAACTGGATGCTGCTGACCCTCGTATTCAGCGCCTTCGTTGCCGGGGCGGTCTATTTTGTGCAGGGTGACCTTTCGTTCGACCAGCATCCGTCCGCGTCTCGCTGGGCGATAGCCCACGGCTCCGCTCTGTTGGGTCTATTCTTCGCTGTGAAGGCCTGGTCCTATTGGCTGGACCGGTTTCTCCTCCTTTACGGCGACAATGACGTGGTCGTGGGCGCGGCATACACCGATGTCCACGTCGAGTTGCCGGTTCTATGGGTGCTTGCCGCGCTTGCCTCGGCGGCGGCCATCGCTTCATGGGCCAATATGTGGGTGCAATCCTACAAGCTTCCCGCGGCGGGGGCGGGTCTGGTCTTTGGCGCTTCTATACTGCTGTCGATGATATTCCCGGCGCTTTTCCAACGCATCTACGTGAAGCCGAATGAATTGCAGCTGGAGACACCCTACCTCCAGCGCAACATCTCTCTGACCCAAGAGGCCTATAATCTCCGCCAAATCACCGTCAAGCCCTTCCCCGCCGAGCAGGGACTGACGCTGCAAACGCTTCAGGACAACCGCGCGACTATCGACAATATCCGGCTGTGGGACTGGCAGCCGCTGATCGACACCTACGCGCAGCTGCAAGAGATCCGGACCTATTACAAATTCCTCGCTGTGGACGTCGATCGCTACGACCTCGGCGGTTCCTATCAGCAGGTGATGTTGTCAGCCCGCGAACTGGAGCCGGCGCGCCTTGCGCCGAACGCACAGACCTGGGTCAACGTGCATCTGCTGTTCACCCATGGAAACGGGGTGGTGATGTCTCCGGTGACGCAAAAATCGCCCGAGGGCTTGCCGATTTTCTATCTGCACGACATTCCCCCAATCGCGTCCGGCGGCCCACCCCTTACCGAGCCGCGTATCTATTTTGGGCAGGCGCCCAACTCCTACGTGATCGTAAAGGGGAGTATCCCGGAGTTCGATTATCCGAAAGGGAATGATAACGCTTACGCTGCCTACGACGGCACGGACGGGATCAGCCTGGGCGGCATACCCGCAAAGAACCCTCTTCGCCTGGTATTTCAACGATCCCAACATCCTGCTCACGAGCTACATTACGAGCGAGAGCCGCATTCTTTTCCGCCGCAACATCCGAGATCGCGTTCGTGAAATCGCCCCGTTTCTCCGCCTGGACCACGATCCCTATGCGGTCGTGAGCAACGGGCGGCTCTTTTGGATTCAAGACGCCTACACAACCAGCGACTGGTTTCCCTATTCTCAGCCGTATCCCAGAGGAGACGCCAACTACATCCGCAATTCTGTGAAGATCGTCATCGACGCCTACAACGGAACGGTGGACTTCTACGTCTCGGACCCTCAGGACGCGATTGTCCAAACGTACTGGCGCATCTTCCCCAGCCTGTTCAAGCCTTTTGCCGCCATGCCCCAGGATCTGCAAAGGCACATCCGCTACCCCGAGGACTACTTTTACATCCAGGCCGAGATGTACCGCGCCTATCACATGGACGCCCCGGAGGTCTTCTATAACAGGGAGGATCTCTGGCAATTCCCGCGGCGTCCCGTGGGCGTCAACGGCCAAGAGATGGAACCCTATTATATCAACATGCGGCTGCCGGGCGAGACGCGCACCGAGTTCTTTCTCATGCTGCCCATGGTGCCGAGCCAGCGGCAGAACATGATTGCGTGGCTGGCCGCCCGCTGCGATCCGCCGGATTATGGCAAGCTGATCGTCTACGAGTTTCCCAAGGAGAAGCTGGTCTACGGGCCTTTCCAGATCGAGGCTCGCATCAACCAGAATACCGAAATCTCTCAGCAGATTTCCCTTTGGAACCAGATGGGCTCAAGGGTCATTCGCGGAAACCTCCTGGTGGTGCCGATCGCGAACTCGATTCTGTATGTCTCTCCCCTTTATCTGCGGGCGGAAAGCGGCCAGGTGCCTGAGCTCAAGCGGGTGATTGCCGCCTATGGCGACCGGGTCGTGATGGAAGAGACCCTCGGCGAAGCCCTGGCGGCGCTCTTCAAGGAATCCGCGTCGGCCGCCGCTTCGGGCTCGGCTACCACTGCCAAACCTGCGGGTCCGTTGGATGCACGCGCACGCGAGGCCCTCAGCCACTATGATCGCGCCATTGAGCGGTTGAAAGCGGGGGATTGGGCCGGTTTCGGTACGGAACTCGATGCCGTGCGGCCGCTTCTTGAACAGTTGAGCCAACGCCCTGAGCGTTAGCCTAGCGCAGCGGACGCTTAATTATACGCGGACACATCCCTCCGTCGTTCCCGAGAAGGTGGAACCCAGTAAACAATGCCCCTCGGGATTACTGGATGCCCGCCTCCGCGGGCACGACACGCGGCCTCATCCTGAGCTTGTCGAAGGATGGAGCCAAGGAATTATGCGGGCAACGGTGCAGTAGCACTCGCCTTGCGTTAAGGGTACGCTGAGACGATGTACGGCAGGGTTTTCCGGCGCGACAAGAACAGAAAGCTATGAGGTTTATATGAGGAAACGGAATGTGGGGCATTTTCTAACGAAGCCCCAGGGCAAACTCGAAAACACAAATACAAATATGACATTCTCAATGTCGCGCGAGACTGCTGCACGCCTCAAGGAGCTAGCACTGGCGAAGGGCACGAATTTGCAGGGACTCATCGAGATGGCCGTCAACGAATGGCTAGCCCGGCAAGCGCCAATTCCGGAAAGTCCCCAATAAGCAGTTCCTTAATTCGGGATTGCGGCGGCGGGCAGCTCGCATGGTTCATGTTACCAAGTGGAAATGGGATGTTCTTCTGCGCGGCAGCCGAAATTGTCACGCCCGAGGAACTCGCGGTCTGCCATTTGCCGTTTCGCTTCGAAAAGTAATGACTTTCGAATTCCGTCAATACATAGGCCGAACTAGCTTTGACTATACCGATATCATGAAGCGAGGTGTGGATCAGGAATTCATCCTCGGCTTGCTCCAGTGCAGCCTCTATCCGCGCCGTGTGCGCGTAAGTCGAAAACAGCCATGAGTTGTTTTCACAACAGAGGATGACTTCGTAAAGGCTCGGCTCTCGATCTATGGTTTGCATCATAATGTGTGCCTCAAGACGGCGCGAGCGTGCGCGTTTTATGATTCGATAACACAGCTTATGATTGTATTTCGGCGCGACGCAACCGGATTATTTTTGTTTGACCCGCAGCTCCGTAGGCATGCCGGAAGCGCATAGCTTTCAGCATCAACTTGGCCTTTAGTCGAAGATGCCCCTGTTTGTTTGGCTTAAGGGGACGGTTCTTCTTCCGCTTCTGTCTTCAGGTCCAGGTGTGACCTGAGGTGCAAGATCAAGAATAATGTAATCGCAGTGACAAGAGCCAGCCAGAACTCTGCAACCTCCGGAAATGATATTCTTATCACAATGGCGGAA
Source organism: uncultured Alphaproteobacteria bacterium (assembly GCA_963834165.1). Taxonomy (GTDB): domain Bacteria; phylum Pseudomonadota; class Alphaproteobacteria; order Rhizobiales; family Rhodomicrobiaceae; genus Rhodomicrobium. The sequence continues at coordinate 95,202 of CAWIAL010000018.1, read as the reverse complement.
ACGAGAACAAAAAAGCACAGCATCTCGGTAGGCAAGGTCTTGAAAGTCTTCATCGAGCTGCTCCTGTGATAGAATTTCCAGGGCTATATCGAAATCGATTGGATTCCCGATCGTCCGATATTGAAGAGCATGATTTATTAATTGGAACAACTAATGCAAGGCTGTGGCCGCCGGCTATGCAAAAAGTGCATGGCTACGTTCGCAGACCGTCGCAGCTTTATGGTGCGATCCATTTGGCATCGAGGTTCCGGCGGCATAATGCACAGTGTAGAGTTCGCGATGCTTGGCGAATTCGCCGAGTTCGGTTCGAGGCCTGTCTCACAGCGACGTATCCGGAGGACGCATTGGCCGCATTGATGATCCAGGGCTGCGGCTCGGATGTGGGCAAGTCAGTCCTGACGGCTGGGCTTTGCCGCGTCTTCGCCAATCGCGGCCTGAGCGTAAGCCCGTTCAAGCCGCAAAACATGAGCAACAACGCCGCCGTCACGCCCGATGGGGGCGAAATCGGACGGGCCCAGGCGCTTCAGGCAGTTGCGTGCCGCATGCCGCCGAGCGTGTTAATGAATCCGGTGCTTCTTAAACCGCAGAGCGATACCGACGCGCAGGTCATTATCCTTGGCCGCGTAGCCGGAACATTTTCCGCGCAAAGCTATCAGGACAGCAAGGCCTCGCTGCTAGATGCCGTGGTCGAAAGCTTTCACGCGCTCAACGCCAGGAGCGACCTCGTTCTGGTTGAGGGCGCGGGCAGTCCGGCCGAGATCAATCTCAGGAGCCACGATGTCGCGAACATGGGCTTCGCGCGCGCGACCGGCACACCCGTCGTGCTCGTCGGCGATATAGAACGCGGTCACGTTATCGCCGCGCTTGCCGGCGCTCATGCCGTTCTCGAGCGCGCCGACCGCGATTTGATCCGGGGCTTCATCGTCAACAAGTTTCGAGGCGATCCCAGGCTGTTCGACGGCGGGCGCGTGGAAATCGTGAACCGCACCGGATGGTGCGACCTTGGCCTTGTGCCTTGGCTGCCATCAGCGGCCCGGCTCCCCGAGGAAGACGCGCTCGCCAAGCAGCCGCGCAGGGAACAGGCGCAGGTCCGCATCGCGGTACCGATCTTATCCCGCATAGCAAATGCCGACGAGTTCGACGCACTTCGCGCCGAGAACGCGGTCGATTTCATGTTTATCCCGCCCGCCCAACCGCTTCCAGGCGACGCCGATCTCATCATCCTGCCCGGCACCAAGGCGACAATCGCCGATCTCGAATTCATGAGGAGTCAGGGCTGGGACATCGACCTTGCGGCCCACATCCGCCGCGGCGGCCACGTGATCGGGATTTGCGGGGGCTACCAGATTCTCGGCCGGCGCATCGTAGATGCAGAAGGAATTGAAGGTCCGCCAGGGGAAGCGCGCGGTCTTGGTCATCTCGATGTTGAAACCGTCCTCACTGGCGAAAAGGTCCTGACGCAGGTTTCGGGACACTTGACGCAAGGCGGCGTCCCGTTCAGGGGCTATGAAATGCACGTAGGCCGCACAACCGGCCTTGGCACGGAGCGTCCTTTTCTCAGGCTCGATTTCGGAACGCCGGATGGCGCGGTCAACGCGAATGGCCGTGTTTCCGGCTGTTATGTCCATGGCCTTTTCGCACAGTCCGAGCCTCGCGCCGCGCTGCTTGCCCGGTTTGGCTCCGTCTCGAATGGGCTCGATCACACCGAGGCCGTCGACTCTGCGCTGGAAGAAGTCGCCGAAGCGCTGGAACGGTCCCTCGATATTGAGGGACTGGCTCAAATTGCCGGTTTGGCCTGAAAGCCCTCTTAATCCGCGCGGGCCCATGCTGGAGAATGGGCGGCAAGGATACGGCGAACCAAACCTCTTCCGGAACCACCTTCTTACTGGCCCGCTTTCCTGACGGCATTTCGCTGCTCCCCTGACCAAAGGAACGATATGACTGGCATCGACGCTGTGCTTCGTTCGCTGAGCGGAACGCTTCAGGCGCACAGAGTGCAGCTCGCGCTATGCTTGAGGGTGACGGTTGCCGCCGTTGCAACCCTGCTCCTCGCACAGGCCTTGCAGTTCCCCCTTTACCTTTGGGCGGTGCTGACGGCTGTGATCCTGACGCAGGTCAGTTTCGGCCGGTCCCTCAAGGCGACCATCGATTATTGGATCGGGACGCTTGGCGGCGTCATATACGCGGGCGCAGTCGGGGCGCTGATTCAGCCTCACGACGAGCTTACCCTCGCTGTAGCGCTTACGATCGCGGTGGCGCCAGCCGCCTTGCTTGGTGCGATCAAACCATCCTTTACGGTCGCGCCCTTCACTGCGGTCCTGGTGATTCTGGCTCCAACGCTCACGCATCTCACTCCGATTCAATCAGCTTATTACCGGCTGCTGGAGGTGCTGCTTGGAGGTGGGACCGCCCTTGTGGTCTCGCTCCTGGTTTTTCCGGCGCGCGCTCATGATCTGACCATCGAAGCCGCCGCCAGGATGCTCAATCTGCTGGCGGAAGCAGCGAGCGAATTGTTCGCAAGCTTGATCCGGCGCCTCGATGTCTCCGAAATCGAACGCATTCAAAACCATCTTGGGAGAACATTCGCCGAACTTGAAAGCATCGGCGCCGAAGCCAAGCGCGAGCGCATAACGTACCTAACGTGGGGACCAGACCCGGGACCGCTTCTGCGCACGCTCTTGAGGCTGCGTCATGACTTCGTCATGATTGGAAGGGCGGCTATCGAACCCCTTCGCGAGCCGTGCCTTTCGCACCTCGGACCTGAGCTGCAGTCTGTCGCCAGCACATTAGTCAAATATCTGAACGACGGCTCCGTTTCCCTGATGGCGCGCCGGCAACCGCCGCCGCTCGAACCCGCGGAGCGAGCCCTCGATGCCTACGCCTCGGCTTTCGATGCACTCCGCCAGGGGGGCCATCTGCGCAGTGTGCCGACCGAGACGGTCGAACGCATCTTCGCGCTCGGTTTTGCGCTCGAGCAGTTGAAGCTAAATTTGCGCGACCTCCAACGTTGCATCGGCGAACTCTCGCTCTCGCCCATCGACGGCTCGTCAAAATAACGTCAACGTGCGGCTGGCCGGAGGTGGCGCGCAGCGAGTGATCTTCAATCTCGTTCACGCCACCCAATATGTTCGATTGGGCGGGCAGACGAGATTCGGCAAAGGAGGCTTTTGCATGGGGCCTTTCCCGCACGATGGTCCGCCAGCCACCATATCGGACGAAAATCCGATGGGGACCGATGGGTTCGAGTTTGTGGAATTCGCCCATCCAGAGCCGGCGAGGCTTCAGGCTCTGTTCGAGCTGATGGGTTTTGCCCCCATTGCCAGGCACCGCTCCAAGAACGTTACGCTCTATCGGCAGGGGTGGGTAAACTACGTTCTGAACGCCGAGCCTCAGAGCTTTGCCGCAGCGTTTGCGAACAGCCACGGGCCATCCGCCTGCGCCATGGGATTCCGCGTCGTCGATGCGGCGCACGCCTACACCCGCGCAATTGAGCTTGGCGCGAAGCCAGTTCCGGCCGCGGTTGGGCCGATGGAACTGAACATCCCGGCCATAGAAGGCATCGGCGGTGCGCTCATCTACTTTGTCGACCGGTACGACGATAAGGGCTCGATCTGGGACGTCGATTTCCGCTGGACGGGAGCGCGCGACCCGAGGCCGGAAAGCGCGGGCCTCTACTACATCGATCACCTGACCCACAATGTTCAGCGCGGCCGCATGGACTGGTGGGCCGACTGGTACAAGCGCTATTTCAACTTCCGCCAGATCCGCTATTTCGACATCGAGGGAAAGCTCACGGGGCTGCATTCGCGGGCCATGACGAGCCCGTGCGGCAGGATCCGAATCCCGATCAACGAGAGCGCCGACGAAAAGAGCCAGATCGAGGAATTCCTCAACGACTACAAGGGCGAGGGCATCCAGCACATCGCCTGCGGCTGCCGGAATATCTACGAGACGGTCGCCAAGCTGCGGCAGGCGGGGCTGCCGTTCATGCCATCGCCGCCGGGCACCTATTACACAAGGATCGATGAGCGGGTGCCGGGACACGGCGAGCCGATCAGCCAGCTGAAGGAACTTGGCATTCTGATCGACGGCGAAGGCGTCGCCGGAGGGGGCGAAACCAAGGTGCTCCTGCAGATCTTCTCCAAGACCGTGGTCGGCCCGATCTTCTTCGAGTTCATCGAAAGGAAAGGCGACGAGGGCTTCGGCGAAGGCAATTTCCGCGCTCTGTTCCAATCCATCGAAGAGGATCAGATCCAGCGCGGTGTTTTGAAGCCCAGCGCCGCGGAGTGACGCCCATGTCTGCCACGCCCGAGGGCTACATGCCGGGTTTCGGCAACGATTTCGAGACGGAAGCGCTCCCGGGGGCGCTTCCCGTTGGCCAGAATTCGCCGCAGCGCTGCGCCTATGGGCTCTACGCCGAGCAGCTTTCCGGCTCCCCGTTCACCGCGCCGCGCGGCGCAAACGAGCGCTCGTGGCTCTACCGCATGCGGCCATCGGTGCGGCACACGGGCCGTTTTATGAGCGCCGCATTTCCGTTCTGGAAGACAGCTCCGTCAATCGAAGAAGAGGAACGCCCAATCAGCCAGCTTCGTTGGGGTCCGGTCCCTATCCCAGATGAGAGGCTCACCTTCCCGGGCGGCGTCCGCACGATCACCACAGCCGGCGATGTGAACACGCAAACAGGCATGTCGGCGAGCCTCTATTTCGTCACGCAATCGATGGCGGACGAGTATTTCTATAACGCGGACGGAGAGTTGCTCATCGTCCCGCAACTCGGGCGGCTTCAGTTCTTCACCGAGTTCGGGCGCATCGATATTGCGCCCGGCGAAATCTGCGTCATCCCGCGCGGCGTGAAGTTCAAGGTTGCGCTCGATGACGGCCCCGCGCGCGGCTATCTCTGCGAAAACTATGGCGCAAAATTCACACTGCCGAACCGCGGCCCGATTGGCGCGAATTGCCTGGCGAACTCGCGCGATTTCAAGACGCCCGTCGCGGCGTTCGAAGACAAGGACGCGCCCTGCCGCCTCACGGTCAAATGGTGCGGCAATTTCTATTCATGCGATATCGATCACTCGCCGCTCGATGTCGTGGCGTGGCATGGAAACTACGCGCCGTACAAGTACGACCTGAGAACCTTTGCGCCCATCGGTGCGCTTCTCTTCGATCACCCCGACCCGTCGATCTTCACGGTGCTGACTGCGCCGTCCGGCGAGGAAGGGACCGCCAACGTCGACTTTGTGATCTTTCCGGAACGCTGGTCGGTTGCCGAGCATTCTTTCCGGCCGCCTTGGTATCACATGAACATCATGAGCGAGTTCATGGGGCTGATCTATGGTCAGTACGAGGCGAAGCCGGAGGACTTTTTGCCGGGCGGGATGTCGCTGCACAATTGCATGCTCCCGCACGGCCCAGACACTCAGTCTTTCGAGCACGCCTCCGAAGTGGAACTCCGTCCAACGAAGCTCACCAACACCTTGGCCTTCATGTTCGAGACCCGGTTTCCGCAGCACCTGACACGGTACGCCGCCGAACTCGACACGCTTCAGGAGGACTATCCCGACTGCTGGGCGGGCCTGAAGAAGCGCTTCGACGGGCGGCCATGAAGGCCGCATCCCCTCACCCCAGCCCTCTCCCCATGGGAGAGGGAGTTCGGCCACAGCCGTTGATACGGCATTCCCTCTCCCAGAGGGAGAGGGACAGGGTGAGGGGCGAATCCCCGCTGAGCGGCGCCAAATGAAGCTCGCGTCGCTGAAATCCGGCCGCGACGGCCAGCTTGCCATCGTGTCGCGCGACCTGACGCGCGCGGTTCTGGCGAGCAGCATTGCGCCAACCCTGCAGGTCGCGCTGGACGATTGGGCGTGCATTGCCCCGGAACTAGCCGCACTCGCCGGGAAGCTTGAAGCGGGGCTCGCCGATGCCTTTCCGTTCCGGGAAGCCGATTGCGCCTCGCCCTTGCCTCGCGCCTATCAGTGGGCCGATGGGTCGGCCTACGTGAACCACGTCGCGCTCGTGCGGAAGGCCCGCGGCGCGGAGATTCCCGCCTCGTTCTGGACCGACCCGCTCATATATCAGGGCGGCTCGGATTCCTTCCTTGGTCCATGCGATCCGATTCCCCTTCCGGGCGATGAAACTCTTGGCCTCGATCTCGAAGCAGAAATTGCCGTAGTCACGAATGACGTGCCCATGGGGATTGCGCCGGAAGCCGCGCGCGATCGCATCAAGCTTGTGATGCTGGCGAATGACGTGACGTTGCGCACCCTCGTGGGCCCCGAACTCGCAAAGGGCTTTGGTTTTTTCCAGTCGAAGCCATCGACCGCGTTCTCGCCGGTTGCGGTCACGCCCGATGAGCTTGGCCCCGCCTGGGATGGCACGAAGCTCAACCTGCCGCTCCTCTCCTTCGTCAATGGCATACCGCTGGGGCGGCCCAATGCGGGCACCGATATGACCTTCGACTTCGGCGTGCTGATTTCGCATGCGGCGCGGACGCGTCGCCTTTCGGCAGGCTCGATTATCGGCTCCGGCACCGTGTCTAATCGCGGAGAGGACGGAGGCCCGGGCAAACCCATCGCCGAGGGCGGCGTTGGCTACTCCTGCTTGGCTGAGCAGCGCGTCGCCGAAAGCCTTCGGTACGGCGAGCCTCGTACTCCATTTCTGAAACCCGGCGACGCCGTGCGCATCGAAATGCGCGACAAAAAGGGCGCTTCAATCTTCGGCGCCATCAAGCAAACGGTCAGGGCGCTTTGACGCCGAGCTTTCTGCCCTTTGCGCGGAAATAGCGGTGATCGCCGCGCGTGATGATGTGATCGCCCTCGGCAAGCTCGTGCGCCTCGATGTCAGGCGCGCTCCGCAAGCGGTCGTAGACCGGCCCGAAATCCTGGTAGCAGACCTGAAGCAGCTTCTCGAAACTGTCGATCACGAAGTAGGTCTGCTGGAAGTCGTCGATGATGTATTTGGTGCGCATGACGCGTTCGAGGTCGAAGGGGATGCGGTTCGGCGAGCTGTCCTCAAGCGAGAAAAGCGTCTCGGCCGGCGACGACATGATACCCGCCCCAAAGATGCGCAAGCCTTCCGGCGCCTGGATCAGGCCGAACTCGACCGTGTACCAATAGAGGCGCGCGAGATTATGCAGCAGGCCGCGTTCGAGCGCCCGATGGCCGCCCTTACCATACGCTTCGAGGAAATCCGCATAGACCGGGTTCGCGAGCAACGGCACGTGGCCGAACACGTCGTGGAAGATATCCGGCTCCTCAAGATAATCGAACTCGTGCTCGGGCCGGATGAAAGCGGCGGCGGGGAAGCGGCGGTTCGCCAGATGCTCAAAGAATGCATCGTCGGGGATCAGGCCCGCTACGGGCACGACGCGCCAGCCGGTAATGGCTGCCAGCCGCTCGCTTAAATCGGCGAAGTCCGGAATTCCTGAGCGCGAAAGCTCAAGCCTGCGCATCGCGTGAAGGGCCTCTTCGCAGGCGCGGCCTGGAAGAAGCGCGGATTGCCGGGCGAAGAGCCTGTTCCAGCGGTCGTGCTCCTCCTGTGAGTAGGAGGACCAATTCTGTTCGATTGTCCAATCTGCATTGCGGACCGCGCTTGCGTATCGGTTCTTCAGAACCGGCTGGCCCGCTTCAATGGGTGCTCCGGTAAGCATGGCTTCACCTCGCCATGAGGCTGGAAAGCGGCTCTTTCCGCTATCTGCATGTAGTGCGTATAACCCCGTTCTTCGAAAAACAGTTTCGTGACTCGAATTGACCCTTCGCAGGCTCCTATCCAGATGATTGCGTGCCGGCAGGCGAATTTTTCAAAAGGGGGCCCATTGTGTCGAACGCGTTTCATAGTTATGAGCCTCGGCAAGGCCATCGATTGCCGCACGATCCGTTCAACATGATTGTGGCGCCGCGCCCGATCGGCTGGGTCTCGACGCGGAGCGCTTCGGGGGCTTTGAACCTCGCGCCGTATAGTTTTTTCAACGCCTTCAACTACAAGCCGCCGATCGTCGGCTTCTCCAGCATCGGCTACAAGGACTCGGTGCGAAACGTCGAGGAGACCGGCGAATTCGCCTGGAATTTGGTGACGCGCCCGCTCGCCGAGGCCATGAACCAGACCTCCGCCGCCCTTCCTCCAGAAGAGAGCGAATTTGCCTTTGCGGGGTTGACGCCGGCCCCATCGGCCTTGATTGCGACACCGCGCGTCGCCGAGAGCCCTGTCACCTTCGAATGCCGGTGCACGCAGATTGTGCAGCTCCAAACCGCGAGCGGCGAAAAGGTCGCGACCTGGCTGGTGCTGGGCGAAGTCGTGATGGTGCACATCGCTCAATCGCTGCTGAAGGACGGGATGTACGATACCGGGGCGGCGGGGCACGTCCTGCGCGGGGGTGGCCCGAGCGACTATTTCACCATTGCGCCTGAGCAGCTGTTTCGGATGACGCGCCCGGGCAGCTAAAGCGCGTCCGGTTTAATTGACTGCGGCGCGACTCCCTCTCCCGTGGGGAGAGGGTTGGGGTGAGGGGTGCTTACATTTGATAATCAAGCACTTACCCCAGCGGTCCGACCTCTCCCACATGGGGAGAGAGGCAGAGAGAGGGGAGTAACTTACATTCAAAGCTACGCGGCGTGCTGCGCGTTCCAGGAGAGGCCTTCGCGCGCGTAGTAGAAGCCGTTGATGTAGGGCACATCACCCGTTAGCGGCTGCAACCGGGCCTCTGCCTCGCCGGCGGCGCACTTGCCGTCGAGCGCATCGCGATAGATGGCCGTCACGGCCACCATATCCATGTGCTGCGGCGAGACGCGGAAATGCGTGACCCCCATCTTCCGCAGCGCCTCCAACTCGTTCAAGAGCACGGCGTAACCATGGGACATGGTCGACGTGCCGTTGATTGACAGCAGGTCTTGACCGTCAACAGTCTGCGCAGGCAGCCCATTGGGATCGAGGCCGCAAACGTACTGGCATGAGTCCTTGGTGAGGCCGTGGCTTCGCGCATGGTAGCAGCGCATCGCAATAGAGAGCGGCTGGCGCCCGAAAACCATGACTTCGGTTTCGACCGGCGTATTGGCCAAGACCTTGATGGAGGTCGCCGGGGCTTCGACCGGCAGCACAACGCGAACCGCGCCGTTGCGGGTGACGAATTCCCGCGCGCCCTCGTTGAAGACATTGATGAAGGGCCCGATCACGTGCGGCTTGCCGGCCAGCGCCTGCAGGCAGGCCACATCGTTCGCCTCGACCATGGCGTCGGTGCTTGCGTGCTGTTTGATCTCAGCCATTTCCCGGGGCGAGGTGACAAGCGCAATCGTCGAAATAACCACTTGCTTGCCGGCGCTGCGAAGGCGTTCCGCAACCTCGTTGAAGTACGGCTCAAAATACGGCTCGCGCTTCGAGCAGATGACTTCGCCGAGATACACGCAATCGACAGGCGCTTCATCCGCGATGCGGAAATAGAAATCGCGGCGCTGCTCTGGCGCCCAATGGTAAAGGAGCGGCCCCAAGGTCAGTTGCGCCTTGGCCGTCTTCATCGTTCCGTTTTCCATCAGCGCCAACCCTTCTTGTAAGCGCCTGTTGTCAGCTGCTTGCCCTCGGCGACTCCGGAAAGGTCATTCGTTGCCTTGTCCTCGCCCTCGGCGAGTGCGTCGACCGCCTTGCGGAAGGCGCTTACAACTTCGCTGACATAGGCGCGGCTCCGTTGGCGCCCCTCGATCTTCAGCGCCGTCACGCCTGCCTTTTTCAACTCGGCGAGAATGTCGATCGCGTTCAGTGCAATCGGTTCCTCGAACAGGTAAGAAGCCGTGCCGCGGGTCACGTAGCGCGCCTTGCAGGGCGTGGGGTAAGCGGCGGGCTCGTTCTTGCCCACACGGTTCAGCACGACGTCTCCGAGGCAGGACAGCACATGATCGCCGTCCTCCTTGTAGGAAACGTGGCTCGCGGGCGCGCAGGCGCCTTCACTCGTGGGCGAGAGGCCCGTCATATAGGACGACAGGAAGCAGCGCCCCTCGGACATAGGACCGACGCTGCCGAAGGCGAAGACTTCGATCTCAAGGCCGGTTTCCTCGACGCACTTGGCGACTTCCTCGACCGACAAGACGCGAGGGAGGACGACACGCTTCACGTCGAACTGGTCGCGGAAGAAGTTGATCGACAGCGAACTCGACGCAGACGCCTGCACCGAAAGGTGCCGCCTCAGGTTCGGATGGCGGCGCATGGCATAGTCAAGCACGCCGAGATCGGCCAGGATCACGGCATCGGCGCCGGCAGCAGCCGCGTTATCGACGGCTTCCTGCCACGGCTTCATCTCGCCCGCCGGCGGGAAGGTGTTTATCGCGATGAGAACCTTGCAGCCCTTCTTGTGCGCGTAATCGACACCCTCGGCCATCTCCTCGACGTCGAAGTTCAGGCCGGGATAATTGCGCGCGTTCGTGTGGTCGTTGTAGCTGCAATAGACGGTGTCAGCGCCTGCCTCGATCGCAGCCCGCAAGGCTGCGGGCGAACCGGCGGGACAGACGAGTTCAAGATATTGCTGGGTCATGTTCGGCAGCTTTTGTCTTCTTCTCCCGAACCTCTAACTTGGCGAGGCGGGTTTTGAGGGTCTTGATCTCGGCGCGCAGGCTGTCGCGTTCCGTTTCCCAATCCTTGGCGCCGGCATTGGCGTCATGGAAAGACTCGTGAACGGCAGCGGCGCGGTTTTTGGCGGTCTCGCGGACGCGACCCAACGCGGTAAGGGCACGGCCGACAGGTTTTGCAAACGGACCGAACAATGAAGTGATGTCGTTGAACAGGTCGATTTCCTCGCGGTCGAGCGTGTTGCGCAGCGCGACGATGGCCGATGTATCCCCGGTGATGACGAGGCCGCGGGTGAAGAAGAGCGCGTCGCCGTCGATGCGGCCCTCGAGCAAGTTCAAGAGGATGTCGAGATTGCCCTTCACGCGCGCGTTCGGCTCCTCCTTGTCCCACTTCTCAAGGATGCGGACGGCCGCTTTCTCGTCACCGCCGTATTTCAGCGCGAAACGATGCGGAAGATCGGTGGGCTCGACGTGGACAATGCAGGGTTTCAGACGCGCCAAATTCTGGAAAAGTTTGGGATGGGCGCGCAGCATCCCGCGCATCAGCACGTCCACCGCCCGCGCCAAAACGAACGGCGGCGTAACATGCATCGCGCCGCGAACGATCGGCGTGGGCAAATTCGATGGTTTCATGCGGCGGATGATGAGTTAAGACGAAGCGCTGGTCAAGCTACTGCGGCGCGGCATCTGGAAGCGTTTCTTTCGCCTGCGTGTCCCATTTTTGGAGGGTGGCCGAAGCGCGCGCGGGCGGCCGTTGCGCCTTGCTCGCTAGAGTGAAAACCAACTCGCTATCGACGGAGCTCACAACGTTGCATCGAGCATCGCGGCGAGGCTCCTTTCCTCGCAGTCTGATCGTGGTTTCGTCTGTGCTTATGCTGCCCCTGACCGCGTAGGGGATGGGTGCGCAGTTTTCGGTGAACAGGAAGGCACGGCCGGAGAAGGCCGGACCTTCTCTCACGCCGTCAAACGCCACATCGCCATCCTTTGCGAGCAAACCCCGCCTGAGCCCGGCAAAATAGAAACGCCTGGAGCGCCCGACGGCTTCGAGCCGCAGATAGGAACCGGCATAGGTCCAAAGGCTGCCTTGGCCTTCGGTTGCCTCTGGCGAAACGCCGAGAGACGCCTGCTGGGTCCTGGCCCCGCGTGGCCTCAGGGGTTGGGCTGGTGCTTCGGCGGCAGTAGCGCGGTCTTGGATTTTTGCTGTCTGAGCCGGATCGGCAGGTGCAACTCCCGTGGCTCGCCCGGTCGCAGTTTCCTTTGCGCCATCGGCTGCCTGCTGGCTCGCTTCCTCGGCGTCCGGACTTGTTTCAAGCATGTCCCAACTGACGATGACGGCAACCAGGGCCACGGCTACCAGGGCGCTTATGACGATCAAGAGGCAACCAGAAAAGCGGCCGCGCTGCACCTTTACCTCCGACCAGCAGCCAAAAGGCGGCATCATGCGCCGCTCTGCTTTCTTATGAGAGATTCGGCCTGCGCAACAGACAATAAGCTCAATTCATAGTTGCAATGTCGGCGCAGTGCGCGTCAGGCTTCGCCGCCGGTATCATACCAAGCCAGGATGCCGTTCCAGATTTCGTCGGCAGTTTCGGCAAACCAGAACAGTTCGCGGTCTTCCTGATCGATGACGCCTTCATCGGCGAGAAAGTCGAAATTCACGGCTTGGCGCCAATAGCTCTCACCCACCAGCACCACCGGGATCTGCTTGATCTTGCGCGTCTGGATGAGCGTCAGAACCTCGAACAGCTCATCGAAGGTGCCAAAACCTCCCGGAAAAGCGACCAGCGCTTTCGCGCGCAGCAGAAAATGCAGCTTGCGCATCGCAAAATAGTGGAAGCTGAAGCAAAGTTCGGGGGTGATGTAGGGGTTCGGGTATTGCTCGTGAGGCAGGCTGATATTGAGGCCGGCCGATTTCGCTCCCGCATCGAATGCGCCGCGGTTGGCCGCCTCCATGATCCCCGGACCGCCGCCGGTCACGATAACGGCATGCTGCTCATGCTCAGCCTGATTGGCCTTGCTCACGAGCCGTCCGAATTCGCGGGCGATCTCATAGTAATGGCTCTTGGCGAGGATGCGCCCGGCGACGGCAAGCTTGCGCGCCAGGTCTTTATTGTCAGGGTCGGCCGCCAAAGCCGCAGACAACGCTTCAACCTTGCGGCGCGCGGCCGCCGGCTCGCAGATGCGTGTGCTTCCAAAGACCACGATCGTCTGCCGAACGCCGTTCTCTTCAAGAAGCAGCTCAGGTTTGAGATAGTCGATCTGCAGCCGGACGCCCCGCATGCCGTCGCGCGCCAGGAAATCGAGATCGTCGTCGGCCCGGCGGTAACTCGGGCTTTTCAATATGGCTTCGACGCGGCGATGCGCTTCGGGGTCTTCCTCCGTCGATTTGGGGCATTGCCAGGGAAGAGGCTCGCGCCGCTCCAGGGGATGAGCCCGTTTTGAGATTCTTGGTCCGTTGCGAGCAGGCTCTTTTCTTTTGGCCAAGGGTTCGCCTCCAACAGCCTCCGCACCGCACATCCATAGGCGATGCCTCGCAAAGGACCAAATCCAAATAAAGGTGTGAGGCTTGGGCAATTTCCTGGGCTGGGGCTGTTCGCGAGCCTCATTTCCCCGAAGGCAGCGCCGCGATTTGCCCCTCGAACCAAGCGAGGTCCTTCTTCCATGCCGCATTGTCCCGCGAAAGCGCGGTCATGCGCTCCATGATCTCCTTGCCCCTGCCGAGCGCATCCCTTGCCAGCGCCCAATCGCCTTGACGGCGATAAAGGCTTGCGAGATTCGCGTGGCTGACGGCCACATCGCGCTGCCACCCGGCGTTGTTGGGGTCGGCCTTGGCGAGGCGGTCTCTTATGGCGAGGCTGTCCTTGAAGCTCTTGAGGGCTTCGGGCAGGTTCCGTTGCGCCACGAGCACGCCGCCCACCTTCTCGTAGGAGACCGACAGATCGCGCTGCCACCCGGCGTTGTTGGGGTCGGCCTTGGCGAGGCGGTCTGCTAATGGCGAGGCTGTCCTTGAAGCTCTTGAGGGCTTCGGGCAGGTTGCCTTGGTCCACGAGCACGCCGCCCACCTTGTTATAGGAGACCGACAGATCGCGCTGCCACCCGGCGTTGTTGGGGTCGGCCTTGGCGAGGCGGTCTGCTTATGGCGAGGCTGTCCTTGAAGCTCTTGAGGGCTTCGGGCAGGTTGCCCTTGCGCCACGAGCACGTCGCCCACCCGGTCATAGGAGACCGACAGATCGCGCTGCCACCCGGCGTTGTTGGGGTCGGCCTTGGCGAGGCGGTCTCTTATGGCGAGGCTGTCCTTGAAGCTCTTGAGGGCTTCGGGCAGGTTGCCTTGGTCCACGAGCACGTCGCCCACCTTGTTATAGGAGACCGACAGATCGCGCTGCCACCCGGCGTTGTTGGGGTCGGCCTTGGCAAGGCGGTCTCTTATGGCGAGGCTGTCCTTGAAGCTCTTGAGGGCTTCGGGCAGGTTGCCTTGCGCCACGAGCACGTCGCCCACCTTGTTATAGGAGACCGACAGATCGCGCTGCCACCCGGCGTTGTTGGGGTCGGCCTTGGCGAGGCGGTCTCTTATGGCGAGGCTGTCCTTGAAGCTCTTGAGGGCTTCGGGCAGGTTGCCTTGGTCCACGAGCACGTCGCCCACCTTGTTATAGGAGACCGACAGATCGCGCTGCCACCCGGCGTTGTTGGGGTCGGCCTTGGCGAGGCGGTCTGCATATGGCGAGGCTGTCCTTGAAGCTCTTGAGGGCTTCGGGCAGGTTGCCTTGCGCCACGAGCACGTCGCCCACCTTCTCGTAGGAGACCGACAGATCGCGCTGCCACCCGGCGTTGTTGGGGTCGGACTTGGCGAGCCGAGAGATGATGGCTCGCTTTGTCTCGTAGGACCTGAGTGCGGCTGCAAGATCGCCTTGAGCCATTTGCACGGAGCCGACCCTCTCGTTGCTGATGTCGAGGTCATATTGCCACCCGGCGTTGTTGGGGTCGGCCTTGGCGAGGCGGTCTGCAATGGCGAGGCTGTCCTTGAAGCTCTTGAGGGCTTGGGGCAGGTTGCCTTGGTCCACGAGCACGCCGCCCACCTTGTTATAGGAGACCGACAGATCGCGCTGCCACCCGGCGTTGTTCGGGTCGGCCTTGGCGAGGCGGTCTGCAATGGCGAGGCTGTCCTTGAAGCTCTTGAGAGCTTCGGGCAGGTTGCCTTGGTCCACGAGCACGTCGCCCACCTTGTTATAGGAGACCGACAGATCGCGCTGCCACCCGGCGTTGTTCGGGTCGGCCTTGGCGAGGCGGTCTCTTATGGCGAGGCTGTCCTTGAAGCTCTTGAGGGCTTCGGGCAGGTTGCCTTCCGCCATGAGCACGCCGCCCACCTTCTCGTAGGAGACCGACAGATCGCGCTGCCACCCGGCGTTGTTGGGGTCGGCCTTGGCGAGGCGGTCTGCAATGGCGAGGCTGTCCTTGAAGCTCTTGAGGGCTTCGGGCAGGTTGCCTTGCGCCACGAGCACGTCGCCCACCTTGTTATAGGAGACCGACAGATCGCGCTGCCACCCGGCGTTGTTGGGGTCGGCGCGGGCAACGGCCTCCGCGATTTTTATGCCAGACTTGTAAGGGCTTAGAGCGCCCGTAAGGTTGCCTTGGGCAAGCGCGATATCGCCGAGGCCCAGCAAGCCCCAATATTCATTGCGGCTGTCGTTGCCAGCCCGTGCCTTCTGTGCGGCCTGCTCGAAGGCCGCCTTGGCTTCATCCGTCCGTCCAGCCTCGACTGCCGCATCCCCCAAATTTCGCCAGGTTCCTGGATCGGAGGGATCGAACTTCGTAGCGCGCCGATAGTACGCAACGGCCTTCAGCGTATCGCGCCCCTTGGCCAGCACGGCCAGGTCGCGGGCGCCCTGCGCCGCCGCCTTGCGCCGCTCCGCCGCTACGCGCTCGGCCTCTGCTATCGCCTTCTCGTCGGCATCGAGCGCCTGGTCGAGCTTGGCCTGCCCGCCCGCCACGTTGCCTTCGTTAATGAGACGGCTCCCCTCCTGGCGGAGCGGATCGGCGCTTTTGCCAATGCTCGCGAGAGTGGCTTCTATCTGCGCCACCCGCGCCTTACGCTCCTCGAAGGTATAGGGCTTTCGGCGCGCCTGTTCCTCGTCCGCAAGAATGGCGCGCACGCCGGATGCGTCGGCGGCAAGCCGCTCGTTTTCTGCCGAAAGCGCGGCCATGCGTGTGTCGCCCACGCAAGCCTCGCCGGCAAGGCAATCTTGCGGCGCCGCCCCGCCGACGACTCTGCCGGGGATCTGGAGATAGCCGGGTGCAATCTTCTGTGCCTCGTCATAAGTCGCCCGCGCCGCCTCGTTCATGACCTGCTCGAAATAGACGTTTGGGCTTTTGGAAAGCGCTGCGAGCAGCGCCGCCGCGAACGGGGAATGGGCGCCCTGTACACCGTCGAGCGCCTGCTGGCCGAACTGGGTCGAGGTGACGAGCAGAAGGCCCTCCATGGCACCCGCTTCGATGCGCGCAAACGAGAGCTTCTTGCCCTTAAGGCCCGGGCAGACCTCCCGCAAAGGGTTGTCGCGGCAGGCATCGAGGACCAGGAATTTATAGCGGGCGGGCGCTGCCGCCTGCATGAGCCGCTCGACCGGCACGCCTTGAGCGATGGCGCCGGTCTCGCAAACCACATCGGCGTCGATGGGCGCGAGGATGTTGCCCTCTTCGCTGGCGACGCCATGTCCGGCATAAAAGACAAGCGCCAGATCCGCGCCCGCCGCGCGTGCCTTGAGCTTGTCGAGCGCCGCAAGCAGCCCCGCGCGGTCAAGATCGAAGCAGCCCGGCTCCTTGCCGCCGCAGGAGATCACCTCGAAGCCGTGGGCGGAAAGCAGCGCCGCCATGCTGCGCGCGTCGGGCGCCGGATTGGCCAGGGTCCGGAAGTTCGCATACCGGCTCTCTCCGATGACGAGCGCCAAGCGCTTCCCCGGCGCAGCCGCGGCGGGCGCCATGGAGCCGAAAAGAAAAAGACATGCGAGAAAAACAATGCGCATTATCCGCCCCCTGAATATCGCTGCGGGGATACGGCGGCTCTATGTCGTTTCCAGGGCAAGCGGGTGCTTACGAGGCTGCATTCTCCCGGCGAGAACGGCGGCCAAATAGCCGGGCCTTGACTCTCTCGCGAAGCCACTGAAACACGAGGTACAGCATCGGGATGAGAAAGATGCCGATGCTGCTCGCGGCGATCATGCCGGAAAACACGGGCGTCCCCACGTCGCGCCTTGTGATCTGCGCCGCGCCGGTCGCGATCACGAGCGGCAAGAGCCCGAGGATGAAGGCAATCGAGGTCATCATGACCGCGCGGAACCGCGTACGCGCGCCGCCCTCGGCAGACTGGGCGATGGGCACGCCCCGCTCGTGCTCGTCCTTGGCAAATTCCACGATCAGGATCGCATTCTTGGCGGCAAGAGCGATCAAGACCACAAGCCCGATCTGCGCATAAAGGTCGAGCGTCAGCCCGGCGATATAAATGCCGGCGAAAGCGCCGAGAATGGCGACCGTAACAGACAATAGAACCGAAACCGGGATCGACCAGCTTTCGTAAAGCGCAACCAGGAAGAGATAGGCGAACAGGATGGCGAGCCCGAGAATGACGCCGGTCTTCCCTTGCGCTTCGTGCTCCTGGTAGGCGGTGCCGGTCCACTCGTAGGCGAACCCGGCGGGAAGGACTTTACGCGAAATCTCGTCCATGGCCTGCAAGGCCGTGCCGGAGGAAACGCCGGGCTTCGGGCTGCCCGTAATCGTCACCGAGCGGTAATTGTTGTAGCGGGAGATAACCTGCGGCCCCAGCACGATACGCGCGGAAGCAATCGCTCGCAGAGGCACCACCGTCCCCATCTTGTTCCGGATATAGATGTTCCAGAGCGAGGAGATGTCGCGGCGGTCTTCGGGCACCCCTTCGATATTCACTTGCCATGTGCGGCCATAAAGGTTGAAATCGTTCACATAAAAGCCGCCGAGCGTCGATTGCAGCGTCGTGAAGATTTCGGCGATGCTGAGCCCGAGTGCCTGCGCCTTGTCGCGGTCGATGTCGAGGAAGATGGATGGATTGCTGGCCGTGAATGTCGAGAACACGCGCGTCAGGCGCGGGTCCTGGTTCGCCGCCGCAATCACGCCCTGCATCACACTCGCGATCTTCGCGGGCTCCTGCCCTTGCAGCGCTTCGAGCTGATATTCGAACCCGCCGCTCGTCGAAAGGCCGATGATCGGCGGAAGGTTGAAGGCAAACACGCTCCCGGTTCGAACGCTCTGGGTCATGGCCGCGGTGCGCGCAATCAGAGCCTGTGCGGAGTCCTCCGGCCCCGTGCGTTCGGAAAAAGGCTTGAGGCGCACCACCATGAAGGCCGCATTCGGCTGGGCGCTTTGGTCGAGGAACGAATAGCCGATGACCGCGAAGGTTTGCGCGACCTGAGGCTGGCTAAGCATCAGTTTTTCTATTTGGGCGGTTGTATCGCTCGTGCGGGCGACAGACGCGCCGTCAGGCAATTGAACGATGACGAAGAATGCGCCCTGGTCCTCTTCGGGCAGGAAGCCGGTCGGGGTGCTCAGCGAAAGCCAGTAGGCGCCTGCGGCAAACCCCGCGACGAGAATGAGAGAGATTGCGGCAATCCTGAGAAGCCGCCTCACGGTTGCGGCGTAGCCGTCGCGCACATTATCGATGCCGCGCAGAATGCGGCCGATGATCCCCCTTTTCTCGCGAGGCCGGAGAAATACGGCGCTCAAAGCAGGCGACAAGGTCAACGCATTCAGGGCCGAGATGAGCATCGCGACGGTGATGGTCACGGCAAACTGCCGGAAGAGCTGGCCGGTAATGCCGGGCAGGAACGCCGTCGGAATGAAGACCGACAGAAGCACGAGCGTGATCGCGATGATCGGCCCTGTGATCTGGCTCATCGCCTTTTTAGTCGCGTCTGCGGGGGAAAGGTTCGGCTCCTCCTCCATGACGCGCTCGACGTTCTCGACGACCACGATCGCGTCATCGACGACGATGCCGATGGCAAGCACAAGCGCCAGAAGCGAGATCGTATTCGCGGAATAGCCCACGAGCAAAAGCACGGCGAATGTGCCGATCAGGCTCACCGGAACGGCAATCGCGGGGATGATGGTGGCTCGCAGGTTTCCAAGGAACAGAAAGACGACGATCACGACGAGGATGAACGCCTCCCCCAGCGTCCGCAGGACTTCCCGGATGGTGTCGGTGATGAACGTCGTCGAGTCGTAAACGACGGTATAATCCAAGCCTTGGGGGAACCGCTGCTTGAGTTTTTGCATCGTGGCGCTGACGCGCGTTGCAGTCTGCACCGCGTTCGCGCCCGGCGACAAATAGATGCCGATGGCCACCGCCGGCTTGCCGTTGAGCCGGCTTTCCGAGTCTTCGTTCTGCGCGCCCATCTCGACCTGCGCGACGTCGCGGATGCGAAGCACCGAGCCATCGGGGTTCGCGCGAAGGATGATGTTTCCGAATTGCTGCGGAGTGGTGAGGCGCCCCTGCGTCTGCAAATTCATCTGGAACTGCTGGTCCGGCCCGATAGGCCGGGCGCCGATGCGCCCGATGGGGGCCTGGATGTTCTGCGACTGGATGGCTGCAATCACATCGGACGGCATCAGGTTCATGCTGACGAGGCGCTGAATGTCGAACCAGATGCGCATCGAATAGTTCAAGCGCCCGAAGAGAGAAGCCTGCCCGACGCCCGGCGTGCGCGAAAGCTCGTCGAGAACATTGATCGTCGCGTAGTTGGTGATGAACAGCGGGTCCTGTTTTCCCGTCTCGCTGTAGAGCATCATGAACTGGAGCACCGCCGAGGACCGTTTCCGCGTTGTAACGCCTTCCTGAGAGACGATGGCGGGAAGCTGCGACAGCGAAGATTGAACACGGTTCGTCACGTTGACGGTGTCGATGTCGGGGTCCGACCCGAGATCGAAGGTCACGGTTAGCGTGTAGGTCCCGTCGTTGGCGCTGTTCGACTTCATGTAGATCATGCGGTCGACGCCAACCATTTGCGCTTCGAGCGGCTGGGCGACGCTCGACTCGACGACCTCCGCCGACGCTCCGGGATAGTTGGCCGAGACCTGCACCTGCGGCGGGACGATGTCGGGAAACTGCGACACGGGGATGCCCGTCAGCGCCAAGGCACCTGCAAGCGTGATCACGATCGCGATGACGATGGCGAGGCGCGGCCTGTCGATGAAGACGTTGGAAATCATGGGTTTCCGGATCCGTCAGCAGGCGGCGCTGAGGCCGGACCCGGCGAGACGGGCTGACCGGGTTTCACGCGCTGAATGCCTTCCAGAATCACCCTTTCGCCTGGCTGCAGTCCCTTCAGGACAAAGGCTGTTGAAGGGGTCGATTGGCCGAGCTGAATCGGGCGCACCTGGGCCTTGTTATCGCCATCGACGACATAAACGTAATCGCCTTGCTGGCCGGACAGCACCGCGGCGCGGGGAATGGCGATGGCAGTGACCGGCTGAACGCCTTCGAGGATAACCTTGACGAATTCGCCGTCGAAAAGCTCCCGCAGCGGCCTGTTTATGGATTTTGAAATCGGCAGCAGCGGATTTTCTATAGACCCGCGCATGATCACGGTGTCGGTCTCAAGCGCGACCGTGTTGTCGACAAAGTTGACGTCGCCCTCCTGGTCGTAGATGCGGCCGTCAGGAAGCCGGATCTTAATACGAAGTGCTTTGAAGCCGCCCCTCGGCACGAATCTTTGGCGGATCGCGTTCACCGTACGAACAGCAACGGGGAAAACGACATACATCGGGTCCTGGCTGACGATTGTCGCCAGCGTGCCGGAATTGGGCCCGACGACGTTGCCCTCCGTGATTGCGGTCCGCCCGATTTTCCCGGTAATCGGGGCGCTGATCTCCGTGTAGCCAAGGTTTATCTGCGACTGCTCCAGCTGCGCTTCGGCGCCCAGCACCTGGGCTGCAAGGCTTCTTTGAGAAGCGAGCGCAGAGTCGTAAGTCGATTGCTGCCCCGCAGGGCCGCCTAGCAGGGATTTGGCCCGGTCCAGCGTTTGCTTCGCATTCTCAAGCTGCGCCTTAAGTTGGTCGACGACCGCCTGCTTCGCCTGAACATCGGCCTGGAAAGGAGGCTGCTCGATGCGATAGAGCAAGGCTCCTTCCTTGACCTCCGCTCCTTCATCGAAAAAGCGCTTTTCCAGAAAGCCAGTGACGCGGGCCACCAAATTCACCCGGCCGACGGCCTGAATGCGGCCTAGGAACTCGCTTGTTTCGGTGAGTGGCTTCTCTTCGGCCTGGACAACGCCAACGGCGGGGGGCGCGGCGGCGGGGCCCTGAGCCGCGGCGTCAGAGACGGCGCCGGAAACAACAAGGACTACTAGGAAAAGCCAAGCCGGAAGAGTCCTGTCCCAATGGAGGTCCAAAGCGCGCCTGCCTCTGAAGATGCCTAAATCCAAGCGTTATCTATCAAACACCTAACAACTTGAGGTTTAGTTGCTCCCCGGCCATGTTCAAGAGTGAGAACGCTTTCAGGGTCAGGCGGTTTCAGCAAAGGGGCTCGAAACACGCGAAGCGTGCGAGGGATACTGAAGTGTTTGATACTTCTCCATCCAGAGGGCAGGTTGCCAGGAATATGCCAAGGCTCACCGATTTTTGCGCGACGCTTCGCTTGAAACCGGCTATCGATGCGTTGACAATCGCTCTGTCATGCAGGGCAGCGGGCGGCGGGGAAGCCCTGCGGCGAGGGAAATCCGAATGACGCGAACAGTATTGCGGCGCATCAGCGTTCTTGTGGCTTGTGCATTTTATGTCCTTTCAGCCGGTATCGTGCTGGCAGAGGACAAGTACTCCGCGGAGGAGATGTATGGAGACTGTCAGGCAATCTTAAGTTCCGCCAAGTCTCAGGAAAACTCAGGCGAGCTGGAACTCGATAATACCTTTGCCACCGGCACTTGCTGGGGAGCATTTTTGAGCCTGCAGCAGATCATCGTAACGAAGAGGCAAGGTGGAAAGAACACGATCTTGAATATATGCGTGCCACCGGACGCAACTCTATTGCAGCTTATTCAGGTGTTTGGCCTGTTTGTTCAGTCGAACACCGAGAGGAAGGATGAACCATTCACAAAGGTTGCGATTGCAGCGATGAGATCGGCCTTCCCCTGCAAATGAGCGCCTCCGAGCGTGTGAAGAAATTAGGGCGGCTGGCCTTAAGGCGGCTCGGCCAGCCGAATGCACGACGCTCTAGGGGCGCGCGACCGTTATTGCGTTCCCGTCAATTCCCGGTATGCGTGCCATGTAGCATGGCCAATGAGCGGGAACGCGATCGCAAGACCCGCGAACAACGCCACGAAACCCATTGCGACAAGTCCCAGAATGAGCCCGGCCCAAAGCAGCATGGCGGGCCTGTTCATTCGGACTGCCTCGATGCTTGAGGTAACGGCGGTGACGACGTCGACTTTCCGGTCAAGCAGCATGGGAACCGATATCGCCGATACTGCGAACGCGACCGAGGCGAACACGGCCCCCACCGCAGTTCCGGTCACAAGAAGGCCAAGTCCATGCGGCGTGAAAAGCAGCGTCGGAACGAAGTTCTCGAGAGGCGGGAAATCGGCGTTTCCGAAGAAGAGCATGAACAGCAGCGACGCGACTTGCATCCAAAAGAAGTAGAGAAGGAGAAGCAGGACGCCGAAGTAAGCCAGTTGCGCGCCGGATTCTCTCGCGGCGTTGAAAATGTCGCGGTAGGAGGCCGGCTCGTTGCGTTCACGCCGGCGGCTGACCTCGTAAAGCCCGACCGCCAGCACGGGGCCTATCAGGAAAAAGCCCCCGGCCAGCGGCAGCATGAGCGGCAGCGAGTTGACGCGATCCAACTGGAACACGAAGAGATATGCAACCGCGGCGAACGCAGCTCCGTAGGCTAAGCTTATCGCGGGCGTGGACCAAAGGTCCCTCCATCCGGCAGCAAGCCAATTCCAAGGCGCATCGAAGGCGACACGCTGGATTGCCGGCGCTTGCGTTAACGTTCGGGCTAATGTGGCGGGTCGATGGGTCGTGGCGGTCATGGCGTTTTCTCCCGACAGCCGCCCCTTATCATATTTTACAGGTGCGGCTTTATTTCTCCCTTGATATAAGTCAAATTTGCTTGCTGTCAGCCTTAAATCGAGAAAGGCTATTACTGCCACGCACCATGCCTCCGCCGCCGCCCTCTTGAGGCATGGTCCGCCAGGAGATGTTTGTGTCGTACGTCGAAAACGTAACCCGCTGTAGCACATGCGCAATTCGCCACAAGGCGATCTGCGACGCACTCAGCGCCAGCGAAATTCAAGCCCTGAACCGGCTATCGAGAAAGCGCACGGTCCTCGCCGGACAAATGATTTTGGGAGAGGGCGAAGCGCGCACAATCTTCGCGAATATCGTCTCGGGGGTGGTAAAACTTACGAAAACGCTCGATGACGGGCGGCAGCACATTATCGGCCTGCTTTTCGCCTCCGACTTCCTGGGGAGAGCCTATCGCGACGACAATCCCTATTTCGCGGAGGCTGCAACCGATGTGGAGCTTTGCGTTTTTCCGACGACGGGTTTCGAGCGGTTGCTTACTGAACACCCGGGCCTGGAGCACCGGCTGCTTCAATTCACGCTGACCGAACTCGACGCCTGCCAGGAGTGGATGCTTCTCCTTGCCCGCAAAAAGGCTGAAGAGCGCGTCGCCAGCTTTCTCTTGATGATCGCGAAGCGCGTTCCGAACATCGGGTGCTCTCAGTCGGAAAAAGCCAACGAGGTTCGCTTCGTGCTGCCTTTGTCCCGCGCCGAAATCTCCGATTGCCTCGGCTTGACCATCGAGACTGTAAGCCGGCAGATCACGCGCCTTAAAACCAAAGGCATCATCGAGTTGATGAATTATCGCGAGATCGTCATCCCCGATGTGCGCCGCCTGCAGCAAGCCGCCTACGACACCGCGGCTAGCACAGAGCTTTAGCCCGAAGAGCACCCTCCGGCACGTTCAGCCCCATCGACAGGCGCAGCATGGCGTCATGCTGCTTGCGAGGCGTGCCGTTGACGAGGTGCTTGCGCACGATCGGGTAAAGGATGTTGCGCTCCCAAAAGCAATGCCGCCGGTAATTCTCGAAAAACGCTCGCAGCAGATAGCCCAGCATCTGCGCTTCCACGCCGCGATTCGCGCTGCCCATGAAGGCGGAGGTGATTTCCACGATGAGTTCGTGATCGGCCGCATGCTCGAATTCGAGCTGCTGCAGGACGAGTTCCACCGGCTCCCTTTTGTCCTCCAGACTTCGGATAAGCGGAAAAAGGCACTTCTCATGAATAAAGACGTGTCTTGCGAAGGCCTTATCGAGAAAAGCCAAGACCTTCGCGGTCTTGTCATGCTTGCCGCTGCCCGGAAGGCCGTCGGCGATTTTTTCGAGCGCGGTACAAAGCCGCAGCAAGCGCATCTGGTCCCGCTCAAGAAGCGTCAGAAACGCTTCGCCCAAAGGCTGGGGCCTCCGGATCCCGTGTGCGCTGAGCTGCTGATTTACCTTCTCATCCACGTGCGTTTGTGTCCAAGGTCCTGTTATGTACAGAATGCGCATCAGACATTCGTATGCCTTGATCGAGATCAACGAGGCTCTCTGCCCAGCTTTTTCTTGACATCTGTCAATAAAATCAAAGGAGCGGCTCTCTGCGGCCGGCGGTAACACCCGCTTAGGTTTTCCACTCTCCGTCTCGCAATTTGATCAAAATCAAAGCTCGTGTTTGGTTGTGGGAGCAAATGTTGCCCGCCAATCGCATGCGCATGGCTAGGCTGCCGCCGCGTTTCTACGGGAGAACATTCATGGAAGTTGCGAGCACGAAGGGGAGCGGCGCCGCTCTCTTCGATTGGGGATCGCTGATCGTCGCCGTTGGCGGATTGTTGCTTGGATTGCTGATCGCGGTGAAAGCGACCGATTCGGTCATGGCGTTCCACGCCAGCGTGTTCACGCTTTTTGCCATAGCCGCCGCTGCGTTCCTGTCGCGCAAAGCGTTCAGCAGCAGTCCCGGCGTTGAGACCGGCTTCTATGCCGACAACGTCGTCAAGGCCGCGACACTTGCCGCCGTGTTCTGGGGCGTCGTCGGATTCCTGATCGGCGACATCCTGGCATGGCAGCTTTCGTTTCCCTCGCTGAACCTCGGTCTCCCCTGGACGAACTTCGGGCGGCTGAGGCCGGTTCACACGTCCGCCGTTATTTTCGCATTTGGCGGCAACGCTCTTTTGGCCACGTCCTTCTATGTTGTGCAACGCACTTCGAAAGCCCGGCTTTGGGGCCGCTGGGCGCCGTGGTTTGTCTTCTGGGGCTATCAGCTCTTTCTTATCATGGCGGCATCGGGATACGTCCTTGGCGTCACCCAGGGCCGCGAGTATGCAGAGCCCGAATGGTACACCGACCTTTGGCTGACGGTTGTCTGGGTCGTCTATCTGCTGGTGTTCCTCGGCACCATCATGCGGCGCAAGGAACCGCATATTTACGTCGCGAACTGGTTCTACCTCGCCTTCATCGTCACGGTCGCGATGCTGCACATCGTGAACAACCTGGCGGTGCCGGTCTCTTTCTTCGGCACGAAGAGCTACAGCGCGTTCTCCGGCGTGCAAGACGCCATGACGCAGTGGTGGTATGGCCACAACGCCGTGGGCTTCTTTCTGACGGCCGGCTTCCTCGGCATCATGTACTACTTCGTTCCGAAACGCGCCGAGCGGCCCGTCTATTCCTACAAGCTTTCCATCGTCCATTTCTGGACGCTGATCTTCCTCTACATCTGGGCGGGGCCGCACCACCTTCATTACACCGCGCTGCCTGACTGGGCCCAGACGCTCGGCATGACCTTCTCGATCATGCTCTGGATGCCGTCGTGGGGCGGAATGATCAACGGCCTGATGACGCTGTCCGGCGCTTGGGACAAGCTTCGCACCGACCCCGTGATCCGCTTCCTGGTGGTATCGGTCGCCTTCTACGGCATGTCGACCTTCGAAGGTCCGCTAATGGCCGTGCGTGCAGTGAACTCGCTTTCGCATTACACCGACTGGACCATCGGCCACGTTCATTCCGGTGCGCTGGGCTGGGTCGGCATGGTATCCTTCGGCGCGATCTACTGCCTCGTCCCGTGGCTGTGGAAGCGTCAGGGCCTTTATTCGCAGCGCCTGGTCGAATGGCACTTCTGGACGGCCACCATCGGCATCCTTCTCTACATCACGGCGATGTGGGTGTCCGGCATCATGCAGGGCCTGATGTGGAGGGCCACCGATAGCCTCGGCGTGCTGCAATACTCCTTCGTGGAGAGCACTGAAGCGATGCATCCGTACTACATCATCCGTGCAATAGGCGGGGTGCTGTACCTGACGGGCGGCTTGATCATGGCTTACAACGTGATCCGCACCGTTCGGGGCGACGAGCCCGTCGATATCGCGGATCAGCCTCGAATCGCAGCCGCGCCCGAACTGCGCAGCCCGCAACTTCTTCCGGCCGAGTAGGAGCCCGTCATGAAACTCAGCCATGCACCTTTTGAGAAGTACTCTCTTGTCCTTCTCCTCGGCATTCTCTTCGTGGTCGCCATTGGTGGCCTCGTCGAGATCGCGCCCCTCTTCTACCTCAAGTCGACCATCGAGAAGGTGGACGGGATGCGGCCCTACTCACCGCTTGAGCTGAGGGGGCGCGACATTTACATCCGCGAAGGCTGTTATCTCTGCCACAGCCAGATGATCCGTACCCTCAAGGACGAAGTTGAGCGCTACGGGCACTATAGCCTCGCCGCCGAGAGCATGTACGATCACCCCTTCCAATGGGGATCGAAGCGGACCGGCCCGGACCTCGCCCGCGTCGGCGGCAAATATTCCGATGACTGGCATGTAGCCCATCTGACCAATCCGCGCTCGGTCGTTCCCGAAAGCATCATGCCGGCATACCCGTTCCTTGGACAGGCAAAGCTTGAATATGGCGATGTTGCCGAGCGCATGGAGACATTGCGCGAAGTAGGCGTGCCTTATACCGACGACATGATCAAGAATGCGAAGACGGATCTTGTCGCCCAGTCAAACCCCGATAGCGACGGCGCGGCAGCCGTTGTCCAACGCTACCCGAAGGCGCAAGTCCGCAAATTCGACGGCAAGACGGGCGACCCGACCGAGCTCGATGCAGTGATTGCCTATCTGCAGATGCTCGGCACGCTGGTCGATTTCGCGAAATACGACGCCTCTGGCCCCAACCTGCGCTGAGGACCCGCTCATGACCTACGAAACCGTTCGATCTCTCTCAGCGATGGCCGGCCTGTTTCTCTTCATCGGGCTCTTCGTTGGCGTGCTCGTCTTCGTGTTCTGGCCGGGCAACCAGAAGGGCTTCGAGGAAGCGAGCCGTATTCCTTTGGACAAAGACGATTTCAATACCGGAGGCAAAAATGG
The DNA here is from genome assembly GCA_963834165.1 of uncultured Alphaproteobacteria bacterium. Lineage (GTDB taxonomy): Bacteria > Pseudomonadota > Alphaproteobacteria > Rhizobiales > Rhodomicrobiaceae > Rhodomicrobium. The sequence continues at coordinate 68,259 of CAWIAL010000018.1, read as the reverse complement.
CCGATAAGCGCGAGATTGACAGCCATACCGGCATCGAAACCACCGGCCACGAATGGGATGGCATCCAGGAGCTGAACACGCCGCTCCCTCGGTGGTGGCTCTATGTCTTTTATGCCTGCATTATCTGGTCGATCGGGTACTGGGTGCTCTATCCGACGTGGCCCATGATCTCCAGCTACTCCAAGGGCGTTCTTGGCTGGAGCCAACGAGCCACCGTCACAGCGAACCTTGAAGAGGCGCGCGCCGGGCAGGCCAAGCTCAACGAGGCCATCGCCAAGGCGAGCCTTGCCGAAATCAAGTCGAACTCCGAGCTCTTGAACTTTGCAATCGCCGGCGGCAGGTCGGCATTCGCCAACAATTGCGCAGCCTGCCACGGCCGCGGCGCACAAGGCGCTCCCGGCTATCCGAACCTGAACGACGACAAATGGCTTTGGGGCGGCACGCTGGAGCAGATTCAGCAGACCATCATGTACGGCGTGCGCAGCGGCAACGACAAGGCGCACATGTCCCAAATGCCGAAGTTCGGGCAGGACAGCCTTCTGACGCCTGAGCAAATCAACGACGCAGCGGAATACGTGCTTTCGCTCTCCAAGCTGCCGCACGACGCGGCTGCGGCAGAGCGCGGGAACGCGGTGTTCCATGGCGATGGCGGATGTCTGGCGTGTCACGGCGAAGAAGGCAAAGGCAATCAGGAATTTGGCGCACCCAACCTGACCGACAACATCTGGCTCTACGGCGGGACAAAAGCTGCCATCATGAACCAGATTCAGACGGGGCATGGCGGCGTGATGCCGGCGTGGGTCGACCGCCTCGATCCTGAGACCATCAAGAAGCTGGCTATCTACGTGCATTCGCTTGGGGGCGGGCAGTAGACTATCAATCCGGCGTCGCAAGGGGAACGGCATCAGGGAGAGGACCTAATGCCGCTCGCCTCATCACAACCTTCTCCTAAGGGAGAGGGGAGTAAAAAGTAAGGCAAGCCCATGTCCTGCTGCGATGCGATTTACGCCCGTGCCCTGGCTTTGGAGTACGCCATGACCGAAATGCCCACTGCCGCTTCGCTTGGCCAAGAAGCCGCGCCCGGCATCCGGCAAGCCGACGCGAAGCCCGTGAACGCGAAAGAGAACCGCCCTCTTTACGCGCCGCGCGAGCCTATCTATCCGAAGCTGGTCCACGGCAAATTCCGCCGCATCAAGTGGGCCATCATGATCGTGACGCTCGGCATCTATTACGGACTGCCGTGGGTGCGGTGGGATCGCGGGCCGACGCTGCCGGATCAAGCCGTGCTGCTCGATTTCGCCCATCAGCGCCTCTACTTCTTCGGCCTCGAAATCTGGGCGCAGGAATTCTATTACGTCACCGGCATATTGATCCTGTCGGCGCTGGCGCTCTTTCTGGTGACCGCGCTGGCGGGCCGCGTCTGGTGCGGTTACGCCTGCCCGCAAACCGTGTGGACCGACCTGATGATCGCGGTCGAGCGCCTCTGGCAAGGCGACCGCAACGCGCGCATGAAGCTCGCGAAGTCACCGTGGTCCTTCAATAAGGCGTGGCGCCTTGGCGGCACCCATCTGACCTGGCTCCTCATCGGCGTTTTGACGGGCGGCGCGCTGGTTTTCTATTTCCGCGACGCGCCGACGCTTCTCTCCGAGTTCTGGCATTTCGACGCGCCGGCCGTCGCTTACGTTTTCCTTGGGATATTCACGGCCACGACCTACACGCTCGGCGGCCTCTCGCGCGAGCAGGTCTGCACCTACATGTGCCCGTGGCCGCGCATCCAGGGCGCGATGTTCGACGCGGACTCGTTCCTCATCACCTACCGCGGCTTTCGCGGCGAACCGCGCGGCGCTCACAAAAAGGGCGATAGCTGGGAAGGGCGCGGCGATTGTATCGATTGCACGCAATGCGTGGCTGTGTGCCCCGCCGGCATCGACATCCGTAACGGCCCGCAGCTCGAATGCATCCAATGCGCGCTCTGCATCGACGCTTGCGACGAGATCATGGTGAAAGTCGGCCGCCCAACGAAGTTGATTGCCTACGATACATTCCGCAACCTTACGGCCGAGGAACACGGCAGCCGCGCTCCATTCCGGCTGATCCGGCCCAGGACTATGCTTTATGCGGGGCTGTTCGTGCTCGTCAGCGCCATTATGCTGTTCGGCCTTTCGCAAAAAACCGTGCTCGACGTGAACGTCGTTCCGGACCGCAACCCGCTTTTCGTCCAGTTGGCGGATGGCGGCATCCGAAACGGCTATACGATCCGGCTTCTCAACAAGCGCCAGGAAACGCGCACCTTCACTCTTCACGTCGCCGGACTGCCGGGTGCGCGGATTTCCGTTGTCGGCATGGACGGCGACAATCCTATCATCGAGGTGAAGCCCGACGATGTCCGCTCCGTGAAGGTCTATGTGACCGTGCCGCGCGACAAGGCAGCGGCGCTGCCCGCCTCGGCCGGCATGGCGTTCGTCGTCCATGACAGCGGGGACGGGACGGAGACGACGCGCAACAGCAACTTCAGAGGTCCCGGACAATGAGCGTACTTGCGATGGAAACGCGTCTCACCGGCAAACATATCCTTATCATCCTGCTCGGCTTCTTCGGCGTCGTCGCCGTTGTTAACGCCGCTTTCATCTACCTTGCCGTGAGCACCGGCCCCGGCGAGGAACAGGGCGCCACGTACGAAGCCGGCTTGCGCTACAACAGCACGCTGGCTGAGGAACGCACGCAAGATACGCTCCATTGGCGTCATCAAACGCTTCTGCCGCAAGGGTCTCGCATGCGCGTCGCAATCACCAATGGCGATGGCGCCCCCGTCCCAGGCCTCGCGGTGGCGGGGCGCCTCAGCCGGCCTGCTTCGAAAGAAGCCGACCGCAGCCTTGTCTTTAGAGAGGTCGACGCCGGCGTTTACGAGGCCGACCTCGGGACGGCTGGCGCCGGAAGCTGGATCCTGACCTTTGCTGCGGAGAAAGCGAGGCCGGGCAGCGAACCCGCAACATACCGCGTGAAGGAAAGGCTATGGCTCAGCCCGGCGCAGTAAGCGAACTTGAGGCGAGGCCCTCCCCGCTCAGCCCGCTCGCATTAGATCAAGGCACCCGCGCCTTTCCATCCCCCATCGGGAAAAAGGACACGGCGAGCGGAGCATCCCGAACCATCACCCTCGCCGTCGAGAACATGACCTGCGGCGGCTGCATGCGGAAGGTGGAGCAAGCGCTTATCGGGGTTCCGGGCGTGGCCAGCGCGCGGGCGAACCTCTCAGCGCGGCGGGCGACCGTCGTGTTCGAACAGCCGCAAGCAACCGCAGCCCCGCTCGTCGATGCGCTCAGCCGGATTGGGTTCAAGGCGGCGGAGCTTGCGCCCGAGACGGTCGACAGCGGCGAGAATGCGGGCCGACAGCTGCTCAGCCGCCTCGCTGTGGCAGGCTTCGCAGCCGCCAACATCATGCTGTTTTCGGTGTCGGTCTGGTCCGGCTCGGCCACCGCCGACGATTCCGTCCATACGCTGTTCCACTGGCTCTCCGCCGTCATCGCCTTGCCAACCATCGCCTACGCGGGCCAACCCTTCTTCAGCTCCGCATGGCAGGCACTCAAACGCCGCCGCCTCAATATGGACGTGCCGATCTCGCTCGCGATCCTCCTCTCGGCGACGATGAGCCTGTACCAGACCATGAAGGGCAGCGATCAGGTCTACTTCGACGCCTCCGTTACGCTGCTGTTCTTCCTCCTGATTGGCCGTTATCTCGACCAGCGCGTCCGCATTCGCGCGCGCGGCGCTGCCGAAAACCTTCTCGGCCTCAAGGCCAATTGGGCGCACGTTATCGCGAGCGACGGGTCCATCGAGCGCCTGCCGTCAAGGCTCGTCGAGCCAGGCATGCGCATCGCAGTTGCGGCGGGCGAGCGCTTCCCCGCCGACGGAGTGATCGTCCACGGCGCAACCTCGATCGATGAAAGCCTGATTACCGGCGAAACCCTGCCACGCGAGGCGGGGGCGGATGCGCAGGTTTATGCCGGGTCCGTGAACCTCGGCGCGCCCGTCGAGATGGAAGCGCGCGCCGCCGAAGCCGACACGCTTCTTGCGCAGATTGCGCGGCTCATGGAGACTGCGGAACAGGCGCGCGGACGCTACGTACGGCTCGCAGATCGCGCCGCTCGCTTCTATGCGCCCATGGTGCACACACTCGCCGCCGCGGCCTTTATCGGCTGGATGATGGCGGGCGCTGGCTGGGAAGCGTCTCTCACCATCGCAATCGCTGTCCTCATCATTACGTGCCCCTGCGCGCTGGCGCTCGCGGTGCCCGCCGTGCAAGTCGCGGCATCCGCGCGGTTATTCGATCGCGGCATCCTTCTCAAGGCGGCGGACGGCCTCGAAAGGCTTGCCGAAACCGATATGGCCGTCTTCGACAAGACGGGTACACTGACGGCAGGCGTTCCCTCGCTTGCGAATGGCGCTTCAATCGATAGTGAGCGTTGAGCGCTGCGGCGGCGCTCGCCGCATCGAGCCGCCATCCTTATGCCCAGGCGGTCGTCCAGGCGGCTAAGGAGCGGTTCGGCAGCGTGCCTGCTTTTAACGGCGTCGAGGAGGCTCCCGGCTGCGGGCTCCGCCGCGTGACCGCTGAAGGCGAAGAACGCCTCGGCTCCGCCTCCTGGTGCGGCATCGGCGAGGCGCGTGCGGCATCCGCCTCTCTTTGGTTTGTGCAGCCGGGAAAACAGCCGGTCGCGTTCCAGTTCGAGGACAAGGTTCGCGAAGATGCGGCGGAGACGGTGGAAGCGCTTCGCCGTGCGCATTTCGGAGTGTCGCTCCTGTCGGGCGACCGCAAGGAAGCGGTCTCCGCAGCAGCAAAATCGGTTCACATCGAAGAGTGGCATGCGGCCATGAAGCCGCATGAGAAGATCGAGCGCCTTGAGGCGCTGAAAGCGCAAGGCCGCCGCGTCCTGATGATCGGCGACGGCTTGAACGACGCGCCCGCCCTGGCCGCGGCTCATGCCTCTGTTTCGCCTTCCACCGCCGCCGACATCAGCCAGACCGCCTCCGACGCCGTGTTCCAAGGCGCGAAGCTTATGCCCGTGATCGAGCTTCTTGCGACCGCGCGCAAAACGCGTTCGATGTCGTTCCAGAACTTTGCTATCGCTTTCGGCTACAATCTCGTGTTCGTGCCGCTGGCGATGGCCGGGGTTGTGACGCCACTCGTCGCCGCCATCGCGATGTCGACCTCCTCGATCGTTGTCACCGTGAATGCGATCCGCCTGCGAACGGCAAAGCTGGAGTTGCGAGCATGACCTCTCTTGCCTGGCTTATCCCGGCGGCCCTGTTTCTCGGCGGGCTCGGGCTCGCGGGTTTTATCTGGGCGCTCAAATCGGGCCAGTTCGAAGACCTCGAAGGCGCCGCATACCGAGCCCTTGAAGACGATGAGCCGCCGAGCCCTGGCGATCGAAATAATAAATGATTCCGCGCGCGATATAGTTCGCCCTTGATTAGAGTCAAAAGCGCAAGCCAAGCTTGGACTTAAAATACTTCTCCCCGAAACGGGCGAGACATGAGACGCCAGTGGAAGAGGGTGCTCGTGTAGCCTGCCATCCGGGTGCTTATTCAACGCAATTTTTGAGGGCAGCGCCGGTGCTCAATTATCTCGACAAGACACTCTTGCCTTCGGAGAAGCTTCTCTACAGAGGCCATATCCACCCCCTTTTCAAATTACGAATCTGGGCATTGTTCTTCGTCCTGCTCGCGGTTATAGGCTGGGCGGCATCCGCTTACCCGGACAAATTCACCTGGCCCTACATTGCAGGCAGCGTACTTCTGGCGGCGGCTTTTTGTGTGCGGGCCATTCTGCCGCTGTGGACGCTGGAAATGGGCCTGACCGATAACCGCGTCATCATCAAAACAGGGCTCATTGCCTATGCGAGCCAGGAGCTGCAACTCAAGACCATCGAAGAAGTGAACGTGAAGCAGAGCTGGCTTGGACGCATTTTCGATTACGGAACCATTCAGATCCGCGGCATCGGTATCGACACCATCGTCCTCAAATGGATCGTGGCGCCGCTCGAATTCCGCAAAGCCATCGAGGGCGCCCTTCGCAGCGTTGCGAGCACGCCAACCGGGGCGTCGAATGTGGTGAAGCTCAGGGCTTAACCGCCGCTTTCAGCACGCTCTCCATATCTGAAGCGCCGGCCCGGAAAATATAAGTCCTGAAAATCTTTCTAGTTTGAGGCGATTTATATCGCTTTGAGCGAGTTCAATCAGAACCTTGGCAAGCAAAAAAGAGGGCCAAGCTTTCTAGGGCGGTCAAACTGGTGTTTCTTGGACCCTTCAATCTATGAGCGTCCATGTATTCCTTTTGAAGGAGGACAAGATGACACCAGAGACCGATACGCATGTCTTTTCAAATTGGGCGAAGGAACGCCTCCATGAAATTGAAGCGACGCTGACGGCACTCGAGGCCCGCGCCAGCTCCCTTCAAGCCGAATCGAAAGCCCAAGCAGATAAGGCAATCGAACAGATCAAAGCCCAGCGCGAGGTCTTCCAGGAGTCGCTCCATAAGCACAAACAGGAAGGCGAGGCGAACCTGTCAAAAGCGATGACCAGCCTGGAGTTCGAACTGGGCCTCCTTCGAAGGCCTTGTCCAGAAATACATGACGGCAACCCGGCACGATGCAAAGCAGCTCCAGGAAACATTCGCCGCGCGGGCCGAAGCCCAAAGCAAAGCCTGGCACGAAGCTTTCGAGGCCATGCGTGGAAAAGCCAGCACCTTCGCGGCTGCCCACAAGCACGAGGTCGACGAGGCGCTGAATCAGCTGAAGGCTGCCGGCGAGGCTGCCAAAGCCAAGCTCGAAGCTCAGCAGAAGGTGGGCGCGCACTCCTGGGAGGCCTTGAAGACGGCGCTTGAGGAAAGCCGGGCTGCGTTCGACAAGGCGAGCCATAAGGTGCTCGAGGCCTTCAAGAAGTCCGCTTAGGCTTTTAATCCAAGCTTACTGTCATGGCCGCTCTTGATGCTGCCATCCATCGCAGAACTCAAGCATTGCAATAAGCATGCATGGCCGGGTCAAGTCCGGCCATGACATCTGCTCTGGGGAATGTCTGGCTGATAAATAAAGGTACGTGAGGCCCCAAGGGAACCCCTCACCCCAGCCCTCTCCCATGGGAGAGGGAGTCCGCTGCGACTAGCTCTGCAGCGACATGAAGGCCCTGTAGAGCACGACCGGATTGTGGTGGCCTTTGTAGACTGCGTGGGGCGCCTTATCGAGCTGAAGCAGCGAGTAAACCGCCGTCTGTGCGGAGCGAATGGAATACTCGACGGTGAACACGGTGTCGTCCGCAAGCTCGCAGAACTGACCCGCAAACGCCAGATTCCACCAGCCCTTGGGCATTACGTGAGGCCGGTCGCCCGGCGAGCGCGTAAGGAATTCACTCGTGATGTAAGGCATCATGCGCGGAATGCAGATCGCGTTGTCGAGGATGACGTGTGCTTCATGGTGTGCGCCCAGATGTCCGAGCACCTCCATCAAAATCTCTCGGCCTGTGCAATCGGCCATCGGCTTTTTGACGAAGTTGCCAAGATTGTCGATTGAAAGACCGTAACCCCAGAACACGTCGACATCGTCGGGCTGGCCGATGAAATGCGGCTGCTGGGGCAGCGTGATCGACATGAGCCAGCCGGAATCGGCGAACGTGACGAGACCGCCCTCGCCGGGAACGTTGCCTGTGAACTCCTTGACGACGCGGAAGAAGGTCGGATCGCGCATCGTGCCGGTGAACGACACCCACTTCGATTGATCGACGCGGCTGTCGAACGCCGACGGCTTGCCGAACTCGGGCCTTCCTTCCGCGATCTTTTCCCAAAGACGCCATCCCGCTCCCTTTTTTTCGGGCTCAAATGGCGCAGGCTTGTCCATACTGCCAAGCGTTGCGGAATCCGCCATCGATCCAAGCGTGATTATGACGTAGTCGGCGGCGTCGAGCTTTATCTCTTCGTGGCCGCCGGCGCGCTCGATGAAGAGGCTCGCAGGACGCTGGGCGTCCTGAATGTGCTCGAAACCGATGCCGGACACGACGGTGTCGGTGACAAAGCGGACACCTCGCTCATCGAGCCATCTGGCTAGCGGCCTCACCATGGAATCATACTGGTTGTACTGCGTCCGCATGATGCCCTGGAGGCGGTTGAAGCCCTGCATCATATGCACGAAGCGCATGAGGTAGCGCTTCATCTCGACTGCGCTGTGCCAGGGCTGGAAGGCAAACGTGCTGGCCCACATGGCCCAGAAATCGGTCGTGAAGAAGGTCTTGTCGAAATGGTCCTCGACGGCGCTCGATCCGAGCACGCTTTCCGGGCTCAGAGCAACCTCGATGATGCCGAGGCGGTGCCGGTCGCTCAGCCCGAATTCGGGCGAGGAGAGTTTGCGGCCTTGGCGGACGAGGCGCGAATGGGAATAGGTTTTCAGAGCTTCGTTACAGGCAAAGATTTCCTGCGTGACGGATCGGGAGCCGTCGAGCGCCGGGATCGAGGAGAACAAATCGTAGGTGCAGACGTAGTGGAGCTCCAGCACGCGCCCGCCGCGGGCGATGTAGCCGGTTTCCGGCGAGCCCGCTCCCTCCAGGCTGCCGCCCGGCTTCGGCTGGTCGCCGTAAATGGAGATGTTTTTGCCCGCAATTTTTCCATCGCGTATGAGAAACACCGCGGCCGCCAGCGATGCTATGCCCCCGCCAATGAGATGAAAACGAGCCTCCTGGGGCTCTGGGAAGTCTGAGATTCCCGTTTGCGGTTCTATGCTCACGGCTGGGCTCCCTCATGATGAGTTTCACGCATAAAGTGTAGATCACCGGAAAGAATACCTTGATTGAAGTCAAGCCCTTGCGTTTGCATCTCCAATGATATGATCGCGTTGCCCTTCTTCCTGAGGATATTCCCATGCGAGCGATGGTCTTGAAAACGCCGGGCCAGCCTCTTGAGCTTGAGCATCGTGACAGGCCCAAGCCCTTGCGGGGGCAGCTTCTCTTGAAAGTGCGCGCATGCGCGGTATGCCGCACCGATCTGCACGTGGTGGACGGCGATCTTGAGCCGCTCCGCGATGCGATCGTGCCCGGTCATGAGATTGTGGGAGAGGTGGCGGGCCTGGGCGAAGGCGTCACCGGCTTTAAGATCGGCCAGCGGGTCGGCGCCGGCTGGCTCGGCCACACTTGCGGCGTGTGCAGCTTCTGCAGGCGCGGCGAGGAAAATCTCTGCGACAACGCAGAGTTCACCGGCTACCAGCGAGACGGCGGTTTCGCGGATTACGCTGTTGCCGACGCCGCATTCTGCTTTCCGATTCCCGATGCATACACCGATGCAGAGGCGGCGCCGCTTTTGTGCGCCGGGTTGATTGGCTACCGGTCGCTGAAGATGGCGGGGCCGGGCAAGAGGCTCGGTATCTATGGGTTCGGGGCCGCGGCGCACATTGTCGCGCAGGTCGCGCTTCATGAAGGCCGCAGCGTGTATGCCTTCACCCGGCCCGGCGACGAAGCAGCCCAGCAGTTTGCGCGCTTGCTTGGATGCTGCTGGGCGGGCGGCTCCAACGACAGGCCACCCGAAGAACTCGACGCCGCCATCATCTTCGCCCCCATGGGAGGCTTGGTTCCGCTCGCTCTTAAAGCCGTACGGAAGGGCGGCGTCGTCGTTTGCGGCGGCATCCACATGTCTGACATCCCGTCCTTTCCCTACAGCATCCTGTGGGGCGAGCGCGTGGTCCGGTCCGTGGCGAACCTGACAAGAAACGATGCGGTGGAGTTTCTTGCACTCGCGCCGAAAGTGCCGGTCAAAACGACGGTCCAAATTTTCCCATTGACTGAGGCCAATGAAGCCCTTTCGGCGCTGCGGGATGGCCGGCTGACCGGCGCCGGCGTCCTCATCCCTTGATGGCAGCCTAGTCGTCTTTGGTGGCGTCGGAAAGCGCATGCATGAGGTCTGTTCGCGAGATGACGCCCAGGAGCTTGCCATCGCCGTCCAAAACGGGAAGCCCGCGCGTTCTCAGCTTGACCATTAGCTCGAGAACCCGCGTGAGCGGCGTTTCCGGCTCGACGTGAACCACATCCTTAGTCATCACGTCGCCGACGGTGCGCATCATGATCTCGTTGTAATGGGGCATCAGATGGCTTGTGTCGAAAAGAAAGGCTTTAAGGAAGTCGAGCTTGGTCACGAGCCCCAGCGTGACCCCGTTATCGACCACGGGGAAGGAATTAAAGTCATTGTGATCGAACAGGGCGCCTAGCTCGCGCAGCGTAAGCGTCGGCGGGACGGTCTTGACGTTCTTTGTCATGAATTGACTGGCATGCCCTTCGAGAAAACGATGCATCGGCATGAAGTCCTCCATCTCACTGTCGCGTATCTTAGGGGGTTGAGCATACCACGCGGCGCGTTGCTATCCACGCCGCATTAGGCATAGCGGCGTTGGTAAAACAGCAGCGAGCGGCAGTCTATGGGAGATTTCTCGTGCCGGTGCTATTCAGTGGAAGAGGCGGGCTTTCCAGACCGTTAAGGCGGGCCTGAAAATCGGAGAAACTGAGCCCTTTTCCTCCGCGCTCCCTGAAATACACGTGCTCGGCGAAGCGGCGCATGGGCGCAGTGCCAAGAGCGGCAGAGAGTAGCGCGTTGGGCGCAGCCAGGTCGAGGGCAAAACGAGTTCGCATGCATGAGGGCGAAGCGGGGCAGCTCTTTCGCGAGGGCAACATCCGGTGCGGGCCCCAGATGCAGAAGGTGATCGGCCACGAGCTGGGCTGCGCGGCGCCCATAACGGAAAGCGAAGCCGATGCCGCCGCCGGTCGCGGGCGAAACCATGCCGGCCGCGTCGCCGATAAGGGTGACCCCCTCCATGGCCCATGGTTTGACAAGGCCGCCGCAGGGAATGCGCCCCATGCGCCGGCCCACAAGCTGCGCTCCGCCGAAACCGAAAATCGATTCGGTTTTTCTGAGGAAAGCCCGCAAATGCGGCCGCCGTCCTGGCCCTGCCGCGAGACCGGCATGGAACACGGAAGGCCCTGGCGCAACCCAGGCCAGATAGCCCGGCGCGAGCCTCGAATCGAGAAAGCAATGCAGGAAGCGAGGATCGGCTCTTTCGAGGCCATCGTATTCAACCTCGATTCCGGTCAGGAAGCGCTTGTTGAGGCCGAGGCCGAAATGCCGAGCCACCGCAGATTTCGCGCCATCGGCTCCGAGGATATGCCGCGCGGAGATATTGACCCCCGCGAACACGAAAACTCCATCGCGCCGCTCCGCGCCTTCGAAGGGCGTGCGCCACAAAATGTGCGCGCCCGCGCGCATCGCTTCCTGAGCGAGCCAATGGAGCAGACGCCCTGTCTCCGTCGTGAGAAAAAAGCTGCCCGGCGCGAAGAGGTCCACATGCTTCAGGTTGGGCGCATAGAGCCTGACGCCGTAAACCCGCCGGGTGAGATTGTGCGGAAGGTCGACTTCCTCCGCGGCTTCCTTGAACAGAATTCCTGTCGTCGCAACGCGATGCCCGGCTGCCGGTTTGGCCTCCAAAACGGCCACTTTCAGGCCTCGCATCGCGGCGGTTTTCGCCGCGACAAGCCCAGCAAAGCTGGCGCCGACAATGACAAGGTCGTACGGTTGGGGAGCGCGAGCCATAGGCAAATCTCAAAATCAACGATTACTTCCATTCGTGTGCGGCGAATGTGGCCGTTCTGAAGCTTCATTTAAGGCGGTGTTTTCAGTCGCGGTCAATAGCTCGCTGTCCGCGCCTCCGGACTGTGGGGCCTGAGGGGCAAACCTTTGCATTGAAGAGCGCTTTTGATCGCGGTCTGGTTCTCCGTAACTGCGATCACAAGTAAGATTACCAGAGCCGCAACAATAACATCGGCAAGTTGTTCCGCCTCAGGAAGAGGGCTGCGCCGCAGGTAGTGCAGGATTGCCCTCACCGTCGCCAGGGACGCAAAGACTAAATGACCATTATCGCTTTTCATGAAACTCCACGCTTGCTGGAAAGCCCCCGCGAGGACATCCACGCACGGCTTTATCACTCCCATGTCGAAGCAAATTGGTGACATCGGTTTCGCTTTCGTAAGGTTCGATATCACCCGGCGCCTTTAGGGAATAATTCTCACTTGTGCTCTGAGCGAGGAGAAGTATACTCAGATTCCGTGAGGTCATGTCCAAAGGCTTCGGGCTTTCGGATTTCCATCAGATCTCCATGAGCATGGCGGGAGAGCCAAGCCGGCCAAAGCATTCGGCTCTTCTCACCTTCGCTCTCAGCTACGAGTACTTGCGGCAGCCTGTCATCGCATGAGAATCTAGGTCATAGCTTCTCCTTCCTCCCTGATGGATGCTCGGGGAGCCATTGTCTGTTCTGTGCTTAAGCCGGTGCGTTCTTGTCTAATCTGACGCGAGAGGATTCGCGAAGCTGGTTCTCGCCCTGTTACGGGCTCTCTTGCTGACGGGCAGCGCCACGTTCAGCGCATCCTGCGGCATCGTGCCTTTTCCGGCTGTACCATTTATATTCCGGATTCATGAAAACCATGTGACGCTCTTGCGCAGTCAATTTGTTGGTATCAATGCAGAACGGCAATCAATTTGACCCGATGAAGTCGCAAGATTGTCATTGAGGCCCTGTATGATTCTCCGAAATATGCGGGGCGAACCGGAGGGCGGCGGCGCATTCATATGTCTCGCGAAACTTCAGAGCTGGATTGGCTTGAAGCGCTGAGCTGGATTTGCTTGCGCAAAATAAAGCCGAGCCCGCCAGAGACCCGCCTTCCATCCGAAGACGCGCTCGCAAAGGAATCTCACTTCACTCGCGCAGTGGTGCGCCGGGCGCTTCAGCATCTCGTTGAGAACGAGGAGCTTATTAGCAAGAAGGGCAGCGGATATTATACTATTTACAATCTAAATCGAAGCGTGACCATCGAGAAGTCGATGGACCCGAACACTACAATAGTCGATGATACGGAGGTGAACGACTTCAAGATTATGAATGCCAACGAAGATGTAGGACGTTATTTGAAAGTCAGACCGGGAGAAGGTGTTGTTTTTTTTAGGACAAAGAGGTTTATCTATCATAATCAGCAAAAGCGACCCTGCATTATAAGCGAACACTACATTAGAACAGATAAGGTCGATATCAAAAGATTTTCGGAGAATTTGCAACAATATAGGTCAGTCTCTTCTGCTGTGCGGCATGAGGGCGTGTCTGCTTATCTCAGAACCCATACCGATATTACTTGCAGGTTTCCTGCGCACGACGAGCGGCAGCAGCTAGCCGTGGGCGCGTTGGACATCATTATTGAGACACGGGGCGTCAACGCGGACGCGGACAAGGACCCGATCGAACTCACCGTGAGCTGTTGGCCGGCGCACATCTGGACGATGAGGTTCGAATTCTAGGTCACGCCCCGCGCTGCCATCCATCGGTTCCGCAAAGCGCTTCCGCGCCTTCGTAACCCCGCAAACATAATGCCGCGTTTACAATCCATGGGCGCTGCGTCACTACTTGCGCTGATTTATCGCCTTCGGAGCGAACGGAATGTCATCCTACGATAATAAGATCGAAAGCCTCGGTTTCCAGGGTTTCGTTAATACCGTATTTGGCCGCGTGGCCACCCGCTACGACCTCATGAACGACCTCATGTCGGCCGGCGTGCATCGTATTTGGAAGGACGCGGCCATCAACTGGCTCGCGCCGTCGCGCTCCACCTCGTCGCTTCTCATCGACGTGGCCGGCGGCACGGGGGACATCACGCGGCGCTTCCTGCGCGCGGCGGGCCCTGGCTCGAAGGCCATCATTTGCGATATCAGCGACTCGATGATGGAGGAGGGCGCGCGCCGTCTCGCGGACGAGTACGCGGCAGGCCAAGTGCGCTTCGTGCAGGCGAACGCCGAGTTGCTGCCTATCAAGGAGAATACGGCGCAGTTCTACACAATCGCGTTCGGCATCCGGAATGTGCCGGGGATCCAGGCTGCGCTCAACGAGGCGTTCCGCGTCTTGAAGCCGGGCGGCCGCTTCCTCTGCCTCGAATTTTCGCGCGTTGAGGTGCCGTTCCTGGATTCGATCTACAGCGCTTATTCGGACGCCGTCATTCCGGCGCTCGGCAAGGTCGTCGCCGGAGATGCCGAGCCGTATCGCTATCTCGTCGACAGCATCCGCAAGTTTCCCGATCAGCGCCGCTTCGCCCGCATGATGGAGACGGCGGGGTTCTCGCGCGTGCAGTACCGCAATCTCTCAGGCGGCATCGCCGCGATGCATTCCGGCATCAAGGTTTAGTCCGCGCTTTCGTTTGTTAGGCCCCCTCATCCTGTCCTTCTCCCGCAAGGGGAGAAGGAACGCTGTTGCAACGGGCTCAGCCTGCTCCCTCTCCCCTCGCGGGAGTGGGTTGGGGTGAGGCGGCTTTTCCTGCCACTCCTCTAATTCGCGGTTGAGCCCCTGAAGCGGTATCCGCCGTCCTCAAGCTCGTCGAACAGTTCCTCTAATTGCGGATGCCTCAGCGGCTCGCCGCTGTCGTCGGGCAAAAGGTTCTGCTCCGAGACGTAGGCGACATATTCCGTATCTTCGTTTTCAGCGAGCAGGTGATAGAAGGGCTGATCCTTCTCCGGGCGGATCTCTTCTGGGATCGAGAGCCACCATTCCTCGGTATTGCTGAACTCCGCGTCGACGTCGAAAATGATCCCGCGGAACGGAAAAAAGCGGTGCTTGACGACCTCCCCGATGGCAAACCTCGCCCGCCGTTCCTTTACCATGGCGTTCTGAACGTCATTCTGCATGTTATACACGGGTTCGTACTCTTGAGCCGCTACGCGAACAGACGCCCAGTCACGCCGCGGGCCCATCCTTTGCCGTGACCATATCGCTCAAGTCAACCATGACTTTCGCCTGTTTCCAAGTGGCATCGTCCTGCATTTTCCCGTCAACCATAACCGCACCGGTCCCATCGGGCATGGCTTCGAGAATCCGCCGCGCAAATGCCACTTCCGCCGGGTCCGGCGTGAAGACGCGCCGCGCAATCTCGATCTGAGACGGATGCAGCGTCCAGGCGCCCGCACATCCTTGCAGAAACGCGTTCCGGAACTGCAACTCGCAAGCCGCGGGATCGGAGAAGTCCCCGAACGGGCCGTAAAAAGGCTTGATGGCGTGGGTCGCGCAGGCATCCACCATGCGGCCGACGGTGTAATGCCACAGATCCTGCTGGTAGAAGGCCCGCGGCGCAGACCCGGCAACCGCATCGGCAAGCACACCATAGGACGGATGGCCTCCGCCGACTCGCGTCGTCTTCATCGCGCGGCTCGCCGCGAGGTCCGCCGGTCCGAGGCTCATGCCGTGCATGCGAGGGCTCGCCCCGGCTATCTCCTCGACATTATTGACGCCCTCCGCCGTCTCCAGGAGAGCATGGATCATCACCGGCTTCTTGATGCCGTGCTTGGCTTCAAGCTGGGCCAGAAGCTGATCCAGGTAATGGATGTCCCAAGGCCCCTCCACCTTCGGCAGCATGATAACGTCGAGCTTGCCGCCAACGGCGGCCATGATTTCCAGAATGTCGTCGAGCACCCAGGGGCTGTTCAGAGCGTTGATGCGTGTCCACAGTCCGGTGCGGCCGAAATCGTTGGCGCGGGCCATCTCGATGAAACCCTTGCGCGCCGCTTCCTTGTCCTGGACCGGGATCGCGTCTTCGAGATTCCCGCAGATCACGTCAACTTGTTTGATCAACTCCGGGATCTTCGCGCGAATCTTCTCGACCTGCGGAGCGACAAAATGGATCATGCGCTCGAGGCGGATTGGCTTTTCCACGAATGGCGCCGGAGCGCCGGCCGCGAGAGCCTTGAAGAACTTCGAGGGTGTTCGTGTCTGTGCCATGGGGCTCTCCTTGCTTAACGCATTATTTGCCTTCGTGAGCAATGCTGGTCAAGTTATCGAGCACGCGGTCGAGTTATGGGCGTAGGAACCAAGCTGTCTCACTCGACGAGGCCGGTAAGCGAAATCGGCCATGATCGCCGCATCAGGGTGCACTCGCGTTTCGTGCGCGCGACCCATTGGATCAACGCCATCGCCATCCTCATCATGATCGGAAGCGGTTGGCGCATCTACAATAATGTGCCGATCTTCCCCTGGCTTACCTTCCCCGAATGGGCGACGCTCGGCGGCGATCCAGAAATTACCTATAAACTCAACAAGGATGTCGGCTTCTCGAACGCGCTGCTGTGGCATTTTGCAGCGATGTGGGTCTTCTTCATCAACGGCATTGTGGCGCTGAGCGCCGGCATCCTGAGCGGGCGGCTGCATATGAAATGGCTGCCGGTCAGCATCTCCGAGCTCATACACGACATCCGCGAGGCGCTGAGCTTCAACCTCGCTCACGATGACATCACGGTCTACAACGCCGTTCAGAAGCTGCTTTACATCGGTGTCATCCTCGCCGCTATTTTGATGCTCGTGTCCGGGCTCGCGATCTGGAAGCCGGTGCAGTTCCAAACTCTGACTTGGCTCTTTTACGATTTCCAGGGCGCACGGCTCGCCCACTTCATCGGCATGAGCGCCATTGTGCTTTTCCTCGTGGTCCACGTCACGCTCGCGATCCTCGTCCCGAAGACGATTACTGCCATGACGAGGGGGTCGATTCCCGCAAACGCGGAGAGCGGCCCTCACGCGGTGCGGGCTGGAGAATAACCATGGCCATCATCCGCCCGGGGGGATCGATCAACAGGCCGCAAGGCGGCGTCGATCAATCCGCGCTTATCGAGCATCGCAGCTTGATTGCCGGTATCGAGAGGCGCGCTTTTCTTCGCGGAACTGCAAGCCTCGGCGCGCTGACGCTCCTGACCGGATGCGATATCAGCAATGACAGCGCGCTGCAGGGCGTCCTCCGCGCCATGTCGGGCTGGAACGACCGGGTGCAGGCCTGGCTTTTCGATCCGAGGAAGCTCGCGCCGACCTACACCGATGCTGACGTGCTCATGCCGCCGCGCTTCAACGCCTTCTATGGCATCAACGACGTGAAGCCGGTCGATGGCGCAACCTGGCGCCTGGAGCTAGCGGGCGCGATCGAGAACAAGCAGCCTTGGACCAAGGAGGCGCTCTACGCGCTGCCGCAGGAAACGCAAATCACGCGGCATGTCTGCGTCGAAGGCTGGGACTATATCGGCAAGTGGTCTGGGGTGCCGCTGCACACTTTCTTCGACCGCATCGGCGCGGACAAGACCAAGAAATATGTCGGCTTCAAGTGTAGCGATAAATATTGGGGCAGCATCGACATGGCGACGGCGCTGCATCCGCAAACCATCCTCGCCACGCATTACGCAGGCCAGCCGCTGCCCGATGCCTATGGCTTTCCAATGCGCCTGAAGACGCCGCTTAAGCTCGGCTTCAAGCAGCCGAAGTGGATTTACGCCATGGAGGTGACGAACACCTACCCCGGCGGCTACTGGGAAGACGGCGGCTATAACTGGTTCAGCGGTCTTTGATCTGCTGCGCGACGTCCGATGCGCCCAAGGCTTCGAGTTCGCTTATCGCCGCCTGCAAATGGCCCGCTACGCCCGAAAGCTTCGCATAATCGGCCAGGATCTTCATCTCGCCGACCATCGTCGCGATGAAAAGCTTCAGATCGTCGTCTGTGATGTCGTAAGTCCGCATAAGGCTGTAAGCCTGAGCGTCTTTGGCTGGTATCGAATAACTGTTGTCCATGGCCGCCCTAGTACTCCCAAAAAGGATTTCCTTTGAACAGGAAAAGGGCGGGTGCGTCAAATAGCTTGGCCTTGTGTGGCGCGACAACAGCTTGCTTCCCTTGCACCCTTCTCAAGAGCAAAATCAGCCCATAGCAATGCCGGAAGATGGCGTCGCAAGATGTGACCCAAAAACCTTAGCAGCGCCTGAATTCGTGAGGGTTTTTAGTTCCGCTGAGATCGCCGCGGCTTGACATTTGGGGGTTCAACCTATAGTTGTGGCCTGCTTCTTCAAGAAGCATCCCTAGCCCAAGCGGGGTGGCTAGGGGTTCTTTCCACTGCCTATGCACACAACCTCAGACGCGGTTGACTCTACTTCTATTTGCAAATAATTTTGGGGTTGCATTCCGCAGATGCGACAACCCCTAGCGGCACCCCGCGTCGTTAGGGGTTTTTTGTGCCAGGCTGACGATGCGCGCCTTCCGCGTCAGGCCGATCGGGCACCAAGCGCTGCGAAGATGAATGCGAACCCTGTCAGCAGCATATTGACGCCAACGTAGAGCCCAAGCACCCAGAAGGCGGTCGACGGCCATCCCGCGATCACGAGACCGGCCAGCAGGAAGTCGATCAATCCGCTGAAGATCAGGATCACCCAGCGACTTGTGTCCGGCTTGACCGCAAATCCGAAAATGAAAGTCGCCGCGCCGTGGACAATGAAGTAGGCCGTCAGCAGCATGGTCAGCGTGTAGGCGCCCTGGATCGGAAAAATAGCCAGCACAAGGCCAAGGATTGCGGTCAGGATCGCGAGCAGAAGGGACGACCAATAGCCCGGTGCGTGTGTCGCCCGGAACAGCGAAATCGCCCGCATGACGCCAGAGAAGAACAGAAGCCAGCCGATAAAGGCGCTCACGGCTATGGAGGCAAGTTGCGGAACCGCAACGGCCAGCGCGCCCAGAATCACAAGCAGAACGCCCTGCACTGTGAAAAGCTGCCAATGATCCTTCAAGCTCCGCCGCATGGCGGTATCAAGGTCTTCCTGGTTGACGCTAGGCGAACTCATGGTCTTTCTCCTTTGCGTGCAAATCTTCTGTGCCGTCTATCGCAGGTTGCGCGGCTCAGCCTGACACAAAAGGCTTACCGGAGGATATAGCGCCGGTGTATGACCGTTGTCAGGGGGCGTGGAATGGGTGGCCGGCGATGCGAGCGCTTAGAGACGTGAAAGACCCCACTCCGTGAACTACCGCCATATCTACCACGCCGGCAACTTCGCGGACGTCATCAAGCACATCGTTCTCGTGCTGTGCCTGGATTATCTCCAGAAGAAGGAAGGGCCGCTGTGTATCGTCGATGCCCATGCCGGAGCCGGCCTCTACGACCTCAGCTCAGAGGAAGCAGAGAAAACCCGCGAATGGGAGCGGGGGATAGGCTGCCTTGCGGATAGAACCGGCGCGCCGCCTGACCTCGGACGCTACCTCGATCTCATCAAGGCCGACCTCGATGCGCGCCAGTATCCCGGCTCGCCTCTCATCCTCGCGCGCCTCTTGCGTCAGCAGGACCGCCTGATCGCCAACGAACTCCACGAGCCGACCTTCAACGCCCTTCAAGGCACTTTGAAACCCTACAAAAACGCGCGCGCGACACACATGGATGCATACGAATGCGTGCGCGCTCATATCCCGCCGAAGGAACGGCGCGGGCTGGTGCTGATCGACCCGCCGTTCGAGCTGAAAGACGAGTTCGAGACGCTGGTCCGGCAGATGACGCAATGGAAGAAGCGCTGGGCGACCGGCGTCTACCTCCTGTGGTATCCGATCAAGGCGCATTTGCCGGCAGCGGCGCTGAGGGCGGCGGCGCGGAACCTCGCGATACCCCGGACGTGGTCGGTGGAAACGCTTATCCTGCCGCGCAACCGCGCCGAAACCTTGAACGGCTGCGGCCTCATCGTTTTCAACGCGCCCTTTACGGTGCCCGAAAGGGTCGAGGCGCTCCTGCCGTTCTTGCAGAACACCATGTCACTGTATGAGAGCGTATCAGAATGGGAGGTGGCCGGCTGCTAGAACGCATCCGGCTTGAATGTAATCGCAGCGGAACTCCCTCTCCCAGGGGGAGAGGGTTGGGGTGAGGGGCGCTTACATTTGATCATCAAAAAGCGGTCCGGCTTCCATGTCAGTCGATCATACGCCAGCTAGCAAGCTAATGGGGTTCTGTTATCGCTGCGTAAGCGCTCTTGAGTTCTTCAAACTTTCGCGGCTTGCTGGCGGTCAACAGATCCGGCGTGAACGATCCGGACTCCATTTTCGTGAAGAACCACCGGCATTTGATCTCGCAATCCCCCACCAAGTTTGTATTAATCTCCTCAATCGTCATGGGAGGGCCGCCAGACTTGAGTTCAACGATATCGCCAACCTTGAAAGAGTGCGCGCCCATATTCGTCCTTGAATATCAAACTCATGGCGAACTACGCTTCGCCGGCGCGCCGCTCAATTCAAGCAGCGCGCGAACAAACTTAGACTAAACTTTCAATTAACAGCGATCAACAGCGCTTCGTTCAGCGCCCGCGATTTCTGACGCTGCGTGATTTCCCGTGCGCAGCCGACAGCCGCGAAAGCGAACGCCCTTTTCGCATCCTGATTGAGCGCTTCGCCGGCAGCGCCGACAAACGCATCGGCATCGCCTCCTCAGGAAGCTCCGTCGCCGCTGTTTCCTCAACCTCGGGCGCCGGCAGCGGCACGGGCGGAGCTGCGACATCTCGCTCTCCTGCAAGCCGGTGCCACAGCCAGCGCAGAGCGCCGCCTCTTACGTCGTGGTCCGCCATGAACGCGACCACGCGAGGCACGACTTCCTTCCTGTAGCGCGAGCCGTTGAAGATGCCGTAGTGGCCCACACCGGGCTGCGTGTAATGCAGCTTCTTGGAGCGCGACAGGTTCGTGGCGAGATGCAGCGCCGCCTCGGTTTGGCCAGCGCCCGTAATGTCGTCCTTCTCGCCCTCTACCGTCATGAGCGCGACGTGGCGGATGGCCGTCAGGTCGATGAGCTGTCCGCGATGGAACATTTCTCCCTTGGGCAGCTGATGTTTTACGAAAACCTGGTCGATCGTCTGCAGATAGTATTCCGCAGCAAGGTCCATCACGGCGAGGTATTCGTCGTAGAATTCCTTGTGCTTATCGACGGAGTCGCCGTCGCCGCGCACGAGGTTCACGAACAGATCCTTGTGAGCGTTCATGTGGCGGTCGAGGTTCATCGCCATGAAGCCCGTGAGCTGAAGGAACCCCGGGTAAACGAGGCGCCCATGCCCGCGATTTGGCCAAGGCACCGACGTAATGACGGTCCGCCGGAACCAGTTCGTGCCGCGCTCCTCAGCAAGCTTATTGACGCCCGTTGGACTGATGCGCGTGTCGATCGGGCTTCCCTTCAGAATGACGCTTCGCGGAAGGAACGGATGGTTGCGCGTTTCCATGAGCGCCACCGCCGACATGACAGGCACGCCGGGCTGACACACGCCCATGACGTGCACGTCGCCCTGGAATAGCTGAATCATTGCGATCACATAGTCGATGTAATCGTCGAGATTGAAGCTGCCGTCCCGAAGCGGAACCATGCGCGCGTCGTGCCAATCCGTGATGTACACGTCGCTGAACGGAAGCATGGCCTCGACAGTTCCACGCAAAAGCGTGGCGAAATGCCCCGACAAAGGCGCGATTATCAGAAGGCGAGGCTCGGTAGGGGCGTTGTCCGGTACGTTTTTCTTGAAATGGATGAGATCGCAGAACGGCATGCGCCAGACGGTTTCTTCCGTGAGGGCCACCGGACGGCCCCTCACGGTCGTCGCTTTGATGTTAAAGGCGGGCTTCTTGTAGCGCCGCGTCGTGCGCTCCACGAGCTCGGCGGCGGCGGCGGCATTACGCCCGATATTCGTATAAGAAAATGGATTAAATGGATTTCGCAGAAGAAGCCGGGTAGAGTTCGCCGCCGCTCTCGCCGGAGATATGGCCGCTTGGCCTAGCTCGTAAAGGTGATAGAGCACGTGATCTCCTTGCTGGAGTGACCGCTTGACCTGATGAGGGAACGCAACAAGCGCCACCAAAGATCAACGTAACCAACTGTTGATAGCATGATCCAGTCTCAAGGCTGCCATGCTAATATAGCACTGGATATTCGCCTTTGGTTGAGCTTACGCCTTGCTCGACGAGCTGTCAGCCGCAATTCGCTTCCTGATCGCACTGGTCATCGCATCCGGTGCGGTGTTGAATGAAAAGTGCGTGATATAATTGCCCTCTCCATCCATGAGATAAACAAAGGCTGAGTGGTCGACCGCGTAGTCTCCGTTCGTGCCGTCTCCAGCTTTGCGAAAGTAGACGCGATAAGCCTTCGCGGCGCTTGCGACTTCGCTTTGATCCCCAGTCAATCCCGTTATACGCGGACTGAAATTCTTGACGTAACTGGCCAGCACGCCGGGCGTATCGCGCTTGGGGTCGACGGAAATGAAGATCGGGGCAACCTTATCGGCGTCGGGACCGAGCTTTTCCATGACTTCAGCCATGGTTTGAAGTTCCGTCGGGCAGACGTCCGGGCAGTGGGTATAGCCAAAGAAAACGAGCATGAGCTTGCCGCGAAAATCGCGGTCGGTGACGCGCTTCCCGCTGGTGTCCACGAGCGAAAAAGGACCGCCAATGAGGGGCTTGCCCTCGCTCTGGACATTTTGAGGCGCATTCAGGATTAAATAAACCCCGGCGAACCCCGCCGCGAATATCGCTACTGCGAAAAGAGCCGCTTTGCCCGTTTTCATGATTGTCTCCGTCTAAACATTGTCGATCGCCATTGATTTCATGCGCGCTTTGCGGGAAGACGTGGTTGTGGGTGCAAGTCCCGTCAATAAGACCCGCAGCCGCGGGACGGGGACCGTTGTTCACGGGGGGCGGCGAACTCCTTCAATTCGCCATCCTCGATAAGTTTTCAGGTGTTTCTCATGTCAAGCTCACAATTCTCAGCTCCAAGCCGTCTGCGGCTTCGAACAACCATCAGGTTAAGATGGTTTGCCGTCGCAGGGCAGACTGCAACTATTCTCACGCTTTATTATGGGTTCAAGTTTCCTGTTCCCCTAGGCCTTTGTCTCGCATTCATACTTTTGTCGGCCGCATTGAATACGGTGCTGAGCATAGCATATCCGCGCTCTACGCTTCTTTCGAGCCGCTACGCGATAATGCTGCTCAGCTATGATGTGCTGCAATTATCCGCGCTCTTGTTTCTAACCGGCGGCCTCGAAAATCCATTCGCATTTCTGCTCATTGTCCCGGTTGCCGTGTCCGCGTCGACGCAACGGCTCACTGTGACCTCGATGCTGGCGGCCTTTACCGTGGTGCTCGCTACGATCCTGGCGCGCTATCACTTGCCGCTGCCCTGGACGGACGAAGCGCCGCCGATCCTGCCGCTTAATTATATGGTTGGCCTTTGGTCCGCTCTGGTGTCGTGCATTGTGTTCATCGCGATTTATGCCTGGCGCATCGAGCAAGAGGCGCGGCAGATGGCTCAAGCGCTCTCAGCCGCCGAACTTGTCCTCGCGCGCGAGCAGCGGCTAACCGCGCTCGATGGCCTTGCGGCGGCTGCCGCTCACCAGCTTGGCACGCCGCTTTCCACCATTGCGCTTGTCGCCAAGGAACTTGAGCGGGAAATTCCGAAAAACAGCCCGGTTCGCGACGACATCCTCCTCCTCCAGACCCAAACGGCGCGCTGCCGCGAAATCCTGAGCCAGCTTTCGAAAAGCGGACGCGAAGGCGAGGAAGACATCATCTTTTCGAAAATGCGCCTTCGTCACCTCCTGGAAGAGGTGGTTGCGCCGCTGCGCACGCCGGGGGTCGAGATCGATGTGCTTCTGGCGGACGGATCGCTGCCGACAAAGCCCGCCAGCGAGCCGATCATTACGCGCAATCCCGGCCTCATGCATAGCCTCGGCAATCTGGTAGAAAATGCCGTCGAGTTCGCAAGCGAGCGCGTGACGATCGACGCAGCCTACGATCAGAACAAGGTACTGATTCGCATCGGTGACGACGGTCCTGGCTTTCACCCCAGCGTCATCAACCTTCTCGGAGAACCTTACGTGACAAATCGGCCACGCGCCGAAGGAGATACGGAGGAGAGCGGTATGGGTCTTGGTTTCTTTATCGCCAAGACTCTGCTTGAGCGTTCAGGCGCTTCCATCCAGATCGCGAACCGCGTATTACCAGATACCGGCGCACTCATCGAAATTTCTTGGCCGCGTGACCGGCTCGAGTCTTCATCATAAGTTGCAAAACTGCTGAGTTCGCCGCATAAATTTTGTGCGCTCCGAATTTGTGTCGTATACTGCGACATTATGTAGGGTGTGACAAAAAGGTGTGTGCAGCAATGGCGACGCTGGCAGCCCCGGAGTTCCCGGGCAGACAATTCCCTCTTGATCGTGGACGATGACAAGCCGTTTCTTTCCCGGCTCGCGAAGGCCATGGAAGCGCGTGGCTATACCGTCCGGACGGCGGAGACCCTTGAGGCGGGCAAGCAGGCGATCAGAGAATTGGCGCCAGCATACGCGGTTGTCGACATGCGCCTGGAAGACGGGAACGGGCTCGACGTAATCCGCATGCTTCGCGAGATGCGGCCGGACTGCAGGGCGCTCGTGCTGACGGGGTACGGGAATATCGCAACCGCGGTGAATGCGGTGAAGCTCGGCGCCGTCGATTATCTTTCCAAGCCCGCCGACGCTGAAGACATCCTCGCCGCGCTAACCGCGTCCGGTGAGGCCAAGCCGAAGCCACCGGAGAACCCCATGTCGGCGGATCGCGTCCGGTGGGAGCATATCCAGCGCGTCTACGAGCTGTGCAACCGCAACGTATCCGAGACCGCGCGCCGGCTGCATATGCATCGCCGCACGCTGCAACGCATCCTCGCCAAGCGCGCGCCGAAGTAAGATAGCGTTTATAGTTTAATCGAATTGCATCTGGCTCCGGCTCGCCTGGCGGTCGTTTGCCATTCTGGGGCAGCCGCATACAGCTTCCCAAATAGATGATCCTCAACGCTATCGTATTCATGACGCAAGGATTCCCAATACCGCGATTCCTTTCCACGAGCTGACTTGGCATGAACCGCTCAGCTTCAAAATCGAGCTTCTTTGCAGCTTCCGAAATACATTGGAGACAACGCAGCACTGCGTCGCGCGCCATATCGTCGGCAAGAAACAACTCCCTGTCGCGGCCACCAACATAGCGCGCGATCCTGTCGGCATAATCGATGATATCGGCAAGACGCTGGGGAACATCCTTAGAAGGCAAGGACGCGATCCTTGTCGATTTTTTCTTGAAACCTGCGTTTGCGGACAGGCTCTGGGACGACATCCACCGGGCGCCCCAGAGTTGCTTCGAACCTTTCACGAAGCTCCTCCAGCCGTCCTGCATAGCGAAATCCGGTTGGCATCCTGCGATGATCGAGCTTAACCGCGAGATCGACGTCGGAGTGCTCTGTGTTTTCATCGCGCGCAGCCGAGCCGAACAAAGACAAACTCTCGACGCCCAGCTGACGGAACTCAGCCTCGTGCTGCCTCAACCTTGCAATGATCGCATCTCTGTTCATGTGACCAATATATTTCAATGCTCAGTGCGCGCCAATATGAACTGCCGGAATCACTATGCAGCCTGCACCATCGACGATCAGTACTCAAGCAACTCGGCGAGACCCAACATCTGCCTATTAGAGCTGTGAGCGAAAATCCTAAGTGAGGCGGTGCCAAAAACATGGTGTAGCTCGTCGCAGCAACCTCAATCTGATAAGCCTGTGTCATAAGTCTTTATTTAGCTCGCCTCGCGGAACCGCTCTGCCGCCTGCAAATCCACCGACACGAGCTGGCTCACGCCCTTCTCCTGCATGGTCACGCCAAACAGCCGGTTCATGCGGCTCATGGTCATTGGATGGTGGGTGATGACGAGGAAGCGCGTCTCGGTGGTGCGAGACATCTCCTCCATCATGGTGCAGAAGCGGTCCACGTTCGCGTCGTCGAGCGGCGCGTCAACCTCGTCGAGCACGCAGATCGGCGACGGGTTCGTGAGGAACACCGCGAAGATGAGCGCGAGCGCCGTCAGCGCCTTCTCGCCGCCTGAAAGCAGCGTCAGCACTTGTGGCTTCTTGCCGGGCGGCCGGCAGAAAATTTCGAGGCCGCTTTCCAGCGGATCGTCGCTTTCGATGAGCTGAAGATGCGCCTCGCCTCCCGCGAAAAGGATTTTGAACAGCCGCTCGAAATGCGCCTGCACCGTATCGAACGCATCGAGCAGGCGCTTGCGGCCCTCCTTGTTCAAGTTCGCGATGCCGGTCCGCAGCTTGGCGATGGCCTCAGCCAAGTCGGCGCGCTCCTTCTCCATGCCGTCGAATTCGCCGCCGAGCGCGGCCGCCTCTTCCTCGGCACGCAGATTCACGCCGCCCAGGCGTTCGCGCTCGGCTTTCAGCTTTACGATGTTCTGCTCGACATCATGCGCGCCGGGCAAATTGGCGGCATCTTCCAGGCCGGCCGTCTTCAGCACGTCGCTGGGCTGGCACTCGAAATTGTCGCGGATCATATTCGCGTATTCGGCGCGGCGCTCACGAGCCGCCTCCAGCCGTGCCTCGATACGCGCCCTTGTCTCCCGCGCCGTTGAGAGCCCCGATTGCGCCTCACGCAAGGCGCGGTCCGCCTCGCGCAGCGTGTTCGTCGCCTCGGCGAGCTTGTCTGCCGCCGCCTTGCGCACCGCTTCCGCTTGGCCAATCTCATTGAGGATCTTGTTGCGGCGGTCCGCTATCTTGGCTGGCAGATCGCCAAGCGAGGCAAGCTCCGCCCGAATGCCGCTGAGACGCTCCTCAAGGCTCGCGATTTGTGCGTTCGCACTTTTTGTCCGCTGAAGCCACCGCAATCGCTCCTCGCCGATTGACTTCAGCCGGAATTGGCGCCCGCGAATATCGCGCTCGATGCCATCAAACGCCGCTTTCGCCTCGGTATAGACGTTACGCTTGGCGCCGGCATGGCTCTTCAGTTTCTGAAGCTCGGCTTCGGCGTGATCGACGGGACGGGCATTGGCGAGCGCTTCCTGAGCCTGCTCGCGCGCCGCTTCGGCCTCTTCACGCGCATAAGCCGCGCGCTCGCGGGCCTCTTCGAGGCTTTGAAGCTTATTCGATTGCTCCATCGCCGCCCGTTCGGCTTGCGAGAAAGACGCGCGCTTCTGGCCCAAGGCTGCCTGGGCGGAGCGGGCCGCATCGCGCAGCCGCTTTTCTACGGCTTGGGCTTCGGCAGCGGCTGTTTGGGCAGCGTGCCGCTCGGCTTCTGCGCGATCCGCGGCTTCCAGCAGCCCCTCAAGCTGGGCTTCGAGACCGTTCAGGCGATTGCGCTCGGCCAAGCGGCGAGCAGCGGCGCTCGGCGCATTCGCGGCGGCAACAAGCCCATCCCAGCGCCACAGGTCGCCTTCCTTCGTCACAAGCCGCTGTCCAGGGCTAAGCCGATCCTTCAGACGGTCGCCATCCGCCTTCGAGGCGACGACCCCGATCTGAGCGAGCCTGCGCGACAGTTCGAGCGGGCCTCTCACGAACACAGACAGCTGCTCCGCGCCCTGCGGCATGCTCGGATCGCCTGCCGTGTCGCTCACGAGTGACCAGCGTGTGGGCGCGGCTTGGTCGGCGGTCACGTCGAGATCGTCGCCCAGCGCCGCGCCGAGTGCGATTTCATAGCCGGGAGAGACCGAGATCTGATCGACGATGGGCTTGAAGCGCCCTGCCTCGGCCGGCTTCAGCACCTTTATGAGCGTGGCGACCTCGGTTTCGAGGCTCTTCGCCTTGAGACGCGCGGCTTGCGCGGCATCGCGCGTATCCTTTTCGCGTGTGCGCGCATGCGCCACCGCCTCTTCTGCCGCGATAATATCGCCTTCCAGCGTTTCGAGCTGGTCTTCGAGCATAGCCACATCTTCGCGCAGCGCGTCGACCGGCGACGAAGCCGCGGTCTTGGCCCTCAGCTCGGCGACTTGGCGGCCAATCTCGGCCTCCTGCGCCGCGAACCGGCTCGCTCGCCCGCTGTGCTCGGAAATCTGCGTTTCGAGTTGACGACGCTCCGCGCGGAGCTCTGCGACCTTTGACGTCAGCGCCGAAACCGCCGCTTCCGCCTCGTTCAAAGTGGCAAGCGTGGTTTCCACCTGCTCGGAGGCTTGGGACCGCGCCTCGGAACCATCACCCTGCGCCTTGATCGACTCTTCCTCGCGATCAAACCTCGCCAAGAGCTCACGCGCTTCCGCAATGGCCTGGTCCTCACGCTCCGCATCCTTCTGAATTTGATCGAGCCGCGCCTTGAGCTCCACTTCACGCTCTTTGGCGCGCGCTTCCTCACGGTCGAGCGTATCGCGCTCAACTTGAATGCGGTGCAGTACCGCAGCGCGCGTCGCCTCCTCGTCGCGAAGCGGCTGCAAGGCATCGGCGGCTTCCGATTGGACGCGCAACGCAGCCGCCTCGGCCTGCGTGAACTGCCCAACCGCACGAAGCGCCTCAAGAAGCTGCGCCTCCTCGGTTTGCACAGCCGCGTTCGCCGAAGCGTAATGCTGATAGTGCTGGATCGCTTCGAACTTGCGCAGCTCGGTTGTCAGCTCCCTATATTTCTGCGCTTGCCGAGCCTGCCGCCGCAGATTTGCAAGCTGCGTCCCGACTTGTCCGATGATGTCCTTGAGACGCTCAAGATTGGCCTCGGCCGCCTTCAGGCGTAGCTCCGCCTCGTGGCGGCGGCTGTAAAGCCCGGCGATGCCCGCGGCATCTTCCAGGATGCGCCGCCGCTCCTGCGGCTTTGAATTGATGAGCTGACCGATTTGCCCTTGCTGCACGAGCGCCTGGCTTCGCGCGCCGGTGGCGGCGTCGGCGAAGAGGATTTGTACGTCCTTGGCGCGGGCCTCCTTGCCGTTCACTTTGTAGATGGAGCCGGCCTCGCGCTGAATGCGGCGCGAAATTTCCAGCACGTCGGCGTCATTGAAGGCGGCGGGCGCGGTGCGCTTCGAATTATCGATGGCGACCATCACCTCGGCCATGTTCCGCGCGGGCCGCGTGTCGGTTCCGGCGAAGATGACGTCGTCCATGGCGGAAGCGCGCATGCTTTTGTAGGACGTTTCGCCCATAACCCAGCGCAGCGCTTCGAGGAGATTGGATTTCCCGCAGCCGTTCGGGCCGACGACGCCCGTGAGGCCGGGCCCGATCAAAAGCTCGGTCGGCTCCACGAAGGATTTAAAGCCAAGAAGCCTTAGCCGTGTGATTTGCACAAGTCCCGCCCTTCCGTTCGACCGCCCGGATCACGCTCCTGGCCATCAACCGTCCGCGGGTGTGCGTCAGGCCGGCTTGGCAGAAGCCTGCTGCTGCAGCTTTGGTTGAGGCTGTTGAGCCTGCGGCTGCCCCAGGGGCGCTTGCGGGTTCGCGAGCGCCGCCTCGATCGCCCCTTGCATCTCCTCAAAGGAGACGGAGCCGGCAATTTTCTTCCCGTTCACAAAGAACGTCGGCGTTTCCGTCACGCCGAATGCCCCGCCTCGCTGTTTCACAAAGACCAGCGCATCATTAATGCTTTGATTCGCAAGGCAGGCGTCAAATTTGTCGCGTTTCAAGCCTGTGAACTTCACAACATTATAGATTTCGTCCTTCTTGACGTCCTGCGCGACCCAGTCTTTCTGGTTCAAGAGGAACTTATCCACGGCCTTGAAGTAGTCTTTCTCCGGAATGCAGCGAGCCACAAGCGCGGCAGCCGCGGCAGAGGTCCCGACCGGAAATTCACGCACAACCAGCCGGACCTTCCCTTTGTCGATGTAGGTTTTCTTGATCTTGGGGAGCACCTCGGTCTGGAAGCGGGCGCAATTCTGGCATGTCAAAGAGATATACTGCACGATGGTGACAGGCGCGTTGGCCTTGCCGATCAACTCATCGCCGAGCGGACCCGGCTGCGCCAAATCGGCGACGTTAATGACTTTCGGCTGTTCCACCTTTGCCTTTTCGGCGCCGGACCCCATGTCCGCCAAATCTGCCAGCGCCGGCATCGAGGGCATAGCCGGCATGGAGGGCAAGCCCCCCGAGCATGCCCCTAACGCAAATACGGCGGCGGACGCCATAGCAATCCGCGCCGCGCTCAAAAACCCTCTTCCCCCCAGTCCCACCATGTCACGCGCCCCCTATTGCGTACTCAAATACGGTTTCATCGCCTCAGCAAGATTCTGAATCGTAGGCACTCCATTGAAAATCTTTCCGTTCACAAAGAAGGTTGGCGTTCCATGCACACCCTCCTTCGAGCCTTGATCTCGAACGGCCAGGATCTTCTTCTGCAAGGACTCGTCATCGATGCACTTATCGAAATCTGCATCGGTCAGGCCAGCCTGCTTCGCAAACTGCTTCAAAGGCGTCAGCGCGTCCTCCTTGAAGGCCCACTCGTCCTGCTTCGCGAACAGCAGATCGGTGAAGGCGTAAAAACGGCTGGGATCGAGGCAGCGTGCCAGCACTGAACCCGCAAGCGCCGAATTGTTCAAAGGAAATTCGCGCTCGATGTAGCGCACCTTGCCGGTGTCGATGTACTCAGACTTGAGTTCGGGCATGACATCCTTGTGGAAGGCAGCGCAATGCGGACAGCTCAAGGACGAATATTCGATAATTGTGACAGGAGCGTCAGCCTTTCCGAGCGTCATGTCGGGAAGCGGGCTCTCCGCCTCAGCGGGAGCCGGCGCCTGCGCTGGCGCGGCCTGCTCTTCGGCAGCGTTCACTATCGAGAATGGGTTGAAGGCCAAGAGCGCGACTAAAGCCAGCACCCCGGGCGCGAAAACGGCGATTCTTCGGTTCCTGAACACAGGCCCCTCCAAGCTAAATGCACTTGAGGTTGTTGTGGATCGCCGCAGGACAAATTTCAAGTCAATCGATAAGAAGAGCGAACCGGTTTCAACGGGCGCAACCGCGCGATTTTACGCCACTCGCCATGCGCGCAAGTGCTGCGCTCAAACGATTTTCGGGCTGCGCCGGCGCTGGGATCGCGGGCGGCTCCGGTTTGCGAGGGGCCGATTTGGCCGGCTTGTTGAGGACCGGACCTTGCACAATGCGCAAGCCGGACACAGCCCTGAAGCCTAGCGTCTGATTGATGCGCTCGATGAGCTGCGGAGCGCAATATTGCACCTCGAGCGCCTTCGCCGGATCGACCTTGAGATGAAGCGTCGAGGGCAGTGTTTTGCCAGCAAAGCTAGGCTCTGGCGCGGCTTTTGTCAGTTTCGCGGGGCAGGTATAGACCGCCAGGGAAGGACCGGCGATAACGGGCCACTCGCAGAGAAGTTCGGCCATGACGGTGCCGCCGCGGCTCAGCGTCTTTCCCGCGATCGGGGCCACGAAGCGCCCAACGGAAACAGGACCGGCGTAAGCCCCTGCGGGCTGTCGCGGAGTGATGCTCTTGCCGTGATCGTTGAACGCCGCCATAGCTTGGGCAATGTCTGATTCGAGCCGCCCCAAGAAGGCGCGCCTTCTCGCCGGTGTAAATTCGCCAATAAGTGATGCAAAATAAGCACACCCGATCGATGCATTTCGCGCCCGAAGACTTCCAGCGCGCGCTCCTGGCCTGGTACGACGTTGCAAGGCGCAACCTTCCGTGGCGCGCCCGCGCTGGCGAGAATCCCGATCCCTACCGGGTTTGGCTGTCCGAGATCATGCTCCAGCAAACCACGGTCAAAGCCGTCATTCCCTATTTCGAAAGCTTCACAGCGAGGTGGCCCACGGCGGAAGCCCTCGGCGCTGCTTCCCGCGATGAGGTTCTCGCGGCTTGGGCCGGGCTCGGCTATTACTCCCGCGCGAGAAACCTCTACGCCTGCGCGCAGGCGCTGGCCCGCGTCGGCTTCCCCGGCAGCGAGGCGGGGCTTCGCGCGCTTCCGGGGATCGGGGCCTACACGGCGGCTGCCATCGCGGCCATCGCGTTCGGCGAACCTGCCGCCGTCGTGGATGGAAATGTCGAGCGCGTGCTTGCTCGCCTGTTCGCCCTCGACGCGCCCTTGCCATCGGCAAAACCCGCGATCCGCAGCCTGGCCGCAAGTTTGACGCCTCACAAACGCCCGGGCGACTATGCCCAGGCCATGATGGACCTCGGGGCCACGATCTGCACCCCTCGCACGCCCTCCTGTCTTGTGTGCGCGGTGCGTGTCTTTTGCTCCGCCGCCGCTCGCGGCGAGGCCGGACGCTTCCCATTGAA
Organism: uncultured Alphaproteobacteria bacterium; assembly: GCA_963834165.1. Lineage (GTDB taxonomy): Bacteria > Pseudomonadota > Alphaproteobacteria > Rhizobiales > Rhodomicrobiaceae > Rhodomicrobium. The sequence continues at coordinate 36,430 of CAWIAL010000018.1, read as the reverse complement.
GACAGCGAAGGCAGAAAGGCAGATCCGGCGCGGGGACGCTTTCGTGATCGTGCGCGACAGGGAAGGCGACCCGCACATCCTCTTGCGGCGGCGCAAGGACAAAGGATTGCTCGGCGGCATGATGGAAGTGCCCTGCTCGGAGTGGCTGGCAGATGCGCGTCCGAGTTGCGATTTCGCTGAGCCTCCCGCAGCTCCGCTTACGCCGGATGGCCATTGGAAGCAGGCGCGGACTGTGCAGCACACTTTCACGCATTTCCATCTGGAGATGCGGGTCTATGCAGGCGATCATCACGCCGGCAGTGGAAACGCTGAAGCATTCGGCGGCGAATGGGCTGCTCTCACGAACCTATCGGCATTCGCGCTCCCAGCCGTCATGAAAAAAGCTGTGGCGGCTGGTTTGCAGGCGCTTGGCGTCGACGCCGCAGGCTTTCAAGCCTCTGCCAAGGCCGTCAGAAGGACATCCAACGTCTCGACGGTGGAGCGATCCGCGCGGCCATCGACGAGAGCGGGACGGAAGTGACGCTGGAAGGCAGCGACAACGATCCGGGTATGTTCGTCGAAGGCGCCCGTAGGGTCGATCCCATAGCCATAGGCGCGCAGATTGCGTTGCAGATGCATAACACCTTCGCCCGCATCGCCTAATTCAAGAATCTCGCCGCCCGAAATCTCAGCAGGTTCGACCCAGTGCCCTATCCCGGCGAGAGCGAGCCTCGCCCAGTCGAACTTCTCGCCGGGATCGATCTTCCGGCGTGGGGCGACATCGGAGTGCGCTAGAACGCGGTGCGACTCGATCTGATGGCGGTCGATAATGTCGAGGCAGAGAACCTCAAGCGCCGCCATCTGAGCATTTGGGAAATCGGGATAGCCGCCATCGTGCCCTGGATTGTGAATTTCGATGCCGATGGAGCGGGAATTGATGTCGTCGATGCCCCGCCAATGCGAGGCGCCCGCGTGCCAGGCGCGAAGAGCCTCCGGCACCATCTGGGTGATCGCGCCCTCTTCATCGATGACGTAATGGCAGGAAACCCCGGAATTGGCCGACGCCAGACAGCGAATCGCGTCCTCGCAGGACGGCATGCCCGTGTAATGCAGGATGAGCATATCCGGCCGGAAGCCCTCGCACCGGTCGCCGAAATTGGCGCTAGGCACAATGCGCGAGACGAGCGGTAAATCGGGCGGGAAGGGTTCAGACGTCGGCATCGCTTCTCTTTACGGTTCAAAGCCGGCGCGGGCAAGCGTTGCGGCCGGTCAGCGCCGCTCAACGTGGAACACCATCCGCGTCTTGCGTATTCCGTACCTCTACTAACCGGAAGAGTGACATCGCCATGTCCCACCATCTCGACTGTCCGTTAGCACGGCAAGACGTGCGCCTCGACATTACGGATCTTTATGTTTTCCGAGGCGAGACGGGCACCGTGTTCGTGATGAACGTCTGTCACTCAATCGCCGGCAACATCCCCATTCCGGGCTACCACCCCGAGGGAATGTACGAATTCAAGATCGATCTCGACGGCGACGCCGTCGAAGACCTCACCTACCGTATTACTTTCGACGAACGCGACTCAGATGGGAAGCAACGCTTTGTGCTGCGCCGTATCACGGGCCCCGAGGCGGCCGATCCGAATGCGCCCGGTGCGACCGTCGCCGAGGGCGCGACCGGCGACGTTGTCACCACCACGAATGGTTTACGCTTCTGGGCCGGCAAAGCGGGCGATCCGTTCTGGATAGAGCCGGATGTGCTTCATGCGGTTGGCCACGCGTTCCAGGACGGGACCGTCATCGATCTGTCTGACTGGGACCCGGCCAAGGCGAAAAACCTGTTTGCCGGCTGCACCGTGTATTCGATGGTGCTGGAAGTGCCCGACAGCGAACTCCTCGCCAACGCAGGCAGCCACCGGAGCATCGGCGTGTGGGCGTTGGCGACGCTCGCCACCGATGCCGGAGGATGGCGCCCAATCAACCGCTTTGGTCTTCCAATGATCCAGCCGCTGTTCACTCAATATAACGAAGACCTCGGCAACCGTCTCAACGCGGGACGCGCGGCCGACGATTTCGCGACGCACGGCGAGACTATCATCAAAGCCATCGCCGGGGTCGTTGCCGCGAATGGAACAGCGGAGGATCCACGCGCCTACGCCGAGAAAGTCGCACACCGGTTCTTCCCGGCCATCCTCCCCTACACGGTCGGCACACCGGCCGCCTTCGGCTTCGCCGAATGGAACGGCCGCTCGATGACGGACAACGCACCGGAGGTCATGTTCTCGATCGCGTCGAACACTCCCGTCCGCCTCGGCATCGGCAAGGGATCGGTCACATCGAAGCCGTCGAAAACCTTTCCGTATGTCCCTGCCGCCTCGTAGAGATCGGAGCGGGCAAGGGCATCACGCCAGTTTGACCAACAACTGTCCGGCCTCCACGCCGTCTCCAGCTTTGACCAGAATCGCCGCCACTTTACCGGCATGGCTTGCGGTGATCGGCGTCTTCATTTTCATCGCCTCGATAACCAAAACGCGCTCACCCGCGTTGACCTGTTGACCGGTGTTCACGAGAACCGACTCGACCACCCCGGCGAGAGTGGCGACCACATCGCCGAGCTTCAACCGGGCCGTGGTTACCCGCTGCTGCTGCCGGGTGAGCACGCACCGGACTTGCTGGCGCGAGCGAAGGCGTAAGAAGAGCGGATGGCATGAAGGTGACGCTCGGCTCGGAGTGGGAGATGCTGTTCAGCTCCTCGACGGTCACACTATATTGCCGCCCGTCGACTGTAATTTTGAACTTCCGTTCCATTGCTATTTCCTTGGTTTTCAGGGTGACGCTGAGATGCGCCAGGATGGGAGACAGCATGCGAGCCGTGTTGGGCCGCACGGCCCTCGGCCTGCCACTCAATGCTGTGGCTAATCGGCTCAATGCGAACGATACGATGAGGCCCAACAATCGTCGCGACAGCCGCCGATATGGCTGCAACGTGAGCGTGCTCCGCGTCCGCCAGTTCCTGCGCACGTCCAGCCGGCGGGCGATGCAGGATCTTCGCTGACAGTGCGGGTCTTAGCCGGTTGAGGAGCGGGAAAGCCGCAAGCATCGCCCCAATAAGGGAGGTGACGGCGAAGGCCAGGACGAACACGGCGAGACCGAAAACAAAAGCGCCGTTCAGCGTATCGGGAATATTTTGACCCATCTGGGGTTGCTATCCTTCGCTCAGTTGATGCCCAAAGCCGCGAGCAAAATCCCACCCAAAATGGCCGCTCCAAACACGCCGGCCAGATTGGGTCCGGTGGCGTGATGGATCAGCACGGTATTACGGTTCTCCTCATCGGCGACGAACTGAGAAACGCCTGCCGTCATGGGCACCGGCGCGATCTCCGCAGAGCCGATAAGCGGATCGATATTCATAAGCTTCGCCGTTGCCACGCTCGACGCGGCGCCGCACACAAGAGCCAGAAGGCCCAGCGAGACGATCTCGGCTGTCTGGACTGTGAGGAATTTGTCCGCCGCCATGGTCGATCCGATGGCGACTGTCAGAATGATGATAATTACATTCGTCATTCCGCCCGCCGCGGTCTTTGCGAGGCGCTCGGTTGCTTCGACTTCCTTCAGCAGATTGCCAAGCATCAACATGGTGATGAGCGGCGCGATGGGCGGAAAGAAGAGGTTGAAGATAATGGCGATCACAAGCGGAAAGGCGATCTTCTCCAACTTGGTCGCCTCACGGAGCGCCGCCATGCCGGCAGCGCCCTTCCCCTTTGGGGCCAGCATCTGCGTCATCCGCTGCTGCATCATGGACATGAGAGCCATGAAGGAGAAGGCGGCCACTGACACCGGCCCGAGGAGATGCGGCGCAAGCTTCGCGGTCACGAATATCGCCAAGGGCCCGTCGGCCCCGCCAATAATGCCAATCGCGCCCGCCTCCTTCAGGGTGAAACCCAGCGACGTGGCAAGAACCAGCGCGACGACGACGCCGAGCTGGGCGCCGGCTCCGGGAACGAGTAGCCTGGGATTCGCGATCACCGGGCCGAAATCGGTCATCGCTCCGACTCCGAGAGCTATGAGCGATGGGATGATCAGCTTATCCATCCCGAGAAAGGCATAATGGAACAGGTCGCCTTCGCTCGCCGCGGGCACGTTCGCGACGATGCAGGCGAATCCAATGCCGACCAGCAACAAGGGCTCATAGCGCTTGGCAACGGCCAGCGCGATCATAGCCGCCCCGGCGGCAATCATCACGAGATTGCCGAACGAGAAGTGGGCCACGCCAGCCTGTTCACGCAGCACGTTCAGTAAGGCGACCACCTGGTCAAACACTTCGCTTCCCCTCGCTTCTTGGCTGACGCCACTCGTCCAAGTTGGTTTGATTGCCGGCCTCGGAGGCCGTTTCCCCTTGTAAGCTCAGAGGGGGATGTTGCCGTGCTTCTTGGCTGGACGCAGCTCACGCTTCGCAAGCGTCTTGCGCAATGCAAGCGCCAGCACCCCCCGCGTTTCCGCGGGTTCTATCACGTCGGTGATATAGCCATGCTCGGCAGACAAATAGGGGGTCGCGAATTGCGCGCGGTACTCTGCCGCAAGTTCGGCCGCCCTCGCCTTGCGGTCGGCGACCTCGGCCAGCTCCTTCCGGTAAAGTATGTTAACGGCTCCCTCAGCCCCCATGACGGCGATCTCGGCGTGAGGCCACGCATAGACGAAGTCGGCGCCCATTTCCTTGCTGCACATGGCCATGTAGGAGCCGCCATACGCCTTGCGCAGAATGATGGTGATCTTCGGCGAAGTACAGGACGCATAGGCGAATAGCAGCTTCGCCCCATGCCGGATGATGCCGCCGCGTTCCTGTTCAATGCCTGGAAAGAAACCAGGAACGTCAACCAAAGTCACCAGAGGGATATTGAAGATGTTGCAGAAACGGATGAAGCGGGCGGCCTTGTCGGACGCGTCGATATCCAGCGCGCCGGCCATTTCGGTGGGTTGGTTTGCGATCAGTCCGATCACGAGACCCGCCACACGGGCGAAGCCGACGATCAGATTCTTGGCGAAGTCGGCTTGAATTTCCAACAGCTCCCCGCCGTCGACAAGGTGGGCGATGATCCGGCGTACATTCATCGGTTCCGAGGGATCGCTCGGGACAAGCTCGTTCATGGCTTCGTCGCTGTCGAGCACGATGTCGGGGCCAAGGCGATGGGGGGGATTTTCGGTGTTATTGGCAGGCAGATAAGAGAGCAGCCGCTGCACAATCTGTATGGCGTGCGCGTCGTCCTCAGCCACGAAATGGACGTTCCCGCTGACGGAGGCGTGCATGGCCGCGCCACCCACCTCTTCCATCGATGTTGTCCGGCCCGTAACCGCCTTGATCACCTCCGGGCCGGTGATGAACATGTGCGCGCTGCGGGTCATGATCACGAAATCCATCAACGCCGGTGAATACGCCGCTCCTCCAGCGCAAGGTCCGCACACGACGGCAATCTGCGGCACGACGCCGGATAGAAGCACGTTGTGAAAGAAAACCTCGCCGTAACCGGACAGGGAGTCGACGCCTTCGTGGATGCGGGCGCCTCCTGAATCTTTGAAAGCGACAAAAGGAATGCCGAGCTTGAGCGCGAACTTCATCAGCTCAACGATCTTCATCGCGTGCATTTTGCCGACCGTGCCGCCTGCGATGGTAAAATCCTGACTGATGGCGGCCACCTGCTGGCCGTTGACATAGCCCGTGCCGGTTATGACCGCATCCGCGGGTATGTCCTTGCCATCGCTTCCGAAATGCCGGCCGCTATGGCGAATATGCATGCCGATCTCTTGGAATGTATCAGGCTGAAAGAGGGCGCCGAGCCGTTCGCGCGCGGTCATGAGGCCTTTCTTATGGCGCGCCCTTATCTTCTCCTCGCCGCCCCCGTGGATAATTTTTCGACGGCGTTCGCGGAGGCCTTCAACTGTGGACGGCTTCATGTTCCCTCACCCAAATCTGCTTTTGTCTGAAGATCGTATAGCCAATTCTCAAATCGCACATATTTTTTTATCAGCGGCTGCCCTGCCGCCAGGCGCGAGGGCAGAACAACCTTCGCCATTGTCGATTTACGATGGGATGGCCCGGCGGCCAAATCCAAAATGTTTGGAGACCGCGACTAAAGCTCAGGAGCACGGATTCCAGTGAGAATTTAACGGTGGCTCGGGAGGGCGGGCTTTGCGCATCGGAGCCTGCAACAAGCCTGATTCAGGTTCCGGCTCTTTGGCGAGGCGGCGGCTCAATGCAGCGTTGGCCGTGACAACTTGATCTCCTCGTAGGCCGCGTTGATAGCCGCGAGCTTCTTTGTCGCGATCTCCACGAACTCTTTAGGAACGCCGCGGGCGATGAGCTTATCCGGGTGGTTCTCGGCGACAAGCTTGTGGTATTTGGCCTTAAGTTCCACGTCCGATGCAAGCGGCGACACGTTGAGGATATTATACGGATCGTACAATTCGCACCGGAAGTGGCGGCTTCTGATGCTCATGTATTCGGCATGAGTGAACCCGAACTCCTTCGCAACCTCCGACAGGAATTGATCTTCGCTCGGTAGAAGCTTTCCGTCGGCCACCGCGATGTGAAACAGCCCGTCCATGACGTCCGTGAGAAGATGGCGGTTCTTGTGGAAAAGGCGGTCGAGCTGCCGGGCATACATTTCGAAGCCGCCCACATCCTGCTTTGCGAGGTTGAAGATGCGGGCGACGTTATGCTCTTCGCCCTTGGGGATTTTGAAGACTTCCTTGAACGCTTCGATCTCGTCTCTCGTTACAACGCCGTCCGCTTTCGCCATCTTCGCCCCGAGCGCGATCACTCCGACCGTGAACGCGACCTGCCTTTCATGTTCGGAATGCGTGGCGATGCCGTGATCGATTGCGAGATGGCCGGCAACGCCGCCGAGAAGCGCCCCGATGGGACCCCCAACCGCCAAACCGGCAGCCGCGCCTGTCAGCTTCCCCCAGATTGACATCGATCGCCCTCATTGCGAGTGAGCGAAATTCCGTCACACAACTTAGCTGAAGTGCGAACTGGAACAAAGGGGCAAAGGGGTGCAAAGACTGGATTGCAAGCTAGGAGGCGCGCCACCCGCACTATTTATTGTGCTCTGTTGCCTGATTAATCCCAAGCCGCAGCAGCGTTTCAAAAATCGCGCCTTGCTACTCGGCTGCCTTGGCTTCCTGCGTAACGGTAAGCTCAAGGGTCTCAGCCTCAGGCTTAACCTGCGGGGAAAGCGGCAAGCGCGGCTCCGCTGGCGATATCGGTTCCACGTGCAGGGCCGAATCACTGAGCGGCCACGCCGATGGCTCGGCAGCTTGAACGCCGCCAAGGCTCGCATAACTCTCTTCCTTCACGGGGGAGTTGGCGATACCTTCGGACCGGATGCCCGTTTCGACCACGAGATCGACCGGGCCGCCGATAAGGATAAGGTGCTCCACATCGTCCCGGCGGACGAGCAAAAGCTTCCGGCCTCCCATAAGAGCAGTGCGCTCAACAAAGGCCAGCCGCCGGGGTCGCGGCGCAAACAGGCTTGGCGTATCGCCGCTCCATTTTCGCTGGTATAGGTAGAAGCCAAAGCCAGCGGCAGCTCCCAGCGCAAAAATGAAGATTGCTGCGATGAAGAAGCCTATGGAGCCCATGCGATCCCCCTTCCGTGAGGCCCGGGATGCTCGCCGGGCAAAAATGGAATGTCATGGCCTGAGGGAAAAGATGCGACCGAAAGCGTTTCCGCAAGACTTTTTTAACTTTTCCCATGCGCTCATCGCCTTGATCCGCATGAATCCCGGCGCAAGGCGAATCATTCCATAGTCGCGGCCAAGAGCGAGGTTTCCAAAATGGCGGTGCGGTCCATGCCCTTCGCACACTGGAGTCCACATTGGAATAGTGCGGCGGTTGGGCTTGGCGCGGCCGGCGCTGTCTCGCTTGCCGTTGCCGGCGAGGGACAGGCGGCGCTTGCTGTACTGGCGGGCATCGGCGCGGCCGCCGGCGTGCTCTTTGCAGCAGGACAGCTGCATTTCAAGCCAGCGGAAGGCAAGTCCGATGACCGCATCCGCGGGATTATCAGCGCTTTACCGGCTGCGGTCGCCGTCACCAACAAAAGAGGCCTGATTCAATGGGGGAGCGAAGCTTTCCTGAACACCGTTGGCGGGCTTGGTCTCGATCAGGACCTTTCGCGGCTCGGCGAACGCCAGCCCGAGACGGCGGCGGCGATCTTCCGCCTTTTCGCGGCTGGCCGCGCGGGAAACGCTCACTCCGAGGCGATTCATCTCCCGAATTTTCCCGGCGGCGACCCCGTTCTTCTCAAGGTGGCGCCATTTTCGGAGCAAGGGAACCGTTCGCCGCTCCTCATCTGGCAGATCGAGCATCCGAAGCAGGCCGCCGCTGGCGAGAAGCCGAGGGGAAGCGCTCTCGACATGCTTCCCGTCCCGGCACTTTCGGTCGGCAAGGATCTGTCCGTCCAGGGCGCGAATAAGGGCTTCGAGAAGCTCGCGGGCTGCTCTCCCATCGGGAAGCAGGCCTGGTCGCTGTTCCGCACGCGACGCGGCAACCCGCTCACCCGCGCCCGGCTGCGCGACATGATCGCGAAGGCCGGCAGCGCAATCCCCGTCCAGATCGTCAGCGCGAGCGGCTTTTCGCGAGCGGCGTCCTTACATGTGGGCGCGGACGTGAACGAGGCGCAGGTCTGGCTCGTCACTCCCGCCGATCCTGCCGCTGGCAGTCTCGACGAATCATTCGATGCGCTTCTCGCACGCGCCCCGACAGCGATGGCGTTCACAAACTCAAAGGGCGTCATCCAAGCTGCAAACGATGCTTTCAAGCGGCTTTTCAGCGGCGCGGAGGAAGAGGGTTCCGCAGGTGCGGAGCTCGGCGGAAAGCCGTTGACGGCGCTTGTCGCCGAGACCTCCTCGCAGAACATCCGGGACAAAATCGCGGCGCTTTCAGCGAGCGGGCTTGGAGTCTCCGGGCCTGTGGAATTGCAAGCCACGCTTAAGGGGTCGCTTAACAGGCGCGTTCGCCTCGTGATTTTCCCCGCCGCGAACGACAACAGCTTGATCGTCTCTGCGGCCGAGACCGGATCGAACCCGCCGCTGGCGGACGAACAGGCCGTGCAGGGCCAGAAGCTTCAGGCCGTGGGCGAGCTTGCAGGCGGCATTGCTCACGACTTCAACAATCTTCTGACCGCCATCATCGGCTTCTCTGACCTTCTCCTGCGCCGCTTCCGCGCGTCCGACCCCGCCTTCAAAGACTTGATGAACATCAAGAACAACGCGACGCGGGCCGCCGAACTCGTCAAGCAAATCCTCGCCTACTCCCGCCGCCAAACTTTGCGTCCAGCCCTTCTCAAGCTAACGGACGTGATCGAGGAATTTCAGGCGACGATGGGCCGGACGCTTGGCGAAAAGGTCAAGGCCAAGGTGCAGCATGGCCGCGACCTGTGGTTCGTGAAGGCCGACGAGGGCCAACTCTTCCAGGTCGTGATGAACCTCGCGGTGAATGCGCGCGACGCGATGCCCGAAGGCGGCGAAATCATGATCACCACCGCGAATGTGAGCGAGCGCGAGTTGCTTGCGCTGAAGGATCGCGGCCTCGACCGCGGCGAATATGTCATGTGCGAGGTGCGCGACACGGGCACCGGCATCAAGCCCGAGCATCTGGAAAAGATCTTCGACCCCTTCTTCTCGACGAAAGAAGTCGGCAAGGGCACCGGCCTCGGCCTTTCAACAGTGTTCGGCATCGTGAAGCAGACCGGAGGCACAATCCTTGTCGACAGCGAAATCGGCAAGGGAACCTCCTTCCGCATCTATCTGCCGCGTTATGTGGAGACGGAGCAGGACCTCAAGGCGCTGGAAAGCAAGCCCGAGACGCCCGACAAGGTCGTGGACCTAACCGGAAAGGGCACGGTTCTCCTGGTCGAGGATGAGGAAGCCGTGCGTTCTTTCGCGTCGCGCGCCCTTGCCACGCGCGGCTACACCGTGCTTGAGGCGGCGAGCGGCGTCGAAGCGCTGGAAATCATGGACCGCGAACACGGAAAGATCGATCTGGTCGTCAGCGACGTGGTCATGCCCGAGATGGACGGCCCGACGCTCCTGCGCCACCTTCGCCAGCGCAACCCCAACATCCGAATCATCTTCATGTCTGGCTATGCGGAGGAGGCTTTCCGCAAGAATTTGAGCGCGGACGAGGACTTCGTCTTCCTGCCGAAGCCTTTCACCCTGAAAAAGCTGGCCGAAACCGTGAAGGCCGCCGCCGCTTAAGACGCGAGCAAAGGGAACACGCGGCGCGCGGTAGCTCGCGCAATAACTGCGCTTGAGTTGCATAATTGCACTTGCACACAAGAACAAATCGTGTACATTCGGTGTCGTTTGCAAGTCCATGACCGCTATGGAATAAAAGGATAACGATTCATGTCCGAAACGCCATTCCGCGTGATCGAAGGGAATTTTAATACCATGGACAAGCAGAAAGCCCTCGAAGCGGCGTTGAGCCAGATCGAGCGGAATTTCGGTAAAGGCTCCATCATGCGGCTTGGAAAGAACGAAAAGCCCGTTGAGGTGGAAGCCATTTCCACAGGTTCCCTGGGGCTCGACATTGCGCTTGGCATCGGCGGGCTGCCGCGCGGACGCGTGATTGAAATTTTCGGGCCGGAATCGTCCGGCAAGACCACGCTTGCCCTGCACGTCATCGCGGAAGCGCAGAAGAAGGGTGGCGCTTGCGGTTTTGTTGACGCCGAGCACGCGCTCGATGCCGGCTACGCAAAAAAGCTGGGCGTCAATCTGGAAGAGCTCATCATCTCGCAGCCGGATGCGGGCGAGCAGGCGCTTGAAATTACCGACACGCTGGTGCGCTCAGGCGCGATCGACGTGATTGTCGTCGACTCCGTGGCGGCTCTCACGCCTAAGGCCGAGATCGAAGGCGAAATGGGCGACGTGCTGCCGGGCATGCAGGCGCGCCTCATGAGCCAGGCCCTTCGCAAGCTTACAGGCTCCATCTCCAAATCAAACTGCCTCGTCATTTTCATCAACCAGATCCGCATGAAGATCGGGGTGATGTTCGGCAATCCGGAGACGACGACGGGCGGAAATGCGCTGAAATTCTATTCTTCCGTGCGGCTCGATATCCGGCGCATCGGGCAGATCAAGGAACGCGATGAAGTCGTGGGCAACCAGACCCGCGTCAAAGTCGTGAAGAACAAGGTGGCGCCGCCGTTCAAGCAGGTCGAGTTCGATATCATGTATGGCGAAGGCATCTCGAAGACGGGCGAACTGGTCGACCTCGGCGTCAAAGCCAACATCGTCGAGAAATCGGGCTCCTGGTATTCCTACGACAGCCAGCGCATCGGGCAGGGCCGCGAGAACGCCAAGCTCTACCTGAAGAGCAACCCGCAAGTGGCGGAAGCCATCGAGCGTGAAATCAGGGCGAATGCGGGGTTGATTGCGACCCGCATTCTCGACGGCGCCGATGGCGGCGATGACGAAGGTGAGGGAGAGGGCGAAATGGCCGCACCCGCCGAGGCGACGCCGGGGCGCAAAGGCGGTCGCCGGTAATAACTCGAGGCAATTAAACCAAGTAAGACTTTTCCCGTGCGCTGCTGCGGCGCGAATGCTGTGGGTTGCTTGCTATATAACGACAATTTGCGGTATCGGTATCGATATCCAATATGCTTTATCTCGGGCGCGGTTGTTATTTCTGAGCCCCTTTGAAGCCGCGTGAGCCCCACTGGAAACGAAATTAGTTATGAGCAGCCTCAACGATATCCGCGGGACCTTTGTCGATTTCTTCCGCAAGAACGGCCATGAGCATGTGCCGTCGAGCCCGCTCGTGCCGCGGAACGATCCCACGCTGATGTTTACGAACGCGGGCATGGTGCAGTTCAAGAACGTCTTCACCGGGATGGAGACCTTGCCTTTCAAGCGCGCGGTGACGGCTCAGAAGTGCGTGCGCGCGGGTGGCAAACACAACGACCTCGACAATGTTGGATACACCGCGCGGCATCACACGTTCTTTGAAATGCTCGGCAATTTCTCCTTTGGCGACTATTTCAAGGACGTAGCCATCGAGCTTGCGTGGACGCTCGTAACCAAGGAACTCGGCCTCGATAAGAAGCGCCTGCTCATTACCGTCTACTCAGAGGACGACGAGGCTTTCGGGCTATGGCGCAAGATTTCGGGCTTGCCTGAGGACAGGATCATCCGCATCTCGACCTCCGACAATTTCTGGTCGATGGGCGAGACGGGCCCGTGCGGCCCCTGCTCGGAAATCTTCTTCGATCACGGCCCCGAAATCCCCGGCGGCCCTCCCGGCAGCCCCGACGCGGACGGCGACCGCTTCATCGAAATCTGGAACCTCGTGTTCATGCAATACGAGCAGATTTCCAAGACCGAGCGCCTGCCCTTGCCGAAACCTTCGATCGATACGGGCATGGGGCTCGAACGCGTCTCCGCCGTGCTGCAAGGCGTGCACAACAATTATGAGACGGACCTCTTTCTCGCAATCATAAGGGCTTCCGTGGAGGCAACGCACGTGCCGGCAGAGGGTGCTGCCCTTGCGAGCCATCGCGTGATCGCCGATCATCTGAGGGCGTCGAGCTTTCTCATAGCGGATGGCGTCCTGCCGTCGAACGAGGGCCGCGGCTACGTGCTGCGCCGGATCATGCGCCGCGCCATGCGCCATGCTCATCTCCTCGGTATGGAAGAACCGCTGCTTTATCGCCTGCTGCCTGTTCTCGTCCGCGAGATGGGACAGGCGTACCCCGAACTTGTGCGCGGCCAGGCGCTCATCGGCGAGACGCTGAAGATTGAAGAAATCCGATTCCGCAAGACGCTGGCGCGGGGCTTGAGCCTGCTCGATGAGGCGACCGGCACGCTTCAACCGGGCGATACCCTTTCCGGCGATGTGGCATTCAAGCTGTACGACACCTATGGTTTCCCGCTCGACCTCACTCAGGACGCGCTGAAGGCGCGCGACATCCAAGTCGATGTTGGCCAGTTCAACTCCGCGATGGAGCAGCAGAAGGCGGAGGCGCGCAAAGCGTGGGCGGGCTCAGGCGAAGCAGCCACGGATAAGCTCTGGTTCGATTTGCTGGATCAGGTCGGGCCGACCGAGTTTCTCGGTTACGAGACTGAAACGGCGGAAGGCGAAGTGCTTGCCCTGATCAAGGGCGGCAAACTCGTCAAGCAGCTCAAGAAGGGCGAAGAAGGCATCGTCATCGTCAATCAGACGCCGTTTTATGGAGAGTCGGGCGGCCAGGTTGGCGACGAGGGCGTCATCATGGCCCCGAAGGGCGTGCATTTCGAAGTCAAGGATACGCAAAAGAAGCTCGGCAAAATCTTCGCGCATGTCGGCATCGTCGAAAAAGGCCCGTTGAAGGTTGGCGACGCCGTGGAATTGCATGTGAATACCGAGCGCCGCACGGCGATCCGGGCCAATCACTCGGCGACGCACCTTCTGCACGAAGCGCTGCGCGAAACGCTCGGCACGCATGTTACCCAGAAGGGCTCGCTTGTAGATCCCGAGAAGCTGCGCTTCGATTTCTCGCATCCGAAGCCACTTTCGAAGGACGAACTCGCAACCATTGAAGACCTCGCCAACGCCGTCATCCTTCGGGACAGCCCGGTCGTGACCCGCCTCATGGCGGTAGACGATGCCATCGCCGCGGGCGCGATGGCGCTTTTCGGTGAAAAATACGGAGAGGAAGTGCGTGTCGTGTCGATGGGCGAAGCCTCGCACGACGATAAGGGCGGGCGCATTTTTTCCGTCGAGCTTTGCGGCGGCACTCACGTCCGCGCGACCGGGGAAATCGGGCTCGTCAAAATCGTACAGGAAGGCGCGGTCGCTGCAGGCGTCAGGCGCATCGAGGCGCTGACCGCGAACGCGGCGCGTACCCATCTCGCCGCGCAGGACAGCGCGCTCCGTCAGGCCGCCGACCTTCTTCGGGTCCATCCTTCCGAGGTGCCGAGCCGCCTTGCATCCCTATTGGAAGAGCGCAAGAAGCTCGAGCGCGAGCTTGCCGAAGCCAAGAAGAAAATCGCGCTCGGCTCGGGCGGCAACGGGCAAGCTAATGCGGAAAGCCCGGTGCGCACCGTGGGAGCCGTCACCATGTTCGCCCGCACAGTGCATGGGATTCAGCCGAAGGATCTCCGCAGCCTCGTGGACGATGGCAAACGCCAGATCAAATCCGGCATCGTCGCGATTGTCGGCGTGACGGAGGAAGGCAAGGCCGGGATCGTCGTCGGAGTTACTGACGACCTGACGGCGAAATATAACGCGGTCGACCTTGTCAAGGCTGGCGCGGCTGCGCTCGGTGGCCAGGGCGGCGGCGGACGGCCGGACATGGCGCAGGCGGGTGGCCCCGACGGAGCGAGCGCCGAGGCAGCATTGAACGCCATCGCGGACCGGCTCGCGGACGTCGCTGCCGCGGCGTGATCGAACCGGCGGTCCTGTCAAAGAAATGGACGCGGCGCGGCTTCGCGCTGGAGCATTGCAATTGCCATCACAGAGCGCGGCGCTTCCAGCCCGTCCTCTTTTCTATTATGTAAGGCGCTATGACAACTGTCCCGCCCACCCTGCCAGACGCCGCGCCGCGCCAAGCCGCCGCCCCGAAGGGCGTGACGCCACTTGAGCGCATCCGCAATTTCTCGATCGTCGCGCATATCGACCACGGCAAGTCGACGCTCGCCGACCGCCTGATCCAGATTTGCGGCGGCATGTCCGACCGCGAGATGGCGGGCCAGGCGCAAGTGCTCGACAGCATGGACATCGAGAAAGAGCGCGGCATCACCATCAAGGCGCAAACGGTGCGGCTCGATTACCGCGCGAAGGACGGCGAGCTTTATCAGCTCAACCTCATGGACACGCCCGGTCACGTGGATTTCGGCTACGAGGTTAGCCGGAGCCTTGCCGCGTGCGAGGGGTCGCTCCTGGTGGTCGATGCGAGCCAGGGCGTCGAGGCGCAGACGCTTGCCAATGTCTACAAGGCGCTCGACAACAACCACGAGATTGTGCCGATCCTCAATAAGATCGACCTGCCGGCGGCAGAGCCGGACCGCGTCAAGCAGCAGATCGAGGACGTGATCGGCCTCGACGCGCACGATGCGGTGGAGATATCGGCTAAAACGGGTCTCAACATCGATCAGGTGCTTGAGGCAATCGTTACGCGCCTGCCACCACCGAAGGGCGATGCTG
Organism: uncultured Alphaproteobacteria bacterium; assembly: GCA_963834165.1. Classification (GTDB taxonomy): domain Bacteria; phylum Pseudomonadota; class Alphaproteobacteria; order Rhizobiales; family Rhodomicrobiaceae; genus Rhodomicrobium. The sequence continues at coordinate 21,270 of CAWIAL010000018.1, read as the reverse complement.
CTGCGCCGCTAAAGGCGATGCTGATCGACAGCTGGTACGATCCCTATCTCGGCGTCGTCGTTCTGGTGCGCGTGGTTGACGGCGTTCTCAAAAAGGGCATGCGCATCAAGCTGATGTCCACCGGCGCGGTGCACCCCATCGACCGGGTCGGCATATTCCGGCCCAAGCAGGAAATGCTCGATGTGCTCGGGCCGGGCGAGGTCGGCTTCTTCACCGCCGCAATCAAGGAAGTGGCCGATACGCGCGTCGGCGATACCGTCACGGAAGACAAGCGTCCCGCAGCGCAGGCGCTTCCGGGCTTCCAGCCCGTCCAACCGGTTGTGTTTTGCGGCCTTTTTCCGGTGGACGCCTCGCAATTCGACGATTTGCGCGACGCCATGGCAAAACTGCGCCTCAACGATGCGAGCTTCCAATTCGAAATGGAAAGCAGCGCCGCGTTGGGCTTCGGTTTCCGCTGCGGCTTCCTGGGTCTTCTCCATCTCGAAATCATCCGCGAACGGCTCGAACGCGAATTCAACATCGACCTCATCACCACCGCGCCCAGCGTTATCTATCATCTGTTCATGACGGACGGCGAGATGCGCGAGATGCACAACCCCGCCGACATGCCCGACGTTGTGAAAATCGACCGCATGGAGGAGCCCTGGATCAAGGCCACGATCTTCGTGCCCGACGAGCATCTCGGCGCGGTGCTGAAGCTTTGCGAGGATCGCCGCGGGCGGCAGAAGGAGCTCACCTATGCCGGCAGCCGCGCCATGGTCGTCTACGATCTGCCGCTGAACGAAGTGGTATTCGACTTTTATGACCGGCTGAAATCCATCAGCCGCGGCTATGCGAGCTTCGATTACTCCATCACGGGATACGAGGCGGGCGACCTCGTGAAGATGTCCATCCTCGTCAATGACGAGCCCGTGGACGCGCTGTCCATGATCGTGCACCGCGCGCGCGCCGAGATGCGTGGCCGGATGATGTGTGAGAAGCTGAAGGAGCTCATTCCACGGCACCTGTTCAAAATTCCGATCCAGGCGGCCATAGGCGGAAAGGTGATTGCGCGCGAGACGCTATCGGCGCTGCGGAAGGACGTGACCGCGAAGTGCTACGGCGGCGACGTCACCCGGAAGCGCAAGCTGCTCGACAAGCAGAAGGAAGGCAAGAAGAAGATGCGGCAGTTCGGCCGCGTCGAGATCCCGCAGGAAGCCTTCATCGCTGCGCTGAAGATGGACGCGAATTGATTCGATAGTTCTCCCTCGCCAGCCAATACACGGCTTGAAGCGATTGCTTTATTCCAACTTCAATTCGGGCTCATCCAGAGGCGATAGCTTAATGCCGGGAACCAACAGGTGGTCTCCATGTTGGTCACATTAACAAATCGTCATCTTTTTCGGGAGGCCCCATGAAGAAATCTCTGTTCTCCGCGCTAGCCGTCGTGCTCGCGTTTTCCTGCCCAGCCCTCGCCGGAACCGACAACTCGGCAACGAACAATAATTCTCAGCCAACAGGTGCGGCTCCATCGCAGACGGGTGCGGCTCCATCTCAGGGTTCGGCTTCATCCCAGCAAGACACTTCAAGCGCCATCCACAGCAGTAACGTCTTGACGATCAACAAGCTCAAGCAAGATCTCCAGAAAGCCGGGTTCACCGATGTGAAAGTGCTGGCGGATTCCTTTGTCATTCAGGCGAAAGACAAGAACGGAGACCCGACGATCATGAGCTTGAGCCCAAGCGGCGTATTTGCGATTTCCGCACTTAGCCAGGAGAGGCAGGCGAAAGCGTCGAACTCAGGCTCGTCTTCCTCCAACAAGGAGCGCCACGAGTAGGCCAAACTGCATTTTGAAGCCCGGCGCATCTTAGGAATAAAGTGCGGCGGGCAGTGCTTTTTTAGCAGCGGCTCGCTGCCCTAAGCTTGCCGCGAGTGAGTCCTGTTTTTGAACAGAGGCGACGGCGCCTCGATCTCGCGTCGTCATCCATTCACGCGCCTTTTCACCGACAATCTGGCCTCGGCCGCCGTTTTGCCGCCCACATTATCTTTATGGTCGCGGCCGTCCCGCTGAAGCTTCAGCCTCGCGCAAGTTTTTCGTTACCCCGGCACTAGCTGAGGCGCGGCAATTTCTATCGTGCGAAATCGTCGTCTGATCTTTCCGAAAATGGTTAACCGTGTTAGCAGGCAAAATCGCGAGCCCGCTACAGCAGAGACCGGCATGACAGTTGCAGTTATTTTGAGCGGATTTGGCCTCGCCGCTTGGCTCTATCTTATCTTTGGGCGAGGCGGCTTCTGGCGCGCCGATATCCGCGATGAGAATGATGTGCCGCCTGCGCCCGCCGAATGGCCGCAGGTTGCCGCCGTCGTGCCTGCGCGAAACGAAGCGGACGTTATTGCGAAGAGCCTGTCGAGCCTGCTGAGCCAGGACTACCCGAAGCCGCTACGTGTCTTTCTCGTCGACGATCAAAGCGACGACGGCACGGCAGATGCCGCCCGCGCCGCCGCGGAGGCCCTTGGCGCGAGCGACCGCCTGACGATCGTGGCGGGCCAACCTTTGCCGCCGGGCTGGACGGGCAAGCTTTGGGCCATGAAGCAAGGCGTCGGGCAAGCATCCGCGCTTGCAGACCCGCCGCGCTATATCCTTTTGACGGACGCCGATATCGCCCACGGACCGGGCGTGGTCCGCCGTCTCGTGGCGCGCGCTGAAGGCCGGTCGCTGGTGCTGACCTCGCTCATGGTGAAACTTCGCTGCGAAAGCCCCGCCGAGCGCGGGCTCATCCCGGCCTTCGTTTTCTTCTTCCTGATGCTTTACCCCTTGGCCTGGGTAAACCGCCGCGACAAGGCCATGGCTGCGGCGGCGGGCGGATGCATGCTGGTCCGGGCCGAGGCGCTGGAAGCCGCGGGAGGTATCGCCGCGATCCGCTCCTCCCTCATCGACGATTGCGCGCTTGGCCGCAGCATGAAAAAGCAAGGCCCGATTTGGCTTGGGCTGACGGACAGCGCGCATAGCCTGCGTCCTTACCCGCGGTTAACCGACATTCGCCGAATGGTGGCTCGCTCAGCCTACGATCAGCTTCGGTATTCTATAGTGCTCCTCCTTGGAACCGTCATCGGCATGATACTCACCTATCTTATGCCGGCTTTGCTCGCGGTGTCCGGGACCGGCCTTGCTCAGGCCGTTGGCGCAGTAACATGGGGTCTCATGGCGTTCGCCTTTCTGCCGATGGTCCGCTTTTATCGCCTGTCGCCGCTATGGGCAGCGGCGCTTCCCGTTATTGCGACCTTTTACACGGCATTCACCCTAGACTCGGCTTTACAGCATTGGCGCGGCAAGGGCGGTCTTTGGAAGGGCCGCGTGCAGGCGAGCCGCGCGGAGGCATCATGACAACGGGTCCGGTTTGGGAGGCAGGCGAGAAGACGCATCGCGACGAGAATTTTCCCGTCGCCTCGCATCTCGTCTCAAAGCAACACCGCCCGGCGATCCTCGCGTTCTACCAGTTCGCGCGCGCCGCCGACGATGTGGCGGACCATCCAACGCTGTCCGAAGGCGAGAAAATCCGCAAACTTGACCAATTCGAGGAGACGCTTCTCGGGCAAAGCGACTGCATCGCGGAAGCGCTGCCGCTCCGCGCGGCGATTGCGGAAAAGGGGCTTTCCCCGAAGCATGGGCAGGATTTGCTCGTGGCTTTCCGCATGGATGCGAGCAAGCACCGTTACGCCGACTGGGATGACCTCATCCACTATTGCAGCTACTCGGCGATGCCTGTCGGCCGTTTCGTGCTCGACGTGCACGGCGAAAGCCGCTCGACTTGGCCCGCGAACGACGCGCTGTGCGCCGCGCTGCAAATCATCAATCATTTGCAGGATTGCGGGGCCGACTACCGCCGCCTCGACCGCGTCTATATTCCAGTCGATGTTCTCGCAGGGCGAAACATTCCGGTCGAAGCGTTGGCGGCTCCGAAGGCGTCGCCCGAATTGCTGAAAACGATCCATGAACTCGCCGCAAAAACAAAAGACCTCCTTGGCGCCGCCGATCTTTCGCGCGGAATCAAGGATTTGCGCCTGAGCCTGGAAGTCGCCGCCATCGAGCGGCTGGCTCGCAAACTTGTCCAAATGCTGATGGAGCGGGATCCTTTGAGCCAGCCCGTGCATCTAACCAAGTTGGGTTTTGCTTCCAACTTGATCACAGCAGCTTGCCTCGGTCTGGGACGGCGCTTACTAGCGCCGAATAGGGCGCCGGCTGCGGTTACGGGGAATTGATGACCACCCAAGTCCTTGAAGTTGAAGCCGTAGAGGGGCAAGCGTCGCGCCGCGCTCTCGGCAGCTCGTTCTACGCGGCCATGCGCATCATGCCACCCGGCCAGCGCGAAGCCATGTTCGAGATTTATTCCTTCTGCCGCGCCGTGGATGATATTGCCGACGACCAAGGGCCGGCCGAAGGGCGGCTTGAAAGCCTCGAGCGCTGGCGGCAAGACATCGATGCGATCTATCGCGGCGAAAAGCGTCCTGGCCTGGCCGGCCTCGCGGTGGCCGTGCGCGACTTTCAGCTCGAACGCGACGATTTCCGGGCCATCATCGACGGCATGGAAATGGATGTGCTCCAGAACATCCAGGCGCCCGAGTTCGTCGATCTCGATCTCTACTGCGACCGCGTGGCAAGCGCGGTCGGTCGCCTTTCGGTCCGTGTATTTCGCATGCCGAAGGAAGCGGGCAGGCAGCTTGCCGAACATCTCGGGCGCGCCTTGCAGCTCACGAACATTCTGCGCGATCTGGACGAGGATGCCGCCATCAACCGGCTTTATCTGCCGCGCGGATTCCTGGCCGACGCGGGTATCAACAGCACGGATCCGGCCACGGTGCTTGCCAGTCCCAAGCTTCCCGAGGTCTGCGGGCGCATTGTTGCCTTGGCGCGCTGGCGTTTCTCGGAAGCGGACAAGATCATGAACGCCCACTCGCGGCGCATGGTCAGGACGCCGCGCGTGATGTCAGAGGCCTACAAGAGCATCCTCGCGGCCCTTGTGTCACGCGGCTGGGCGGCTCCGCGCCTGCCAATCCGGCTTAGCAAATCACGCATCATCATGATCGTTCTGCGCCACTTCATAGTTTAGCGATGGATCTCCCCTCACCCTGTCCCTCTCCCCCTGGGAGAGGGGACGATATTGAAAGCCCGGCGCGCTCCTTCTCCCATGGGGAGAGGGCTGGGGTGAGGGGCGTGACTCCTCGTAAGCCCTTGACGCACATTATCGGCGCAGGCCTTGCGGGCTTGTCCGCCGCCGTTCGTCTCGCCGAGCGCGGCCGCTCCGTTGCAGTCTACGAAGCCGCGGGCCAAGCTGGCGGGCGATGCCGGTCCTATTACGACGCCGGCTTCGGGTCCGTGATCGACAACGGCAATCATCTTCTCTTATCGGGAAACGATGCGGCGATCGGCTATCTGAAGCTGATCGGCGGAGCGGACAAGCTCCAGGGGCCCTCCAAGGCGGAGTTCGACTTCGCGGATCTTGCGACAGGCGAGCGCTGGGCGCTCAAGATCAACGAAGGCCGCTGGCCATCGTGGCTTTTCGATCCCGCGCGCCGCGTGCCCTCGACCAAGCCGCTGGATTATGTTAGCGCGGCGCCGCTCATGTGGGCGCGCTCCCGCAAAACCGTGACGGACATCGTTGCAAGCAATAGCCCTCTTTATGCGCGGCTCTGGCAACCTCTCATGCTCGCCGCGCTTAACACCGACCCAAAGGAAGGCTCGGCGCGGCTTGCAGGCGCCGTCATGCGAAACACGCTGGCCAAGGGCGGCGCGGCCTGTCGCCCGCTCGTCGCAGAGGGGCTTTCCGCGGCTTTCATCGAGCCGGCGCTCGCCTTTCTTGGCGAACACCATGGGACAATAGCGTTCGGGAAACGCCTTCGCGAGATCGAGTTTGCCTCCGGCCGTGTTTGCGCTCTGAAGTTTGCAGACGGTGAAGTTCCAGTCGGCGAAGGCGACTCTGTCATCCTGGCCGTGCCACCTTGGGTTGCGCAGGGGCTCGTGCCCCAGTTGCAAGCCCCAACCGAGTTCCGGGCCATCCTAAACGCACACTACCGCGTTGCTTCGCCGCCGCAATTTCCAGCAATCCTCGGGCTTGTTCATGGAACGGTCGAATGGGTCTTTGCATTCCCCGGAAGATTGTCTATCACCGTCAGCGGGGCAGACCGGCTAATCGACCGTCCTCGCGAGCAGCTTGCCGCCGAGCTATGGCTGGATGTTGCTGCTATTACAGGGCTTCCTGCGAACCTGCCACCTTGGCAGATCGTTAAGGAGAAGCGTGCGACCTTCGCCGCGAGCCCCCAACAGGATGCAATGCGCCCACATGCAAAAACGAAGTGGCGCAACCTTTTCCTTGCGGGCGATTGGATCCAAACGGGCCTCCCCGCAACTATTGAAGGGGCGATCCGTTCCGGCGAACGGGCTGCCCGCCTGACGATGAGGGGATAGTACCATCATGATGGAGATGAGCGAACGCGCTCTGCGCGAGGATGACGATTTCGAGGCTGACCGGCTCGACATGGAGCAACCTGAGGTTGCCAGTCCGGGGAGGCCGAAGCGTCTCGAAGATCACATTCAAGCAGCATCGGCGGCGCTCCTGCGCCATCAACGTGAGGACGGCCATTGGTGCTTCGAGTTCGAAGCCGATGCGACGATCCCGGCGGAGTATATCCTCCTCACGCATTACCTCGGCGAAGAGCCCAACCTTGAGCGCGAGGCCAAGATCGGCGTGTACCTGCGCCGCATTCAGGGCAAGCACGGCGGCTGGCCGCTCTTTCATGAGGGTGCTTTCGACATGAGCGCCAGCGTGAAGGCCTACTTCGCGCTCAAAATGATCGGCGACGACATTAACGCGCCTCATATGGTGCGCGCCCGCGACGCAATCCTCTCGCGGGGTGGCGCTGAGATGAGCAACGTGTTCACCCGCATCTTGCTTGCGCTCTACGGTGTCCTGACATGGCGTGCCGCGCCGGTGATGCCGGTCGAGATCATGCTGTTGCCGAAGTGGTTTCCCTTTCACATGACCAAGGTGTCCTATTGGGCGCGCACGGTCATGGTTCCGCTTTACGTGCTTGCGGCGCTGAAGCCGCTCGCACGCAACAAGCGCGGCGTGAGTGTCGATGAGCTGTTCTTGACCCCGCCGCAAAAGGTGGGCATGCGGGCGAAAGCGGAGCATCAGAAATGGTCGTGGTTCCTGACCTTCGCAGCAATCGACAAAGTGTTATGGGTGGCCGAGCCGCTGTTTCCTTCGCGAATACGCCGCCGTGCCATCGATAAAGCCGTCGCTTTTGTCAAGGAACGGCTGAACGGCGAGGACGGACTTGGTGCGATCTTCCCCGCCATGGCCAACAGCGTCATGATGTACGACGCGCTCGGCGTGCCGGAAAGCGATCCCGGCCGCGCCATCGCCCGGTATTCGATCGAGAAGCTGCTCCTCGAAACGGAGGACGAAATCTATTGCCAGCCATGCGTGTCGCCCGTCTGGGATACCGGTCTTGCCGCCCATAGCCTGCTCGAAGTTGGCGGCGAGGCCGAGCGCGAATGCGCGCTGAAGGGGCTCGAATGGCTCAAGCCGAGGCAGGTGCTCGACGTGAAAGGCGACTGGGCCGACCAGCGCCCCGATGTCCGCCCCGGCGGCTGGGCGTTTCAATATGCGAACCCTCATTATCCCGACCTCGACGATACGGCGGTCGTCGTCATGGCCCTCGATAGGGCAGCCAACCTTCCTGGGGTCCAACAGGACTACGGCACCGCAATCAGCCGTGGCCAAGAGTGGATCGCCGGCCTGCAAAGCAAGAACGGCGGCTGGGCGTCATTCGACGCCGATAACACGTGCCATTATCTGAATAATATCCCGTTTTCGGATCATGGCGCACTTCTCGATCCCCCGACCGTCGACGTGAGCGCACGCTGCGTGTCAATGCTGGCGCAGTTGGGCGAGAAGACCGAAACAAGCCCAATGCTTAAGCGCGGCGTCGAGTATATCCTCAACGACCAGGAGAAGGACGGGAGCTGGTTCGGCCGCTGGGGCATGAACTACATCTATGGGACGTGGTCCGCCCTGTGCGCGCTGAACGCGGCGGGCGTGAGCGCCTCCTCGGAAAGCGTGCGGCGCGCCGTGGCGTGGCTCGTCTCGATCCAGAACGAGGATGGCGGCTGGGGCGAGGATGGGTCGAGCTACAAACTCGATTACAAGGGCTACGAGAAGTCGCCCAGCACGCCTTCACAAACGTCGTGGGCGCTCCTCGGCCTCATGGCCGCGGGCGAAGTGGATCACCCAGCCGTGGCAAAGGGCATTGCCTATTTGACGGCGACCCAGGACGAGAGCGGAACCTGGCGCGAGGATCGGCACAACGCCCCCGGTTTCCCTCGCGTCTTCTATCTCATCTATCACGGCTACGCGAAATATTTCCCGCTGTGGGCGCTCGCGCGCTACCGCAATCTCACGGCTGGAAACCGCGCTCCGGTGATGCACGGCATGTAGATCTTGCATATATAGCGCTACGCTTTAGGCAAAAAGCTAACTATTGAGTAAGGATGCTTGTGTTCGGACCCGACGCTCTGTAGTCTAAAGCAATCTTTTGCAACAGGTGTGTGTGGGCACACCCAGCCAAGCCAAATTGATCATGAAAGTGCAAATCGACGACGCTCCCGTGATCGTGGCGGCTGGCATGGACTTCGAAGCTCGCATCGCCAAAGGCCCCGGCGTTCGGGCGGTCTACGGACAAAAGCGCGACAAGTATGTGCAGGACCTTCACTCTCTTGCACGCGCTGGCGCCCGAGGGATCATCAGCTTCGGAACGGCGGGCGGACTTTCGCCAGCGCTGAAGCCGGGCGATGTTGTCGTCGCGAGTTCGGTTGTAACGGCTAAGAGCCACTTCCAGACCCATGCGCACTGGGCGAAGTCGCTACGGGATGTCCTGCCTTATGCTTGCAGCCTTCCGGTTTTCGGAGCCGAAGGCCCCGTGCTGTCCGTGCTTGAGAAGGAAGCACTCTGGGACGGGACGGGCGCCGGCGCTGTCGACATGGAATCCCGGATGGCCGCGGAAGTCGCGGAGCATTATGGCCTGCCGCTCGCGGTTTTGAGAGTGGTCATCGACCCGGCTCATCGCGCCATCCCAATCAGCGCCGCCGTTGGCGTCCGCGACAACGGAACGACCAACCCTGCGGCGGTCGTGCGCTCCCTCGTTCGGCGGCCGCGCGATATCCCCGAGATAATTCGCCTCGCGGACGACACGCGCAGGGCCAGCAAGGCCCTCCACGCGTGCCGTCTGGCGCTTGGGCCGTTCTTCGGCCTTGTTGAGGCCGTGGATCTCCCGCTTAACGTCGAGTGACTAGAGCTAGGTAAGCGGGGCGGTCCTGCACCATCTGCCTGGGACGGCGGATGCGAGCGCATCATCATTTTAATGGGGAGCCAATACGCGACTGTCATGGCCGGCCTTGACCGGGCCATCCATAACTCATCCGAACGCAATACGGCGCTGTCATGCCCGCAGAGCCTGTCCCAAGTGACGACGGGGAGCGGGCACCCAGTAATCGAAAAGGGTTCGAGAAAACAGCGATATAGTCCAGTGCTTACTGGATCCCACGCCGGCGAGCGTTTGAAGAATTGGCCTTGCGGCTCTGCCTCTTGTTGTCATAGCCGCCCCATTCAAGCCGGGGGCAGGCTCTTGATGCGGCTATCCAGAAAAAGGGCAGACCTTTCAAGTGTCAGTGGATGGCGGGGTCAAGCCCGGCCATGACAGAAAAGGGTGAAACCCATTTTTTCACACGCTCCTGCGCGGGGACGACAAACTTCGGCGCGAAGTCAACAAGCCCTACTCCGCTGCCGTCAAGCGCTGGGGCTGTTCTTCGCTCTTGTCGATACTGCGGATCTCCCGCTCCACGTGGAGTGAGTGAACGTAGGCGGCCGGGCGCTGGTTTTCGAGCGAGATTTCTGGCGCCATGGGTCCTTCCGTGCGGATGCCGCGCCAGGCTACGGCGATCATCTTCAGCGGATTCGAAATCCCGGCATGAGCTGCGGTCGGCTCGTAACCGCAATGCGCCATGCAATTTGCGCACTTCTCATAGCGGCCGGTGCCGTAGCTGTCCCAGTTCGTCGTCTGCATCAACTCTGTAAACGTCCGCGCATAGCCTTCGCCGATCAGGTAGCAAGGCTTCTGCCAGCCGAAGATATTGCGGGTGGGCATGCCCCAGGGCGAGCAATGGAACTCCTGGTTGCCGGCCAGGAAGTCGAGGAACAGCGGCGAATGGGAAAGCGTCCAGCGCTTGCCCTTACCGAGCGCGAAGACTTTGCGGAACAGTTCCTTCGTCTTGCGGCGGTTCAGGAAGTGCTCCTGATCGGGGGCGCGCTCATAGGCGTAGCCGGGCGAAATCGAGACACCGACGCCAAGGTCTTTACAGAAATCGAGAAAGCGAGCGATCTCCTCAGCTTTGTAGCCATCGAAGACCGTCGAGTTGACGTTGACCGTGAAGCCTTTCGCCTTCGCCGCCCTGATGGCCGCAAACGCTCTGTCGAAAACGCCGGGCTGGCAGACAGATTTGTCGTGATGGTCCCTCAGACCGTCGAGATGAACGGAGAAGAAGAGATAAGGCGAAGGCTCGAACAGATGCAGCTTCTTCTCAAGCAGCAGCGCGTTCGTGCACAGCGAGACAAAACGCTTTTGTGCGACAAGCCCCGCGACGATCTCGCCGATTTCACGGTGGATCAAAGGCTCGCCGCCTGGGATCGCTACCATGGGCGCGCCGCATTCCTCGGCGGCGTCCAGGCATTCCTGCACGGATAGGCGACGATTGAGGATAGAATCGGGATAATCGATCTTGCCACAGCCAGCGCAGGACAGGTTGCACCGGAACAAAGGCTCCAGCATCAGCACCAAGGGATAACGTTTCCGGCCCTTAAGCTTCTGCTTGAGAAGATAGGCGCCAATCCGTCTTTCTTGGAAAAACGGCAAGACCATAGCACACTGCTCCAGTTAAAATGTTAGCGCGGACCGCGCGTGGATAGGTAACTTCGAACGATCAATTCGGGGAAACAGGACACATTCCCCTTAAGTCAGAAGGCGTGAAGCCCCACAGGGAGCCGAAATTCGACGTTTTCCTCGACGCCTGGCAAACTGGTCACGTCCACGGGGCCGAGCTTCCGTAAACTTGCGATAACATCCTGAACCATGGCTTCCGGGGCCGAAGCGCCCGCCGAAAGCCCGATGACCGAGGCTCCGCGGACCCAATCCGGCTTCAGCTCGCTGCCTTCGGCCAAAAGGTAGCTCGGGATACCCGCTTCCTCGCCGATCTCGCGAAGCCTGTTGGAGTTAGAGCTGTTCTTCGCGCCGACAACGAGAATGACGTCCGCGATCTTCGTAAGCTCCCGCACCGCCATCTGCCGGTTTTGCGTGGCGTAGCAGATGTCGTTCGTCCCAGGCCCGACCACATTCTTGAAGCGCTTCTTGATTGCGTGGATGATGCCGCGCGTATCGTCGATGCTGAGCGTTGTCTGCGTCACATACGCGATAGGCGTATCGATTGGGATTGGCAGCGAAGCGACATCTTCCTCTGTTTGCACGAGATGAACAGGACCTGGAATTTGCCCCATCGTCCCTTCCACCTCGGGATGCCCGGCGTGCCCGACGAGTATCACGGTGCGTCCCTGGCCAATGTAACGCTTCCCTTGAAGATGAACCTTCGTCACAAGCGGACAGGTCGCATCGATGACGGGAAGACTGCGGAATTCCGCGGAGCTCTCCACGGATTTGGAAACGCCGTGCGCACTGAATATCGTGACGGCACCCGGCGGTATTTCATCGATTTCGTCGACGAAACGAGCGCCTTTTGCTTTTAAGTCATCAACAACGTGCTTGTTATGAACGATCTCATGCCGAACATACACGGGCGCGTCGTATTTCTCGAGCGCACGTTCAACTATAGAGATGGCGCGAACCACCCCTGCACAGAATCCACGAGGTTGAGCCAGCACAACTTGCATGCTACCAGCCTCGCGCGCGAGTTTTTGCATTTGGTCACCCCGTGTCAAAGACGTGGTTGTATTTCCACGCAGATTCACTTAGTCGCCTGTCGCAAACAAGCGGCTCCCCCACACCGTTCCGGGGATGGCCGATATTCCAGAGTGAGATCGCACTTTTTTTGGTTACCTGTCCAGTGTTGAAGGTCAACAGCGCCTTCCTGTTCTTAATGTCATCTCACAACTGTGTTCTTACTGTACCAATACCATTCGCAGGTTGCACTTGTTGGCCGATACACGGTGCGCATCGGGCACATCCAGTCCTAATTGATGGAAACCATTATAACTTATCAGGATGAGCAAAACCTGAGCGTCCCAAGCGAAAGGGGGGTTTCCAGCTTCGAGAGCCGATCCCGAGTGGATTCCGGAGCACACATTCTGCAAGGGGAAGGGAATTTTTGCTGCGCAACGCCGTTATTCCATTGGGCAACAAAAAAGGCCGGTCGCCCGGCCTCTTTTTAATGAGATGATGAAGTTGAAGCTACTAGGCCGTGTGCATATGGTCCCAGGTGACAATGACCTTGGCGCCCACTTTCGCGCGGCGATAAAGATCTGCTACGTCCTCATTATACATACGGATGCAGCCGTGAGAGACCTGCTGACCGATCAGCCAGGGCGCGTCCGTTCCGTGGATGCGGTACATGGATTCGCCGAGATACAGGGCGCGCGTGCCAAGAGGGTTGCGCGGGTCGCCGCCAGCAACATAGGACGGAAGGGTCGGATTTTCGCGGCGCATGTCAGCCGTTGGAGTCCAGGTTGGATTTTCGCGCTTCTGGCTGACGTAGCTCACGCCGGACCATTTCGCCTCTGCCTTCGGAATTGCAATGGCATAGCTGATGGCGGTTGTCTTCGACTCGACGTAGTAGAGGCGGCGATCGCCAAAGCTCACAATGATGTCACCAGGATTATAGGCGCCATGAATTCGAACGTGCTGACGCCCTGCAGGACCACCCATAGGACCAAAAAGGTCATTGAAGAAACTATCGAGGAACGCTGCATTTGCGTTTGATGCGGCAATTGTCAGAGCAAGGCTGGCAATCGCAATTTGCTTCATAAGGCGTGACATTCAATCCCTCCGGCGTCTCGTCAATAATCTCAGCTATTTCCAGCGCAAGCACCGCCGCTATGCGCCTTCATTCAACGTTGCGTCCGCGCTGCCCGTTCCGCGCCGGAATGAGCTATACGTCCACAACTTTCGGTTCGACTGAACATAGCGAAGAGGAGCAATCGCGTCGCCCCCAAATCGCCGTGTTCCGGCCTCTTTGCGCGACCTATGTTGCGAAGATGACACGATTTTATAACTGCCCGATTAACGTACAGAGGCAGTCAAAAAAATAGTACAACTTTTCGGTGTTTACTTTTTACGGAACTTGTCGAGACTAACGACCTCGGCAGTCCGCCGTTCCTCTCGCGGCTCGTCCTCATTTTCAGCGAGGGGAGAAGCGGCGAGCTCCCGGTCAAGCTGCGCCTGGTCTTGATTAGGAAGCGCAGACGCAGCGCCCGGCTCGTTTCTTGGCGCCGGCAGAAGTGGAGGCTCAGAGCCCGTCTTTTCGCCCGCCTCAGCCTCCGGGGGACGCAGCGCAAGGGCGAAGTGAACGCTCGGGTCCTGAAAAATGCGGACGGCGCCAAATGGGATCACAAGCCGTTCTGGAATGTTATTGAATGAAAGGCGCACTTCGAACCGGTCCTCGGTCACCGCCAAATCCCAGAACTGGTGCTGCAACACAATTGTCATTTCGTGCGGATACTGATCTTTCAGGCGCTTGGACAAGCCGACGCCCGGAGCACGCGTATCGAAGGTGATGAAAAAATGATGATCGCCCGGGATGCCCCGCTTCAGGACACGCTGCAATACCGAGCGCACGACGCCGCGCAGCGCGTCTAGGACGAGAGCCTCGTACCGGATCAGATCTTCGGGCATTTCCGCTTCTACGCCAAGCTCGTGCAGAAAAGTGGCGGGCTTCTGTTGCCCGGCGCCGCCAACCGCGCCTAATAGCAGCTACGCCATTAGGACTTGGATCGGAACACTTACGCCGCTAGCGCGACGGGGCGTGCCCCAGCATAGTTGTCGTTTGCAACTATTAGAATGGCCCGATACGGCGGAACCATGCCGAGCGAAAGAGTACCCTTTACACCCTCGTCGATCCTATTTCGCCCCCATCAGAAACCCGCACTTACGGGCATGTGGTGGAGGCGCCGGGTACCGCCCCCGGGTCCGATAGGTTTATTACGATATCCATTTATCGCCATAGCTGGCGAACCAGCACCCTATAATATAGATCGTTTGGGCGCTGTTGGAAAGACGACGGCGCAACAATTGGAGAACCGAAGCAAGTTAGACACGCTTGGCGGCTTTAGGCTCTCTACTTACTCAACGGACGTTCGATGGGGTATGCGGGGCTGAGGCCGCTCATCCTCGTCCGCAGTCGAAGTTTGACCTTTCACAGAAGTCAGCGGGCCGCGTTGTTTCTCGCGTCTTTCTGACTTGTTTTCGAGCCGCTTGCGCCGCGTGAACAAACCGTAAAGCGTGGGACCGCGCTCCGCGGGGCGCAGTGCGTCGTGACGCGCCGCAACGCTTCCTACCGTCTGGATGAGGAGATCGGCCCACTTTCCTGGCCGGAACTTGTAGATGCGGAAGGCATCCGCCTGAGCGTACATGCTGCCCTGCTTGTCGAGCTTGGCCCGGACCGTCTCTTCATCGAGTCCGTTCAGAACATTCCTCTCGAACCTGCTTCTCCGCTCCACACCCAGCAGGCGCACGAGCTTCTCGCCCTCGAGAATGGCGAAAATGGCGGCAAGATAGCGTGAGCGCTCAAGTGCGCGCGAGGATTCGAAACTCGGAGCTTTCGCCCTAGCGTTTGCCCATTGCTCATAATTCTCCTCGCGAAAATCGAGCGGTACGGCAGCGTAATATTCGCCCTTGTAGTCGAAGACTACGTCCTGCAGCGGCGCGATCAGTTCGCCCGGCGCTGGTCCCTGCCCCGACGGGAGGTGAAACTCGTCCTGGAAAACCCGGTAGAAGGTCTCAAGCACGCCTTGCATCGGTCCGCGTTCGCGTGCGCGGGACAGGTCTTGCCCGAGATTGAAGAAAGGGCCGAACGGGCGGTTGACGGAAACGAGCAAGATGCAAACGTCGACGAAGATCGCGATCATGAGCGGGATATAATCGCGATCGCTAAGCCCTGCGTGGTCCTGGGAGAATGCTGCCGATAGGTCTCCAGAGGGCATTCCTTGCGTCTGCTCGACTCTGATCTGCTCGGGCGAAGGCGGAGCCTTGCCGTAAACCACAAGGCCGATTGCAGTGTTGGACAGCCGCCGGAATGCTTCGATCACAGCCTCGGAGCCTTCGACTGAGCGCAATTCCGGCTTCCGCAGCTCGGGCAGATCGTCAATCGACCGCACAACGCCGTCGAGTGCGGTTTGAAGCTGACCGTCCGGGCAGATGAAAGTTCCGCCCCGGTCGTCGGGGAATGACGTTTGCCTGGCGCGCGCCTGAAACTCATCCCGGATTTGGCGGATTTGCGGGTCGGTGCGCAGCTCATTGAAGCGCGCGATGACGAGGCCGAGCTTGCGGTCGAGCCCTTCGATAAAGGCCGTCCGCGTTCCCGTCTCGGGATCGATGGTTGCCGGGTCTTTCTTTAGAACCCGCTGAAGATCGCTGTTCAGATCCGAGATGTCCGCCTTTACGGCGTCGGTTCGGGACGCGATGAGGCCGTTCGCAAACTGGAACCGCTGGGCATCGGTGTCGCGGAGCCGTCTGCGTGGACCGTCGCCCGCGCGGCTATTGGGACACGTTCGCCCGTTGACACGCTCAGTCTCTGCCTTTTGCGTCGAGATCGTGCTCAACGTCGTGAATGTGGTTTGAAGGAGTTCGAGGCGGCTCTGCCCCGCCTGGAGCGCCTGCTGCACCCGAAAAATCGAAGAGCCCGCCGCTTGCGTCGTTTGCGCACCGGCTTCGAGAAAGCGCCAGTAGAACCCAAACGCAAAGGCGACAGAAATCAAGACAAGGACGATATAACCAACAATGTAAACCGGATAGAGCGCGATGCGCAGCTGCCCGGAAAACAGCGCGTCGAGGCTATAAATGATCATGCCCTGCAGCATGAGCACCGCGAACCCTATGGCGATTTTCGCGGCTATCCCAATGTCGCCCGAACTCGCGGCGATCAATTGGAGCATCCCTGAATAAGTGGAAAACCAGGCGAGCGCGCTGAGGCCGCCAAGGAGCACGATCATAAGCGTTGAATACGAGCCGCCACGCCGTGCCGGAAGCGCCATGTAGTCCCCCACTCGAATGCTCGCCTCGGCGCGGAAATTCAGCCGTGGGGAGCCCGCGCCCTTAAAGTATGGCCAGACCTGAGATAGATAAAATCATTACTTTGCGAGCAAGCGAAACGGTATCCTCCTGGCCGCGCCTCATTGTGCCCGAAAAAGAAGACAATTTTATTATATAATTCCAAAGTCCGAGAAGGGGATGAAGCTCACGATGTCGCCCCGGCTAATGCGCTCAGTGCCTTCGGGGATTTCGATGAGGCCGCTTGCGGCGCGAAGCGAAGAGATCAGGCCCGAGCCGTCTCGCTCGAACTTTTTGACGATCCCCATCTCGCCATCGCGTTCGAGCCAGCCGCGGAAGAATTCGCGACGGCCCTGTTTGCGGGACCGTATCTCGAAGCCTGCCGGAAACGGCAGCCGCGGTGGCTCGGTCCAAGGTTCCCCTGCAAGCCGCCGCACCACGGGCCAGACATAAAGAAGAGCGCAAACCAAGACCGCAACGGGATTTCCCGGCAACGCGAAGGAAAGGCACGAGCCGATTTTGCCCACGCCCATCGGACGCCCCGGCTTGATCGCAAGCTGCCACAGGCTGAGCGCTTCGCCGGCACGGAGCGCTGCGATTACATGATCCTCCTCGCCGAGGCTGGCGCCTCCCGAGGTAATGATCACGTCGTTTTCAGCGGCGGCGCTGTGCAGCGCGTCCCGAACGGCGTCGCGGCTATCGGGAAGGATGCCGCCGAAAGTCAGAATTGAGGCAAGAGGCGCGAACAGACCCGAAAGCATCGGGCCGTTTGCGTCGTAGACCTTGCCCTCGGAGAATGGCGCGCCGGGCGGCAAAACCTCGTTGCCGGTTGAGAACACTGAGATGCGAGGTTTCCTGAAGCAGATAATGTCGCCTCGCCCGCTTGCCGCCAGCGCGGCTGCATCTTGCGGGCGAAGCCGCTGGCCGGGCTCCATGAGGATTGCGCCCCCCGCTGTGTCCTCGCCCGCCAAGCGACGGTTTGCGCCCTGCTTGAGGCCGCCGGGAATGAACACCGAGCCGCCGTCCTCGATACGGCAGTCTTCCTGCATGGCGACAGTGTCGCAGCCTTTCGGCATGATCGCGCCGGTAAAGATGCGCACGGCGCCGCGTTCCAGAGCGGATTGCTGGGACCCGTCACCCGCAGCTGCGCGGCCCGCAATCGGAAGGACGGTCCCTTCCTTGGCGTTGTAGCTCTCAAAGGCGAACGCATAGCCATCGACGGCAGCGTTGGTATGGGCAGGAATTGCTCGCGGCGCCTTTATAGTTTTCGCGCAGACGCGGCCCGTCGCCGCAAAGACACTCACAGCCTCAGTGCCGCTCAACGGGATGGCAAGGCCCTGCAGGAGCGCGATCGCTTCCTCATGAAGCAGCCTGCGCTCGGGAAAAGCGAAACAGTCGTCGGCAGCTTTCACTGTGAAGGCTCCAGTTGATCGAACCGCTTGGGCATGACCTGGCTGAGAATGAAGTTTGCGATGGATGGGACATCGTCCAAGCTGAAAACCGGCAAGGAGGTGCCTTCGACTTCAAAATCGGCTGCAATCGCGGCGATTGAAGGATCCTTCGGCGCAAGCGGCGTCCTGTTCAGCGCCTCACGGCGGCGCACTTCGAGCTTCAGATGGTTTTCGCTCTTGAAGCCCTCAACGAGAAT
This sequence comes from uncultured Alphaproteobacteria bacterium, assembly GCA_963834165.1. Lineage (GTDB taxonomy): Bacteria > Pseudomonadota > Alphaproteobacteria > Rhizobiales > Rhodomicrobiaceae > Rhodomicrobium. The sequence continues at coordinate 3,317 of CAWIAL010000018.1, read as the reverse complement.
AAGGTCCACCCCTGCGATGCACCGCACAAGGTCTGCAAGCGCCGGCTCCGGCCTGTCTTTGAGTTCGGTCATGACGGCGAAACGCGCGCGCGAGGAAATTGCGACGGTGCTTGCGCCCGCCGCGCGATAGCGAAAGGAATCGCGCCCCTCCTGATCGATGTCGAACCCATGATGTGCGTGCTTAACGGCGGCCACGTTCAGGCCGCGGGCGGCGAAAGCTTCGATCAGCTTGACCATGAGCGTTGTCTTGCCGGAATTTTTCCAGCCCACGACGCCAAAAACGGGAGCGGTCATGGCACTCGGTCCATTTTCAGCAGGCGTTCGGCCTCGGCCAGTTCCTCTGGCGTGTTGGCATTGAAGAACGGGTCGGCGAGGCGGCCGCCCAAATCCGCGAAGGCGAAATCCGCCGTGAAATGCCGATGCCGGCCGGTCCAATGCAAAACTTTCCTTGTGCCCGTTTCCAAAGCCAAGGCCAAATCGTCTGCGAGCGCAACAGGCCAAAGCCCGAACACAGGATGGACTTGCCCCGCCGACGCTGCCAGGGCGATGGCTGGATAAGTGCAGCCTGTGGCGGCCAGCAGGTTTTCCACCAGGTCTTTGGGAAAGAAGGGCGTGTCGCACGCCGCTGTCACGAGGTAGCGCGCATTGGGCGCGGCTTCGGCAGCCCATCGCATGCCGGCGAGCACGCCCGCGAGCGGGCCGGCAAAATCCGCAGTTGCATCGGGGATGACGGGTAAGCCAAATTCGGCAAAGCGGGTTGGATCGCCATTGGCGTTCAGCGCGATAGGCGCAGCCTGTTCTGCGAGGCGGTCGAGGACATGCTTCAGCAGAGGCTCGCCATTCAACTCGCGCAAGGATTTGTCGCCGCCGCCCATCCGGCGCGACAGCCCGCCTGCGAGAATTACGCCTGCAACCTGTTCCACCTAAAAACCTTCATCGCTGGCGCCCTTGCGGCGGTGGCGCGCATCCTCGTCTTCGACGGCGCTCACATCCTGGTCGTAAACGATGCGATCCTCGCCCGAAAGCACGACAAAGCGCTTGCCCCGCATGCGGCCGATCAAGGTCAACCCGGAGCGCCGGGCCAAATCGACGCCCCAGGCGGTGAAGCCCGAGCGCGAGGCGAGGATCGGAATTCCCATTTTCACGGTCTTGATGACCATCTCGCTCGTGAGGCGCCCCGTCGTGTAGAAGATCTTGTCATGTGCCGGGACATCGTTGAGCGCCATATAACCGGCGATCTTGTCGACGGCGTTGTGGCGTCCGACGTCTTCCATGTAGACCAGCGGGCGATCCTCCTCGCAGAGGACGCAGCCGTGGATGGCGCCCGCCTTGAGATAGAGGCTCGGTGCGGTGTTAATTTTCTTTTGCAGAGCATAGAGCCAGGAAGTTTTGAGGCGCGCGGTCGTGCTGAGTTCGACGCCTTCGATCTCATCCATCAGATCGCCGAAGACAGTGCCCTGGGCGCAGCCGGACGTGCGCACCTTTTTCTTCAGTTTTTCCTCGAAGTTCGTGGGGCGGTTCGTGCGCACTACGACGGTTTCAAGCTCCGGGTCGTGTTCGATGCCGGCGATGTCAGCGCCCGATTTGAGCATGCCTTGATTGAGCAAGTATCCAGCCGCCAGAAGATCGGGGTAATCGCCGATGGTCATCAGCGTGACGATCTCCTGCCGGTTCAGGAAAAGCGTAAGCGGCTTCTCTGCGACAACGTGGATTTGGACAGCCTGCCCGAGGTGGTCGCGCCCCGTCACCGGCACGGAGAGGCTCTCGTCCTCAGTATCGGGGGCGATTTCGAATTCGCGAAGTTTTTGCCGGGCGACGTGCTCGGTCACAGGCGCCTCATTGAGCGCTGGATTTCGATTTGCTGACTTTCCCAATGGCGCTCTACCCACTAGATAGTGTTCAATCGATTTTTCGTCTCGTTCCCAACCTCGCAACCGGCGGTTTGATGGCAGATCCTCTCACAAAAGACAGTGTTCTCAAGGCACTCAAAAGCGTTAAAGCTCCGAGCGGTCACGATATCGTGACCTTGGGCATTCTCTCGGAAATCATTATCAACAAGGACAAGGTTTACTTCGCGCTAAGCGTTCCGCAACGCGAGGCCAAAGCCTATGAGCCGGTCCGGAAGGCGGCCGAGGATGCCGTGAAGGCGTTGCCCGGTGTGGCGAGCGCAATGGTAACGCTGACGGCGGACACGGCGGCGCCCGCTCCGGAAGGGGCATCCGGCCGTGGCATCGGCGGCATCAAATACATTATAGCCGTCGCATCCGGCAAAGGTGGCGTGGGGAAATCGACCACGGCCGTGAACTTGGCGCTCGGCTTCCGGGAAAACGGGCATCGCGTGGGCGTGCTCGACGCGGACATCTATGGTCCGTCGATGCCGCGCTTGCTCGGGATTCACAGCAAGCCAGACCTGATCGGCGACAACCTCCTTGCGCCCATCGAGAATTATGGCCTGAAGGTCATGTCGATCGGCTTCCTCGTGGACGAGGAGACGCCCATGATCTGGCGCGGTCCCATGGTCATATCGGCGCTGACGCAGATGTTGAAGGACGTCGCGTGGGGTGAATTGGATATCCTCGTGGTCGACATGCCGCCCGGCACGGGCGACGCGCAGCTCACGATGGCGCAGCAGGTGCCGCTTTCCGGGGCGGTTATCGTGTCGACGCCGCAGGACCTCGCGCTTATCGATGCCCGCAAGGGTCTGAACATGTTCAAGCGGGTAAACGTGCCCGTGTTGGGTATCATTGAAAATATGAGCTATTTTGTCTGCCCCAATTGCGGACATCGCTCGGAGATTTTCAGCCACGGCGGTGCGCGGCATGAGGCGGAACGCCTTGGCGTGCTATTCCTGGGCGCGCTGCCGCTGCATATGGCGATTCGGGAAACATCCGATTCCGGCCGCCCGATCGTCGTCGCGGACCCGCTGTCGATGCATGCCAAGCTTTACAAGAACATCGCAGAGACGCTTTGGACCAAGCTGACCGGTGAAGGCGCCGGCCGCCAGCCGCCGAAAATCGTTATCGAGTAACGACGCTGCTGAAATGCAGGCATAAAAAAAGCCCCGTCGTGAGACGGGGCTTTTTATTGGAAGCGTGAAGGGGATTAAAAACATCCTTGGTATGCCTGGCAACGACCTACTCTCCCACAGTGTAGTACCATCGGCGCTGGAACGTTTCACGGTCGAGTTCGGGATGGGATCGAGTGGGGGCGTTCCGCTATTATCACCAGGCAAACGAAGGATGTTTTTTTGGATCATAAGCGCTCACCTATTGGCTCGCGCTTATGCTCAGAATGATCTGGATTGTCTTTTCGTCAAC
>CAWIAL010000017.1:0-977374 GCA_963834165.1 uncultured Alphaproteobacteria bacterium | reverse complement strand
TTTCGACCCAAGGCAGATAATGGCGCGATGCCAAGGCCGCCTGCTCAGCTCTTGGCCCATCGTTCCGCCGCGCTTCCCACCAGCGCCGCGAGCGGCTTTCCTGTCGCCCTCATCTCCGCAAGCAAGGCTTCCTCGATGTCCGGCAGGAGGGTGGGGCCTTCATAGACAAGGCCGGTGTAGAGCTGGATCAGCGATGCTCCGGCGCGGATTTTCGCAAGCGCTGCTGCGCCGGAATTGATGCCGCCGACGCCGATGAACGGCAGCTTGCCTTCGGTTTCGAGGTAGCATTTGGCGAGAAAGCGCGTGGATCGCTTGAAAAGCGGCCTGCCCGAAAGACCGCCGCTCTCGTTGCGATGAGCGTCGGGAGAAATGCCCTCTCGCGATATCGTAGTGTTTGTCAGGATCGCGCCGTCCACCTTGTGGTCGAGCAGGCAACGCATCACGGGCGCGATGTCCCCGTCATGCAGATCGGGGGCGAGCTTTACAAGGATCGGCACCGCGCGGCCAAGGCTCGCCCGCGCCGCCATCACCGCTTCAAGAAGAGCGTTCAGACGGTCAGGCGCTTGCAGGTCGCGCAAGCCGGGCGTGTTCGGCGAGGAAATGTTGACCGCGAGGTAGGAGGCGGATGGGCCGAAGGCATGAACGCCGGCAACATAGCCGGCAATCGGATCGCGGCTGTCACGGTTCGCACCGATGTTGACGCCGAGGATGCCGCGAGGCGGCCGGCTCGCCAGCCGGACAAGCACAGCGGAATGTCCCGCGCTGTTGAAGCCGAAACGGTTGATGATGCCCCGGTCGCGCATCAGCCGGAATATGCGCGGGCGCGGGTTTCCCGGCTGCGGCTCCGGCGTGACGGTGCCAACCTCGGTAAAGCCAAAGCCGATTTCGAACAGCGCATTATAGACGCGCGCATCCTTGTCGTACCCCGCCGCGATGCCGATGGGGTTTGGGAAGCTGAGACCGAAAAGCGTTTGGGCAAGCCTTGGATCGCCGGGCTGAGATTGCCGCGGGTAGACGCCAGCTTCGAGCGCACGCAGCGAAGCCTCATGCGCGGTTTCGGGATCGAGAAAAAGGAGGGTTGCCTGGGCCGCGGACCAGAAGCGGTTCATGATGGAAGGTCGCTTGGAATGACTGGCATTCCGTCGTCGGAAAGCGGGATGGGAATTGCGTCCTGGACGGCTGCGAGGGGCAAATTCGCATAAAGATGCGGGAAAAGATCTCCGCCGCGGGCAGGCTCCCAGCGGAGGGCGGCGCGCCCCTCACCCCTTTCTTCTCCCCCTGGAAGGGACGTTGCGGCAACCGCCTCCCCTGACGGGTGAGAGGCGTGAAGCCTCGCAAGCATTTCTGTATCGACGGCCAGCAGAACCAGATCGGTGATCCCCGAGTAATGTTTCTCTGCGGTTTCCGAAAGCTGCGCCGCGGTCGATAAGTGGATGTACCCGTCGAGACGATCGTGCTCCGAGCCTCGAAACACACCTTCCGCCCGCGCTGCTTCCCATTCCTGAAGCGTTACGAGCTTGTAGATAGTCCCCGCGTCCATTGAATTACGCAGCCTCCGCCGTGCGTCCCAGACGCTCGGCAATCAGCTCGCGCGTCCTTTCGATGCCGTAAGCTTTGATAAACGAGCCGAAGCGCGGTCCCTGGCTCTCGCCGAACAGCACCTCGTAAAGCGCTTTGAACCAATCGCGCAAATTCTCGAAAGGATGCGCCTTGCCGACCTCATAGACGATCGTTTGCAGCTCTTCCGCCGTGAGCTTCGGACTGGCTTCAAGCAGCCGCCCGTTGAGATCGATCATCGCCTCGCGCTCGAGCGGGGTTGGCGCGCGATATACCTTGAACGGCTTTTCGCGCTCCTCGAAATAACGGATGGCGAAGCCGATCAACCGGTCCAGCTCCGGGTCGTCCGTCGGGTTTGACTCGGGCGCATAGTTGCGGACGAACTGCCACAGAATGTCCTTCGTGTGCGCATTCGAGGCGCTGACGAGGTTTAGGAGCAGGCTGAAGCTGATCGGCACGCTGTGCTGCGGCGGCCTCGCATTGTGGATGTGCCAAACCGGATTGTTCAGCCGCTGCTCGGAATTCTCCTGCTGATAGGCGTCGAGATAGGTGAAATACTCGTCGACCGCCTTCGGGATCACGTCGAAATAGAGCCGCTTCGCCGTCTTCGGCTTCTGGAACATGTAAAGGCTGAGGCTCTCCGGCGTCGCGTAAGCCAGCCACTCCTCCACCGCGATGCCGTTGCCCTTCGACTTCGAGATCTTCTGCCCCTTGTCGTCGAGAAACAACTCGTAATTGAAGCCCTCGGGCGGCTTGCCGCCGAGCGCGCGGCAGATTTTCGACGAGAGCGTAACGCTGTCGATCAAGTCCTTGCCCGCCATTTCGTAATCGACGCCGAGCGCCACCCAGCGCATCGCCCAATCGGCCTTCCATTGGCATTTCACATGCCCGCCCGTGACCGGCGTCTCGACCGTCTTTCCCGTATCGGGATCGCGATAGGTGACGGTGCCCGCGGCGAGATCACGCTTCTCGATCGGCACTTGCAGCACCTTGCCCGTCGTCTGCGAGACCGGCAGGAACGGCGAATAGGTTGCGCGCCGGTCCGGCCCCAGCGTCGGCAGGATGATCGCCATCACCTGGTCGTAGCATGCGAGCATGCGCAGCAGCGTTTCGTCGAACTGGCCCGAACGATAGCATTCGGTCGCCGACAGAAACTCGTACTGGAAGCCGAAGCTGTCGAGAAAGACGCGGAACCGCGCATTGTTGTGCGCGCCGAAGCTCGCATGAGTGCCGAACGGATCGGGCACCGCCGTCAGCGGCTTGTCGAGCGCGGCTTCGAGCAGCTCGCGATTCGGCACGTTGGTCGGAACCTTGCGCAGGCCATCCATGTCGTCCGAGAAACAAACGAGCCGCGTCTTCACGCCCGGCATCAGCACTTCGAGCGCATGCCGCACCATGGACGTGCGCGCCACCTCGCCAAAGGTACCGATATGCGGAAGCCCCGACGGGCCGTAACCCGTCTCGAACACCACCTCGCGCGCCGGGTCCGCCTTTTCCAGCCGTTTCAAAAGCTTACGCGCCTCTTCGAAGGGCCAGGCCTTGGAGGTTTGCGCGAGCTCTGCGAGCGATGCGTGGGCGGCGGTCATGGTGCGAGCGGTTTCTGATCTGGTTGATTTTATCAACCGGACTATGGAAAGGGCGGCGGCGCGCGTCAACCGAAAGGGACTACAAAAAACCTTAACCGGAGAACATATGCACTGCCCGCAGGAGGGCTTTTTGCTTTTTTCAACGCCGGTATCGCGTGAAAATTTTCTCGGATGCGTTTAATGTAACATCGTAAGGAACAGAAAATGCCCGGCCAAGCACGCATAACGCTCGACCCTGCAGTACTTGCCGGGAAGCCCGTCATCAAGGGAACCCGGCTTGCGGTCGACTTCATAATCGGCCTTTTTGCGAGGGCTGGTCCGAAGCCGATATTTTGAACAACTATCCCGGCATTAGCCGCGCAGACATTTCCGCGTGCCTCGCTTATGCGCGGGATATCCTGAGTTCGGAAAAAGTATACCCCAGCGCTGCCTGATATGCGCTTCCTCGCCAACGAGAACTTTCCGCGAGCCGCTGTGGAAGTCCTGGAAGCAGCCGGCCACGACGTCACGTGGATTCGCTGTGTCGAGGATGCATCTTCCGGTGCAAGCCACATAAAGCTTGCGGTGGACTTCCCGCGCTACTTCTTCGCTTTGCGCGCGGCGTAGCGCGCATCCCGGGCCGCTTTCTGCTCGGCTGCGAGGGCTGCCTGGCGTTCGGCCTCCTTGGCCGCCTCAAGCTCGGCCTCGGCTGCCTGCTTGGCCTTCTCCTCGGCGAGACGCGCCTTCTCTTCTAATTTTTTCGCTTCACGCTCGGCGGCGCGCGCCTCTCGCGCTTTGGCTGCGTCCAGCCTCGCCGCCTTTCGCGCGAGCACGGCCGGGTCATCGTCCGCTTTCCGTTCTGCGAACTTCTGCAACGCCTCTTCTTTGGCCTTCGCCGCTGTTTTGAGGCGCTGGCTAAAGTCCACTTCCTTAAAGGTTCTCATCGCTACCGTTTGTGTATCTCACCGCCATCGCACGACGCTCACTATCGGGTTGAAAAGGTGCGTATGCGCTAAACGCAAGGAGAAGGCGGCGGTTATCCCAAGAGTTACGGCATATAACCGCAAGGGCGGCGTTTTAGCAAGTTCAGGTCTTCGCGAAAGGCCTGAGGGGGGCACGCGCCGCTGGGCGGGAACTATTTTACTCATATTTGATTAAAGACAAACCGTGCCTATTTCGGTAACACAAAGTGACAAATACAAGGGAAGGAATTTTTGTATGAGAGTGATGACAGCTGCGGTCTTCGGCTTCGCGTTTGCCATTTCGGGATTGACCTTCGCCAGCGCGCCGAGTTCCGCCCTGGAAGCGCCCGGCCTTGTTTCAAAAGCCCAGGGCAACATCATAAAGGTCGATGAGCGTGAGCGCCGTGAGCGCTGCGAACACGTCCGCCATGACTGCCGCGAACTTCACCATGAACACGAGACAAGGTACCGCGAGTGCGTTGAAAGACAACACTGCGAGCCCTAAGCCGGCCGCTTTTCGATTGCCTTCAAACCCCACCTCTGCGGTGGGGTTTACTACAATAGACTGCGGAATCTGATTGGTCGGAGTGGAGTGATTCGAACACTCGACCCCCTCGTCCCGAACGAGGTGCGCTACCAGGCTGCGCTACACTCCGACACCTTGCGAACCTGTATATACCCGCCGCGCCGCGGCACGCAAGCGATCAGCAACGATTATTGAAGAAGCTTAAGCGCTTCCATTAACAGAGGAACGCGGGCCGCCCCATCGCCGTGTTACGCGGAGCGCTCTTTTCGCGCGCCGCCATCTTCAGCTTCGCGGCGTAGATGGCGAGGCAATCGGAGAATTCGGACGCTTTATCGGGAGTGAGCTGGATGAAACCGAGCGTTTCGCCGTCGCGGTCTTCGATCTGGATGGTGATCTTTTTGTCCTCCTCCTCTGCCCAGGCCCGAATAACCGCCGGTTCGCGCCGCGTCAGATCTTTTTTCATCGCCCTGCTCCTCCTACTCATACAACTCGGCCGCCCTGCCCAGGCCCAGCCTTGCGGGTAACAAATAAGCAAGGATTATGCCGATTTCGCGTCAAACTCGCTCGCAAGTGCATCGCTTTGAGGCAGTCCCGGCTATTAAAGCGCCTCCGGAAGCCTCACGCCGTTGCAAATGCCCAAGAATATCGCATCCTGCCTTGCTCGTAGCCGTGGTGCCGCAAGCAAGGCTCGCAGCATCAGCCGCCGTAGAAAGGATTGGACGGCATCGAACTTGTCGCATTCTGGACAGCCGTGCTGGCAGCTTTCGTTCCATCCTTGACCGTTTTCATGGTCAGTTCGCGAAGCTCTTCCAGCTGGCGGCTGAAAGTTTCCATCTGGCTGCGCAAATGGGCGTTCTGAAGCTCGACGATGTCGCTCAACTGCCGGGCGTCCGCGAGCTGCATGGCGAGGTTGAAGTTCGATTCCGCATTTTGGCGCGTGAACGAGGCGATCTTCTCATTCAGCTGCTTTATTCCATCCGCAGCCGGCACGGAGGATGTGTCGACGGTCTGGATCATTTTCTCGCTGGAGGCGGCGAAGGTGTCGAACGCCTTCTTCGCCTGCTCGATGCTCGACTTCATGATGCTGCGGATTGAATCGGGAAGTTCGGCGAAATTCGGCGTGTTCTGCATGGCGATCTCCCTGGTGTTGCTCTGGCGGAAAGCGGTAAACGGAAATTAACCGCAATATGGCTTCTTCGGCCATTGATATCTGGAATATTGAAGAATGCGGGGCAACTTCGCAAGCCGCCGCAGCGCTTAAGTGGCGGCCAACCGCATTTTGCTACGGTTAGGGTTTATCGGCGCGGCTCCTGGAAATCGTCCGGAGTATCGAGATCGCGAAGAATGCCGGGATTTGTTGTTTCGACCTCGGCGACATGCGCGGCGTGGCGCTTCAGAATCGAGCGAGCGCCTTCGTCGCCTGCCAGTGCTGAGAGATCGGTGAGATACGACGCGCAGAACAAGACAGGATGTCCGCGCGACGTCCCGTACACAGGCACAACGATTGCGCCTTGCCTCAGATTTCTTGAGAGCAGGCGATAATCTCTGGCGCCAATATCTGGCATGTCTCCCAAGGCGATGAAGACGCCGCCGACGCCTTGGTTCAAGGCGGATGCACCGGCCGCGATGGAGGTTCCCAGGCCCTCGGCAAAGCGCGCGTTATGAATGCATCTGAACCTATAAAAGGCAGCTAGATCTTCGATTTCGGTGGAATCGCGTCCTGTAACGGCGAGGCGATCCGCAAAGCCGATCTCTTCGCCGATCCTCAGCGCATGAGCGAGCAGCGGCGCGCCGCGATAGGACTGCAACAGCTTGTTGGGGCCGCCCATGCGCCGCGAAAGCCCTGCCGCCAATACGATGAGACCGAGCTTTGAGAGCGCGACCATGGCCTCCTACGAAACGATGCGCTTGTCCCGCGCGGTCGCCACGATCTGCATCAGGATCGACAAGCCGACGAAGGGCGCGTTCTTGAGCCCCGCGACCAGCCCCGCCGGGCTTGCGATGCGAGCTATTTCCGCTTGCGTGAAGCCTGCCTCGGCGAGGGCGATCTTCCGCGCGGTGTGGGCATTCCTGCTGCCGATTGCGCCGATGAAGAAGCAGGGGCTCCGGAGCAGCTCCGAAAACACCGGCATTTCCTGGTCATGGTCGTGAAAAGCGAGGATCGCCGCCGTCCAGGGATCGGTGGCGAACGAGCTGCGCGGCATCAGGGAACGCAGCTTCACAGTGTTCGGCAGCGCGGGCAGGATTTCCAGATCCGGCGCGTAGAACTCCGCCTCGAATCCCGCGCAAGCGGCCAGCTCAGATAGCGCGACCCCGATGGGGCTTGATCCTATGATGAGGCAGCGCACTGTGGGGGTGTAGGCGCGCAGGAAGCTTGCTCCTTCGCGATGCGATGGAAGATGGGCTTCGGGAAACCGCTTTCGCTCCAGCGTCGCTGCCCCGGTCGAAAGATCGATGCGCAAAAGGAATGGCTGCCTTTGCTCCTGGCGCTCGCTCATCTCCTGGATAAGCGCGGCTTCCGGTCATCGGCTGGACAAACACGTCGAGACCGCTGCCGCAGGGCAAACGGATATCGAAATAGGGCGAACCTTTTCCGTAGCGCAAAAGACGCGGCTTCCCGGACTTGATCGCCGCCACCGCCTCAAGCGCAACCGCGTGTTCGAGGCAGCCGCCGGAAATGTAGCCGGCCCATTTGCCGCTTTCGGACACCGCCATCTGAGCGCCCTCTGCGCGCGGAGCGTTTCCGTCTACGCCTACGAGCGTGACAAGGGCGCATCGCTCGCCGTTGCGGGTCCATGAGGCGAGATCCGGGATCACGTTGTCCCGGTAAGCGGCGGCGACCCCTTGTCCCGGCTTTACGATCCGATCAAGAACGTCCGGTGTCATCCTTGCACTCGCATGCACTGAAATTGATCATCCACGAAAGGCGCCGATGCTTCCGCGCTGGATGGCCGGGTCAGCCCGGCCATGACTGAACGGGCCATCTACTCCGCCGGTGCAACGGAGCCTTTTTCCATGCCGTGACCCGCCAACACGCCGCCGAACAGCTTCCGGATCACGACGTAAAACACCGGCGTGAAGATCAGCCCAAAAAACGTGACGCCCAGCATCCCGTAGAACACCGCGGTGCCAAGCGCGACCCGCATCTCGGACCCGGCGCCTGTGGCGATATATAGGGGCACAACCCCGAGCGTGAAGGCGAACGAAGTCATGAGAATCGGGCGCAAGCGCAACCTGGACGCCTCGATCGCGGCCTGGAAACGGTCCCGGCCTTGCGCTTCAAGCTGGGCCGCGAACTCAACGATCAGGATCGCGTTCTTCGCCGCAAGGCCGACAAGCACGACAAAGCCGATTTGCGTCAGGATATTCACGTCGGACCCGTGCGACCACACGCCCAGGATCGCCGACAACAGGCACATCGGAACGATCAGGATAATGGCGAGCGGCAAGCTCCAGCTTTCGTATTGCGCCGCGAGCGCGAGATAAACGAACAAAACGGAGAGGGCGAAGATGAGGATCGCGGGCGTTCCTTGGTGAGTCTCCTGGTAAGACAGGTCCGTCCACTCGTAGCTGAGGCCGTCCGGCAAAATCCGCGACGCAAGATCGCCCATGATCTGGATGCCCTCGCCGGAGCTTACCCCTGGCGCGGTAGCGCCTTGCATTTCGATTGCAGGATAAAGGTTATAGCGCGGCACACGCTGCGGGCCGGCAATTTCCCGGAACGTGGCGAGCGATCCCAGCGGCACCATGGCGCCGTTCGCGCTGCGAACCTTCAACTGAGCGATGCGGGCCTCATCGATGCGGTAAGGCGCGTCAGCCTGCGCCGTCACCCGGTAGGTACGCCCGAACACATTGAAGTCATTGACGTAAGCCGAGCCGAGGTAAATGCGGAGTGTGTCGAAGACATTTTGGAGCGGAACGTCCAGCATCTGCGCACGCACGCGATCGACATCGACGAACATCTGCGGCGTGTTCGCGGTGAAGGTTGTGAACACCGCTTGAAGTCCTGGCGTTTTGTTGGCGGCGGACATTAATTCGTAGGTCGCCTCGTTCAGCATCTGCAATCCGCGTCCGCGCCGATCCTGGATGTACATCGAGAAACCGCCGCCGGTGCCGATGCCGCGGATCGAAGGCGGAGCGATGACGAAGACATTCGCCTCCTTGATCTGTCCGAGTTTCGCCCGGAGGGTGCTTATCAGCTTTGCCGACGTGAGGCCTTGCTTTGCGCGCTCCTCAAACGGCGCTTCCACGGCGAAGATAGCGCCCACATCCGGTGCGTTGGTTCGTGTCGCTCCCGAAAATCCAGCGAAAGCCGGCGTATGGGCGAAACCCGGCGTCGCGAGGATTTCCTTCTGTGCCTTCAGGATGATCTCGCTCGTCCGCGAGAGCGATGCGCCCGACGGCAGGCTGAAAGACACGACAAGATAACCCTGATCCTGCTGTGGAATGAAACCTCGCGGCACGGTCTCGAAAAGGTAGGCGGCGGAGCCGATCAGCCCAGCGTAAATAAGGAGCATGAGGGGCGTCACGCGGAGCATGACCCCAACAAGCCGCGAATAGGCATGCTCCAGGGCGCGGAAAACCCGGTTGAACCCATCGAAGAACCAGTTCGTAAGAAACGACAAGTCGAAGCGATGCTTCTTTTCCCTTTCTTCACGCGACCTTAGAACGAGAGCGCAAAGCGCGGGGCTGAGCGTCAACGAGTTGAAGGCCGATATCACCGTCGCAACAGCGATGGTCAGCGCGAACTGGCGGTAGAACTGGCCGACGATCCCTTGCAGGAACGCCGTCGGAATGAACACCGCGCACAGGACCAGTGCGATGGAGATCAGCGCCACGCCAACCTCGTTCATGGTGACGAACGCCGCATCGCGCGGACTCAGCCCTTCCTCAAGCTTTCGTTCGACATTCTCCACCACGACGATGGCGTCATCGACGACGATACCGACCGCAAGAACCAAGCCGAATAGCGTCAAGTTATTGATGGAAAAGCCGAGCGCGGCCATGACGAAGAAGGTGCCGATCAGCGAGACCGGGATCGCCACAACCGGGATGATGGTCGCGCGCCAGGTTTGCAGGAAGACGAGGACGACAATCACGACAAGCGCAACCGCTTCGTAGATGGTCTTGATCAGCTCGTCGACGGAACGCTGAATGAACTCGGTTGGGTTATAGACGATGCGGTATTCGATCCCCTTCGGAAAACCCTTCCCCAGATCGGCCATCGTGTGCTTGACCGAGTTCGCAACTTCGAGCGCATTGGCGCCGGGCGTCTGCGAGACCAGGAGCACGACAGCAGGCTTTCCGTCGAGAAAGCCGTTCGTCGTGTAATCGAGGCCACCAAGCTCCACGCGGGCCACGTCACGCAGCCGGGTAAATCGGCCGCCGGCCCCTGTCTTGACGACGATCTCGCCGAATTCCTCCGGTTTCACGAGCCGCCCGCGAAGCTGGAGGCTTGTCTGGAAACGCCTGATCGTTCGGCATCGGCGGCTGGCCGAGAGCGCCGCCAGCAACCTGGATGTTCTGCTGCTGAAGCGCGTCCACGACTTCCGCCGCGGTCATGCCCAGCGACGCAATCTTGTCGGGATCGAGCCAAGCGCGCATCGAATATTCGCGAATCCCGAACAGCGTCACATTGCCGACGCCTTTGACGCGCGCAACCACATCGCGCACCTGAAGCAGCGCATAATTCGAGAGATACAGCTGGTCGTAGCTGTCGTCCGGCGAGATCATATGCACGACCATGAGGATGTCGGGCGTATTCTTCTTGACGACGACACCCGTCTGGCGGACCTCGGCCGGAAGGCGCGGCTCCGCGACGGCCACGCGGTTCTGAACGAGAACCTGCGCCAGATCGAGATTTGTGCCGAGCTCGAAGGTGACCGTAATCGAGACATTCCCGTCCGACGTCGATTGCGACGACATGTAGAGCATGTTCTCGACGCCGTTGATTTCCTGCTCGATGGGCGTCGCAACGGTGTCGGAAACAATCTGTGCATTGGCGCCGGGGTAGGACGCCGTCACAGTGACCGTCGGCGGCGCAACATCGGGGAATTGCGATACGGGCAGCCGCGTATAGGCAAGCCCACCCACGATCACGATGAAAATCGCGATGACCGACGCAAAAATCGGACGGCGGATGAAAACGTGGCTGAACTTCATTGCAGCAACGCCGCTTGCGGGTTTTGCTCGATGACGGTTTTTTCAGGCTTGACCTTGATGCCTTTGCGAGCCCTCTGAACGCCGTTCACGATAACCCAGTCGTTCGCCGTGACGCCCGTGCGGATAACGCGAAGCCCGTCGATAATCGGCCCCAGCGTGACAGGTTTCGCGCTCACTGTACCGTCATCCGCCACCACAAAAACGAAGCGGTTCGATTGATCCGTGGCGATGGCGGCATCGGGCAGAAGAGTGGCTTTGTATTCCGCGCTGCCGATGACTCTGGCGCGCGCAAAAAGCCCGGGCAGCAGCATCCCATTCCGGTTCTGAAAAGTGGCGCGCTCTCTAAGAGAGCCCGTGCTTGCGTCGATGCGGTTGTCTACGAAACTAATTTGCCCCTTAATGGGGAATCCAGCATCGCCCTGGAGGCCGACCTCGATCGGGTTGGGGGTGTCACGTGAGCTTGGCCGCAAGCCTGCCTCGATAAGCCGCTTGTACTTCAAAAAATCTGCCTCGCTCACGTCGAAATAAAAGTAGATCGGATCGGTGGAGACGATCGTGGTGAGCAGCGTGCCGCTGCCGGAACCGCCCGTAATGTAATTTCCTTCGCTAACGAATTTCCGGCTGATTCTGCCCGTGATAGGCGCGCGGATCTGCGTAAACTCCACATCCAGCTCCGCCGAGCGCACGCTTGCTTCCGCAGAGAGAACGTTGGCTTCGGCCGTCTTCACCGCCTGAGTTCGCACATCGAATCCCTGCTGCGAAATCGTATTGTTTGCCACCAAGGGCCGGGCGCGCTCCAAATCTTTCTGGGCGAATTCCACCTGCACCTTTGCTCCCTGGAGGGTGGCGCGGTCGCGGTCGAGCACCCGTTGGAAAGGCCGGGGATCGATGACAAACAAAAGGTCGCCCTTTTTTACGATGGCGCCGTCGGTAAATTTTACCTCGTTCAGCACGCCGGAGACGCGGGCGCGGACTTCAACCGTCTCAATCGAATCGAACCGGCCGGTATATTCGTCCCATTCCACGACCTTCCTCTGGACCGGGTTTGCGATCGAAACCGATGGCGGCGGAGGAGGGCTTGGTGCTTGCGCTTGTTTTTCTCCGCATGAGGAGAGGGCGAAGCCAGCAAGGGCAAGTAAGCTGGCTTTTATGAGACGAAACATCGAATGAGTTGGCATACGTTGCCCTTGAACGAGGGTCAGTAAGGATTGAGCATAAGCCTTCGGGCGAAACCGCGCAGACCGGGCATTACGCGGCTTTGCCGAGGGCAAGCTTCACACGATCGATTTTCTCGAACTATTAATACGGCGGCAGAAGCTGATGCAACCCCTCCCTTATGTCACAATCCATTGAGATTTGCTTGGCTTACTTCCAGCGCCCGCGCTCTATTTTCAAACGGCGGTGAATTTCGCCGGGCATTGCAGTGTCATAATCATTCGGCGCGCATCGTAGCATGTGTGCTGTGCAGGACTCGGGATCGTGCCAAGTCTGTGCCGGTGCCGCACCAGCTGCGCACCATTTCACGCGTCCGGGACTTTGCATGACCCTATATTACGCCAATCTTCTTGAGCGTGGCCGGGAGATCGCGGAGCGGCACGTAATGGAAACCGTCGCGGTTCGACTCCCTCTCCAGGTCGATATGATAGAAAAGGTTGCGCTGGAAGGACGCGAGAAACTTCTCGAGCGCCCGCTCCTCGACCTCCTGCATGATTTGCCGCTGCTCGCCTTGAAACCGGCTGCGCCGCCGCCTCAAGCGCAGAATTCGCGGCGACTCGGTCAAGGGGTAGACGATGGTCGGGATTTCGATGCAGACGGTGGATCCGCGCGCGATGCCTTTGCTGTCGAACCAGCCGCCATAGTCGCGCTTGTCGAGAGGATCGTCGCCCGCGATCGTCGCGCGCTCAAGCTCGACGCCCATCTCCTTCAGCGCTTCCTTGAGAGCCTTGTCGTCTTCGAAAAAGCTGCGGCTGAGTTGGGCGGGAGGCTCGACTGCGACGAGGGCCTTGACGTCGGCGGTCACGGATCGGGTGGAGGTTACGGTCTTGCTGCCGAAGCGGCTCGGCCGCTCCTCCTTGAAGAGAAGCTTGCACGGACGGCCGGCGAAGCCATTGGGCCGGATGAACCGCTTGACCGCGTTCGTGTAGTAGCTGGCGGCCATGCCTGCGGGGCCTGCGAGGTCGACGACGGGCAGCTCGAAATGCGATGTGAGGATATTCCCGGACATCGCGGTCCTGACATCGGCGCTGCTCAGAAATTTCGACAGCCGCTCGAAAAGCTCTCGCTGGCTTGGACCGGCATTCGCGGGGTCGAAGTCCGCATCGATTTGCAGCCCGCGAATGACGCGCACGCCGGAGAAATAGAACGAGGTCTCCTCGTCCTGCGTCACGAAGATATGCGGAATCCCGAGGGCATGGATGATCCCAGCCTCATAAGCGACGCTGGCGCGGTTTCCCGTAAGGTCGAGAACCACTAGATCGGCCTGCTCGATCTCGCTCATCACAAGCTCGATAATCCCGGTCTCGTCCGGGCTTTCCGGCGTAATCACGCGGAAAGGCTTGAAGCCGCCCGCGGCCAGCGCGTCAGCCATCTGCGACAGGATCACGCCCAGGCGCTTCGTATTCGATTCGCGAATGATATTATCGCCGACGCGATGCTGCATCGGCCCAAGTACAAGCAGATTGTACGGCATGCCTTACCCCCGGCCCCGTCCCCCCTCACGCCGTTGTTAAGGGCAGGGCTTCATCTTCACAAATTCAATCGCTGAAAGCTCTCCATTTAATGAGAATGTGCCGTAATCGAGCTTCAGCTTGCGGCTGACGCCATTGGCATACATGCGAAAAGACACTTCATAAGTCGGAAGCCCGTCTTTCTTAGGGCTTTGCTCGTAATAGCTCACCACGACCGGCCACGACTGGATCGAGTCCAGCGTTTCCGCATTCTTCACCGCCGGCAGCTGGCTGTTCGCGGCAAGTTCGAGCGGCGCGCCGATGACCGTTGTCGTTTCGTAAACTTTCGTGCCTTTCTCGGAGCCGTCGTAGATATCTGCCTGCAGACGGTTTTCGCCGGACAATCCAGCCTTGAGGATGGCAATTGAGTGCTGCGTCGGGAAATAGATATTGCCAGACAAGGTGAACGAGCTTCTCTTGGGCTTTTCGAGTTCGACAGAAACCGAATCCCGCCCGCGGCCTGTTCGCACCGCTACCCCTTTTGTGCTCTCGCTCAGCTTATTGTTGACGTACTGGGATGTGTTGAACCGGAAGCGTCGCCCATCCGCGTCCTCCTGGCTTTCAGATCGAATATCGGTGGTGCTGGGCTTTCCCTCGCGATCGAATATCTCGGTAACGAGGCGTGTATTGAGCGTATAGCCCTGGCATGCCGATCCGCTGAAATCGTAGATGAGCTGGCCTCTTATATCTGTGACGTTCGACCCCGCGCCCGTCTTGTCGAGCGTCAATTCATAGACCGCGCGGTGAGCGGCAAGGTCGGCGGCTTTTGACGGCGCAAGCTGAGCTAAACAAGACTGCGGCGCCAGAAACAGGGCTATGCAAGCAGCAAGATATAACCATGCCGCCGAGGGTAAGGGATGGTGCTTCATGGAGGGCGTCCGCTATTTAACCGAGCGTATTGATATGCGATTTCCTGGAAAAGAACAGCCGTTATCCAAGTTGTTCCTTGCTTCTCTCTTACCGGCTCAGCATGGGAAAAGTGACCGCGATGGCCCATGCGAAAGCAAGCGCATTGGCTGCCCCGCCGACGAGCGGATTTCCCGTCCGGCGGTTCACCCACCCGCTAAAGAACCCGTAAATGATGAAGAAAGTCAGGATGATCGGGATGATGAGGATGAGAAAGAACAGCTTCTTGAAGTTGAGCACAACCGCGATGGCGAGCGAGATCAGGAACAGGAGCTTGGTAACCGCGTAGCTTCCCCGAGCCGAGCCTGGCCCGCGCGTGAGCCATTCGTCGGCGAGAAAGAAGGGCAGCGTTCCTACGAGGACTGTGAGGATAAGGGGAACCCGCTCCGGGATCGGCAAGAACGAAAGCACGAACCGGTTCAGAGGCAGGCCAAACGCTAAAATGCTGTAGGCCGCAACCAGGAGCGCGGCCACGGCGAACGCTTTATAGTTAACGGAGCGTTTTGCGGACCGAGCCTCGCTCATGCGCGCCACGATCCAAAGTCCCGCCAGCGTAAGCAGTCCATACAATGCGAAGTGCACGGTTATGTAATCGCCAAGCAGGATCGGCAGAAAATCCGTCGGCATTTTCCATAGAATGAGCGGGGTGAGAATCGTGGGCGCGATGGCAACCGGGAGAAGCTTGCGCCAGGGCAACCCTGCGCCAACGGGCGGCAGCGAGAACTCGCGGCAGCAGCGACGCAAGCGGCCAGCCGAGCAGCGTCAGCCCTAAAAACAGAAGACCGAGCGAAGGGCCGCGCTCGTCGAGATATCCGTGCCCGTTGAGCCCGAACGCCTTGTCGAGCCAATCGCGCGCCTGCGCCATGCTTTCGGGGCTATAGAGCACGCCGATATGCTCGACGCCGGGCGAAAACGTAACGCGCCGCGCCGTGCCGTCGGCAAAGCTGCCATAGGTAACGCCGGGGTCCGGCGTGCCGCCCGAAACCATGCCGACAACGCGGCGGCCTTCATCCTTCAGCTTACCTGGCTCGTTGTTGCCCACGATCACAGCCAGATTGCGCGGGCTCGTAGGCGTGACAACCGGCGAGAACATCGAAACCGCGACGGTCGCCGTCACTTCCGGGTGCGCTTGCGCATAGCGGATCACGATGTCGCTCGCCATGGAATGGCCCAGCACGGCAATGCGTCCATCGGTGCCTGGGAGCCCTGTCGCGAACGCCGCGACCCGGCCGAACTCCGCCAGGAGCATTGGCGTGGGGCCGCCCTCGACCTTCGTAACGTCTCCACGCATCGGCTGCGGGTTGCGGCCATGTCCGAGCCAGTCGAATGTCACGGCGATGAAGCCGTTGCGCGCGAGCGTCGCTGCGAAAGGCTGCATGAGTTGCTGCGACCCCGCAAAGCCGTGCGCGATCACCACGATAGGAGCTGGATCGCTGCTTGCGGGTCTGAACACGGTGACGGGCGTTTGCCCCGCGAACGTATGCGTGACCGAGAGGCCGGCCGTGGTGCTTTCAAGCTGCCAGAGCCCCGTGCCAATGCAAAGGAGCGCGACAGGCACGGCGAGGATGCGGAAAAGCTTCATGAACCCAACAGAAAAAGGACAGGACGAAAAGAAGAGCGCCGGAGTGCTCTTATACCAAGCGGCGGATTACGGCATCGTCCCCGCGCAGATGGGGACCCAGTAAGCAATGTGCTATGTTCTCGTTCTCGCAGACTTTTGGCCTTCCAATCACTGGATGCCCGCCGTCGAGCGCGTGAAGAAATCGGCTTCGCTCTTTTTTGTCATGGCCGGGCTTGACCCGGCCATCCAATGAACTTCAGCCAGTGCCTTTTCCTGGATAGCCGCCTCAAGGGCGGCTATGACAACGGAGAGCAGGGCCAATCGCCCAATTTCTTCA
This sequence comes from uncultured Alphaproteobacteria bacterium, assembly GCA_963834165.1. Taxonomy (GTDB): domain Bacteria; phylum Pseudomonadota; class Alphaproteobacteria; order Rhizobiales; family Rhodomicrobiaceae; genus Rhodomicrobium. The sequence continues at coordinate 961,072 of CAWIAL010000017.1, read as the reverse complement.
CAGGCTCCTTCGCGGACATGACACAATTTCCATTGCGTTCGGTATTAAGGAAAGACTGCGTCGAGCGCCAGAGGTTCCGCTTGCAGCGACCGGTCACGTTTTTCTCATATCCTGAAAAGCCTTACGAAAAACGGTTTCACAACGGCGCGAGACTTTGACCGAAGGCTTGACGCAGGGCGGAGGATGGAACAGACACACACCATGATGCTTCCGCCGAACCATGCCCTGCGCCAGAAACTGAACGACGAGGTTCACGCCCGTCCTCCAGAGGAATTGCGCGCGCCCTGCTCGATCTCCTACCTCGCGCTTTTCACCGACGAAGCTTCCCGCAAAGAGAGCGGAGGCATGGTTCGTGAACTGGCTGAGCGTTTCAACGCCCCGCTGCCGGAGCCGGGAGCAAGCCATTACAGCGCGAACCTCGGGCCGTTCCGCCTCAAATGGGAACGCCACACGGAGTTCACGCGGTACAAATTTATTATCGAGAAGGAAGAGAGCCCGCCCTTTTCCAATCCGCCTATCAACGCTGTGCCGCAGAACTGGATCTCAAGCCTGCCGGGCAAGCTCCTCGTCGCAGCCAATATCATGGTCACGCGTGCAAATTCATCGCTTCCCAATCTCGATGACATTTCGGCTCGGTATTTCGAAGGCAACGCCCTTGTAGGATCGACGGTCTCGAGCGGCGCCGCCCGCGCTTTCACCGATTTTCGTATCCACGGTGACGGCTTCAGCCGCATCCTTGTCCAAGATCTTTCGCTCACGCCGCGGCAGGCCGGCCGCCTCGTTCAGCGGCTTGTCGAGATTGACAGCTACCGTATGATGGCGCTCCTCGCCTTGCCCTTTGCGCAGGAGTTGGGACCGTTCCTGACCCATTGGGAAGCTGAGCTTGTCGATATCGCCGCTGCGATGGTGAAGTCGGGCGAGAAGGAGGAGCCGGTGCTTCTCGATCGGCTCACGAAACTCGAAGCGGAAATCGAAAGCCACCGTTCCGCCAGCGCCTACCGTTTCAGCGCCGCGGCGGCGTACTACGACATCGTGCAGCGGCGTATCGCCGAGCTGCGCGAAGAGCGCATCCAGGGCTTGCAGCTCTTCCAGGAATTCACCGAGCGCCGGCTTGAGCCTGCGATGAGCACATGCACCGCCGTCACCTCGCGGCAGGAGGCTTTGTCGACGCGGGTGTCGCGGGCGACGCATATGCTTTCGACCAAGGTCGACGTGACGTTGGAGCAGCAGAACCAGGCCGTGCTGGCCTCGATGAACCGGCGCGCGAAACTCCAGCTCCGCTTGCAGGAAACGGTCGAAGGCTTATCGGTGGCGGCGGTCACCTACTATATCGTCGGCCTTGTCGGCTACGCGGCGAAGGGGATTCACGCAGGCGGGGTGGAACTCAACCCGGAGCTTGTCATGGGCCTTAGCATTCCGGTTGTGGCCGGTATCGTCGCCTATGGGCTCAGCCGCGTGCGCGCTCGCATCGCCGAAGACGGGAAATAGGCGAGGGACGCGGCCTTTTTCGAAATGCTTTTTCGGCTTATACTTCCAAGCGTGAGCTACCAAAAGCACGTCTTCCCTTCCTACACGCGCCTTGAGCACATCGCCGACGCTTGCGTCCATGTGGTTGGCGTGCTTTTCAGCGTTGTCGCGGCCACCCTACTCCTGATCGGCGCGATAGGCACTTTGCCCGCAGTGCTGTTAATCGGCGTGATCGTTTATTGTGCGGGAATGATTGGCATGTTCGCCGCGTCGGCGGCCTACAACCTCGTCCCGCATCACGGCGTGAAGGAAATCCTCCGGCGCCTGGACCATGCCGCGATCTTCGTCATGATCGCGGGCAGCTACACGCCCTTCGCGCTCGTGGTTGGAGGCACTGCGGGGCACGCCATGCTCGCCGCTGTGTGGGCCATCGCCGCCGTTGGCATCGCCATCAAGCTGCGCTTCCCCCGCCGCTTCGACAGACTCGTGATTGTGCTTTACCTTGCGCAAGGCTGGATCGTGCTTCTGGCGCTCGATCCCCTTGTGGCTTCCCTGCCCGACCGCGCGCTCGCCATGCTCATCGCGGGCGGCGTCGTCTATACGCTCGGCGTCGCCTTCCACCTAATGGAGCGGCTGCGCTTCCACAACGTGATCTGGCACATCTTCGTACTCGGCGGCGCTGCCTGTCAGTTCATCGCGGTGAAAGCTGCCGTGATGCAGGCGTAGAGGCACTCGCCGCTATCGGGCCGATCATTCCCTTTGCAATGTCATTGCAACGCGGAAACCGCGATACCTGCTTCGGCTGGCCGTGCCGCTCAAGCCCCTGTCCGCAGAGCGGAGGTAGCGCGGCGCGTGTGCCCAGGAGCCACCTCTGACGACGTGCCTCTCGCACCCTTCCATGGACACCGCGCGCTGATCGCTGGAGGCGTTTGCATAAGTGCTCGTCCAACAATCCTCGACCCACTCAAACACGTTGCCATGAACTTGATAGAGGCCGAATGCATTGGGCTCGAATGATCTCACAGGAACGGTTTTTCCACGAAATTCGCCAGGCGCGCTGCTGTCGTATATTTCATCCCCTTTGTAGTTGGCCTTATCGGAGGAGATATTGCCTCCGAAGGAAAATGGCCCGCTTGAACCCGCCCTCGCCGCATATTCCCATTCGGCCTCGCTGGGGAGGCGATACGGCTTGCCGGTCTTGTTTCTTAGCCAAGTCACATACTGTTGGGCGTCGTCCCAGCTTACGTTGATGACAGGTCTGTCGCCGCGCCCCCATCCGGCGTCGTCAGGCTTATACCCGCCGCATCCGCCGTCAGCGATGCAGGCATCCCATTCATCGAACGTCAGCTCAAACCTGCCGATTGCGAATGCCTTTGCAATCGCGACCGGGTGAGCGGGCTCCTCATTCTCATCATGGCCGGCTTCGGTCTTCAGCGAGCCCATTTGAAAACTTCCCCGCGGGACAACAGCCATCTCGGGGCAGTGCTCGCAGTCCTTGAAACCGCCGCTCGATTTGGGCGTCCGGGCTGTAGCCGTGAGTTGAGTTGCTTTCAAGAGGAGGCGATTCAGTTCGGCGGAGGCAAAGTCAAAATTCCTCCTGACATCCTCTATGAGAGCCTTTTGGGTTTGATCGCCGAGCCTTTCCCAGACCTGCTCGCCCAGAAAGTATGTGGAAATAATGGCGATCGCTCCCGCCACGAGTTTCAAGAGAAGACTGTTCTTGAAGCGTTCGTTGTAAAATATTCCTGCCGATAGAACGAACAGAACTGCTGCTATGAGCATGCCCAGCAATTCAATCAAAATCATTGGCTCTATGCGCCCCGCAGCTGGATTTTGTCTTGGTCTTTCGCTTTCCCGGCCCGGCCCGCTAAGGCGTTTCGAGGTGCGAGGTTAGGGGCGCATCCACACTTCTACCCTGCGATTTTTCTCAAGTGACTGCTCGCTGTCGCTGCATGCCACCGGTGCTATGACGCCAAATCCTTGGACTTGCGCGGACGGGATCTGCACGCCTTGTGAGCCGAGGGCGTCGGCGACCTGCAAAGCGCGTTCGCGCGACAGTTCGAGGTTGCGTTGGAAGTTTCCGTGGGGATCGGCGAAGCCGAACAACATGACCCGCTGGGCAGCGCCAGGCGTGTTCTTTATGAAGGCTGCAAGCCTGCCGACGTCCTCGAGAGAACGGTTGTCGAGATCGCTGGACGCGGTCTTGAAGCGGAACGTGACTGAGAGCCTGGAGGCGTCTGCTATGCGTTCGGCGAAGCCCTGCATCAGCCGCTGCGCGGACACGCTCGGTGTCTCTCCGATGAGACGCCGGTATTGCCCGCGCTCCAGCACATATCGCTCCGTAGACTTTTCAATATCAAGCCCGATGAAACCTACAGAAGCGACGATCGGCTGTGCATCCGCGGATAGCGCATAGGAGACAAATTCATTGACGGAAGCCGTCTTGCGGGCCTCGGGCACATAGAAAAAGAGGCGGCGGGCCAGCGGATATTCTTCTGTTTTTACCGAGAATGACTCTGGGGCAAAGCGCAATCCGCAGGTGGTTCCGATGCTCAGAGGCCTTGCGCTGCGAATGTACGCGAAACCGATGAAACCGATCCCGGAAGGATCAGCCGCCACTCCGTCTGAAAGATCCTCGCTCGATTCAAACAGCTTGGCCTGGGGCGCCAGCTTGCGATGGCCACCCTCAAGAACGAGGTTTTTGAAGGTGTCGAAGGTCCCCGATTTGTTGTCGCGCGAGTAGATCGTGATAGGGCCCGGCGTTCCTCCGACATCGGCCCAATTCGTCACCTCGCCGGAAAAAATGCGGGCAATTTGTTCCAGCGTCAGCGCTTGCAGCGGATTTTGGGGATTGACGATGACGACAACGCCGTCCAACGCGATCACGTTCTCCACTTTCGCAGCTTGCAGATTTCCAAGACCTGCTTGCTCAGTAGCGGCTAGCTCTTTGTCGTTTATCCTTCTTGAGGACATGCCAATGTCCGCAGCGCTGGCCATCAGGCTTTGAAAGGCCGTCGCCGAGCCATGGGCTTGAAAGTGGAACATAAACCGGTGGTTGCTTTCAGCCGTCCCGTATTCGACATCGAGCTCTTCCGGCAACGGACCCGGCTTGTTGAGGGCTGCGGTCAACCCATGCGTTGCAGCAAACCCTTTGGCCAGTTCGGGAGCCAAACGCGCACCGATCGTGTTCGAACCATGCAGGCGAAGCTCAAGGTCGGCTACTGGGCTAACGGCTGGCTGCTGCTGCTTTGCCTGCTGAGGAGCATTCTTTAGCTGAACATTGGTGATGATGGATTTCGGTATGCGGGTCTCGCCGCTCGATGTCCTCACGACCCAGGAGGTCTCGCCGTTCGAGCTTTCCTCACGGAGGAATTGGCCGTCGTATGTCAGAGTGGCCGTTGTGACTGTAACTTCCGCGTCAGCGGGCGGCGTCGTAACTTCCGCCCATGTTCTTGCGCATGAAACAACCAACGCCAAAACAACAAAAAGCAATCGCATGGGGTGCCCTCAGTAGTGAAGTCTCAGGTAGTAGACGTTATCCGGCAGCGGTTGCCCGCAGGGTAGGGCGGGTAATTCAATCGGGAACTTCGTCACTTTCCCCCGGTCGGCCACGATCAGGGTTGCGCCGACCTTCGCGTAGTCGCCAGACCCGCAATGCTCACCGGATGGGACGCGCGCCCGGCTCGCGTTTTCCACAAAAACGGTGAAGATATCGTGGGGTCTTTCGGACCGCCGAAGGAAGACGTAGCTTTCCTGAAAGGGGCCGAGCCCCTTGCCATCGTCGTCAAGATCGAGGCGCCCCTGCAAATTGTAGGCACTCCCTGAGTGCCCGGCCGTGGCGTCGCCCCGGCCACCTACAATGCCTCCCGGCTCCACGACATGCAGGTTGAGGTCGACGGGAGCGTCCCATTGCAGCGTAATTCGAAGGGCGGTCGCTAAAAGCGCTAAATCGACCTGCACTTCTTCCGTAGAGCCGTCACGGTAAGCGACAACGATGGGACCGCGTGTATCGGTAACAGCAATAGCCAACGTCGCAACGCCGTTCTCGTCGAAGGAAGCTTCCTGGTCGAGCGCGCCATAACTCGCCCGGAGTTTTTCGTTCCGCCGGCAAGGACTGTTTATCCGCAGACGCTCAAGTCCATAATCGTGCTCCACTTTGACAATAGCAGGACAGCTACTTGTTGTGGTCTGAGCAGTAGCCGGCGAAGGCGAGCCTGCCAGGAAGAGGGAAAGTGCTACCACTATGAGTTTGGGCATTGAAAACGCACCCACCCTTAAAATGCGTCTCCGATTGAAGTGATCGGATAGTAGCGAATTAGGAAGTTAATAAACACAAGCTGGACATTAGGTCTGCAACATTTCAGAACTATGACAAATTCGCCGAGCGGCCACGATCTCGCGAAACTCTCCGCCCTCCTTTCAGTTAAGGGACGGCTCGCCTGTTCCAACATTTGGCTCGATTCCTGCGTAACCCAACCGTCGAAGTTTGCGGCCGTGTAAGCGCCCGCTGCCTGTAGCCCGAAGGGAAGTCCAAGGCATGCCACTCTATAGTTACCATTGTAAGGAATGCGACAAGGATATCGAGTTGCTGGCCCGCTTCGGCAGCACTCCGGCCTGCCCAACCTGCGGCAGCCAAAAACTGGAGCGTCTGATGTCTCGCCCCGCCCCGCAAGGCAAGAGCGCTGGTATCGCAAAAGCGGCGCGTGTTCAGGCAGGCCGCGCAGGACATCTCAGCAACTTCAGCCGCAGCGAACGCCGAAGCTGAAGCAGCCCGCGTGAAAGCGGCAATCAGGCCCAGGGGCGCGAAAGGGAAGCCATTTCCTCGAAAGCCTTGATCCTATCGGCCTTCTTCATGGTGAGCCCGATATCGTCGAGCCCTTCCATGAGGCACTTCTTGCGGAAGGGATCGATTTCGAAGCGCACCACGCCGCCATCCGGCCCGCGAATTTCCTGCTTGTCCAGATCGACAGTCAGCGTGGCGTTCGCTCCGCGCTCCGCATCGTCCATCAGCTTCGCCAGATCCTCGGGCGAAACCACGATGGGCAGGATGCCGTTCTTGAAGCAATTGTTGTAGAAGATGTCCGCAAACGACGTGGAAATCACGCAGCGGATGCCGAAATCGAGCAAAGCCCACGGCGCATGCTCGCGGCTCGAACCGCAGCCGAAATTTTCGCCCGCTACGAGGATTTTCGCGTTCCGGTATGCGGGCTTGTTCAGCACGAAGTCCGAATTTTCCTCGCCCTTGTCGTCATAGCGCATCTCAAAGAACAGCGATTTGCCAAGGCCGGTGCGCTGGATGGTTTTCAGGAACTGCTTCGGGATGATCATGTCCGTGTCGACGTTGATCATGGGCAGCGGCGCGGCGACGCTCGTGAGCGAGGTGAATTTGTCCATCGGGTGATCCTTTTTCTTTCCTTTTAGCGCTTAAGCCGCACGGATCAAGCAGCTTCCCGGACCTTTTCGCCCGACCACACGGGTGGACGGCGGTCAGCCCATGGCTGCGCAAGCTCCAATTGACGGGCGAGCCGCAACAGAAGCCCGTCCGCGTCTCGTTTCCCCGCAAACTGAATGCCGACCGGCAATCCATCGGGCGTCCAGGCGAGCGGAACCGAAATCGCTGGCTGCCCAGTCATGTTGAACTGCGCGGTGAACGGCGCAAAGGCGAAGCTTTTCGCGGCAATCGACCTCATCAGGGATTTCATGAGCCACGGCGATTTGATGGCCTTCACAACCCTCATGGCGATTTTTTCGCCCTCGGTTGGGCTGTTCTGCCCGATGCGGAGCGGCGGCGCGGCCAAGACCGGGCTCATGATCACGTCGTAGTTCCCGGAGAAGTCGATAAAGGCGCGCGTGGCTTCTTTGATGACGGCGCTCGCCCTGCCGTGTCGGCTTCCGACATGACGCCGCCGACGCTGGCCAGCGTCCATGTGCTGAGTTCCACGTCGTCGCGCGTTGCCGGCCGGCCGATGACCTGCGCGGCTCCATCGAGCACCTGTTTCGCGCTGATGGCCCAGTAGGTTAGAAACGCCATGCCAAACTCGGCATAATCGACTTTAGGTTCGGCGTCCTCGACGCGGTGGCCGAGCGATTCCATGAGCTTGACCGCACTTTCGAGCGCCGCCCGCACTTCGGGCGCGACACCTGGACCGAACATCGCGCTGCGCACCACCGCTACTCGCAATGGCTGCGGCGCGGCTTCCAGTCCTGAAAGAAAACCGGCATTGGGGCGATTGCAGACGGCGTCGAGCGCGGCGGCGGAATCCCGTACGCTGCGGCTCAACACATGGTCGATAGCGAAGTCCTCGATGATGGTTTGGATTTGCGGGTCCCTTGGATTGAGCCCGCGCGAGGTTTTCAGGCCGAACAGGCCGCAGCAGCTCGCCGGAATGCGGATGGATCCGCCGCCATCGGAGGCGTGCGCCATGGGCACAATGCCTGCCGCAACCGCGGACGCGGCGCCGCCGCTCGATCCGCCGGGCGTGCGGTCGAGGTTCCATGGATTGCGGCACGGCCCGAACAGCTCCGGCTCCGTGAACGGCACGAGCCCGATCTCGGGAACGTTTGTCTTGCCGAAGGCGATGAGACCGGCGGACTTGAAGCGCTTGACGATTGCGCCGTCTTGTTGCGGCACGTACTTGGCGAAGAGCCTGCTGCCGCAGGTGAGAGGCGCACCGGCAAGCGCGGGGCCGAGATCCTTCACAAGGAAGGGCACACCGGCAAATGGATGCGCGGGCTCGGCAGCGTTCGCCGCCCGTTCCGCTTCCGCATCCAAGCGATGCACAACTGCATTGAGAGCGGGGTTGACGCGGTCGCAGCGCTCGCGCGCTTCGGCCAGAAGCTCGGACGCGCTGATCTCTCTTCTGCGCACGAGTTCAGCGAGCCCAACCGCGTCATAACGGTCATACTCTGCAAAGCCGCCCATCGCCTGCTCCCTTGAATTTGCTTGTAGCGGCCGCGGAAAGTTCGCCTCTCGCAGGCCAATTGCGCGGAATGTACATCAAACTTGGTAAGCGGGGGCAAAACGCCAAGGGCGGTTTTCTTTGTTTATTCCGAACGTGCGGCCAGCGGCGCACCCGGACCGCGCCGAAATTATTCTTTCAAATAAGCTACGGCCCCGGATTCGATTTCCCAGCGGCGCATGGCCTCAAGCAACCTCACATTATTCTTGATGTTGCTGATCCGCTCTCTGCGGATGCGCTCCCTCTTGTCCCGGCACTGGTCCACGGCGAACTTACGCCATAGTCTACCAAGAACTCGCTTCAAGGGCTGCATGGCGGAAATGCTGCGAAGTGTTTTGCGGAATGCAGTTTCAAATCTCGATGCCAGGGCAACGACTCTGGGGATGCTCTAGTCAGCCGAAATCTTGTTGCCTTCGACTTGCCATCTGCGAACGGCCTCGATCGCAACGACATCAAGAAGGAGATCGTCGACGCGCTTCTGACGCAGACGCTCCATTTTTTCATCGGGGCATTCGTCCACAATATATTTACGCGTAAAAGCTGTAAGTGCCGTTGCCACTCGCTCATAAGTATATCTCAAGCGCATTCTCGGCTCCTGACTTAAATATTGCCTTTGCTTTAGAAGTCGCGACTGTATTTTCTGGAGAAGACCGAACACGTCAACAGAAAAAGAACGATTTTCATCTGAGAAACACGTCGGCTAGACCATTATTTCCGAATTGGAAATAATGTTTATTCTGTAAGTCAGCAAATCACTGTTCCAAATTTGACCCACCGGCAGCGAGATTCGGGACGGCGGTATGTGCTTCGCCGAGATTATTACTAGCGTGTGAGCACTAGAAATTCCTGACCGTTCTTGTTGTCGTCCCCACGCAGGCGGGGACCCAGTAAGCACAGTGCTAAGTCGCTGTTTTCGCGAACTTTTCACCTTCCGATTACTGGATGCCCGCCTTCGCGGGCACGGCACAGGGGGTGCGGTCCGGGTGGAAGCCGGATGCACTCGCGGCGCCGCATGCCCAAACCGCATTTTTCAGGTCCGGCGTGCCGGTGTGATGCGCGCCTCGATCACCTCACCGCGCCGAAGAACCCGAAGCTGCGCGTCCCGGCCGATGGAGCTGCCGTCAAGAATGCGGTGGATGGCATCGACCGAAGGCGCCTCCTTGCCGTCGACGGAGAGGATCACATCGCCGGCTCGCAATCCGGCTTTCTCCGCCGGACCGCCGGACACGATCTGAACGATCTGCACCCCGGCGGGAACGGAGAGGCCGTAGCGGGCCGCCGCCGCCTTCGGAAACGGTACCGTCTGCCCCGCGAGGCCCAGATATCCGCGCACCACCCGTCCCTCGCGCATCAGATCGGGAATGATGCGCTTTGCCGTGTTGATCGGGACGGCGAAGCCTGTGGCGTTGGCGCCCGCAATGATGGCGGTGTTCACGCCGATGACGCGCCCGCGGCTATCGAGCAGCGCGCCGCCGGAGTTGCCGGGGTTCAGCGCGGCGTCGGTCTGGATGATGTCCTCGATGAGGCGTCCGGTCGTGGCGCGCAACGTCCGGCGCAGCGCGCTTACGACGCCGGTCGTCACCGTCGCCTGAAGGCCAAAGGGGTTTCCCATCGCCACGACGAGCTGGCCGACGCGAAGCGCGTCGGAGTCGCCGAGTTCGACGGGGGCGAGCCTCGCTGTGTGAACGCGCACCAGCGCGATGTCCGTATCGGCGTCGCTGCCCACGACGTCAGCGGGCGCAGTGCTGCCGTCGGCGAACAGCACCTCGATGGCGCCGGCGCCCTGGATCACATGATTGTTGGTCAGAACGTAACCGTCGGGCGTGATGACAAAGCCCGAGCCAGCGCCGCCTTGCATGCGCGGATCGCCAGCGGGCGCGCCGCGCTTGGCCTTGCGCTGAATGCCGACCATGGCGGCAGCGACGCTTTCGACAACGCCTGTGACGATCGTGGAGTAGGCGTCGAGCGCCTCTTGCTCGCGGAGTTCGTCACGGTCGCTGCGAACCGAGTTGCCGTTCAAGCCAAAACTGATGGGTATGATATTCATTCGGTGTCCCAGTGCGGCAGGTGCCGCTTCTTGTCACTGGGTCACATTGGTTAACGGCGGCTGATTTTCAATTCCTTTGGGGCCGGCCGGCCCGTGCCGCTTCGGATGAGGATTACTCGGCTGCCACGTGCGCTGCCTTGATGGCTGCCCGGGCCGCGTCCTCCCCGCGCCTCTTGACGACGGCCGCGGTGCCGCCGCGCGTGGTCTGGAACAGAGCGAGATTGTCGAGTTCATCCATCACGCCCGTTTCGAGAGCGAGATCGAAGTATGCCTTGCGGTTCGGATCGCTGTTGATGCGGCGGCGCATTGCGGCCAGGCGCAGCAGCCAATAGGCCATCCAGAAATGGCCGCGCAGGGTCGAAAGGGCGAAACGCGGATAGAACGACAGCATCGATTCCCGGGGGAATCCGGGCCTACGGTCGCGCCGATACTTCAGCCGGAAATAGCCGCCTTCGAGCGGGTGCACCTTGTCGTACCGGATGGAAAAGAAAAACCAGAACATCATGACCATGACTTTGCTGGCAGTCATGCCGCAGGCTACCGCGCGGCGCATTACCGTTTTCATGTGCTGCGGCGTATAGAATTCGTTCCATGCGAGTTGATAAGCCTCTTCCCACTCCGCATCGGACATGGCTGGGTGATGCACGACCCTATGATTGGTGTCGTATTTGTTCATGTCCGGGTCCATCCAAACACCCTTCTTGTAGAGCGTTTGATGATCCTCGGAGCCGGGCAAAGGCGTGAGCATGAAAAATTCGAGAATGTCGACCGGCAGCTCCCGCTTTATGATCTCGATATCGCGCTTGATGGTTTCCTTGGTATCGTTCGGGAAACCGATGATGTAGCCCGCGTAGGTGATGATGCCCTGCCGCTTCCACGCCTGCAGCATGGCGCGATAATCGGTGATCTTGTTCTGCCGCTTTTTCGCTCCGAGCAGGCTGTCGGGATTGATGTTTTCGAGGCCGATGAAGACGCGCGACACCCCGGCTTGCTTCGCCTTTTCGATGAAGTTCGGAATCTGATGGCAAAGCGTGTCCACCTGGATGGTGAACTTGACCTTCATGCGCTCCCGGTCGCGCAGCGCGATCAGCCGGTCGAAGAAGGGTTCCCAGTTGCGGTTCCGCGCGAAATTATCGTCGGTGATGAAGAAGCGCTTGATGCCTTGGGCGTAGTTGTCACGGATGATCGCTTCGAGATCGTCCGGTGAGCGGAAACGGCTCTTGCGGCCCTGTACATTGATGATTGTGCAAAAAGAACATTGATAGGGGCAGCCGCGGCCCAGATCGAAGCTGGACATGGCGCCCACGTTCCTGCGTACCTGTTCAGGCGGCAGGATCGGCGTGGGCTGATTGGTCATGTCCGGCAAATCGGCCATGAAATTATAGAGGGGCTTGAGCGTACCCTCGAATGCATCCTTGAGAACGATGTCCAGGCGGCCGTCTTCGGCTTCGCCCGCGAATAGGCCGATGCCCAGCTCCTGCGCGGCCTTAAGTTCCGGGGTGAGTTCAGGAAGCATGGAAATGCATCCCGAGACGTGGAACCCGCCGATGCAAACCGGGATTCCCCGCTCGCGAAATGGCATGGCAAGATCGACAGCGCGCGGAAACTGATTGGATTGCACGCCGACAAAGGCGACAAGCGCCTTATCGCCGGGCTTGATGGCTTTCATGAGCTTGGCGGGGCGGATCCGGGCATTCGTCTCGTCAAGCGTGGAGATGACGATGTCCGTGTCTGGACCAAGCACCTGCCTTTTGCGGCTATCCTCTGCGATGCCGTTGAGGCAAGCCAGCGTGTTCGACGGGATCGCCGACCTGAGCCATTGAATTGGGTAGCCGTCGTCATCGTAATGCGCGGGCTTGATCATGATGAGGTGGAAGGTCGTCGGGCCGCGCTGCATCACTGCTCCAAGATTCGAAGGCGTTTATGTGTGCGAGGCCGGTCGCGCATCCTTTGAGCTTCGAACGGAGAAGTGCGCCACTTTACGACGCCGCAAAATCAATGAGATTGCACTCTATGTCTTCCATCTGCCATCTAGTCCGACGCGTGCATCGTACACAAGCCAATATCCGGGGTTGCACATTTATTTCTGTGTGCAACCAGAAATAAAGACACAGCAAACGCTACGACTCCTTGCAGGGCACGACGCGATCCGGCGGCGTTGGCTTGCTTTCCGGCGGCATCTCGAAAACGGCGAGATAAGCGTCGCTGCCGTCAAGCGGATGAAACGACGTTTCGCGATATCCAAGCGCGTTCAACTCGCAGCGCAGGAGCGCGGGCGGCGTGCCGTGCTCCGGCGTTCGCCTGGTCGCATCGACAATGCCGACTTTGGCGCCGGGCTTCAAAGCCGCCGCAAGATGGGACAGCAAGGCGAACGGCTGCGCGATCTCGTGGTACATATGGATGAGAATGGCGCGGTCCACCGATTGCGGCGGCAGCTTGGGATCGTCGGGTTCGCCGCGTTTGACCGTGACATTCGTCAGCCTGTCTTCGCGCACCTTCGCTTCAAGCTGGTGCAGATACGGGGGCGTGATGTCCTCCGCGATCACTCGACCCGACGGACCGAGCAGCGGCGACAACCGCGTCACGTAATAGCCGCTGCCCGCGCCTATGTCCGCTACCGTCATCCCAGGCTCGATCCCAAGCAGGCCTGCGACCTGCGGCACCTCCTTGACGGCGTCGCGCGCGTCCTCGTTGTGCCAGATCGGGCTGACAATGCTGGCGACGGGCCGGGCCGGCTTTGGGAACGCGCCGGCGCTTCTCAAGCGGGCCGGCGTCTCGCCCTGCGTCGCAAGCACGGCAAGCGCGCCAGCGAGAAAGCCAAAAATCCAGTATCGATGCCTTGCCTTCATGATTTGCCCCGTTCCGAGCTTCAGCCCGATACTTTATCAGCCCTTGCAACTGGGGGACTGGCCGCGCAAGACGCCGAGGTTTTCATAGTCCGGAACGTGATCGAGTAGCGCAACTTTACGACGGCGGGTATGCTGTGCTCCCATTCACTCCGGACGGATCCCCGCAACAGATACGCGGAACGCGGCTCAAGGATCACCGCAGCGCGCTCCCACTTCGAGCCCATCTTTCGCCGGAACCGTAATGTGCATTCCGACGCAAGCGAAACGCCCATGATGTCGGCGAACATCGAACGGTCTTTGTGCCACCCAATCGCGGCGCCCGGCGCATACTCCGTTACCATAATCTGCTCTATGGCGGATGGCGGCAGCCCGGCGATTTGCGCTGCGCGCTCCCGAAACGGCAGCAGGAATGCGGGGATCTCGGTTGCCTGTTTCAGCTTGCTGTCGTTGAAGTCGTATTTCCATCCGAACGAGACGACGCGGCGATTTCCCAAAAAGCCCCTGAACTCGAAGGGCCTGAACGGAAGTGCCGGGATAACGCTCAAAAGCGCCGCTTCCTCTTCCTCGGATATCAGGTCCGGACAGTAATGGAAGCCTTCGGGCATCAGCATGCGGAGACAACCGGCGGGGGCAACCGCGGTTCCTCCTTCACGCCTGCTCGCGCGGTCCTTCTACAGCGGTTTCGCCATGACGGGGAGCTTCACACTTCGCCGTCTTCGCGCGTTCGGGCTCGTGATTGCCGTCATAGCCGGTGATCAGGCGCGCGTTACTCTGGAAGGTCGCCCAGTCCCAAAGCCAGATGAAGGCAACGGCAAAGCGGTTTTTGAGCCCGATCAAAAAGTAGATATGCGCAACGCTCCAGAAGACCCAGCCCGCGAAGCCCGTCAGTTCCAGCGAACCCACCTTCACGACGGCGGCTTTTCGTCCGATCGTTGCGAGGTCGCCTTCATGCTTGTACCGGAAGGGATCGATCTCCTTGCCGCGCAGCGCCGCATCGATCTCACGTCCTGCATATTGGCCCATCTGCTTGGCCGCGGGCGCGATGCCTGGGACAAGCGCCCCGCTCTTATCGCGAACCGCCGCCGTGTCGCCGATGGCGAAGATGTTCGCATAGCCTGGGACTGAAAGATCGGGGTTCACTTCGATGCGTCCGGCCTTGTCCGGCTTGACGCCCAGCCATTCGGCGGCAGGGGAAGCGCCGACTCCAGCGGCCCAGATGATCGTGGCCGCATCGATGGGGCCTTTTTCGGTGTCGACCCGCGCCTCGCGGATCCCGGTCACCGCGGTTGAGGTTCGCACTTCCACTCCCATGCGTTCCAGCGCCCGTGCCGCATAATCGCTGAGGTTTTCAGGCAACGCGGGCAGGATTCTGGGACCCGCCTCCAAAAGAATGACGTGTGCATCGCCGGCATTGATGTGCCGGAAGTCCGGCTGCAGCGACTCTCGCGCGATAGTCGCGATGGATCCTGCCATTTCGACGCCAGTCGGGCCTCCGCCCACAATGGCGAATGTGAGCAAATCCTTGCGCTCTTTATCGGTGTGAGCCAGTTCGGCCTTCTCGAAGGCGAGAAGCGTGTTCCGGCGGATGGTGGTTGCGTCCTCGATGGTTTTCAGGCCGGGCGCAACCGACTCCCAATCGTCATGCCCGAAATAGGAGTGCGTCGCTCCTGTCGCCAAAATGAGAAAATCGAAAGGAAACACCTCGGAGCCCGCGAAAACGAGGCCATTCTTCGGGTCGATGCCCGTCACCTCCGCCATGAGTACCGTGACGTTCCGCTGGCTCCTGAACAAGGTGCGGATTGGCCATGCGATGTCGGCCGGTGACAGGGTCGCCGTCGCGACCTGATAAAGAAGAGGCTGGAAGCAATGATAGTTGTGCCGGTCGAGGATGGTGATGTCGACAGGCGCATTGCGGAGCGCTTTCGCGGCATCGAGACCGCCGAAACCGGCTCCAACAATGACCACCCTTGGCCGCCGCTCAGCAGGCTCCGAAGGTCCGGCACCATTATGTCTATAGTCGCCGGTCATGCTAAACCTCGCCGAAACAACACCTTGGAGAACGCCCGATCCGGGCGTTCGTTCAGCGGTCTACAACCGTGAAGACTTGGGGTTCCGTCCAGATGTTGCTTTGCTGTGCCGTCAATAAGCTGGCGCGCTGCGGAATCGATACAATTACAAGTTGCACGCAGCCTGCCCACACGTTACACATTTCAGCTACCGCTGGCCGATACATTCAATTACAGTAGCCGAGTTGGGTGGGGACAGCATTCGAGTACACGTTTGTAGCGTCAATGGAGTCATTTCCAATGACGGATTTGTCTGTGTTTCCGTCTCGCTTTGTACATGCGTGCAAGGCGAAGAGACTATCGCCCCAGGAGGTAGCGGAGCGCGCTGGCCTTCCCGCTGAGGCTGGCCGGGATCTCGCCGTTACCGCGATCCATCTT
The DNA here is from genome assembly GCA_963834165.1 of uncultured Alphaproteobacteria bacterium. Taxonomy (GTDB): domain Bacteria; phylum Pseudomonadota; class Alphaproteobacteria; order Rhizobiales; family Rhodomicrobiaceae; genus Rhodomicrobium. Next base: position 945,306 of record CAWIAL010000017.1, on the reverse strand, counting down.
CCGCTGTACCGGCTTTGCTACGTCGCGGACGCCCTTGACGTGAGCCTCGATTGGCTGCTCGGGCGCGTGTCCGATCCTCCCGGCAAAAAGCGCTGATATTGCCCCGCTACCTTGCTCGCGCCTTCGCCGCCTCGTAAAACACGATTGCAGCCGCGTTGGAAATGTTCAGGCTCTTGATGGGACCCGGCGCGGAAAGCGCATAAACTGCATCGCACCCTTCCCGGATGAGACGCCGCAAGCCTTTGTCTTCCGCGCCGAAGACGAAGACGATGCGCGGCGCCGCCACCGCAGCCGCGTCAAATCGATCTGCTTCAGAGTCGAAGCCGAGGCATTGAAAGCCTTGCTCCTTCAGGCGATCGAGCGCTCGCGAGAGATTGACTGTTGCGATCACGGGGACATTTTCCAGCGCGCCGGAAGCGGCCTTCGCCAGCGTTCCCGAGAGCGGAGGGCTGTGCCGGTCCTGGACGACGAGCGCAGCAATGCCGAAAGCCGCGGCGGAACGCAGCACCGCGCCCACATTGTGCGGGTCCGTGACCTGATCGAGCATGACGAGCGCGGCGGGCGCGTCGTCGGGAAGGCGGTCGAGGTAATCGTCGAGGCTCGGCTGCTGAAGCGGCTCGACGTGCAGAACGGCGCCCTGATGAACCGCGCCGCCGCCGACGAGGACATCGAGGTCCGATGGAAGTGCCGCCGTAACGGGCGTCTCGCGTGCTCCCGTCAGCGCGGCAAGCTTCGCAGCGGCGTTGTCGGTGAGATAAGCGCGGACGATTACCCTCAGCGGATTTGAAAGCGCCGCTTCGACGGCATGCAATCCGAACAGGACTTGCTCAGGCGGGAGCGAAGCGAGCCTCGATCGCTGAACTTCTTGTCTCCCCGGCCTCGGGCGTAATTTTTGGCGCTCCATGGATGCTTGTTCCTACCACGCGCTGTTACAGTAGGCCAAGCTGGCGCGGCAGCCAAAGCGATATTTCCGGCACGAAAGTCACGAGAAGCAGGAAGCCGAGCATAGTCAGGAGCCAGGGCAGCACCGCTATCGTCAACTCTCCGATGCCCATTTTCGTAATGCCCGATGCGACGTAAAGGTTCAGGCCGACTGGCGGGTGGCAGAGGCCGACCTCCATATTAACCGCCATCAGGATGCCGAGGTGCACGGGATGCACTCCCAGCGCTGCCGTGACCGGAAACAGGATCGGCGCCATGATCAGCACAATCGCAGCCGGGTCCATGAAGTTGCCCGCGGCCAGGAGAATGACGTTCACCAGAAGCATGAACGCCACAAAGCTCAAGCCCTGCGTCACCATCCAGTTCGCCATCGCCTGGGGTATTTGCTCCGACGTCATGAGAAACGAAAACAGCACCGCGTTCGTGATGATGTAGAGCAGCATCGAACTCATGGCGGCAGCCGTGAGGAGAACCTTGGGCACGTCCTTGAGTTTCAAGTCGCCGTAAACGAACACCGCAACGAAGAATGCATAAACCGCGGCCATGGCGGCGGCTTCGGTTGGCGTGAAAAGCCCGGAATATATGCCTCCGAGCACAAAAGCGATCAGGAACAAGCCCCAGAAGCTTTCGCGGAACGCCCGGAAGCGTTGCTCCCAGCTTGCGCGCTTCATCCGCGGATAGCCGGCCTTGTACGCCCGGAACCAGGTGACGAGCCCCAGCAGGGTCGCCAGCATCAAGCCCGGCACGACACCGGCCATGAAGAGCTGGCCCACCGAAGCCGACCCCACCGCCGTTCCATCAGGCCCGATGGGGTTCATGCCGCTCGTCGCAACGGCGAAAATGACAAGGTTGACCGAAGGCGGAAACAGAATGCCGAGCGCGCCCGACGTTGCGATCACGCCCGCACCAAATCGCTTCGGATAGCCCTGTTCGACCATCGCTGGGAGAATGATCGAGCCAACGGCGACGACCGTCGCCACCGATGAGCCTGAAATAGAGGCGAATAGCGCGCACGCGATTACGCCCGCGAGGCCGAGGCCGCCGTACCAATGGCCGACCATCGCGGAGGCGAAGTCGATCATGCGCTTGGCCACCCCGCCACGCGTCAGGAAGTTTCCGGCAAGAATGAAGAACGGGATCGCCATGATCTCGAACTTCTCGATGCCGGTGAACAGTTTCAGCGCAACCGCCTGGGGATCGACGGTGGTCAGCGTGAAGAGGAATGTCAGAACGGTAAGGCCGAGCGCGATGGAAATCGGCATGCCCGTCAGCATCATCGAGAGCAGGATCGCGAAGATGAGCCCGGCGCGCGCGGACTCTCCGATGCTGACGATGCCGAACTTGGCGAGAAAGCAGATTGTCACGAGCGTGACCGGCAGCAGTATCAGCACGATCGCAAGGAGGCGGCCGGAGTTTGGAGCGCGTTCGATGGGTCCCGCGGCGACGGTCATTACGCTCCCTCCGGCACGACGGCGATACTCGGGACATCCGCTTCGGTGGTAACGCCGATCCCTGGCACGCTGACTTGCGGGTGATGCCCATGCCCCGGAATATCGCCTGTCCGCACATAGACCCATGCCACCTGCAGAAACCGGAAACACATCAAGTACGAGCCGGCCGGGATCGCGAGGTAAACAAGCCACATCGGCAGTTCGAGATCGGGCGATGTCTGATCGGTGGACGACAGGTTGTAAACGAACACGCCGCCGAACGTCCCGATCGTGAACGTGAACAAGGCGCCCGAAAGCAGCGCAAAAATTATGACGGGCTTGCGCGCCTTATCCCCGATGCGGTTCACGAGCACGTCGACGCCCACATGGATGCCCTGGCGGACGCCGTAGGCTGCGCCGAATTTCGCCATCCAGATGAAGAGGTAGATGCAAAGTTCTTGCGCCCACGTGAGGTTGAACCCGCGCAGATAGGTGAAAACGGATCGCCCGGCCTGAAAGAGCCAAACGTAGCCGTGGGCGCGGCCCCAATTGGCGATGTTTATCGAGGTCGAAAGCCCATAGCGCTGCATCACAGCCGCAAAAATCAAAAGCGTTGCGACGGCAATCAAACTCCCGATCAGGATCTCTTCGAGGCGGTCCAAGACCCTCATGAATAGGCGCGCAAACATGCGCGTTCCCTCCCCTTTTGCCGCCGCGGCTGGTGTCAGTTCGTCGCCTCGCCAGTTGTCTGGTAGATGCTTTGCAGAAGGTCCTTTCCGATCCGGCTCTCCATTTCCTTGTGAACTGGCTTCAAGGCACTAACCCAGTCCTTGAGCTCCTTTTCAGTCGGTGTGTGAAACTCCGTCTTGCCGGACTTCTTCATGATTTCCAGCGCGTCGTCATTTTCCTTTTGCGCTATGTTGTTTGCGTATTGTGTCGCCTCCGAGACCGCCTTTTCAAGCTCGCTGCGAATATCGGCAGGGAGTTCGTCCCAGAATTTCTTGTTGACGATCAGCGCGTAGCCCAAATAGCCGTGGTTGGTGAGCGTCGCATACTTCTGCACTTCGTGCATCTTCTGCGTGTACATGTTCGATGGCGGATTCTCCGTGCCGTCCACGACGCCTGTCTGAAGCGCCTGATAAACTTCCGCGAACGCAAGCACTTGCGGCACGGCTCCGAGCGCTTTCATCTGAGCTTCCAGCACCTTCGAAGATTGAATGCGCATTTTCAGACCCAGCATATCGTCAGGCGATACGACAGGCTTGTTCGCCGACATGACCTTGAAGCCGTTATCCCAGAATGCCAGCCCAAGAATCCCTTTGTCTTCCAGCCTGTGGAGAAGCTGCTTGCCGACGGGGCCGTCCGTCACGCGGCGCAGTGCGGCGTAGCCGGAAAAGATGTAGGGCAGGTCGAAAGCCTCGAATTCCTTCGCGCCGAGCGGGCCGAACTTCGAGAGGGAAGGCGCAAGCATTTGCACAGCGCCGAGCTGGAGCGCCTCAACTTCCTCTTTGTCCTTGTAAAGCTGGGAGTTCGGATAGACCTCAACCTTGACCTTCCCGTTCGTATACTTCTCCGCAAGCTCCTTGAACTTGTTGGCGCCCTTGCCCTTAGGCGTATCCGGGGCGACGACATGGCTGAACTTGATGATGATCGGCGTCTGCGCCTGGACGGTGAAAGAAAACGCAGCCGCTGCGATAATTACTGCGGCTGCAAAAACTAGCCTCAGGGCTGTCATTTGAGACTCTTTCTTTTCTGTCAATTACCCGATGGGCGAGCAAAGCAGAAACTGCCGTCCAATACCATTAGACGGCAGTAGCGTCTCGCTCCGGCTTTGTCAGCGCGCGGTCATTCCGGCTGTGCTTGCGCTCGCAGACGTGTCCGTCACATCGAAAAGCGGGGTCATGCTTTTGACGCCCTTCCCGGTTTCGGCCGCGAAACCGAGATGCTCGGAAATTCCAAACGCGTCTTCAGCCGTTCGCAGGAGCGAGTAGTGATTATAGGGCGTTGGGTCCTCGAAGTGCCGGGGACCGTGGTTCGTGACGACAATCGCCGGTATATGTCCGCCGCCAAAATTGGCCGGCGAGTTGGGGTCGTAGCCGCAACAACCCTGCTGGCCGGCGGACTTTGTCGCATCCTCGTCCCAGGTGATAACGATAGCGATGTTTTCACGCCCCGACCATGAGGGCGCAGCCACGATCTCATCCACTATGTCACCGATGGCCTTGTCGCCGCGCCGGATCAGGGCCTCAACCATTTCCGGCTTGCCGCCAACGAGGACGCAATCCTCGGGCGGTGCGGGCTGGCCCGGATAAAGCCCGTGCATATCGTTGCATTGGTTCAGAATGATGTGGGCGTAGTTGGGCAGCGTTCCTTGAGAAAGGTCCAAGTGAAGTTGCGAGAGCGGCACAATCTTCCCGGAGATTGCCGGGTCCTGGCGCACATGCTCGAAGTCGATGAACCCGTTGTGCTTGGCTGCATAAAGATACAAGGGGCGACTGGGATCGGGGTTAGCCTCGCTTGGATTGTAGATCTTGAGCGACCCAGGCGTGGGCAAGTCCTCGAAATAGCCCTTCCAGGTCAGTTTCGCATCCGCGAGCTGATCCATCAGGCTTCGCGCTGCAATCGAATGGGGCACATACCCCGGCTTCATGGAATAGGGGCAGTAGGCGGAGATCTTGAAGGGCTCGCAGTACCATGCATCGTCGTCATGGATGCCGAAGGTGCTGCCGCCCAGCATCGCGATATAGTTCGCTTCGCTCGGATGCACGACACCATAGTAATTCGTCGCGAGGCCATACTCTTTTGCGAGCTTGTTCAGCCTCGGCGCATTCGCGTTTCCGATGATGTTTTCGAAATTCTTGTTTTCGCCGATGATTACAAAGATATGGTCGTAACGGGGCAGCTCCGTGGCCCGTGCGCTCGCAACGATGCAAAGTGCGGCAAGAGCGCCAAGGACCAATCTGGAAGATGTCATGTTAACCACCGTTAAGACTGCGCGAAAAGCGCGATCTTATAGCATGCCGGCAGAGGAGTGAAAGGGCACACGGCCGGTGCGTCCAGTTTTAGCGGGCGGCGGCGGGCTGACAGCCGGCGGGGCGGAATCCCTCGGTACGATAAAGCTTATAATGGCGCCGCCTCCTTCATGGTTTGCAGCCCAGATTTTTCCCCCATGCATGCCGATAAGTTCCCGAGAAATGGTCAGGCCGAGCCCTGCGCCGCCGCTCTTTGCCGTTGTGCTGCTTTGGCTGAAGCGGTCGAATATTTTGCCGAGTTCGTCTTCGGGGATTCCTATCCCTTGATCTGCAACGCTGCACTGGAGCGCGGGGCGGCCGCCAAGTCTTGCATCCGAGATCGTAACGCTAATGAGACCTCCCACCGGCGAGAACTTTATCGCATTGGAGAACAGATTGACGAAAACCTGGACAAGGCGCGGGAAGTCGACCATTGCGATAGTATCTTGCGATTTCACGTCTATCGACGCGCGCAGCTGCTTCTCTTCGAGAAGCGAGCCAAGCTCGATTTCCGTCTCTTTGATGGCGTCCAGGACATCTGCCTTGCAAAGCTGCAGCTCGATCTTTCCTTCTTCGAGTTTTGAGAGATCGAGCAGTGCATTCAGCATGTGCAGCAGGCGCAATCCGGCCATTCTTGTATTTTCTATATATTTTTTGAGCTTGTCGCGGTCTTCGCTGGCGAGTTTTCGCAGACCCATGTTCGTGTAATTTAGAATCGCATGCATCGGCGTGCGAAATTCGTGGCTCATGTTCATCAGGAAAGTCGATTTCGCGTTGCTGGCGTCCTCCGCGCGGCGTTTTTCTGCAACAAGTTCCTGATTGATTGCGCAAAGATTTTTCCGTTCAGCCGCAAGAGCGTTATTGGCTTCTTTGAGCTTTATCTTTTCATTGTTGAGGGCGATCTCATTTGCGATCCGCTTGGAAATCTCGCGATGGAGCAGGAATGGCAGGAAGAGAGCCAGAATAAGCGTGGCGCCGCCCGCGGCGAGCACCATCATCCCTTGCCGATTTGCGGCTGCAAGCGCCTCCGATCTTCCCACGCCGACGATGACGATGAGCGGATAGCCTTTCACTTTTCGCCAGTGATACAGACCCTCCGTGCCATCCACCGGGCTGGCGATTTCGTAGGCGCCTTCCGCGTCGAAGTCGGAATCCCGCAAAGCAGGAATGCCCGGCAGATCGGAGCCCACCACGGAAGAGGCGCCATGATCGTCCCGGGCATATGCTCTAACCGCGCCATCCGTGCCGAGCAGCATGAGCGACCCCGACTTCCCCAGATCCACGCTGTGATAGAGACCCGTCAGAAACTCCGGGTACAGGGAAGCAAGCAGAACGCCCTCGAACGTCCCGTCCGGCTTTTCCAGCCGCCGCGTCAGCGGGATCGTCATCCGGCTAACCCCCCGACCGAGCACGGGTTTGCCGATATAGAGCCCCCTATACCGGTTGCTGGCATGCACCTGGAAGTGCTCACGATCCGATAAGTCGACGGACTTCAAATTCAGATCGGCCGCCGAGGCGATGACCTTGCCGTCAGTGCCAATCACTGTGATCTGTGCCGGTATCAACTCGATCCCGGAACGCCGGACCCACTCGCTCAGGCCCATTTCGGGGCCGTGAGCTTCGATGTCGCCTTTGAGGCGTTCGATTGCGCCTGAAACCGCGTTGATAACCTGCCGCACCTCGTCTTCAAAGGCAGCAGACAGGTTGGCGGCGTCGAACCGCGCCCGATCCAGAGCGGACTTGCGCTGCGCAAAAATAAGGGCCGCCACCAGGATCGATGTCGCCGCAATGATAACCAGGCTGAACAGAATGATCCGGTGCTGGAGCGATTTGCCGGAGCGCCAAATCTGCTCGGCGGCCGTCTGCTCCGGAGCGGCAGCGCGGGCCTTCCCCCTGGCCATGCCTGCGAGGTGGTGGAGGGTTTCAAGCACGCGATGTCACCCCTCAGGAAGCGGTTCGGGTTGGCCCCGCTCCTCATGAATACGAGCCTCACGTGGAAGAAAGATTAAAACATCTTATCCAAAAAGCAAGGGAATCCCTTGTAAGCAAGCTTCTAGTCCGCGCTGAGAAGGTCGAGGAGGCTGTCGCGGATTCGACCCTTGGCCTCTTCGCCGATAACTTTTTTCCTCTCGGAATCAGTGACATAAAAGACGTCCACCGCCTTCTCGCCGAACGTCGCGATGTGGGCCGAGGAGATGTCGAGGCCGAGATCACTCAGTGCACGCGCCAGATCGAACAGAAGGGCTGGCCGGTCCAGTGCGTGAACCTCGATCACGGTCAAGTCCTGTGAGGCCGTATTGTCGATGACAATGTCCGGCGGCACCGTGAATGCGCCCAGGCGCGCTTTGGGCCGGCTGGAGCGCAGTTTTTGCTGATCGAGGGAACGCGCGCCAGTAACGACGTCGCCTATGACGCGCGCAATTTTCTGCGTCTGGCCGATCTCCTCGTGATTGGCGGAGTACGTGCGCTGGAACAAGAGCGTGTCGAGGGCGAGTCCGTCCCGCGTCGTGGAGATTTGTGCAGAGGCGATATTTCCTCCCGCAGAGGCGCACGCGCCCGCGCACTGCATCAGGAGCCTCGGATGATCTTTTGTCACAAACGTAAGCTCGGGAATTGGATGGGCCAGATCGCAGCATCTGACTTCGTATGCCAGCGGCGGATTCTCGCTCTCGAACCGGCGGATCAGATGCGCGTGCTGAACCTGCCGCACGGTGTCGGTCCTCAGCCAGTAATCGGGATCGTGCCGCTCGATAAAGCGCTCCACCTCTGCCGTTGGCCAGCCCAGAAGCGCATCGCGCACTTTGTGCTTTGCCTCGCTGATGCGCGCTTGCCGCGGCACCCTTGTGTGGCCGCCCGCCAAAAGGGGCTCGGTGTCGTAATAGAGGGACCGCAAGAGCTGGCCCTTCCAGTTGTTCCACGTGACAGGCCCAACCGCGCGAATATCTGCCACGGTGAGCAGAAGCAGGAGTTTCAACCTTTCCGGGCTTTGAACGATGTCGGCGAAGTTTCGCACCGTCTGCGGGTCGGATATATCGCGGCTTTGCGCGGTCTGGCTCATGACGAGATGAACCTTCACAAGCCAGGCGGCGGTTTCCGCCTCCGCGGGGGAAAGCCCCAGGCGAAGCGCGAGCGCGCGGGTGATCGCGGCGCCGACGATGCTATGGTCGCCTTCGCAGGCCTTCGCCACGTCGTGCATGAGAAGGGCGAGGTAAAGCGCCCGGCGGTTTTGAATATCGTTGATGATCTCCGACGAGAGCGGAAGCTCGTTTCCAAGCGCACCCTTCTCGATCTGGGAGAGAATGCCGATCGCCCTGATCGTGTGCTCGTCGATGGTGTAGTGGTGGTACATGTTGAACTGCATCATCGCGACGACGCGGCCAAATTCTGGGATAAACCGGCCCAGCACGCCCGCTTCGTTCATCGATCTAAGCGAGGTTTCCGGGGCGTTTCGCGAAGTCAGAAGTTCGAGAAAAAGCTGGTTGGCCTCGGGATTTGCCCGGAATGAGTCATCGATCAGCTTCAAAGACTGCCGTATGAGCCGCAAAGCTTCGGGATGCAGAAGCAGGTTGTTGCGCTCGGCCTCGATGAAAAAACGGATGAGGTTCAGCGGGTCTTTCTGGAAGACGTCGGGCTGCTTCACGTTCAATCGATGGTTATCGAAGCGGAATGGGGTGGTCGCGGCGAGCTTGGCCCGAGAGCTCCACGGCAACGTGCCCACGAAGTCGCTTAATGTCGGCACCGTCTTGAGCTGCCTGAGTTCGAGACTCGAGCAAACCGTTCTCGTCAGGTCGCCGACATCCTTTGCAATAAGGAAGTAATGCTTCATGAAACGCTCGACGCCGAGAAGCCCCTTCCGATCGTGGTAGCGCAGGCGGCGCGCCATTTCCGGCTGCAAATCGAAGGAAAGCCGCTCTTCCGGCTTGCCGGTGAGAAAATGGAGGTAACAGCGGATCGTCCAAAGGAACGCTTCGCAGTGCTTAAAGGTCGATATCTCGTGCGGCGTGAAGACCTGAGTCTCCGCCTGGCCATTCCGGCCAGGGTTGAGGTAGGCCGCGAGCCAATGGAGCATGTTGAGGTCGCGTAAGCCGCCCTTCCCCTCCTTGATATTGGGCTCGACCCTGTAGCGGGAGACGCCTGCCCGCTTCAGGCGCTCCTCTCGCTCGGCAAGTTTCGCGGCGATGAACTCGCGCTGGGAGCCTTGCACGATATTGGAGATGAACCGCGCCCACATCTCGCGATAAAGGGCGCCTTCGCCATAGAGGAGCCGCGCGTCCAAGAGCGTGGTCCGAATCGTCATGTCTTCCTTGGCGGCCTTAAGCGTCTGATCCACGGTGCGCGTGGCGTGCCCAACCTTGTAGCCAAGGTCCCAAAGGAAATAGAGCACGGATTCTACGATGCTTTCGCCCCAGGCCGTCTGCTTGTAAGGCAGCAGAAAAAGCAGATCGACATCGGAACTGGGAGCCATAAGCCCCCGGCCATAGCCTCCGGTCGCGACAAGGGCCATGTGCTCAGCGGCCGACGGGTTCTGCGCGCGATAGAGATGCGTGGTGGAATAATCGTAAATGAGCTTGATCAATTCATCCTGGAACGAAGCGAGCGCAGCGGCGCAGGCGCGGCCATCTCCGGTGCGCATCAGAAGCGCTTGCGCTTCATTGCGCGCGTTCACCTTAAGCTCCTTCAGCCGGCGCAGGACGATGGCTCTGAGCTTGGAGGGATTGTCTGGCCCCTCGCGCCAGTAACACGTCAGCTCCTCGCGAAGGGCTACCGGGTCGAAAAAGGGCGGGGCGGGGAAATTGATCTGATCCATTGCGTCCGTCTTAACCGTTTCAAGCCCCAACTTACAATATTGTGAGGCTTCGGCCTATCGCGACGTATTGGTGCAGCTTTTTCTGCGCAAGCGCCGGGGACGGTGGATCAATTCAAAACCAGTTTTCGCCCAAAAGGCTGAACAGCCGCCTTGAAAGCGTCCGGGACCGCCCAGATGACGGGCCAGCGCGGACGGTAGCGGGCCGGTCCATCGAGGTCGGTCAGGACGACCGCAATATCGGGCCGATACTTGTCGGCTTCCATGAGCAGCGGCGTGAAGTCCGTGTCGCCCCGGCCCTGGAACTCGATGTCGCGAAGATTGGAGACGCCCGGCTCGAAGCGCACGACCTTGCGAACGCGATCGTCGCCGATAATCAAAGTTAGCCCGGCCTCCTGCCGCCGTGTGATCGCCTCGATCTCGAGAGCGAAGCGCTCCAGCAGATGGTTATCGACCGAACCCGAAACATCGACGATCACCACCAGCCGCGGCGTCGGCTTGGCCGTGCTGAACCCAGGTTCGAAGGGCATGCGGTTGTTGCCGCTCCGTCCTTGGTTGGCAATGTAAGACCTGGCAGGCCGCGACCAGGAGAGATCCACCTTTTTCGACAGGCTGCGGGCCAATTGCGTGCGTAGCGCTTGCTCCCAAGGCGTGCGGACTTTCGGCAGGTCGGCGAGCAGCGTCCGCAGCATGGAATGCATGCCGTCGCTGGCGTGGCTGCGCTGGACGCGCTCGCTCCACAACAGCGCGTTTTGCGCTTCCGCTTCCGGCGGCGCATTCGGGTCGGGCGTAGGCACCAGATCCATGAGGGCGCTGCCGCCCATCGCCCTCACGCGGGAAGCCTTCGGTCCGTCTTTCCGGTTCTCGGTCTGCTGCGATGCGGAGGTCTGCTCGTTCTTGTCCTTCCCGCTGTCGCTTTTTTCGGAGCCGCCGTCCTGCTCGCGGCGGTCGTCCTTCTTGCCGCTCTTCGGTGTCTGATCGCGGTCGTCGATGGCGCGGTAAAGGCGCTCCACGTCCCATTCCAGCAGCGAGGTTTGCGCATCCTGCTTGATGCCGAGCACGTTAACCAGAAGCTGATCGAGGTAGACGGAATCGCGAGGCAGACGCAGCCAATTCAAATGAGAAAGCGAGCTGTTGACGATGGCGTCGGCGCATATGTTGTAGAGCTTCAGATCGACATCGCCGAGCAATTGCTTCAGTTCGAGGTAGCGCTGGGCGTGGCGCAGCGCAATGTGTAGCACTTCATGGGCGACCAGCCCGATCTGCTCCTGCAGGGGCAGTTTTTCGAATTTCGGCCCATAGAAGAGCCCATTGCCATCGGTCGTCACCTCGGGCGCATCCGAGGTAATCGGATAATCGTGATGCTTCACCCAAAGCGCGAGGCCACCGGTCGAAGGCGCGAATTCCACCATGCGCTGGACCGCGCGCGTCCCCCGATGGCCCTCCGGCGTGGGTTTATCAAGCATACTGCTCTTCCCGATGCCGCTGGTCGGCGTAGCGGCGATATGAGGGGCTGTCCAGGATCGCGGCTTCGAGACCGTGTGTCAGCGCCTTTTGCATCAGAAGCTCCATCGCCAGCGTCTGCACTTCCCTCAGCGGCAAACGCGCCTCGCTCCGGATGTCCGGCAGCTGCTCGACGATCTCCAATGCTCGGGCAACGGTCGCGTCATCGACACATGCCGCAAGAAGCCCATAGGTCATGCCGTAAAGCCCGTCGAGCGTGCGGGGCAGCAGGGCCACGGTGTCCTTGCCGGGACGGCAGGCGAGCAGGCGGACCACGTCGACGCTCGCCTGTATCTCGCGCAGCACGCCGAAGAATTCGGCCGCGTTCGCTGAGCCGATGCGGCCCTGGACGAAGATCCGCTTGGCCTGCTCCGACATGCCCGACTTCAGGACGTTCGAAATATCCTCCCAGCCGCGCGGGCTCGCTCCGATAAGATGGTCGTTGGCGAGTTGCACCTGAGTGTCGTCCAGCTTGTCGGGACGGACCCGGAGATAAGCCATGACTTCGGGCGCGAAGTCCCTCGAGATCGCATGTTCCAGGAAGGCCTCGATGACCGTCTGCACGTGGAAATGGAACATCCGGTCGGCGAGCGCCGTGCCCATGTCGTGGCAGACCGCGCCATGAAAGCTGGCATTGCCCGCGGCGACCACTTGCCATCCGTCCGGAAGCTGGTAGTGCCCCACGCGCCGGTCCAAAATCAGAGAATACGCCGAGATTTGCAGCCGTTGATCCGCGGCGGTCAGCTCATCGAGGAACAGGATGCCCTCGGCATCGTCGGGCGACGGCAGGAACTCGGGCGGAAACCAGACGGTCTTTGCGAGCTTGTCGTCAGCATAGATGGCGCCCCGAATGTCAACCGGCTCGATTGTGGTCAATCGCAGGTCCACCAGCGGCACGCCGAAATGAGCTGCGACCTGGCGCACGATGGACGACTTACCCACCCCTCGTGTCCCCCAAAGCATCGACGCGCGCCGCCGAAGTACGGGATTGGCGAACTGCTCGATCAAGGCGGCCTTTGCCATCGCGATCGAGACCGGGGGGACGTTCATCGGGTTACCGGACATTGGTCACCATTGGTTAAGAGGTTGGTCAGTGTGGGCGGCGCGCAATGACGTGCTCCAGGTCTTAGGGCGCGGCGGTGCATCCCTCCCGCCAGGCCGGTGCGTTCATCGGCCGGGGAATGGGAGGAATCTCGATCACTGGCAGTCTGCGCATGCAGAAAACGAACACCATCAGAAAACCAGGAAGGTTCATCATCATCATCCGCACCGGCGAATCCTCCGCAAGCGGCAGACGGGCGGAGAACGCCGCAGCGGCGATGAGGGCAAGGCTGATCAACAGCGGCATGGCGCGCCGCAGCACCACTCCCCAGCGCGCGCTGACTAGCCGCTCGTGGAACCGCGCCGGAGCCTCCGTGAATGTCTGCACGAGATGCTCGACCATCCGGTCCAGTTTGTGTTCGGCGCGGCGGCTGCGGTCCGGCTCTTGGCCTCTGAGGCGCAGGCTGCTTTTCCAGGTGTCCTTGCGGTGCTGGATAAGGCCCCAGTCCCAGCCGAGCACTGCAAGCAGATCGTCGGGTACTTTCTTGTATTCCGCGCTCGTCGCCGGCTGTATCTCGATCACCGCCTCAGGGTCGGCCTTGACTGTCGGCGCGGTGGCCGTCACCGTCAGGTCTGCGACCCGAGCCGCCATCCGCGAAAGAACCTTCTGCACGGCAGGAGCGCCCTCTCGGGTGGAGCCGCTGCTCCGCAAGAGACGATAGCTCTTTGAGATCTTGAATCCCGGCCCGAAGCGGAATTGGCTCTCCGGGGCGATGGTGTCCACGCATGCCAGGAGATCGGCGGGGTCTTTTCCATCGATCTCCAGCCGCGCCTCCAAAGTCTCCTCCGAACAGGTTACGCAGGTAACCGTGCGGATGAGGCGGTAAGTATCCGCGTCGCGATTCTCAAGTTGAAGTGTCTCGCTCAGTGCAGCTGCATTCGGCAAAACGGAGAAAAGATCAATGGTCTTGAAGACGAGTCTCCGCTCCAGCCGATTTGTTGCCAATAAATCAGGGTGATAACCTTGGCGGGTGAACGGCTCTACCAGTCTAAGGATCTCATGGTGCGTCAAGGGATGGGATGGCACGGTCTTCTCCAGCTAGCGAATTGCGGCGCCGATTGAGACGCGTGTGGCAACCCGGAGAAACCTGCTCAATCTATGTACGAGAGGCCCCTTCGCAGGATTCGTCTCAATCAGAGTACCGACATTCTAACACTTCTAATTCCCTTGGTAGCTGCTGGTTCCCGATGTACCTACTCAACTGAGGTAATATCCGATTAATTTAACGTGATCGCCAAAAACCGGCGGGACACATGTCTTAGAGGAACTAATATTTTGCAATGTCTTAGCTCGGCGCCTGCAACCTACTGGTGCGGTAGCACGGGGAGAGGGCTGGAATACGGTTCGACCCTGAGCGACTGATTCGCAAGGAGCCCGATCTGATGGAGCGGCGTGACCTGCAGGTCGCCGGCCGCCGACTTCCGCACAGAGTATTGCCAAACCGTCAGCGTCTTTTTATCGGCAAGCGCTTTGGCAACGGCGCCTGCGTTCTTGTCCGCGCCCCCAATGGCCTGAAGCTCCTGGGCGTTGAGGCCGATGATGATCTCATCTTTTTCCGTAACGACCTTGAATAAGGACGGCGCCTGCGCCTGAGCCCAGCCGGTTTGCGCTGTCGCGCCTGAAACCAGCACAAGCGTTCCCAGCAACAGCGCAGTGCGTGTGATGTTCTTCTTTGTCATTGGTGTTGTCCTCGCCTAGCCTTACCGACTCGTATCGAACTAAAGCGGCGCAAGCAATCCCGTTGTTCAGGACGGCGTTAACGCATGCCCTAGTCAGGCACGGACGATAGCGGCCGCGCGACCGCTTCCAGGGGCTTCCGCTCGGCGGCAATACCCCAGATCGCCTCGACGGCGGCGGCGAAAACCATCAAGCCTGCTCCAAGCAGATAGCCTGCGAAGACGCTTTCGCGCGCGCCCGTCTCGATGAGGATGCCGAGCAGGTAAGGCGCACCCGCGCCCCCAATCGCTGTACCGAGGCCGTAGAAGACGGCTATGGCGAGCGCGCGGATTTCCACGGGAAAGACCTCGCTCACCGTGAGATAGGCGCTTCCCGCGGCGGGCGATGCGAAGAAGAAGATCAACGACCACGCAATGGTTTGCTGGGTCGCGCTCAAATAATTGTGCGCGAAAAGCCAGCCGCTGACCGCAAGGAGAACGCCCGATATCGCATAGGTGAAAGCGATCATTGGCTTCCGGCCCACGGAATTGAAAAGCGGCCCGAGAATGAGCGGCCCGAGCACATTGGCGAGCGCAAACGGCAGGATGTACCAGCCCACATCGTGGACCGGCACATCGTAGAACTTCGTCAGCACGAGCGCATAGGTGAAGAAGATCGCATTATAGAAGAACGCCTGAGACGACATGAGCGTGAGGGCGACCAGCGCTCGCGTCCTGTACGTGACGAAAATCGTCTGGAACACCTCCTTCAGCGGCGTATGCGTTCGCGGATGCACGCGCATGGGCGTCAACTCCGAAGCATCCTTGAACGTTGCTCCATGCTTCCGGAACCCAGCCTCGATGTCGCTGACGACCTTCTCCGCTTCCTCCTCCCTCCCGTGAATGACAAGCCAGCGCGGGCTTTCGGGAAGGAATGTTCGAAGCACGAGAATGCCGAGGCTGAGGATCGCGCCAATGAAGAATCCGAGCCGCCAGCCGATCTCGGGATTGATGTTGGCCGGGTCGAGGAGCACGATCGAGGCGATGGCGCCGAGCGCGCCGCCGAGCCAGAAAGTGCCGCCGAGAGCGAGATCCGTCCAGCCGCGGAAGCGCGCGGGAATCATCTCCTGGATTGTGGAATTGACGGCGCTGTACTCGCCGCCGATCCCGGCTCCGGTCAGGAAGCGGAACAGGCAGAAGCTCACAAAATCCCACGAAAGGGCGGTCGCGGCGGCTGAGAGCAGGTACAGCCAAAGCGTAATGAAGAACAGGAGGCGGCGCCCGAGCCGGTCGGCCAGCCAGCCGAAGACGAGCGCGCCGCTAACAGCTCCGGCTAGATAGAAGCTCGACGCGAGGCCGACGTCCGAGTCGGTGAAGTGCAGCACCGGACTTGCCTTGAGCGCGCCCGCTACCGAGCCCGCGAGCGTGACCTCCAGCCCATCGAGCACCCAAGTGATCCCCAGCGCGACCACGACGAGTGTGTGGAACCGGCCCCAAGGCAGGCGGTCGAGGCGCGCAGGCGCGTACGTTTCAAGAATGGCCGGCTGGTATGCTCGTTCGACGATGTCCTGCATGGTGCCCCTTCCAGGGCATCAAACCTGCGCACGCGAAAACGCTCCCGCCGCCAATTTCAGTTCATAATTTCCAATCGAATGGGCGAAGCTCTTGAATGTTATCCCTGAGAAAATCCATGAGTGATTGACGCCGCTTCTTGGGGTTGGAGAATAAAATGGCGGCATCAGATGGAAATGCATCCTGGAAGCGGTCGAACGCGTCCTTGAAAAGATCGTCGATCGCGCCCTTCGTTTTTCCGAGCAATTTGCCGATGTCCTCGCTTGAGAGGCCCTCTATCGCCCACAACATCGCCTGTTGCTGGGAGCGCGTAAACCGGCAGCGCTGCGGCCGCGTGTCGAAGAGCCACGCAAGCGCCGTTCCGGGCAACTGGTTTTTGACTTCCTCACAGAGTCAGATCAAACAAAACAAACGGCATTTCTTCACCGCCAATCCCGCGAGCGCGGAATTTTGGTCCCGGCCGCATCCCGCCCATCTCCAGCGTTGGCGCGATTTGTTCCGGCAGCATTTTGACGAGCCGTTTGAGCCGATACCCCAAATGAAAATCGATAAAGGTTCGCTGTCCCTGGCCCAGAATAATGCGGCCTTCGGGCGTGTCCGGCGTGAAGGCCTGCAGCCATAGGAAAGGGAACAGTGTAAGGTTCTCTAGCGTGTTGGCTCGCGCGATTTCCTCATAATTGAGAAAACCTCGATCTTCGGGATTTTGCAGTTGCCGATTGAGAAGCTTTAAGGCAAACGAAGGATCGGGCTCCGCAAATAATTCATCCACCGCCGCATCAGTTAAAAAGCCAGACACCCCTATCCCAACAACGCGGGAGGCTTGGGTCCTTTCTGCTCCATCATCGGCCAGCTCCGAAAACGACTCCAAACAACAGCCCGACAAACAGCCTTTTGCGATAAGGTCCTCGAGCAGCTTGGGCAAAGCACCTGCAAAGCGTGGCTCCAGTGGAAAGCTTTCACTGATCCAGGCGGCTACGAGCTTTGCATCTCCCCCAACCATCCGCCTCGACCATATTGCAACGCTGTGCGACGCGTCAGTTCGATCCTGAGTGAGCTGGATTGCGCGGCCATTCCGTTCGAATACGTCCTTCTGCATAAGCCCGCTCCTGAGATCGAATACACGCTTTTCCGGAAGCCTGTTTTACGGGGTTCCATTGTTTATCACTTATCATAAAATGAATAATATTAGGAGAAATGTAGAGGCCGTTGACGGCTCTGTGGGCATTTCCCCAAAAGCTATACTATCTATTCTAGGTTGCTGGGGGAGATCACACAAATGGCGATCTCCCCTGGCATTGATCCTTCGACAAGCTCAGGATGAGGCCGTGTGCTAAATCCTCATGGTGAGCCTGTCGAGCCATGGGCAGCGTCCTGCCGCTATTGCGCGCTCTGGTTTAGCTGCGCGAAAATCCCAAAATGCTCACATCGCGCGTGATGCCGATTGGCTCCCGGCCGTCACCGCGCCTCGGAAGCTACCCGAGTCGCGGCTCTGAGAGTTACAAGGGGTAAGTGCTTCATTATCGAGTGTAAGCGCCCCTCACCCCAAGCCCTCTCCCGCGGGAGAGGGCTTGGGGGTGAGGGGCGTAGCCGCTATTTGGGTCACCAAAGCCCTCATGTGATGCAGGCTTGTGAATCTATAGTTGCGCCTGACTGTCAGCGGAACCTCATACGTTGACCTTGGTTCTGTCCGAAGGGGTCTGCTATGTGGAACGTCGTAATTCTAGGCTTATGGTTTTTGAGCCTCTCCTTCACGACTGCGGTTGCGGCAACAAATAAGAATTCGGTTGCGAATTCCAGTCGCTCGCTCGGAGAACAGGTTGCCGCCTAAAATCAGCTCGGCGGCGCCGCGTCTCGTTGTGCCAACCCCGAACCCCGTCAAACCTTTTAACAGGCCCGGCGGATATTATAGTTTGGGAGGCAGTCAACGGCTTCGTTCCGTTCCACTGCCAAGCATAGCCAATTCCCCGCTGCCACCGGTTAGGGCACAGCCAAGCGGGCCGCGCCCCTCTTACGGACGAAGCGAGTATCCCAGCTTTCCAGCGATCCGGCAGCGGCAACAGCCTATGACTCCACCAAAAATAGGATCTTCAGCCAAGCCATTTGGTCCTCGTTCCCATAGGCGGTGAAGGGCTGGCGTTCCTTCGAAGACAACCATTACGGCGTTTGCCTTTGAAGCGCTTCTCGATCTCAGTGGTAGCAAAGAGACGTTCAGGTAGTTGAACGAAGTTCCGCTCAGCATCCCGAAGCGTCGCCGTTCATGGGGCCGATGCGAGCATATTGCGGACGCGGTCGGGGTCTTCGGCGGAAAGTATCACGCGCCGGTATTCTGCGTCGGTCTCGATGACGACGCCGCGCTCGCCGCGGTAGACGGCAACAAAGTCCCGTCTCCCGTGCGCGCGGTAGGTCCCCAGGGCGATTAGACCTGGAACGCCCGTCCCAGGAGAACGGATTCCTTCAATCTCGCAAAACGGCTTGTCGACGACCCGGATTGCCCGGACCGCAGAAACGGGAAAGTGGAAGTCGCCGTGAAGCGCTCCGATTTTCTCGGCAAAGCTCAGGTGAACAGAAACTTGCCCGCCCTCGACTCGAAGTTCCGCCATGGATCTTATCCTTGTTTGCAGCATAAAAACGTGCCGCGCGCCGTGCATAAGCCTGCATCCCAGGATCCAGGCCGCTTAGCGTCGCAACCGCTATATTTGTCGCTTCTATTGTGTGGAAGGTTCAACGCCGCTGAACTGGAAGCACACCTCGCGCTTGTCCGGGCGCGTCAGCACCACCTCTGAATGCGGACAGGCTGCTGCAAACGGGGTCCGCAATAATAATACAATCAGTAAATAAAAGCATACACCGCGGGCGTTTCGCAAGGAAGCTCGCATAAATAACTGAAATGACAGGCATTATTCAAATAGTGTGACGAAATCATTGCAGCGTGGACAAACATTCCTAGACGATATAGTATGATCTTGTCATTAAGTCGGGCAAAGCTAGACAAGAGAAATCCAGGATAGCTGCTGTCCGAGTCGTGCTTGCGGCGGAAAAGACGCTATGCTGAGCGCTTTCGGCGCCAGGGGCTGCTCTTTACTTAGCTGCGTTAATTCTTTGAATTGCCAATCTTACAAGGAGAATCGGAGCGCCACCTATTACTGCTGCTTGCCATGAAAAGAGTCGTATTGGAGAGCGTACTGTGAAAGAACTACGTGTATTCGTTCGTCAGCCTTTCACCGAGTCCGGCAACAGTGAAAAGGAGGTGGTGCAAGGGGTGCTAGATGTGCTGCGCAGGCTGGACGGAAATCCATACAAGTTGGTTACGCCCACGGGATTTGAAGCACAGAGTGGGTCCACTTTTCGGAAGGCATATGAACGCACTTTTGGAAAAAGCTTTACACCGCAAAATTTCCGAGCGACTCGTCTTGAATACTTGAGAAACGCGGACGTTATGCTGGTCATCCGCACAGGTCTCAGCGAGAGTGGATCGTTTGAGATCGCGTACAATATATTTGGCGGGCGGCGCATACCAATGCTATTCGCGGTTTGGGAGAAGGCGCCAATCAAAACCACTCTCTTGCAGCAATTGCAGGAGATCGCCGATGCCACCTACATAACGTTCTCGTCTCCCGAAGAACTTGAAGAGCCGTTGCGCGATTTCTTCCGCCGCGCTCGCAGCCGGCGAAGCGTTTTCCGTTGGCTAGGAGGCCGAGGACAAAAAGCCAACGCCACGGGTGCTAGTCATGCGCCCGAACCCGCTATAGTTGTTCTGGGGGCAGCGGCGCGTGGCAGTTCAACGCTATGTTCTCAACCGGCTGGGGATGCCTGAGCGCGATCACCGCCTCAGCCGAGGCCGGGATTGAGAATGCCTAATTCATGGTCAGCGCGCAGTGGGAGATCACGCGCCAGGCAGTTTTCCCTCGCAGATATTAGAAAAATTGATGGTGTGACGCAATCGCCGTACGCACATGAAATTCCTTTCCGTTTCATGTTTTTTGCCGTAGTTAGTGCGCGGGGTACGGATGAATTCTTGGGGGGAATATGGCTCATGGCATCACTCAAAAGTGCCAGCAGGCATAGCAGCTTGGCGCATCCAGATGGATGCAGGTGCAACCTTCACGGTGCGATCGATCAAGGGGATGTGAGTGGAACGGCTCCGCCTGCGACGGGTGACGACGCCATCAAAAGGCAAGTAGAAACCGCCATTATCAGGGCTCTCTTTCCCAATCCCATGAGCCGCAGGCGGTTTCTGAGCACCATCGGGGCATCGACTGCTGTCGCGGCAATATCTCAGTTCTTTCCGTTAGAGATTGCCGGAGAAGCATTCGCTGCAAACGAGGCGCCGGAAAAGGACCACTTGAGGATTGGATTTGTTCCCATAACTTGCGCGAGCCCAATCATTATGGCGCAGCCGGCAGGTATTTATGGGAAGTATCGGTTGAACGTTGAAGTAGTGAAGACATCGGGCTGGGCAGTCATTCGAGAAAAAGCGAATAGCAACGAATATGACGCCGCGCATATGCTTTCGCCGATGCCCATCGCAAGCACCTTGGGCCTAGGCGAACCGCCAGTCCCCTATGTTATGCCTGCGGTCGAAAATGTGAACGGTCAAGCGATCACGCTTGCGGCAAAACACAAGAATAACCGCGATCCTAAAGGATGGAAGGGATTCAGATTTGGGGTGCCCTTTGAATACTCGATGCATAACTATCTTCTCCGCTATTATCTAGCTGAGCACGGCATCGACCCAGAAACGGATGTGCAAATCAGCGCGGTGCCACCGCCCCAGATGGTTATGGCTCTTCGCGCGGGGGCAATCGACGGATATCTCGCACCAGACCCGGCGAACCAGCGTGCCGTCTATGAAGGTGTCGGGTTCATCCATCTACTTTCAAAGGAGATTTGGGACCGCCATCCGTGTTGCGCCTTCGCAGTTAGCCGCGACTTCGTCAACGAATTTCCCAAAACCTTTATCGCTCTTTTCAAGGCAATTATCGAAGCGACGGCTTTCGCCTCAAAACCTGAGAACCGGAAACCGGCAGCGGGAGTGCTGGCCCTGCCGAAGTACCTAAACCAGCCGCCAACCGTTGTCGAACAGGTGCTTACCGGCACATTCGAAGATGGGCTTGGCAACGTGAGGACCGTACCGGACCGTATCGATTTCGATCCGTTTCCGTGGGAGTCCTTCGCTATCTGGATCATGACCCAAATGAAGCGATGGGGACAGCTGCCGAACGAAGTAACCTACGCCCAAGTCGCAAAGCAGATATATCTCGCCACGGATGCCTCGCGGCTGATGGCGGAGGCTGGGTTAACACCACCCACTGGCGTTTCGAAGAAGTTCAAAGTCATGGGCAAAAGCTTCGACCCGGCCAAGCCGGACGAGTATCTAGCGAGTTTCAAAATCAAGAAGGCGATCTAGTGAACAGACTTCGGTAATTCACTGCTTCAAAAAGTAGGTCGAACCAGCCAGCGGGGCCGACATTCAACTTTGCTGGCTCGAAGCGCGGTGTGGCCGAGTCCGAAGTTCGGCAGCAATAGGACCCGGATCACGATCCGTATGGCAAGCCGTTGGAGCGGCGTGCAATCCGCGTCGCGAGACCGCACATTAATTAGCGAAGCTGGATGCGTCCGGGGAGCGTTTTGTTAACCCTCTTCCGTCCAACTTCTGCTAGAAATGCTCCGTTGCCGGTAAAGCGTTCATGGTGCAGTTCATGCGTTGCGTTCAGGCGTTGGAGCAAAGCTTAGACCTCGGTTCCGAGGGCAGCATTTTTCAAGGCGATTGCATCGAGGTGCTTCGCCGGATGCCGTCGGGCTCCGTGGATCTGGTTTTCGCCGATCCCCCCTATAATCTGCAGCTTGGCGGCGACCTTCTCAGGCCCAATAATACGGTAGTAGACGGCGTGAACCACGCGTGGGACCGCTTCGACAGTTTCGCGTCCTACGACCGCTTTACCAGGGGCTGGCTCTCCGAATGCCACCGCGTGTTGAAGCCAAACGGGGCGCTTTGGGTCATCGGCACGTATCACAACATCTTCCGCCTCGGCACGGCGCTTCAGGACCTCGGCTTCTGGCTCCTGAACGACATCATCTGGCTCAAGACGAACCCGATGCCCAACTTCAAGGGCACGCGCTTCACGAACGCTCATGAGACGCTGATCTGGGCTGCCCGCGACGAGAGCGCCCGGCCGACCTTCAATTACGATTCCCTGAAGGCGTTCAACGACGATCTCCAGATGCGGTCGGACTGGCTGATCCCGATTTGCTCCGGCCCGGAGCGGCTGCGCGACGACGGCGGACGCAAAGCTCATCCCACGCAAAAGCCCGAGGCGCTGCTGGCGCGGGTTCTGCTCGCGACGACGAAGCCGGGCGATCTTGTGCTCGATCCTTTCTTCGGCACGGGGACGACGGGCGCCGTGGCGAAGGCGCTACGCCGCCGCTATGCGGGCATCGAGCGCGATCCCGATTACGTGGCGGCGGCCAAGGCGCGGATCGCCTCGGTGAAGCCATGCGATCCAAGAACGGCCTTTCCCATTGTCTCCAAGCGCTCCGAGCCGCGCGTGCCCTTCGGCATGGTCCTTCAGCTCGGCATGCTCCGGCCGGGCGATTCGCTGTTCGATGCGAAGGCCGAAATAAGGGCGCAGGTCATGGCGGACGCCTCGGTTCTTTGGGATGGCGTGAGGGGCTCGATCCATTCGGTTGGCGCGAAGGCGCAAGGGCGAGCCGCCTGTAACGGCTGGACTTTCTGGCATTTCGACAAGCCGCAGACCGGATTGGCGCCGATCGACCTCTTGCGCGCAGAGGTCAGGCGAACGCTTGCGCCCGCGGCCGCTTAATGCGGAGCCGGTATGACTTTATTATTCCGCGGCGTAGAGCGTCTTGTTTTCGGTCTCTCCGGCGCATCTCACGTTCACGCCGGTGAATGCGCCGCAGCAGCCGCAGGAAATGTAGCGCTGAATGCCTCTGTCATGGCCAAAACCATACTCGACGTCTTTCACGCTGAGAGATGTGCTTCCGCAGCAGGGGCAAGCCACTGTCGAAGCCGAGTGCCTGGCGAGGTAGTGCGCCGTCTCAACCCATTGCTCGAATGCAGGTTCTGTTCTTGGTGCCATTTAGCACGACTCCCCTAACTTATATTGTTTCTTAGACGTTACCGGCGGCCACTTAAATGCATTGAGGGCGCGCGCGATTCTAACCGCGAACGTAGAACACACCTTCGCCAATTTTCTATTATGGGATCAGTGTCGCAAGAGCTTTTCGAACAATCAAGATTTTCTTTGTCGTTTTCATACCCTTGAATATCTACCTGCAATTGCGAGTGTTTTCGCGGCAACAACCCGGGCCGCGACGCCGCT
Organism: uncultured Alphaproteobacteria bacterium; assembly: GCA_963834165.1. Taxonomy (GTDB): domain Bacteria; phylum Pseudomonadota; class Alphaproteobacteria; order Rhizobiales; family Rhodomicrobiaceae; genus Rhodomicrobium. The sequence continues at coordinate 921,947 of CAWIAL010000017.1, read as the reverse complement.
ACGCAGCCGGCGGCGTGCGCGACGCAACCAGGATCTGGATTTGATCGAATTTCGAATCTTCAGGCCGCGGCAAGGTTCCGCAGCACGTAATGCAGGATTCCCCCGCTTTTGAAATAACTTAGCTCGTCCAGCGTATCGATCCGGCAAAGAAGCGGCACGTCTTTCTTGGTCCCGCCGGCGAAGGTGATGTTGGCCGTCAGCTTCATCAGAGGCGAGAGATCCCCCAGGCCGCGGATCGACACGGTCTCGCTGCCTTTGAGGCCGAGGTCCTTCCACGACATGCCGTCTTCGAACACCAGCGGAAGCACGCCCATGCCAACGAGGTTCGACCTGTGAATCCGCTCGAAGCTCTGCGCGATCACAGCGCGCACGCCAAGAAGACGCGTTCCCTTGGCGGCCCAGTCGCGGCTTGAGCCTGTCCCGTATTCGCGCCCGGCAAAGATCACGAGCGGTACCCCATCGGCCTTGTAACGCATCGCGGCATCGTAGATCGGCATCTGCACGCCATCTGGATAATGGATCGTGAAGCCGCCTTCGACGCCCGGAACCATCTGGTTCTTGATGCGGATGTTCGCGAAGGTGCCGCGCATCATCACTTCATGATTGCCGCGCCGCGCGCCATAGGAGTTGAAGTCCGCCACGCCGACCTGGTGCTCCAGCAGATACTTTCCGGCCGGCCCGGATTTCGCGATGGAGCCGGCAGGGCTGATGTGGTCAGTGGTGATGGAGTCGAGGAAGAGGCCCAGCACGCGCGCGTTTTCGATGTCGGTCAGCGGGCTCGGCGCTTCGCCGGTCAGATCCTCGAAATAGGGCGGGTTTTGCACATAGGTCGATCCCGCGTCCCAATCGTAGGTCTGGCCGGTTTTGGAACCGCCCACCGCCTGCCAGCGCGCGTCGCCCTTGAAAACATCGGCATAGCGCGCTGTGAACATGCCGGGCGTGACATAGGCGCGGATGAAGTCCGCGACCTCGGCGGAGGTGGGCCAGAGATCTTTCAGGAAGACGGGAGCGCCATCCTTATCCGCGCCGATTGGCTCGGTCACGAGGTTGAGCTTCATCGTACCGGCAAGCGCATAGGCGACGACAAGCGGCGGCGAGGCCAAATAGTTCGCCCGGACATCGGGGTTCACACGGCCTTCGAAGTTGCGGTTGCCGGAAAGGACGGCGGCGACGACCAGATCGTGGTCGTTGACCGTCTTCGAGATCGGATCGGGCAGCGGGCCGGAATTGCCGATGCAAGTCGTGCAGCCATAGCCGACGAGTTCGAAGCCGAGCGCGTCAAGATCCGATTGCAGCCCCGACTTGGTCAGATAATCGGTGACGACCTGGCTACCCGGCGCCAGCGATGTCTTGACCCAAGGTTTTGGCTTCAACCCCTTTTCGCGTGCCTTTCGAGCAACGAGCCCCGCCGCGATCAAGACGCTGGGGTTTGACGTGTTGGTGCAAGAGGTAATGGCGGCGATGACAACATGGCCGTCCGAGATTGAATAGTTTTCGCCCTCGACCGCACCCGACTTTTCCAGAGGCTCGATACTGCCCCCTCCCTCGCTGACCATGCGCGCAGCTTCGCCCCCTGGCTTCACGTTGCGCATCTCGGCCAGCGCATCGGTGAATCCTTCCGACGCGAGCGAGAGCGGAACGCGATCCTGCGGGCGGCGCGGGCCGGCAAGGCTTGGCTCGACCGTGGAAAGATCGAGATCGAGCGTGCTCGTAAAAACAGGGTCATGCGTGCCCGCGTCGCGCCACAGCCCTTGCGCTCGTGCATAGGCTTCGGCAAGCGCAACACGATGGGGGTCGCGCCCCGTCGCGCGCAGATAGCCGATGGTGTCCTTGTCGACCGGGAAGAAGCCGCAGGTCGCGCCGTATTCGGGCGCCATGTTCGCCATCGTGGCGCGGTCTTCGACGGAGAGCGAATCGAGGCCGTGGCCGAAATACTCGACAAACTTGCCGACCACGCCCTTCTTCCGCAGCATCTGCGTCACGGTCAGCACCAGGTCGGTCGCGGTCACGCCTTCCCGCAGTGCGCCCGTAAAGCGGAAACCGATAACCTCGGGGATCACCATCGAAATCGGCTGTCCCAGCATCGCCGCCTCGGCCTCGATGCCGCCAACGCCCCAGCCCAGCACGGAAAGCGCGTTCACCATGGTGGTGTGGCTGTCCGTTCCGACAAGAGTATCGGGGAAAACCTGGGTGACGCCGTCCTCTTCCTTGGTCCAAACAGTCTGCGCGAGATATTCCAAATTGACCTGATGGCAGATGCCGGTTCCTGGCGGCACGACGCGGAAATTGGCAAACGCGCGGCTGCCCCAGCGCAGGAACTCGTAACGCTCCTTGTTGCGCTGATATTCGAGGTCCACGTTGATCTGAAACGAGCGCGGATTGCCGAAGCTGTCGACGGTCACGGAATGGTCGATGACGAGATCGACGGGAACGAGCGGATTGATCTTGGCGGTGTCGCCGTGAAGCGCCGTCATCGCGTCGCGCATGGCGGCGAGGTCTACGACGGCGGGCACGCCTGTAAAGTCCTGCATCAGTACCCGGGCGGGACGGAATGCGATTTCGCGGGTGGAATGCTTGCCGACAAGCCATTGCGCCATCGCGCGAATGTCATCCGCGGTCACCGTGCGCCCATCCTCGAATCGCAAGAGGTTCTCGAGAAGTACTTTCAGCGAATAAGGCAGGGCGCCGATGCCAGGCAGCCCGTTCGCCTCGGCATCCGGCAAAGAGAAAAATTCGTACTCCTTGCCTTCGACTTTGAGCGTTTTGCGGGAGTGGAAGCTGTCAAGAGAGCGCGGAGTTAAGGATGACACAGCGATTTCTCCATCTGCGTGAGAAAAGCATCTTGTGAGTGTGCGGCACACTAACATAAAGATGGCTCTCCCGCGCTTTTACACGAGAATTTTCATTGGCAAGAATCGAGCCATTATCCCACTCGGCCACGCCTTCTTCCCGCGCGATAACCGTCATGGCGATCTCGGTAGAGGGGCTTGCATGCCAGCGGGGCGGCCAGATTGTGGTCCCGCCCTTGTCGTTCGAAGTGCGGGCCGGGAATGCGCTCATTTTGCGCGGGCCGAACGGCGCGGGAAAGACAACGCTCCTGCGCACGATAGCCGGGTTCCTGCCTCCCGCGGCGGGCTGCGTCCAGGTCGCAGGCCCGGCGGGCAAGACGAGCATCGACAACCACCTTCATTATATCGGGCACGCGAACGGGATTAAGCCGAGGCTGTCCGTTATCGAGAACGTAGGCTTCTGGCAGCGCTATTATGGCGGCGGAGACGATACGGAGGCCGCCGAGACCGCGCTCGAAGCCTTCGGGCTCCTCAATCTCGCGGAATACCGCGCGGCGCATCTTTCCCAGGGCCAGGCGCGCAGACTCGGTCTTGCCCGGCTACTTGCTGCTCCCCGCGCTATCTGGCTTCTCGACGAACCATCCGTCTCCCTCGATACGGCATCCACAAAAAGGCTCGAAGCCGCCATCGCGCAGCACCTTGCCGCGGGCGGCCTTGCAATCGTATCGACGCATCTGGACCTCTCGCTTGGAGAGGTTACCGTTCTGGAACTTGGGCGAGGGCGGGTCCCGCAATGAAACCATTCCTTGCCCTCATCGAACGGGACCTGCGCTTGGCGCTGCGCCAAGGCTCAGCCATAGGCACTGCGCTCGGCTTCTATCTGATCGCCGTGTCCATTATTCCTCTGGGCCTCGGACCGGATTTGGCGCTGCTGAGCCGTATCGCTCCGGGCATCCTTTGGATTTCGTTCCTGTTGTCCGCGGTTCTCTCGGTCGATGCGCTCTTCCAGGAGGATCGCGACGACGGCTCGCTCGACGCCCTGGCGATCGGCCCGCTCCCCTCAGAGCTGATCGCCGTCTCGAAGAGCCTGTCCCACTGGCTCACGACCTGCGTGCCCTTGATCATCATCACGCCGCTGTCGGGTCTGCTTCTGAATATCGAGCTGTCGGCTGTGCCGAAGCTGCTCGCCTCGCTCACCGCAGGGACCATCGGCATCAGCTTCGTGGCGGGTGCGGGCGCGGCGCTGACGCTTGGGCTAAGGCGCGGCGCACTGCTGCTGCCGCTCCTCATATTGCCTCTTTTTGCGCCTTTCCTTATTTTCGGCGTTGGGGCAATGGCCGAGGCTCCCGGCGCTTTTCAACAAAGCATCCTGCTCCTTTCGGCGCTCTCGTTGTTTTCAATAGCGGCGATGCCATTTGCCGCTGCTCTTGCCCTTCGGCTCAGTTTAGAGTGAGCCTATATCACGCTGAAAGCTGGAATTTTATCGATGGCCGAACTTTCTGAACCTCAAACAATGAGACCGTGGCGGGTGAGCACCCTCGCCAACCCTACCGCTTTCATGCGCTTGAGCGGTAAGCTGCTCCCCTGGCTCATCACGCTAACCGTTATCCTCTTCGCCGCCGGGCTGACGATGGCGTTTCGCGCGCCGCCCGATTACCAGCAGGGTGAAACAGTCAAGATCATGTACGTGCACGTGCCGGCGGCGTGGCTGTCGATGGCGTGCTACACGATCATCGCTCTTTCCTCGGCCGGCTACCTGATCTGGCGGCACCCGCTCGCCGATGTCTCCGCCAAGGCGGCGGCACCGATTGGCGCCGTCTTCACGCTGCTCGCGCTCGTGACGGGCTCACTCTGGGGCAAGCCCATGTGGGGCGCCTATTGGGTTTGGGACGCAAGGCTCACGTCGGTTCTCATCCTGTTTTTCCTCTACCTGGGCCTGATCGCGCTGCGGCAGGCCATCGACGAGCCGGGCCGCGCCGGGCGTTCGGCGGCGATCCTGAGCCTGATCGGAGCCGTCAATATCCCCATCATCAAGTATTCCGTAAACTGGTGGAATACCTTGCATCAACCCGCAAGCGTGATCCGGGCGGACGGGCCGACCATCGCTCCAGCCTTGCTTTGGCCCCTTCTCATCATGGCGCTCGCCTTCACCCTTCTCTTCATTGTGCTGCACCTGAAGGCGATGCGGGCCGAGGTCTTGAGACGAAGGTGCGATGCGATGATTGCTGTACATGTGCGCGGCGACGCGGGGCAGGAACCGGCGGGAGGGGCGGCGATATCCCATGTTTGATTTAGGCCCCCATGCCGGTTTTATCTGGCTTTCTTATGCCGCGGCGGTGCTTTGCATTACAGGGCTCATCTTGTGGGTGTGGACCGACGAGCGCTCGCAAAAGCGGCGGCTTGCAGACCTGGAACGCCGCGGGCTGCGCCGGAGATCGTCACAGCAGGACATTCAGGATAAACAATGAGCACGACAGCTTCACCCGAAGAAAAACCGGTCAAGGCGAAGTCCAAGGCTACGCTTATCCTGCCGCTTGTCCTTGTGATCGCTCTCCTGGGCCTGCTGGCCATCGCGCTTCGATCCGGCGACCCGTCGCGTCTCCCGTCGGTGCTGATCGGAAAACCGGCGCCTGACTTCTCCCTGGCGGCCATACCCGGCCTCCAAACGGAGACGGGCGCAGCGGTGCCAGGGTTCTCCTCGGCGGCGTTGAAAAGCGGCCGCGTCAGCCTGCTCAACGTGTGGGCTTCCTGGTGCGCGCCTTGCCTGGCCGAGCATCCGCAGCTCCTGGAAATGGCCCAGCAGGGAGTGCCCATTTACGGCATCAATTACAAGGGCGACACGGCTGAGGCGGCAAGGCGGTTTATCATGCGCCATGGGAACCCCTTCAAGGCTGTCGGCGTCGACGAGAGTGGCATGACCGCAATCGACTTCGGGGTTTATGGCGTTCCGGAAACTTTCGTCATCGACGGCGCGGGGAAGATCGTTTTGCGCTTTCCAGGGCCTTTGACGCCGGAGATTGTGGCCGAGAAGATAATGCCCGCGATGCAGAAGGCAGAGAAGGAAGGCGCAGCCCCTCCCTCGTAGGTGCGGGTTGCGAGCAGCGCATGGAGCCGGATTGGCTCAGATCGGCATAGATGCGCTAATCGCTTACGATCTCCGGCGGCGGACGGCGATAACCCGCCATGAAAAAGAGAGCTCCCAACACCCCAAAAAGGATCGAAACCGGAAGCACCAGCAACGGTTCTACAATGCCGTTCCACAGATAGGCCGGGGCGTGGCTTAAGAAAAAGCTTTCCAGATTTTCCCGGCTCTGGGGGATGTATTTCAGATGAGTAGAAAGCGAAGTAAGAAGCAGGCCTTGGCCCGGGCTCGCGAGAATCCGCGCGCCGTCGTAGGCCAACGCCACGAATGCGCCAAATAGAAGCGTCTTTCCCAGGAGCCGAAGAAAAAGCATCGCTCACTCCCTGCTTTGATTGTCTTCCTAATCGCACACCGCCTGCGGCGCAAGGCTCAGCGACAGCCATTTCATAGCCTGGAAGCCGCTGCGGTCTTGCAGTCGAGAGTTGCGTGGCAGAGACATGCCGATGCGGACAGTAGAGAGATTGCACGCTAGCCGCCAGCTTCGGTTGCCGTTATTTACAATCGGGAAACAGACTTAGCCTTAGATGCGTGAAGTTCACGCTTGCCTTTGGCCGGTCCGGAGCGAAGGCTTGATCAAATCGCTACGAAATACCGCCCGGCGCTCCCTTCAGCCGGGAAACCGTCGAGTCATCCGGCGTTCGGGCCGGAAGCTCAAGCACGCCATTGCGGTTTTCGCCTCGATCATTGCGCTCGGAACGATCCTGCTCTTGGGGTCGGTCGCCAATGAGCAGAGAGAGGCCGCAGAGGAGCGGGCTTGGAACGATGCCGCCAATTTATCAGGCGCCTTCGAGGAACAGGTGCGCCGGGTGCTGAACAGCGTGCGCGGCGCGATGGCTCTGCTGAAGCCACGGCTGGCCGCCGAAGGGGCAGCATTCAATCTCTCGGATTGGACGGAGCACGTCCCGGAATTTGCTGCCTCCACCGTTCAAGTTTCCTTTGTGGGGCCGGATGGGACGCTCCTTGCCAGTTCGCTCTCCCGAAATCCGAAACCGATCAATCTCGCCGACCGCGAGCACATCCGCGTTCATTTGATGGGCACTCAAAAGGGCGTCTATATCGGCAAACCGGTTATTGGGCGAATTTCGGGACAGCCGACGATCCAGGTGACCGATAGAATTCAGGGCGCGGACGGCAAATTGATCGGGATTATCGTTTTTTCGCTCTCGCCGGAATTCCTGACTACGCTCCATCGTACCGTGAATCTCGGTAATACCGGGTTCATAATTCTTGCCGGAACGGACGGCGTGATCCGCGCCTCCTTTGCCGCATGGCAGAAGTCGGACCTCGACTTCGTCGGCAAATCCGTCGCCGGGATGAGAGCAATAAGCGATGCGCGGACCGCAGAGTCAGGGTCATACCGCGGCGATAATCCTCTCAACGGAGAGCCGGCGTTCTTTCATTGGCGGCGGGTCAAGGACTATCCCCTGATCGTGATTGCCGGTCTGGGAGAGTCGGAGGTCTTCGCGGTCGCCAATCGCAGTGCGGCGATGCTCGCGGCTCTGGGCGCAGGCGTCCTTCTCCTGACGTTGACGACGACGCTCATTCTGAATAGGGAGATTTCGCGGCGCGTTCAGCGGGAGATCGCACTTTTCGATGAAAGCCGCAAACTCGTGCTCGCCAACGGAAACCTGCAGCGCCGGCACCGGCAGCTCCTGGCTGCAAGCGCCGAGCTAAACGCGGAGCGCACTCGCCTGCAGCGAGTCAATGTTGAACTCAATGCGGCGAAGGAACAAGCAGACCAGGCAAATCAGGCCAAGACGTCGCTCTTGATGAACATGAGTCATGAGTTCAGGACGCCGATGCATGCAATCTTGAACTATACAAACATGGGCCTTAAGAAGCTCCATGCTTCCGAACCGGAAAAACTCGAGAAATATCTTACCAACATACAGACTTCCGGGCTGCGCCTTCTTGGCATGCTGAACGCCCTTCTCGATCTGGCAAAACTCGAATCTGGAAAACTGGAGTTGCGGCCATCGCGTGGCGACCTTGTCCAAATCATCCGCCAATCTCAATCTGAGCTCGAATCCCTTCTTGAAGCCAAGCAGCTTGAGCTTCGTATCGATTGCCCAAGCAGCGGCGCCTGCGCATTATTCGACCAGGAAAGATTGATGCAGGTTTGCATCAATCTCTTGTCCAATGCGATAAAGTTCTCGCCGAAAGAGGGTATGATCAAAGTCACGGTAGCGGAGACGGTTTTGCCAGAACAGGGCCGTGCGCTTCACTGCATTTTTTCAGACCAGGGCGTCGGGATCCCCGAGCAGGACCTGGAAACGATTTTCGATAAGTTCACACAAAGCAGCAAGACCGACACCGGCGCCGGGGGATCTGGGCTCGGCCTCGCGATCTGCCGGGAAATCATTCATCTGCACGACGGAATCATATGGGCGGCAGCGTCTGCCTCGGGCGGCGCGGCCATACACTTCGTTCTGCCCGCCCAGGCAACCGGACAGAATCTCGACCCCCTTCTGGCCACCGCAGGCTGAGAAAGATCATTTCATCTTTCGGCAAATCCGACAACCCAAGGTTGTAAATCTTTGCAATGTTATAACTATCTTACTTGGTAGATGACCAGGATCGCTTTGTTGCCAGACCTGCCGCAGTCCCCTTGTGGCGCCTGCACCCCAGGTGAACAGGAGAGGCTTCTCGCGCTTCATCAGCTTGAGCTGCTCGACACGCGCCCGGAGGCATGCTTCGACCGGCTGGCGCAATTTGCCAGTAATCTTTTCGGGACGCCGATTGCGCTGATCTCCCTCATCGACAGCAACCGTCAATGGTGCAAAAGCAGGCACGGTGTCGACCTGCGGGAAACTCCAAGAGACGTCGCCTTTTGCGATCATGCCATCAGGGATCACGGCGTCTATGTCGTTCAGGACGCCACACGGCACCCTCTGTTCCGGAAAAATCCGCTCGTCACGGGTGAGCCCCATGTGCGGTTCTACGCTGGGGCGCCTCTTGTCCGGCGATGCCAAAACATTGGGGTGATCTGCGTCATCGACAGACGGCCGCGCAAGTTTTCCCAACGCGACTCGGAACTCCTTCGAGAGCTTGCCGTCATTGTCATGATGGAGGCTGAAAACCGGCTCGCGAAAAGACGCCTTGTTCGCCGCTTGGTCAGCGTCCAGCTTGCGAGGCGCTCAGCAGACGCGGCGAACAAGTCAAAAACTGAGTATCTCTCGCAAATCTCTCATGAATTGCGTACGCCCATGCATGCAATCCTCAATAACGCGAATATTGGGCGGAACAAAACGCCGGAAGGAGGCTCGCAGAACACGGACAAATATTTTGTTAATATCCAGAGCGCCGGAAAACGCCTCCTGGGCCTTCTCAACGATCTGCTCGACCTTGAAAAGATGGAGGCCGGAAAGGTTAATTATACATTCGCGCGTGCGGATCTGGCAGAGGCGTTCAAGGCGGCGGAGTCGGAGCTGGCGCCCCTCATCAGCCTCAAGCATCTTGCCGTTGCTCTTGTGATCGAAGCGCAGGACAGCGGCGCGGTGTTCGACCGGGCCAGTATCATCCAGGTTATGATCAATCTTCTATCGAATGCAATCAAGTATTCTCCGGAAGGCGGGGTGATCGGGGTCACAATATCGGACGCGGCTTCGCTCTGCGGTAAGCCGGCGCTTCAGTTCAGCATTGCCGACCAAGGTCCAGGAATAGCGGAGGGCGAGTTAGAGACCATATTTGATAAGTATACAAAGTGCTGCAGAAAGCAAACAAGCATAGGCGGAACGGGTCTTGGCCTATCCATATGCAGAAAGATTATTCAGGCTCATCAGGGCGTGATCTGGGCTGGCAACCGCGATACAGGCGGCGCTTTGATTACATTTGTGCTTCCCAGATGAGCCCAGGTTTGTTAAGTGATTTATTGATAGCAATGGCTAATCCATTACAGAGCTGCAAACAATGAGAATGCGGAAGAAAATCCTCTCCGTCGACGATGACGCGCTGAACAGGGATATTCTCACGGAATATTTGACAGATGGCGGATACGAAGTCGTTGAAGCAGACGATGGCGATGTAGCTCTAAAGCTGCTGCATGAGGTGGAAGGTATCGACGCAATCGTTCTGGACCGCATGATGCCTCGCCTTAACGGCATGGAAGTCCTAAAAGCAGTCAAGCGCGACGCACGTTTCGCCGATCTTCCAGTCATCATGCAATCGGCGGCGACCGCGCGGGATCAGATTCTGCAAGGGATCAAGGCTGGGGTCTACTATTACCTTACAAAGCCATACGAAGACCAAATGTTGCTCGCGATCGTCGGCGCAGCGCTGCACGACGCGGCGACGAAGAAAAAGCTTCGCGAGGAGGTTAGCCAGCATAAGCGCGTGATGGGTCTGATGGAGCAATCGCGCTTTCGCTTCCGCACCTTGGAGGAGGCGAGGAATTTGGCCTTCCTGATTGCAAATTGTTTTCCGGAGCCGGAGGCCGCCGTCTACGGTCTCAACGAGATGCTGATCAACGCCGTCGAGCACGGTAACCTAGGCATCACCTACGGGGAAAAGACGCAACTTATTCTTGAGGGCCGCTTACGCAAGGAGATCGAACGCCGGCTTGCGCTACCGGAGAATTGAGCCAAGTGGGCCTATCTCGGCTTCGATGCCGATGAGCAATTGATCCGCGTTCGCATCAAGGATCAAGGCACGGGCTTCGACTGGCGCCAATATCTGGAGATCAGCCCGGACCGGGCAACACATCCGCATGGGCGCGGCATCGCAACGTCGAGGTTGATGTCATTTACCTCGATTGAATATTTCGGCTGCGGAAACGAAGTGCTCTGCACCCTGGCGATCGCTCGCCAAGGCGCTTCGGATCACATTACTGAGGCTGGCCGCGGAAGCCAGGCATAGGCGAGTAGCCGAAAGGCACTTCGGTAGTGGTTTGGTTCGAATGGAAACCAAGCGGGCCGAACGGCTGCTGTTGTGCGGCGCCGCCGGTGATGTAGAACCCGCTTTGCGAGCCGATGTTCTTAGCATCGACCTTGTCTTGAAGCGCCTTGAGCGCCTCATCCGGGTCCGCCAAATTTGTGGTTGCGCCTGTGTTGGGAGTTGCCTGTTCGCTGGACCACGCCAAAACCGCGGTCGAGGCCATCAAGGAAACCGCCAGGACCGCCACGCCGGATAGAGCAAATGTGCGCATTCTTTCCCCTCGCTCAGCAATTGCCTCAGTCACAGGTAGCATGTTACGGCGCAATTTGTACAGGGGTCAGCCCGTTGCCGCCTGAAAGCAATGCAAGTTCGCGGCAAGGCTGCGGCGAACTGCATCAGGGGGCGAACTAATCCGTTTATTAACAGTAAGTTAAGACTTTACCGCGGCAGCAAAAGCAGCGCTTTTCCGGCTTGGCCATTCACCATTCTTTGACCTAAATCAATTTGCTGCACTGCAAAAATGCCACGATACGCCATCGACGATAGGAGGAAGTTTTGGCCTCTAAGTACTATTCCCCGGATAACCTCATGCGGCGAGCCAAGGCGACAAGGTCGCAGGCGAAGGCCTTGGATGAAATCTGGCTCAAGAACGCGCTGGAAGATGTGGCGCAAGCCTACGAATGGCTTGCGCTTAGATTGGCGGCTTCGCCGACCAAGTCAGTCAATTGACCTTGGATCGAAATCCCAATCGCGAGACAAACGCCCATCCCCAGAGTTCGGAGCTCTGGGGCGTCCGCTGACCATCGCCGGTTATCAAGCCTCAGCCGTCGCCTCAGCTTGTTGCAACGCTGTTTTCTTTGCAGCCGAGCGGGGCGTCAGATCGAGTCCTTCGTCCCAATAAGGCGTCGGGCCGTAGGTAGCCGCCAGGAAGTCCACAAACACGCGAAGTCTGGCCGGAATATATTGCTTGTCGGGATAGACCGCATAAACCGCAACGCCCGGCGCCTCGCGATATTGAGGCAGGATGTGGACAAGCTTCTTCCCCAGTAGTTCGTCCCGGATCTGCCAAGTCGCGCGCAATGCGACCCCGCAGCCAGCGATAAGCGCCTGATGAACGATTTCGCTGCTGTTCGTCTTGATTTCCCCGCTAAGCTTGAGAGAGACCACACCTTCCGGGCCCTGAACACGCCATGTGGCGTTATTCTCCGCGAGGATTTTGTGTTTCGATAAATCGGCGAGCGTCTTTGGCACGCCGTGCTCTTTCAAATACTCGGGCGTCGCGCAGAAGATCCGGCGGCAGGGCGCAAGTTTCTTGGCGACCATGCTCGAATCGTCCAGCTCGGAAATCCGGATTGCTACGTCGATTCCCTCGCGGACAATGTCCAGGATGTGATCCGTAGCGATGATCTCGATGCTGAGATCGGGGTATTGCTTCAAAAACTTCCCAAGGTACGGCGCGATATGCATCCGGCTGAAGCCGGTGGGCGCCGTGATTTTCAGCGTGCCTCCGGCACGTTGGTGACCGGACGAGACGAAGGCCTCCGCCTCCTGTACCGTCGCGAGGATGTGAACCACACGCTCATAGAAGCCGCGGCCGGTCTCTGTCAGCTGCAACTGCCGCGTCGTGCGGTGAAACAACCTCGTCCCAAGTCTTGTTTCGAGATGACTTATGCGCTTGCTAACCACAGCCGGAGAGAGGTCAAGTTCGCGCCCAGCGGCGGACATGCTGCCCGCGGTGACCACCCTTGCAAAAATTTCTAGGTCTGCAATCGAAGTCACAACCCCTCCTCAGACGAGCCTAATTTGTATACAATCCAGGTCTCAAGATACGCAACGTGTTTATAAGGGCTCAGCTTGACCCGCTGTCAAGCACTCTTATAGCTATATAACAAAAGATAATGTTCCTGTATCTATATAATCATCATTAAACGTATCGCATAAGGTAACGGAAGCAGGCCCCAGAAAAAGAGGCGGAAAAACAGCAATGTCCTCAATACAAATGCCGAAAGCTGAAGCCCTCGTTCTTGCGCGGCGCGACCAAATCCTGGCGGGGCTCAACCGGGCGCTGGGATCCGGCGCGCTCATCAGCGACGAAGCAGGTCTGAGGGCCTTCGAGACGGACGCCCTGACGGCTTACCGATCTGTTCCACTTGCCGTTGTATTGCCGAGAACAACGGCAGAAGTTAGCCGACTCCTCAAGTTTTGCAGCGAGAATCGAATCAAAGTTGTCGCACGCGGCGCGGGCACTTCGCTGTCTGGCGGCGCGCTTCCAGCGGCCGATGCGGTTGTCATTGGCTTGTCGCGCTTGAACAGGGTTCTCGATATCGATTTTCTCAACCGGACTGCGACTGTTGAGGCGGGGATAACCAATCTCGGCATCTCGAATGCCGTAGCCCACGCGCGCTTCTTCTATGCTCCCGATCCTTCGAGCCAGCTTGCATGCACAATTGGCGGAAACATCGCCATGAACTCGGGAGGGGCGCATTGCCTCAAATATGGCGTCACGACCAATAACGTCCTGAAGGTCAAGATGGTGTTGATGAATGGTGAGATCGTCGAACTCGGCGGCGACTATCTCGATCCGCAAGGCTATGACTTGCTTGGCCTCGCCATCGGCTCCGAAGGCCAGTTCGGGATCGTCACCGAGGCGACGGTGCGCATCCTCAGGCAAGCGGAAGGAGCCAGGCCCATGCTCATCGGATTCCCGTCCGCGGAGCTTGCGGGTGGATGCGTCGCCGCGATCATCGCCGATGGCCTTATCCCTGTGGCGATCGAGTTCATGGACAAGCCCGCCATCCAAGTTTGCGAGAATTTTGCGCACGCCGGTTATCCAACCGACGTCGAGGCCATGCTGATTGTCGAGGTGGAAGGATCGCCGAGCGAAATCGAAGATCAGATCGGCCGAATCACAGAGATCGCCAGCCGCTACGATCCGAAGACGCTGCGCGTGAGCCAGAGCGAGCAGGAAGCCGCCGCGATCTGGAAGGGGCGAAAATCCGCATTCGGCGCAATCGGCCGGATTTCGGATTACTACTGCATGGACGGCGTCATCCCGCTGGGAGAGCTGGCCGAGGTCTTGAAACAAGTCCAGGAAGTGGCGGAAAAACACAAACTCAAGGTTGCGAACATCTTCCACGCGGGAGACGGCAATCTGCATCCGCTTATTCTTTACAACGCCAACGACGAACGCGAAAAAGTGATCGCCGAGGAGTGCGGCGCCGACCTTCTGAAGCTATGCGTGGATGCGGGCGGATGTCTTACTGGCGAGCACGGCGTTGGAATCGAAAAGCGGGAACTCATGCGCTACCAATATTCGGAAGCCGACCTTCTTCAGCAGATGCGGGTGAAGGGCGCCTTCGATCCGCAATGGCTCCTGAACTTCGGGAAGGTTTTTCCGCTCGACCTACAGACCCGCTTTGCGGCCGAGGCGCTCGCAAACCATGGCTGATGTCTACATGCCGGCCGACGAGGCGGAACTTGCCGGTTTCGTGCAGAGCGCAAATGCCGGCAAGTATCCGCTGGAGGTGTGCGGCTTCCGCTCCAAGCGCGAGTCAGGCCGGCCCGTGAACCCTGCGGCGGTGGTTTCGACGGCGAAGCTCTCCGGAATCACCTTCTACGAGCCGGGGGAACTCGTCATATCCGCAAAGGCCGGCACGCCGCTGCACGAGGTTGAGGCTGCGCTTGCGCGAAAAAATCAGGAGCTGGCTTTCGAACCGGCCGACCTCAGCCGCATTTATGGAACGGACCCGATGGCCGCGAGCATGGGCTCAATCGTAGCCATGAACATATCCGGTCCGAGGCGCATTTTGCGAGGCGCCGCCCGCGATTACCTGTTGGGTATTCGCGCCGTGAACGGCGAGGGCGCCACGATCAAATCGGGTGGGCGTGTCATGAAGAACGTAACGGGCGTCGATCTTGTAAGGGGGCTGTGCGGCTCGTGGGGCACGCTTGCCATTCTGACCGAACTCACGTTCAAGGTGCTTCCCAAGGCTCCGGAAGCACGCACGATCGTCTTTCTTGGGTTGGCGGACGAAGCCGCCGCCGGCGTCATGAGCGCGGCGATGGGAACGCCTTACGAAGTTTCAGGCACCATCCACTTGCATGGCTCGCTCGTAGCGAGGCTGAGCGACGCTGAGCTTGCGCCTGCGAAAACGGCAGTTACGGCGCTCCGTCTCGAAGGCGGTCCGCAAAGCCTCGCCTATAGGGTCGAGAAGCTGCGGCGCGAACTTTCGCCTTTCGGCGACACCTACGAGCTCGACAACCAAAGATCGCGCGTCTTCTGGTCCGACATCCGCGCACTCGCTTTTCTCTCCGATAACTTCGACCGGCCCTTGTGGCGCATCGCCGTGGCGCCCTCGAAAGCTGCGCTCATCGTGCGCGCGCTGTCCGCCTTCTTCGACGTGAGCGCCGCCTATGAATGGTCCGGAGGCCTTCTCTGGCTGGAGCTGCCGCCTTCGTCGGACGCAAGCGTGACGGAAGTCCGCCGGGTGCTTGCCGAGTTCGAGGCGGACTCCATGCTCATGCGCGCGCCGCGCTCGGTTCGTTCGAGCATCGAGGTCTTTCACCCTCTGCCCCTGTCGAAAATGAACCTCGTGCGGGCGCTGAAAAAAGCGTTCGATCCGGCCGGCGTCCTGAACCCAGGGCGCATGTACGCGGGAGTTTGAAAACGGCATGGAAACAAGCTTCACACTCGAACAGCTCAGGGATTCCCGCCTGAAGGAAGCCGACGACATCCTCAGGCGCTGCGTCCACTGCGGCTTTTGCATCGCCACCTGCCCCACCTACCTTCTCTTGGGAGACGAGCGCGACAGCCCCAGGGGCCGGATCTATCTCATCAAGTCGATGCTTGAAGGCAAAGCCGCCCCGAAGCAGGTCCGCCCGCATCTCGACCGCTGCCTGTCCTGCTACTCCTGCATGACGACTTGCCCGAGCGGCGTCGACTACATGCATCTGTCGGATTACGCGCGACAGCTCATCGAGAAGTCGGCCATGCGAGCGCCGAACGACGAATCCACGCGGAAGCTCCTTCGGAACATTCTGCCCTATCCGAAGCGATTCCGGCTGGCGCTGCTCGCGGTGCTCGCGGCGCGCCCCTTCCGCAGGATTCTCAGCCGGTCCCGATTGAAGATGCTCGGCGCCGTCCTCGAGCTGGCGCCCAGAAGCCCGATCAGGCGAGGCACTTACACCCTGCCACAGACGGTGAGAACGAAGAAGCCGAGAAGAGGCCGCGTCACGCTTTTGAGGGGATGCGTCCAGCGGGTGCTGCGCCCCCAGCTCAACGACTCCACCATCCGGTTCCTGAACCACCTCGGCTATGACGTCACCCTCTCCGAAGGCGAGGGATGCTGCGGAGCGCTCACTCTGCACATGGGAAAAGAGGCAGGCGCAAAGGCCTTTGCAAAGCGCAACATCGATGCCTGGCATGCGCAGCGCGAGAAAGGCCCGCTTGAGGCTATCATCATCAATGCGTCGGGGTGCGGCACCGCCGTGAAGGACTACGCTCATCTTTTCGCGGACGATCCCGCCTACGCGGAAAAGGCCAAATATGTCTCGTCGCTTGCCAAGGACATCGCAGAGTTCGCGGCGCTGCAGAAGATGGACGCGCCGGTAGGCTGGAGCGACATTCGCGTGGCCTATCACTCGGCGTGCTCCATGCAGCACGGCCAGAAGATCGATGAGCAGCCGCGCCAGCTCCTGCGCAACGCCGGGTTCACGGTTCTCGACATCCCCGAAGGCCATATTTGCTGCGGCTCAGCCGGGACTTACAACTTGCTTCAGCCGGATCTTGCGAAGCAGCTGAGAGAGCGGAAGCTTCTCTCCATCGATAAAATCAAGCCGGACTGCGTCGCAACCGGAAACATCGGCTGCATCAATCAACTGTCGGTGGGGCCGGTGCCGATTGTGCATACGGTGGAACTTCTGGACTGGGCCTATGGCGGGCCGTGTCCGGAGCCGCTCAAGCATCTGGAGGGGCGCATCCGGCCGCTTCCGCGTGAAGGAGACTCGGTCGGTAAAGACTATGAACTGGCTTAAGCCGGCTCCCGCAAAAACGGGCGTCTCTTGCGCCTTCGCGCTCGCCGCTTTCTGCTTTTGGAGCACAGCATCAGAAGCCTTTACCGAAGCCGCCGCACTGTTCCCATTCTCCGAAACCAGCCCTCCGCTGGCGCATAAAGTTCGACACCACCGGCATCGCAGAACGCACTTCGGACATCGCATCAGGGCGAAAGAGAGCGAGCACGAGAAAGCAGACGCGCAGAAACCGGAGCTGCCCTCCGAGGACGCATCAACGCAGGACAAACTCAAAGAGACCCAGCCGGCGATGGGCCAGGATAAGACGGCTTCCAAGCCGCCGGAGCCTTTCGGGCCGCCTCCGCCTCCTGCGACTTGGAGCGCAGCCGAAGTCGAAGCCGGACGAATGGATTGCGAGCGGCGGCTTTCCGGCTTGCATGCGCTTTACGACCGGCTCGATCCGATCAGGGAAGGAGCATGCGGCTCCCCCTCGCCGATCCGCCTGAAGGCATTCGACAGCGAACGGGCGCCGCTCCTAGATTTCGTGCCGCCGCCGACAATCTCCTGCAAGCTCGCCGGGGCGCTGCGCCGCTGGTTCGATGACGTTGTCCAGCCAAAGGCAAAGGCCCGCCTGCATGCAACAATTGTGCGCATGAACACGCTATCGGGCTACGACTGCCGCACGCGCTACGACGACCCCACCCAGCGCATCAGTCAGCACGCCTATGCGAACGCGCTCGACATCAGCGAATTCATCACGGCAAAAGGCGAGCACGTTGCCGTGGCCGACGCCTGGAACGCGGGCGACGAGCGGGCTGAGTTTCTGCACGATATTCACGATGGCGCCTGCGAAATTTTCGGCACGTCGCTCGGCCCGGACGCCAACGAAGCGCATCGGAACCACTTCCACTTCGACATGATCGAGCGGCGGCGTCCGCTTTGCGATTTCACGCCAGCGCAGGCGCGTGCCCGCGAGGAAGCGAAGAAGGTTGCTGCAGCGAGCGCCGCGAAGGTGCCCGTCAGCGGCGGCGATCCAGCCACTGCGAAGGCGGAAACGCCTGTGCCAGTCTCGGACGAGGAGGAGCCTCGCGGCGCAAGGCACGGACATGGCCGCCATCGCAGGCGCGCCAGCCGCACGTTCTGACCTGACCGAACGGCCTTTTTAGGGCGGACGAACGCACCATTAAAGCTGCTTAAGTATCCGCGGCTCAGCGGCTGCTTACTTGAGGACCGGCGGAAGAGCGGCCTGTTATCAGGTCATGGAGCCGGGCGCGCAGCGCGCCAGTCAGAGCCGGATAGTTGCGAGGAAGAAAGGCAACAGATCGCGAAACGGGCAAGAACAGGTTTTCGCCATCGGGTCTGAATCGCCCATCGGCGTCTGCCCGGCGCTCCAGCATCGCATAGTCAGCTTCGAAGTTGTCCGCCGAGTCGATGCCAAAACGCCCAAGATACGCGACGGCTGACGCAAACCGTGGCTCCGGCAAGCGCGCCCCCTTTTGATGCGAGTCGCCGTAGATCATATCATGGGTTGCGCGCACAATCTCCAGACTGAAGGGATGATTAGCTTCCTGCGCAGTGCGGCTTTGAAGAAAAGCGCACGCCGTAAGACCGAACCAAAGTCCGAAGAGAAAAGTAGCGGCCGCAATCGACACAGCCGGCCGGGAAAAATAGCCGGCGATTATTTGCATGCAAAGTGCCAGCAGTAACGCGAACATTGTCGTGGGAATTAGCAGCACATTGATGCGCTCAATAATCAAGCCCGGAGTGCATCCCATGATCAGGGCCAGAACGAGCGATATCCCCAGAAGGCGTCCGGATTTATTGCTGCCCAGGCTAAGTGCGATCCCGACTGTGAGCGCCACAAAAAGGAAAGCGGCGTAAAAAATGGGCTTCGGCAAAAGTGGAGGCATTCCGGCAGGCGCCACCGCCCAAAAGAGGTGGTTGAGCATGCCGTCGATCCGAAGATCGCCAGGCGAGCCGGGTACCAGCACCACGCGCAGGATCGCATAGACCACACATGCAATCCCCAAAATGGCGATCACCTCAACGGCGCGTCGAATCGCGATGCCCGGTCTGGAGTCCAGATTGTGACCAAGCCGGTGCGTAACCGGCAGGCATCGCGGATTCTCGGCAAAAAAAGCGACGAACACGACAAACGGGAACAGGGCAGCGATATCCTCGCGGACGAGAAGCGAAGCAAAGCCCAACGCTGCCGTCGCTATACGCTGCCTCCAGCCGAAAACCGGCCCGCAGGCAGCGAATGCAGCCGCGATCACGAAGAGGCCGGACACCGCATGGACTGTGTCGGATATGAAAATAAGGTTTGCAGTGTTCGACGTGGAGGCAACCATGAGAACCGCAGCGGCGACTGCATAAGGCAAACCTAGCCCCAACCGGATCGCCAAGTAGCATGCGGAACTTACAAAGGCCGCGAACATGATAATGCCAAACAATCGATGGGCAACTACATCCTCGCCGAAGGCATACGCACGAAGGTGATTCAGGAGCGTTGTAAACGGCCTGTAAGAGCGGGTTTCGACGTTATCGACGTCCCAGCTGCCTTGAAACGCCTGCCAGAGCTCCGACCAGCTGTAAACTCGGATCAGATGAAAATCATCCCAATACCAAGGGTATCCAAGGCTGGGCCACGCGAGAAGAATGGCTGATCCCACGGTTACCACGAATAACGTGAGCCAAGCTGTGTAGCTCTTGATAAGCATTGAAAACCCCCGCATCGAGCCGATCCCTCATCTCACGTCCGCCCAGCCTCCTGAGTTTCCGAATGAAGGGCTCCAGGACACCTCGGCGAGAGATCGGCAACAACGACTTCATCCAAATTGAACGCGCTTCGAATCGCACGGATGCGAGGATATTGCAAAGTATCCGATGCAGTTTCCAATAGCATTGTTGGTTTTTCAAACATAGTTATTGATTAAAACTCAACCAGCATGCTATTTTGATTGATGAATATCGAATAACTATGCAACCAAGTTAACGTATTATTATACTGCATCTTATTGCTATCTTAAGTTGTAGGATGCTAGTTTTCCCATTACTGAGAAATGGGCTATTGTAATATTGCAACATTGGAAAAAGAGTCGTCTGCGACGGACCCTATCGGCCGCCGGATTGTTTGTCGGCGCTAAACACAAGTAATCGCTCAATAATTCATGCGCGTACGGTCTACCGGCCATATATCTTTGTGACGGCCAAGTTGTAATCTGGGATTAGACTGCCGTGTTGACAGTGAGGCGAAACCGCTAATAGATTTTAGTTAACGCCCGGCAAGTTAAAAATAAGGTAAGTTGTATTAAGCTGAGGCTGATGACTTCTAGCGGTTCTTGGCTAGATGAGTTCGTTGTTGATCGCAAATTAATGGTGCGACTTGAAACAATGAGACGTTCAGTGGATATTTCGGTGGTCGTTCCTTGTTTCAACGAGGAAGAGGTTCTCGACGCCACGCACGATCGCTTGCGGCGGGTTCTCGCGAAGACGGGCCTCAGTTTTGAAATCATCTATGTCGACGATGGCAGCAAGGATCAAACGGCCGAGTTGCTGCACGACATTCAGTTAAGTTGCCCATACGTCAAAGTCCTCCGGCTTTCACGAAACTTCGGTCACCAGATCGCCTCCACTGCGGGGATCGATCATGCATCCGGCAACGCCGTGATCCTGATCGATGCGGATCTGCAAGATCCGCCGGAGGTCATTCCAGCCATGGTCGCCAAGTGGCGGGAGGGGTATCAAGTCGTCTACGGGCGACGGTTATCCCGCCCGGGTGAGACGCATTTCAAGCGCCTCACGGCAAAAGCTTTTTACCGGCTCATCAACAGGCTTTCAGAAGTTCCGATCCCGCTCGACACCGGCGACTTCCGATTGATGGACAGGCTCGTCGTGGATGCGCTGTCGGGCATGCGCGAGAAACATCGCCTCCTCAGGGCGATGACGAGCTGGGTCGGTTTTCGCCAAGGTGAGGTGACCTATCATCGAGCAGAGCGCTTTGGCGGGAAATCGAAATATCCGCTGCGCAAGATGATCGTTCTTGCGCTCGATGGCATCGTATCATTCTCGACCATACCGCTGAAGTTTGTCACGGGTCTCGGGCTCATACTGTCGGCGCTGGCATTTGTCGGAATGTTTTACGCCTTTGTGTTACGCGTCCTGACAGATACCTGGGTGCCCGGTTGGACGCTCCTTTTTATCGCTGTTCTTTTGATTGGCGGCTTTCAATGTATTTTCCTCGGAATCATCGGAGAATATGTTGGCCGGATCTACAGTGAATCCAAGAATCGGCCTCTCTTTCTAGTTCTCGAAAAACTGGGCTTCGAAGTTTCTTCCGCGTCTCCGGCTGCTGCAGAGGCGGAACCGCCGGTGCATGCAAAGGAGCCAGCTTATTCCTGACATCGCAGCGGCGTTTTGCCAATTGGTCCAGGCTCAAGGCGACGGGGAAGATAGCAATGTTGAAGGGAAACGCGCAGATCCGGCGCGAGCTTGTTCTTTATTGCCTCTGCGGAGGCGCGGGAGTGATCACCGATTTTTCGGCCTACGCCGGTCTTATCAGCGCAGGCATCTGGTACCAATATGCAAATGCGTTTGGCTACTTCGCGGGAACCTGCGTCAGTTTCCTGCTGAATCGCGCGATCACATTCCGCGTGCTTGATTCGACGCTTTCTCGCTTCATCATGTTCCTGACGGTGGCCGGTGCCGGTTATCTGAGCTCGGCGGTTCTTCTGCTGATCACCGTCGGATGGTGGGGAATCCAGCCTTTGGCCGCCAAAGCCGCAACGCTGGCGTTCGTTCTCGCCTTCCAATTCTCACTCAACAAATTTGTCACCTTCGCCCAATCAAACCCCCTCACTCAACGCGCGCCGACCTAGCTTTTCCGGCCGCCCCAATCGAGGTCCATCGAGCATGCTCACTCAGCCGAAGCAGCATTGTCCAGATTGTCTGATTGTTGGCGCGGGCTTCACCGGGCTCTCGGCGGCGCTCGATCTCGTTCGCAATGGGCTGTCAGTCACGGTCCTTGAAAAGGACAAAGGCGTCGGCGGGCTTGCCGGAGGATTCGATGTCGATGGTTTCGAACTCGAACGCTTCTACCATCATTGGTTCGTGAGCGATTGCCATGTCACAGGCATCGTGGAGGAAATAGGAAAACAGGATTCGGTGATCATCCGCCCGACCCGGACGGGCATGTATTACGCGGGCAGTTTTTTCCGTTTGAGCACACCGCTCGATCTCCTCAGATTTAATGCCTTGCCCTTCGCGGATCGCATTCGGCTCGGCATCGGCGTGCTCCGCGCGCGGGGCGTACGCGATTGGATGAGCCTTGAAGACATGACCGCAGCAGAATGGCTGCTGAAGCTGTTTGGCCGGCGCGTCTACGAGGTTGTCTGGGAACCGCTGCTGGTGGGCAAGTTCGGCTCTTACGCCCGCGAAATATCGGCTGTGTGGTTTTGGAAGAAGCTCGTGCTTCGTGGCGGCAGCCGGGAAAAAAGCGGCGGCGAGGCGCTCGCTTACTACCGTGGAGGCTTTGCTGCTCTGGCGCGCGATATAGCCGGAGAAATCAAGCAATCCGGCGGCGAGATCCGCACGGGTGAAGCGGTGCTAAGCATGCAGCGCGGCGAGAAACGGATTGTCGAGGTTCTTAGCGATGTTGCGGCATACCGGCCGAAGACTGTGCTGATTACAACACCGCTGCCCATTGCCGCGGAACTGCTGGAAGAGTTGGCGCCTGCCGCATACATCGCGCAGCTAAGACGCGTACGCTATCTAGCGAATGTGTGCCTGGTGCTCAAAATGAGCCGCAGTTTGTCCGATACCTATTGGATGAACGTGAACGATCCTGGCTTCCCGTTTGTCGGGATCATCGAGCATACGAATTTCGAGCCCTCGGCTACCTACGGCAACAATCACATTATATACCTTTCCAAGTATCTTCTGGACTCGGACCCTCTCTATCGCATGGATGCGGATGAGCTTCTGGCCTTTGCGCTTCCATATCTGAAGAAGATGTTTCCGGCTCTCGACCCAACCTGGGTGACAGGCCACTACCTCTGGCGTGCCGATCACGCCCAGCCCATCGTCGAGCGAAACTATTCGAAGCTTCTTCCTGCGATGAAGACGCCGCTCGACAATGTTTTTCTATGCACCATGGCTCAAGTGTACCCCGAGGACCGTGGCACAAACTACGCCATCCGGGAGGGCAGAGCCGCGGCCAAGCATATATCCGCGATGCTTAGAGGCGATACGCACATCTACTGTGCCGCATCAGTAGAACTTGACGCCTTGTCAGACGCTTAAGCAACGGCGGCCTTCAGATGAGCGCTCACGCCATGTTCCGTTTTCTCCCAATAGAAGGGTGCGCGGATCAGCTGCCACACGGCCCGGTAAGCGGCGCCTGAAACAAACAGCCAATACACCGGAATGAAAAAGACGTGCAGCCAGAGGCCCTTGTGCCGCGTACCGCGCAGGCTCATCGCGCCGAGCGCGAGATTAACGGCGTAGCCGCCCACGAAGTTGAGGACCGCGATCGTAAGCAAAATGTCGTCGCCCAGCGCTCCGCCGGACTGGAACAGCGTGCCCTGAAACGCATCGTAAGCAAGCACGAGATAGAAAATGGGATGCGCCAGCGACGAGACGATGATGCCGGCGAAATACGCGTGGAAGGCGAGAAAGCCGGTCAGCCCTGTCTCACGTAGCGTCGTAAGGGGCGAACGCATATGCACGCCGAAGGTTTGCATCCAGCCCTTCAGCCAGCGCGTCCGCTGCTTCAGCCACGCGACGGGCTGGCAGCATGCCTCCTCGTATGTCGTCGAATCGAGCGTTTCGACCAGGTAGCCCGCCCTATGCAGGCGCATACCGAGATCGGCGTCCTCGGTCACGTTGAAAGGGTCCCACGCGCCAAGCTCTCGCAAAACGCCGATGCGGAAATGGTTCGAGGTGCCTCCCAGCGGCAAGGGCAAGCCGCAGCGGCCCAGCAGCGGCAGGATGCCCCGGAAAAGCGTGGCGTATTCGATGGTGAACTGCCGCGAAAGCCAGTTCTCCTTTGCGTTGAAGTAGTCGAGCCGCGCTTGGAGGCATGCGAGTTCGTTCGGCGCGTGGTGGAAGACGGTCGCGGCCTTTCGAAGCTGGTCCGGTTCGGGCCGGTCTTCCGCGTCGTAGATGACCGCGAGGTCGCCGGTCGCAAATTGCAGCGCATAGTTCAACGCTTTCGGCTTCGTGCGCGGCTGCCGGTCGGGAACGACGATGAAATCGACGTTACCGGGGAAAGCGAGCTTTGAAGCCGCCTCGATGGTCGCGGTGTCGATGCTTTCCAGCACGATCTTGATGTCGAGCTTCGCCGCGGGGTAATCGAGTCCTGCCAGCGCGCGCGCAAGATGGGGGAGAATTTCGACCTCTTTGAACAGAGGCACGAAGACGGTGTAGCGCGGCAAGTCGGCATCTGCGAGAAGCGCCTCCGCCTGCTTCTGCTTGGGCGCAGGGAAGACGAGGTTCAGCACCGCCGCCAACCGCAACGCGATCGCGAGCAGAAAGAACAGCGAGAGGCCAACAGCGCTGAGCGTGAGCGTTTCCCTGGGCGCGAAGGCCAGGGCGCCGAGCAAAAGGCCGCTCACGATAGCGCCGAAATAGGCCTGCCAGGACGCGAGCCCGGTTTTTGCGCTCCATTCCGGCCGGGCTCTCATCAGCCCCGCGACGGCGCGCCCGACAAGAACACGTCCATAGGATCGCGTCACCAGGTCGATAAGCTCCTGCCTTGTCACAAGCTTCAGGCGCCGGCGCTTTTCGCCGAGTTTCTCGGAAAGAGCCATAAGGGCCTGCATGGAAAACGTCTGCCCATTGAGTGCAATGACATCCTCCCCTTCAGCCGCAAGCGGGATAGGCCGCTCCAGCAGAAGCCATGTTTTCTCGGGCGCGGACGGCAGATGGACACGGTAGGGTGTCTGTCCGCCCGAAAAGGCCAGCATCCGGGAGAGGCCGTCGCAGAAATCCGCAGCCTTGAAGATGCCGGCGGCGATTGCGGCCTGGACGAGACCGACGTGGGCCTGCCTGGCGTGCGCCTCAAGCTCCTCGATCAGCTGAGCGGGACAGCCCAGCGAATGAAGGACGGCGTGCTCGAAGTCCATCTTCTTCGCATCGACGCCTGAAAACGGCGGCTGAAAGCGCCAAGCGCTTGCGCCGCTGTTTTCGGAGGGGTTATGGTCTCCGTCGGAGCTCCGCGCCGCAACGCCATCAAAATCGATTTGTTCCAAAAACTCAAAACACTTAACCATATTGGAACAAAATCTTGGCGGAGGCCGCTTGTCAATGAACCGGAGGTTGTGGTGAAGATCGGTGAATTTTTTTTCATACCGCGCCGGGCCTTCGCTGTTGCCGGCGTCGCTCTTTGGGCGCTGCTTGCCATTTTGCCGCTGCCGATAAAGGCGGATGATGCGCAGCGCGCTGAGAAGTGGCGGGAAATGCAAGTGGGGCCGAAGCCGGACTGGTCGTGGCTGCCGCAACTACGCGTCCTGACCGAATCAGATTACCCGCCCTTCAACTATTACGACGAGGAAGGGCGGCTCACCGGCTTCAATATCGATCTTGCGCGGGCGATCTGCCGCGAGCTTACCGTCGAATGCGAGATCAACGCCGCCGAATGGAACACGCTCATTCCGTCTCTCAAGAACAACGAAGCTGACGCCATCATCGCCTCGGTGGCGATTACAGGCAAAGCCGTGTCCGAGGTGGATTTCACGAGCCGGTATTATTCGACCCCGGCGCGCTTTGTCGGCAAAACCGGCGACGATATTAAGGACATCTCCGTCGATGCCTTGAGGGGGCTTAAGGTAGCCGTCGTCCGAGGCTCCTCGCACGAAGCCTTCCTGCACGACTTCTTCGAGGGGGCGAAAATCGTACCGTTCGAACTCGGCGGCCGAAGCGCGCGCTGCGCTCAAGAACGGCGGGGCGGATCTCCTCTTCGGCGATGGGATTACACTCATGTTCTGGATTCAAGGCACCGACTCGAACCGGTGCTGCGAATTCAAGGGCGAGGGCTACACCGAAGCGCGGTATTTCGGGGATGGCGTCGGGATCGCCATCAAGAAGGGAAACACCCGCCTGCGAGAGGTCCTCGATTATGCGCTGGCTCGCGTGAAAGCATCCGGCCGCTACGAGGAATTAATGCTGCGCTATTTCCCGTTGCCGCTTTATTAGTAAGTTGGGATCTGGAAGCAGGGAGAGGACCGAGCATGAAACTCGATGGAAAAGTTGCGATCGTCACGGGCGCCGCAGGCGGGATCGGGCACGCCATTGCAAAGCGCTACGCGGAGGCGGGCGCACGTGTAGTTATCGCGGACATCAAACTGGAGCAGGCTGAGGCTGCGGCGCGTCAGCTTGGCGGACCCGAAATGGCGATTGCAGTCGAGATGGATGTGACAAGCGAGGACGCCGTCAACGCGGGCGTCGCGAAGACGGTTTCGACATTCGGCACCGTCGACATTCTTGTCTCGAACGCCGGCGTCCAGATCGTGCACCCCACCGAGGAGTTTCCCTATTCCGAGTGGAAAAAGATGCTGGCGATCCATCTCGACGGCGCATTCCTGACCTCGAAAGCCTGCCTCCCCCACATGTACAAGCAGAACTCCGGCACCATCATTTTCATGGGATCGGTGCATTCCAAGGAGGCGTCGCCGCTGAAGTCCGCCTACGTGACCGCGAAGCACGGGCTTCTGGGGCTGTCCCGCGTGATCGCGAAAGAAGGGGCGGCGCATGGCGTGCGCACAAACGTGATCTGCCCCGGCTTCGTGAAGACGCCGCTCGTCGAAAAGCAGATCCCGGAACAGGCCAAGACGCTCGGCATCTCCGAGAAGGAGGTCGTGGAACGGGTCATGCTTGGCCAGACCGTGGACAAGGAGTTCACGACCATGGAGGACGTCGCTGAGATCGCGCTCCTGTTTGCCGCTTTCCCCTCAAATGCGCTGACGGGGCAATCGCTCGTGGTGAGCCACGGCTGGTATATGAATTGACGTCGTCGTCCCGTGAGCGCTGCGGCATGAAATGACGCCGCGCAGACACGGGACCTTTCCACACCGCTGGTGCTGCGCACAGAATGAGGCCCCTACCGAGCGCGCTCGTTCAAGGTCTGCGTGCCGGCATGCGCCTTGAGATGGGCCACAATCTCTGCCGTCGGCCAGCAGGTTTGCGCAAGCCCCACGCGCTTCTGATAGGCGCCAACGGCGCTCCGCGTACGTCCGCCTGCCTTGCCGTCGATCGTATCGCTGTAAAGGCCAAGCTCCGTCAGCTTTTTCTGCATGAACTCGACGTCTGACGTCGGCACCTGCACGATCCGCTGCCACGGCTCGGAGAAGCTGCCGCCTCCCCGGATGCGATCGGCAAGATTGCCGACGAACAGCGCGTAGAGATCGGACTTGTTGTATTCGCGGATGACCTGGAAATTCCCGAAGGTAAGAAAGGCCGGACCGAAGACCCCTGCGGGCTGCAGAAGCGAGGCTTCCCACTTCTGCACCTCCGGCGGAAACGCGCCTCCATCAAGAGGCGTTACCCCCATTGCCGCCCATTCGCTGACGGGCTTGCGGATGTCGAGATAGCCGAGCGAGCAATCGACCGAGGCAGGCGCGCGGACTTCAATGCCCCATGGCTGCTCGTTGTTCCAGCCGATGTGGGTGAGGTTGTTGGCGAGCGACGCTAGCGCATCGGGCACCGAGCGCCAGATATCCTTCTTGCCGTCCCCATCCTGATCGACGGCATATTTGAAGTAATCCTCCGGCATGAACTGCACGAGCCCCATGGCGCCCGCCCACGAGCTTTTCATGTCCTGCGGGGCGATCACGCCGTCCTGAACCATGCGGATGGCATCGATGAACTGACGCTCGAACAGCTCCTTGCGATGCCCGATATAGGCCTCCGTCGCAAGCACCTGCAGCGCGTTATGGGGCAGACTGTAGGTTCCGAACGCAGTTTCGCGGCCCCACAGCGCAAGAAGGAGATAGGGGTCTATGCCATAGCTTTTCTTAATTGCGATAAGGGTATCTTTGTGTTGCGCGAAGAGGCGGCGGCCCTGTTCGGCCAGATTTGTAAGATACTTGTCGCTCAGGTATTGCTCGGGTGTACGAATGAACTCCGGCTGCTCGGGCTGCTTTGCGGTTCTTGAAGGTATATCGAGGTCTGGAAGAGAAAAATCGGGAACAAGAGGACGCGTGACGGAGTTGTAAACCTCGGGGCGTATGCCTTGTTCAATGGCTGCGGTACGAAACGATGCAATCCAAGCGCGAAATCCATCGGGCGATGGCTCGGCCGCAAACGCAGTTTGAGCAAGCGAAAAAGAAAAGAATGCGCAAAATAAACTGGCTAAAAGTTTTGCGTTCATCGAGAGCCACTGTGGTTTACTTCTTCTCATCTTGCAAAGGGTCCTGTGGAACAAGGGGCAATGCTGCGGATTACCGTCTTGTTTTGTGAGTGCCAAGTTGAGGGATTTGCAGGCGCGCTCTCAAATAGCCGTGACAGGCATGTCAAAACTAGAGCAGAGCTTGAAGCTACCTACCATTCCGCTTATCCTTAGAGTTGGGCAACAATAGGGACCACACCCCCGGCGTGAAACAAAATTGCCTCTTATGGTCAACGCATAAATTTGAGAGGGTTTGCTTTGTCCGGAGCCTATATCAACCAGATCGCCACCGCGGTCCCGCCCCATCAGGTCCATACCGCCTTCGTCCAGTTCCAAAGGCTCTTGATCACAGACACCCGCAAGCGCACGATCTTCGATCGCTTGGTCGAAAAGGGCCAGATCGAGAAACGGTGGTCTTGCGTGGTTCCGGCGGAGGACGGCTCAAGCGCCTCGATCAACGGCGAGCTTTTCTATTCTCCCGGCGACTTTCCCTCCACGGGCGCCCGCATGCGGCAGTATGAGATCGAGGCTCCGGTCCTTGCCCAGCGCGCCGTCAACAAGCTGAACCTTGGCGAACGCAAGAGCGAAATCACGCATCTTATCGTGACGTCCTGCACCGGATTCTATGCGCCCGGCATCGATCTGGAGATAATCCAACGCATCGGCCTCAACCCTTCCATCGAGCGCACGATCATCGGCTTCATGGGTTGCTACGCTGCTGTGAACGCTTTGAAAGCCGCCCGTCACATCGTGCGCTCCGAGCCTGAGGCCAAGGTGCTCGTGGTAAGCATCGAGCTTTGCACGCTGCATTTCCAGGAGACCTACGAGCTCGAACAAATGATGCCCTTCCTGCTCTTCTCCGACGGCTGCGCCGCCGCACTTATCAGCTCGGAGCCGAAGGGGCTTTCGATGGAGCGCTTCTACGCCGCCATTCTCCCCGAGGCCGCGAGCCAGATGGCCTGGTACATCCGCGATCTCGGGTTCGACATGGTGCTGTCGAGCCGCATTCCGACATCCGTGGGCGACGCCATTCACCGCGCTTCGGATGCGATCCTCGCGGGTTTGAAGCCGAAGGATATCGAGCTTTGGGCAGTGCATCCTGGCGGGCGCGCTGTCCTGGATGCGGTTGAAGCCGCGTTCCGCTTGCCCTTGACGGCGCTGAACGCGTCGCGGCGCGTCTTGAGAGACTTCGGAAACATGTCCTCGGCAACCGTGCTCTTCGTTCTGAAAGCGCTCCTCGAAGAGAATAGGTCCGGGGCAAACGGCTGCGCCATGTCGTTCGGTCCCGGCCTCACAGCGGAAACGATGCTGTTCAAAGCCGTTTGAGGAGCGGCTCATGCCCGATTTCTCGAAGCGGGACACGACGCCGGAGCTGATGGACACGGAGGTCGTCAGCTATGAAGAGCTCCGCAGCGTGCTTGCGGAACTCACCCAGGCGAATGAACTTTCGATGGCCTACAGGCCGACGCTCGCCTTTTTCAAGCGGCTGGCTCGCAAAGGCCTCTTGCCGAAAGACCGCCGCATCGTCGTGATCGACGCGGCAAGCGGCTACGGCGACATGTCGCGCAAGGTGGACCGCTGGGCGGCGAAGAACGGCTTCAACCTCGAATTCATTGGCGTCGACATGAACCCGTGGGCGGCGCGCTCGGCAGCCGAGGCAACGCCCCCCGGCCGCCCGATAAAGTGGGTCACGGCCAACCTCTTCGACTTTCATGCCGAAGGCGGCGCCGACATCATCATGTGTTCGCTGTTCACGCATCATCTGCCCGATCCGATGCTGGTGCGCTTCATCCGCTGGATGGAGGAGAATGCGCGGATCGGCTGGTTCATCAACGATATCGAACGCCATCCCCTGCCGTATTATTTCCTGAGATTTGCCTTCTGGGCTACACGGAGGCACCGCTTCATGCGCCATGACGGGCCGGTTTCCATTGCCAGCGCTTTCAAAAAGCAGGATTGGGTTCGATTATTGCAGGAGGCGGGGCTGCCGGAAGGCTCTGCAAGGATCGAAGCCTGGACGCCGTTCCGGCTTTGCGTCTCAAGAGTGAGGGACATCGCATGAAACTTTATGATGCCGCTGTTATCGGCGGAGGGGTGGCAGGCCCTGCACTGGCTATCGAGTTGGGGCGGTCTGGACGTTCTGTTGTTCTGTTCGAGAAAGAGAAAGACGCCCACGACAAGGTGTGCGGGGAATTCATCAGCCACGAAGGCGTGCGCTATCTCCGCAATCTCGGCGTTCCGGTCGAAGGACTTGGCAGCGTTCCCATCCGGCACGTGCGGCTGGCCGGACCCGGCGACGCTGTAACGGCGCAGCTTCCATTCGAAGCGCAAAGCCTGTCCCGGCGCGTCCTCGATGAGAGTCTTTTGCAGCTTGCAGCCAAGTCCGGTGTCGAGATCCGGCGCGGCATGCGAATCAAGGACATGGAAAGGGAGGGAGATGCTTGGGCGGTCCACCCCGATAGTGCCGATTCCGTTGCGGCAAAACAGGTTTTCCTCGCAACAGGCAAGCACGACTTGAAGGACTGGAAACGGACGCGCGGCCAGCATCCCGATTGCATCGCTTTCAAAGCGTACTGGCGTTTGCAGGCAGGTCGAGGCCGCCGAACTAGCCCGCCATGTCGAGCTGATCTTGTTTCCTGGCGGTTATGCCGGCTTGCAGGAGGTCGAAGGGGGCCGCGCAAATCTCTGCCTCATCGTCCGCAAGGATGCATACACCGCCCAATATGGATCGTGGGACGCTCTCTTGAACGCCATGCAGGAGCATTGTCCGCATCTTAAGAAACGCCTCACCGGCGCTATCTGCCTTATGGACAAGCCTCTCGCAATCTCCGGCCTGCCCTATGGGCACCTTGCTTGGGAAAGCGGCGGCGTTTGGCGTCTTGGCGATCAGGCCGCGGTGATCCCCTCATTCTCGGGCGACGGCATGTCGATCGCGCTCCACAGCGCCCGGCGCGCGGCGCGAAGTTATCTCAGGGGCGAAAGCCCGGAGGCTTACCAGCAGGCTCTCGCGCGGCAGCTCTCGGCCCAGCTTCATAGAGCCACCATCATCTCGCGCATGCTGGTCAGCAAAGCGGGGCAGAGCCTCGCGATTACCGCCGCCGGCATTTTTCCCTATGTCCTCCCGGTCAGCGCGGGGCTGACGCGAATCCCGGCGCGGGCGCTTGCCGCGCCGAGTACGCAAGGCGTTCGATAATATTGTTTTAAAAGTGCATATCCGCGTATGCAATATGGTGTTACGCGCCCGCGCGCGTTATGAAAGATTGTAATGGCGTTCCCCGTGTTGTAAGTCCCATGACCCCCATTCTTGAAACGAAGCGCCTGACGCTGCATCCACTGACGTTGGAAGACGCTCCCGCAACGCAAATCTTGTTTCCGCATTGGGAAATCGTGCGCTTCCTTGGCCACAAGGTCCCCTGGCCGTATCCTGATGACGGTGCGCTTCAGTTCTACCGCGACATCGCGCTTCCAGCGATGGAGCGGGGCGAGCAATGGGTCTGGACGATCCGGCTCAAGGGAGGGCCAGCCCATCACATCGGCTGCATCAACCTCAACACTGCGCGGAACGACAACAGAGGCTTCTGGCTTGCCTTGCCGTGGCATGGGCAAGGACTTATGTCCGAGGCTTGCGAGGCCGTCACGGACTTCTGGTTCAACAGCCTGGGGCGGGACAGACTGAGAGTGGCGAAAGCGAGGCAGAACATCGCATCGCGCCGCATTTCGGAAAAACAAGGCGCGCGCCTCGTCGCCATCGAAGAACGGCCGTTCGTGTCTGGTCCCACGCTTGCCGAGATTTGGGAGCTTACGAGAGAAGAGTGGAATGCTCGTCTGCGCGGCCGCTTTATCCAGCACCAGGACATGCATCCTTAGAAATCAACCAGAGCCCTTTGCATGGTAACGCGCGATCTCATTTTAATTTCGATTGCTTTTGCGCCTGACCGGGTTTGAGTTTGCAAAATTCAGGAGAACGCCATGACCGAAGAATCCGCACCCGGCTTCAACACGCTCGCCGTTCACGCAGGCGCACAGCCCGATCCCGCGACCGGCGCGCGGGTGACGCCGATCTACCAGACCACCTCCTATGTCTTCGACAATGTGGATCATGCTGCCTCGCTGTTCAGCCTCGAAGCTTTCGGCAATATCTATACGCGCATCATGAACCCAACGCAGGCGGTTCTCGAAGCGCGCGTCGCGGCGCTGGAAGGCGGCACCGCGGCATTGGCGGCGGCGTCGGGGCATGCCGCGCAACTTCTTGTGTTCCATGTGCTTCTCGAACCGGGCGACGAGTTCATTGCCTCGCGCCAGCTCTACGGCGGCTCCATCAACCAGTTCAATCACGCCTTCAAGAAGTTCGGCTGGAACGTCGTTTGGGCCGACGGCAACGATCCGGCGAGCTTCGAAGCCGCGATCACGCCGAAGACGAAGCTCATCTTCATCGAGTCCATCGCCAATCCGGGCGGCATCGTTATCGACGTGCCAGCGATTGCGGCGATCGCGAAAAAGGCAGGCGTTCCGCTCGTGGTGGATAACACGCTGGCCACGCCATACCTGTTCAGGCCAAAGGAGCACGGCGCGGATATCATCGTGCATTCGCTCACGAAGTTCATGGGCGGCCAGGGCAATTCCATCGGCGGCATCCTCGTCGACTGCGGCACGTTCGACTGGCTCAAAAGCGGCCGCTATCCCATGCTCTCGCAGCCGAACCCGTCCTACAACGGCATGGTCATCGCGGAGACCTTCGGCAATTTCGCCTTCGCCATCGCGGCCCGCGTGCTGTCCTTGCGCGACCTTGGCCCGGCGATTGCGCCAATGAACGCGTTTCTCATCATCAACGGCATCGAAACGCTGCCACTGCGCATCGCGCGCCATTGCGAAAACACGCTTGCCGTCGCGAGCTGGCTGGAGAAGCACCCGAAAGTGGCGTGGGTGAACTATGCGGGGCTACCGGGCAACCGCTATTACGAGCTGGCGCAGAGGCTCGTTCCGAAGGGCGCCGGCGCTGTCTTCACCTTCGGCTTGAAGGGTGGCTACGGCGCGGGCGTGAAGCTCGTCTCGAACGTGAAGCTCTTTTCGCATCTCGCGAATATCGGCGACGTGCGCAGCCTCATCATCCATCCGGCATCCACGACGCACAGCCAGCTTACGCCGGAGCAGCGCGGGCTTGCCGGGGCGGGCGACGATGTCGTGCGGCTATCGGTCGGCATCGAGGACAGCGCCGACATCATCGGCGATCTCGATCAGGCTTTGGCGGCGGTGTAAGCGCGCGGGTCTACCGCGCGGTGCAAGGTCCAGAGCGCCAGGGCAAATACTATGATCGCGTTCGCCTGATGGGCGAGTGCGATCATGAGCGGTACGTCATAGACGATCGTGGCGACGCCGAGCGCGATCTGCGCGAGGATCGCTGCGCCGAGCGCAAGCATAGGAAGCCGGAGAGCGCGCATATTGCTGGAGCGCCATACGAGGACGCCAAAACCGGCGGCGGCAAGTGCGATGACATAAGCCAGTGTGCGATGGGTGAATTGGGCCGTCAGCGGGTTCTCGAATAAATTGAGGTACCAGGGCGAATACACGTCCAGCCCAGGCGGGATGACTTCGCCGTTCATCAGCGGCCAAGTGTTCGAGGCATGTCCGCCATGGACGCCCGCCACGAACGCGCCAGCGATGATTTGCAGATAGACAAGGCTTGCCAGCGTTCCCGCCCCGAGTTTCGCCATTAGGGGAACGGCTTTGCTCTTCCCGGAAGGCTCCGGGATCGAAAGCGCGAGCCATAA
Organism: uncultured Alphaproteobacteria bacterium; assembly: GCA_963834165.1. Lineage (GTDB taxonomy): Bacteria > Pseudomonadota > Alphaproteobacteria > Rhizobiales > Rhodomicrobiaceae > Rhodomicrobium. The sequence continues at coordinate 887,984 of CAWIAL010000017.1, read as the reverse complement.
CGCATATCCCCCAATGGCAACGGCGAGCGCGAGATGCGCCGCGAGCCTGTACTGGCTCACATCCACGCGATCCGCGAGCCCGCTTTTCACCATGAACCAGCCGAGCGCTCCCTGGGCCGCGCCGAGTACAAAAAGCGCCGCGATTCTCGGTATGAAGCGCCGCGCAATGCTGCCACGCGCGAGAAAAATGGCGAAAGGAATGAAGAAAACAAACCCGATGAGCCGGCCGAGAAACCGGTGTGTCCACTCCCACCAATAGATGGCCTTGAAGCTCTCAAGGCTCATGCCTCGATTGATGTGCTCGTATTGAGGGATGTGCCGGTATTTCTCGAACGCCTCTTGCCAGGCGCCATCGCTGACTGGAGGGATGACGCCAAGGATCGGCTGCCACTCCGTAATCGAGAGGCCGGACCCCGTCAGCCGCGTGGCGCCCCCAACGATCACCATGGCGAAAACGAAAGCTGCGACCACGAAAAGCCACGCCCGCACGGCAGAAAGCGCGGTCGCGCCCTTTGATTGGACGCGCTCGCTTTGCGCGGCGTTCGCGAGCGAGGTCATGCTGAAAACCACCGTCTACGCATGCGCCGCAGGTAAGTTCCCGAATGGGGGAGTTAAAGGCCTCTTCCTTCGCTCGCCTAGCAGGCCGCTGAACGGCCGTCATTTCGCCGCCTGGATCGGCTTACGCCAAGGCTCGAAGGAACCGGCGGCAAGACGCGGCTGGGCGCATTTCGAAAGCGGGTATCGCCGCCTGTTCGTGTGCGCGCGCAATGCGCTTTGCGGCGTGACGAGGGGCGGACTGAGAGGCCATTACAACACGCCCCTCACTGCTCGAAGACCTCCGCCGTGTGCGTTCTAGATTGGAGTCCGCGCAGGCGATCCTTCAACTGCTGGACATGCCGGTAGGCATCCTCGATCCGGGCCATCTGCAGGTTCCCCGATTTCAAGCCGGTCTCAACCGCTTCGTAACCGATGGAAGCAAGATCCGCCGGCAAATCCGAAGCGTCTCTGACCAGAACGATGTCGGCGCCCGCCTGGAAAGCGCGGACGATGGCCTCACGGTAGCGGACGGGCGCGCCGCTCACCCCAAGGTCCAAGTCGAAAATTATCGCCCCTTGAAAACCGTAGGCACGGTGGAGTTTACTTGCGCTGTGCTGCATCATTGGCTCGGGCATCATGTCAGCGAGCGGCGAAGGCTCCATGGCTTTGACCCGAATGACGAGCGCATCGCTTGGCTCGGCTTTGGCCAGTCCGCGCAGGATCGCCGTGCTGGCGCGTTCCGTCTTCCAGGACGGCTGCACGCCGAGGCGGAACGGCATATGACGAAGCGCTGTGAGGACGCCGCGGTCGTGGTGTCCAAAATTGAAAGCCGTGGCGAAAGCAGCGACGCTGGAGGCGGCCGTTCCGAAGCAGGACGCGGAAAGGTCCACACCCTCGTCGCGGCAGACATCCGCGCTTGGCCCGATGTTGAGATTCACGCCAAGCGACGACAGCTCCGCCGCCATTCCCCGGTAAAAAAGCTGTGCCTCATAGGGATTGCGGTCATTACTGATCTCATTCGCGGATGCGTAGAAGGTGAAGCCCTTGTCCTCGGAGAGCACTGAATCAGGGCCGCCCGGCTGCTCGATAGCGACAAGGGGGAAACTGTCGCCGCTATCCTTTGCGAGCGTCAGAAGCATCTGGCGAAGCTGCCGGAAGCTGGAGATGTTGGCGTCGCTCACGATGACGCCAGAGAGCAGGCCATTGCGCAACTGGTTCGAAACGCCCGCCACGCCGGCATCGGCCGGGCGCTTTCCGGCAAAACCCGACAGCAGGAGCTGGCCGACCATTGGCCGCAAGGCCACCGATTTGCGCGCATCGGCTTTTGCCGCTGTCGCGACGACCCTGGACGCCGGCAGGATGAGCGGTTTCGATGCCTGGACGGCACGCTCCTGCTCGCTCAACGCGCGAGCAAGTTTCTCGGCCAGTTGCTTATCGGCCGGTGGAGTTGACCGTGCAGGCTTCGCTTTTGCGGCGGCAGGTCTTGGGGTTGGCGTAACTTTGCGCTCGGGAGGAACACATTCGCCATGGCGATACTGCAAGCCTTTGAGCCGGCAATCCTCCGGCCTTGGCCGCGGCGGCTCAGGAGCAGTTTTTTGAGAACGCCAATGAGGAAAATTGTCATCCGTGTCGTCTACACGAACGGCAACGGAGGATGGGGGAGCGATGACGCCGGATAGTGGCATCGCCGAGGCTGAGATCGAGATCGCAAAAACGCCGAGCGGAATGATAAGTGCCCGCACCAGAACCCCCACACGCAGGCGGTCATTTAGGATGAGATTTGTACAGAAAATATTGCATACCTGCGGCGTTTTCCGGCACGGGATTTTTGCCGTCAAGCTTAATTCCTTCGCCGCTGGTGCATTTCGGAGCGGCTGAGGACCAGCCGCTTCATGGCCTTGAGACGATTTTACGCGCTAATCGTGGTGCTTGTCGTCTTTGTGCTGGTGCGGTACAGGCCGGGGGCCAGGCTTTTTGGGAACGATCGCGGCCCGCGGCGGCGCGCCTTTCGGGCGAACGAAGTTCGTCCCCTTTTGCTTTAGCTGATTGTTTGATCCTGCATTCAAGTTTGCAATCGCGTTTTTATTGGGTCCGTGGTTAGCGTTGAATGGCTTTGCGCCCAAACCGTCGTTCGATCGTGCAGTGTGCTGGCTGTCGAAATGATGCTGGCCATCATTTCCCGGCTTGAGCGAAGCTGGCTTGAACCCCGTCGCTCCCTTCGCCGCAAACGTACTCTTGGGACTGTAATCGGCCACCCTCGTAACCGCCGCAATGGGGGGCTTTCCCTTGCACACCGAGGCGCGCAGGCTTTTGTTCTCGCTTGCCAGCTTTTGATGCGCGAGTTGATCGTTCGTCGCAGAAATATGATGTTCGTGTGCAGCCTGAAGTTCTTGCGCGGTTGGCTGTGCCTTCAATCCACCGTTGCCGCCATTGTAGCTGACATTCGTGGTGTTGTTGACGACGACAGTCTTGTTGTAGACATTACCGATGATCGCCGTGTTGCCGATATTTGCAACGGATCTATTGTAGTAGAAAGAACCGCCGGACCAATATCCCCCAGCAAAGCCTACCCCAGCGTAGCCGAAACCGTAGTTCACTCCGCCATAAAAGCCGACGTGTGGACCCCAATAGCCGGCATTCCAGACGTAAACACCATTGTTCCAGCCCCAATATCCCGGAGTCCACAGTAAACCCGGCTCCGGTGCGGGCACCCACGCTCCAGGTACCCAATAGTAATCGGCGACATCTTCCTCCCAGGCCCAGTAACCGGGCGTCCAAATATATCCGGGGCCGGGAATGGGCGGCTGGACATAAACGGGAAGGACCGGGGGCGCGACGCTTACGGAGATAAACAGCCCTGCGTTGGCCTTTTCGACGGTCCCGATCATGCCAAGCATTGCAAACAAGACTACGATCAATGAGCTTATTCGCATATCTTCGTTCCCAAGTTGCTGCCCTCCAAAGATATCAAGCCGCGCGCGAGCCCCAGACCAACTTGGCGTTTGCGCACGCCCCTTCACTACAAGAGGCAGTGCTTTCAGTCGATTTCGTCACTTAATAGGTGACTACGACGAGATTGTGCCGTCCAAACTGCTTTCAACAAGTTTTTTAAAGTCCTTTAACCGGCGATTGTGATCTGTTCACCGGTTTTACTTATCAATATTTCTTGTGATGGTTCGCATGAGGCGGGACTGAAGGCGAGGCCAAACCCGTCAAAATTGCCGGGGTAGCCATGCCCCTAAATGTAACATCTTGTCTTGATCCTTAAATAATAATTGCATGTTCCCGATACAATTTTCCCGAGCTGGTACCAAGACAGAGCAAGTGCGGCAAGAAAAAGTCGCGCGATGGCCTTGTCATTGCCTAAGTCCTGCTGTTGACTTTCCTGCCAGTATATCTTCCAACACCAAAGCAACACTGCTGCAAATTTGTCAGTCGTGTGTTCCAAGAGAGGGGGATGCTTAGGATGTACACAAAGTCTGGTAAGCTTGCCGGTTTCGTATTGCTGAGTACTATCGCGGCTCCGATGCTGGCTAACGCAGCCGATCTCTATCGCACACCGCCAGCGCCGGCGCCCGTCAGCTATGTGCCGCCCATTGCCACGCCGAACACCTGGGCAGGGTTCTATGTCGGTATCAACGGTGGCTACGGGTTCAGCAACAACGGCGATTCCATCAGTTACTACAACGGCGCCGATCAATCAGGGCGTGCGCAGCCGCAAGGCGGTTTTGGCGGCGGCCAGGTTGGCTACAATTTTCAGAGCGGTTCGTTCGTCTATGGCGTTGAGGCGGATTTCCAAGGCGGCGACATCAGCGATAGCGTGACCGGCACGACCGCAAACGGAGCCGCGTTCACCAGCCGTGAGCGCATCGATTGGTTCGGAACGGCGCGGGCCAGGCTCGGCTTTGCCTTCGACCGTGCGCTCATCTACGGCACCGGCGGTTTTGCTTACGGCAACGTGAACCAGCACGCGCTCTATAACACGGCCTCGTTCGACAATAGCAGCACCCAAACGGGTTATGCTGTCGGAGGCGGTATTGAATACAAGATCAGTCCCGCCTGGTCGCTCAAGGCCGAATATCAATACATCGATCTCGGCAGCGAAAAGCTCAACGATACACTCGGAAACGCAACGAGCGAGCTTGACACAAGCTTCCACACCGCCCGCGTCGGCCTGAACTATCGCTTCGGCGGCGGATACGATTCGTTGAAATAGACCGGTACCCCCTATCGGTCCGCGGGACGGCGCCTTCGGGCGCCGTTTCCATGTGCAATGTCCCTAGCCCGGCCATGACAAAAAAGGGTGAACCCAATTTTTTCACACGCTCCTTCGCGGGGCATGACACCATTGGGGAGACGGCTAACCGTGTGACGCCGATTTAATGCACGACGTTTTAGTCGCCCGAGCCGGGATTGGGGGAAAAGTACTTCTCGAGCTTTTCCGTCTCTTGCTCGTACTTGGCTGAATCCTCGGGGTGAGGCTTCTTGACCGTAATATTCGGCCACTTCTCCGAATATTCGCGGTTCAGCTCAAGCCACTTCTCGAGGCCCGGCTCGGTGTCCGGCTTGATTGCGTCGACGGGGCATTCCGGCTCGCAAACGCCGCAATCGATGCACTCGTCAGGATGGATGACGAGCATGTTTTCGCCCTCGTAGAAGCAGTCCACGGGGCAGACTTCAACGCAATCGGTGAATTTGCACTTGATGCAAGCATCCAGCACGACATAGGTCATGGGGGTATCTCCGAAGCCGAAGCACCGGCTGTTATTTTTAGGCGCCTCAGTAACGCAATAAATAGGGGTTCACAAGCAGGCAGGTACTTGATCTCGATGGCATATTGCCACGGAGAAAGCACCTGCTTCCATGAGTTAGCGTGAATAGAACTCCACGACGAGGTTTGGCTCCATCACGACGGGATAGGGAACGTCGGATAGCTGCGGAACGCGAGCCAGCCGCGCGGTCATTTTGTTGTGATCGACCTCAAGATAATCGGGCACATCGCGTTCAACGCTTTGAGCCGCTTCGAGGACGAAAGCGAGCCCGCGGGACTTTTCGCGCACCTCGACGACATCGCCCTGGCGGCACCGGTAGCTCGGGATGTTCACGCGCCGTCCGTTCACGCTCACATGGCCATGACTGACGAATTGGCGGGCCGCGAACGGCGTCGATACAAACTTGGCGCGATAGACGACGGCATCGAGACGCCGCTCAAGAAGAGCGATGAGATTTTCGGAGGTATCGCCCCTGAGCCGTGTTGCCTCCGCATAGATGAGGCGGAACTGGCGCTCGGTGATATTGGCGTAATACCCCTTCAGCTTCTGCTTCGCCTTCAGCTGCGTGCCGAAGTCCGACGTCTTGCCGCGGCGGCGCTGACCGTGTTGGCCCGGCCCGTATTCGCGTTTGTTGAGCGGACTCTTGGGACGGCCCCATAGGTTTTCCCCAAGGCGGCGATCAATTTTATGTTTGGCGCTGACGCGCTTTGTCATGTCTGTGCTCCGAATGAGAGGACTGGTGGAGCAGGCCCTCCTCTGCAGGTCTCCCTGCCGACAGACGGCAAAAACCGTCCCGGGCATGCAAAAAGGCGGCAAAAAAAGCCGCCTGCAGAAAGGAATAGCGCTTCATTGCACCGGAGGCAAGTGCAATCCTGACTGCGCAAAATCGCTCCACCCAAGCTGGCGAAGCAAGCGCGGCATGCAGAATCGCGCGTTGGAGTCAAGTGACTGAGTACATTCCGTAGCTAAACTCGCGGAAACTTTATCCGGCTCAAGCCGTTGACATATGTCAATTTCTCGGCAGAGTCAGAGTATGAGCGATCGCAACTTCGACGTCATCTTCGCGGGGGGAGGCCTTGCAGCCACCCTCGCAGCCTATCGCCTCCGTCAGCAGAGGCCCGAACTCCGGCTATTGGTGCTCGAGGCGGGCGAAACGCTGGGAGGCAATCACACCTGGTCTTTTCACGACAAGGATATCAGCAGGTCCTCGTGGTCTTGGATTGCGCCATTCGTCGCACATTCGTGGGACGAGCAGCAGGTGCGCTTCCCCAGGCACTCACGCATGCTGATGTCCGGATACAACTCGATTTTTTCCGAGACGCTGCACAACGCCGCGTACCCGGTGCTCGAAGACTGCGTGCGCTTTTCGGCGCGCGTTGTGAGCGTGGGGCCGCATCACGTCGAGCTTTCCGATGGCGAGATTTTTCGTGCGCCGTGCGTGATCGATGCCAGAGGGCTTGGCCGAGTTGACGGTCTGACAATCGGATATCAAAAGTTTCTGGGCCTCGTGGTCCGCTTCGAGCGGCCGCACGGGCAGTCCTATCCGATCATCATGGATGCGACCGTGCGGCAGCGTGACGGCTATCGCTTCGTCTACACTCTGCCCTTCACCCCTGACACGATGCTGATCGAGGACACCTACTACAGCGATACGGCGACCATCGATGCGCCGCTCCTTCGCGAGCTTTGCCTCGACTACGCCCAAGAGCGTGGCTGGGAGGTGGCCGAGATCCTGCGCGTGGAGCGGGGCGTGCTTCCCATCGTGCTTGGCGGCGATGTTGAAACCATTCTCGCGAAGAACGCGCAAGGCGTGCCGGGGCTCGGTCTTCGTGGAGGGTTTTTCCACCACACCACCAGTTACTCGTTCCCGTTCGCTGTGAAGTGCGCGGACGCCATCGCCGCGCTCGATCATCTGAACAGCGAGACGCTCGATCATCTCGTTCAAAAATGGGCACACCAGCACTGGCGGGATCAGCGCTTCTTCCGTCTTTTGAATAGAATGTTGTTCTGGGCCGCAAAACCCGCTCAACGTTACCGTGTCCTTGAGCGCTTCTATGAATTGGGCGAACCCCTCATAGAGCGCTTTTATAGCTCAAGCCTAACACTTGCAGACCAGGCCCGAATTCTTGTAGGGTGGCCTCCAGTTCCTATTGGACGGGCGCTGCGGGTTATGGGCGAAACAACCGTCAACCCCATTCCGCAGCCGGTCTCCTCACCGAGCTAGTTGAATGGACCCGATTATCTCTCTAAGTCACGAGCTAATTCAAAAAGGTTCGAAAAGCTTCGCTATGGCAGCGAAGCTTTTGCCGCGCGACGTACGATACGATGCCATGATGCTGTATGCGTGGTGCCGTCATTGCGACGATGTCATCGACGATCAAATCCTTGGCTTCGCAAAGGCGACGGCCAGCGACCAGACCCCGATGGAGCGGCTGGAAGAGCTTCGGCACAAGACGAAGCGGGCGCTGGATGGCTACGCCGATGAGCCGGTTTTCATCGCGCTGGGACGCGTCATAAGGAAGCACGGCATCCCCGAGCGGCACCCCATGGAGCTGCTGCGCGGCTTCGAAATGGATGTCGACGGACGCGTTTATCAGACGCTCGATGACACCCTCGATTATTGCTATCACGTGGCTGGCGTCGTGGGCGTGATGATGGCCATGATCATGGGGGTTCGCGAGAGGCCCACGCTGAACCGCGCTTCCGACCTCGGCATTGCTTTCCAGCTCACGAACATTTCCCGCGATGTGGTCGAGGATGCGAAAGGCGGCCGGGTTTACCTGCCTCAGGAATGGCTGAGCGAGGAGGGCCTTTCAGAAGCCAACCTGGCCGATCCCCGGTATCGTCAGTCTGTCTTTACGGTAACTCAAAAGCTTCTTCGCGAGGCCGATGTCTATTACCGCTCCGCCCTTTTCGGCATGCAGCGGCTTCCGCTCGGGGCTGCGGTCGGCATCGGAGCGGCGCGCAGGGTCTATCGCGATATCGGGCGCATCGTGGCCAACCGGGGCGAGCACGCCTGGGACGGCCGCGCGATCGTCGGCAGGAGCCGTAAGGCGGCGGCAGCGCTCTCAGGCGCGGTTGCTGCTGTGCGAGCGCACACGACGCTTCGCTTGGGGTATGCGCCGCCGCGGGATGGGCTCTGGACTGTGCCTGACCTCGGAAAGGCTGTCCCGCGCAATCGGCCCTTGGCATTCCTACGCTAGCGTATGATCCACTGACCTGGAAACGCGAGCCACCTCTGCCGGTGTGAGAGGCCGGACCGCTTTGCGGTCCGGATGAGGGGTGAGTGCTTGATTATCAAATGTAAGCGCCCCTCACCCCAACCCTCTCCCTCTGGGAGAGGGAGTCCCGCTTCGATTCCATTTAAGATGGCCGCATCAAGTGCGGCATGATCGCGAGTGTTGCTGGCGCCTTAAGTCGCAAGCGCTGTCGCGAGCTATCCAAAAGAAGTCGCCGCGTCGATGACGGATGGCCGGACTTGACCTCTAATGCAGCGTGCGATCCGAGCGCTTTGCGTCGATTTTGCTTCTTTGCTGCTCCCGTAATGGCGCCAGCGCCTGGAGCTGCTTCTTGAGATGCTCGGGAGAGGGCGCGAAAACAAACCCGAAAGCCACGCAGCCGTCCTTGCCATCGACCGCGTGATGCAGCCGGTGCGCCTGATATAGCCGCCGGAGATAGCCCTTTTTCGGGTGGAAATGCATATCGATGCGATGATGAACGAGAACGTCGTGGGCCAAGAAATAGACCACGCCGTAAGCCGTGATCCCGAGGCCGACGAAAAGCGCCCACAGCGGGCCGCCGAGTTGGACGCTCCACGCGAATAAAGCGACCGATATCGCGGCGAAGAACAGGCCGAAGACGTCGTTGAGTTCCCAAGCCCCTTTGCGCGGCTCGTGATGGCTTTTGTGCAAGACCCAGAGAAACCCATGCATGACGTATTTATGCAGAGTCCAGGCCACACCTTCCATAATGAAAAAAACTGCTAAGAAAATTCCGGGATACAAGAGCCAATCGCTCATCGACACCTGCTCTATCCGTTAGCCGCCAGTTCTCCTGTAAATTCTGGCATCAAATCCGAAAACGCTGCTGCAAGCCTCGCCGCGAACGCCGTGAACATCCGGCCATCGCCGCCAGCTTGCCTTGCGGCCACGCAGGCCGACGTCACTCCGCCTTCGATCTTCCCGCGCGCCAGCGCCGCAGCGCCTTTGACGCCAAGCAAGCTCGCAAACGTGGTGCGACCGTTGTCCTGAGCGACATCCTTGCCCGCGCGGTCACAGGTCGAACGCGCGTCGAGGACATCGTCTAACATTTGAAATCCTACGCCAAGATCAAGACCAAATCCGCGCATTGCGGGGCGCGCGGCTTGATTTTTTGCGACGATGGCTCCGCATTCGGCGGCCGCGGCGAAAAGGGCGCCCGTCTTGCGAGCATACATCCGCTCGAGTTCACTGTGCGTCATCGTGGCGCGCGCGTCGGCGAGATCGTCTTGCTGGCCGCGGACAAGGCCATCCAGTCCGACCGCCCAATGCAGGACCTCGATTGCCGAAATGCGCTGCTCCATGCTCAAAAGCTCGGACGCGGCCGCTACGCCATAGGCGCGATTCATCAGCCCGATCGCGGCAAGAATGGCCGTCGCCTCGCCGAAGACACGATGGTTGGCGGGCAAGCCTCTGCGCGTTTCGGCGTCGTCCATTGCCGGAAGATCGTCGAGGATCAAGGATGCGGCGTGGATCATTTCCAGCGAGCAGGCCAAATCGAGGGCGTGCTCCTCCTTGCCGCCAAGCTCCCGCGCCGCGATCATCATCAGCACGGCCCGGACGCGCTTCGCCGGCGCGAGAAGGCTATGCCGCAGCGCCCCCTGCAACGGGTCTGCCGAACCACTCGTTGGGACAAGCTCCGCAAGCCGTGTTTCCACGCGGGCCCGCATCTTCAAGAAATAATCCAACTGGCCGCTCATATGACGTTTCCGCAGTCCTGTCTTGACGATGGCTAATCATTGTTCTCTATCTTCTAGGCGCATCTTCCATCCGCGCTCTTGAAAGCCTGTGGAAAACAGCTTAGCCATCAGCACCGTATGACCCATATACCGCGTTTTGTAAACCAGAGTTTACACCTTGCGGCATCGCATGTCAGTTCTGCTTAACGGAGAGTCATGTGCCGAAAGCATACTGGGTTGCCCGCGTCGATGTAAGCGATCCCGAAGCCTACAAGGCATATGTATTGGGGGCGCTACCTGCATTCGAGCGTTATAGGGCCAAGATTCTGGCGCGGGGCGGGCGCTGCACCGCTGCCGAGGGTCAAGCTCGCGCCCGTAACGTTGTTATCGAATTTCCCTCGTATCAGGCGGCTCTCGATTGCTACAACTCGGAAGAATATCAGGCCGCGCGCACACACCGCCTTCCTGCCTCCGTCGCGGAGATCGTCATTGTCGAAGGCGTCGAGCCTTAAGACCAAAAAGGGTAAGTCATGGATCAGATCGTCGCAAACACAGTCACCCGCGCTCCGGCCAAGGCCGGAAGCAGAGCCGTCGTCGTCGGTGCGGGCTTCGGCGGCATGGCGTCGGCGTTGCGGCTTGCGGCGAAGGGCTATCGCGTGACGCTGATCGACCGCGCCCGGATGCTCGGCGGCCGTGCGCAGGTTTTCGAAAAAGAAGGCTTCAAGCACGACGCCGGTCCGACGGTCATCACCGCGCCCTTCCTGCTTGAGGAGCTTTTTGAACTTTTTGGCAAGAGGAGCGAGGACTACTTCGAGCTTAAGTCGCTCACGCCCTGGTATCGCTTTTATTTCGACGAGGATGGCTCGACCTTCGATTACGGCGGCACGCTCGAGGAAACGCTCGCGGAAATGCGCCGCATCGATCCCGTGGACGGCGACGGCTATCTGCGCATGCTCGAACACTCGAAGGGACTTTTCGACGCGGGCTTCACCGCACTTGCCGATCAGCCTTTTCACAATCCGCTAACCATGGTCGGGCAGATCCCGCGCCTCGTGACGCTTGGCAGCTATCGCACCGTCTGGGATTTCGTCTCGAAATACTTCCACAGCCCGAAGATAAGGCAAGCGCTTTCCATCCAGCCGCTCCTTGTCGGCGGCAGCCCCTTCGATACCACCAGCATCTACGGACTGATCCATTATCTCGAACGCAAGTGGGGCGTCTTCTATGCGATGGGCGGGACGGGCGCCATCGTCGCTGCGCTCGGAAAGCTCATGGAAGAGGAGGGCGTGGACATCCGCCTCAACACGACGGTTGGGTCCATCGTTCTGGAGAACGGCACCGCGACGGGCATCCGGCTGGAAAACGGCGAGGTTGTTCCGGCCGATATCGTGGTTTCGGATGCCGATCCGATGCATCTCTTCGGCGAAATGATCCCCGCCAGCGAGCAGGGCGTGACCGCGCGGCTGAAACGCAAGACGGCGCGGCTCTCCATGGGGCTGTTCCTCCTCTACTTCGGGACGGGGCGGCAGTATCCTGAGCTGGCGCGGCACACCATCTGGCTCGGGAAGCGATACAAGGGCCTGCTCGACGATATTTTCCGCAGGAAGCTGCTTGCGGAGGATTTCTCGCTTTACATTCACCGGCCGACTGCCACCGACCCAAGTTTCGCGCCGGAAGGCTGCGATGCCTTCTATGTGCTCTGCCCGGTGCCGAACCTGACCTCGCCCATCGACTGGAAGGCCGAGGCGCCCCGGCTGAGAGACCGCATCGTGGCGGGGCTTGAGCGCACGGTCATGCCCGGCTTGCGCGAGACGATGCGAGCGGAAATCATCATGACGCCGGAGGACTTCAAAACCAACTATTTAAGCCATGCCGGAGCCGGCTTCTCCATCGCACCGCATTTCACGCAGTCGGCCTACTTCCGTTTTCACAACAAGGCGGAGGGGATCAGGAACCTCTATCTCACAGGCGCCGGCACACATCCCGGCGCGGGGGTTCCCGGCGTTCTTTGCTCAGCTAAAGTCGTCGACAAGCTTGTGCCGCAAGTTGCGGCGTAATATTGATGCAGTTTCAATAGAGCGTCGCGCATAGCGTTGTATATCGATACAATGCGTTACGATAAAAACTAATCAGATCTTCTCTTCATTCCAAGCAAAACAGCCGCTGTTGGAACAAGTCCACAGCGGCTGTTTTGATTTCGAGTAGTCGAGGCTCCAAGCCATCGATTCTTCTCTGGGCCGAGAAGGGATCGTTAACGAAATGAGGAGCTAGTTCTCAATGTTCATCAAGAAAATCGCAGTTGCCGCGGTTGCGGCACTGGGCCTGTCGCTGGGCGCATATTCGGCATCGGCCGCCCCTCAGAATGACGGCGCTCCCGCGCCGTTAAACCCGCAAAGCACCTTCACGCTCATACGTGCTGGCGGCGGCGGCCATATGGGTGGCGGCGGCGGACACATGGGCGGTCACATGGGGGGCATGGGCGGTCACTTTGGCGGTATGGGCGGCATGCGGATGGGCGGAATGCGCATGGGTGCCGGTCCTCGTATGGGAGGTCGGTATGCCTTTGCCGGTGGACGCGTCGCTGGCGGTCGCTACGCAGGCGGACGTACAGTCTTCTATCATGGACGGCGCGGATATTGGCGCGGTGGCCGTTTCTTTCCGTTCTTTGGAATTTATGCTGGCGGCAGCTGCTATTGGAATTGCCGCGCGCAAGGCTTCGGCCCCGGTTACTGCTCGGCATACGCTTATAACTTCTGCTACTGATAAAGTGAGGAGCGTCATTTGGAGGGCCGCGAAAGCGGCCCTTTCTTTTTGTAAGAACATGTCTCGCATAAAGTCTCGCGAGGAAGTATCTCCCTCGCTATCTCCCTGAAGCTCAAGGGTATCTGCTCATCCGGCCGGCAAAATATTATTGTATGAAAACTTATTGGAAATACAGCTTACGCTGTTGCACGATTGTTTGCACTAGACTAGGGTCGCGCTCAGGCTTGGACTAAACAAGCGTTCTAAGCGGCGTCAAGCCGCATTACGGGCCGAAGGTACTCGTCATAAGGAGCGAGTTGTCTATGTCTATCAAGAGAATAATGATTGCCGCCATCGCGGCTCTTGGGCTCTCCGCAGTGGCATTTTCTGCCTCGGCAGCGCCTGCTATCACGCCGGCGAAGTCATTTAGCACCTTCATGCTGCTGAAGGTCGGCTACGTTGGCCACCACCACTACAACTTCCATCCCGGAAATCATCCCGGCTTTCATCCTGGATACCGTCCTGGCATGAGATTTGGTGGCCCCGGTCGCCCCGGCTGGGGCTATGGCGGCCGGCGCGGCTACTGGCGGGGCGGCCGCTGGTACTGGGGCGCTCCCTTGGTCGGGCTTGGCATCTACGGTTATGGCAACGGCTGCTACTGGAACTGCATAAACAGCGGCTATGGGCCCGGTTATTGCCAAGCCTACGCCTACAATTTCTGCTACTAGCCGATCTCAAGGTTTCATCACGAGGGCCGCGCAAGCGGCCCTTTTTTTATGTCATCCGTCCCGATGATGGCTTCTGCATCCACCTGATCAAGATGGCCGAAAAGAAAACCCAGATCAGAGTGATCACCAGATAAAAAAGAAGCTGGGTGCCCATCGAAGTTCCGGGCAGGCGCGCGATCGCGATGGATATCGTAAATAGGAAATAGAAGACTGATCCGGCGACGAAGATCACAGTCCCTATCAGCTTTTTTCGGCGGATGTTCATTACAGTTGTTGATACCCATTTCTTTTGCCGCACTTCGGTGCTGACGGCACTTGGTATTTGAGTTCTGTTGCTTTTGCAAATTTTTGTTCAACTGGCCTTCGCTCGAACGCGCTCCCCACAAGGACGGCACCCGCGACAAGTGCGCCGCCTCCCGCGCTTAAACCGCGACATGGTGAAAACAAAAATAAGCCTTGGGGAAAAAACACAAAGCATCCCGTAATTACTATGAAATAAGTGAAGTGGTCCGAGGTGTCGTAATCGAGCAAGCGGCTCCAAAGACGCCAGCCAATTAACCCATCTAAAACTCTGCTTTATTGCGCGCTAATATAATTTATAAAAGCCTTCATGGCTTCTTACGCTGTAGTAAAGCCCCTTATATATTTTCTAAAATATACTGATGAGCTTTACTCATTCCAATTAATAGAACTGTATTCTCATCAAACTACGATAAGAAAGCAGCTGTTGTGCTGCGTGTCTTTGTGCTGCTTTATCGAGGATAAGATGAAAAAACTCGTCGTAGCGTCTGCCGCCGTGCTGGCGGCTACTCTCTTCTCTGGAAACGCATTCGCGATCCCGGGAGCTCAAGTGAAGGCCGTCGAAGCCCCTAGCGCTGCAATCAACGTGAACTGCGGCTGCGGCGGCTGCGCCGTGCACGCTGTGCGCCATCGTTGCGTCAGCTACTACACCACCTACACCTACACCTACTCGGTTCCCACGTGCGGTGGCTGTGGCTGCGGCTGTGGTGGCTGGGGCGGCGGCTTCTTTGGCCTGTTCGGCTGGTAGTTCAGTCTGAGAGAGGAGGCTTGACGCCTCCTCTTTCTTCGCAATCCGTCGCGCCGCCTCAACTCTTTTTTAGTCATGATCGGGCATGGTCAGTAAGCGCTTTCGGTGCAACCGAAGCTTTCAACCAAGGACCGATCGCATGAAAGCCTTCCTCAGTCTTTGCGCGGCCGCAGTCGCCATGACCCTATCGGCGAGCGAAGCACCCGCGTTGACCGTCTCGAAAGTGCGAGTTGCCGCCGCAGACGGCATCGTCAAGGTTTATCATCGCGGCCACCGGCATGCACGGGGCGGCAATGGCCTCTTCAGCAATTGGTGCGCCTATAATTGCTATCGAGTAAGCCCCTGCGCCAGCGGGGAATGCCTCGGCGCATACCATTACAGCCATTACCTCTACGACCAGGACCTTCCCTTCCCCTATCGCTGGGACTGGGATGCGAACGCCGTCGACAACGTGCTCGGCTACATCCATCCTTACACTGGCGACCCGTTCTTGCGCCTGTTCGAGCGCACTTATTAGGCGCGCCGCCGACTCCCCAGTGCAAGGGTTCTTTTAGCGTGATGGTCTTGGCGCATGCGCTCATGTGTAGGGCGTTTCCGGCGCATATGACCGCTGCCCCGATGCGAGCGCGCCTTTGCGGCATGACCACGTAAACGCTCGTGCTGCACTGCGCATGGGATGACGCTGCGGCGGCGTCCGCCTATCTCGGCAGGAGGGTGCGCCCCATCAAAGCCTTGTCGATGGCATGGGCAGCTTGCCTGCCCTCCCGGATCGCCCAAACCACCAGCGACTGCCCGCGCCGCATGTCTCCCGCAACGAAAATCTTCGGCCGCGACGTAGCGTAGTCGCCGTCGTTGGCTTTCACATTGCCGCGTGGGTCGAGATCGAGACCGAGATGCGTGACGAGACCCTCGTGAACCGGGGAGACGAAGCCCATGGCAAGCAGCACCAGATCGGCCTCGATCTTGAAATCGGTGCCGGGAATGGCGCGCAGATTGCCGTCCGCGCGCACGCAATGCAGGGCTTTGACTTGGCCGCTCTCATCGCCCTCGAAGTGCGTTGTCATGACGCTGAAGTCGCGGGCAGCGCCCTCCGCCTGGCTGGACGAAGTCCGCATTTTGAGCGGCCAATGCGGCCAGCTCATAAGCTTGTTCTCCTTCTCAGGAGGCTTGGGCATGATTTCGAGCTGGGTGACAGACTTCGCTCCCTGCCGGAAGGAGGTGCCGATGCAGTCGGAGCCCGTGTCGCCGCCGCCGATGACGACAACGCGCTTGCCGGTCGCGAGAATGGGCTCCGCATTCCAAAGAGGCTCGCCCGAAACGCGGCGGTTCTGCTGAGGCAGAAAATTCATCGCCTGCTCGATGCCCTTAAGCTCCCGGCCCGGGAATCGGCAAATCGCGCGCCTTCTCGGCACCGCCCGCTAGAAGCACCGCTTCGTGATCCTTTTCGAGGTCGAGGATGGAGACGGTGACGCCCACATTCACGTTGCAGTGGAAGGTTACGCCCTCGGCCTGCATCTGCGCGACGCGCCGCTCGATGATGTGCTTTTCGAGCTTGAAATCGGGGATGCCATAGCGGAGAAGCCCGCCCGGCATCGCGTTCTTTTCGTAGACATGCACCTCATGCCCCGCGCGCGCAAGCTGCTGTGCGGCGGCAAGCCCCGAGGGGCCGGAGCCAACGATCGCGATGCGCTTGCCCGTCTTCTGCTCGGGCGGCTCAGGCACGACCCAGCTATTGTCGAAAGCATGGTCGGCAATCGCGCACTCGATGCTTTTGATCGTAACCGGCACGTCCTCGATATTAAGTGTGCAGGACGCCTCGCAAGGGGCCGGGCAAACGCGCCCCGTCACCTCGGGGAAATTGTTCGTCGAATGCAGGTTGCGCGCCGCCGTCAGCCACTCGCCGTGATAGACGAGATCGTTCCAATCTGGGATCTGGTTGTTCACGGGGCAGCCGCGATGACAGTACGGAATACCGCAATCCATGCAGCGCGCGGCCTGGCGCTTCACATCCTGATCGGAGGGCGGCAGCACGAACTCCCGGAAATGCCGCGTGCGCTCGCTGACCGGCGCGTAGTCCCTGTCTTCGCGCTCGATTTCAAGAAATCCGGTAATCTTCCCCATGTCCAGTCCCTAAGTATGCATTTCCGGCTGACCTCGCAGCAGCGCGGACCGTGCCTTTTGCAGCGCGCACCCCTTCAGTTGCGGTTATCGGCCATTGACCCCAATCGCGATATCGGCATGTTCCGCCGGATGCGGCGCAACCTGGCTCGGCTTCAAGGCTTCGAGCGCCTTGCGATACTCGGTCGGCATTACCTTCACGAATTTGGGCAAGTAGTCCGCCCAGTTATCGAGGATCGCCTTCGCGCGCTCGGAGCCCGTGTAGTGCCGATGGTTCTCGATAAGCCGGAAAAGCCGCAACTCGTCATCCTTCGTCATATCGTGAAGGAGATGCACGAAGTTGAACCGCTCCAGCGTATCGCCGCTCGCCTGATCGAACGGAGAGACATCGCCCGGATCGATGGGTTCCAATTCCACCATCGCCATGTTGCAACGCTTCTCGAAGCCGTTCAATTCGTTGAGCACATAGGCGACGCCGCCGGACATGCCGGCAGCGAAGTTGCGCCCGGTCGGCCCGAGAACGACGACGCAGCCGCCGGTCATATACTCGCAGCCATGATCGCCTGTGCCTTCGACGACGGCCACGGCGCCCGAATTGCGGACGGCGAAACGCTCTCCGGCCACGCCGCGGAAATAGCATTCGCCTGAAATGGCCCCGTAAAGCACGGTGTTTCCGACAATTATGCTTTCCTCAGGGACAATGGACGTTTTCTCCGGTGGCCGAACGATGATCTTGCCGCCCGAGAGCCCCTTTCCGACATAGTCGTTGCCTTCCCCGGCAAGGTCGAGCGTCACGCCTTTCGCGAGCCACGCGCCGAAACTCTGACCGGCCGTGCCCTTGAGAGCGATCCAGATCGTGTCCTCGGGCAGCCCCGCATGACCATAGATTTTCGCCACGCGGCCGGAGAGCATTGCGCCCGTCGAGCGGTCGCTGCTCGCGATCGGCAGTTCGAGCTTCACCGGCTTGCCGGACTCCAGCGCAGGCTTCGCACACTCGATCAGTTTGCGGTCGAGCACGTGCGCGATTGGATGGTTCTGCTTCTCGCAGTTGTAGGTCGCCACCGAGTCCGGCATCTCGGGCTTGTAGAACAGCCGCGTAAAGTCGAGCCCTTGCGCCTTCCAATGCGCGATTGCTCTTTCTTTGTCGAGCCAGTCGGTCCGGCCGACGAGTTCGTTGAAGGAACGAACGCCAAGCGCGGCCATGTATTCCCGCAGCTCTTCCGCCACGAAGAAGAAGTAGTTGATGATATGCTCCGGCGTGCCCTTGAAGCGCGCCCGAAGGATTGGGTCTTGCGTTGCCACGCCAACCGGGCAGGTGTTCAGATGACACTTGCGCATCATGATGCATCCGGCGGCGATGAGCGGCGCCGTGGCGAAGCCGAACTCGTCCGCGCCGAGAAGCGCGCCTACGAGCACGTCGCGCCCGGTACGGACGCCGCCGTCGACCTGCACGGCGATGCGCCCGCGGAGCCGGTTCAGCACCAGCGTCTGCTGCGTCTCGGCAAGGCCGATTTCCCATGGCGAGCCCGCATGCTTGATGGAGGTGAGCGGCGATGCGCCCGTGCCTCCCTCGAAGCCGCAGATCGTCACGTGATCGGCGCGCGCCTTGGCAACGCCCGCAGCCACCGTTCCGACGCCGACTTCCGCGCCGAGCTTCACGCTCACCCAGGCGTCCGGGTTCACATTCTTCAGGTCGAAGATGAGCTGTGCCAGATCCTCGATGGAATAGATGTCATGGTGCGGCGGCGGGGAAATGAGACCGACGCCAGGCGTCGAGTGCCGCACGCGCGCGATGGTCGCGTCCACCTTATGGCCCGGAAGCTGGCCGCCTTCGCCGGGCTTCGCTCCCTGAACCATCTTGATCTGCATCATGTCCGAATTGATGAGGTATTCCGTGGTCACGCCGAAGCGGCCGGAAGCCACCTGCTTGATGGCGGAGCGCATGCTGTCGCCATTGGCCAGCGGCTTGAAGCGGTCAGCCTCCTCGCCGCCTTCGCCCGTGTTCGACTTCCCGCCGATGCGGTTCATGGCAATGGCAAGCGTCGTGTGCGCCTCGCGGCTGATCGATCCGAAGGACATCGCCCCCGTTGCGAAGCGCTTCACAAGCTCGCTCGCAGGCTCGACCTCGTCAATCGGCACAGGCGCCCGGCCGATTTCGCTCGCCTCCTTGATGCGGAACAGGCCGCGGATGGTCATGAGACGTTCCGATTGATCGTTCAGCTGCTTCGCAAAGGAGCGGTACTTGCCCGGCAGGTTGCCGCGCACGGCATGCTGAAGGTCTGAAACCGTATCGGGATTCCAGGCATGGTCTTCGCCGCGGATCCGGAAAGCATACTCGCCGCCGACTTCCAGCGAATTTTTCAGAACGGGCGCGTCCGAGAAGGCAAGCCGGTGACGCTCAGCGGTCTCGGCAGCGATCTCTTCCAGAGATGCGCCTTCGATGGCGGTGCGCGTGCCGGTGAAGTATTTGGCGACGAAATCCGAGCGCAAGCCGACCGCGTCGAAAATCTGAGCGCCGCAGTAGGACTGATAGGTCGAAATGCCCATCTTGGACATGACCTTCATGATGCCTTTGCCGATGGCCTTCACATAGCGGTAGAAGGCTTCGTCCTTGCTGATCGGCTTCTCAAGTTCGTCGAGGTTCGCTTCGATGGTTTCGAAGGCGAGGTAAGGATTGATCGCCTCCGCACCGTATCCCGCGAGCACGGCGAACTGATGAATCTCGTAAGCTTCACCGGTTTCCACCACGAGGCCGACGGAGGTGCGAAGACCCTTGCGGATCAGGTGATGGTGAATGGCGCTCGTGGCGAGCAGGCTAGGAATCGGAATGCGGTCGGGACCGGCGGCGCGATCCGACAGAATGATGATGTTCCAGCCTTGAAGCACGGCGGTTTCGGCCCTGCTGCAGAGCCAATCGAGCGAGCGCTCCATGCCGGTAGCGCCGAGATCGGCGGCATAGGTTATATCGAGCGTTATGGTCTTGAACGAGGTATCGGGGTTCTGCCCGATGCGCCGGATACGTTCAAGCTCGTCATTTGTCAGGATTGGCTGCGACACCTCCAGCCGCTTCAACTTCCAGGTGCCCTTCAGATCCAGGATGTTCGGCCGCGGCCCGATGAACGACACGAGGCTCATGACGAGCTCCTCGCGGATCGGGTCGATAGGCGGGTTCGTCACCTGGGCGAAGTTTTGCTTGAAATAGGTGTGAAGCAGCTTCGGCTTCGAGGACAGCGCGGAGATGGGCGTGTCGGTGCCCATGGAGCCGATGGCTTCCTGTCCCGTTTCGATCATCGGCGCGAGCAGAAACTTCCAGCTTTCCTGCGTATAGCCGAAGGCTTGCTGTCGATCGAGCAGCGGAATGTTGGTCTTGGGCTCCGTCGCCTCCGCGTGCGGCAGCGCTTCCACACGCACCTGCCCGTGATTCAGCCAATCCTGATAGGGATGCATGTTGGAGAGCTGCGCCTTGATCTCGTCGTCTGAGATGATCCGGCCCTTCTCCAGGTCGATCAGGAGCATTTTTCCCGGCTGAAGGCGCCACTTGTGAACGATCATCTCTTCGGGCACCGACAGAACGCCTGCTTCCGAGGCAAGGATCACGCGGTCGTCCGAGGTGATGAAATAGCGCGCCGGGCGGAGACCGTTGCGGTCGAGCGTCGCTCCGATCTGGCGGCCGTCCGTGAAGGCGATGGCGGCGGGGCCGTCCCAAGGCTCCATGAGCGAAGCGTGATACTGGTAGAACGCATGCCGCTTCTCATCCATGAGCGCGTTGCCGCCCCAGGCCTCGGGGATCAGCAGCATCATGGCGTGCGCGAGGCTATAGCCGCCCTGTACAAGGAACTCGAGCGCATTATCGAAGCAAGCCGTGTCGGACTGTCCTTCGAACGAGATGGGCCAAAGCTTCGAGATGTTGTCGCCGAACAGCGGCGAGGAGACGCTTGCCTGGCGCGCCGCCATCCAGTTCACATTGCCGCGCAGCGTGTTGATCTCGCCGTTATGGCAGATCATGCGATAGGGGTGCGCCAGCCTCCAGGACGGAAACGTATTCGTCGAGAACCGCTGGTGAACGAGCGCAAGCGCCGAAGCGAAGCGCGGATCGTGCAGGTCGAGGTAATACTCTCCCACCTGATAGGACAGGAACATGCCTTTATAGACGACGGTGCGGCAGGACATCGTGACGATGTAGAAGTCCATGATGTCCTTGGGACCGAGGTCCGCGCGCGTCCGGTTCGATATGATCCTGCGGGCGAGATACAGAGCGCGCTCGAAGGCGTCCTCGTCGGCGATGCTCGAAGGCCGGCCGATGAAAACCTGCCGGTGGAACGGCTCCGAAGCGATGACAATCTCGGGCAGCGACTCGTTGTTCACCGGCACATCGCGCCAGCCGAGAAGCGGAAGCCCTTCTTCGGCGAGCACCTCCGCCACAATCGCCTCGCACCGTGCGCGCAAAGCCGGGTTCTGCGGCATGAAGAGCTGGGCGACGCCATAGGAACCCGGCATCGGCAGCTTGAATCCGAGGCGGCTTGCCTCCGCGGCGAAAAAGTCGTGCGGAAGCTGGACGAGGATTCCTCCCCCGTCGCCGGCAAGGGGATCGGCGCCCACGGCGCCCCGATGCTCCAGGTGCAGCAGGATCTTCAAGCCGTCCTGCACGATCTGATGACTCTTCACGCCTTTGATATTGGCGATCAGGCCGAGGCCGCAGGCATCGCGCTCGTTCGAGGGATGATAAAGCCCCTGAGGCTCCGGAAGGCCGTGGGCGTGGTTTAACCTGTTACCTGGATGCATCGCGGTTTCGGTCATGGCTGGAATTTCAAGCGAACGTCTTTGAATGATTAGCGATCTTGGTGTAGTTCATGCGCACGCGTTTTCTATATAGGGAAGCGCGCGGGTGCTTAAGGGCGACGCGTTCGGGTCGCAGCGCTGGCTGCCTTGCCCCGGTTCGACTTGCCGAAAAACCCGCCCATACTCATCTTCTCGTCCCCTGCCGCCTCCCAGGCGCGCAAAAACCCGTGCCCGAAACTCATTTGTTTGCAAAAACAAATGGTAGTCGGGCCGAGCTCGACCGAATGGGCTTTTCCGCCCATCAGTTCGAAGCGTGCCAGAAATAACGGATCATGACAAGTATGCAATGTTGACGCTGCAACGAAAGCGTGGCCGCGGCAAAACCCCCCGCTGAAGTTTGGTGAACGCCATGGAAGCGCGTGCGTTAGAAACCCTATATAAGTGGGTATTGTGCCCCGAGGAGAGGGTTTCCCAGATCGCGTGGCCGGGGACAGCGCCGCGGGCGAGTTGAACGGAATGGCAGCCATGAATTGGCGGGGTAATATACAAGACGTTTTGGCACGGAGCTGGGAGAGCGTTCGCGACACCGTTCTATCGCCGCAAGCGGCGGCTATGCCGGACGCCAAGGTTGCCGAGCTTGCGAGCAAGACAGCGCCAGTGATCTGGCTGCTTGGCAAAGTGCAGTCCGGTAAAACCTCGATCATCCGGGCCCTTACCGAGGCAACAGCTGCAGAAGTCGGGGAAGGCTACAAGCCTTGCACGAGAACCGCAGCGATCTTCGATTTTCCCTCGGACGCGCCGGTTATCCGCTTCCTGGATACGCGCGGGCTTGGCGAGAGAGGCTACGACCCGACCGACGATATAAGCTTCCACGAAAGTCAGGCGCATCTGATGCTGGCCGTCATGAAAGCGCTCGACCCGCAGCAGGATGCGGTTGTCGAGGCCGTGATGGCAGCGCGAAAGCGGCATCCAGAGTGGCCCCTTATCGTGGCGCAGACCACGCTGCATGAGGCATACGCGCCACTGCAAGCCCATCCGCAGGACTACCCCTACGACAAGCCGGGTGCCCCCGGCATTCCGGCGGACCTGGCGAGAAGCCTTGCTTATCAGCGGTCGCTTTTCGCGGAGCTGCCCGGAAAGGGCCTTTGCATTTTTGTGCCGCTCGACTTCACGCAGCCCGGCGACGGTTTCGAGCCGCAAGAATACGGGTTGCCCGCGCTGCTGCATGCCTTGGAACAAGCAGCGCCGGCAGGGCTCGTCGCCGCCTTAAAGGATGCGAATACGCAAGCGGGCGACACGCTCGCGACCGAAGCGCATCCGCACATCGTCGGCTATGCAACCGCGGCGGCTGCCGCCGATGCCATGCCCGTTGCGGGCGCGGTTGCCGTTCCCGTCGTGCAGTCGAAAATGCTGCACAGCCTCGCCCGCATTTACGGCGTCGATTGGAACAGGAAGGCGCTCGGCGAGTTCGCGGCGTGCCTTGGCGCCGGCGCGATTTCGCGATACGCGGCCGGCTTTGGCTTCCGCCAGCTTGCGAAGCTCATCCCCGTCTATGGGCAGACGGCGGGAGCAGCCGCGGCAGCCGCCACCAGTTTCGCGACTACCTTCGCGATCGGCAAGGCGGCCTGCTATTTCCTAGCGATCCATCGAGCAGGTGGAAGCGACCCGCAAGGCGTGTCTCAGGCTTACGCAGCAGCCCTTTCCGAGGCATTCCGGTTTCGCAAAGCGGCCCAGGGCGCGCCAGCATGAGCAAGTCCCGAGATACCAACCTGTGGCTGCGTCTCTCGATCGTTGCCGTTTGCCTTGTGCTACCCTCGCTGACGCTGGTGCCGTTCGGCGGCATCTGGCTCTTCCAGCACGGCTACGCGCTTTATTGGGTCATCGGAGCATGCCTGTTCGTCATCGCCGCCTTTCTCTTCCAGCTTTATCTCTTCAAGCGCCTCGACATTCCGCTGAGAGGGCCTCGCCCGGTTGAGCTGCCCGAGGATGCCGCCGCTTCCACATGGACCCCCCGCGAGAATGAAGCGTGGAAGGCGGTTCTGGCCGTCGCCGACACCGTAGACTTGAGCCATTTCGCGAGCTGGCAGGCTTTCCTTGGCCTTGGGCAGCAGACGATCGAGGCTGTCGCGAAGTCGCTCCACCCCGAGGTGAAAGAGCCGCTGTGGCAATTCACCGTGCCCGAAGCGCTGACGCTCGTGGAGCAGGTCAGCTTGCAGCTCAAGCCCATGGTCATCGACAACATCCCGTTTGGCGACAGGCTCACGGTCGGGCAGGTGATCCGCATTTACGAATGGCGGTCGCTGATCGACATCGCGCAGAGGGGGTATGACATCTGGCGCATGATCCGGATGCTCAACCCGGCGACCGCCGTAACGCAGGAGCTTCGCGAGCGGCTTTCCAATCAGATGTACCGGTGGGGCCGGGAGGAGCTTGCGAAGCGGCTTGCGCGCGGCTACGTGAAAGAGGTCGGCCGCGCGGCAATCGACCTCTATGGGGGCCGCTTGCGGGTCGAGCCCGAGGATTTGGAAGCCCATCTTACCGAGGCCAGCGAACGCGATCGCCGCGCCGCGTCCAAGGTGCAAGCCGAGCCTTTACGCCTTCTGCTTGGCGGCCAGGTGAATGCCGGTAAATCGAGCCTCATCAACGCGCTTCTGAACGAAATCCGCGCGGGCTCGGACGTGCTTCCGCTGACGAGCGAGTTCACGGCCTACGAATTGAAGCGCGATGGCGTGCCGCAGGCGCTGATCCTCGATAGTCCCGGCCTGGACAGCCTCCAGCAACCCCTTGGCAAGCTTGTCGAGGAGGCGGCGCAGGCCGATCTCATCATCTGGGTCGCGAGCGCGGTGCGCGCCGACCGGGAACTCGATTCCCGCGCGCTCGAGGCGATCCGCGCCTATTTCGCAGAGCATTCCAACCGCCGCCGCCCGCCGATGCTCCTGGTCTTGAGCCATGTGGACCGGCTCCGGCCCATGCAGGAGTGGAAGCCCCCTTACGATTTGGCGGATCAGACCAGCCCCAAAGCCGCATCCATCCGCGCCGCCATCGAGGCGGCGGGCAGCGACCTGGGCTTCGCAGCGGACGATGTCATCCCCGCCTGTCTCGACGCGCAGGCCGGCGCCTATAACGTCGATGCGGTTTGGGCCGCGATTATGGAGCTGATGCCGGAAGCGCAGCGCGCCCAGCTCGTGCGGACGCTGCAGGAGATCGACCGCGGCTTCGACTGGCGGAAGCTGAGGACGCAAGCGGTGAACGCGGGCCGCATCCTGGCGCGCGCCGTGATGGCGGGGAACAGCCGCCCAGGGGCGTGACTTCGGTTGCGAAACCCTTTTAGGCAAAGGAGCGAAGCATGCCGCGGCTGGATGGAATCCTGGAGACTGCGATCTATGCCGAAGACATGGCGCGCGCCCGCCGGTTCTATGAAGATGTCTTAGAGCTGAAGGCGATTTTCGCAGACAGCCGCTTGACTGCCTATGACGTTGGAGGACGAAGTGTGTTGCTCGTCTTCCG
The DNA here is from genome assembly GCA_963834165.1 of uncultured Alphaproteobacteria bacterium. GTDB lineage: Bacteria > Pseudomonadota > Alphaproteobacteria > Rhizobiales > Rhodomicrobiaceae > Rhodomicrobium. The sequence goes on along the minus strand of CAWIAL010000017.1, from coordinate 862,817 downwards.
GCGCGGTGGTTCTGTGAACACAGCGACGCTGCCCGGAGGCACCATCCCCGGCCACGACGGCGCTGGCCCTTCGCACTTTGCATTCGCCATTGCAGCCGATCAGCTCGCCGATTGGGAAGAGCGGCTCGCGGCCAGCGGCGTCGCCATCGAGGGCCGCACAGATTGGCCGCGCGGCGGAAAGAGCATCTATTTCCGCGATCCCGACGGCCACCTGCTCGAACTCGCGACGCCCGGCCTTTGGCCGATCTATTAGATTAGTCCCGCTTGCATGGAATCTCATCCTTCGACAGGCTCAGGATGAAGCCGCGCCCCTCATGGTGAGCCTGTCGAACCATGAGGACACACAGGCTCCAGGCGCGTCTTTGCTACGCTCACAAAAATCCTAGCGGCAGAGCGCCTCGGCGCGGATTTCGCTGATGCTTTGGCGCGGCGTGATCGCTTCGGGGTCAATCCGAAGCTCCAGGATCGACGGAAGCCCCGACGCCTGCGCAGCCTCAAACGCGGCTGGAAACTCTTCCGTCTTCGTGATGGCAGCGCCGAACCCGCCGAAGGCCCGCGCATACGCCGCGAAGTCGGGGTTGGTGAGATCGGTCCCGCTCACGCGCCCCGGATAGTTCCGTTCCTGATGCATGCGGATGGTGCCGTACATGCCGTTGTTCACGACGATGAAGATGACCGGCGCGCGATATTGCACGGCGGTGGCGAACTCCTGGCCCGTCATTAGAAAATCTCCGTCGCCGGCAACCGCGATCACAGTGCGCTCTGGATGGACGAGCTTTGCCGCGACCGCGGCGGGCACGCCGTAGCCCATCGACCCCGACGTGGGAGCAAGTTCGGTCCCGAACTGCCGGTAGCGGTGGAAGCGATGGACCCAGACCGCGAAGTTGCCCGCGCCGTTCGCGATAATGGCGTCCTTCGGAAGCGCCTCGCGCAAGCAGGCCATCACCTCGCCCATCTGAAGCGCGCCGGGGGTGCGCGGCGCGATCTGCCAGAACTCGTAAGCTTTTCGTGCGTCCTCGCGCCATGCCCGCCAAACCGAGCCGTCAATGGGATCGAGGTTTGCCAGCGCTTCCGCAAAGGCGCGCGGCCCTGCATTGATGGCAAGATCGGCCTGATAGACGCGTCCCAGTTCTTCGGCGCTCGCGTGAACATGAACGAGCGCTTGTTTCGGCCTTGGAATATCGAGCAGCGAATAGCCGCCCGTCGGCATCTCGCCGAGGCGCGCTCCCAGCACCAGCAGGAGGTCGGCGTCCTTTACGCGCTGGGCGAGGTTGGGGTTGATTCCAATGCCAACGTCGCCCGCGTAACAGGGGCTCTCGTTGTCGACATAGTCCTGCCGCCGGAACGAGGCCGCGACGGGCAGGCCGGACACCTCCGCGAAGGCTTGGACTTGCGACGCGGCTCGCGCATTCCAGCCGCCGCCGCCAACGATCGCAAGCGGGCGCTTTGCCTTCACGAGCCGCGCTCTGAACTTGGCCATTTCCGCGCCGGACGGGTGCGCCTCGATGCGCTTGTAAGGCTCGGGATCGGCCACCTGCACTTCATCGCGCAGCATGTCCTCGGGAAGGGCCAGCACAACCGGGCCGGGCCGCCCGGAAACCGCGGTATAAAAAGCGCGGCTCACATATTCGGGGATGCGCGCCGCGTCATCGATCTGAGCCACCCACTTCGCCATCTGCCCGAACATGCGCCGGAAATCGATTTCCTGGAACGCCTCGCGGTCCATCATGCCGCGCCCGACCTGCCCGATGAACAGGATCATCGGCGTGGAATCCTGGCGTGCGACATGTACGCCGGAACTCGCATTGGTAGCGCCCGGCGCGCGCGTCACCATGCAGATGCCGGGCGTGCCGGTGAGTTTGCCGTAGGCTTCCGCCATCATCGCCGCGCCGCCTTCCTGGCGGCATACGATGAAAGGCATTGTGTCGCGGTAATCGTAGAGCGCGTCCAAGACAGCCAGGTAGCTCTCGCCCGGTACGCCGAAAATCATTCCGGCGCCATGCAGGCGAAGCTGATCGGCTAGAATTTTTCCCCCGGTTCTTGCAGCCGTCTCCGGCATAAGACCTCCGGCGCAGATTTTGCGGCCCTATAATGGCTTCGATTGCAACTGGGGATCAAGCGGCCTGCGGCCAGTTTGTTAATGGCGGTCCTCCATCGATCTGCTAGCTTGGCCGGATCGCCTTTTTTATCTATCTAGTTTTAAAGGCGATTTGCGGGGGATGCCAATGTTGTCGGCGTTATCGGCGCGCGTGCTGTCGATTGAGGATTTTTTCAAGCTCGGGACGTTCGTTCCGGCGCGCGTGCAGCGCGATTACGTCTGGGACGCCTCCCAAAGTGAAGATCTCCTGAACGATGTCGAAAGAGCGTGCGCCCGCGTGTTGCATGGGGCTGAGGACGACAAAGAAATTCGCATTTCCATCGCCGATGACGACGGCGAGGAGGACCTCGGAGATCCGGATCCATCCGTGCCGGCGGCGCACGGCGGAGCAGGCGGTGCGCCAGTCTACCACCTCGGCGGCGTTGTCCTTCGCCGCCTGGATGATGGCCGCTTCGAGATTTTCGACGGCCTCCAAAGGGCGACAACGCTCACAATCTTGATGTGCCTCATCCGCGACCTCACGGCTTCCCCAGACTTGCGCGAACGGGTGAAGGGTCTCATCGAGACCTCGGACGCTTTCCGGGTTCTTCTCCCCGGAGCGGATCGAACGCTCGTAAACGAAATACAAACCGGCATGCAGGCCGTGAGAGGTTTTACGCGAGAGGTCAGCGCAAGAGGCAAGCGGATCAGGGGCTCGCGCAGGCTTTTTCACAGCTATCTCAGGACCTGGGAGCAGGACCGTCTCTCCCGGTTTTCGGGCTTTCTCCTGGAGCGCACTCTGCTTGTGGTTTCCGAGACCGATTGCCCAGACCTCGCCGGGCAGGTCTTCATTACGGCGAACAGGCGCGGGCTGCAGTTGACGCCTGTCGATATTTTCAAAGGCCAGCTTCTCGACATCGCCGACGACGAAAGCGTCATGAAAAAGATCGCCGAGCGTTGGGATGGGCTTCTGCAGATCCTTGGCGATGAGATCGAGGGGTTCTTGCAGGCGGTGGATTTCATCAAGCGGCGTGATCCGCAAGGCCCCGATCATCTCACAAAGTTCGCAGACTTTTTCGAAAAAAACTACGGGGCCGGCCGCATCCTGGAAGCGATGGACGATATGAAAAACTACGCTTCGGCTTGGGCGGAGATGGGAGGGAAACTCAAGCAGTTCAGAAGTCCCATCGACCATCGAGACATTTGGCAGCTCCGGCTCTTCAAATGGTTTGAGTGGAAGCCGCTGGCTCTTGCCTGGTTTAAGGAATATCGCGACCTCAGAAACAAGACTGCGGGGGGCGCCGGAGCCAGGGCCGAGGCCAGCTTTCGCAAGCGCTTCGCCGCTTTGCACCGCGTCTGCATGGTTGTCACGCTGGCAAAATTCTCGGCCTCCGACCGTGCAAAGATTTTCGGGAATGCGCTCTCGCAATGGAGGGCAAAGCGCGATCCTTTATCCGCCAAAGGGCTGCGGCCCGGAGCTCTGACGTTCTCGCCGCATCAGCTTGCGAAAGTCGGGGAAACGCTCGGCACGCCCCTTTATGACGATGAAATCCGGCTGACGCTCTTGAGATGGATCGAATGCTTCCGGAGCGGGGAGAATGTGCACCCCGATCTGCCTTTTGCTTCGGTCGAGCATGTGCTGCCGCGGCGGCCTGAGCCCAACTCTCAATGGTTCCACGATTTTCCAAATGAGGAAGAGCGCTTCGCGGCCTGCCATTCGATCGGCAATCTCGCCATCATGGATTATGCCGCAAACAGCAAGATCACAAATCTGGATTTCCGTCTGAAGCTCGCGATCCTGCGGGAGCAATCCGCGAAGTACAGGACTTTAACGGATGTGGCGGCACGTGAGTCATGGACTGCCGAGGCCATCCGCGAACGCGCCAGCGCCATGATCCAGGATGTCTGGACGAATCTTCATCTTCCAGGCCCTCTCGCTCCCGCCAGAAGCTAACAGATTGGCAAGACGCTTTAACAGATCCTAAACCATGACCACGCTAACCTGCGCACTTTCCGCGGTGCGCCTTACCGGAGGCATCCATGAAATTCTTCGTCGACACGGCCGATGTGAACGAGATCCGCGAGCTTGCGGCTACGGGGTTGCTCGACGGTGTGACCACGAACCCATCGCTCGTTGCGAAGGGCGGGCGCAACTTCATTCAGACAATCGGTGAGATTTGCGCCATCGTCGAAGGGCCGGTCAGTGCCGAAGTATCGGCCCTGGATGCGGAAACGATGATCGCAGAGGGCCATAGGCTTGCGGAAATCGCGGACAACGTGACTGTGAAGGTGCCGCTGACATGGGACGGGCTCAAAGCCTGCCGCGCTCTGACGGAGTTGGGGATCATGGTCAACGTCACGCTTTGTTTTTCGGCGAACCAGGCGCTGCTCGCGGCGAAAGCGGGCGCGTCGTTCGTTTCGCCGTTTATCGGCCGCCTCGACGATGCGGGCGAGGACGGCATGGCGCTGATCCGCGACATCCGCACGATCTTCGATAACTACCCCGATCTCGGCACGGAGATTCTGGCCGCTTCGCTGCGCCACCCGCGGCATGTCACCGAGGCGGCGCTTGCCGGAGCCGATGTGGCAACCATCCCGCCCGCGGTCTTGAAGCAACTCGTCAACCACCCGCTCACCGACAAAGGCCTCGCCGCATTCGTGGCCGATTGGAAGAAGACCGGGCAGAGCATCTTGTGAGGACATGCTGAACGGCGCGCCAGATGAAGAGGGGGCACACCCCTCACCCTGTCCCTCTCCCCCCGGGAGAGGGGACGGTGTTGCAACGGGCGCGACCGAACTCCCTCTCCCAGGGGGAGAGGGCGGGGGTGAGGGGCGTGCCTCTTCCGATGTCTCCGAAGCCGTCGCAGGCTGGCTCACCTATCTAAGCGCGGAGCGGCGTTACGCCGGCAATACGCTCGAAGCCTATGAGCGCGACGTCCGGCAGTTTCTGTCATTCCTGTGCTCTTCATTGCAGCACCCGGCAACGCTTGCGCGGCTCAATGCGCTGACCCCAGGCGACATCCGCGCCTTCATGGCGTCCCGGCGCGACGATGGCACGGGCAGCCGCTCTCTTGCCCGCACGCTATCGGCGCTTCGCTCCCTGTTTCGCTATCTCGAACGCACCGGAGCGTTGCAGAACCGCGCGGTGCTGGCCGTGGCCCTGCCGAAGCTGCCGCCCCGATTGCCGAAGCCCTTAACCGAGATCAAAGCCAAAGACGTGGTCGACGAGGCTACGCTCGACGGCGAGCTGAGCGGGCATCCGTGGACGGGACCGCGCAATCAGGCCGTGCTGCTGTTGCTCTATGGCTCGGGGCTCCGCATTTCCGAGGCGCTCGACCTCAACCGCAAGGATGCTCCGCTTCCGCCGCGCGATGTCCTTCGCATCAAAGGCAAGGGCGGACGCGAACGGCTCGCGCCGGTGCTGCCCATGGCGCAGGCCGCCGTGTCAGACTACCTCAAAAAATGCCCGCACCGGCTCGACCCGCAGGGCCCGCTATTCGTGGGTGTGAAGGGCGGCCAACTCAATCCGCGCATCGTGCAGCTTCTCATCGCGCGGCTTCGAGACAACCTCGGACTGCCCGTCACGGCGACGCCGCACGCGCTCCGGCACTCGTTTGCGACCCACCTTTTGAGCCGCGGCGCGGACCTGCGCGTGATTCAGGAATTGTTAGGGCATGCGAGCCTTTCCACCACCCAAGGCTATACAGCGGTTGACCGCGAACGCCTGTTTCAGGCTTACTCTAAGGCTCATCCGCGGGCTTAACCTGTGAGTAGCCCGCTTTTTGCAGACCTTAACGCCGCATCAAGGGCCGCGAATCGCGGTATTCGGGCCTGGGTGGTTCTGGAGGTGAGGGCGCGATGGGCATTCTTCTGGCAGTCGCTAACCGCAAGGGCGGTGTGGGCAAATCGACGATCACGACCATGCTTGCGCATGGCTTCGCCGCAACCGGCGAGCAGCGGGTTCTCGTTGTAGACCTCGACACGCAGTGCAATTCCTCGATCATCCTGACCGGCGGCGAGAAGTGGGAATGGGCAAGGCGGAACCGGAAAACGGTCGCCGATTATTTCGACGAGAAGTACGACCGGCCAAAGCTCCGGCCAGACGATTTCATCCTGCACAGCGTCGGCGATATCGAAGCCCCGCTGGGGCGGCTCTCGGTTCTCAGCGGCTCGCTCGATCTTGAGGATGTCGAGAACGAGCTTTTGCACAACAGGGCGCGCGCCGGACAGGATCTTTACACCTCCGAGCAAGGCGTCATCGGCCGCCTCAGAGCCATGCTGAACGATTTCGGCGACGAGTTCGATGTGGTGATTTTCGACTGCCCGCCCGGCCTTTCGTTCTCGACGCGGGCCGCGCTCCGGCTCGCGCACAAGGTCATCGTGCCGTTCCGGCCGGACTTCGTGTCAAGCTACGCCGTAGACCGGATATCGACCGTGATCGAGGAAAGAAAGCAGTTGCAGGACGTGCTGATGATCCCCAAGGAGAAGCGCCGGTATATTGGCCTTGTGAACTTCTGGCGCGACGGCACCTTCCAGCGGCTGAACTATGGAAACGTCGCGGCGGGTCACCCCGTGATGCGCACCGCGATCCCTGAAGACGACGGCATTGCCGAAGCCTTCGAATATCGCGGCGAACCGCTCTCCATCGACGAAAAATATGGCTCCGCGGCGGGCGTGGTTCGCGCGCTTTGCAAGGAGGCCGTCGACTCCATCATCATGCGTTATGAAAGAGAGGCCGCAGCATGAATGAAGCCTCCGCCAGGGCCGTGGCAAGATTGCGTGCGCTTTTTGAGGTGATCGCAGAGGAAGCTTACCTAAATCCGGCCTTCGCCCGCAAAGTTGAGGCATCCCTCGCAAGCGCCGAAGCTGGCGAGGTCCACGCCGCCCGAAGCGCCAGAGCGCCCTCTCAAGCCGCAAGGCCGAAAGAAGTTTGCGAGGCTCACCCCATGCTGCACAACATCACGTTCGATCCGCTCGAATGCCAGATCGAAGCGGCTTTGTTGAATGGCCGTGAACAGGAAGCCAGGGCCTTCCTCGGCAAGCTCGACCGTGTCCAACTCGAGCAGGTGGTGAGGGCCCAGCGGCTGCCCGGCGCAAGGAGCCTTCAGCGAAAGATCCACGATGTGGATTCCGCCTCCGCGGTCGACGCGATTGTCGGCAGCGCCGCGGAGAAGGTGCGGAGCCGCTACTCTGCCGCGGGTTAACCGCGAAGCCAACATCGCAGCCGCAGCCGGAAAGCGCCGTGGCGCTTATCCGGGGTTGTGAACATCGATCGCGCCGGTTTTTTTGCGATCCCGGATAAAACAAGAATCTCGCGCTTGGTTACTGGGTCCCCGCCGCAGGGGCGACAAGAGCTTATTCGCTCAAGACGTCGCGATAGACATCCGCGAGAGGCATCTCAAAGCCGATCGCGGGGAGATTAAGCGATGGTTCAAGCCCTTCCAGCACCTGAAAGCCGCTCCATTCCGCCTCGCCGCGGCTGAAGACCTCGATGTGCGCCTTGTCTCGCGCGACAAGCACATAGTGCTTCACGCTGTCGAGCTTCTGGTAGAGCGCCCACTTCTCGTGGCGATCACGGGCTTCCGTGCCGGGCGACAGTACCTCGATAATCACCACAGGGTCGGATAGATGCACCGCCCCTGACTCCAATGGTCCGCATCGAACCATGACATTGGGAAAAACCTGCAAACCCAGCAGCTTTTCCTTCAGCCAAAAGGTTTCATCGAAGGGCCGGCATGAGGAACCGCGGCGGCGAAAATCGTTCATCATGGCGACGGTGATGTTCTGAACGATTCGCTTGTGCTCCCAGCGCGCGCCAACCATGCCGCGGATGACTCGTCCGCCGATCAGCTCCCATTTTTCATCGGCCGGCATATCGAGGATGAGTTCCTCGAAATCGTCCGCCGACATATATTCGTATTGAAAAGCGCGGTTCTGCATAGCTGGCTCCAGCTTCATTATAATCTAAGTGCAGACCTTTGGTTGAAAAAGTTAGCTGAGGCGCGCGCGGATTATGAATGTCATGACAGAACGCAATGGGCCGGTGACGACCGTCATCCTGAGCCGGGCGCAGGCGCGCAACGCGGTCGATCCCGCGACGGCGGCGGAACTTGTCGCGGCCTTCGAAGCATTCGAGGCCGACGGCGAAGCCAGCGTCGGCGTCTTCTTCGGCGATCACGGCACATTTTGCGCGGGCGCGGACCTGAAAGCGCTTCGCAGGCGGCGCGACTGGCGCGATTGGGTTCGCGCGGACGCGGCAACCGCTCCGATGGGGCCGTCGCGCATGATCCTCTCGAAACCCGTCATCGCCGCCGTGGCAGGATACGCAGTTGCGGGCGGGCTCGAACTTGCGCTTTGGTGCGATCTGCGCGTCGTCGAGGAGGACGCGGTTTTCGGCGTGTTCTGCCGCCGCTTGGGCGTCCCGCTGATCGATGGCGGAACTGTGCGCCTGCCGCGTATCGTCGGCCAGGGCCGCGCGCTCGACATGATCTTGACGGGACGCCCAGTGAAGGCGGACGAAGCCTTGGCATGGGGGCTCGCGAACAGGGTCGTTCCCAAAGGAACCGCGAGACGCGCGGCGGAAGAGCTTGCCGCCGGGATCGCGGCCTTTCCGCCCCGCTGCGTGAAGAGCGACAGGCAATCGACCTATGAGCAGTGGGATCTGCCGCTCCGCGATGCTTTGATGAACGAGTTGCGCCTGGGTTACGAGACGCTTCAATCGGGCGAGACCGCCGCGGGCGTTTCGCGGTTCGCCAGCGGCGAAGGCAGGCACGGCGAGTTTTAAGCACAGCTTTCGTCCGGAAGAGATGTCGACGCTTCTCGCGTTTGTTGGGGTGACCGATTGTTCCGGGCGCTGCCCTCATTATGACTCGAGCGCCGCCGCCGCCGTTCAGGGAAAGGAAAGGGATGTAAGGTTCGCTTTGGTACGCAATCGAGTGGAGGTATCAAACGTGGACAGAACGACAAGCATGGTGATCGTGGCAGCGGCGATGAGCGCGGTCGGCATCGTCGGGGATTACTTCCTAAAGCGTGCGAGCGGCGAGCCAAGCCCGCTAGGCACGCCCACCTTTCTTGTCGGGCTGGCGCTGTACTCGTCCACGGCGTTCGCTTGGGTTTTCGTCATGCGTTATCTGAAGCTCGCGACGATTGGTGCGATCTACTCTGTCTGTATGATCCTGATGCTCACCAGCATGGGCTTTCTTTTCTTCGATGAAACGCTCAACCGCTATGAAATCGCCGGCATCATTTTCGCGATGACCTCTATTGTCTTGCTGTCTCGGTTTGGATGACTGATGTGCTACTGCGGCGAAGAACCGGCATCCGCCGCCTGGATGTCGCGCCACGCCGCGCCGAGGCTGCCGCGGTCGAATGAAACCGACTTCACGATAGCAAAAACAGGCGTGCCCACGCTCAACGAAAGCCGTTCGACGGAATAGCGCGTAAGCCGGGCGACGAGCGCTTCGCCGCCGCAATCGAGCTTGATCTCGATGCCGGGGCCATCCATGGGGCCGATCTCGTCCACCACGGCGGCGATGACATTCAGCGCGCTCATCTCCTCCGGGCGCTGGCGGGCGATCATCACGTCGCGCGCCTTGATCTGCATGCGGGCGCGCTTTCCGGGCGCGATGTCGAGCCGCGGAACTCTCCATTGCCCGGCCCGCGATGCAAGCGTAGTGAGGCCGTAGGCGTCGTCATGGCTTTGCACCACGGCTTCAATCACAGCGCCCGCCTCGCCGCCGTCTCCGGAAGGAAACAGATCGAGGCGCTGCATCAGTTCGATGGTGGGGCCAGCGGCACGAACCTTTCCGCCCGATAGGACCACCAGCGTATCCGAGAGCCGCGCCACCTCGGCGACCGAGTGGCTGACATAAATGATGGGAATGCGGGCTTCGTCGCGGAGCCGTTCGAGATAGGGCATGATCTCCTGCTTGCGCGCATCGTCGAGCGAGGCCAGCGGTTCGTCCATCAGGAGCAGTTTCGGAGCCGCGAGCAGCGCGCGGCCAATGGCGACGCGCTGCTTCTCGCCGCCGGAAAGCCGGTTTGGATAGCGGGTGAGCAGGTCTTCGATGCCGAGCAGCCCAGCCACCCGCGAAAGGCTTGCTCGTCCGGTCGAGCCGGCGAACCACGCGCCATAAAGCAAATTCTGGCGCACGCTCAGATGCGGAAAGAGGCGGCCTTCCTGGAACACGGTCCCGAGCCTGCGGCGGTAAGGCGGCAGAAAAACTCCGCGCGCGGTATCGAGCAGCGTGGTCCCATCGATGACGACGCGCCCGCGCTGTGGCCTCGTCAATCCAGCGATGACGTTGATGAGCGAGGTCTTGCCCGAGCCGGAATGCCCGAAAAGCGCGATGAACCGGCCATCGGCTGCGAAATCCGCATCGAGCGTGAAATCGCCGAGCTGCTGTGTAACGCTGACCTCGATCATGTGGAAAGATGCAGCCCGCGGCCGGCCCGGCGGGCCAGAAATTCGGATGTCAAAAGCGCGGCCATCGAGATGACAAGCGAGATCGCGGTGAGGCGCAAAGCGCCCGCGTCGCCGCCCGGAACTTGCGTCAGCGTGTAGATCGCGGACGGCAGCGTCTGGGTCTCGCCCGGGATGTTCGATACGAAGGTGATGGTCGCGCCGAACTCGCCCATCGCCCGCGCGAAGGAGAGGATCATGCCCGCGATGATGCCGGGCACGATGAGCGGCAGCGTCACGGTCAGGAACACCCAGATCGGGCTCGCGCCAAGCGTCGCGGCGGCAGCCTCAAGCCGCGTGTCGACGGACTCGGCGGAAAGCCGGATCGCCCGCACCATGAGCGGAAACCCCATGACGGCGCAGGCCAGCGCCGCGCCCGTCCAGCGGAACGAGAACACGATGCCGAAATTCTGATCGAGGAAGGCGCCGATGGGGCCCTTTCTGCCGAATGTGATGAGGAGCAGGAAGCCGGTCACCACCGGCGGCAAGACCAGCGGCAGATGCACGATCCCATTCACCAGGGACTTCCCCCAGAAGTCGCGCCGCGCCAGGGCGAGCGCGATGGCGAGGCCGAACGGAAGGCTCGCCACCATGGCGACGGTCGCAACAAGGAGACTCAGCCGGATGGCAGTCCATTCGTCAGGGCTGAGAGTCCACCAGTCGTTCAGGATCGTTACTCCGTCTTGCCGCTCAGCACCGTAAAGCCTTGCGCCTCGAAAACCGGCGCGGCCTTTGGCGACTTGATGTAGGTGAGAAATGCCGCCGCCGCAGCGTTCGCCTTCGTGGTCAACGCGACTGGATAAATGATTGGCGGGTGGGGAGTCAGCAGGGAAAGTCGCGACGATCTTCACACTCGGATCGGAAGCGGCGTCGGTCTGGTAGACGATGCCGAGCGGCGCCTCGCCGCGCGATACGAGCAGAAGCGCGGCGCGCACGCTTTCGGCTTGAGCGAGCTTGCTGGCAACCTGCGGCCACAGTCCGAGTTTCTCCAGCGCGGCCTTGGCATATTTGCCTGCGGGCACTGAGTCGACATTGCCTACGGCAAGACGCCCTTCGCCAAGAAGCTTGCCGAGGTCCGCACCCTCCTTGAGATCGATGCTGGCCGTGCTACCCTTCGGGGCCAAGAGCACCAGCTTATTGCCGAGGAGGTTAAATCGGCTTCGCGTGTCGATCAAGGCTTTCTTCTCGACGTAGTCCATCCAATCCAGATCGGCGGAAATGAAGATCTGTGCAGGCGCGTCCTGCTCCATCTGCTTGGCGAGGGCGGAGCTTGCGGCGTAGCTGATCTTTACCGTTTGGCCCAACTCTTGCTGCCAGGCGGAAGAGATTGCATCGAGCGCGTTCTTCAAGCTGGCAGCGGCGAACACGATGACGGGAGCCTTGGCATCACGATCTTGGGCGAAAGCGCCTTGGTTGAACAGAAGCGCGGCGGACAGAAGCGCCGCGGAGAAAGTGAAAATGAGGCGTGATCTCAAGCTCATTCTTTTCCTCTTTTATGTATCGCGATATATCCCTGTGTATATAGCTGCGAGCGGCGCGTGTCGACTTCAATATCGAGCGCGTCTTCGTGGCTTGGTTTTGCAATTCTGCTTGGAAGCATCAGAATATGCTATGATTCGGGTTGGCAGGCTTAGCTTACCCCTCCCCGATCGCTTAACAATTAGCTATTGCGCTGCCTCGCTCTTTCCGGTTCTTCTTTTCACCGTGGAGTTTTTGTCAGCGGATGGAGCGGCGCTCTCCTCAGGGGAACACTGCCGCCTGGGAGAGTGCGATGATTGACACGCTTAGCCCCGGCTTGAGCGACCTTCCCGGCATGGAGGGCCGCCTCCTTGACGATATTCGTCTCTTGAGCAGGCTCTTGAGGGAAACGATCCGCGATCAGGAAGGCGACGGTACTTTCGACCTGATCGAGACCATCCGCCGCCATAGCGTCGCTTTCGAACATGAAGCGGATTCGGAAGCGGGCCGGAAGCTGGACAAACTTCTCAGCAGGCTGAGGCCGGAACAGGCCGTGTTCGTCGCCCGGGCATTCAGCTACTTTTCTCACCTTACGAACATCGCCGAGGACCGGCATCGCATCCGCTGCAGCAGGCTGCTCTATGATGGAACTCCGGCGCCCCTCCAGGAAGGCAGTCTCGATCTGACTTTCAAGCTCCTGGCCGAGGCTGGGATCGCCCCTGAAACAACATGCGAGGCGTTGAAGGCGAGCCTCGTCTCGCCGGTGCTGACGGCGCACCCCACCGAGGTTCAGCGCCGCAGCATTCTCGACGCCACAAGCTCCATCGAGCACCTGCTTGCAGCCCGGGAAACCTTGACGGGCGAACTTGAGCTGAAGCGCAATGAGGCGCTGCTGCGGGCGCGTATCGTCCAGCTTTGGCAGACCCGCCTGCTCAGGTCTTCGCATCTCACCGTCGCCGACGAGATCGAGAATTCGCTCAGGTTTTACCATGCAAGCTTCTTGCGTGAGATCCCTAATCTTTATGCGAACCTCGAAGAGGGGCTCGGCGGGCTGCACGTTCCGCCGTTTTTCCAGATGGGCTCCTGGATTGGCGGCGATCGCGACGGCAATCCGAATGTGAACGTCGAGACGCTCGTTCATGCGTTGCGGCGCCAGTGCGAGGTCGCCGTGCGGCACTACCTGGGCGAGATCAACGAGCTGCGCGTAGAGCTGCCGCTGTCCTCGCGCCTCGTCGCCTTTACGCCGGAGCTTCAGGCGCTTGCCGATCGAGCCGATATCGACGACCCCCACAGGGAGGACGAACCTTATCGCCTTGCGCTGATGGGCATCTATGCGCGGCTGGCGACGACGCTGCGGCAGCTGACCAGCAAATCGGCTCCAAGGCCCGCTCATTCATCTGCGGAGCCGTATTGCGATGCGGAAGAATTGCAGGCCGATCTCGAGGTCGTGGAAGCTTCACTCATCGCGAACAAGGGCGGCGCGCTGATCGAGGCCCGGCTTAGGCCACTGCGCCGCGCGGTCGAGGTTTTCGGTTTCCATCTCGCGACCGTGGACCTTCGCCAGAATTCTGACAGGCACGAGGAGACCATCACCGAGCTTCTTGCAACGGCGAGAGTGGCAACCGACTATCGCAATCTCGGCGAGGAGCAGAAGCGGGAGGTGCTTCTCGGCGTCCTTCGCGATCCGCGGCCTTTGCGTGTGCCGGGCGTGACCTATTCCAAGGACACGGCGAGCGAACTCGCAATCCTCGACGCCGCTCGCGACCTGCGCGAGGCATACGGGAAGCGGGCGATTCGGCAATACATAATCAGTCACACCGAGACGGTCAGCGATCTGCTCGAAGCGCTCGTCCTCCAGAAAGAGGGCGGGCTCATGCGAGGCGTGCTTGGCGACGCTCACGCTTCGGCTGGGCTTATTGTCGTCCCGCTGTTCGAGACCATCGCCGATCTGCGCCGCGCCGAGCACATCATGCGCGCCTTCTACGCCTTGCCGGGGGTCCACGATCTGGCCGAAGCGGGCGGCGGCGTGCAGGAGATCATGCTCGGCTATTCGGACAGCAACAAGGACGGCGGCTTCTTCACCAGCAACTGGGAGGTTTATCGCGCCTCGGTGGCGCTGGCGAAGCTGTTCAAGGAGCAGCAAATCAAGTTGCGCCTCTTCCACGGGCGGGGCGGCACGGTCGGGCGCGGCGGCGGACCGAGCTACCAAGCCATACTTGCGCAGCCGGCCGGCACCGTGAACGGACAGATCCGCATGACCGAGCAAGGCGAGGTGATCGCCTCGAAATATGCGCATGCGGAAATCGCGCGGCGAAACCTCGAAGCGCTTGCCGCCGCAGCAATCGAGGCCACGCTGCTCAGTCCCGAGCGGCCCGTTTCGGATGAGTTTTTGCAAGCCGCGGAGCAGCTTTCCGAAGCGAGCATGAAGGCCTACCGGGCTCTCGTATACGATATGCCCGAGTTCAATGAATTCTTCTTCGCAGCGACGCCAATCGCCGAGATCGCCGAGCTGAACATCGGCTCGCGTCCCGCCTCGCGCCGGGCGACGCACCGCATCGAGGACCTTCGCGCCATTCCGTGGAGCTTTTCATGGGGGCAGGCTCGCGTGGCCTTGCCTGGCTGGTACGGTTTCGGAACGGCCGTCAGGGAGTTCGCGAAAGAGGATCCGGGGGAGAGGACGGCGCTTCTGAAGCGAATGAGAGAGCAATGGCCGTTCTTTCGCACGCTGCTCTCGAACATGGATATGGTGCTGGCCAAGGCGGACATGCGGCTCGCCGAAAAGTACGCGGAGGAACTCGTCCCCGATCAAGACCTCGCTCACCGGGTGGTGAGCGCGGTGCTCGTCGAATGGGACGCCACCGTAGAAGCGTTGAACATGATCACGGGCACGACGGAGCGGCTTGCGGATAATCCGGCCTTGGCGCGCGCCATCAACAGGCGCGTTCCTTATATCGCACCTTTGAATCACCTCCAGATCGAGCTGATCCGCCGCTGGCGGCGCGGGGAGCATGAAGAGAAGACGAGGCGCTCGATTCTGATCTCGATAAACGGCGTCGCGGCCGGCTTGAGAAACACCGGGTGATCTTTCCTACGCATTGAGTTAACCAGCTTGGAGTATGGTGACGGCACGGATTGTTTGAATGCGGTTGCAGGAATCGCACCCGATTTGGAGGCTTAGATGAAACTCAGCGCGAGAAACGTTCTCAAAGGCAAGATCACAAAGGTGATCAAGGGCAGCACGACGGCTCACGTTCTCATTGACGTGAATGGCGCGATCATCACGGCATCCATTACAAACGAGGCAGTCGAGGATCTGAAGCTGAAGGAAGGCCAGGATGCGGCAGCCATTATCAAGTCTTCGGACGTCATCGTCGCGGTCGGCTAGGCTTGCCCTGGCGGCTGCCGCCTTCGCCGTTTTCTCCGCGTCTCCCCACTTAGCGGCGGCTCAAGAGAAGGCGGCCTGCGATCAGTTCAACTGGTCCATCAAGCGGGAGCAGGCGCTGTTCAAGGCGTCAGGCTTGGAGACCGTCATTTCGGGAGCGACACTCGATACGCTTCCTTTCGTTGTCACTCTCGAACTTCAGCCCCATGGCACGGTCGACTATGTCCTGGCCCCCGGGCGGGAGCCGAAGACGGGCGAAAGCTCGGGCGGGCTGCTACTTGTGACGAATGTGCCGAAGGCTGGCACCTACCAGGTGACCGCTTCCTCGGAGGCCTGGATCGACGTCATCCAGAAAGGCAAGGCGCTTGACGCGACCGCGCACACCGGCAGGCGCGATTGCGCCGATGTGCGCAAAAGCGTTCGCTTCGATCTTGAGCCTGGCCCGTTGACCATCCAGGTGAGCGGCGTAGACTCCTTGCAGATCAAGCTCGCCGTGCTGCCCGCTGAATAAGGATTGTTACAGATCCCGCCTAAGCTTTCTGAGAACGCCTAGAGTTATAGCGGGAGCTTAAGCGATGCGTCGCGGATCGTTCTTCGCGTCGATGTATTCCAGCCCGAGCGGGCCGATCGCTGTCACTTGCGTGACGTACTCTCCTGATTTTGCCCAATGAAAGTGCGGGGTATTGCCGGGTAAAACGACCACGCTGCCAGGCGGATAGGCTTTCACTTTGTCGCCGTCGAACTGTTCGCCGAGACCGATATAGAAGACACCCGACATTACGGTGTAGATCCGGTCTTCTGGATGCTTGTGCGGCATCAGCTTCACCCCTGATGGCACCTTCACTCTGATGACATAAGGCCCCGGCTTATCGGGCTCTCCGACAAGGACCGCCAGCCGGGCTTCGGGCGGGAACGCAGCGAAGGGCTTCCATTCGATCTGTTCCGGCAGGATCGATCTGAAATTGGCCTCTCCGGGCTCGTGGGTTCGTACCATGGCGGTGCTCCCTTTTCGCGGCTGTGTTGATGCTCCGAAACAATCGCCTCTTCAAAGTGAGCCGTCGCTGCCGGGAGAGGAGATTTGGAAACGTAGGAGCGAGTGACGCTCACTCTGCGCTTCTGAAATAGGTTAAGACGCGAATACGGGCTGGTTAACTCAATCCGCCCAATAGCCTTAAAAAACGCTTTCCGGCCCCAGGCCCCCTGAGGCCATGCTGTCCTAAGCAAAAAGCTTTGGCTGGATCGCTAACGCCCTTGCGGTAGCCTGCTTCCTAACCAAAAAAGCAGCGGTATCGAAGTCGCAATGCCAATAACTGTTGCCGGTCCGGTCCAGAGAAAGCGCTGGGCATCAACGTAACCCCCCGCGATTGCCTTCCACAACAGCGCCGCCGACGCGGGCATGATGAGCAGCACAGCCGTAATGGTCCCCGGCATGGTGCGGCGAAGCGTCAGCGTCGCCAAAAGATGAGGGAATAGGACGTTGAGCAGCATGGCCAAAGCATAGCCCGCCACCAGGTAGGCTCCGGCGCTCCCCTTGCCCTGGCTGGCCAATGCCGCTGCCAGAATGGCGAGGAGGGTCAGGACAGCGGTTGCAAAGCGGAATTCGATGGCGGTTACGGCCGGATGCCATGCGCCGGCCTTTTTGGACCACGCGGGCAGCCAGATCGCTTCCTCGGCGTTGTGCGCGGCCACCGCGGCCGCAAAGAGCCATGTAACGAGACCGAATGTCATAGCCGCCACCAATGGTAGAACAAGCGCGGGACGATAGCTGCCGGGAACGCTATTGGATGATGTGTCTCGGCCCGTCCCGGAAAATTTTTATTTCCAGAGTGCTGTGGATCGCAACCCTCTATTGCGCGCCGTTGAGCGCGATAGCGATCTCGCGTCCCCGCCCGGCGTCGATGAAGAAATTCTTGATCTCGGGCCGCCGCTCCAGTTGCAGGCGGTAGATATCCCCAGCGGCTGTGGACAACTCCCCCTTCCGGCCGAGCATCTCCTCTCCGAACAGCAAGATGCGCAAGTTCGGCCACGCCTTGTCGCGAATGCTCAGGATGCGGGCCATGACATCGCTGGCCGGGACTTCCGGTTGCGCCTGCGCCAGCAGCAGCGCCATGGCGGCTGTCGAGCGGGAAATGCCCATGTGGCAATGCACAAGAAGGTGCCGCAGGTTTTCGGGATCCTTCAAAATGTCCCGCCCGAACTCGAGCATTTTGGCTACGTCTTCGGGCTCAGGCGCCTGAAATCCCGGAGTTTCCTCAATGATATCGTGAAATTTCAGCTCCAGCCGCGCATGCTCGCCGTAGGCGCCAAATGCTTCCGGCTCCGGATGGCCGGGATCGAGAATCGAGAGCACGTGGCTCACTTGGCGATCGGCGTGTCCCGCCAATTCTTCGAGCCCGCAAACCGTAATCATGAAGGGCGTATCGACTGGCGGCATTATTTAACCCTGGTTAAAGCAGCGGCTGCGTCCGGCGTTCCTATACCCCAATTCGGGCTTGTGCCGGCCGTGCGCAAGGTAAAAAATACACGGCCTTCAATACAAATAATTGACACGCAACCTCCGATCGCCTGAAACGGCGAAGCCCGTTTGCAAAGACGCGAGCGCTTCAATTCGCATCTTGCGCAAGCTCTCGTCTTTTGCACACTATGCGGGCATTGGGAGGACTGCGGCATGAGCGAAAACGGGCAGGCTGGAAGCCGGTATTTTGAAGTTTATGAGCGCTGGAAGCGCGACCCCGAAGGCTTCTGGGCCGAGGCGGCGCGCGACATCGACTGGTTCGAGCAGCCGAAGCGCATCTTCGACGCCAACGAAGGCATTTATGGCCGCTGGTTCACAGGCGGCGTCACCAATACCGCGTATAATTGCCTCGACCGCCACGTTGCGGCCGGCCGCGGCGCGCAACCCGCTGTCATCTACGATAGCCCCGTTTCGGGCCAGAAGCGCGTTTACACCTACGCGGAGCTTCTGGAGGAGGTTTCCACCTTCGCCGGCGTGCTCCTCGAAGGGGGCGTCGAAAAGGGCGACCGCGTCATCCTTTACATGCCGATGATCCCCGAAGCGCTGGTCGCGATGCTGGCCTGCGCGCGCATCGGCGCGATCCACTCCGTCGTCTTCGGCGGGTTCGCCGCGAATGAGCTTGCCGTGCGCATCGAGGACACGCAGCCCAGGCTGATCGTTTCCGCCTCATGCGGCATCGAGCCGAACCGAATCGTGAACTATAAGCCGCTTCTCGATCAGGCCATCGAGCTGTCTACCGCAAAGCCGGAGGCGTGCATCATCGTGCAGCGGCCGCAACAACCCGCCCCTCTGATCGAAGGGCGCGACTACGATTATGCAGCGCTGATTGACGCGGCCAGAAAACGCTCAGTGAGCGCGCCCTGCGAGCCAATGGCGTCGACTGACCCGCTCTATATTCTCTATACCTCGGGCACCACCGGCCGTCCGAAAGGCGTTGTGCGTGATACCGGCGGCCACATGGTCGCGTTGAAATGGACGATGCCGAATCATTACGCGATCAGCCCCGGCGAGGTGTTCTGGGCCGCGTCCGACGTGGGCTGGGTCGTGGGCCACTCCTACATCGTTTACGCGCCGCTCCTGCATGGCGCGACGACGGTTCTCTACGAGGGCAAGCCGGTCGGTACGCCCGATGCCGGCGCGTTCTGGCGGGTGATCTCCGAGTACAAGGTGAAAGCGCTTTTCACGGCGCCGACCGCCTTCCGGGCGATCAAGAAGGAAGACCCGAACGGGACGTTCCTTGCCAAGTACGATCTCTCGCACTTCGAGACACTCTTCCTCGCGGGCGAGCGTGCGGACCCGAACACGGTGCATTGGGCCGAGAACCTGCTTCATGTGCCCGTCATCGACCACTGGTGGCAAACTGAGACCGCCTGGGCCATCGCAGGGAACTGCGTGGGCCTGGGCGCGATGCCGATCAAGTATGGATCGCCGACTTTCCCGGTCCCCGGATTCGAGTTGCACGTGCTGAACGAGAGCAACGAGGAGGTCAAGCCCGGCCAGACAGGCGCGCTGTCGATCCGCCTGCCCATGCCGCCCGGCTGCCTGCCGACGCTCTGGAACAACGACGCCGGCTTTATCGAGAGCTATCTCGTCGAATATCCGGGCTACTACAAAACCGCCGACGCCGGGTATATCGACGAGGACGGATATGTGTTCGTGATGGCCCGGACCGACGACATCATCAACGTCGCGGGGCATCGGCTCTCCACGGGCGGCATCGAGGAGGTCGTGGCGAACCATCCCGATGTTGCGGAATGCGCGGTTATCGGCATTCATGACGGCCTGAAGGGCCAGGTGCCAGCGGGGTTCGTGCTTCTGAAGGCGGGCGTGGACCGCGATATCAAAGAGATCGAACGTGAGATCGTCGCGCTTGTGCGCGATCAAATTGGCCCGGTCGCCGCGTTCAAGACGGTGCTCACCGTGAACCGCCTTCCCAAGACGCGCTCCGGAAAAATCCTGCGTGGAACCATGCGCAAGATTGCCGACGGGGAGCAGTACAAGATGCCCGCTACCATCGACGATCCGGCAATCCTGGCGGAAATCACTGCGGCCCTAAAGGCAAAAGGGTTTCCATCGACATCGGAGGATGCCGCTTAGCAGGCCCCCTTTAGCAAATAATCTTGGCCTCATCCTTCGACGGGCGCGGGATGAGGCTGGATGGATCAACGATTTAGTCCTGGTGGTGAGCCTGTCGCGCCAAGGGCTACGTGCCTTTTTCAGCAGCCTGTTGAAGTTCAGCTTCGGAGAAGAAGGACATGCGCGCTTCAGTTGTCGCGTTCCTGTTGCTTTACTCCATGGTGCAGTGCCTTCCGGCGATGTCCGAGGGGGCCGAGAAGTGGGTTACGAGCTGGGCCGCCTCCGCGCAGGGACCCTACCCCATCGGCAACCCTATGGTGCAGCCCGATTTGCGCCGGGTTTTTCCCTCGCCGGAAACGGGAGCGAGGGATCAGAGCTTCCGGCTCATCATCGGGCCGGACGTCTGGGGGCGTGAGGCCCGCATCCGGCTTTCCAACGCATTTGGGACCAAGCCCATCACCTTCGATGGGGGCTTCATTGGATTGCAGCTCGATAGCTCCGCGCTTGTTGCGGGAACGAACCGGCCCGTAACCTTCGGCGGCGCGGCGAGCGTCACCGTCGAGCCGGGCGCAAGCGTCTGGAGCGACGCCATCTCGCTGCCTTTCGTAAGCGGCGTTTCCACCGCCTATCTGCAGTCCAGGAAACTCGCAATCAGCTTCCATGTCGCGGGCGAAAGCGGTCCCATGACATGGCATGCAAAGGGGCTGACGACTTCCTACGTCACAGCGCCCGGCGCCGGCTCGCAAGGCGCGAGCGAGGACGAAGCCGCTTTTCCCAATGGCACCACGTCTTGGTATTTCCTCGACGCTTTGGACATGAAGGTCCCGGCCGATACGCAGGTCATCGTGGCGCTCGGCGATTCCATCACCGACGGCACAGGTTCGACATTGAATGGCGACGACCGCTGGCCGGACGTGCTTTCGAGGCGGCTTCACGCCAAATACGGCGATAAATTTGTGGTAGTGAACGCGGGCATTGGCGGCAATCTGATCGCGGGGCCGCCCGAATACAGCCCTGAAAAGCCCTATCCCGGCGGACCCTCAGCGCTCCAGCGGCTTGACCGCGATGTCATGAGCCTGTCCGGCGTTTCGGCAGTGATCTGGCTGGAGGGCATCAACGACTTCAGCAAGAACGGCAATGCGAGCGTCGAATCCATCCAAATGGCTTTGAAGGAGGGCGTCGCTACGCTGCGCCGCCGCATCCCAGGCGTGCGCGTCATCGGCTGCACAGTAACGACGGCGCTTGGGAACGCCGGTCCCGCCCACGGTTTCGCCGAACAGGACATGAAGCGCCAAGCGTTGAACGACTTCATACGCGGGGAGGGCTTGTTCGACGGCGTCATCGATTTCGACAAGGTCACCGTGAGCCCTGAAACGGGCGAGATGCGCCCGGAGTTCGTGCCCGACAACACGGTAGGCGGCCCAGGCGACAAGCTTCACCCGAACCGCCAGGGCTATCTCGCCATGGGCATGGCGATCGACCTCAGCCTATTCGGTCCGCCGCGTTCTTAGGACATGATCGCAGCCGGATTGCCGTTAGCCCGTGCCCACTTTGGGATGACGGCGCATCGCGCAGGGAGGGAGGCGCGGCGCTCCAATAATCTAACCGCCGGCGCGGAGCGCGCCCGCGATCTTGTCTGCAATCTGCGAGCAAAGAATTGCCGTCCCCGCCCCTTGGATGCCCTCTTTCGAGGCGACGAGATTGGCTTCCGATTGCAGGATCAGGCCGTCGCTCAAGACCCGCAGCCCGTTGGCCTTCAAGGTCGCGCCCGTCGAGGTGATGTCCACGATGGCTTCCGCCGTGCCGGCCGCAGGCGCTCCCTCGGTCGCGCCCAGGCTTTCCACGGTGCGATAGTGGACGACGCCTCGCGAGGCGAAGAAACGCCGCGTCAGCATTGGATATTTCGTTGCGATCCGGAGCCGCCTGCCATGCTCGGCGGCAAAGAGCGCGCCCGCTTCCTCCAGGTCGGCCATCGTTTCCACGTCGAGCCAGCAATCGGGGATTGCGACAATGACGTTGGCGTGGCCGAAGCCAAGTTTCACAAGGCAGGACACGCGTTCATCGGCGTCGGGGATCTGCTCGCGAATAAGGTCTTCGCCCGTCACGCCGAGATGTATGCGCCCCGATTGAAGATGGCGCGCGATCTCGCTTGCCGATAGAAACTCGACAGCCGAATCCGGCACGCTGGAGATCGCGCCGCGATAGCCGCGCTCGTCGCCGGTTTTTTCTATTGCGAGGCCGGCAGCCCGGAAAAGTTCAAGCGTATCCTCCATGAGACGACCCTTGGATGGCACGCCGACGATCAGTTTAGCCATGCGTCACCCCCGCGAAGCCGCAGCTAGAAGGCGCTCCGTGTGCAGCGCCGCGCCCACCGCCGGAACATCGTGCTCGCCACGCGAAAGCGCGCTGATCAGCCCATCGTAGCGCCCGCCGCCCGCGATCTGCCCTGCGATGCCCGCGCCGTCGATCTCGATCTGGAAGACCATGCCGGTGTAATATTCAAAGTGGCGCCCGAAATCGGCCTCGAAGACAACCGGAGCAGGCCCGGCGATGGATTTCAATCCTTCGAACAGCGCCCGAGCCTCGACAAGCGCATCGCCAAGATCGAGCTTTGCGCCACGCGCAAGGGCTTCCATCGCGTCGAGCGCCGCCGGGGCCTCTCCCCGAGTGCGCAGATACTCGTCGATAAGCCGAGCCGTCGCAGGCTGCAGCGGCGGTTCGCTCGCATCGGCAGCCTTATCCTGCAACCGCTTCACGATTTCCGCTGGCCGCCGCAGACCGACAAGGGGAATGCTGCTGGCGTCCAATTGATTGAGAAGCCAGCCCTCGGTCAATGCCCCGGCCGGGACGCGCGGCAAGGCATCCTTTTTCAAGCGGGACAGTGTTGCAAGCTCGCGAGCGAACGCGGCATGCCGCCAGAACGCCCGCGCCAGCCTTTCGCGCCAGCGCGGCGGAATGCTTAAGCCGTTGAGCAGGGCCTTGAACAGCCCAAGGTGTCCCACCCTTACTGTGAACGAATGCACGCCGCTTTCGCGAACCGCTTCGATTGTGAGCGCAAGGACTTCGAGATCGGCATCGTGGCCGGCTGAGCCGAAAAACTCGATGCCCGCCTGCCGGAATTCGCGCGGACGCAAAGGGTCGGGCTTTCCCTGCTGAATGCGGAAGGCCGGGCCGTTGTAGCAGAATTTTGCAATGCCGTCCGAGCCGCCGCGTTCGAGGAAGACCCGGCAAACAGGGATGGTTAGGTCCGGCCGCAAGCACAGTTCTTCCCCGTTCGGGTCGGTGAAAACATAGGTGCGCGCGCGAAGCGTTTCGCCGATGCGATCGAGAAACAGGCTCGCCGGCTGTATGAAGGATGGGGCTACGCGCTCATAGCCCTTTAAGGAGAAGAGGGTCATCAGGCTTGCCGCCTGCGCCTCCAATGCCTCGAATTCGGTCGCGCCTTCAGCCGTCATGCTTCCCCTGCCGCTCGAGGAGGAGCTGCACTTCCCTCACCATGTCCGCCTCGGGCACGGCAAACTGTGCCGGGCGTCCTTCGCGCCAAGCGGCATGATCGGCGATCTCGCCAGAGAGGCGTGAGCCTTCGAGGAGATCCTTGATCGTCACTTCGCCGCGCGCGCGCTCGTCCTCACCCTGAATAATAACACAAGGGCTGCGGCGCTTGTCGGCATATTTCATCTGGGCTTTCATGCCTGCGTCGCCGAGATACGTTTCGGCTCGAATGCCGGCATTGCGCAAATCGCGGCTCATCTTCTGGTAGTCGCCGGTGCGGGCCTTGTCCATGACGAGCACCACGACCGGGGCTTGCGACGCGGCGCTTCCCTTAAGCTTGCCGAGGTGGGTCAGCGCCGCGTACAGGCGCGACACGCCAATGGAGAAACCCGTGGCAGGGACGGGCTGCGAGCGGAAGCGCGAAACGAGGCCATCGTAGCGCCCGCCGCCGCCGACCGATCCGAAACGGACGGCCTGCCCGCTCTCATCCTTGGCCGGAAACGTCAGCTCCGCCTCGAAAACCGGGCCTGTATAATACTCGAGTCCGCGAACGACGGTCGGATCGAAGCGGATGCGATCCTCCTCGTAACCCGCCTCCCGCAAGAATTTGACGATGGACGCCACGACCGCATCCGCGGGAACGCCTTCCCCTGAAAGAAGAGAGAGGATCGCGGTAGCCTGGGGCGATGAAAGCTCGGCTCCGGGAGTGAAATCCCCGCTCTCGTCTTTGCGGCCCTTGCCCAGCAGCTCAGCGACACCCTGAAGGCCGAGCCGGTCAAACTTGTCCACGGCGCGAAGCACGATTAGCCGCTGCTTGGGAGAGGCAATGTCTGCGCTGTCCAAAACGGCGTCGAGCATTGTCCGGCTCGAAACCTTGATCGCATAGCTGCCGCGAGGAACGCCGAGCGATTCCAGCGTGTCGGCGGCGAGCATGCACATTTCCGCGTCGGCGGCGGGGTTGGCAGTGCCGACCGTATCGGCGTCGAATTGCATGAACTGGCGGAAGCGGCCCGGCCCCGGCTTCTCGTTCCGGTAGACGTAGCCCGACTGATAGCGGCGGAACGGCTTCGGCAGCGCGTCGAAATTTTGCGCAACATAGCGCGCAAGCGGCGCGGTCAGGTCGTAGCGCAGCGAAACCCATTGATCGTCTTCGTCCTGGAACGAAAATACCCCCTCGTTCGGACGATCCGTGTCGGGCAGGAACTTGCCAAGCGCGTCTGTATATTCAAAAGCGGGCGTATCGAGCGGCTCGAACCCATACCGCTCGTAAACGTCGCTGATCTTGCCCAGCATGAGTTGCAGGGCACGCACTTCTTGCGCTTCAACGTCGCGCAGGCCCTTAGGCAGGCGCGGCTTCACCTGGGTGCTGTTCTTTTTCTCGCTCATGCGAGAAGAAATGAAGGCGTCTGCGCTTCAGCGCAACAGATTTATTGAAGCATCGCGGAGACTGGCGAGGCGGCTGCGGGGAATTACCAGCTTACGCCGTCGCTCCCGGCGCGAGCCGCTGCCAGCTTCGATGTGAGGGATTGGGTTCAGGCTACGTGTCGCTCAGCTTTTAGCTTTTCTATCTTCTCTTTGAGGCGTAGCTTTTTGCGCTTGAGTTCCGAAACCTTGAGGCTGTCGACGAGGGGGCGGTTCATTTCCTGTTCGATCTGGCGGTGGATCGATTGGTGCTTCTCTGTCAGTTCCTCGATATGCGCAAAAAGGCTCATTTCACGGCCTCCACTTTTGTTTAACACTCTATCGCACCTCCATATTATGGCAGAAAGATGACAAGATTAAGCGTTAATTGTGTCGCGGTTGCGCGAATCAGTTTCGACAACTATAAGTAATATGTAAATTTGCTTCATATATTAATAAATTTAGATTTTTCTCAAAATTTTCAATAGAAATTAGTTAAGGCCGTGCTACAGCTTAGAGAACCAGACGATTGCGTTTTTTCGGAATTCGGGGATTCGTGCTATGATGAAATACGTCAACGATTTTTCGGGGCCGTGCATCTTTGGCGTCATCCCCGGGGGTTTGATGAACACTTCGGACGACAAAAGCCTGCGCCATAAGCTCGCGCAACTTAGGCAGGAGCACAGAGACCTGGACGAAGCGATCATCGCGCTGGAAGCAGCCGCTGAGCGCGACCAGCTTCGTCTCACCCGCCTGAAGAAGCGCAAGCTTGGACTAAAGGACAAGATCGCCCGTCTCGAAGATCAGCTTCTCCCGGATATTATCGCCTAGGACAGGGAGTTCCAGGAAAACGTGGGCAAATTAGCCCAGAAGCCGCATCGCAGCTTCCTGCGGGCGCGATTTCATGATTTGTAATCGATCATGACGAATGCATCGCCGCCTGTCGCCATTATTATGGGCAGTCAATCCGACTGGCCCACCATGCGAGCCGCCGCCGCCATTCTGGACGAGCTTGGCGTGCCCTATGAAGCGCGCGTGATCTCTGCCCACCGCACCCCGCACCGGCTCTACGCCTTCGCCACGTCGGCCCGCGATGCGGGCGTGAAGGTTATTGTTGCAGGGGCAGGTGGCGCCGCTCATCTTCCTGGCATGACGGCGGCTATGACAACTCTCCCTGTGCTGGGCGTCCCGATCGCCACAACGGCGCTCAACGGACAGGACGCTCTGCACTCCATCGTGCAAATGCCGGCAGGAGTGCCCGTTGGCACGCTTGCAATAGGCGAGCCGGGTGCGGCGAACGCCGGCCTGCTCGCGGCGGAAATCCTCGCGCTTGCCGATCCGGCGCTTGCGGCGCGGGTCGATGCCTGGCGCGCCAACCGGACGGCAAAAGTCGCGGAGCGGCCCTTCGATGCGCCCTGAGCCTCTCGCGCCGGGTTCTATGATCGGGATCTTCGGCGGGGGCCAGCTCGGGCGTTTCCTGGCCATAGCCGCGGCAAAGCTCGGTTTCAAAACAGCGATCTATGCCCGGGAAGATGATAGCCCCGCATTCCAGGTCGCCTCGCTCCGCTGGCAATACGCCTATGACGATAAGGCTGCGCTGATCGAGTTTGGGAAGGCTTGCGACGTGGTCACGTTCGAGTTCGAGAACATTCCCGCCGCCGCCCTGGAAATCGCCGCCCGCCATACTGATGTCCGCCCAAAGGCCCGCGCCGCCGAGGTCACGCAAGACCGGATTGCCGAGAAGCGCTTCCTTTCCGGTATCGGTCTCCCCACCGCTCCCTACGCCGCCCTAGAGCGCGAGGACGATCTGCCGGCCGCGGCCGCCCTTCTCGCCGAAGCGGGAACCGGCATCCTAAAGCGCGCCCGCGAAGGCTACGACGGCAAAGGACAGGCCAGGATTTCGACCGAAGCAGCACTTCGCTCTGCTTTCGCCGATTTCGCAACATCCTGCGTGCTGGAAGGGGTGGTCGATTTCTCGACGGAAATTTCGGTTATCGGCGTCCGGTCGGCCGATGGCGAAGTCTTCTGCTACGACAGCCCCGAGAATGATCACTCCGGGGGCATTCTGCGCAAAAGCACCGTTCCTGCAGCCTGCTCCAAGGGGCATCGGGCGCTCGCGCAGGAGATGACCAAAAAGATCGCCGCGGCGCTCGATTATTGCGGCGTCCTGGGTGTCGAGTTCTTCGTGATGCCGGAGGGCAGTTCAGCACCCCTGCTCGTGAATGAGGTTGCGCCGCGCGTTCACAACTCGGGCCACTGGACGATGGAGGCCTGCGCGATCAGCCAATTCGAGAATCACATCCGGGCCATAGCCGGTTGGCCTGTAGGTTCGGTCGAGCGTCACTCCGACGCGGTCATGACAAACCTCATCGGCGACGATGTGCTTGAGTGGCGGAGTCTTCTTGAGAAGGATCCGGGTTTGTCTCTCTATCTCTACGGAAAGAAGGGCATAAGAGAGGGCCGCAAGCTCGGGCATGTGACCCAAATATCACCCCTGAAAAAGGAGTAAGATAATTCTCATCCTACGTCAGGCTGAAATAGACAGGCGTGGCTAAGACTGCTATTGTAATTGCAGCCTGCATGAGTGCGGGCTTTTTTATTCATCCAGAAACAGAAAGAAGGAGCCAGCGTGCAAGTCCACGTTCGTGACAACAATGTTGATCAGGCGCTGAAGGCGCTCAAAAAGAAGATGCAGCGCGAAGGTATCTTTCGCGAGATGAAGCTGCGGAACTACTACGAGAAGCCATCCGAGAAGAGAGCGCGCGAAAAGGCCGAGGCTGTGCGCCGCGCCCGTAAGCTCGCGCGGAAGAAAGCACAAAGGGAAGGCGTGGTCGCGCCAGGCCGGGCAGCCGCCCGCTAAGTATTCCACAGCCGCCTGTTACAGACGTTTTGTGGTGCATCTGATTGTGGCCGCATTCTCGGCCCAATGTTGTAAGCGTAAGAGGTGACTTTACGCGAGGGTGGAGCCTGTATTGTGACGACGGGGTTGATCATAAGACGAGCGCTAACCGCGGGCGGGCTTTGCCTTGCCTTAATTGCAGTTGCTGCTTGCGAGACTTCCGCAACGAAAGATCAGCGCGCAGAAGACCAGCTGAACAATCCTCAGGTTGACCAGAAAAACAATATCGCATCCATTTCGGCCGTCCTCGCGAAGAACCCCCGCGACGCGAACGCCCTCAATCTGAGAGGGACGGCTTTCGGCCAGGCTGGCGACTACGAAAGGGCCGTTGGCGATTTCTCGTCCGCAATCCAGCTCAATCCGCAATTCTACCAAGCCTATAACAATCGGGCTCTCATTTATCTGCGGATGGGCCGCTTGGACGCGGCCATGAGCGATTATAACCAGGCCTTGGCTATAAAGCCCGATTACGCCGCTGCCTATGTTGGCCGCGGGAATGTCTACAAAGAGCAGAAGAATTTGCAGATGGCCGTCGCGGATTTCAGCAAGTCGATCGAGCTGAAGCCGGACGATCCCGCCCCCTATTACAGCCGCGGTCTCATTTATCAGTCCATGAACGACCACCGCGCCGCGATCGACGATCTCAACATCGCCGTGAATTACCGGCCCGATGCAGCCGACCCGCATTTCGCCCGCGGCGTCAGTTACATGATGGTCAATGACTACAAGAAGGCCTTGGAAGATTTCCGCGTTGCCGGGACTAACAAGGTCAACAACTACGACGCCTGGGCTTATGCCGGGCAGGCGGCCGAGGCCCTTGGCGACCGGGCAGAGGCCGCGCACGCCTACCGCAAGGCGCTTCAGATCAACTCATCAAGCCGCGTTGCTTATGAAGGCCTCCGGCGCGTGGGCGGCGACGCCTAGCCCCTGCCGTTGCCACGCGCTTCATGATCCATCTGCCCGTACCTTACGCGCCAGCAGAAAACATGAGTTTTTATTGTAACTCTCGACAGCTCATATTTCGATAAGCCCCCCGCAAACCGCGGCCTACCCTGGAGATCGCGATGACCGGTATTTATTTGCAGCCGATTGGATTGCTTTATGGGCCGATTGCGAGGGAAGCGGTGGTCCTTGGCGCAGCGCTGCCCTTGGCTGGCGGTTCCGTAGCGTTCGAGGGTGTCCGGCTGTGGGAAGGCGAGCCGGGCGACGTCAAGCACGCAATCGTTCGCACGAGCACCATCCAGGCCATCGACGATCCGCGCATCAAAGACCTTCTCGACCGACTCACCGCTCCCCGTTCCGCCGTAGCTGGCGTTGCAATGAATAGCCCGCGCATCATGGGCATTGTGAATGTGACCCCCGACAGCTTCTCGGATGGCGGCGAGCATTTCGAGGCCGCAGCCGCAATCGAGTACGCCGCGGCCCTTGCGAGCGGCGGCGCGGACTTCATCGATATCGGCGGCGAATCCACGAGGCCGGGCTCCGAGCCGGTTACGGCGGAGGAGGAGCTTCGGCGCGTCCTGCCGGTGCTGCAAGGGCTGACGGGCATCGCCGCGCCCGTGTCGATCGATACGCGCAAACCGGAGGTGATGCGGGAGGCGGCCAAGATCCGCGCCGACATCATCAACGACGTCTCCGCCTTGACCTTCGCGCAGGACAGCTTGACCACGGCGGCGGAACTCAGGAAGCCAACCATCCTGATGCACGCGCAGGGCGACCCGAAGACCATGCAGGACAACCCTTCCTATCAGGACGTGGTCATCGAAGTTTATGACTTCCTCGAAAGCCGGATCGAGGCCGCAGTCGCTGCCGGCCTGCCGCGCGAGAGCCTGATTGCGGACCCAGGCATCGGCTTTGGCAAAACCCCTGCTCACAACCAAGCCCTGCTCCAAAACGTCAGCATCTTTCACGGTCTGGGGGTGCCGCTTCTGACCGGAACGTCGCGGAAGCGCTCCCTCCAGAAGTTGGCGGGCGTAAGTTCTCCGAAGGACCAGGCTGCGGCGAGCGTGGCGGCCGATCTCGACGCTGCCAGCCAGGGGGTGCAGATCGTGCGCGTCCACGACCTGGAAGCCACCCGCCAGGCATTCGCCGTGTGGGAATGGTTGCACGGTACAGCAGAAACAGCTTGTGCTTGAGTTGTATGCAATAGTTAACAGTAATAATGCAAATATTTAGCTACAGATTGGTTCAATTTTAAAGTATAATTAGAATTTGTGGCCCAGCATCAGCTAATGCAGTTATTTCCCCTCCTTGGACGATATCAGCATCTTTTTTGGAACGAGTGAGAGGGTGTCTCCGGGCACACGAGGTTAGGATCATGGCGCCAAAACTCTTTGGAACGGACGGTATTCGCGGTCAGACGAACATCTATCCAATGACAGCCGAAATCGCTTTGAAAGTGGGCATGGCGGCTGGCCACATGTTTACCAACGGTCAACGCCGACACCGCGTGGTGATCGGCAAGGACACGCGGCTTTCCGGCTACGTGATCGAGTTGGCGCTGGTCTCCGGCTTTACGTCCGTGGGCATGGACGTGGTGCAACTCGGGCCGATCCCGACGCCCGCGGTGGCCATGCTCGTGCGATCCCTGAGAGCCGACCTTGGCGTCATGATCTCCGCGTCCCACAACCCTTACCAGGACAACGGCATCAAGCTCTTCGGGCCTGACGGCTACAAACTGTCGGACGAAGTCGAGGCCGGCATCGAGGCGGAGGTGTACGGCGACATTGGGCACCTGCTGGCGGAACCAGACCGCATCGGGCAGGCCAAGCGTATCGACGGCGTCTACGACCGCTACGTGGAATTTGCCAAGCGCACACTCGATCGCACCGTAAGTCTCAATGGCCTGAGGATTGTCGTGGACTGCGCCAACGGCGCCGCCTATCGCGTCGCTCCAGCCGCGCTTTGGGAACTGGGCGCGAACGTTGTTGCGCTCGCGGTGAACCCCGATGGCCGCAATATCAACCGCGAGTGCGGTTCCACCGTGCCGGAAACGATTTGCCGGAAGGTGCGCGAATCGGGAGCAGATATTGGCATCGCCCTCGATGGCGACGCGGATCGGGTGGTCATTGCCGACGAGAACGGGCAGTTGGTCGACGGAGACCAAATCCTCGCCGTGATAGCCGGGAGCTGGCGTGATGCGGGCCGGCTGCGCGGGAACGGCATCGTCGCCACCGTCATGTCGAACCTCGGCCTGGAACGCCATCTCGAAGGGCTTGGCCTCGCGCTCATTCGCACCAAGGTCGGCGACCGGTATGTCGTCGAGGAAATGCGTCGCGGCGATTACAACGTCGGCGGCGAACAATCCGGTCATGTCGTGCTGTCCGACTTTACGACGACCGGAGACGGGCTTGTAACCGCGCTGCAAGTGCTGAGCGTGGTCGTGCAAAGCGGAAAGCCCGTGAGCGAAGTCTGCCGCCGTTTCGAACCTGTGCCGCAGCTCTTGAAGAGCATCCGGTACCGGGGCGCCAGTCCGCTCGAAAATGAGGCTGTCAAAGCCGTGATCGAGGCCGGTCAGGCCCGCCTTGGCAAGGCTGGACGGCTGCTTATTCGTCCTTCGGGCACCGAACCCGTTATCCGCGTAATGGCGCAGGGCGAAAACAAGAGCTTAATCACGGACGTCGTAAGCGAGATCGTTGCCTCCATCGACCGATACGCCGCTCCCGATTTGGCCGTCGCCGCTCAAACGGCGTAAACTCGTGCATTAAATCGCCATCCGCGGCAGCCGTAGCCCCAACGCTATCAGGAGGTTATCCTCCTGAAGACGGGGGCGGGCACGACGGAGAGATGCGGATCAGCGGATAAATAACCGTCCGCTGCGCTAGGACGCGCCCGGTGGAATTACCGGCACCTTCCTGCGGGGCTGAAGCTGCATTTATGAATACTCAACTTTACTTCATGCTTAAGTAACCTTGAATTTCGCTTGCGTAATTTTTCAGTACTTTCAGCCTATCTCAAGTGATATTTAACCTTGCGGGTTTACCAAGGTTAGGCGCCGTCGCGCTGCATCTTGCACAAGCCCGGATAAAAGCCATGAGCTTCATTTCAGATTTTGACGCCTTGCGTTTTGCGACCCCCCTTCAAGCCGCGAGCCGTTTCGATTCCTGCTTCGATGTTTACGGTCTGAGCCTCAAGCAGGAGGCCGATCTGGAGCAACGAACAGTTACTCTGATTGCCCGCTCCCCGGCTTCGCCTCCTGCAAAAGCGCTCGCGATGAATCTGGCCCGCTTCCAGCCTCTCTCCGTCGAAGCGAACATCATCTTCGCTCAGATCGCCCCGGCAGATGCATTGGAGACCATGGTCCAGGCGCTTAGCTCCGCGTGCCAGCATGCGCCGGAAGCCATTATCCGCTGGGCCAAAAATCGCGCGCTGCTCGATGCTCACGAAAGGCTTACGCTGGGCAGGACCCTGTGCTGGACTGGCGACTCGATGCGGCGTTCCGAGGATTCGCGCAGCGCAATCGATCGCGTAGAAGACGCCACGCCTGCCATGCTCGCGGAGGCACACTCAAGCTTCACGGCGCTGTGGCACGCGTCGAAACCCTTGCCGAAGACGCTTTTCACGCGAGCCGCGCCAGTAAGTCCCGACCGTCCCGCGCCGCGCTCCCCCTTCGACCCTGGCGTAGCCGTGCAGGCGAACATTGTCCGGCTCGACGACTACCTCCGCTTCCGCCGCCATTGACACCGCAGGGAATGCCTCTCCCATCGGAAGAGAGGGCGAGAGCTACTTCTCGGTGAGCTTCAGCTCGATCCGGCGGTTGCGGCGCAAGTCTGCTTCGGAACCGCCAGAAGAGAACGGCTGGAATTCACCAAATCCGGCCGCGACAAGCCTGTTCGGAGGGACGCCTTTCGAAATCAAGTATTTTACAACCGAGATCGCGCGCGACGACGAAAGCTCCCAGTTCGATCTGAACGTTGCCGTTGCGATCGGCCTGATGTCGGTGTGGCCGTCGATGCGAAGCACCCAGTTCAATTCCTTTGGGATTCGCCCTTCTAAATCCTTGAGAGCCGCCGCGAGCTTGTCAAGTTCACCATATCCTTGCGGCGTCAGATCGGCCGATCCGCTGTCGAAGAATATCTCCGACTGAAAAACGAAACGGTCGCCAACGACTTGGATGTCGTCACGGTCTCCCAGCGACTTCTTCAGCTCCCCAAAAAATGTCGAACGGTATTGAGACAGCTCCTGCACGCGCTTTGCGAGCGCCACGTTGAGGCGCTGCCCAAGATCGGCAATTTGCGCCTGGGCCTGCTTGTCGCGCTTATCCAAGTCGCCCAGCGAGTTCTCGAGCGCCGCGAGTTGCTTGCGCAAGGCCAATATCTGCTGGTTGAGAAGCTCGACTTGCGCAAGCGCCTGCGCCGTCAAAGTACGCTGATCGTCGAGTTGCTTGGTCGCGGCGGCAATGCGCGCGTCGGCCGACGTTCCCTTAGCCCCTTCGGTACTCACGAGCCCGGCAAGGCGCTTCTTCTCTGCATCGGAGGCGGCCAGCGTCGCCCGCAGCGAGGAGGTCTCCTCAAGTGCGCTGTTTTTCTGAGAGCGCTCCAATGAGAGCAGGTCCGCCATCTGGGCTATCTGCTTTTGCAGACGCGCCAGCGCCGTATCCTTGCCCGAGGCTTCCTGCGCAACGAAATATTGCGCCACCATGAACAGGACCATGAGAAACGTCACGACCAGCAACAGCGTCGAAAGCGCATCGACGAAGCCCGGCCAGTAGTCGATTCCTCCCGGCCGGCGGCGCGATCTCGATAGCATTGGCGTGACCTTTCCCGGCTATCAGCGGTCTACAGGATCGCGGCGGGGAGCGCGCGCCGCGATCTCTCGAAGGGCGCTCGCGAGCCTGTTTTGCTCCTTCAAAACGGCCGCAAGCTCGCTCTGGTTTTGCGACTGCTCGTCGACCCATTCCCGGAGCACCTTTTGCTCGGCGCGCATTTGCTGAACAAGCTTCTCTATGCCGTCGGAGAGCCGAAGCAAGCCCTCGTTGTTTTGCGGACCGCCGCGAATGACGCCCTGCTCCAACTTATCGGCAAGATCGGAAATGCTTCGCTGCATATCGAGGAGTGCGAACCTCATTTGCGCCTGCGAGCCCGGTGCGTCGCCGGGTGTATCCGCGCGAAGCTCTGTAATGGTCGAGAGCCATTCTTCAAGCTCATTATAGAACCGCGCCTGCGCTTGCCCCGCCTGCAGGTCCAGAAATCCGAGAATGAGCGACCCTGCAAGCCCGAATAGCGAAGCGGAGAAAGCTGTGCCCATGCCGCGCAGTGGAGCTTCGAGACCGGTCTTCAATTCCTGGAAAACCTGTGCGGACTCTTTGCCGTCGGTGTTGAGGGCCGAAATCGTATCGCCGACCGACCCTGTCGTCAGGAGAAGGCCCCAAAATGTGCCGAGCAAGCCGAGGAAGATCAGAAGCCCAACGAGGTAGCGCGTGGTCTCCCGGCTTTCATCCAGGCGCGACGCGATCGAATCGAGGATCGAGCGCATCGTCATTGTCGAGATTGCGGCCTGACCCCCCTGCCGCCGTCTCAGCATCATCGCCATCGGAGCCAGCATGACCGGCACATTATCCGTGGCGAGCCCAGGATCGGAGATGCGGAAGTTGTTGACCCACCTTACCTCGGGGTAAAGCCGCAAAACCTGCTGAAATGCGTAAAGGATGCCGAAAATCAGGACGCCGATAATAAGAGAATTGAGCGGCCTGTTGTTATCGAAATTGGCGATAATTTGCTTATTGATGATGAACGCGATGAGACCTGTCAGGATCAGGAAGATAAGCATGCGCCCAACGAAGACTTGGGGGCCTGACATGGTTTTGTAGTAGGGAGGTTTACTCATGGCAAAGGGTGTCTCGCAGGCGCCTTGGTCGCGGAACTCAGCTACAGGCCCTTCCATACAACATTTGGGCGGCGCGCAAAACTAACTTCCCTGTTAAACGGCCCGCCTTTTAGGTAGGTAGGGCGATGCGTTTGAGAAGGGCGGCATGGATCGCTTCATTACCGCAAACGATATCCCCGGTCTTGAGCATATTCTGGCGGCCTTGCGTGTCCGAGACGAAGCCGCCTGCCTCGCGGACAAGAACAATGCCCGCGGCCATGTCCCAAGCCTGAATATGGCGTTCCCAATAGCCGTCGAAACGCCCCTGAGCCACCCAGGCGAGATCGATAGAAGCAACGCCCGTGCGGCGGATGCCCGCTGAGTCGCGCATCACGGCGTGGATTTCGCGCAGGTTTTGCTCCTGTCCAGGCTTTCCGCGGTGGGAGATGCCCGTGGTGATCACCGCGTTATCGAGATCGGGGCGGGCCGCAACGCGCAAGCGCCGCGTATCGTTGAGAAAAGCGCCCTTGCCGCGCTCGGCGGTGTAAAGGTCGCCCGTAGCGGGATTGTAGACGAGACCCGCAACAAGCTCTCCTTCGCGTTCGAGCCCAACCGAGATGGCAAACATCGGGATGCCATGCAGGAAATTCGTCGTGCCGTCGAGCGGATCGATGATCCAGGTGTGCGACTTGTCCGGCCCCTCAACAAGTCCGCGTTCCTCCATGAGAAATGAATAGCCGTGCCGCGCCTTGCTCAGCTCCTCGTAAAGGATCGTCTCGGCCCGGTGATCGGCGGCGGACACGAAATTCGCGGGTCCCTTCACGCTGACCTGAAGGTGCTCCACCTCTCCGAAGTCGCGCGCTAGGCTGCGGCCCGCTTTCCGGGCGGCATTGACCATGATCGTCATCAGTGCCGAAGCAGGCATATTCAATACTCCAAAATGCCAGAATCTACCGGAAATGCTGCCCATGGTTCGACAGGCTCACCATGAGGTTCTATTCGCAGCACCATGAGGCTCAACCTGTTTCTGTCCCCGCCCTCATCCTCTGCCTCAGCCTGTTTCCGCCGCCGCCCCCATCCTGAGCCTCAGCCTGTTTCCGCCGCTGCCCTCATCCTCTGCCTCAGCCTGTTTCCGCCGCCGGCCCCATCCTGAGCCTCAGCCTGTTTCTGCCGCTGCCCTCATCCTGAGCCTGTCGAAGGATGGAGCTAACAAAGCCGGGCGGATTTATGCTGCGGGCTGCGCCCGCTGCAACCCGCGAGCATTCGAAGCTTATTCAGCGCGCTTGACGTAAGCGATCTCGTTGGTGTCGACGATTACCCTTTCACCCGCCGTCACGAAAGGCGGCACCATAATGCGCACGCCGTTTTCAAGGATCGCAGGCTTGTATGACGACGCCGCAGTCTGGCCTCTCACGACGGGATCGGCTTCCGCAACGGCGAGCGTCACCTGGTCCGGCAGATTGATGCCGATCGGACGCCCCTCATGGGTCTCCACCATAACCATCATCCCGTCCTGCAGGAAAGCGGCCCGCTCGCCGACGAAGTCCTCAGGCAGCTCCATCTGCTCATAGGTATCGGTGTCCATGAAAACGAGCATATCGCCCTGCTTGTAGAGGAACTGGAAGTCCTTCTGCTCCAGGCGCACGCGCTCCACAGTCTCCGAAGAGCGGAAGCGCTCGTTCAGCTTGGAGCCGTTGATCAGATTTTTCAGCTCGACCTGATTGTAGGCGGGGCCTTTGCCGGGTTTCACTGCCTGTGTCTTGACCGCCACCCAAAGGCTGCTGTTGTGCTCGATGACGTTTCCAGGCCGGATTTCGTTGCCGTTTATTTTCATGATGGCGCTCGCGCGTAAGAATTCGTTGGGCCAAGGTGTGGCGGATGCGCCGGGGCTGTGTCAAGCCATCAAACAAAACGCTTGGCCCAGCAGTTTGACAAATCCCCTGTAGCGCGAATGCCACACCGAACCAGTTTCCGCCGAGTTAAGGGAAAGCTCCCGCTTTTTTTACCAAAACACCCTAAAAAACTCATGCAGTATGAAGACCTTGAGCTGCACTACGGGGACAAACACATGAAAAAGCTTCTAATTGCCGCAATCGGCATTCTTGCCGCATCTCTCCTCTCAACCAACTCCTTCGCTTTTCCGGCTGGCCAAGTCAGCGGCATCCAGGCCGGCGAAAATGCGGTGAAGGTCCACTTCTATCGTCACGGTCATTGCCACGCGTGCCGTCCGCTCTGGGACCAATGCCATCATTTCCGGCTTTGCCATTATCCATTGCCGAATTGGGCCGTTCCCGGCGGCGACTGCTGCTGCAGCCTCATCTGGCCGTTCTGATCGAGCAATCCATACCGCGGCTACTTTGCCTAGCCAAAGTTTAATGATGGCCACGGATGGCCGCATCGAGTGCGGCCATGACTCCGATTGCTGGGTCGCCAATGCTGTGAAGCAATAACAACCCTGCCATGCAGTGAACGGCGCTTTCCGGCGCTGACCTCGGCTGCTCCGGGATTTCCAGCTCGGCCGCCATAAGTGGCTTGCCCTGCGCGGCAAGGTTTTTCGGGCCTTCGCCCTGCGCAGGAAACCTGCCTTGCGGCCGCCCGCGGGACGGCAAAAGCAGCCGCGCCTCAGATCACGAATCCGTGATCCTGCCCAAAATGCCGCGGCGCGCCGGTGAACCAAAGTCCATCCGGCTGGTTGCAGCCCGGAGGGACAGGTTCGGGCGCGAGGTAGGTCATGGGTATTGTTCGGTTCGCGCTGCGCTTCCCCCATACTTTCTATGTAATCGCAATCCTTATCATTTTTCTCGGCGTTACCGCGATCGTGACGACGTCGAAGGATATCTTCCCGCAGATCAACATCCCCGTCGTGACCGTCATCTGGCAGTACACCGGGCTTAGCCCGAAGGAGATGGAAGCCCGCGTCGCGACCTATAGCGAATACTCGATCAGTTCGAGCGTGACCGGGATCAAGAACATCGAGTCGCAAACGCTGGAAGGCATCGTCACCGAGCGGGTGTACTTCCAGCCCAACGTGAACATCGAACTGGCCATCGCGCAGATCGTTTCCGCCTCGAACTCGATCCGCGCGCTGATGCCGGTGGGCATCCAGCCGCCGATCATCATCCAGTACAACGCATCGAGCGTACCCGTCCTGCAGCTCAGCCTGTCCTCCGACACGCTGAACGAGCAGCAGCTTTATGACTATGCGCTGTACCGCGTGCGGCAGGCGCTCGCTCCCATCCCCGGCCTGACGCTGCCCACGCCCTACGGCGGCAAATACCGCCAGATCATGGTGGATATCGATCCGGCATCGATGCTCGCTCACGGCCTGACGCCGACCGACGTCGTGAACGCGGTCAATGCACAGAACCTGACCGTGCCCGCCGGAGACGCGAAGATCGGCGACCGGCAATATATCGTCAGCGTGAATTCGCAGCCGCAGAACGTCGAGCAGCTCAACAATATCCCGATCAAGCAGGTGAATGGCGCGACGGTCTATGTCCGCGATATCGGCCACGTCCGCGATGCGTGGGCGGTTCAGCAGAATATCGTGCGGAGCGACGGCAAGCGCAGCGTGCTGCTCACCGTGATCAAGAATGGCGACGCATCGACGGTCGATGTGGTGAACGGCGTAAAAGCCGCGCTGCCCACCATCCGCAAGGCG
The DNA here is from genome assembly GCA_963834165.1 of uncultured Alphaproteobacteria bacterium. Lineage (GTDB taxonomy): Bacteria > Pseudomonadota > Alphaproteobacteria > Rhizobiales > Rhodomicrobiaceae > Rhodomicrobium. The sequence continues at coordinate 824,591 of CAWIAL010000017.1, read as the reverse complement.
GCGCCGCCGGGCATGGAAATCAAGGAGCTGTTCGATCAGTCGGTCTTTGTGACAAACTCAATCGATGGCGTGCTGCGCGAGGGCGCCATCGCCGCGGGCTTGACCGCGCTGATGATCCTCGTTTTCCTCGGGAGCTGGCGCTCCACCCTTATCGTCCTGATATCGATCCCGCTCTCGATCCTGACCTCGATTGCGATCCTGAGTGCGCTCGGCGAGACCATCAACACCATGACGCTCGGCGGATTGGCGCTCGCCGTGGGCATCCTGGTGGACGATTCCACGGTCACCATCGAGAACACACACCGTCTTCTCGATGAAGGCATGGAGTTCGACAAGGGGGTCGAGGAAGGCGCCGCAGGCATTGCGCTCCCCACGCTTGTCTCGACGCTCGCCATTTCGTGCGTTTTCATTTCGGTCGTCTTCCTCGAAGGCGCTCCGCGATATCTGTTTTCGCCACAAGGCTTCGCGGTGGTTTTCGCGATGCTGGCGTCCTACGGCATCTCGCGGACGCTCGTGCCGATCGTGAACCGCTTCCTGCTGCGGGCTGAATACGCGCCTCACAGTCGCGATAACCCCGGCTTGTTCGGCCGCTTCACAGAAGGCTTCAACGCGCGCTTCGACCGCTTCCGGAATTTCTACGCTTGGGTGCTCGAAGGGCTCATCGGCCGCCGCTATGTCATCCCGCTGATCGGACTGGCCGTGTTCGGGACGTCTGGAGTGCTGGCGTACTATGTCGGGCGCGATTTCTTCCCCACGGTGGACGCCGGTCTCATTCAGCTCCACGTGCGCGCACCGGCCCGCATGCGCATCGAAGACACTGAAAAATACTTCCAGCACGTTGAGGATCACATTCGCGACGTGATCCCTGCGTCCGAGCGCGACCTTATCCTGGACAATATCGGAATACCGCAGCGCCTCTATAACCTGGCCTTCACCGATAACACCATCATCGGCGTAAACGACGGCATCATCCAGGTTTCGCTGAAGCAGGATCACCGGCCGACGCAGGAGTACATCACGCGATTGCGCCGGGAGCTGCCGCAGGCGTTTCCAGATCTGCTTTTCTACTTCCAGCCCGCCGATATGGTGACGCAAATCCTGAATTTCGGCGTAGCGACCCAGATCGACGTCCAAGTCCAAGGCAGGGATCCGCATAATGTCGCGATTGCCAAGGAACTGCAAAAGCGCGTTTCCGGTATTGCGGGCGTCGTGGATGCGCACATCCAGCAGGAACTCGACGCGCCCAATCTCTTCTTCGATATCGATCGTACCCGCGCTCAGGGTCTAAGCCTGCAGGCCCAGCAAATCGTAAACGATCTGACTGTCAGCCTCAGCTCTTCGGAACAGGTGAACCCGAACTTCTGGACCGACGAGAAGCAGGGAATTCCGTACTACATCGCTGTTCAGACGCCGGAGCGGAAAGTCTCGACCGTGAACGATGTTCTCAACACATCGATCACGGCAGCAACGGGCGACGCCACCTCCCCGATTCCGAATACGCTCGGTAACGTCGCGACCATGACGCGGCGCTACATCCAGTCGGTCATCAACCACAACAACGTGGCGCCCGTCTACGACATCTACGCCAGCGTAGCGGATCGCGATCTCGGCAGCGTTGCATCCGACATCAACAAGATTCTCGGCGACGTTCGTCCCAAGCTGCAGCCTGGGAACACGGTGTCTCTTTTGGGACAGGCCGAGAGCATGCAATCGGCCTTCAACCGCTTCACGATCGGGCTGCTTTTCGCGGCGGTCTTCGTCTACCTCCTGATGGTCGTGAATTTCCAGGACTTCCTCGACCCGCTGGCGGTGATCCTCGGCCTTCCCGGTGCAGGCTGCGGCATCGTCATGATGCTGTTCATCACCGGCACCACCTTGAGCGTGCCGTCGCTCATGGGCGCGATCATGGCGATCGGCGTGGCGTCCGCGAACTCCATTCTGCTCGTCACTTTCGCGCGCGAACGCGTTCTGCAAAACGTGCATCCGGCGAAGGCCGCCATTGAAGCGGGAAAGACAAGGCTGCGCCCGGTCTTGATGACGGCAGGCGCGATGATCGTCGGCATGCTGCCAATGGCCATCGGAGGTCCGGGAGAGGAGCAGAACTCGGTGCTTGCGCGCGCTGTTATCGGCGGGCTCATCGTCGGAACCGTGACCACCCTCCTCGTCGTTCCCTATCTTTATTCGGTTATTCACGCGCTAAAGGCTCGCATGAAAGGAACCGAACACGGCCCTCGGGATTCATCCAGCGGCGAGCCACCAGCGAAGGCGCGTCAACCGGAAGGGCAGCACGCATGACGCAAGAGCAGCACGAGAGGCGCATTCAGCCCCAGGAGATGGAAGGCGAGGAAGCGGAGCCTGAAGCGGACCATGGCGATTCCGGGGCGGCAGCCCGCGGCCCGCTTCCCGGCCATGAGCCCGAGAGGTCTCAAGGCGGAGGCGGCGAGAAGCGCGACGACCCGTCGCTCGACAAACGGCGCAGGCGCGTCATGACGTTCCTCAGCGTGCTTGTTTTCTTTGCGGTGGCCGGGGTCATTGGCTACGGAATCTATCAGAAAGGACAGCGTGCACAGGCCGCGCAGCGCGAACTCGAAACCCGCCAGAACCGCGTTCCGGAATTGCGCATTGAGAAGACGAAGGCAATCACAACCCCGCGGGAGATCCATCTCCCCGCGACCACGCAGGCTTTCGACAGCGCCACGATATACGCCCGCCAGAGCGGGTACATCTCGCAGCGCCTGGTCGACATTGGAAGCCGGGTCAAGAATGGCGATCTCCTCGCCGTCATTTCCGCGCCCGAGGTGGACGATCAGCTCAGGCAAGCGCGCGCGCAACTTGTGCAGATGCAAGCAACGCTGGAGCAAAACGAGGCAACGCGCGCGCTGGCCAACGTCACCAACAACCGCTTCAAGCCCCTCGTGCAACAGGGTTGGGAGACGCAGCAGACCGGCGATCAGAACCGCCTCAACCTTGCTGCGCAAAATGCCCTTGTCGATGTTGCCAAAGCCAATATCCAGGCTCAGAAATCTCAAATAGCCCGGCTCGAAAGGCTGCAATCCTACGAGCGCGTTAGCGCCCCCTTCGATGGCGTCATCACGCTTCGTAATATCGATATCGGCAGCCTCGTCGCGGCGGATGCCACATCGGGAACGCCCATGTTTGCCATTGCGCACGATAATGTTTTGCGCGTGCAGGTCCATGTCCCACAGGATGTTGCGCTCCAGCTCAAGACAGGCATGGAAGCGACGCTCGACGTTCCCGAGCTCCCGGGCCGCAGCTTCAAGGGGCGGGTTGCCCGGACGGCGAATTCGCTCGATCCCAACACGCGAACCCTTCTTGTCGAGGTGGATATCGACAATCCGAACAGGACCTTGTCACCCGGCCTCTACGGCACCGTCCACTTCCTCGTTCCGAGGCCTGTTCCCGTGATCATGGTGCCGTCCTCGGCCTTGATCTTCGATCAGCATGGGATGCAGGTGGCTACGTATTCGGATGGGGTGGCGCACTTGCAAAAGGTCGGAATCGGCGAAGACGATGGAGCGCAGGTGCAGATCGCGACGGGGCTTAAGCCTAATCAGGATTTGATCGTGAACCCGCCTGCTGGCATTGCCGACGGCGCGAAAGTGAAGCCCGCGCCCGAGAAGAAGCCGATGCAAGAGGCTCGGAACTAGCGCATGCCGCGCTAGTCCTGCGAGCGAACCCGATTCGTTGTCGCGCTTTGCGACAGGTATTCGGGCGAGCGCATCTCGATCATGCGCGATACCGCCCGCTCGAAATGCTCCGTACCGTCGCCGGCCTGGCATAACTTGGAGGGTTCCGTAGCGGCCGATGCCACGAGGCCGGTCCGGTGATCGTAAAGCGTGTCGATGAAGGCGATAAAACGGAGCGCGGGGTTTTGGTCGTTCCGCCCCATAACCGGAATCCCGTATACAAAGATCGTGTGGTAATGGCGAACGAGGGCCAGATAGTCCTGCGCGCCCAGAGGCTTCTCGAACAAATCGGCGAACGAGAACCGCGCGACGCCCAGGCACGCGCAAGGCACCCGAAGCTTGTGGCCGAGCACATGGATGATGTCGCCTGAGCAGGGCTCGCCAAAGGTCAGCTTTCGCCAGAGATCGTCCATCGCGGCTTGTGCGGCCCAATCGTCTGGGGTGAAGTACAAGGCGCTGCTCGACAGGTGTTGAAGGCGATAGTCCTGCGACGCTTCGAGCTGAAAAAGCTCCATGTTGTGTTCGATAAGATCGATGAAGGGCAGGAACTGATCGCGGTTGCGGCCACCCTTGTAGAGATCGCTGGCCTGTGCGTTCGACGTGACGACCACGACCGTTCCGGCTTCGAAAAGCGTGGCGAAAAGACGGTTGAGGATGGTCGCGTCCGCGATGTCGGTGACGAACAGCTCGTCCAGGCAAAGAAGGCGCGCCTCTGCCGCGATGCTGTTTGCCACCGCGACGATAGGGTCGTCCTTTGCCTCACGGCGCGCAATCGCAAGCCGCGCATGAACGTCCGCCATGAACTCGTGGAAGTGGGCGCGGCGCTTTTGCAGAACGGGCGCCTCCTGGTAGAAAAGATCCATCAGCATGGTCTTGCCGCGTCCGACAGGACCAAAAATATAGAGCCCCTTTGGCACCTCGCCTCGCTTGCGGGTGAAAAAGGAAAAGAAGTCTGTGCGGGCCGGGGGCGTATAGTGGGCGAGCCGGTTCGTAAGCATTTGCAGCTTCTCGACCGCCAGCGCCTGCGCGCTGTCCGAGACAATCTTACCCTGCGCCTGCAACCGGCGGTATCTCTCAAGCAGTGCTGATGGCATCGCCGAACTAGTGGACGTTACGGAGTTCAAGCTCCACGGAGGTAAGAGTTGGGCTTGGCGATACTAATTCAATATCGAAGTCGGCGTGCTGATTGGATTTTATCTTCGAGCTGTTGATCCGCAAGTTGGCTGAATACTCCCGGTCGAGCGCGGGGTCCTGATCCTTGACGGTAATGTAAAATTCCGGGACCCTGACTTTGCGTTGCGCGCGGTTATAGACGCTTCCGCTTACGACAAGCACGGGCCTGTTTTCCGAAACCGTCCATTTGTATTGGACCGATTCGAAATTCAGTGGCTGCACCGTCACAGGCATGCCCAAAGCCCGGTAGAGGGGCGCCAATCCTGGCAAGGCATCGGCGGTGATGTCCCGGAAAGCGAAGAAGCCCACGACAAGCCCCGCCGCCACGCACAGGAAAAGCCCCCAGGCTGCCGCCAGCGCCAAGCCTCCGCGGCGTGTGCGGCGCGGCACTTCGCCCGACTTTTCTTGCGTTTCCTCGATCTCGCGATAGAGACGCTGATCGAAAGAGGCGTCGTCGTCCTTGCTTTCGGCGGTCTCTTCCTCCACCACGGCGCCGGGCTCGGTCATCTCCTCGTCGACACGAGGAGCCCGTTGCCTCCAAAGGCCGGCAATGCTGCGCGGCGCTACCCTCTCGGCCGTGACGGGGGCCCCCGCGGCTCGAAGGTGCGTTTCGAGTTGCTCCGCCAGCTCTTGCTTGGGAGCCGTAGATGGAAAATGCGCCCTCATGGCGTCGCGAAGAGCGGCATCGCTGTCTTCCTCGCCCGTACGATCCATGTCCGCCTCCGCCAACGTGCCATCCATTCCCGCGGGCTGTGCCTCGGCTTTGCCATCTAGACCTTGCCAGCCATCCACACCCTCGGACTCCCGGTCGATTGTATCCCATCCTTTTGCGTCGACGCTTCTCGCCCAGTTCGCAAGATCCGATGCTTCCGCAGCGCTTTCGCGTTCGCTGGAATTCGTCCAATCGCTTTCACTGTGGGTTTCAGACGTGCGCAACTCGGACTCAGCATAATCTGAACCGACGCCCGTGGCGGTCACAGGCGAGGCGATAGCGCGCCCGCTCAAGTAGGCCCGGCCATCGCCCAAACTCGAAAAAACGCCTCGTACCGCTTCGCGCGCCGCCTCCAGCGTGCGCTCCTCCGCTGCCGGGGCCTGAGGTTCGCCCGGAAAGGCGGCGCGCGGGAAGGGTATTGTCTCTGCGGTTGCGGCCGGCGGGGCGCCGTCCGCTTCCCCGGTCACCGCGGCTTCGTCTTTCTCCTTCAATTTCTTTTTGCGCCTGAAGCTGCTGAACCAGCTCACTTTGCCGGTGCTCCGCTCGTTCGCGCTCGCATCGCTTTCTGGTTCGGACGCCGGGTGCGACTCAATGGAGTCTTCTTCCCGGCTCGGTTCTTCCGTTGCGCCGGCTTCCTCATAAGTGGCGGATGTGCTGTCTGTATCGGGCGCCCATTGGTTGTCGTGGGCATGACCGACTGCCGCGAACTGTTGGACGGCCTGCTCGACGGCGGCTTGCTCCGCCGTTACGGCTCCGGCATTGGACGGCGCGACCCACGCAGATTCGCTGGTTTCCATCTCCTCGGCGCCGTTCTCGGGCATGGCGCGCCAAACTGTTCCGCACTTGGCGCAGCGGACGGTCCGGCCTTCTGGCGGCAATGTAGCCTTGATGTCGTAGCGGGTTGTGCAAGCCGGGCATTCAATGATCATCGATCAACTCTATTTGGTGGTTTTCCGCGAACGCGGTCTCGCCTTTGTCGAAATCGATTGCTAGATCGCATGCGCTTTATCATAAAACGAGCTGGAGCGAACAGCAGGGTTGGGGTTGTGGTATCGGGTCATGCTCTTATTCGATTCGAGAATGTCGGTCTCCGATATGGAGTCGGGCAAGAAGTTTTGCGCGATATCAACTTCCATTTGCAGCCCGGATCGTTTCATTTTCTAACTGGAGCGTCCGGCGCGGGCAAATCGACGCTGCTCAAACTCCTGTTCATGTCGCTGCGTCCCACGCGCGGGCTTGTGTACCTTTTCGGACGGAATATTGCCAAGAATACGACCGCCCAGCGCGCCGACCTCAGGCGGCGCATCGGGATCGTTTTTCAGGACTTCAGGCTGCTCGATCATCTGACAACCTGGGAGAATGTTGCGCTCCCGCTGCGCGTCATGGGGAGACAGCAAAGCGATTATCAGGAGGATGTCACGGAGCTTTTGAAATGGGTTGGCCTCGGTGACCGGATGCACGCTTTTCCGGCGGTTCTCTCAGGCGGAGAAAAACAGCGGGCTGCGATCGCGCGCGCCGTGATCGCCAAACCCGAACTTCTGCTCGCAGACGAGCCAACCGGCAACGTCGACCCCCAAATGGCGCGGCGTCTGCTCAGGCTTTTCATCGAGCTGAATCGCCTCGGTACCTCCATTATCATTGCAACCCACGATTATCAGCTCATGTCGCAATTCCCGGGCGCTCGCATGCAGCTCGAGAATGGGCGTCTTGAGCTTCACGAGTAAATCCAGCTACGCCATGAGCACTGTAAATTCGTCGCAATCGCTTCCGGTCCCCATCAAGGCGCGTCCGCAGTCGGCCGCAAAGTTCGCGCGAGCGAACGCGCCGATCGTTCCACCCGGTTCGGTCACGGGCCGTTCTCTTACGCTTGTGATCGCCATCATGGCGTTTCTGGCGTCGCTCACGGCTGGCGGCGTTTATGTCATTTTCAATGCCGCCAATGTCTGGACGAACAAGATCTCGGCGGAGATCACTATTCAAATCCAACCGCGCCCAGGAGAAGCGGGGGAAGAGAAAACCGCGGAGATCACGAAATTCCTCTCCGACCAGAATGGGATCAGGCGCGTCACGCCCTTTACGCGAGAACAATCGCTGAAGCTCGTCGAGCCATGGATCGGAAAATCGGAGGTGCTGAAATCCTTCGCCATTCCAAGGCTTATTGCGGTCGAGATCGATGGCGATAATCCGCCCGATATTCCTACGCTAAAAAAGGTTCTCGAGGCGAAGTACCCGGGAGCGCTGCTGGACGACCATGGCCATTGGCGTAACGAAATACGCCGCCTGACGAGGCTTCTCGAACTCGCCGGCGTCGGCATGCTTTTCCTCATGGCGATGGCAACGGTGGCTGTGATAGTCGCGGCGGCGACAAGCGCTCTAGCCTCCAACCGTGAGATCGTGTCGGTGCTGAACTTCGTTGGAGCGGAGGAGAAGTTCATCGCGCGGCAATTCGAGACGCATTTCTTGAAGGTGGGGATCAAGGCCGGAATAGCAGGAGCGAGCCTCGCCGCCATCGTTTTTTACTGCGTGCCATTCCTCACCGAGGGGATGAGCAGCTCGGTTACGTCCGAAGTGGAGATCCGCCGTCTCGTCGGCGCCAGTTCGCTGGATCTCGGCGGGTATATCGTGCTGCTCGTTGTTGTCGTCGCGATTGCAGGGATCTGCAAAATGACGTCACGCTACGGCGTCCGCCGCATCCTCAATCAGCAGAACTCCTGATTATCCACAATCTGCTGTTAAAGGATATGTGGCAAAAAACTATATGCAATTGAGGAGCCTGAGCGATATATTAAAGCCGGGATGAAATCCGCCTCAGAAAAGAAACGCTTGCTAAAGAAACTAAGCGCGAGAGCAATCTTTCTGCACGCCGTGCGTGTGACTGCTTTCTTCGGCTTCGCCATTGCGGCTGGTTTTCTGGTTTTCGCCTATTCTGTGAGCATTATTCCCATGGGCGCTTTGCGCCCGGCAGACGGCATCGTCGCGCTGACCGGCGATGAGGACAGGATCTCCGAGGCGGTTCGTCTCCTTTCCGAGGGAAAAGGGCGGCGCTTGCTCATATCGGGGGTAAACAAGAGCACACGCAAACTGCAGATCATCAGCTTGAACACCGCCGGGCGAAAAGAGGCTCTCCTGTTCCGCTGTTGCGTGGACTTGGACAAACGCGCGCTCAACACTGAGGCCAACGCGGTCGAGACGACCGCCTGGGCGCGCTCAAAAGGTTTCCGCTCGCTCATCGTCGTGACGTCGACCTACCACATGCCCCGCACTTTGATCGAGTTGCGGCAAGCGATGCCCGATGTCGTACTCGTGCCCTATCCCGTGAAAGCGCCGCGCCTGGAAGAGCATTGGTGGAGCGATGCCCGCACGGCCTGGGTTCTCAGCAAGGAATATCTCAAGTTCATAACCGCCCTCGCACGCTATGGCGCAAATTCTATCTCAAACGCCGCCGTCAAGGCCGAACATCACACCCCTACGATCAATGCGCGCGTCAACTAAGGCTGCGCTCTATCTTAGATCGCTGCTGTTTTATCCCGTCTTCTATATCTGTTTGGCGCTCTTCCTGATCCTGGGAAGCTGGCTTTTGCTCGCTCCGCGCCGATGGGCCATGGCAGGACTTGCCGCGCATGGCGACGCAACCGTTTGGCTGCTGCGCCTGATCTGCGGCACGAAAATGGAAGTTCGCGGCCATGAGAAACTTCTCCCCGGCCCTGTTATCGTGGCGGCGAAACATCAAGCGGCATGGGATACGTTCGCGCTTATCTCCTTGATGCGCGATCCGGCGCTGGTCTTGAAGGCCGAGCTTTTGTCGTTGCCGATTTACGGCAGGTTTTGCCGCAAGTTCGAGTTGATCCCCGTCCAGCGCGAGCTTGGGTCGGCGGCACTGCGCGACATGGTGCGGGAGGCGCGCGAACGGGCCGCGCAGGGCCGGGAGATCGTCATCTTCCCGGAGGGCACCAGGAAAATTCCGGGCGATCCGCCGGATTACAAGCAGGGGACATTTTTTCTTTATCAGGATCTCAAAGTTCCGGTTTGTCCCCTGGCGCTCAACTCCGGCGTCTTCTGGCGCCGGCATTCCTTCCTGCGCTACCCCGGGACCATCGTTGTAGAATTCCTGGACCCGATACCACCCGGCTTGCCGCGCCGGGAGTTCATGGAAAGGCTGCAATCTACGATCGAGACGGCTTCCAATCGCCTTTGCCATGAGGCTTGCCGGGAGCTTGAAAAACGCGGATTGGAACCCCCCGTTCAGGGAGCGGACGGCGTTTTGGCTGCCACCGGCCACTAAACATGTCCAGCCGCCAACGCCCCGCTGTCATCCCGCCCCGGGGTTCATATCTTAGGGAGGGCGGGAAAGTTATCCACAGCCCCCTCTTGACGGGTAGTACAAAAAGTGAACATTTTGAGGTCAAAGTAGGACCACACCGTGCGAGTCTTGGATAAGCCACCGATGCTGATCCCAATTTCTCAGCAAATCTGGGATGCGAAATATCGTTTTTCGCCACCGGGCGGCAATGCTGACCAATCTATCGAGGAAACGTGGGCGAGGGTCGCCCGCGCCGCAGCGGCGGCTGAGCCGGAGCAGGACCGCGACACCTGGGAAGCGCGCTTCTTCGATGCGATGGCGGATTTCGCATTCATCCCAGCCGGGCGTGTTCTCGCCGGGGCGGGCACCGGCCGCGATGTAACGCTCTTCAATTGTTTCGTCATGGGCGAGATCGGCGACGATATGGGCTCGATCTTCGCGAATGTCAGGGAAGCCGCCTTGACCCTCCAGCAGGGCGGCGGGATTGGCCATGACTTCTCGACGCTCAGACCGAAAGGCGCGCATGTGCGAGGCGTCGGCGCCGATGCCTCCGGTCCCGTCAGCTTCATGGATGTCTGGGACGCCATGTGCAAGACGATCATGTCGGCTGGATCCAGGCGCGGCGCGATGATGGGCACGATGCGCTGCGATCATCCCGATATCGAGCTTTTCATCGAGGCGAAGGCGGACCCGGCAAGGCTGCGCAACTTCAATCTGTCTGTACTGGTCACGGACGCCTTCATGGAGGCGGTGAAGGCAGACGAGGCATGGCCCCTCGTTTTCGGCGGGCAGACCTTCCGCACCGTGAGTGCGCACGGGCTTTGGCGGAAAATCATGCGCAGCGCCTACGATTATGCCGAACCCGGCGTGATCTTCATCGACCGCGTGAACGCGCAGAATAATCTGAACTATTGTGAGAAGATCAGTTCCACCAATCCTTGCGTAACCGAAGACACCTGGGTGCATACCTCAGAAGGGCCACGGCAGGTTTCCGCCCTCGTTGGGCGAAGCTTCTACGCCCGCATAAACGGTAAGGATCATTTCTGTGCAAACGGCTTTTTCGCCAGCGGCACAAAGACCACAGTCTGCCTTGAGACTGTTGAAGGGTACGATCTCCAGCTAACACCAAATCATCTCGTACGACGCGTGGCCAAGCAAAGCCGCGACGTCACTGAAACGGATTGGTGTGCTGCAGGTGACCTTAAGCCCGGCGATGGTATTGTGCTGAACGACCATCGATCGAAGAGCGAATGGGACGGTCCCTACACGCATCAACAGGGCTATTTGATCGGGCTTCTCATCGGCGACGGAACGCTGAAATCGGACAAAGCCGTTCTGTCGGTCTGGGTCCACCCGAGGGATGCCCGGCCGGTTACCTCCCACGGGATCATGGCTTCTGCACTGACGAGCGCGGGGTCTTTGAAGCACCGCTCGGACTTTAGGGGATGGATCCCCGTCAAGCAGCGTTCCGAGTATCGGTTATCGCTCGCGGCCATCAAGGCTCTGGCAGAGGAGCTAGGTCTGGCTCCAGGTGCGAAAACGATTACGCCCAAAATCGAGAGAGCTTCGAGCGCATTTTATAGAGGTTTCTTGAGAGGGTTTTTCGACTGCGACGGATCAGTCCAAGGCTGTCAAACCAAAGGCCTCAGTGTACGGTTGGCCCAAAGCAACCTTCTCCAGCTCAAAGCGGTGCAGAGAATGTTGCTGAGGCTCGGGGTCGCGTCCCGCATTTACCGGAAGCGCCGCCCCGCATGCTTCCGAGACATGCCAAATGGAAAAGGGTCAAATTCAGCCTATTTCTGCCAAGCCAATCATGAGCTCATAATATCGGGCGAGAATATTTCCCGGTTCCAGACGGTTGTCGGTTTTGGCGATACGGCAAAAAGCGAACGGCTTGATAAATCCCTGCTGGCCTACAAGCGGCGCCTGAACCGTGAACATTTTACGGGGGAAATCCTGGCGATTCGGCAAGCCGCGCCTGAAACCGTGTACGATGTGCAGATACCGGGCATCAACGCGTTCGACGCAAACGGACTGTACGTTCATAATTGCGGAGAACAGCCCCTGCCGCCATACGGGGCATGCCTTCTCGGGTCTATCAATCTGGCCGCCCTCGTCGAGGAGCCGTTCACTTCCAACGCGCGGCTGAATGAGCGCAGAGTCGAAAAACTGGTCCCCGTCGCGGTGAGAATGCTCGATAATATCATCGACGTGTCCCGCTATCCGCTTCCCCAGCAGGAAAAGGAGGCCAAAGCCAAACGGCGCATTGGACTAGGGGTCACCGGGCTTGCCGATGCGCTGATCCTTTGCGGCGCGCATTACGGGTCGGAGAAGGGGCGCGGTCTTGCCGGTTCATGGATGGAGAAAATCAGTCACGCCGCCTACGGGGCAAGCGCCCGGCTGGCTAAGGAAAAGGGCGCATTCCCGCTTTTCGAGGCGGGCGAGTTTTTGACGAGGCCATTTCCCGCGTCGCTTCCGCCCGCGCTGCAAAAGGCGATTTGGGAGAACGGCATACGAAATGGCGTACTGACATCCATCGCGCCGACGGGAACCATCTCGCTGCTTGCCGGCAATGTTTCGAGCGGGATCGAGCCTGTCTTCGATTTCGAATATCGCCGCCGCCTGCTTTCGCCGGACGGCTCCGAAAGGCACGAAACCGTCCGGGACTACGCCGTGCGTCTGTTCCGGGAAAGTCACGGCGACGCTGACCTTCCGGGCGCGTTCGTCACCGCGCATGACCTTTCGCCGCAGCAGCACCTGCTGATGCAGGCGGCGCTTCAGCGTCATGTCGACGCGTCGATATCGAAAACGGTCAACTGCCCGGAGACGATCGCTTTCGAGGATTTCGAGATGCTTTATCTCGACGCATATCGCTTCGGGCTCAAGGGCTGTACGGCCTATCGGCCGAATGCGGTCACGGGCGCGGTGTTGTCCTCCGCCTCGCCGCCGGCTGCGGGGCAAGCTTTGCAGCCCGCTCTCCCGCTTGCGCCCGCAATTGCGCAGGAAATTCTCGCTGCCGAGGCCTTGCCTCGTGCTCGCGATCCGGTGCTCTCGGGGTTCACGTACAAGCTCAAATGGCCCGGTTCCGATCACGCGATCTATGTCACGATCAACGACACGTTCGATCACGGACAGCGCCGGCCCTTCGAAATCTTTATAAATTCCAAGAACCTGGAGCATTACGCCTGGACGGTGGCGCTTACACGAATGATCAGCGCCATCTTCCGGCGCGGCGGGGACGTGTCCTTCGTCGTGGAGGAGCTGAAAGCGGTTTTCGATCCGCGAGGCGGTGCCTGGACGAACGGAAAGTACGTGCCGAGCTTACTCGCCGCGATCGGAGAGATCATTGAGCAGCACTTCATCCACATCGGATTCCAAGCCGAGGGCGAAGAGATGAGTCCCCGGAAAAAATTGGAGCCGGCCGGAGAAGGAAGCGAAGGTCAAGAAGGCGCCCGCCTTTCGCCTTCGGACTTTTGTCCGCGCTGCGGATCTCCAAGCATGATCTATCAGGAGGGGTGCCGGGTGTGCCGGAATTGCGGTCATTCGACCTGTAGCTGATCCATCCACCGGGAGAGAATCTCTCTTCGACCATCGCGCAACTTGCCCTATGGCTCAGCTATCACATAATGTCCCCGCAAGCGCATCTTAGGGAGGACGTTGATGACGACCGTAAAGACTTATCCGGTTCCAGCAAGCTGGAGCTCCTCAGCTTGGATCAACGAAGAAAAGTACCGCGCTCTTTATGACCAGAGCGTTCGCGACCCTAACGGATTTTGGGGCGAGCAGGCGGCCCGCATCGATTGGATCAAGCCATTCACAAAGGTGAAGAATACCTCCTACGATACGCACAACGTTTCCATCAAATGGTACGAGGACGGAACGTTGAACGTTTGCGCGAACTGCGTCGACAGGCATCTGGAAAAGCGGGGCGATCAGGTTGCGATCCTTTGGGAAGGCGACGAGCCCAGCATGGATCTCAAGATCACCTACCGCCAGCTCCACGAACGGGTGAGCCGCCTCGCGAACGTGCTGAAAAAGCACGGCGTCAAGAAAGGCGACCGCGTCACGATCTATCTGCCGATGATCCCCGAAGCCGCTTACGCCATGCTGGCCTGCGCCCGCATCGGCGCGATCCATTCCGTGGTGTTCGGCGGGTTTTCCCCGGACAGCCTGGCAAGCCGCATCCTCGACTGCGATTCGACCGTCCTTATCACTGCGGATGAAGGCGTTCGCGGCGGCCGCAAGGTTCCGCTCAAGGCCAATGCCGACAAGGCGCTGGAGAAGTGCCCTACGGTAGAGCGCGTTCTCGTCGTCAAGCGCACCAACAGCCCTGTTGCCTGGACAGCCGGCCGCGACTTTTGGGTCGGCGACGAAATGCAGAGCGTATCCGCCGATTGTCCGCCGGAGGAAATGAACGCGGAGGATCCGCTCTTCATCCTTTACACATCCGGCTCGACCGGTCAGCCGAAAGGCGTGCTTCACACCTCCGGCGGCTATCTGGTCTACGCCTCGATCACGCACCAGTATGTCTTCGATTACAAGGACGGCGATATTTATTGGTGTACTGCCGACGTGGGCTGGGTCACGGGGCACAGCTATATTCTTTACGGCCCGCTCGCGAATGGCGCGACCACGATCATGTTCGAAGGCGTTCCCAACTATCCAACGCCGTCGCGCTTCTGGGATGTCGTCGACAAGCACCAGGTCAACACGTTCTACACCGCGCCGACGGCGATCCGCGCGCTCATGGGAGCGGGCGAGGCCCATGTCAAAAAGACCAGCCGTGAGTCGCTGAAGCTTTTGGGAAGCGTTGGGGAGCCGATCAATCCGGAAGCCTGGGAATGGTATCATCACGTGGTGGGCGACGATCGCTGCCCCATCGTCGACACCTGGTGGCAGACCGAAACCGGCGGAATTCTGATCACGCCATTGCCGGGGGCCATCGCCACGAAGCCCGGTTCCGCGACGCTGCCATTCTTCGGCATCCAGCCTGCGCTCGTGAACCCAGAAGGGCACGTGCTCGAAGGGCCGGGTGAAGGCAATCTCGTCATTACAGACTCCTGGCCGGGCCAAATGCGCACGGTCTATCGCGATCACACCCGCTTCGTTCAGACCTATTTCTCCGCCTACCCCGGCACGTACTTCACGGGCGACGGATGCCGGCGCGATGCCGATGGGTACTACTGGATTACGGGCCGGGTCGACGACGTGATCAACGTGGCCGGCCACCGCATGGGAACGGCCGAAGTGGAATCGGCGCTCGTCGCCCATCCGAAAGTGGCCGAAGCCGCATGCGTGGGCTATCCGCATAGCCTGAAGGGGCAGGGCATCTACGTCTACGTGACCTTGATGACGGGTATCGAGGCGAACGAAGCGCTCAGAACAGAGCTTCGGAATTGGGTCCGCACGGAAATCGGCCCGATTGCAACCCCCGATTTGATCCAGTTTGCTCCCAGCCTGCCGAAAACGCGCTCCGGCAAGATCATGCGCCGCATCTTGCGGAAAATTGCCGAGGACGATTTCTCCAACCTCGGCGATACATCGACGCTGGCCGAGCCCGGTGTCGTGTCCGACTTGATCGAGAACCGCATGAACAAGCCTGCTGTCGCTTAATGAAATTGGTGCCCGGCGCTTCAGCCGGGCACCTCAATTCGCTTCATGCGAGGGCACTGCTTTCTCTGGCTTGCGATTGCTCAGCTTTTCCACAGCCCGCGGAAGCGCCACAACCAAGCCCCGGAGCGCAAGCCTGGCATGCGCAACCTTACTGTTGCGGCTCAGTCACGCTCGCGATGCAGAATGGCACTCTCGCCCCACCAAAGCATGACATCCCCGCTCGAATCTGAGGTAATAGAAAGAGGTTGCAGTACACCTTAGGATTGAGCCATGGCCGAGCGCAGCACCGAAGAAAGTATTCATGACGATGTCGATTTCAGCGTTCGCTCGCCGCTGTTGATGCCGGTTATGGAGGGGAACACCCTCGGCAGCGACGACGTAGCCGAATTCCTGAAGGGGCGGTTGTCGCTCTTGAGCGAGTGGACGGCTCCGTTATCTTCCACACATCTGAGCTAGACCTGCCGCATTCGTTACAGCGGTTGTCCGAAGTTCCAGACCGCCTCAGCTTTATAGGCTGCCTGCGGCATCAGGTTTAGGCCCAGACATCGAAACCCAGCTTAAAGCCATTGATCGGCGATGCCCGCTAGCCTAGTGTGCGCGCCACTTTGGGCTTTCCCAGAAACGCCGCTCAATCTTGTACAGGTTCCAATGCGTCCTTCGAAACGGCAGCCGGGCGATCTTCGCCCCGTAAGCTTTCAGCGCGCCTTCTCGCTCCATGCGGAAGGATCGTGCCTCATTAAATTCGGCAATACGCATGTGCTTTGCACGGCGAGCCTGGAAGAGCGCGTTCCACCGTGGATGAAGGGTCAGGGCAAAGGCTGGATCACCGCCGAATATGGCATGCTGCCGAGGGCGACTTCCGACCGCACCCGCCGCGAATTGACGTTGGGGCATCAATCCGGGCGCAGCCAGGAGATCCAACGGCTCATCGGCCGTTCGCTTCGTGCAGTTGTCGATCTACAGGCGCTCGGCGAGCGGCAAATCATGGTGGACTGCGACGTGCTGCAAGCAGACGGAGGCACGAGGACAGCAGCGATAACGGGCTCCTGGGTGGCGCTGCACGATTGTTTCCAGTGGATGCGGGCGCGCGACATGATCAGGGACGGCGTCCTGAAAGACCAGGTCGCAGCCGTTTCGTGCGGGATTTGCAAAGGAGAGGCGGTGCTCGATCTCGACTATGCCGAAGACTCGGAGGCTGATGCCGACGCGAATTTCGTCTTCACCGGGAAAGGCATGATCGTGGAGATCCAAGCCAGCGCCGAGAAGGCCGTCTTTTCGGAGGAGCGCATGGCGGAGCTTACAGGGCTCGCAAAAAAGGGCATCTCCGAACTCGTCAACCTGCAAAAGCTGACGGTCCTCTAAAGGGAATGCGCCGGGCATGACCACGGGCTTCCGTCTCAAAAACGGCGACAGTCTTGTCGTCGCTACGCACAACAAGGGCAAGCTCCGGGAATTCCGCGACTTGTTCGATCCTTTACGCATCACCGTATTCTCTTCCGGCGAGCTTGGCGCACCCGAGCCCGACGAAACAGGATTGACCTTCGAAGAAAACGCGCGGCTTAAGGCAGAGGCGACCGCTGCCTTTACGGGACGGCTTTCGCTTGCCGACGACTTGGGTCTCGCCGTTGACGCGCTGGGCGGCGCACCGGGGATCCATTCGGCGCGCTGGGCCGGAGAGCCACGCGACTTCTACCGGGCCATGTCCAAGGTCGAGGACGATCTGAAGGCAGCCGGCGCAATCGCGCCGAACGATCGCAGCGCCCGGTTTGTATGCGTGCTCTGTCTTGCAAATCCGGCCGGCGCGGTCCAGTTCTTCGAAGGGACGGTGCCGGGCCATCTCGTCTGGCCGCCGCGCGGCGCCAAAGGTTTCGGCTACGATCCCATGTTCGTGCCCAATGGGTACGACGAGACGTTCGGTGAAATGGACCCCGAAAAAAAGCATGCGATCTCGCACCGCGCCAGAGCCTTTGCAGCCTTTCGCGCCGCAGTCCTCACCGGGGACGGCGACGCCTCGCTGTAAGCATGGGGCGGAAGCGGTACAGAGCCCCCTCGCAATCTATATCCACTGGCCTTTCTGTCAGTCGAAGTGCCCCTATTGCGACTTCAATTCGTATGCCCGCCGCACCATCGACGAAGGGCAGTATCTTGCCGCCGCCATTTGCGAACTGGAGCACTACGCCGCTGAAACGCAAGAGCGGCCGATTTCCAGCATCTTTTTCGGAGGCGGAACGCCCTCGCTGATGGAGCCGCAGACCGTCGGCGCGCTTCTCGACAAGATCGCCGGACTTTGGCCTGTTGAAGGCACATGCGAAATCACGCTTGAAGCCAACCCAACGAGCGTGGAGGCCGCGCGCTTCGAGGGCTATCGCGCAGCGGGCGTGAACCGCGTTTCCCTTGGGGTGCAGTCGCTGTCCGATGAGCAGCTACGCTTCTTCGGCCGGCTCCATACAGCCTCGGAGGCTCGGCAAGCGCTCGAAACCGCCAGCCGGTATTTCGAGCGCATGAGCTTCGATCTCATCTACGCTAGGCCTTCGCAAACCGAAGCCGAGTGGCGCGCAGAACTCACAGAAGCGCTCGCGCTCGCGCATGGCCACCTCTCGCTCTACCAACTCACCATCGAGCCCGAGACAGCGTTCTTCGATCTCCACCGGCGCGGCAAACTGCGCATACCGGGTGCGGATCTGGCGGCGGACCTGTACAGCGCGACGCAAGACATCTGCGAGGAGGCGGGCCTTCTCGCATACGAAATCTCGAATCATGCCGCGCCCGGCCAGGAAAGCCGCCACAACCTGACCTATTGGCGTTATGGCGATTATCTCGGGGTCGGGCCGGGAGCGCATGGGCGAATAACGGCCTGCGGAAAGAAGCACGCCACGGCAGCCTTGAGGGCGCCCGCGGCGTGGCATGCGAAAGTTGGCGAATGCGGAATCGGGTGCGAAGAGCGCGTTGAGCTTGATCCGCGCCAGCAGGCGGAGGAAGCCGTTCTGATGGGCCTTCGTTTGCGCGAGGGCCTGGACGTTTGCAAGCTTGAGGCCACGACGGGCTTCGTCCCGCCGTCCAAGGAGATCGCCCTTCTTGAAGAGGACGGCCTGATACGGCGCGACGGCTCAACGCTCAAGACGACACAACATGGGCGCCTTGTGCTCAACGCCCTTGTCGAAACGATCGCGGCCGGGCTCGAAAAGGCTCCAGCGTCCTAATACTGAGCCACAGCCGTACCAAACGAAGTCGGCGCCGGGTCGATCGGCTGGTTCCCGTATTTCTGCACTTCCATGATAGCGAAGCCGCGCTCGGCAATGCCATCGGGGCGAAAGCGGAAAAGCCCGTCCACACCTTGGAAGCCGCTGGCGCGCGTCAACTCGGACGCCACAAATCGCCGCTCAGGCGGATTGGTGGAAAGCGAAATAGCAAGGCTGACGGCATCGTAGGCAAGGCTAGCCAGGCGCGGTGGGGTGTCGCTGTAAGTCTCCACATAGCGGCGGGTGAAGTCCTGCCACCCCTTGGGGTCGGGTGCAGCGAACCAGCCGCCGAGCAGTGCCGGCTCCTTGCCAACGCCGACATAGTCCCAGCCCGAAAGCCCCATCAGCTTCACAGACTGCGTATCGACCTCGTAATAGGGAAAGAGCGGCGCGAGCGAGGGCAACGTGTCGCCGCCGGCGGGGATGAAGATGGCGTCGATCTGCGCGGGCGAGCCTTTCTTGGCAAGCAAGGCCATCTCTTTCACAGGCGGCAACATCCCGTTCGCCTCTGCCGGAAACGTCTTCGTCATAACAACCTGACCGCGGTACTCCTGCACGGCGCGATTGAAGGCCTGCTCCACGATGCGGCCATAGTCGTTTTGCGGAAAGAGGGCTGCGAAGCGGGTTTTGCCTTTGCTGACCGCGTAAGAAACCATGCGCGGCACGTCGCTGCCCGCAACGAAGCTTATAAGATATACGCCATTGCCCGCCACGTTGCGGTCGCTTGAAAAGGCCAGCACGGGAATGTGGGCCGCCTGAGCGATGGGCGCGACTGCCGAAACCTCGTTGGCGAACAACGGTCCAATCACGAGTTCAGCACCCTCTTTCACGGCCTCCTGTGCGGCCTGACGAGCGCCATCGGGCGTCCCGTGGGTGTCTTTGGGGATGAGCTGCACGTTGGGCTTGTCGAAATCGAAAAGTGCCAGTTCGCCTGCCTGTTTCATCGCCTTGGCGACTTGCTGCGCATTGACGTTGCCGGTCAGAGGCAGAAGCAGCGCCACCTTCACGCTTCCACCTGCGGGCGCACCTTGCGGCGCGGGCCCTGCCGACAAGCCTTGGTTGCTGCTTGAACTGCCCAAGCCGCCGACCGAGCAGGCGCTCACTCCGAGGCAAGCAAGCAAGAACGCGAAGCCGAGGATGAGGCGCGCGCGGGCGTGTTCAATCGTAAATTTCATTGGAAGCGTTGTTTCAGCTTTTCGTTGACCTACGCCGGTTATGAAGGCAAGCACACTCCAACTGCCTGCGAATCGCGCCCATCTTGCAAGCGCTGTCTCACGGACGCAACGTGGTTCCTAACTATGGCTGATTGGTGATGGGCAGGCGACGGGCGGCAAAAAATCCGGAAGGTGCGTCTTCTGAAGCACCTGTTGCGCCGGTCGCAGCTGGTGAACCCCACAAGGACGTACTGGCATCGGGGCTGGAACGGCAACTCGAAAAGCTCTGCTCCACTCCAGTCGCAGCGGGCCTTTATCTCGTTTCGACGCCCATCGGAAATCTCGGCGATATCTCAATCCGTGCGCTCTTTACGCTTGCCGCGGCGGACGTGGTTGTGTGCGAGGATACGCGCCACAGCCGCAAGCTTTTTTCGGCCTACGGAATCGGCCGCAAACTTGAAACCTACCATGACTTCAGCGGCGAGAGGGATCGCGCGCGCATTCTGGCGGCGCTGCGGGAAGGCAAGTCGGTTGCGCTGATTTCGGATGCCGGCACTCCCCTTATCGCCGATCCGGGTTTCAAGCTGGTGCGTGACGCTCTAGCCGAGGGTTTCACCGTCTATCCCATTCCGGGCGCCTCGGCGCTCCTATCCGCGCTGGTCGCAAGCGGTTTGCCTTCGGATCAATTCTATTTCGGCGGTTTCCTGCCTCCGAAAGAAATGGCGAGGCTCCAGGCGCTTGAATCGTCGCGCGCCGTGCCTGGGACGCTCATCTTCTACGAGACGCCGGGCCGGATCGAAGCCACGCTCACAGCACTGAGCGAGATATTGCCTGGAAGGCCGGTTACTCTTGCCCGCGAACTCACCAAGTTGCACGAAGCGTTCGCTCACGGAACGGCGGCGCAGTTGCTCGACGAAGTCAGGCGAACCCCGCCTCTTGGAGAACTCGTCGTTCTCATTGGCCCCGGCGAGACGCCGCAAGCCACGGAAGCCGATGTCGAAGAGGCGCTTCGAAAAGCCATGAAAGGGGGAAGCCTGAAGGAAGCTGTCGAAGAAGTTGCAAAGGGACTTGGCGTTGCAAAAAAGAAGGTCTACAACTTGGCATTGAAGTTGAGGGATCGAACATGACTTTGCGCCATTGCCGCGGCTCCAGTCCGCAAAGCTCTTACGCCGCCGGCGTCGCTGCCGAGAGCCGGGCTAGGCAGCTTCTTGAAAGCAAGAGCTACCACATCCTTGCCCAGCGCTACAAAACGAAAGCGGGCGAAATCGATCTCGTCGCAAGGCGGGGCGATCATTTGGCTTTTGTGGAAGTCAAGCAGCGCAAGACGCAGGATGAGGCTGCATGGTCTATCGCGCCCCGCCAGCAAGCGCGCATTGCCTTGGCTGCCGAGGTTTTCCTCGGCGAGCACGCTGCCTTCGCCCAATGCTCCGCCAGCTTCGATGTGATCCTTGTCAGCCCGGCGCAGGGCTGTGCTCACATCGAGCAAGCCTTTCTTGCCTAATTAAGCCCCTGCCTCTAAGTCTCCTGTCATAGACCTTATGCGAGGAGCGGATGCGGCTGAAAACCGGGGTCCAGATGGACCCAATCGAGCGAATTCACATTCACGGCGACTCGACGTTCGCGCTTCTTCTTGAGGCGCAAAAGCGCGGGCACAGCATCTTCTATTACACGCCCGGCAACCTGTTCATGAAGGACGGGCTCGTCTTCGCAGACGGCCACGAGCTTCGCGTCGACGATGTCCACGGCGCTCATTTCGATCTTGGCGCAAAGCAGACGCTGGCGCTTCAGGAGCTGGATGTGATCCATCTCCGCCAGGATCCGCCCTTCGACATGGCCTATGTGACCACCACCCACATCCTCGACCATATCCATCCCCGGACCTTGGTCGTGAACGACCCGGCGAGCGTGCGCAACGCTCCGGAAAAGCTGTTCGTGACGGAATTTCCGCAGCTCATGCCGCCCACGCTGATCACTCGGAGCCTTCATGCCGTGAACGCATTTCGTGCGGAACACGGGGACATCATCGTGAAGCCGCTGTACGGAAATGGCGGCGCCGCGGTTTTCAGGGTGCGCCCTGACGATACCAACACCGGGTCGCTGGTGGAGTTATTCCAGACCGTATTCCGCGAGCCGTTCGTGGTGCAGCGCTATCTGCCCGAAGTCCGCCAGGGCGACAAGCGCATTATCCTTGTCGATGGCAAGCCGGCCGGCGCTATCAACCGCGTGCCGGCGGCGAACGAGACGCGGTCGAACATGCATGTCGGCGGACGGCCGGAAGCGACAGGGCTCACAGCGAGAGAGCGCGAAATCTGCGAAACGATCGGCCCCGAGCTCAAGCGCCGGGGGCTTATTTTCGTGGGCATCGACGTCATCGGAGATTTTCTCACCGAGATCAACGTGACCTCGCCGACGGGCATTCGCGAGGTGAAGCGGTTTGGCGGACCCGATATCGCTGCCCTCATTTGGGACGCTGTGGAAGAAAAGGTTCGTTCTGTAAAAGTTCGTTGAATGTTCTTGATCTTATAAAAATTGGCGATAATATCCACCTGAATTGTTGAAGATGTTGGTGGGTGAGCCAGATGTTCGCGCAGGTGTCCACAGTAACGTTTGAGGGCATCGATGCGAAACGGGTTGACGTTCAGGTTCTTATTGCGCCCGGCCTGCCGGCATTTTCGATCGTGGGGCTTCCGGATAAATCGGTTGGCGAAAGCCGGGAGCGGGTGCGGGCCGCGCTGACCGCCATCGGACTCGGTCTCCCTGCCAAGCGGATCACCGTCAACCTCGCACCTGCCGATACGCCAAAGGAAGGGACGCACTACGATCTGCCGATCGCGCTCGGTGTCATGGCGGCGGCTGGAGCTGTTTCGCCGGACGCCTTGAAAGATTTTATCATCATTGGGGAGCTTGGTCTCGATGGCGGGCTCGGCGCCATCGCCGGCGCATTGCCCGCTGCTCTGGGGGCGGGCGCCCTCGACAAGGGGCTGATCTGCCCGGCGGCTTGCGGCCCGGAAGCGGCTTGGGCCTCCGCCGCAATGACTATTGTGGCGCCTCCTCATCTTGTGGCCCTTGTCAATCACTTGAAGGGAACTGCGCTTATCCCGCAGCCTCAGCCGCATCTCGCCCAAAGCACGGAAGCCGCCGCCGATATCAAGGACGTCCGCGGGCAGGAGAGCGCGAAGCGCGCCCTAGAGGTCGCGGCGGCAGGCGGTCACCACATGCTGATGATCGGGCCGCCCGGCGCGGGCAAGTCCATGCTCGCGCAACGGCTTCCGAGCATTTTGCCGCCGCTTGAGCCTCGCGAGCTGCTTGAGGTCGCCATGATCCAAAGCATCGCGGGCACGATCGTAAACGGGGCTTTGACCGCGCACCGGCCTTTTCGCGCGCCCCATCATTCGGCGAGCATGGCGGCGCTCGTCGGCGGAGGGGCGCGGCCCAAGCCCGGCGAGGTCGCGCTTGCCCATCACGGCGTGCTTTTTCTGGACGAATTCCCGGAGTTCCCGCCGCATGTGCTGGATGCGCTTCGGCAGCCGATCGAGAGCGGGGAAACGATTATCGCGAGGGTCAACCACCGGATCCGCTACCCTTCGCGGTTTCAGCTCATCGCCGCCATGAACCCATGCCGCTGCGGACACGCCTGGACGCCGGGCGTGACGTGCAGGCTTGGGACAAGATGCGAAGAAAGCTACCGGGCGCGCATCTCAGGTCCGCTATGGGACCGGCTCGACATCCAAATCGCGATGGCGCCTGTGAAAGCGACGGACCTTGCCCTGCCGCCATCGCGCGAGACAAGCGCCGATGTGTCGCAACGGGTGGCGGCGGCCCGGGCGATCCAGGCGCGCCGCTATTCCATGATCGGCAACGACGCCGTGACCACGAACGCCCGATGCCCCGCCGCGCTGCTGGAAGAATTCTGCGGGCTCAACCAGGAGGGCATGCGACTCTTGGAAAAGGCTGCGGAGGCGAACGGGTTATCCGCACGCGGCTATCACAGGACTCTTCGCCTCGCGAGAACCCTGGCGGACCTTGACGCAAGCAGCGGCATCCACACGGTGCACGTCGCGGAGGCGCTAAGCCTTCGCGGAGACGGCTTTAGCATGCGGCGCGCAGCTTGAGTTTTCAGGGCCCGGAAAAGCCGTCATTGGCTTAACCATGATGTGCCGCAGTGCCGCGTGAACACAACCATGCTTGAGCCCGAGCCTTATCTCGGTTACAAAAACTGATCCCCCCCTAAATGCGCCTGTAGAAGCGGCGCAGGCGCCGGCGATGGGTCGCGGACTGCCCTGGGGAAAAAGAGCCGCGAAATGATAACATTCAAGAGCGTGAGCTGATCCATGTCCAGCTTTTCTCCAGCCCGCATGATCTATGACCTCACCATCAACATTCTTGAAACAAATCTGCGACTAGCAGAAAGCTTTGCCGCCTTCATGAAGGGGCCAAGCGTCACGAAAAAAGCGACCATTGATGAGAATGATCGCGAGAAAGAAGCAATCGGCACAACTGAAGCCGCAACCGATGGGAAGGGCGAAATGGCAGGGGCAGAAAAATACGTTTATCGCTTTGGGGCTGGGAAGGCAGACGGCTCTGCGGGCATGCGCAATCTTTTAGGCGGCAAGGGCGCCAATCTCGCGGAGATGGCGAACCTGGGCTTGCCGGTGCCTCCGGGCTTCACCATCACCACGGAAGTTTGCAACACTTATTATGCGAACGGCCGGAAAATGCCGGAGGGCCTCAAGGAGCAGGTCGAGGACTCCGTCGCATACATCGGCAAGACGGTCGGCGCCGGGTTCGGCGATGCGAGCAATCCGCTCCTCGTCTCGGTTCGTTCCGGCAGCCGCGCCTCGATGCCTGGGATGATGGACACAATTCTCAATCTCGGCCTGAACGATGAGACTGTCGAAGGTCTGGCTGCGCGCTCCGGCGACCGGCGTTTTGCCTATGACAGCTATCGGCGCTTCATCCAGATGTACTCCAACGTCGTGCTCGATGTGAAGCACCACGCTTTCGAGGAAATCCTGGAGCACTTCAAGAACCAGAACGGCTACGACCTCGACACGGAGCTCACTGCCGACGATTGGCAGGGGCTCATCGTCAAGTACAAGGAAGCGGTTCAGCGCAAGCTTTCCCGCCCGTTCCCGCAAGACATCAACGAACAGCTTTGGGGCGCAATCGGCGCTGTGTTCGATAGCTGGCACAACGCCCGCGCCATCAAGTACCGGCAGCTGAACAACCTTCCGGAAAGCTGGGGCACGGCAGTAAACGTCCAGGCGATGGTCTTCGGCAACCGCGGCGACACCAGCGCAACGGGCGTCGCGTTCACCAGGAATCCCTCGACGGGCGATGCGCGTCTCTACGGCGAGTTCCTCGTCAACGCGCAAGGCGAGGACGTAGTGGCGGGCATTCGCACGCCGCAGCCGATTACGGAGGCTGCGCGCATCGAAAGCGGCGGCGACAAACCGTCGCTGGAAGCGCTCATGCCCAGGGCATTCGTGGAGTTCAAGGGAATCTGCGAAACTCTCGAACGCCACTATCGCGACATGCAGGACATCGAGTTTACCATTCAGGAAGGCAAGCTCTGGATGCTGCAATGCCGCAACGGCAAGCGCACCACCCCTGCGGCGCTGAAGATTGCCGTGGACTTTGCCAAGGAAGGGCTTCTCACCAAAGATGAAGCCGTCTGCCGCATCGAGGCGACGCAGCTCGATCAACTGCTGCATCCGACCATCGATCCATCCGCGCAGCGCAACGTCTTGACCACGGGCCTTCCGGCCTCGCCGGGAGCCGCCTGCGGAGAAATCGTCTTCTCGCCGGATGACGCCGAGAAGCTGAAGGCACAAGGCAAGAGCGTGATCCTCGTGCGCGCCGAAACGAGCCCGGAAGACATCCACGGCATGCATGCGGCGGCGGGCATCCTGACCGCTCGTGGCGGCATGACGAGCCACGCAGCGGTTGTGGCCCGTGGCATGGGCCGTCCCTGCGTTTCCGGCGCGAGCGCGCTTCGGATCAACCAGGAGTTGGGCACCGTATCCGCCGCCGGCGTGACGCTGAAGGAAGGCGACATCATCACCATCGACGGATCGACGGGACAAGTCATCCAGGGCCAGGTTGCCATGCGTCAGCCGGAGCTGACCGGCGATTTCGCGACCCTTATGGAATGGGCCGACAACCTCCGCCGCATGAAGGTGCGCACCAACGCCGACACGCCGAAGGACGCCGCGCAAGCTCGCCAATTCGGCGCGGAGGGCATCGGCCTTTGCCGCACCGAGCATATGTTCTTCGACGCGGACCGCATCATGGCGATGCGCGAGATGATCGTGTCTCCCGACGAAAGCGGCAGGCGGGCTGCACTCGCCAAGATCCTGCCCATGCAGCGGCAAGACTTCGTGGAGCTTTTCGACATCATGGCGGGCCTGCCGGTCACGATCCGGCTCCTCGATCCCCCGCTCCATGAGTTCCTGCCGCACTACGACGAGGAGATCAACGAACTCGCCCAGTCGCTGAATATGGAGGCGTCTGCACTGCGCGCGCGCCTCAACGTCCTGAGCGAGCTCAACCCCATGCTTGGCCATCGCGGCTGCCGCCTCGCGATCTCCTTCCCCGAGATTGCTGAAATGCAGGCGCGGGCCATCTTTGAAGCGGCCGTGGAAGCTGGCCGCCGCAACAAGGCGCCCGTGGTGCCGGAGGTCATGGTGCCCCTGATCGCGACCAAGGCCGAATTCGACATCATCAAGGCGATCATCGTGAAGGTCGCCAAAGAGGTCGAAGCCGCCACAGGCGTCTCGATCTCCTACCAGGTCGGAACCATGATCGAGCTGCCCCGGGCCGCGCTCCGGGCCGGAGACATCGCGGAAACAGCCGAATTCTTCTCCTTCGGCACAAACGACCTGACGCAGACCACCTACGGCCTCAGCCGCGACAACTCCGGCTCCTTCCTCGGCGAATACCTTGCGCAGGGTATTTTCGAGACGGATCCCTTCGTCTCGATCGATCCCAATGGCGTCGGCGAGCTTGTGCAGATCGCGGCGGATCGCGGGCGTAAGACGCGCCCCGGCATCAAGCTCGGCATATGCGGCGAGCACGGCGGCGACCCGGCATCCATCGCCTTTTGCGAGACCGTGGGCCTCGATTACGTATCCTGTTCGCCGTTCCGGGTGCCGGTGGCGCGGCTCGCCGCGGCGCAGGCCGCGGTGCGCTCGAAGGGTGCTGGCGGGAGTTCGTCCACGGCGTAAATGCAGTATCGCGGCCCCTTGGCATGCCACAGATCCGCATGACGAGGGGACGCCGCGTTCGAAGACGCAGCGAGCTTGACCCATGGGGAGCAGACGAGAGCAAGGGGCGCCTTCGAATTTGAACTTGGCCAGCCTGCATGGCAAAGCCCAGATCGCGGCGGCTCTTTCCGCCATCGAGGCGAACCCCGCTTCGATGGCGCGTTTGCTCGATGAGGCCTACGAGAACCCGAAGGGTATCGCGATCGGCATAACCGGGCCTCCAGGCGCGGGCAAATCGACCCTCATCAACGCTCTGATCGCGGAATGGCGCAAGCTCGGCAAGACGGTCGCCGTTCTTGCCGTCGATCCCTCATCGAGGGCCAGCGGCGGCGCGCTGCTCGGCGATCGCGTGCGCATGCGCACCGACCCCAATGACGGCGGGGTTTTCATCCGCTCCATTGCCGCCCGGGGCCGGCTTGGCGGCCTCGCCGACATTGCGTATCCGGCCGCGGCGCTTCTCCGCGCCCTCTTCGACAAGATCATCATCGAGAGCGTGGGTGTCGGGCAGTCCGAAACGGACATCGCAACGGTATCGGACACCGTCGTCCTGTGCATTCAGCCGGCATCCGGAGACTCGCTCCAGTTCATGAAAGCAGGCATCGCCGAAATTCCCGATATCGCCGTCGTCACGAAGGCCGACATGGGCGCGTCCGCGGCGCGTGCGCTGTCGGATTTGAAGGGTGCTCTCAGCCTGTCGCACCGCGAAAAAGGCGCGTGGGAACCCGAATGTCTTAGTATTTCGTTAACCACTGAGACCGCCACTCTCCGCCAGCTTTTCGCCGCCTTTGCCCGCCACGAGGCCTGGCTGCAAGCTGAAAACCGCCTCGCTTCGGGCCGCCAGAAGAAGGCCAAGGCGTGGGCCGAGTCCGAGATCGCCGCCGAGTTCGGCCGCAAGGGCTTGCAGCTTGCTTTGCAAGGGTTTTTCCAGTCCTGGGATAACAAACCCTTCGCTATGATAAGGCTCGCACAAGCCGAATTTGCCGTCGTGCGCAAGCCCGGCAAAAGCCTCTGAAACGTTAATTCGGCTAATTCTCCGCAATTTTGACAACAAGAAAGCTATAGCTACTCGAATGAAATTGTTCAGCCTTTTGTAACGGGCTGTTAACCGTTTCCGGCTATGAATGTGTGTTGCGTAGGATGTCGATGAGAAGTAGCCGTTCGATGACCGTGAATGAAGGGCACAGTAAAGCGCTTGTCACACGCCCGAGATCGGTCGTTATTCGAAATTCCGATTTAGCAGTCGTCCCGCCGCGTTCGCTTCCGCTCACCTTGAAAGCGCGGCGTTCCTTCGCGAAACTGACCTGGTACACCATTCTAGGCATGATCTTCGCGGTTTCCGGCTATGCCTACCGTGATCCTGACATGCGCAGGGCGATGGATTACCAGATGACGCTTTTGGTAAGCCCAGGCGTATCCAGCATTTCACCCACATATTCAGATCGCATCAGGGTATTGGAGCCGCTTCCGGCCCATGCGGCCTACCTGTTCTCGGAAAGCCAGAAAGGCCCACGCGCCGACAGGTTCGCCTACGCCCTCAAGGCCGCCGGAAACGACAGCATCGCACGGCGCATGAAAGCCGATCCGCTGCATCTGAAAGATAAAGCCGAACCCCCTGCCGTGCAGACGGCCGCGCTTGCCGGTGCATCGCTGTTCTTGTCGGCGTTCAGCCCTCGCGAGGATCGCGCGATCGACCTCGAAGCCGATTCTCCGCCGCCCCTCAAGGCAGGCGGGCAGTGGGCGGGACTCCTGAAAAACGCAAGCCTTTCTCCAGAGCAGCCCAAAACGCTGTTCGGCGGCCTGACCGAGGACGAGTTCCGCGCCCGCGAGCTGCGATGCATGGCGACCGCTATCTATTTCGAGGCGCGCGACGAGCCCATCAAAGGCCAGCAGGCCGTCGCACAAGTCGTCATGAACCGCATTCGCAGCCCCTTCTACCCGAAAACGATCTGCGGCGTTGTCTATCAAGGCGAGCGCAATCGCACCGGCTGCCAGTTCTCCTTCACTTGCACGGGCAAGCACAATGCCGTCCACGAGAAAGAAGAGTGGGCCACCGCTGTGAAGCTCGCCAAGCAGGTCATCGCGGGCGAGGTATGGGTGAAGGAAGTGGGATACGCGACCCACTACCACGCAACGTACGTCCATCCGCCTTGGCGGCATGAGCTGGACAGGGTTGCTCAAATCGGCGGCCACATCTTCTATAAGATGAAACCGGGAACGGTGCAGCTGGCGCTGCTCAGCGAGGGTCTTTGATCCTCGCCGACCGGGTTAGGGTTCGCCTGCCGGACGCGCCAGCGGACCACGAACGTCATCCCGGAGAGGCAAAGCCTTAGCCGGGATCGTCACGCATTGAACCGCCTGCCTTTTTGCGATCCCGGCTCGCGCTTCGCCGGGATGACGAAGCGCAGATCGAGGGCGGATAATCCGTTAGCCTTGTAAGCGAAGCTTGCTTAGCCGTTGCTCACCAGGCTGTTCCTCTCCAGCCCCAGTTCGTTGTCTGCCATCCGGGACCCCAGGCGGTAGCCTGCCATCCGGTAGCACCGGCAACCGCTCCGGGACTTCCGCCCCAGCTGGTTGTTTGCCAGCCGGGCACCCCGCCGCCCCATCCAGCACCACCCCAGCCGGCATCACCCCAGCCAGCGCCTCCGCCCCAGCCGCCGCCTCCATTCCAGCCACCGCCTCCGCCCCAGCCACCGCCTCCGCCCCAGCCAGCACCTCCGCCCCAGCCGCCGCCTGCGCCTCCGCCCCATCCGGGGCGTCCGCCCCAACCGTAACCTGCGCCGGTGCGCCAGCCTGGGCCTCCGCCCCAGCCCCATCCGGGACCCCGGCCCCAGCCCACGCCGCCTCCCCAGCCAGCGCCCCGGCCCCAGCCCCATCCAGGACCACGGCCCCAGCCGGGACCTACGCCGCCGCGCCACCCTCCGCGCCAGCCGCCTCCCCAGCCGCCGCCCCATCTGCCACCATGCCAGCCGGGTCCACCCGCCCAGCCGCCGCGGTGCCAAATCTTTATAACCTGCGTATTGTGGACAGCGTTGGCCTTCGGTGCGGCGATGGCGGGTGTGGAAACGGCTGCAACAGCCGTTTCGCCGCCCATCATCAAAGAAACCGCGCTAACGCTTATGGCAAGAGCCAAGAAGGTATTGTTTCGCATTGCAACGACTCCACTCTGTGTCTTTGAATATGTTTTGACACTATTATTTCGGAACAGTTATTTTAATTAAGCTCGCTATGTCCCGAGCCGATAACATTTAAAGGGAGTAAAAAATCTATAGATGTTGAACGTATTACACTGCTGGCGCGAGGAACTTGCGTTTAATATTTAAGGCCGCAATGCGGCAACGAGTCCTGCTCGGCCCTATATTCTCTATTTCGTTGAGATAAAAGGCGGCGCGGCTTATCCCGCGTTGGGGTCGCTATCCCCCGGAAGACGGGCAAACGGGTGGCGGAGAAAAAGGACCTCTAATGCGCGCGTTGTCACGTTCCAGCTTGGCACGCATAGCGTCGCGGGTTATGCAGAACCGAAACAAACCTCCGGAGCATCCATGACCTTTCAGCGCATCGCGACTACCCCGATCAGCGGCATGAAGCCCGGCACCAGCGGCCTGCGAAAGAAGGTCACCGAGTTCGCGGAAGGTCATTACCTCGCGAACTTCGTCCAGGCGGTGTTCAACGCCGTCCGGCCCGCGGAGGGCTTCGGCGGCCTCACGCTGGTAGTCGGCGGCGATGGCCGCTTCTACAACGCGCAGGCGATCCAAACCGTCATCCGCATCGCGGCGGCCAACGGCTTCGCGCGCGTGCTAGTCGGCGCCGATGGCATCCTTTCCACGCCCGCCGCATCGTGCGTCATCCGCAAGCATAAGGCTTTCGGCGGCCTGATCCTTTCGGCCAGCCACAACCCCGGCGGCCCGGACGGCGACTTCGGCATCAAGTTCAACGCGGCCAATGGCGGACCGGCGCCGGAGAAGATCACCGATGCAATTTACGCCGAAACTCAATCGATCACCGAGATTCTGACCATGGACACGCCCGATGTGGACCTCGGGCACGTCGCCAGCTACCGCGTTGGCGATATGCAGGTCGAGGTGATCGATCCGGTGGCCGATTACGTTGAGCTGATGAAGGAGCTATTCGACTTCCCGGCTCTCCGAGCGGCCTTCGCGGGCGGACTGCGGCTCGCCTTCGACGCAATGCATGCGGTCACAGGCCCCTATGCGCACGCCATCTTCGAGCGCGAGCTTGGCGCGGCTCCCGGCACTGTGCGCAACGGCACGCCGCTGCCCGATTTCGGTGGCCACCATCCGGACCCGAACCTGGTGCACGCCAAGGAGCTGCTCGATCTGATGATGGGCCCCGATGCGCCGGACCTCGGCGCGGCATCGGATGGCGACGGCGACCGCAACCTGATCATCGGCCGCGGCATCTTCGTCTCGCCGTCGGATTCGCTGGCGATGCTCGCCGCGAACGCTCACCTGGCTCCGGCCTATCAGGGGCGGCATTGCGGGCGTGGCCCGCTCGATGCCCACCAGCGGCGCGGTCGATCGCGTGGCCGCCAAGCTTGGCGTTCCGTGCTACGAGACGCCCACTGGCTGGAAGTTCTTCGGCAACCTGCTCGACGCCGGGCGCATCACGCTATGCGGCGAGGAAAGCGCGGGCACCGGCAGCAACCACGTGCGCGAGAAAGACGGCGTCTGGGCGGTGCTGCTATGGCTGAGCATCCTGGTGGCGCGCGGCCAGAGCGCGCAGGACATCGCAACCGAGCACTGGGCGCTCTACGGGCGCAACTACTATACGCGCCACGACTACGAAAACTTGGACACGCCGGCTGCGCAAGCGTTGATGAAAGCGCTGGGCGAACGGCTCCCTGGCCTCAACGGCAGCCGGGTTGGCGGCCGCCTCGTCGCGAAGGCCGACGACTTCAGCTACACCGATCCGGTGGACGGCAGCGTGGCGAAGAACCAAGGCCTGCGCATCGTCTTCGACGACGGCTCGCGCATCGTCTACCGGCTTTCGGGAACTGGCACGACGGGCTCGACGCTGCGCGTGTATATTGAGCGCTACGAGGCGGACCCCACGCTTCTGGCGCAGGACACGCAGGCCGCGCTCGCTGACCTGATCGCGACAGCCGCTGAACTGGCCGAGTTGCGTGAGCGCACGGGGCGCGTGAAGCCAGACGTGATCACTTGAGACGCTGCACCTTGACCTTAGCATTCAGCCTATAAAGCCGCTGAGCTTTTAGGCGTGGCGTCCAGATTGACACCACGCGGGATGTGGCCCATTTTTGTGTTATGACTAATACTCTGATGGATCAAGCCTCCGGCCAAAGTGCGCGGCTTCCGACCGAACGCCAGGAGGAACTCGCGCGTCATGCTTGTGCCGGACCGCCGCCCGCGTTTCGTCTGACGTCTCCGCTGTGGGGCTGACCCCCCAACAGGCCGCCGAGGTCGAGAACAGGCTTCAGACCCGGATGACGTCTTGAGCTATTGAAGACGGTCTGGACCGAGGCAGCCTCTCGGCTGAGATGAACCTCGTTTTCCGCAGGAAGGCGCTTTAACGACCTACGGGGAACCTTTAATTACATCGAGCAAGATCGCCCCTAATCGATTGCCAGTTGCCGAACAGCGCAGCGGACACCATCTCCAAGATCTTGGACATCGATCGACTCACTTAAAGTAATAGGCCCGGCGTTGTTCCCCGATTAAAGACAAGAACTTGCGATCGGACGCACCGTGTTCATTTCCTCGTTTATCGATTTCTCAAGAGCACACGGTCGAAGTCGTTGCGATTTTCCACGGTGCACAGAAGCGCGGGTAAGCGGGTAGATCCGGCGAAACCGCCTTGGCAGCGCGCCTCCGCCACGTTATCCAAGGCCCGACCAATGCTGGAGTTTCCATGACCGCCCAAGCCTTTCCAAAGCCGCGCACGGACCTCAAGCCCAACACAGCCGATTTCGAGCGCCTGCCTTACGTGAAACCCACCGGCTTTCGCGAATACGACGCGCGATGGCTGTTTCCGCAGGAAATCAACCTGATGGGCATGCAGTCGATCGGCTTAGGGCTGGCGAATCTGATGCGTGAGCGCGGCGTGCCGGTGCGCATCGTGACCGGCCACGATTACCGTTCCTATTCGTCGAGCATCAAATATGCGCTGATTTCGGGCATGCTGGCCGGCGGCGCAGAGGTGCACGACATCGGCCTGGCGCTCTCGCCCATGGCCTACTTCGCTCAATTCGCGCTTGAGGTTGAAGGCGTCGCGATGGTGACGGCGAGCCATAATGACAATGGCTGGACCGGCATCAAGATGGGGATGGCGCGCCCGCTCACTTTTGGCCCGGACGACATGAGCGCGCTGAAGAACCTCGTGCTCGAAGGGCGCTCTGCCTTTCACGAAGGCGGCTCCTATCATTTTCACGGGGGCATCGCCGAGCTCTATGTGGACGACCTGACGAAGCGCGAGCCGTTCAAGCGCAAGCTGAAGATCGTGGTTGCGTGCGGGAACGGCACGGCGGGTGCGTTCGCGCCGCAGGTGTTCAGAAAGCTGGGCTGCGAGGTCGTGGCCCTCAATACCGATCTCGATTACCATTTCCCGAATCACAACCCGAACCCGGAAGCGTTGAAAATGCTGCATGCGGTTTCGGATACGGTGCGGCTCTCCGGCGCCGATGTGGGGCTTGCCTTCGACGGCGACGGCGACCGTTGCGGCGTCGTCGACAACGAGGGCACCGAGATTTTCGCCGATAAGGTGGGCGTCATGCTCGCACGGGATATCTCCGCATTGCACAGCGATGCGCACTTCGTGGTGGATGTGAAATCGACCGGGCTTTTCACCACCGACCCCGTTTTGCAGAAGAACGGCGCCCATACGGCGTATTGGAAGACCGGCCACTCCTACATCAAGCGCTACAGCCATGAGACGGGCGCGCTGGTCGGCTTCGAGAAGTCCGGGCATTTTTTCTTCAACCCGCCGCTCGGCCGCGGATACGACGACGGTCTCGTGTCCGGGATCGCCGTATGCGATATGCTGTCTCACAGCCCCAACAAGACCATGGCCGAACTCTACCGCGACCTGCCCAAGACCTGGCAATCGCCAACGATGTCGCCGCACTGCGACGACGAGAAGAAATATGGCGTGGTCGACCGCGTGATCGCGCACTTCAAGGGCGTTGCGGAAGCCGGCGGGAAACTGGCGGGCCAGCCCATCCGCGATGTCGTCACGGTGAACGGCATCCGCATCATGCTCGAAGACGGGACATGGGGCTTGGTGCGCGCCTCATCCAACAAGCCGGAACTCGTCGTCGTGGTCGAAAGCCCGGTGTCCGACGCCAACATGCGCGCCATCTTCGCCGAGCTGGACGCGCATCTCTCCACTTATCCGGAGATCGGCGAGTACAATCAAAAGATTTAGGTTGCGCGCTTTCAAACCACGACCTTGCGGTAGATGTGCCAGCTCGCATGGCCGAGCACCGGCAGCACGACGGCAAGTCCAAGGAAAAACGGCAGCGAGCCCACAAACAGCGCGACCGCTATGATCGCGGCCCAGGCCGCCATCGTGAACGGATTCGCGAGCGCTGCTTTCACCGAGGTTATGATAGCCGCGGGCGCGCTGACGTCGCGATCCACAAGCAGCGGGAAGGACACAACGCTGATCGAGAAGGTCAGTAGAGCGAAGAAAAAGCCAACCGCATTGCCGATGATCACGAGGCGCTTGCCTTCCGGGGTTTCAAACACGTCGTGAACAAACCCGCTGAGGGAGGTCACAGACCCGGTTCCGAACAGACTTTCGAAGATCGCCTCGGCGATCCCAATCCACGCGAAGAAGATGACCATCAGGAGCGCGCCAAGCGCAAGGATGGAGCCGCGCGATTTGCTTCGCAGTAGGCTGAACACGCTCCACCAGGATGGCTCCTGGCCCTGCTCGCGTCTGCGGCTGATCTCGTAAAAGCCGATGGCCGCGAATGGACCAAGCAGCGCAAAACCGGCGGCCAGCGGAAAGAGCAGGGGCAGCACGTCGTATCCGAACGTCAGCCTGGCCAGGAAGAGACCGATAATCGGATAGATAATGCCAAGGAAAAGGACATGGCTCGGCTTGTGCCGGAAATCCTCCCAGCCCTCGGCCAAAGCGTCGTTCAAATCGCCGAATGTAATTTTGCGAACCGCAGGCAATTCGGGTGGGGCGTGTGTTTCGGCTGTTACGGACTCATGGGTCATGAGATGCGCTCCGTGACGGTTAACCTCAAGCCTAGCCGGTTTTAGAGCGACTTTGATTTGTTTTGATAAGTTTTATACTCAGAAGACGCGGCTTACATCAACGACATTACCGTTTTTTGCGGTCTTTGTCTTGCGAGTTGACAGGAGGTCGGACATGGCGTGCTCAAGATCAAGCAAACTATGGGAAAAACATCAAATGCGATGCACGCGAGGCTCAAGTTTCAGCAATTAAAAAACGGATGCGACAGCTTTTTCGGTCGCAAATTAAGAAAGATATTCCCGAAATTACTATGCTGTATCTTGGCTAAAGCAGCTCGAGAGAGCGGCGAGAGTGCGTCCGGCTTAAATGAAATCGAAGCGGGACTCCCTCTCCCAGGGGGAGAGGGTTGGGGTGATGGGCGCTTACATTTGATAATGATGCTGCCCCCTGTGTCGTGCCCGCGAAGGCCATCCAGTAATCGGAAGGTGACAGGTTCGCGAAAACAGAGACTAAGCACTGTGCTTATTGGGTCCCCGCCTGCGCGGGACGACAACAAGAACGGTCAGGAATCATACGCTAATGCTCGTCGAGCGCGGTTTTTGCGGGCGCAGTAATCTCTCTTGCGACGCGGAACCCAAGCGTGGGTGCACTGATGTCGGCGAACTCTCTGGCTCTTGCGGATGGACGCCCTCCAAATCCGCCTCCGAATGCGGCGTTGCCTCGCACAACGCGATACGCGCAATCGCCACCCGATGCGGATAACCAGGCTGACCCATCGGTGGGCGCCTGCTCGTAGTTACCGTGCCAGCAATCCTCCACCCATTCCAGCACATTGCCGCCTTGGATGCCCCATGCGTTGGGCGCAGCAGGGCGGTCGAAGCGGACGCGCGGAGAGAGGCCGCCAATGTCCCTGATGGTGTCCAGAACGGGACGATCGCGTTTTGCGGGCGTCGCCACCGGCCCTCTCACCCCGCCGCCTCGCGCAGCGTATTCCCACTCGGCTTCGGTCAAAAGACGGTAGCGCCACCCCGTCGCCTGGGATAGCCATTCCGCATACGCTTTCGCGTCGAACCAGGTGACCCGGGTTGCCGCAACGCGTGGGCCGACCGCCAGCAGCGACGACAGGGTTAGCCGGCAGACGCCGGCGTCAACGCATGCGCGCCAATCCCCAGCCGAGATGACATTTTTTGAAATGGCCAGCGGCTTGCGGATCTGAATCCGATGCGCTGGAGCCTCCTCGTTGCGGTAGCCATCGTTTTCCAGGCGCGACCCCATGAGCGTTTGCCCCGCGGGAATCACCACCATTTCCGGGCAGTAAGGGCAGTCCGAGAAACTATCTGCACGGCCATTGCCTGGCTCCAGCCGCTGGATGGCCTCGTGACCAGACGGGCCAGTAGCAATTTCAATGGTGTCGCCGGCGCCGTGAGGCCGCCCAGCCATGGCGTTTGAGTTTTGATCGCCCCGATCAGCGAATTGAGACCGTTTCAATTCATCGAGGCGGCCGTTTATGAGGTCGCGCGTTTCTTGCTTGTAAGCGAGCGAGGCCGCCCGGGTGAGGTCCTCCATGTCGGTAGAGGCCTTTATGAGGGCAGTAAGCCGGTTATTGGGGCTGATTCCGTCTTTGTCAGGACCAGCGGCGCGTTCCAGCGCCAGCACGGCCGACGTGAGGGACGCCGTAGCAATTTGGTGCTGCGCCGCTGCCTCTGGAATGTCCAGCTGTTTCGAATTCCGCGGAGTAAGTTCGATTTGCGGAGCGGGCGGGCTATTGAAAGCCAGCTTGTCGGGACCTGAGTTCCGCGTGCTTTGAAGCGCTGGAGCCACGGCAGCAGGAACCGGCTGCGGCGCAGGATTAATAACTGCCTGGGTTTTGCCCGCGTGGTCTGGCGAATTTACTGCGGCTCGGGGCAGGCGAAACCTCCTCGCGGGCCCGGACGGCATTTTCCGAAGCAGCAGCGGCTGCGGCCCTGAGGGAATCCTGGGCCTTATCGCCGCTTCTTCGCCCGTAGCGATCGAGGTAAGTTACAGCGCCAACCGCAACGGCGGCGATAAGGACGCCAACCCCGAGGCCCGCTGCGAAAGCGTATGGCCGCTTCTTTTTTGACGGCGTAGCCGAGAGCTGCCGGGCCTGGTTCAATTCGTCGTCATACGCAGCGCGGCGGGCTGAATCTTTAAGCGTTTCATACGCTTCGGTGAGCACGCTGAAGTCTCTGCCGGAGGGGGCGTCGCTTCCAGCTTGCCGGCTGTCTGGATGGTATTCTTTGGCAAGCGCTCGGAAGGCGCGACGGATCTCGGCATCCGAGGCGTCTCGCGGAACGCCCAGTATTGAATAGTAGTCGGCTTCACTGTCCATGGCGCTTGCCTAACCGCCACAATTTTTGTCCAGCGCGCCGTGAGGCGGCCGGCACACCATTATGACTGGGCCTGCCCTCTAGGGCAGGGATGGGGCGTATTTGCGGCAGCACCAAGCAAGTCTCAGGGGAAAGAGCCCGCGTGAGTCTTTCCCCCATAGATTTCGTTCGATTGAACTTACTTCGTCTCGCCAAGGACCTTCGGGCATTCCTTTTTGATGAAGCGATTGACTTCCCGAATCATGTCGCCTTGCAGAATGCCAAAGGTCTGTTCGAGGGTTGCCGCCGTCCACACCACGCCCTTGATCAGGGTCGCGCCCTTGATGTCGTCCATGTGCAATGCGACGGCTGTTGTCGCCCCGTCCTTGAACTTGAGTTCGGGCGCCATCGTGACGCTGACCGGATATTTCTCGCTCCCGATCTCGCAGGCTACCGACTGCTTGTCGACCTTGAACGTGTTCTCCGGCACTGTCAGAGCAGCCACGATGTCGGAGCGCTTCACACTGACTTTGACGCTGCACTTCGCCGAACCGAGACCCCACGACAGTTTCTTGTCGTCAGCGCCTTTCTGGATCTCTTCCTTCTCCCAGGTCTTGGTAAGATCGCAGCTGACATCCGGACCGTTCGCGTCCTTAGAGACAATGATGCCGCAGATGTCCTTTGCGCATTGAGCAAGCTTTGCCTTCTCCGCATCGCTATCGGCGAGCGCCGCGCCAGCAAAGGCTGCGCTCAGCCCGAGCGCCATCGCCGCGCCCCGGACATAACCTTTTCCCCATTTGAATGCCGTCATACGCCGTACTCCCTCGTCATGTGTTCGCTAATTGCGCAAGGCACGCCGGGCCTCAGTTGCGCGCTCTTGTAGCATGCGCGACACGTACTTCAACACTTGGCGGTGGCAGAAACTTGTGTAAATGTTCGGTGAATAAAAGAAGGCGCAAGCCACGGCAGGGAAGGAGCTGGCCATGGAAAGGGACCAAGCCAATGCGAACGAACCCATGGACATGCCAGCCCATGAAAAGACCTACAAAAACTTCACCGGTTTTGTGAAATTCGGCATAGCACTCGTCGTCATTGTCCTGATCGGCATGGCGATTTTTCTCACTTAGCTCCTTACGCCCATAGGCTCAATGATCACAATCTCCGT
Organism: uncultured Alphaproteobacteria bacterium; assembly: GCA_963834165.1. Classification (GTDB taxonomy): domain Bacteria; phylum Pseudomonadota; class Alphaproteobacteria; order Rhizobiales; family Rhodomicrobiaceae; genus Rhodomicrobium. The sequence continues at coordinate 785,755 of CAWIAL010000017.1, read as the reverse complement.
AACGAGGGAGGGAGAGGGCGAGACGCGGGTAGCCCTTTCCCCGGAAACCACCAAGAAATTCAAAAATCTCGGCGCGCGCATTCTCTTCGAGGCGGGCGCAGGGGACCGCTCGTTCATGCCGGACCGGCTTTTCAGCGAGGCAGGCGCGGAGATCGTTCCGAACGCTGCCGAAGCTATTTCGCAGGCCGACGTCATCCTCAAAGTGGGACGCCCCTCCCAGCAGGAACTGGATGCGATGAAGCCCGGCGCCATGTTCGCGGGCATGATCGATCCTTTCGGCTCGCGTGACGGACTGGAGGCGCTGGCCGCCAAGGGCGTCTCGACCTTCGCCATGGAGTTCATGCCTCGCATCACCCGCGCCCAGTCGATGGACGTGTTGTCTTCGCAGTCGAACCTCGCCGGATACAAGGCGGTGGTCGATGCGGCGGCGCACTTCAGCCGCGCGCTTCCCATGATGATGACGGCGGCCGGGACAGTGCCTGCCGCTCGGGTCTTCGTGATGGGAGCGGGCGTTGCGGGCTTGCAGGCCATTGCAACGGCGCGCCGCATGGGCGCGGTGATCTCGGCGACGGACGTGCGGCCCGCCGCGAAGGAGCAGGTCGCAAGCCTTGGCGGTAAGTTCATCGCGGTCGAGGACGAAGAATTCAAGCAGGCCGAGTTGGCTGCCGGCTACGCGAAAGAGATGTCGCCCGAATATCAGAAGAAGCAGGCCGAACTCGTCGCAAGCCACATCGCCGGACAGGACATCGTCATCACCACGGCCCTCATTCCGGGCCGCGGCGCCAAGGCTCATCACGAAGGCGATGGTCGAAAGCATGAAGCCCGGTTCGGTGATCGTCGATCTAGCGGCCGAACGCGGCGGAAACGTCGAGGGGACGAAGCCAGGCGAGATCGTCGAGCACAGCGGCGTCACAATCATGGGCTTGACGAACCTGGCAGGCCAAGTGCCCGGCAACGCGTCGAGCCTTTACGCCAGGAACCTCTACGCCTTCCTTGAGCCCATGATCGACAAAAAAGAGGGAAAGCTTGCCATCAAATGGGACGACGAAATCATCAAGGGCACCTTGATCGCCAAGGATGGCCAGATCGTGCATCCGCGTCTGAACGGAGGTGCAGCATGAGACAGCGAATTCTGCCGGTTTTGATGGCTGCACTATCACTGATAGCGCTGACTGTGATCTCGCCCGGATACGCGTTCGCCGCTGCCGAGGGCGCGCACGACGTGAGCCCGTTTGTGTTCGAGTTCTCGATTTTCGTGCTCGCAATTTTTGTCGGCTACTACGTGGTTTGGAGCGTCACGCCTGCGCTTCACACCCCTCTGATGTCGGTGACGAATGCGATCTCGTCCGTGATCGTCGTGGGCGCGCTGCTCGCCGTTGCGGTGGAAGCTGCGGATTTGACGGCTGGCACCGGGGCCTCCTACGCTAAGCTTTTGGGCTTTGCCGCGCTCATCATGGCGTCGGTGAACATCTTCGGTGGCTTCCTGGTCACAAGCCGGATGCTCGCAATGTATAAGAAAAAAGAGAAGAAGGTGGAGAGGTCATGAGCTTGAGCCCTAATCTCGTCGCTCTCCTTTATCTCGCCTCCGGCGTGCTGTTCATCCTGGCGCTGCGCGGGCTTTCCTCACCCGAAAGCTCACGCCAGGGCAATGCCTACGGCATGATCGGCATGGCCATCGCGATTGCGACGACGCTCGGCGTCGCCCGTCCCGAGGGCAACCTAAGCTGGGGCATGATCCTTGGAGGCATCGCCATTGGCGGCGGCACCGGCGCCTACATAGCGAAAAAGATCGCCATGACGGCGATGCCGCAGCTCGTCGCGGCGTTCCACAGCCTGGTCGGTCTTGCCGCGGTTTGCGTGGCGGCCGCCGCATTAAATGCTCCCGAAGCGTTCGGGATCGGCGTCCCCGGCGCGATCCATATGCAAAGCCTGATCGAGATGGCGATCGGCGCAGCCATCGGCGCGGTCACGTTCTCGGGCTCGCTCATCGCGTTCGCGAAGCTGAACGGCAATATGTCGGGAAAACCGATCCTGCTGCCGGCCCGTCATATGATCAATCTGGGGCTTGCCGCCGGTCTAGTGCTGCTCGTCGTGCTCTTCGTTCAATCGGAGACTCCCGCGCAGAGCCAGATGCTCTTCTGGGCCATCGCGCTGGTTGCCTTCGTGTTCGGCTTCCTGCTCATCATCCCCATCGGCGGCGCGGACATGCCCGTCGTGGTGTCGATGCTGAACTCCTATTCGGGATGGGCCGCCGCGGGTATCGGCTTCACGCTCTCGAACACGGCGCTCATCATCACGGGCGCGCTTGTCGGCTCGTCAGGCGCGATCCTCTCTTACATCATGTGTAAAGGCATGAACCGCTCCTTCATTTCGGTGATCGCGGGCGGCTTCGGCGGCGAGGTCGCTGCGGCGGGCGGCCACCAGGAGCAGCGGCCCGTCAAGCTCGGCTCGGCCGACGACGCGGCCTTCATCATGAAGAACGCGCAGAAGGTTATCATCGTGCCGGGTTACGGCATGGCGGTGTCGCAGGCCCAGCACGCGCTGCGCGAGATGGCGGACGCGCTGAAGAAAGAGGGCGTCGAGGTCAAGTACGCGATCCATCCGGTCGCGGGCCGCATGCCCGGCCACATGAACGTGCTGCTCGCCGAGGCCAACGTGCCCTATGACGAGGTGTTCGAACTCGAGGACATCAATTCGGAGTTCTCTCAGGCCGACGTTGCCTTCGTGATCGGCGCCAACGACGTCACCAACCCGGCGGCGGAAGACGACAAGACCTCGCCAATCTACGGCATGCCTGTTCTGCAGGTGTGGAAAGCGGGCACCGTGATGTTCATCAAGCGTTCGCTGGCTTCGGGCTACGCAGGCATCGACAATCCGTTGTTCTATCGCGACAACACCATGATGCTGCTCGGCGACGCGAAGAAGATGACCGAGGGTATAGTGAAGGGGATGTAATACGAAGGGGGCGTGGCTGCCGGAAGCGTTGGCCGCGCCCTTATCAAAACGCAATTAAGCGCTTCATCGCCCCAAGGCTGCCTAAATATCAACCATGATAGTGGAATACGTAACGAGCGCGGCGACGAGGCGCTTGTCAGTAGTGCCGGCCTTCTTTAGGTTCCGCCGTATTCTTTCTTCCGACCTACGTGAAAATCTTGGGGGTTTACCGTGAATCTCAGTTATTTGCTTTGGCTCATCGGCGTCGTTATCGCAGTGATCGTGGGCCTTTCGGTTTTCCATATCTACGAGGTTCCATTTGTGATGGATCAGTTGCGGTCGATCACGGACGGAACGACGAAGGCGCTTTTCGTTGCGCTGGCGCTGGTAGCGCTCTCAAAGCTTTTCTAGGCACGCAAACCGGCGATTAGCTTTCAACCAAACCGGGGTGAGTTCCGCTCACGCCGGTTTGGGTTGGCAACGCGTGGCGTTTCGCTGCATTAATGCCTCAGAGACTTCTATGACGTCTCTCCCCGAGATTTCACCCGGAGGACAGCGCCATGGATGGAAATCTTCTGATTCAGCTTGTGGTGTTCCTTGGCGTCGCCGCTTTTGCCGCGCCGATTGCCCGCATGCTCAAGCTCGGGTCCATCCTGGGCTATCTCTTCGCGGGCGCGCTGATCGGCCCGTTCGGGGCGGGAAAACTCCTCGGTTATTCGTCATCCGACGCAGAAACGCTGAGACATGTCGCGGAACTCGGCGTCGCGATGTTCCTGTTTTTGATCGGGCTTGAGCTTCGCCCGAGGCGTCTATGGAAGATGCGGGACGCGGTATTCGGCGTCGGCTCCGTTCAGCTCATCGTCACCGGCTTTCTGCTCGTTCTGCTGATTTGGGGCCTCAATCCGCGCGCGAACTTGCCATTTCCAAAGGCGTTGCTGATCGGGCTGGCGCTCGCTTTGTCGTCGACCGCGTTCGCGCTGCAGACCCTCGAAGAGAAAGGCGAACTCACCACGCGCCACGGGCGCCTCGCGTTTTCCGTCCTTCTTTTCCAGGATCTCGCCGCCATCCCGCTGATTGCAATCGTCCCGCTGCTGGCAACCAACGCACCGGCCGAAATCAGCCATCACCCTTGCGGGTGCAATCAAGGTCTTTGGCGCCATCGCCCTCGTCATCTTCGCCGGCCGCTATGTTCTCGATCGCCTCTACCACCTGCTCGCGCTCACCCACGTGCGCGAAGCCATGACCGCGGCGGCGCTGCTGACGGTTGCGGGGGTTTCGCTTCTCATGACGGAGATCGGCCTTTCCGCATCGCTGGGGGCGTTCCTGGCGGGCGTGCTGCTTGCGGACTCCTCATTCCGCCATCAGCTCGAGGCCGACATCGAGCCCTTCGAGATGCTGCTGCTGGCGCTATTCTTCACCACCATCGGGATGAGCCTGAACTTCCACGCACTGCTGCTTCAGCCCGGCATCATTGCCGCGGGCGTGGCGGGCGTGGTGGCTGTGAAGTTCTGTGTCCTTTACGTCATCGGCCGCTGGCAGCGGCTCAACTCAACATCGGCGCGCCGCTTCGCCATTGTCACTTCGCAAGGCGGCGAGTTTGCCTTTGTTGTGTTCGCGAGCGCCCAGCAGGGCGGAGTTCTTACGCCTGGAGCGGCCTCCACGCTTAGCATCATCGTCACCCTATCCATGGTGACGACGCCGATCCTACTCGGCTTCGACGATTTCTTCCGCAAACGGGTTCGCAAACCCGAACCGGCGTTCGACGAGCTGCCCGACAAGGATGGCCATGTGGTGATCGCGGGGTTCGGACGCGTCGGCCAAGTCGTTGCCCGCATCCTGACGGCGAAGGGCATCCCGTTCACTGCGCTCGACGCGGACCCCGATCAGGTCCAGCTCGTCAATCAGTTCGGCAACAAGAGCTATTTCGGCGACGCGAGCCGTCTCGCGATCCTGGAAGCCGCGGAAGTCAACAAGGCCCGGTCCTTCGTGCTGGCTATCGACGATATCGAGAAGTCGCTCAAGACGGCGGAACTCGTCAAAACTTATTTCCCGCATGTGCCGATCTACGCGCGCGCCCGCAACCGGCGTCACGTGCATCAGCTCATGGATCTCGGGGTCGAGAATATCGAGCGCGAGACTTTTCTCTCGTCGCTGGAACTCACCCGCGACGTGCTACGCGGGCTCGGTCTGTCCGAAGGCGAGATCCGCTTCACGGTCGACACCTTCAGGGAGCACGATGAGGCGAGGCTTTACGAGGACTACGCGCACTATACCGACACGGAAAGAATGGCGGCGCTCGCCATGCAACGCTCGGAGGAGCTTGCGCAAATCCTCGCGCGGGACTGGGAGATCGCGGCCGCGGAGCGCGCGAAGCGCCTGGATGACAAGCGGAGAGCCGAGGCCAGGGCCGCTGCTGCCGGAAAGCAGCCGGCACAGCCACCGAAGGGGCCGCTCCGCAAATCGGGTTGATGCCACCGTTCGATTCTTTTGGACCGCCCGCCTTTAGAGTATGGCTGAAGTGGAAGAGCGGGCAGGGTGAGGTGTAGGAGCCTGGTAGTGAAGGTAGACGCCCCTCAACCCGCCCTCTCCCCGTGGGAGAGGGAGCGCTGCCGATCCACCTCGGCACTATGCTAATCAGGCGCTTAGACGCGGACTTCACATACGGCGTACGCTCGTCTTTTTTCACGATCCCGGATAAAGCGGGTGCAATTGGCTGTTATGAATGAATAAGACGCTCACAATCTTCCTGGCGTTTTTGCGCTTGGGCTGCACAAGCTTCGGCGGCCCCATCGCGCATCTCGGTTATTTCAGAAGCGAGTTCGTCCACCGGCGCAAGTGGCTGAGCGACGAGGCCTATGCCGACATCGTCGCCCTCTCGCAATTCGTGCCAGGCCCGGCGAGTTCTCAGACGGGGTTCGCGCTGGGGCTGATGCGTGGCGGGCTGCCGGGCGGACTGGCTGCATGGGCCGGGTTCACGCTACCATCGGCGCTTCTCATGGTGTTGGCCGCATATGGCCTTAGCTATGCGGAAAGCAGCGCCGCCCAGGGGCTCATTCACGGATTGAAACTGCTGGCCGTCGCAGTTGTAGCGCAGGCGGTGTGGAGCATGGGCCGGACGCTGTGCCCCGACCGGCAGCGCGCGGGTTTCGCATTTCTGGTGGCGGCTGCCCTGATTGCGATGCCAAACGGGACTCTCCAGTTGGCGGCTATCGCAATGGGCGCCCTTTTCGGTCTCGTTTTCCTGCGCACGGAGACCCAATCGCTGCCTGCTTCCCTTGGCGTGCAAACCGGCCACTTCCCGGCCTCGCTCGCGATCATGGCCTTCTTCGCGCTTTTGGTAGGTCTCCCGGCGGTCGCCGCCATCTCCCAAAACGGCCTTGCCCTGATCGCTAGCGCATTTTACCGGACCGGAGCGCTCGTGTTTGGCGGCGGCCATGTCGTGCTTCCGCTGCTTCAAGAGACCGTCGTCAAGCCCGGCTGGGTGCCGCGGGGCGACTTTCTCGCAGGCTACGGCGCGGCCCAGGCCCTTCCCGGCCCGCTCTTCACGATCTCCGCATTTCTTGGCGCGAAGGCGAGCATTGGGCCGGGCGGCGTTCCAGGCGCGCTCGTTGCCTTGATCGCAATCTTTCTGCCCGGCCTTTTGCTAGTCTACGGGGTTCTGCCCTTTTGGGATCGCCTTCGAGCGGAGACTTCCGTGCGCGGCGCACTCAACGGCGTGAACGCTGCCGTCGTCGGAATCCTGGGCGCGGCGCTTTACGAGCCGATCTGGACCTCGACCATTCTCCGTCCCGCCGACGCCGCGCTTGCGCTCCTTGCCTTTGGGGCTCTCACCGTCGCGAGGCTTCCAGTTTTTGCCGTGGTTGCAATCGCCGCCGCGGCGGGAGTGGCGATCACGTTCCTTTAGCGAACAGAACCATGGTTTTCTTGCTGAAGAGCAAGAGAATTCAGTGCCGGCAGTTCATTCGGCGGCGCAGCCAAAGGCAAAACCGTAGCCCGCTCGCACAGCATCGCTTATAAAGTCGCCGGAACGCGCAGCCCGAGCCCGTATTTTCGAGACTCTTTCGCGAACCTGAGCGGGCGTTTGAGCAGACCGCAGAGGAGCTTTCCGGTGCGTTACTTTTGCGCGAGGCTGATTCCCTTCGGCGACGCGAAGCGGGCTTGCCCGACCTGCATGCCGGAGCCCACCTTTGCGTGCGCCTGCAACGAACGCGTCCCGCGTTAACTGCGAATGAATCGCGCGCTTCACCTCTACGTACCGAAGCTCTTTCCCCGAAGTGACCTCAGAATAGTTGCTGAGCGGGAAGTCTGCGATCTCGTCTCTATGGACAAGCTCAGAGATCAGCTTCTTTTGTGTAGACGTATTCGCTAAATCTCCACCTCCAGATTTTATGCCTACTATGATCACAGACCTTTGCAATTTTTCTTTGTCCGGTGTAGCCGCAGTCGCGTCTTCCTGCTGGCCAAGCGGCAAGCCGAGTATACTTTTATTCTTAGCAATATAAGGTTTTGCAGAGACCAAGCCGCAGAGGTGAGCTGCTCTGCTCTCAACAAGACGCTGCGTCTCCTCAGCCGAAAGCATCCTGCTGCGCGATCCGAGACCAAGACATATAACAGCATCGTAGACAGCAAAATCCTTGGCGAAGACGCCGTTGTCTAGAAGGGCTGATAGATCGATTGGCCGGTTCGCAGTATCGACGAACCGATCATGGCGGCCGAAGCTCCAGTTCGCCCTATTTGATAGGAGATAAACATCTACTTGTGCGGATCCGCTCTCTGTAGAGACAGAGATTTCCCGTTTTTCTACAGGACCGCCTCCTGGAATCGGGATTACGTTCGTGATCTTATTTATAATATTAAATTCACCAGAGGAACGTTTCACCTCCGATGTGGCTGAAGGAGCGAGTGCCTGAATCGGAACCTGGGCCGGCCCGGAAATAGAACTTGTCTGCACCGGAGGCTGCACTTGCCGCGGCGCCTCTGCATCGGGAGCAGGCCGCACTTGCCGGAGCGGAGCCTCTGCCTTGGGAGCGAATGTGGGATCGTTCTGCGCTGAGAGAGACTTCCTGAGCGCATGCCTCGCGGGCAAGCTCGGATTATAAAGCCAAGGCGCAACGAAGCATACCAGGACCAAAACAATAAACACAAAGGCTCTAAACTGCCAGGGCGACTCCAACCACCAAACAACCCAACTCATCTCACGCCCTACCCATAGGATACTCTGTATTGCTATTCAACTTCAGGCCGCAGCATCTGTAAGTGCTTGCTATCTTCAGCTAAGCATTCGCAAAAATTCTAGTTTCTTTCAAGAGGCCATGAAGACGCGGCTTCCCAAGCGTTCGTGAGTGAAGCCAATATCGCACAGCTGATTCCTCCCGGGATGCTGCTCAGGGCGAGGTGTTATTTATCAGCTTTGGAAATTCGAGACGCTACTCCCGTTAATGCAACCTATATTTGAGTAAGCATTTGCAAGGGTTTTGCGGAAAAATCGTCTGAGCCATACGCAAACCCTAAGGGAGAATAGCGATGAGGTTGCTAGCCATAATTGGGTTTCTCACGATTGCTGGTGCCGTGGCCGGGGCGGTTTATTTCCTCGGAGGCTATTACGACATCGCGGCTGCTCAACCCGATAACAAGACCGTGGCCTGGGCAATAGGCCTCGTCCGCGAAGCATCTATTGAAAAGCGGGCGCCCGCCACGACGCCAGTTAACTTCGATGATACCGCAACGATCAAGGCCGGCGCCCGAGCCTTCGCGGCACGCGGCTGCGTCACGTGTCATGGAGCACCCGGCGCCGAAGGGGCGAAGTTCGCGGAAGGTATGCGGCCCGATCCCGCCGACCTGCGCGAGGTCGCGAAGGCACAGTCCGCTGGCGAGATTTTCTGGGTGATCAAGAACGGCATCAACATGACGGGCATGCCGAGTTTCGGGCGTATAAAGGTGGAAGACTCCGAGATTTGGGCAATCGCCGCGTTCGTAAAGAAGCTCCCTGCGGTATCGGCGGAAGATTACAAGAAATGGTCGGCCGTTACAGAAGCCAAGGCGCGATAGCCTCGGCTTTCAGCATCTCTTCGAAGGATGGCCTTGGCCTGATCACGGCATAACTGGCGCCGGAGACGAGAACCTCCGGCACGAGGGGGCGCGAATTATAGGACGATGCCTGCACGGCGCCGTAGGCTCCCGTCGTCATGATCGCCAGAAGATCGCCGGAAGCGGTTTCGGGCATGGGGCGGTCTTTCGCGATAAAGTCGCCCGTCTCGCAAACCGGGCCGACAACGTCGGCACGGCCCATGTGACCATGGCGAAGGCCCTCGCGAACGGGCCAGATGTCATGATAGGCGTCGTAAAGAGTGGGCCGGATGAGATCGTTCATTCCTGCGTCAACGATGACGAACTCCTTCTCGCCGCCGCGCTTCGTGTAAATCACCTGCGTGACGAGGATGCCCGCGTTGCCCATGATGATGCGGCCCGGCTCGAACAGGAGCCTCGCGCCGAGGCGGTGCGAAAGACTGCTGACGATCTCCGCATATTCGCTCGGCAGAGGCGGCGCTTGCAAATCCCAGCGATAGGGAATGCCGAGGCCGCCGCCGAGGTTCACGAACGAGATGACATGCCCGTCGCTGCGCAGATCTTCCACGAGGCTTGTCAGCAGATCGAACGCGTTCTTGAACGGCTCCATGTGGGTGATCTGGCTGCCGATGTGCATGTGGACGCCCTGAACGCTGAGCCCCGGCAGGCCGCGGGCGAGCGCATAAAGCGAACGCGCATCGCGCCAGCTCACGCCGAACTTGTGTTCGGACTTGCCCGTCGAGATTTTGTCGTGCGTCTTCGCGTCGACATCGGGGTTGATGCGCAGCGCGATCCGCGCCGTGACGCCCCGCCCGCTCGCCACTTCACTGAGCGCCCGGAGTTCGGCCTCGGATTCCACATTGAAGCCGAAGATCCCCGTGTCGAGCGCGAACGCCATCTCGGCCCGCGTCTTGCCGACGCCTGAGAACACGATCTTTTCGGGAGGGACCCCCGCCGCGAGCGCCCGATGGATTTCGCCCTCGGAGACCACGTCGGCGCCAGAGCCGAGCCTCGCGAGCGTGCGAATGACTGAGACGTTGGAATTTGCCTTGATCGAGTAGCAAACGAGGGTGTCGCATCCCGCGAATGCATCGGAAAAAACGCTGTAGTGCCGCTCGATGGTGGCCGTGGAATAGCAATAAAAAGGTGTGCCGACCTCACGCGCGATCTCGTCAAGCGCGACTTCTTCGGCATGCAGGATGCCGTTGCGAAAGGTGAAATGATGCATCGAGCGAAGGCCCGGTTAATTTATTTCAGGAGCGGGTCCAGGATGAAGGGGCGATTAGGATCCGCCCTCTTTCCTGAGGCGTCCTTCGGCACATCTGGGGGCGGCAGCGGACGTTGCAAGTCGCTTTTTCTTCCGCATGCGGCAAGCGCGAGCGCTACTCCCGCAGCCAAAGCCAAATTGCGCATCGTGCGAGCCATATTGCCCCCGTGTAAGCGCAGCCAGGGCCGCGCTAGCCCAATCCCTCTTAACCCGAAGCCTTTTCCAACTCCAGCGTCTTCAACCAAATTTTTGCGGCTTCGCGCACATTTTCCGGCGCTGTGCCCCCAAAGCTTCGCCTGCTCTCGACGGACTTGTCGATATTCAGGACCCCAAACACAGCAGCGTCGATGCGCGGCTCGATCTGCCGCATGGTTTCCAGGGGAAGCTGGGCGATATCAAGGCCCGCGTTTTCGGCGGCTTTGACGATGCGGCCCGTCACGTGATGGGCTTCGCGGAACGGCAACCGGACGTGATGCACGAGCCAGTCGGCGAGATCTGTCGCCGTCGAGAACCCCTGCGCGGCGGCTTCGCGCATTCTCTCAGGATTGGGTGCCAGGTCCTCGACCATGCCCGTCATCGCAGCGAGCCCCAGCGAAAGCGCGTCCAACGCGAGGAACACGGCCTCCTTGTCTTCCTGCATGTCTTTCGAATAGGCGAGAGGAAGCCCCTTCATGACCATGAGAAGCGTGACGAATGCGCCCGAGATGCGGCCAGCCTTCGCCCGCACAAGCTCGGCCGCATCGGGGTTGCGCTTCTGCGGCATGATGGAGGAGCCGGTCGTGAAGCGGTCGCTCAAGGTGATGAAGCCGAAGCTTGCGCTGAACCAGATCACGATTTCCTCGGCGAGCCGGGAAAGATGCGTGGCGCAGATGGCCGCGGCGGCGAGCGTTTCGAGCGCGAAGTCGCGCGAGGAGACCGCGTCGAGCGAATTCGCCATCGCCCGCTCGAAGCCAAGCTCCGTGGCCGTCATGGCCCGATCGATTGGAAACGAGGTCCCGGCAAGCGCGGCGGCGCCGAGCGGCGACTCGTTCACGCGCTTTCTCGCATCGGCAAAGCGGCCGCGGTCGCGCGCCAGCATCTCCACATAGGCGAGGCAATGGTGACCGAAGGTGACGGGCTGAGCCGTCTGCATATGCGTAAAGCCCGGCATGATCGTCGCCGCATGCGCCACTGCTTTCTGCGCAAGGGCAAGCTGGAGAGATGAGAGCTGGCTGCCGAGGTGATCGATCGCTCCACGGATATAAAGGCGGAAATCGGTAGCGACCTGGTCGTTGCGCGAGCGCGCCGTGTGAAGCTTGCCGCCTACCGGCCCGATCAGCTCCTTCAGCCGCGCTTCGACCGCCATGTGGATATCTTCGTATTCGCGCCGGAACTCGAAGCGGCCGCCGGCGATCTCCTCTCGAACGGCATCGAGTCCCGCGATAATTTGCTCAGCTTCCTGCGCAGTGAGAATGCCACAAGCGCCCAGCATCCTTGCGTGAGCCTGGCTTGCGAGAATGTCCTCGTCATAGAAGCGCTTGTCGAACGCGATGGAGGCATTGATCTCCTCCATGATCTCGGCGGGTTTCGCTTCGAAGCGCCCGCCCCACATTTTATTGGCCATCGGTGTCGTCGCCTGAGAGGGCTTAAAGCGCAGCATTACCGCGCTGTTTCGCAGTGCACAAGAGCCGCTTCATCAGCATGATGTATTAGACGTGCACGGCTTTCGCCAAAACCGCACAAGCCAAGCTGGCGGCATCTATACGGCCCAGGACTGTCTTCCCTTACGGAAATTTTGAACGGCGAGACCTTTTTTATTTATTTTTTGCTCCCGCACACAATAAAGCGCTTATCCATATTCATAACAAGGGCTGTTGCTGCGGTTACGTCAAACCCCTGTTCATCACCGGCCTGATATGACTTGCCTCAGCTTGCGAGGATGGCGAGATGCTCTCTCTTCGAGGCGACAGCCCGGAACGTCCGATGCTGCATCGCATTTATTAGAGATAGCGCATTTTCGTAGAGCGCCGTCCACCGCCGCGAAGAGCGCTTTCTGGAGTGATGAGTTATGGACAAGATTGTCGAAAAAGGGCCGTTCACAGAGGCCGAGAAGCAAATCAAGGTCGTTCGCAAAGAGCCGGCCGAAAAAGAGAGAGACGCCATGCCTTTGAACGAAATGAAGGCCGGATATGCTTACGCCCTCGGGAAGAAGCGGTATAAGTACGCTTAAGGGTTGATGCAACGGGGACGGCACGCGTGCTCATTTCACCCGGCCTTGACGCGTAAGACGCGACATAGCAGCTTGCGCGCATGGAACGTGACTCGCGAAAGAAGGGTAGGTCTTTTCCACTAGGTGAAGTCGGCAAATACGTGGCCTTGGCTTTTTTGGCCGCGTCGGCCGGCATGCTGACGGCGCTCCTGCTCCTCGGCGAAGAGCCTGCTCATAAGGCTCCGGGGCGTGTCACTGCTGCGCAATTCATTCGCCACGCCGAGCCGCAAAGCGTGCCTGACATTGTCTTCGCAGATCCGGACGGACGGACCAGGCATCTGTCGGAGTGGCGTGGCAAGGTCGTGCTCCTCAACCTTTGGGCGACATGGTGCGCCCCGTGCAAGTCCGAGATGCCCTCGCTCGACAGGCTGCAAGCCGAATTAGGGGGCGACAGCTTTACCGTCCTTGCCTTGAGCACCGACCGGACAGGCCCAAAAGAGCCCGCCGCTTTCTTCGCGAGGGAAGGCATCGCGCATCTCAAGCCGTTCAATGATGACACGGCGGAGGCAAATATCGGCCTTAAGGCTCCCGGGTTGCCTCTAACGGTGGTTTTGAACAAAGACGGGAAAGAGGTCGCGCGCCTTGTTGGCCCCGCCGATTGGGATAGCCCCGCGACCATCGCCGAAGTCGAAGGCTTTCTCAGCAACGGCGGCTAGCGTACGGAAATGCGGTCCGGGTGAGGGGTAAGTGTTTGATTATCAAATGGAAGCGCCCCTCACCCCAACCCGCTTCGATTCCATTTAAGCCGGATGCACAGCACGATTGCGTTGCTGTTTGCTCGGGCAGGTTAATAGCGGATCCCGGCCGATGAGTTCCCAGGCTTGCGCGGCTTTTGCCGTGGACGGACGCGGATTTTTTTCATTGCATCTTGACGCGACGGACCGCGCACCCCTTACTCCAAGTGCCAGTTGGCCGGATGGCCGCTGCCCGGGAGGCGCGTTGTGGGCCGCGAGGTCGTAGCGCTTTCCGGGTGGAGGAAAGTCCGGGCTCCACGGAGACACGGCGCCGGATAACGTCCGGCGGGGGCGACCCCAGGGAAAGTGCCACAGAAAGCAAACCGCCCGCGCAAGCGCGGGTAAGGGTGAAAGGGTGCGGTAAGAGCGCACCGCGGCTCTGGCAACAGGGCCGGCAAGGCAAACCCCGCCGGGAGCAAAACCGAATAGGGACGGCACAGCTTCGCGGCTTCGGCTGCGAGGCGGAATGCGTTTCCGCATCGCCGTCCGGGTTGGTTGCTTGAGGCGCGCGGCAACGCGCGTCCCAGATGAATGGCCATCGCGGCGGAGCGATCCGCCTGCACAGAACCCGGCTTACAGGCCAACTGGCGCTTCCCCATTACGATATACTCTTTCTAAACTTGACAAGGGCTGTTGCCTGATCGGCACAGCCTTCGGCAGGTGCTTGGTTTATTACGATAGCGTTTTGCTTGGTTTTGCGTGGGGGAAGCCGTGGAACAGTTGAGGTGGGCGCGTAGGTTTGCCTGGCTTGCATCGATAGTAGTCGTCGGCGTGATATTTGCGGCCACTTATTTTCGCAAAGACGCCATGGAGTTGGTAAATCAGAACGAACAAATCTTTAAGTTAATTGGTCTCGGCCTTGGTCCATTTCTCGCGGTCATGGCGTTCATATGGGGCCTCGTCGATAAGTTCGAGCAAAGGGTCCTGGCACAGGCGCTGGGGGAGGCTAAAGCAAATTCCGAACACGCTGAGGCAGATGCTCGCGCCGCAAGAAAAGAGTATGACGCGAAGCAAGCTCGCATAGACGCATTAGAACACGACCTGAAAGTAATTGCCGACAGCGGCAAGCTTTGGAAGCTTCGAAAGAACGCACCTTTTCCAGAGTACCGAGCCTGGAAATACGATCCAAAAGGTGCAAAGATTGTTACTATTTCTTTGTTCAAGGGCGGCGTCGGGAAGACACATATCGCTGCCAACTTTGCTGCCTACGTAAGCGAAAAGCAGAAACAACCCGTACTTCTCATAGATCTTGATTATCAGGGCTCTTTGTCAAACCCCATTATGCGATCAGCTGCGATAGAACCCGTTGGTTCTTACGTTGATGCTTTGTTTGACGAGAAAGCAGACCTTGAAACTCTTGTGCGACGCCGTATTCATCTAGCTGAACATGGACCGCTAACCGTCTTAGGTAGGGGAAAAGGTTTGCCTCGTACATGGCTGGTGCCGGCGGACTACACACTTGCGGAAGTCGAAAGCCAATTACTAGTGGATCGAGTAGTAAATAACAATGCAATTCTTGATGAGCGGTATCGTCTAGCCCACTTGCTGCTGCATCCTAGTGTCAGAGGCGACTACGCAATGATTATCATTGACACTCCACCACGTATGACGCTTGGAACCGTGAATGCCTTCGTTGCAAGCCACGCGTATGTCATACCGGTTGTCCTTGACCGCACAGCAAGCGACGCCGTTGAGCCCTTTCTAAAGCAGGTACAGTCACTGCAAGCTGATCTCGAAATCGACCTGAACCTTGCAGGAATTGTGGGCACTTTAACCAGGACAGCCGATCTATCTTCTAGAGAAGATAAATATAGAAAATTGATTCACACAGTTGCTAGTGAAGTGATTGGCCGAAATCGCGAGTATTTTACCGCTCAACACCTGCCAATTAGGACGCAAGTTCAAAATGAGGACGACCTTGGTTACTTCCTTTCCAACTTGAAGGATGAATTCTACGATAAAATCTTCGACGAACTGTGGGAGCGTATTATGTCACAGCCGAATCAGTGATATCATTCTGCTCAGGCTTCTGTCTCGCGTCGCCTCTCTTTCAAATGGAGACGCAAAGATGTCCATGCTACAATTTTGGGACAAAAACCAGGAGTTACGGGAAGACATGGCGCGCAAGGCGCGGCCGGTAGACACCGCTAAAGTCGACGAGCTGGTTTCGCGGCTCAAGCTTACCGTCAAAGATCCAGAGGCGTTCAAGCCCGTGTACACGGCGCTTCTCGATGACAAGTCTCTTTCAGCGCAAGAAGCGATTGAAATCGCCTACAGATTTGTCGGCGGCTTCAGGCAGAAGTCCAAGAAGGCGGCGTTAGCGGCGATCGGGCAGGAAAGGCTCCGGCTTGCTCATGCCAAGGCCAAAGGAGAGTTCTGCGGCCAAGACGAGGACTTGGTAGCTCAAGGGTGAAAGGGTGCGGTAAGAGCGCACCGCGGCTCTGGCAACAGGGCCGGCAAGGCAAACCCCGCCGGGAGCAAAACCGAATAGGGACGGCACAGCTTCGCGGCTTCGGCTGCGAGGCGGAATGCGTTTCCGCATCGCCGTCCGGGTTGGTTGCTTGAGGCGCGCGGCAACGCGCGTCCCAGATGAATGGCCATCGCGGCGGAGCGATCCGCCTGCACAGAACCCGGCTTACAGGCCAACTGGCGCTTTTTTCTTGAGAGCTGACGACAGCCCGAGATCGCAGAGATGGCGTTTCCGCCGAATCGATGATATATATCATTGGTGTATATCATTCCCTTTGTGGATAGGACAATGCAAGAGTCAGGTGTTGCGAAGATTTTCATGCATGGGCGCAGTCAAGCCGTGCGGCTTCCGCAGGCCTTCCGGCTTCCGGGAGACCGGGTTCGCGTGCGTCGGGTTGAGGGCGGCATCTTGCTGGAACCGATGGAGATCGATGTGGAAGCATGGTTCGCGGGCCTCGATCGCTTCGGGGACGTGCCTTTCATGGAAGAGGGGCGTCATCAGCCCCCCATGCCGGAACCACGCGAGCCGTTCGATTGATCTATCACCTCGACACGAATGCGGTTATCGCCATCCTGAATAACCGCCCGCCGCTGGCGCGCGAGCGGTTGAAGACTGTCCTAGAAGCAGGACGGACAGATCTCGCCATCTCTTCAATCGTGCTCTATGAGCTGCAATATGGTGCAGCGCGAAGCGCGAACCCGGAGAAGAACGCGGAGCGCTTGCGCCTATTTCGTGCCGGCCCGATCGATGTAGCGCCCTTTGGTGAGGACGACGCGGCAGCGGCGGGCAAATTGCGGGCAGCGCTTGAGGCGAAGGGCACGCCGATTGGGTCTTACGATATTCTGATCGCGGCGCAAGCTCTACGATGCAGCGCTACGCTCGTGACCGCGAACACGTCCGAGTTCGCGCGTGTGCCGGGTCTTAGGCTTGAAGATTGGTGTGCGGCTTCTTGCGCTTGACGTGCTTGGGGACGGTTGAAACGAAGCAGTAAAGCCGTCATATTAAAGTAAAGCAGTCGCAGGAATATCATTCATGAGCAAAGTTGCAAAGATTTCAAGCAAGGGCCAAATCACTTTACCCAAGGCCGTCCGCGAGCGGCTTGGGTCGCAGTTCGTGCGCCTGATCAGCGACGACGAAGGCGTGCGCATCGAGCCCGTGCGCGATGTCGGCGGCAGCCTTCGCCGATATGCGAAAACCTATGTGACCATAGACGAGGCGCGGGAAGGAGCGGCGCGGGCGGCGGCGGGCGATGACAATCCACGTTATTGATACGAACGTGGTGCTGCGATTTTTGCTGGCCGATCACGCGCAGCTTTTCGAGCGCGCCTCGAAACTCATGTCCGAGGTGCAGGCCGGGAAACGCAAAGCCTATCTGGCCGAGAGCGTGCTCGCGGAATGCATTTTCGTTCTGACGAAATTCTACAAAGTCCCGAAAGAAGAGGCGGCCGCCCGGCTCGGCGAACTTCTGGATTACAAAGGTTTCACCGGCAACCACTCGCCCATCCTGAAGCAGTCGCTGGCGATCTTCGCCGCCCACAAGATCGACTTCGTGGACGCGACAGTCCTCGCCATCGCGCGCCATAACGGCTGGCACTTGGAGACATTCGACAAGGCGCTCGCGAAGCTCAAGGGTTAGAAGGGCGCAAGTGCGCCTTCTCGCTCAGGCGCAATCGCCTCCATCCCCGCCTCCGTCGCCGCCGCATACGCGACCTTAAACAGGAGACGCCGCCTTATTCTACCTACAAAGATATGCTTGGCATTAACCCCGATGCAATCTTCACTCGACTCTGGTTGGAAGCGGGTCTATTCCTGGGGGCTTCAAGCTTTTGCAAAGCCTTGGGGATTTCGCCATCGTGATTGTGGACAAGATCGAAACACAAGCAATATGGGCACCTCAGGTTGCACCCGCGGCGCCGCGCGATCTTTGCACCGATTGCGGCATCTTGCGGACGGGGCTCGAATTGTGTCGCGTTCGCGTCGAGATGAAAGCTGTGGAGGCGGCTCTGCACCTACGGGCGCAGCGACCGCGGCACATGCTCCCCTCCCATGTGTCGCACTTCCCAGCACCCTTCGGGTCAACACCGAACACCTATGAAAGTTCCGCATGCCGCGAAGAAACGCTTGCGATTCCATAGGCGAAGCGGCTAGAGTTGCAGCTAGACTTATTGTCGCAAATGGCGTTTCTTCCTCGAAGTGCCGCAAATCTGTCGTATAATCACTAAAATGTGATAGAGCCATTCCAAAAATCAAATGGCAGGCGTTGGGGAAGGAAGTGGGCTGATGAGGAATTTGGAGCGAGCCACCGGTTCATCATCCTTCGCCCCTTCCGGGTCGTATGCGAAGGCTCCGTTTGCTGCTGGCCAAGTCCCGGCGATTCCCGATGCCGCCGACAGGCAGCGCCGTCTTGCCGCCGTCATTGCACAGGAAATCATTCCCCGCCTTATGCTGATCCATCATGAGGTTCTCGCGCCCTGCGCGTGCGAGCCGAATGCCCCTTCCCAGCGTGAGATCGAAGAACTGGCGCTCCTGGTACTCGGCCCCGATGTGCAAGCCGCCACCAACTACATTCTGCGCATCAAGCAGCGGGGCCTGCCGCTCGACGTTTTGTTCGTGGAGCTTTTGGAGCCCGCGGCCCGTCACCTCGGCAAGCTGTGGGACGACGATCGCTGCGACTTCCTCGACGTAACTCTGGGCGTCGCCCGGTTGCAGGAGTTGCTTGCAGCGTTCAACGAGACACACGGCATCACCGCGTTCGGCGATATGCGCCGGGCCATTACGGCGACGGCGCCCGGCGAGCAGCACCGGTTCGGCCTTGCAATGGTCGAGAAGTTTTTGCGCACTGCCGGCTGGCATGTCCGCTCCGAGTTCGGCTCGACGCTCGAAGCTGTCGCTTCCGCCGTTCAGAGCGAGTGGTTCGCGGTCGCGGGCTTTACCTTGAGCTGCGAATCGCGGCTCGACGCACTGGCTACGGCGATCAAGACAATCCGGGAGCGGTCCTGCAATAAATCGATCGGCGTGATTGTCGGCGGCCCGGTCTTCAATAAGCGCCCCGAGTTTGCCATGCGCGTCGGCGCGGACGCCGCGGCCTTGAACGCCCCGACGGGAGTGCTCCTCGCACAGAAGCTGTTCGACCTCAGCGTTGCGAACCGCGTGCGGACTTCGATTGTGGCATAATCGATCAGAGTGCCACAATTTTTGCGGGTGAACATGGCTCTGTAGGATCGGCTCCACACTCCGTGCCGCAAAGCAAAAAGACCGGCGGAATTTAACCATCCATCACACAGAAAATTTACGGCGCCCATGCACTAATCTTGGCGACACTTCCGCATGGGATGAGCCGTTATGCGTTCACTCTGCCTCCTCGCCTTTGGCTGCCTCGTGGGCCTTTTCGCCTACACCTATAATTTAAAACTTAAGACGCGTGCGCTCGAAACCGAGGCGCGCGACCTTGTAACCGCGCTTCAGGACGAAAGCGATTTCCTGGCGCTGATGCGCGCAGAGGTCAGCTATCTTTCGCGGCCGGAGCGCATCGAGGACATGGCGCGGAAAACGCTGAAGCTTGAGCCGATCGCATCGGCGCAACTCGTGCCTTGGAGCGCAGTAGCCACGGGTTCGACGCCTCCAAGCGGAGAGGCGGCCCGGAAGGACGGCATCGCGGGGCTGATTGAAAAAGCATCCGTTCAAACCGCCGTGGCTCGACGGTAGCGGCCATGGTTACGCTGGCCTCCATCTGCCACCGGTTAGGCGGCTCCGACAGGGTCGAGCGCGCTGCAACGAATGCGCGCCGCGCACAGTTGCTGCTGGCGCTCTGCTTCGCAGGCGGCTTCACCATCCTGTCGGGAAAAGTCATCCATTACGGTGCCTCATCGGGCGACCTGCCCGTCCTTGCTGTTGCCACGGCCCCATCCTCGCTGGCGAAAAACCGCCCCGACATCGTCGACCGCAACGGCAGGCTGCTCGCCACCGACATCCGCATCTATTGGCTCGCCGCCAATCCCCGCGACATGGGTAACGCCGTGAACGCAGATGACGCCGCCGAAAAGATCGCAGCGCTTTTTCCTGATCTCGACCAGGCCACGCTCGCAAAGAAGTTCCGCGATAAGTCGAGCCGCTTCGAATGGATCAAGCGCGGCTTGACGCCAAAACAGGCCGAGGCGGTGTTTGCGCTCGGCATTCCTGCCGTGACGCTGCTTCCCACAAACCAAAGGGTTTACCCTGCCGGAAACGACGCCGCTCACATCCTCGGGATCACGAACGTCGATAATGAGGGCCGCAGCGGCATCGAGTGGCATATCGACCAAAAGCTCGCCTCGCAGGTTACGCCCACTTCGCTCGCTGAGCGGCCCATCGTAAAACTTTCGCTCGACCTGGGCGTGCAGCATGCGCTGGCCGAAGAGCTTGCGCACGCGATGGAGCGGTACAGGGCGCAGGCCGTCATGGGGCTTGTCCTCGATGTGAGAAACGGCGAGGTGCTCGCCTCCGCCTCGCTTCCGGATTTCGATCCGAACCGGCGCGAGCAGGCGGTGGAGCAGAACCGGCAGAATCGCGTCGTAACCGACGTTTATGAGCTGGGTTCCGTTTTCAAATCCTTCACCATCGCCATGGCGCTCGATCAGGGCGTCGCGAACCGCTATGAACTTTTCGACGCTGGCCCGCTGAGCATCGGACATTTCCTGCTGCGCGATCCGCACGCCGGACGGCAGCCGATGTCGGTCCAGGATATTTTCATACACTCCTCGAACACGGGCGCGGCGCGTATTGCGATGGCGGCCGGTATGACGCGCCAGCAGGCTTTCCTCAAGTCGCTCGGGCTGTTCGAGAAGATCGAAACCGAGGCGGGGACTTCGCCGAAGCCCGTGTTCCCTCAGGTGTGGCGCCCGGCGAACGTCACCACCATTGCTTATGGGCACGGCATCGCCGTTCCCCCGCTTCTGTTTGCGGCGGCGATGAGCTCTCTCGTCAATGGCGGCGAGCGGATCAAGCCAACCTTCCTGCTTTCGGAGAAGGGCGCCGACGAAAAGGGCGAGCGCGTGATCAAGCCTGAGACGAGCGCAACCATGCGCGATCTCATGCGCCTTGTGGTGGAGCGCGGCACCGGACGGCGGGCAGCCGTTCCGGGAATTGACATTGGTGGCAAGACTGGAACGGCGCTGAAAGTGAAGGATGGCCACTACACGCACGATGTCATGAACAGCTTCGTGGCGGCCTTTCCGATCGATGCGCCCAAGTATCTTGTCATGGTCACAATTGACGAACCGAAGCCGGAGACGGCCGGTCATAACAACGAAGCGTCGCAAAATGCGGCTCCAACGGTGGGCGCGATTATCAAGCGCATCGCGCCCATGCTCGATGTTTTGCCCACACCCCGGTTTGACGAACCCGCCGCAACCCCCTATGAACAGACGGCTCTGAGAGAGCCCCAGCGCGCCGTCCCCGGGAAGAACCCCCATGAAATTAGCGGATTTAATCAAGGATATTCCGCTTTCAGTCAGCCTCAGTACGCCCCCGGCCCTCGATATTACGGGCCTTACGGCCGATAGCCGTCTGGTTGAACCCGGCATGCTTTTCGTGGCGCTTTCGGGCACCAAGACCGATGGCATGGCTTTCGCCGGGGAAGCCGCCAAGCGGGGGGCAGCCGCCATTCTCGCCGGGCACAACGCCAGCGCCGGCGCCTTGACCATACCCGTTTTGCGATCCGCCGAGCCGCGGCAGGCTCTCGCCTATCTCGCCGCTCGCTTCTATGCGCCCCAGCCGGACATCATCGCAGCCGTCACAGGCACGAACGGCAAGACCTCCGTTGCCTCCTTTCTGCGTCAGATCTGGGCCGCAATTGGCTTTGAAGCTGCGAGCCTGGGCACCATCGGCATTGTGACGAAAAGGGGCGAGACAGCCCTGGCGCACACGACGCCCGATCCTGTTTCCCTTCATAAGCATCTCGCTGAGCTGGCAGCGGAGGGCGTGACCCACTTGGCGCTCGAAGCATCCAGCCATGGGCTGGACCAGCACCGTCTTGACGGCGTGCACTTCGCTGTGGGCGCTTTCACCAACATCACGCGCGACCACCTCGACTATCACCCCACGTTCGAGGATTACGTCCAGGCGAAGCTGCGGCTGTTCCGTGAGCTTCTGCCGTCCGGCGCTCCGGCCGTTGTCGATGCCGATAGTCCCGGCGCGGACCGGGTGATGGAAGCAGCGAAGGAGCGGAAGCTCAATGTTCTGACCGTGGGCGAACGCGGCGAGGCCCTCGCGCTGAAAGGCATCGAACGGGACGGCTTCGGGCAGCGCCTAGCCCTTGTCTATCAAGGCCGGGATTATTCCGTCGATCTGCCGCTTGCTGGCGCTTTCCAGGTTTCGAACGCGCTCGTCGCGGCGGGCCTGGCGCTCTCGCTTGGCGCAGAAGCTGAAGCGGTATTCTCAGCCCTTTCGCAGCTACAGGGCGCGAAAGGGCGTCTTGAATATATCGGCGAGACTGCGCTCGGCTCGCCGGTTTTCGTGGACTATGCCCACACCCCGGATGCGCTTGTGAAAGCGCTGCAGGCCCTGCGCCCGTATGTGACGGGGCGATTGCATGCCGTTATCGGTTGCGGCGGTGACCGCGACAAAGGCAAGCGGCCGGAAATGGGGCGCGCAGCCGTCGCGCACGCCGACGCCGTCTATGTGACGGACGACAATCCTCGAAGCGAGGAGCCAGCCGTCATCCGCCGCGCAATCATGGCGGCAGCGCCCGGCGCGATCGAAATTGCTGGCCGCGCGGCCGCCATCGCAACCGCCATCGGCAACCTCAAGAGAGGCGATGTTCTGCTGGTGGCCGGCAAGGGACACGAGACGGGCCAGATTATAGGCAAGACCGTTATTCCGTACTCCGACCATGAGGCCGTTGCCGCAGCGCTCGCTGCGCCCCCGCCGCGGAGGGCAAGCCATGGCTGAACCGCTCTGGACGGGCCATGAAGTCGCTGACGCCCTCGAAACGCCGCGCCCGGACGCGAGCGGCGTTTGGGTCAAAGGCGTCTCCATCGACAGCCGGACGCTGAAACCCGGCGATCTTTTCGTCGCCATCAAGGGCGAGCGCATGGATGGGCACTGCTTCGTCGGGGCAGCCTTCGACAAAGGCGCGGCCGCCGCCATTGTCGACAACGCTTTTGAGACGCCGTCTTCGGCCAACCATCCGCTTTTCCGCGTGCCGGACACTCTGGAGGGGCTGAACGCACTCGCGCGGGCGTCGCGCCAAAGGACGGCCGCGCGCGTCATCGCCGTAACGGGCAGCGTCGGCAAAACCGGCACAAAGGAAATGCTGCGCGCGATGTGCTCCGCAACCGGGCCGACGCACGCTTCGGAAAAATCGTACAATAACCTTTGGGGTGTTCCGCTTTCGCTGGCGCTCATGCCTAAAAGCACAGCCTTCGGCGTGTTCGAGATCGGCATGAACCACGCGGGCGAGATTACGCCGCTGACGCGCATGGTGCGCCCTTACATTGCGATTGTAACCTGGGTGGCCCCGGTCCACATCGAGTTTTTCAACTCCGTGGCGCAGATCGCCGACGCAAAGGCCGAAATCTTCGACGGCTTGGAGCAAGGCGGCGCCGCTATTCTTCCGGCTGACAATGAGCACTGCGAAAGGCTGGCGGCGCATGCGCGCTCCAAAGGGGCGCGTGTCGTGACCTTCGGGGAAGGTCGCGGCGCCGATGCGCGGCTGCTGGGCTTTGAGCCGGTTGACGAAGGTTCGGTGGTAACTGCCGATGTCCTCGGTTCGCGTCTGACCTTCCTGATCGGTGCTCGCGGCCGGCATCTCGCCTCAAACGCCCTCGCAGCTCTCGCAGCCGCGAAATTGGCGGGCGCAAACGTCGAGGCGGCAGCCGAAGCGCTGGCCCGGTTCGAGGTGCCGGAGGGCCGCGGCCGCAGCGCGGCGTTTAACACATCTGAGGGGACGATTCTTATTATCGACGAGACCTATAATGCAAACCCGGCATCGATGCGCGCTGCGCTTGAAGTCTTGGGCGCGGCCGCGCGCACTAAATACACGCGCCGGATTGCCGTTCTCGGCGACATGTTGGAGCTAGGCCACGACGCGCCACAATTTCATGCGGGTCTCGCCAGCGCGGTTGACTCTAATGGCATCGATCTCGTTTTCTGCGCGGGCCCAAACATGGCGCATCTTTATGAGCGGCTTCCCGGGCACAAGCGCGGCGCTTGGGTCATTGCCTCCGAGGACTTGCGTCCTCTCGTGCTCGACAGTGTGCGAGGCGGCGACGCGGTCATGATCAAGGGATCGCTCGGCAGCCGGATGGGACATTTGGCGGAGGCGCTGCGCCAGCGCTTGTCGAACCCGCCGGTAGAGGAACATGGCCGCGGTGCGGCATAGAGGTTGGATCATCGGATGCTTTATTTATTAGGCGAGTTGAGCAGCCAATCGCCGATCTTCAACCTGTTCCGGTACATAACATTCCGGACGGGCGGAGCGGTGGTGACGGCGATGCTCGTTGTGTTCCTGCTCGGGCCATGGCTCATCAATTCGCTGCGCTTGCGCCAAGGAAAAGGCCAGCCGATCCGCGAGGACGGCCCGAAAACTCATCTCCTCACAAAAAAGGGGACGCCCACCATGGGCGGCCTCATGATCCTGCTGGGGCTCTGCGTGGCGACGGTCCTTTGGGCCAATCCGTACAGCCCTTACGTGTGGATCGTACTGGCCGTCACGCTCTCCTACGGACTTATCGGCTTCTACGACGACTACCTGAAAGTGACCAAGCGCACCTCCTCCGGCTTTTCCGGGCGCGTCCGGCTTTTTCTTGAGCTTTTCGTTGCCGGGCTGGCCACATACGCCATCATGTCCGCCGCCACGAAGCCTTTCGCGACGATGCTGACCGTACCGTTTTTCAAGGAAGTGGTGATCAATCTCGGGCCGGTTCTCTTCGTCTGTCTCGGGATTCTTGTGATCGCGGGCGCCGGCAACGCGGTGAATTTGACCGATGGGCTCGACGGGCTCGCCATTGTGCCAGTGATGATCGCGGCTTCGGCCTTCGGCGTGATCTCCTATCTCGTAGGAAACAGAGTTTTCGCGGATTACCTGCAAATCCATTTCGTGCCGGGGGCTGGCGAACTCGCGGTCGTTTGCGGGGCGCTGCTCGGCTCGGGGCTTGGATTCTTATGGTTCAACGCTCCCCCTGCCATGATCTTCATGGGCGATACGGGCTCACTGGCGCTGGGCGGCGCGCTCGGTTCCATCGCGGTTGCCGTCAAGCATGAGATCGTGCTTGCGATTGTCGGCGGCTTGTTCGTGCTCGAAACCGTCTCCGTGATCGTGCAGGTGGTTTCGTTCAAGATGACGGGCAAGCGGGTTTTCCGAATGGCGCCGCTTCATCACCATTTCGAGCAGAAAGGCTGGGCAGAGCCAACCGTTGTTGTGCGGTTCTGGATCATTGCCGTCGTGCTCGCCCTTATCGGACTCACTACGCTGAAGCTGAGGTGACATGATCGAAGCGCACTCTTTCGCCGGCAAGAAAGTTGCTGTTTTCGGCATGGGCATGTCGGGCCTCGCGGCTGGGCGATCCTTGCTGGCGGGCGGGGCTTCGGTATATGCCTGGGACGATGGCGAGAAGGGGCGCGATGCCGCGCGTACGGCCGGGCTTCCGCTCGTCGATCTGCGCACCGTCGACTGGAGAGAACTCGATGCGCTCGTCCTCGCCCCAGGCGTGCCGCTGACCCATCCCGATCCGCATTGGACCGCAAAGCTCGCCCTCGCGCACGGCGTCGAGATCATCGGCGATACCGAGATCTTCATGCGCGAGCGCCGCCGGGCTGGAGCAGTCTCGCCTGTCGTCGCCGTCACGGGCACCAACGGAAAATCGACGACGACCGCGCTGACCCACCACCTTCTCGTTTCCGCGGGGCTCGATGCTGTTTGCGGCGGAAATATCGGGAAAGCCGTTCTCGATTTGCCTCCCTTCAGGGACGGCCGGCATTACGTGCTCGAATTGTCGAGTTACCAACTCGACCTGACTCCTAGCCTCGACCCTGAGGCAGCCATCCTCCTTAACATCACGCCGGATCATCTGGACCGGCACGGGTCCCTTGAGAATTATGCGGCGGTCAAGGAGAAGATTTTCGCGCACCTGAGCGAAAGCGCGGCTGCAGTGATCGGCGCGGACGACAGCTTTTGCGACGCCATCGCCGAAAGGGCCATAGAGCGCGGCCTCAAGACTTTCAGGATATCGGCCCAGAGCGCGGTTCGAACCGGGATTTACGCCGAGGGCTCCGAGTTGTTCGAAATAGCGGATGGTGTTGTCACGCACCGAGTTCAGCTTGCCGGAATCGGCTCCTTGCGCGGCTCGCACAACGCGCAAAACGCAAGCGCGGCGCTCGCCTCGGCGCGCAGCCTCGGGCTTCCCTGGGACAGGCTTACCCAAGCGCTCCGGACATTTCCCGGCCTGGCGCACCGCATGGAAGAGGTCCGCCGCATCCGTCATGTGCTGTTCGTCAACGACTCGAAGGCGACGAACGCCGATGCGGCCGAGCGCGCTCTGTCGAGCTTCTCCAACATTTATTGGATCGCGGGCGGCAAGCCGAAGGAGGGCGGGATCGCAAGTCTTTTGCCTTATCTTCCGCGCATCAAGAAAGCCTATCTCATCGGCGAGGCCGCTCAAGCTTTTGCGCAGACGCTTGGCGGCAAGGTTCCGCTCACGATCCCGGATACGCTCGACCGCGCGGTGGCGGATGCCTCTGCCGATGCGCTTGCCGCGTCCGGCTCCGAAGCCGTGGTTCTTCTCTCCCCGGCGTGTGCCTCTTTCGACCAGTTCCCGAACTTCGAAGTGCGCGGCGACGCCTTCCGCTCGCTCGTCGAGGCGCTGCCCGCCACGCCTGTGAAGGATCGTGCGGCATGAGCTTTTCGCGGGCGGAGCGAGCCGTCGTTACCGATTGGTGGCTTACAGTCGACCGCACGCTTCTTGCGCTCATCCTGGTGCTGGCCGTGGCCGGCCTCGCGGCTTCCGTCGCCGCGAGCCCTCAGACGGCGCTTCACTTCAAGCTCGAACCCTTCTATTTCGTGAAACGTCACGCGCTCGGCATGCTGGCCGCGCTTGCCATTGTCATTGGCGTTTCCCTCCTCACTCCCCCTCAAATAAAGCGCCTCGCCCTTGCCCTCTTCGGCGTTGGCATTCTCCTGATGGCCGCCACCCTCTTGCAAGGCATCGAGCGCAACGGCGCAGCCCGCTGGCTGATTATTGGCGGCGTGTTTCTTCAACCTTCCGAATTTGTGAAACCCGGCTTCGTGGTGCTTTCGGCGTGGCTCTTGTCGGAAAGCGTGAAGCGTCATGACATGCCTGCGCTTGAGCTGGCGCTTCTGCTGTTGATCCTGTTCGTTTCGCTCCTCGTGCTTCAGCCGGATATGGGCCAGACGATCATCGTGACCTGCGTGTGGTGCGGTCTTTTTTTCCTGTCCGGGTATTCGCTACGAATTGCGCCGGTGTTCGTGGCGATTTCCCTTGCGGGGCTCTTGGCGGCCTATTTCACGATGCCGCACTTCATGAGCCGCATCAATCGCTTCGCGGGAGGGACAGCCGAGTCCCTGCAAACATCGGTGGCCGTGAGTGCGTTTCGCGACGCGGGCTGGTTCGGGCATGGCTTGGGCGAAGGCTTCACCAAGGCGCGCCTCCCGGATGCCCATAACGACTTCGTCTTCGCGGCAGTCGCCGAGGAAATGGGCATTGCCGCTTGCCTTTTCTTAATTCTGATTTATGGCTTGATCGTATGGAGAGCGTTAAGAGGCGCGTTTCGCGAGCAAGAGGCGTTTGTCCGCCTTGCAGCCGCGGGGCTCGTCATGATTTTCGGATTACAAGCCTTGATCAATATGGCGGTGAACTTAAATCTGCTTCCCGCAAAGGGCGTCACGCTCCCCTTTGTGTCCTATGGCCGATCCTCGCTCCTCGCAACCGCCATTACGCTTGGCATGATCGTCGCCCTCACAAGGCGATCCGCGTTTAAGTATGCTTCGCAAGCCCTCCCATCCTTGGGCGGCTTGACAATGACATCCGGCAGGGAGACCCGTTCATGAGCCGCGGTTCGATCATGCTGGCGGCCGGTGGAACCGGCGGTCACCTTTTTCCTGCACAGGCACTCGGCGAAGAGCTTATTCGCCGGGGCTACGAAGTGGATCTCATCACCGACACTCGGGGCAATGTTTTCGGCGCGGAGTTTCCGGCCCGCAAGATCTACAAGGTTGCGGCGGCGACATTTCGCGGGCGGTCCCCCATCGAGGCGACAAAAACGCTCGGCATGCTCGGGAACGGCTTCCAGGCGGCTTACCGGATCATGGGAGAAGCGCTGCCCAAGGCCATCATTGGCTTCGGCGGCTATCCGACACTCGCGCCGGTCCTCGCCGCCATGGGCCGTGGTATTCCTTCGGCCATCCACGAGCAGAACTCGGTGATGGGGCAAGCCAATCGCTTCCTTGCGCCGATGGCAAAAGCCATCGCCTGCTCGTTCGAACAAACGAAATACCTGGAAGGCAAGCTACTGCTCAAGGCGCGCGTGACCGGGACGCCGTTGCGGAAAGCAGTTCTCGCGCTGCATAACGTGCCCTACCGTCCGCCGTCGAGTCAGTCGCAGCTCAACCTGCTTGTGTTTGGCGGCAGCCAGGGAGCGCGCTACTTCTCCGAAATCATGCCGCAGGCGCTCCAATTGCTGCCTCAGCAAGTCCGCGATCGCCTGTTTGTGATGCAGCAATGCCGCGAGGAGGACATCGACCGCGTTTTCGACGCCTACGAATCTTCCGGTGTCGCTGCCGAACTTGCGACATTCTTTGAGGATCTTCCTTACAGAATGTCGAACTCCCACCTCATCGTCGCGCGCAGCGGCGCCACTACCATGGCCGAGCTTTGTGCTCTTGGCCGTCCTGCCATACTCGTTCCACTTCCGCATGCCAAGGACAACGACCAGCTTGAAAACGCGACCCGAATGGAGGCCGCGGGGGCTGGCTTCTGTTTCCCGCAGGCTTCGCTGACGCCGGAGATCCTCGCGGGTGCGGTGCGCCGTCTCCTTGAAGACCCAACGGCGCTCGTGAGGGCGGCTACGAATGCACATTCGCTTGCGAACTACAGAGCGGTTGAAAATCTTGCAAATCTTCTTGAAGAACTGGCCGAAAAGCAAGATTCCACCGCAAGCGCTGCAGTAACTGCTTAAGATTCTGCTTTTATATTGTTGGGCCGACCGCCTCGCGTAGGCGCGGCTGGGGGAGAGAGGACGTAGCAATGAAAGATCCGCTTTCCGGCGGCCGCATCCATATCATCGGCATTGGCGGCATCGGTATGAGCGCCATAGCCGAGATCATGGCAGCACGCGGTCTTGCGGTGCAAGGCAGCGACCAGAAAGACGGAGCAAATCTGCGGCGTCTCTCCAGCAAAGGCATCAAGGTTTTTGTCGGGCACGGTGCCGCGAACCTCGAGGGCGCGGCCAGCGTCGTCATTTCGACCGCAGTGAAGGATAACAATCCGGAGCTGAAGGCTGCGCGCGACAACGGCCTTCCCGTTTTCAGCCGCGCCGATACGCTCGCCGCGCTCATGAAGGGCTACCGGACAATTTCGGTTACCGGCTCGCACGGCAAAACCACGACGACGGCCATGATCGGCTGGATGATGGAGCAGGCCGGCCTCGATCCGACGGTGCTCGTCGGCGGCGTGCTTCGCGCCTGGGGATCGAATACGCGGATCGGGTCGAGCCAATGGATGGTCGTCGAGGCGGATGAGTTGGACGGCACCTTTATCCGGCTTCCCTCCGAGATCGGCGTCGTGACGAACATCGATCCCGAGCATCTGGATTATTACGGGACAGAGGCCGCGCTGCACGAAGCGTTCCTGACCTTTTTCCGTCAGATCCCTAAGAACGGGATGGCCGTGCCGGGCATCGACCATCCCGTTGTGCGGAGCCTCCTCAAACGCCTCAAAGCGGAAGGGGATCTGCCGCCGCTTGCCGCTTTCGGACGCGCCGTCGACGCGCACGTCAAGATCGACAATGTCGCGACGAATGGCGGCTCCGTGACCTTCAACGTGAGGCTGGCCGGCCGTGCCGGGCATGCGCCGGTGCGCAAACCCGGCCTGAAGCTTCGTATGCCCGGTGCGCACAACGCGCTGAACGCGGCGGCGGCGATTGCCGTCGGACAGCATGTCGGCCTTTCCGCCGAGCAGATCTTCGAGGCGCTTTCAACCTTCGAAGGCGTCGATCGCAGGTTCACGCAAACAGGCGAATGGAACGGCGTCACGATTTACGACGACTACGCCCATCACCCGGCCGAAATAGCGGCCGTCTTGAGCGCGGCGCGCGGAGCCTCGAAGGGCCATGTGATCGCGGTCATGCAGCCTCACCGCTTCTCACGGCTGAAATCGCTGTTCAATGATTTCAGCAGGTGCTTTGCCGAAGCCGACATGGTGCTCGTCGCGCCGGTCTATCCCGCTGGTGAAGCGCCGAACGGTTTCGATCGCGACACTCTTGTCGAGGGCATCCGCCATACCGGGCACGCCCGCGTCTACCCCATCGAGGGTGAAGAATCGTTGACGCGCACGGTCGCCGCCATCGCACGCCCAGGCGATCTTGTTATCGGGCTCGGCGCCGGCACCATCACCGAATGGGCGCGCGAGCTCCCCAACCGCCTCAGCGTCTATTCCGCCTTCGCCGGCGCGGCGGAATGATAGATGTTCCCGGACCTCGTCCCAAGCCTGGCGGCGGGCACGCCTGACCTTCGCGGCAGGCTCCTGCCGAACGTCGCACTCAGCGATGTGACTTGGCTGCGCGTGGGCGGCCCTGCCCAGGTCCTTTTCACACCCGCAAACGAGGACGACCTCGCCTATTTCCTGTCGCGTTGTCCGCTCGATATTCCGGTTACCGTTATTGGCGTAGGGTCGAACCTGCTTGTCCGCGACGGCGGCGTGCCTGGCGTCGTGATCCGCCTCGCCAGAGGCTTCAACGAAGTGATACCCCTGGACGCCACCCGTCTTCGCGCGGGAGCGGCGGTTCCCGATGTGAGGCTCGCCCAGGCTGCGGCTTCCGCCGGGATCGCGGGCCTCGCCTTCTATCGCGGCATTCCTGGCACCGTCGGCGGCGCTCTGCGCATGAATGCGGGCGCTCACGGCGGCGAGACCAAAAATGTGCTGGCCGAAGCTCGCGCAGTCGACAGGAGCGGTAATATCCACGTCTTCGATAACGCCGGTATGGGCTTCACCTACC
This sequence comes from uncultured Alphaproteobacteria bacterium, assembly GCA_963834165.1. GTDB lineage: Bacteria > Pseudomonadota > Alphaproteobacteria > Rhizobiales > Rhodomicrobiaceae > Rhodomicrobium. The sequence goes on along the minus strand of CAWIAL010000017.1, from coordinate 754,829 downwards.
GCCATTGCTCAGTGCCTGCCGATTGCATCTTCACGCACGCGACTTTCGAGGGAATGCCGGGCGATCCCGCCGAGATCGAGCGCGAGATGCAAAGCGTCGCCGAGTATCGCGAAGCGCATCAGCCGATAAAAAGCCGCACAGGCGGCTCAACCTTCAAAAATCCGCCGGGTCATAGTGCCTGGAAACTCATCGACGCCGCCGGCTGCCGCGGCCTTCGCGTAGGCGGGGCGCATATGTCCGAGATGCACTGCAATTTCCTCATCAACGATGACGGCGCCACCGCGGCCGATGTCGAGCAGCTTGGCGAGCTTGTGCGCGAGCGGGTATTCGCGCAGAGCGGAATCATGCTTGAGTGGGAAATCAAGCGCATCGGTGTTGCCTCTAGCCATTCGAGCGCTGCGCGCGCTGCAGCCGAATGACGGAAAGTTTCCACCATATCGCCGTCCTGATGGGCGGCTGGTCGGCAGAGCGGGACGTTTCGCTGATCTCCGGCGCGGCCTGCGCAGGCGCGCTGGAACGCCTTGGCCATCGCGTGACGCGCATCGACGTGAACCGCGACATCGCAGACCGCCTCGTGCTTCTCAAACCCGATGCCTGTTTCAACGCGCTGCATGGAAAGTGGGGCGAAGACGGCTGCATCCAGGGCCTGCTTGAGACCCTCGAAATCCCCTATACGCACTCCGGCGTTCTGGCCTCGGCGCTCGCCATGGACAAGGCCCGCGCCAAGGTCATTTTCCAGGCGGCGGGCGTGCCTGTGGCCGAGGGCATCGTGGCGAGCCGCGAGGAGGCAGCGCGCGTGCATCTGATGCCGCCGCCCTACGTCATCAAGCCCGTGGCGGAAGGATCGAGCGTCGGCGTTTACATCGTGCGCGAGGATCACGAGTATCCGCCGCAGGAGCTGACGCGCACGGACTGGTCTTTCGGGGACGTGCTCGTCGAGCGCTACATCGGCGGACGCGAACTCACATGCGCCGTCATGGGCGACCGCGCGCTCGATATTATCGAAATCCTGCCCGCAGAGGGGCTCAGTTTCTACGACTACGAAGCAAAATATGCAAAAGGAGGCTCACGCCACATTCTACCGGCACAACTTTCACCGGACATTTACAAGTTTATCCAAAAATTGGCACTCGATGCGCACAACGCATTGGGATGCCGGGGCGTAAGCCGCGCCGATTTTCGTTTCGACGATCGGCCGGGGGGAACGGGCGAGCTTGTCTGCCTTGAGGTCAATACTCAGCCAGGCATGACCGCAACATCGCTTGTCCCTGAACTGGCGGCCCATGCTGGATTGACGTTCGGTGAGCTTGTTCGGTGGATTGTGGAGGACGCCTCTTGCAGCCGGTAACTCAGGGGTCGGTTCGCTCGGCGAACCTTGGAGACGGCGCGGCGCAGTTAGTTCAGAAGGGCACATCAAAGCCCTCCTGGTTTGCGGTCGCTCAGACGCATGCGGATCGCGCGGCGCGCGCGGGGTTCGTGGTCAGCATGATGTTCCTTGCCGCTACCGCGATTTACGCGCTTTACCTGTCTGGCGCCACAAAAGCCGTATTCGACGAAGTCGCCGCAATCGCAGACCGGGCCGCATACGATGCAGGCTTCCGGGTTGAAGACCTTGCGGTTTCAGGCTCCAAAAATATGCCGAAAGATGCGCTGCTGAAGGCACTCGACCTGCCCTATGCCAGCTCATCCATTTGGTACGACGCCGCGGAAGCGCACGACCGTCTGTTGAAGGTAGGCTGGATCGATTCGGCAGAGGTGCGCCGTATCCTGCCCTCGCGGCTCGAAGTGGTGCTGACCGAGCGCGAGCCATTCGCGCGCTGGGCCGATTCTGAAGACGCCGTGCAGGCGATCGATCGCGAGGGGCATCTCCTCGGCCCGGCGCAGGGGCGGTTCGATACGCTTCTCCTATTCGCCGGCGAAGGCGCTCCCGCGGAAGCCGCGGCGCTCATGGACGCACTTTCCGATCATGAAGGCATCAAGCGCCGCATCGAGCGCGCCGAGCTGGTCGCGGAGCGCTTCTGGCTGGTCAAGCTCGACAGCGGCGTCGTGCTGAAACTTCCGCGCAAGGTGAACGAGTTAACTTTTGGACGGGTCGAATCGCTTTTGGCCAATAATAAGATTGCCGAAATGGCCCTGGAAACTATTGACTTGCGTCTGACGAACCGGACGATCTTGCAATTGCGGGAGCCCACCTTGGCAAACCGGGATAGGGCCATTGCTGCTCTGACGCAGGCTCCGGCGCAACTCCTTTCACCGCCGAGAAGGGGCAAGGCTTTATGACGCTCGAGCGGCGGCAGCCCTCGCGCGGTCCGTCGCGGCTATGGCCGTTCAGTGCGCGAGACGACATCGTAACCATCGTGGATATGGGGGCCCAAAAGGTTGCGTGCGCGGTGGTGTCGCTCTCGACGCCGCGCTTCGGGTTCGATGCCGGCGCCAGGAATATCCGTGTCGTGGGCAGCGCCGTGGTGAGATCGTCGGGCTTCTCGGGCGGACGCATTGTAAATCTGACGGCGGCGGAAACCAGCATAAGGCGAGTGGTCGCCCAGGCCGAGGCTCAGGCCGGGATTACCGTCGAGGACGTGCTCGTCACAGGCCAGTTTCACGGGCTCACCGCGGATATATTCGAGGCCAAGCTCGGCGACCAGGCCAGCCTTCTCAAAGAGGATATCGACGCGATTTCGATCGCCGCAGACGAGCACTGCTCAGCTGCGCAACGGAAGCTCCTTCATCTTTTCATGACCACGGGCGACTGCGGCGGGGCGGACCCCGCAGTGAATGGGCAGGCCCCCGGCGAAACGGATGTGATCGCGATATCAATGCCGCTGCGGGGCGCGCGCCAGATTGCGGCGTGCTTCGCCAAAAGCTTGCTGACGGTGCGCGGCTACATAGCCGGCCCGGTTGCGACGGCTCTCTCGGTAACGAATGCCCTGGAACGCACGTCCGGCGTGCTCGTCATCGACATGGGAGCGCAGTCCACCGGCATCGTCTTGTTTTCGCGCGGCGTGCCGGTCTTCGCGGAGTGCCTCAACTCGGGCGGCCAGCAGATTTCGGAGGAAATCGCGCGCGCGTTCGGATTGCGCAAATTCGAAGCCGAACGGTTAAAAGTCCGCTACGGCAGTGTCTACGATAGCTTGCAAGCAGATGTGGATTTACCCGTCTTTCACGGCGAGACCGGCGAGCCTGTGTCTAAATTTTCTCTTAATCATATTATTCGATCGAGGGCATCGTCCCTCCTTCAGGCCGTTAATGAACGGTTAAAAGGTGCTGGATATTCTGTCCCAATGGGGGGTGCCGTTCTGGCCGGCGGTGGCAGTCTGCTTCCGGGAGTTCGCGAACTTGCTTCGCATCTCTTCGCCTCGGAAGTCAGGACCGTAACGCCCATAGCCTTGAACGGTCTCAATGCCGGAAGTGCGCAAAGCGCGCTTGTTGGGGGGTGTCTTTATGCAAGCCGGCATCAGTCTGTGGGCGAAATACCGTATGCGCCCGAACTTGCGTCCCAAGATAGTAGCTACGCGTCTCGAATCAGCCAATGGCTGCGGACAAGTTTTCTGTAAGGTCGGGTCCGCACAATTGGCTGCAGGCATAAGCGGGCGAGGAGCCCGAACAGGAAGCTGACGAGGCCTGCCATGGGAATAAACCTGCAACTTCCAGGACTGACGGAGTTGCGGCCGCGCATTACCGTCATCGGCGTCGGCGGCGCAGGCGGCAACGCCATTAACAACATGATCGAGAGCGGCCTTGAAGGCGTCGAGTTCATCGCCGCCAATACGGACGCGCAGGCCCTTTCCACGTCCGGCGCCGGGACCGTCATCCAGATGGGCGCGGGAATCACCGAGGGGCTCGGGGCAGGCTCGCGGCCAGAGATTGGCGCAGCCGCCGCCGAGGAAGCGCTGGAAGACATCCGCTCGCATCTGGACGGCGTCCATCTCCTGTTCATCACCGCCGGCATGGGCGGCGGCACGGGCACAGGCGCCGCGCCGATCATCGCGCGCACAGCGAAGGAACTCGGCGTTCTGACAGTGGCCGTCGTCACGAAGCCCTTCGAGTTCGAAGGTCAGAGGCGGATGCGCACTGCTGAGGCAGGCATTGCCGCGCTTGCGAAGAATGTCGATACGCTGATCGTCATCCCGAACCAGAACCTGTTCCTCGTGGCGAGCGAAAAAACCACATTCGCGGATGCCTTCATGCGCGCGGACGACGTGCTGAAGTCGGGCGTCTCGTGCATTACCGATCTCATGGTCAAGGAAGGCCTGATCAACCTCGATTTCGCCGACGTTCGCACCGTCATGCAGAACATGGGGACGGCGCTGATGGGAACCGGCGAGGCGGAGGGCGAGAAGCGCGCGCTTCAGGCTGCCGAGGCCGCGATATCCAACCCGCTTCTCGGCGAAGTCTCGATGCGAGGCGCCAAGGGGCTGCTTGTGAGCATCACGGGCAGCTTCGACATGACGCTCTACGAGGTCGAGGAAGCGGCGTCGCGCATCCGCCGCGAAGTCGATCCAGACGAAAACCCCGACGTGAATATCATTGTCGGCGCCACTTTTGAGCCGTCGCTGCAGAACCGGTTGCGCGTCTCCGTCGTCGCGACCGGAATATCCCCGGGCGAGCACGTCCCTGTGGTCACCAATCCGCCGGCCGAGAAAGAGGCAAGCCTTGCCGACCGTATATCCTCCGCGGCCTCGGGCGAGCCGAGGCGGGGGGGATTCGCCGCGGCGAGAGAGGCCGCCAGTGTGCCGAGGCAAGCGCATGACCGCCGCGTCGTGCTTGAGCCGAAGGTCAGGAAGAGCCCGGAGAATGACGCCCAGGGCTATGCTGCGCCTGCGGACAATGAGCGATTCGAGCCTCTTCCGCCGTCTAAGACGCGCGCTCCGCGCCGCCCCTTGACTTACCAGGATTTTCCCGAGTTGAGCCAGGCTGCGCCCGCAAACGGAGCATCGCCGAATTGAAATGCCTCCCGGCCTCGCGGATTTTTCGATTGGATGGCTGGCAAGGACCGCAGCTCGAAGTCTGAAACACGTTCATCCCCAGCTAAATCCGTTGCTTTTCAGCAACGCTCCCCTCATGAAAAATCGCTTTCAGAACAAGAGAATCGAAATGGTTCTCACTCGCTGCCTCCCGGAAGAGGGGAGGGCGAAAGCCAGGACGACGAGGCCTCCTCCTCTCGGCAAGACGCAGAGGAAGCTATTGAAATTCCTCAGTTTTTTAAAAAGCCTGTTTCATAAGTTCCCGCCCAGCTTGGTATCGCAACCCCGCATGCAACCAGCGTGCGGCGAATTGACTCGGCCGTAGATCCGCCGACTCGGCCATCGGCCTGAAGGCCGGCCACCCCCTTCCGTAACAGACTGTTAAAAACCGTGATTTGAAGCGCCGTCCGCGCCGCGGCTAGTTTTGCAGCCGTCGGATGTTGTGGTGCTTTGGCGTACGTAACCGGCGGGAAACAGCCGGCTCCAAGAGTAGCGTGAGGCTACCGATGCTTCGCTGAAACGGCTTCAGGCATTCGCTCACGTGGGGGGCGCCTCCTTCGGCAAAGGGAGCGCTATGGCACAAAAGAACGGCGCGCAACATGAGCTTTAAAAGCTATTCAAGCAGGCAATCGACCGTCGATCGCGATATCGTTATGAAGGGCATCGGCGTCCACAGCGGCGCAGAAGCTTCCCTGATCTTGCACCCCGCCGAGGCGAACACCGGCTACAATTTCTACATCAACGGCGGCGCATGTCCCGGCCATGTGCCAGGCGATTTCCGCGCTGTCACCAACATGCTGCTTTGCACCGCCTTGAAGGGATCGCACGGCACAACGGTGGCGACGGTTGAGCATCTGCTCGCCGCGTTGCGCGGCCTCGGCGTCGACAACGTCGACATCGAGGTGGACGGCAATGAGGTGCCGGTCATGGACGGCAGCTCAGAGCCCTTTGTCGATGCGATCGAAGAGGCGGGCTTGCGCGAGTTGGACGAGCCCCGCCGCTATATCAAAGTGCTTCGCCCGGTCCAGGTTAAGGACGGCGATTCAGTTGCGGAGATTTTCCCGTATAATGGTTTCCGGCTGAATATCGAAATCGATTTCGACTCCCCGTTCATTGGGAAGCAGCGCATCGACATCGACGTTACGCCCTCGTCTTTCAAGAAGAAGCTGTCTCGCGCGCGCACCTTCGGCTTCATGAAAGACGTGAAGCAGCTTTGGGCGGCAGGCAGGGCGCTCGGCTCGTCGCTCGAAAACACAGTAGCGATCGGAGAGGACCGGATCCTGAACCCGGAAGGTCTTCGCTATTCTGACGAATTCGTTCGCCACAAGACACTCGACGCGGTTGGCGATCTTGCGCTTGCCGGCGCTCCGATCCTCGGCCTGTATCGTTCCTCCCGCCCCGGCCATCGCCTGAATTCCGCGATGCTCCATGCGCTTTATCGGAATACCGACGCGTGGACGATCGTTGAGATGGCAGAGAAACCGCATCCTCGCCACGTCGCCCCCCATGCGGATTTCGGCATCGCTTTCGCGACCCCGAACTTCGCTCCCGAGGCTGCTTGAAGAAAGACCGGGGTGGCGCGAAACCCACAGCCACCCAACAACTTCGCCTCAATTATCTTTGGACCGAAAAACTCCGCAATTCACCATCATTTTGCGACTTTCTGTCGTAGAAAAAGTAACGATAGCGGGAATCGAGTCGCAAATGCCGCTCGAACACGGGGCTTTGGAGCGAGGTAAGATGAAATTGCGATTTGTCGGGCAAGCCGCCGTAGCGATAATCCTCGCAGCTTGCCTTGCTGGCTGCGGCTCGGTGGGTTCCTGGTTCAGTAACGAAGACTCTTCCAAACTCGATACGCGTCCTCCGGACGAGATGTATCGAGACGCCGATGACAAACTGGAAAAGGGCAGCAGCACCAAGGCCGCCGAGACATTCGAAAAGATCGATCAGCTTTATCCGTATTCTGAAGAGGCTAAGAAGGCCACTTTGATGGCGGCCGTCGCCTACCAGAAAGCCGGGAAAGGCCCCGAGGCTGTCGCCGCCGCCCGCCGCTATCTGGCTTTGCATCCCGGCAGCAAGGATGCAGCGCAGGCGCAGGAAATCATCGCATCTTCTTACTTCGAGCGCATCTCAACGCCGACCCGCGATCAAGGCGAGACAAAGAAGGCCATCACCGAATTGGAGACGCTGATCCGGCGCTATCCCGACAGCGCCTATGCCGGAGACGCCAAACGGCGTATCAAGCTCGCTCGCGATACCCTTGCGGCTTCCGAGATGAACGTCGGCCGCTACTGGCAGAAGAAGGGCAACTACCTCGCCGCCGTAAATCGATTCAAAACCGTCGTCACCGATTATCAGCAGACCACCCATGTTGAAGAGGCTCTGATGCGGCTGACGGAATGCTATATGGCGCTGGGCATCGTGAATGAAGCGCAAACGGCGGCTGCGGTTCTCGGGCACAATTTCCCCGACAGCCCTTGGTACAAGGACGCTTATTCCTTATTGCAGTCAGGAGGCGCAGCGCCGCGCGAAGATACAGGCTCGTGGATCAGTCAGGCCTGGAAAAAAACCGTATCCAGCGTGACCGGATAATGCGGGGCGGCTTCAGCATCGCGCCCGCTGGCCTGGAGGCGCGAATCGCGTAGTGAGAGCGCCATGCTAGTGGCTCTGTCGATCCGCGATATTGTCTTGATCGATAAGCTCGATCTCGTTCTTGCCGAGGGGCTGACAGTCTTCACGGGAGAAACGGGGGCGGGCAAGTCCATCGTTCTCGATAGCCTCAGCCTCGCCCTTGGCGCGCGGGGCGACGGCAAGCTCGTCCGCAAAGGCGCGCAATCCGCGACCGTCACGGCGTCCTTCGACGTTCCTCCAACCCATGCCGCCGGGAGCTTGCTCAGCGATCAGGGTCTCGACGGCGAAGATGTTCTGATCCTGAGACGCATCCAGTACGAAGACGGACGCACAAAGGCGTTCATCAACGACAGGCCGGTATCGACCGCACTGCTGCGCCAGTTGGGCCGCGCGCTCGTGGAAATCCATGGACAGCATGACGACCGCGCCTTGCTCGATCCAGCCACGCATCGCCATCTCCTCGATCAGTTTGGCGGCCTTGTGCCGGAAGCGCAGGAGGTCTCGCGGCTTTGGGGCCAGTGGCGCGAGCGCAGCAGCGTGGTGAAGGACCTTGAGAAAGCGCTGGAGCTTGCCGAACGCGAATCCGATTATCTCACCGCCGCCTGCGATGAGCTTAACGCTCTTGCGCCCCAGCCCGGAGAAGAGGAAACGCTTGCGGCGAAGCGGCAGGCGATTCTGTCCGCCGCCAGGCTTCGCGCCGACCTGGACGAAGCCGCCGGCGCTTTGTCCGGCCCCGCGTTCCCTGCCGCAAAGCTGAATGCCGTCCTTCGCAGGCTTGAGCGGCAGTCAGGTTTGCCGGAGCGGCTGAAACCCATAAAAGGCGCCCTTGAGCGCGTCCTGATCGAGGCCGAGGAAGCACGCATGCCTCGTGGAAGCGGAACTCCGGGCAGAGGGCGACGACAACGTCGAGGCAATCGAGGAGCGGCTGTTCAAGCTGCGCGCGGTTGCGCGAAAGCACCGCGTCCCGGTCAGCGAGCTTCCCTTGGTCCATCAGCGCTTCGTCGACGATCTTTCGAAGCTGGAAACGGGAGCTGAAAATCTCCAAGCCGCGCGAAAGGCGGCGGATGCGGCCGCGGCTGCTTATATCAAAGCGGCTGACTCGCTCAGTGAAAAAAGAACCGCCGCCGCCGCCCTGCTCGACAAGGCGGTTCTAAAAGAACTGACGCCGCTGCGGCTTGAAAAGGCGCAGTTCCTGACCCAATCTGAAAGGCTCCCCGAGGATAAAAGCGGCATCTCTGGCGGCCCTTTCGGGCGTGAATCGATCATGTTTCATGTTCAGACGAACCCTGGCGCAAACCCCGGCCCCTTGATGAAAGTCGCCTCGGGCGGCGAATTGGCGCGCTTCCTCCTCGCCCTCAAAGTCGTGCTCGCGGAGAAGACGACCGCTCCTGTGCTGGTGTTCGACGAAATCGACACGGGCGTCGGCGGAGCGACGGCTTCGGCAATCGGAGAGCGTCTTGCGCGGCTTGGGCGTCAGGCGCAGGTGCTTGCCGTAACACACTCGCCACAAGTTGCGGCCCACGCCGACGCGCATTACCGGCTTTATAAAACGTCGCGCGGCGCGGGCGAGAACATCTTTGTCGAGACGTGCGCGGAAGCGCTCGACGGCGGTGGCCGCCGCGAGGAGATTGCCCGCATGCTTGCCGGAAAGCAGGTGACGGAGGAGGCAAGGGCAGCTGCGGACAGCCTGATCGGAGCCAAGCATGAGATCGGCTGAAATGAGCGCCAGCCCGGCGGAGCCATCGGTGCGGCCTCTCGAAAGCCTGACGCTGGAGGAGGCCAAGGACGAGCACGACTCCCTCGTCGCCGAGATCAAGAAGCACGACCGGCTCTATTACCAGGAAGATCAGCCTGAAATTTCCGATGCGGACTATGACCGGCTGCGCTTGCGCACCGAAGCGCTGGAAGCGCGCTTTCCCTCGCTCATAACCGCTGAAAGCCCGACGCAGAAAGTCGGCGCAGCTCCGTCCGAAAAGTTCGCCAAAGTGAAGCATTCCGTGCGGATGCTCTCGCTCGGAAACGTCTTCAGCGACGAGGATGCAAAGGAGTTCTCGGCGCGCGTCCGTCGCTTTCTGAAGCTTGGCGCTGGAACGCCCCTCGACTTCACCGCGGAGATGAAAATCGATGGCTTGTCGGTTTCGCTTCGCTACGAGCGCGGCGAGCTTGGCGTTGCGGCGACGCGCGGCGATGGCTCCGAGGGCGAGGACGTGACGGCCAATGTGCGCACCATCGCGGAAATCCCGAACGAGCTGCGGGGCCGGCATATCCCTCGCGTGTTCGAGGTGCGCGGCGAAGTCTACATGTCGCATGCCGACTTCTCCGCCCTCAACCAGCGTCAGGTCCAATCCGGCGGGAAAATCTTCGCCAACCCGCGTAATGCGGCGGCGGGCTCCCTTCGCCAGCTCGATCCCTCGATCACTGCCTCGCGGCCCTTGCGCTTTTTTTCCTGGGGCTGGGGCGAAGCAAGCGAACTGCCTGCAGAGACGAACCACGGCGTTCTGGAAGCCATCGCAGCCTGGGGCTTTCCCGTTCCGCCCCTCCGGCTTTGCAAGACCGACGAGGAGATGCTGGAAGCCTACCGCGCCATCGAGCTGAACCGCGCCGCGCTCGGCTACGATATCGACGGCGTAGTCTACAAGGTGGACCGGCTCGATTTGCAGGAGCGGCTCGGCTTCATCTCGCGCACGCCGCGCTGGGCGACCGCGCATAAGTTCTCGGCCGAGAAGGCAGTCACCGTCCTGCAGGACATCGACGTGCAGGTGGGCCGAACCGGCGCGCTGACGCCTGTGGCGAAGCTCGCGCCTGTAACGGTCGGCGGCGTTGTGGTGCAGAACGCCACGCTCCACAACGAGGACGAGATCGCCCGCAAGGACATCCGCATTGGCGACACGGTCATCGTGCAGCGCGCGGGTGACGTGATCCCGCAAATTCTGGGCTTCGTGCCCGAAAAACGGCCCGCGTCCTCCGCGCCTTTCGCGTTCCCTGAAACATGCCCGGCCTGCGGCAGCCATGCCGTGCGCGAGATGAACCCGAAGACCGGCAAGCTAGACGCCATCCGGCGCTGCACCGGCGGCCTCATCTGCCCCGCTCAAATGGTGGAGCGCCTGCGCCACTTCGTGTCTCGGCTCGCGTTCGACATCGAGGGGCTCGGCGAAAAGCACATCCAGTCGTTTTACGACGAAGGCCGTATCCGCGCGCCCGCCGACATCTTCACGCTGAAGGAACGCGATGGCCTTTCGCTGCCGCGGCTCGCGGAGAAGGATGGCTGGGGCGCGCAATCGGCAGGGAATCTGTTCTCGGCAATCGAAGCGCGACGCACGATTTCGCTGGAGCGCTTCATCTTCGCGCTGGGCATCCGGCATGTCGGCGAGACGACCGCGAAATTGCTCGCCAAAAGCTTCGGCTCGCTCGAACACCTACGTCACGCGATGACCGAAGAGCACGCGCTCGAACGGCTGAACGAGATCGACGGTATTGGCGACGTGGTCGCCCAGTCCATCCTCGACTTCTTCCAGGAGCCGCATAACCAAGAAGTCATCGCTAAGTCTGGAGGCCCAACTCACCGTCGAGGACTACAAGCCCGATCTGGTGTCGTCGAAGCTCGCAGGCGCGACGGTGGTGTTCACCGGCAAGCTCGAACGCTTCACGCGCGAGGAAGCCAAGGCGCAGGCCGAACGCCTGGGCGCCAAGGTGGCGGGCTCCGTGTCGAAGAATACGCTCTATGTGGTGGCGGGGCCGGGCGCCGGGTCGAAGCTCAAGACAGCCGAGGCGCTTGGTGTGAAGGTGCTGAGCGAGGACGAGTGGCTGGAGCTGATTAGCGTGGCTTAGCTTCATTTGGCCGGCCCTAACGATCCAACGCTACCGAAAGAGCGTTGAGCATACTGACTGCATCATGCCTGGGAGCCCCGATGACCAAATTGGAAGCGTTGATCTTCGACGTAGACGGCACGATCGCCGATACCGAGCGCGATGGCCACAGGGTTGCTTTCAACCGCGCGTTCGACCATGCGGGCCTCGACTGGCGTTGGGGAGTCGAGCTTTACGGCGATCTGCTTTCGGTAACAGGAGGCAAGGAACGGCTCACCTACTATCTGGAGCGGTACCGGCCGGACATCCGCCCGCCGGAGGGCGTCGCCGAGTTTGTGGCGAGGCTGCATGCGCTGAAGACGAAGCATTATCTCGAAATCCTGGCTGAGCGCAGCATTCCGCTCCGGCCAGGCGTCGAAAGGCTGCTCACCGAGGCGCGCGGGGCTGGGCTGCGGCTTGCTATTGCGACGACGACCACGCCCGCCAACGTGACGGCCTTGCTTGAAAGCGTCCTGCCGGGGCGGGTTTCCTGGTTCGATGTCATCGGTGCGGGAGACATCGTGCCAGCCAAAAAACCTGCCCCGGATATCTACCGCTTCGTGCTGGATGAACTGCGGCTCCGCCCCGATCAGTGCCTTGCCTTCGAGGACTCCGAGCTCGGTTTGCGCTCCTCCCTCGCAGCTGATCTCAAGACCGTCGTGACCGTCAACGACTACACTTCAGGCCAGGATTTCACCGGCGCCGCAGTTGTTCTCAGCGATTTAGGTGAGCAGCAGCAACCCTTCCATGTTCTTGCGGGAAACGCATCAGGATCGAGATTCGTAGATGTGGATCTTTTAAACAAATTGTCTCTAAATACTCAGTAGTTACTTCGCCATACCGCCAGCGTTCCCACTTGGTCGACCCTGAAGCTTAAGTAGTTCTCACCCTTCATTAACGGGATGGGTGCTGGAATTATGCAGCGACAGTTGCGGTCCACCTGCAACGTGCGCAGCAACCGCATTGCTCAAAAAGGGCACATGCGGCGGCGCAAGCAATGCCTTAACAGGAAGTGGGTCTCACGATGCGAACGAAAAGATTTATGATCTCGGCGGTGGCTGCACTGGGGCTGTCCGCCTTGGGCCTGTCAGCTTCAGCCAACGCCGGGGCGCCCACCGCATCGGGCGCAGAGCAAGCGACTGCAAATGCGAAGAGCACCTTCACGCTTATCCGCGGCGGCGGATTTGGCGGCCATGGATTTGGCGGCGGATTCGGCGGGCGCGGCTTCGGCGGCGGCTTTGCCGGCCGTGGCTTTGGCGGTGGATTTGGCGGCGCCCGCATTGGCGGATTTTACGGCCGGGGGCTCGGAGCACGGTATGCATTTGCCGGGACCGGTCGAGGCATTTACGGCGGCTACGGTTTCCGCCGCGGCCTGGGCGTCGGCTACGGCTGGGGCGGACGCGGCTGGGGTGGCGGCTGGCGCCGCGCTGGCTGGTACGGAGCCGGCTGGCGCCGCGGTTGGGGCGGTGGATGGGGCTGGCGCCGTCCGGTTGGCTTCTATGGTGCCGGATGGGGCTGGCGCCGCCGCGGTTGGTATGGTGGATGGGGCGGCTGGGGCTGGCCGCTCGTTGGAGTAGGCCTGTATAGCGGCTACGGCGGCAGCTGCTACTGGAATTGCCGCTCGTTGGGATACGGCCCAGGCTTCTGCAGCGTCAACGCGTATAGCTTCTGCGGCTACGGCGGCTGGGGCGGCTGGGGCGGCTGGGGCTGGGGCTGGTAGCCCGGCCCTCGTCTAGCCTGATAAATTGGCCCCGGATGCGTCTCGCGCCGGGGCTTTTTATTTGCCCAAGCAGTTGCAACTGACGCTCACCCAACAAGGATGGATGCGCAGTAAACCGCCACAAGCGCAACGAGGATGGCGGAGACGGCGATCTCGGCCTGAACGCCGCCGGTTTCGCGTGCCGCGGTGCCGTCGATCAGCTTTTCGTTGCGCACGAACCGCCAATAACCCAGGCCGATGAGAACCAGCCCGGTCAGCATGAAGGCAAGGCCCTCATAACGGCCGATGGGGCCGCTCAGCCTGTCCGTGCGGATCGCTTTGCCCACTTCCGCCGAGGCCGTCGCCGCGAGCGCCAGGATGAAGAGGTTGAATTTCTCCAGCACGAAGCCGAACCCGATCACCGCAATGGCGGTGCGAATCCAGGCGAGAAAAGTGCGCTCGTTGGCGGAGTGTTCCGTGAAGTTGCGGATCATGAAGCGTGACCTTCAGAAAGCGTCCGGCGTTCTATAACGCCTTCCCGATGAACACTTTGCTCAACGCGCCGGCGCTGCTCCTCGTCCTTCAAGCCGCTATGGCCTTGTCCGCTGACGAGGCAATCGCGCCGCTGACGATCATGCCGGCCGCCTTCTCCGCGATCATGATGGTGGGCGCGTTCGTGTTGCCGCTGATGAGGCGCGGCATGATCGAAGCGTCGACAACGCGCAATCCGTCGAGTCCGCGCACTCGCAGCGTCTCGTCCACTACCGCCATCTCATCCTGCCCCATCTTGCAGGTGCCGACCGGGTGATAGAGAGACTCGCCGGTTGCGCGGTGATAGTTATCGATTTCGGCGTCGGTTTTTACCTTCGGGCCAGGCACGAATTCCTCGCCCCGATAAGGATCGAATGCCTTCTGGCTGAACACCTCGCGCGCGATCTTGAAGCCCTCGCGAAGCGTCCGCAGGTCCGTTTCGTTGAGCAGATAGTTCGGCTGGATCGCCGGATGCGCCAATGGATCGGCGGATTTCAGCGTGATCTCGCCCCGCGCCTCCGGTCTTTGCATGTTGTAATACCCCATGAAGCCGTGGCGATAGATGATGGTCCGGCCATGATCGGTATAAAGCGCGGGCGCGAAGTGATATTGCAAGTCCGGCGCGACCACCTCTGGCCGGGTTTTCAAAAAGGCGAGCGACTCCAACCCAATCGTGGAAGCGGGGCCCTTGTGCGTCATGAGGTAGTAGGCGACGTGATGCCAGATCGCGGTTGGCTTAAACACCGAATAAAGCGACACGGGCTCGGGGCAGTAATGCTTGACCGCGCCGTGGAGATGATCCTGGAGGTTCTTGCCGACGCCGGGCAGGTCGTGAACCGGTCTGATGCCGTGGGGGGCGATTTCATTCGCTGGACCAATCCCTGACAGGAGGAGAAGCTGGGGCGAATTGATCGCGCCGCCGCACACGATTACCTCACGGCTCGCCCGGATTTCGTGCTTCTGCTTCTTCTGAACATATTCCACGCCAACGGCGCGTCCCCGCTCGACAAGAACGCGGGTTGCTTGCGCCCTGGTAATCACGGTGAGGTTCGGGCGGTCGAGCGCCGGGCGCAAATAACAGACGGCGGCGCTCGCGCGGCGGCCATCCGAGGCCGTGCTGTCGATGGGGCCGAAGCCTTCCTGCTGCGGGCCGTTGAAATCGGCGGTGTAACGGTAGCCTGATTGTTGGCCAGCTTCTATCCAGGCGACATTCAAGGGGCCAGCCACGCCCGGCCTTGTCACTTTCAGCGGTCCATCGCCGCCGTGATAGTCGTCCGCGCCGTGCCAGTAGTTTTCCGCTTTCTTGAAATAAGGCAGCACATCGTCCCACGCCCAGCCGAGGTTTCCAAGTTGCGCCCACGTATCGTAATCGCTAGGGACTCCGCGGATGTAGATCATGGCGTTGACGGAGCTCGAGCCGCCGAGAACCTTGCCGCGCGGCCAGAAAAGCCGGCGCCCGTTGAGCCCTCGCTGCGGCTCGGTGTTATAGCCCCAATCAACCCAGCCGGTTTTCATGAGGGCTGCATATCCGGCCGGCATGTGGATGAGAAAAAGGCTATCGCGCGGACCTGCCTCTAATAACGCCACCTTGACGCTGGCATCGGCTGAAAGCCTGTTCGCGAGCACGCAACCCGCCGAACCGCCGCCTGCAATAACGTAATCGTAAGTCATGGAATTTCCTCCACCGGTCACGATATCAATTTCTATTAGAGTGCGATCCGCGAAGGCTTCGTGCAACCCCTCACAAGGTGTCAAAGCCCCGCCAGTCTGGAACAGAAATTTCAGTTCAAGCAACTTGACTGCATTTATCTTGCGGGAATCTTGCCCCAAGAGGATGCTGGTTGCTTAAAGACGGCATAACATTTTAGATTGGTAAGGGCGCACGGAAGAAACGGGCTTTCTTGGCGTTACGCTCCCGGTCTTGAGTTCAAGCACGAGTAAGGCATGATCGACGGCTGGGTCATAATTACCTGTTCTTTCCTGTACATCGGCGCGCTCTTCGCTATCGCCTATCTGGGCGATCGCGCCGGCAGGAACCGGCCCTCGCTGGCTGGAAGGCCCTATGTTTATGCCCTTGCTCTCGCAGTCTACTGCACGTCGTGGACTTTCTTCGGAAGTGTAGGTTCCGCCGCGGAAAAAGGGTTCGATTTTATAGCCGTCTACCTGGGGCCGATTATTGCATTTACGCTCGCGACGCCGTTGCTTCGGCGAATTATAATACTCACCAAAGCTCAGAATATTACCTCGATTGCCGACTTCATTGCGGCCCGATATGGCAAGAACCCAGCCGTCGCGGCGATCGTCACAATCGTGGCGGTTGCCGGCGTTCTGCCTTACATCGCCCTTCAGCTCAAAGCCGTTTCCCAGGCGATTGCAGTTCTTCTCGGGCATCCATATTCGGACGCCGCCGCTTTCACGCAGCTACCCTCCGCCGATATGGACTTTCTGATTGCGCTGATCCTGGCGGCCTTCACGATCCTTTTCGGCGCGCGCGACAGCGACGCTACGGAGCACCAGCGAGGACTTATGCTCGCAATCGCCGTCGAATCCGTCGTCAAGATCACGGCCTTTCTCGCAGTGGGCGCATTCATCGTTTTCGGCATGTTCGGAGGTATTGGGCCGCTGCTCAACAAGGCCATGGCCCGGCCGGACATCGCGCAGATTTTCGATACGGGAATACACGGCGGGATGCTACTGACCGTCTCCTGGCTCAGCTTCGTCTGCATATTCCTGCTTCCGAGGCAATTTCACGTGACGTTTGTCGAGAATGTTTCGGAGGATGAACTGCGAAAAGCGTCGTGGCTCTTCCCGCTTTACCTCATCGTGATCAACATATTTGTGGTTCCGGTCGCGATGGCGGGGACGCTCGTCTTTAGCGGCACGGAAGTCCCGCACGACATGTACCTTCTTGCGCTTCCCCTTCACGCTGGGAATGCGGTTTTCACCTTTATCGCATTTCTGGGAGGCCTGTCCGCCGCAACCGCAATGGTGGTCGTGGAGACGGTCGCACTGTCCATCATGGTCTGCAACGATCTTTTGATGCCGCTCATTTTGAAGCGGCGCGCGGTGGCGGCGGCGAAAAAGCAGGATATGACGGGGTTGCTCTTGAACATCCGCCGGGGCGCGATGTTCTCCATCATCCTGCTCGCCTATGCCTTCTACGATAGAATTGGAAACGCTTCGCTCGCCGAAATAGGTCTTCTCTCCTTCACGGCCATCGCCCAATTCGCTCCTGCATTTTTTATTGGGCTCGTTTGGCGCAGAGCGACAGCTCGCGGCGCGGCGGCCGGTATTATTGCCGGATTTGCCGTGTGGTCGTACACGCTGTTGTTGCCGAGACTGATCGGGGATACTTCAGCCGGCGCAGCATTTTTGAAGGACGGCCCTTTTGGGATCGCTTTTTTGCGTCCCGAAATGCTTTTCTACCTGAATTTCGACCATCTGACGCATGGCGTGGTCTGGAGCCTGTTTTTCAATCTCCTGGCGTTCCTGTTCGTTTCGTTGCTTCGGCCGCTTGAGCCGATCGAGCGGCTGCAAACAAACATCTTCGTGGAGGACGCGAACCCGAACCCAGTGCCGGCGTTCAAGCCCTGGCGCAGCAGCGTCCCTTTCGACGATCTCATGTCCACGGTGGCGCGCTATCTCGGCGAGGAGCGAACAAGCCGGTCGTTCGCAGACTACATGGAGAGCCGAGGCATCGACCATGCCGCGCACGCGCTGGGCGACGCGCACGCTGTCAAGTTCACCGAAAACCTGCTTGCAAGCGCGATTGGTGCGCCGTCCTCACGCCTTGTCATGTCGCTCATGCTGAGACGCCTCAATGTTGGCCGGGAGTTGGCCTTGAGGCTGCTCGACGAGGCTTCCGAGGCGGTCCAATACAATCGCGACCTTCTACAGACGGCCCTTGACCACGTCCGCCAGGGGCTCGCGGTCTTCGACAAGAAGATGCAGCTTATCTGCTGGAACCGGCAATTCCGCGAGATTCTGATGCTTCCTCAGCAATTTGGCCGCGTCGGCACACCGCTTGACGAGATCGTCCGGTTCATGGCGCAGCGCGTCCAGCCCAATCCAACCGCCGTCGAAGAACACGTGACGGACCGGATCACGAAATACCAGATTACGATGGAAAGCTTTCACGAGCGCTCCATCGAAGGCCGTGTGCTTGAGGTCCGGATAAACGCCATGCCTCAGGGCGGCATCGTTGTGACCTACACGGACATCACCGACCGGGAAGCGGCTGCGGAGGCGCTTGCGCGGGCCAATGAAAATCTCGAAAGGCGCGTGGAAGCGCGGACGCTGGAACTTGCAATCGCCAAGGCCAAAGCCGACGAGGCCAACATCAGCAAGACGCGGTTCCTGGCGGCCGCGAGCCACGACGTTCTCCAGCCTCTCAACGCCGCGCGCCTTTATGCATCGAGCCTGTTGGAGCGCTCGCCTCCCGCCGAGCTTGGACGGCTTGCCCGGAACATCGACGCGTCGCTCGATGGCGTCGAGGAAATCCTCAACGCGCTTCTCGACATCTCGCGCCTTGACAGCGGCGCGATGAAGCCGGAATTCGCGGTCTTCCCAGTGCAGGATTTGTTGGAGCAGATAAGGATCGACTTCGAGCCTATCGCGAAGGCGCGCGGCATCACCTTTACGATCTTGCAATCAAGCGCGCTTATTCGGTCGGACCGGAAGCTTCTGCGCCGCATCCTGCAAAACCTCGTATCCAATGCGTTGAAGTATAACAAGGAGAAGGGCCGCGCGGTGCTGGGCTGCCGGCGGCGCGGGCGCGATCTCGCAATCGAGGTTCACGATAGCGGACCGGGGATTGCCGAGGATCAGCGTGAGTTGATCTTCAAGGAGTTCCGGCGCCTCGATCATCACAGCCACGCGCCTGGCCTGGGTCTCGGCCTCTCCATTGTCGAGCGTATGTGCCGTGTTTTGGACCACGACCTTGCGCTCAAGTCGAGACTCGGGAGCGGGTCTTCTTTCTCGGTTAGCGTGCCTTCGGCCCGGTGGTTGGACATGGAGCAGCCGCGGCCCTTCGCCATGCGCCCGGTGTCCTATGGCGATTTACGCGGAGCGATTGTGCTTTGCATCGACAACGACCGCAGCATCATCGACGGGATGAGTGCGCTTTTGTCCGGCTGGCAATGCCCGGTGATCACAGCCGTCGGCAGCAAGGACGCAATAGAGCAGCTCAAGGCGGCGAGGATCACGCCGGATATCATCATCTCCGATTATCATTTGGATCGCGAGAACGGTCTCGAAGCCATTCAAGATATTGCGGCCGTCTGCGAGACCAGCATTCCGGGCATTATCATCACGGCGGACGGATCCTACGAGGTGCGTAACGTGGTCAATGCCGCCGGTTGCGCGTTCCTGCAGAAGCCGGTCAAACCAGCCGCGCTACGTGCCCTTATTTCATCGATGATAATCCAGCGGTACGCGGCGGAATGACTGAGCCGGGGACAGTGTGCATTAACTTTGTTAGTTGATGCGGCCCCTTCTCCAGCCGGCGCGGGGAACTAAAAGGGCATCGCGCGTATCCTCCAGACCTGTGGAAAATCAGGAACGAGGTCTCGACATGCAAAAAACCCGGTTGGCCATCTTTGGGATGGCCGCTCTCGGTCTTTGTCTTATCGGCCCGAGAGACGCGTCCGCGTTTCCAGCAGCAGACAGCTCCGGCAAGATTTACGCTCAAACTGGAACAGGCAAAAGCGCAAGCATTCCCGTTCGATGGGCCGGGCACGCCGGCGGATTTGGCCACGCCGGTTTTGGGCGTGGCATCGGCGGCTGGCGCGGCGGAGTGGGCTTTGGACGGGGGTTCGGCTGGCGTGGCGCCGGATGGCGTGGCGGCTGGCGCCGGGGCTATTACGGCGGAGCCGGATATGGCTGGGGATGGCCGTTGGGCTTTGGCGTTGGCTTGGGCATAGGCGCAACGGGCTGGGGCTATCCCGGTTATGGCGGCTATGGCTATTCCGGCGGCTGCGGCTGCGGCGGCTGGTAGGACCTCAAGCAACGGCGTCCTAGAAGCATGGTGCGCCGCGGCGGCGTTTGAATATTAGTGGCTGCTAGCCGCGGCCGAAACGAAGTTACTAATCGCATCGGCAAGGCCCGGCGACATAGGGACGCCGGGCTTTTTGTAGCTTGCCAGATTTGCACCCGTATCCGTGGACTTCACCGTCTTAAAGACATGATTGGTATCGGGCAGGAGGACGAGTTGCGCGTTAGGCAACGCCTGCTTTAGCCGTGTTGCATCGGCGACGCTGACCTGGAGATCCCGCTCGCCTTGCACGATTAGCACAGGCTTGTGAAACCCGGCAATCAGGCGGGCAGGGTCATAGGAGAACATGCTAATCAAAAAACCATGTATCGAAGGGGCGAACAGATGCTGAAGTTCGGGATTTAAAGAGCGCATATCGGGGCGCCGTCCCGCTTCGAGCGCTTGTATCGCCGATGATGCTTGTTGAAGCACAGGCCCATCGCCCATGGCGAACTGCAATTGCTCGCGCATAACCTGGCCCAAGGGCCGCCCAGGCGCCGCCAGCAAAATCAGGCCGCAAAAGCCGTCGGGCTGTTGGCTTGATGCCAGCGCCACGAGGCCGCCCTCGCTATGGCCAGCCACCCACACACATGAAGCACCCGTCTCCCGGCGAATAACCTTGACCCAAGCTTGGACGTCTTTGGCGTAGTCGCCGATTGTTACGGCGTTCGGGTTTGCCGCGGCACCCGAGCTGCCGAACATGCCGCGTTTGTCGGCCCGGACGGTGATGATACCCCTTTCGGCGAGAGCCTCGGCAAGAACCTTATAGGGAGAGCCTTTGATACCGAGCAGGTTATTCCCGTCGCGGTCGGTGGGGCCAGAGCCCGGTATTATCAGTATGGCGGCGCTGCTGGCCTTTGGCCGAAGCATGGTCCCCGTGAGCGCGCCCGCATGGACATTGGATTCAATGGCAGGGGGCGCCGCATGCGCTAGTGTTGCACAGAAAAGTACGGCCAGGGCAGCGAAGCGCATGCTCTCCTCTTCGATTGTTGGTTGTAATCGAGTTGAGTGCTCAGCCTGAGATGCGTTTTTTCTAAGGCAGGAGGGTGTGCTGCGTGGTCGCCGGCCGCCGTAGCGAGCTGGAATCCGCAAGGCAAACCTGAGCAACCCCGGTTGTGAACCGTCAAATCGCAGCACGGCGCACGCGTCCAGCATCGCTTTCAGCGCTGCCCAGGCTCCTCGGCGTGATCGTCGACCGCCGCAATCCGGTTGACGGCGATCACCGCCTGCGTCCGGCTGTCGACGCCAAGCTTCTGCAAGATGGCCGAGACATGCGCCTTCACTGTCGCTTCGGAGACGCTCAATTCGAAGGCGATCTGCTTGTTCAAAAGCCCCTGCCCGAGCATCGACAGCACGCGAACCTGTTGCGGCGTCAAAGTCGCCAGCCTCGCCGCGAGCTCTCCCAGCTCGCCGCCGCCCGCATCTTGCAATTCGTCGGAAAACCAGACGCCGCCATCGAGGATCGTCTTAACAGCGAGCCGAATCTTGTCGACCGGCAGCGACTTCGAAATGAACCCCGACGCCCCCAGATTGGCGCAGCGACGGATCATGCTCGGATTGTCGCTCGCCGAAACGATGACGACCGGGATCTCCGGGTGCTGGCTTCTCAGATACATCAGGCCGGTCAAGCCGGATAGTGACGCGGCCCCTTTCTCGCCCGGCATTTTGAGGTCGAGGAGCACCAGATCGGTGTTTGGATTTCCGGCGAGCGCGTCGAGCAGTTTTTCGACCGAGCCAACCTCCGTAATGCCGATGCCCGGCAGCGACGTCGCCAGCGTTTGCTTCAAAGCATCGCGGAAAAGCGGATGGTCGTCCGCAATGATGACATGATGGGCGCTCATCGCTTTCTCACCAGACCCGGGAGCCGATTCATTACGTTTCCTTGTCCCTTTGCGCCGGTGCGCGCCGCTCGCTTCTCGTCACCGGCGACCCTTGTCTCACCCTGGGATTGGAGTAGGATACCAGGACCGATTCCCAAGCTTCAACGCTTGAGTTTTACTTGAGATAGCAAAAGTATGTCTGAAGACGACGTTAAGCAAGCCTATTGGCGGCGCATTCGGCGGCTCACGCTTGGTATGATCGTCATCATTGCAGGACTGACACTCATTCTCCCGCTTTTCATGC
Organism: uncultured Alphaproteobacteria bacterium; assembly: GCA_963834165.1. Taxonomy (GTDB): domain Bacteria; phylum Pseudomonadota; class Alphaproteobacteria; order Rhizobiales; family Rhodomicrobiaceae; genus Rhodomicrobium. The sequence goes on along the minus strand of CAWIAL010000017.1, from coordinate 733,003 downwards.
CGGCTCTGAATGCTTACAGGTTCTTGCGATTCCCGCTGGGATATTTTCTCTTGGGAAATGTATCGGTCTTGGCGCTTGCGGTCCTTATTTATGGCTTTTTCGGCGGGCAGCAACGGAGCGATCGCGCCTATAACATGACCATCCAGTTCTGACATGACGCTCAATTACAGCACGCCGGCCGTAAATCCGAGGCTAGGCTCCAGTTTTGCAATTTTCGCAAGCGCCTACATCTGCCTCGTGCTGATGCTCGTCGTGCTTGAGCAACTCGGCCTCTCCACGCTGACGATCGATCAGCTGATCGTTGCGACGCCCGCATTTTTCTACATCGCCATCGGGTTCATGACGCGCACCGTCAGCGCCGACGATTTTCTGGTTGCGGGGCAACGCGTGCCGCCGTTCTACAACGCTCTCGCCCTCACCTCGATGGTCTTTGGCGGGAGCATCCTCCTGGGCAGCATCGGGAGCTTTTTCTTTCTTGGCATCGATGCGATTGCGATACCCGTTGGGTGTTTCGCCGGACTCGTTCTCACCGGAGTGCTGTTCGTTCCTCATCTGAGGAAGGCCGGGGCCAATACGCTGCCCGGATTTCTGCATCTTCGGTTCGGCCGCAAGAGCGTCCGCCTCGCCGCTGCGATCCTGATGCTTGCGCCCTGCCTGATCATCATCGTTGCGGAAGTTGCGCTCGGCGGAAAGCTCATCGGCTATTTCCTGCCGCTGCCCCAAACTCTTGGGATCAGCCTCTCGCCTCCGGCCTTCTTTTCGATGCTCGTCCTTGCGAGCGTTTTTCTAACCGTCGTTCTCGGCGGCATGCGCTCGGCCACATGGACGCAATGCGCGCAATTCGTCGTGCTTCTCGGCATCCTCGGTCCTCTCATTGTCGTTTCAGTCATGCGGACCAATTTGCCCCTTCCGCAGCTCACCTATGGAAGCCAGCTTGAGGAAATAAAGGTGCGTGAGGCGGCGAAAGGCATCGTGACCGTTTCGCAGGCTCAGCCGCTGAGCGAGGTCTTGCCGAAAACCGCACCGCAGCCAATATCTCGCCCCGTCGAGCGCGCATTCAGCGCGTTCAGGCCGATCGATTTTGTGCTTTTGATCTTCTGCTTGGCGACGGGGGTGGCTGCGCATCCCGCATTCTTGCCGAGGCTGAGCACGACGCCCACAATTCTGGCCAGCCGGCGATCTTTGGGCTGGGTGTCTGTCGTCGCCGGATTTGTCGTGCTGACGATACCGGCTTATGCCTTCTTTACCAAGGCCATGGCGATCGACGCGCTCGTCGGCGTTCCAGCATCGGACCTGCCAGCATGGGCGCGAGCGCTCCAGCAGCTCGGGCTGATAGCGCTACCAGGCAATCAGTTCGATTCCCTGAACGCAGCGGCGCAGCGCGTAACCTTCCAACGGGACAGCCTGGCGCTCATCCTGCCGGTAGCCGGAAATCTGCCTAGAGTTTTCTTCGGCCTTGCGGCGGCATCGGCGCTTGCTGCGCTTTCAGCATGCGCTGCCGGCCATCTCGTTGCGCTCGCCAACAGTGCAAGCGACGACGTTTACCATGGCCTTGTGAATAACGGGGCATCTCCGGCACGGCGGCTTCTCGTGGCGCGTCTGGCGATGCTTCTCTTTTGCGTCCTCATCTTCCTCATCACGCAGAGCCAGGCCGCCGATCCGCTTCGATGGGCTATCGCAGCATTTACACTCAGCTCCGGCACTTTCTTTGCCGTTCTTGTCTTGAGCGTATGGTGGCGCAAACTCACGGCACGAGGCGCTGTCGCCGGGATGCTTGCGGGCTTCTGCGTGACTGCGCTCTATTTGAATGCAGGCGGGACAGCGCTTTTCGGGATCGATGCGCTTACTGCGGCGGCTATCGGGGTCCCGGTGAGTTTCGCAGCCGCTATTGCCGTCAGCCTTTTTTCCAAGGCTCCGGACCAATATGCTTTGGAGGCGGTTGACGAACTGCGTGTCCCGGCCGGTGAGACGCTTCAATCGCGCATGCTGCGTTTAGCCGCGCGCGCCAAGCCGTTCCGTCCAGCATAAGGTGACTTGCATTCTCTCCTCAACGCGGGTCTCCTTACATATTTATATCCCGAGCGGTTCCTTCGGGGATGATCCCGTGAGGCCTTTGTAATGCGCCATGCCGATTTTCTTCATCCAGCCATCCCCGGGTCTGCGGCCGACCGGAGGCCGCTTTTTCCTGAGATCGAACCCTATCGGACTGGCTGGCTGAAAGTCTCGAAGACACACGACGTCTATTTCGAGGAGTGCGGATCGCCGTGGGGGAAGCCGGCTCTCATCGTCCATGGCGGCCCAGGGGGCGGCTGCAATCCCGCCATGCGGCGCTATCATGATCCCGCCCGCTACAGGATTATTCTGTTCGATCAGCGCGGCTGCGGGCGCTCGACGCCGCATGCGTGCCTGGAAGAAAATACGACTTGGGACCTCGTCGCCGACATGGAGCGGCTTCGCGTTCATCTCGGCATCGAGGCGTGGCAACTCTGCGGCGGCTCATGGGGCTCGACGCTTTCGCTGGCCTACGCGGAGACCCACCCGGACCGCGTCAGCGAGTTGCTTTTGCGCGGCATCTTCCTCCTGCGAAAGGCCGAACTCGACTGGTTTTATCAGGAAGGGTGCAGCTGGATATTCCCGGATGCGTTCGAAAGCTACGCGGCCGCCATCCCTGCTTCGGAGCGTGGAAACATGATCGAAGCCTTCCACCGGCGCTTGACCTCCGGCAATCGCGAAATCGAGCTGGCAGCGGCCCGGGCCTGGAGCGTTTGGGAGGGCACGACTCTGTCGCTCTTCCACGACCAGGAGCGCGTGCAGAGGTTCGGCAGCGATAGCTACGCGCTGGCCTTCGCGCGTATCGAGTGCCACTATTTCATCAACAAAGGCTTCTTCCGAAGCGACAATCAGTTGATCGAGGACGCGGGCCGGATCGCGCATGTTCCCGGCACCATTATCCACGGCCGCTATGATGTCGTTACGCCGCTGAAGAACGCCTGGGATCTCGCGAAAGCCTGGCCGAAAGCGGAACTTCGCGTCGTTCCCGACTCGGGCCACGCTATGACGGAGCCCGGCATCGCGCATGAGATTGTGACAGCAACGAATAAATACTCCTCGATCAAGTAGCGCCGATGTAGTAGCGGCTTTTTATCCTTTGGCGCTGCCGGGTCTTGACCTGCACTTGCCGCTTATGAGAGCAAGATACAAAGCGCGGCACAGCAAGCGGCGTAATAATAACTCTTTGACCGGCTCCTCTCATGTCGACCTTCGCAGTCTATATTTTTGACGTGGCAGCCGCCGCGCTCGTCACCCTGAACGTGCTCCTGCTCGCCACCGTATTTTCGAGCTCATTCAAGCTCTGGCCTACGCCTTCGCAAACGAGCTGGCAGCATTATACATTCTGGCCCCTTTTCCGCGGAGGGCTGGGCCTGACGCTTTTGTATGCGATAATCACGGTGCACTGGCCGCAGAGCGACGAAGCCTTGCGCTTCGCCATAGGCCTGATTTGTGTGGTTATCGGCTTCGGTTTCACGATTTACGGTTATTTCGACCTGGGCATCGAGAACACCTACGGCGCCGATGAGGGGCTCGTCACGAAAGGCCTTTATCGCTACAGCCGCAATCCGCAATACGTGGCGTCGATTCTCGGCTTCTTCGGAACCGGGCTGGCGCATGGCGGCATGCACGCCGCGATCCTGTGCGCGCTAGCGATTCTTGTTTACGGGATCATGCCTTACACGGAAGAACCCTGGCTTCAGCGCGCCTATGGCGATGTTTATCTCGCGTACAAACAGCGTACGCCGAGATTCCTTTAGCAAAAAAGCCCATGGCTTCATGGTGAGCTTGCCGAACCACGACGGGCTCACCATGAGGACGAGGCCGTCGATAACAAACGGCATCATCCTGAGCTTGTCGAAGGATAAATCCGCGCTTTCCCGATTTTCCAGCAGCCACTCGGTGCTTCCGCATCTCCGGAAACCCGGTTCATGTGCCGCAAAATCCCACGTAAGCGCTGTAACGCTTTTCAGGATACGATTTTGCCGCGGGGATTGAACCGGACGGCATCTCTAGCTGGTCTGCCAGCTGTTCGCGCCTCTCAGCTTCCATCTCGCGGAGAACCTGATCGATGACGTATCGCCAATGATGGAGATCGATACAGGCAGCAACGATGCCGATCTTGCGCAGCATATTCGCAATGTTTTCTTCGCTGCAAAATTCTTGGGGTGCAGATTTTATATGCGAGCCGTCGTCCGGCGACGCCCGAAGTAGCGACTGAGCCATGACTGTTACGCAACCAACGATTTATTCCACTGCTTCCTAAATATTTTTAGGTGCGTGCAAGCTACGGCGCAAGCACAATCTAAGATTGTGGGCCATTCGTGAAACATGCGTGGCGGGGAATCAGCAGCAACCTGGCGAGTCTTTTGGGAGAGGGGCACTCGGGTGAGCGCGTGGTCCTGCGCGTCTAAAATGGAATCGCAGCGGGACTCCCTCTCCCAGGGGGAGGGGTAATAGTGATCTCGAAATCGAGCGACACTTTGGATCATTTCTGGACGAAGATGAAGAGCGGTCATTAGCTTGATGTTTGGGTACGGCCAAGGGCGGGCCGTCTGAAACCACCTCTCATACCGCTACATGGACGCGGTGGGGACTGCGGTCTAAGCGTCCGGCTCTCGGAGACGGTCTGCCTCCAGTGGCAGAACTATTCTGAGCTATTCTTGAACTCGTCGATACGGCGGCTTGTGCGTCGGTTTGTATCCATCTCTGGCGTGGCCCGCTAGGGGATCTCAAAGCGGGCCATGATCTAACAAAATATTTAGTGTCGCATCGTCAGTCGCGGGGTCGAATCCGGACTCGTCGTTCCGATAAAATCTGGGCAGCTTGACCTTCAGCTGCGGAAATTGTTCGCGTTGGCCCCGCTACTCGATAGGCTTTGTAGCTTCGACGCTCACTGATGACCCGTTTCGGACTCCCCGCACCGTGACAGGTATTCATCTAACTGCCGGCGATCGAGAGCACGGCTCTTTTGGGGCCCATCTCGGCTGCATTAGCACATTGGCAAAAAAAAAGATTTCAATGTACATCTATCCGCCATACGCGGGTGGCAGAGGCGGGCATGCTCGTGCCATGACGTTTTTTACGAAATAAAAACGAGTCGGGAGGAGAAATATGGGCGACAACGATGGTACCGAACTCTGGCAATTGAACATCAAGTTTGAAGGACTTTCAACCGCAGAAGCTGGAAGAGCGTCTGGAGAGTTACAGCATCTCCTCGCGCCGATCGTAGGCCCCAAAGGCTCCGTTGAGATCACACGCACCAGTAACGAAACACAGGACATGGGTACTTCCCTAGTCTTGATTCTTGGTACGCCTTCTGCAATCGCGATAGCGAAAGGAATTCACGACTATATTGCAAGACTAGGTAATAGGGTAACAATATTAACACCTGAAGGACAGGTCCTAGCAACAGGAGATGCTGCTAAGAACATTGATATTGCAAAGACAATCGCGGCCATCAGGGGGTATGCTAAGCGGAAGGTACGCTGATGGTAGGCGAAAACGATGGCAGCTTGATCGCAATTTTGATTGGCGCTCAGGAATTCCCCAAGCACAGCGCGCTAGATAAAAAATCATTTGGACTTTCAAACGATGCGATACTTGGGTATATTCAGGATTACCTCTCCCTTGGAGCGGAACAAATCCTAAACCTCTTCGATGATCCCGCAAGTGTTATTGAGTTGGATGAACGTATAATTGATTTTCTTTCAAAATATTTCAACGCCAAGAATATAATTGTCTTCTATATAGGACACGGTGGTTTTCTTCTCAATAGAGAGTATTATTTAACTACAAGGTGCACAGCAAAAGGCAGGGAACACACAACTGGCCTCAGAATAAGTACTTTGGCACACACACTAAGCTCATTTATAGGTGAAAAAAATCTATTTTTGATATTGGATTGTTGTTTTGCCGGAGAAGCAGTCAGGGATTTTCAATCCGCCGAGTTGGCCGAAATCGTGGATGCCCGGACATTTGATGCACTCCCGCAGGCTGGTACGGCGTTGCTGGTCGCCTCTTCGAAAGATGAACCCGCGATAGCGCCCAACGATCAGCAATACACGATGTTCTCAGAGGCGTTGCTGAAGGTTTTACGCGAAGGGATCCCGGGCAAGCCCGAGAGGCTAACACTTCACGAGGTGGCGGTTGCAACGCAGGCCTATATCAAAGCAAAGTACGGCGGACTAGGTGTGCGACCTGAGGTTCACTCGCCGCGTCAGAGAGGGATTAATATCGCAGACCTCCAAATCTTTCCCAATTTAGCCCCGAAGTTCCTGCACCCGGCACCTGCTCGCATCAAGATCGATGCGCCCATCATTGAAGGGCTAATGGACGGTGAATTTCTACCGGGCAACGGGAAGAGTGAATGGTTCCAAGATCATGAACAACCCCGGAAATGGTTGTGGTGCCCGCAGGGCAGTTTTTGATGGGATCATGGTCGGGCGAGAGGGAGCGTTGGAGAGATGGTCGCGAAGAGCCTCAGCACCCGGTCGTGTTCAATGCACCTTTCGCTCTCGGCCGCTTTGCAGTCATGGTCGACCAGTTTGAGACTTTCGTGAAAGCCACCGGGCACCACATACCCGACGAGCTTAGAACGTATGAAAACCACGATTGGCCAACCCGCAAGGGCCTATCCTTCCGCAATCCCGGCTTTGATCAAAAGCCCCGCCATCCGGTTGTTGGAGTCAGCTGGGATGATGCGGTTGCTTATTGCAAATGGCTTTCTACAATCACTGGGAAATATTACAGGCTCTCCTCCGAAGCGGAGTGGGAATATGCGTGCAGGGCAGGTACCGCAATGCCGTTCTGGTGGGGCGAATCGATTTCAACTGATCAGGCCAATTATGATGGGCGGCGCACCTACGACGGCGGCGGAAGGGGCGAAAATCGCGAAGGCACGGTACCCGTGGATCGCTTCCAGCCGAACGCCTGGGGTCTTTATCAGACCCACGGTAATGCATGGGAATGGTGTGCCGATAACTGGCATAGGAATTATCGCGGAGCACCCCAGGATGGGTCTGTCTGGCAGGGAGGCGATAAATCTCTTCGCGTGGCACGCGGCGGCTCCTGGATCGGCAGTCCGACGCGTCTCCGCTCCGCCGCCCGCAGCGAGTTTCGACCCGGGGTTCGGAACAACATCTTGGGGTTCCGAGTTGCGAGAACGATAACTGCCTAGGATCACCCCTATACCCGCGGACTCGGTGGCGTTCCCGCCCGTAGACTTTCCACACGATAGGGGGCGCGCATCCACGAGCCAAAAACTCGCGCCTGGCGAAGATTTCCACTTCAGAAAGACCTTCAGCAGGAGACACGTCCCTTGCGTCCGCAACCAGCCTTTCGTGCAGCCCCCACAATTCCGAGAGGTACAATTTATAACGGCGCTTCAATCACATAGGTATTCGCAGTTTTATTCCAGCTGACCTGCCAATCTTAACCAAGAATCCCGGTAAAATCGCCAGTTAGTCGTTATCGCAAGTCTGGGTGTAAATTCCGCGATTGATTTTGATATACCGAAGGAGCTTTCCCGGGGCCACCTCCGAGTAATCGCTAAATTTGAAGTCATTCAATATATTTTCTTTCAGCGCACATGAAATCACGCGGCGTTGTTCAAATTCGCCCGTAAGCGTACCTGAGCTGGATTGTACACCAAGTATTACAACGGAGCGCTGAGTTCGCTCTTTTACACCTGCGTTTCTATTATACCCAAGAGGGAGACCATAAACTGTAATATCTTTCTTAATTGCCTCAACTTTATTGGAGACTCTACCGCAAAGATGTACGGCTCTTTCGTCGGATAGGCGGATGTTTTTTTCAGGATTACCCGACCCAGAAGCCAGGCCTAAGCATATAATCGCCTGAAAGCGTTTTAAGTCCGACGCGAATTTTTCACTATCCAAAAAAACGTCAAGCGTCACTTCTTTGTCTTTGTAGGTGATGAGATTTGAAGAGCTTCCGCTCGACCAAGCAGCGCTGTTAAAAAGCAAATATACCCTTATTTCTATCTCGCCGCCAGTATCATTCGTAAGCTTATAGCCCAGTTGAGTAAAGCTTAGATCGCCTGTTAGTTGAATGATGTTCGTTCCGCCAGAAACGTGGACCGTGATGCCGCCCGCAATATTTCTCGGGGCGATGATATTACTCGTGGAAACACTGGAATCGTCAGCCTTTGAAGACGGTGCCGCTCTGTCTGGGATGACGGCCGATTCTTGCCGTGCAGCGCTTTCCGTTTTTTGAGCTTCAGGGACGCCGATTGTAATGTTCTGTTGTACAGCCGGAGAAGCCTGCTTAGGCGCGTCCGCGTCATCCTTCTCATTCAGAAGATACGGAGTACCGTAAGCCAACAAGAAGCCAAGGAGTATGCACGCACAGAAAATAAGATGGCGCCATTCAACAGGGAGCGCCCCTATCGACTTCAGAAATGACATTATCTCAGCCATCGCTTCAAAATGCTTACTTAACGATCCCTGAAGATAACCCAATGCTCGTTTAAATTCATGGCAAATTTGATGCGAGGTTAATGAGATGTCGCCGCATCATAAGAAGCGCGCCATAAGGAGTAAGTCAACTTTACGCTCGCCGCCGAGAAGGTCGTTCAATTTTGCTGAGGACCGCTTTCGGCATTGCGGTGAGCCAAACCCTTATCAGCCCACTCCATCATTACAATCCCCAGAACCGCGGCGCCATCTCCGGATTGAGCCTGCATACGCCATTGGGTAGTATTGTAAGAGCAGCGCATCTAAATAAGTTGCTCATGCATATTCGGCAGCGACGTCCGCGAAACCTTTCTCGATCTCGGTGGCGCTCAAAGTTTTCTCTAAATGGGCGAGGTACTTGGGCGCGGAAGCCAGCGTAGATTTTGCGGGGGGTGACCCCGTTTGGGGGGCCAGTTTTTTGCTTAGTGCGATATTAAAGTTCGCCGAAGATAGACCAGTTTGTTTTCTGTAACGTGTCATGCGATCAAGTAGCGAGTTTGCTGTGTGGCTGCCTGTCGCACCTCCGCGGCTGCTTCGACTAAGCAACTCATCCTCGATGATCTCTAAGAATCGAGATCTTCCCAGCGTTTCGATGTCGTCCAATAAGTCTAAGAAGTGCTGCTTCGTGAGCAGCACTGATCGCTGTCGTTTGAGGCATCCAAGGATGATTTTTGTTGCTGTTTTCATATGGCCATCACCACAGAGTTGCTTTTTGATTTTTCATATAACTCAAGCGCGAGGCTACTGATCGCATCCTCAACGGCTTTAGCCCGGCTATTGCCAAAAAAGTTTAAAAGATTTCTGCTAGGAGGACAGTCTGGATCTAGGGGTGCTGTCGCAACGGGCTTTGAAGTTAGAAAGCCTGATCTTGGTACGCGTGTTTCAAGCAAGCTTGAACGGAAACGGGAAAGGTCTTGTTTCCCCAAGAGGGGAAAGTAAAATTTCTTCAGAAGATCGGCCTCAAGTCCCTTTCCAAGGCTCAGTTGTTCATTCGGAGACTTGAGAGTTGCCAAATCTGCGAAATTAATCATTGTCCACAACTGCTTTCTTCCACGATCCTGACCATAAGTGTAGTCGAGCCCATACAACCCACCCAACAGGTCATCAATCTTTTCCAAACCTTCGGTAGTGAACTTGTCATTTCGGAGAGGAATCAGAACGTCGGTGGCTGAATGCAGCGCACACTCTGACAAGAGCGTTGCACTTGGATTGCAGTCCAGCAAGATTATGTCATAGTCATAAGATAGCTTTTGAATGGCATTTTGAAAATTCTGAAAAATTAAGCCTCGCTGATCGGCTCCAGTCTTCCCGTACTTCGTGGCATTGATGGTGTTTGGGATTATTGAAAACTGCTTACCTGTTCTCTTATCAATATGCAGGATTGTCTGAACTTGTTGTATAGCGTTATCATCTACCTGACCGCCTGCGAACTCATAGGAATCGAATTTGTCTCTCTCAGCCCGTAACCTATTTGGCTCGATCATTCCGATCACGTTTCGGCAACTCAGCGCCATTTCCTGGAGGCGCTGGCCAGTAAGATACAAGGAACTGAGGTTGGCTTGCGCGTCACAATCTATGATCAGCACTGAGAGTGCTGGCTTTCCTGCATGGTAAAGTTGTGCTGCCAAGTGACCGCAAATTGTAGTCTTTCCCACCCCACCTTGAAAATGATAGACACAAAGAATTGGACACCGCCTTGCATCATAGTTCCGAATTGCTCTAACGATATCTCTCAATATTTCGTCCGTTAGGTTTCGTGTTTCCGCCTCAATCCAATCGATTCCAATAAATCTCTGCAAGCATTTTTCGCAACGCCGAATTAGCGAGTTGGCCTAGACTAATTATCACGTAATCATTTTCATTCCCGTATCGACATCAAACTTCACCTCACTCCAGACTTCTTCGCTGGCAAGCGCATTCTGGTTAAGATGGTGTGATACTGCGTGATTGCCGCAGGCCGTCCGAGATCGAGCCCCGAAACTGATCGCCCAGTAAAATCCGGTCATCCATCCAGACGCGAAATCCCGCCTCACGAGATGGTTTTTCACCCTGCAGGCTCGCTCAATATCTTTGTGGGAATAACTAAGGAAAGTATCATATTGAGCATCGAAGTTGGCCCTCAACAAAGTGACATCGGAAGCTACAAACTTAGATTACGCAAAAGTTCGGCGACATCAAGTTTGCAAGCGCTCCCACAGGTGCATTTGACGATTTAGGCAAGCCGCGATTTGTTGCACCTCAAACAAAATCACTCAATGGAAAAGACGCAAGGCGTTCACGCACAATCCCCCATCCCCTCCATCACGATCCCCACAACCCTTCGCGCCAACTCTGCATTGAGCCTACAAACGCCATCCGAGCGCAGCGTGAAATCCCCGGGCCTGAAGATATGCCCCCGCAGAAAGTGCAGCACTTTCCGATCCACAATCAGACGCTTCGGCTCCATGAAATCGAAGATAAGTCCTGGCCGCTCCGGGGAGGACGCGTGCAGATAACTGATCATGCGATCGAAGCCATCAACCGCGATCTGAATGCGTACCTGAGCTTCAAGGATCGCGTAAGCGTAATTCAGGATGGCGTTGACAGGGTGCTTGGCTAGCTGATTGGAACTCTTCTTCAGGTCCTCATCGAGCTTCTCTGCCCAACACATCTCCAGTCCTCAGGGATCAGCCGCGGCCTGTTTCTAGCCATTTGAGCGGAATGTCGTGCCAAGCTCTGAAATACGCATAGGCAGCTTTGCCCTCCAATCCGAGAAGCTCGCTGATCGATGTAGGACACGAACCGCTGAGAGCGTCCAAAATCGCTGCATGGATGGTCAGAGCCTTATCCCGCATTGCCGAGGGAGGGACAGCCCCGGAAAGTGTTTCAATGCTGTTCTCGATCTTCTGCCGGATGAGCCCGCATGCGATGTGGAGGGATCGTCCTGTTTCAATTGCCGTGCGCTGCTCCGTCACCTTCTTTTGCGCAGCGCCATACCCCGTACCGCTGAGAACGGCGACAACCTGGCCCTGCCAACTGATCCTGATAAGCGGAATCTTCTGGGCCGCAAGCCAATCCATCACATCGAAAGTGAGAGCGCCGCTGCCATCCAAGATGATGATGCGCGACGGAAGGTCCCTCGAACCAGGAAAGAACCGGTACTCCTCGACCTTCTGCGGGAAGTGTGTTCGGCCGCCTCGGACTAGAAGCGCGCCATTGTCAACGCGCAAGGAAACCCCGTGGCCAGAGAGAATGAGGGGTGTGCATTCCAGACGGCGGAAGCGGTGCGATCTGCCGGTTGGCTTCAAATTCTGCTTGTGCCAAAGCGCGGATCGCGAGTGCCAGCATGGACCGCGAGTTTTGTCTTCACCGCTATGTTCGAGGATCGCCATCGGCTACTTAGAAATATAGGATGAGATTTATGGCTTCCAAAATAGCAATAAATACTGCTTCTTGCCATAAATTTGGAACGGCTGAATTTAAAAGCTTCAATCCATGTGTATAGATGCATCACTCAACATTGGAATCTTTGTTCCAAGAGCCGGGAACCAAAAACGCTTTCAAGGCACCTGTGATTCTGAAATCCTTTAAACTCGGAGCCGGAAAAGAGGGCGGTGCTTTTTGTTGATGTGGATTTCTTCTCAATGAATAAGCCTCTTTAAGCATCATAACAAAAAAAGCTGCAGTCATTTGGGGGACATCGGGAATGCTGAACTCAACGGCTTGAACTGCATTTTCTATTTCAGTCTGATTGCAAAAAGGTCCAGCAATTTGAGATGATAGCGAGATTCCCCCTCGAATTTGCAGCCAAAACATGATCCTCGCTGTGAAATAATCGTCATCGATTGCGACTCTGATGATCTCCTCGATAAATCTATAGCTTTACATTTTTCTTGCAAGTTGCGTCTAATCTCGGGTCCGTCGACCTGCAGATTTAGCAAACCGGCTAATTGATGCTTGGCAATTGGGACGACGTTGCTGCTCAGCGCTGCATTGATGGAACGCGGTGATGCCTGACTTGTGGAAACCGGCATCTGCTTCGCGGCCCTCGCAATTTCAATGAGGGCATCTGAGTGAGGGGCGAGCCCTGAAGCTGTGAACCGGGCATCGATAGGACCCATGCTATTGATCAGGCTGCGCTTGTGCTTTGGGGGCACGTCCTTGAAGTTCCCCAAATAGGAGGATCGGGCTGATCTCCACAATTGCTTGTTTGCTTTGCGATGTTCTTTCTGCAGGGCCTCTCTGGCTGCGTGAGGATTAACGCCATAACCCCGAATGAAGAGCTGCAAGCACACCGCATCGCGGTTCACAATGTTCAATCGCCGGAGGCGCAATATCTGCAAGACCCGACGATAGCATCTGTAATCATAATCATAGGTCGGGTGCTTGCCGCGATTTTTATTTCTCTTCCCCTCGGGGACCAGACCTTCTTTGATAAGGTCATTCAGCATCGCGCCCGAAAACTTTTCGAAATAGCCACGTTTTCGGGCTCTTTCCGCTGCTCTTGCCACCAGTTCTTGCTTATCCATTGCGTGACTGTTCCTCCGGGCACGCCCTTATAAGTGCTCAGGCCAATCAGCACAGATTTCCAGTAGCCGCCCCCGGTATCTCTCCAAGCGCAACAAACGCGCGAAAGGAGAATCACATGGCGCGAAAGCATAGAGATTATAAAGCCGAATACCAACGCCGCATCGCGAGAGCGATGGCAAAAGGCTTCACCAAGACCCAAGCCAGGGGGCATCCGAAAGCCGGAGAAGCGTTCATTTCCAAGCCCCCGGCTCCGAAACCGAAACCGCCGAAACCCACCAAAGAACCCTTCGCGCTCATCGATCCAAAACGGCCCGAAGAATTGGCCATCAAGGCCATGAAAAAGGGGGCAAGCCTGAAGAACGCGGCGGCATCCGAAGGCATCAGCCAAGAACGGCTACGGCGTTACCTCAAAGAGAACACCCAAGCCTCCTATAAAGGGAAGCGCTGGCAGATCATCGATGACCGGGCTCGTCAGTTCCCCTTCTACTCGGATGAACGCCTGGTAACGGCTTGGCTCAAACCGGACGAGCTATCAGATGCCGGAAAGTTCATGCACGCCGTCAAGACCTTCCTTGCCTTCGGCAATGAGAAAGTCCTGAAGACCTTCGAAGGTCAAGGCGTACGGGATATCTACCGCAAGTTCTACCCCTTCGAAACCGATCCGAATGTGCTTTACGAGCTCGACAATGCTGGCGAGCTTTCCTTCCCCGAAATCTACAAAATCGCCGCCTGAGGAGGCCATCATGAAAGGCATTGATGATCTGTTGGCCCGCGAGGGAGCCAAGCGCAAAAAGCAAAGGCGGCTAGGGCGGGCTGATCTCTGCTGCCCAATTTGCGGAGAAACTCATCCCGCCGCTTTCGAGCATGATCACGTTGCCGGGCAAAAGCATCACGACCAGAACTGGCCGCTCTGCAAAACTCATCACGCCATTCGGACGGCTTGGCAGCGGGAAGAGCCGCCGCCATCAAGTGATCCCCGCAATCCACTGGAGGTGATCGGTCATTGGCTCTTGGGCATGGCGGCGTATTTCGAGATGCTTGTAACCTATCTCAAGCAATTCGGGACTTTCCTGATTGAACTCTCAAAGATGGGTTATGAAGCAGACCTCGAACTTCCAGAAGTCTCAATTGGATGATGCGCCGCCGCATGAAAAGCGGGTTATCATGCTACGCGCCTATGGCGAGCCCTCCCCCAAGGAGAACTCGTCAAGGCGCAAAACGCTCAAGCCTTCGGATTGGGAGCTGATCTTTGATACTGAGACCACGGCTGACGCGGCGCAGCGCCTGCGGTTCGGCGTCTACCAGCTTCGCGTAAATGGTTTCCTTGCTGAGCAAGGCCTTTTTTATCATCCGAAAGAGCAGCTTGAGGGGGATAACGAGCTTCTGAGGAAATACGCGGAACGCAACAAGCTTGAGCGCCTGTCAGTTGAGGAGTTTGTCAGGGACCGCTTCATAAGAATAGGCTACGAGATCGGCGGCGCGATCATCGGCTTTAACCTACCCTTCGACATCTCAAGGCTCGCCATCGATCAAAGCCGGGCGCGCAAGGTTGTTCGAACTCATAAGAAGACCGGCAAACGCAGTGTTGACCGCTCCATGGTTGGTGGCTTCACGTTCAAGCTCCTGAGGGGCGACGAATATCCGCATGTCCGGATCAAACATCTGTCCCGGCGAGCCGCTTTCATCAATTTCGCCATGCCTGCCGAGCAGGCGACTACGGAAAAGACGAACAAGACCGAAGCCCGCAAGTCTGCACGCGGCACATTTCTCGATGTGAAGACGCTTGCCGCTGCGCTAACCGCCAAATCTCACAGTCTAAAGAGTTTGGCGAAGGCACTGGGCGTTGCACGTAAAAAGCCATTTGACGAGTTCGATGGGCCGCTCACGGAAGAGTTCATCGACTATGCAGTGCGCGACGTGGACGTGACCGCACAATGTTACGACGCGTTGAAAGCCCGCTATCAAACTCATGAGCTGAAACAGACGCTGCCGCACAAAATCTATTCGGAAGCCGGTCTCGGCAAAGCCTATTTGCGGCAGACGGGCGTGAAGCCATGGCGGGTGGTGCAACCGGATTTTAGTCCGGCGATCATTGGCGCGATCATGAGTTCCTATTTCGGGGGCCGCGCCGAAGTTCACATTCGCCGTGAAACAGTGCGGACCATCTATTGCGACTTCGCTTCCATGTATCCAACGGTCTGCACGTTGATGGGGCTTTGGCGCTTCGTCATCGCCAACGGCGTTGAGGTGGAGGACGCAACTCATGACGTGAACACCTTTCTTGATGCCATCAACCTCGACATGCTGAAGCAGCAGGAAGCCTGGCTCGGCTTGCATGTCTTGGTGAAGGTCAAGCCCGATGCCGATATTTTCCCGGTGAGAGCTCGCTACAGCAAAGAGCCCATTCCCAATATCGGACTTAATTACTTGTCAGCCGATGAGGGGCTCTGGTTCACCCTTGCCGACTGCATTGCGTCGAAGCTTTTGACCGGCAAAGCACCCACGGTTTTGGAAGCCATCCGGTTCAAGCCGAAAAACATTCAGGACGGTCTGAACCCCGTCAACATTGCGGGCAATCCCGCCTTCCGGGTCGATCCCAATCAAACGGATCGCGCCAATGACTTCTACAAGCGTGTGATTGATCGGCGGCGCGAAGTGAAAGCCGAGCTGAGGCAGGCGAAACGCGACAACGACAAAGGCCGCATCAGAGCCCTCGAAAGCGAGCAACTCGCTCTTAAAATTCTCGCCAACGCGACAAGCTACGGCATCTTCATCGAACTCAATGTTGAGGACATGGATGAGGATGATAAGCCATTCGAAGTTCACACGGGCCAAGGCTCGTTCACGGCGAAGCCCGAAAA
The DNA here is from genome assembly GCA_963834165.1 of uncultured Alphaproteobacteria bacterium. Classification (GTDB taxonomy): domain Bacteria; phylum Pseudomonadota; class Alphaproteobacteria; order Rhizobiales; family Rhodomicrobiaceae; genus Rhodomicrobium. The sequence goes on along the minus strand of CAWIAL010000017.1, from coordinate 717,108 downwards.
GCGCGAAGCACCTGGGGAATATTTCCATCCCCTTCTGGCGACGCTTATAACCGGAGCTGCTCGCCTGATGATGGCGATCACGGAACGGCTCATTCTCGATAGGAGCCTTGATTGGGCGTTCTGCGACACGGACGGCATCGCGATCACGCTACCAAAGGGGGAGCCGGAAGATACTTTCGAGAGCAAGGTGCAGGACATTCGCGGCTGGTTTGAAGGCTTGAACCCGTACGACGCGAAGGGCTCCATCCTTGATCTGGAAGATGAAAATTTCCAGCCTCGGACCAAGATATCCGAGCCTCTCTATTGCTTCGCTGTCTCTGCCAAGCGCTATGCCCTTTTTAATCGCGGTCCCGAGGGGGAACTCGTCATCCGAAAAGCCTCGGCCCATGGGCTTGGCCATCTTCTTGCGCCCTATAAGGAAGAGGTCATCGATGAGGATGCTGATGACGACGAAGACGAAGACGGGCGGCCAAGCGGCGTGGACCTATGGCAGGAGGACTTGTGGCGCGAAATCATCAAGGCCGCTGAAAGCGAAAATCCGCGGCACGTGGCGTTCGATTGGCACGCGAACCTCTCAAAGCCAGCCGCAAGCGGTTATGCGTCGACAAAGCCAGAAATCCTTGATTGGTTCAAGACATACAACAAGGAGCGGAATTACGACGAGCAGGTGAAGCCATTCAATTTCCTGCTGACGTTTCAGGGAAAGCGCCGCGAAGATCTGCAATTCGAGGACCCTGATCGAATTTGGAATCCGAGGGAACACGAAGCCAAGCCGACAGCGCCTTATGACAAGAACCCGCAAAAGGCGCTTGGCACCCTCTTCGATCGTGATACCGGCGAGCCTATAGCGCCGGAGGTGCTTCGGACCTATCGAGAAGCGCTTCGCCAATATCACATCCATCCGGAGGCGAAGTTCCTTCAGGGGCGGCAGATGGACAGCGGGGCAACACGGCGGCGTCATGTCTTCGCCGATGTCATTTTGGCGATCGGAAAAGAAGCGAATGAAATCGAGGAGGACGAGACTTCCGGGGCTGACGAGGATTCGACGGTCAATTATGGGCTTTCACCGGAGCAGCGGGAGAAAATGATTGCTGTGATTGCTGCGGCTCCGAAGCGCAAGCTCATGCGAGCGGCCGGGGTGTCGGACCACACGATTGATAAGGTGATATTGGGGGAGGGTTCGGTACAGGTGTTGCAAGGGCTGTACGGGGTTGCTAGGCGACGATTTTCAAGCTTAGCAGGTATTACGCATCGGGCTGGAGCCTACGTAAACATAGAGGCATCGTGATTGCGGCAACTCGCGTGGCCGAGAACCCGAAACCTATGCGTGGGCCGCGAATAGATACTCTGCACGGTGGTTCGGGGCTCGGGCAAGGATTGGGCTCGAAGTCGAGGTAAACTGTGCCGTGAGCTTGGCTGCTGGATTTTACAAAAATTTTGCTTAGAATACGTCGGGCTGCAATCCATTCGCAACTGCATCTAAAAGCGCTCAAGGGTTTGTCTCGTACCACACGGCTCCAAAATCCGAGTCAGAGCATGCGATTACACAAAGTTAAGATCGAGAATGTCCTTTCTTTTATCGAAGGCTCTTTCACATGCGATCATCACACGACCGCACTAGTAGGGGCAAATGATGCCGGTAAATCGAATGTGTTTCGAATAATCGATCACGTCTTGGGGCGGTCGCCAAGTCTACAGTTTCCTTCGGAAATGCGTTGCCATTACGCTGAGGGCAAAACACCTCGTGTGGAGCTCAGTTTCGTTATCGAGGCGGCAGATCGAAGTAATATTTTAGAGATCCTAGGAGACATTCATTTACCGCAAGCGCCTTTTGCACTGAAAGCAACTTGTACAGAAGGGCTATTGACCGTCACTGCAGGCCTGGAAAAGAAAGACTTCAGGCGGGATGGAGAGGCTATTCTTTCGAGTCTCGGTAACAGCGTTTTTGTAAACTCCCGACTGAGCCCGCTCGGAAGCCGGATAATACTAAAAAAAGTGGAAGAAGGAGATGATTCTCCGGAAACTCGACTTGCACAGCTTGTCGGCATCAAAGACGCCTTAACTAAGATTAGACGTAAGGAATTTGGGGTACAACAAGTCCTCATAGATGCAGGAGACCGCCTTACTAGATTATTTCGAGAGGTATGGAAACAAAACTCTGAAGTTGCATTTACTTTCTGGGATCACAATGGCGATATCGAAACTAGGGTCAGCGATGCGGATGGGCCTTCCGTTCCATTAGAGAGCCGCGGTGAGGGCCTCCGGTGGTTTTTGGCGATGCTTGTCGAGATCAAAGAACATGCACGACGAGAGAATTCATTGTGTAATCTGTTCCTCTTGGATGAGCCGGGCGCGTTCCTTCACCCCTCAGGTCAAGCTGATCTCAGGAGAATTTTAAGGGAGTTGTCAGAGAGCGGTGCTAATCAAATCATCTATACCACTCACTCGCCTTTCATGCTTGAATGGGCTGCCCCCCATGAGATCCGGGTAGTTAAGCGTCCATTAGGGTCGTCATCACCGTCAACCATCGTTGATAAACCCTACCACGGAGAGCAAAGGTTCAACTTTTGGGAGCCGCTAAGAAGCAGCATTGGGCTTTTCGTTGGAGATTTGGGCTTATTGGGTGAAAAGAACCTCCTCGTTGAAGGTGTAACCGATCAGATACTTTTATCTCACATTTTTCGTACTACTGGCGAAATGGCAGATTGGCGTATACTCCCATGCGGAAACAGCTGGGCTGCGGCCCTAATAGCTCAGGCTTGTAGACAGGCCGAAAGAACTGTTGCAATCCTTGTTGACGGCGACGCTGGGGGTGTCTCATACCGCGACGTTTTACGGCGCTTCAAAATTGACCGCGTTCCTGTCCACAACCTTCTCGAGTTCTACCCTTTGGTGGCAGAGGGCATACAGGTATGTATTGAAGACTTCCTTTCTGTTAGTGAATATTTGGCTGCCGTTAACGATGCCTATAACGACTTTACATGGTATAGCCCCATCGAAGAATCGGAAGTTGCGGCATTTGATCCTAGTGAACCGGTGACTGTAAGATTAGAAAAGACCTTCGCTAATCGCACATGGCCTGATGGTGAACTTCACGAGTTTCAGAAAACAGACGTAGCAATACATCTGGCCTCGTCGCGGAGGTTCATCGATCTGAGAAAGACTGCTGGCAATTTTTCAGCTATAGTAGACAGGCTGACTAGATCGGCAGAATTAATTGCGCTTGGGTACAGCCAAGAAACAGTTGATGGAGTAGCACATTGGTGGAGCCTCTTGAGTCTTCGGGTTAGACAGAAAGTAGGGGTCACTCGAGTTAGGCTGCGAGTAGGACAAGAAGAATGGACCTTTCCTGCAACTGTAGAGTTGCCGCCGGAACCGCAGGCTGAGAATAACGCCGCGGAAGCGCAAGCTGAGAATGACAATGAACAAGAAGGCCCGTTGGCTACTAGCAGCGCAGATAAAATTGAAACAGATGTGCTAATAGCTGATGAGCTTGTCACCAAAGCCAAAAGCAACGCAGGATCTGAAGAAAATAATCAACAAGCACCTGACCTTTCGACACCTGCTTCAGCCCCGGAACAAGTTGAGGTTGTGGGTACAGATGCAATTTTGTATTCAAAGAATCTCACCAATATTGCCGTTTTCGATTGCTGGGAACGAAAGTGGTTGAATCCAGAAAGCACGTCCTTCCTTAGGTTTGGAGCCGCGGTAATCAAGGTACAGGGCAACGATACTCTTCAAAACGCCGACTATGTCGAGATGACGGTAGATTATAAAGATGGTGGCACTGAGACCTTCTATTGTAGGAATCTCCAGGATGCGAGACCTGCCAGCTATAGCACCCGGATAACAGGGGCCCAACGTGACGGACCTTGGCAGACAGGCCGCGAATTCATCGGTAGGGTTCAAAAAATCTATTCCAACGGTTATGATGTAAGTATCGACGGCTATGGTGTCACTGGCTTTGTCTATATTGGTCACATGCGGCCGCATTGGGTGGAGAGGGTTACAGATTATGTTAAGAAAGGCCAACGCGTCCGCGTTAAGTATCTCTATTATGATCGTGGAGAACGACAATTCTCAACTGTGGGTGTGAAACAGCCTTGATGCGTCGTGAAAGAATTACGCGTCGTGCTGCCTAAAGGGAAGACGCAGACGCACCTTTGATCGCGCTACTTTACCTTCAGCATATTTCTAAGTGCTAGGCCGAACAAAAAAACAAAGATAATCGACAACAATTTTTGGATACCACTAGCAATCGCCACGTTTCGGGGCATATATGGCACCGGGTTTCCACCGTATCGCTCCAGCCCGTAAAGACACCCCAATGCCCGATGAGTACTATCTCCACTGTTGTCTAGAACCACGCCAGCATTGTGATAAGAGATGCTGAAAGCTTCTTTCACCAAATTAGTTGCTGATCTCACTTGCGGAACAAGGCCCGTAAATCCGTTTCCTTTCTCATCCATCTGAAAGCTCGCATCAGGTTTTTTGTTAACACTGTCTTCAGAGACACATTGAAGAGAAGAGGACCCTTTTACGGCATACCTAGCAACTGTTGAATAGTTCCTAATCTGCTGCAAAATGGTATCATTAGGAGCGCTCTTGGCTATAAGCTGAGGACTCTGACTGAGATAGTAGACGGCGAAAATGGGGATGAACAGAAGCCAAGCTACAACAGGCCTGAACGTTGAGCGGCCGAAATCCGAGAATAACCCATAAAGCATTCCGAACCAAAAACGAAGGACAGTGCTCCATGCCTTACGGCTCCAAAAAATAATAGGCAAAGGCCAGTCACTGCCAAAGCGCTGCGAGCGTATCTCCTGCGCAAAGAATTCCAGTTCTCGATCTGTATCATGGCCCTGGATAGCCAGTTTCTTCAAGGCACGCCAATGCGCGGGGGTGTCGTGGTCCGTTCCCTCCGCCCACCTCCTGCTCTTCATGATCCAATCAATGGCTCTTGTTTTCAGTTTTTTAGGTTGAGACTTTGCCTCGGGTTGTTGTGGATTTTCTTGAGTTAACTTGTCACGCCTATCAAATATCCGGCTAACAACTCGAAGGTTATCTAGTCTGGGTGCTTCTTCGAAATGAGCCTGTATAAAATTTGGCACCGTAGCAAATTCAGTTCCTGCCATGTTGAAGCCTCTATCAGATCGTATAGCTTCAAAACCAGTAGCGGCAGCAAAACGACAACGTTCAAAAGTTGCGTACTCCCTGAAACTAGAGAGAATAAAATCTGCGTCACGGAGGAAAAGTGTCCCGCGGAAAAAACTACTTCCGGAGAAAGTAGCGCTTTCAAATCGAGCGTGGCCGAAGAAGGTGGCTCTGCCGAAAGAAACATTGCGCGAAAAGTTCACGTCTCGAAAATGCGCAGTCCCGTGATAGGTGGTGCTTTGAAACCAAGCGCCCTGATGGAAGTTAGCGCCTCTGAACGTGATATCTCGCAAGAAACTTGAGTTCTCAAATTGTGCTTCCTTCCGGAAGGAAGCGTCGCGGAATGCGACGTGTCCGAAAAACGTAGACTTTTCAAAGGAGGCTTCCCCAAAGAATTGAACATTATGAAATTTAGCGCTGCCACGAAACTCAGCTTCCTGAAAGGAGATGCTTCTCAAGAATACCGCGTTTCGAAAGCGAGCCATTCCTGGGAAAGTGAAGCCCTCAAAAGTTATCCTAGAATTTAGCGTTAGGATTACCCGGCGCTCCTCTTCAGCCGGGATACTCTCTGCATTTTCAACTCGATTCCGAGTATCGGCTATAACGAATGAAACATGAGAAAAATCGCTTGTCGCACGTTCCAGCCATTCAGCCGTGGGTTGATTGCCTGGCTCGATCGTGCCCCATGGTTTTGTCTCAGCCAGCCATCTACCAGATTGCTCCAGAGACTTTCGCTCCGCCGATATGGCCTCTGCCCATCGGCTCCAATGATTTTTGGCGGCAGATTGTCCCAGCTTGTCCACAAATTCGCCGGATTTTCCCTCTTGGAGGGCGGTGGCGACAGCCTCATTATATCTGTCCTCACATTCCTTGAATAATGCGATTGTCTCGTCTCGCGTCATTTGCTTAAGCCTACAAATACCGGTCAAAATGAGCCACGCCTTAGAGCGTTTGCCTCACGCCAAAGGTTCCAGTCAACCTAGAACTCACCTGGCCGTGGGAGACCACGCAATCTGAGTGCGCAGTTCTCGATATCACAAGCCCGCGCTTTCAGGACCACTTTTGCTCGGACACCATGGGTCTTTGAATCTAAATCGGTAGATATATCACCCTGATCTTGAACACGACCGGCCCCCCCAAAGCGTCGCTCGATTTTGAGATCACTATTACCCCTCTCCCAGGGGGAGAGGGTTGGGGTGAGGGGCGCTTACATTTGATAATCAACCATCACCCGGACCGCAATGCGGTCCGACCCCTCCATTACCAGCCGATCACACGCTAGGCTTCCAGTTCGACCGAAACGCCCGCAGCCCGCAGGAGTATCGCCACTTCATTAGCCCGGCGGCGGAACTCGGTCTCTCCGTCGTCTGTGGTTTGAAGATCGGAGCAGAGGCCGCGCCACAGCATCTCAGCCGTGAGGGAGAATGCGGCTTTATTCGTCGCAGCGCCCGCACTTAGGCCATTGATCACGCCGCCGGCAACAGCGGCCCCGGTGACGGCGTCCACGAGCATGAACGCACCCGTGCTGGAATGGTCGGAAAAAAGGTCCGCCGCGATCGGGCGCGCGAGATCGATGTGAGCCTCGGCGATGCCGTTCGGCTCGCACGTTCCTGCGCCGTTGAGTTCCAGCGTGTCGAGGTCGAGCCGGCCGGATATTTTCAAGGAAACAACCGCTACCATGTCGGTCGCCGTGCGGAGCAGGTATCCTCGCGACGGCGAATAGGCGTCGTTCGCCAGCCAGACCAGCCGCACATCGAGGGAGCGCGCCGCGTGCAACGCGCTTCGCTCCGCGGTCAGAAGGCTGCCCCGGCCAATATCGATATGATCCGCGAGCTGTAGAACAATGGCCTGGCCGCTTCGCGCGCGGTCAAGCGCTCCATCCATGGTGCAAATTTGCCTGACGCGGCTCGATCTGCCGCTGAGCGCATCGCAGACGGCATCGCCCACGCGGATCTCGCCCGCCGTGATCGTCCCTGCAACTCCCCTGAAACCCTCGCCATCGCGCAACACCATCTGAACCGGCATGCGGAAAGGCTCATCCACGTTGTCTTCGCGCGATTGAACCGTTTCGAGAAAGTCCACGAAGGTCGGCCCCTGATACCAGTCCATCGCTTGCGACGGCGTCGCGACATTATCGCCGTTCAGCGCCGAAACGGGGATCGCCACCCAGGATATTGCCGGGAACCGCCGTGCGAAGGTCTTGAAATCGTCCACGATCGCCTGGAAGCGCTCCTCGCTCCATCCGATCAGGTCCATCTTGTTGACGGCAAGAACCACTTTGCGCACACCGGCGAGGTCGAGGATCGCGAGATGGCGACGGGTTTGGCGCTTGATGCCGCTCTGGGCGTCGACAAGCAGCACGGCGACATCTGCGTGGGACGCACCCGTCGCCATGTTGCGCGTATATTGCTCATGGCCCGGCGAATCGATGATGACGAAGCGGCGGTGCTCCGTGTCGAAATAATGCCAGGCGATATCGATGGTGATGCCCTGCTCCTGCTCGGCGATCAAGCCATCGACAAGGCGGCTGAAGTCGGGCCGGCTGCCGCCGTGAAGGCTCGCGGTTTCCTTCAGAAGCTTTTCGCGCTGGTCGTCGTAAAGCGGCGAGGCATCCCAAAGGAGCCGCCCGATCAGCGTTGATTTGCCGTCATCGACCGAGCCGCAGGTGAGAAGCCGGATGATGCCATTCAGCTCGGGAGAAGAGTGGCGCAGCGTCGGCGCGGGCTTGCGGTAAGTCTCGGCCCATGCAGCTTCGGCGGCCGGCACAAAAGTGCTGATTGCATCGTGGCGCATCAGAAGTAACCTTCCTCTTTCTTGCGCTCCATGGCGCCGAGGGTATCGTGATCGATCAAACGGCCTTGGCGTTCGGAATTGCGGGCTTGAAGTGTCTCGGCGAGGACGGCTTCCAGGTCGCTGGCCTCAGACTCATCGGCGGCGGTAACAGGCCAGCATCCCAAGGTCCTGAATCGCACCTTGATCGGTTCCGGCTCTTCGCCGCGCTTCAGGAATGGCCGCTCGTCGTTGATCACGAAAATCTGGCCGTCGCGCCTGATTGCGGGACGTTCCGCGGCGAAATAAAGCGGCACGACATCCAGTTTCTCGCGCGCGATGTAGCGCCACACATCCTTCTCGGTCCAATTGGAGAGCGGAAAGACGCGCATCGTCTCGCCGTGTCCGAGGCGGCCATTGAAAATGTTCCACATCTCGGGGCGTTGCTTGCGAGGGTCCCAGCGATGGTCAGCCGAGCGAACGGAGAACACGCGCTCCTTTGCGCGAGAAGCTTCCTCGTCGCGGCGCGCACCGCCGATGGCCGCGTCGAACCGGTATTTGTCGAGCGCCTGCCGCAAGGCCTGGGTCTTCATCACGTCGGTGTAGACGGATGGGGAATAGTCGACCGGGTTGATCCCCCTCGCGATGCCGTCCTCGTTGATATGAACGAGGAGGTCCAGGCCGAATCGCGCCGCCGTCTGGTCCCGGAAATCGATGAGTTCCTTGAACTCCCAGGTCGTATCCACGTGCAAAAGCGGGAAAGGCGGCTTTTGCGGCCAAAACGCTTTCCGGGCCAGATGCAGGACGGCGGTTGAATCCTTTCCCGCCGAATAAAGGAGAACGAGTTTGCGGAACTGCGCCGCTGCTTCGCGAAGAATGAATATGCTCTCGGCCTCAAGGAGGTCGAGATGCGATAAGGGCTTCGTCATTATAAACCTACCTTGTGAAGCCAGGACGGTTGTGCAAACCGCATTCCTTGCGGTTCTCGTCTTCCCACCACCAGCGGCCCGCGCGAATGGGCTCGCCCGGCTTTATGGACCGCGTACACGGCTGACAGCCGATTGAAGGAAATCCCTGAGCGTGTAGCGGGTTCACAGGCACGCGATGCTCGGCGATGTAGGCTTCCACGCGATCGAGCGGCCAGTCCGCTAGGGGATTGATCTTGATGAGGTTGAAAGCTTTGTCGAAAACCGCAAAAGGCGTTTCCTCGCGCGTCGCGGATTGATCGCGCCTCACGCCCGTCACCCATGCAGCAGCACCGGCCAGCGCGCGCCGCAGCGGCAGCACCTTGCGCACATGGCAGCAAGCTTTGCGTTTTTCGACGGCATACCGGAAGCCGAAAATACCATCGCGAGCGACGAGTTCTTCCACGCCGGCCGCATCGGGCATCACAACGCCGATGCGAACCCCAAGGAGCTTTTCGGTCCTCGCCAAAGTCTCATATGTCTCGGGAAAGTGCCGCCCCGTATCGAGCGTGATGGGTTCGATCTCCGCATTCGCCCGCGCAATGGCATGGAGGAGAACCTGATCCTCCAATCCAAGGCTCGTCGAGAAAATTATTCGCCCCGCGACAGCTTTCTCAATCGCGCCGATGCGCAAGCCAAGATCATCGATCGTACTGAGCGAGCGCTCCAGCAAATCCGCAACGCTTTCGCCATCGCCGCTATGGTGAGAATTCCCGATAGTCCCGTGCATCTTTGCCCAGCGCTTGTTCGGCGGTCAGCCGGTGCCCAACTATGCGCGTGACAATACACGGAAAAACCCGTGCTGAGAGATTGGGTGGGAAATAAAGATGGATTTACGTTTCCGGCATTGCGCCAAGAAAATCCGTATCGAGAATCGAGGCCGCTTGTTTGGACTTTTTTACTGGCGAGCCGATGTCGCGAAAGTCATTTACTCGATAGCGGCGCCGGGCTCGTTCTTCGCCGTCTTGATTGTGAAGGCGGTCTTAACGGAGCTTACGTTTGGCGCTGCGGTCAATTCGCGGATTATGAAATTCTGAAAGGTCACCAAATCCGGAGCAACGCATTTCAAAAGGAAGTCCGTATCGCCGGACAGCATGAATGCCTCCCGAACGATATCCCATTGCCGCGCGCGGGTTTCGAAAGCGATAAGGTCCGCCTCCGACTGGCTCTCAAGCCGAACGAATGCGAAAGCGGTGAGATGAAAGCCAAGCCGGGGGAGATTGAAAACCGCGTGGTAGCCCGCTATAACCCCCGACCGCTCCAGCTCGCGCACGCGCCTCAGGCAGGGAGGCGCCGAGAGCCCAACCCTTGCAGCAAGCTCGACGTTTGTTATGCGTCCGTCTCGTTGGAGCTCAGCGAGAATGCGCCAATCGGTGGCATCCAATTTCGCTGGGATGGTCGAATCGTCCAAAGTTCGCATCGACGCCATTGGGATTTCCTCTGATGCATTGGTTAATCCCTTCTTTTGAAATAGTTGGTGTAGAACATGCTGCATTGCAATAATAAACGAACCTGAATACACAGGCTGCGGCGAAAAGCTCAGCCTATCGATCTTTATGTTCACCGCAGCGAGTGGGCGGAGACTTGGCTGCTTTGCCTTGTGGAATATCGTCCGCAGAGCCATTTTGGCCGTGCGCTGAAAGGGATTGGAGAGGAGCTTGCAAATGGCGGCACGTCACGACAGACTCGTGATTATAGGTTCTGGCCCCGCCGGTTACACGGCTGCAATCTATGCTGCGCGTGCGATGTTGCGCCCTGTCCTTATCGAGGGCATTCAGCCGGGCGGGCAGCTTACCACAACCACCGATGTGGAAAATTATCCGGGCTTTGCCGATGTCATCCAAGGACCCTGGCTCATGGAGCAGATGCGGGCGCAGGCGCTGCATGTCGGCGCCGAGATCCTGCAGGATCACATCTCGTCCGTCGACTTTTCTCATCGGCCATTCGTTCTGAAGGGAGATACCGGCACCGATTATCACACGGAGTCGGTCATCATCTGCACCGGAGCGCAGGCCCGCTGGCTCGGCCTGCCAAGCGAGCAGAAATATCGCGGCCATGGCGTATCGGCCTGTGCGACTTGTGACGGCTTTTTCTTCAGGGGCAAGGATATCCTCGTGGTCGGCGGCGGCAATACCGCGGTGGAGGAAGCACTTTTCCTGACCAATTTCGCGCGGACAGTCACCGTGATTCATCGGCGCAACTCTTTCCGCGCAGAGAAGATCTTGCAAAACCGGCTCTTTGCTAATCCAAAGATCAAAGTTATCTGGAATACGGCTTTAGACGAAGTACTAGGTTCAGAAAGCCCCAAGTCGGTGACAGGGGCGAGGCTTCGGGATATTGTAACCGGCGATATAACCGAGATGCGGGTGGATGGCGTATTCATCGCAATCGGCCACGAGCCCGCTACGGCGCTGTTCAAGCGGCAGGTCGAAATGACACCCGGCGGCTACATCGTTACGGCAGCGAAATCGACCGCTACCAACGTTGCGGGAGTGTTCGCTGCGGGCGACGTAACCGATGACATATACCGTCAGGCCGTCACGGCCGCCGGCATGGGATGCATGGCGGCTCTTGATGCCGAGCGTTATCTCGCAAGTTTGGAAACGGTGGCGCAAGCGGCGGCATAGAACTGCCGCGCGCCAAGGCGTATAAGGGGCGGCAGTACCATGGATTGGGACAAACTTCGGATTTTCCACGCTGCGGCGGAAGCGGGAAGCTTTACGCATGCCGGAGAAGCGCTAAGCATCAGCCAATCCGCAGTCAGCCGTCACATCAGCTCACTCGAGCGCGACCTGAATGTCCCGCTTTTTCACCGGCACGCCCGCGGCCTGGTGTTGACGGAGCAGGGCGAGCTTCTTTACCGGACCGCGCAGGAAGTGTTCAGCAAGCTGGCGACGACGCAGATTCTGCTTGCGGATTCGCGCGGGAAGCCAAACGGAGAGCTCAAGGTCACCACGACCATGGCTCTTGGAACCGGGTGGCTGACGCCGCGTCTGAACGACTTCATGAAGCTCTATCCCGATATCCGCCTTCAGCTCCTGCTCGACGACGAGATCCTGAACCTCACCATGCGTGAGGCGGATGTGGCCATCTGGTTTGGGCCGCCGACGCAGCAGGACCTTGTCCGGCGGAAGCTGTTTACCGTCCACTACCATGTGTATGCCTCGAATGAGTATTTGAAGCGATACGGCAAGCCGAAAAGCCTCGACGATATCGACCGGCATCGCATTCTGACCTATGGAGGCGTCCTCCCGAGCCCGTTCAAGGAGATGAATTGGCTCGAAACGATGGGCCGCGATGGCAAGGGCGTGCGGGAACCCGCGCTGAGGATCAACAGCCTGCTTGCACTTCGCGAGGCGGTCTTGCAGGGCATCGGTATTGCGGTTCTCCCTGATTATCTCGCAAAGGATCATCCTAGACTGGCTCATGTTCTGGAAGACGTAGATATGCCAGTATTCGATACCTATTTTGTTTATCCGGCAGACCTGAAGGATACAAAGCGAGTGAATGTATTTCGTGATTTTCTAGTCTCTAAGTCTCGCGAATGGTCTTTCTAACCATAATTAACGCAGTACGCTGATTGTTTTCACGGCGCAAGCTCTGCTTGCGGATAGATAAGCTTGGCTTTTCTGCATAAGAACTCTGCGCTGAAAAAAGCGTATGAATGGAACCTTCTCGACTCTCCTCCTCCTTTTTCATAATGGGAAGCAACTCCCCGAAGGCAAGAAGGAGGAATTCGTGCCAGCGTATTTTTCAGGAACAACAAACGCCCTCCGAAAGGGCGTGACAAAGATGTCGGCCGACGCCGCCATCAAGAAGATAGAGGGGTGGGAAGAAGCACTTCGAGAAGTGGAAGTTCCGGGCGCCCGCGCGATCGTGCGCGATTTGGGTGCGCTCAAACGTCAGCTCGATCAAGACGAACCCGACGGCGACCGCATCCGCACCATTCTGTCGCGGCTAGCGGATGCAACCATGAAAATCTCAGACAAAGTTGAAGATCGCAACGCGGACAAGATCCGCGATCTGGGCGAGGCGCTGGAAGGCGCATCGGAAGAAGATGATGAGGAGGAGGAAATGAACAGCAGGTCTCAGGGGGCGCGCAATTCAAGCTCCCAGCGCGCGGCAAGCAGCTCAAGGAATTCGTCGCGGCGGTATCGGGACGAGGATGAAGAGGACTTCCGGGGTCAGAGCGGACGCGTGAGAGATTCGGAGCACGATCATCGCTTGCGAGGTAACGAGTTGGAACGACTTTACGAATTGCGGCATCGCGGCGACGATGGGCGCGGCCGTGTGACCGACCCCGAGCATGACCATCGCCTTCGTGGCCACGAAACGGAGCGTCTTTATGAGTTGCGCCACCGTGGCGACGATGGCCGTGGACGCGTGACCGATCCCGAGGACGATCATCGCTTGCGCGGGCATGAGAGCGAGCGTCTTTATGAGTTCCCGTCATCGCGGGGACGACGGGCGCGGCCGTGTGACCGATCCAGAGTACGACCATCGCCTGCGCGGGCACGAAACCGACCGTCTCTACGAGTCTCGCCACCGTGGCGACGATGGGCGCGGCCGCGTGACCGATCCCGAGCACGACCATCGCCTGCGCGGACATGAAACGGATCGTCTTTATGAATTGCGGCACCGCGGCGACGATGGCCGCGGGCGCGTGACCGACCCCGAGGACGATCATCGCCTGCGCGGACATGAGACGGATCGTCTTTATGAGTTGCGCCACCGTGGCGACGACGGCCGTGGGCGCGTGACCGATCCCGAGCACGACCATCGCCTGCGCGGACATGAAACGGATCGTCTTTATGAATCGCGGCACCGCGGCGACGATGGCCGCGGGCGCGTGACCGACCCCGAGGACGATCATCGCCTACGCGGACATGAGACGGACCGTCTTTATGAGTTGCGCCACCGTGGCGACGACGGCCGTGGGCGCGTGACCGATCCCGAGCACGATCACCGCCTGCGCGGACATGAGACGGACCGTCTTTATGAATCGCGGCACCGTGGCGACGATGGCCGCGGGCGTGTGACCGACCCCGAGGACGATCATCGCCTTCGCGACAATCGCAGCGACTCATCCCGCCAATACAGGCAGCGGCACGAAAGCGATGACGGCCGTGGCCAGGTTCGCGATCCTGAACATGATGGCCGCCTCAGGCAGAACCGCGACCGCGGCGTATCCATGAGCGGAAACGGCGGGCGGTACTACGATGAGGATTACGAAGAGAGCGGCCGTTACCGCAGCGCTTCCTCACGAAGCCGGTCTTCGTCGCAGTACGAGGATGACGACCAGCAGCCACGCGGTCAGGGAAGGGTAAAAGATCCCGAACATGACCACCGCCTCCGGCAAAACCGGGGCCGCTGAGGCGTCCAGGAAACCGCCCGCATTGCCGGGCGGTTTTTTTTGATCACTCGCGTAGCCGATGCTCTAGCGTCTCCCAAAGGTGGAAGTACACCGCCCGGAACCAAAAAGTCCAGGGAAACACAACCAGAGCACTATATTAGATCGCTTTACAACTTTTTAGCGCGCCCCCAGAGTTGCAGACGTCCCAGGGTCGATTTGCAACTTGGCCACTACTTGCGGTGTGCAGCGAATGATTTGCAGCATCTCTCTCCATGACAAATGGGAATCTTCTGGTGGCCGGCCATCTGGTTTCGACGTTTTAAGAGTTACGCTCTCATTAGGCATCGTATTGGTCCACACAGCATGGGTCTGCTACGGATGGAACGCTCAAGTATGGCTTTGGGTGGGGCCGCTCCGGACCCTCGCTTACGCCTTGGTACCTGCTTTCTTCGCGTTGAGCGGCTTCCTGGTCGCGGGCAGTCTCAGCCGCAACGATATTGCCTCGTTTTTGACTTTGCGCGTCATAAGAATATTCCCGGCGCTCGTTGCTGAGGTCTTTCTGTCCGCATTGTTGATTGGAGCAATATTCACGCAATTGCCGCTTTCAGAATACTTTACAAGCAGCGAGTTCTTTGAATACTTTTTAAACACATTGGGATGGATCCATTATCGCCTCCCAGGAGTGTTTGCCGATTCTCCCGCGGCCACGTATGTGAATATACAACTTTGGACGGTTCCGTTCGAGTTGCAGTGCTATATCATCTTGTCAGCGGCCGCCCTCGCCGGTTTAACGAGGCGACCTCGCCTATCCTTTTTTCTGATATTATTCTTCATAGCGAGCGTAGCCTTCCAAGGAAATCCTGATTTCACTCTCGAGGATTCCGCCTCGGGAAGAATGGTAGTTCTCTCTTTTTTGTTCGGGGTATTATTGTTCCTGATGAAGGAGAAAATAGCATTTTCGTTTCGACTTTTCGCGCTGGCTGTTGCCGTCTGGAGTTTCTCGATTTACCGAAGGGACGGGGAGCTGATTGCCGCGCTGCCGGTCGCCTACATCACCGTGTATATCGGCGTGCTGAATCCGAAGTGGCCCGGCATCTCAAAGGCTGCCGACTATTCATACGGTCTATACCTGTACGGATTTCCAGTGCAGCAGGTTGTAACCGCGATGTTCCCAGATCACCGGATTTGGTACGTCAACTTCGCGCTGAGCCTTGTATTGGCAGGCTTTTTTGCATTTCTATCCTGGCATTTATTGGAAAAGAAGGTTTTGGCCCGGAGAAAGACGATCCTGGCTGCGGTCGGTCACCTCAGAAGCCATATCGAGTTTCATGTGCGAATTTTCCTTGCTCGCTTCGATCGCGGCTGGCGGCGCTTTGCGGTCGCGAAGGCAAACAACGACAACGGCGATTAGGGGCGCGATGACGAGCAACCGGGCCGCAAGGAAAAGGGCAGGCATTCAGACACCGCTCGCATCGCCGGGCGGTTTTTCTTGCCAGCGTATTTCCAGTGTTACCCTCTTATTGGTCCACATGGTATCGTTATAGATCACCGAAGTCGAAGAAGACCGGGGAAACGCAACCATAACGCGATATTAGGTCGCTTTACAACTTTTCAACACACCCCCAGAGTTGCTGACCTATTCCAGGATCGATTTGCAACTTGGCCACTATCTGCGGTGTGCAACGAATGACTTTCAGCATCTCTCTCCATGACAAATGGGAATCTTCAGGTGGCCGCCCGTCCGGGTTTGATGTTTTAAGAGTTACGCTATCGCTATCTATATTACTGTTCCACACAGCATGTGTCTGTTACGGTCGCAGCGCTGAGACGTTGCTTTGGGTGGGACCGCTCAGACCCGTGGTTTATGCCTTGGTACCCGCTTTCTTTGCCTTAAGCGGTTTCCTGGTTGCGGGGAGTCTTGGCCGCAACGACATCGTCTCGTTTTTGACTTTGCGTGTCATAAGAATATTTCCCGCGCTCGTTGCGGAAGTGTTGTTATCGGGGTTGCTAATAGGAGCAATACTTACACGGGTGCCACTTTCAGAATATTTTACGAGTAAGTCATTCTTCGAGTATTTTTTGAACACGTTGGGATGGATACACTATTATCTGCCGGGAGTGTTTACAGAGTCTCCCGCCGGAACATATGTAAACGTGCAACTTTGGACGGTTCCATTCGAGTTGCAATGCTATATTGCCTTGTCGGCGGCGGCTCTCATAGGTTTAACGAGGCGGCCGGTCTTATTCTTTGTTCTTGTTTTATTTTTTATAGCAAGTTTAACATTTCGTCACATCCATGGAAATTCTAATTTCATTCTCGATGATTCCGCCTCGGGGAGAATGATAGTCGTCGCCTTTTTATTTGGCGTATTACTGTTCCTGATGAAAGAAAAAATCGTATTTTCGTTCCGGCTATTCGCGCTGGCGGTTGTGATTTGGAGTTTCTTGGTTTGGCGAAGGGACGGTGTGCTGATTGCGTCGTTGCCGATTGCCTACATCACCATCTATATCGGCTTGCTGAATCCGAAGTGGCCTGGCATCTCGAAGGCAGCGGATTATTCATATGGTCTTTACTTGTACGGATTTCCGGTGCAGCAGGTCGTGACTGTGGTGTTCCCAGATTACCGGATTTGGTACGTCAACTTTGCGCTGAGCCTTGTATTGGCAGGCTTTTTCGCATTTCTGTCCTGGCATTATCTGGAAAAGAAGGTTTTAGCCCGGAGAAAGAAGATTCTGGGTGTGGTCAGCGGCCTGAGAAGCACCATCGAGTTTCAAGTGCGAATTTACCAAGCCCGGTTCGATCGCGGCCGGCGACGCTTTGCAGTGGCCGCGGTGAACAATGACAACGGCGATTAGCGTCCGTTTGCACGCGCAACCCGCCCGGACATGGCCAGCGCATCCCGGCAGACTCGGGGCCGCTGAGATCAAGGAAACTGGCCGCATCGCGGAGTGGATTTTGTTGCCAGTCGTATTTTCGGCGAGCATTACCCAAATCGCAGCTTACAGTATTCCCTGCGGTGCGAAGGAGGGCGATATGAGGTGTCCCCTGCCACCGGCGGCAAAGTGATGTAGGCTGGTATGGGCTGCTCGCTTATGAAGTCCGGGTTGGAGAAAGACAAAGAGAAGTGAACGATCAAGCTGAGTTCTGGGACGAGCGCTACCGCGGCGAGGGCTTCGCTTTTGGAACCACGCCGAATGCATTCCTCGTGTCGCAGGCGCAATGCCTCCGGCCGGGGCTTCGCGTGCTGGTCCCCGGGGATGGCGAGGGGCGCAACGGCGTCTGGCTTGCGGAGCAGGGTCTGATCGTCGATACGGTCGATGTTTCGCCGCTCGGCGTCGCCAAGGCGCGCGAACTGGCGAAAGCGCGAGGCGTCACGATCAACGCCGTGGAAGCGGACCTCCTCGCCTGGGCTTGGCCGCGCGACGCCTACGATGTCGTCGCCGCTCTTTATATCCATTTCTTCGACGCCGACCGGCCGGGCATGCACCGCGCCATGGTCGACGCCCTGAAACCCGGTGGAATCCTTATTCTCGAAGCCTTCAACCCCAACCAGCTAGACCTGCAAAAGCAGCATCGCTCGGGTGGCCCCAAGACTGCGGATATGCTGTATTCAAAGGCCAAGCTCGAGCGCGATTTCGCCGGGACCTCGATTTTGCATCTGGAAGAAGCGACGGTCGAGCTCGCCGAAGGCCATCGCCACAAGGGTCCGGCGGCGGTGATTCGCGCCGTCGTACAGAAACCGGGGTAACCGTCATGCGGGCGCTTCGGGTTCTTGTTTCTCCGGCCGCGCTTTGCTTTTGGGCCATTTGCCTTTGCGTCGGCTTTTCGATCGCAAGCTCCAATGCGAGCCGGACCATCGCTCTCAAGCAGGAAACCAAATTCGGCTACGCAAAGACAACGTTCCCCATTCAGATGAAGCGCTCGGACGACGCCCTCTTCAATCTTCTTGCAAGCCGCGCCAAGACCGAGATGGGTGAGTTTCTCAAGGGCGCCGAGCAGGATGCGAACGCAAAGCCAATCGAGGGCGAGGGGAGCTGGAAACCCTATACTGAGGCCGTGAGCTATCTCGAACAGTTCCGGACGCTCTCGCTCGTGAGCTATCTTGAGGTTGCAAGTGTGACGCAAGGCGATGCGCAGCCGGCAATCACGTTCCGGACGGTCAATTTCGACAAAAACGCCAGCCGTGAGCTGGCTCTCGCCGATATCATCGAAGGGGCGACCGACCGCTCCAGTGCTCTGCAAGCGCTGGCGAACTACGCGCGGGCCGATTTGAAGGAGGAGACTGGCGAGGAGGAAGAGAGCGAGGCTCTGCTCGACCTCACACAGCCCGATCTCGGCATCTATGAGCGGTTCACGCTCTGCCCTTCGACCAAGATGGGGAAGTCGGCAGGACTGACGATCCATTTCCCGCCAGCGCTGTCAGGCCCTTACGCTGGCAGCGACTTTCACGTCACGATTCCCTACACGGTTTTTGCGAAGTTCTTGAAACCGGGAATGAAGGCGCTGTTTTCGGGCGAGCCCCGTGCGTCGCCAGTCTCGTTGGATATAGGCTCTTGAGACGCTACTCAGGTTGTCGTGCCCGCAAAAGCGGGCGCCCAGCGTGTGAAAGGTTCACCATTTCCTGTCATGGCCGGGCTTGACCCGGCCATCCATAACTTACTGCAACGTTGCCGCTGGATGGCGCATCGAGTGCGGCCATGACAATGAGGGTCGCTTTTTGATTCCACCTGGAATGGTAACGCTCCATTACTCCGCAACGCGCGAAAGAGGCGAGCTATAGGTCAGGATGGGATCGCGGGCAGCCCGCGTCTCGTCGAGACGTTTCCTCGGAGCGAAACGCGGGGCCTGCGTGAAGCGCGCCGCATCGCCCGCCTTTGCGGCCTCGGCGAGGCTTCGAATGGCGCCGATGAACTGATCGAGGCTTTGCTTCGATTCGGACTTCGTCGGCTCGATAAGCATCGCCCCTGAAACGACGAGCGGAAAATAAACCGTCATCGGATGGAAGCCCTCGTCGATGAGCGCCTTTGCAAAGTCGAGCGTCGAGATGCCAGTGCCTTTCAGGAATTGATCGTCGAACATCACTTCGTGCATGCAAGGATGGCCTTCGAAGGGGTGCGACAGCACATTCTGAAGGCGCGCGCGCACGTAATTCGCGTTTAGCACCGCATCCTCGGACGCTTGCCGGATCCCGTCGGCGCCGTGGCTCATCATGTAGGCGAGCGCGCGCACAAACATGCCCATCTGCCCATGGAATGCCACCAGCCTTCCGAATGGTTTTGCGCTTTCCGGCGCATCCTCCGCATTCTCGATCAACCGGTACTCGTCGCCATCTTTTGCCACGAATGGGATAGGGGCGAATGGCGCGAGCGCCTCCGACAAAACCACCGGCCCGGCGCCAGGGCCGCCGCCGCCGTGAGGGGTGGAGAACGTCTTGTGCAGATTGATATGCATCGCGTCGATGCCGAGATCGCCTGGGCGAATCTTGCCTGCGATGGCATTGAAGTTCGCGCCATCACAATAAAGGTATGCGCCCGCCTCGTGAAGAGCCGCGGCAATCTCAGCAATCTCGGTCTCGAACATGCCGCATGTGTTCGGATTCGTCAGCATCATGGCCGCGACATCCGGCCCAAGCTTCGCGCGCACGGCATCGGCGCTGACGGTGCCGTCGGCGTTCGCTTCGATCGCCCTCACCGTGAAGCCCAGTTGCGCGGCCGTCGCCGGGTTCGTGCCATGGGCGGATTCGGGGACGAGCACGCGCCGGCGCGTCGCCGCTTCGCCGCGAGCCTCCAATGCCGCGCGGATGGCGATCATGCCGCAAAGCTCGCCATGCGCCCCCGCCTTCGGCGACAGCGCAACGGCCTGCATTCCCGTCAGTTCGAGCAGCCAATGGCTCAGCTCCGTCATGAGCGCGAGCGCGCCCTGCACGGTGTTTTCCGGCTGAAGCGGATGGATGTCGCCGAACCCGGAAAGCCGCGCCATCTTCTCATTAAGGCGCGGGTTGTGCTTCATGGTGCACGAGCCGAGCGGGAAGATCCCGGTGTCGATGGAGTAATTCTTCTGGCTCAAGCGAACATAATGGCGGACCGCCTCCGGCTCCGAAAGGCCGGGCAGCCCGATCGGAGCGCTGCGCTCCAGGCCGCCAAGGCGCGTTTCGGTCTCCTGCGGTTCCTCGAAGTCCACCCCGCTCGTTTCCGTCGAGCCGATCTCGAAAATGAGCGGCTCTTCGATCTGAAGCGCGCGGTTGCCCGTGAAGGTGGGAACTTCATTCGCAGGCTTCACCATGTCGAGCATAAAGGCTTTCGGCATCTCAACCATGGAGCACCTCATTGAGCGCGGCCTTATAGGCGGCAATGTCATTGGGGGTTGTCACTTCCGTCGCCGCGACGACGATCAAATTCTCAAGCGCTGGTACGCGCGGCCACAAACGCGATGCCGGAACGCCGCCGATCAGGCCTTTATCAACCAGCGCGCCGATCACGGCACCGCTCGGCTTCGGCGTCCTGATCGTGAACTCGTTGAAGAAATGCGGCGTGATCACCTCGACACCCGGAACTTGAGCCAGCGCCTTGGCCAGCGCGACGGCATTCGCATGGTTCAGGGTTGCGAGCTTGCGGAGTCCCGCCTCGCCCAAAAGCGTCAAGTGCGCCGAGAACGCGAGCGCGCACAGCCCGGAATTCGTGCAGATGTTGCTCGTCGCTTTTTCGCGGCGGATGTGCTGCTCGCGCGTCGACAAGGTCAGCACAAAGCCGCGGCGCCCGTCCTCGTCTACCGTCTCGCCACAAAGGCGTCCCGGCATTTGCCGGATGAACTTCCTGCGGCAGGCGAGAAGCCCCAGATACGGGCCGCCGAAATTGAGGCCGTTGCCGATTGACTGGCCCTCCGCCACCACGATATCGGCGCCCATCGCGCCCGGAGATTTCAGGGCGCCGAAAGAGACGGCTTCGGTCACGGCTACGATCAGCAAAGCCCCGGCTGCATGCGCCTGCGCCGCAATCTCCGTAAGATCATGCACCCGCCCGAACACATCGGGCATCTGCACAACAACACAGGAGGTCTCCGGATCGCAAGGTGCATCGAAGGAGGTTTCGGGGTCCGCGGCAGCGGCATCGACACGGAAACCGGAATACTGCGAGACCGTCTCGATCACGGCGCGGTAATGAGGGTGCAGCCCGCCAGCCAGCACGGCCTTCTTTCGCTTCGTTAGGCGATGCGCCATCAGCACCGCCTCGGCCGTCGCCGTCGAGCCGTCGTACATCGAGGCATTGGCGACTTCCATGCCGGTCAGCGCCGCAACCTGCGTCTGGAACTCGAACAGATATTGAAGAGTGCCTTGCGCGATTTCCGGCTGATACGGCGTGTAAGCCGTCATGAACTCGGAGCGCTGGATCACATGATCGACCGTCGCCGGTACGTGATGTTTGTACGCGCCGCAACCCGCAAAAAACGGCACCGAACCCGCCGGGACATTGCGCGCCGCCATGGCAGAAAGAGCGCGCTCGACCGCCATCTCACTTTGCTTCAGCGGGAGGTTCGGCAGTTCTCTCAGCAGTTCCGAGGGCGGAACATCGGCAAAGAGCGCGTCGATATCAGCGGCGCCAATGGCGTCGAGCATATCGCGCCGGTCGGCGTCCGTATGGGGAAGATAGCGCATCAGCCCTCCGACTTTGCATAGGCAAGATAGGCATCGAGGTCCAGGAGCTTATCCAGCTCGGCGGCGTCCGCGACCTGCATCTTGAAAATCCAGCCCGCGCCCTCGGCGTCTTGATTGATAAGCTCGGGCTTGTCGTTGAGTTCAACATTGACCTCAAGCACAGCCCCGCTCGCGGGCGCGTAGATGTCGCTCGCCGCCTTGACGGATTCGACAACCGCGATGGGATTGCCCTGTTTGACTTTCTCTCCCGCGGCCGGAAGCTCGACAAAAGTCACATCGCCAAGCTTTTCCTGGGCGAAATTCGTGATGCCGACAGTCCCGATTCCGTCCTCGACGCTGATAAATTCGTGATCTTCTGTATATTTGATGAGCGCCATGGCTTCTGACCTTTTGTTTTATGATTGACGAAAGTAACGGTGGGGAACGAACGGCATCCGCACGACGCGCGCCGGTACAAAAGCGCCGCGAATCTCAATCGCAAGTTGCGTGCCAATCTGGCTCAGGGCAGGCGGCACGTACCCCATCGCAATCGAGGCGGCGGCTACCGGCGTGAACGCGCCGCTTGTAACTTCGCCCGTTTCTGTCCCGGCAAGATCCGCGATCATCATATGGCTGCGAGCCGCCGCCCGCCCTTCGAGCTTCAGGCCAACGCGCAACCGCGCCGGGCCTTCCGCAAGCTCCCGCAAAACCCGCTCGGCGCCGAAAAAACCGCCTTCCGCGCGGCGGCGCTTTCCAATCGAAAAGACAAGCCCTGCCTCGACCGGCGAAGTGTCCTCGTCCATGTCTTGACCGTACAGGCAAAGGCCCGCTTCCAGCCGCAGCGTATCGCGCGCTCCAAGGCCAATTGGGAGCACTTCCGGCTCGGCAAGAATCCGCCGCGCGATCACCTCTGCATCCTCGGCCCGAACCGAGATTTCGTAGCCGTCTTCGCCAGTATAACCCGAACGGGAGACAACGACCGGGTAGGAGCCTATCTGGAAAACCCCGCCCACCATGAAGCCGAGTTCTTCAACGCCGGGAATCAGCCTCGAAAGAACGCTTGCCGCTTTCGGCCCCTGAAGCGCGAAAAGGGCGCGGTCTGGCTCGGGGTGAAGCGTGACGGCAGGAGGCAGGTGGGCGGCGATATGCGCGAAATCGATCTCTTTCCGCGATGCGTTGACAACGAGCGAAATGCCGTTGCCATCAGCGTCGCGCGTCACCATCAGATCGTCGATGATGCCGCCGCTCTCATTCAAAAGCTGGGTGTATCGAAGCCGGCCCGGCTTCAGCCCGAGAATGTCGCCCGGCGCGAGCCTTTCAAGCGCAGCGGCGGCCGATTCGAAATCCGGCCCGGCCAAACGCGCCTGCCCCATGTGGGAGACGTCGAAAAATCCGGCAGCGCTGCGGACGTGGTTATGCTCCTTGACGATGCCGCCTGAATACTGGAGCGGCATCTCATAGCCCGCAAAAGGGACAAGCTTGGCACCAAGTTCCCGATGAAGCGCGTTGAGAGGCGTCACGCGAAGCGGCAGCTCGTTCAGTTCGAGCGGCAAAGACTTGATGGCTTCTGCTGTGCTCATGGTCGATTCCGTGACGTTCAGGCGCTCCGCTTTCGCGGCTACACGCCCCCTCTGTCACGGGACCTGAGAGATTTCACCCGGGCCTGCCGGGTCTACCCCTTCGGTGAGACGCCGGACTGCGGCGGCTGCTTTCCAGAGTGCTGTCTGCTCGCGGTCCTTTTGCCTGAGAGATTCCGGGGCGGTTGCTCCTTCGGCGCCAGCGTCGCTGGTCTCTCCCGCTTGCATCGGTCAGCCTTCTTTAAGTCGCTTGCCCGGATCGCGCTGTCAACCTCTTCTAGAGTAATAAACATTTGAATTCACATCTTGATCGTAAAAGAGCCGTTCACGGCACACTTTGCTCCGCGAACTTGCGGCTGCCCATTTCGTCACCAAGGGGAGTAGCCGAAGCCGAACACCTGCGTCTTATCGCCCGGCGCTTTGGTCAGCACATCGGAAAAGTCTGCGCGCAGCGGACCAACCGGCGAATCCCAGATAAGGCTTGCTCCAACGGACGATCTGAGCGCCGAGGAATCCTGGATGACAAGGTTATTCGTGCCGCCGTTCTTGGCGACATAGGCGGCGGCGGACTTCATGGCATCCGTCCCAAATACACTGCCGGCTGCGGTATAGATCGCGCCGCTAAGCCCGATGTCTTGCGGCAGAAAGGGTAGGGGGAAACGCAGCTCCGCCGTCGCCGAATAGAAGGTTGTGCCTCCCAGCGCATCGCCCGTGGTCGCGTCGCGGGGGCCTAACCCCGCGGCTGCGAAGCCGGGTATGGTCTCGCCGCCCTTGTAGAAAGCATCCACAACGCGCACGTTCTGACCGCCCCATCCCATGATCGTACCGCCCTGCATGCGGCCGGCGAGTGTGATGTCCTGGGAAATCGGGTAATAGGCCCTCATGTCGGCGGTTGAACGGATATAGTCGACGTCTCCGCCCGCTCCCGCGAAATCCTCAGTCCCCTTGAAGTAGAATCCTCGCGTAGGCTTCTTCTTATTATCTCGCGTGTCGTAAATCATGTTGTAGCCGACCGAAGAAATGATGGCCGCGCCTGCCATCTCCTTCACTGCGAGCGAAGCATTCGGATCGAGGTTGTAGACGTCGTCGAGCATCAGCGTATAGTTGAATCCAATCGAAAGCTCGTCCGTCATCGGAAAGTCGAGGCGCAGGCTGCCACCGACCCTGAAATCCTCATACCCGGCAATGGTATAGCCGGAGGCTGCCGTGTAGTCGGAATTCTTAATGAACGCGTCCACGCCGAAGGCCATGTTGCGGTCCAGGAAACGTGGCTCCGTCCAGCTCACGGTCAATCCTTCAGTGCCCGAAAGACTTCCGGTGAGTTGTATTTGCAGATACTGGCCTGTCCCCATGAGATTTCGTTCAGTGTAAGTCACGTCGCCGATGATGCCATTGGCGGTTGAATATCCTGCCGCGAAGGAAAACTCTCCCGTCTGCTGTTCCTCGACGGTGACCGTCAGGATAGTGCGGTCAGGTTTCGAACCTTTCTCCTTCGTGATTTTGACTGTCTTGAAAAAGCCGAGCTTCACCAGCCGCAACCTGGCCTTATCAACCATGACCTTGTTGTATGCATCGCCCTCGGCAATCCGGAATTCGCGCCGGATCACATCGTCCCTCGTTACGGTATTGCCGGTAATTTCGATTCGCTCGATGTATTCGCGCTGACCTTGCTCGATGACGTAGACGATCGAAATAGTGCGCAATATGGGGTCGCGCTCAACCCTTGGCCGAACCTGTCCAAAGGGCTCTCCCTGATCGGCCACCGCGCCCGTCAGCGCTTCGACATTCTTCTCAACCTGCTCGGCGTTGTAGATGTCGCCCGGATTGCCGCGCACACGTTTTCGCAGGGCCTCGGCGTTCAAAGACTTAAGCGTAACTTCAACGTCCACGCTGCCGTAAGTATAGCGCGGCCCTTCGTCGATTGTGAATGTGAGGAAAAAGCCCTTTTTGTCCTGATCGACATCTGCGGAAGCCGAAACGATGCGCATATCGGCGAAACCGTTTTTCAGATAAAAGCGCCGCAGGAGTTCGCGGTCGAAATTCAGGCGGTCCGGATCGTAGATCGAGGTTGGCCGGAGGAAATCGAGGATATTCGATTCCGTAGTTGTTATGGCGCTCCGCAAAGCCGCATCGCTGAATGAGGCGTTCCCGATGAAATTAACGCCAACAACCTTCGTATCGGGGCCTTCACTGATTTCGAAAACAAGGTCGACGCGATTGTGGTCGAGCTCGATGATTTTCGCGTCAACTTGCGCCGCATAATGGCCCTGCCGCTGATAGACGCTCAAGATCCGCTGCACATCTGCTTGAGCGCGGGCGCTGGTGTAGGCGCGAGACGCCTTGAGCTGCACCTCCTTCGCCAGCGTGTCGGTAGAGACCTCCTTGGCTCCCTCGAATGCTACGCGATTGATGAGCGGCGATTCGGCAACCTCGACGACAACGGCATTGCCTTTGAGCGCGATGTGGACATCGCGGAAAAGCCCGGTCGCGAACAGGGCCTTTACGCTATCGTCGGCGTTGCCGGCGTCGTAGCGCTGCCCGGCTTTGAGGGTGAGGTAATGCTTGACGGTTTCGGGCTCGATGCGCTGGGTGCCTGTGACCTGGATCTCGCGGATCATGGCCCCGCCCTGCGCTTGCGCGTCCGCCGATCCGAGGGCCGCCACGGCGAGCATCGCCACGATAGCAATGAGGACTGCAAGGCCCGAAAGAACCCGTTGACCTGTGCTTTTACTCAGCCGCGGCGCAACCGCACTTCTTACGCCAGCTCTACAACTCATCATGCCGGTGATTAGAGACCACCGCTTTATGACGCCAACGTGGCCTTCGCCGCCGGAACGCAGCTCTAAGCGGCCGATTGCCTTTATAATTACAACGGTAATGTCAAGTCTTGATGCCGCTGCGAAACCGCTCCAGCCTTAAGCCGCGCCGGCGCCTTTCTTCTCGAACGCGATGGAGATGCTGTAATCCTGCGGGACGGTCCCATCCTTCACAGGAATGTTCACATCGCGCACCAGCGAGAAATAGGAGAGCGGGTTTTCCTTCGTAATAGTGACGGTGACTGTAAAAGGCTCCGACTTCACCTTGTTCTTCGCCTTATCGAGGACCTGCATTATAATTGGAAAAGTGACCGTGCCGGGCTTGCCTTTCGGGCCAAGCAGAACGCGTCCTGCAATGCCGTACTTGACCTGGACCAAACCCGACGTGAGCTGGCATTCGCGCGCCGTCTTTGTGATCTCTCCCCGATTGACCACCGAAGCCGCATCGCCAACGCGATTGCCCTCGTAGATTGTGACATAGCGCTGGCCGCCTTCGACCTGCAAAGGCGGACATCCATTGGCCGCCGCCATTTCGATCGGTCCATCGGAATTTGTCCGGGCCGCCGCCATCATGCTGTCTTCGGTGATAATTGGGGTCCAGGACGTATTCTCCGGCTTTTTGCTTGAGGAGAAGATCCCGCCGTCACCAATGCTAGGCATTTGAGAAAGGCCGCAGCCGCTCACCATCGCGGCCATGCATCCAAAGCTAAGCAGTAACGAAACTGCCTGCACAAAACCTCTCATTTGACCTATCGTTCCTCTTTGCCAAGATTTCGATGCATTCGCCGGTGCCGCGACTTTGAGTAGCGTTGCTTTTTTATGGTTTGTAGGCCTCATTATTGTTACAAGAAGGCACGGGATTTCGAACCTGCTCGGGGACCCTAGCGAGCCGGAGAGAGGGCCGCAAGCTTAGACGCTCCCTTCCCTGTCAAATTTGACGTTTTTGCGGAGTTCCGCACGCCTTTTGCGATTGCCAAGTCTTGGAGATGGGCCTCATGACGACAAAACCACACCTCGACGTGCTGCTCGCCGCGCCACGGGGATTTTGTGCTGGAGTTGACCGTGCGATTCAGATCGTGGAGATGGCCATCGAGAAGTTTGGCGCTCCCGTTTATGTGCGCCACGAAATTGTTCATAACCGCACCGTGGTGGAGAGCTTGGAAGCCAAGGGCGCGGTCTTCGTCGAAGAGCT
The DNA here is from genome assembly GCA_963834165.1 of uncultured Alphaproteobacteria bacterium. GTDB lineage: Bacteria > Pseudomonadota > Alphaproteobacteria > Rhizobiales > Rhodomicrobiaceae > Rhodomicrobium. The sequence continues at coordinate 689,651 of CAWIAL010000017.1, read as the reverse complement.
GAGCGAGGTTCCGAATACCGACGCACCGGTTATTTTCTCGGCTCACGGCGTGCCGAAATCGGTTCCGGCCGAAGCGGCAAAGCGGAAGTTCTTCTACCTTGATGCGACTTGCCCGCTTGTCTCGAAGGTTCATGTCGAAGCGGAGCGGCACTTCGAAAACGGGCTGGAAATCATCCTGATTGGCCACTCCGGGCATCCCGAAGTGATTGGCACACTGGGTCAGCTTCCCGAAGGCTCGGTCACGCTCATAGAAAAGGTGAAGGACGTTGAAGCCTTTACACCCCGCGATCCGGCGAAGCTCGCTTATATCACGCAGACCACGCTGTCGATCGACGACACCATCGAAATGGTCGGGGCTTTGAAGGCACGCTTCCCTCTCATCCAGGGACCCCACAAAGAAGACATCTGCTACGCGACGACGAATTGCCAGCGCGCCGTGAAGGCGATTGCCGGAAAATGCGACGCCATTCTCGTCGTCGGCGCGCCCAACAGCTCCAATTCGAAGCGGCTTGTCGAGGTTGCTTTCCGGTCCGGCTGCCCCAAGGCCATGCTTGTGCAAAAAGCCTCGGAAATTCCATGGGACAACTTGCACGGCATCAAGGTTTTGGGTCTTACTGCTGGCGCATCGGCGCCGGAAATCCTCGTGGAGGAGATCATAGAGCAGTTCAAGGCGCGCTACGATGTGACGGTGGAGATTGTAAGGACCGCAATCGAGGACGTGATTTTCAAGATTCCCAGGGCCTTGCAACAAGCAGCGGCGCAGTAACGCCTCGGCGCATGGCGGTCTATACCGAAGTTACGGCTGAGGATCTCTACGCGCTGCTTGAACGCTATGACATCGGCCAACTGACTGCATGCAAGGGCATCGCGGAGGGCGTCGAGAACAGCAACTATTTTCTCGGCACCGGCGCCGGACAATTCATTTTGACCCTCTACGAAAAGCGCGTTTCGTCCGGCGATCTTCCGTTTTTCCTCGGCCTCATGGAGCACCTCGCGAAGAATGGCGTGAGTTGTCCAACTCCCGTGCATGACCGTGAAGGCCGCGTCCTGCAGACGCTTTCCGGAAAACCCACAGCCATTGTGACGTTTCTTCCCGGATATTCGTTGCAAAAGCCGCAGCCGGCACATTGCCGCGAACTTGGCAAAGTGCTCGCCACCCTGCACATAAGCGGGCTGACCTTCCCCCTCAAGCGCGAGAACGCGCTTTCTATTGCGGGTTGGGCCAAGCTGTTCACTGCCATAGGGGGCGTTGCGGACAAGATTTCGCCAGGCATGTCAGCCGATCTTGCGAAAACTCTCGATGCCCTTTCCAGAGACTGGCCCGAAGATCTCCCGAGGGGCGTCATTCATGCCGATCTCTTCCCCGATAACGTTTTCTTTTTGAATGACAAAGTCTCGGGCGTGATCGACTTCTATTTTGCTTGCAACGACCTGCTCGCCTACGATCTGGCGATCTGTTTGAATGCCTGGTGTTTCGAGCTTGACGGCGCGTTCAACGTAACGAAGGCGCGGGCGCTTTTCAGCGGCTACAATTCCGTTAGGAGCTTGGCGCCTGAAGAGATTTCGGCGCTGCCGCTCCTGGCACGAGGCGCGGCCGTCCGATTTTTTCTCACGCGGCTCTACGATTGGTACAACACGCCCGATACGGCTTTCGTGAAACGGAAAGACCCCATGGAATATTGGCGTAAACTTACATTTCATCAGGGTGTGCATTCGCCTGGCGCCTATGGGCTCTAGCCCCGAGACCGCGCCGGACACCGTCGTAACCATCTACACCGACGGCGGCTGCAAGGGAAATCCGGGGCCCGGGGGCTGGGGCGCTCTCCTTATCTACAAGGGGCGTGAGCGCGAGATCTTCGGCGGCGAGCCGCTGACCACCAACAATCGCATGGAGCTCATGGCGGCCATTGAAGCGCTCGAAGCGCTGAAATGGGGGTGCGAGGTCGAAGTGCATACGGATTCGCAATATTTGCGGAACGGCATCACCGAGTGGATCGGCGGCTGGAAGGCCAACGGCTGGAAGACCGCGGCGAAAAAGCCCGTGAAAAACGCCGATCTCTGGCAGCGCCTCGACGCGGCGCGCCAGCGTCACAAGGTGAGCTGGCACTGGGTTCGCGGCCACGAAGGCCATGCCGAAAACGAGCGGGCTCACAACCTCGCGCAGCGTGGCATTGCGGAGCAGGAGGAGATTGCGAAACGGGGCGGCTCCGTGAAGGGGGCGCCGCCCGAGGAAACGCTATAGATCGGCAAGGAGCCGTTCGGCGCTGCTTTCCATCGCATCGCCTGGCTTGCCTTCGACATGCAGCGCCTTGACGACGCCGTCATCGAGCAGCATGGCGTACCGCTTCGAACGGATGCCGAAGCCGATCGGAGCGCCGTCCAACTCAAGCCCGATCTCTTTTGCGAAATCGCCGTTACCGTCCGCAAGAAACGTGATCGTGCCCTTGGCGCCGCTTGCCTTCGACCAGGCGTCCATGACGAACACGTCATTCACCGCCGTGCACGCGATCACGTCCACGCCTTTGGCTTTGAAGTCTGCGGCATGCTGCAGAAAGCCCGGCAGATGCATGTTTGTGCAGGTTGGCGTAAAAGCTCCCGGCACTGCAAACAAAACGGCCTTCTTGCCCTTAAAAAGGTCGTCTGTCGAAACTTCGGAAGGGCCGGTTTCTGTCATGATCTTGAACTTGGCATGCGGCAGCGGGCTTCCTGGCGTAATGGCCATAGATGTCTCCTCTCAGGTTCGAGGCGTGGCGGCGTCGCCAGCGTTCTAAACCGTTGCTCCGGCGAAATCCATTGAATGCCATCTCACGATCTCTTGAAAGGGGGCGCGTTAATAACAGCTTATGGAAAGTTCTTAACTCCGAGCATTTTTGTCACGGATTTGTCCAAAAGATATTGCCGCCTAAAAACTGAGCTTATATGGTCCCGGCGGTGGCACAGACTTTGCACACGAAATGGATGGGTGTGCGTTAGTGAAGGCGTGGATGAATTCCGTTAGCGACCTTTTGAAAGCGGCTTTTTGGCCTTTGGGGAGAATGAAAGTTAGCTTTTTATCCCCTCAGCCATTCCGCCTCGCGGTCGCCGCCGTTGCCGGGCTCCTCCTGCTTGCGCCCGGGATTACAAACGCGGAAGAGAACTTTCTCAGCAACATTTTTTCAGGACAATCCACACCGGCGCAAGCTCAAGAGTCCGCACCCAAGGCCGCTCGCCAGGAAGCGCCAAAGGCTGCCCCGCGCCACATTAAGGGTGTCGAGAATCGCGTCAATCCCAAGCGCCGGAAGGGCAAGGAAGGCTCGGAAGAAGCAAAGATGGATGCCGGCCAAGCTCGCGAGCTTTATATTCGGCGCAAATTGAGGCTGGAGCAGATCCAGGCCGAGCAGCGAGAGCTGTCCAGGGATAAACGGACGCTTGCAACGAACCGCGCGAGGATGCAGGCGCGGCTTATCGAAACGGCCCGCGCGCTTCGCCTATCCGAAAAACGCCTCACCGAAATCGAAGAGAAGCTTGCGGAGACCCGCATCAAGGTGAAGGAGCAGCGCGAAAAGCTTGAAGACAAGAGCGCGCAGATGTCCGCGCTCTTCGCGCTGATGCAGTCCATGAGCCGCCAGCCGCCGCCGCTTTTGATCACCCACACGCGCGATGCGCTAAAAATGATCCGCAGCGGAATGGTTCTGGCAACCTTTTATGCCGATATTGAGAAGCTCGCGACGCAACTCTCGGCGGAGGTTGACATATTGGAAGCATCCCAGCGGGAGGCGGAACTGCAAGAGCAGCGCCGCAAATCCGAACAGGCCCAGAACAGCCGTCTGAAGTCGCAAATCGATCTTCTTCTCATTGAGAATCGCGATCAGCTCGAAACGAATGCTGCGTACCTGGAGAGCCTCAAGAGCGCGACCAAAATCAATGCCGCCAGCATAAAGAGCCTGGAGGAGATGCTTCCGGTTCTCGATGCGGAGGTTGGCAAGAAGTCGAATCTGAATACTTACGAGGCCGAGCTGCAGAAGGGTGTTCAGGAAGTTTCGCCCGACGCCAAAAAAGTGGCGATGCTTCAGCCTGGCCGTATGAAACCCTCAATTCCCTTTTCGAACTCGCAGGGATTGCTCCCCTTGCCCGTCCAAGGAAAGATGCTCGTTAAGTTCGGTCAATCCGACCAAGATGGAACGCCATCCAAGGGAGTTCATCTTGAGACGCGACCCGGCGCACAAGTCATTTCACCTTGCGACGGCTGGGTTTTATATGCAGGTCCGTTCCGGTCTTATGGTCAACTCTTGATTATCAATCCCGGTGGAGGCTATCATGTTGTTATAGCAGGCATGGACCGGATTGAAGCTCAGCAAGGCCAATTCGTTCTTGCGGGCGAGCCTATAGCAGCGATGGGGCCTGAAACCCGTACTGGCGAAAAGCTACCAAAACGCCCTACCCTCTACGTCGAGTTTCGTAGAGATCAGCAGTCGATCGATCCCGCGCCATGGTGGTCTGCGGGAGGAAAAGGTTAGAGATAAATGCGCAAATCGGAACTGGCGCTTGGTGCCTTCCTCATCGTGCTGGTGTGCACAGCCAGCTTTTTCATTTTGCAATCCACGCGCCGGGATCAGGCCGTTGCGGCAAACGCTGAAATCTACAAGCAGCTCGACCTTTTCGGAGAAGTGCTGGAGCGCGTCCGGGCTGAATATGTCGAGAAGCCCGACGATACGAAGCTGATCGAGAACGCCATCAACGGCATGCTGACGGGACTCGACCCGCATTCGAGCTACCTCACGCCGAAGGAATTCCAGGACATGCAGGTCCAGACCCGCGGCGAATTCGGCGGGCTCGGTATCGAAGTCACCATGGAAGACGGCGTTGTGAAGGTGATTTCACCGATCGACAACACCCCGGCTGATCGCGCGGGCGTCATGGCGGGCGATTACATCACCCATCTCGATGGCGAATCCATCCAGGGCCTGACACTCAATGAAGCCGTCGAAAAAATGCGCGGACCTGTAGATTCGCCGATTACGCTGACGATCCTTCGCAAGGGTGTAGCCGCTCCCATCCAGACCAAGGTTGTGCGCGATATCGTTCGCATCAATCCGGTCAAATACAGCGCCGAGGACGATGTCGGCTGGATCAAGCTCAAGACGTTCCAGAGCGAACATACTTACGAGTACATGAAGCAGGCCATCGATGACCTTAAGAAGACGATCGGTCCGAAGCTCAAAGGGTATGTCATCGACCTCAGGAACAACCCGGGCGGCCTTCTCGACCAGGCAATCGCGGTGTCGGACGCTTTCCTCGATAAGGGGGCCATCGTTCTGACGAAGGGCCGCAACGCGAGCGAAAGCAGCCGCGCCAACGCAAAGCCCGGCGACATCACCGACGGCAAGCCCATCGTTGTGCTCATCAACGGAGGCTCAGCCTCGGCATCCGAGATCGTTGCCGGTGCGCTTCAGGATCACAAACGCGCCGAAGTCGTCGGCACGCGGTCCTTCGGCAAAGGCTCGGTTCAGACGATGATCCCGCTCGGCGCGAACGGCGGCCTTCGCCTTACCACAGCGCGCTACTACACGCCGTCGGGGCGTTCCATCCAAGCAACGGGCATTGCACCGAACTATGTGGTGGAACCCGAACTGCCGGACGATCTGAAACAGCAAATGGCAGCGTTTACGCCAAAGGGCGAAGCCAGCCTGCGCGGTCACCTCAAGAATGACAGCGCCCCGGAGGCTAAAGGCAGCATCTCCTACGTGCCGAAGGAGAAGGAAAAGGACGTTCAATTGAAGGCGGCGATCGATCTGCTGCACGGAAAGAAGATCGAGACCGCGAAAAAGTTGGAGAATGCTGCGGTGCCGGCTGCGGATACGACTGCGGAAGTACCCAATTAAACTTCCCCATCGCGCCGAACGGCTCTATAGCGAAAAAGGTTCATGTTGCATGACATGGACCTTTTTACTTTTTCACCAAGCTCACGGGGTGAAATCATGAAAACGCTTCTGATTGTTGCAGGGCTGTTCTTCGCGATCTTCGGTGCGGTCATTGCCTTTTTCGGCACTTCCGATCCCGGTCACGAGTATGACCTCAAACTCGTTCTTCCTGTCGACACGCGCCAAATGCCAAAGACCATCGAAGTGCCGGCCGTCCAGTCTTGGAGTACGGGTGAAGCAGAGTCCGCTCCCGCCACTGACGGGCGCGCCGAGGCCGGGAAGGCGCCGCCCATTCCCGATAGACCGCCGGTCCACTTTGGCGAGCGTCCGGGCTCCGCCTCCGAAGCCCGCAGGTCCCAATAGCGAAACCAAAAAAGCGCCTGCCGGCGGTTCGGTTCCGTTTTCAAGGCTTTATTCGCGCTTCGTGCTAGCCTCGTGGCTATATTTGCAAAGATGGATTAGCGATGCCTCTGATAGACCCCAACACGCTCCCTTACCGCCCCTGCGTCGGCATTGTCCTGTTGAACGCACAAGGGCTTATATGGCTTGGCCGCCGCTTCGAGGACTTCATATTCCAGGAATTGGAGAAACGCTGGCAAATGCCGCAGGGCGGAATTGACAAGGGTGAAGATCCGCGGGTGGCCGCTTTGCGCGAGCTTTATGAAGAAACTGGCGTTTCGAGCGCAACCATCCTCGCCGAATTGAAAGACTGGATCCCGTACGATCTTCCTCCCGAGGCCGTGGGCAAGGCGATGAAGGGGAAGTTCCGCGGCCAGAAGCAGAAGTGGTTTGCGATGCGGTTTACCGGCGACGAGCAGGAAGTCAATCTTGCGCCGGAGGGCCACAAGGCCGAATTCGACGCTTGGCGTTGGGCCGGCGCCAGCGAGGTGCTTGCTGAAATCGTCGGATTTAAACGCGCCGCTTACGAGGTGGTTCTCGAAGAATTTGCCCCGCTCGTGGCTCCCTGATTCTTCAGCGTTGCCATGCAGAATAACGAACTTGCGAATTGCCGCAGCGGGTTGCATTGCAGCAAGGGTCTATGTTAGAAGCGCACCAGGCATAAGCCGGGCTGAAATCCGGACATTTGAAGCTTGAGGGAAAGCACGCTATAACGCGCCCGCGTTTCGGCGGCTTTTTGACTGTTGGAGAGAACGTTTTGGCTCGCGGCGGCCCAGAATCAACGGTAGCGGAACGTTATGCGGGGGCGCTTTTCGAGCTCGCCCGTGAAAACAAGTCCGTAGAAAGCATCGAGCGATCGCTCGACAATTTTTTGGGGTTGCTGCGTGATAGCGCCGATTTGCGCCGTTTCGTTTTGAGCCCGATGTTCTCCAATGTGGAGCAGGAGCAAGGTCTCTCTGCGATCCTCAAATCGAGCGGCATAACCGGGCTTGCTCGCGACTTCCTTCTGGTGCTGGCAAAGAACCGCCGGCTCTTCGCGGCCGAAAACGTCATCAAGGCTTACAAATCTCTCTGCGCCAAGGAGCGCGGCGAAGTGGAAGCCGAGGTTATTTCTGCGGTGCCCCTGACGAAGGCTCAGGCTCAAGACCTGAGCGACACGCTGCGGCAAAAACTTGGAAAGACGCCGAAGCTGACCGCGACGGTCGATCCCAAGCTACTTGGCGGCCTTATCGTCCGGGTCGGCAGCCAGATGATTGACACTTCTCTACGAACAAAACTGAAAAACCTCGAAAAGGTTATGAAAGAGGCCAGCTGATGGAGCTTATGGAAATCCGCCCGTCCGAAATTTCCTCGATTCTGAGAGAGCAGATCAAGAATTTCGGCCAGGAAGCAGAAGTCTCCGAGATTGGGCAAGTGCTTTCCGTGGGCGACGGCATCGCGCGCGTTTACGGTCTCGATAATGTGCAAGCCGGTGAAATGGTCGAGTTTCCGGGCGGCATTCGCGGAATGGCGCTGAACCTGGAAGCGGACAACGTCGGCGTCGTTATTTTCGGCGAAGACAAGACGATCAAAGAGGGCGACACCGTCAAGCGGACGGGCGCGATCGTGGAAGTTCCGGTCGGCAAAGGCCTGCTTGGGCGCGTGGTCGACGGGCTTGGCAATCCGATTGACGGCAAAGGGCCGATCCAGAGCACCGAGAAGCGGCGCGTGGACGTCAAGGCGCCCGGCATTCTCCCGCGCGAAAGCGTGAAGGAGCCGATGCAGACCGGCATCAAGGCCATCGACGCTTTGATCCCGATCGGCCGCGGCCAGCGCGAGCTCATCATCGGCGACCGCCAGACGGGCAAGACCGCCGTGGCGCTCGACACGATCCTGAACCAGAAGTCGGTTAACGCGACGGGCGACGAGAGCCAGAAGCTCTACTGTATTTACGTGGCGGTGGGCCAGAAACGGTCGACGGTTGCGCAATTCGTGAAGGTGCTGGAAGAGAACGGCGCGCTCGAATATTCGATCGTGGTCGCGGCGACCGCCTCGGACCCGGCTCCCATGCAGTTCATCGCGCCATACACGGGCTGCACGATGGGCGAGTACTTCCGCGATAACGGCATGCATGCGCTGATTATCTACGACGATCTTTCAAAGCAGGCCGTCGCGTATCGCCAGATGTCGCTCCTCCTTCGCCGCCCGCCCGGACGCGAAGCTTATCCCGGCGACGTTTTCTACTTGCATTCACGCCTTCTCGAGCGCGCCGCTAAACTCAACAAGGATCACGGCTCCGGGTCTTTGACCGCGCTGCCCGTCGTGGAAACGCAGGCGAACGACGTGTCCGCATACATCCCCACGAACGTGATCTCGATCACGGACGGCCAGATCTTCCTTGAGACCGATCTCTTCTATCAAGGCATCCGGCCTGCGGTGAACGTCGGTATCTCGGTGTCGCGCGTGGGCTCGGCCGCCCAGGTGAAAGCCATGAAGCAGGTCGCGGGCGCCATCAAGGGCGAGCTTGCGCAGTACCGCGAAATGGCGGCATTTGCGCAGTTCGGCTCGGACCTTGACGCGGCTACGCAACGGCTTCTGGCACGCGGATCGCGTCTGACGGAGCTTCTGAAGCAGCCGCAATTCTCGCCGCTTAAAGTGGAAGAGCAGGTGGTGGTGATCTATGCCGGAACGCGCGGCTTCCTCGATCCCATCCCGGTCGCCTCGGTCGGCGAGTTCGAACGTGAGTTCCTCACGCTTATGCGCAACGAGCACAAGAACGTGCTCGATTCCATCCGCACTTCTAAGCAGCTTACTCCCGAAACGGAGCAGGAGCTGAAGGCGATCCTCACGACGTTTTCCAAGCGCTTTGCGGCGTAACCCAAGGCTGCGGAGAGCATCATGGCGAGCCTGAAGGATCTTAGAGGCCGGATCGCGTCGGTGAAAGCCACGCGAAAAATCACGAAGGCCATGCAGATGGTGGCCGCCGCGAAGCTTCGCCGGGCACAAGATCAAGCGGAAGCCGCGCGTCCCTACGCCGAGCGGCTTGAAAAAATCCTGGAACGCTTCGGCGGACGCGCTGTGCCGCCGAGCGCCATATCCAAACTCCTGACGGGGACGGGCGCTAACGAGACTCATCTCGTGGTCGTCGCGACCGGTGAGCGCGGCCTTGCGGGTGCGTTCAATTCCAACATCGTCCGCCAGGCCCGGGAACATATCCGCCGGCTTCAAGCCGAGGGCAAGACCGTCAAGATCATGACCGTAGGCCGGAAGGGAGCCGACCAGCTCCGCCGCGACTATGCAAAGTTCATGATCGAGCATGTCGACCTGCGAAGCGTACGGCAGATCGGCTACGTCAACGCGCTGGACATTTCACAGCGCATTCTTGCGCGCTTCGAGCATGGCGAGTTCGATGTCGCCACGCTCTTCTTCTCCAAGTTCCAGAACATCATCACCCAGAAGCCGCAGTCCGTTAAGCTGATCCCGGTCGAGCTGCCTCCTTCCGATGCGATGTACGAATTCGAGCCCGACGAAGCCGAAATCCTGGTTGAACTTCTTCCACGGAACTTGGCGACCAAGATCTACAGCGCGCTTCTGGAAAACAACGCCGGATTCTACGCGTCGCAGATGACGGCGATGGACAACGCCACGCGCAATGCCGGCGATATGGTGGATCGCTATACGCTCGCATATAACCGCGCGCGGCAAGCCACGATCACCAAAGAGCTGATCGAAATCATATCCGGAGCGGAGGCTGTATAGGCGCGAGAGAGCTGGCGGGCAGATCGTTGGGCGCGTTATGACGAAGTACGAGACGATATGGCCTCATCCGTTTGCCGCTTGCGCCATTTGGATGGAGATTTGGACAGCCTGGACCACTGCATTCGCGTGGTGGTTGCCGCATCCGCTTGCTGGAGGCGAGGCCGTCCAAGGGAGTTTCCGAAGGGCTGCCGGTCCTCCGGATGAGGCGGTTTGGCGGTCAGGCGGGACATTCTCGTCCCCCGGCTTGGGTGGCCAATGCGATCGCGGTTCGTTCGAAGAAGCCCTAGACGGCAGCTTCGAGCATGGGGTTGAGGATACGGAAGCGGAGGAACCGCGGGACCACGCCACAAATGGCCACGCGGCTGAAATCGCTTCCGGTATCGAACTGGAGGAAGTATCGAACCCATTAGAGGCCGTCCCGGATGTTGACGCGGGCGGCAGCGCTTTGGGTGAGGAATGTGAGGAAACTGGCGAGAGCTCAGCTACCGGCACTGAAGAGGGCGACGAGACCCCGGAAGGCGTCTACAAGCCTGAAATTGCTGGCAGTATTGTCTTGACAGCGTCAGATGGTCTATCCTCGGCTGTTGTTTTTGGCGAGGTTCCGTCTTATTCAGGTGACGATAGCCTGTGCGAAGCAGTTTCTGAGGCTGCGTGTGGCAGGGCTCTCTTCGAGGACGGCGGCGGTTCCGGCGGGGAAGAGCACGGCGAGACCGCCGAGATCGTAGACGGCGCCGGCGGCGGAGAAATTCTGGATGCCCTCCCCGATGGGGCGAAGGACCGTGACGGGAATTTAGAGGGTGACAGCGAGTTCGAGTTTGAATGCTGCGGTTTTGGACGATGCAGGAATGCAGGAAACGCCAGCCGTTTTGATGGATGATGGACCGGTTTTGGGGAAGAGAGAGATGAGCGACAGACGAGTTGGCCGTGTAAGGCAGGTAACAGGCGCCGTTGTGGACGTGCAGTTCGACGGGCCGCTGCCTGCGATCTTGAACGCGCTTGAGACGCAGAACCATGGCAACCGGCTCGTTCTGGAAGTTGCTCAGCATCTTGGCGAAAACACCGTTCGCACCATCGCGATGGACTCGACCGAGGGTCTCGTGCGCGGCCAGGAAGTCACCGATACGGGTGAGGCGATTGCCGTCCCCGTAGGCGAGGAAACGCTTGGGCGCATCATGAACGTGATCGGCGAGCCGATCGACGAGGCCGGCCCGATCAAGTCGAACCAGCGGCGCCCCATCCATGCGCCGGCGCCTCCTTTCGTCGATCAATCGACCGAGGTTGAGGTTCTGGTTACGGGCATCAAGGTCGTGGATCTGCTCGCGCCCTATTCCAAGGGCGGCAAGGTGGGCCTGTTCGGCGGCGCGGGCGTCGGCAAGACGGTGCTCATCCAGGAACTGATCAACAACATCGCGAAGGGTCACGGCGGCTATTCCGTGTTCGCGGGTGTGGGCGAGCGGACGCGCGAAGGCAACGACCTTTATTGGGAAATGATCGAGTTGCACGTTAACGTCGATCCCCATGAGCATGGCGGTTCGTCCAAGGGCTCGAAATGCGCGCTGATCTTCGGGCAGATGAACGAGCCCCCCGGAGCGCGTGCGCGCGTCGGTCTTGCCGGTTTGACCGTCGCGGAGTATTTCCGCGATCAAGGCCAGGACGTGCTGTTCTTCGTGGATAACATCTTCCGCTTCACGCAGGCTGGCTCGGAAGTGTCCGCGCTTCTCGGCCGTATTCCTTCCGCCGTGGGTTATCAGCCGACACTCGCGACCGACATGGGCGCGCTGCAAGAGCGCATCACCTCCACGTCGAAGGGTTCGATTACGTCTGTGCAGGCCATCTACGTGCCCGCCGACGACTTGACGGACCCTGCGCCTGCCACGTCCTTCGCGCACTTGGATGCGACGACCGTGCTTTCGCGCTCCATCGCTGAAAAGGGCATCTATCCTGCCGTGGACCCGCTCGATTCCACCAGCCGCGCTCTTGAGCCGCGCATCGTCGGCGAAGAGCACTACAAGGTGGCGCGTCAGGTGCAATCCATTCTGCAACGCTACAAGGCGCTCCAGGACATCATCGCGATCCTCGGCATGGACGAGCTTTCCGAAGAGGACAAGCGCATCGTGGCGCGCGCCCGCAAGATCGAGCGCTTCCTGTCGCAGCCTTTCCATGTGGCGGAGGTGTTCACCGGCAAGCCGGGTGTGCTCGTGGACGTCAAGGACACCGTGAAAGGCTTCAAGGGGCTTTGCGACGGCGAGTATGACCATTTGCCGGAGCAGGCCTTCTACATGGTCGGCACCATCGACGAGGCCATCAAGAAGGCCGAGGAACTGGCCGCGGCCGCGTAGTCTTAAACGATTTGGGTTTCGTGGCGAGCGTGCAAGCGGCGCCACAAAATCGGCATCGATTTCCACGATACACAGCGCCGGAGAGCGGACTTAGATGGCCGACACTTTTCACTTCGAACTCATCTCACCGGAGCAGAAGCTCGTTTCCGCCAATCTCGCCGAGGCGGTGCTTCCCGGTCAGGAAGGCGACCTTGCCGCCATGCCCGGCCGCGCGCTCATGATCATGAAGCTGCGCCCCGGTATTTTGACGACGAAGTCGAAGGAAGGCGAGAAGCAATACTTCTTGCGCGGCGGTTTCGCCGATGTCGGCCCTGAAGAAACCGTCGTCCTTGCGGAATACGCCATCCCTCTCCAAGACCTTACCGCCGAGATCCTCACCGATGAGATCGCGCAGGCGCAGCAGGCTTTCGACGAAGCGCCGGACGACGTCCGCCGCATTTCGTCCTGGGACCGGCTTGAGCGTCTGCAGACGCTCAAGGATCGTCTCGCGCTGAAATAGGGCTGGCCGCCTCAGGCGGTCTTGACCACCGGCGCTTCCTTGGAAAGCTTATCGAGCCAGCGCTCGATGCGGGCGCGGTTCACGCCGAAATCGCTTTCACCGAGTTGCGAGCGGCTATAGAGCGCGATCGTCGACCGCCCTTCGCCCAGATCGATAAAGCGCACGACGATGGTGTCGGGAAAGCGCATGATCTTTGTGCGCTGGACGTAACGAGCCGTAAGCCCCCCTTCATCTGAGCCTACCTGCTCGACATTCGGCTCCGAGGCGATCACCTTGGCAAATGCCTTCTGAAGCTCAGGAGCGCTTACCGCGTAACTGGGCGGCGTGACATCGCTTTTTGCTGCGCAAGCTCCCGCCGGACAGGCAAGCGAATCGTTCGGCGAGGTCCGGCGATGCAGCGTCTCGAAATTCACCGGCCCGAGGTCCGCAGGCCCAAACAAGCTCCAGATCCGGTCCGGACCGACGATGAAGAACGCGGCCAGGGCCGCGACGGCGATGACAGCGGCTGCGGTGAGGAGTGTGGACCAGAAGTTCATGCAATGCCTCAAGCTCAAGCGATATCAGCGCTTGCGGTCCTAACATTAATCCGAAAAGAAAACATCCGCTTTCAATGAATGCGATTAAAGCAGGAAGGAGCCCGGGAAGGCTCCTTATGAACTTTCTGGCAGCTCGATTTCTTGCGGGTGCAAGCGGCCAGACTGTGCCAGCGGCTCACGCCCTCTCATTAGAAGCCCAGGAACGAAAACCAGGACCGCTGCGTGCCCACCATCGAAGCTTGGGCCGCCATTTGGCTGATTTCCGCCGAAGGAGCTGGAATCGCGGCCGCCTTGTCGTCACTCGCCGCAGGCGTGGCATCGGCCCCGCGGGCGGCCGCTTTTGCATCTGCTTCGGCGGCGTCGCCATTGCCGTTCGGGGCTTCAGCCTTCTTCGCGTCGGATGGCGTCGACGCTTCGATAAGCTTCGCATTCAGGATGTTGAGTTGCTCCTGAGCGGCGATCAGCGAGGCTTCGGCTGATTCTCGCGCCGCAACCTCAGTCTTGAGCGCATTCTGCGCCTCTTCCAGGCTTTGCTCCGCAGCTAGGCGGACCTTGGTTTCGTGAGCGAGCTGAGAGCGAACCGTGCGCTCGGAAGTTTCGGCTATGGTCTGAGCCGCCTCGGCAACCTGGCGGGCTTTCACCTCGGTTGCATATTTTTCGCTGAAAGACTTTGCTTCACCTTGAGCGATTTCCAGCTGCATTTCGACCGCTATTTTCGCGCGGCTCAATTCCGTGTTTTCGTCACTGATACGGAAAAAGCCGACAATAAGACCGAAGCTCAGCGCGGCGAGCGCGTATGTAAGATAGGGACTAGGCATGGCATTTCCTTAGAAAGTGTTAATGGGATTAAGCGGGCTTTACACTCCATTAGTCATAACAAGCAAAGGTTAACGGCAAATTTTCATCAAAGCCTCTTGACAAGTGCTTTGGGACGATAATCGAGAATGTGATGCGCCGAAGATACAGGCTCCTAATACATCGGCGCAGGCGAGAACGGCGCGGTCTTAGTCCATCCATCCGGGCGCCGGGTTGCGGAAGCGGGTTGCAACAAAACCCATCGAGGCCGCGCGGAAAGCTAGCTCTTGCGTTTCGTGGCGTATCCGGTCAAGGTCACCCACAACGTATGCTAAAAAGCGCGAACCTCGTTTCCAGCGGAAAAACACGATGACTGTAAGGGTAGCAATCAACGGCTTTGGCCGTATCGGCCGGAATGTGCTTCGGGCCATCGCAGAATACGATCGCAAAGACGTGACCGTAGCCGCCATCAACGATATCGGCGACGTGGAAACCAATGTTCACCTTCTCAAATACGACTCGATTCACGGGCCATTTCGCGGCGAGGTAAAGGTCAGCGGCGATACCTTCGACATCGGCTATGGCCCGATCAAGGTTCTGGCCGAGCGCGATCCGTCGAAGCTGCCTTGGCGCGATATGGACATCGACGTCGTGATGGAATGCACGGGCATTTTTTCGGATAAAGAGAAGGCCGTGGTTCACCTGAAGTCCGGCGCGAAGAAGGTGCTGGTATCGGCGCCGTCGAAGGGCGCGGACCTCACCGTGGTTTACGGCGTCAACCATGACAAGCTCGAAGCGAAGCACGAAGTCGTCTCGAACGCGTCATGCACGACGAACTGCCTCGCTCCGGTCGCCAAGGTGATCAACGATCTGTGCGGCTTGTCCCAAGGCTATATGACGACGATCCATTCGTACACGAACGATCAGCGCATCCTCGACCTGCCGCACAAAGATTTGCGGCGCGCGCGAGCCGCGGCGTTGTCGATGATTCCGACGACGACGGGCGCGGCGAAGGCCGTTGGCCTCGTGCTGCCGGAACTTGCGGGTAAGCTCGATGGCACCGCCATTCGCGTTCCGACCCCCAACGTCTCGGTGGTCGACCTGTGCTTCATTCCCGGCCGCGAAACCAGCGTCAGCGACATCAATGCCGCCATGGAGCGGGCTTCGCAGCGAGAAATGAAAGGCGTTCTGTCGGTCGTGAAGGACCCCGTCGTCTCGATCGACTTCAATCACAATCCGCACTCGTCGAATTTCGATCTCTCGCAGACGCAGATCGTCAACGGGCGCCTCGTGCGCGTTCTATCGTGGTACGACAACGAGTGGGGCTTCTCCTGCCGTATGTGCGATACCGCGGTTGCGATGGCCAAGCTCATCTAAACCATGGATGAAAAGCCTTGCGCGCTGATCACCATGATACCGCCCGCTCTGGAAGCGGAGTGGGCGGCGGGTGTGGCTGGATTTACCAAGCGATTTAAGCCGGCCGCATTGATCCTGCAAGCCCCTCCGAATAGCGCCTCGGCAAAGATTATCGCCGAGGCGAAGACTTTCGAGCTTGCAGTTCTTTTCGCCGACTCCGTGGATGCGGCTCGCGAGGCGGGCGCAAGCGGCGTCTATTTCTCCATGCCCGGCTCCGGCTTCGGCATTTCAAATGCGCGAGAGCGCGCTCGGCAGCGATGCAATCATAGGCGCGGCGTGCGGTCTGAGCCGGCACGAAGCGATGGAAAGTGCGGAGGCAGGCGCCGACTTTGTCGCGTTCGATGCCTCGTCGCCGGAGACGTTGGACAACGCCGCCGAACTGTCATTGTGGTGGGACGGGATTACCGGCGTTCCCGCTGCGCTTATTTTTGGGACGGCGCGGCCGGATGTTTCTGTTCTTTCGAAAGCACGGCCCGACTTTATCATTATCGCAGAGACCGAAAGCGCCGGCGAAAGCCTTACTTTCGCAACAGAGTTGGGTTTGCAAAGCCAGGGTTGAGTTTTTCTGGCTCAAGAGGGGACGATGATTCGGCCGAGGCTTCTGCTGGCGATGGCGCTTCTTGCCTGTGTCGAGGGCGGCAATGCGGGCTTCAGTCAAGCCGCGCAAAAGGCCCCGCCTGCGCAAAAGGGTGGGTGGACTGCATCCGAAATGCCGGCGCTTGTAAACGATCCGGCTTATGCCGCCTACGAAGCTGGAAACTACGAGCAGGCGATGAAGCTTGCGGCCGAGGCTGCCGCGCGAGGCGAACGCGAAGCCAATACGCTCATCGGGGACCTTTACGAACACGGGCTCGGCGTTCGCCCAGACCTGCCAAAAGCAGCGGAATGGTACACAAAAGGTGCGGTTGCAGGCGACATGCACGCCCAGTTTCGCTTGGGCGTGATGCTCGCCGAGGGCCGCGGCATCAAAAAGGATAAGAAAAAGGCCGCCGACTTTTTCGAGGCCGCAGCAACGCAAGGCCACACGCTCGCCGCCTATAACCTGGCGCAGACATACGTAGAGGGCTGGGTGCGTCCGCTGGATATGCAGAAGGCCGCTTACTGGCTGGAGCAGGCCGCTCAGAAGGATCACGCGCAGGCGGCTTACGACCTCGCCACCTTGTACCGGACCGGCGCCGGAGTGCCGAAGGATGATGCGAAGGCGGCGGCTTGGCTTGCCAAGTCTGCTGAAGGAGGCCACGCGGATGCCCAAGTCGAATATGCAATCATGCTTGCGAACGGCAAGGGCGTTCAAAAGAACGAGGCGGCGGCGGTTAAGCTGCTGCGCATCGCGGCGGAGCGTGGCAACGCTGTCGCGCAAAATCGCCTTGCGAGGGCTTACTCTGCCGGTGTCGGAGTTGCGGCGGACCGCATCGAGGCCTGCAAATGGCATCTTCTGGCCCGTGCCGCAGGTGAGAGCGATCTGAGGCTGGATCTCCTCGTCATGTCGCTCAAGCCGTTCGAACGGCGAAAGGCGGAAACGCTTGCCCAAGCGTGGCGGGATGAGACATCCGAGGCTGCGCGCTGAGCGCTTGGAGCGTAAACAACTCCTAGCCAATCCCAAAAACCGCATGTATATCTGACGTGACAAAACGCTCGCCCGGAATACGCACCTTTTGGACCAAAGGCCAGAGAGGGGCGTTGTCCGTTTTTTTATCTGGAGTTAGACGCAGATGGCAGTTCCCAAGAGAAAAGTGTCGCGCATGAAGCGCGGCAACCGCCGCTCAGCCGACGCGCTGGCAGCGCCAACTTATGTCGAGGATAAGGATTTAGGCGAGTTGCGCCGCCCACATCATATCGATCTGAAGTCTGGCAAATATCGTGGCCGCCAGATTCTGGCGCCGCAAGAGGACATCTAGCAAACGGACTCAAGACGCCGAGTGCGCGCGCAGGCTTGACGGCTTGGCGCGGCGTCATTCCGCATTCGCCGTCTTTGTTTTTCTGATATGAAAGAAGCAGCTTTTCAGCAGGACGCGCTGCTTCCTGTTTGCCCGGGCGTCAGCTTCGATCGGAGGGGAATAATCCCCCGGCTTGCCATTTAGCTTTTGATATAGCGCACATCGCTTTGATCTTCCCCGGCGCCTTTGGCCGGTTTCGGTTACGATGAAACGGCAGGCGTAAGAGGCCGAGCCGGCGCGGTGGGTCCGCAATGAGCTTGCGCCGCCGCTGGGATGGCTTGTTCTGGTGAGGTCTGTTAATCGATTGACTGTCATGACGTCCGAGGACCTTCTCACACCAGCAAGGAATGCGGAGAGAGCCGGCATCATTGCCGCGCCCAAGGAAGAAGCTGCGGCGGTCGAGATCGGCCTCAACGCGGCCATCGTTTCGATGATTGGCGGAGAGCCGCAGATCCTTACAGTCTCCTCGGGGGCAGGGCAGACGCCCGGCTCGTCGCCCTCCCTTCCCTTTGGACTGTTCACTCCGCTGAAGCACCGCACTTTGGAGATCGGGCTCCGCGATTGGGTCAAGGATCAAACGGGCGTGGATCTCGGCTACGTCGAGCAGCTTTATACGTTCGGTGACCGCGGCCGTCACGCCCGGCCCGGGGATGAAGGTCTTCACGTTGTTTCCATCGGTTATCTGGCGCTTACCCGTAACGAGGAGGCGCCCCGGAGTAGCGGGGTCAAGTGGAGCGGCTGGTACGCCCATCTCCCCTGGGAGGATTGGCGCAATGGCAAGCCCGAAATTCTCGCCCAGGAGATCGAGCCGAGGCTTGAAGAATGGGCTGCGCGGCCGGAACCCGCGGGAGCGCCGCGCCGGCCGCTCGCCCGCATGGATCGCCTTCGCATGTGCTTCGGTCAGTCCGTTCCCTGGGACGATGAGAAGGTTCTGGATCGTTACGAGCTGCTCTATGAGGCTGGATTGATAGCGGAGGCGGCCCGGGACGGCCGCGCTGCGGCAAAGGACTGGTCGAACCTGCCCCAGCTCGGCCGGCAGATGATGTTCGATCATCGCCGCATCCTGGCGACGGCTATGAGCAGGCTGCGCGGCAAGCTCAAGTACCGCCCGGTCATTTTCGAGCTCATGCCCGAAACGTTCACGCTCTTCGACCTGCAGCGGGTTGTGGAAGCCATCCTTGGGAGTTACCTTCATAAGCAGAATTTCAGGCGGCTTGTTGAGAACGCCGGTCTTGTTGAGCCGACAGGACATAAAGCAGCTCGCACGGGAGGGCGGCCCGCGCGCGTCTATCGCTTCCGGCGCAATGTCCTTCTCGAGCGTCCCGCCCCCGGGTTCAGAGTGAAGGTCCAGAACATAGTGCGTACAACTTCGTCGTGTTAACCGTTGCTCTGTTAACACTACCCATAGGAATCAATGAGAAATCCCCAAGATTGACCGAATTAACCTGTTTGAAAGCTTCCTAAAATTGGCGCATTTTGATAATATTTAGGTGCCAGTGGAGATGTTTCACGCGCAGAGGTTGACCTTACAGCCTCCGGCAAAAACCGAATCGCAGGCGTTAAGCACGTTGCCTGCTGAGGATCACTATTCAGGCGTGGCTTGGATCAGCCCACTGGGCTGGGAGAATAATTTATTTCCGGGAAGGCTTTGCGAGGCGCGAGATACGGCAAGTTAAGATGAGAATCATCTAACCAAGACAACAAAAAGTGAGAGCGAGTATGCCTGAAAAAAACAATTGTCAACAACGCTTCGGCTTTGAAACCAATGAGTATGTGGTTTATCCGACGCACGGTGTGGGGCGTATTGTTGCGATCGAGGAACAGGAGATCGCCGGCTGCAAGCTTGAGCTTTTCGTCATCAATTTTGAAAAAGACAAAATGACGCTTCGCGTGCCGACCTCCAAGACACACAGCGCCGGGATGCGCAAGCTGTCGGACGATGCGGTTTTGACCCGAGCGCTCGAAACGCTGCGTGGCAGGGCGCGCGTCAAGCGCACGATGTGGAGTTGCCGCGCTCAAGAGTATGAGGCGAAGATCAATTCCGGCGATCTCATCACCATCGCCGAGGTTGTCCGCGATCTTTACCGCTCGGATTCTCAACCGGAGCAGTCATATTCCGAACGTCAGCTGTATGAAGCCGCGTTGGATCGCATGGCGCGAGAAATTGCCGCAGCTCAGGATGTGGACGAATTGATCGCGATACAAAAGGTCGCCGAGGCCCTCACCAAGGGCGGACGCTTGCAGCGCAAGCATGACGATGGCTCCAAGGCCGACCAGCAGGACAAGAAAGAAGCTGCCTGATCGCCATACGCGCGCTTTTTGTTATTGAGGCTTTTTTGGTGCGCCGGGGTCGGCTGGTCGCTCTCCAATAAGCTCAATCTGCTCCGGCTGAGCAACGGTTATGAATGGGCCTCTCTTTCGCTCGATCCACCCGCGGATGCGGATCACCTTGCCTTGCCACTCGTCAGGGCTTTGAGATTCGGTGAGCCGTTTCTGCGCCGCGGGCTCTATGACGGCGCTGAAGCCGAACCTGCTCTCTTCGCCGAAGTGAATGAAGACGCGGCCTCCTGCCTGCGTGACGCGTTCGGCTTTGCCCTGGACGATTTGATAGGTCTGAACAAGGTTTAGCAATGAGCGCGTATCGCGAGCGGACAGAACCTTGAATAGTGCCAAGCCCCAGTGACCCCTTTTTTCATCCCTGGCTTTCGCCTCGAAGGAGGTAAGGTTCCGCGAGCAAGAATGATTGTCGGCTTGTGGAAACGCCAGGGCAAGCCCCGCGCTTACAAGGCCCTCCTGGAGCCATAATGGAGGCTCCCCAGCCACATAAACATGAGCGATGGTGACGCCATAACGATCGCGGCGAGTGCCGCCAAATTTCACCTCGACCTTTCGTCCCTGGGCAGCAGACCGGAGATAAGTCATCGCTGCCAACGAAGGGTCGAAACCTGAGCCTGACGCGGCCGAGGGAGCCAGGACTTCTGCGAGATGGACGAATCGGCCATCCGCAAGACGGAGAGTTTGAGGGCCAACCACCGCCATAACCGTGCTCTCGCCTCCAGGTTCGAGCTGGCAATCGATTTGATCGAAGTGCTGGCGGCGTTGGCCATGCGCTCCGGCCATCGCAACCGAGAGGGATAAAAGAAATGCGGTCACCGCCGGAAAATGGCGCCGCGATAAAAGCGAGGAACGGCGGGTTAACATTCCGCCTTGTCTAGGGATAATGCCACTTCCACTCAAGCAAAAGGAACGCGCGCGAGAACCGGCCGCCGCAATAGCGTTGTTTCCTAACAGCGCAAAGCAGCGAACGACTGTTGACGTTTCTTGAAAGCGCGTTCTAATGGAAGCGGTTGTCCTCGTAGCTCAGCAGGATAGAGCACCAGATTCCTAATCTGGGGGTCACAGGTTCGAATCCTGTCGGGGACGCCAATAATATCAAAGACTTAATGGAATTTAGCTTATCGCAAAGTGGTTAGTGGGTTCCATATGGGTTCCGAGCGAGTGTGCAAATCATATGCAAAATCGCATGTTTCGACCTTTCCCCGCACTTCCGAGATTGAGCGAAGGCTGAGCCGTCAGGGTCCTGGTTTGGCCGGGAGCCTTGCGCCCGCACGAGACAGAGAGCGCCATAGATGGACAAAGATCGTCAAAGATCGCCCAAGTTCGCCCCGCTGCGACGGACATAGATGGACGGAGATCGCCGAAGAACGTCAATGATCGCCACCGATGGACAAAGGCCGCCAGAGAACGACAAAGATCGTCAGTGTTGGACGTGAATTGTGAATGGCAAGATGTGTGATGTGGCCCTACATCGGCAGAGCCGATGCCCCCATCACGCCGTTCCTTACTCGCTGCGCTCGACGTCAACGATTGTCCTTGACCAATCGACGTTCCCTCCTGCCATGGAGGAAGAGCGGCGGGATTAGTCATAGGACGAAGCCCCCCAAAGGCCTCGTACCCTGGCATCGCCTAATCAAAATTGGAAGGTGAGGTCGGAACAGCGCTTACGGACAAGGCAAGGCCGATCAAGGGTCTATCTATCGCCCGCGGAACGCGCCGAGCTTGAAGAGAAGGCAGGGTTCACGACAATTCCCGCACCGCCGAGATCGGTCACCTCTCCGGCGCGGACCCGGACAGGATATGCCCAAGGCGTGGCGTCCAGAATGTCGTGGGCTTGGGCCACCGACGAGCACGATCTCCGAACCGACGCCACGCAGCGTCATTGCGTAAGCGGCCGTGGCGCCGACCTGTCCGGCTCCGACAATCCCGATCTTCATGCTGTTCCTCCTATGGGTCGGACGGAATATCCCCCAGCAACATGCGAAGACCGATAGGTCCTAAAGCAGAAATGCTCGAAGGAACAGAAGTTTAATACCAGAAAGCCGCTGTGGCCCGGAGGATTGGAACGGGGACAGCGGCCATGCGCGTTATTCGCTCGCCTTCGACATGGCATCATGAGGTGCCGCAATGGGATCCATAAGCGGGAACACCGCTGTAGGGTCTCAAAGCCGAAACAATATGTTGCGCGGTCGGAAGCCCGGAGATGACCCTGACCGGACTCCGTTGCTTCCGGAGGCATCGGCTTAGGTTTTATGCGTTTGTCCTAAAATCTTTAAACGCATCCTGAAGGTCCGGCCAGGTTCTTTCACGCTTTTGCGGCAGCGGCCCCGGGATCGATCTTCACAATGTCCGGGTGAAGCTCGTTCATGGGGATCGAACGGCCATTGGGTTGCACGATTTGGCAATGATAGCGTCGCAACGCGCGGGGATGGGGCACGCCGCAGGAATGGGCGATGGTGCCCACTTCGGCGCGCATCCTTTCTACGAAGTTCTTTACGCGCACCGATTTTTCTTCTGGGTTCAACCCATGCTGCAGCCGGCGGTTGTGCGTGGTGATGCCGGTGGGGCAAGTGTTCTTGTTGCACTTCAAAGATTGGATGCATCCCAGCGCGAACATGAACCCGCGCGCAGAATTCACCGTATCGGCTCCGGCACAATAAGCCCAAGCCACCTCGGCGGGCGTAATGAGTTTGCCCGATGCAACAACCTTAATGCGCGAGCGCAGATCGTATTTACACAAAATATCGATCACCATGGGGAGCGCTTCCTTGATGAGCAGGCCGACATTATCCATGAGCGGCAAAGGCGCAGCGCCCGTGCCGCCGTCGCCGGAATCGAGGGTGATGAAGTCGGGCGCGCTTTCGATGCCTCGTTTGTGAATTTCCTTGCACATCGTTTCGAGCCAGCCGTAGGCGCCAAGGACCGCTTTGAAGCCGACGGGTTTGCCCGCCAAGTCGCGGATGCGCGCAATTTGATCGAGGAGGTCGGGGACAGTGTCGATTTCGGGATGGCGGTTGGGTGAGATTGAATTGGTATGAACGGGAATCCCGCGGATTTTAGCGATCTCGGGTGTTACCTTGATGGCGGGCAAAATGCCGCCCTTGCCAGGTTTTGCGCCCTGACTGAGCTTCAACTCGAACATCTTCACTTGGGAAAGCCCTGCGATCTCGCGAACGCGGGCTTCGTCGAGCTGGCCATCGAGTGTGCGCATGCCGTATTTGGCCGTGCCGATCTGGAAGATGACGTCGCATCCGCCTTCGAGATGATAGGGCGCCAATCCTCCCTCACCGGTATTGAGCCAGCAACCAGCCATAGCCGCGCCCTTTGAAAGCGCCCTCACCGCTGGCACTGAGAGCGCACCAAAGCTCATGGCGGAAATATTGATGATCGAAGAAAAGCTGTAGGGAGCCGGCGTATAGGGGCCGACCGTAATCTCGGGTGCTTCAAACGCATGTTCTTCCAGCGTCGGGAATGGGCAATTGACGAAAATGATGGTGCCGACGGGGAGCAAGCTGCGCGTTGAGCCAAACGCAACCGTGTTGTCGGCGCCGGTTGACGAGCGATAAACCCAATCCCGTTCAGCACGGTTGAATGGCAATTCTTCCCGATCCTGTGCGAAGAAATACTGCCGGAAGAATTCGCCCAGCGTAGTGAAGAGGTAGCGGAAGCGGCCGATGACCGGATAATTGCGACGGATTGCGTCCTTCGTCTGGCTCACATCAGCAATGAACATGACCGCAATGATGAGGGCGAAAACGCCAACGGCAACAACAAAAAGAGAGGCTATGAGACTGAGGCCATTCATAACGAAATGGCCGAATACGCCGATGTCCAAAGGTCCTCCTGTGGCAGTGAGAATTTCGCCCTGCGCCCGCCTTATCTGTGCGTCAAAGTCCGCTGAACCAGTTATAACCGCCATCTTCCCAATAGCCACCCGGATAGACGTTCGTCACCTCCATGGCATAAATCCATTTCGGCTGTTTGAAACCGAGCTTCAGCGGCGTCTTCAGGCGCATCGGGTAGCCGTAGGCATCGGGCAGCGGCTGGCCTGCATAATGGGTCGCAAGAATTGTCTGCGGGTGTAGCGCCGTCGCCATGTCGATGCTGCCCCAATATTTATCGCTGCATTTAAAGCCGACATATTTGGCGGTCTTGTCGGCGCCGATGCGGTCCAAGAACAGGTTCAGCGGGACGCCCGACCATTTTCCGATATAGTCCCAGCCTTCGACGCAGACATGCCGCGTGATCTGCGTTTCGTGCGGCAGCGCATAGAGCGCATCCTTGGTCCAGGGCTTTTTGTTCTCGACGTGGCCCGCAAGTTCGAGCCGCCATGCACCGCCATCGACCGGCTTCACCTCGCTGATCGCGTAATAGGCGTTGAAGCGCGGCGGAATGAGAACGTCGGCATCGGTGTAGGTTGGCGCGAGCTTCTTGGGATCGAAAAGCCACCCCTGCACCCGGTCGTTCCAAGCGGACATGGCGCGAAGGACGCTCTGCAGTGCGCTGTCGTTGCTAACGTCGCAACCGGTAAGCAGCGTGAGTGCGCCAAGGCTGACCGACCCGCGAAGAAACGCGCGCCGTTCTATCGAGGCGATCAGGTTGCGATGCCCGGCCAGCGGCGATTGATCGATGCCGTTCTTTGGCCTGTTGATCGATCCTCTGGGGCGAATGATGGCCATGGCTACTCTCCCGCCCGGACAGGGGATATGCCTGCGGGGCCCTCAGCGGGGATCGAACCCCTCGTCATGGCGGTGATTGTTTTGGGAACGAGGATGGCAAGGGTGACGTGCACCAGAACGAACAGCGCAATCGCTGACATACCGATGAAGTGGGCGAGCCTCGCGCCCTGGAAATCATAGAAGAGCCAAGTCAGAGTTCTGGAATTGCACCGGCTTCCAGATGGCGAGCCCGGACACGAGCATCAAAATCGCGGCCAGGATCACGCCTATATAGAGCAGTTTCTGCACCGCGTTGTAGACCCGAATGTCGTCGTGAGCGAGGTTGAAGCTCAAGGCTTCGCGGATGTCGTGAATGAGTTCTGAAATTCTGACCGGCAGCCACTTCATTTGCAGCCGGCCGCTTAGGATGCCGAAGCCGAGCGCGACGATGCCGTTGACGAAGAAAACCCACATGGCTGCAAAATGCCACAGCAGCGCATTGCTGAAGCCCACGTCTTTATTGAGCTTGTAGGTGATCTCGGGATCGCCACCGAGTGTCGCCCATTCGGGGAAGGTAAGCCAGCTGAAGATCGGCACGTTGTTATAAATGCGCCAGCCGCTGCCAATCATGATGAGGATCGCGACGGCGTTGATCCAATGGGTTGCGCGCACAAAGCGCGAATGCACCCTTATTCGCTGTTCATGGCCGATTTTACGAGCCCGCATCGGGTACACTCTCAATCTCAAACAGAATTTTCGCAATACGTCGCCCAGCGCAGAATCATTTCAAAGTTGATGGGCCCACGGCAAATGCCTTTTGACTATAGAAATCATGTTTTTCTGATTCTTGTGTGATTGGCTAATGTCGCCGATACTCGCTTTAGGCCTCTGGCGCGCGCTTCTCGCCGTGACCACGGCAAGCACAAGAAAAGAGATTCGATCCTTCGCCCAGATCGAATTGCCGCGCAAACTCACACTTGCGGTGAGCGCCCAAGCAAGCTTGAGGGGAACAGGGATGGCTTCGAACGCTCAGGACATACGCCAACGAGGCAGTCCGCGTCTCAAGGCTGTTATTGTGGGAGCGGGGTTTGGCGGCCTTGCGGCTGCGAAGGGGCTCGCGAACCAGCCCGTAGATGTCACGGTGATCGACAAGCGCAATTTCCATTTGTTCCAACCGCTGCTCTATCAGGTGGCGACCGCCGATCTTTCGCCTGCCGACGTGGCTTGGCCGATCCGCAACATTTTTGCGAACGCTCCCAACGTGCGTGTGGTCCTTGGCAAGGTCGAGGGCATCGATCTTCAAGGGCGCGAGGTGATTTCTGACCGCATCCGGCTTCCCTATGATTACCTGATCCTGGCCACGGGGTCCTATCACTCATATTTCGGCCATGACGAGTGGGCCATGCACGCACCCGGGCTCAAGCGCATCATCGACGCGACCGAAATCAGAAAGCGGATCCTGCTCGCCTTTGAGCTTGCCGAAGTCGGGATGAGCGAGGAAGAGCGAAGGCGGCAGCTCACTTTCGTCATTATCGGCGGCGGCCCGACCGGCGTCGAGATGGCGGGCGCGATTGCCGAACTTGCCCGCTACACGCTTGCAAGCGATTTCCGCAACATCAACCCAGGCTCGGCGCACATCATCCTTGTCGAGGCTGGCGACCGGCTGCTGCGAGCGTTCCCGGAGAAATTGTCGGCCTATGCGAAGCGAAAATTGGAAAAACTTGGGGTCGAGGTTCTCCTCAATCACCGTGTTGAGGTCAGAGGGAATGAGGGCGCGTGCATTGGTGATATGGTAATCCCTGCGGCCTCGATGATCTGGGCGGCGGGCGTCGCCGTGCCTCATCTCAAGGACTGGCTCCCGGCCGTAACCGACCGGACCGGCCGGGTGGCGGTAGCGCCTGACCTTTCCTTACCGCGGCACCCCAATGTTTTCGTGATCGGCGACGCGGCGTCCTTGCCTTGGCGCGACGGAAAACCCGTTCCGGGGATCGCACCCGCTGCCAAGCAAGGCGGACATTATGTGGCCGGCGTGATCCTGGCGGCCATTAAATCGAAGAAGAAACCAGCGCCCTTCCGTTACCGCCATCGCGGCAACTTGGCCACCATCGGCCGCCATGCAGCAGTTGCGGACTTTGGCCGTATCCAGTTGAAGGGCGGCCTTGCCTGGTGGCTTTGGGGCTTAGCCCACATCTACTTTCTGATCGGCGTTCGCGCGCCGGTGCTGGTGGCGGCGCAATGGTTCTGGGCGTATCTCACCTTTGGCCGCGGCGCGCGCCTTATCACGGGCCTCGCCCCCCTCTTCGAAGATCGCGTCATGCCGCCAGAGCCGGCTGCGGAGAGGGCCCGCTAGCCATTGTTTCTGACTACGAACGGATGGAGTACCATACTGTTAAGCTCAATACCGGAGAACGGCCTTGGGCTGAAGTGCCACGCGAGGAATACAATGGCTGCCAAATTGCATGAACCAGCGACCGGCGCAGAGGCGTTCGAGGTCGCCGCAGGTCTCGGTGGCGCACTCCAGACCAGGCTCGACGCTTATTCCAAATTCTCACGCAGGCTCTCTCCGGCGGTCAACGAAGCCTATGACGAACTGATCGCACGGCTTTCTGGCCTGAAGAATGCCGGTCCCGCGATTGGCAGCCCCATGCCCGATTTTGCGCTGCCGGATCAGGATGGCAGCATGAGAACTCTACCCTCTTTTCTCACAGAAGGGCCGCTCATTATCTCTTTCAATCGTGGGCATTGGTGTCCGTGGTGCCGCCTTGAGTTGCGGGCGCTGGCTGAGGCTTACGAAAGGATCCGCGCGGCTGGTGCCCAAGCCGTTTCGATTATACCGGAAACAGCGGCGTATTCGCGCAAGCTCGCGGAATTGGATGGATTGCCTTTTCCGGTGCTGACAGACCTCGATCTTGGCTATTCGCTATCACTTGGCCTCGCGATCTGGGCCGGAACCAAGATCCG
This sequence comes from uncultured Alphaproteobacteria bacterium, assembly GCA_963834165.1. GTDB lineage: Bacteria > Pseudomonadota > Alphaproteobacteria > Rhizobiales > Rhodomicrobiaceae > Rhodomicrobium. The sequence goes on along the minus strand of CAWIAL010000017.1, from coordinate 662,136 downwards.
GGCTCTTTACAAGAAAGCGGGTCTCGACCTGGCGCTTTTCCAAAACAATGAAGGTTACATGTTGACGATCCCGGCAACGTTCGTGATCTCCGGCGATGGCACCGTCAAGGCCCGCTTTGTGGAACCCGACTTTCGCCGAAGAATGGACCCGCAGGAGATCGTCGCCGCACTTGGCACATGAAGGCAGCGAGCTAGACCGGCGCCGCAAGGCGGCGCCCCTCGGCCCTGGCAAGGCTGACCCAATCCGCGGCTCGCAGCAATTTTATGAGCGCACTTGCGGCGGGAGAACGCTCGCGGCCTGAAACGGCATAAGCATAAATTGTGCGTGTCAGTTCGACGCCTTCGAGGGCGACTCGGGAAAGTCGTACGCTGGGCGCGCTTTCGGGCACAATTGAAATGCCGACGTCCGCCTCGATCAGGGCGAGCAGGTCGTGATCCGACTGAATGCTGTCACCGGTGCTTCGGGAGATTCCATGTGCCGCTAATAATTCCCCGAGTTTGCTCGCCTCTTCGCAATACGCGCGCGGAAGAAGACGCTCGTCTTTCAGCTGATCGAGCCGGACCATGTTTCGCATCGACAATGGATGGTCCTTGTTGACCGCGAGGCAGAATGGCTCAGTGAACAGAGGCCAGCAATCAAAGCGCTCCCAGGTGTCCGCGAACTTCCCTGAAACGGCGATCTCTGATCCCCCGGACTTCAATCGCTCGGCGACGGCCCCTGAATTGCCGCGGAAGAACTTCAGCTCAAGCTCGGGAAAGCTGCGGACGAGCCCCGTCAACGGCAGCGCCAGGAGACCGAGATTGATCGTTGATGAAAGAGCAAGACGCAACGGAAGCGCCGTTCCCTTTTGATACGAGTCCGCAAGCGATTTCGCGCCGAGAGCGCTGTCATAGCATTGCCGCAACATGGGCATGACGAGGCGCCCGAGTTCGGTGAGATGGGTCAAGGCCCGCTCGCGCCGAAACAACGCGCCGCCAAGTTCCTCTTCCAAGTTCTTAATCGCGCGGCTTAGCGAGGGTTGCGCAACATGGCACTCTTCCGCTGCCTTCGTGAAATTCAGCGTGCGTGCTGCGGCCAAGAAATAGCGGACCTGATGCATTTCCATGAGAACTTACAAGCCAAGTTCACTCAATCCCGGATGATCGTCGGGCCGGCGCCCAAGCGGCCAATGATATTTGCGCTCGCTTTCCTTAATCGGCAGGTCATTGATGCTGGCAATGCGAAGGCGCATCAATCCTTGTTCATCGAACTCCCAATTCTCGTTGCCATAGCTACGAAACCAATTGCCGCTATCGTCATGCCATTCATAGGCAAAGCGTACGGCGATGCGGCTCCCGCCAAAGGTCCAAATCTCTTTTATCAGCCGGTAGTCGAGCTCGCGGGCCCATTTCCGCGTTAGAAAGGCTTCGATAGCTTTCCGGCCTTGGATGAACTCTGAGCGGTTACGCCAGCGGCTATCGGGCGTATAAGCGAGTGCGACGCGGGCCGGATCGCGGGCGTTCCAGGCGTCCTCTGCAAGGCGCGCCTTTTGTGCGGCCGTCGCGGCGGTAAAGGGAGGAAATGGGGGACGGGACATGCCGGCGTTCTCCTAAGCCTTCAATGGTAAACACTTGGGGCAGCTGCCCCTCCCCTTTGGGGCAGTGCAAGTTATCCAGCAAGACGGTATGCCATCACACGGTCTGGCGCCGTTTCGCGCCGAAACCACTGGGAAGTCGATATCGGTCTCTGCAACCTCGTTGATGTAGTTCGTCCAAGTGTTGAGCGCTACCTGCAGAACGATTTCGATCACCTGCGCATCGTCATAGCCTAGCTTGACGGCGCGGAGATCCTCCCCGCTTACGTGGCCGCGCCTGGCCGCGATCTTGACGGCAAAGCGCACGGCGGCGTCCGCCACTGGACGTTCGAACCGCCTCCGCGGTTCGCCATGATCTCCGCTTCGTCAAGCTTTGCGAGATTTTTACCGAGATAGCTGTGCGCCGAAAAGCAATAGTTGCAACCATTGATCTCGGCAATGGCGAGCGCAATGCGCTCTCGTGTGGCGGAGGTAGCTCCCCTTTGGCGAGAGCGCCGGACAAGCCAAGCTAGTTTCGAGGAGCGGCTGCGAAACGGCGAGCGGATGGGCGGTGTCCAGGAGCTGATTGTTGATAATGCCGATCACAATCGGCGCGATGATAAGGTGCGGGTGATGCGTGAGCAGATCATTCCGCAGCTCTCCTGCTTGCCGAGCCTCGGCAAGCAGTCGCCGAATTCGATCCAGCAAAGGGTTAATCATTTCCAAGCGATAGCCGGCGACTGGCGTCAGTAACCGTGGCCGTTGCGGATGGGGTGTTAGCAGCCCGTTACTCACCGGCGAGCGAAAGTTTCCACTCCAGGGGACGTTGCCTTCGATGGGGCTTGTGGTTCAACCTCCAAAAATCACCTGACGGAAACGCCTAAGCGAAGAGGCAAAGTAGACAGTTCCTATCGCGGCCATGGCCGCAAGCTCGGGCCAGACGATTGTGAAATCGGCGCCGCGAAAAAGAACGGCCTGCGAGAAGTCAACGAAATGCGGCGTGGGGAAGATTATTCGCATCAGATACTGCATCCAGACCGGCTCGCCTTCCATTGGCGTCATGCCACCAGAAAGCATCTGGATGACGAGGAGGATGGGAGCCGACAGCAGCGCAAACTGCCCCATGGTGTTTGTGATCGTACCCAGCAGGATGCCCAGTGCCGCAGCGCAGACTGTGTAAAGCGTGGCTCCAAAGAGGAATAGCACCTTAGAGCCCGCTATCGGAATCCCGAGCCACTGTTCGACGACAAACAAGAGCGACAAGACAGTGGCGATAATAATAACGAGACCATTGGCAATGATCTTCGACCACATGATCTCTGGCGGCACAACCGGCATCACCAGGAGATGCTCGACCGTGCCATGCTCACGCTCGCGGATGAGAGCGGCGCCGGTCAGGATCACCGTCAGCATTGTGATGTTATTGACGACCTGCATGACTCCATTAAACCAGGACGAATAAAATTGCGGGTTGAACTTGGCGCGAATTACGACATTGGCGAGGGTGGGGAGCTGCATTTCTTGGCTCGCCAGGTAGTTAAGGGTCTCCTGCATGAGAACGTTTTGGATATAGAGCGCACCATTTCCCGCCGGCGCCATCGCGGTCGCGTCAACGTTCAATTGCAGGGAAACCTTTCTTCCGGCCAGCAGGTTTTGTTCGAAACGGGGCGGTATTTCGAGGATGAAAATCATGCGCCCGGCGTTCATGATGGGATCGATCTCATTCGCATTGATGAGAACGGAGCGCTTGAACAGCGGGGGGCGGTTCAGCACATCCAGAAATTGCCGGGAAAGGTTGGAATGGTCCTCGTCAACAACGCCGACTGTCAAATTTTCCGGGTTCGTCGAGGCGCCAGTGGCGATGGTATAGACGGCAAGCGTGAAAGTGTAGGCCACCAAAATTAGGAGAATGTAGTCGGCGCGAATACTTCTCAGCTCTTTAATGGACAGATAGTACACATTCTTAACGTGAGTCAGCAGCCCCTGTTTGAGGGCCTGCTTTTGCGCTGGCTTCGGGCTGGACGGTTTCTGAAGCATTTCAGGCCTCCTGCTTCCGCAGGATCAACATTGCTACCACTCCGTACCCGGCAAAAAAGGCAGCGAGCACAAGGAGATTGAACCAGAGGTCCTGGAAACCAAGCCCCTTTGTGAAGGTGCCAACGCTAACCAACTCATACCAGGCCGACGGAAAGGCCAAGCCAACGAGGCGGGCACTCCCAGTCAGCGACGATACGGGGACCAATACGCCCGAAAAGTTCGCGGCCGGAATCATGGTGAGAATAATGGTGGCAAACACCGCGGCGACTTGCGTCTTCGTGAAGGTCGAAACAAGTTGCCCCAAGCCTGTCGCTGCTCCCAAATAAAGGAAGGTCCCGAGGGTCAGCGCGGCCAAGGAGCCCTTGACTGGCACATGGAACAGGAACACCGAAAGCAGAAGCAAGAGGACGTAACTGATCATCGACATGCCGATATACGGCAGTTGCTTACCGAGCAGGAACTCGAACTTTGTGATCGGCGTCGAATAAAAATTGGCGATCGAGCCGTTCTCTTTTTCGCGGACCACGCCGACGGTCGCCAGCACAGCCGGGATCAATATCAGCACGAGCATGACGACGTTCGGCACTTCGGCCACGATGCTCTCGAACGACTGATTGTAGCGTAAGCGCATCTCGAAGTTGACGGGGTTTTCAACGCTTCCACTTAGCGCCGCCTGGCCCGCAGGGGGAGGCGACAAACCGGCAGCGGGCGGTGCCACGCCGGCAGCGGGCGCTACCAGGCCCGGAGCCACTTGCTCGCTATTGGCCGCTGCCGGCTGCGACTCCAAATATCTCTCTGGGGGTTCCGGCCAGAAGAAATTTCCGGCGATAAGAGTCTGGACATAGCGCCTCATCGTTTCGCCATGGAAGGGCATGCTGCCATCGAGCCACACCCCGATCTCCGGCAAACGGCCCGCCGCAAGTTCGCGGCCATAATTAGGCGGGATCTCTACAGCTATCTCTAGGTTTGCGTTGCGGAATCTTTGTTCAAGCTCATCGCTGGAGCTGACTGGGGGGGGTATTTCCCTGAACCATCGCGGGGTCGACGTAAACGCGTCAATCACATCCCGGCTCTCTTTCGTCCGGTCTTGGTCGAAAACGCCAAAACGCAGATGTTCGACATCAAGCGAGATGCCATAGCCGCAAGCGATCATGACAATCAAAGGCGCAAAAGCGGCAAAGGTCATGCGGATCGGATCGCGAATTAGCTCCATGGTCTCGCGCCGCGCATAAGCCCAGAGGCGGCCTAGATCGAAGCGCCGTGTGCTGGCCTTGGGCGCCGCCGCTGGTTGGATCGTGACTTCTTGCGCAGGTGCAGGAGGCTTGTCTTCGAGCTTGATCCCACTCGCTTCCGCCAGATAGGAAATGAAGGTGTCCTCCAAGGTGGCGCACCCCCGCTCACGCACCAGCTCCGCTGGCGGTCCATCCGCCAGAACTTTGCCGGCGTTCATCAGGGAGATACGGTCGCAGCGCTCGGCCTCGTTCATGAAATGGGTCGTGATGAATATCGTGACGCCTTCGTCGCGCGACAGATGGATGAGCGTGCGCCAGAATTCGTCCCGTTCGACGGGATCCACCCCTGAGGTTGGCTCATCGAGGATGAGCATAGGCGGGCGATGCAAAACAGCCACGGCAAGCTGGAGCCGCTGTTTTACGCCGAGCGGCAAGCTCTCAGGACGCTCATTGGCAACATCCTGCAAGTGATATTGATCGAGCAGTTCCTTGATCCGGACTTCTTTCTCATTCGCGGGCAGATGATAGAGATGCGCGTGAAGCTCGAGATTTTGCCGGACAGTGAGTTCCTCATAAAGCGAGAACGCCTGCGTCATGTAGCCGACATTGAGGCGCGCCTGCATGTCGCCCGCCTCCATGGGCTTGCCGAACAGCTTCGATGTCCCCTCTGTCGGAGGCAGAAGACCTGTCAGCATTTTCATTGTGGTGGACTTGCCGCAACCGTTCGAGCCGAGGAAGCCGAAGATTTCGCCTCGCTGGATGCGAAAGCTCACATGGTCCACCGCGGTGAAATTCCCGAACCGTTGAGTAAGGCCGTCGGCCTCGATGACAGGCGGCCCGGAGTCATCGAAGGTCCGCGGCCGCACTTCGACCGGCTTGTGTTCGGCACGCTTCTCTTCCGGCAGCAGATCGATGAAGGCCGCCTCAAGCGTTTTCTCTCCGGTCTTTTCCAAGATTTCCGATGTTTTCCCGGCCGCAATGACCTTGCCGCCGTACATCGCGCACAGCCAGTCGAATTGCTGCGCCTCTTCCATGTAAGCGGTGGCGACGAGCACACTCATCCCCGGACGCCGCGCACGCATGTTGCCGATCAGCTCCCAGAATTGCCTTCGTGAAAGCGGATCGACGCCTGTGGTGGGCTCGTCAAGGATGAGAAGGTCCGGATCGTGGATGAGCGCGCAGCACAGGCTGAGCTTTTGCTTCATGCCGCCTGAAAGCTTGCCTGCCGGGCGGTCCATGAAGGGGTCGAGGCTTGTAGACTTGAGCAGCTCGTCCATGTGGCGCTTGCGCTCTGCGTGCGACAGGCCAAACAGCCGCCCATGGAAGTCGATGTTTTCAAAGACGCTGAGCGTGGGATAAAGGTTCTTGCCCAGCCCTTGAGGCATGTAGGCCACACGGCCGATCTGCGAATTGCGGTAGGCTTGGCTGGCCATATTGCCGCCAAAAACGGTGACCTGTCCTTGCTGAATGATCCGGACGCCTGCGATGAGGCCGAGCAAGGTCGACTTGCCGGCGGCGTCCGGCCCGATCATTCCGATCATGCGGCCGGCCGGGATATCCAGGGTGACGCCGTCCAGCGCAAGTGTTTTCCCATAGCGATGGGAGACGCCCTCGATCTTGGCTACGAAATCAACCGCCATTGGGAAGCTTCATTGCAAGTTTTTCCGGCCATGAGACCGCGAGCTCCGGTGCCGCCGTTCGTCGGTCAGCGCTTGCTGCTTGCTTTGATTTTCTTTCGCCTCTTTGCGACCGTGGTCTGCATCGGAGCCCGGTCGAGGGATTTGCTCACTTTGAACGCGTGGCTCTTCTGGCAGCTTCACGGCGAGGTTTTCCGGCCACGAGGCGGCGGGATCTGTCCGGACGAACCCTATGCCGCGAATCCCGGTCTTCACTTGAGTGTGGAACTTGCTCAGCACTTTGGGATCGACTTGAAGCTTGACGCGGAAGATCAGCTTCTCCCTTTCTGCGGCTGTTTCGACGGGTTTCGGCGTAAACTGCGCTTCAGTTGCGACGAAGCTCACACGTGCCGGAATGACCAAATCCGGGTACGGGTCAAGGATCAAGCGAGCATCGTCTCCAAGAGCGAGCCTGCCGGCTTGCGCGGCGGGCAAATAGATCGTCATGTAGACGTCATTCAGATCGAGGATCTGAACGATCCGGGTTCCCGCGTTGACGACCTCCCCGGAACGATGGATCCGGTATTGAACTCTCCCGTCGCGCGGCGAGGGGATCGTAAGATCCGCCAGGATCGAGGCAATCCGCGCCACCTCTGCCTCAGCGGATAGGACTACGGACTTTGCCGCCTCACGTTGCTTTTCTGCAGCTTCCAAAGACGCACTGGCCGAGTTGGCTTTGTCAACGCGCTGATCGAAGACTTGCTTGGTCATCCACCCCTGTTTCACAAGCTGTTGGCCGCGTTCCAGGTCCCTCTGCGCGTAGACCTGATCGGCTTTGGCCTGCGCGACCTTCGCCTCAGCTGATGCCAATGCACTTTTAGCCACCAGCACATTCGCCTGCGCGGTGCGAAGCTGAGCGTCGTATTCGGGTGAGCGTATGACCGCGATCACCTGTCCAGCTTTAACCTCGTCACCCTCGTCGACATTCACGCTTTCAAGCCGGCCAGCATATTTGGGCGATATGTCGATCTCCGTCGCCTCGATCCTCCCGTTCGTTTTCGCGATTCCCTGGGGCGTGTCGCCGTGCTGCCATTTCTCAATCAGCGTCTGGACGTTTTCCTTAAACTTTTGGACGTCATTTTTAAACTTCTGAACGTCTTCTTCAAACTTGGATTGGGCGTCGGCCCCCCGGACAAAAAAGCTGCCCCATGAAACTCGACCGGCAACACTGCCTGCGGCGAGGATAGCAACGGCTATGAGCGCCCCACCGGCAGTCAAACGGAAGAAGTGGCGATTCCGGCTTCGCCTTTGCTTCGACATGGGAATACACTCTTGTTATGGATCTCGATCTCTACATCGGCAAACTTCAGGTCTTCGCGGTAAGTTCGGCCCCTGTTGCCCAGGCCCCCATCGCCATGGGTGCCTGGGCGCGAAACAAGGATGACGAGCGTATTTCTTCGAAGGAAGCGTGCCTTCTCCGCACAAGCACGCCTCAGAGCCAACTTGCTGCTAAGCCGCTTTTTTAAAGGCCTCGTGCGCTTTCTGGTTTGCCTTGTCGAACGCGACCCGGCTTTCCTCGAGGGCCGTTTTCAAGGCTGCCCAGGATTGCTCTCCAGCCTTGCGGTTTGCTTCCAGCTTGGATTTTGCAGCGTCCGCCTCTCCCTGCAAATGGGTGAGCGCTGCGTCCAGCTCCTGCTTCCTCGCCGCGGAGAAGGTGGCGGCCTTTTCGCGCAACGTGCTGATCATCTCTTCCCAGGCTTTGCGTTGCGCTTCGGCGCGAGCCTTGAAAGCTGCCTGCTGCTGCTCGACCATAGGCCGAGCTTGTTCTAAATAGTCTTGGACAGCGGTTTCGAAGGAGGCCCATTTCGCCTCCAAAGCGGTCTTTGCCTTTGCCCAAGCAGCCTCGCTCTCATGTTGCTGCTTGCGGATCGCCTCCTCAAAAGCCGCTCGTTGCCCCCGGATGTCCGCCACCGCTTTTTCAGCCTGCTTTTTGGCGTCGGCCTGTAAAGAAGCAAGGCGGGTTTCAATCAAGGTCAAGGTTGCATCCATTTCATCGACGCGCTCTTTCATCCAGTTTGACACGTGATGCGCATAAGTATCTGTTGTCATAATGTCCTCCTCTCGAATTACTACTCAAATGAGCGCCATGAAGAAATACTTCATTGACGGATATCAAAGTCTGTTGCTTTATAACATGGGCTAGACCTGGATATTTTGGTGTCTATTGAAAGCAGGTGGAGGGCAGGCATTCCTCTGTTAAAGATGTATTCGCGAATAAATGCATATTTTGCTAAACGCACATCTTTATTATTCGAATATCATTTACCCGGTTGTTGGATGCCGTGGGAATTCTATCTAGTCGACTGGTACTCAGCGCAAAGTCTCACGTTGTGCGGGGCGTAAAGGCCGCGTCTTGTGATCTTGAAGCCGTCTCCGACCTGGGGCCCGCGGTGCTGGAGGATAGAGCAGCGCAAGGGGCATCAAACACGAGCGCCGATTTGTCGGGGAATCTTCCCGCATGCTGACGTAGCATTCGAAGAAACCCCTCTAGCGGTTGGCCAGAGAACTTGTCTCAGGCATCAGCCGCCACAGCAGGAACAAGGCGGCAAGGGCTACCACCGCGATGCTCATAAACGCAGCCGTCTGGCCGAAGGCACCCACTATTTGGCCAAAGAGCGCGGTGCTGACCGAAGCTCCCAAGCCAGACATCGTCCCGACGATACCCTGGGCCAGATTGAACCTTCCGGAGCCGGCTGTCACATCTGCGATGGTCAGGGCAGTCAGGACCCCAAGCACCGTGCCGCTGATGCCGTCAAGCATCTGCGCGCTGATGAGAACGAGTGGTTGGCTGGTCCAAGCGAACACCAGCGCGCGGACGGGCAACGCCGCGAATCCGGCCAGCAGCAGCGGCCGGCGGCCCCAAGCCTTCGCCCGCTCTCCCACCCACGGTGCCATCAGCGCCACAATCACCTGAGGGACGATGATTAGCGCCGAGATCAGAAGTGACGACCCAGCGCCCTTGCTGTGAGTGAGCGCTCCGGCGGCGAGCGGCAGCACTGATGCATTGGCCATTTGAAACAAAAAAACCGCGCCGGCGAATACGACCAGAGCTCGATTCTTCCAAAGACTCTGGAGACTTACCCTTGCTGGACGGCCCGGTCCATGGTGTTGGGGAATGCCGGAGGCGGCGCCAAAGTGAATGTTTGAAGGCTTGATGCGCCCCAGCGCGGCCAGTAACGGTAACACCAATGCGGCAGCCACTAGGAAAATCGCGCGATAGGACAGGAAATAGCTAACCAAGCCCATGAAGGCAGCCGCGAAAATACCTCCCGTCGAAGCAAAGCGCTGATTGCGTCCGAGCCGCTCGCCAAGTGCGGCGTGCCCGACAAGGCCAAGAGTGACGGAAGCAAGGGCGAGTCCAAGAAATCCACCAGCGATCGCCTCGATCATCAGGGCAGTCAGCACCAAAGGGAAACGCGGCCATAATGCAATAACGACGGCGGCTCCTGCGACCATCGCTGCGGCCAGCATTGCAGCGGTGCGCTTCGAGCGGATTGTGTCGAGCAATTCTCCGGCAGGTGCTTGACTGATTAGTCCCGCGACCCCGGCTGCCGTCAGCACAAAGCCAATGTTCTGCGGTGTCCAGTTTTGATTTGTGAGGAAGGATGCAACATAGGGGCCGAAGCCTGACAGTGCTGCAGCGAGAAAGAAGCAGATGGCATCGAGAGCGGCTAGGCTTGAGGCAGACGGCATGTGCCCATCTATATCTGACAAGCCCGTCGCCGAGCGGCATGTGTCAGCCATTCCTTAACCCGAGGTATCAAGCAGCCCTATGGCGAAGCGGCTGCGCAATCTTGGCTTTCTGGCCCTCCATATGAAGCGGATCGTGGTCCTGCGAGAAGATTAGACTTGACGCTGAAACAAACCGGCTCAGACCACAAACAATTTTAACAATCTTAATTGAAGTATTCATAACGGGCGAAGTGCAAGTCGCCGCTTAAATTTGGCGCCGGATTGATTGGGACGCCAAGTGGTAGCGGCGCGAACCGGCTTCGAACGATACTGAAAAACACTGCATCTCCTCAATCTATCGTTATCCAACTCTGTTCTTTTCGAAGGGAGACGGAAAGCTTCCTCTATTATTATTCACCAACTCTGAATTCTCTGCGGAAGCTCGAAACTTTACCTCTAACCTATCAATGGAGGCCCGCATGGTACATTTCCCGTCGATTGCTGTGACGCCAACCGGAGAGCCGGCAGAAAAATCCTGGTGGGCCTATACCTTGCTTGGCGTTGCTTTTCTGGTCGCCGGCGCGCTCGCTCTTGGCGATCTCGTATTCACCACCGCCGTCAGTGCCAGGCTCACGGGCTGGGCCATTGTTATTGCGGGGGTGTGCGGCGTCATCCACGCATTGAGCGCCAGGGCGTGGACGGGGTTCACCTTCGATGTGCTTCTCGGACTTCTTTATATCGCGGGCGGGGCGGTTCTGCTGGCGAACCCTGTGCACTTGTCCATGAAGCAAACCCTAGCACTTGGCCTGATATGGATTCTTTCGGGGGTTCTTCGCGTCGTCATGGCGAACGGAATGCCCAAGGGAAGCCGGGCTTTCTTCCTTTCGGGAGCGATCGGCATCCTTTCCGGCATCGTGATCATGCTGCAATGGCCCTCATCCATGCTCTGGGCTCTCGGACTTTTTCTTGGCGTCGACCTCGTCATCCTCGGGATGGCCTGGCTCGCCTATTCCTTCCTCGTTCTCTCAGGGTGGGAATCCAGCTCCGCTTAAAATCGGCGTGGCTAAACGCAAATCTAGATGTCGAAGCTATGAAGGCTGTTCAGCCGAAGCTTGGATGACACGGATTACTTCGGCCCTCTGGCCAAGCGACTCTAGTTTTTTCGTAATGATGACTACCGGGAAAATCTACAAACCTGCCTTGATCTGATCCCATAACCCTCTCAATGGCTGGAACGAAAAGTTCACCCTGTGTAATCCGGGCGGGACGGCAACCGCACGGAATACAACATTGGCACGGAGCAGCTCAGCACGCGCACCATCAACCTCGACTTGCCACCAAGGATGCCACACGTCATTGAGCACGATCCAGCCGCCGTCTGGGCTGTTCGCCTCGATAACAACCTCCGTATTCCGATAGACAACAAGCCGCGCTGTACCCGGTTTGCGGCTGCTTTGCTCAACTGGCCCTTCGATCAGCACGGTATGGCTAAAATCTTCTGCCGGCCATTCCCCGCTTGCAAGCATATGCTTGAAATCAGCTATTATAGCCCGATCCGCGAAAAGCACCCGGGGGAGCGCTCGCTTGTTTTCGTAAACAAAACCATCCGGCGTTCTCGCGATTGCAACCAAGTCGCCGGGCTGCAAGCGGGGATCGATCTGTTCAACAGGCACCCCGGTCGCTATGTATCGCAGTCCTAACAGGTCCGCAAAAACAGAACGGTACGAGGGCATAAGAGGTGTGAACTTACGCTGCTCCGGGATCGCAACCTGATCTCCTGCACCGCTTGCATCAGCGTAGATTTTGAGCCGTAACGGATTATACCCCAAATCATGATCGAACCCATGGACCAGACTGGCGTTTGGCCAAGCAAAACCCAGCGCAGCCAGTTCAACACGATCGCGCCGGTTCGGGTCTAAGTTTTCAGCGAGCCTTCGCTTCAGAAGCCGCACAGTCTCGTTGTTCGTATCCGGCCTTAACATATCGTAGACGTCGGGCGGAAGCGCGGTGGAGGCGTTGGGCTTGTTAGAGGTGCCAAGATCGAATGCGATCGCAATGAAAAGAAGGAGCATTGCCAGCGCCGGCCGTTGGGGCGTGAGCCATTTCACGAGGCCAATCGCCACGGCAGCGAGAACGATAAAGATCAATGAGACGCCCAACGGCACCAAAGCCTCGACGAAGTGACCGAGCCACCATGCGACCAGGACGCACGCCGAAAATAATGCGGCGATGACGATCGCTTCCATGACACGCTGCCGCCGCTGGGCAGGGACTGTCCCCACTATGAACCGGTGTAGCGAATACCCCGCGAGCAGGGCAACAAGCGCACCGAGGGGAAAAGTTGCATCAGCTGGGCGTCTGAATATATCAGTCCCCGGGAAATAGAAAGCCAACTTGAAGAACGGAGAATAAGAGCCGAGAGCATAGAGAAATAGCATAACGCCAGCTATCGTGAAGTAGCGCACATCGCGGGCAAAGGCCGCGCCGCGCGCAAAACCAAAACAGATGAGCGCCAGAAAAGGCAGCGCGCCAAAATAGACATCGCCCATGTTGCGCGCGAGTATGAAATCCTTCTCCTGCGGTCCCCAAATTGGTGAATTTGTCGGTCCCCAATAATTCGTGCCAGCGGTGTTGTAGAGATCGGACACAAGCGCGGTGAGAAAATTTGCGGGGTGCAAGGAGCCAGCCGCTGCGGTTTCGAAACTGATGTGAGGGCGGTTGGACTGCGTTGCAAATGCGATGCTCAATGCGATGGGCAAAGCGCTTATGGCGATCCCGCTTGCCAGGGCAGAGGCGAGCGCGGGGAAATAACTGCGAAGGCGGGGAAGAACTCCGGCGCCAGCGAAAACGCGATAACAGACGTAACCAGCGAGCACCAGCATCGAAAGAAAAGCGGTTTGATCGCGGCCTATTATCATAAAGCCCGCGGCGACGCCCGAGGCGAGCCCCCATCGAATGGAATGGCGATCGAGGGCTCGGGAAATCAGCCATAGCGCCAGCACAAACCAGCATAAGCTGACAACTTGCCCAGTATGCTGGATGCGCCAGGATGCCGAACCGCCAAACTCGAAAGCGAGGGCTGCCGTGAGTGCGCCGAGGGGATGCCAGCCACGGTCCCGGAAAATCAAAACCATTCCGGTGCCGGCGGCTAAAAGCATGGCGAAAACCACCAAGTCAGCTTCGCGGAAGGAGGGCGCCGGGTCAAGAAGCGCGAGGAGCAGAAAAGGCGGCGAAAATACGAGCGATTGCGGGTCTGCGATTTGCGGAAATCCCGCGAACACATTTGGCGTCCAATAGGGACTCTCGCCGGAGCCGAAAGCATGCGTCAGGAATATGAGCTGTGGCCAGAAATGGGCTTTCGCGTCCCATGGAACAACGAATCGGCCTGAAAGCCACGGCCAGTCGAGAATGAGGGTCGCAGCGAGCAACAGCGCGACAACAAAGCCGTACTGCGCTTTGCGAACTTTGAATTCGACCGGAAACAAAGCACTATCCTTAAACAGATTGAAACAAGGCCCCTCCAACCCCGTCCCCAATATCAGAAAGGCTTTGACCGTCCAATCCATTCTCGCGGATGAGCACACTAACGCTGTGCTCAGCCGGCAGCGTTATCCCGCTCTCCGCTTCCATCTTGATTTACGCCCGGTCCTAAGTTTCTATATCCGGTTGGGCGAAAACAGCTGATTTGCGAGATTAGTTCGGTGGTCAACCGATTTAAGGCCGGCTTCGCTTTAGTTGATTGGTGGTTAGTTCTAAGCTATATGTTAACCAATTACGTAACTCTCAGGGTGGGTGCGTTATGCGGTTGCTGTTGTGGCTTTTTCTGATTTTTGTGGCATTTGCGCAAGCTGGTATAGCCGGTCTCCATGCTGACGAGGCACCTTTTTTGATGCTGGACACCGGCGGGCATCAGGGAAAGATCGTTAGCCTCGCCTTCACCCGGGATGGGAAGTATCTCTTATCCGCGAGCGAAGACAAGCTCGTCCGGGTTTGGGATTGGCAGGAAGGAAAAACTATCCGCAACATCCGCGGGGAAGCGGGGCTGGGCACCCACGGACTCATTTACAATGCAGCACTTTCGCCCGGCGATCGCTGGCTTGCTGTCAGCGGTTCGATGGCGCCCGGCTATGGTCAAATCGACAAAGACGATATTGGCGACATCCGTCTTTATGACTTCGCAAGCGGGGAACTCAAGGCGCTCCTCAAAGGCCACACCAACGTAGTGGGGGCGCTTGCCTTCTCTCCAGACGGGAAGCAGCTCCTCTCAGGCCAGGGCGGAGACGATGGACACGTCATCCTCTGGGATGTGGAAAGCCAGACGCTCTTGCGCAGGTTCACGGGCCATCGCTCACCGGTCAATTACGTGCACTTTACCAACGACGGCAAGCGCTTCGTGACCGCGACCGACGATAGCAGGCTGATGCTTTGGTCTATGGAAGATGGCGCTCTTTTGAAGGACATGACCGGCCACCGAGGCAAGGTGTTGACCGTTGCCATTTCGCCAGCAAACGGCATGCTCGCCACCGGCGATGTTCTCGGCGAAATCCGGTTTTGGGATGAGAAAACAGGGAGTTTTCTCAAGACGGGCGGTCACGAGTGTGAGGCAGTCGGATCGCTTAGTTTTTCGCCAGACGGCCGTCTGTTGCTTGCCACCTGCCGCAGTGCTCCTCAAGGGGAGTATGCGCAAAGGGTTTTCGATGTTGCAACGGGCAAGCAGGTCGCTGTTTATCCAAGCGAAAAGCACGGGGACGCGGTGCTGACGTCTGTTTTCTCGCCCGATGGACGCCTTGTCGCAACGGCAGGGGGGCAAAGATTTCCAGATCCATATCTGGGACCCATTAACGGGAGAGACAAAAAAGGTTCTGCAAGGAAGCGGCCGATCGGTTTGGGCTGCGGGCTTCTCATCCGATGCGTCCCGCATTGGGTGGGGACACTCAAAAACGCGCAACGATCCGGTTAAGGGTTATGGTCCGCTTGAAATGGCTCTTCGGCTTCCCACCGCCGATGCTAAAGCGGCGGGTTCAACCCTCGGCAAACCCGAAGTGGCGACGAGACAGAAAAACTGGCTTCGAAGCCAGCTCGAGTTTCGTCAATGGTCGCTCCAGTTGCGCAAAGGTGAAGATGGCGCATTAAGCGTCCTCAACATTACGAAGAGCGGGGAGGTGCAAGCCGCGATTAGGCGCAGTCCCAGCGATGGATACCATCACGGTGCTTTCGGCTTTAGCCCCGACGGCCAGACGATTTTCTCTGGCGGCGGCCTCGGTGTTGTTGCCGCATACAGGCTCGATGGCACGAAGATCCTGGATTTTGCAGGACATGAAGGCACGGTCTGGGGGCTAGCGGTTTCCCCTGACGGCAAATACCTGGTCACCTGCTCGGACGATCAGACTGTACGGCTTTGGAACGCCAAGACCGGCGAACTGATCGTAACCCTTTTCGATGGCGCGGATGGCGATTGGGTTATGTGGACGCCGCAAGGGTATTTCACAGGGTCTCCGGCTGGGGAAAAGATCATTGGCTGGCAAATCAACAGGGGGCCGGACCAGGTACCTGACTATGTAACGGGAAATCAGTTGCGCGATCACTTTTATAGACCTGAGATTGTGGAACGGGCTATTCGCCTCGCAAGCGCCAGGGAAGCGATCAGTTCGGCACGGGGGGTGGATTTCGAACTCCGCGATCTCGCAACGCACCAGCCCCCTCGGTTCAGAATACTTTCTCCCGCCAGCGATTCTCATATTGACGCCGCTTCGGCCAAGGTCGTCCTCAGGTTCGATACTAACCCCGACCCGATCGAACCCGTCGAGGTGCTGGTTGAGGGCAAGAAGGCAGAAGAGTCCGAAATGCGTGGTGCCAATGCGCGAGGCATCCCTGCCAACCCGTACAGTGTTGAAGTGCCCCTTGAGACAGGAAAAAACCATGTGCGAATTGTGGCCCGTAACAAGACCGGGCAATTCGTCCAAGAATTCATCCTGTTCCGTGATGCAGCTCAACCTGTAGTCCCAAGCGAAAACTTAGGGGATCTCTATGTGGTGGCGATTGGCACGGACAAATATTCACAGATTCCGCCGCAATGCGGCGCCAGCGGACATGAACCGTGCGATCTGCGATTTGCGGGCAGGGATGCGCGGGATTTCCTCGAAACCTTGACCAAAAACACGGGCCCGCTCTTCCGGCAAATGAAAGCAGTCCTGCTAACGAGCGACGGTGAGAAGCATCCTACCAAGGGAAATATCGAGGAAGCACTTGCGCTTTTCAAACAGGCCAGAAGGATAGATAAGGTTATTTTATTTGTTGCGGGCCACGGCGAGACAGAGGATTCCAGCGGCGACTACATATACCTCCCCGAAAATGCCCAGCAGTCGGGCGGGGAGTGGCTCGACTCCACTGTTCTTCCCTGGACCACGTTTGAACGAGCGCTGAAAAATTCCCATGCTAGCAAATTGATGTTCGTCGATACTTGCCACGCCGCAGGTGCCTACAACGCCCGCCTCGAGAACAATTCCGTTGACGCAGGCATTGTCGTGTTTTCTGCGACTGATACCGACACGCTGTCTTATGAATTTGAGGAAATTCATCATGGCGCGTTTACCTACGCATTGATCCAGGGACTCATGGGAAAGGCAAGCCGCCGCGACGGGACTGTGACTGTGTTCGGGCTAGGGGAGTATGTGTCCGATTGGGTAACCACCCGGACTGAAGACAAGCAACAACCAACTTTCTTCATGTCCAATACAAAGAATTTCACTCTGGTCCGGCATCAAGGTGCTACTCCGGCCGCAAACTAGCCGAACGGCCCTACTGCGGTGTTTTGCAATCGCGGCCACTCGCGATCTCGCAACCTTTCCCCCGGTCGCCGCCTACCAGCGTGGTTCGCGCATCAAAGACGCGAGGGCGTTTCGGCTCTCCGCACAAGTCCAATCAGGAGGAGCAATGTGACAACCCCGGCGCCGATAAGGAGGAGAAGTAGGACCGCGCCGGCAGTTGCACTGATGATTTGACTGGCCAGGTCGCCGCCAGCATGAAGCCCAAGCCGAGGCAATACAGCTCCTCCGAAAAACGAGCCAAGGATTCCAACAACGATATTTCCAACAATTCCGAAACCATGGCCCCACGTGACAACCCAGCCGGCCACAAATCCGGCCACCGAAACCATCACCAACCACGCAATCAGTGGCTCGACTGCCATCATCTTCCTCCGGACCGTACGCTGCGGAATTCCGCAGCGTACGGAGAAGTCGCCATCAAAACCTTGGTTCCGCGGTCTGGAGCAATTGTGCGATCAGAAATCCGCGAGCTGTAATTGCTTCGCCGGTTCGTCATATGCGGCCGATGACAAGCCTGTGCACGCAATGAGAGACGCGAAAAAGAGAGGCTGGCCTTCCTCGCTGGCCTATGCGCGTTCTTCCTCCGCCGCGCCTCACGTTTGTTGTCTGTCGTGCCGGGCTCCCTTCACGATCTCGAGTGACGCAATCAGGTCACCGGCTTCATCGTGGAATGTATGCCTTCCACCTTTGATGCTTCTGATCATCCAGCTATCATAATCAGCTGCGAATGCCCGCAAGACCTCACCGAGTTCGTGGCTTTCCTCTTGCTCTGGCTGCAAGGTGATTTGTACTTGCATAGATGCCCTCCAGACTTCCTCCTCTTGGAAATCTTTCAAATGCAACAACGATAGCCGTTGCAGCAGGTTCCTAACTAACAAAGTGTTGAACCGTGCGCCGCGCACAGGACGCTAGCGCTGCAGCAGCGCTAAAGCTTGGTGCTTGGCGTCGGGGCACCGGGCGGGTTTGAACTTAGTCATTGGCGCGCTCTGCAGCCCAGGGCTTGTCCGGGAGCCGCCGAACCCGGTCACACATGGCTTTGCCGGTTAGCTCTCTCCTCGTCGCGTCTTTGGGATTGCGTTAAGTCAAACTGAAGGCTGACTTTAGTCAAACTTAATGGACAAGGCGTTCGAAGCCGGACACTGTAAAGGGTGATGGAGTGAATTTTTTCGCGAATCATAATCGGGCACTCGGCGATATCAAAAGGCTAGAAATAATGCGTAAACGCGCCCTTGCTGCATTCTTTGTTACCCTGGCTGCAGCCGGCGGTCTTATAACTCTGCCCTCACCGTGGCAGGGGAAGGCGGTAGCGGCTGGGGCCGATGTCGACAAACATTTCGATCTTTTCAGTGATGTGCTCGAGAAAGTGCGCGCCAATTATGTGGTGCAGCCCGATGATTCGAAACTCCTCGAAGACGCAATCAATGGAGCGCTGACAGGGTTCGACCAGAGACGCGGCACCCCCATCGTGCTTTCGCCGCAGCGGGGCAATGGCGCAGCATCAGCGGCCGATAGCTACAAACATTTCGGGGATGTGCTCGCTGAGTTGCGCGCCAATCATGCCGCGGAGCCCGATGAACTCGAAACTCCTTGAAAACGCAATAAAGGGAGTGCTGACGGGGCTCGACCCGCATTCGACCTATCTCTCCCCAAAAGAAGTCGAGGAAGAGCAGGAGGAGACCCGAGGCGGTTTTGGCGGTCTTGGCGTCAACGTAAAGATGGAGAGCGGTGGTGCCAAGGTCATCGAAACTCTCGATAAGATGCCCGCGGAACGGGCCGGTGTGCTTGCAGGCGATACCATAACCGCCATCGGCGGGAGGTCTCTCAAAGGCCTTAGCATGAGCGCTGCGGGAGACAGAATGCGCGGGCCGGTTGGTTCTTCGGTCACGCTGACGCTCGCTAGAAACGGCCTCGCCAAGCCGGTCATCGTCAAGGTCGTCCGCGACATCATCCGGGTTGATCCCGTCCAATATAGCGTCGAAGGAGACGTGGGCTGGATCAAGATCAAGTCATTCGAACATAGATACACCGCCGATCACGTCCGGTGGGCTGTGGAGGACATCAAAAAGGCTCTCGGTTCCAAGGTTTCCGGCTACGTGCTCGATCTTAGGAACAACCCAGGCGGCCTTCTCGATCAGGCTATTGCCGTCTCGGACGAATTTCTCGACGGCGGCGCTATCGTCATCACGAAAGGCCGCAATAGCTCCGATATCTATCGCGCCGAAGCGATGCCGGGAGACATAACGGATGGCAAGCCGCTTGTTGTGCTGATCAATGGCGGCTCGGCGTCCGCTTCGGAAGTCGTTGCAGGCGCGTTGCAAGACCACAACCGGGCTACTCTCCTCGGCACCCGGTCCTTTGGAAAGGGCTCGGTTCAGACCCTGATCCCGCTTGTGAACAAGGGGGCGATCCGCCTCACAACTGCGCGGTACTACACCCCATCCGGCCGTTCCATCCAGGCGACAGGTATAGAGCCGGAATACGATCTCAAGCCCGAGATTCCGGCCAATCTGAAGCTGGAGCTTGCAGCGCTGCCGCTCGAATCAGAGGCGCAACTTCGCGGCCACTTAAAGAATGACGGTGTACCGGAGAGTACGGGCAGCAGCACGTATGTACCAAAAGAAAAAGAGCTGGATGACCAGCTCAACGCCGCCATCGCTCTTATTCATGCCCAGCTTCCGGATACGGGCCAGAACGCCAGCGCCCTTGAGCCTGGAGCAACGCGCAGCTAGCTCGCAGGGCTTAGGAGGGCGGCGAGAGCGCCGCCATCTCCAGGAGAGGGAAGCTGCCTAAAGAAGCAGCTCAAAAAGGGCTTTAGCCTAGCGGATGGAGCCTCTGCCGCCCGCGCGTGCGGTAATGTTCGACTGCTGATAGCCGCCTTCGCAGATAATCCGGTAGGTGATGTCCCAGCTCTTGGCCAGCGGGTCGTCGGCTGCGGGTTGGAACTCTGGGATGTATTTCGCCCCGGGGTTCGTATGAATGAAGCGCACAACCTTGCCCGATTGATTGACCTCGCCGCAGGTAAACGAGACCTGGTCGAAGCTCACGTCATGGCTTGAGACAACAGTGTCGGACGCCATCGCTGGAATGGTGGTAATAGCTAAAATCGCGAGTGAATGTTTCAACATGGGAGCCTCCTCTCCATCTCGGGTTCTTAGGCCGGGGTTGGGGCTCAGGAGCCGAAATTAGCGGCTAGGGGGCCGAAACTCTGGCCAGTTCGAAACCTGACCGATTTGATTTTCGTTCGTCGCGCTTCGGTTTCTGACTTAAATCAAACTGAAGGTTGACTTAAGTCAAACTTAATACGGAGCGCTGCCTAAGCGAAATCACGTTCTCGTGTAACTAAATTATCGGCAAAGAATGATCGAAGGAGATTGTGACCGTCATGAACGTGGCCCGAAGATATCGCGGACCGTGTCCCTGCGGCAGCCGGCGAGCCTACGAGGGGTGTTGCCTGAGATGGCACGATGGCGAAATGCCGCCAGACGCCGAAACGCTGATGCGTTCGCGCTACACGGCCTTCGTACTAAAGCTGGATGAATACCTGCTCGCGACTTGGCATCCACGGACGCAGCCGCCTGACCTGAATCTTGCCGCATCGCCACGCCGCTGGCTGGGTCTGAAGGTTTTGCGGCATGAGACCACATCGGCCGATGCCGCCATTGTCGAGTTCATCGCCCGCTTCAAAGCGAGCGGCCTCGTACGCGAGTTGCGCGAGAAGAGCCGTTTTGTCCGTGAAAATGGGCGCTGGCTCTATGTCGACGGCGACGCTGCCGATGGGGCTTAGGGTATGATCGACTGACATGGAAACGCGAGGCGCCTCTCCCGGTGGGAGAGGCCGGACCGCTTTGCGGTCCGGGTGAGGGGTGAGTACTTGATATCGAATGTAATACCGAACGCAATAGACACTGCCCCCCTGTGTCGTGCCCGCGAAGGCGGCCATCCAGTAATCGGAAGGTGAAAGGTTCGCGAAAACAGCGACTTAGCACTGTGCTTACTGTGTCCCTTGAGTTCACAAACGAAGCGCAACACTCTACTAAGGTGTTGCCATCATGGGGGAAAACTACCGTCAGCTCTCGCTCGAAGAGCGCTGTGCCATTGCCCGTCTGCACGGGAACGGCCAATCGTACCGGAAAATCGCTGCAAGTCTGGATCGCGCGCCATCGACAATCGCGCGCGAAATAACCCGCAACAGTTCGGAAAAAGCAGCTTACAAGCCAGCCTATGCCGATGAACAGGCCTGGGCCAGACGATGGCGCGGAAGCCGGCTGGACCGCCAGCCGGAGCTGCGGCATGTGGTGCTGACCCGTCTCGCCGGCGGATGGTCGCCTGAACAAGTGGCAGGGCGGCTGGCGCGTGAAAAAGGCAGCACCGTCATCAGCCACGAATCCATCTACCGCTTCATCTACGCTCAAATCCGCGGCACAAAAAACTATCGCTGGAGACTCTATCTGCCGCGCGCCAAGTCCAAACGAGGCTATCGCGGCAAAAAAGGCGGAAGCTCAATCAAGCATATCAAACACCGCGTCTGCATCAGCCAAAGACCAAAGTCTGCCGAAAAAAGACGAAGGCCAGGTCATTGGGAGGCCGATCTCCTGATGTTCAGCAATAAGCGCGATAACATCCTCGTCGCCCACGAGAGGGTCTCGCGCTTTACCCTTCTGGCCAAGCTTAAAGACAAAAAGGCCGCCCGCGTCAGCCAAACCTTGACCCAATGGTTCCAGAGGATGCCCCCGAAACTCCGGCTCTCCCTCACCCAGGATAACGGCACCGAATTCGCCGATCATCACAAACTCAACGCCTCTCCCGGTATCAAGACCTATTTCTGCAAACCAAGAAGCCCCTGGCAAAAAGGCGCCGTCGAAAATATGAACGGGCGCCTCCGCCGCTTCCTGCCGAGGAAGCTCGATCCTTCCATCCTTTCCGGCAACGATATCCTCAACTTGGCGTGGCTGATGAACGCCACGCCCCGCAAATGCCTTGGCTTTCAAACGCCAGCCGAGGTATTTTCAGCCAACCTGTTGCACTTCAAATGTGAATCCACCTCCCCGCCTGCGCGGGGACGACAACAAGAACGGTCAGGAATTTCTGCACTTGGCATAAACGCCCCTCACCCCAAGGCTCTCCCCTGGGAGAGGGAGTCCCGCTTCGATATTTGCGCTCGCCAGTTTGGCGGCCAAGGCGCAGTCGCGCGGGCAGGCGATCATCTCCTCGCGACACTACGAAACAAGCAAGCTAGCGAACCTTGAGCAGGTTTCGCAAAGCGAGCAAAAACATGAAGATCAAGCCTGCGCTCACAAAAGCCTGAAAAAGCGACATCGCGGAGACGCTGAGCGGCAGGATTGCTTCCCCACCCGGCTCAACGCCGTACAAGCAGCCAAAAACCCGCCGTGCGTTGGTGGCGTCGTTCCAGTCCACCTTCAGGAATGCGTTCCTGAATGAAAGGTAGATCGCCTCGGAAACCGGATCGGAGGAACCTGCGACGCAAGCCGCTTTCCCATTCGAGAACAAGCCCTCAAACCGCTGGACAGGCGTCCACGACAGGTCAGCGGCGGCGCCTCTTTGCGCAAGATAGTAGAGCGCGAACACAAAGATCGAGGCGAGCCAAAGCACCACGGGCCGGATCAGAGAGCGTCCGAAATTTGCAACGCCGCCGTAAAACCAGCCGAGCCAGAAGCGCGCGATGCCTGTTCCAAACGGCTTGTCGAGCCAGAAACGGCGGCAACGGAACTCCTGGGCGAAAAATTCCTGCTCGCGCGTCAGGTCTTGCGCCTCGAACGCCAGCTTCTTGAGGCGGCGAAACTTCGCTGAGGCATCCGGGTCCGCGCAGACCTTCATGAGCTTGAAGAACGGCCCTCTCGGGTCAGAAACTCCCGCTTGCTTCCACCTGTGGAACCGCTTGAGCGGATCGGCGACAATCATGTTGTCCACCCGCGGAGGCTCGTGGAAGCTCGCTTCGAGAAAGCTCGGCACGTTCTTGAAGTCAGCGTTGGCGAGAACGAAAGCGACCTTGCTTTGCAGGGCGGAAAAGTCCGCGGTGGCCTTGAAGCAAGCGCGGGAAAACGAAACCGGAGCGTCGAAATGCGCTTCGCGGAAGATGGCATCCCCCTCGAACTTGCTTTCCTTGAAGCTCGAATTCCGGCCCAGCGTTAAACCCGAAAAGTCGGCGCTGTTCAGAAAGCGGCAGGAGGCCCAGGATGCGCCGTGATGGAAGTGAGCGAAGCGGAAAACCGACGAGCCGCCAAAGTCCGCGCCTGAGAAATCGGTGTTTCCGCTGAAGCGGGCCTCCAGGAAGTTCGCCTCCATTGCGAATTTCGCGCCCGGGAAACGTGAAGCGCCCTCTATCCGCATGTCAGCAAAACACGCATTCTGTTCGAAACGCGCTTCGCGGAACGAGACATCGCCCCAGAACTGGCTGCGATCCAATTGGCATTCGCCTTTGAACGCCGCCTCGCTGAAACGGGCTTCGCCTGTAAATTGAGTTTCCTTGAAAGCCGCGTTGCCGAAGAACTGGCAGGCATTGAAGCCAGCCGGGGCCGAGAAGACCGCGCCCTCGAACACAGCGTCAGCCGTGAAGCGCGCCTCGTCGAAACGGGCAGTCCCCGCGAACTGCGCCTTCGAGAAATCGGCGCTGCCGATCATGACCGAGGATCGGAAATCCGCCTTGCCCAGGAACCGCGCTCTTTGAAACTTCACCCCATGGGTGAGTGGGCCGTTCTTCTCCTTCAAAAACTCGGTGCGCTCGAAATCTGCGGCGCCATCGAAAACCGCGTCATCGAAGACCGCCTGGCCGCCGAATTTGGCCGCCTTGAAGCTCGCATCGGCTTGAAAATGCGCACGGCTGAAGTTCGCAGGGAGTTGAAACTCCGCGCCGGCGAAGGAAACCGGGCGCTCGAACACCGCGCCGGAAAGATTTATCGGGCCTGGAAAAACGAACCCGTCGAAGTCAATTTCGTCTTCGAAATGCTCGTTGGCGAAGTCGGCACTCGCGACCTTCAGCCAAAGCCGCGTTTCATCGTTGTCGGCCTCGCCATACCAATTCAGGGCCAAGGCGCCAGCTTCCTGGAAGTTGGCCTTCGACTTCAGAATCTGCGAAGCCCACTCATTCCAGGCGTTCCGCCCCATCTCCCAGAGTGCCCGCGTTTCCTGCCCGTTCATGCGGCAAAAGTCCCTCTACCGTGCCGGACCCATTTTTTAAACAAAATGCAATACCAGACAACCACGATAACGGTCTTTTGAGCCCGGATTAAGGAGACGCGCGGCATTTCCTAAGGATTTTCCTTTTGAAGACCTGTGAAAAACTGTGATTACGCTTCTTCACGGGAAGAAGAATTTTACATAAGGCGCCCCATGCTCGAGTGGATCACAGTTCTTATCGTGTGTCAGTTGGCGGGCGAGACGCTCGTTGCGCTGACCCATTTGCCCATACCTGGGCCGGTTTGCGGAATGGCTCTGCTGTTCGGCGTGCTCGTCTGGAACGGCCGCGTTCCCGATGGTCTGGGCAAGACCGCAGATGCCCTCCTTTACAACCTGTCGTTGCTATTCGTACCCGCTGGTGCCGGGGTCATGCTGCATTTCAAGCTGCTGGAAGGCGAGTGGCTGCCGCTTGGCGCCGCGCTCGTCGTGAGCACGCTTCTGACAATCGGAGTGACGGCTTTGCTGATGGCCTTTCTTTCACGGAAGGCTCGGAAGCCTGCGCGGGAGCCGCACCGTGACTGACCTCCGCGACGTCTGGGTTTATCTTGCGGCGAGTCCTCTTCTCCATCTGGCGCTTACCCTAGTCGCTTATCGAGTTGGGTTTTTGATTTATCGATGGCAGCGTTTCAATCCGCTTTTCAACCCGGTTCTGATCGCCGTCGTGATCGTAGTCTCGGTTCTTCTCGCAACGAAAACCAGCTACCAGACCTACTTTCAGGGCGCGCAATTCGTTCATTTTCTGCTTGGCCCGGCGACTGTCGCGCTAGCCGTGCCACTTTACCGCCAGGTCGAAAGAGTGAGGCGCTCGGGCTTGGCGATCACGGCAAGCATCCTGGCCGGCTCGCTAACCGCTGCCCTCAGCGCTATGGCGATCGTATGGCTTCTCGGCGGCGGGCGGGACTCGATCGCCTCGATTGCGCCGAAGTCGGTAACCGCCCCCGTCGCGATGGGAATCGCGGAACAGCTTGGAGGCTTGCCCTCGCTCACAGCGGTGCTCGTCATCCTGACGGGCATCCTCGGCGCGATGCTGGGGCCGCCGCTCCTGAACCGGCTCGGCGTCAAGGATTGGGCAGCGAGAGGGCTTGCCATGGGCGTGGCGTCTCATGGGATCGGCACCGCGCGGGCGCTTCAGGTCAACGAGATTGCGGGCGCTTTCGCGGGGCTTGCCATGGGCTTGAATGCACTCGCAACCTCGATCCTGCTCCCGGCGCTGTGGCATCTCCTGTTCGGCGGAAGGTAGAGCCGACCGTCTCAGATCCAAACCGGCTTTGGCTCTCGTGACCGCGCCGAGGCAATCCGTCGAAGGTCGTGGCATCAGCTTTGCCTATCGCCGATGTCGGCACGCCACCCATCTTCAACATGCATTTTTTGGGCACTATGGATCACTGGGCTGATCCAAGCTTTGAACGAGAGACGCGTCCCACGTGACGGCGCGGACAAATATTCCCAGACCCTAAAGGAGCTTTCTTATGTCAAAGAAACTCGAAGGAAAGATTGCATTCGTCACCGGGGGATCGCGGGGGATTGGCGCGGCGATTGCCAAATGCTTGGCGGCCGACGGAGCCACGGTCGCCATTACCTACGCGACGGGAGCAGACGCCGCGGCATCGGTCGTGAAAACCATTGAAGACGCCGGCGGAAGGGCGATCGCGGTCCAGGCGGATGCGACCGATGCCCAAGCCATCAAGGCTGCCGTCGAGAAAACGGTCTCCACCTTCGGCAAGCTCGACGTGCTGGTGAATAATGCAGGAACTGCCATTCCCAAGAAGTTCGAGGAAACAACGCTGGAGGAGTTGGACCGTATGATCGGCATCAACCTCCGTGGCGTCTTGGTGACTACACAAGCGGCCCTGAAGCACATGAACAACAATGGCCGTATCATCACGATCGGTTCCTGTGTCGGGGAGCGCCTGATGACACCTGGGCTTGTGCCGTATGCCGCCACCAAGGCTGCAGTAAGGATGTTCACGCAAGGTCTGTCCAGGGAGGTTGGAGACCGGGGCATCACCGTCAACAACGTCCAGCCCGGCCCAATCGATACGGACCTCAATCCCGCCGCAAGCGAATGGGCTACTCCGCAGAAGGCGGCTACGGCGCTAAATCGCTACGGAAGCGTGGACGACGTTGCCTCGTTGGTTGCGTTCGTCGCAGGTCCGCAGGCAGCCTATATTACAGGGGCAAACCTGACTGTTGACGGTGGCACAAACGCTTAGCCGCGCATGCCCAGAGCAGCTCGAGCGAGGAGGTGCCTGGAATCAGGAGAACGTTGGGCGCGCGTTGTGAAGCAGCCACTCCAGCGCCAACTGCATCGGCGTTGCGCCCAGCTCCCTCGCCACATCCGAGAGCGTCGAGGACTGCAGAGGCGACGTAGGCGATCCCCGTGCCGGCAAGCTCGCCGATCAGGGCATCGTCTGCCCTATGGACGAGGTTATACAGCGCAGACCGGCATATCCAAACATTATAGAACCTGAGCGCTACAAGAATGCGCTTGAGGCTGCGGGATTTGCCATAATGACTGAACGGAACCGGCGTGACTTTGCGCTTGCGTTCTTTGCTTAATTACAAGCAAACGCCGCGCCCGCTGGAGGTCCGCCACCGCTCGGTCTTCACATCCGCATCGCCCCGGTCGAATTGATTGCGCTCAAGCTTTAGCGGCTCGTGGATGCCACAGGCAGTTTTGATCCCTCAGGCAGACTTTTAACGGGCGGCTCCGCGTCCTGGCGTCCGCCCTCCAACGAGGCGGTATCCCCACCGGTTTCGTAAGATACAGCGCGCTCCCGTAGAATGGCCGGCCCCTGCTTCTCTAAGATCGCAATCGCCCGGAGAACCTCCGTTTCGGGTATCTTCGCGGAAACCGTCACGCAGTCCTTGCCGCAGCTCCCGTCACCGGGCCACTCGCTTCCTCGAATATCGCAGCCAAACAGATCGCGCCAGAACAGAGCCTGCTCCATACGGAAAGCGGCGCTTTCGTTCGACTGGAACAAGGCGTTGTCCCGGCACATAGCGATGTCACCGCTTCCAAATCCGCCCGCTTTCAGCGCTGAAACCGCAGCCTCAGCATGAGCCGGGCTGTTAAAGACGGCGACTACCTTTTCGTAGATCATCGGGTTGGAACCTTAGGCAGCTCACGAAGTTGGAGCGCAATGAATTGACCGGCTCACGCTTCATCTGTCGCCTTCGGGCAGGCAGCAAGATGTCGCTCAGCAACTATGCATGAAATATGTAAGGGATACGTGTTTTGTTGCTTTGTCTGTAAAGTAAAAGTTGCTTCGACATTGGGTGTTTTAAGCATGTAAAGGGGGCTTAGTCATTTTCTTTTTTAATGAGATTCAGCAGAAAGTAAACCGTAAAGGGTGACCTTAAGCATAACCTGCATAGGCGACCCGGCTGTCGGGACAAAATGCAATTGTATGGTTCTAATTCTTTTTGACGCGTCATGCCCTGAAAGTCCGGTAAAAGGCCAATGGCCAATGCTTTTTTAAGCAAGGGTATCCGAGATTGGTCGAACAAGCCGGTGCGACTGCCAGTTTGCGAAGTCCCGCCTTCCGGCAAGAAGGGTGCTCTAATGTTCGCTTATCCCAAAGATATCTTCACCGAGCCATCAAACGCCGATCATGACACCCTGAGCAACCTAGGGCCTTTGAGGCCTATGGCGGGAATCTGGCGCGGCAACAAGGGCGTGGACGTGCATCCGATTGCGGATGGCCCCCAGACGCAAGGCTATCTGGATCGCATCGAACTTCAGCCCATCGACCCGCAAACGAACGGCCCGCAATTGTTTTACGGCCTGCGCTACCATCAGCACATCGTCAAGCCCGGCGAGGTCGAGACATTCCATGACCAGGTCGGCTATTGGCTGTGGGAACCGGCAACCGGCAGCATTATTCAGACCATCGCCATCCCTCGCGGTCAAGTTGCGATGGCTGTTGGGAAAGCCTCGCGCGATGCAAAAGAATTCGAGTTGGTCGCCGTGAGAAGCTCCACGGTCAATGGCATTTGCTCGAATCCTTTTCTCGAAGAGGCATTCCGGACTTTGGAATGCCGCATCAAAGTGACGATCAATGGCGACGGAAGCTGGTCCTACAACGAGGACACCACGCTCATGATCCGCGGGAGGAGTGAGCCTTTCCAGCACACCGACAGGGACAGGTTTATCAAGATCGGCGAGCCCGTGCCGAACCCGATGGCGAGAAAGTAGCGCCATGCGCCTCGATCTGAAGATTCATCTCAAGGAGATGGACATGAACTTCGGAAAGCGTTTCCGCATCGAGCCCGGCTCGAAGGCCGATCTCAAGTCAATCGACCCCGGATTCCACGGTGACCACGCCAACGACCTTGTGGCGGCGGCTGAACTGCAAGCCAATCTCGACCGCATCACCAGGCTGCAGCGCGCACTTTACGCCGACCGCAGCCACTCGCTGCTGATCGTGCTGCAAGGTATTGACGGCGCAGGAAAGGATGGCACCTGCTGGCACGTCATCAGGGCCATGGATCCGCTGGGAGTTCGGGTGACCGGCTTCAAGCAGCCGACCGAGGAGGAGCGGGAACACGATTTCCTTTGGCGGGTGCATCCGCATGCGCCAAAGGGCGGCAACGTCGCGATCTTCAACCGTTCCCATTACGAAGACGTGCTGATCGCTCGCGTGCACAAGCTCGTGCCCAAGGAAGTCTGGAAGCCGCGCTACGATTTCATCAATGACTGGGAAAAGCTGCTCACCGTGGAGAACAACACGACGATCCTGAAGTTTTTCCTCTACATCTCCAAAGATGAGCAGCTGAAGCGCTTCAAAGAGCGGCTCGACGATCCGGCGCATCAGTGGAAGATCAGCGAAAGCGACTACACCGAGCGCGAAAAGTGGGACGACTACATCAAGGCTTACGAGGCCGCATTGTCACGTTGCTCGACGGAATATGCGCCGTGGTTCGTCATCCCTTCGAACCACAAATGGTTTCGCAACCTCTCTGTCTCCGCAATCATCGCCGACGCGCTCGATGACATGAAAATCCAGATGCCGAAGCCAGCGGTGGACATCGAAGAAATCCGGCGAATTTATCATCAGGCCAAAGTAGCCGAGCAGCAGAAGAAAGGGCCGAAAGACAAAGTGAAAGCCGCTCAGGCGTCCGGCGGTGCGCAAGATTAACGTCAGCGGCTAGCCTTACCCGTTCAAGCGAGGCGCGGCTCGTCTTCTCGACGGAAAAGTCACGCGCCGAAGTCCATCGGCTGCGCAAAAGCACGGAAAATGCAGCGGACTCCCGCTTTTCCTGATGGGCATCAGGGTGCCCTTCCTGCCAGGGGCGTAGCTTTTTAGCTCGGCGGCGCCCTCGGCGGTAATGTGCATAGCAAAAGGAAGACGACAATGACCCATCATCCGCTCCACGGGAAAAAGATCGCGATCCTCATCGACAATGGCTTTGAGGAAGTGGAGATGACAAAGCCTCGCACCGCCTTGAACGAAGCCGGGGCTGAAACGTTCATCGTTTCTCCGCAGCAGAGCAAAGTTCGAGCCTGGAATTTCACCGACTGGAGCCAAGACTATCCCGTGGATCGACCGCTCGACCGCGCCAATCCGGACGAATACGACGCGCTTCTCCTGCCTGGCGGCGTGATCAATCCCGACAGGCTTCGCATGCAGCCAAAAGCGGTCGCCTTCGCCAAATCGTTTTTCGAAGCCGGAAAACCGGTCGCCTCCATCTGTCATGGGCCATGGATGATTATCGAGGTGGGGGCGGCGCGCGGAAAGCGGCTCGCAACCTGGCCATCCCTGAAGACCGATGTTCGCAATGCGGGCGCCGACTGGGTTGACGAGGAAGTGGTCGTCGATGGCAAGCTCGTGACAAGCCGCTGGCCGGACGACATTCCCGCGTTCAATCGGGAAATGGTCAAGCTTTTCAGCCGGGAGGCCAGCACGGCTAAGGAAGCGGCCGGCGCAGCCCGTTAGCCGTTACGCCCCAGAGCGTATTTTTCTGCGAGAGGCAGGTAAAGGCTTACGACGGAGCCGAGGCCAATACGGCTTTCTATCTTGATGCCGCCATCCGATTGCTTCACGAACCCAAAGACTTGGGCGAGACCCGGACCCGAGCCCTTGCCGCCCGCTCGAATGGAGTTGAAAACCCGGCCGAGAGCATCAGGTGCAATACCGGCACCAGTATCGGCGACCGATATTACGATGTAACGGCCAGCCTGGGGCTCCCCGGGCGCCCCTGTTCCATCCTCGGCGCCAACATCTTCGAAAGCCGTCTTGATATCCATTGCTCCGCCCTTCGCCATTGAATTGCGTGCGTTGATGGCAAGATTAATTAGCGCAAGTTCAAGCTGCGCTTCATCCACAAAGGCAGGCTCAAGGTCTTCCGCAAAGTTAGTCCGATAACTTATGGAGCTGCCGAGCGAAGTTCGAAAAATACTTTCCATGTTGTTTAAGAGACGGTTGATGTCCGTTCTCTTGCGTTGCCGCCGCAGGCTCTTGGCGAAAGCAAGAAGTTGTTTTGTAATTATTTCACCGCGGTCGGTGGCGCTGTCGATTAATTTGAGCGATTGTTCAAGGCGGTTTTTTTCCACATCGATCAAAGACAGCAGGTAGTTGACGTTAGCCTTGATTATCGAAAGGATGTTGTTGAAGTCGTGCGCCAGGCCCGCTGTTAATTGGCCAACTGCTTCAAGCCTCTGGCTCTGGCGAAGGTTGGCCTCCGCGCGCTCCCGTTCCGCGGTTTGCACCACGAGTTCACGATTGGCTTCGGCCAGATCCTCCCGCGCCTTTCTCTCGCCGGTGACGTCGCGGCCCACGAGATGAAAACAGTCGTGGTCAGGGTCCGCGGTCCAAGAGAGCCATCTGTACCCCTCATTCGCGGTTTTGATCCTGTTTTCGAATGGGCAAACGCTCCTGCCCTGCCGCTGGTTCTCAACAGCAGCTTGAGTAGAGTCCAAGTCCTCGGGATGGATCAAATCCCAGTATGGCCGTATCAAAAGCGTTGTTTCGGAATGACCCAGCAACTTGGTCCAGGCCGGATTGATGAGCTTGAGATAGCCATCGAACCCGGCTGTCGCAAACAGGTTTTGACTGAGATCGAAAAGCCGCCTTCGTTGGATGTTTGCTTCGGCCAGTTCAGCCTCAAGCCTCGCATTGGCTTCGGCAAGAGTGTTCTTCATCTCGACCAGTTGATTTTCCGCCGCTCTCCGGGCGGTGACGTCGTGCGCGACCCCGAAAAACTCAACGGGCTTTCTCCCGGCGAACCTTGTAAGGCCCCGCGTCGCGATCCACCTTTCAACGCGGTCTCTCATCCCGATGACGCGATATTCGATGTCGTAGACGCCGTCCCCGTCGGGATCGATTGCATGGGCCGCCGCTTGAAGAACGTGGTCTCGGTCCGCGGGATGGATGGCGTCGACCCAAACATCATAGGAGACCTGAGCGTCTTCAGGCATGCTCCACAGCTCTCTGACCCGATCATCCCATGTCAGAGCGTTCGTTTGCGGGTTCCAGGAGTAGCATCCAAGCTCAAAGAGATGGACGGCGGCCTGCAGCCGGGTTTGAGCTTCATGCAGCGCGCGTTCGGGGCTGTCGCCGGCTGGGTGATCGGGCGGATGCCCAGCCGTTTCTGACGCAGAGTGATTTTCACGTGCAGCAGCCGTCTTGTCCTCCAAGCTCAGCAGAACAGGCGCCAAGGCAAGAGGTTAAAAGCCGCAGGAAGATACATCCCCGGTTTAGAACTGAATAGGATGCACGAACATGGTTATTTATACTTACGCAATTTTACGCATAGGATTTTCCCGAATTACTTTCTGCTCAAAAACCTGCGAAGGTTTCTGGCATGAAGGCAACGGATGAGCGAGGTCAAATGACCCAGGCTGACGGCACCGCAGTCTCAAAAAAACATGGCCTTCCTCCAAGCCTTCTCGAAACAGCTCTCGAACCCCTAGAACAAATAGCCACCGTGAAATGCTACAGCCGGGAGCAGGAGATATCCGGCTACAGCGACAGGAACAGCTCCCTTTATCGCGTGCGCAGCGGCGTGGTGCGCAAATTCGCCCTCCAGCCGGGTGGACGCCGCCATATCCTCGACCTTCTCCTTCCCGGCGATTTCTTCGGTTTCGGCGGCAGGCACGGTTATTTTGCCGAGGCCGCCGCGGACCGGACCTTTGTTTCGCAGTACGCCAGGCCCCGGGTTGAGGCGCTGGCCCGAACGGACAGTGACCTCGCTCAAGCGCTCCAAACGATTACGTCGGAAGCCATCGCTCGACTGGAGCGGCAAATGCTTATGCTCGGAAAGACGACAGCTTTAGAGAAAGTCGCCTGCTTTCTTCTTGAATTCGCCACGCGCATAAACGGGGAGACGTCCGACGTCATTGCCTTGCCGATCTCGCGCTATGACATCGGGGACTACCTCGCGATCTCTTCTGAAACCGTCTGCCGATCCATGACAGAGCTGAAGCAAAGGGGCGCGATCGTGATGGAAGGGCCTCGTGAGGTTCGGCTTGTGGATCGATGCGCTCTCGAAGGGTGATCAAGAGGCGTTGTGAAGAGAAACAGTCCCCAGTCGCGCCGTCACTGAAAGGCGCACTGCCTCGGTTAAGCGCTTTGCGCCGAGGCGCTCCAAAAGGTGAGCCCGATGCGCCTCGACCGTTCTCACGCTGATGCCCAAGAGATGAGCGGTCTTTTTCGTGGTCAGGCCATCCTCGAACGCCTGAAGAACCTCACGCTCCCGCTTCGTCAGCGTAGCGATCTTAAGTATGGCCGCCTCGACTTCTTCGATATCGTTCGGCTTTTCGAGCGCGTCCAGGGTCCGGGAAATGGCCGCTATGAGCCCGAGGTAGCTGAAAGGCTTCTCAATGAAGTCAACGGCGCCGCCTTTCATCGCCGCGACCGCGGTTTCTACGTCGCTCCGGCCTGACATGACGATGACCGGAAGCGGAACGCGCGTCTCCATTAGGGCTCGCAACACATCCCCGCCGTTCGGAGGCGGCATCCAATAATCGAGAAGCACGCAGCCGGGGGCGAGGTGCGGAGAATGTCTCAGAAAATCACGGGAGCTTACGTAGCTGCTTGTCAACATGCCGGCGCTGCTCAAGATAAGGTCCAGCGTTTGGAGGAGTCCGCGATCGTCGTCCACGATGTAGACAACGCGATGAGACGCCATTGTTTCGCTCCGGTTGCTATCGCCGCGAAATGCCTCGCCGACGGCGGCCACGCCCCTCCTTACGGTGTACCCCGGGGCACTAGAAAGTTCCAATCGGCAAAACACAAAAAACGAATACAAGAAGCGCTGAGCTTCAGCATGCAACGGGGGCGGCGCGGGATTGCAGCGCCTCATTGGCGCGAATGTAAAAGTGACGTATGTCAGGGCGAGCGCATTCTCACCCCGGTAGGCTTTCCCTTTAGCCGCTCAACGCAGTTCCTGGGAGCCTCCTAAAAATGGCCAAAGCGATTGGCATCGACCTCGGCACGACGAATTCCTGCGTCTCGGTCATGGAGGGAAAGTCCGCCAAGGTGATCGAGAATGCCGAAGGCGCCCGCACGACGCCTTCCATCGTGGGGTTCTTGAAAACCGGCGAGATTGTCGTCGGGCAGCCGGCCAAGCGCCAGGCTGTGACGAACCCGGAAAACACCATTTACGCGATCAAGCGGTTGATCGGGCGGCGCTACGACGACCCGACAGTCCAAAAAGAGAAAGGGCTCGTCGCTTACAAGATCGTCGCTGGTCCAAATGGCGACGCCTGGGTCGAGGTCATGGGCAAGAAGTACAGCCCGAGCCAGATCAGCGCCTTCATATTGCAAAAGATGAAGGAGACGGCTGAAGCTTATCTCGGTTCGACGGTCACGGATTCCGTCATCACCGTCCCGGCGTATTTCAACGACAGCCAGCGCCAGGCGACGAAGGACGCGGGCAAGATAGCCGGGCTTGAGGTCCTGCGCATCATCAACGAGCCTACAGCAGCAGCGTTGGCCTATGGCCTCGACAAGCGCGGCGAAGGAAAGATTGCCGTTTACGACCTCGGCGGCGGCACCTTCGATATCTCCATTCTCGAAATCGGCGATGGCGTCTTCGAGGTGAAGGCGACTAACGGCGACACCTTTCTCGGCGGCGAGGATTTCGACCGGCAAATCGTCGACTATCTGGCCGACGAATTCAAAAAGGAGCAGGGCATCGACCTGCGAAACGACCGGCTTGCACTGCAGCGGCTCAAGGAGGCGGCGGAGAAGGCCAAGATCGAGCTATCTTCCGTGATGGAGACCGAGATCAATCTCCCATTCATCACGGCCGACCAGAACGGCCCGAAGCACCTTCTCGTGAAGCTTACGCGCGCGAAGCTGGAGGCGCTTGTCGCCGATCTTATCGAGCGCACCATCGGCCCTTGCGAGGCGGCCTTGAAGGACGCAGGGCTGAAAGCTGGGCAGATCGACGAGGTTATCCTGGTCGGCGGCCAGACTCGCATGCCGAAGGTGCAGGAGACTGTGAAGAACCTCTTCGGCAAGGAGCCTCATAAGGGCGTCAATCCGGATGAGGTCGTGGCCGTTGGCGCCGCCATCCAGGCCGGCGTGCTCCAGGGCGACGTGAAGGACGTGCTTCTGCTCGACGTCACGCCTCTTTCGCTCGGCATCGAGACGCTCGGCGGCGTCATGACGCGGCTGATCGACCGCAACACCACGATCCCGGCCGCGAAGTCCCAGACATTCTCAACGGCGGAAGACAACCAGCCGGCCGTCACGATCCGCGTGTTCCAGGGCGAGCGCGAGATGGCGGCGGACAACAAGCTGCTCGGCCAGTTCGATCTCGTGGGCATTAAGCCCGCTCCGCGCGGAGTCCCCCAGATCGATGTGAAATTTGACATCGACGCCAACGGCATTGTGAACGTCTCCGCAAAGGACAAGGACACGGGGAAAGAGCAACAAATCCGCATTCAGGCGTCTGGCGGCCTTTCCGAAGCGGAAATCCAGCGCATGATCAGCGAGGCTGAAAAGAACGCGCAAGCCGACAAGGAGCGCCGCGAGGCTGTCGAAGCTCGAAACGAGGCCGACGCCACTGTTTACGCCGCCGAGAAGCAGTTGGCCGATAGCGGCCCCTCCGTGAGCGAGAGCGTGCGCAAACCTGCCGAACAGGCCATCGCTGCCGCCAAGGAAGCGAGGAACGGGCAGGACGCGAACCGCATCCGGCAGGCGGTTTCCGCGCTCACGCAGGCGATGTCGCAGTTCCAGGCGGCTGCGCAAAGCGCGCAGGCGGGCGCTCGATCAGCGGGCGGGACTAGCGCAGCCGGCGGCAATCAGCAGGCGGCCGCATCCGGCGATGACGTCGTCGACGCCGAATTTGAGGAAGTGGACCATGGCCGCCAGCAGCACAGATAAGCGCAATGGCCGCCATGAACCGCACCGCGATGAAGCCGAGAGCGATCATTCCGCACCAAAGCAAGAGGCCGGAGAGATAGAGGAAGGCGCTCCCTCTCCGAAGGAGGAAGAGCGCTCGGCAGGCGATGAGCAAATCGCGCAGTTGCAGGCAGCCATAAAGGATTTGGAGGCCAAGCTCCTGCGCGCTCTTGCAGATCAGGAAAACAGCCGCAAGCGTAGCCAACGCGACGCTGAAGCCGCAGTAAAATTCGCCGCTTCCGCCTTCGCCGCAGATCTGCTCCCGACGCTCGATAATCTGCAGTTTGCCCTCGACGCGGCAGCCGAAGGCGAAGCATCGAGCGAGCCCATGAAGCAGATTGCGCAGGGGCTCAGGGCGACCGCGCGCGCGCTCCTATCGGCCATGCAAAAGCATGGAATTGAGCGCATTGCGCCATTGGGCCAGCCGTTCGATCCGAACCTGCACGCCGCCGTCGCGGAGGTGGAGCGCAGCGATGCGCCATCGGGAACCGTGGCTGAGGTTCTCCAGCCCGGCTACCTCCATTACGACCGGCTGCTTCGGCCCGCCATGGTGAACGTGGCGAAGAGCGGCTCCTCGACAAACGCGTCCGCCAACGAAGCCTCCAGCAAATAGCTCGGCCCGGCGCCAAAACAGTTCTCGGCTTAACTGACCGCCATCAGTGCAGCTCGCCGTCCGCCTTGAGATACTGAGTCCAGGATATCTTTTATGCGAGGTTCGAGATGCTGACCGAGTCCAGGCCTCAATTCCGGTTCCCAGACTACCGAGACCGGCGGGAGCGGCGCTCAGGCGCGGAGCGATGGTTCTGGCCTCTGGCGCTGCAGGTCGATTTTCCTCCCGTGAACATCTGGAGTTCCGCCGACGGCGCCATTGTCACCGCCGAGATCCCAGGCGTTTCGCCGGACACCCTTGATATCACCGTGCAGGCGCTGACCGTAACGCTCAGAGGCCGGCGTGAACCGGAGGCCGCCGGCGAGGGCGTCGTCGCGCATCGCGAGGAGCGTCCCCACGGAGATTTTGTCCGGGTGATCATACTGCCCTTCCGCGTGGACGCCGAAAAGGTCTCGGCTCATTTTGAGCGCGGAATCCTTAGGCTTGAGCTGCCGCGTCCTGAGCAGGACAAGCCCCGAAAAGTGAAAGTGGCCTGAGACCTGGAGCCATCGAAATGACTGAGGAAACGAAAGAACAAACGCAGCATGCGGGCCAAGCCCAGACGCCCGCGCCTGAGAAGAAGGCGGACGGAGACGGCCACGCAACTCAGCAGGGTCCTAGGCAACCGCTTGCCAAACGCGGCGAACAAAGCCGGCAGTCTCAGGATCTGCCAGCCTTCATCCCACCAGCGGATGTCTTCGAGTCGAAGGAACGCTTCACGGTTCTCCTGGATATGCCTGGCGCGGATCCCGGAAGTCTCGACGTCACCCTCGACAAGCACGTCCTCATGGTGGCGGCGAAGTCCACGCCCTGGAGGCCGGAGGGCTACACGCTGCTCGCCGCCGAATACCAGGACGGCAATTACGCACGGTCGTTCACTCTGTCCGACAGGGTAGACGAGAACCGTATCGAGGCCGAGTTCCGCAATGGAGTTTTGCGCCTGAACTTGCCCAAGGCGGCGCCCGCCCCGGCGAAGAAAATTCAGGTGTCAGCAGCTTAACGGCAGACTTCAAAAGGAGTACGCGAAATGGCGACGAGAGGCGGCAATCTTGTAACGAGGCGTGATCGACCAGCACAGGCCCCTGCACGGCCGGGAAATTTGGAGCCTGCATTTTCACTTCGATGGGACATTGACCGGGCGCTCGACGATTTTTGGCGCAACCTTGACCTTCCGGTGAGCCAGTTGATGACAGCGCCGCTTGCGGACGTGACGATCCCACGCGTCAACATGCGGGATACGGACAAGGCGGTGGAGATCACGGCCGAGATTCCTGGCGTCGATCAGGAAGACATCGACGTCAGCATCGAGGATGGACAGCTCACGATCCGTGCCGAGGCCGAGGAAGAGCGCGATACAGGCGGCGGTCGCTACTCCGTTCACGAAATCGGGCTGGCGAGCGTCGAGCGCACGATCCCCATTCCTGAAGGGCTCGACATCGACAGCGCCAGCGCCTCTGTCAAGAATGGGATGCTGACCATCACCATCCCCAAGAGAGAAGGCGCGCAAGGGTCTCCCAAACGGATCAGCGTCAACGAAGGCCGGACATAGCAGCATGCCAGTAGAATCGCAACGGCACGTGCCAAAAAGCGCGTCATCCGAGACCGCGCCCGCCAAAGCGAAGCCGCTGGGGCCTGGCGCGATGGCGCCCGATTTCAGCCTGCACAGCACCCCTGATCAAACGGTGTCTCTGTCCGATTTCCGCGGCTCTCCTGTTGTGCTGGTATTCTACCCCGCCGACTGGAGCCCCGTGTGCGGGGATGAACTCGCTCTCTTCAATGAGCTGCGCGAGGAGTTCGCCGGGCACAACGCGTGGCTCGCCGGAATCTCGGTGGATGGCGCCTGGTGCCATGCCGCCTTCGCCCAACAACGGAAGCTTCACTTTCCGCTCCTCGCCGACTTCGAGCCGAAGGGCGAGGTGGCGCGCGCCTATGGCGTCTACCGCGCGAAAGACGGCGTTTGCGAAAGAGCGCTTTTCGTTATCACGCCCGAGGGCGCGGTGCACTGGAGCTTCGTTTCCCCGCTCGGGGTGAACCCGGGCGCTGACGGCGTTCTCGCCGCGCTTGAAAGCCTGCCAAAGCAAACTTCGCAAGAAAAAGCCGGCTGACTGACGGCGGTCAGCGCGAGTGAACGGGGCTTCTCTATTCTTGACCAGAGAGTAATTCGGCAAAAGAGGCCTTGCAATGGCGAGTAACCGCGCAGTGACGTTCATGGGCCCTCACAATATGGAGGTCCAGGAGAAGCCCTTCCCGAAAATGGAAGACCCGAAGGGGCGGAAAATCGAGCATGGCGTCATCTTGAAGCTCGTGGCCACGAATATTTGCGGCAGCGACCTGCACATCTATAACGGCCGCTTCCAGGCGCCGGCGGGCATGCAGATGGGCCACGAAAACACCGGAGAGGTCGTCGAGGCCGGAAAGGAAGTGCACTACATCAAAAAGGGCGACCTCTGCTCGGTCCCGTTCAACGTGGCCTGCGGGACCTGCCGGAACTGCAAGGAACGGCACACTGATGTGTGCCTGCGCTCGAACGAAGATCTCGGCTATTGCGGCGCCTACGGCTTTAATCTTGGAGGCTGGCAAGGCGGTCAGGCTGAATACATGCTGGTTCCTTGGGCCGACTTTCAGCTTCTGCCCTTCCCCGATAAGGATCAGGCAATGAGCAAGATCCGCGATCTGACCTTGCTCTCGGACATCCTCCCGACCGGCTTTCACTCCTGCATCGAAGCGGGGGTCAAGCCCGGTTCCACCGTCTACATCGCGGGCGCCGGCCCCGTCGGACGATGCGCCGCCGCCAGTTCGCAGTTGCTTGGCGCCTCATGCATCATTGTTGGCGACGAGAACAAGGAAAGGCTCGCTCTCGTCGAGAAGGCGGGCTACGAAGTCGTCGACACATCGAGTGCAACGCCAGTTCCCGATCAAATTGAGGCCATCCTTGGCGAGCGCTGGGTTGACGCCGGTTGCGACTGCGTCGGCCTCGAATGCCACGGCCATGGCCCCGATGGATCTAAGAAAAACCAGGAAGAAGCCGTCATCAATATGCTGGCCGAGGTTGTCAGGCCCGCAGGCAAAATGGGCGTTGTTGGCGTCTATACAGATCTCGATCCGGGTGCGCCTGGGCCGCTCGAAAAGCAGGGCAAGATGCCCCTGAACTTCCCGAAAGCCTGGGTGAAATCGCCCTCGCTCACGGCCGGGCAATGCCCGGTCATGAGATACAATCGCGATCTGATGATGTCGATCCTCTGGGATCGCATGCCTTATCTGACGCCCCTCCTCAATACGCAGTTCATCTCGCTGGAAGAGGCGCCGAAGGCCTACAAAACCTTCCATGACGGCTCGCCGAAGAAGTTCGTGATCGATCCTCATGGCATGGCAAGGAAGGCGGCCTAGGGAGGGCCGCCGTCAACCAAGCTGCGGGGAAGCATCGCAACAATCGCAAGGAGGTCCGCAATGATCAGCCGCTTCTCGCCACGCCTCGTTCTCCCGGTCGGGCCGCGGGACCACATCCGCGGCACGCCCGGCGCGCCTGTCACCGTCGTCGAATACGGCGACTATGAATGTCCGTTTTGCGGGGAGGCGCATGCGGTCACGGCGGAGCTGATCGAGCGCACGCGGGGCATAATGCAATTCGTGTTCCGGAATTTCCCGCTGACGACCATGCATCCCCATGCCGAACTCGCCTCGGAAGCTGCGGAAGCCGCGGGCGCGCAAGGCCAGTTCTGGGAGATGCACGACACGCTCTACGAGAACCAGACGTCGCTTGAGCCGGACGACTTGATCGAATATGCAACCGTGCTTGGCCTCGATGTCGCCCGCTTCACGAACGACCTGGCGACCCATGCCTATCATGACCGCATTCGTGAAGACTTCATGAGCGGCGTGCGCAGCGGCGTGAACGGCACGCCGACGTTTTTCATCAACGGCGTTCGCCATGATGGGGGTTGGGACCTCGAGACCCTGCAATCGGCGGTTCTGGCGGCGCGGCCGGAGCATGAAAGAAGAGCGTCGTAACGTCGCGTGATG
Source organism: uncultured Alphaproteobacteria bacterium (assembly GCA_963834165.1). Lineage (GTDB taxonomy): Bacteria > Pseudomonadota > Alphaproteobacteria > Rhizobiales > Rhodomicrobiaceae > Rhodomicrobium. The sequence goes on along the minus strand of CAWIAL010000017.1, from coordinate 621,922 downwards.
GGGATGTCCCGGGATGGCGGAGAAGCTTCACATCGTTTGCCCGCACTGCGACGCAATCAATGCCGTGCCGAAAGAGCGCCGGCGTGAGGAGGCCAAATGCGGGCGGTGCCATCGCCCCCTGTTCGACGGCTCGCCCGCGAAGCTCGATGACGCCGGGCGCTTTACGAAGCAGGTCGAGCTAAGCGACATTCCCGTTTTGGCGGACTTCTCCGCCGACTGGTGCGCGCCGTGTCATGCTCTGGCGCCGATTTTTAAGGAGGCGACCGCGGCGCTGGAGCCGGACGTGCGCGCGGTCAAGGTCGACGTCGACAAGGCGCCCGATCTTGCGGAGAAATACGCGGTACGCAGCGTCCCTACGCTGGCCCTATTCCATCGCGGCCGGGAACTCGACCGCGTGTCCGGTCTTATGACGCTCCACCAGCTTCTCTCATGGACGCGCCAACACGTTCAGCCTCAAACGGTCGATCAAAACTAAAGCCTCGAGCCATGGATCAGGAGGTCCGCGTCCGTATTCGCCAGCGAGGCCGCTGCGTCATGCAAGCCGGAGGCTTCCATGCGAACGACTGGCTCATCGAGTTCGAGCCAGAATGCCAACCGGACGTTGACCCCTTGATGGGCTGGACCGAAACCGCCGACCCTTTCAACTCGGCGGCGGAACTCAGGTTCGCAAACATGAAAAGCGCTATCGCATTTGCGGTGCGTCGCGGATGGCAATTCAGCGTTCATCGTCCGGAAGAGCGAAAAATCGTCCGACAGTCCTACACCAAACAGATCCAGAGATTGGCTGACCCTGAACGATAGGGGCGGCCGCCGATCCTTACCGCGATGATAATGATGAGCGTCAGCGCCAGACTCATTCCGTTGGGGCTATCCTCAACAAAACTGGAGAACGTGAGGCGCCGCCATGAGAGCCGATAGCGAAATCAAGCGGGATGTCGAAGCTGAGCTGAGGTGGAATCCTGAGATTGACTCGACCGACATCGGCGTTGCGGTGAAAGACGGAGTTGTCACGCTTACCGGCTTTGTGAAAAGTTTTACCGAAAAGGTTGATGCGGCAGAGGCGGCGAAGCGCGTCGCAGGCGTCGCAGGCATTGCGAACGACATCGAAGTGCGCCTGCCCAACATCGACGAGCGCCCGGATCCCGAGATCGCGCGCGAAGCGGTGGATGCCTTGAAAGCCGCGCTGCCGCTCACCGCTCCTCACATCAAGGTGCTTGTCAACAGGGGCTGGATCACACTGGAAGGCGAGGTCGAATGGCATTACCAGCGCGATGTCGCGGAGCGGACTGTGCGCCGGCTGCGCGGCGTCAAGGGCTTGTCGAACCTCCTCAAGGTCAAGCCGTCGGCCGCACCGGACAATATCAAGCAGAAGATCGAATCCGCGCTTTTGCGGCTCGCGGAGGTCGACGCAAAAAAGATCACGGTGGAGGTCGACGCCGGGCGCGTGACCTTGAAAGGCTCGGTGCGCTCCTGGGCGGAACGCGAGGAAGCCGAGCGCGCGGCCTGGTCCGCGCCGGGTGTGAGCGAGGTGATCAACGAAATCTCAGTCGAACCCATAGATTAACGCTCCTTTCCAAGACCTGCGAGCAGAGAAGAATGCCATGAGCGAAGCGCGGGACACATACGCCAGCGAGACCGGCTGGCGATTTCCCTTCGACGCCAACCAGACCCAGGCGATGAACGCGGTGCTGGCGCGCAACTGGTGGATCGTGCTCCTTCGCGGTATCGCCGCGATCCTGTTCGGGCTCATCACCTTGTTCGCGCCCGGAATAACCATGCTGTCGCTTGTGGCGCTGTTCGCGGCTTACATGCTCGTGGACGGCGCCTTCGCCATCGCGAGCGCCATCCGAGCGGCCCGGCGCCGTGAGCGCTGGGTATTTCTTGTGCTCAACGGCATCGTCAACATCGCTGCGGGCGTTGTGGCGCTGCTGTGGCCCGGGATCACGGTGCTCGCGTTTGTGATGATCATCGCCGCCTCGTCGATCCTCTCCGGCGCCTTCATGTTCGTTTCAGCGTTTCGCCTGAACGTGGACCACGGCCGCGTCTGGCTTTTGCTTGGCGGACTGGCTTCGCTGGCGTTCGGCGTCCTTCTCGTGCTGGCGCCGCTCGCCGGCGCGCTGGTGCTGACCTGGTGGATCGGCGCCTACGCGCTCTTCTTCGGCTGCTTTCTCCTGATTCTTTCTATTCGCTTGCGAGCCAAAAAGGATGAGCCTCACGAAACGCAAGGCACGCCGCAGCCCGCTTAGCGAACATCAATGCGCGCGTGAACTCTTCCTGAGTTTGGCGCGGAGAACCTTTCCCTCCGTCAGCCCTTCGCTTGTGACGCCATAGAAGACCGGAAGCGCGAAGAATATCGCAAGCGCGAGCATGGGAGAAAGAACCCACCCCAATACGCCTGCAGCGCCATAAAGCGCGATGCCAATAACGGCGCGAATCCGTTCGCCCGGAAAAAAATTTTGCTCAACGCCGCGCTCAAGCAAGTGTGGGTGGATAGACAGGATGTGAAACAGATAAAGCCATGAGAGACACATGGCTCCGCCGATGAGCGCATAAAGAGCGGCGGCGACACGGGCGTCGAACCAATTGCCTTCGATAAGTGCGCGGGAAATAATGGCCGTCGGAAATGGGATGAGGGCGGAGGTCAGAAGCAGCAGCAAATTCGCCCAATGGAGCCTGAGATCGGCGTAACGCACGCGGGCGAACACGGCGCGGTGATTGAGCCAGATCACGCCGACATAAAGGAACGAGGCGAGGAACGCGATATAAGTCGACCACTGCCCCAGCAGCCTTTGCAGGAGATGGCCGGGCTCGTATTCGGGGCGGGCAACCTCAAAAAGCAGAAGCGTTATCGTCACTGAGAAAACGCCGTCGCTGAACGCTTCGAGGCGGCCGGTTTCCGACAGGCGCACCAGCGGCGGCCGGTTCGTCTCCTGTCGTTCGTAGGCTTGATCCATCTCGCGCTCCCGCCGAGGTACGTCCACGTCTGAGGCTCTTTTCCCGTAAGTGATGACTGGCAGCTAGTGCTCGGCGGGGAAGACGAACGCCGCCATCTTCTTCAGCTGATCTCTCGACGCATCCTTCGCGACGATTTTCGAGGTTTTTTCATCGATCTCGACCCTAAGAAATGGGAACAGAACGATCTTGCTTCGCTCGGCGATGAAGGGGCCGACGTCGGCCGCGACAATGAAACTCCCATCGGTCGTCATGATAATCTCCTTGATGCTTCCAATTTTCTCATCAGCCTCGTTGAACACGGGCTTGCCGATCAGTTTGCTGGTCCGATAACCCTTCGTGTCGAGAATGACGATATCGAACGCCTGCGCGATTACTGGCCGCGCGCTCAATTCGACAACGGCGAGAGTAGCCAGGAAGAAGCCTGTTGCAGCTTTTGCGAAACGGTTGCTTACGCGTGATTGCATTGTGGTTTGGTCAGTGAGCGATCAAGAGCGGCAGCGGGCAGTAATCCAACAAGCTTTTGGTAACGCCGCCAATGAGGCTCTCCCGGATCGGGGAGTGGTGGTAGCCGCCAATGACGATCAGGCCCGCCTCGCGCCGCTGCGCCTCACGAATGAGGTTGTCTGCAACGGTCCCTTCTCTCCGGATGAGGTAATGGAGAATGGCGTCGACGCCGTGATGCCGGAGATGCCTCTTGAGGTTCCTGCCCGCGACGGCGTCCTCGTCGACGGGCATGGAATCGCCGACGGCAACGATGGCGACCGTCTGCGCCTTGTGAAGATAGGGCAGCGCTTCCGCGACCGCGCGGGCGGCCTCGCGGCTGTCGTTCCAGCCGATGACGATCCTGCTTATCGCAGATTTGGTCCAGCCCTTCTTCGGGACCAGCATCAGATGACGTGGAGACTGAAAGAGGAGGCTTTGGACGGTGTCCCGAAGCTCAGTGTCGCTACCCGGGGCTTGTGACACGAAGACATCCGCCGCGCGGCTCTCCCGTGCAAGCACATTTGCGATATCGTCCGAAAAGACATCGAAACGCCTGACCTCTGCTGGCGCCCCTAACTCGGCCAGCTCTGTCGAGAGGCGGTTTTCTATGACGTTCCCGGCCTCTTTTGCGAGCACATGCGCTTCTTCGCTTGCTTCCCCGAATTCCGGAACGATGGCCGGGAGAACATTGAGAAAGATCCCCGTGATATGGCCGCCGAACGAGCGTGCGATCTCTGCGGCTGCGGCCAGCTGCCCACCGTCCGTGCCGTCGCCTTCCAGGCGAACCAGGATATCCTTGATCATAGGGGCTTCCTCCGGCTCAAGAGCTATTTTGGCCCCTATTTACGCAGCGGGTCACTGACGCCCGTCAGGCGGCAACCTTTTACAAGGTCGGAAGCCTTCGCGGCCTTGGTCCTTTTGGGAAGGCGCGGTCGATCGCCGCGATTTCTTCCTCGCTCAAGGCGAGGTCGCCCGCGGCGGCGTTCTCCGCCGTATGCCGCGGATTGGACGCCTTGGGGATAGCAAATACCACGGGATGCCTGACGAGGAACGCGAGCGCGACCTGCCGTGGCGTTGCGTTATGCGCCTCGGCAATCTCTATCAAGAGTTGTCCGCCGCGGGTCTCGGGACCTGGAAAATCGCCATGCCCGAAGGGGCTATAGGCCGTCGCCGCCAAGCCGTGGCGCGCGCACCACGGAAGTACAGCGTGCTCGATGGCTCGCTGCTCCAAGTGATAGAGAACCTGATCGCAGGCGATGATCTCGCCAACGGGATTCGCGATCCCGTAAGCCTCCTCGAGGTCGTCCACGTCGAAGTTGCTGACTCCCCACGATAGGATTTTACCGGCGTCTTTCAGGTCCTGGAAACCGGCGATAGTTTCTTCCAAGGGAAAGGGCCCGCGCCAGTGGAGGAGGTAGCAATCGAGCCGGTCCGTGCGCAGGCGCCGCAGCGATCGCTCGCAGGCGAGCCTCGTTCCCTGCCGCGAGGCGTTGTGAGGAAGCACCTTTGAGACCACGAACGCCTCGCCCCTGCGTCCGCGGATTGCGTCTCCCACGACAAGCTCGGCGTCGCCATACATCTCGGCGGTGTCGATATGGTTCATGCCAAGATCGAGACCGGCCTGAAGCGCCGCGATTGCAGCGCCGCGTTCGGCGACGTCGATATACCAGGTGCCCATGCCAATGACGGAGACCCGATGGCCCGTCTGTCCAAAGGGACGGTATTGCACGATTGCCTCCTTCGAATTTGGGCAAGCGCCGCGAGAGCGCAGCCCCTGTCACGCGACACCCGGGCCTCGCTCGCTTTCGCGGTTTAAGAGCTTGTCCAGGAACAGCCACGCGGCGCCTTCGGAGGATTTGGGGTTCTGCCCTGTCACCAGATTGCCGTCGATGCGCACGTAGGGCTGCCAATCCTCGCCCTTGGAGTAGGCGCCGCCGTTCCGTTTCAGCATGTCTTCGACGAGGAAGGGCACGACGCCGGTCAAGCCCACGGCAGCTTCCTCGGAGTTGGAGAAACCTGTCACCGACTTCCCTTGTACGAGAGGCGCGCCATCCAGCCGATTTCGTATGGCGGAACGCGGCCGGCCCATGACATACCGCTCCGACCGGCTTTCCGGCCGCGAAGAGCGCTTCGACAATCTTGATCGAGTTCGGCGTCCTCCGCGAGATCCCAGAGCGGGCCATGTCCGCCGGGATAGAAGACCGCGTCATGATCCTTTGGAATTATCGCCGAAAGCTGCACGGTACTCGCGAACGCTTGCTGGGCTTCCTTGTCCTTGAGAAACCGCTTTGTCGAATCCGTCTGCGCTTGCTCCTCTTCGCTTCTCGGGTCGATGGGCGGCCTGCCTCCCCGGGGCGAGGCCAGCACAACTTTGGCGCCCTCATCCCTGAAAATGTAGTAGGGCGTGGCGAATTCCTCGAACCAGACGCCGGTCTTCTTACCCGTGTCTCCAAGGCGATCGTTCGAGGTCAGGATCATGAGGATGCTCATGTGGGGCTCCTATACTGCCGGGCTGGCCGGAGCGCTTAGTTTTCAGCTCGCCGGCTTGTATTCAGGCAGTTTCTCCAAACTTTTCTTGGTCGCGCCTGGCAGAGCAAGCCTCACTACGTCGTCCTCTTCCCCAAGTTGTAGAGCATTGTATTCGATAGCGATCCTCTTGGCGCCCAGACCCAGGAAACCGCCTACCTCCAGAATTGCAAAGGCGATTTTATCTCGCTGATCGCGGTCAACAACGAGATCCTCGAGGGTTCCAACTTCCTCATCGTCATCGTTGTAGACATAACTGCCAATAAAGGTGCTGAGGCGATACCCCCGCCTGACGGATTTCACGTCCACAACAACGATGTCGATTATTTTACCGCCCATGATCGTCTCCTGTGCTCTCGCTTCATGACTTTCATCTTATCGAGATAGCAAAGGACCTGCCCTGACGGCCGTCAGGATCAGACGGCGACTAGGCGGCCTCATCGGGGACCGGTATTGGAACGCCGGGTTTGAGAACATGGCTTGTGCCTTCGGCGTCTATGATCTCGAGCGTCGTTAGACCATCCAGCGTCTCCTCGACTGTAATCCGCATGGGCTTGCGGACGAGATGGTCGAGGGACTCAAACGCTATGTCGACCTCGTCGTCCTTGGGATCGTAGGTGACGCCGATCATCGGCCCCGACCTGACCTCGGGCCGGACGACGTATAGTGAGCCTCTGTTGGCCTCACCGCCGACGCTGGAGAGGATTCTGGATACGCTATCGAGAAAGGGGCGCCACTCGGCTTTGTCGAGTTCTCTGCGCATGTTCGCTGTCCTTCATTGGCCGTGCTTCTCAGATAAATCTGAACATCGATCAGTTTTTGGCCGCGCTGATAAGCATCAGGAATCAAGCCGGAGCGCAAAGCGGGGCTGCACAGTTGATCGCCAAGACCATCAGAGTGCCCCCGGCCATTTGGCCGAATGTCGCCGCGCCTCGCGCGTAGCAAGGACGGCACATCTGCGCGCGAGGTGCGGTGGAATGGCCCGCGCGGCAGATCGCTGCTCAGCGGCGCTGACGCTTCATCTGTGCCTTATTCCAGAACCCCCAGAACATCGGCCTCTTTCATGATCACCCGCTCCTGTCCCTCGATCAGCAACTCGGTTCCCGACCATTTGCCGAACAGCACCCGGTCGCCAACTCGGACATCGAGCCGATGCAGCCTTCCATCTTGCCCGCGCGCACCCGGACCGACGGCGATGACTTCGCCTTCGACCGGCTTCTCTTTCGCGGTATCGGGAATGATGATGCCGCCCGGCGTTTTTTCCTGGGCTTCAATTCGTCTGACAAGAACGCGGTCGTGAAGGGGCCTGAAGCCTGACATTGTGTCATTTCCTTGCAATGCGCTGTTTTCAGCCAGGGCATAAACCTACGCATTCGCAGGCGCAGGCGCGCTGACGTCCGTCAGGATCGCAGTCGTCCTCATGGACTCGGCCGGGCGATTTCCCTCAAGCTTACGCACAACACTGATGCAAATTGACCTTCATGCCGCGGGCTGGACTTTTTGTTTCCAGCCGGCAACTTACAATATTGGAGGGCCGGATTGATGCCGGAAAAATGCGGATGCGAAAAAGTCGGCGGCGCGCCGGAACAGAGCCTGGTAATTTGGTCTGTCTGGCACACCACGTTCGGCTGGCGCGGATCCGACACGTCGACAGCGGTGAAATTCTTTGCCGCGCTCGCGCGTCTCAATCTTATTCGGCAAGCCGTGTGAGTTCCATAAGGCAATATCGGCCGCGAATGGTTATGGCGCGGCTATGCTGCACAATACATCGATCGAATATTTTCCCCCACCAGTAACGTATAACAGCAAGAAGCCTCCCATGATGCTGAGGTTTTTGTAAAAGCCCTCCATGCTGGCGAGTTGATCCGCGCCTGTCATTGTCCAATAGCGATGCTCAACAAGCGAAGTTCCCAGCGTGTACAAAACGAAGAGTACAGCCGAAGGACGTGTGAACGCGCCAACAGCGACCGCGAATGCAACCGGAAGCTCCATGAAGATCGCTACGGCAGCAGCCAGTACCGGCATCGGAAGGCCATCCTGCACCATTTGACTTACCGTGCCCGAAAAGTCCCTAAGCTTTCTCCAGCCGAAGATCAGAAATAGTGTCGCGAGAAAAAGACGCGCTACCAGAATGACCTCATCGTTGATGCCGTTTGTCATAACGCTACCGTCGCACTACGTGTCGGTCAGACGGAATTTTTGGCCAAGAACGCAAGAATAAGATTCGCGATCTCGTCGTTCTTCTCGTCCAAGGCCAAATGGCCGGCGTCGAGCAGGTGGATTTTGACATCCGGCAGATCGCACTGCCGCTGAAGAGCTTGCGCTCAATCAACGCGACCGACATGCCGGCCGCGGCAAGCCGCCCTGCCAGAGGCGGACCAGCTTGGCCAGCGCCGATGATGACGGCATCATAGGTGTTTATCATGCAAGCTCCTCTGATCTTCGGCGCCGTGGCCATTTTCCTAACGTCCTTTGCGGTAATCCCGTTAGAGATCGATAACGACGTCGCCCTGAGGCCGGGAGCAGCAGATCAAAGCATTTCCTTCCGCCGGCGGATCGATTGGATCGGGCAGGTAGGCCACTGACCCGGACACAAGCCCGGTTTCACAAGTGTGACAGACTCCCGTGCGGCACGACCACCGCGTTGGGATATCGCAGGTTTCTGCAAGCTCAAGGAGGCTCTGGAACGCCGGGTCCCACGGGACATTCACGCCACTTCGGGCGAACGAAACCAGCGGTCCCGCGCCGGGAGGCCCAGCCGGCAGGTGCGGCGGTGCGTGCGGAGAGGTGGTGACGCCTGGAGTAATAGATGGACGCGAGCCAAACAGTTCAGCATGGATTCGGCCTTTTGAGATGCCCCAGGCTGCGAGGCCGGTGGCCAAGTCATTTATGAAGGCCGACGGCCCGCAGATGAAGAAGTCGGCGTTGTGCGGTACTTCCAGCTCCTTAAGCACTCCAAGGCCCAAACGTCCGCAAGCATCGAAATCTACGCCTGGCTTATCCTCGGGATCCGGCGCGCTGTAGCGGATGTGACTATGGCCTCGGGCCAAGGCATTGAGGAGGGTGCGTGCTTCTTGGGCAAAAGGATGCTCGCGGCCGCGGCGCGCTCCGTATAGCCACCAGACTTCCCTCGGCGATGATTCAGCCGCCAGTGCGTGAAGCATCGCCATGACAGGAGTTGCCCCGATCCCTGCACTTAGGAAGACGGCGGGACCATCGCCAGGTTGGAGAGTGAAGTTGCCGCGCGGCGCGCTCACATTGAGCATGTCGCCGATCTGCACCTTCTCGTCGATATACGCACCCGCTACGCCATACGGTTCCCGCTTAATGCTGATGCGATAGCAGTGGGCGCTGGGTTCGCCCGACAACGAATAGCTGCGCATCAGCGCTGGCGTACTGGGCGCCCGCCTCAGGGACAGCACGACAAACTGGCCTGGTAGGGCTGCTGTCAGGGGAAGTCCATCCGCAGGTTCAAGCTCTAGCGAGATCACGCTTTCGCACTCGCGAACCTTGTCCGACACCCGCAGCGGACGGAATCCCGACCATGCTGGAGGCGGCCCGGAGATCGGAGCGAGACCAGCGTTTCCGGCCGCCGGGCCGCTGTTCTGCTCTTGCGCCAGCAAAGCTTGGAAGGAGCCACGCCAGCCTTGGCTCAGCGCCGGGATGCGCAGCGCGCGCTCGATCTGGCTGCGGGGGTGACCGGGCAGGTATAGCAGCGCGTTGATCTCGAAGACGGTCATGCGTTCAGGCCCCGCCTCGACCTGCACGATCTCATTCCCGGCTTCGACTTCGCCTTCCTGAAGAACTCGAAAATAGAAGCCAGGCCGTCCGTGCGAGACGAGCAATGCGGCCATTCGCGGCTCATTCATGCGAATGCCAACCCGGTAACAAGTGACGCGGGGTTGCGTCACTTCGAATAAAGCGCCGCCGATTCGGTAACGGTCGCCAATGCACACCTCCTGGTCCGGCAGCCCGTCGACCGTGAAGTTCTCCCCGAACTGTCCATAGGTGAAATCGTTCCGGCGGAGTTCTCTCTGCCAATAGCGATAGGAGTCGATCTGATAAACAAAAACAGCCCGGTGCTCGCCGCCGTGCCCATCCAGGTCTCCTTGCCCATCACCATCAATGTTGACGCGGCGCACAAGGCGTGGGCCGTTGACTTGGTGTTTCCACACGCTGGTGTGGACGGTTCTGCCTTGCCAGGCCACATTCCGTGGCATGCCGACATTCACGGATAGTAGGGATGGCATTTAGCTTCCTTCTACACTGGCAGCGCGCCGGCAACCTCCTCCTGCCACTTTCACATGCCTTGGGGAATAAACCCAGGCACCCCGGTCTCCCCAACGAAATTGAACCGGACCCTCTCTGCGATTTTATCCCGAATCTCCTGCATGGCGTCTTCGGGCAAGGTCGAGATCTCGAAGTTCTCCTGGATTTGGCGGGGTTTAGTCGATGTGGTTAGGAGCGCCGTTCCGCGCTGTACCGCCCAGGCAAGTGCAACTTGGGCCGGCGTTTTGTGAACACGCTCCGCGATCGTGGTTATCACCGGGTCCTCCAGTAGTTTGGGCTCCATCCCATGTCCCAACGCCGCAAACGCGAGCATCACAATCCCACGCTGCCGGCAAAAGTCTAGAAGGTCCCACTGGGGCAGGTAGGGATGGGATTCGACCTGCACTACCGCCGGCTTGATCCGGGCGACTTCAAAAATCTCTTGAACTTTCCCCAAGCTTACATCCGATAAGCCGATCGACTTGCAGCGACCCTCATCGACCAGATGCTCCAACGCGCTCCAGGTCTCCGTCAGCGTCACCTCAGAATCGTAGATCACCTTGCCGTGCCCGTCCCGCGGGTCCTGCTCGTCACCCGGCTGGAAGGCAAAGGGGGTGTGGATGAGATAACAATCGACATAGTCGAGCTGGAGCCGCCCGCGGCTGGCCTCAAAAGCGGGGCTGACCCGCTCAGGACGATGATTGTTGTTCCACAGCTTCGTGGTGACGAAGACGTCCTCCCTCTTGATTTTACCCGTCCCAAACAACTCTTTCAGCGCGTTACCGACAGCATGTTCATTGCGGTAGCGTTCCGCACAGTCGAAGTGACGAAACCCCGCTTGCAATGCGGTCTTGGTTGCCTGCGTGGTTGCGAGGGGATCGGGAATCAGCGTGCCAAACCCGAGGGCAGGCATCGCGCCAGTTCCGTAGGTGAGGGGGATCCGCCTGTTGCGAAGGGTATCGGGGGTCGCCATGCCTGTATTCCTTGGCCCCTCGCCGCCCTGCCAATAACAGCGACGGCGTGCGCATCACCGCAAATGTGAGTCTGACCGCCCGTTGCGCCCAAGTGTGTATCGCTGAGCGCAACGTGCACCCGCGAAAGCAAGACGTCCGTCTTTTTGTTCCATAGCCAACGAGATGCGACAACTACGCATCTGCCCAGTCCCATCATGGGTCGATCACAACGTCGCCCTGAGGCTGCGAGCAGCAGATCAGCACGATTGACAGGCAGCTCCTGCCTCCGCCGCAGTTCCCAGCGTGTATAAAACCAAAAGTAAAGCTGAAGGACGCGCGGATGTGCCAACAATGGCCACGACCGAAGGCCGCATGAGGTCGGCTGTTATTACTGGGCCGGAAAAATATTCGACTCGATGTATTGTGCCGTTTTAGCTGCAAGTAATGGTCCCTTGCTAAACAAAACTGCCAGGCGTATTCTGGCAAACAAATAAATACCATATCTCAATTGGAGTCGTCTATGAACCAAGTACAAGTCGAGCAGAAAAGCTATCAGATGCCGCCGCGGCATGGGATTACCGTCGCACACTTTCTCACCGTCGCCGACATCGAACGATCGGCTCGATTTTACGAAAAGGTCTTCGGAGGCCGCATTCTGAGCAGGGGCGACAGCAGCGGCGCGCCGGGATACATCCAGATCGCGAACACGTGGCTCCTCGTCAACGTCGGGGGCGGTCCGACACCCGACAAACCATCGGTAACGCTAAGCGTCCCCGCCGACCCCGATTCATTCAGCAGCTTTATGAACATCCGCGTTGCAGATATTCAAGCGTGTTATGAACTATGGCGAAGTCGAGGAGCCGAGTTTATTACAGAGCCAAAGGACAAGTACGGGGAGACGCGCTGCTACATTCGCGATCCTGATGGTTATATTATAGAAGTCGGACAAAGCAAGCCGAACTTCACTTACGGCTAAGCAGCACGACACATGAAGGTGACGCGTATACTCCGGCGATGTGAGGTCCCGAAGGAGGCCTCGGAGGCCGCAGTCGGCGAAGGCGCCCAAGTCGTGGCAGCGCTACATACCTATATCGCCGGCCAACTTCCTCGCGGTGTACGTGGCGGACACGAACGAGACGGAAATGACGATTTGCACAAATGGGAATCGAGATGGAGCGGCGCGTCGCCTCTCAGCGGCGGCCGACAGCCCAGGCGGAGGTGAACTTGATGGCACGAGTTGCGATAATCACGGGAGCCAGCCGGGGAATTGGTGCGGCAACCGCATTAGTCCTAGCCAAACGTGGGTTCCGCGTGGTCGTCAACCACCGCGCCAGTGCGCCACAGGCCGAGGAGGTGGTGGCGGCCATCGCCGCGGCCGGCGGCGAAGGCTTGGCGATTAAAGCCGATGTCACCGTGCCCGATGACGTCACCGCGATGGTCGATGAAATCGATCAGCGGTGGGGTGGGACAGACGTACTCGTGCACAACGCGTTAATACCTTATGCCGTCACCTCGTTCGCCGAGCTGACCTGGGAACAGCTCGGCAGTAAGCTGGACCGCGAGCTGCGTGCCGCATTTCTGATGACGAAAGCCGTCGTGCCTGGGATGATTTCCCGCGGCTGCGGCCGGTTGGTCTATCTCAGCACGGGTTTGTCCCGCCGGCCCCGCAACGGAATGATCACGCTGGGCACCGCCAAGGCGGCACTGGACCAGTTTGTCCGGTTCATCGCACTCGAGCTGGCGCCGCACGGGGTCACCGCCAACCTCGTCGCACCAGCAACAGTGGAGGGAACGACGATGACCCAGCAGTTGACGCGGGAGCAGATGCATGAGCTCGGTGCGGCCACACCGATGGGACGGCTCGTCCGGCCCGACGACGTAGCCAGGACGGTGGCGTTCCTGGCAAGTGAGGACTCCGGTCTCACCACCGGTCACTACCTTCCAGTCAACGGGGGCCTTGCAATGGAGTGAACGCAGCCGGCGCGCGCGCACTGTCCGAGATTGGGAGAAGGGCTACTTTACCGATGCACACGATTGACTTGACCTATGCCGGGCATGGTATCCACGAGGAACTGATCGCATATGTCGCCGACCAGGAGGGCTATTACACGGATGAGGGCATCCACGTCGCCATCCGCGACGGTGTCAGCTGGGAAACGCAGCGTCTGCGCCGCGGCGCGACGATCGGTCTGGGCCGGGCTCTGTTGTCGCGACTGACCGACGGCATCGGTTGGAAAGTGCTCAGCGTCAACACCGATCGTCCGCTGTTCTGGTTTCTCGGCAGCGCCGATGTGACATCCATGGCGGATCTTCGCGGGCGCCGCCTGGCGGTCCACGCCGCCCACACGGCCCCCGGTTGTTTCGCCCGGATCGTCCTGCGCAAGCACGGCCTGGACCCCGACCGCGACCTGGAATGTGTAGTGCGTGCTCCGAGTGACTACCAGATGGACCTGCGACGCCTTCGGGACGGCTCCATCGACGCCGCCTACGTAGGCAGCACGCTCTCACCCGAACAGGTCGCCGCCGAGGAGGGCTTTTCGGTGCTGTCCTGGGTCGGCGAACACTTCCAGATCCCCACCGTGGGAATAGCCGTGGACCCCGCTTGCATCCCGCTCGACGACCCGGCGTTGCAGGCGCTGGTGCGAGCCAACCGACGAGCCCTCGTCACGATCGCCGAACAGCCCCGTTTGGCTGTCGACTACGTCGGCACCTTCCTGGGTCGGCTGACCAGCGAGGAAGCGCAGCAATACTACGAGCGCTACATCAGCCCGTATTTCACCTTCGACGGTCGGGTGGACCTCGCCGTCGCCCAGCACGCGGCCGACGCGGTCGCGACCGAACTCGGCGTCACCTCGCCATTCGCTGACCAGATTTACCAGCCGGCCTTGTGACCGAGCCGTTAGAACCAGCGCCTGGACTGAAAACTGATATTCAGTAAAGAAATTCGTCACCACATGCTGCAGGTGAGAGTGAGCGGCGAGGGCACATCCATGCTCAAGGCAACTTATTCGGCTGCCCTCTTTGCCGGAATTGCCGAGTGATAGTCCGGCTTGTAGACGTGCTGGCGAATGAACGCGAGCATGTCAGGCGGGCGCTTGACTCGCGCAAGCCCTGCGTCGAAGACGAGCTTTGCTATCCTTGCAGCAGTCTGAATCTCCGTCTCCAAAATATTTGCTTGCAGCGGGTAAAGGAGACCCTGTTTCAAGAGATCGCCGGGCACCTGATCGGCGACTGCGTGCGCAGACTCGATAAACATCTCATCAGTCACCCGAGAGGCTTGCGTCGCAAACACTGCCATGCCAATGGCCGGGAATATGTAGAAGTTGTTGGCTTGGCCGGGCAGGAAGGTTTGCCCATTGAGATGAACTGGGGGGAACTGAACGCCTGCCGCATAGATCGCTTTGCCTTTCGACCAGGTGTAGGCCTGTTCCGGCGTGCACTCGGCATGCTCGGTCGGGTTGGAAAGAGCCATGATCACCGGGCGCTCGTTCAGGCGCGACATGGCCTCGACGACCTTCTGATTGAAAGCGCCGCCGACGGTGCTGACGCCAATGATCGTTGTCGGCTTAATGCTTTCGATCGCCGCGACAAAGTCATGCGTTGGCGCGTGATTGTGGGCATAAGGCTTTTGGAAATCGAACAGATCCTTCCTGTTGCTCTCCAGCAGGCCATTGATGTCGAACATATAGACCCGCGACTGGGCCTGCTCCAGGGTAAGTCCCTCTTTGGTCATGGCCGAGCACAGGAGATTGGCAAGTCCTGTGCCGGCAGAGCCCGCGCCTAGGAAAAGGTATTTCTCATCGCTAAGCTTGGAGCCTTTGATCTTGGCGGCATTGATCATGCCGGCTAGCACAATGCCCGCTGTGCCCTGCACGTCGTCATTGTAGACGCAATATTTGTCCCGGTACCGCTCAAGCAAATGGACCGCATCGGACCCAGTCCAGTCCTCGAAGTGAATGCAGCATTT
The DNA here is from genome assembly GCA_963834165.1 of uncultured Alphaproteobacteria bacterium. GTDB lineage: Bacteria > Pseudomonadota > Alphaproteobacteria > Rhizobiales > Rhodomicrobiaceae > Rhodomicrobium. The sequence continues at coordinate 606,769 of CAWIAL010000017.1, read as the reverse complement.
GGGGAAGACCTCCTGCACTGCTTCGACGAACTCGTCGACGAAAGAATAGAGCTCCTCGGTTTTGGGCCGTGTCCGCCGCATGCCCAGATAGAGGGGATCGTGCAGATAGTGCTCGTTGTTCGTACCGGCATCAAGATACATCGGCAGAAGATACTGTGGCGGAACCCCCGCGCACGCTGTGTAGAGCTCGAGCTTTCCGATTGGGATTCCGGCGCCGTTCGCTCCGATGTCGCCGAGGCCCAGAATGCGGCCCCCGTCCGTCACACAAATGAACCGGACATCCTTCTCGGGCCAATTTCTCAGGACGTCCTTCACCTTGCCCCGCCGGCTCATGGAAAGATACATGCCACGCGCCTGGCGGTAGATATGCCCGAACTTGAGGCAAGCCTCCGCGATGGTTGGGTCGTAGACGATAGGGAGAAACCGGGCCGGATCTGACATGACGGTCCGGTAGAAGAGCGTCTCGTTATGGTCGAGCAGATTGACGAGGTAGATAAATCGGTCGAGATCTGTGGTCTTATGACCGAGCTGCATCATCACCCGGCTGAATTGGAGGTCCTCGCTTTCGGTGACATCGGGAACCAGTCCAACAAGCCCCAGCGTTTGCTTCTCCTCCTCGGTGAAGGCGGTCGACTTATTGAGTGAAGGATCTCGAAGTAGCTCAATTCCACGCTTCCCGCTCGCCATGTTTGTCTCCTTTCAGCGTTGTTTCCTCCCCCGAATTTGAGAGTCCCATCAGCTCGCTTGAGCGACATAGGGATGGACCATCTTGGCTGGATCGACGACGCGGTCGAATTCGGCCTCGCTGACGAAGCCAAGCTGCAAGGCCGCTTCCTTAAGCGTAAGGTCTTTGTCCATCGCGTAGTGCGCGATTTTTGAGGCTTTATCGTAGCCAATGACGGGCGAAAGCGCGGTTACAAGCATCAGCGACTGCTCCACATATTCGCGGATTTTCTTCAGATTGGGCTTGGTGCCCTCGACCAGGAAGCGCCGGAAATTCGTGCAGCCATCGCTCATGATCCTGACCGAATGCAAGACGTTGAAGATCATGAGCGGCTTATAGACATTCATTTCGAGATAACCGCCTGCACCGCCAAACCCGGCTGCGACGTCGTTGGCCATGACCTGGACCGCAATCATGGTCAGCGCCTCGCATTGAGTGGGATTGACTTTGCCCGGCATGATCGACGAGCCTGGCTCGTTTTCAGGGATCAAGAGTTCATGAAAGCCAGCGCGCGGCCCGCACGACATGAGCCGGATGTCATTGGCGATCTTGTAAATCGATACGGCCAGCGTGCGCAGCGTCCCGGACAGCTGCACGAGAGCATCATGTGCGCCCTGCACGGCGAATTTGTTCGGCGCGCTGACAAAAGGCAGACCCGTCAGCTTGGCAATTTCGGCAGCCGCAGCCTCCCCAAAGCCAGGGGCCGAATTGATGCCGGTGCCGACCGCGGTCCCGCCAAGCGCGAGCCGGTAAACACCCGGCAAAGCACTCTCGATGCGCTCCAGATCGTCGGATAACATGCCCTCATAGCCGGACCACTCCTCGCCCAGCGTTAGCGGCGTGGCGTCCTGCATATGGGTCCGGCCGATTTTGACGATATCCTTCCAGGCTTTCGCCTTCGCGCAGATCGCATCGCGCAAGGCGGTGACGGCAGGAATGAGGCGCTCCTTCACGTTGACAGCTGCTGCGATATTCATTGCGGAGGGAAAACTGTCGTTCGACGACTGAGCGATGTTGACATGGTCGTTCGGGTGCACCGGCGTCTTGCTCCCAAGTGGTGTGCCGCTGAGCTGGCAACAGCGGTTGGAGATCACCTCGTTGACGTTCATGTTGAACTGGGTGCCGCTTCCGGTCATCCAAACATGCAGCGGGAACATATCGTGATGCTGACCGGCGAGAATTTCGTCACAAGCCCGGGTTATGAGCTTATATCGCTGATCGTCGAGCCGTTTGCCCGACTGGTTCGCGGCGGTGGCCGCCTTCTTCAAGATCGCATAGGCCGTGATCATTTCGCGCGGGATTAGGTCGCTGCCGATGCTGAAATGCTCAAGAGATCGCTGCGTTTGGGCGCCCCATAATTTATCCGCAGGCACTTCAACAACGCCAAGGCTGTCGCTTTCTTTTCTAATGGAACCCATGAGCTTATCCTTAAGAGCGGAGCCCGATTGAAAGACGGCGTGGCAATAAAGAAATGATTGTAGGCTTTGCTCTTGAAACTTAATTGGGATTATCTACATACTGAAGCTTAAATATACCTATCAAGTAACACTAGGATCATGATTTGTATAAGCATATTTGCATATGGATCACGGATCAAGTGGTGCGCTCCGGCTAGGTTGCTAAAGATGGCTAGCCGATGAACTGTTTTTTCTCAATTTATAAGCTTCCTGCGACCTTTCGAAAGCTTAGGTAAGGCTGCAATTCCAGGCCAGCGTTCGAAATTCTACTCATCCTAGGCGCCGCGTTCCGCTCAAGAGCTTGGAAGCTTTGCTTCAAGAGACCGATGGTGATGTGATGGAGCAGGCGCCGTGCACTTTGTCTGCTTACTTCGGCGCGCCGCTCGGCGCACCGTTGCCAGCCATCCGACGCGGCACCCCGGCTCCGTGTCCGCAGCTCGACCGACGATCGCGCGCGCTTCCTCGCCGAAGGCTTTTGACCGAGGCACTTGGACTAGGCGAGCGGCGGCGGTCTTCTCGACTGTTTTGCGGCGGCTGCCTGGGCGGGCGTGCCCTGCGTCGCGGGCGTTGCGCCTGCGTTGACGGCCCCGTTCCAGGAATTTGCGGGCGGCTTTGTGCAATGGATCGGCGCGAGCGAGGTTGCGCTGGACGAGTGGTGGGCCGCGCATGTGCGGCTCGCAAAATCCGCTTCGTTGGAAGCAGCTACGCCGCGCCCTCCGCTTTGATGGTCACGGCGACATCGGCGGGCTTTGCGGTGTAAGGCCAGGAGGACACGATCAACCCCGCACCGGCCTTCACGTACTCGCCTGCATTGGCAGGCGTCAAGCCGCCAGCTGCCGCCAGAAGAACCGGATGCTCTGCAGCCCGCGCACTCTCCTTGACCGCAGCCACTTCTGCCGGCGTCATCTTTTCAAGCTGGATGATCTCGAACCCGGCTGCAATCGCGTCGCGGGCCTCGTCCGGCGTCGTGACTTCAATGGCGAGCTTTTTCTCCGGCGCTTCACGTCGAAGCCGCGACGCGATCTCCCTCAAGCTCACGCCTGCGAGAAACGCGCGATGTTCGGCAAAGACAAGGATTGTCTCGGACAGGCCCAGGCGATGAGGCACTGCGCCGCCCGCCCTGATGGCGATCATGGAAAGCTGCCGGGCTCCGGGCACCGTCTTGCGGGTGCAGGCGACGCGCACATTAGGGTCCACGGCTTCGACGGCGCCGACGAGCGCGCGCGTCGCGGTTGCGATGCCGGAGAGGATTTCGGTAAGCGTTTGCGCGGCCTTCCAAGATCGATGCAACGCCGCTGCTGGCCCTTTTGCAGAAACGAGCAGCGCGCCGGCAGCCGCGCGGGTTCCCGAAGCGGCCACAACCGAGGCTTCCCCGCCCGCCTGCCTGATCATGCCTGCGGCGATATCCGTTCCCGCCACGATCATGTCCTGACGCGCGCGGAGCTCCATACGGCCCGGAATGCTGCCGATGCCCAGAGACAGCGTCGTGAGATCGCCATTCCGGACATCTTCGGCAAGCAGCCGCTCAACAGTGGAAATTGGAAGCGAGTTCATCCGGAAATATCCAGGCGTTAGATAGGGTAACGGACGTCGCTCCAAGCGAAGGCTTGGGGCGTTCATCCCGCGATATTGATGGTGTCGGTTAAGGAACGGGGTCGGATTTTATCCGCCCCAAGCATCATCGGGGATGATCATGGACTATTATGCAGGTATCGACGTGTCGTTGGAAGCCTCAAGCGTCTGCATTGTGGATGGAGCGGGCAAGATCGTAAGGTAGGCACGGCACCAAGGACGGCAGCTCCTATTCGGCCTCCAAGTGGGGAGTCTTGGGGCTGATGAAATCCGCGGCGATGGAACTTGGCCCGCACCGGCGCCACCGTGAACGCGCTCATCCCCGGTTTGGTCGATACGCCCCCGACCCGGTATCCAAAGCGCTTCAGCGAAGCGATCGGCGAGAGCCGTCCCAACCCTCCAGCAAATCCCACCGCGCAAGAAGCCTGGGACGTTCGCGCCCACACCGTGCCGCTTCGCGTCGGCTGGCTGCAACCGGAAGACATTTCTCCCGCCGCCGTATTCCTGGCATCCGACGCCGCCGCGATGGTGACAGGAGCGGAGTATGAAGTAACGGGCGGGGATAGCGCCAAGGATGTGTAGCGCCAAAAGGCAGGCGCGCAGGCTGGACGAATCTTCGCGGTTCGGCTTGCCTCGATTTTTATGGTAAATTTACCGTAAAGACCTTGAGCTATTATTCGCCATATTTCTAAGGAACCATAGAAACTCTATCGCTTATATTCATGTGCGATTTAATGTCTTAAGATCATTGAACGGCCGAATGCAAAATCTGGCCGGGGAAGGGACGTTACACGATGGGCCTATCAAGTGAGGCAATCGACCAAGCCATGATGACGCGCTGCATCGAGCTCTCCCGCAGCGGTGTAGCCGAAGGCGAATATCCATTTGGCACCGTCATCGCACTCGATGGGCAAATCATAGCGGAAGCGACCAACCGCACGGTCCGGGAAGGCGATGTCTCGCGCCACGCCGAAGTCATTGCGCTTGCGCTCGCACAAAAAGCGGTTGGCAGGCCCGAGATGGCCCGCGCGACGCTCTACACCAACGTAGAGCCCTGCGCGATGTGTTCCTATTGTATTCGCGAGGCCTGGATCGGACGTGTCGTCTATGCGCTCAGTTCTCCCTTCATGGGAGGCGCATCGAAGTGGAATATCCTGCGGGACAGGGAAATTTCGAGCCGCGTGCCGATTTTCGGTCCGGCGCCGGAAGTCGTGAGCGGGGTCCTGGCCCGGGACGTGGAGCAAGCCTGGCGGGCGTGGAACCCGGTGGCGTTCGAGATGGTCCGGATGCGCGGAGTCCTGACAGCGACGGATCCGCTTGCAGATGACGTGAAAGTGCTCCCGGCCGATTGCCGGTCCGCCTGGCATCACATGATTTTCGCATTCATGCGCCTCTCCCATCTCGGTGCGAAGCGGGCAAGACGCGTTTAGAGATTCACGGACACTCACAACAAGGTAGATCGCCATGGACCACGTTCCAGGACTGGCTTCAGCAACCGCAGGCGCCGGGAGCGCCGGGGTTCAGACCGCGCTCGACCGCCATAGCCAACCCCAGGGTGCCTTCCGGCGGGCGCTGCGCAACACCCTCCACTATCTGTCCTATCATTTCGTCTTGAGCCGCCCGCAGACTCAAACGGCCCGGGCTGCAGGCTTTCGCCTAACCGTTCCGCCAACGGTTTTCCATCCCGGCTACTTCATCAGCAGCGAAGCCTTCGCCAAGTTCATCGACGGCCTAAATCTTTCGGGCAAGACGGTCGCCGATGTGGGGACGGGCTCGGGCATTCTGGCGCTGGCGGCAGCCCGCTCAGGCGCCGAAAGCGTGATCGCCGCAGACATCAATCCAAATGCTGCCGCTTCGGCGCAAGAGAATGCCAAGGCCAATGGCCTCGGCGGACGGGTTCGCGGCGTATGTTCGAACCTGCTTGCAGCCTTCGCGCCCCGGCCAATCTTCGATGTGATCCTGTCAAGCCCGCCGAAGCATGCTGGCGAGCCGCGCGACCTTGCAGATGCGGGCTGGCATGCGGGCGCCGGGAATAAGAATATCGCGGCCCTCTTCGAGCAAGCGCGGGAACGGCTGAACCCGGGCGGGCGCGTTTACCTGATGATCTCTTCGGATTCCGATCTCGATCTTTATGGCAAGCTGATAAGCCAGGCGGGGTTCAAAGCGAAACTTGCACTCGAGCATTCAATATACTTCGAGTCCTTCCTTCTCTACGAGCTTACGCTCTGAAAATGAGACGGCTCGCGCCTCGTTGAACGCGAGCCGTTGCTTGGGCGTGAAGGTGGCTAGAAGCCGAAACCGATGCCGAAGCCGGGGGCGATTCCAACGCTCACGCCAGGACCCCAACCGTATCCGCCCCATCCGCCATAGCCCCAGCCATAACCAGCCGGGTAACCCCAGCCGCCATAACCGCCGTAGTAGCCGGGATAATACCCGCCATAAACGTATGGCCGAGCCCAACCCCCGGCCCAGCGGCGATGGCCCCATCCATAAGGCCTGCCAACGAATCCGCGCCGGTAAAAAACGGGCTGAACCGCGCTGCTACTCCCAGCTTGAGCTTTCATGGCGGTTGTGCCGGAGGCAACATTCGCGAGAGCAGGCGGGGAAGATATCGCAAAGGCCGCAGCCATCAGAGCAGCGCCCGCCAGTGTTTTCTTGAGCATGATTTACTCACCTTCCGTTTGGTTCGCGATGCCCGTGGCACCGCATCCCTACGTCTATGAGGACACGTAATGTCTCACCCAAGTTCCGCCGCAGCGCTCAGCTCAGGCTAGCCGAAAGTGTATCGATTTTGAGTTCAAGCAACTGTCTTTAACAGTAAGGCAAGCAAAGCCGTTTATTGCCCTTTCGCCTCGCCCGCAGCCTTCGTGAGCAGTGCCGTCATGTATTGCGAAGGCGTCTGGCCGGCATCGTCTGCCTTTTCACGGAGCGCGCGATAGGTTGCGAGCGAAAGCGGCACCTGGGCAAGTATCGAGGACTCCTGCGGCGCAATTTCAGAGCTGAGCCGCTCGCGAAGGAGCGCATCGAACTTGCGCAGCCGGTCGAGCTTTTGGCGCGCGTCGAGGGAGGGCGCGTTCGCAATAATCGGGCAATAAACTGCGAGAGCCTCATTCGTCAGGCCGCCATATGTAATGTCAGGGCGCTGAGCCCTCAAAGTTACCAGCAGCTCGCCGATTTCGTTCGCGAGATCGACATCGCTCCCGGCCTCCAGCAGCCTTGTCTCGGATGGAGACACGGCGATTGCGCCTTTGCCTGTTTCAGGACACTCGATGCCGGCTGCCTGCGCGGAGGATGCCAGGCCCAGTAGCAGGCAAAGGCCAAAAAGTTTCGCTTTTCGCATGGGAGGCTGACCTCGCGTATATCATTCTGGCGAACTGGCGCGACCATATGCGAAAAGGATAGACGAAGGGCTGCCGCCGGGGCTTGCTTTCAGCTTACGTGATGAAGGTCACGTTAAGGCTGGAGGCATCTTTCGCCTCGCAGGGCCGTCGGCGAGCAGCTTGACAAAAACGGACGCGGGCAGGCAGGGACATGGCAAGAGCCATTTGCGGGAGAGCAGCATGACCACCGATTTGAAAGACGTGATCGACGCCGCGTTCGAGGACCGTCAGAACATCAAGCCCGGCGACAAGGGCGAAGTCGCCGACGCTGTCGAGGCCGCGCTGACCCTTCTCGATACGGGGCAGGCCCGCGTTGCCGAGAAGAAGGATGGCGCCTGGATCGTCCACGCCTGGCTGAAGAAGGCGGTGCTGCTTTCGTTCCGGTTGAACGATAACCGCATCATGGGCCCCGCCATCGGCGCGCCGGTCACCGGGCCTACCTCCCCGGGGCCGTGGTGGGACAAGGTTCCGACCAAGTTCTCGGGCTGGACGGAGGAAACTTTCGTGGCCGCCGGGTTCCGGGTCGTGCCGGGAACCGTTGTGCGCCGCTCCGCCTACATCGCGCCCGGCGCCGTTCTGATGCCGTCGTTCGTGAATGTGGGCGCTTATGTCGGCGAAGGCACGATGGTCGATACCTGGGCGACAGTCGGCTCATGCGCGCAGATCGGCAAGCACTGCCATATCTCGGGCGGCGCTGGGATTGGCGGCGTGCTTGAGCCGCTGCAGGCAAACCCCGTCATCATCGAGGATAATTGCTTCATCGGCGCGCGGGCCGAGGTGGCCGAGGGCGTGATCGTCGGTGAAGGCTCGGTTCTTTCCATGGGCGTTTATCTCGGCCAGTCGACGAAGATCGTGGACCGCGCGACGGGCGAGGTCTTTTACGGCCGCGTCCCGCCTTATTCGGTGGTCGTATCGGGGGCGATGCCGGGCAAGCCTCTGCCGAACGGCGAAGCAGGCCCATCGCTTTATTGCGCGGTGATCGTGAAGCGCGTCGATGAGCAGACACGCTCGAAGACTTCGATTAATGAACTGTTGCGCGACTGATACGGTACAATAACCGAACACATGTTATCCCGGCGAAGAAGCGGGTGATTGTCATGGGGCGCCCTTGAGGCGGCTATCCACCAGAACAAATAGTTTGATGGATGGCCCGGGCGAGCCCGGTCATGACATGAGGAGCGGCCGGCAATTCTTTATATGCTCCGGGCCGGGAGGGACACATGAGCTGGGGCGACATCTTATTCGGTTTCCGTGGCCGCATAGATCGCAAGACATACTGGGCCGGAAGCGTGCTTGTCGGCCTCGCAGGCTTGCTCTTCGCCGGGTTTCTATCCTATCTGGCAACGGGCAATCCATTAGCGCCGGATGTTTGGGAAAGACCCGCCGACAAGAGCGGCATATGGGGACCGGTCTGGCTCGCTTATTTCGGATTCCTGGTCTGGCCTTCGACCGCGCTGGCCATCAAGCGCCTTCACGACCGCGACCGCCCTGCCTGGATCTGGTACGCCTACTACACCTTGTCGCTCGCTCTTTCGCTTGTGCCGCTCAAAGCTTCAGCAGGCGCCGAGCCAAGCGCCACGCCCGGCATCCTCGCAATTCCCCTTTTGATTTTCACGGGCTACGTCTTTTTCGAACTCGGTATATTGCGCGGGACGCCCGGAGTGAACGCGCACGGCCAAGACCCTCTGCCGTCGGATTATCGCGGCGGCGATTACAATTACTGGAGCTTGATGCTGGCCATCGAGGGGCGGATAAGCCGTTCGAAATGGTGGCTCGGCATGTTCATTTTGGCGAGCATCGTCATTGCGCTTTCGATTGTGACAGGCTTCTTTTTAACGAATTTCATGGAAAGGCACCCGGAAATCCAGCAGCATCTGAACGACCCGGACTGGTTCAACAGCAAGGAAGCGGCTCCGCTCGTTTCCGCACTCGGCCTCTGGATGATCGGGCCGGTGCTGGTCTTCGGGCTTTCCTTCTGGAGCACTCTCGCGCTGGGCGTGAAGCGCCTCCACGACCGCGGGCTCAGCAGCTGGCTCATTCTCGTTGTCGTTCTTCCGCTGCTTGGCGTGCTTGCCGCTCCCACGCTCGCGTCGCAGTTCGATCTGGGCGATAACGCCGTTCGTCTGGCTCTTTTGCTCCTGACGGCGTCCGCAATCTGGAGCGTGCTGCAATTCGGCATTCTTAAAGGCGAAACCGGCCCAAACGAGCACGGCCCCGACCCGCTCGCGGGCTAAAGGTTGCTGAAGAAGTCATGCCGCCCATGGTTCGACAGGCTCATCATGAGGATTAAGCCATAGCAAACGGCCTCATCCTGAGCTTGTCGAAGGATAATCCCAAGATCGCCTAACAGCAGGTCTGAACGAGAGGCTGAGTCATGAACCGCTTCGCTTTCATATGGTTTGACCTGCACGGCCGCATCGGAAGGCGAACGTGGCTCGCCTTCACGCTGCTGATCGGCGTGCTTGGATATTTAACCGAGCTTTTGATCCGGCAAGCCTTTCATTGGCCGGTTCCTTTGCGCGCCGGCGACAGCCAGCTTCTTCCGGGATATCTCGGCGACGAGGTCTCTCTGCTGGCGTCGCTGATCTTTTTGTGGCCGTCGCTTGCCATCGACATCAAGCGCTGGCACGACCTTGGAAGGAGCGGCTGGCTCGTGCTTACCGTTTACCTCCCGGCGCTGGCCCTGTTCGGTTTCGAGTTGGCGGGCGCTGGCGGAACCACGGCGCATCCGGACCCGCGCATCGCTGTTTTTCTCTATATGTTTGGACTCCTCCTCATCGTCTACTTCATCATCCTTGCAGCGCGCAAAGGCATGCCGGGCGTAAACCGCTTCGGGCAGGCGCCGCATTAGGAGGGGTCATGTCGTCTCTGAACTACATCTTCTTCACCTTCAAGGGCCGCATTGATCGACGCATATGGTGGATGGCCTTCATCCTCATTCACCTCGCGATCTTCAACTTCAACTTCGTGCTGTCGAAGCTCATGAACGACGACGCGCCCTTTCTCGACGGCACCTGGCCGAACCTCGTCCGCATCCTTGGCGACCGTTCGGGATGGATCACTGCAATGGTGTTCATGTTTCCACAGGCCGCCATAAACACGAAGCGCTTCCACGACCGGGGAATGTCGGGCTGGTGGTGGCTTATGTTCCTGGTGCCCTTTTTTGTGGCGACGGCGATCTCGATTTCCCCGCTCAGCGGCCAGGATTACCCATCACCGCTCGCGGGTTGGGCACAGTTGATCTGCGGCATCACTGCGCTATGGACACTGATCACGCTGGGCTTCCTGCCGTCGAAAAGCCCGAATAGATCCGTCGAAATGCCCAAATAGGTGACTTCTAATCGCAGGGCCATCTTCCTCGGCACGAAGCCGCTCAGCGCCAGAGGCCCCATCATGACCGCTGCTTCAGGAAGCCGTTTTGTCACGCTCGACGAGCATGAAGTCATCAACTCGGCGATCAAGTTGAAGAATAGGGTGGCCGAGCGCTTCCCTCAGCGCGGCCTGACCCGCGAGGCATCCCGGCTTGGCGAATACGCTCACGCGCTCGCGAAGGAGGCTCGCAGCCTGGCGAGGCGAAACATCGCTGCCGATGTCGCGATCGGCGCTTTGACGCTTCTCGGCTTCGCGGGCACCGTCTTCATCCTGGCGCGCATCCCGTGGATCGAAATCCAGTTCGCGAAGCAGCAGGAATTCTTTCAGGCGATGCAAGGTGTCAGCGCGGCGATCCATGTGGCCGTCTCGGTCGGGCTCGTCGTCTTCTTCGTGGCAAGCCGCGAGACGCGGCTCAAACGCAAGAAGGCGTTGCAAGGGCTGCACAGCCTGCGGGCCTTCGCGCATGTCGTCGACATTCATCAGATGAACAAGGACCCGGCGGCAATCGCGGCGAACCTGCCGCGCACGCGGTCTTCGCCCGATCGCGACCTGACGCCGAGGGAACTCCTTCGCTATCTTAACTATTGCTCGGAAATGCTTTCCGTGATCAGCAAGTTCGCGGCGCTGTACGCCCAGAATTTCCGTGACCCGGTCGTCCTGGAGGCGGTCAACGACATAGAGGAATTGACCTCTTTGTTGAGCAATAAGATTTGGCAAAAGATTATGGTTTTAAACACTTCGCTGGAGTATTCGGGAGAGAGAAGCGGCAATGCATTGCTGGTGCCAGCCGAATGACGGCCCGGCACATTCGTCCGATCAACTCAAACCAAGGAACCCCTTTGCCGCCCCGCCCATTGTGCAAAAAGGGATGCAACCTGGAATTTCCCCGCTGACAGCCCGTTTTTGATTGGAGGTTGAGCATCTCTCTTTCTTCACGGGGCACCATGATTCTACAATATCTCGATCTGGAACAACTCGCTGGAGGTGTTGGCGGAGAGGAACGGCAATCCAGCCAAACTGAAATCAGCAGCCAACCGGTGATCATGACCAGCGCAATCGGCCACGCCAAGAATTTGATCCGCTGCCGCAGCATCACGCCAGACGAGGGCGGAGCGCTCCGCTATCTGGAAAGCGAGCTTACGGCGGCAGGTTTCACCTGTCATCGCCTCCCGTTCAGCGAACGCGGAACGCCGGACGTCGACAATCTATACGCCCGAATCGGCGAAGGCTCCCCGCATGTCTGCTTTGCGGGCCATACCGATGTCGTGGCTCCGGGCGATGAAGCCGCATGGCGTCACCCGCCTTTTGCCGCCGAGGTCCACGACGATGTTCTCTATGGCCGGGGCGCGGCCGACATGAAAGGGGCGGTCGCGGCTTCGTTGGCGGCGACGCTTCTGTTTCTGCTCGAAAGCGGCGGCGCCCCTAAAGGTTCGATCAGCTTCCTGATCACCGCGGATGAGGAAGGCCCGGCCATCAACGGCACAAAAAAGGTTGTGGACTGGCTCATCGAACGCGGGGAGCGGCCGGACTACTGCATCCTTGGAGAATGCACCTCCGAGGCCGCGGTCGGCGATACGATCAAGATCGGACGCCGCGGTTCGCTGAGCGGCGAGCTGAGGGTCCGCGGTGTGCAAGGCCACGTCGCCTATCCTCACAAGGCGAGAAATCCGCTGCCGCGCCTGATCGATGCCCTCGATCTCCTCAAGACGAAGCAGCTCGACGCGGGCAGCACGCACTTTCAGCCGTCGAACTTCGAGATAACCAGCATCGACACCGGGAACCCAACCTACAATGTGATCCCGGCGACCGCCACCGCTCGCTTCAACATCCGCTTCAACGACCATCACACAGGCGACAATCTCAAAGCCTGGGTCGAGAGCCAGGTGCAGGCGGCGCTGCTCGATACCGGCGTGGATTATACGCTTGAGTACGAGCCTGTTGCCGAAAGCTTCATGACCGACCCGGGGGGCTTCGTGCAGAAGCTGAGCGCCGCGATTGAAGCCGAGACCCAGCGCGAGCCGATACTCTCGACAGGCGGCGGTACATCGGACGCGCGCTTCATCAAGGATCTCTGCCCGGTGGTGGAGATCGGCCTCCTTAATGCGACTGCACACAAAGTGGATGAGTGCGTCGCGCTCGCGGACCTTGATGCGCTCACGCGGATATATACGCGCTTCCTCCGTCTCGCCCTCGCATGACCCGAAGGCCGCTGCGCAGCGATCGGTCCTTTTATGACATGCAAAAGGCGAAGCGAAAATCCACGGATCACGGATTCGTGGTGAGCCTCATGGTTAACGGGCTCTGAAACTGAACGCAGCATTCATGTGGCGTTCATGCTCGAAGCGCCATTCTCTCACTTGTCCGATCCCTGTACGGTAAACCATCACGAACCTTTCCTCGGCCCAATCCTGAGAGGTATGGAATTCAGGGGTTCCATACCTCTCTTTATTTTTACTGCTTAGCTTCGCCGCCACGCTTGTTAGTTCTCCGCTGCCCACTTAGGTTGATCGTAATTGACCTGACCCCTAACGCAGCCCAAAGGAGAAAGCCGTGGCATTTCATCTACCCGACCTTCCCTACGCCTATGACGCGTTGCAGCCCTACATGTCAGCCGAGACGCTGCAATACCATCACGACAAGCACCACCTTGCCTATGTCGAGAATGCCAACAAACTCCTCCCGGCCTCCGGGCTCGAGGACAAGAACCTCATCGACATCGTGAAAATAAGCTACGGCCGGAACCCGGCGCTCTTCAACAATGCCGGCCAGCACTACAATCACCTGCATTTCTGGAAATGGATGAAGAAGGACGGCGGCGGCACGAAGCTGCCGGGCAAGCTCGAGCAGAAGATCGCCAGCGACCTTGGCGGCTACGGCGCGTTCCGCGAGGCCTTCATCGAAGCAGGGAAGGGGCAGTTCGGCTCCGGCTGGGCGTGGCTCACCTTCAAGGACGGCAAGCTCGAAGTGACCAAAACGCCCAACGGCGAGAACCCCCTCGTCCACGGCGGCACGCCCATTCTTGGCGTGGATGTGTGGGAGCATTCCTACTACATCGATTACCGCAACGCCCGGCCGAAATATCTCGAAGCCTTCGTCGATAACCTCATCAACTGGGAATACGTCGAGGAGCTTTACGAGCAGACGCAAAGCTAAGTTTCTGCCAGGGCCGGGCGAAATGTCCGGCCCTTTTTTCCATGGGCGTGCTAAGCTGAACGGTGGCCGCAGACGGCGGTGCTGATTCAGTTGAGCTCTGAACATGAATACATCTGTCAAAGCCTGCGTTTTCGACGCTTATGGAACCTTGTTCGATGTGCATGCACCCACCGCCGCGCTGGCTTCAGAGCTTGGCGAGCAGGTAGAGGTTATTTCAAGTGAGTGGCGCGCCAGGCAGCTTGAATATACCTGGCTTCGAAGTCTCATGGGCCGGTACGCCGATTTTTCCCAGGTCACTGCGGACGCTCTGGACTATGTTCTCGCAGCGCGCGGGCTGACCGGCGAAGGCATGCGCGACCGGCTTCTCGGCCTCTATAAGTGCCTGCCGGCTTATCCCGATGCCGAGTCGTGCCTGCGATCGCTGAAAGATTTGGGCACGCGGACGGGCATTCTTTCAAACGGATCGGCCGCTCTGCTTGCGCCTGCCGTTGCATCCGCGAAGCTTGGTGCGCTGTTCGACTACATTCTGTCGGCGGACACCGTGCGCACCTATAAGCCCAGCCCCAAGGTTTACGAGCTTGCGCCGATCGCTTTCGGGGTCGAACCGCGAGCCATAGCGTTTGTCTCGGCGAATGGCTGGGACTGCGCCGGGGCGGCTGCTTACGGTTTCCGCGTCATCCATGTGAACCGCTTCGATCGGCCGGACGAGCGCCTCGGATTTACGCCGGAGGCCCACGTCAAGGATTTGACCGGGGCAGCCGGGCTTTTGAGACAGATGCTCGCAGCCTGACGTCGAAAGGCAACAGGCGCGGACTCACCTTGGGTCACGCCCGCTGCGGTGTGAAGTCTTTGTCATGGCCGGGCCTCCCCGGCCATACAACTAAAATGTCGTGCATTAAATCGGCATCACGCGGCCGCCGTCGCCCCAATGGTGTCGTGCCACCATCAGTGTCCCTGACGCTTTCCGAGCTTCACAGGCCGCAGGAACAGCGCGATGGGAACGGATGCGAAACAAACCATTGCGAGAAACCAGAACGTATCGATGTAGGAGAGAAGCTGAACCTGCTGGTCAAGCTGTTGGCCAACCCAGATGACGGCTTGCCGGGAGGCTTCCACCGCCGAAGCGCCTTGATCGCGGAAGTATTGCGTCGCGGCAGTGATAGTGTCCCGGTATTGCGGGGACGTTGGCGCAATGTTTTCAATCAGCCTCGCATTGTGAAACTGCTCCCGCTGCTGGAAGACGGTTTGCGTAACCGCGATAAGAATGCTCCCGCCGAGATTGCGCGCCACATTGATCAAGCCCGAGGCTTGGTTGGTCTGATCCGGCCTGAGGCCATCGTAGGAAGCGGTCGTGATCGACAGGAAGACGAACGGCAGCCCGAATGACAGGTAGACGCGCGCCCAGGCAAACCAGCCGAAGTTGGCTTCAGGACTTAAGTTCGTGAGATTGTACATGCCAAGTCCGGTCACGAGCAGGCCGAAGAAGATGAGCCATTTCGGCTGAATTACAGAAACCGCTTGGCCGGCGATGGGCATCAGGACGAGAAGCGCGGCGCCTCCATAGGAAAGGGAGAGCCCGGCGAGTTCGGCCGTATAGCCATAAAGTGTCTGCGTGATTTGCGGAATAAGCTGGGAGATGCTCACAATCATGCCGCCGAAAATCAGCATGACGAAGAAGCATATTCCGAACTGACGCTGTCCGATGATGCGTAGGTCGACGATCGGGTGCTTTCGCGTTAATTCCCACGGGACAAGTGCGACGAGCGAAAGCGCCGAAATGGCCGCAAAGGTGGTGATGAAAGTTGAATTGAACCAGTCGTCGCGCTGCCCCTGGTCCAGCACGACTTCAAGGCAGCCGAGGCCCAGAGCGACGAGCAGGAAGCCGATGTAATCGACGCGGATGCCTTTCTCGCGAAGCTCGCGCCGTGCCTTTTCAGAATTTGATGGTTCGGAGACAAGCATTCCGACAAGCAGGAGGGAAAGAAGCCCCATCGGCAAATTGATGAAGAAGATCCAGTGCCATGAAATGTTGTCGGTGATGAACCCGCCCAGCGTCGGCCCGATTGCAGGGGCGACGACGACGGTGAGGCCATAGAGCGCGAAGGCTTGGCCTCTCTTCTCGGGGGGAAAAGTGTCGGCAAGAATTGATTGCTCGCTCGGGGCCAGGCCGCCGCCGCCCAGGCCCTGGAACACACGGAAGACGATAAGCGAATTGAGGCTCCAGGCCAGGCCGCAAAGGAAGGAACTCGCAGTAAAGAGCGCGACCGCGAGCATGTAGAAGCGTTTCCGGCCAATGACGGTCGCAAGCCAGCCGCTTAGCGGGAGGATGATGGCGTTGGAGACAAGGTAGCTCGTAGCGACCCAAGTGGACTCATCGAAGGATACGGCAAGGCTTCCGGCGATGTGCTGCAGCGACACGTTGACGATCGTGACGTCGAGCACCTCCATGAAGGTGGCGATGGAGACCACGCCCGCAATCAGCCAAGGATTATGGCCGCCAGCCGCGGAGTGGCTCAGCCGCACCCGTTCGCTGCGTTCGGCGTGCGATGCAGCAGCCGTCATTTCAAGTGCACCCAGGGCTCGACGGACATCCCCGGCCCCATCACCACATCGGGCTTCTTGTTGAAGTCGATTTTGACCGGCACGCGCTGCACGACCTTCACGAAATTTCCTGTCGCATTCTCTGCCGGCAACAGGCTGAACGCCGTCCCCGAACCCGATTGGATGCTATCGACGTGCCCCTTGAAAGTGCGGTTCGGATACGCATCGACATGAATATCGACGGGCTGTCCAGGATGCATGCCGGAGATCTGCGTCTCGCGGAAATTCGCGACCACCCAAAGGGGATCGGGCACGATGGTCATCAGGCTTTGCCCTGCCTGCGCATACTGGCCCTTCGCTGCGGTGAGCTGCGTGACGCGGCCCGCCTGATCCGCCTTAACCACCGTGTAGCCGACGTTGAGCTGCGCTTGATCGCGCGACGCCTTCGCCTGTTCGATGCTGGCTTTGGCGCTTATACGTTGCGCGTCGAGAGCCGCAAGCTGCTTCTGCGCCGCAGTCAGCGCTGCCATCGCCTGGTCCGCGGCCGCTTGCGCCTGCAGAAGCTGCGATTGTGTTTGCTGGGCATTCTCGACGGTTCCGGCGCCCGTCCTGGCGAGGTGCTGGGCGCGGTCATTCTGCTCCTGGGCGAATTTCAGCGCGGCATTGGCATTCTTGATTTGCGCTTGAGCCTCGGTGATCTGGGCCCGCTGCGCCGCAATCTGGGCGTCGATATTCGGGACAGCCGCTTCGGCTTGCTGAAGCTGTGCATTTGCGGACGCCAGCGCGGTTTTGTAGTCCCGGTCATCGATGACAGCAAGCGTATCGCCTGCCTTGACTTCCTGATTATCGGTAACAGGAACGTCGACGATGTAACCCGCGACCTTGGGGCTCACCGTGAAAAAGCGTGCCTGTATAAAAGCGTCGTCGGTCGTTTCGTATTTGCTGTAATCTCTCCACCAGTTATAGCCCACCGCCCCGCCGATGAAGAGAACCGCCGCGGCAAGAATCAGCAGGAGCCAGTGCCGCCGGACAAAACCTCCTTTAATCTTCTTGCTCTCTTCGCCGCCCTCCTGCGCCCCAATGTCCTCTTCCTGGGGAGGGGCAGGCCGCAGTTCGCCGCCGGGCTTTTCCTGTGTTTTCCGGCTCTGCGGCCGAGGCTCGGTTTCCGGCGCAGACCGGTGCTCTTCCGTGTCCAGCGCCCGCTCCCGCTCCTCCAGTTTTACCATCGCCACACCCTCCAGACGCTTCATTCAGGAAAGGGTGAGCAAGTGGTTAAGTTCCACCTGAGCTTGGCCGGAGGGGCGCGGTCTCCGCACAAGGTTGTGACGGGATTCGGCTAGCTATGGGGCGGCGTTTTCCTTCTGGAACAGGCTTGTCTGCTTTTCCGAAGCGGGCATAACCGGGATGCGGATCGTGGCCTTGAGCCCGCCGAGTACGCTTTCGCCGAGCGTAATCTCGCCGCCATGGCTCCTCACTATGTCGCGCGCGATCGCGAGCCCGAGCCCCGAGCTTTTCTTGTTCTGGTTCCGCGCCGCATCTAGGCTATGGAACGGGCGGAAAACATTCTCGCGCTGGCCTGCGGGGATGCCTGGCCCGTTATCCTCCACAACGACCGTCAGCCAGCCCCGCGACCGCAGCGCCCGTATTGTAACAAGCCCGGCGTAGCGTGAGGCGTTGGTGACAAGGTTCGTGATCGCGCGCTTGAAGGCGTTGCGGCGCAGCGCAACGACGAGCGGGTCCTGCCGGACGTCGAGCTTGATCGTCTTGCCGGGCGCTTCGGCGGCGGCCTGCACCTCCTCAAGCACCCGAAGCAGGTTCACGCGCCGCGTTTTCTCGCCCGAGTCTCCCTTGGCGAAGGCCAGATAGTCTTCGAGCATCTGCTGCATCTCATCCACATCCAGCTTCAGCGCCTCGATCTGGGGAGCACGCATCATCGCAAGCTGCAGCCGGAAACGGGTGAGGATCGTGCGCAGGTCGTGGCTGACGCCCGCGAGCATGATCGTCCGCTGCTCGACATGCCGCTCGATCCGGTCGCGCATGTCGAGAAAAGCCTGGGCGGCAAGGCGCACCTCTCGCGCTCCGCGGACCCTGAAGTCCGGCGGCGCAGGACGCCCCCGCCCAAACCTGTCGGCAGCATCGGCAAGAGCCAGGATGGGCCGGATTCTGGTTCCTGAGGAAAAGGATGGCGACGACGAGGAGGATCGTCGAGGACACCACCATCCAGACAATGAAGATGTGAGTGTTCGACGGCATGAGCTGCGCCCGAGGCGCCAGCACACGCATCACCGCGCCGTCGAGCCTTATCCGGATTTCGATGAAACCCGACGATCCGAGAGTGTCGATCCAGTAGGGTTTGTTGATCCGGTGGCGGATCTCGTCCGAGAGATAGCGGTCGAGGAAGCCGAAGAAAGGCTTGAATTTGGTGGCGGGCAGTTCGTCGCCGGGGACGAAGCGGACAGTCAGATTAAGCTGGTCCCGTGCAAGCTGGCTCAGCCGGTCAAGCTCGTCTGCGCCTTTGGATTTTGTCAGCTCGTAGGTGGCCGCCACCATCGCGATGTCCTGCGCCGTAGCCGTGGACAGCCGCCGCGTTACGGCCTGCCAATGCCGGTCCAAAAACACGAAGGTCAGGATCGACTGGAGGATGACGATCGGAGCGATGATAATGATAAGGGCGCGTGCGTAGAGGCCCTTCGGTGCCCAAGACCCGATAGATGCGAAAAATTGATAAAGGCGCGGCAGCAGCCCGCGCACAGCCGAGGGGCGAGGAGGCATGCTCTTGTCCCCGGCGATGGCAACAGCCTTGCCACTATCCTCCGCGCGAGGCGCGCCTTCGGTGTACTCCAGCGAAATGGCGGACGCCTTTCCTACCTAGTCGACATAAAGGACATAGCCCTTGCCTCTGACCGTATGCAAATAGGCTGGGTTCGCAGGGTCGGTCTCGATCTTCTGGCGCAGGCGATTGATCTGCACGTCCACGGCCCGCTCGTTGTCATAGTCGCCAAGCCGGGCCAGATCGTCGCGCGAGACGAGTTCGCCGCCGCTGAGCGCAAATTCGCGCAGCACCTCGCGCTCCTTGTCCGTCAGGCGAATCGGTTCGTCGCCCCGCTTCAACTCGTTGCGGCGAAGGTCGAAAACAAACGGGCCGAACCGGACCTCGCCGTGCTTCGCTTTGGGCGATGCATGCCGCCGCAGGATATTCTGCAGCCGAAGCAGAAGCTCGCGCGGCTCGAAGGGTTTCGGCACGTAGTCGTCCACGCCAAGCTCCAATCCCCGCACGCGATGCTCCGGCTCGGACCTTGCCGTGAGCATCAGGATCGGCACATCGGACGTCTTTCTCAAAGACTCTGCAAGCTCGAATCCGCTCTCTCCCGGCATCATCACGTCGAGGATGATGCAATCGAAAGTTAGCCCCACGAGGCGCGAGCGCGCCGCGGCGCCATTTTCTGCTTGCGTGACCCGCAAGCCGTTCTGGCGCAAATAGCCGCCAAGAAGATCGCGGATGCGTTCGTCGTCGTCGACGATGAGGATATGCGGTGCGTCATCCGGCAGAACCGGCATTTCGAAATCGAGCGCTTGGAGGGCGGTCATGTGCGGATGCAAAGCCTCTTCACGTTTCAGAAACCATGTTACCTCAGAACAACTTTTGACTGGACGCAAGTGCTATTGAAGCGCTTTATTCCCCTCTCCGGCTTTTTCGAGCCTGGAGTGCACCGCAATTTGCGGTTTCCTATATCTTCACAAGAGCAAAAACAGAGCATTGGAGAAGGCTATGGCACCTATTCCTTATGACCAGCGAGACGGTTTCATTTGGATGAACGGTGCGCTCGTGCCGTGGGGCGATGCAAAAGTGCACGTACTCACGCATGGCTTGCATTATGGAAGCGGCGTCTTCGAGGGCGCGCGCATCTATGACAGCGAGGTATTTTCGCTGACCAAGCACTCGGAGAGGTTGCATGCATCGGCAGGCATCCTCGGCTTTGAAATTCCTTACAGCGTCGCTGAGATCGATCAGGCTTGCCGCGATGTCATCAAGGCGCAAGGTCTTGTTGAAGGCTATATCCGCCCCATCGCATGGCGCGGCTCAGAGGAGATGGGCGTCGCCGCGAAACACGCGAAAATCAATCTTGCGATCGCCTGCTGGGATTGGGGTTCCTACTTCCCGGAGGAAGAGCGTCTCAAGGGAATCCGGCTTTGCATGGCGAACTATCGCCGCCCCGACCCGAGAACCGCGCCGTCGAGAGCGAAAGCGACGGGCCTTTACATGATCTGCACCATCGAGAAGCATCGCTCCATGGATTTAGGCTATGCGGATGCGCTGATGCTCGATTATCGCGGGCTTGTCGCCGAGGCCACGGGCGCGAACGTGTTCTTCATCAAGGGCGAGACGATCCACACGCCCGAGCCCGATTGCATCCTGAATGGCATCACGCGCCAGACCGTCATCGGGCTTGCGAAGCGCCGCGGGCTCAACGTCGCCGTGCGCGCAATCAAGCCCGAGGAAATGGCCGATTTCGAGCAATGTTTCCTGACGGGATCGGCGGCGGAAGTCACGCCCGTTTCGGAGATCGCGGAGCATCGCTTTACGGTGGGCGAGATCACCAAGACGCTCATGGACGATTACAGTGCGTTTGCCCGGCCTCGCACGCGCGCCGAACGCAAGCTTGCACTCGCGAGCTGAGGCTTCACTCCACGCTTGGCCGCCCTTGAGGCGGCCATCCAGGACCGAAACTCGAGCGTTGCAATAAAACATGGATGGCCGGGTCAAGCCCGGCCATGACGATAGGTTGCGGTCCTTATTTCTCATCCTGCTTCAGGCGGCGCCTTAGCTCGGTGACAAGAAGTTCCGGGCGAAGTGGTTTCGCGAGCGCGGGAGTGCCGTGGAATATGCTTGGGTGCTGCTCCCGGCAATAGCCCGACAGCGTTACGAACGGCGTGCCGGCAGCGTTGAGCTCACGAGCGACCGGCTCGGAGGTCTCGCTGCCGAGGTTGATGTCGAGAACGGCAGCGTCGCATTCCGTATGCGCGAGGAGTTCGAGGGCTTGGCCTGCGCCTCCCGCAGGTCCCACGACGTCGAAACCTGCATCTGCGAGAACTTGCGCGATCTCCATTGCAATCAGCGCTTCGTCCTCCACGATAAGGATGCGCGGGCGTGTGCTTGAGCGGGTGGCGCTGAATCCCGGCTCAATGTTTTCCGCAACCGCCGGCGGCAATCTCCCCTCCAGGACCTTCGCTGCCGGGCATCGGAGCAGCCAGCTCAGCCCATCGGACCCAAAGTCGAGGCCGATCTTGGCGTCAAGGCTCATCTCCGCCATGGGGCCGGTCACGGTGGACCCGAAGCCGCTCTTGGCGGGCGTCATGACGGGCGGACCGCCATGCTCCCGCCAGCTGATCGCGAAGGCTTCTTCGTCATTTTCGCGCCGCTCCAGCCGCCAGGCGATTTCGATGCGCCCCTCCTGGGTGGAAAGCGCGCCGTATTTTCCTGCGTTCGTGGCAAGCTCGTGCAGAGCCATGCCGATGGTCTGCGCGGCGGACGCCGAGATGAAAAGGGATGGCCCTTCCAATTCGATGCTGGTGCCGATTACATCCTTGAAGTGCGCGAGCTGCGAGCGAATCAGCTCATCGAGGTCCACGCCTTTCCACTCGTTCTTGACGAGCAGGTCCTGGCTCGCGGCGAGCGCTTGGACGCGCTCCTCGAAGCGTTCGAGGAATTCACCGGGCTTCGCCGCCACCGTCTGCCGCGCGATCGCCTGCACGAGGCCGAGCATATTCTTGGCGCGATGGTTGACCTCGCGCAGCAAGAGGTGAACCTCTTCCTCATGCCGTTTGCGCTCGGTGATGTCGCGAATGGTGCCAGTGAAATAGCGTTTGCCGCCGACATGCCATTCGGCGACGGCAAGGTCTGCGGTGAAAACTGAGCCGTCCTTGCGCCGATGGTCCACCTCGCGGCCGATGCCGATAATCTTGGCTTTTCCAGTCAGGAGGTAGGCAGAGATGAATTTATCATGCACCGCACCGTCCCGCTCTGGCATCAGGATCGAAACATTCTTGCCGCAAAGCTCGCCCGGCCTGTAGCCGAAGATGCGCTCCGTCGCCGGATTTATGGACTGGATCAGGCCGTCCTCGTCGATGACCACAATCGCGTCGACCGCTGTCTCGACGATCGCGCGCAGCCTCTCCTCCCTCTCGCGCAGCGCCTCTGCTGCTCGCTTGTGATCGGTGATGTCGCGCATCGTCACCACTGCTCCGGAGATCTTGCCTTCCTGATTACGGATCGGACTGAAATTGTAACTTCCAACCCAGGTTTCGCCGGTATCTTTCCGCCGCAGCGTGTATTCTGCGCCTACGCCTGTTTCGCCCCGAAGCGCCCGGGGAACCACCCACTGCTCCAAGGGCGCCACTTCGCCATTCGCCGTCAGTACGTCCAGGAGGGATGGGAATTCTGAGAAGGTCGTTGCGCATTCGGCTTTGCTTGGAAATTTGTAGAATGTCGCGAACGCTTCGTTGAAATGAGTATAGTTACCCTCGGCGTCGGAAATGAAGACCGCATCGCTCATGCTGGCCATGGCCGCTTCCAGCTTGGCCCGGCTCGAAAGCCTTTCCTCCTCGGCCTTTTTGCGCCCGGTGATATCGCGCACGATGGCCCACATCGCTTTTGGCTGGCCCGATCCATCGCGCGACAGCATCGCCCGAAGTTCCACCGGAATGACGACCCCGTCCTTGCGCCGGTACTCCTTCTCGTAAACGTCGGAGTGTCCACGCTCGATGATCTGATTGCGGACGATATCCTCCTCAAAAGCATGCCAGCGGGGCGGTGTCAGATCCTGGTAAGTCAGCGCATGCAATTCTTCGCGCGAATAGCCCAGCATCTCGCAATAGAGATCGTTGCATTCGACAATTCGGCCATCGATCGAGACCTGCACGAAGGCGTCACGCAGGCTTTCGTGTATCATCCGGTAACGCGCCTCGGATTGGCGCAAACTCTCCCTGGCCAGCTTTCGCTCGGTGATGTCTTGCACCGTGCCCACAAGCCGGCAGGGGCCGTCCGCGTCGAACGTCACATCGCCTTCTGCGAAGATCCAGCGCACCGTTCCGCCGGCGCGGCTGATGGCGCGATATTCGCATTCATAGTGATGGCTGCCGCCAGGATCGGAGGCCTGGGATGCCGCGGCTCTTACTGCGGCTCGATCGTCAGGGTGAACGCCTGCCTCGAACGTCTCGTAAGTGATGAGTTCGCCCTCGGGCACGCCAAACAAGCGATAGACGGTTTGGTCCCATTTGATGATGCCGGTGCGCGGATCGTAGTCATACACGCCAAGCTTCCCGGCCCGCAACGCCGCAGCGAGGCGCTCTTCGCTCTCGCGCAGCGCCTCGTCGATACGATTGCGGTGAGCCGCAGACTGTTTGAGAGCCTGCCCAAGTTCGACGATCTCGGGCGGACCTGGCGGCGCAGGCAACGAAGGGTCGATCAACAGCGACGTCGCCTTCTGCCGAAGCTCTGCAATGGGGCCGGTAATGCGGCGGGCCATGGCGCCGGCAAACAGGAGGCTCAGGATCGAAAGTCCGCCCCCAAGGATCGTCGCCCACTGGATCGTGCTCCACGCCGCCGCTTGCAGCTCGGCCTTCTTGACGGCGACGGCGACGGGCCAGCCCGCGATCTTCGAGTGCGCGTTGGCGTGTACAATCGGATCCCCGTCACGCGACAGGAACTCGAACAGCCCTTCCTGATCCTTGATCTTCCACCAGCCCTCGGCGGCAAGCTGGCCGACGGTTCCGTCATGGTCGGGCACGCGTGCGATGAAGTGGCCCCGGCTGTCCATAATGCCGGCAAGCCAATTCTTGGGAATTTGGCGATCGTTCAGCAGGCGCAGGAAATCCCGGGCCTTTATGCTGACGGAAAGCTCGCGAAACGGCTGGTCATCCCGAAAGATGGGGACATCGATATCCACGAGCCAGTCTTTGACGAGCCTTCCAATAAAGACATCGGTGACCACCGGGGATCGGGATTCGAACGCTCGCTGCTGCGCTGCAAAGCCGACCTCGGAGCGAGGCGGCAAGAGCCGATCGGGCTGGCGCGCCACGGTCAAGATCTGCTGGCCTTCGACATCGTAGACGGCAATCCAGGCGGCAGAGATCGATGGGAAGGTGCGGCGCGCCTCGGCCTCAAACGCGCCGAGATCCTCCTCAAGCAGCGCAGGCGAGCGGGCCAGCGCCTGCCCTAGAGCCATATATTTTTCGAGCTCGGCATCGACGGCTGCCGCGATGGAGCGCGCATTATAAAGCAGGCTCGCGCGCTGCGTCTCGCTTGCGGCATCCGCCAGCCGCCAGACAACGGCGAAGATGACCAGGTTGAGCGGTACCGCCAGCGTCAGCACAATCGCGGCAAGACGCCCGGCAATCGTCAAGCGCGAAAAACGCGAAGCGGGAAACCAGCGTTGTAGCAATGCTTCAGTTGCTTTGTAGAAACCGCTCCCCGGCCGCTCGCGGCTGGGTTGCGCCTCAGGCCTCATGGGCGATGCCTCATGCAAGGGGTCGCCTGCGCGATTCGATTGCACAGAGTCCGCCGCCCGGCTCAAGGAGCCTCTCAAGGGTTGAACGCCTGCCTTCCGCAGGCCGTACGTCTCCGCACATGCGTCTGCAGCGCGCATTTTTTAACAGCTAGGTCTGCGGTGCCGCAACCAATAAGTTGAGAGCGGGCCAGCATGGTTAAATCCATGGCAATCCGCAGGATTCGCAAGCCGCGGCTTGGGAAATTCGAGGAACTCGGGATCTGCGGGCGTACCAGGCCGTCATCACGATTTCGGGAGAAACCCGTCATAAGCGTAGGCGCACCGCACGGGCGGCCTGCTTAAAACTCCACATCGAGCTCTTCGAGTTCCTCAGGCTCGGCCCGCGCCTCGGCGGCCCACTGCTCCATAGCCGGCCACACCATGATGGAGCGGCAATAATCGGCGCAAACCTGATCGAGCTTCACGTCGTAGGTGAGAAAGCGCGTGCAGACGGGGGCGAACATAGCGTCGGCCATTGTCAAGGGGCCGAACAGATACGGGCCGCCGTAGGTACTCAGGCAATCCCGCCAGATCGAAAGGACATGCTCGATGTCGGCATGAGCGCCCGGAAAAACCCGAAACCCTTCGTGGCGGGCGCGCAGGTTCATCGGCAGCGCCGAGCGCAAATTGTAAAAGCCGGAGTGCATCTCGCCCGAGATCGAGCGGCAATGCGCGCGCGCTTTGATTTCCTTTGGAAGCAACTGCGACCGGGGCTTCAACTCCGCGAGATATTCGGCGATCGCCAGCGTGTCCCAAATCTTGATCCCATTATGCGTCAGGCATGGGACTTTAAACGACGGGGAAAGCAGAAGCAGCTCGGCGCGCACCGAAGGATCGTCGATGGGGACGATCACCTCCTCCACGTCGAGATCCGCAAGCTTGCACAAAAGCCAGCCCCGAAGCGACCACGAGGAATAGTTCTTACTGCTGATGGTGAGCTTCGCATCCGTCATGGACCGTAACCTTCGCTTGTGGTTCAATATTAGCATCGCCAACTGCGATGTTCGGGCGCCGATGTCCGTACAACACTCATTCCCGCGCTCAGGCCAATAATGCTCTATCAGACCTATCAATTCTACACTGACGCCATGGTGCCGGCACGAAATTTTGCGCAGTTTGGATTGAGCGCGATCACGCCGTTTGCCGCCAACGGTCAGGGTGCATGGCTGCGGAAGTTCACCGCTGCCTGCGAGCTTATCTCCCGCGCAAGGCTGACCCATTCGCGCCCCCCCTACGGCATCGGCACGGTTCGCGTAGGCAACCGCGATGTCGCCGTGACCGAGGAGAGTTTGGCCGCCACGCCGTTCGGGACGCTCCTCCATTTCAAGAAGGACATCCAGCAGGCGCAGCCGCGCGTTTTGGTGGTGGCTCCGCTCTCGGGGCATTTTGCAACCTTGTTGCGCAACACCGTGCAGACGCTGCTCCAGGATCACGACGTTTGCATCACCGACTGGCACAACGCCCGCGATATTCCGCTTTCCGCCGGCACGTTCGGCTTCGACGACTATGTCGAGCATATCATCCAGTGGCTGCGCGTTCTCGGGCCGGGCGCGCATCTGGTGGCGGTATGCCAGCCCTGCGTTCAGGTTCTTGCCGCCGCCGCTGTCATGGCCGAAGCGCAAGATCCCGCGCAGCCGCACAGCATGACGCTCATGGCGGGGCCCATCGACACGCGCGTCAACCCCACGAAGGTGAACGAGCTGGCGACTGGAAAGCCAATCGCGTGGTTCGAGAAAAACCTCATCTCGCGCGTGCCCCCGCGCTATCCTGGAGCGGGGCGGCGGGTTTATCCGGGGTTCGTCCAGTTGACGGCGTTCATGTCCATGAACATCGAACGCCACAGGAAGGCGCATCTCGACCTTTACCAGCATCTCGCCAAAGGCGAGTTCGACAAGGCCGAGGCGATCAAGACCTTCTACGATGAATATTTCGCCGTCCTCGACCTGACGGCAGAATTCTATCTCGAAACCGTCGCCTGGGTTTTCCAGGAAGCGCGGCTCGCGGAGGGCACGCTCACCTTCCGCGGCGCGAAGGTGAACCCGAAAGCCATCCGCCGCACCATGCTCTTGACGGTTGAGGGCGAGCGTGACGACATCTGTTCTATCGGCCAGACGGCCGCCGCCCACGAGCTGTGCTCAAACCTGCGCCCGCATTTGAAGCGCCACCACCTGCAGGCCGGCGTCGGCCATTACGGCGTGTTCAGCGGGCGGCGGTGGGAGAGCCAGGTTTACCCGCAGGTGAAGAACGCCATCCTCGCGATGGATTACCTGCATCAGGGATATTCGTCTCACGGTTAGACAAGCTGACCTTGCCGAAGGGAAGGCGAGCGCGTGACACGCAGCCTGTCGCGTCGCATGCGGAATCCAATTTTCCAGTTCCGTGGAAATGCGCTTGCTCTGAAGGGCGTAAAGCCGCACATCTAAGGCACGGCCTGGGTCAGGATCTCCATCGCGGCGCGATTGCCGCTCATGACGGCGCCGTTCATATAGCCGAGGAAATCCGGCTCGGTATGCTCGCCCGCAAAATGCAGCCGCCCGCCGCATTCCGGCGTCTTCGCCGCAGGCAGCAGCGTCGTGTACTGCCCCACTTTCGCGCAAGCATAACTGCCGAGGCTCAAGGGGTGTTGCGCCCAAAAGAAGGACGCCACTGCGTCCCTGTCGAGGCAGGCGCCAATCTGCGGCGAGATCGCCGCGAGCCCCGCATGCAGGTTCTCGAACGCCGCAGCTTGCGTCGCGGGAAGCGCGTTGCCTGCCATGAAATTCGAGAGAAGCCCGCGCTCGCCGGGTTGGGCGCGGCTCGACTCCCAGGTGTTCTGGAAGGGCAGGTCCGAATAGAAAGCGCCGTTGCATGGGAAGGGCAGGGCGCCGGGCTCGCGCCACACGCGCGTGGCGGTGCCGCAGACGAGCTTGGCGTTGTTACCGTAGCCAAGCTCGCGGATCGCCCGCAATTTCATGGCGTCCAGGCCGAGCGCGTCGATGCCTTTCACAGCGCGAAGGCAGGTGAAGGGCAGGGCGAGCAAGGCGATGTCGAAGACCTCGCTCTTCGCGCCGCCTGCGGTGTTGAAGGTCAGCTCGATGGCGTTATCGCGCCGGGCGATGGCAGCAAGCTCGGCGCCGAGTTTCAGATCGCACCCCGGTTCGCAAGCGGCGGCGAGAGCCTCGATCACGCGCGAGGAGCCGCCCTTGATCCGGAACGCCTCGTCGCTGTCGCCGAAAATCTCGAAGTGCCCAGTCACATCCGACGAAATGAAATCGACGAGGTTGAGGCTCGATTGGTCCGCCGGGTCGAGCCCGAATTCGATGGTATAGGCAACCGCGAGCAGATCGATGGCCCAATCCTCGGTCTTGCCCCGGAACTGCTTCAGGTAGTCCGCGAGGCTGACCGCATCGAGCGCGCGGGCGCGATCCGTGAAGGTGTCGGCTTGATCGCGCAGCGCGTTCCTGTCGATGGCGATTTGCTGCGCGATCGGGACGAAAGCGCCTTTTCCGGTCGCCGGATCGAGCATGCCGGCCGAGCTTCGCAGCTTGCCACCGAAGAAATAGAGATCGCGGTCCCGTTCCTCGGCGGCGTAGAGCGGTTCGAGCGAAAGACCCAGCTCCGCGGCGAGCAATTGAATGTCCTCGTGCCGCGTGTCAACCAGTTCGCCGCCAAGCTCGGCGAACATGCCACGATAGAAATCGGGCACGGTCAGCATGCGTCCGCCCCAGCGGTTGGCCGCCTCGAAAACCGTTGGCCGCAATCCTTCCCCTTGAAGGCGATAGGCAGCGGTCAGCCCCGCCGCTCCGCCGCCCACGATGGCCACGCGAGGCAAGGTTTTCTGGGTCTCAGAACTGTCGGCTTTTGAAACGGAAGCGCCTGTGAGCCAAGCCGCCACGGAACCCGCAGAGCCGCGCAGCACATCGCGCCGGGTCAATGCATCCCGCGGGGCATCGCGAGACGAGGCGTCAGCCGCGACCAAAGCACGTTTCACTACTCGAAAAAGCGGCGTTCGCGCCATCCGATATCCCCACCCGTTGGGCAGAGCTATAGCTGCCGCCGCGGCGGTCGCCAAGCTTCCTGCGGATAATATTCACGCGAGCTTGCGAGAACAAAATGGAAACTCTAAAGTCCGCTGACGATCATTTTTCCGATTCGGGGCCGATGGACGCTGGCGAAGACTTGTTGCAGGCGATGCAGGGACAGCGCTTCGGCGCGATCCTCGCCGATCCGCCTTGGCAATTCCAGAACAAGACCGGCAAGGTTGCGCCGGAGCATCGGCGTCTCAGCCGCTATGCGACCCTTTCGCTCGATGAGATTATGGCGCTGCCTGTCCCGGAGATCGGAGCAGCCACGAGCCACCTTTATTTGTGGGTTCCGAACGCGCTTCTACTCGAAGGGCTCGGGGTGATGAAAGCCTGGGGCTTCACCTACAAGACGAACATCGTCTGGCACAAAATCCGCAAAGACGGCGGGCCGGATGGCCGCGGCGTGGGCTTCTACTTCCGCAACGTGACCGAGTTGCTGCTGTTTGGGGTGCGCGGTAAGAATGCGCGGACGCTTCCGCCCGGCCGCCGTCAGGTGAATTACCTTGCCACGCGAAAACGCGAGCACAGCCGAAAGCCTGATGAGCAATACGCTGTTATCGAGGCATGCTCGCCCGGCCCGTTCGTGGAGCTGTTCGCGCGCGGCGTTCGCAACGGCTGGGCGTGCTGGGGTGCGGAGGCCACCGGCGACTATGAGCCGACGTGGGCGACTTATAAGTCCTCAACGCCAAAAGCTCATGTGAACGGTCACAGGTTTGCTTCTGCCGAAGTTCGAGAGCCAGAAAAACCAACGGCTTTGGAACTGTGTGCAGGCGCGGGCGGCCAGTCTCTAGGGCTTGAACAAGCGGGCTTTGCGCACACAGCCTTAGTCGAGATTGATGGTGATGCCTGCCGGACACTAAGACATAACAGGCCAAATTGGCATGTCATTCAAGGAGACATTGCCACCTTCGATGCCAAGCCTTTCAAGGCGTCGATCTGGTTGCTGCCGGCCTGCCGTGTCCGCCATTTTCCGTCGCGGGCCAGAAGCTTGGCGAAGCGGACGACCGGAATCTTTTTCCTGCAGCCTTGCGGATTATCGATGAGGTACGGCCAAAGGCTGTGATGATCGAAAACGTGCGGGGATTGCTCGACAAGAAATTCGACTATTATCGAGAGTTGATCACGACGCGCCTGAAAAGTCTTGGCTACGAAACCCGCTTCGAACTTCTCAACGCCGCCGACTTTGGTGTTCCCCAAAATCGGCCACGCGTCTTTATTATCGGGCTCTTGGCTCAATTTCATTCGGCCTTCCAAATGCCGGCCAAGAAGGATGTGCAGACGTCCGTTGGGGAAGTGTTGTTCGACCTGATGCAAAGCGAAGGTTGGGGCGGCGCTGAAGACTGGAGAAAAAGTGCTTCGGGAATCGCACCCGCGATTGTCGGAGGGTCTAAAAAGCATGGGGGGCCAGACCTTGGCCCGACCCGAGCCCGCGCGGCCTGGGCGGCTCTCGGGGTAAATGGCAAAGGAATTGCCGACCATCCGCCTTCGAGAGATTTTTCTGGTCATCCAAAGCTCACTGTTCAGATGGCCGCCAGGATTTCAGGGCTTTCCAGACGATTGGAAGTTCAGCGGTCGCAAGACCGCAGCCTATCGCCAGGTAGGGAACGCGCTGCCGCCGCCACTTGCATTCTCTGTTGCGCGGTCGATTGCAACGGCTATAGAAAGGAATTTGCGAAGCTTACGTTATGGAACCTAGAATTTATGAGTATAATTTCGAACGCTCGCCGCCTTTATCATGAGGAGCTTAATAATGAGGCGTTGGTTCTGAATGAAAGCGATAACAAGGCCTCAAACGCAGATAAAGACAATAAGCTGAGTGTTGCACTTGCTAATGAAGTAGCAACGAGTTTGGGCGCACATGTCGGAAAAAAGCTTAAACCTCAGACAGTTGGTGTTATTTTTGAAGCCAGGACTTGCGAGTTCGTAAGGCGGACTTTTCTTCGGCTTGAACACCTTAGGCCGGGGAGATGGACTATTGAAACAGTCCTCGCAACTTCGAAATTGCCAATCGCAAAATTTGAGCAGTATAAACATCTCCTCGTGCTTGATGATGTGGTTTCGTCTCAAAAAGAGCTAAAAAGCATTATCGGACAAGATTACACTATTGCACCAGACATCGTTATCGCGCGTCAACCCGTATCCGATGATGAGATCAACGATGGCGCATATTTATCGATCCATCTTTTAAGTCATTGAGCTCGATTCGCTTTGCAAATGGATCATTAGCCACCCTGCACGCCAGTATTTCATGCAAATGGACACTTAGAAGCGACAGAGCGCAAAATGCTAGATCCGAGGCTCTCAACCTGCTGCGAAATCGAAAGGGTAGAACGCCCCATATTGTAGTTGTAACTGCCGAACCGTTGCCCAGCCGTTTGGCTTCCTTGGCGTTAGGTACCGGAGACTTCGACTGCATCTACCATTTCGCGCTTTCGGAGTTGAGGCACGCAGTTGAGATTTGCAAGTCAACAGCTGATAAACGAACTCGCCTTCAGCTCGATAAAGCAAACGACGATCTCGAAGCAATGATTGTGGGTAAACGGCTGAAGGACATAGCGGACCTTCCGCTCGATTTGATTGCTTAGATGGATAAGCTATCTAGGGTCGAGCGCAGCAAAAATATGGCTTCGATCCGAAGCAAGGATATGAAGCCGGAGGTTGCTGTGCGGAAGCTTGCGCACAGTCTTGGCTTCCGCTTCCGTTTGCATCGGAAGGATTTGCCCGGCAAGCCGGATCTTGTTTTTCCTAGATATCAAGCAGTTATCTTCGTTCATGGCTGCTTTTGGCACCAGCACACTGAGCCAGGATGCCTAGACGGAAAACAGCCAAAGTCTAATTCTGATTATTGGGGGCCAAAACTGGCGCGGAACGTGGAGCGGGACGCCGCGAACAGGGCCAGTCTCGAACAGCAAGGCTGGCGTGTTCTCGTGATATGGGAGTGCGAGACCAAGGATCTTGCTTTGCTGGCATCCAAAATATCAGGTTTTCTCAAAATTTGATGCCGATGCCCGGAAGGCTTTTCACGCCTCACAGGGAAAAGCGGCCCGATGCGATGAGCGGGCGCCCCGCGACCCTCCCCGCGTAAGGATAGACCCACGCCGCCAGCGATCCGCCGCGCGCGATCCGCACCTCGATTATGTCTCGATAGAACAGGTCTGGCTTGGTTCCAACGCCGCCGCAACCCTCATAAGCATCGAGCGCCGCAAGCAGCGCCGGTCCAGTCAGCAAGAACAGCTCGCCGTGGATTTTGCCCGGGCAGTCCTCGTCGAACACTGCGCCGGGAAAGCGCCCGAGATGATAGAGCCGTCCGAGCGCCCAAGCTTTGCCTGCGAACCGGGCGCGGGCTTGAAGAAGCCGCGCGTAGGGGCTGCGGCTCGCGCGCATCAGCGTGCCGTATACGAACAAGTGCCGCGGCTCTTCGATCGCCGTCCGCGTTGCGCGATCCCTCGGGGCGTCATCCCAGCGCCGGCGCGTCATCCAGTAATCGGGAGGGTGAAGGTTCTCGCGAGCACCGATTCGCGCGATCGCTTACTGGGTCTCCGCCTTCGTGGGGACGACGGCGCGTTGATGATTCGTTGTTCACGGCTTGACGATCACCTTGCCCTTGATCTCCCGCGCTTCCATCGCGCGCAGCGCTCCCGCCGTCTCTTCCATCGGAAACACGCGATCGATATGCGGGCGGATTTTGCCCTCCACGCACCATTGGACCAGCCGCGTCATCTGATTGCGGAAGCGCGCCAGATCCAAGGCAACGTGCTTGCCCCAGAACACGCCCGCGATTTCGCAGCCCTTCAACAGCACGAGGTTCAGCGGGATTTTCGGGATGCCGCCCGCGGCGAAACCGACCACGAGATAGCGGCCGTCCCAGGCAATGCCGCGCAGCGCGGGCTCGGCATAAGGTCCGCCGATGCAGTCGTAGATCACGTCCGGCCCGTTGCCGCCGGAAAGCGCGCGCACGGCCTCCTTCACATCGGCACCCGTGAGGTTCAGAAGATGAGCCGCGCCATGCTCCGCGCAAACTTTCAGCTTTTCGTCCGAGGTGCCTGCGGCGACTACCTCCGCGCCAAGGCAAGCCCCAACTTCGACCGCCGCGAGACCCGCGCCGCCCGTCGCGCCAAGCACCAGCACGGTTTGACCGGCGCGCACATGGCCGCGATCCTCAAGCCCATGCAGCGCGGTGCCGTAAGCGATCGGAAGAGACGCAGCGGCTTCATCGGAAATGCCGTCCGGCAGGGCAATCACGCGCTCCGCGGGCGCAATCGCCTCCTCCCGGCATCCGTTGTAGCCGATATAGGCGAGCACCCGCTGGCCCACGGAAAGCCCTTCAACTCTCACCCCGAGCCGCGTGATCGTACCCGCAAGCTCCCCGCCCGGCGAGAATGGCAGCTCCGGCTTTGTCTGGTATTTGCCGCGCACGATCAGCGTATCAAAAAAGTTGAGCGCCACCGCCGAAACCCGGATCGCAACCTCGCCAGGACCCGGCTCCCGCGGCGGCAGATCGCCGATCTTAAGCGCGTCCGGGCCTTCGAGAGACTTGCACAGAACAGCTTTCATCGCCTACCTCAGTCGAGACGCTTTCATTTTACGCGAAAAGCCAGACGCATGCGCGGGTACTTTGCCATCGGAGCCGAACGGATATCGAAGCCCATGAACTTGGGCAACCTCCTGCGTTCCGCGCATGCCTTCGGCGCGAAATTTTTCTTCACCATCGGGGCGCATCCGCGCGCTTTCGAAGCGAAGTCGGACACGTCCAAGGCGGCCCATCATTTGCCGGTCTATCATTGGGGGAGCGCGGACGAGATGGTTTTGCCCATGCGCTGCAAGCTTGTGGGCGTGGAACTTATCGACGGCGCAATCGAGCTGCCAAGCTTCCGCCATCCGCTTCACGCCGCTTATGTGCTTGGGCCAGAGCTGGGAGTGCTTTCGGACGGGGTCCTTTCCCGCTGCGACTATGTCATCAAAATTCCGACGGCTTTCTGCATAAACGTCGCCATGGCGGGAGCGATCGTGATGTATGACCGCGTGCGGAGCCTCGGGCCGTTTCCCGACCGCATGGAAGCGCCAGCCGCACACTTCCGGGGCCGCACGCCCAAGCTTTCCGTGGACCGATGACACCGGCCAGCGATTTGGCTTGACGCTCAGGTCCAGTTTAACAAAGGGTACACGTCCTCTGAAAAGACGGGAATCTCGCATGCGGTGTCGTCCGATCCTTCCGGCATTGTTCATCATGGCGCTGGCTCCGCTTGCTGAAGCCCAGCAAAGCACGCCGCAGCAAGCCGTTCCGCAGCCCGCCCAGCCGCCGCGTCCAGCCGCCGCCAAGCCCAAACCGAAGCCGAAACCGAAGCCCGCTCCCGCCGTCCCTGAGGTCAAGGCCCGGCTCCTCGAAAGGATCCAGGATTGGACCGTGTTCATTTACGAGGGCGCCGAGGGGCGTGTCTGTTTCGCGGCCACGGCGCCAACCGACATGCAGCCGAAAAGCTCCAAGCGCACCTCCGTCATCTTCTACGTGACGACCTGGCAGAAGGACGGCGTTCACAATGAGGTCAGCGTCCGGCTAGGTTACCCGATGAAGGCGAACGCCATCGCGACGGTTACGGTCGGCGGCCAGAATTTTGCGCTCACGGCCGACGAAGACAAAGTGTATGCGAAAGACCCCGCCGACGAGCGTAAGCTGTTGGCCGCGATGGCAGGCGGAGGCCCGATGACCGTGAAGGCGACCTCCGCCAAGGGCATGGCGACGACCGACCAGTATTCGCTAAATGGGGTATCGCTGGCGGTTCAGAAGCTGCAGGAAGCCTGCCCGTAGAGGCCGCTCTATAATGGCGTCATCCCCGAAAGGCGCATTTCGCGCCTTATCGGGGATCCATTCCGCAACCCGTGCATCGCACAGCCTCGGCTTGACTGGAGTGCATCCGGCTTAAATGGAATCGAAGCGGACCTCCCTCTCCCAGGGGGAGAGGATTGGGGTGAGGGGCGCTCTTGATAATCAAGCGCTTACCCCTCACCCGGACCCCAAAGCGATCCGGCCCTCGCGTTTCCATGCCCTAAGCGCGGACATATGAGCCGGGAGCATCCTCGATTGGCTTGACGACGCCGCAGCCGGGCTCGCGACCGGGCACTTTGCCGCCCGAAAGCGACGCGAGCCACCGCGCAAAGTCGGGCCACCACGAGCCCGGATACTCCTTCGCCCGTGCGATGAAGGCCTCGACCGAAGGCAGCACCTTCGGATCGCCGTCTTCCAGAACCCAGTGCATGTATTTTGGCTTGGCCGGCGGGTTGATCACGCCCGCGATGTGTCCCGATCCCGCCAGCACGAAACGAACCGGACCGCCGAACAGCTTGGAGCCGAACAAGACCGACTGAGCGGGGGCGATATGGTCTTCGCGCGCGGCCAGCTCGTAAATGGGGACCGTCACCCTGCTGAGGTCGAGGGTGACGCCGCCCAGCTTGAGCAGCCCATGCGCGAGCTTATTGTCGCGATAGAATTCCCTGAGATAAAAGCTGTGATTGGCTGGCGGCATCCGCGTAGAGTCCGAGTTCCAGTAAAGGAGATCGAACGGGAAGGGCTGCTTGCCGAGCAGGTAATTGTTGACGATGTAGGGCCAGATCAGGTCCTTCGGGCGCAGCGAATTGAACACCGCCGACATGCGCGCGCCGTCGAGGAACCCCTTCTCCGCCATCACTTCGTCGAGCGCCTTCAGCTGATCATCATCGATGAAGACGAGCAGATCGCCGGCTTTGCTGAAATCGGTCTGGGCCGTGAAAAAGGTCGCCGACCGGATGCGCTTATCGCCTGTCGCTGCCATGTAGGCGAGCGCGCAGGCGAGAAGCGTTCCACCCACGCAATAGCCAAGCGAATTTGTCTGGGGCTGGCCCGTAATGCGCAGCACGGCATCCGTCGCCTCGAACACACCCTCGTGCATGTAGTCCTCGAATGTTTTCGAGGCCAGCCGGGCGTCCGGGTTTACCCAGGAGATGACGAAAACGGTGAAGCCCTGGGCAACGACCCATTTGATGAAGGACTTCGGCGGGGTGAGGTCGAGGATGTAGAACTTGTTGATCCAGGGCGGGATGATCAGCAGCGGAGTTTCATGAACGGTTTCGGTCGTTGGCGAATACTGAATGAGCTGCATCAGCTCGTTCTGGTAAACGACCTTCCCCGGCGTAACCGCGAGGTTCTTCCCCACCTCGAAGGCCGACATATCCGTCTGGCGAATGCGAAGCAGTTCGCCCGACTGGTTCAGGTCTTCCAGAAGCTGCGTCATGCCCGTGGCGAGGTTTTTCGCCCCTGACGAGACTGTGGCGCGGATCACCTCGGGGTTGGTGAACGGAAAATTCGAGGGCGAGAGCGCGCTGACGAACTGGTTCAGATAGAACTCGGCGCGATGCTTGATTTGCGCGTCGACCGTGCTTGCATTTTCGATCAAGTCCCCGGCCCACTTGCCGCTGAGCAAATAGGCCTGTTTCAGGAAATCGAAGAACGCGTTCTCCGTCCATTCCTTGTCGTTGAAGCGGGGGTCGTTCGGCGCCGGCTTGATGAGCGGCTCAGCCGGTTGACCGAGAAAGCGCTTATAGGTGCGGCCCCATAGCTCGATCATGTCCTGGCTGAGCTTCGCTTGCGCGGTGGCGTAGCCTTGAGGATCGTTCATCCAGTGTTGCATGATGGGTGCGAACAGCTTTCCGGCGTCCGCCATCCCGCCGGCGACAGTGAATGCGCCGCTGCGCTTCTCCCTGTCCTCCACCATTTTCGCGATGACCTGACCCGCGGCCTCGAAGGCGCGCATCATGTTTGCAGCGAACTGTTCGGGAGACTGGAAACCCGGGAATGGATTGTTCTGCGGATCGATTGCCTTTTCTCGCGGTTTCTCGGTGAAGGGCTCGTGCGAATGAGAAAGAGGTTTCGGCGACGCCTCGGCTTGCTGCTCGCGCGGCTTCCCGGTTGGCTGGTCTTGCATCTGCAAGTGTGGTTTCGCCGGCGCGCCGGCTGCGCGTTCGTTCAGCTTGCCCGCGGGCAGTTCGTCATGTTGAGCAGCCCGCGCAGACTCCTTTGGTGATACCCCTGGTTTCTCGCGCTTCTCCGCCGTTCGGCGCTTTTCGGATATGCGGCGCTTATCAGACATCGGCGCTTCCTCGTTCCCCAACCGCAAAAGTTATGAATGCTTATCGCCTGACATTTAGCTCAAGCGTAAATGAATCATATAACACTTTAGCGTCGTTTGGTGAGTGGCTTTCGCCTCTTTTAGAAGCGCCGCAGGAGCGCAACGAGTTTGCCTTGGATTTTGACCCGGTCCGGGCCAAAAATGCGGGTCTCGAATGCGGGGTTGGCGGGTTCGAGCGCGATCGATTGCCCCCGCTTGCGAATGCGCTTGAGGGTGGCCTCCTCCTCGTCGATGAGCGCAACCACGATCTCCCCGCTCTCCGCCGTCGGCGTTCGTTTCAGGATCACGGTATCGCCTTCCTGAATGCCGGCGTCGATCATGGAATCGCCCCGGACTTCGAGTGCGAAGTGATCGCCCTGGGAAAGAAACTCAGGCGGCATGACAAGCACGTGGCTATGATCCTCGATGGCGGAGCGGGGAACGCCAGCGGCAATCCTCCCCATGACGGGCACGGAGATGCCGCCGTCGTCGCGATCGCGGATGAAAGCGGCTTGTGGGCTTTCCTCGAAAGAGGAACGCTTGGTCCCCTCTATGACTGTAGGCATGAAACCGCCGCGGCGCCTATCGGGGTCGAACGAGTTACGCGATCGCTCGGGCATTTTCGTCACCTCGAGCGCGCGCGCTCGATGAGGCAGCCGCCGTATGAAGCCACGCTCTTCAAGCGCCATGATCAGGCGGTGGATTCCCGATTTCGACTTCAGATCCAGAGCCTCTTTCATCTCGTCGAAAGAAGGCGGAACGCCGGTCGCCTCGATGCGCTCGTTGATGAAAAGAAGAAGCTGCTTTTGCTTTGGCGTCAGCATGAAAGCCCCAGGTCAAGGAAGAGGATTCGGCTTGTACAAACCGGGAACAGGAATAAGCGTTCTCTTTGCGTTCCGCAAGGAGAAAACCCTGTTTTCGGCAACGGAAGCTAAAAGTCGAGCGGGATAACTGGCACGAGCGCGCCTGCCGGGAGAGCCGGAGCCTTCGTAGGGCGCACAAGGAGGCAATCGGCGTTCGCAAAGGCGTTCATGAGCGAGCTGTCCTGGTCCGCGATGGGAGCAACCCCGCCAGGGGTTAGCTTGGCGCGCATATAATGCTCGCGCTCGCCATTGGCCTCGATCGGCACTGAGAGCGGCATCTCGTTCATGTCTTGGGCGGGAATGCAGCCGAGCAGCCGGTCCAGAAGCGGCTTCAGGAATACGCGGGCGCATATGATCGCGGAGGCGGGATTGCCTGGGAGGCTGATGACGCGTTGCGCGCCAAGAAACCCGAACATGACCGGCTTGCCGGGCCGCATGGCAACCCGCAAGACCTGGAACTCTGCCCCCTCACCTTCGAGCGCGCCCCGTACGAGGTCGTGCTCGCCGACCGATGCGCCGCCAATGGTCAGAAGCACGTCCGCGCTGCGCGCGCCGGCAACGCAAGCCGCGAGGCTTTCCTTGGTGTCCCGCGCAAGATCGAGCAGAAGCGCGTCGCCGCCCCACGCCTCGATGGCCGCCTTCATGCCCGCTGGGATCGACGAAACGATCTGGCCCGCGCCGGGCGAAGTGCCGGGCGGCACGAGCTCGTCGCCATTCGCCAGCACCGCGACGACGGGCTTCTTCCGTACCGTGACGCTAGCGTGGTTCATGGCGGCGGCCAGCATCAACTGCCGGCTTCCGAGCTTGGTTCCCGCGGCAAGCAGGACATCGCCTTCTGTGAAGTCGTAGCCGCGCGGCCGAACGTGCAGGCCGAACGGCGCGCCTTCCAGGATCTCCACCTCGCCTTCGCGCGCAGCCTTTGCGTTCTCCTGGATGACAATTGTGTCTGTGCCAGGCGGGACCGGCGCTCCGGTGAAAATGCGGACGGCCTCACGAGGCCCAACCTCACCTGCAAACCCGTGCCCCGCCGCGGATCTGCCGATCACCTTAAGACATGCGGGCACGGTCTCGATATCGGCGGCGCGCACGGCGTAACCGTCCATGGCCGAAGCCGCGAAAGGCGGCTGCGTAAGCGTCGCCCTCAAATCTTCGGCAAGGGTTCGCCCCGACGCCTCGTAAATCGAAATGGTCTCGGCGGGTAGCGGTTCGACGCCTCTCACAATGCGCGCCTGGACGTCGGCCACGGGCACCAGCGTCATGGTTGCCCCTCCGGATCGAAGGGCGCAGCGTGGAAATCGCCGGACTTCCCGCCAGTCTTGGATAACAGGCGAATGCCTTCGATGCGCATGCCCTTGTCGCGTGCCTTCAACATGTCGTAGAGCGTGAGGCAGGCGACCGCCACCGCCGTCAGCGCCTCCATCTCGACGCCGGTTTGGCCCAGCGCCTTAGCCACGGCCTCGACACGAACGCAAGCGCGCTCCGGCAAAAGCCCGAAATCGACGCTCACCTTTGTCAGCGGGAGCGGATGGCAGAGCGGGATGAGATCGTGCGTGCGTTTCGCGGCCATGATACCGGCGATGCGAGCGGCTGCGAGAACGTCGCCCTTCGGCGCTTCGCTCGCCTCGATGACTCGCAGTGTATCGCGTTCCATCGCCACATAGCCTTCCGCGACGGCAACCCGCGCCGTGACCTCCTTACCAGCCACGTCGACCATGGCCGCCTCGCCCTTCGCATTGATATGTGACAGCTCGCTCATGCGATGGCTGCCTGCCTTTCCTTTTCGGCGGGAGCAAGGAGTGCGCGCGTGGCGCCTTCGATGTCGTCCTGGCGCATCAAGCTTTCGCCCACCAGGAATGCGCTGGCTCCGGCGCGCGTCAGCCTCGCAATGTCGGGCGGGGTGAAGATCCCGCTCTCGGAGACGATAATGCGTCCAGGGGGAACAAGTTGCGCGAGCTGTTCGGTCGTTTCGAGATGCGTCTCGAAGGTGTTGAGGTCGCGGTTGTTGATGCCAATCAGCCAAACATCCAGCATCATCGCGCGCTCAAGCTCTTCTTCGTTGTGAACTTCCACCAGGATCGACATATCCATGGTGCGAGCCGTGTAGACGAGTTCGCTGGCGAGGGCATCGGATGTGCACGCCATGATGACGAGGATGCAGTCCGCGCCCATGACGCGGGCTTCGGCCACCTGGTAAGGGTCGACCATGAAATCCTTGCGAAGCACCGGCAGGCGCGTCGCGGCGCGCGCCGCGATCAACGCCTCGGGCGAGCCCTGGAAGGACGGGCCATCGGTCAAGACCGAGAGGCACGCCGCGCCTCCACGCTCGTAGGCTTTGGCAATGGCGGCTGGATCGAAATCGGGGCGGATCAGACCGCGCGAGGGGCTCGCCTTTTTCACTTCCGCGATCAGTCCCGGCTCGCAAACGGCCCATCTTCGTGAGAGCGCATCGAAGAAATCCCGCGGGCACGGCGTCGAGCGGAGGCGCTCTTCGAGCTCGGCCAGCGGCATTTTCGCCTTCGCGGCGGCGACTTCTTCCTTCTTGTAGGCGACGATATGGTCGAGAATGCTCATGGCTCATTCTGCTCCAGCAGCAGCCAGGGGCTTCGTGTCCTCGGCCCCAGCCGCATCTTTACTTGCTGCGATCAGCGCGTCGAGCGCCTTTTCCGCGCGGCCTTCGGCGATCGAGGCGGCGGCGAGGTGAGCGCCCTCTTTCAGGGTCCCGGCCCTTCCCGCGATGATGAAAGCGGCGGCGGAATTCAGGAGCACGATGTCCCGGAACGGCCCCGCCTTGCCGCGCAGGAGCGCCCGCAGAGCGGCCGCGCTCTCATCGGGCGAGCCGCCTTGCAGGTCGGGCAGGCTTGCCTCGGGCAAACCGGCGTCGGCCGGGTGAACCTGGAAGGATGAAAGCCTGCCGCCCTTCAATTCGACCACATGGCTCACGCCGGTCGTGGACAGCTCGTCCATGCCGTCGGCCCCATGCACGACCCAGACATGCTCCGCGCCGGACCGCTGCATCACCTCGGCCATTGGCATGAGCCAATGCTCCGAGTAAGCGCCGATCAGCTGCCGTTTCGTACTAGCCGGATTGAGGAGCGGCCCCAGCAGATTGAAAATCGTGCGCAGCTTCAGGCCTTGGCGCACCGAGGCAGCATGGCGCATCGCGGGGTGATGCGTAGGCGCCCATAGGAAAGCCAAGCCAGCGCGCTCGAAGCAATGAGGCAGGCGCTCGCAAGGCATCTTGATCGTGACGCCGAGCTTTTCGAGCACATCCGCCGCACCGGACTTGGAAGATACGGCGCGATTGCCGTGCTTTGCCACAGGCACGCCCGCGCCAGCCAGAACGAACGCCGTCGCCGTAGAGATATTGAACGTGCCTTTCGCGTCGCCGCCGGTGCCGACCACGTCGATGGCACCCTTGGGCGCGGTTACGGGCAGCATAAGCGTCCGCATCGCCGCGACCGCGCCGGCTATCTCGTCCACGGTTTCGCCGCGCGCCTTCAGGGCGACGAGAAAAGCGGCGAGTTCGATCTCGGAAACGGCCCCCTGCATGATGCAGATGAAAGCCTCCCTCGCCTCAATTTCTGAAAGGCGGCCTCCTGCCGCGGCTTTCTCGAAATGGGGGCGGAACGCGGCCGATAAATCGGGCTTGGACGTGTTTGGCATTGGCGCGCCTCAAGCCACGGCGGCGCGTGCAGGCGCATGATCGGGATTGGGGAGCGAAAGGCCGCTCTTTCTCGGCGACCAGCGGACGCCAGCCAGCATAAGAAAGTTGGCGAGGATCGCGTGGCCGTTCGCGCTTGCGATGCTTTCAGGATGAAACTGCACGCCGAATGTGGGCTCGGTCCGGTGCTCCAAAGCCATGATGAGGCCATCGGAGGTGCGGGCCGTCACCGCGAGACACGCGGGCAAGGTGTCCGCCTCGACGATCAGCGAATGATAGCGCGTGGCTTCGAAGGCATCAGGCAACCCGCGGAACAGGCTCGTTCCCTCGTGATAGATTTTGGACAGCTTGCCGTGCATCAGGACCGGCGCGCGGATTACGTGCCCGCCGAAAGCCTGCCCGATGGTCTGGTGGCCGAGGCAGACGCCAAGCAGCGGAATGCGCCCTTTGTTTTCCCGCACGAGGTCGAGGCAGATGCCGGCCTCGTTCGGCGTGCACGGCCCGGGCGACATGACGATCGCCTCGGGCTTTTCCGCGATCACCGCCGCCGCCGTTTTCTCGTCGTTGCGGTAGACGTTCGCGTCGACGCCAAGATCGCCGAAATAATGGACGAGATTATAAGTGAAGCTATCGTAGTTATCGATAATCGTTATCATTGTTGTATCCTTGGCGCTAAGGCCGAAGCGTGTTGGGGGAGATAAAGAGAGTGACGCGGCCGCTTGCGGGCTGCAGCTCTTTCCAAGGCTCATCGCCAAATTCGAAGCTCACGATTGAGGCCGTCGGCAGCTTATCCTTGAGCTGCTGCCGCTCCTCGCTGCCAAGCGACGCCAGCGCCACCGCAAGCTCCTGAAACCCCGGATTGTGACCCACGAGCATGACGTGGTCCACGTCCTCGGACAAATCCCTCAAGAGCTTGAGCAGGGTCTGCGCGCTTGCTTCATAAAGCTTTTTGTCGAAGCGCACCTTCGGGGGTTTGTCCCAGGCTTCCGGCGACGCAAGCGAAAGCGTCTGGCGCGTGCGCACAGAGGGTGAGGATAGGATGAGATCCGGGCGCAGATGCCTGTCTCGCATCGCTTCGCCCATTTTCGGCGCTGCCTTCAAACCGCGCCCTGAAAGCGGGCGGTCGAAGTCGGCGATATTCGGATCGTCCTTCTGGCCGGACTTCGCATGGCGAAAGAGCGTTACCGTCTTCATGGACAACCTCACTCACTCCCGCAGCTCACTACTGTCCGCGGCCAGCCTGCCCGGCGAACCGCACCGCCTCCTCCGCGGCCCGGAACAGCGCCCGCGCCTTATTCTCGCATTCTGCCTGCTCGGACGCCGGAACGGAATCCGCTACGATTCCAGCGCCGGCCTGCACATACATCGTACCATCTTTCACAATTGCTGTGCGGAGCGCAATGCAAGTGTCCATTTCGCCATTTGCGGCGAAATAGCCTATGCAGCCCGCATAAATGCCGCGCTTCTCGGGTTCCAACTCGTCGATGATCTCCATCGCGCGGACTTTGGGTGCGCCCGAGACGGTGCCCGCGGGGAACC
This sequence comes from uncultured Alphaproteobacteria bacterium, assembly GCA_963834165.1. GTDB lineage: Bacteria > Pseudomonadota > Alphaproteobacteria > Rhizobiales > Rhodomicrobiaceae > Rhodomicrobium. The sequence goes on along the minus strand of CAWIAL010000017.1, from coordinate 563,759 downwards.
CCGCCATAAGCGCGTCGATGGAGTTGTGCTTCGCATCGAGGCGGCCGGCCACATTGGAGACGATGTGCATGACCTGGCTGTAGTATTCGAGGAAGAAGCTGTCGGTCACGCGCACCGAACCGATTTCGGCGACGCGCCCCACGTCGTTGCGGCCGAGATCGAGCAGCATCAGGTGTTCCGCGCGCTCCTTGGTGTCGGCCAGAAGCTCGGCGGCGAGGCGCTTGTCGTCCTCGGGCGTTGCGCCGCGAGGACGTGTGCCCGCGATGGGCCGTATCGTGACCTCGCCATCGCGGACGCGGACAAGGATTTCAGGGCTGGAGCCGGAGACGGCGAAGTCTCCGAAGTTCAGGAAATAGAGGAACGGCGCGGGATTGACCCGGCGCAAGGCGCGGTAGAGCGCGAAAGGCGAAAGGTCGAACCGCGTCGAAAATCGCTGCGAGAGCACGACCTGGAAGATGTCGCCCGCCCCGATGTAGTCCTTGGCGCGGGTGACCATGCCCATGTAGTCCTCGGGCGCCATGTTCGAGGTCGCCGAGGCGAAAACCGCATCGACGCCGTTGGCGGAGGAGGCATGCGCGCTCTTGGTTTCAAGCGTGTCCTGGATTTGCGCCAGCCGGTCGATGGCCCGCGAATAGGCCGTCTTGGCCGGGATGCGCTGTTGCGGCCGGACTGTCGTCACGATAGTCATCTCGTCCTTCACGGCGTCGAAGATGACCATGATCGTGGGCCGCATAAGGAGCGCATCGGGCACGCCGATCGGATCGGGCTTCTCGGCGGGCAGCCGCTCGACAAGGCGCACGGTGTCGTAGCCCAGATACCCGAAAACCCCTGCGGCCATCGGCGGCAGATGCTGAGGGATGCCGACGCGGGATGCATTGAGAAGCGCGCGGAGTGCTTCCAGCGTTCCGCCCTCACACGGATCAAACGAAGAAGCGTCCTCAAGCGGTGCGGTATTGATCTCGGCGTGGTTGCCGCGAGCGCGCCACAGGATGTCGGGATCGAGGCCGATAATAGAATAGCGGCCGCGGACAGCGCCGCCCTCCACCGACTCGAGCAGGAAGGAATAGGGGCGCTCGGCAGCGAGTTTCAGCATCGCCGCCACTGGCGTCTCAAGGTCGGCGATCAAGCGTGTGGAAACGAGTTGCGCCTCACCGGCGTCGTAGCGCTCGGAGAACTCGGAAGACGAAGGTTCGACCTTCATTGGATTTATGATCTCGTAAAGTTGCGTATCTCTCTCGATTAATCAAAGCGAAGAGATACGCCATCGAAATCTATTCACCGCCATCGTAGGAGCCTCCTGCAACGGCAGAAAAGTTCTTTTTGTCGATCGTTATGCCCGCTGTCTTTGTAACGTCGCCCAGATACTCGGCGAAGTTATCCTCGGAGATTTGCCTCGCCAGTTGCTGGTTCAGGCCCTGGGCTTGGGCTTCGTTCAGCGGCGGAGGCAGCATGATTTTCTCGACCTGGAACACGACACGCGACGAGCCGTCCCCGGACGCTGCCGAAGAAGCGCCATGCTCCCCGAGCGTGAAGGCTTGCGCAACAGCCGTCTGCGGCAACCCCGGCTCGGACCCTTCGCGTTTGAGGGGCTTGCTCGTCTTGACCTCTGCGCCGGCACTTTTCGCGACGGCGGCGATTGGCTCGCCGCGATCGAGGCTCGCCACAAACTCGCGCGCCTTTTCCGCCAGCTTGGTTCGGATTTGATCCTTGCGCCACACCGCCTCAACGTCCGCTTTCACCTCTTCAAGCGGCTTCTGCCTTGGCTTTACGATATCCTGCACTTCGAACCAGGCATAGCCTCCGCTCGGCAATCGAATCGCTTCGTTTTCGACCCCGACGTCGGATTTGAACGCTGCTTCAACCAGCGTGGCGACAGGGATGGACGATAGGGAAATAGCCTTGCCGTCGGGGCCCTTGCCCGTGCGGTCGAATGTGACCTCTTCGATGGGCAGGTTCAGCTTCTTGGCGCTGTCCGCGAGGACCACGCCCGTGTTGCGGTCCTCCTCGAAGGCCTTGATAAGCTTGTTCGTCTCCGCGTTGGAACGGGCCTTTACAAGATCGGCACGGATTTGGTCCTTCACTTCGTCGAAGGTCTTTTCCTGCCCTGGGACGATTTCGAGCACGCGTACGATGACCGTCGAGAGCGGGCCGTCCTCCGGCCTGCCGGTCCAGCCTTTGTCGAGTGAGAAGGCCTCGTTGATGATAGCGTCGCTTGTGGGAAACTTCTGCGCGAACTCTTTTTTGGAGACAAGTCCGAGATCGAGATCGGGCTGCTTGAAGCCCGCACTCTTGGCGACATCGAGGAAATCCTTGCCCGCCTTCAATTCCGCGTAGGCAGCTTCCGCCGCGGCCCTTGTCTTGAACGGAATAAGCTCGATTTTCCGCCGCTCGGGAACCGAATAATTGGCGGCTTTGGCCGCATATTCGGCTTTCAGTTCGTCGTCCGTGATGTTGATCTTGCTCGCGACGGCTTGGGGGGTGATCGCGAGCACGGCAACCTTGCGCAGCTCGGGCGCCATGAACTGGGTCTTGCGCTCTTCGTAGAAGCTCCGGAGCGCGTCTTCGGACGGCGGCTCGATCGTGCCGGCGGCCTCGGGGGTGAGCGTGAAGTAGGTCAGCGTCCGCTGCTCGTTGCCGTAGCGATTGTAAGCTTCTTGCAGCACGCCCGGAAGAACGCCGCTGTTATCGAAGATGCCGCGAACCTGCCGGCGGATCAGATCGCTCGAGTATTCCGCCTCGAAAGCCGGGGCGGTGTAGCCGATCTGCGATAAAAACTGTTGATACTTTTGGGGGCTGAAGGTGCCCGGGGGATCCTGGAACATCTCCATGTTGGTGATGCTTTGACGCAGGCCTTTTTCCGACAGGCCGAGCCCGAGCTTATCCGCCTCAAGGTCGACTGCCGCATCCTGGATTAGCCCTTGCAAGACCCGGTTGGGCAAGCCGAACGCCTGTGCTTCCTGGGCGGAAATGCGCCGGCCAGCCCGCTGGCTCACATTCTCCAGCACTCTCTGGTAAGCGCGGCGAAATTGCTCAGGCGTAATGTCGATAGAGCCAACCTTGGCGACGGATTGCTTCTTGTAACGGTCAAAATAGTTGTTTCCGCCCATGCTTATCGCAAATGCGCCGATGAGAATGGCGAACATAACGAACACAGCCACTTTCCGAAGCATATGCATCATGGGGATAGGTGTCCTTACACGCTGAAAGGCAAAGCGGGCCTTGATTCAGGCGAGCATTTCTTGCAGGGTCCGCGTGGCCGTAATTTAGAGAATAAAAACGTGCGCGCAATATTAAGATTTGCGTGCCTCGCCCGCTTCAACAAATTCGTAGGCGCAAGCCGCACCAACAAGAGAGATGAAATGACAGAACCGAAGCTCTTCGTCGCAGGAAATTGGAAGATGAACGGCTTATGGGCCGATCTCGGCGAGATGGAGGCGATCAAAGCTGGCGTCAGGCCATCGGGTCCCGATGTCGCCCTCTTTCCCCCCGCAACACTCCTGCATGCCGCGGCGACCCTGTTCGAAGGGTCGCCGGTCGAAGTCGGCGCGCAAGATTGCCACCCGGAAGCCAAGGGCGCTTTCACGGGCGACCTGTCGGCGCCCATCCTGAAGGATGCCGGCGCTACCGCTGTGATCGTCGGCCACAGCGAGAGGCGAAGCGGCCATGGCGAGACGAGCCGCGACGTGCGTGCAAAAGCCGCGGCCGCGCTCAAGGCCGGGCTGAAGGTCATCATCTGCATCGGGGAAACGAAAGGCGAGCGCGCCGCGGGTCTTGCCGGTGAAGTATGCGCCCGTCAGCTTGCCGATAGCGTGCCGGACGAGAGTACCCCCGAGACGGTAACCATCGCTTATGAGCCGGTGTGGGCAATCGGCACCGGGTTGTCATGCACGACCCCCGACATTACCTCGATCCATGAGCTTGTGCGCGGCAAACTTCATGCCCGCTTCCCGGAGAGCGCCAAAAAGCGTTGGCGCATCCTGTACGGCGGGTCTGTCACGCCGGCGAACGCGGCTTCGATTTTCGAAAGCGGCGAAGTGGATGGCGCCCTCGTCGGCGGCGCAAGTTTGAAGGCGGCTTCTTTCCTCGAAATCATCGCTGCCGCAAGCGAATCCTCGAAGCGGCGAGATACCAACTGATCAGGAAGACCTTTTGCAATGAGATCCATCGCATTGTCCTTTCACCGGCCTGCACATCTCGCTGTCCGCGTGTTTGCGCTGGGCGTTACCGCCGTTCTGGCAAATCCAGCGGGGGCGGCCCCGCTGGACAAGAATGCCTGCGCGAAACTCGCCCAGGAGTTGCAGAACTTGAAAGCGCTCGATGTTGACAAGCTCATGGAGAATGGGCCGTCGTGGGCGGTCGCTCACCTTTCGCCCGGCGATCTTGGCCTCGTGAGACAGTACATTGATCTCGACGAACAGATGAAGTTCCGCTGCTCGGCGCCAAGCTCGCTCGTGCATCTCAAGCATCTCGAGGACGAAGACGAGGATGCTGGCGCTGCGAAGCCCGCGGCAGACGGTTCCGAGGCTGCTCCCGAAAAGGCGCAAGGCGCAAACGACCAGGGCGAAAGCTCCAGCGCCCAGTCCAAGACGAAAGATGCGAAGCCTTCTCAGAAGGCCACGCAGCCCGCTCAAGCGAGTTCCGCCGTCTCCCGATAGCGAACGGCTTGATCTTGCCGCTAAAAGCGGTCATGTATGGCGCGAGCTTCCCCTAATCCGACCGGTTGAGAGCCTATGGCCAATATTCTTCTTGTCATTCACATCATGGCCGCAGTGTCGATGATCGTGATCATCCTTCTCCAGCGGTCGGAAGGCGGTGCGCTTGGCATCGGCGGCGGCGGGGGGGGCTTCGTATCAGGCCGCGGGGCAGCCGACCTCTTGACGCGCATCACCGCGATCCTCGCCGCGATCTTCTTCACGACCAGCATCACGCTCGGCATTTTGAGCCATCGCCCTGCGCCGTCGTCGGCCGTCGGCATTGGCGGCCCGGCGAAGGCGCCTGCCGGTGACAGCACGCCTGTCTCGGCGCCCGGTGAGAAAGCGCCGGAGACGCTTCCCGCGCTCAAGCTTCCCAAGCTCAAACCGGGATCGACACCAGGGCAAACGACAGCGCCGGCGGCTCCGCCTCCTGTTGCTCCCGCTGCGCCTGCACAGCCGCAGCTTCCTCAGTCTCAATAAATATGGCTTGCACGGGCCGTCTGGACGGCCCGGTTACGCTACCGTTGAAAACCGTGAGCTTTCCCTTCCGCTTGGGACAGCAAAGCATTACGTTTTGAGTCCATGGCGCGATATATCTTCATTACCGGCGGCGTGGTTTCCTCACTGGGTAAGGGCTTGGCATCGGCGGCGCTTGGCGCTTTGCTGAAAGCGCGGGGCTATTCGGTGCGGCTTCGCAAGCTCGACCCCTACCTCAACGTCGATCCAGGGACGATGAGCCCTTATCAGCACGGCGAGGTTTTCGTCACCGACGACGGCGCCGAGACCGACCTCGATCTCGGCCATTATGAGCGGTTCACCGGAGTTTCGGCCCGGCGAGACGACAACATCACCACCGGCCGGATTTATCAGAACGTGCTCTCCGCCGAGCGGCGCGGCGACTATTTGGGCGGGACCGTGCAGGTCGTGCCCCACGTCACCAACGCGATCAAGGAGTTCATCGTTACGGGGAACGAGGGCGCCGACTTCGTGCTCGTCGAAATCGGCGGTACCGTGGGCGACATCGAAGGCCTTCCTTTCTTTGAGGCCATACGCCAGCTTGGGAACGAACTTCCGCGCGGACAAGCCGTCTTTATTCACTTGACACTGCTGCCGTTCATTCACGCGGCGGGTGAACTCAAGACGAAACCGACGCAGCATTCCGTTAAGGAACTGCGCTCCATCGGCATCCAGCCGGACATTCTTTTGTGCCGCTCGGAAATTCCGGTCCCGAAAAGCGAGCGGGCCAAGATCGCTCTCTTCTGTAACGTCCGCGAAAGCGCTGTGATTCAGGCGCTCGACGTGCCGAACATTTACGATGTTCCCGCTTGCCTATCATGCGGAGGGCCTCGACCGCGAGGTGCTGGCGGCATTCGGCATCCATGATGCGCCCGAGCCTGCACTGGAAGTCTGGCACGAGATCTCGCACCGCATTGCTCATCCCGATGGCGCCGTTTCGATCGCTATTGTCGGGAAATACACGAACCTCAAGGATGCCTATAAGTCGCTGACCGAAGCGCTGACCCATGGCGGCATCAGCCAGGGCGTCCGCGTGAACATCAACTGGCTCGACGCCGAGCTGTTCGAGAAGGGCGATCCCAGCGCGCACCTTGAAAACATCCACGGCATCATCGTGCCGGGCGGCTTCGGCGAGCGGGGCGCAGAGGGCAAGATCGAGGCGGCGCGCTACGCCCGCGTCAGGAAGGTGCCCTATCTTGGCATTTGCTTCGGCATGCAGATGGCTGTGATCGAGGTCGCGCGGCACGTTGCGGGCATCAACGGCGCAAGCTCGACCGAGTTCGGCCCTGCCGTCGAGCCGGTCGTCGGGTTGATGACGGAGTGGATGAGCGGCGGAACCGCTATGCAGCGGAGTGCTTCAAGCGACAAGGGCGGCACCATGCGGCTCGGAGCCTATGAGGCTGTGCTTGCGGAAGGCAGCCAGGTCGCACGCATCTATGGCCGGGAGCGCATCAGCGAGCGCCACCGCCACCGCTACGAGGTCAACATCACCTATCGCGAGCGGCTGGAACAGGCCGGGTTGCGCTTCTCGGGTCTGTCGCCGGACAAAAGGCTGCCTGAAATCATTGAAATACCGAGTCATCCCTGGTTCGTTGGCGTGCAATTTCATCCGGAGCTGAAGTCCAGGCCCTTCGATCCGCATCCGCTCTTTGCATCTTTCGTAGGCGCGGCCGTTCATCAAAGCCGGCTTGTTTAGGAACGTCTGGACCCGTCATGCCCCAGCAAAGCGTCACGCCGAACCCTACCGTCGAGGTCTGCGGCGTCAAAATCGGCAACGCTTTGCCGCTCGCGCTTTTTGCTGGGCCATGCCAGCTCGAAAGCCGCGCGCACGCCCTGGAAATGGCGTCTGCGCTTAGAGGGATCGCCGCGCGGCTCGGCATGGGCCTCATATTTAAAACGTCCTTCGACAAGGCGAACCGCACCAGCGTGAGCAGCGCGCGGGGGATTGGCCTCAAGGCGGCGCTTCCGATCTTTGCGGAGATCCGCGAGACGCTCGGGCTTCCGGTCGTCACCGATGTACACGACGCCTCGCAATGCGCGCCAGTGGCCGAGGCCGTTGATGTTTTGCAAATCCCTGCCTTTCTGTGCAGGCAGACGGACCTCCTTATCGCCGCCGCGGAAACAGGGCGCGCGATCAAAATCAAGAAGGGCCAGTTTCTCGCCCCCTGGGACATGAAAAACGTCGTCGCCAAGGTCCTTCAGGCTGGCAACCCCAATGTGATCGTCACGGAACGCGGCGTGAGCTTCGGCTACAACACGCTGGTCTCCGACATGCGCGCGCTGCCCATCCTGGCGGAAACCGGATGCCCCGTCGTGTTCGATGCCACCCACTCCGTGCAGCAGCCCGGCGGTCAGGGCACGGCGAGCGGCGGCGATCGCCGTTTCGTACCCGTTCTGGCCCGCGCTGCGGTAGCGGTGGGCGTCGCCGCCGTCTTTATCGAGACGCACCAGGACCCCGATCGCGCTCCGTCCGATGGACCGAACATGCTGCCGCTTTCGTCGCTTGAAGGGCTGTTGCGGGAGCTTATGGAAATGGACAGCCTTGCCAAGAAACGGGGCGGCGGTGTCTGACCCTGCCGTCTTTGCGGCTCACGATCTTCTTCAACTCGCTTCCCTCCATGGCAGCCGCTATAACAACTGCACCCTCGGTCCGCGGAGCCCTCACAATCGTCATCGACATGGGGGGCAGCCTCAGGCTGAGCGGCACTCCGATGCCGGTTTGCCGCTGCCGTGGCGGGTGGGAAAATGCTGGCCGTCCTTTTTCCCTGCCGGGCAGCCATCGGTACTGACGCGGCGAATATTGTAAAATCTCATGCGGCCCCATCCATGGGTCTTGGGCCACACGGCCTTCCTCGAAGGACGCGGTTATGGTTTGGGCTCGCACGGGGCTTTTGTTGAGAACAAGGAGAGCCCAACGGTTGTCAGGCCGGTGGACGGCGTACGCCGCCAGCGCGTTATTCTCGCCGTCCTTGGACGACTGGATGCGGACTTTGTGAAGGGTATGAACCGCGTCGGGGGCGCCGAACCACTCCTCGGTGACAAGTTTTGCGCCGTAGTAGGTGGGCAGACGCCAGCGGACGTGACCATCGGGCCCGATTTCCAGCGCCATCAAGTTGCCCCACGTCTCGCAGGCATCCAGCTCCTTGATCGGAATGTTGGGCTCTACGCCGTAAAGATATGCGGTCTTGACACCCGCCATCAGATATTGCGCGACGATTTCGGCGTTGAGAAGCGCGGCGGGTAGCTCGGCCTCCCGCTGCCCCGCAAAGGAGGAGTAGCCATATTCGGTGATGACCCAGGGGATGTCCCTCGGTACGCCGTCTTCCTCAAGGCGCTTGATGGTATCGGCAATAAGTTCCGGGTGACGCGTAAGCTGCTTGTGGGGGGCTTCCTTGCATAGGTCGTCGAACGGGTACCACTCGAACGAAAAGAAGCCGAAATCCTGGCTCCGCTTGCGGCTCTTCAAATAGGCCAGGAATTGCCCCATCCAGGATGTCTTTCCATCGTTGTCCGGTATGCTGTTCCAGCCATTGACCTCGGATTGAAATCCGGGGCCGCCAACAACGAGAGCAGGATTCGCCTTGTGGATCGCGTCGGCGAACTGTACGAATAGCGCGCCATAATGCTCCGGCGCGATATTCTGACCATCCGGCTCCTCGCCAAGTTCGACCTGCCTGATGTCGTAGCCGCGCGATTTCAAAAAGCGTATCTCGGCCGCTGCGTTGTCCGGCGTGTCGTAGAGAAGCCCCGTCGGCACAAGCATCGGTCTCGACCGCGCGAGCGCCGAGCCCATGACGCGATCGAAACCCGGCTGCTCAACATCCTCATCGCGGTCCATGGCGCGATGCCAGGGGTCCGTCGATGAGGTTACGATTTCGGTCTGCTGCTTTCCATCCGGTGCGTGGACCATCAAGTCCGTGAGGTTGCCCTTGTCGTCGAGCCCTTCCGCATATAGTTCGCGAATTGCGAATCCCAGATGATCGCGAATATCGGTTGAGCCTGCCGGAGCTGTCCCTGACCCCCTTTTCAGAAGTATGCGAATGCAATTGGCCTGGACCGGCGTATCGCCCAAACGCAGCAGAACATCGCCGCCTGCGCCCCCTGTAATCTGTCCCTTCGGGAATGTTCGCCACCGGCCTTGAGTTAAATCATTGTAATATTCGGACCACTCACCGTCCCAATATTGCACTTCGTAATCCACCGCATACGGCTCGCCCCAGAGAATGCGCAATGTCTGGATCGCAGTGCTTTTCTTGAAGTTGACCAGGACCCACTGCGGGTAAAGCGCGTTATCTTCGCCTGTAAAGTGCGCGTCCAGATAGGGGTTGCTTTTCCAGAAACTCTGCGTGTCGCCGTCGGAAAGGCGGGAATACCCATCGTTGTTTGCTTGATCAGTCGTATTTCCCCGGCGCGGAAGCCTGTATCCGTTGGAAACGAGGATCGGCTTTTCGGAGCTGTCGCTGGAAGTCCAATATCCCTGAGCGTGTTCGGGATCGCTCCAGGTGCCTTCCTCGTTCCAATGCCATACCTGCGCGCCGAGTTCGGTTCGCAAGCGATAGGAAAGGCGATAAAAGGAGGCACCGGAAAGTTCCTTCAGCGCCGCGGGGTTAAACGTGCGATCGGTGTCGCCCTTGCGACGCCCATCGATACCGGCTCCCAGGGCCTCTGACGGCGTCACCGATGCAACAGGCTGGCCTGCATCGATTAAGAGCGTAACGGGTTCCGAGGCTCCGGCCGCGAAAAGTCCAACGGTCACAAGCAATGAGAAAACAAGACAAAGAATCGCTGCCCCTCGCACCCAGCACCTCCCGGCAGAAAATTGCGTCAACTTAGCATTAACCAACTCGCGGGAGTCGATGCAGCGGCAAATATCAAAAAAAAAGCGCGCGTGCTTTGGAAGCCACCATCCCCTTCGTCAGTGAAGTGGGACATGGCGGCAGCTTCGCGCGCCATTGGAAGGGACTAGGACTTGCCCAACAATTTCTCGTTCGCCTCGACCGCACTCGAGATTTCCTGCTTCTCTTCCTCGTTGCAGTTTACGGCGTTCGCAGGCGGCATAGGCGCAGTCTTGGGATCGAACTCGGGCCGCGGCGCTTCGGCGTCAACAACATCCACTTTCCCGACCAGAAGCTGAACGGTAAAGAGGTGCAGCGTGTTGATGTATTGAAGCTGACTGTCCGTCCACCGGCCGGTCTTCCTCTCACGGAGAATGAGCGCGTCCCGGTTGGCGATCACAAGCTCCTGCAGATCGCACCTGTGCGCGCGCGCCGTGAGATGAGCGACGCGAATAACTTCTCGAGCGTCGGCGTCGGGGATGATGATTTTTGAGGGATCGGACTTGTCGATTTCGACGATTTTCTTGTCGCTTTGGATGATCCTGGTCGGCAGCGATTGCCAAGCGAGAGCTTTCAGCGTTTTCAGCGTTTTATCGCTGACGTCGGACTTTGCCGGCGGCGTTTGTGCAACCGCGATCGATGCTGAAAGGAGGGTAACGGCGAAACCCAGCGATCGCAAAATCATGCTTTGCCCCAAACCTTTCCCTGGATGAACGGTAGCGCCCAAGCTTGACGCTCTTCCACTTATCATCGCAATCGTAGAAACAGGGCAACACTATGGCCTGTTTGCATCGGAATCAGGCCGCGCCCGACCCCGGCCATGGACCGCGGCGAAGGTTTGCGATGATCCCCCTTAATGTGCGCACTTCCTGCTCGGTCGGCGTCATGCGGGTGAACATGGTCCTGATATTATTGACCATTGTCTCGCGTTTGTGCGGAGGGAACAGAAACCCGCATGTATCGAGTTCGCGTTCAAGATGCTCGAAAAAACCAAGAAGTTCATGGCGCTCGGCGGGGCGGCTCGCCTTGAAGCGCTGGCCCGCGCCCAGGGGCGCATCCGGGAGCTGGCGGCCGAGCGATACCGGGTCGACGAGTTTGCGCCATTCATAGGCAAAAAGCAGAACGGACTGGGCCAGGTTCAGAGATGCGAAGTTGGGATCGACCGGCGCCGTGACAATGACATCGGCAAGCGCAATGTCCGAATTCTCAAGCCCCGTCCGCTCCTTGCCGAAAAGGATGCCGCATCGAAGGGCGGCCTCACGCCGCTCGAAAATCGCGGCCGCAGCGGCATCCGGCGCAACCACAGGCTTCGCCAGAAAGCGGCTTCTCGCCGTAGCCGCGGCCAGATAGTGCAGATCTGCAACGGCATCTGCAATACTCGTATAGAGCACGGCGCTGTCCACAATCTCCACCGCGAGCGCGGCCGACGAGCGCGCCGCTGCGTTCGGCCATCCGTCGCGCGGACTGACAAGGCGCAATTCGCGCAGGCCGAAATTCGCCATCGCACGCGCCGCCGCGCCGATATTCTCGCCGAGCTGGGGTTCGACAAGGATGATCGCCGGCCCCGGCAGCTTTTCTCCCAGGCGGGTCATCGAACTGCGTCAGCGTTTGCCACGCCGAGGGCGATTATTGTGACGGCTTGAAGGACAAAATCTATTTTACTGGGATGCGAGGCGAAAATCATATTCGAAGCATTCCGCCTCGGCCGGTTGCTGTCAAGATTGCACGGAACTCTACGAGCGCTCTTGAGATGGCGACGTCCCGATTGAAGCCCCAGACCCGAACGAGTTCATGCGGACGACCTTCAGATTGAGGTAGGCCGCAAACGACACCCACAGAAGGTACGGCAGAATCAGCCAGCCCGCGGTCGAGGAATATACCGCCAGTCCAATCATCAGGGCGAAGACGGAGAACCAAAGAAAAACAACCTCGATAAGCGCCCAGTCGGGGCGCCGCAGGTTAAAGAATAGCGGGGTCCACAACAGGTGGAAGAAAATGTTCACGGCGAAAAGTATGGCGATGCGGGTGTGCGCCTCGGGGTCCGATGTCGCGGTCCACGCCTCCACCCCGGCCCATGCCGCGAGGCCGAGGATGACGGTCCACGCCGGGCCGAACAGCCATTCAGGCGGATTCCACCAGGGTTTGTTAAGGTTGCGGTACCAGGACCCGACCTTGGTCATCGATGCCCCGGCCCCGAGGACGGCGAACGTGATGAGTGCAGCGACTATGATGGTTATCGTCATGGATTTAATTTGGTGCTTGGAAAAAGGCCGCGCAAGCCTCGCTCCTGGAGACGTGCAACGAATTAGGGTTCTCCCTTAAGCCGCTTCCCGGGGAAACTCAACGCCCGTTTGCGGGCCTATTGCGCTCCCCAACTCTGGTGTGATCTTTTTTCTTTCGGGCTGGTTGGGGAAAACATCATGACGATATGCATCGCCGTTAAGGCTGCCGAGGGCTTGGTCCTTGCCACGGACAGCATGATAAGTGTTGAGAGGCCAATGAATACCTGGCGGGGCGAACAACACATCGTCAAAACTTTCGCCCACGCCAACAAGCTGACGAGATTCAGAAAATCTCCTATCGGGATCATGACGTGGGGCACGGCGGCAATTGGCCCGAGGTCGATCCAGAGCCTCATCCTTGAGTTCGAATATACCGCCGCGGCGCGTGGCGACGATGTCCGGGAGGTGGCAGAGGAGTTGGGCTCCTTCTTGAAAACGTCCTTCGATCTAAATTGCCGCGCGCCGAACGTGCCTGAGCTTGGCGTCTATGTGGGCGGTTACTCGAAAGGAAAGTTCTTTGCAGACGCCTACGTGTCGGTCTTCCCTTCCGCATTCCGGTTGAAGCAAGTCAATCCCGACCTGGCCGGCAACCAGCCTAATTTTGGCGTGAGCTGGTACGGCGAAATCGTTCCACTTCTCCGGTTGATCAAGGGCCTGGACCCGCAGGCCATCAATGAATTGATCCGGCGGGGAGCCTCGGCGAGCATCGTCCAGCAATGGGTGGCCGACGGCGTCGGCCAGATGCCGCTTCTTGTCGACGGCATGCCCTTGCGGGATGCGATCGATCTGGCGGCGTTTCTCGTCGAGGTTACGATAGGCTGCTCACGGTTTGGCGCGGAAGCGCCGGCGTGCGGCGGCGATGTCGATATCGCTGTCATCACGCCGGCCCAATTCGCTTGGGCGGCGCGGAAACGCTGGTCCCTCGCAGGAGACGAGAAGGGCAATTAAGAAAGTTTACCGCTTGGCCGGATCTTTGGCGCGAGCCGGCTTCACCGCTTTTTCCGTGACCGCGCCTTTTTGGGCAGCGTAGGCAGCCAACGCCAGAAGTGCCGAGATGATCGCTTGATTGGTCATGGTGTACGCCTTGTTACTAATACACAGGTATAAACCCAGAGCTGGTGATACGGTTCCGTCCAAGGCGCGGCAAAACATCCGCGAAAACTTGTTGAACAGCCGGGGATGCATTTGCTAATCGCATGGCGAGCCTGCGCTCAAGAGCGCCGTCGCGCCCTGTGAATGCGCAGGGAGGAACAATGATGAGCCACGATAATCTCGATCTGAAAGACCTGGTCCGCACGATTCCGGACTATCCCAAGGCCGGCATCATGTTCCGCGACATTACGACGCTGATCGGCCATGCGGATGGCTTCCGCGCCGCGGTCCGAAGGCTTGCGGCTCCGTTTGAGGATCTGAAGGTCGACGCCGTGGCGGGCATCGAGGCGCGCGGTTTCATCATGGGCGGCGCTGTGGCCGACAGGCTCGGCACCGGCTTCGTGCCGATCCGCAAAAAGGGCAAGCTGCCGTGGCGCGCCATCGGGCAGGATTACAAGCTCGAATACGGCACGGACATCATCGAGATGCATGAGGATGCCATCCAGCCCGGCGAGCGCGTTTTGATCATCGACGATCTGATCGCGACAGGCGGGACGGTGGAGGCGGCCGTAAAGCTCATTCGCCGCCTCGGCGGCGAGGTTGTCGGTGCCGCATTCGTCATCGATCTGCCGGAGCTTGGCGGCATGAAGCGCCTCGAGGCCGACCATCAGGTTCGCTCGCACGCGCTGATGGCCTTCGACGGACACTAACTAACAGGCTGCTGAAAAAAAGCGGAAAGCTTGGCTTTCTCCTTCGACAGGCTCAGGATGAGGCCGTGTGCTACCAACGGCTTGATTCTCAGGGTGAGCCTGTCGAGCGGTGGCTGCATCACTAGCGTATAATCGAGTGTCAGACCGCTTGCGGTCCGGTGAGGGGTGGGTGCTTGATTATCAAATGTAAGCGCCCCTCACCCCAACCCTCTCCCCCTGGGAGAGGGAGTCCCGCTTTGCCGTCAAACGGGAGCGCCTTTCGTTTTTAGAACTTCAATCTCGCGCCGGTCACGACGCTTGTATTCTCGTTGGCCAGATAACCGGAAGCAAGACCGCCGTCGATGTCCGAGTAATTCAGGCCGGCATAGATATCGAAGTGCTTGTTGAACTGATAATCAACGACGAAGGATGCATCATTGGAACTGCCGGCAGTATAGGCCTTCTGCTGGTTCGGCGATCCAACCTGGGGGCTGCTGAGTATGCTCGCCGAGGAAAACGCAGGCTGGTCCAGATGATAATAGGCAGCCGTGAAGCTCCATCCGGAGGGAAGCGCATACCGCGCGCCCGTCCATGCGACTTCCAGCTGCCTTGTGCTGGCGTAGTAGTAGTATTTTCCATTTAGCGGAGTGCCGATGATGTATCCGCCGATCGCCGTTTGGCCGATATATTCCTTATCGCGGGCGGGCGAGGAGTTATAAAATTGAATGTCTTCGAATCCGGCGAATAAGGTCAGTTTGCCCCTGAAGATCGGATCGTCCTTATAGCCGCCGTCCTTATAGCCCGCGCCGAAGTCAAAGGTGTATTTGCCCTGAACCGACCACGAGTCGCTGTCCGTGATTTGCCCAATCAGCGTCGTGGTGGAGAAGTTTGTAGACGCCGTGTTGATGTTCGCAGGCGTCGCTGCGTTCGCCGACAACTGAACCCCGCCGGTCACCTTTTGATAGACGGCATCGATCGAGAAACCGCGATAGGCGCCGCCTACGTCGAAACCGTAAGCCGGGCCGAAAAAGCCGGTGTCGGGGCCGCCCGCCGAATATTGGGCTGCAGCATGAACGGGTCCGTATTCGAAGACATATTTCACCGATTCGTCCCAGCGGGCGGCCTCCGTGATACCCGAACCGACCAGCGAAGATGACCAGCCGAGCAGCGAAAAGGCATAGGATAGGGCCTCTGGATCGAAGGTGCCGGACACATCGAGTTGCAGCGATTGCTGCCGTCCAACGGTGAGCGTGCCGTAGCTTGCGTTGCTGACGCCCGCATAGATCGGACCGTTGAAGGCTTGCCCGGCGCGTCCGGAGTCTCCGTTAGCAGTTTGTTGCGACAAGGGCACGCCAGCATTCCGCAGCAGGGAGGCCGGACCGTCGGACAACTGTCCGGTAAGCGGGTCGAAGGATGTCTCCAGCTTCCCAATGGCCAGCCAGCCGTTGCCGATGCCTTCCTCGATCTTCACGCCCACGCCCGATCTTTCGAGCGCATTCGGGTCTAGCGACGAGATCGCCTTATTGGCGTATTTGGAGCTGTAGATGTTGTAGGAGACACCTTGCGGGAAGGAAGCGTCGAGCGGAGCGCCGTGGGACTGGTAACCATAGGCCACGTCGATCGTCCCGTAGAGCGTGATGCCGTTCCAGCTCAAGGTATCCGGGAGCGGATCCTTGCCAATGTCCAAGTCCGCCGCCTGCGCCGAAGCGGCGAATCCGGCGAGCGCGAATGCATATGCTAAAGTTTTTTTCACAGCGAAACCCCCAACCCTTGAAAGACTAACGCAAAGACCTTGCCCGGCCCTCTCGAAGCCGCCTTGCCCAGTGGCTAAAGTTGATCGATGTATAGAAGAGTATCCAGTCAGGGGGTGCCACACAAGTGCAAACCCGCCACAGTTTAGCGCCAAGTATTTGATTTAGTTTAGCTTTGCATGGCAAGATGAATTCTTGGACTGCTATTGCGCGATAACGGGACATGAAGAACAATTATTTTCTTCCTAGCGCAACCCGCGGCATTCAGATAAGCGGGTGTCCTTACCTCACCTTCCAATTTTGGTTGACTTGATGCACGGGTGCGGGTCTGTGAGGGATGCTCACCCACGCGGCCGGCGGCGGCTCAGGCGGCGACCCGAAGCTCCTCTTCGGGGCTGAGTTCTTCCAGGCTTCGGCCTTTCGTCTCGGGCAGCATCGTGAGGGTGACGATGACACCCAGCACGCTCACAATGGCGGCGGCGGCCTCCGCGGCAATCAAGCCGTTCCAGGCCATCAGAATGGGAAACGTAAATACGCCGATAAAGCCACCAAGCTTGCCAGCCGCGGCCGCGATGCCGTGGCCGGTCGTGCGCGCCTTCACGGGAAAGATCTCGGCCGGGTAAACGAAGGTTGTCGAGTTCGGCCCGAACTCGGTGAAGAAGTAGCTGATGCCGTAGATGATCAGGAAGGGATACACCAGCTTCTCGATGTTGGGGATGAGTGCCATGGCGGCAAAGGAGGCTGCCATCATTGCAAAGCCGAGGATCTGGATTGGTTTGCGCCCCATCCGATCCATCATCGAGGCGGCGACGAGGTAGCCCGGGGCGGCGGCGATGGCAAACACCGCGAGTTGGATCAGGGTGTGCGTCCTGAGGCTCGCATCCGGAGTGATTGCGGCGAGCACCAAGGGGCTCGACACGGTGTTGCCGTAATAGGCGAAGTCCATGAGGAACCAGGCCAGGCTTGCGCCTACAAGCCGGGTCAGGAATGCCCTGTTGCTGGTGAGGGCGCCGAAGCCCTTCCAGAATGGCTCGCGTGCAGCCGCGCGAGCGTCTTTCACAGGGCCTCTCGCACCCGAACCTTCAAGCTGCCCCAGTACATGGGACGCGGCCTCGCTGAAGGCATCGTGCTGACCCGTGGCGAGGAGGTAGCGGGGCGTTTCGGCCATGTGCCGCCGCATTTGAAATACCGCCAAAGCGGGAATTGCGCCAAACGCCAGGAGCAGCCGCCAGACGGTGTCGTGGGACAGGTTTGTCGTGAGCAATAAGGCGGCCAGCAGCGGTCCCACGATCAAACCGGCCGCCTGCATGGTGAATACCAGCGTGACCATCAAGCCCCGGGTCTTCTTGCTCGAATATTCGCTCATAATCGTCGAGCTGACCGGATAATCGCCGCCTATGCCAAGGCCCAGGATAATACGGAAGAAGATCAGCCACCAAATGTTGGGCGAGAGGGCTGAAGCAATCGCGCCAATGGCCAGCACCAGCACCTCGAAGCCATAAATGCGCTTGCGGCCGATCATGTCGGCGATACGCCCAAACAGGATCGCCCCGAAAGCGGACGCGAGGAGCGCCGTGGACGTAACGAGACCCTCCTCGACGCTGGAGAATGTCCACTCCTGCTTCAAGAGAGCCATGACCACCCCAATAATGAAGAGGTCATAGGCATCGGTGAAAAAGCCCATGCCGGATATGAACATGATGCGCCAATGAAGGCGGCTGATTTCGGCGGAGTCCATGCGCGCAAGCACATCGGCGCCGGGCCTGGGCGTGCCGGCCATTCGTAACCTCGATTCCGTTCAGGTTCTCTAACGGCGAACGAGGCGCGGCGAAGGATGTTTCTCTGTCATGGAAAATTCATATGAGACTTCGGCGACGGTCTGAACGCCATTCGAAATCCCTATTCGGTGCTCTCTTCCTTCTGGCGGGCAGAGGCTAGTGCGCGTAGGGTCTAAGCGGCGCCCCGCATCGGGAACGGCATCACGTTCTCGCCCTGCTTGCGCGGCGCGGGCGGCGAATAGGGCGCTGGAACAACACGCGACTTCGGCAGGATCAGCGAAGCTTCGGTGCCCACCCCGAGCTTACTGCGCAACTCGAACCGGCCGTTGTGAAGTTCCGCAAGGCCGGTCACGATCGGAAGGCCGAGGCCTGTCCCGCAATCGCCCATCTTGAGCGCCAGCGAGCCTTGCCCGAAGGCGCGCAGAACTTGCGGGATCTCCTCCTCCGGGATGCCGGGGCCGTTGTCGCGAACGGTCAGGATCGCTTCGCCACTAGGCAGGATACCCGTCCGCACCGCGACGCAACCATTTTCCGGCGTGAACTTGATCGCGTTCGAGATAAGGTTCAGGCAAATCTGCCGGACCGCGCGCTCATCGGCAAAAATGCACGGCATGTCCGGTTTGAAATCGGTGCTGAGGCGCAATCTCTTGGTTTGCGCGTCGAGCCGCAGAAACCGGAGACTGTCCTGCGCGATGGCGCTGAAATCCAGCACCTTTTCGGAAAGCTCGTAGCGGCCGGCTTCGATCCTGGAAAGATCGAGGATCTCATTGATGAGCTTCAGGAGATGATTGCCGGATTCGTGAATGTCGCCGGCGTACGATTTGTAATTCGCATTGCTGATGGGGCCAAGAACCTCGTCCTTGATCATCTCCGAGAAGCCCAAAATGGCGTTCAGCGGCGTGCGAAGCTCATGGCTCATGTTTGCGAGGAACTTCGACTTCGCCAGATTGGCGGATTCCGCCTTGATGCGCGCCTCATCTGAAGCCGCTTTCGCCTTTTCGAGTTCGTCGATGAGGCGGTCCTTCTCGGCCCGGTAATCCAACATAGACAGCACCGTGCGCTGCATGCTCTTGACGAGGAAGACGAAATAGAAATGAATGCCGATGGCGACGACCGCCATGATCCAGTAGAAGGGGTCTCCGGTCATCAGGAATCGAAGCGCAAGTGCAGCCGTCACCGGTACCGTGCCCGCGTGCAGAATCGGCATGACCGAAGCGGCGAACAGCATCCTGATCGCTGTTACAACTGTTAATGCAGCGAACAGGAAGAAATAGGCGGCCTGGCTCTGATGAGAGAATTCCGTGAACGCCACCGCTGCCCAGGATACTCCGTACAGAAACTCGGCTGCTGCAAGGTTCCGGCGCCATTGGCGGAGGTCGACCGTCTCGCGAGGCTGCTTCTTGAAACGGCGGCAAAGCGCAAGCAGAATGCCTTCGGAAATGAAGATGGTCGCGAGCCAGAGCAGCAACTGGCGGGGATTGGACCAGTTCAGCATCGTGACGGCGACGACAATCGCGAGGATCGGCACGGTCAGCGCCGCGACCGTTTCGTTTCGCACGAACATGAGAAGCAGGTCGTAGGCGAAATCCCGTCCGGCCGTGGTTTCAGGCACGCGCTCTGCGACAGATTTCTGCCTTCTCTCTTGCCGCGCAAACGCGCGCCAATTAACTGAGCGAGCGGTACTCATCAACGAGACCCCACTTCTGGAGGGAGTTCGCGCGCTTGCTGCCCTCAACGCGCTACTGCGAAGATGATTACTCAAAAGTGCTAATTTAAAGTTGACGATGCAGTCCCCTTCTTAATTGTCGGTTTTGTTCCGTGACAAAAGTGTGAAATTTTGGAGGCTTGGTTAACATGAAGATCCTGGATGAGAAGCGGGCGCCGAACCCTCGCCGGGTGCGGGTTTTCCTGGCCGAAAAAGAGATCCATGTCCCGTTCGAGCAGGTCGATATCATGAGCGGGGCGCACAAATCCGAGGAGTTCGCCAAGCTTAATCCAATCCAGCGCGTACCCGTCTTGATCCTCAACGACGGGACGGTCATCGCGGAGAGCATGGCGATTTGCCGATACTTCGAGGCGGTCCAGCCCGAACCGTCGCTTTTCGGCAAGACGCCTGTCGAGATCGGCATCATAGAAATGTGGAATAGGCGCGCGGAGTTGAATTTTTTCTTACCCATCTCCCAATACTTCCGGCACACGCACCCCGCCATGGCTCATCTTGAAGTGCCGCAAATTCCAGCCTGGGCCGAGGCCAACAAGCCGCGCGTGGGAGAGATTATTCGAGTCTTCAACGAGCGATTGAGTTCATCGCCCTATCTTGCGGGCGAAAATTTCTCAGTCGCAGACATCACAGCAATGATCGCAACCGATTTCATGAAACCGGCGCGCCTCACCATTCCGGATGAGGCGGCGCATTTCAAGCGGTGGTATGGCGAAGTCACCTCGCGTCCCTCCCACAAGGCCTGAGCGGCATGAAACTTACGATCATCGGATGCAGCGATGCGTTCAGTTCCGGGGGCCGCTACCACAGCTGCTATCTCCTGGAGACCTCCCAGGGCCGTCTCATGCTCGATTGCGGCGCGAACTCGCCGCTGGCGCTCAAGCGGGCAGGAATCACACTCGCGTCCATCGACGCCATCGTGATCAGCCATTGTCACGGCGATCACTTCGGCGGTCTGCCGTTCGTCTTCTTGGAAAAGATGTTCATTGAACGCGGCCCGAAGCCGCTTGAAATTCTGGGGCCTCCCGGCATCGAGCGCCGGACCGCGGAACTTCTGGAATCCCTCTATCCCAGCATCGGAAGCTTTCCACGGGATTTCGAACTCCTCTATCGCGAGTTGGAACCCGGGCGCACAAGCTCATGGCGGGGTATTTCCATAACGAGCCATGAAGTCGATCATTTTTCCGGTTCGCCGTCGCTTGCCTTGGCCTTGGACGATGGCAGGAAGCGCTTCAGTTTTTCCGGCGACAGCGGGTGGTGCGACGGCGTGATCGAGGCCGGACGCGGCGCCGATCTTTACCTCATCGAGTGCACCATGTTCAGCACCAAAACGGCGATGCATCTCGATTATCTCACGCTTGCGTCGCAATTCGACAGGATCGGCGCAAGACGCTATCTGCTTACCCACATGAGCCCTGAAATGCTTGATGCGTCACACAAAATCGACGAAGGCCGCTGCATTCTGGCGGAGGATGGGCTGTCGATGGAGATTTAGCCTGCACTCTCGTCGCATGGGGTAATTTATTCTATACTTCCGCCTTAGATCCATGTAACGTAGGCTTACATTGCGCATAAAGCGCTCACCTGGAAAGAATTTGCTGGACGCCCCTATGCTCGACACAATGGACATAAAAATACTTACAATTCTCCAGGAGGACAGCACGCTTCCCGTCGCCGAAATCGGGAAGAAGGTCGGTCTCTCCACAACGCCTTGCTGGCGGCGCATCCAGAAGCTGGAGCAGGACGGGGTCATCGAGCGGCGCGTGGCGCTGCTTAATCCCAAGAGCGTAAGCGCGGGCGTGACCGTCTTCGTAGCCATCACCACAAATCAGCACAACTCCGCGTGGCTCGAACGCTTCCATACGGTGGTCAGCAGTTTTCCGGAGATCGTCGAGGCCTATCGCATGAGCGGCCAGGTCGATTATCTCCTTCGCGTTGCCGTGCCGGACATCGCGAGCTACGACCGGTTTTATAAGGCGTTCATCTCCCAGATCGACCTTACCGATGTGAGTTCCAGCTTCGCGATGGAGCAAATCAAGTTCACGACCGCGCTCCCGCTGTCCTTCGCAGCGAACGCCGCCTCGAAGCGTCCTCAGCCAGCTTGACGGGACCGGAAAATCGGCGTTCCTCAAGGGCAATGACGCTCTCAAGCACACATCAGGCGCGGCCCGAATGGCGCAACGCGCGGCGCATTGCCGTGAAGATCGGCTCGGCGCTGTTGACCGACCGCGCGGCGGGCACGCTGAAGCAATCCTGGCTGGAGGCGATGGGCGACGATGTCGCAGCGCTGAAAGCCGAGGGGCGCGACGTGATCCTCGTGTCGTCGGGCGCCATCGCGCTCGGGCGGCGGGCGCTCGGCCTCAATCCGGGTCCGCTTCGGCTGGAGGAAGCGCAGGCGGCGGCGTCGGTGGGGCAAATCAACCTCGCGCACGCCTATCAAACCGTGTTCCGCGAGCGCGGGCTCACGACGGCGCAAATTCTCGTCACGCTTGGCGATACCGAGGAACGGCGCCGCTATCTGAACGCGCGCAACACCATCGAGACGCTTTTGAAGCTCGGCGCGATTCCGGTCGTGAACGAGAACGACACCGTGGCCACCTCGGAAATCCGTTACGGCGACAACGACAGGCTCGCGGCGCGCGTCGCCAGCATGATGACCGCAGATTGCCTTGTCCTGCTCTCCGATATCGACGGCCTCTATACCGCGCCGCCCGCCCAAGACCCGCACGCCAAGCGCCTCGACGTGGTGACGGCCATCACGCCTGAGATCGAGGCGATGGCGGGGGACGCGGGCACGGAGCTGTCGCGTGGGGGGATGGTGACGAAGCTCGCGGCCGCCAAGATCGCCGTCTCTGCAGGGACGCACATGGTGATCGCATCGGGCAAGGAACTGCATCCGCTTCGTGCGCTTGGCACCGGCGCGCCCTGCACCTGGTTCCTCGCCTCGGCGAATCCTGTCACGGCGCGCAAGCGCTGGATCGCGGGCACGCTTGAGCCGAAAGGCGTCATCGTAATCGACGATGGCGCGCGTGCAGCGCTGCATTCCGGCCGCAGCCTGCTCCCCGCCGGCGTGAAGAGTGTGAGCGGCCAGTTCGAGCGCGGCGAAGCCGTCATCATACGCGACGGCGGCGGCCGTGAAATCGGGCGGGGGCTCATCGCCTACACTGCGGAGGAAGCGGCGCTTATCGCTGGCCGCAATTCCATGGAAATTGAGGCGACGCTTGGCTATGCTGGGCGGGCCGCACTTATCCACCGCGACGACATGGTGCTTCTCCGCGACCTTGTTTGACGCCTGCAATTCTCTGGTCCCCTATATGCCTGCTCCCATCGCCGATACCGGGCTCGATCAAAAGCTTTTCAAGCTGGAACTGCTGACCATTGGACTGGACGCAAAGGAGGCGGCGAGAAAGCTTGCTCTAGCGCCAACCGGGCAGAAAAACGAGGCGCTGCGCCTGGCCGCTGCCAGTTTGCGGGAGCGCGTGGCGGACATTCTTCATACCAACGCCACCGACCAGCGCGCCGCACGTGCGGCGGGGCGCCCGGAGTCCTTTGTGGACCGCCTCTCGCTCACGGCCAGCCGTGTAGAGGGCGTGGCGCGCGGCTTGGACGACATCGCCGCTCTGCCCGATCCCGTTGGCGAGGTAATCGCGGCATGGGAGCGCCCCAACGGCCTCAAGATCGCCCGCGTGCGCGTCCCGCTCGGCGTGATCGCAATTATCTATGAAAGCCGGCCAAACGTGACTGCCGATGCCGGCGGGCTGTGCCTCAAATCGGGCAACGCGGTCATTTTGCGCGGCGGCTCCGAATGTCTGGCAAGCAACCGCGCGATTCATGCCTGTCTTGCTGAAGGGTTGAGAGCCGCCGGCCTGCCGGAGACGGCAATTCAGCTCGTCACCACGACGGATCGCGACGCTGTGGGCCACCTTCTTGCGGGGCTTGACGGCGCCATCGACGTGATCGTGCCCCGCGGCGGCAAAAGCCTCGTCGAGCGCGTGCAGAAGGAGGCGCGCGTGCCGGTCTTTGCCCATCTCGAGGGCATCTGCCACGTCTATGCCGATAAGGCTGCGGACCTCGAGAAGGCGCGGGCGATCGTCCTGAACGCAAAGCTGCGACGCACCGGGATTTGCGGCGCGGCCGAGACGCTTCTCGTGGATGAAGAAGGCGCTGACCGGCTTTTGCAGCCGCTCGTTCAGGCGCTTCTCGACGAAGGCTGCGAAGTCCGCGGCGATGCGGCGGCGTGCGCTGCCGATCCTCGCGTGAAGCCCGCCACGGAAGCGGATTGGTCGACGGAATATCTCGACGCAATCATATCGGTGAAGCTCGTGCGGGGCGTGCGCGGCGCCATCGGCCACATCGCGCGTTATAGCTCACAGCACACGGACTCCATCGTTACCGAAGACGCCGCCACCGCCGAGACCTTCCTGCGCGAGGTGGACAGCGCCATCGTGCTGCACAACGCTTCGACGCAATTCGCGGACGGCGGCGAGTTCGGCATGGGCGCGGAGATCGGCATCGCCACAGGGCGATTCCACGCGCGCGGCCCCGTCGGCGTGGAGCAGCTCACGACCTTCAAATACGTCGTACGCGGCGACGGCCAAACGCGGCCCGCATGATCCGGCAGGCCGGGCTTGCGGACGCCGACTTGCGCACCCCTCCGGTGGCGGACGGGATGCGCATCGGGCTGCTTGGCGGCTCTTTCAATCCACCGCACGCGGCGCACCGCCTCATCAGCGAGACGGCGTTGAAGCGGCTTTGCCTTTCGCAAATCTGGTGGATGGTGACGCCCGGGAACCCGCTGAAGGACCACGCCAGCCTAGCACCCCTTGCTGAGCGCATCCGCCTGTCGCGGGCGGTCGCCCGCCACGCCCGCATCAAAGTCACAGCCTTCGAGGCGGCTATCGGCACGGCTTATACGGCGGCGTCGCTCACCTATCTGCGCGAGCATTTTCCACGCGTTCGCTTCGTCTGGCTGATGGGGGCGGACAATCTCGCGAGCTTCCACCGCTGGAACGATTGGCAGGCCGTCTTCGAACTGATGCCCATCGCCGTAGAAGACCGCCCTCAATGGCGCTACCGCGCGCTGGCCTCGCCTGCGGCGCAGCGTTTCGGCCGGTTTCGCATCCCAGAGAGCGCGGCGGCGGCGCTTCCCGATCTTATGCCGCCCGCGTGGTGCTATCTATCGGGGCCGCTGTCGAAGCTCTCATCGACGGCGCTTCGCGCCACACAAACCACCTCTCCCGGTGGGAGAGGTCGGACCGCTTTGCGGTCCGGGTGAGGGGTATGTGCTCGATTATCAAATGCAAGCGCCCCTCACCCCAACCCTCTCCCCCTGGGAGAGGGAGTCCCGCTGCGTGCACTCTAAAGCTCGAGGACCGCCCGGACGCCGTTCTGCAGGCGCTGCAGACGCTCGCCGTGACCTAGCGCCCTGAAAGCATGTTCGAGATCGTCGGCGCTTTCCGTGAAATGCGCCCAGCCGCCGGTGTGAAGCGGTACGATCAACGCCTCCTTGAAGGCCATGGCGGCCTCAATGGCGTCGTTCGTGTTCATGGTGAGGTTGAACTTGCCTCGGGTCTGGGCGGCGCCGGCGAACAGCAGCACAAGACCCGGCTCGAACCGCCGCTGGACCTCTGCCACGCCTTCAAACCACACCGTGTCTCCCGTCACGTAAATCGGCTGGAATGCATTTGCTTTCGAAGAAATGACAAATCCGATGACATCGCCGGACAAAGGCTCGATGCCCGCGGGACCATGCCGGGCAGGGGTCGCCGTGATGTTGAGCGTGTTTCCCTTCGCGTTCGATATGGCGGCCGTTTCCCAGGGCTGAAGACCTTGCGCATTCCCGCCGAGCCTGCCGGCACCCGCCTCCGTGGTGAAGACCCGCTCCGCCTTCGCAAGGAATGCACGCCCCGATGTGTCGAGGTTATCCGCGTGCTGGTCGTGACTGAGGAGAACCGCATCGATGGGCTCGATCTGATGGGGCAAGAGGGCGGGGCCTTCGGTCTTTTTCAGGGTGGTATGCGGCAACACATACTCGCCCGGCTCGTCGAATGTGGGATCGGTGAGAAGCCGGAACCCGCCGGCCTCGATCAGCGCGGTGGGGCCGCCGGTGAGAGTGATCGCCGCTGCCGTCATTGCCTTTCTCCAGAGTTCACCCTGCAATCTCAGTGAAGCGTAGGTTGTGCCACTGAGCTGGGACCAGGAGTAAATGCCGGAAATATCGCGTCTGATCCCCGCGTATATCGAAACACTTGCGCGTGAAAGAGGGCTCCGCATAAGGTTTTGATAAAGCTAAGCTAGGGCTACACCGGTAATGTTTTTTCTTTTTTTGTCAGAGCAGTAGTATTCGAAAGCCCCCCAGGTTGAAGCATGAGCATGATTTGGGATTCCGGCGCATGCCGCGAATAACTTCATTGCTTTAACCCCGCGTGCGGAAATAAAACCTTTGCCGAAGCGTTAGCCTTGTGAGACATTCCCCGCGCACATAGATTCGGGTGAGATAATGCTGCCGACCACAACCATGAGCCGGACCTCCTGCAGGCACTTCTCAGCCGCCACCGCGATGTGTTCCCGCGCGTAGCCTAAAGCATCCCCCACTATCGATCAGCCTAAAGCCGCCGGCTGCTTCCGGCGAAGGGAACAATCATGTCAGACGCTTACGTCATCGAGTTGCAAGGCAACGCCGTGGGTATCATCGTGCGCGAGAATCGCGAGGAGCCGGCATACCGCTTCATGTCTGCGCTGCATGGCTTCAACAGCCTCGAAGGGCGCGAATTTGCAGGACCGTTCCAGGCGGAAAAAGCCGCCAAGAAACTGTGGCGCGAGAAGCCTCACATCATCCCAGGTCATTCACGGCAGATGAGGGTGTCCGCGGAGCGCTAGAGGGCATCCGGCTTAAATGGAATCGAAGCGGGACTCCCTCTCCCAGGGGGAGAGGGTTGGGGTGAGGGGCGCTTACATTTGATAATCAAGCACTTACCCCTCACCCGGACCGCAAAGCGGTCCAACCTCTCCCGCCGGGAGAGGCGCCTCGCGTTTCCATGTCAGTCGATTGTCTCTTGGATCAGCGCACATGCCCTCGCCGTTGCCCCGTGCATCAAGTGCGGGCATGACAACATGATGCTCCAATGAACTCCGGCTCACCCTTGCAACTTGTGACCGATGAACTCCTTGATCTTCCGGGCGAGTTCATCGGCCCCGAGATCCCTGAAATCCTCGTCCGCGCCGGGGATGATCGCGAGCGTCACGGTTCTGATGGTCGAAAATTCCGGCTCCGCCGCCCTGATTTCGTTCAAGCCGGGATCGGCGTCGCCCACCGCCACCAGAACTGGGACCTTGATGCTCTGTAGCAGGTTTGTCGTCTTGAACTTGGCATTCGCGCCGTAATAATTCGCGAACGCTCCCGCCGTCACCTGCGGCTTCGTGCAAGTGAGGAAGCCTGGGACCTCGACGAGCTGATTGCCTTGTTCATTGGCAACGAGCTCCTCGGCCTTGGCAAGTTCCTCCCGCAGGGACCGCCCAAAGCGTGCGCGGTACTCGGCTTCCGCCTTCTGCTCTGTCTGCATCAACGGCGATATAAGCACAGCGCGCTTCACGGATTTGTCCAGCCGGTTGATGGCATAGAGCGCAACCTGATTAGCGCCCCGGCCGTGCCCGGCGACTGTAATGGAGCCCGCACCCTTATCCTTCAGCCACTGAACCCACCCGGCGATTTCGTCGACGGCGTCCTCGTGGCGGTGATCCTGCTCCATAGCGCAATCGAACATCCCGTGGCGCTTGTCCATGCCAAGCCCAAGCGTGATTGCCAGCGAATTGATCCCGATGTCGCGCAGGCCGTCCTGAAGCGCCGCCATCAGCTCCATCCGGTCATGCCCGAGGGTATCGTGCACCAGAATGACAGCGCCGTCGCCTCTCAGAGACTTGCCGGCCGCCATCTCGAGATTGGCTGAAAGCTCAAGACCGAGATAGTCGAGGGAGACCTGTTCCGCGGCGCATTTGGCGGCCGTTGCCGCTATCATGAGCGCCGCCAGGGCCGAAACGAAGAGCCCGCGCATGATTCCCTTCCGGTGAGGCCTGAGTTGACGGTTGGCTAATGCCCTTTATGGACAAAATCAGGGCCGAAGCGCCAGGGGCAGCCCCATTGATGGTGACAAGATGGCGCGTGACCTATTTCCTGCGGCTCTTCTTTGGCTGGACCTTGGTTTTGCGCGCGATTGACGGGGGAGCAGCGAGGGTCTGGGCGGGGGAAGCGCCTCGCGGCTTTGGGGTGTCCGATGGCTGGTTCGCAAGTTCGAACGGTTCTTCCTTTGCGGAAGGCGCCAGCTGGCGTCCACGTTGGCTTGCAGAATTCGCCCAAATATTGAAAGCCTCGACGAGCCCTGCAAACGCCATCGCGAAATAGATATAGCCGCGAGGGATGTGCAGTCCGAAGCCATCCGCGATAAGGGCGACGGCGATCAGGATCAAGAAGCACAAGCCAAGCATCTTGGTTGTCGGATGGCGCTTGATGAACTCCCCTACCGGCTGGGCGGCGAAATACATGACGCCGATGGCGATGCAGATCGCGGCGGCCATAACCTCGATGTCGCGGGCAAGGCCGACGGCCGTGATGATCGAATCCAGCGAAAAGACGAGGTCCATGACCGCGATCTGGAATATGACCGCGCCGAATCCCGCCTTCGGCTGAGGATTTCCGGAAAGCTCCTTCCTGCCCTCGATTTCCGCGTGGATTTCCTGAATAGCCTTCACCATCAGGAAAAGCCCGCCTGCGATCAAAATGAGATCGCGCCAGGAGAAGTCCTGGCCTGCCGCACTGAAGACGGGATAGGTGAGGCGTGTGATCCAGGAGATCGCCGAAAGCAGGATGAGCCGCAGGCCTAGCGCCAGGCCAAGCCCGACGGCCCT
This sequence comes from uncultured Alphaproteobacteria bacterium, assembly GCA_963834165.1. Classification (GTDB taxonomy): domain Bacteria; phylum Pseudomonadota; class Alphaproteobacteria; order Rhizobiales; family Rhodomicrobiaceae; genus Rhodomicrobium. The sequence continues at coordinate 535,501 of CAWIAL010000017.1, read as the reverse complement.
CGCCCGTTGCGCTTCGCGCCGGGGAAGCGCATGGGTCAGGATCGACAAAACGACAATATTGTCGATGCCGAGCACGATCTCCAAGGCCGTCAGCGTGATCAGGCTGGCCCAGGTGGTTGGATCGAAGAGCAGTTCCATGCAAAGTCCTGCCGCGGCGCGGCCTTCATTCCTGAGCGGCGGCCGGTTCTTTCACGGCCTCGATAGGGAGGCGTTTCGTTGCGGCACTGACGCCAACCCAGATCACATATAGCGCCGCGACAACGAATATGGCCCGCTCCACAAGCGCTCCGGGAAAGCCATGAAGAATGGCGGCGACAGCAGCCACGCCCCACGCCGAAACCACGGCAAAGGTCAAAATCCTAAGCCGCCTCACGCGCAGCGGGTGAACCCAATAAAGCGGTATAAAAGTGAAAACGGCGCAAATCGCGATAACGGCAGCGGAGAGCGCCTGCGGCAGGCCGAGCACGAAGCAGTAAAGCACGACGACGTTCCAGATGGCCGGAAAGCCGACGAAGTACCCGTCCTCGGTCTTACTCCTGGTGTCGGAGAAATGGTAAAGCGAGACGAGCATGATGGCGGCGGCCAAAACAAGCCGCAAGCTTTCGGGCACGAGCGCGGATCGCGCGACCATATACGCCGGTACCGTCACGTAGGTGAGGTAATCGACGACGTGGTCGAGGTCTTCGCCGGAAAAGCGCGGCAGAACGCGCTTGACGTCGACCAACCGCGCGAGCGGGCCATCGATGCCATCGACGATCAAAGCGACGCCAAGCCAAACGAAGGCGGCGGTCCATTGTGCCTCGCTCGCAGACAGGAGCGACAATAGCCCGAACACACCACCGGTTGCGGTAAGAACGTGAACCGCAGCCGCGCCGATTATCTTGAGGTTATGTTTGGAGCGCAAGCTCATCCAGGGAACTCACGCGGACCCGAGGTTAGAACTTATGGGTCAGCGTGCCCTTGATCTGCATATCACCCTCTGGGGTGTGCTGATCGAGTTGAAGAGCTTCAGGCCCACCCTTCGGGCCGTACAACAGCTCAAGACCGAAATCAAGCTTGGGGAGAGTGCCGACCGACCCAATTCCGGGGATCGTCACATCCGTGCCCTTGTTCTTGCCGGTCTGAGCCAGCGGATCGTTGAGGTCCGCCTGCGGCACCTGGCCGGAAATTCCGGGCTGTTGAAGCGGCGCGGAAGGGTTCCCCTGCGTGGTGGCAGATGGCGGCGCGACAGGTTCCGTCGAGAACGCCGCAGCTCCCGTGATCTGCTGGGCAAGCGACAAGGCGATACCGCACGCCAGCGCCGCCTCCTTCAACTTTCTTTGCCTGCCCATGATTTTCTCCCGCCTATGCCACTAAGATGATTGCGAACCTCTATGAATGCAAGATTATTGATTCATGGTTTAAGTGCTTCTGGAATATGGCGCTTTCTCTGAGTAGGCTGTGAGTCCGTGGCAGAAAAGCATCAATGTGCCGCCCCGGCCGCCTTATTTTCGGCGTAAATCCCTACCGCAAGGGTGCGGTTTGATTGCAGAGCCATTCACGGTATGAAGCGGCGACGTGGCTCGGCTCGAATACGATCACGGCGGGAACGGAATAGGGGTGCTTCGCGGCTAAAGCTTCCAGCACCTGCGGCTGAAGTTCCTTTCTTGTCTTGACGAGCATAACGGCCTCGGTTCCGTTTTCGATGGCGTCTTGCCAGCGATAGATGGAAACCATGCCCGGTAATATGTTTACGCAGGCGGCAAGCTTCTCCGCTACGAGTTCGCCGCCCACTTTCTGAGCATCCATTTCGGTCGGGAATGTGGTATAAATGACGATCACTTCGGCATGTTGGTCCATGGCTTCCCCTCGAATTTGCTGCAAAAGCGCTATCTCCGGTTCGCCGGACGTCCAAGCCCAGGAGTTTCCATGGCCGAGATAAGCCCGGCCTCCGTGCAGACGGCCGTCTTTGCTGATAAGGTTCGTCTCGGCTTCGTTGCAAGCCCGGCACCCGAGGCTCAAGCGGCATTGAAGAAGCTCCAGAAGCGCTATGGCGCAGCCGACCCTGCTTCGGCCAGCGTCATCATTGCGCTCGGCGGCGACGGGCTGATGCTGCAGACGCTTCACCGTTTCATGGGGACGGAGGTTCCCATCTACGGAATGCACCGCGGCTCCGTCGGCTTCCTCATGAATGAGTTCCGCGAGGAGGATCTTCTGGAACGCGTCGCGAACTCGAAGCTGAGCGTTATCCACCCGCTGAAGATGCAGGCGGAGAACGTCGCTGGCGAGAAGCTGAACGCGCTCGCCATCAACGAGGTGCATCTGTTCCGTCAAACGGCGCAAAGTGCGCGGCTCGCCATCACCGTTGACGGCAAGGAGCGCCTCAGCGAGCTCATTTGCGACGGTGTGCTTATCTCGACCCCGGCAGGCAGCACGGCCTACAACCTTTCCGTCGGCGGACCGATCCTTCCATTGAAGGCGCGCCTTCTCGCCCTGACCCCGATCAGCCCATTCCGCCCAAGGCGCTGGCGCGGCGCGCTGTTGTCGAACAAGGCGCAGGTCAAGATTTCAATTCTGGAGGCCGACAAGCGCCCTGTGAGCGCCGTGGCGGATCACGCCGAATTCCGGGACGTGCTTTCGGTCCTCGTCCGCGAGGAGCGCAGCATCGGTCTCAAACTCCTTTTCGATCCAGGCCACGCTCTGGAAGAACGCATTCTTGCGGAACAATTTCGTTTTTAGGAAACACTCGCTTTGGTTGACGGCGCTGGCGGCGCAACTTAAACCCCGGGTAGGCGCGACGCAGCCGGAGCTAAGCATACGCGGGGCTGCACTCCATCGTTTTCGCGAAGGCGGGAACCCAGTGAACAATGCCCCTCGGGATTACTGGTTTTCCGCCTCCGCGGGCAAGGCGCCATTGGGGCTGCGGCTGCCGCGTTAGGAATGCACGGCGTTCTAAGGGAAACGACAATGCGGACACTCCACATAGGCTTTCTCGTCTGGATTGCTTTTTGCCTGTCCGCGTTCGACTGCGCCGCGGACGAGTCCCGGACCGTGGTCATCCTCGACGCCACCGCGCAGATGAGCGCGCATCTCGGTCAGAAGCGGAAGCTGGACTGGGCGAAGAGCAGCATAAGCGCCGCCGCCGGCCGGATGGACCCGGCGAGTTCTTTCGCACTCTGGGCGTTCGGCACGAACCCGCAGAAGAAGTGCGAGGACACCGGCGAGCTGGTTTCGCTTCGATCCGCCAATGGTGTGTCGGGCGCGGTGGACAAGGCATTGGGCGCGCTTCAGCCGAAAGCGGCGCGGGCGCCCGCCATGGGCACCTTGCAGGCGGCGCTCAAGTCTCTCGGGACGCCGGATGGAAAGCCGGTCTCTGCCGTTATTATCGCCGGCACGGGCGACGATTGCATCGGCGATATTTGCAGCGTCGCCGGCCAGCTCCACAGCACCTTTCCGAATGCCAAACTGACGGTTCTGGGCATCGGCATGAGTGAGCAGGCAGCCGCCAATTTTGCCTGCGCGGCGAAAGCGATGGGCGGCGCATTCGTGGGCGTGAAGTCAGGCACAGATCTTGACCGGAACCTGCGCCAGGCGCTCAGCATCACGCAAGCGTCCGCGCAGCCAAAGGCCGCTCCGCCTCCGGCCGCTACGGCTGATGCGAGCCAGACCGCCGCAACGAATGCAACCGATAGGACAGCTGCAACCGATGCGCATCTACCGGCCCCGAAGGAGCAGCCCACTCCTCAAGAGACGGAGGAAAAGCCGGCTCCGGCGCCGCAACCCGAGCCAAACGTCGTGCTTTCAGCCGTGCTCTCTCCGAAGCAGTCGCCCCTTGAGAGTGGCGTGACCTGGGAAATCTACAAAATCAACGTAACCCCGACCGGGCAGCTCCGCCCCGCGGAAGCGCCTTTGTGGGTAGGGGGCGGCGGTCAGGCAAAGGTCAAACTGCCCGAGGGCCGCTATGACGTGAAGCTGACTTACGGCTATGCGACGGCGAGGAGCGAGTTCACCTTGGGCGCCGATAAAGTCGAAAAAACCGTACCGCTCGATGCGGGCACGATTGCGGTCGAGGCGCTTCAGGCCCGCGACGGGCCGCCCGCAGCCAACGCATTTTTTGTTCTCTACAAGCAGAAAACGGCGGCCGCCCGCGAAGAATTGGGCCGGTCGAGCGAATCCCCCGCCCAGTTCCACGTCAACGCAGGGGATTACGCGCTGTCGGCCTTCGCGGGTCCGGCGAAGCTCGACACGTCGGTCAGGGTCGAGGCCGGAAAAATCTCAGTGGTGCGCATGGCGTTGAATGTCGGCACGCTGGAAATCAAGACCTTCGCCGTTGAGGGGTCGTCCACGCCTGTTGCAGCATGGCACCAAGTTTCTCCGGGAGAGCCCGGAAAAGGCGCCATCCCGGCAATGCGCATCTTCGGCTCGTCCCATAGCGTCCAGCTTCCGGCCGGCAGCTACCGTCTCGAATCGATTTACGGGAATGCCCGCCAGGAAAGCCTCGTGTCGATCAAGGCCGGCCAAGTCACATCGCAGAATGTGATCCTGAACGCAGGGGAGGCGAAGGTCAGTCTGCCGTCCGGCAAGTCCGAGCAAGTCTGTGCGGTCTACGAAGCCGGCGCAGATCGCAACGCGGACCCAATTGGACGCGCCGCCGGCCCCGACATGCACTTCATCCTGAAAGCGGGGCGCTACGATCTGGAATGCCAGAAGAAGGGTGAGACCGCGCCGTCGAAGAAGACTGAGATCAAGGTTGTCGCCGGAGAGGTCCAGTCTGCAAAAATTGAGGACTGAAGCAGTTCGCCTCAATTTTATCGAAGCCCCGCCTTATGTCCTGCGCTGGCGTTTAGAATCATAGTGGCAGCCGGGGGACGTCGATGCGCAGGATAAGGTTCGCGATCCTTGTTCGCGCCTTCTTGCTTGGGGCCGCACTTTCGATTTGGACCACCCATCAGGCCGCAACCACGGCTGAGGCAGCGCCAAAGGCGTCGAAGGAAGGGGCGCCGACGGTCGATGGGGAAGACATTCCCATCGAGGGCGAAGGACCAGCCGCCCCCATCGATCCAAACACCGAGGCAGATCAGCCCCAATCGAGACCCGTCCCGCCAACCTCCGGTCCGCCTGCGCCCGTCACCTTGACCGCCTATCTGAGTGAAGGCAGCGCGCCCATGGTTTCCGACATCGTGTGGCGCGTTTTCGAGGGGCGTGCAGGCCGTGACGGGAACTACCGGCTCCTGGCAACGGTCCGCGAAGCAAGACCGACGATAGAATTGAAACCGGGCGAGTACCTGATCAACATTGCTTACGGCAGAGCGAACCTCACCAAAAAAATCGGCGTTTGGCCGCAGAACCCTGCCAATGAGGATTTCGTGGTAAACGCGGGCGGCCTTCGGCTGGCGGCGACTCTGGCTCACGCGCCGATCACTGCCGAGCATCTTCTGAAGTTCGAGATTTTCTCCGACACGCAAGACCAATCCGGGAACCGGCAAAGACTTTTCGGCGACCTTCGGCCCGGAGTTGTCATTAGGCTGAACAGCGGCATCTATCACGTCGTAAGTACCTACGGCGACGCGAACTCTGTGATCTCGGCGGATGTCGTGATCGAGCCGGGAAAAATCACCGAGGCTGGAATTGATCACGATGCAGGCAAAGTGACGTTCAAGCTGGTCCAGCGATCGGGCGGGGAAGCCGCCGCGGATACGCGATGGACGATCTATAATTCGGCCGGTGACGTGATAAAGGAAAGTGCCGGCGCGTTCCCGACCCACATCCTGGCTGCAGGGGACTACCGTGTAGCCGCCCAGCATGGCGAGCGCCAGTACGCAGGCGCTTTCACCGTAGCTGCCGGAGACAGCAAGCTCGTTGAAGTCATTATGCAGTAGGCCCCGCTTTGCGGTCCGGGTGAGGGACCGTTCTTGTTGTCGTCCCCGCGCAGGCGGGGACCCAGTAAGCACAGTGCTAAGTCGCTGTTTTCGCAGCGCCCCTCACCCCAACCCTCTCCCCCCTGGGAGAGGGAGTCCCGCTTCGATTCCATTTAAGCATTACGCGGCAGCCGTGCTGTCTTGCGCGGCGGAGCCAAGAGCCCCCCACTCACGCCGCATCAGTAGGCCGAGGCCATTGCTTCGATGCCGTCCTTGCGATAAATATCGCGGCGGAACTGCACGGTGCCGTCTGGCGTCGCCCAGGCGGTGATGTACGTCCAGAACAACGGCACCCGCTTCTTCAGGCGGACAGTGAGCCGCTCGCCCGTCTGCTTCATGCGCAGAACTTGCTGAACGGACCACCCATTATCCTCAAGCAGCCAGGCCACGATCTGGTGGATGTTCTGCACGCGCACGCAGCCCGAGCTTTCAGCCCGGAAGCTCTTTGAGAAAACGCTCTGGCCTGGCGTGTCGTGCATGTACACGCCGTGCGGGCTGTCGAAGTTGATCTTGGCATAGCCAAGCGGATTGTCCTCGCCCGCATTCTGCACGTAGAAATAATGAAGCGGTGCTTCCGAGGACCAGTCGATCTTCATCGGGTCAAGGCGATGGCCCCGTTGATAGGCCGCATAATCTGTGTAGGCGTCGATCTTATACTTCGCGAGCACGTCCTGGCCGCCGCGGCCTTTCGGAACCAAGTCCGCCTTCAACACGGTCGGCGGGACGATCCATTCCTTGTTGAAATTGATCTCTTCGATCGCCGATTGGAGCAGCGGCGAGGGCCGGTCAGGTTTGCCCACGACACCGGCGTGGCGCGAGACGACCTGATTATTGTTCACGGCCTCGATCTGCGCCGCCGGGATATTGACAACGACGTACTTTCCGGTAGGCGTCGATTGGACGAGGCTCTGCAGCCGCGTCAGGTTCGTGCGAAGCTGGCGCAAGCGCGCGCTGGCCGGCACGTTCAGCGCGTCAATGGTGTTTCCATCAAGGAAGCCCGTCGGCGGAATGCCATGGCGCTGCTGCGCCCTTTGCACCGCCTTCTCGACATAGGAATCGAAAACCTCGGGATAGCCGCCGTACGCTTGCAGATCGCCCGTAGCTTGCAGCCGCCGCCGAAGCTCCACGACCGCGGGATGGCTCATGCCCGTCCGCAGTTCTATCGCTGGAAGTTGCGGCCAGCCGCCGCGGTTGACAAGGTCGGCGTATTGCTTGATCGCTGCCTTGGTGGTCGCGATGTTTTCCTTCGCAAGGGTGGGAAAACCGCGTTCAGGCTGCGTTTCCCATGCCCTGGCAAAGGCGCGTTCGCGGGCAGGCTGTTCCCAGGAGTCATCCGATTGGTCGAAGCCGAGCCAATCGTCGAGAGTTCTTATTCTCTGCTGTGCGTCCGCTTGGAATACGCCCGCCAATGTGATGAAGGCAGCCGCAACAAACGCAGCCGTCACCTTCTGTCCCATAATCCCCATCCCGTCTTCCTGCAAACTCGCATTCAAACGCACCCACTCCGACATTCACATCCTGCCGTGGATGACACCGAATTATGTCTTTAGCGGGGTTATTTTCCGGTTAGCCAAGGTGAGCAGGGAAGCTTTTATGTTCAATTGCAAATGCTTGCACAGCGCTTGAAAGCGCCCGCGACTCCGAATTTCCGTTGCGATGGACAATGCGGGTGAGCGCGCTCAATTCGCGGAGCGAGGCGGCGGCGTGCTTTTGCCTGCATCATGCAACGCCGCTTTGGCTGCCTTTAGAGCTGGTAGCGGATTTGATCGCCCCAGAAGCGTTCGAGCTTGACGGAGATCTGGTTGAAATGCTTGAGGTCCGGCACAGACACGCCGCCGACTTTCTCCAGCATGTTCAGCTGACGTTCGAGAAGCCGGTTCACCATCTCGGAAATGGCTTTGCCCTTGTCCGTGAGCTTCACGCGAACCGAACGTTTGTCGGTGCGTGAGCGCTGGTGATGGATGTAGCCGCTTTCGACAAGCTTCTTCAGGTTATAGGAGACGTTGGAGCCGAGATAGAGGCCTCTCGTCTTAAGCTCTCCGGCCGTCAGCTCCACATCCCCGATGTTGAAGAGGAGCAGCGCCTGAACGCTGTTGACGTCGGTGCGGCCAACGCGCTCAAACTCGTCCTTGATGAGATCGAGAAGCAGGCGGTGCAATCGCTCGATCATCCGGAGAGTGACGAGGTAGTTTGTTTTTAACGTCTGGTCGTCCGGCTGGACGCGTACGAAATCGGCGATCATGCCAACCATCCTCAAAGTTGCGTTGATACCCGCGGATGCAACTTAGAGGCGAATCCATGAATATCGTCTTAATTGTAGCAACTTTTACGAGAATATTTGCAAGCGTATGCAATCGGCATCGTTTACAATCTGTTGAAGAATTTGGTTGAATTGTTAACGCCTATTCATCGCATCAAGATTGCCCCGCAAAAACCCGATGATTGCAGAAAAATCGAGCCCGCCAGCCCCCTGACTTGTAAAAAGGCCATAAAGGGCCGCAGCCTCGGCTCCGAGCGGCGTATTCGCGCCCGTCATGCGGCTGGCCTCTTGAGCGAGATTGAGATCTTTCAGCATCATCGCTGCAGTAAACCCGGGGGAATAGTTCCGGTTCGCGGGTGAGGCGGGGACCGGACCAGGAACGGGACAATAGCTTGTGAGCGACCAGCATTGTCCGGACGACTTCGAGGCGATGTCGAACAGCGTTTGATGGCTGAGGCCGAGCTTCTCGCCGAGCGTGAAGGCTTCCGAGACGGCGATCATCGAGATTCCGAGGATCATGTTGTTGCAGATTTTGGCGGCCTGGCCGTTGCCCGGGCCGCCCGCATGTACGACGGTCTTTCCCATTGAGGAGAGGATCGGCTCGGCGCGCCGGAAAGCGCTCTCCTTTCCGCCCGCCATGAAGGTGAGCGTTGCGGCCTGTGCGCCGCCGACGCCTCCCGAGACCGGAGCGTCGAGCATGTCGAGCCGGGCTTCCTCCGCAACGGCGCTGACTTCGCGGGCCGTAGCCACGTCGATGGTCGAGCAGTCGATCAGGAGGCAGCCAGGAGACGCCGATGCGATCAGCCCTTCCGGGCCAAGATAGATGCTGCGCACATTCTGTCCCGCCGGAAGCATGGTGATGACGGCCTCCGCGCCCATCGCGGCGTCGCTAGCGGATGAGGCGGCCTCCGCGCCCACCTCCACCAACTTCCCGACGGCGGCTCGCGACAAGTCGAAGACCCGAAGCTTATGGCCCGCCTTGATGAGATTGTCCGCCATCGGGCCGCCCATGTTGCCGAGCCCGACAAATCCGATTGCCGCCATGCGCGCCTCCATCCTCTGCTTTACCGAGCTTGAGAGGGTGGCGCGGGCGTGTCAAGATTGGCCAGGAAGGGACTGATCGGCTCGGTAAAATCCGCTCCGGCCGCGCTCACCCTTTGCGCAGATAAGGAATTGTCCCCGCAACATCGGTGTCGTCGATCATCTGGAAGCGGCTTTCGCTGCCGGCCTGCCTGGCCGCCGAGTACGGGGCATATTCGGGATCGTTTGCAAAGGCCTCGGCCGCTTCCGCCGATGGAAACTCAAGAAGCGCGATAAGAGTGGTGTCCAGGGGCTTGCCCTCAAGTATCTTCACGTTTCCGCTGCGCGACAGATACTTGCCACCGTGCTTGTGAACGATGTCGTGGACTGCTGCGGCGTAGGACGGCACCCAGGCATCGTCCGTCACCTTGACGTCTGCTATTACGTAAACAGTCATTGGCGTTCTCTCCCATAACCCTGGCCTAGCTTGGCAGGAAACCGGAACGTTCCTGTGCGGAGACTGTTCCGCCTGCGCAGCACTTTTTAGAGTGCCGCTGAGAAACCGGAAATCTTGGCCTTCGTCCTTCGACAAGCTCAGGGTGAACCGCGTGTTGTCAACGAGCTGAACCTCATGGTGAGCCTGTCGAACCATGGGGCAACATCACTTTTTCAGTGACCTGTTAGTGGCCAGCCATTAGTGGCCAGTCATTTCCCCGAAGCGCTTGGCCGCTGCCCCGCCCGGCAACGGTACTTCCTTTTTCCAAAGCGCGCCTGAACGGGCCTTGTTGTACCCGTATTGGTAGAGCGACTGCATGTAGACCGTGTTGAATCCAGGCGTGACGGTGGGGTTGGCCCTGAGCCAGTCGTCGAATTTGCTGTCGATCGACGTGAGATTGAAGCGGTCGCGCCCAACGAAAGAGGCGGTCGCAAATAGAGTGTCCTTTGCGTCGTTCTTGATGAGCGTCGAGAACGAGCGCGAAATCGTCGGCAGGAGCCCCGCCTCGACCACCTCGAACTGGGGCGTGATGTGGTTGTTGATCACGATCCAGACATGGGTGGGCACGCCCTTCGGATTGGCAAGCCCAATGCCGGTCGCAAGCACGACATCGGGAAGGATGAACACCTGCGTGGTCGCGCCGCCATCCACATGCATTTCACGGAAGCGATGCCCGTTGGCCTCGACTTCGATATAGGTCGGCCCGAACACGCCGGGAATGCTGGCCGAAGCGACGAGCACATCGCGGAAGAGTTCGCGGTATTGCGGTCCGGCTGCGGCGATCGCGCCCATGTCCCAGACAACGCCGCGCTGGGCATCGAGATTGGTCGTCACGATGAACAGGCGCCGCCCGCGGGCATGCTCTGCTGCGATGGCTCTCAGCAGTCTTTCATCGACGAATTTGTCCACGAGGTCGACCAGGGACGAGCGGCGAACGTCCGACGTTCCAAGAAGGGAGAATATGCCCCCAAGATCGCCGAGCACCTGCGCTACGCCTCCCGAGAACGCTTCCTGGATCTCGCCATCGTAATCTGGGCCCAAAAATGCGAGAGGCGCGATCAGCGCACCGGCGCTCACGCCCGTCACGATGGCAAATCTCGGCCGGGTGCCGGTGGAGGTCCAGCCGTTGATCACGCCGGCTCCGTAAGCGCCATCATAAGCGCCGCCGGATATCGCCAGCACATCGAAACTGCCCGCCGTCGCGATGGCTGAGGAGAGTGCCGACCCGCGGAGGAAATTTCGAAGCTCCGGGTCGGTGCCGTCGACCCAGAAACGCGCGTTGGGAATGCCGGGTATTCTCGCGATGGATTGTTCCTGGGCCGTGAAGCTATCGCGCGGGATGAAGGAGCAGGCCGCAAGCAAGAGCCCGAAAACGGCAATGAGGAAGAACCGCTGCGCGAAGAAAACGAGAATGGCAACGCGGCCGCGCCCACAGGAGCTTGGTTCCCCGCTCATTAAGCCACCCTCACAGATATTCACACTCACTAACCCTCATCCCATGGCGCGCGGCAAGCGTCAACGTCACGGGGCTTCCGGCGCGTCTTGCGCGAACGCATCGTGACAAACTTGCAACCCTTGCGCGCTCTTTACGAGGCTCGCGGCAAGGTCCAATAATCCTTGAGCTTCAGGTCGCCGCCGGGAAGCGGCTCGAAGAACGATTTCACGAACTCTTCGGAGACTTCGCCGAGAGAAGCCGGCTGCCATTTGGGAGATTGATCCTTGTCGACGATGACGGCGCGAACCCCCTCGATGAAGTCCGGCTGGCGGATCATTCTCGTGGCGAGACGGTATTCCTCGATGAGCGCTTCCTTGAGGCTCTTCTGCTGGCTGCCATGTTTCAGGAACTCGAAGGTGATTTTGAGGCTGAGCGGCGACCGCTTGGAGAGGATCGCCAGCGTCTCCTGCGCCCAATCCCGCCACTCGCCCTCTTCGCCCTCAAGACCTCTGAGAATGTCCTCGACCGAGGCGCCCGCGAAGATCCTGTCGACAGGCTCGCGAAGTTTTTCCAGCGCGCTTTCTCCGGGCGGCTCATGCAAACCGTCCACAACCGGATCGATCGGGTCACCCTCGATCATCGCGGCCTTGATCGTTTCGAACTTATCGGCAGGGATGCAGTGCGTGGCGATGCCAACATAAAAGGTGTCGGCGCGGCCGCAGACCCGGCCCGTAAGCCCGAGATAGACGCCGAGCTTTCCGGGCATGCGCGGCAGAAACCACGAACCGCCGACGTCCGGCAGGAAGCCGATCCCCGTCTCCGGCATGGCGAAGGTGACGTTTTCGCCCGCGATCCGGTGCGTCCCGTAAAGGCATATGCCAACGCCGCCGCCCATGGTAATGCCGTTCATCAGTGCGACATGGGGCTTGCGGAAGCACTGAAGCGTCCAGTTGTGCTGATATTCCTCGGCGTAGTAGCGGGCGGCCTCCGCCGGGCTGTTAAGGCTCCAATCGCGGACGGCCCGGATGTCGCCTCCGGCGCAAAACCCTTTGCCTTCCGCCTCCAATACGATGCCGTAGATATGCGGGTTCTTCGCGCAACCATGCATGAAGGCCTCAAGCTCCCGGATCATGCCAAGCGTGAGCGCGTTCAAAGCCCTCGGCCGGGTGAGGCGCACGAGCCCCGCGCGGCCCTGTTCGGCGCAAATAGTTTCTTTTGGCGCTTCGTCCATGTGTGTCTTCCGATAAGTGGCGATGTCTGCTTAGCAAGCGTGCCCTGTTTCTTCAACGCTTGGACGCCGCTTTCGAATGGAAGAAATCCGGAAGCCGGCGAGCGTTCGAAGGCACCGCGGCATCATAACAGCTGGAGCGGTGGCGCACACAGACTACAACGAGGTCAGACCGAATCGCGCAATCGGCAACAAGCCTCCGATAGCGCTCGCAAGTTGCGACGGTACGCCTCGTAGGAGAATCTCGCTTACGTGGCAACGGAAGAAAAATCATCTCGGAAACGCCCATTTTCAACGCGAAGTGAAGGCTGATCGGAACTCATGTGGGCTGCATGCCCGAAATCTATGGAGCGAAAAAATGGACGCTGTCATTGACGGCCCGACCACCAATGCCAGGCTGAATGCCTGGGTTGACGAGATGACGGCACTGTGCAGGCCCGACCGAGTCGTGTGGACCGACGGAAGTCAGCAGGAATACGACGGGCTTTGCCAGATGATGGTGGACGCCGGAACTTTTATCCGCCTAAGCCCGAAAAAGCGTCCGAACTGCTATCTCGCCCGCTCGCATCCTTCCGACGTTGGCCGGGTCGAGGATCGGACGTTCATATGCTCCATGAACAAGAACGACGCCGGTCCCACCAACAATTGGGCTCCGCCCGCGGAAATGCGGGCCACGCTGCGCGGGCTCTTCGACGGCTGCATGACCGGGCGGACCATGTACGTCATCCCGTTCAGCATGGGGCCGATCGGATCGCCGATCGCAAAAATCGGCGTGCAGATCACCGACAGCCCCTATGTCGCCGCCAACATGCGAATCATGACGCGCATGGGAAAGGCCGTTCTTGAGGCGCTCGGCCCGGACGGCGCCTTCATTCCGTGCATGCATTCTGTCGGCGCGCCGCTCAAGCCCGGACAGAAGGACGTGCCGTGGCCTTGCGACGGCGACATCAACCGCAAATACATCGTGCATTTCCCGGAAACATACGAGATCTGGTCGTACGGCTCCGGCTATGGCGGCAATGCGCTCCTGGGCAAGAAATGCCTGGCGCTGCGCATCGCTTCTGTGATGGCGCGCGACGAAGGCTGGCTCGCCGAGCACATGCTGATCATGGGCATCGAATCGCCGGAGGGCGAGAAGACCTATGTCGGCGCCGCGTTCCCGAGCGCCTGCGGCAAAACCAATCTCGCCATGCTGGTGCCGCCGCAAGGCTTCGAGGGCTGGAAGGTTCGGACCGTCGGCGACGACATCGCCTGGATCAAGAAAGCGCCCGACGGCGCACTCCGGGCGATCAATCCTGAAGCCGGCTTCTTTGGCGTTGCGCCGGGCACGAATGCGAAAACGAACCCGAACGCGATGGCGACCATCAGCAAGAACGTCATCTTTACAAACTGCGCGCTCACCGACGACGGCGATGTCTGGTGGGAGGGCATGACGGATCAGCCGCCGGCGCATCTCATCGACTGGAAGGGCGAAGACTGGACGCCCGGCTGCGGCCGCCCCGCTGCGCATCCCAATGCCCGCTTCACGGCGCCAGCGAGCCAATGTCCGTCCATCGACCCGGAATGGGAGAACCCTGCCGGCGTTCCGATCGGGGCCTTCGTGTTTGGCGGGCGGGCGAGCACGGACTTTCCGCTTGTGTTCCAGGCGTTCAACTGGAGCCACGGCGTCTACCTGGCGGCAACCATGGGCTCGGAAGGCACGGCGGCCGCGATCGGCCAGGCGGCGGCGATGCGGCGCGATCCGATGGCTATGCTGCCGTTCTGCGGCTACAACATGGCTGACTATTTCGGCCATTGGCTGAACATGGGACGCCGTGTTTGGAATCCCCCGAGGATTTTCCGGGTCAACTGGTTCCGCAAGGACGAAAACGGCAAGTTCATGTGGCCCGGCTTCGGCCAGAACATGCGCGTTCTGAGGTGGATCGTCGACCGGGTGCACGGGCGTGGCTATGGGGTGGAGAGCCCGATTGGCTGGATGCCGCGGCATGAAGACATCGAGTGGAAGGGCCTCGATTTCCCGGCCGAGGTCTTCTATGAGCTGATGGCCGTGGGACGGGCGTCGGGCTCTGCCGAGGCGAAAGCCCACGAAGAGCAGTTCGACAAGTTTTTCGATCGCCTGCCTAAGGAGTTCATCTTCGAGCGTGAGCTTCTGCGCTCGCGGTTGTGGCGTTCGCCCGATCGTTGGGAACTTGCACACGAGGACGTCGTCCGGCCGGAAGCTTGAATTTAGGACAGGTTACCGGCGGCCGGGAAGGGGACGGGAGCGTCCCGTTCCCGCCGTCCTCGTTCGGCTCCATTGGGATAAAGCGGCCGCAGCGACCTGGCGTTCCCAGAGCCAAATTGGGAAAGCTTGCTTAGCAGGCTGCGCAAGGGGATGTTGCCTATGGTTCGACAGGCTCACCATGAGCTCAACTCGTTGATGGCCTCATCCTGAGCTTGTCGAAGGATGAAGCCAAGATTTCCGATTTTCAGCGGTCTGTTAGCCCGCGTTTCCGGTCTTAGAGCGGTAAACGGCAACCCCGACGGGTCCGAAAAGGAGCGTCTTTGCCTGATTGAGGATGGGCAAGGGCACTCTCTCGAACATCTCCATCTGCTCCCGGCCGCGCTCGCGCCCAGCGTTCTCGAAGATGAGATAGATGAGGCGCGGTTCGAGCTGGAGCGAGGCCGTCACGTAGCTCAGGATGATGTCGAGGTGCCCGGCTGTGAGGCTGTCGGGGAAAAACAGAACGGCGGGCTGAGCGGGAATGGTGACGCCGTCCCGGTCGCCGCGAAGCGCGCGCACATCGCGGCAGGAGAGATAGGACCTCGGATATTGCGCGAGGTTCATCTCAAGGGTTTCGCAGCCCTCGGCGTCGAATGCATATCCGGCGGCGTATTCGAAGTTGTGCCGCGCTGCAAGTAGGAGAGTGCGTCCGTTGCCCGCGCGGAAGTCCACGAAGGCGTATCGCTTGAGATCGGGCGGAAGCGCCGAAAGCGCCCAATCGAGCAGCTTCTTCGGGATTGGCCCCTGGTAGACGAACGATTTCTCGGGACCGGCCTCGGTCTCTTCGACGTGATAGACTTCCAGAGGCGGCGTTTTGCAGAAAAGCAGCTTCTCGGCATTTCTGTCGAAGACGTGGCGGTGAACGACGCTCAATAGAGCAAGTCGGCGGCGGCGCCAATCGCGGATGCGCACGCGGCGGCTCAACCTGGCGGAGCTATCGGCGACGGCCTTGGCGCCCTTCGCGAGCGCAGCGCCAGCCGCGCGGCTCGACTCCTTCAAGCGCGCCGTCGCGGGGCCTTTCAGGCTTCGGCCGGCTTCGCCGGATGCCGGAACCGGGCCATTGTCTTCGGAGGGCATTGCCAGAGGCGCGGACGCGGGAACCTGCTCGATGATTTCGAACGTTGGGGGTACAGGCTCATTCAAGGAGTGCCGGTACTCAAGTGGCTCCGCCTTGATCTGTTGCTGTGCGGTTTTCAATTCCTCAATCAGCTTATCCGGAAGCGAGCCGGGCTCGCCCGTCCCTTGAGCCCCGTCGCCAAAGCCCCTGTCACGGATGGCGTGCTCAAGAAGGTCGGCAAGCGGCGCATCCTCCCCCAATGGAGGGGGCGCCTGATCGGGCTTGCGATCGATCTGCGATTGGCGGAAAGCGCCGCGGCCGGCGTTGGAGAACTTGCTAAGCCGGGGTTCTTGCGAATCTTCGTTGGTCATGGGGCCTACCGCAAAGTCGCTGCCGGAAAACGAGGCCAAAACACCATCGCTGCCCGGCTTTGACAAGTCCACGCACATCGATGTTTCACGACTTAGCACAGGTTGGCAACCGGTCAGGGGAGCACAGGTTGAAGAAACGCGACTCGCCGCAATCCGCTGTTGTAATTTTACCGCGCGTCAACCTTTCCCTGTCACAGTCGTGGACGTTGGCGTAATCGCAATTTGTGAGGAGAGCCCGCGTATCATGGCTTCTTTCGGACAGGTCCACAGCCGCTCGCGCGATGGTTTTCAAAGCGCCAGTGCACGCCTTTACAAATTCGCGCTTGTCTTGACCGTGAATGAAGAGCTGGCCCGCGCGCTCCTCCGCGGCACCATTAAAGGCCTGAATTCACGAAAGGATTGGCGGGAAGACGATCGCGACAGCCTTATTGGCGCGTTACGGCGCATGTACGGCCTCTGGAGCGCAAAAGCCGCCGAGGACCCGAACATCCACAAAAAGTGCCAGCCCGAGCCGCGCCTTTTTGCGGCAAGCCTTCCCAAGGGACCGCTCGCGGGCAAAGCCCATTTCGCGAAATTTATCGCAAATATGCCGGCATCTCAGAGAGCGGCTCTTTACCTTGTTTACGGCGAGTGCGCGTCCTACGACGAGGCCGCGGAAGTCACCGCGCTGAACATGCTGGCGCTGATGAAACTTCTAGCGCGGGGGCATCTTGCGCTGTCCCACTGGCTCGATCACCGCGGGCTCGCCGATGACGGAAGCCGGGGAGACCTTGAGATCGATCCCTCGCCCGGGCGGGAGCGTGCGGCATGACCCATTTGAGTGACGAGTTCCTGCTGGCTTATCTCGACGGTCAGCTTGAGAGAGCGCAATCCAGCGAAGTTTCGCAGCTTGCTAGCGTGAACGCGGAGGTCTCGCGGCGCGTGGCGCGCCTGAAGCGGACGCAAGCGCAGCTGATGGAAAGTTTCGGCGCGTTCGCCCGGGAAGAGATCGCTGTCCCGAAGATGGCTCTTCAATCCGAGGAAAGCGACGGCAAGCAGGCCCAGAAAGGCAAGGCCGCCGCCCCTCTCTCAGCCGCCAAGGCAGCGGAGCAGAAGCCGAACGCGGTGAGGCAGATGCTGTTTGTGCTCGCGGTCTTCGCGGGCGGCCTGCTCGGCGGTTACGGCGCAACGATGTTCACTGATCAACGCGCGCCGCTGCCGCCGAAGGACACCGATCGGCCCCCTGCCGCCACCATTCCGCTGTCGGCCTGGTCGAGCGATATCGTGCGGTTTCACAGCTTCTTCCCGAAAGAGACGCTGACGCCCTATCCCGACGCCATTGCCAATCCCGAGTTGATCCGGTTTCAGCTTTCGAAGATCACGGGCAAGGCTCTGGCGCCCCCCGATTTCAGCCGCCAAGGCTACACGCTCTATCGCGGTCAGACTTTCAACTACCGCCAGGACCGCATGATGCAGCTCACCTATTCGTCGAAGACGGAACCGCCGCTCACGTTTTATGCGCTTCCGGCCGCCGAATTTCCGGATAGCCCCATTGCGCTCCAGGCCCTTGGCTCGAACAAGGCGGCAAGTTGGGTAGCCGACCGCGTCCGCTTTCTCCTGACGGCCGAAAAGAATGAGGAAGACCTGAAGGTGCTGGCCGTTATGGCGCAAAGCCAGATGCCGAAGAAGCCCTAAGGTTCGCCGCCATCGAACATTGTCATGCCGGAAACGCTGGGCGTTATCCGGCATGTTTCATTTACAGCGGTAATATGCGCCTTTTCCTATGGCTGCCCAAAGGCTATCAGTTTCGTATCGCGTGGAAACTTGACCTGTTGGGGCAGCAATGGAGGAAAAATCCGGAAACTATATTTTAGCGGTCGGAAAAGTGGGGAGCGGGAAAACAACATTCCAAAGCCACTTAATTAGATACTTAATGACGGCTAACGAGAACTACTGTCTTGAGCCAATCCGGCCGGCCAGCCGGAATATTCTCAACGAATGGGCCGCTCTTTGGGAAGACGGCAAGTTCGCCGGACGAACAGAGGCCGGGCAGCCGAAAGAATATGCCTTCAGGGTTCAGCCCATCCGCAGACACAAGGACAAGCCGCCGCTCGAATTCGGCATTTTCGAAATCTCCGGGGTGGATCTGCAAAATCTTATCGAGGCAGACGGCACTCCGAAGCCGGCGCTCATGGAAGAGCTGGCTTCTCTCCTCAAGGACCCCGAAATAAATTTCGTCCTGGTTTTTGTGTGCAACGGCGGGGAGCCAAACGGCGAGAACCCGGACTCGGCCAAACAGGACGAATTCTTCTCCAGCTTTATGGCCTACCTGAAAGACAATTACGGCGACTTGTTTGCGGCCCGGTGCCCGATCCTTCTTCTCTTATCCAAGCCTCAGGAGGCGCTTGTCGAAGGGTCCGATGGCGAGGAGGGCATGATCGAACCTTTCGTAACAAGCTATCTGCCGGCCACATTCGATGCGGTGCAAACGTGGCAAGCCGGGTACGCCCTTGCGAAGCTCGATGTCGGTCCAATTGAGTACGCCGGCAATGGCGAACCGCTTCTGTACTCTCCAAAGTTCGAGGACGCCGCCAGGGTCTTCCGGTGGGCGTATTTGCATTTGACGAGATACGCTCTCAGCGACCCATTTCTCTCCAGACTTTGGAGGACCGTCCGCAAGTCGGTTTCATAGGACACTGCCGCGAAGGGCAGCGCCTGCAGGAGTTCCCAGTCGCGAGTGCCGCATTAACGTGAAGCTTGCCCGAAACCTTCCTCTTTGCGGAGGAACGGAGTATTAAGTGCCCGGTAGCACAACCGGCAGCCCCCGCAGAGTCAATCATGCCCTTTCGGAAGCCTTCGTTCGTCGTCACCCTGTCATGCGCCGATCAGCCTGGGATCGTGGCCTCCATCGCGGGCCTGCTCGCGGAGCACGGCTGCAACATCACCGACAGCGCCCAGTTCGGGGACGTGAAAAGCAGCCGCTTCTTCATGCGCGTATCGTTCTCCTCGTCCCCGACCCTCGACCGCGAGGGCGCGCGGCGCATGCTTGCGCCTGTGATCGACCGTTTCGGCATGACTGTGGCCATTCATCCGATTGCCGAGCGGATGCGCGTCCTGATCCTCGTCTCGAAATTCGGCCATTGCCTGAACGACCTGCTTTACCGCCACCGCGTGGGTGCGCTGCCCATCGAGATCCCGGCAATCGTATCGAACCACCGCGATTTCTATCAGCTCGCGGCGAGCCACGACATTCCGTTCCATCACCTTGCTGTCACGCATGAAACCAAGGAAAAGCAGGAGCACCGCCTCGCCGAGCTGATCGAAGAGGAAAACATCGATCTCGTCGTGCTCGCCCGCTACATGCAGGTCTTGTCGGAACCGCTTTGCAACACGCTGGCGGGCCGCGCGATAAACATCCATCACTCGTTCCTGCCGAGCTTCAAGGGCGCAAAGCCCTACCACCAAGCCCACACGCGCGGCGTCAAGCTGATCGGTGCGACCGCGCATTACGTAACGCCTGTGCTGGACGAGGGGCCGATCATCGAACAGGAGGTGGCGCGCGTCGATCATGCGATGTCGACGGAGGATCTTGTGCATATGGGGCGCGACGTGGAATGCCTCGTCTTGGCGCGGGCCGTGAAGTGGCATGTCGAGCATCGCATTCTTCTGAACGGGAACCGGACCGTCGTCTTCCGCTAGGGGAGACCGTGCTCCAAATTGGCCCTGTGGAGCAATTTTCCAGCGCACCGGAACACGATATGGCAGCCTGCCTGAAAGCTGAGCAATGCCAAGGCGTTAGCGGCATATTTCGATACAGTTTTACTAGTTAAGTCTACGCCGGATTTTGGTTTCTATACGAGACGGGAATCCATATATTTCAACCACATCAAAATTCAGGTGGTATCGTGAGTAAGATCGATGGCATTATCGCAGATCTTGAGGCGGTGATCGATAAGCTGGGCGGCGTGAACAATCGCCTCAAGGAATTGAAGGAAGAGACCGAGGCCATTGAGAAGGCGCGCGATAAGCTTCGCAGCCATAAGACGCCCAAAAAAAGCAACAAGACCCATTGATTGCGTCGCGCCGGCGTACTTCGCGATGGTAGAACACGTCATTTTTGCTTGTCATTTCAGCTCCAAGCCTGCTTTTTGAACCCTTGCGAAGCGCCTTGAGTGCGGGGCGCAAGAAAACCAGCGAGGGTTTCGTGCAAGCGGTCAGCCGTTATGCGATCCAGAGCCTTGGCGTCGCGCTGCTCGTCGTCGTGCTCAAAGGCTTGGCCTATTGGGTCACGGGCTCCATCGCGCTCATGTCTGATGCGCTTGAAAGCATCATCAACGTTGTCGTCGCTGGTGTGGCCTATTTCGCTCTGCGGGTCAGCGAGACGCCTCCCGATGCGGAGCACCCTTTTGGCCATCACAAGGCCGAATATTTCTCCGCCGTGCTGGAGGGCGCGCTGATCATCGTGGCCGCGATGGCTATCTTCCGGGAAGCGGCCATCCACTTCTTTCAGCCGAAAGAGCTTGACGCTCCCGGGCTTGGCATCGCGATCAACGTTGTGGCGTCCGCGATCAACGCGGTCTGGGGCTGGCATCTTGTTCGTGTAGGGCGCCGCGAAAAGTCGCCTGCGCTTAACGCGGATGGGCGGCACGTTTTGTCCGACGCGGTGTCCTCGACCGGCGTCGTCGTCGGGCTCTTTGCGGCGGTCATGACAGGCTGGCTTCAACTCGACGCGCTGGTCGCGGCGGGCGTCGGCGTGTACATCCTGTTTTCCGGCTGGGGGCTCGTGAAAGACAGCGTCGGCGGTCTGATGGATCAGGCGGCCGACGCGAACACGCTAGCCAGTATCCAGGCCAGCATCGTGAATGAAGCGGAAGGGGCTATCGAGGCTCATGACCTTCGGACGCGCCATGCCGGCCCCGTCACATTCATCCAGTTCCATCTGGTGGTGCCCGCCGACATGACCGTGGCGAAGGCGCATGACATCTGCGACCGCATAGAAAACGCGCTGCGCGAGGCAGTGTCTGGGGCGCGCGTGACGATCCATGTCGAGCCGGAGAACAAGGCGAAGCACGCAGGCATCATCATGCGGTCCGGGGGCGGGGTTTGAAGCGAGGCATCGCGGATGCGCGAGTAAAAGGGGCGCTACGCCAACAAATGCATGCCAGCCGTCTTCGCCGCCTTTTCATCGAAAGTCATTGTGCATGCGCACTTGGCGTGATGGGCCGAGCGTTCGATGAGGCAGTCGGCAAAGTCCGCATTTGATCGCGCATAAATGCGCAGCGCGTTCAAGACAATGTCTGCATTCTCAACGCAGAGCGTGCGAACTCTCAGGAGTTTGCCGAGAACCGCGACGGTTTCAGCTTTCGTGGCCGCATAACAGCCTTGCATGACCCAAACCAATTCGACGATCGAAACAAGGGAAATGAACCCCGGCTCGGCATCGGAAAGCTGCTCGATCAGCGTGGTTGCTTTTGGTGATTGGATAGCGTCGTCTTGGGCGATATAGCGGACCAGAATATTCGTATCCAACCCGATCACCGCCGCCCGGCGCCTCGCTCGGCGATGATCTTGTTCATGTGTTCGATGCTGACCGGCGAGTGGGGCTTTCTCAGCATGCCCTTTAAGGATTGAACGTCATCGGTGGCGGCAATCAACAGATATTGCCCCTCCTCGATCTCGACGAATTCGACACGGCTTCCCGCTTCCAGGCCAAGCGCGGCGCGCACTTGCGCGGGGATTGTGATTTGCCCTTTGGATGTGACCGTGGATGTGGCCATAATGCACCGCTAAATATGAGTTTCCTTACTTTATGGTAAGGAGCGCCAAAGTCAAGATGCCCCCGCAGGGCGATGGTCGGCTTGGCTTAAGAAGAAGGCGCCGCCAGTGCTGCTTCAGCAAGCGATCATACTCGGCGTGCGTGCCGATCCAAAACCAGGAATAACCGCCGGGCTCCTCGGTTGCCAAAGCGCGGTATTCGAGCCCGACCCGGACGGACCACAGTTGAACTGTAGCGATAGGTGCCTTGGGTTCGACTTTAGGAGCTCGAAGCTCTTATCCGCAGGACGCTGATAGGCTTCTGGAAGCGCATCGTAGCACTTCCAGAAGCTAGTCGTTGCGAAGTGTCTCGCAACTCCCGGCCGTTGCCCTGGGCGTAAAGCCTCGCAACAGCCTTTTCAAGCTCATTTACGGTCATGACTCAAGCTCCAAGTAGTCTTCGCATGCAATATACTCGCAGTTTCAGATATGCACATCCGGGGCTACTAGGTCAATTCTTGGCAGCGTCGACGTAAATTTTCTCCCCCATCTCCCGGAACTTCTCGCTCATCTCCTCCATGCCGGCCTGCGCGGCCATCTCCGGCGTCTCGTTCAGCTTCGCCGCGTAGTCGCGCACCTGCTGCGTGATCTCCATCGAGCAGAATTTCGGCCCGCACATGGAGCAGAAATGCGCCACCTTGTGCGCCTCCTTCGGCAGCGTCTCGTCGTGCATGGTGCGGCTGCCTTCGGGGTCGAGGCCGAGATTGAACTGGTCATCCCAGCGGAACTCGAAGCGAGCGCGGGACAGCGCATCGTCGCGAAGCTGTGCGGCGGGGTGGCCCTTCGCCAAATCGGCGGCGTGGGCCGCGATCTTGTAGGCGATCACGCCCGCCTTCACGTCGTCGCGGTCCGGCAGGCCGAGATGCTCCTTCGGCGTCACATAGCAAAGCATCGCCGTGCCGAACCAGCCGATCATGGCCGCGCCGATGGCGCTCGTGATGTGGTCGTGTCCGGGCGCGATGTCGGTGACGAGCGGCCCGAGCGTATAGAACGGCGCCTCGCCGCACAGCGCGAGCTGCTTCTCGACATTGACCTTGATCTTGTGCAGCGGCACGTGGCCGGGGCCTTCTATCATCACCTGGCAGCCCTTCGCCCAGGCCACCTTCGTCAGTTCGCCCAGCGTCTCAAGCTCGGCGAATTGAGCGGCGTCGTTCGCATCCGCGATAGAGCCGGGCCGCAAGCCGTCGCCGAGCGAGAACGACACATCGTAGCGGCGCATGATGTCGCAAATCTCGTCGAAGCGCTCGTAAAGGAAGCTCTCGCGGTGATGGGCGAGGCACCACTTGGCCATGATGGAGCCGCCGCGCGAGACGATGCCCGTCACGCGCTTCGCGGTCAGCGGCACATAGCGCAGCCGCACGCCCGCGTGGATCGTGAAATAGTCGACGCCCTGCTCGCATTGCTCGATGAGCGTGTCCTTATAGACCTCCCAATCGAGCTTGACCGGGTCGCCGTTGACCTTCTCCAGCGCCTGATAGATCGGCACGGTGCCGATGGGGACGGGTGCGTTGCGGATGATCCACTCGCGCGTGGTGTGGATGTTGCGGCCGGTCGAGAGGTCCATGACCGTGTCCGCGCCCCAGCGGATCGCCCACACCATCTTCTCCACCTCCTCTTCGACCGAGGAGGAGACGGCGGAGTTGCCGATATTGGCGTTCACCTTGGTCAGGAAGTTGCGGCCGATGATCATCGGCTCCAGTTCGGCATGGTTGATGTTGGCGGGGATAATAGCGCGCCCGCGAGCCACTTCCGAGCGCACGAACTCCGGCGTGATGAAGTCCGGAATCGCCGCGCCGAAGCTTTCGCCGTCTGCCAGCGCTTCCTTGGCGCGCTCCAGTGCAGCCGCGCGCCCGAGGTTCTCCCGGTGCGCGATGTAGATCATTTCCTCGGTGACGATGCCCGCGCGCGCCAGCTCAAGCTGGGTGATACGCCCCTCACCCTGTCCCTCTCCCCCTGGGAGAGGGGACGCTGTTGCGGGCGCGGAGCCATTCCCTCTCCCGTTGGGAGAGGGTAGGGGTGAGGGGTGGGACCGGTACACTTGCGAGCGGACCGGAAATTCGCGCGCGAGATGGGCCATGCCCACACTGCCGTTATCCTCGGGCTTAACGTCGCGGCCCTCGTATTGCTCGACCGCCCGCGCCTTGATCCACGGCTCGCGAAGGCCGGGCAGTCCCTTGTTCACGTCGATTCCGGGGGCTTCGTCCGAGTAAGGCCCGCTCGTATCGTAGACGCGGAAGGGCGGCTCGCCGCTGCTTTCATGCAGCGCGATCTCGCGGAAGGGGACGCGGATACGCCCTGATTCGGCCTCCACATAGACTTTGCGCGAACCCGGGAGGGAGCCCGTCGTGACGTTCACTGGCTTGACATTCTTAGGATCGATAGGCGCGTTCATCCCCTTACCCCTTTATTCATGCGCGTTGTTTGGCCCAGGCCAGGATGCGGCCGGACTCGTGGAGAGCATGTCCTGAAAAACTTTGGCGGTTGCATATGCAATTCACCATCCCTCCGCCGGTCCTAACCGGATCAGGTTCAATGGGTTGTCGCGCGGCGCTTTTGGAATTGGCCCTGGCGTTGGCTTCGGGCCGTTAGCGCGATCTCAGCCGCATGCCTGCGGCCCCCCTTGGTATACAACATAATCGTCCGAAAGGTCCCTGATTGCAATGGGAGTGTTCGAAACGGTTCTTCGCAGATCCTGTGGACGACACCGGAGTCGCCGATAACAGCTGGCCAAAGCCACAGAAGCGCCCAGAATCGGCCCGCACGTCTCCTTTATCACCGGCACGCCAATGGGGCTGGCGGCTGAGAGCGTCAACCGGATCACAACACGGTACAACAATGAAACTCTTCATCTTACCTTGCGCCGTCGCCTTAGGGCTCGCGGGCTGCGCCTCCAATGCAGATCAGCCGCCGCTGCAAGCGGCTGCGGTCGATACTTCAAAAATGCCCCAGGCCGGGATATTCACGGTCAAGGACGTTGTTGTCACCGACCAGGGTCAGGACACGCTTAGGCTTGCGGCGGCCACCACGAACAAGTTCACTTTCGCTGACCTTTCCGCTGTCGTGTGGTGCCGTGCTCACGACGAGGCCGTGGCCCGCAAATACGACGGCTGGTATCAGGACGGCATCCAGCAAATCTCGAATGGCCCTGGCCAGCCGCAAGTCGCCATTGCCACGGCGCATTACTTCAAAGGAAAGGCGCCCGAGGGCAAGAAGACTTTGAAGCAGGAAAAGAACCCGTGCCACGAGGTTCCGGCCGTCGCAAAGGTCAAAGTGTAGGGCTCATCCTTTATCGTGGTCTGAGCGGTCCCGGACGATTTTTTCGCCGTCCTTCGTTACACGAAGGGCGAGGGGGAACGGCCTGATGCTAACAATCAGCGAAGCGATCGCAAGCAGGAGAATTGCGCTCGCTTCGTAAATGATGTGCAGAGGGTCTTGCTCCTTCTGCAGTATCGCGGTCCGCGCCAGCGCGGTGATGGCAATGAAGATCGGCAGCGTAATCGGGATTTGCTTGCTGTCAGAGTAAACGCCCACCATGCCGAGAACCTCGACATAAAGAAACATCAGGAGAAGATCCTGTAGGCCGACGTCGCGCTTCCCCAGGATCAAGTAAATCTCCTTGACCGCGCCGACGACGGTCAGGAGCGCGATGACCAAGAGAAAAAAAGCTTCAAGCTGTTGGATTGCTTTTGCAATAGTCATCCCGATAGAACCTCTTCGCTCTTGGCACCCGCAGATGCGGTCGCATGGCTCCCGTTCCCGGTTGCATGCCCGTTCTTTGGGTTCGCCATATATTGGTTCACGGCGTCGCGCAACCACTCGATCTCGCGCAGCGTAACCTCCGTCTGCCGCGAGGGTATGACAATTCCGGCGGCCTTGAACGCCTCCAGGATCGCGATGCGTAGATCCGTTCTGGTGCTTATGCCTTTGTTCAAATCGTAAATATAGGCGTACAGCTTGAAGTTGAGCGAGTTGGCGCCGAAGTCTTCGAAGTCGACGAAGGGCTCGGGCGAGGTCATGACATTGAGGTGATCTTGCGCGACCTTCAGGAGAATGGCCTTCACCTGACGCGGATCGCAGCCGTAAGCCACGCCGACCGCGATTGCCAAACGCGTGGAGTTGTTGCGCAGCGTCCAATTCTTCACTTTATCCGTCATGAAGGATGAATTCGGGATCAGGACATTGGCGCGGTCGAAGGTTTCGATCTCGGTCGAACGCACGCTGATCTTGCGGACGTAGCCCTCCTCGCCTCCCACCGTGACCAGATCCCCCACTTTGATGGGCCGCTCCGCCAAAAGGATCAGGCCCGATACGAAGTTGCTGACCACGCTTTGAAGGCCAAAGCCGATGCCGACTGAGAATGCACCCGCGACGATGGCCAGGTTCGAAAGATTGAAACCTGCGTAGGACAGCGCGACCAGCGCTGCGGCGAACACCCCGGCGTAACCGACGCCGGTGCGAATGGAGTCGCGCAATCCCCCCGAAAGACCGGCAGGTTTGAGCACTTGCGCATCCAGCCATCCCTGAAAAAGCTTCGCGGCGAAGTATCCGAGAATGAAAACGATGATGGATGCGAGGATGGCAGCCAGCGAGATCTCCATGTTTCCGACGCGGAAGCCGAAAAAAAGCTGGCGGTACAATTCGATGATGTCGGGCCAGGGGTAGCCCCACTGAAGGAGGATGAGCGGAACCGAGGCGATCAAGACCAGGAACTTCAGGAGCAGGCTGACGGGCACCGAGAGCCGTTCCCGCCGGTCCTGATCGAGACCTGCGGAATTCTTCAGCCAAGACCCCACGGCCGAATGCTCATCGCTCATTGCCTGGCCGAACCCGTCGGCCCAAAGGAGCAGGAGATAAACCAAGGCCAGGATCGAGCCGGTGACGATCAGCTGCTGCGCGATGAAGCGGGACAGCGCAAGATAACCGGCAAACGATGTTGCCACGATCGCCAGGGCTATGATCCACAATGGCAAACGCAGAATACGCAGCCACGTCAGCGAAGGCAGCCCTTCCGCTCCCTTCTCCTGGAGGGGAGTGCCAAGGATAGCGGCGACGAGAAGCGCAACGATCAAATTTGCCGGAAGGGTCAAGGCCAAGGTCAGCGTGAAAGGCGCCTGCACGACCCGCGTGGCCACATAGACAAAGGTCGTCAGCCCGTAAAGGAGAACGAGCGCCAGCACCAGTCCGGAAATGCGCATGGCTGCGCGGTCACACGCTGGGATCAACCGCCAATGCGGCGCTTTCGGCGCGAGCACTGTCGTGATGAGCGCATGAACGACGACGATAATGAAAAGCGAGCGCGCTCCTGCGTAAAAAAGCCACCCGATTTTCTCAGGCATCGGTTGCGCTTGGTCGACCGCGTTATAGAGGAATATAACCGGCAGGATGACGGGCAAAGACCTTAGAAGGATCACTCCTGCCGCCGATGACGCCCGGCGCCAGAAGGGCGGTTCTCCAGCATCGTGCCAGGTTCTTAGCTTGCCGACACCACGCCAGCCCAGAAAGCTGAGGACAAGAAAAATCGCCAGGGCGATGCTGCCCAGGTAGCCTAGCTCATGCTGATCGCTGGCGGCGCTCCACCAGTCGTGGAACAAGCCTTTCACGCGCGCCGCGGCAAGGCTCGCATATTCCGGCACGTCTTCCCAGGTTTGGGCGGAAAACACGCCAGGAACGGGCTGGAAAAGGTTGTTGGTGAAGTTCTTGCGCCGGGTGTCCTGGATAGTATTCAAGAGCTGATCGACGCGGAATTGCGTAGCGTCCAGTGAGCTGCGCGCCGACTTGAGCACGCCGAGGTGGTAATTCAGCTCAGCGCGCAACAGAGCGGCCTGATCGGACTCCGGAGGCTGATCCTGCGCTGGCGCGGGCGGCAGCTTCTGGACCTGGTCCTCGATTGCGCCAAGCGGCGTCTCCAGCTTCTTCCCGAAATCTTCGCCATCGCTTCTCAGCTTCAGAAGTTCGTCGCGGTAAATATTCAGGTCCATGTAGCGGAGATTGGGCTTGCGAAGGGCCTCCTCAATGCGGTCGAGGTCCTTATGCCAGCCCTTGATTTTCGCCTGGATATCGGCGCCGACGCTTTCGTTCGCGCGCTTGTTGATTTCTGCGGTATTGACCTGCGCCACAGCGGCGGATGGAGCCGCCTTGGCGGGTTGCGCAGGGGCGGGAGCCTGTTGCGTGCTTTGCACCGGAGGGGTTTGGGCGATTGCGCCGCTTACCAGAAAACTGAAGATTGCAACAATGAAGCACGCAATGATCGAGTGCCGCAAAAACATGGGAATAGGCCCTTAACTCGGAAGCTGAACGATCCGAGGTGTACTAGAGGCCAATGATGCGGGCAATAAGGCGAGGCGGATCTCAACCGCAAGTGATGCAGCTTTTGAAGGAGCTAAGAAGGCTCCTTTGGCGCGGCTGAAGGATCCAGGAAGGCGTGTGGCGTCCCGTTCAGGCTGCCGCTAAAACCGTTGGTATTCGCAGGCTTGATCGAAAGGGTGCTTCCGGCGAGGGAGGCCGTGACTGGACCTCCATCCGCCTCAGGCCAGCGTTCGGCGGCTTCTCTTTTGCTCATGGGATCGCCAAAGCCGGTGGACCCCGTTTTGCCGTCCTCTGAAAGCTCATCATAAACCTTCCTCGTGCTCGCCCATTCGTGCTTTGCGTAGACGAGGCCGTTGCCGGTGTACAATTGGCCGCGGTAGTGGTTCGGGCAGAACATGTGCGACGGCAGGATGGAGATGTTGTGGTAGCCCCTGCCTTCGTAGTCGTCGATGCACCGCGTGAGCCGGTACGGGCCGACCGATTTCCAGGCTCCCATCTTCACAAACCGCATCCGGCTCCAGCTCCAGCGCCTGAACAGGTCGCGCCGTTTGCCGATGGTGTCGATGAGATAGCGCAGGAACGGGTTGTCCGGGACGCTGCCGAGAAAGGCGTTGCTGACGAGCCTTGCGCGGCCGACCGCGAGCGTGTTCTCCCAGCAGGCGAACATCTCATTTTCGAGAAGCCAATCGTCGAGCGGCCGCATCGAGAACGAGTCCGCGTCGGCATACACGCCGCCCTCGCGGTAGAGGATCTCGTAGCGCATCAAATCGGCAACGGCAGACCACTGGCGCGCTTCGACAAAGGCCCGCAGCGGCTTCTCGTTGATCCAGGCGCCATCGGCGAGGTCCTTGTCGGACCAAAGCTTGAACTGCCAATCGGGGTGGTTGTCGCGCCAGGACTGGATGCACTGGCCGGGCCGCCGGTTGTCATCCCCGACCCAGATGAGATGGAGTTTCTTGGGAATTGCCATAAGAACCGTTTGCCCGATTGACGCCCTGCAGCCGTCACGCCGCTCGAACGGATGAACCGCGAAGCACCGCGAGCCTTTCCCAAGACCACCGAGCAGGGTATAGCCTGCCCGCAGCCGCAGACTAGCTGGCAACCTTGACAGGTCTAAATGTAAGTATACATCAGAGCGTTCGATATGGATATTAGGCCACAGTAGCGCATCAAAGCGCGCAAAATCATCGGCCGCTGTTGGGGTGCATATCGCCGCCGATTAATCGTGCACAATCAAGCGCTTGATGTTCACAATTCGCGGATGCCGGAACGCAAGTATTCGCAGCCATAGCCCAAATACTTTACGCCGATGAAGGGCATGCGCGGATCGGAGCGGACATTTTCGTTCACGAGGCTCATGCCCGCTTCGAGCCCGTCCGCTTAACGGCGTGCCCGCCAATCCATGAGGCGTCGTGAGCCTGACGCGCATCCTCTCGCGCTGGCCGTGATAGGTGCGCCGCGGCCGCCCTGTGGATCGGCCGTGTGCAAGCCGATGATTCCGGCGCGTTGGAATTTCAGGTCGCGGATACGCCTGAAAGAATGCGCTCAGCTTCCTGGAACAGCGAAGCATCGACCTTATGCCCCGAAGCCTTCGCGTTCTCCTCGATCTGTTCCGGCCGCGACGCGCCGGTGATCGCCGCGGCGACGTTGCCGTTGCGCAAGACCCAGGCCAGTGCGAATTGGGTCGGCGTCAGCCCAGCCGCCCTGGCGACCGGCCTGAGCCTTTGGACGGCATCCAGAACGCGCGGCTCCAGCCACGAGCGCTGAAGAAATCCGCCCATCGCGCGGCTTGAAGCACGCGTTCCCTGAGCGGGCGCTTCGCCCGGCCTGTACTTCCCTGTCAGCACGCCTTGAGCAAGCGGCGACCAGACGATCTGCGAAATGCCGTTGGCTTTGCAGAGCGGGATGATCTCGGCCTCCGGCCTCCGCCAGAGGAGCGAATATTGAGGCTGGCTTGAAACGAAGCGAACCACGCCCGGCATTGCGATCGCTGCGGCGATGCGGTCCGCGGGCCATTCCGAGAAGCCCACATAGCGCGCCTTCCCGGCCTTGACGGCCTCGGTCAGGGCTTGCATGGTTTCTTCGAGCGGGGTTTGCGGATCGAAGCGATGGCACTGATACAGGTCGACGTGATCGGTTTTGAGCCGCTTCAGAGATGCATCGATCTGCTTGTGGATTTGCGTGGCTGAAAGGCCGCGGTCGGTGTCCGACATCGGGAAATAAAGCTTCGTCGCAAGCACGTAGCTGTCGCGCGGCACGCCTGCGAGCGTGTCTCCGAGGAAAGTCTCGGCTGCGCCGCGCCCATAGATATTCGCCGTGTCGATGAAATTGATGCCGATGCTGAGCGCCTTGTGAACGCATGCCTTCGCCGTCGTGGCGTCGATGCCGCCTGAATAGGTCAGCCACGAGCCGAGCGCGATCTCCGACACCGACAGTTCACTTTTGCCGAGCCTACGGTAGTTCATATTTGCCTTTCCTCGACTGCGGGACGAGATGCCCTTACGAATGTCCCAGTCTTGCTGCAATGCGGCCAGAATTTATCTTAAGGTCTCGGCGATCGGGACTTAGGTTCCCCCCTCCCACCTGCGAAGCCTTAGCGTGCACTCCATGTTATCTATCATGCCAAAAACGCGAGCCCTGTTCCAGACGCTGGCTTTGCTTGCGGCTATCATATTCGCTGCGTCGCAAGGGTTCGCGCAGCGCGCCAACGATCCCGCAGCCGACGCGCTGATCGGGTTTGAATCCCGGTTTCAGCCCGTCGTCGCCGAGCACGGGATGGTCGCTGCTCAGGAGAAGATCGCGGCCCAGGTCGGCGCGGACATCCTGAAAGCAGGCGGCAACGCCGTCGATGCCGCCGTCGCGGTTGGCTTTGCCTTGGCCGTTACGCATCCGCAGGCCGGCAATCTCGGAGGCGGCGGCTTTATGGTGATTTCGCTCGCTGGCGGAAAGAAGCTGGCCATAGATTATCGCGAAACGGCCCCCGCTGCCGCCACACGCGATATGTTTCTCGATAGCAGGGGGAATGTCGACCGGGAAAAAGCACGCTACAGCCGCGCTTCGGCCGGTGTGCCGGGAACCGTAGCCGGTCTTCTATATGCCCTCGAGCATTATGGCACGATGTCCCGGGACCGTGTCATGGCGCCGGCAATCAAGCTCGCGGAGGAGGGTTTCCCGGTCCAGTATGGGCTCGCCTATGCCTTGGCGAAAAGCACTGAGCGCTTTGCGAACGACCCTTCGAGCGTCGCCTATTTCGAGCACGCCGATGGCGAGCCCTACAAGATGGGCGAAATCCTGCGTCAGCCCGATCTGGCGAAAACCCTGATTGCAATTCGCGATCTGGGCGCGGGCGGTTTCTATGACGGCGCCGTTGCGGATTTGATCGTGGCCGAGATGAAGAGGGGCGGCGGGCTGATCACGCTCGAAGACCTCAAGAACTACCGGCCGGTCGAACGGGAGCCTGTGCGCGGCACCTATCAGGGCTATGAGATCGTATCCATGCCGCCGCCGTCATCGGGGGGCGTTCACGTCATCCAAATGCTGAATATCCTTGAGGGGTACGACCTCAAGAAACTCGGGCAGGACAGCGCGGATACGATTCACCGGCTGGTCGAGGCCATGCGCCGCGCTTATGCGGACCGCGCAAAATTTCTTGGCGATCCGGACTTCGTGCAGGTCCCCGTCGCGGGCCTTATCAACAAGGCTTACGCCGCCGAGCTTCGGAAGGGGATCAACCTGGAGCACGCCACCAAATCCGCCGACGTTTCGGCAGGAAAGCCGCCCTCTCCCGAGGGAGACCAGACAACGCATTTTTCCGTCATGGACAAGGAGGGGAATGCGGTCTCGAACACCTATACGCTCAATCTCGCTTTCGGCAGCGGGTACTCGGTCGACGGCGCGGGCTTCTTCCTCAACAACGAGATGGATGACTTCTCCGCGAAGCCGGGCTCGCCGAACGCTTTCGGTCTCGTGGGCGACGAGGCGAACGCCATCGCGCCGGGCAAGCGGCCGCTCTCCTCAATGGCCCCCACCATCGTTCTGAAGGACGGCGCGCCGTATCTTATCACTGGCAGTCCCGGCGGAAGCACCATCATCACGGTCGTGCTGCAAGAAATCCTGAATGTGCTTACCTTCGATATGAACGTCGCCGAAGCCACAGCCGCGCCGCGCGTTCATCATCAGTGGCAGCCGGATAATGTCATTACCGAGCGCGGCATTTCGGACGATACCCTGCGCATCCTCGAAGCGCGCGGCTTCATCCTCCCCAAGAACGCCGACGGCACCTACCAGCATCGCGTGCTGGGGCGGGCAAACTCCATCATGAAGAAGGGCGGGCTGTTTCTGGGCGCTGCCGATACGCGCGATGGCGATGGCGCCGCGATTGGATTCTGATCCCTCTCGCGGTCCCTCTTTCGCTACGCGAAATTGTACCTCCGATAAGAAACACTGTCTGCGCGCGCTATCGTCAATGGATTGGTAAAGGGTCTGCCGCTTTCATCTGAAGCGCATCTGCAAACGCCGCCAACCGATCGAAGCAAGTCGCCGATCCGCGATTGTGGCTGGCGGCGGCTCGGAGTGTTGAGGCGTCATGGTGGAAAAAGAGATTGTCGCGCTGGTCTCGCGAGTCATCGAGTTCAGTGGAGTGGTCATCCTTGTTCTCGGTCTTCTCACCGCTACGGCCAGGTATCTCTTTGTCAGCAGCGAAGCCGATATTTCCCCTTACCGGCAATATAGACGCGATATCGGGCGCGGCATTCTGCTTGGCCTGGAGGTGCTCGTCGCAGCCGATATCATTTCGACTGTAACAATCTCACCCACGCTCGAAAGCGTCTTCGTTCTGGCCATTGTGGTACTTGTGCGGACTTTTCTGAGCTTCAGCATCGAATACGAGATCGAGGGGCGTTTTCCTTGGCAGCGTAAACCGCAAAGCGGGGCGGGGCAGACGCCACCGCTGCCCTAGGCGTCACCGGCCCTCGCCGCGTCCGGTTGCGTGCTGCAATTCGTCGATGCGCTTGGAGGCCTCCGCCTTCGATAAACCGGGATCGAAGTCCTCGCCCGCTTGCTCGCAAAGCGTCTGCAGATAGGAAGCCTGCGCGCCCGTCATCGGCTCGTCGCCGGTGATCCAGTCGTCCGGGTTCTTTTCGGCGTTGGAGTTGGGGCTCGGGTTTTTCTTCGGGTTGTTCGGGGTCATGCGCGCGCTCCTTTTGTTCCCCGAACGTTCCCAATGCGCGGATGTTCCGCCTCAGCAGCGGGAGCCTTGAAATCAAGACGCCAGCGCTGCTGGATTAGACCGACGAAAAACCGGAAAATTTGGCGTCATCCTTCGACAAGCTCAGGATGAGGCCGCTCAGACGAGTAAAACCTCATGGTGAGCCTGTCGAACCATGGGCAACATCCCCATTTTCAGCAGTCTCCTAGACTTCGAAAGCCTTGCCGATCTCGGGCACAACCACGTTCTGTCCATCCGCCGCCGCGATGAACTTATCCGGTGTCTGGTCGATGATCGGGAAGGTGCCGTAGTGGATCGGCACGACGGTGTCGAACTTGAAGAACTTCTTGCAGGCGAGCGCCGCCGTCTTGCCGCCCATGGTGAAGCGGTCGCCGATCGGCACGAAACCCACCTTCGGCGCGAAAATCTCGTCCACAAGCGCCATGTCGCCGAAAATCTCGGTGTCGCCCATGTGGTAGATGGTTTTGCCCAGGCCCTCGATCACAACGCCGGTGGGGTTCCCGAGATAAACGGTCTGGCCGTTGGCCATTGTGGAGGACGAATGGAACGCCTTCACGAAGCTCACGCTTACGCCGCCGCCAAGATCGATGGTGCCGCCGGGGTTGCCCGGCTCGACCTTGGGCGCGCCTTGTCCGGCTACGAACATGGCAAGCTCATAGACCGCAACGAGCGTTGCGCCGGTATTTTTGCAGATGCTGGCCGCGTCGCCGACGTGGTCGTCATGGCCGTGCGTCAGCACCACGTGCGTTGCGCCGCGCGACGCTTCTTCCACCGAGCCATTGAATTTGGGGTTGTTCGAAAGGAACGGGTCGATCAGGATGACGTGACTGCCGTTTTCGGCGCGAACTGCCGCATGCCCAAACCATGTCAGCTTCATTGCAAATCTCCTTGAGGTGCGCGACCACTTTCGCCGCATAATATGGAACCGCGGCGCGCCCGCAATTTATAAAAACATGCAAGGACAAACTTGTGCCATCTGAGCCCCTGGCGCTTTCCGAACTGCCTGAACGCTTGAAGCGGGACGAGCGGATCCTCGGCCTCGACGTGGGCACGAAAACCATCGGGCTCGCGCTTTCGGATGTGATGCGCCAGATTGCGACGCCGCTCGAAACGATCCGCCGCACCAAGTTCACGGCGGATGCAAAGCGTCTCTTGGAGTTGGCGAAAGAGCATGGCGTGGGCGGGCTTGTCATCGGGCTGCCGGTCAATCTCGACGGGTCGGAGGGTCCGCGCGCGCAGTCGACGCGGGCCTTCGCGCGGAGCCTGGGACCGATGACGGATCTGCCGATGGCGTTCTGGGACGAGCGGCTGTCCACGGCCGCCGCCGAGCGCGCGCTCCTTGAAGCCGACGCCAGCCGGAAGCGCCGCGCGGAGCTGATCGACAAGATGGCCGCCGCCTATATCCTGCAAGGGGCGCTTGATCGCCTGAACTATGGCTCTCGTTCCTCCGAGCGATGATCTGACGGCGCTCGCGCCGCGCCGCAGCTGTGCCAATCGCGGCGACGGGCATGGCGCGCAGTGGCGCGGCTACGCCAGGCTGATGGTGCAGATCATTACTTTTCAAAGCATTGCGTCAATGGTCACTCTTCCTCTTTTCATCTGGCTGGCGCAAAGCTGATAACAGACTTGTTTTGACCAATACGCGCTTCTGCGTAATGGTCCCGCCTGCAAATAAACCTTAGAAGGAAAGTCATGGCGCTGAATGAGAAGGATATGTGGTTCGCTGTGATGCTTGGCGCGCAGCCATGGCTTGTCTACGCGGGCGCTCTCCTCTTCGGCTATGCGCTTGGCTCGATCCCTTTCGGATACGTCTACAGCCGGCTCGCGGGCGTTGGCGACATTCGCAAGATCGGCTCCGGCAACATCGGCGCGACGAACGTGCTTCGCACGGGCCGCAAGAGCCTCGCGGCGCTCACCCTTCTGTCTGATGCCGCCAAGGGCTTCCTCCCCGTCCTGTTGTGCAGGCAGTATCTCGGGACTGAGGCTGCGCTGTTCGCCGCGGCGGGGGCGTTTCTGGGCCACCTCTATCCGGTTTGGCTTCGGTTCCGCGGCGGCAAGGGGGTCGCGACCTATATCGGCATCATCACCGCTCTTTACTGGCCCGCCGGGGTATTCTTCTGCGGGCTCT
The DNA here is from genome assembly GCA_963834165.1 of uncultured Alphaproteobacteria bacterium. Classification (GTDB taxonomy): domain Bacteria; phylum Pseudomonadota; class Alphaproteobacteria; order Rhizobiales; family Rhodomicrobiaceae; genus Rhodomicrobium. Next base: position 500,020 of record CAWIAL010000017.1, on the reverse strand, counting down.
GGCTTTGCATCGCATTCGTAAGCCGGTATTCCTCGCTCTCCGCGCTCGTAGCAGCCGCGCTCACCCCGTTCTTCCTGCTGCTCCAGGTGTCGAGCCAGCTTTTTATCTTTGTGCTTGCTTTATCCGTGCTTCTCATCGCTAAGCATCATCAGAATATTCGGAATTTGATTTCGGGTCATGAAAGCAAAATCGGCCAAGGCGCGGCGGGCGCGAAAAGAGCCTGATCCCACCGCAGAGCCTGCAGCGCTTAGCGACAGTGAAAAGCGCGCCTGGTTGCGCCTGATCCGCACGCCTCACATTGGCGCCGTGACCTTCTGGGAGCTGCTCTCGCATTTCGGCTCGGCGGGCGCGGCCCTTGAGGCATTGCCCGAGTTTGCGAAATACGGAAGCCGCATCTCGCTGCGCACCATTTCCAGCGTGGCCGCGGTCGAGACGGAGCTGGAAAGCGCCGAGGCTGCCGGCATGACGCTCCATGCCGCGCATGAGCCGGGCTATCCCCCGCTTCTGGCCCGTATCGAGGCGCCGCCGCCTTTGCTCTATGCGAAAGGCGCGGGCTGCGTTTGGGACCGTCCCCCGGTTGCGGCTGTTGGTTCGAGGAACGCGTCGGGGGCGGGATTGAAATTCGCCGGGGAAATCAGCGCGGAGCTGGGGAGGCGCGGCTTCCTGATCGTGTCGGGCCTCGCGCGCGGCATCGATGGGGCCGCGCATCGTGGCTCCTTGCCATTTGGAACTTGCGCTGTATTGCCGGGAGGGCTCGACGCGATCTATCCGCCGGAGCACGCCCGCCTCGCCGCAGACATCGCGCAAAATGGGCTTCTGATAAGCGAGTGCCCGCCCGGCTTCGTTGCGCGCTCGCAGGATTTCCCCCGGCGCAACCGGATCATTTCAGGCTGCTGCCTTGGCGTCGTGGTGGTGGAGGCGGCGGAGCGCTCCGGGTCCTTGATCACTGCGAGGTTTGCGGGGGAGCAAAATCGCGAGGTCTTTGCCGTGCCCGGTCATCCTCTGGAGCCGAGAGCCGCGGGCGCCAACCGGCTCATCAAGGAAGGAGCCGTTTTCACAACATGCGCGAATGATGTGGAAGATGCGCTGCGGGCGCTGCTAACGGCATGGTCAAGAGAAGAACGGAAGATCGGGGAGCCTCGGAGCGCTGATGCTGGCGAAGTGAGGACCGCAAACGCCGCGACGGGCTTAGCCTCGCCGCGAGCTGCTCTCCCGCTCGATGACTTCGCTTTTCTGGAGGGCGCGATCAGCCAGGTTCAGAAGCTTCTGAGCATCTCGCCGATCGATGTGGATGAACTTTGCAGGCTGAGCGGTTTGGAAGCGCGGCACGTGAATGCTGCGCTTATGTCTCTTGATCTGGCAGGCCGAATCGAGCGCCGTGGCGTTCGCCTGGTGGCGCTGCGGCCGTGAGCCGGCATCACTACGCGCGGAAGTGAAATTTTGCCTCTTCCTCGGCGACTGCAATAAGGTCGGAAAGGAGGCGAAACTTTGCCTTGACCGCGATAGGACGCAGCGAGGAAAGAAGGGCTGCGATATATTCGGCAGCCTCCTCGGGTTGCAAATCGGCAACATAATCGTCATCGCTACCCGGATTTTCTTCAACATCTTCAGCGGGGCGGGCGTGTGCCAAATAAAGTTGGCTGCGACGTGTATTCATGACTAAAACCTCAGCCCTTGTTCAAATGAGGCTATCTGTGGTTGAACGTCACCATAACAATATGTGACTATAGGTTGTGTAACTCAACACTAGCGGAAGTTGCAAGATCAGTAGGCCTTATTTTTTTCGTTGAAACACTTTTTTGGGAATAGATGTAAAGCGGCCACGGTCGCAGGCGTCGAATTGGCAGTGAAGACGGGTTGGAAACGACGTAAGGGCGATCGGCTGCGCTAGGGCGAGCTGGCGTTTCTAATTGGCGACGCAGAAGGCACGCTAGGGAGCTGTCACGGTCTGCCTGCCAAATACGAGCAGGAGATTGGCGGCGGGCATGTCAAATTGCCTGTTCAGAACGATGCCGCGCCTGTTCGCCGCTCTCTCAAGGTCGCGGACATCCTTGAGCCCCCATTCGAAATTTCCCGTGGAGAGGAGTTTTTCATCGAAAGCTTCGTTTGAGGGCGTGGTGTATGTGCCGTCCACCTTGAAAGGACCATAGATAGCTAGGATGCCCTGCGGCTTCAGAACCCGCGCCGCGATTTCAGCGAGCCCGTCCACACCCGCAACCGGCGCGACATGGAGAACGTTGATGGCAAAGACGGCGTCGTAGAGCCGGTCCTTTCCGTCCGGCCAAGTCTCCGGCTTCGTGAGATCGATTTCGAGTGGATCGGCTACATTGCCGGCGCCGGATCGGTTCACCCTGATGGCGCCGAACATTGCCGTGTCGCAATCTGACGGCTGAAATCGAATGCCTGGAAAGTGCGGTGCGAAATAGGCGATGTGCGCTCCGCTTCCGCTGGCAAATTCCAGGACATCGCCGCTCGTTGGAAGAAAGGTCTTGAAGGCATGCAAAATCGGATCGCGGTTCCGCTGCCAAGCCCAGGTGACGTACGGGCTCAGTGCATAGGGATCGATGTTGGGTTTATCCTCGGGCATATTCAAAGCCTTGTATAAGCCGGGTCACGAAGAGACAAACAGCATTGGCGCGAAAACAGTTCAGGTTGCCAGTGCGCGGCGCAAACTCACCCGTCAGTAAAGACGCCTGGGCTAACGGCGCGAGTGCTGCTTTGCTTTTTGTTAAGTCTCTGACACGCAACGATCAATTATTCATGAAGCGGCCTCTTTAAGCCGCGCCGTTGCGGATTGAGCTTGAACTGCGCGCTCCAATCGCAGAAAAATAAGATAATTTATCGCCCTTATTCACGTTGCAGTTATGAGCGCAGCGCATAATGGCGCTTCGTGCAAACTTACGAATGATCTAAGGCTCATGCACCGATTTGATTTGAGATGTCCTGGCCGCGGCCTTGACTTGAGTTCGCATTCACCACGTGCGCTGGCCGCCGTTCTCCTCGCTTTGGGAAGTTTCGCCGGCGCGTTGCAGCCTGCCGAAGCCCGAAGCAGAAGCTACCACCATGGGCGCGCCGAAAGCGAAGCCGGCGATAAGGCAGTGGAGCAGAAGAAGCCCGCCGGCCCGCTCTACGCGGTCGTCTCCATCGCGGATCAGCATGTCTCTTTCTATGACGCGAACGGCCTTTGGGCGAGGAGCCAGGTTTCTACAGGCGTGAATGGGCATCCGACGCCGACCGGCATCTTTACAATCCTGGAGAAGGAGCGGTGGCACAGGTCGAACATCTATAGCGGCGCGCCGATGCCTTATATGCAGCGCATCACCTGGACAGGCGCTGCGATGCATGAGGGCGTCGTGCCGAACCATCCTGCCTCGCATGGGTGCATTCGACTTCCCGGGGCCTTCGCCAAGCGGCTCTTCGGCGTCACGAACGTTGGCCAGCGCGTAATCGTTTCGCCGCGAGACGTCGTCCCCGCCGATATTGCGAATGCGCATCTTCCGGTTCCGAAGCTGCTGATGCCTCCATCGGGGGCCGAGGATAAGGCCGCCGCCACTAAAGGCAGCAGGGCAGTTGAGACCGTTGCCTTGGACAAGCAGGCGGCGAAACTCAATCCGGGCGCGTTCGCGCAGGCGTTGAAGGCTGCAGCGGCGGCCAAAGCTGCGGGCGCGAGCCAGGCGAAGAAGGCCGCCGTTTCGCTCCTCGACATGAAAACCGCGGAAGCGCGGCAAGCGGCCAAGGAGCTTGCCAACGCGGAGGACAGCTTCCGCGACGCGAAGGACGACCTGGAGGCGGCGAGCCGGAGCGCGGAGAAGGCGCAAGGCGAAGAGGCGGTCAAAAAAGCCGCGGACAAGAAAGCATCCGCTGAAGCCAGGCTCGCTACCGCGGAAACGAGACTTCGCGAGATCCGCGACGCCAAGGCAGCCAAGGATCAGGATGTGGCTTCCGCCGAAGCCGCCATTCGCGACGCCGAAGCCGCGGCGGAGACAGCTTCCGCAAGCGCCAAGGACGCCGCGACGCGCCTGGAGCCGATATCAATCTTCATCAGCCGCAAGACCCAGCGCATTTACGTCCGGCAGGCCACTCAACATCTTTTCGACTTCCCCATTGCGATCCGCGATCCCGAACGGCCGCTTGGCAGCCACTTGTTCATCGCGACAAGGGCAGGGGAGGATGGTGCTTCGCTTCGCTGGGTGAGCCTCACCCCGCCCGCGGCAATCGAGGTCAAGAGAAGACCGCATTCGAGCCGAAGGGGGCGGAGAATTGAGCCGGAAGAAGATGCGCCTCCCGCTTCTCCCTTCCCGGAAACCGCTTCCGCGGCGCTCGATCGCATCGAAATCCCGCAAGAGGCAGCTCAGCTTATCGCCGAGCGTCTGTGGGTCGGCGCGACGCTTATCATTTCCGACGTGGGCATGAGCGGGGAGGGCCGTTATGCGATGGATTTCATGATCCTGGCCCGCACAGTGGTCCGCGAAGACTGATGTTTCAGGCGGCGAATCTCTTCTCCAGCCTGCCGGGAGCAGCCTGCGCTGAGGAAGAGATCACCGAGATCCTGGCTAGGCCCGGCCTCCGGATCGAGCGCATCGTGTCCGCCGGGCAGGCAAGCCCGCCGGGCTTCTGGTATGACCAGCCCTTGGATGAATGGGTAGTGGTGCTTTCAGGCGCGGCTCTCTTGCGCTTTGAAGACGAGCCCGATGCCAGACGGCTTGCCCCCGGCGATCACGCCTTCATCCCTGCTCACGCTCGCCATCGCGTCGATTGGACGAGTGAGGACGAAGCGACGGTCTGGCTCGCCGTCCACTTTCAGCCCGGCGAGTAAGATGCGCGTTGACGGGCACGCTTCAAAGAACCCAGCGAAATGCGCGGTGCAACTCTGACATTCCATCCCTGTCGTACCAGCGCCCATGGGCGAGAATGATCTTCTCGGGGTCCCACTCGATCATCCTCTGAACCGCTGCCCGGACGGCCTTGCGATGGCGGATGAAGCTGAGCTGCATGTCGATTGGCGCCTTTCCGTCCGGGTCGGCCGCGCCGCTCCAGCGCAACAGCATCCTGTAGACCCGGTTATGCACGCGATCCGGCTCGAAGTTCTCGATCAGGTCGGTCAAGATGAGCGTCCGCGATGGCCGGTGGAAGAAGTCCACTTCGGTTAACAGATCGCCAGGAACCAGCACCTGATCGATCGTATCTGACCAAATTGGCGGGGGAGTGTCGCCGAGTTCGTGTTGGATAGGCAGAGGACGTTTGGCCGAGCGCTTGAGGCCGGGGGTGGCATACACTTCGGCATCCGGGAAGCGCGCCTTCCAATCGGGAATCCACCAATAATGCAGTGTGTTCGGTGCGATGAGAAAACGCACCGGGCCGAGGGCGCGAACGCTATCAACAAGCGCGTCATCTGCCTCGGTGGGTGAATGAATCCATATCGCGCCATCTGGAAGCCGCACCACGGTCATACGGGTCGGGAACGGCAGCTGCAGCCCCAAATACGAGAACTTTATCTCCGGCCCATCCGCGATCCAAATGTCATGCGCAACCGCTTTCAGCAGATTAAGTGGCGCATAGGGATCCACAGCATTGGCCGTCATGAGGGGTGCCGTCCCGTTTGTTGTGCAACAAGGCCGAATCAAAGTCGTTTCCGCTGCTCCAAGTTTAGAATTCTCAAGCAAAGATCAGAGGACCGCAAAGGGTTGACACACGCGGTCATAGTGCAGGCAGCGCCCGTTCAACCCTAAGCAAGCCCATTTGGGCCGCAAAACTGTGGAGAAGGGCGCGGCTAGTAGTCGCAACCTTCAGCGTGGCACCTTAACTGCTTGGAAGCCATGTTATGGAAATTGGCCGAAGAATATAGGAGATGACAATGAGCGAAGCCGGACAAACTACAGTAGCGCAGGGCCGGGACTGGCCTCGAGCGGGCTTTTCACTTGTATTTCTTATTCTTTTCAGTGCCGGTCAGACGGTTTTTACTGCGTTGGCGATTGTGCAGCTCGTCTGGTTTCTTATCACCAAGGCTCCAAACCCATTCCTGCAAAAGTTTGGACCGACGTTAGGCCAATGGCTGAGCGATGTGTCGCGCTTCGTCTTCATGGACACGGAAGAAAAGCCGTTCCCTTGGGCGCCGTGGCCTGCCGCGAAGCCCGTAGCGTAACGCAGCGAGTTTGAGGAAGCTGGCGCCTGCCTGGATCGTCGAGAGACTAAGGGCGGATGCCGGCCCCTAACGGTTCCGCTACCTTCTCCGGCAGCTCAAAGCTGCCATTGATCAGAAAATCCGCCGAGCCGCGGCCTGTGCGAAACCGGGTCGTGAGCGCTTTGACTCCCGTCAATCGCATGAGAGTGTTTGACCGCGCTGGCCGGGGAAAGCGTCATTTTGGCCAACTGTCTCACTCAGGCGGCGAAGAACTTGACAATAGATGCCGCCCTTTCTTTTATGGAGAAAGCGTTTTTCTTTTTGGGCGGAAACCGCTTATGGCAAGAGTATTTGTTTCTTACCGCCGGCTGGACACAAAAGCCGTCGCGGACTGCATTTCCGATCGGCTTGAAGCAAAATACGGGCGGGGCGTCGTGTTCATGCAAGCCGACAACATTCCGAGGGGCTTCGATTTACACGAATACCTCTGCGAGCAAGTCGCCAAAGTGAAGGTGATGCTGCTGTTGATCACCAGCCGATGGCTGACGGTCTGTGACGAACGAGGCCGCCGCCGGCTCGACAACCCCGACGACTTCATCCGCATCGAGGTCGAGGCCGCGCTCTCGCGCAAGATCCCGATCATGCCTGTTTATGTCGATGGCGCGCTTCCCCTTCGTGCAGAAGAACTGCCCGAGGCTCTGAAGCCTTTGTCGCGCCGGAATGGCGCGGTTTTACAAACCGGCGCCGGCTTTCATCGCCACGTCGAGCGGCTCCTCCAGGATATCGAACCGCATCTGGACGGGCGTTACGATGTAAGGCGAGAAAGCAATGGGGCTTCTGTCCGTGCTGGCGCAGGCTTCAATGACAATGCCGGACAGTTCGTCAGGGACACCGAACCGCACATTCCGCGAGCGCCTGACGAGGAGCCGTCGATTGCAGTTGCGCGGGCTCAACCGGCGCCGAGGGCTGCCGTTGAGGCTGAGCCTTTCTACGAGGCGGGCTTTGAGGATGCATCGGGTGGCCTCATCCGTACCCTCGCCGGGCATGCGGGCGCAGTCAATTCGGTCGCGTTGACCCTCGATGGGCGTATCGGCCTTTCTGGAAGCTCCGACAAAACGCTGAAGCTTTGGGACCTGCGGACCGGGCGGGAGCTCCGCTCTCTCGCGGGGCATACCTCCGCCGTGAATTTGATCGCACTCACCCCCGATGGGCGTTACGCCCTTTCGGGCAGCTCCGACAATACGCTGAAGCTTTGGGATTTGCCGGCCGGGCGAGAGTTCTGCACGCTTTCGGGCCATGCCTCCGCCGTCAATTCGATCGCGCTCACTCCTGACGGGCGGTATGGCTTGTCGGGAAGTTCAGACAACGCGCTGAAACTTTGGGACCTTTCGGCCGGGCAAGAGCTTTTCACTTCAGAGGGGCATATGGACCTCGTCACTTCGGCCGTGCGCAGCCCCGATGGCAACTACGGGTTCTCGGGAAGTTCGGACGCAACGCTCAAGCTTCGCGATCTTGCGAGCAGCAAGGAGTTTTGCATCGAAACAAGCCACACGGGCTCAATCACCAGTGCTGCGCTCACCCCCGACGGCCGCTATGCCATTTCGGGAGGCGACGACAGAACATTAAAGCTTTGGGATTTGCGCAACGGCCAGGAGCTCAGCACGTTTGCGGGTCACACCGGCCCCGTCAATTCGGTGGCCATTTCGCCCGATGGACGTTTCGCCCTCTCAGGAAGCCGCGACACGACGCTGAAGTTTTGGGAGCTGTCGCGATGGACGCAACGACGCTAGATGTAAGCGCTTGATTAAATGGTGCTGCAAGAGAGGATTGAACTCTCGACCTCTCCCTTACCAAGGGAGTGCTCTACCACTGAGCTACTGCAGCGAACCGTGGCTGACCGTGCCACAGCAGCGGAGAAGGCGCAAGACCAGGAATATTCAAACGAGATTGTTTTTCCGGTTCAATCTCCTAGCGCGCCAACATTCCAACCGGTGCGATCCAAGCCCACGCTGATCTTACCGTCGCAATTTGACAGCGCCAGCCTGAGTCCCCTTTGCATCGCCAGATTTGCATAAAGCTATAGAGCAACTTTCGATCTTTCGCCGCAGCCGCCGTCCAAACGAAAACTCTGCCCTTGCATAATCGTGCCTCCGTGCTGGGATGATCTCCCGTTCTGAACGGCGATCCCGTGAAGCGTCAGCGCCGTAACAACAAAATTAGTTCATTCATGAACCCTCTCACGGCCTTTTGTTTTTTTCAAACGGGCAGCCTCCGGCCACTATCCCCTCGTTTATCGGTGCCTGTGAACCTCTATTATGACCGCGAACGTTCAAACACGGACTCCATACCCAACGGTGGTCCAACGCCGCATCAGAAAGTTTCGGCGAGGGCTCAACATGGCGTTCGGAAGAGAGCTGATTCGCATCCGCGAAAGCGAGATCGCGCTTATCGCGATCGCAGCGCTTTGCGGCTTCGCCGTGGGGATCATCGTGGCGGTCTTGAACGAAGCGGTGGGCTGGCTGCACTACCTCCTCTTCGGGGTGCCTTTCGACGCTCATCTGAGCGCCGGCACCGAGATCCCTCCTGCCGTGCGGTTTTTCGCTCCCGCCACCGGCGGTCTCCTGATAGGCCTGATCAGCGCGGCAATGCGGTACATGCGCCCGCGCGAAATCGTCGACGCGATCGAGGCCAACGCGCTCTATGGCGGGCGCATGTCTTTGCGGGACAGCATCAATCTGGGCATCCTGACGGTGGTTGCCGTTGGTTTTGGCGGAAGCGCCGGATTGGAAGCTGCCTATACGCAGGTCGGGTCCGGCCTCTCATCGAAAATAGGTCAGAACATCCGCCTCCGAAGGCAGGACCTGCGCCTGCTGGTGGGCTGCGGCTCAGCTGCGGCGATCGCGGCGGCGTTCAACAGTCCCCTGACCGGCGCTTTTTACGCATTCGAGCTCGTCATCGGCAGCTATACGATGCAATCGCTCGCGCCGGTCGCGTCCGCCGCTTTGTGCGGAAACCTCGCAATCCGCGCTGTCACCGGCGCCAAACCCATGTTTGTCCTGCCTTCGGCAATCGCGGTGCAGGGCCACGACTATGTGCTCTTTCTCCTTCTCGGCTTTGGGGCGGCTGCAATCGCCATAGTCACTATGCAGGCCGTCACGATGGTCGAGAATAGTTTGCGTCATCGCAAGGTGCCGGGCTTCGTCAGGCCCGTAATCGGGGGCGCCGGCGTGGGTGGTGTGGCGCTTATTTATCCTGAGGTCCTGGGTAGCGGCCATGGCGCAATAACCTACCACCTTGAAGGGGGCTTCGAGTTTGAAGCGCTCACAGCGCTGCTGATAGCCAAAATAGCGGCCTCGGCCATCACGGTGGGCTCGGGAATGCGTGGTGGGCTTTTCAGCACTTCGCTTTTCCTTGGGGCGATCTTCGGCGGCGCTGTCGCCGCCAGCCTGGCAACTGTTTTTCCGCAGATCCCTGTCAACCCAATCGCCTATGCGCTTGTCGGGATGGGCGCCGTCGCAGCGGGTGTTGTCGGCGCTCCCATCACGATGATGCTGCTTGTTCTTGAAACGACGGGCAATTTCTCGCTCACCATGGGCGTGATGGCAGCCGTCATCGCGTGCACGGTCGTGGTGCGGTATAGCTTCGGATATTCGTTCGCGACGTGGCGCTTCCATGTTCGAGGCCTCCGCATCAAAGGTGCCCATGACGTAGGCTGGATCGCGGAGCTGACGGTTGGCAAGCTGATGCGGCGCGATGTGCATCTCGTGCCTGCCACGGAGACCATAGCCGAACTGCGCGAGCATTTCCCCTTGGGCGGCCCGAAATATGCGTTCGTCTTGAATGAGCAAGGCGTCTATCTCGGCACGATCGAGACCGTTGAGGCCCACTCATCCACTTATGACGAAGAGGCTGGCGAGATGACAGCCGAGGCTCTGATTTATGACGAGCCGCATGTTCTGGCGGCGCAAGAGAACATCCATGCGGCGATCGCGATGTTTACGAAAACGGCGTCCGAAGTGCTGCCCGTCATCGACAGCACAAAAACAGGGCAGGTCGTTGGTTTTGTCAGCGAAGCCTATGTTCTGCGGCGGTACAGCCAGGAACTGGAAAAACGCAGGCTCGAGGAGGCGAACGGCGGCGTATTCAGTCCCGACACCGCATAGCGGCGGTGCGCAACAATAATATTCGGCGGGGGATGGCGTGAATGTGGGCTTTGGAATGGGGTGCCACGCTCGCAACCACTTCAAAAGTCCGCACAGCTTCCCCAATAACTATATCGGTGAGGATCGCGAAGAGGTTCGGCCCATGACGGAGCGTGTTGAAAAAAGCGATGCGGAATGGCGGGAGAAGCTGACGCCGGAGCAGTACAAGGTTACGCGCCAGCATGGCACGGAACGCGCAGGCACGAGCCCGCTCAATAACGAGAAGCGCGAGGGCGTATTCACCTGCGTTTGCTGCGGCGCCCCTCTTTTCGAGTCCGATGCCAAATTCGAATCCGGCACCGGCTGGCCCAGTTTCTACAAGCCGATGAACGGCGAGGCCGTAACGGAGCACGACGACCGTTCCTTTTTGATGCGGCGGACGGAAGTCCGTTGCGCCAAATGCGATGCCCATCTCGGCCACGTCTTTCCCGATGGGCCGCGCCCAACGGGCCAGCGCTATTGCATGAACGGCGTTGCGCTCGACTTCAAGCCGAGATCTGAAGCGGACGCCAAAGGTCCGCGCGAGTCAGACGCCGCGTAGCTGAAGTTCGCAACGCGGCTAGCCTTTAAAACAATCGGGCTTATGCTTTTTTTGCGCCGGGGCGGGATTTCAGCGCGTCGGCGCAAGCTTGTTCGAGTTCGCTCGCATGGCTTTCAAGGCATTTTGCGATCCCGGCGTGCTCCTTGATTGCATCAGCGCAGAACTTGTCCGCATCAGCCTTGCAGTTCGCCTGGAGGTTTTTTCTGGCCTCCTTGGCCTCCTCTCGCGCAGCCGTGCACTCTGGCGAAAGCTCTGCGGCGTGCTCCTTCATGCATGCGCCCAACTTTCCGTCGCCAGGCTTGAGCCCTGCGCAGAATTTCTCCCGGTCGGGCTTGCAGGCCTTGCCGGGGCCTTGCATGTCCTGGGCGCGGAGCGTGGGGGAGGCGGCAGCCATGAGTGCGGCAAGAAGCGTCGCGTAAAGCGCGATTTTCATTCGGTGGTCCTCTTTCTGAAACTCCTTCTCCGCGGCTTAGCGTCGCTTGCAGGCGACCTCAAGACCAGCGTGGCTCTTTTGAAGCGCTAATTTGTAAGGAGTTTTGTCCGCCAGCGAAATCTGCGGGACTGCCGTACGGTGCGCCTCGCCGGTCAAAGAAGACCGCGGCACTCGCGGTGCGCCCGTTTTCCACCTTTTTTCCGTTTAGCGTCCGCTTGCCCGGGTTTTGAATGAGGCAAGCCTCTCCCCAGCGTCTGACCCGTCGAGAATGCAATACCCCGCTGGGACTTAGGGATAGCAATTGTGCGCAACGACGCTGTGCGCCATCTGTTAATTACGCGCATGACGCACACAAACTATCCCCAGCTTGTCGACAACATCGGGAAGCTGCCTTGTTTGCGCCGCGGCATTGCCACAAGATATGGCCTAGTTCGGGCTTAACGATAATGCTTAGAGGCGTCTTGTTGCATTCGTGTGACAACGCCGTGGCCCGAATGACCGAGCCTCTTAACTGCCGCTTGCGGGGAGCACCCCCTCTCTATCGGGGGGTGCGGCGGCATCTTTCGCTGGTTGGACGACCGAAGAGTTAGGCCGAGCCTGCTTTTTGGATCATGAACTTGAAGAACCAGCGGCGACAGAGGGGAATGAGGGCTATCGCCAACTAAAGGCGATAGCCCTCGCATTCGCACCGCCGCTTGTCCCGCCGAATACGATTTCAAATAACGGCAAAACAAGACAGCGTGACATCGCTTACGGGCTCGCGGGCAGACTTTCTTGATCCAGGTCAACCATAAGCTTGAGTTTCAACGCTAAGCTTGCGAACCTAAAGGGAGGTTATGAGCAGGGAGTATCCTATGCATAAAAATAATAAGATTAGCCGCCGCGTTGTACTGCGCGGCGTAGTCTTCGCGGCGGGAGCGGCGCCGGTTTTGCTTTCCGGAATGGGAGCAGCTTACGCCAAGGTGCCCAAGCAATCCGTCTCCTATCGCGAAACACCGAATGCTGGAAACCACTGTTCCATATGCTCTAACTTTGTTGCCCCCTCCTCGTGCAAGCTGGTCGAGGGGTCTATCAACCCGGATGGCTGGTGCGGCCTTTTCAAGCCCAAAGGCTAAATGCCTTCCAAACAACGTGTAGGCTCATCGAGCAGGAGAGCCTTTCGAAGAAATCCGATTGAATTCTGCAGGAAGGCGCTCGCAAGCTGGCAACTCGCGATGCGCCTTTGACATGCAACTATTCCGGGTGATTTTCGATGCGCTACACTATTTTGCGATCTCAAAAGTCTTCTGCTGTAATTGACACGCGGTCTTTCAAAAGGTCCGCACGAGCGCTTACAAGCTCCCGCACAGTAGTGATAAATAGATAAGTAGCACCATAGACATATGCGTCGCCCGGCATTGCAAAACAGTCTGTATAAGCGGTGGCGTTGTCGTAGAAGCTCGCGCGAGAGCGAGGGTGGCGCGTTCTTCTACTTGCGGGTACAGACTTAAAACATTGTTTCCCCGGCCCTGTGCACACTTTAGGGGCGAATCTTTCCTAGTGTGCTAATCTCGCATCATATTGTGCCACTTAAGGGGTATTAAATGAAACTTAATTCTATCTTAAGCGCAAGAGTTATGCTATGCGTTAAGGGTCTATATAGACCCCAAGGAGGTGTATGCATGCATAACGATAAGAAAATCTCGCGCCGCGTTGTTCTGCGTGGCGCAGTGGTTGCAGCGGGAGCGGTTCCGGTGTTGCTTTCCGGCGTGAGCGCTGCGTGGGCGAAGGTGCCCCAAAATTCGGTTCACTATCAGCAAACTCCGAAAGACGGGCAACACTGCTCGATCTGCGCAAACTTTGAAGCTCCCAGCTCGTGCAAGCTGGTCGAGGGCACCATCGTTCCAGACGGATATTGCCAGCTCTTCAAGGCCATCAAAAAATAAAATAATCTTCTCCTAACGTTAGGGAAGCGCCCACAGCAAGACCCACTCCGAATCGGGAGAACGGTCCACGCTTGTGTGGCGCTTTTTTTATTGGCCGATTGCGGCCGAGGGTTTTCCCCGCTTTTCCCCAAAGAATTGCAACCGGCCTGCGCTTATGAACAGAATGACCACAACATGTTGGGTGGCTCCAACAACTCAACACAAAGACTAGATGCTGTTGCGCCATTGCGACAGCGCGGCGGGCTCGAATCACCTAGCTTGCATAGGCCGCTAGCGGGGGCGTCCTTCCAGGAGGACGCGGCGGCGTTTCTCCGCTAGCCGTCCAGGCGGCTCCCTTCCGAACAAACGCTCTTACATCGTCGGCTTTGTTGCGCACGTCCGTTTCTGGATGCGTCTGCGGCTGTCCCTCCGTCTAGAGGGCCGCGCGAGGAGCACAGTCGCGTTTTGTGTCGTGGTGTCTTGCGTCATTGGCATTTTAAAAAAGCACGCTGGGCAGGAGAAACCGATGCGGATCGAACGTCGCTTCACGAAAAAAGGGCAGTCTCCCTATGCGGATATCGCGTTCAGGCAAGCCACGAGCGAGTTGAAGAACCCCGACGGCCAATTGGTATTCCAGCTCGAAGGCTTTCTTGTGCCCGAGCAATGGAGCCAGGTTGCAGCCGACATCCTCGCGCAGAAATACTTCCGCAAGGCGGGCGTGCCGGCGAGGCTGAAGCGCGTCGAGGAAAACCGGGTTCCTTCCTGGCTTTGGCGGTCGGTTCCGGACAAGCAGGCGCTGGCGGAACTGCCGGAGAAGGAACGCTACGCCCCGGAGAAAGACGCGCGGCAGGTTTTCGACCGCATGGCGGGCGCCTGGACCTATTGGGGCTGGAAGGGCGGCTACTTCACGACCGAAGAGGACGCCCGATCTTTCCACGATGAGCTTTGCTACATGCTCGCGATGCAGATGGCCGCGCCGAACAGCCCGCAATGGTTCAACACGGGTCTCCATTGGGCCTATGGCATCGATGGCCCCGGCCAGGGTCATTACTATGTGGACTTTGAGACAGGCGAACTGGTCCGCTCAACGAGCGCCTATGAACATCCGCAGCCTCACGCGTGCTTTATCCAGTCGGTGCAAGACGATCTCGTGAACGAGAACGGCATCATGGATCTGTGGGTTCGCGAGGCGCGTCTCTTCAAATACGGTTCCGGCACGGGCTCGAATTTCTCCCGGCTGCGCGGCGAGGGCGAGAAGCTCTCAGGCGGCGGCAAGTCGTCGGGGCTCATGAGCTTCCTGAAGATCGGCGACCGGGCAGCGGGCGCGATCAAGTCCGGCGGCACCACGCGGCGCGCGGCCAAGATGGTGATCGTCGATGTGGATCATCCCGACATAGAGGATTTCATCAGCTGGAAGGTGCTGGAGGAGCAGAAGGTTGCGGCGCTGGTCGCCGGCTCGAAGACATGCGCCAAGCACCTGACCGCCATCATGAAAGCCTGTGTCAATTGCGAGGGCGAAGGCGACGACTGCTTCGATCCGGCGAAGAACGTCGCGCTGAAGCGCGAGATCAAAGCCGCGCGCGCGGCTTTCGTTCCCGACGCCTACATCCAGCGCGTTATTCACTTCGCTCGTCAGGGCTTCAAGTCCATCGAGTTTCCAAGCTTCGACACCGATTGGGAGGGCGAGGCCTACCGCACGGTCGGAGGGCAGAACTCCAACAACACCGTCCGCGTCGAGGATTGTTTCCTGCGCGCTGTCGAGATGGATGGCGAATGGGCGCTGAAAGCCCGCACGGCCGATAAGACCATGAAGCGGGTAAAGGCGCGCGCGCTGATGGATCAGATCGCCGAAGCGGCCTGGGCCAGCGCCGATCCCGGCATCCAGTTTCACACGACCATCAACGATTGGCACACCTGCCCGGCTAGCGGGCCGATCCGGGCATCCAATCCGTGCTCGGAATACATGTTCCTCGACGATACGGCGTGCAATCTGGCTTCACTGAACCTGTTGGCGTTCCGCCCCGCTCAGAATGTCATGGCCGGGCTTGACCCGGCCATCCAGCCAAAAGGTCAAAATGTTTCCCCAGGCCTGGATGGCCGCCTCAAGGGCGGCCATGACGAGCAACCGTTCATCGATGTGAAAGCCTTCGCGCACGGATGCAGGCTCTGGACGCTCGTGCTGGAAATTTCCGTGACGATGGCGCAGTTCCCATCGAAAGAAATTGCGCAACTTTCCTACGAATACCGGACGCTTGGCCTCGGCTTCGCGAATCTCGGGGGGCTCCTGATGGTGTCCGGGCTTGGCTACGACTCCGAGGAGGGTCGCGCTCTCACAGCCGCGGTGTCGGCGCTCATGACGGGCGTGGCTTATGCGACTTCGGCAGAGATGGCCCAGGAACTCGGCGCGTTTTCAGGCTACGGGCCGAATGCAAGCCATATGCTCCGGGTGATGCGCAACCATCGCCGCGCCGCGTACGGACGTACGAACGGTTACGAGCAACTTTCCACAACGCCGGTTCCGCTCAAGGACGGAGCATGCGCGCAAACGGATCTGGTTACCGCCGCCCGTGAGACATGGGACGACGTGATCTCGCTCGGTCAGGCCCATGGCTTCCGCAACGCGCAGGTTTCGGTGATAGCGCCAACGGGCACTATCGGGCTTGTGATGGATTGCGACACGACCGGCATCGAGCCCGACTTCGCGCTTGTGAAATTCAAGAAGCTCGCAGGCGGCGGCTACTTCAAGATCATCAACCGCGCCGTGCCGGAGGCTTTGCGGACGCTCGGCTACGATGAGCCCACGATTTCCGCTATCATAACCTACGCGGTCGGGCGCGGCACGCTCGCCGATGCTCCGCACATCAATCACAAGTCGCTCACGGCAAAGGGCTTCACGGCGGAGAAGATCGCCGCGGTCGAAGCAGGGCTTGTCAGCGCCTTCGACATCAAGTTCGTCTTCAACAAGTGGACGCTTGGCGAAGACTTCTGCACCGGCGTTCTGAAGCTGACCCCCCAGCAGATGAACGCGCCGGGCTTCGACCTCCTCAGCGCGCTCGGCTTTTCGAAGGCCGAGATCGAGGCGGCGAATGAGTTCGTATGCGGAACGATGACGCTCGAAGGCGCGCCGGGGCTGAAGCCGGAGCATCTTCCGGTCTTCGATTGCGCAAGCCCCTGCGGCAGACGCGGCAAGCGCGCGCTGTCCTGGCAGAGCCATATCCACATGCTCGCCGCGGCGCAGCCGTTTATCTCGGGCGCGATCTCGAAAACGATCAACATGCCGAACTCGGCGACGATCGCCGAATGCCACGAGGCCTACATGCTCTCGTGGAAGCTCGGGCTGAAGGCCAATGCGCTCTATCGCGATGGGTCGAAGCTCTCGCAGCCGCTATCCGCGCAACTTTTGGCGGATGGTGAGGAGGATCAGGATTCGGCGGCGGATGCGTTGGCTGCCGCTCCGCAGGGCAGGCGCGCTCAGATTGTAGCGGAGCGCATCGTCGAGCGAATCATAGAGCGCGTGCGCCTCAAGGCGGAGCGCGAGAAGCTGCCGAACCGGCGGAAAGGCTATACGCAGAAGGCGGTTGTGGGGGGCCACAAGGTCTATTTGCGCACGGGCGAATTCGAGGACGGCCGTCTTGGTGAAATCTTCATCGACATGCACAAGGAAGGCGCCGCCTTCCGCAGCTTGATGAACAATTTCGCCATCGCGATCAGCCTCGGCCTGCAATACGGCGTGCCGCTGGAGGAGTTCGTCGAGGCCTTCACCTTCACGCGCTTCGAGCCGGCCGGCTATGTGCAAGGGAACGAGGCCATCAAGAACGCCACCTCGATCCTCGACTATATCTTCCGTGAGCTTGCGGTTTCCTATCTGAGCCGCAACGATCTCGCCCATGTCGATCCTTCCCAGATCGGAGCGACCGTGATGGGCGGCGGCGTCGCCGAGGATAAGGCCGGCCAGAAGCCCGCTGCTTCCTCAGCCTCCGTCCTTTATGCGGACCGCTACGTGAGCAAGGGCCTGACTCGCGGTCTTCACCACAAAGTGGTCATAGTTCAGGACCACGCTCGACAGGAGCGAATCAGCGGCGCGGGCTCTTACGAGACGAATGGCGCCCTCGCTTATGCCCTGCGTACGGAGGATGAGGACGCTTCCGTAGGGACTCACGATGTAAGCGCGCGCGATGGGGCAAGTGCCGCGTTGACTGCTTCCCATCTCACTGTATCGCAGGCAGCAAAGCCCGGTAAGGCAGAGTTGCTCGCTGAGGCGCGCGCGAAGGGTTACGAGGGCGAGGCCTGCGGCACGTGCGGCAACTTCACTCTCGTTCGCAACGGAACGTGTCTGAAGTGCGATACCTGCGGCGGCACAACGGGTTGTTCGTAAGTCAAGCTGCCAGCTAACGCCAGGATCCCGCGCGCCTTCTCAGCGCGGGACGAATGGCCACCGCTTCGGACTAACAGGGGCTGAAAGCTGACGCCATGGCGCTTTGGACGATTAATACGCCTCAAAACCATGACATTTATACAGTTGTGTATCTCCTGAAAGACGCGCTGAGATCGGCGCTTGGAGATGCGTGGTTTTTCGAGAGAACCGCGTTCCCCAAGGCCGATGTGAAGGGCGCCTGCCACGCGGAAATCGCGGCCCGGCTCGGCCGTTTCCGCGACAGTTGCAAGTCCTTCCAGGAGCGGGAAGCGCTCATGCTGACCAAGCTGATGCGCGCCCGGACCTGGGCGGCAGAGCTGCGCAGGCTGTCGCCCGAGGTTCAGCAGGAAATCGATCAGTTCCTGGAAGCCACCGTTGCTTGCGAGGAAATGCAGGCTGAGTTCGTGCGGGACGCGCAGCGCATGTTCCATGGGGGCGGCTCGTTATCGCGGTTCCTGGCGCGCAGGAAGCCGGAGACGGAAGGGGAGCAGCACGAAAATCATTCTCCGCACGATGGCTGCTACCGCGTCGGCGGCCGGACGGCGCTTTTCGAGCTGCGCGCCGCCTGCGAGGTTTTCCTCAGTCAGATCAACGACGAATTCTTTGCGCCCAACCGCGAGGAGCCTCTCGCGCTGACCGAGCCGCTGGTCGCCTATCTCGAAGCGCCGCAAGAGCAACTGCCGCCCGCTTTGCCGGAGCCGGTCCACTGAGTAAAGCTTGTATAACTGGCCGGCCTACGCTTTCATGCTTTGAAACGGTCTTTTCAATGGAGAAAGTCCCAAATCCGCCTTTTGGCGCCGGAGTCGCATTTCTGATTAATTAATTTTAATTCTCCCCACTTGAGGTGCTTTCAGATGCGAAAGCTCATCACATTCAGCGAGACCACATGGGTTAGGGTCAGGCGTGGTGCGATTTTGGTTCTGTTTTGCATTGCGTTGGCAGAGGCCGGCCTACGGTTTATTTTCGGGCTTGGCTACCCGGTGCTTATACAGCCGGATAAGGGGGAGGCTGAAGGAGGGTACGGCTACATTCCTGCTCCGGACCAAGACGTCCGCCGCTTCTTTGCGCACAATAAGATCAACCACTTTTCAATGCGCTCTGATGACATTAGCGCAGCTAAACCCAAGGGGCACGTCCGCCTGCTCTTCATAGGTGACTCAGTTACCTATGGCACAACATACATTGATCAATCGCGCATCTTTACTTCGCTGGTGGCCCGGGAACTACCCGGGGAGATTAGACGTCAGGTCGATGTTCTCAACGCTTCTGCCGGTGGATGGGCTCCAGGCAACGAGGTTGGCTTTCTCAGGAACAAAGGCACTTTTGATGCCGACCTCGTCCTTATCGTTCTCAACACCGCAGACCTTAATCAGCCATTTGCCAACTTCCAAGCGGACCCCGGCTTTCCGACAGAAGCGCCCTTGACCGCAATAGGCGAGGCATGGACTCGCTATGTGGCACCACGGCTTTTCAGAACCCGGGGCGAAGCACCAGATCCAGGTTCGATTTCAACACAACCGGCTACGAACGTTGCGCAGGAAACCAGCGGTGTCCTGGCAACCTTAGAGGACGGGCGCATATATTCGCTCGCGCACGGCGCGCGGTTTGGGATCGTTTATATACCGTCGCATAGCATTGTGTGGGATGGCGCCGGCTTTCAAATAGGCAAGAAAATGGTTGTCGATTGGGCGATGCAACGCGGAGTTCCACTCGTAGATTTGACGGGGGATTTTAGCGGCCATTCCCTCGATGACATTTATCTCGAACGGGGCGACGGTCGTATACATCTCGCCCCACCGGGACATCGAGTTGTTGCAACTAAGCTGTTGCATGTCCTTCCTAATATTCTGAATTTGCCGGAAACGCATTGATAATCGTTTGGCGTGCATCCCATCGAAGCGCGACTCCCTCTCCCGGGGGGAGAGGGTTGGGGTGAGGGGCGCTTACTTTGATAATCAAGCACCCACGGGCTGAAGCAAAGCCTGTGATGCGCTAAGACCCGATAGAGCCGAGCGCGTTTTGAAGCGGGGCACTCGAAATCGGCATCAGTCCTGAGAACGGATGGCTCAGTTCCAAGATCAGGAAGATCGCGCCTGCAGCCGAAACCGCAAAAATCAACAATGAGCCGATGACCATCGCGTTGGTGCGCGCGAAAAGACTGAAACTCGCGAAGATTATGGTCAGCCAGAAAACCAGCACACCAAGGAATGGGGTCGGGATTGAAGTGTCCTTCTGCGCAAACAGAAGCAACCGGGACTTGGCCAAATCGACGCTTACCTGCATGGCCCTGGCCAGGAGAGAACGTTGAATGTCGTTCCCCGGGGAGAGTGCCTGAATCTTGTGAAGGGTCATCTCGCCCATGGCATTCGGCTCGAAGGGAGCCGTTGAAGCCGGGTCGGACGTTTCCTCTTGCCAGATCACAGTGACCATAGGCCCAACGCTGCGGCGTAGCTGATCGCGAGCTGCGCCTGCGTCTGGCCCGTAGAGGGCCAAGATGCGATCGAGGAGGATGATATTCGCGGTTAGTTGCTTTATCTGGCCGCTCTGGCCGTCATAAGAACTTTTTGCCGAGGCGATGAGGAGGCCAAGAACAAGAGCGCCAATGGTTGCGATGAGCCCTGTACCAAGACGAACGACATCTTTTGTGTCGTCGGCTAAATGATCTTGAGGCAGGACTTTGCGCAGCAGCATGCCGCCAGCTATGCCGCTTAGAATGATCGCAAACACGAAACATGATACTGCCAACGGACTCACGGCTTTACTTCCCCTCATGCCCAACGAAAGACGTCTGAAAAGCCAGCAGGTCGCAACGTGATGGCTTGTTGACCCGAAGGGGCGAGCCCCTATGGGTTTTGGGAGCGGTCAGAAGCCGGATAACTCCTTACCAATTCATTAACGCAGGGTGGCGCGCAGCGCGCTTTCCGCGCCTAAAGGCCGAGCTTTGGGCAGTTCGGATTGGCGATTTTTGTGCGCCGCGCTTCTTTGCCGCGCTGCCCGGCCTGATGCGGCTAGGACGGCCAGAGACAGCTCTCAGCCTTCGGTGTCAGTCGTATTTTTCGGTGTCAGTCGTATTTAATGTAGGCGTGGCGCTTGTCCTGCGGCGTGCCCGTTAGCGCGCCGCCCTCTTTCGCGGGCTGCCAGTGCACGATCTCCTCGATCTTTTTCGCGAGTTCGAAGTCCTTGTCGGTGATGCCGCCCGCGTCATGATTTTGCAGGCGCACCTCGACCGACGCGTAGGACGCCAGCATGTCCGGATGATGCCACGCCGCTTCCGCCAGATGGCCGACCGCATTGACGACCATGAGCGTGCCCTTCCACCCGTGTGTCTGATATTTGCGACAGATGAACCCGTCGCGGAGATACCAGTGCGGCAGCTCCGCCTTGAGGCGGGCTTCGATTTCCTGATCGCTGTAGGTCTTCTCGCGGCCTTTGCCCTCGCTCATGGTTTCCTCCCTGGTGCGCTTTGGCTTAATTTAAGTGGCCGAACCTCCCGCTCCTATCCCTCCCAACTTGTCGCCCGCGCCATCTTGGGTCTATAACTGCGCCTCGTTGCTCAATGCCATCTTCCAAGGAGAGAACAGTGGTTCGCGGAGAGGCTCTCAGCCCCCGGCCCGGCGTGCTTGCCGTCGACCCTTACGTTCCAGGGCGGTCGAAGCTCGCGGGCGTAGGCCCGGTTATCAAATTGTCGTCGAATGAGACGCCGCTCGGCCCGTCGCCGCATGCGGTGGAGGCTTTTCGCGACGCGGCTTACCGGCTCGACCGCTACCCCGATGGCTCCTATACCTCTCTGCGCGAGGCGCTCGGTGCAGCCTACGGCTTGAACCCGGCGCATATCGTTTGCGGAAACGGATCGGACGAGCTGTTCCACGTGCTGGCGCAGGCCTACCTTGGGCCGGGCGACGAGGCGATCTACACCGAGCACGGCTTTCTTGTTTATCGCATCGCGATCCTGGCGGCGGGCGCCGAGCCTGTCATCGCGCCGGAGCGGAATTTGACGGCGAATGTGGATGAGATCCTGGAGCGCGTGACGCCGCGCACGCGGGCTGTTTTCATCGCCAATCCGAACAACCCCACCGGCACCTATCTGAGCTACCAGGAAGTGCGCCGCATGAGAGCCGCGCTGCCGGAGAACGTGCTGCTGGTTCTCGATGGCGCTTACGCCGAATACGTGAACAGGAACGATTACGAAGCCGGCATCGAACTGGTCGCGACCACGCCGAACACGATCATGACGCGCACCTTCTCCAAGATCTATGGCCTTGCTGCAGCGCGAGTCGGCTGGGCCTATGCGCCTGCGCCTGTCGCCGATGCTCTGAACCGCATCCGCAGCCCTTTCAATCTGGCGCAGCCGTCGATTGAAGCGGCCATTGCGGCGCTTGAGGACACGGCGCACATCGATCAGGCGAAAGCGCATAATGAGCTTTGGCGCGATCGCGTCACGAGCGAATTGCGCGACATCGGATTCAAAGTGCCAGACAGCGCGGCAAACTTCGTGCTGATCCCGTTCGGGACGGTGCCGGGGCGCACCGCGCAGGATGCCGATGCGTATCTGAACGCAAAGCGCATCATTCTCAGGCAGCTCAGCGCTTATAAATTGCCGCAAGCGCTGCGCATGACGATTGGGCTCGAACACGAAAATCGCGCTGTGCTCGACGCGCTTCGCGAATTTGCAAAATCGTAAGACAATGACACAACCGATGTTTCAACAAGCCGCGCTGATCGGCGTGGGCCTCATCGGCTCATCGCTCAGCCATGCGATAAGGCGCGGCAATCTCGTGGCGCGGATTTCGGCGTGCGCCCGTTCCGAAGCAACGCGCGCCACCGTGCGGCGGCTCGGCCTTGCCGATGAGGTTTTCGAGCACCCCGCCGATGCGGTCCGGGGCGCGGATCTCGTTATCCTCTGCACGCCGGTCGGGACTTTCAGCGCGCTGGCGGCGGAGATTGCGCCGCACCTTGAGAAGGGGACGATCCTCAGCGACGCGGGCTCGGTCAAGACCGCCGTTATCCGCGATATCGGTCCTCATGTGCCCGCGCACGTTCACTTCGTTCCGGGTCATCCGATCGCGGGAACCGAGTTTTCGGGGCCAGAATCTGGCTTCGCCGAGCTTTTCGACGGGCGCTGGACGATCCTTACGCCGCTGCCGGACGCGGATGAGGCAGCGGTCGCGAAGCTGAAGGCGTTCTGGGAAGCCTGCGGCAGCTACGTCGAGGTCATGACGCCGGAGCATCATGATCTCGTGCTCGCGGTCACCTCGCACGTGCCGCATCTTATCGCCTACAACATCGTCGGCACCGTCTCCGACCTTGAGCGCGTCACCGAGAAGGAAGTGATAAAATTTTCCGCTTCCGGTTTTCGCGACTTCACGCGCATCGCCGCTTCCGACCCGACCATGTGGCGCGATATTTTCATGAACAACAAGGAAGCGGTGCTCGAAATCCTTGGCCGCTTCACCGAAGACCTTGCCGCGTTGCAGCGCGCCATCCGCTGGGGTGACGGCGATGCGCTTTTCGATCTTTTCACGAAGACCCGGGCCATCCGCCGGGGCATCATCGATGCGGGCCAGGAGACGCCCGCGCCCGATTTCGGACGCAAGATCCCGCATTCGTCAAAGGACGAGAAAACAAACTAGCTCATAATGCTTTTATCAAGGGCGCCTCTCGCGCCCGGTTCAATTCTGGTTCGAGATAATAACTTTGGATCTCTGGGTTTTCGCTTACGGCTCGCTGATGTGGCGGCCAGGTTTCATTTATGAGGAAGCGTCGCACGCGCTGCTGGAAGGCGCGCATCGGGCGCTTTGCGTCTATTCGGTCGTGCACCGGGGCGTTCCAGGTGCACCGGGGCTGGTCTTTGGCCTCGACAAGGGGGGCAAATGCGAGGGCATGGTTTTCCGTGTCGCGAGGCAGCGCGCTGCGGACACGCGGCGCTATCTCCATCGCCGGGAAAACGTTACGAATACCTACTCCGCCGTTAAAAGACCCGTGAAGCTGCTCGATGGGAGCGGGCGCACGGTGAATGCGCTCTGCTTTCTCGTCGACCGCCGTCATCCGCAGTATGCAGGCCAGCTACCTTTCGAAGTGCAGGCGTGGCTCGTGCGCCGGAGTGTCGGGGCTTCGGGTGCGAACATCGATTATGTCGTGAGCACCGTCATGCATCTTAGAGCGCTTGGGGTTCACGACGTGCGGCTTGAGCGCCTGATGGCGATGCTCGGCCACAGTCCGGCGAAGTCGCACGTCCGTGCCGCCAAGAGCTCTGCAGGGCCTGCACGCCATCGCGCCCGAACCGTCCGGTCTGCGCCCGTCTCCGCCTATCGATAAGCTATTCGCCGCGGCCACCGTTGAACGCCGCTGAAGCGACGGCAATATAACGCGTGTGTCTTTGCAAAACCGGGAGTGCCGACATGCTTGAAGGGACGTCACATCGGGATCGCATCATAACGGCGGCGCTGCGGCTGGCCGAGACGCGGGGCTGGCGCGATTTAAGCCTCGGCGAAATCGCGGCTGAGGCGGGTATCCCGCTCGGAGAGTTTCGCAAAGAGTTTCAAAGCAAAGGGCAAATCCTGGCTGCATTCTCCAGGGCGATCGATAATGCCGTCATCGAGAAATTTCCGGCACCTGGGCCTGACGTCGCTCGCGACCGGCTTTTCGACGTGCTGTTGACGCGCTTCGAGCTGATGCAGCCCTACAAGGCCGCAATCCGGCGCATCCGCGAGGACGCCGGCGGAAGCCTTGGCGAAACGCTCGCGCAAATGCGGCCCGCGCTCAAGTCGCAATACTGGATGCTGGCCGCGGCCGGCATCAGCGGCGAGGGGGGGACCGGCTTCATGCGCGTGCAGGGGCTCCTTTCCATCTACGGCCGCGTGTTCTCCATCTGGCTCGAAGACGATGATCCCGGCATGGCCCGCACCATGGCGGCGCTGGATCGCCGGTTGCGGCGCGGGGAATCGGTGATGCGCGGCATCGAGCGCTTCCGGGATGGTCTTGAGAACCTGGGCCGCAGTCTCCGTGGAACGCGCAAGGCGGTCAAGGAAGAGCCGCAACCGGCTCCTTCGGCCGATGCCGGCGCGCCGCCCGCTGTTCCGGCGCAGCAGCAGGTTTGATTTGGATGGACGCAGGTCGGCAATGGCCTTTCCTGCGTTCAAGCGTCTGAGAGCGAATTCAGCGCCTTCGCCAGGGCTTTGATATTATAGGGCTTGGTCAGGACCACCGCATCAGCAAGCCGCGTGTCTTTTGCGCCATCGAGCAGACGGGTATATCCCGTGGCCAGAACCAGTTTGATGCCGGGAAAGCGGTCGCGGGATTGCAGCGCGAGTTCGATCCCCGTTTGACCCGGCAAGCCAACATCCGTCATCAGAAGATCCACGCTCTCGGCGTCGAGAACCTTCAACGCCGAAGACGCATCCTTGGCCTCGAATACTTTGTGACCCAGCTCTTTTAGGAAATCCACAGTCGCCGCGCGAATGAAAGGCTCGTCCTCGACGACCAGAATGCGAAGCGGCTTCGCAGGCATCTTCTTGACCTCGATCGGCTCGGCGTCAGGCACGGGAGCCCGGCTTGCCGCGCCGTCTTTCTTCCCGTGATCTTGCAAGACCTGGCGAAGCTTCCGGGCGAGCGCTTCGCGCGTATAGGGCTTGCTCAAAAGGTGAGTGCCCTCGTCGAGGCGGCCTCCATGCACGATGGCATTGTCGGTATAGCCGGAGGTGAACAGGATCGCGATGTTCGGCAGCCGGTCGCGCGCCTTCTTGGCTAATTCCGTGCTGCGCAAAGGGCCGGGCATGACGACATCGGTAAAAAGCAGATCGATCGGGATACCGCTCTCGATCACGATCAGCGCGGCCTGCGCGTCCTTGGCTTTCAGAACGCGGTAGCCGAGGTCGGCCAGGATATCGACAACGGTCGCGCGCACGCCCTCATCGTCTTCCACCACAAGAATGGTTTCCGAGCCGCCCGCGATAGGCCCGATCTCCGCGGGGATCACGATGTCTTCTTCCTGGCGCGTGCGCGGCAGATAAAGCCGCACCGTCGTTCCCTGGCCGACCTCGCTATAGATTTTTGCGTGGCCGCCCGACTGTTTCGCGAACCCATACACCATGCTGAGGCCGAGCCCGGTGCCCTCACCCTCCGGCTTGGTGGTGAAAAAGGGTTCGAACACGCGTTCAAGAATATCGGGTTCAATTCCGGGCCCCGTATCGCTCACCGCGATCATCACATATTGCCCGGCCGAAACATCCGGATGGCGGGCCGCATACGCATCGTCCAGCGACGAATTCCCCGCTTCGATCGTCAGCTTGCCGTGCCCCTTCATAGCATCGCGTGCGTTGATGGCGAGGTTCAAAATCGCATTTTCAAGCTGCCCCATATCCACGCATGTATTCCAGAGGCCGCCGGTGACAATCGTCTCAAGCTCGATTGCTTCGCCGAGCGTGCGGCGCAGCATTTCGTCGAGGCCCCGCATATAGCGTCCGAGATTCACAACTTTGGGTTCGAGCGGCTGGCGCCGTCCAAAAGCGAGAAGCTGCGATGCGAGCTTCGATCCGCGAGCCACGCCCGTGAGCGCGTTGCGAATGCGCTTTTCCGCGCGCTCGTTTCCAACGACATCTTTCGAGAGGAGTTGGAGGTTCCCGCTGATGACCTGCAAAAGATTATTGAAATCGTGGGCGACGCCGCCGGTAAGCTTGCCGATCGCCTCCATTTTTTGGGCCTGCCGAAGCTGCGCGGTGACGGCTTCACGTTCCCTCGTTTCGGCGAGAAGCTGTTTGTGAGCGGCATCGAGCTGCGCCGTACGCCGCGCGACACGATCCTCAAGCGTTTCGTTCATGCGGCGTAGCGCAAGCTCGGCTCTTTTCCGTTCGCTGATATCGACGCACGCCCCCATCATGTATTGCGGGCGGCCAAGGCTATCCTTGAAGGTCAATCCCTTATCCAGGAGCCAGCGCTCGCCGCCGTCCTTCAGGATGACGCGGTACTCCATTTCGAAGTCCGCGCCATCTGAGATGCACTGCGCGCAGCGTTCGCGGACGGCATCACGGTCTTCGGGGTGAATCAAAGACAGGAACTTCTCGAAGGTCGGGGTTTGGCCCGGCGGCTCGTCGAAAAGGGCGTAAAGCGCGTCGTCCCAAATAATGCTGCCGTCGCTGAAATTCCAACGGAAGGTGCCTGTGCCCGAGGCCGCGAGCGCCGCCTTCAGCCGCTCGCTCGTTTCGCGGATGACTTCGCTTGTCTCCTGCCTCAACCGAGCGAGCGTCAAGGCCGCGTCGACGCGCGCCATAAGCTCGCGCGCAGAGAATGGCTTGATGAGGTAGTCATCCGCGCCAGCGGCAAGGCCCTCGATGCTGGCTTCCTCGCCCGCGCGCGCCGAGAGCACGATGACGGGCAGGTCGCGCAAGGCTTCGTTCTCCCTCACCGCCTTGATGAGGCCAAAGCCATCGAGCCTCGGCATCATGATGTCCGTCAGGATGAGATCGGGGCGCCGTTTGTGCGCAGCCTCGAGCGCAGCCTCGCCGTCCGCCACGGCCTCAACCTCATGCCGGGTCGCCAGCAGGCGAGCAACATAAGCCCGCATGTCCGCGTTATCGTCGGCGAGCAGAATCCTGGCTTTCTGGGAGGTTTCGAGGACAGGCGGCATCTCGGCGAGATCCGCGTCGGCTGCGAATTCCTCGATGCGATGGTCCGAAATGCCCGGCAGCCACCGCATCGCTTCCTCGACGAAAGCGCTTGCGCGCGCAGTGGACGCGGCAGCGCTGGCATCGCGGGGTATTTCGTGGACGTGAAGATGGGCGCTGCCGAGCGGGATCGAGATTGTAAACGCGGTGCCTGTTCCTTCTTCGCTTTCGACCGCGATCTGGCCGCCGTGCATTTTCACAAGCTCTTGCACGAGCGCCAGCCCGATGCCGCTTCCCTCATGGCTGCGGCCACGCGCGCCCTCGATGCGGTGAAAGCGTTCGAACAGACGGGGGATTTCCGATTCTGCAATGCCGGTCCCGGTGTCGCTGACCGTGAGCACGGCCGTCTGCCCATCCGCTGCAAGAGCGACCCTGATCTCCCCTTCGAAGGTGAATTTGAAAGCGTTTGAGAGGAGATTGAGAACGATCTTCTCCCACATGTCCCGATCGACGTAAGCCTCGCGCGGCAAGGGCGGACAATCGATGACGAGGTGCAGCCCCGCCTGCTCGCAAGCGGAGCGGAAATTGCTGGCGAGGTCTCTCGTCAGCGCCGCGAGATCGATGGGCTGGAAATTTGCGACGGCCCTGCCCGATTCGATGCGAGAGAAATCGAGAAGCGAATTGACGAGCTTCAAAAGCCGCAAGCTGTTGCGATGCACGATCTTAAGCTGGCCGCGAGCGCTTTTGCTTACGGTTTCTGCGCCGTCCAGCAAGTCCTCGAGAGGTCCGAGCATCAAGGTAAGAGGCGTCCGGAATTCGTGACTGACGTTTGAAAAGAAAACCGTTTTCGCGCGGTCGATTTCGGCCAGCGCTTCCGCACGGCGCCGTTCCTCCTCATAGGCCCGCGCATTGTCGAGGCTGGCGGCGATCTGGCCGGCGAGGAGATCGATGAAGCCTGCATAGGCCGGCTGGTAGCGGCGAAATGGATTGATGGCCGAGACGATGAAGCCCGCAGGTCTGTCCTGTCCTTGTTTCGACAGCACGGTCAGCACGGCGTCCTTCGGCGGGGTGTCCCATGACGCAGGCGGTAATGGACAATCGAAGTAATTGGAAATGCCCTCGATGATGATAGGACCGCCACTCGCAAGGGCTCGCTCGATCGGCCAGCGATCCGAGGAGGGCAGCGTGCCGTTGAGTTCTGGATTTGCGATCGGGTCGAGGCTGCCGGTCGC
Organism: uncultured Alphaproteobacteria bacterium; assembly: GCA_963834165.1. Taxonomy (GTDB): domain Bacteria; phylum Pseudomonadota; class Alphaproteobacteria; order Rhizobiales; family Rhodomicrobiaceae; genus Rhodomicrobium. The sequence goes on along the minus strand of CAWIAL010000017.1, from coordinate 471,574 downwards.
GCAAGCGAGCGCGGCGTTATCGGCTTGATCTCCCTCGAACAAATATGTGAGCGTGAACGGGAGGTCTTTCTGATCTTGGCATTGAAGCCTGAATGCCTCGAAAGTCTCCTCCTCCGTTCGCGCAAGCGAAAGCTGGGAGGCGAGATCGCGCAACAGTTTCAAACGCCGTTCGCCAATGACGCGCTCGGTGTCTTCGGTGACGACGCAAAGCATGCCTGAGATGCTTCCATCGTCGCCCGCCAGCGGGCTGTAGGAAAATGTGTGGTAGGTTTCTTCCCTGAAACCGCTGCGTTCCAGAAAAAGCAGCAGATTCTCGTCGTATGTCGCGTTGCCGGTCTTAAGAACGGTATCGATCCGGGGGCCGATATCGGGCCAGATCTCCGCCCAGACCTTCTGCGATGGTTCGCCGAGCGCCCAGCTCTGCTTCACCCCAAGCGTGGGGCGATAGGCGTCGTTGCAGAAGAAGGTGAGATCCTCACCCCAGGCCATCCACATGGCGAAGCGCGATGTGAGCAGTATGCGGATGACCGTCTTTAAACTCTGCGGCCATTGGGCGGGTGCTCCCAGCGGCGTTGACGGCCAATCGTGCTCGCGCATGAGCGCGCCCATCGCGCCGCCGCCATTCAGGAAGTCTGTCGCCTTGTTCGACTTCGAGTTGCCCATGCTACCCTGAACGGCAAATCTTTACTCTCTCATGGCGCCTAACGGCAGACCGGTGGAATCAAATACTACATCATAGATCTCGCAGCAATCCCCAGGATTTAAGTATTGTTCCGCTTAGGGTGGACGATGACTTTAGAGAGCCGGGGGCGCCGCGTTTAGCGCTTCCGGCATCTATTCGTAGCAGATTATGATGACACCGCTAATTATTTGTATTCCATTGTAGCGACAACCAAGCCTTTACGGCCTCCAGCACGAACGCAGCCGGACCTATTACATTATTCAAGTGTTGCTTTGTTGCACTGCCGCGAAGGCCGGCGTGGCGGCGTGTCTCTGTTTCAGTAGTTCGAAAGAAGGATCCAAATGAAAATCGCTCAGATTGCGCCCCTCGCCGAAAGCTGCCCTCCACGGCTTTACGGCGGGACAGAAAGGATCGTGTCCTATTTGACCGAGGAACTCGTGGAGCAAGGCCATGACGTAACGCTTTTTGCGAGCGGCGATTCAATAACAAGCGCGGAGCTTGTGGCTTGCGCCGACGTGGGCCTCCGATTGAACCCGCACGTGCATGATCCCATTCCGCATCACGTGATGATGCTTGAGCATGTCCGCCAGCGCGCTCACGAGTTCGACGTCCTTCACTTTCACATTCATGTCTTGCAATTTCCGATCATCCACCCCTTCGCGGACAAGACCGTCACCACGCTCCATGGGCGGCTGGATATGCATGATTTGTTGAAGTTTTACTCGTCCTTCCCGAATATTCCCCTGTCATCGATCTCCTATCATCAGCGCGCTCCGTTGCCGCCGGAAGTGAAGTGGGCCGGGAACGCCTATCATGGGCTGCCGCGCGATCTCTTGCCGTTCTCGCCCGTTCCGAAAGGGGGCTACCTCGCTTTTCTCGGGCGGATCTCGCCGGAAAAACGGCCGGATCGGGCGATCGAAATTGCCGTGCGCGCGGGGCTGCCGCTGAAGATCGCAGCCAAAGTCGATAAGGCCGATCAAGCCTATTGGGAGGAATTGATCGAGCCCATGGTCAAGGCCAACCCGATTGTCGAGTACATCGGCGAAATCGACGAGAGTCAGAAGGCGCGCTTCCTTGGCGATGCCCTTGCGCTTCTGTTTCCCATCGATTGGCCCGAGCCCTTCGGCCTCGTAATGATCGAATTGATGGCCTGCGGAACACCGGTGATCGCGTTTCAGGCGGGATCAGTCCCGGAAGTCATCGACAACGGCGTCAGCGGCTTCGTGGTGAATACCATTGAAGAGGCTGTCGCGGCCGTCTCGCGTCTCCAAGAGCTCGATCGCGCCACGGTGCGAAGCGTGTTCGACAGTCGTTTCACGGTCGAGCGGATGGCCCGCGACTACCTGAAAATATACAACGCGTTGCCCGGAGTTCGCCGCGACATCGATCAGGCGCTTCGCATGAATGGCCGCGAGATCAGCATGCAGTTGCCGATGTAGTTGCAGGCTACGCGCGGTGGTACGGGTGACCTTGGATGATGGTCAGCGCGCGATAGAGCTGTTCGGCGAGGACAATGCGGACGAGGCCGTGAGGCAATGTCATGCGGCCGAGCGAAAGTTGAAAGTGTGCGGCTTTCTTTAAAGCGTCTCCGTGCCCATCCGGACCGCCGATGGCGAAAGCAACATCGAGCGCTTCGTCGCGAAGGCGCGACATCATCGCCGTGAACTCATAGGAGGTGAGGGACTTCCCGTCCTCGTCGAGCGCGACAAGCCGGGAACCGCCCAGTTTCTTCAGAAGTTCGTGGGCTTCCGCCTCTTTCCGTTCCGCTGCGGTGTCGGCGCGGCCTTCGGCAATCTCGAAAACCGCCATGGGCGGCATTCGCAAGGTACGGGCCGAGGCATTGAACAGGTCGAAATAGCGATTGAACTGAGTTTGCTCAGCGCCGCTCTTCAACCGGCCAACGGCCAGAATAGAAATCTTCATTCTGACCGTCCGTTCTCACGGTTCGCCTAATCGGCTGCTTCCCGCTTGGGTCTGTCGGAACCCCACATCTTCTCGAGATTGTAGAAGGTGCGCGCTTCCGGGCGGAAGATGTGAACGATGACATCGCCCGCATCGATCAGGACCCAGTCGCAGAGGGGCATCCCTTCGATACGTGTATCGCGAACGCCTTGCTCCTTCAACTTCTCCATGAGCCGGTCGGCGATGGCGCCCACATGACGTTGCGAGCGCCCCGACGCGACGATCATGAAGTCGCCGAGCGAAGTCTTGCCCGCCAAGTCGATGCTGACGATGTCGTCAGCCTTGGCGTCCTCAAGCGTGTCGATGATGAGGTGGGGGAGAGAGGCGGGAACCGCAGCGGCGCTCTTTGCGCGGCGCGGATTGAGTTCAACGAACTCCTGTTTCAGCGCGTTAAGCCTCAGCGTGTATACCCTTCTTCTGTAGTGCTCCGGTTATGCTCCAGATCAACACTTAGACATTCGAAATGTGCATCAGATTTATTGAATTTTCAAGACGGCTGGTTCCGGGCGAGCGGCGGCCCTTAAGAAAGTGCTTAGGAGTATCATTCAATTAAGAATGGCAGCGTCACGCTGTCTCAGCCTTGGCCTTTGCCTTTTCGGACGCGCAGCTACGTCCGCCTTCGCTTTCGGGTTCCTCGCAACGGGCGATTGCCAACGGTACGTAATAACATTACATGACTGTCATGCTTGGACAGAAAGTTGCCTTTTTTCCGCCCCGCGATCACGACCACGGCGTCTGCTTAAGCGACGCGCTTGGCCGTGCGAGAACACGCTGCCTCGAGCTTGGCATCAAGTGGACGGCGCTTCGCGAGCAGGTCTTCCGGCACGTGGCGACGAGCCACAAACCCGTCAGCGCCTACGATCTGATCGAAAGTCTCGCCAAGGAGGGCAAGCGTCTCGCGCCCGTTTCGGTCTATCGCATTCTGGACGTTCTGCAGGGCGCGGGTCTCGTCCACCGCCTCGAAAGCCGCAACGCGTTTTTCGCCTGCATGACCGAGCACGCAAGCGTGCCGCAGACGATCACCTTCGTTTGCGAGGACTGCGAGCGGGTTACCGAGGCCGAGGCGCCTGATGCTTTTCGCGCCATTGGAGTGTCCGCGCAGGCGAGCCGTTTTCATGCGCGCAACACCGTCATCGAGGTAAGCGGCGTATGCGCAGAGTGCCATGACGCCGGCGCTGGGGACGGCTCATGCTGACGCCTCCCAAAGCGCTGACCACCGAATCAATGGCCATCGCGAAGGCCGGCGCTGAGGCTCTCGTTGCCGCGGACGGCGTTGCGCTTTCCTTTCGCGGCAAGCCCGCGCTCGATCGCGTCAGCATCGCCGTCCATGCCTCCGAAATCGTGACTTTGATCGGCCCGAACGGCGCGGGGAAGACCACGCTTGCGCGCGTGCTTCTTGGGCTTGCCCCGGTGTCGTCGGGCCGGGTCACGCGAAGGGCTGGCCTGCGGATCGGTTATGTGCCGCAGCGCTTTCCCGTCGAGCGGATCATTCCGCTTTCGGTCCGGCGCTTCATGTCCTTGAGCGAGGCGGTCTCGGACGAGCGGGCGATGGCCTGCCTGGCGGAAACGGGCGCGGAGGGCCTCATCGACGCGCAGATGTGCGAGCTTTCCGGCGGCGAGTTCCAGCGCGTGCTGCTTGCCCGCGCGCTCGCCCGCGATCCGCAGTTCCTGGTTCTCGACGAGCCCGCGCAGGCGGTGGATTTCGCCGGAGCCGCGCAGCTTTACGAGCTCATCGCCGCGATCCGCGACACGCGCGGCTGCGGCATCCTCCTCATCTCGCACGACCTGCACGTCGTGCTCGGCGCGAGCGACCGCGTCGTCTGCCTCAACCGCCATATCTGCTGCGAAGGCAGGCCCGGCACGGTGGCCGGGCATCCCGAATATGTGCGGCTGTTCGGCCCCAAAGCCGCCGCGAGCCTCGGCGTGTATCATCACCATCACGACCATACGCATACGCTGTCCGGCGACGTCGCCTGCGATGGGCACCATCATGGTTGATTTGAGCGTACGCCCCTCACCCTGTCCCTCTCCCCTGGGAGAGGGCACGCTGTTGCAACGGGCGCGGCCTGCTCCCTCTCCCAAGGGGAGAGGGCTGGGGTGAGGGGTGTGAACCATGCTTGACGATTTCCTCACCCGCGCCGCCGTCGCGGGCGTTGGCGCGGCGGTGCTCGCCGCGCCGCTCGGCTGCTTCGTCGTCTGGCGGCGCATGGCCTATTTCGGCGAAACCGTCGCCTATTCCGGCCTGCTCGGCGTTGCGCTCGGCTTCCTGCTCGGCATCGACCTCACACTCGGCGTGATCGCCACCGCCATCGCCATGGCGCTGCTCCTCACCGGCTTCCAGGCGCAGCGCGCGATTCCCTACGACACGCTGCTCGGCATCCTCGCGCATGTGAGCCTCGCGGCGGGCCTCATCGCGGCAAGCCTTACCGGCGGCGCGCGGCTCGACCTGATGGGCTATCTCTTCGGCGACATCCTCGCCGTTTCGAAGGCCGACATCGCCTGGATCTGGGGCGGCGCCGCGGCGGTGCTGGCCGCGCTGTTCTGGCTGTGGCGGCCCTTGCTCGCCGTGACCGTGAACGAGGAACTCGCCGCCGCCGAGGGCGTACCCGTGCGCCGCACCGAGACCGCCTTCATCCTGCTGATCGCGGTGACGGTGGCGCTCGCCATGAAGGTGATCGGCATCCTGCTCATCACCTCGCTCATGATCTTCCCAACGGCTGTCGCGCGGCCCTTCTCGAAGACGCCGGAGCAGATGGCGGCGCTGGCGGGCGTGGCGGCGTCGGCGGCGGTGCTCGGCGGGCTTTATCTGTCGCTGCGGCTCGACACGGCGGCGGGGCCGTCCATCGTGCTCGCGCTCGCCGCGCTGTTCTTTTTCGTGGCCGCGCCCGCGCTGGCTTTGCGGAGGACGTAGCAAGGCTCCTAGCGTCATGGCCGGGCTTGACCCGGCCATCCATGCCACAAAGGAGAAGTGACGCGATTTGCCCTGGATGGCCGCATCAAGTGCGGCCACAACAATCGGCTACTTAATCTTAAACCTGTTCTTCACCGCGAGCAGAAACAGGAAGATCAGCACGGCGCTCAGCGGCACCTGCACGAAAGCTTCGAGGAAGCTCACCGCGTCGGGGATGTCCGGCTCGGCACCGCCGCCATAGAGGCATTGATAGGCCTGCGCGATGCGCGCGTCCCGGCTGCCGCTGAACAGCACGAGTCCGTTGCGGCCCGACAGGAACAGCGCCTTCACAAACGGCGTCCCGCAGGTCCAGCCCGCCGGGTCCGCCATGCGCAGATACATGACGGCGAAGGCGGCCACGCTCAAAAGCCACAGCGCGGCGGGGCGCACAATAGAGCGGCCGCAATCCGCGAAGGCATCGTAGAAAATGCCGAGCCACAGGCCTGGATGTCTTAATTTATCCGTCGTCCAGCGCCGCGACCGAAGCTCGCCCTTGAAGGCCATCTGCTCGCGTTCGTAATCCGCGCCCTGGATCGCTATGCGCCGGATCGCGCGATATTTCGCAATCAGCGCCGGATCCCCCAGCGACCAAAATCGCGGCAGCGGGAAATGCGCAGCATCGAGGTCAGGCGCTTGCTTGAAATCGGCTTGGTTGAACGCAGGCACTTTTGAGAAAGCTGCCCCGGTCAAATCGAACGCTCGATCAGCTTTAACAGCGATGAACTCTGCGTGTTTTTTGAAAATGGCCGTAGTGAAGAAAGTTCGACTTTCAAAGCTAGCATTGTTGAATATGGCGTCTTTCGTAAAGTCGCTGTTACTTAACTGAGCTTCCTTTAGAAAGTGCGTGCCCCAGAAACGCGCGTCATCTCTGAATTTTGCGCCGTCAAAACGAACCCATTTAGAAAAGCGAGCGTGATTGAAAATCGTCTCACCAAAAAAAGAAACAGAATCAAATTCTGCTCGCTCCCAGAACTCAGCCGTTCTGAAAGAACTGTCCTTGTAAAAACTCACGGCACTGAACGAGGCAACACCCCGGAAGGTTGTATTGTCAAACCGGGCGTTGCCCGAGAAGATGGCGCTGCTGAACGAGGCGTTGCCCAAGAAGGTGGTGCCGCCGAATGAAGTGCTGTTTGAGAAGGTAGCGTTGCCGAAGGAGGCTTTGCCTGAGAAGGTGGCGTCGGTGAACCAAGCCAAGCCGGCGAAGGTGGCACCGTTGAACTGAGCGTTGCCTGGAAACACGAAGCCGCGAAAGTCAATGTCGGTATTGTTAGACACTATCGACTTGATAGGCGGCTCCTGAGCGTTAGCCTTTTCTTTACTCCCTTCAGTTCTCTGTACGACAAATTCGCACTGGCAAAAGTTGCCTTCGGCCCGCTCCAGCCATGCACGCGTCTGTGCATTCTGCGGTTCCAGCCTGCCCTGGCGCGACTTTTCCGCCACCCACGCCCCAGAATTTTCCAGCGCCTTGCGCTTGGCGAGCATGTCCTCGGCCCAGGCGTTCCAATGAGCTTTTGCGGCCTCGTGCGCGATCTCTCGGGCGTCATTCTCGGACTCGCCCGCCGCCAGCGCAGCGGCCCGCGCCTCGGCGCGTTTCGCTTCGCTCTCCATAAAACGCGCAATCGTTTCGTCCCGCGTCATGCCCCATCCGCCGCTTTCGCGCGAAGCTTTAGCCCGCAACTGCTTACTTTGACAATCGGGATCGCAGGCTATAGGCGTAAGACTGCAGGAAAAGCCTGAAAATAGGGCTTCATCGACAAGCTCACCCTTCGACAAGGTCAGGGTGAGGGCCAAGTGGTTTCAACGGGTTCAACCTCATGGTGAGCTTGTCGAACCGGGCCGCAACGACGAGGATAAGGGAAGGCCATCGATATGGATAGCAATGCGCCGAAGCCGCCACGCCGAGCAAAGCGCAAAGGCACGCTTGCCGATTTTTTCGCCAACTCGCCCTTGCGCGAGTGTGGGATTGAGATCGAGCGCTTCAAAGATGCAGCGAAGCCGCCCGATCTCGGAGACGCGCCCGCACCGCCTCTTAACCCTTGGCGCAAAAGCCAAACCTAACCGCCCCCCGCGCCAATTCGAACGCTAGCGCGCGCTCGCGTTTTCTCCTATGTAGATCAGCAAAAGACCGGCGATCCCTGGAGAGCATCCATGAGCGACATGCGCGAGGCGAGGCACATCACCATTCCGGTGAAGGTTGGCGGCGTGACCGTCGGCGGCGGGGCGCCTATCGTCGTGCAGTCGATGACGAACACCGACACCGCGGATGTGGACTCGACGGTTGCGCAGATTGCGGCGCTCGTGCAGGCGGGCTCGGAGCTGGTGCGCGTCACCGTGGATCGCGAGGAGGCCGCGGCCGCCGTGCCGCACATCCGCGACAAGCTTCTGAAAATGAGCGTGATGTGCCGATCGTCGGCGATTTCCACTATATCGGCCACAAGCTGCTTGCGGGATATCCGGCCTGCGCCGAGGCGCTCGCGAAATACCGCATCAATCCCGGCAATGTCGGGTTCCGCGACAAGCGGGACAAGCAATTCTCCGACATCATCGAGATCGCGCTGAAGCACGACAAGCCCGTGCGCATCGGCGTGAACTGGGGCAGCCTCGACCAGGAACTGCTCGCCCGCATGATGGACGACAATGCGAAAAGCGCGAAGCCGATGGATGCGCGCGAGGTGCTGCACGAGGCCATCGTGCATTCGGCCACCGCGAGCGCCGAGCTTGCACAAAGCATCGGCATGGGCGCGGACAAGATCATCCTGTCGGCCAAAGTGAGCGCCGTGCAGGACCTTATCAGCGTCTATGCGATCCTCGCGTCGCGCTGCAATTACGCGCTGCATCTCGGCCTGACCGAGGCCGGCATGGGCTCGAAGGGCATCGTGGCTTCGTCGGCGGCGTTGGGCATCCTGCTTCAGAAGGGCATCGGCGACACGATCCGCGTCTCGCTCACGCCGGAGCCGGGCGGCGCGCGCACCAAGGAAGTCGAGGTTGCGCAGCAAATTTTGCAGACCATGGGCTTCCGCACCTTCGTGCCGATTGTGGCGGCGTGCCCCGGCTGCGGGCGCACCACGTCCACGCTGTTCCAGGAGATGGCGCAGGACATCCAGAAGCATCTCATCGCGAACATGCCGGAGTGGCGCAAGACGTATCCGGGCGTCGAGAACCTGCACGTCGCCGTCATGGGCTGCATCGTGAACGGGCCGGGAGAATCGAAGCAGGCCGACATCGGCATCTCGCTGCCGGGCACGGGCGAGTCGCCCGCCGCGCCGGTGTTCATCGACGGTCACAAGGCCGCCACGCTGCGCGGCCCGACGCTTGCGCAGGATTTCATGGCGATGGTGCAGGACTATATCGAGAAGCGGTTCGGCCACGGGCAGGTCAAGGCCAAGGATAGCGGCCACACCCCGCTTCGCGCCGCGGAGTAAAAAGCCCCCTCACCCCAGCCCTCTCCCGCAAGGGGAGAGGGAGCGGGCCGGGCCCGTTGCAACGGCGTCCCTTCTCCCCTTGCGGGAGAAGGACAGGATGAGGGGTATGCCCTAAGCCACCAGCCCAAGATGCGGCGGCGCCTTGTATCCCGGAAAGACGCCCGCACCCAGCGGTGCGCCGCCATGGAACTCCAGAAGCTCCGTCAGCACATGCCGGTAATCGGTCTTCACGGCGAGATCGACGCGCTCATCGAGTGCGGCTTCATCGAGTCCGGGCCACGGCCCGAGGATGCGCCCACCCTTCACGCCGCCGCCCATGACCATCATCACGCCACCGCGCCCATGATCGGTGCCGCCGCTCTTGTTCGCCCTGAGACGCCGTCCGAACTCGCCATAGGCGACAATGGTGATCCTGTCGTGATAGGCGGCGAGGTCGTTCCAGAAGGCGCCGAGTCCGCTCGATAGCCGCTGGACGTTATTCTGGAAGCGGCCCGGCTGGCCTTCGTGCGTGTCCCAGCCGCCCACATCCACGCTCGCCGCGACGAGGCCGATATCGGCCTTGATCAGGCGCGCCACCGTGCGCAGTCCGCGCCCAATGTCGCCCGCCTTGTCGTAGATCTCTTTTTGATCGAGATAGGGCGTGAATTTCCCGTCCGCGCCGCGCGGCAGCTTCTCCGAGACGAGCTTGGCCGCCTCCAGCGCGCGCACGCCCGCCGCTCCAACCGCGCCCGGCGCCTGCTTGTAAAGCCGCTCGATGGCGGAAGCCGCCTTGTCGTCCCATGGGAGCGGCACGCCGTTCGCGAGATCGGCGACCGAAAGAGCGCCGCCGAAGCCGGCGAACTCACCCGCGAGCGAACCGGATGCGGAAACCGCAGGCAGGCCGGCGGCCGACTGCTTCGATTGCGCAAGATAGCGCGCCAGCCAGCCGCCCTTGATGTGCGCGAGCGAAGCGCCGTCCGCCGCACCGTGATCCATGATGTCGGTTGCAACGAAATGGCTGCGGTTCGCCTCGGGGATGCCCGCCGCATGCACGAACGCGAGCGTGCCGGACTTGTAGAACTCGGCAAGCTCGGGCGCAGCCGGATGCAGCCGCCAATCGATGTTCGGCGTCGCTTGTGCTTTGAGCGCGTGGCCAGCGTGGTCGCCGTCGGGCAGCACGCGCAGCTCTGCCGGACGCGCTGCGATAAGGTGCGGATCGTTCGCCGGGCAGACGAGGTTAAGCCCATCGCAAGCGCCGCGAAGATGGACCACGACCAGGATACGCTGCTTTGTCTCAGGGACCGCCGCGAAAGCAAGCTGGCGCAGCCCCCCGGCTTCGAGCGTGAGAAACGCGCCGCCCGCGAGCGCGCCTTCGAGGAAGTTGCGGCGGTTCAATCGCATGGCGGCCTCACGTGATCTGGAATTGGGGAGCGGCGGCGCAGAGACCGGCGATCTGCGCGAGGCGCTTTTCGTCTGCGACCGGCTGAGCTGGGTCCATGTCGAGAGCGGCGAGGAAGTTCTGCGGCGCGGCTCCCGAACCGGCGAAGAGGGCCAGCCACAGCGAAACGAGATCGCCCGCGCGCGGCGGGGTGGCGTTCGCGTAAAGCTGAAGCGCCTTCGGCTGGCCGGTGTTCCAGGTGTTGGCCGCGAGCCGGGCGAGCATCACCCAGCGCTCGCGCAAATGTTCGGGCGTAAGATAGTATTCCGCGCTGGTGGGGCGGCCATCGGGCGAAGTCCATCCGAAAAGCCGTTGGCCGCATTGCGCCAGTTGCTGAAAAAGCGGCTGAGTTGGCGTCAGCTCGATTCCGGTCACGCGGGCGAAACTCACGGCAAGCGCAAGCGGAGATCTCGGCTTCGCGCCGCGCGAGGCCAGAAATTCCTTCGACAAGGCGATGTGTTTGACCACAAGCGCAATCTGGTCGGGCCTTTTCGCGTTGTCGATCCAGACCTTGGCGGCGCTGTCCACGATGCTTTGGGGCGGGTTATCGCTCACGAAACGGCGGCAAAGCTTCAGGCACAGAAAGCGCGCCGTTGCAGGGTGATTAGCTACGAGGTCGAGAACTTTTCGGCCATCGGCCATTGGGGCGGCGAAAGGCGCGAATTCCGACGCGAGCACGCGCTTCTGATAGCCGTCGTGCCAGCCGTCCACATAGATGAACTTGCCGGTGCGCGGCAGCTCGGTTGCGCCGTCGAGACGCTGGCCGTTCTCGACCGTCCAGCCGGTGAAGGCGCGCGCGGCCTCATACACGTCTTCATCGATGTAGCCTTGCGGGGCGCCTTCGACTGCGCCTGGCACGTCGCGCCAGCGGTCATAGCGATCGTTCAGGTACGCGTCGCGGCCAAGCGTGTGCAGCTCCATCAGCTCGCGCGCGTAATTTTCGTTGGCGGCGCCGGCGCGGGATGAGGCATTCGAGAGATAAACCAGCATGGCGGGGCTCGCCGCCACGGCTTCGAGGAGGTCGCGGAAATTTCCGGCGGCATGGGGGCGGATGGCTTCACGGTCGTAGAGGGGAAGCGCGCAGCCAACTCTTCGGTCCTCGGCGGCATGCACATTGAAATGATCGTGCCAGAATGCCGCAAGCTGCTCCTGGAGCTGCGAACGGCTGTGTGCCGCACGAAGTACAGTGGCTGCCACCACCTCATGGTAAGGCCGCGCGTGCTCTTCGCCGGGACGGGCCACCTTGGGGTCGAGAAGCGTCCAGGCCGTATCGATAGGCGCATTGAGATAGCGGAAGGGCCGCATCTCATCCATGGCGGGCCAGTTCTTGGTGTCGCCATTTGGCGCCGGCTGGCCATTGCCTGCCGCGTATTTGATCTGGAGCTTGAAGGAGCGAAGGCGCGCGTCGAGATCGGGGTCGCTCAAAGTCTTGGGATCGAGCTGCCGGTCGAGCCATGCCGCGAGCCCCGCCCGGCCTGCTTCCGCAGCATCTTCCGCATGCGGCGCGTAGCACAGGCGCGATAAGGGAAAATCCAGTACGTCCATGCGCGATAAACCGCTTCGATTTTTTGTCCTGCGAACAAAACAGCGTTTCGCGCCCGATTTGTGGCGTTAAGCCGCGGGAGTGTACCTGTTTCCCCACTTTTCAACGGCAAGCGACACATCGATACCTGATTGTGAAAAGAACAAGGCAACCGTCTTTCCAGCCGTCACGAAAAGGTCCCAAGGTTGAACCCTACTTGAACGGGCGCTTCGGCTGCCGTTCAAACGGCGACGCTTATGCTTCTCCTACAGTTCAAGCAACCCCGTGGGAGAGACATCATGAAAACCCGAATTGCCATTTTCGCATTGTCGCTCGCAGCCCTTCCCTTCGCCGTCCCGCAATCCGCCTCGGCGCAAGGCTATTATGATCGCGTCGAGCGCGACGAAGCCCGCGTTGCCAGTGATAACGAGCGCATCCGGAAAGAGAAAGCCGACATCGCCCGCGACAAGCGCGAGATTGCAAAAGAACGCAGTGAGCGCAATTACGACGCGGCCCGCGAACAGCAAGCGGCGCGTGACGGCAATTACCGGGCGGCGGAACACTTCGCTGAGCAGAAGCGGCACGAACAGGCCGAGATCAACGCGGAGCGCCGCGATATTGCACGCGACAGGAACCACCTCGCAGGCGAACGGGAGAAGCGCGAGGAGGACGTCGAGCGCCGCAATTACGACGAACGCCATTAGGCAGAACTGCGAATCGCTCTTGCAGGGGAGGCTATCCAAGCCTCCCCTCGGCTTCATACCGAAGTGTAATCAACCCAGACGGAAGCTGGGACGCGAAGCCCGGCGCCTCTGATAAGGCCGTTCTCGAAGGCAAGGCTCGACGATAAAAGGCCGGCTTTCTCTGCCAGGTCAGCAAGGATCGCTTCGCGCGCAACTCCGATGGGCGCCGAACCGTAGTCCGAGGCCGCAGCACTCAGCGGCACCTTTGTGACCGAGAATGGCAGGAAGCTGCCCACCTGGTATCGGGACGCGCAAGTGACGGTCCAGCCCTGCTGGCCGCGATGGCGGATCCACGCGGCATAGCCGTCAGGGATCGCCGCGGCACGGCATGCCGCCAGCGGAAGCGGATTGAGCGCGACCAGCCCCACAAAAGCCGAGCCCCGAAGGAGCGCGCGGCGGGATATCGAGGTGTTATACATTCCCGCCCCTATCAGCCGTGGCTGCTACCGCCAACCTGCCCGCTATTCAAAGGATCCTGGACGTATTTGAAGGCGGGTTCGGAATTCCACGGTCCGCGCTCGCTGCTCCCGTCCATGTTGCTGGAAAGGTTGTAATAGACATTCACCGTATCGTCGGGCTTCAGATCGCCGAAGAGCGGGTCGGAGAGCTTGTTCATCGACTGAAGTGCCGTCATGAACATGTGGGTGTGGGCCACCTCACGCGTTGCCAGATGCCTCAGTGCAGCCGTCGTTCCGTCGTCCGGCGAAAGATGGAGCAGGGATTCGTAGGTCTGCAGCGCACCCGCTTCGGCGGCGATATTGGCGCGCAGATCGCGGGCCGGATTTCCGCCCTCGTTGATGTATTTTGCTTCCCAGGCGCTGCCTCGGCTGTCGAGGAAGTGCGGGCCATGACCGCGAAGCGAAAACAACGTGCTCTTGTAGGCGGCGTCCTGCTGCTCGGCCTTGGCGCGCTTGGTGTGCTGTTCGATGAGCATGCCGACCATTTCCAGGTGGCCGATTTCCTCCGTGGAAATGTCCATCAGCATGTCGCGCAAGGCGGGGTCTTTGGTGTGAAAGGACTGCACGAAATATTGCAAACAGGCGGTGAGTTCGCCCGTGCCTCCTCCGAACTGCTCCAGGAGATGCTGTGCAAACACGGGATCGGGGTTTTTCACTTCGACCGTGTGAAGGGGCTCTTTCTTGTGTATGTACATTCTTTTCCTGCTCCGTTGACTCGAAATGGGAGTTTTCGAAGCAATGCTTCCCAGCCGGAAGCGGTTCCCGAAATGTTACAGCTATCTTGCAGTATTCAGTGCGCTGAGTATTGTTTGAAACAAACAAACATAAGTTCCGCAACAATATAATTAGTATGTACTATTCATGAATGCTATAGTGTGCAATCTTCAGCTACGGCTATAGCCAGCTTGATCACGAGTTTTCTGAAGGGGTGCGCTAGCCTTTACAGTCGATCGTGACGCGCTCGGCGAACTGCGAGCCGATATTGCTGGATGGATCGATGTTTTCTCCAAGCTGAGACAGGGTCGATTCCTTGGCCTTGGCTGCGGCGCGGTCGCCGACGTGGGCGCTGCATGCAACGGGCTTTGCCGACACGATCTTGACCGGCGCCTTCCCGTAGAACGTGAGCGAGACATACATGCCGGGATCGTAGACGGAGAAACTGAAGTCCTTGATCTTTTCGTAAGGAACCGGCGTTTCGAGCGGCAGGGTGTAATAGAGCGTCAACAGCTTGTTTTTGTATTCCAGGCGGTACTCGGTTGGTTCTTTGAGTGGAACCTTGGTCTGGCCTACGAAGGGAAACGTGAAATACTCGAACTCCTTCAGCGCCTCGATGTTCGTTTGCGTAAGAGGTTTCAGCTCCTCTTCGCTGTAGATGCCGTCGCCGTTCGTATCGAGTCCCTCGATTGCGAACTGGGTATACATCTCGTCGAAGGTCCATTTGTGCTTGAAGCCCACGATCTCCTTGTTCGGGCCAAGGTCGACCTCGGTTTCCATCGTGACCCAGACGTGAGGATGCGCACATGCGAACCCGGCTGAAACAGCGGAGAAAAGGGCGATCAGGCCGAGCTTTAAGAGCGGGACTAGTCTCATGAGCCTTCAATCGATGATTGTTGTTGCCGCAACGCAATGCTGCAATTCCGGCTTTTTTCAGCGCGGCAGATTGGGCGTGGCAGCGATCTCCTCCGCGGGAGCTTACTGCGAAACCGTTGAAACGACAAAGGCGGTGGCGGCCTTGGCGTTCACGAGTTCGTAGCCGAATAACTCGCTCCGGCCTTTGCCTGCGATGCTGACAGCCGTGTTTTGCAGCGCCGCTCGGATCTCGCCGGGCGTCGCTTTCGGCCGCATTTCGAGGAGAGCCGCAGCAACGCCGCTGACAGTCGCCGCGGCAAACGACGTGCCGGACTCGGTCCCATAGGAATCATTGACATGCGCCACGATGACATCGACGCCGCGTGCCGAAACCGCGATGTGCGAGCCACGGTTGGCCGCGTTGTAAAGCTCGCGCCTGGCGTCGGTCGCGGTGACGGCGATCACCTCCGGGTAGGCCGCCGGATATAGCGGCCCGGAAGAAGGCCCTGCATTCCCCGCTGCCCCGACAAGCACCATTCCTTGAGTGTAGGCAGCGGCAACCTCCCGCTCGATCAAAGGGTCGCTCGGACCAGCAAAGCTCAGGTTCGCGACGCGCGCATTCTGTTTCGCGGCCCAATCCAGCCCAAGCGCAACCTCGCGGCTCGTCGCTGCGATTTCCTTTTCCTCGTCCGTCACGGCGAAAGCGCGTGCGGAAATGATCGCGGAGCCCGCGGCTGAGCCTTGGATCTGATCGTGGCCGCCGATCAGGCTGGCGACGGCGGTTCCGTGGTTGGCGGCGTCGCAGCTTTGCGATGCAGACGGCGTGGCATCGAAGAAGGCTTTGACGGACCCTTGCAGCTCCGGATGTTCGCGCTCGACGCAGGTATCGATGACGGCAACTTTGACGCCTGCTCCTGTCGGGAGCTCGCCAGCGGGCTGGGCGGGGGGCAGGGCAACCCGGCCCGGCTCGGCGGAGCCTCCCGGGGACACCCCTTGCACAGGGGTATAGACATAGTTCGGCTGTGCGCCGATCACGCGGCTGTCTTGAAGGAGCTGTTGCAACACGGTCTCAAGGTTCTGTCCGCGGACCAGCGTCAAATGCCAGATGCGGGCGTTGATGAGGCCGATCACACCCAGCTCGCGCACCACGGCGCCGTATTGAGCGGAAAGGGTCTGCTTCAGCTCATCCGCACTTCCGTTTGGAACTTCAACCAGAAGCTCCCGGGCGCGATGGCGCTTGTTGTTGAGAAGCGCGGCTGCTGCTGCGGAGGGCTGCTGCCCCGAAGCGCGGGAGAAAACCGGCGCGATTGGCGGCCGGTTTCCGCCGAAGCCAACGATGGTGACTGGCGTCGCGCCGCCAAGTGCAATGACCGGCGGCAAAGGTCTGCGCGGCCACCAGATTGGGCCGGGATGTCGCCGGGGCCAATTGCGCAATCCGCCGTCTCCGGGTGCACCTGCCTGCATACTGCCTGACGGGCGCCGCCTCCATGGGTATCGCGGATAAGTCCTGTGGCTCATGCTCTGCAGTTGGCGGATACGCTGCGCGCGATGCGCGGAAAATCGCCTTGCGAAGCCGCCTCTATGGCCGTGCCCGTAAGCATGGAAGCCGTGCCAAGGGCCGCCCCGCCTTTGCGAGTGCGCGCTTTGCGCAAAGCTGACGCCGAGCAAGGCGATGAGGAAGACTGCGGCGGCCCAGCCCCGCGCACGGATCGGTGTCATGACACGCGCCCCTCCCGCACCTTTTTATTTCTCCGGCAACACCAGCTTGACGGCCGCCGAAGACCGCAATTTTTTGTAAGCGGCTTCTCTGGCCTCAAGATTATCATCGCGAAGGCTCAGGTGATAGACCATATCGCCGTTCGGTCCATCGACGATATTGAGGCCGGCGCCGTCGAGAAGCGTGCCGATCTCGCCGGCCGTGGCTGCCTGCGAGAACGAAACGATGAAGGCAGGCTTCGCGCCTGCCGCCTTTTGCGGTCCCGACGCAGTGCCGTATTTTGCGGGTTCTCCTCCGCCCTGAGACAAGTATGCGATTGCGCCCGCCTGGATGATGCACACGGTCACAGCCGCCGCGGCCACCGCTTGCCATTGCGGCGCGCCAAGTCCTGCGAAAAAGCCGGAAACGGAGTTCCTGATCCCCCCGAAGAAGCTTGCCCGGCGCGCTCCGGATCGCTCGCTGCTTTCCTGTTCGATCGAGCACTCGATGCGCTCCCACACAGCGTGCGGCGGCTGGCCGAGAGCCTCGTTCACCGCCGTGGCCGCTCCTGCTTCCCGCTTCGCTTCCTCGATCAAAAGGGCGATTTCCGGGTCTTCCTTGGCAAGCTCCTCCAGCTCCCGGGCCTCCGCTTCATCGAGCTTGCCGGTGACGTACCAGGGCGCCAGGAGACGCGCTTCGCTCATCTCCGGCGGTTCGCCCTTACTTTCCATAGCTGAAGGCATTGGTTTGATCTCCAACGGCTAGAAGCATCTCTTTGAGTTTCTTCCGGGCGTAGAACATGCGCGTCTTGACGGTGGCCTCGGGGATGCCGAGGATCTCGCTGACCTCTTTCACGGATTTCTCGTGATAATAGACGAGGTCGATGATCTCCCGGTGCTCCTGGGACAGGGCTGTCAAACACTCCCGCATA
Source organism: uncultured Alphaproteobacteria bacterium (assembly GCA_963834165.1). GTDB lineage: Bacteria > Pseudomonadota > Alphaproteobacteria > Rhizobiales > Rhodomicrobiaceae > Rhodomicrobium. The sequence continues at coordinate 454,222 of CAWIAL010000017.1, read as the reverse complement.
TAGTCGCTCGAACTCAACTGCATTGCTGTAATCTCGGGGCTCGGCTCGGCGCGTGCGGGCTGGTCATGCTCGGCCAGCGTTCTTTGCTTCCGTATTGAATCGAGCGCCTTATACCTGGCGATGGACAAGATCCAGGTGGCCACCGAAGACCGGCCCTCGAACCGCTTTGCGCTCTTCCAGACCTCCAGAAAGACATCGTGTGTCAGATCCTCCGCGGCGGATCTGTTTGCCGTGAGCCGAAAAAGAAACTTGAAAGTGCGGCCGCTGTGCCGGTTGTAGAGCGTTTCGAGCCCGCGCTTGTCGCCATCGGCAATCCGCTTCAGCACCTCCAGGTCAGAGAGCGGTTCGGACATTCAGGTTCCCCGTCTCAAAGGGTTAGTCGTGCGGCAATCGGAAAGGTTCAAAAAAAATTGTTACGCGCGCGAAGTCCCGGCCGCAAGCTCAGGAGCGCGCGAACTGGGTGCAAGAGCTTTCAGTCACCGGCAACAATGCAAGTCCACTGACTTTCTTATTCTGCAAAAACTGCTAGAGAAAGAATTGGGGTAATCTGGACGAGATGGAGATGACCAATGACAGGGGCCTTGATTAAGAGCATTGCGATCGCCTGCGCGGCCTGCGCAGCGGCTGCCGCTTCTCCGGCAAGCGCTCAGAATGCTATCGCGGTGGGAGAATTGACCTGCGGCGTCCACGGCGGCGTCAGCTTCGTAGTGGGGTCCACAAAAGAGCTTCGCTGCATTTTCCGGATGAGCCCCGGCGACCCTGGCGAGCGCTACGAGGGCATGATCGAAAAGTTCGGCCTCGATATCGGCGTCACCAACAACGCGCTTCTGGCGTGGACCGTGCTTGCGCCGACAAATCGCATCTTGGCTGGCGCTTTGAGGGGCAAGTATCTCGGCGTTGCTGCTGACGCCGCGGTTGGCGTGGGAGGCGGCGCGAATGTGCTCGTTGGAGGATCGAACAATACGATCTCGCTTCAGCCGGTCAGCGTGCAGGGCCAGACCGGGCTCAATGCAGCGCTTGCTGTTGCGTCGGTTGAGCTATCGCCGGTTTACGAGGGGAAATAATGGGAAGCCTGACAAAACGCATGATGCGAGGAGCCTGGGCGGCAGCCTGTGTTGTCGTGGTGTGCAGTTTTGCCGGGCCGTCAGCCGCCTTTCTGGGGGAATGCGTCGATGGGCGGTGCGCGCAAATGCGGCGCCTCCCTCCTCCCAAAGTCCACCATGGGGCTCATGATCCCCGCAAGCAGCAGGGGTGCTGTTGTGAGCCGCCTCCCGGCTGGGGATGGTACCTCCGTCACAAATTGCAGTACGATTGCAGCCAGCCGCTGGTCGTTTTCGACGAGCTTGGCGGCGCCGTCACTGTCCACGAGAACTGGTAAGGCGCGTTGCCGGGTCAAGAAACTCGGCCTTGGGTTACTCGGCAGCCTTGGCAAGACTGGCCGAAGGATTGCGCGTGTCCCCGCGCTTATTCTGACGCCTGACATAGGTTATGGTCGAGTCCGGCTCCTGTGTTTTGGCTTTCAGCGCGGCGATAAGCGCGTCTTCAGCGCAAACAGTCAGGTGGGCGCTTTTACCCTTAAGCTTCACCCCAACAATAAATTGCATAGCCGCTCCTTTCTTGTCTCCAAGGTAGAGTGTAGCAATACTTTGCTAATGTCCTAAGCGCAAAAACCTGGTATTTTAAATACAAAGGCAAGAATTGCTGCTATGGTACTGAAGGTGACGCTTCCGGAACCCCGCACCGGAGGCGCCACTACTCATGTTTTGCGCGTCAGGCGTAGTCGTCGCCACCGCCGCCGAAATCGGAATCTCCGCCATAATCGGCGTCTTGAACGCCATAGTCATCGCCTTGCTGGCCGCCGCGCTGGTCGTCATAGTAATTGTTGACGATGGTTGTTTCGCTGAGGCTGTCCTGCGGGTTTACGCCAGATAAGCCAGCGCCGAGACCGCTATGGCCGGAAAACAGCGAGTTGATGCCCTGGAAGAGCAAGGCTCCGCCCGCGACGCCCACCGCTGTGCTCGCAGCTCCGCGCAGGAAGTCGCCCGTTTGCGAAGGTTGCATGACAGGGCCGCTCTGCGGTCCGTAGCCATAGCCGGGGCCGGGGCCATAGCCTTGAGGCGGGGGCGGCGGCATGTCGGGCCTGCCCCATGGGTTCACGCGCGGCACGCTGCCTGAGGATGACGTTGACGGCTGCGGCGACGGCGATCTGCCGAACAGGCCGCCCAGGAAACTGCCGGGCCGCTCCTGCACCGGCGGGCTCAGTTCGCTCAGCTGGCGCTGCAAGTCTTCGATTTGCGACTGCGCGTTCCTGAGCGCGAAATCCTGCATGATCACAGTCTGTGCGAGGATATAGGGCGTATCGGGGCGTTCTTGCACAAGCTGACGGATAAACTGTTCGGCTTCGGGGTCTTTCTGCTGCGGGGCTACATTTCTGACGCGGTCGGCCAAGGCGCTGAGAAGCTGCCGTTCTTCGGGAGTCATGCAATTACCTCCGGTCTGTTGAACCAATGGAGCGGGTTATCGCCAGCTTCTGGCGTTCATTCTCGTTCCGCATGCCTCGCATTAGAGAGGCAATTGAATTCCAACATAGGAGCTGGGGCGCAACTTGAAAGATGGCGGGCGCGTGAATTTCGAGCTCCCAACGCGGCCCGCCTCGAACATGGCGGGCGCATGAAATTGAGGCCCGATGCGGCCGCGATCAGGCGATGGCTCAACGCCCGGAAAACCAGCTCAAGTTCGCCTCCGCTTTTCCAGGCAAAGAGCGCCGATGCCGGAAGAGGCTTCGCCTTCGCGGTTAATGGACGCATCAACAGCGCGGGTGTGTATCCTTCGAATGGCCTGTTTCGCAAGATGCGGGTAAAAATCATGACGGCGAGCGTCACGGAGGCGCTCGGCGAAAAAGTCGGCTTCGGGCAATCCGGCTCCGCCAACGGTGGACGCGGTTTTGGCCCTCTCGCCGATGCCGAAAAGGGCAAATCGCATGCCCAGGAAATAGGCACCCTTGCAAAAACAGGAGGTTCGCGACGCCGCCAACGCCCTGTATGCCGAGGCCGCGCGGCCCGGCGGGCAACGAGTGCACCGGAACTAATCTCGCAAAGTGAAAAGTGCCTCGTGGCGGGGCTCCGCCCACAGTTAATGAGATGTACTCGCGACAGATCAACACTTTAGGAAATCCGCGGGCCTGTTACCATTCGGAAAGGCGTAAATCTTTATATATTAAAGATGCAAATAGTTGAGGACATGCTGCGGCGGAGACGAAATGAGGTTGCCTCCGCACCGCGCGCCTACTATGTTACGGGCATCGATTTGGCCGGACGATTTGGGCCGTTTCGCCTTGCCTTCCGCGCTAGGCTGCACGTGTTCCTACTTCTCACCAAACATCGAAGACCGCTGCATCGCGTTTACGATGCAGCAAAGTGCATTTACTAGCGAAAGGACTTCCCCATGAATATGGGTGTCGTGAAATGGTACAATAGTCAAAAGGGCTACGGCTTCATTCAACCCGACGACGGCGGCAAGGACGTTTTCGTCCATGTCAGCGCTCTTGAGCGCGCTGGGCTGCGCGGTTTGGTCGAGGGTCAAAAGGTCTCCTTCGAGATCCAAACTGACCGCCGTACCGGCAAAACCTCTGCTGGCAATCTCCAGATTGCGTAGTCTCTGAGTTTTGTGAAGAGCGCGGCTAAACGCGCTCTTTTTTTGTCCTTCACGAGGCGGACACAAAAACTTGCAGTGGCAGTGCGCGCGCGTTCAATCCCCGGCTGTACCTTAACCACTGTGACGAATTTGCCTCTGAGGCATACGCCGGAGTTGATCTCTCCGAAAGGTTGTGCTTTTCAAGCGCCTTGCCGATGCTTATTATTTAAGCGTCGGGCGGGGTGCGCGGCTATTCGGCATCCGGTTTGCATAGGAACGTAAAGTTCCAGATTGGCAACGGGTTCAGCATTGGATCGAACTTCAAATCAGACGTTTAATTTGCGTCCTTGCGAATGGACCCCCTTCCATTGGTCATCCTACGAACGACATAAAACTAGGGCACTCTTTCTCGACGTATCGATTTGGGTGTCTGCCGGGCAGAATAGCCGGTACACATCCTGGCCCGAACGGGCAGAGCGAAAGCGAATGACGCTGCTCATCCGCACGCCAGGATTAGGATTTAACGACGATCAGCGGGGTCGCGATGTCGACTGACTTGTTTGATACCTTTGCGCGCACATTCGAGGCACGGCGCGAAACGGTGATGACGGTGGCGGAGTACCTGAAAGGGTGCAAGTCCGACCCACTTATGTATGCCTCGCCCCACGAGAGGTTGCTTGCCGCGATCGGCGAGCCGCAAATGGTTGACACTTCGAAGGATGCGCGCCTCGGACGCATCTTCATGAACCGCACGATCCGCGCGTATCCGGCCTTCGCGGAGTTCTACGGCATGGAGGAGACGATCGAGCGCATCGTCGCCTTTTTCCGGCAAGGCGCTCAGGGCCTGGAAGAACGCAAGCAGATTCTCTACCTGCTTGGCCCGGTCGGCGGCGGCAAATCATCGCTGGCGGAGCGCATCAAGGCGCTGATGGAGATGAAGCCGATCTACGTGCTCAAGGCTGGCGACGATCTGAGCCCGATTTTCGAGAGCCCGCTCTGCCTGTTCGATCCCGACACGATGGGCGCGAGGCTGGAAAGCGAATACGGCGTTCCGCGCCGCCGCCTTACCGGCTTGATGAGCCCGTGGTGCTTGAAGCGGCTCGACGAGTACGGCGGAGACATCACCAAGTTCAAAGTTGCCAAGATCTCGCCTTCGCGGCTGCGGCAGATCGGGGTGTCCAAGACGGAACCTGGCGACGAGAACAACCAGGACGTGTCCTCGCTCGTCGGCAAGGTCGACATCCGCCGGCTGGAGCTTCTCGCGCAGAACGACCCGGACGCCTATTCATACTCGGGCGGGTTGAACCGCGCGAATCAGGGCGTTCTCGAATTCGTCGAAATGTTCAAGGCGCCGATCAAGATGCTGCATCCGCTCCTGACCGCGACGCAGGACGGAAACTATGTCGGCTCGGAGAACATCGGGTCGATCCCTTTCAACGGCATCATCATGGCCCACTCGAACGAGGCCGAATGGCGGAGCTTCAAGAACAACAAGACGAACGAGGCGTTCATCGACCGAATCTACGTGATCAAAGTTCCGTATTGCCTTCGCGTGCATGAGGAAGAGCAGATCTATCAGAAGCTCATTCGCAGCTCCGAACTCGCGACCGCGCCATGCGCCCCTGGCACGCTCGAAATGCTGGCTCGCTTCTCGGTTCTTTCGCGCTTGCGGCCGCATGAGAATTCGAGCCTCTATGCGAAGATGCGGGTCTACGACGGCGAGAGCCTGAAGGAGGTCGATCCCAAGGCTCGCACCATGCAGGAATACCGCGATCATGCGGGCGTCGATGAGGGCATGGACGGCATCTCTACGCGCTTCGCCTTCAAGACGCTGTCGGCAACCTACAATCACGACACGCAAGAAGTTGCCGCCGACCCCGTTCACCTCATGTATGTGCTCGAACAGGCCATCCGGCGCGAGCAATTCCCCGATGACGTGGAGAACACGTATATCGAGTTCATAAAGGCCGAACTCGGGCCGCGTTATGCTGAATTCATCGGCAACGAGATCCAGAAGGCCTATCTCGAATCCTACCACGACTACGGCCAGAACCTGTTCGACAGGTACGTGGCTTATGCCGATGCCTGGATCGAGGACCAGGACTTCAAGGACCCGGATACGGGCCAGCTAATGAACAGGGAACTGTTGAACCAGGAGCTGTCGAAGATCGAGAAGCCGGCCGGCATCGCGAACCCAAAAGACTTCCGCAACGAGGTCGTAAAGTTTACACTGAGAGCACGCGCTCAGCGTGGCGGAAAGAACCCGTCATGGACGAGTTACGAGAAGATCCGTGAGGTCATCGAGCGCCGCATGTTCAGCCAGGTGGAGGACCTGCTTCCGGTGATAAGCTTCGGGTCGAAGAAGGACAGCGAAACCGAGAAGAAGCACAGCGAATTCGTCGAGCGGATGGTGTCGCGCGGTTATACCGAGCGTCAGGTCCGCAGGCTGGTAGAGTGGTATATGCGGGTAAGGCAGGCTGGCTAACGAACCGTGCACATTATCGATCGGCGTCGCGACGCGAGCGGCAAAAGTCTAGGCAATCGGCAGCGGTTCATCCGCCGGGCAAGGGCGCTGGTCCGCCATGCCGTGCGCGAGGCTTCGAAGGGCCGCAAGATAACCGACGCGGGCCGTGGCGGGGAGATTACCGTCCCCGCTGACGGGGTGCACGAGCCGACGCTGCGGCGCAGCCACAAAGGCGGCGTTCGCGAGTATCTGCTGCCCGGCAACAAAAATTACATCGAAGGCGATTCCATCGAGCGTCCGCCCCGCGGCGGCGGCGGAGGAGGCGCGAGCGCAGACGGCAGCGGCGAGGACGAATTCCGCTTCGCGCTTTCGGACGAGGAATTCATCGATCTCTTCCTCGAAGACCTGGAGCTTCCCGACCTTGCGAAGCGTCAGGTGATGGGCGAGAAGAAGGATCATCCGCGCCGGGCGGGATTCCGTTCGTCTGGGCCGCCGTCGATGTTGTCCGTGCCGCGCACCATGCGCAACAGCCTCTCGCGGCGGATCGCTCTCAAGCGGCCAAAACCGGATGAAATCGCCGAGCTTGAAGCACGCCTTAAGGAGTTGGAAGAGTCCGGTGGCGATGCTGACGAGATTATGAAAGTGAAGGCGGAACTGGCCCGGCAAGCCAAACGGTCCGTGGCAATTCCCTTCATCGATCCGGTCGATGTGCGCTACCGGCGGTACGAGTCCGAGCCGAAGCCTGTCGCGCAGGCGGTCATGTTCTGCCTCATGGACGTGTCCGGCTCCATGGACGAGCACCTGAAGGATTTGGCGAAGCGCTTCTACAGCTTGCTTTATTTGTTTTTGAGCCGCCGTTATCGTTACGTGGAGGTTGTCTTTATCCGGCACACCCACGAGGCGAAGGAGGTGGACGAGGAAACCTTCTTCAACAGCCGCGAGACCGGCGGCACGGTGGTCTCGACCGCGCTTGAGGAAATGGTGAGGGTCGTCGCCGACCGTTTTCCGCCTGCGAACTGGAATATCTACGCGGCCCAGGCCTCGGACGGGGACAATCTTCCCATCGACAACGAAAAGACTGTCGCGCTGTTAAAAACTTCCATCCTCCCATTATGCCAGTACTACGCCTATATCGAGGTTGGCCGTGAGCCGGAGGAGCGCCGCCGCGGCGTCGAGCCGCCGAGCACGCTTTGGCGGGCCTACGATCTCATCCTCTCTCCGCAAATCCCCATGGCCATGCGCAAGGTCCGTGACCGGCGTGACATTTATCCTGTCTTCCGGGAACTTTTCGAGCGGAAAAGCAACGCAGTGTCAGTGGGGGCTTGATGACGATAACGGCAGCCGGAGATCAGCTACTCTTCAAGGGCGCTGACTGGGACTTCAGCACCCTTGCGCGCATCTACGACGGCATCGCCGAAATTGGCCTCGGCCAACTCGGCCTCGACATCTACCGCCCCAGGATCGAGGTGATCACGACCGAGCAGATGCTCGACGCTTACGCCTCGACGGGCATGCCGCTGTTCTACCGGCATTGGTCGTTCGGCAAGCAGTTCGTGCGCAACGAGACGCTCTACCGGAAGGGCTGGCAGGGGCTCGCCTACGAGATCGTCATCAATTCCAACCCTTGCGTCGTCTATCTCCTGGAAGAGAACACGGCGACCATGCAAACGCTAGTGCTGGCGCACGCCGCTTTCGGCCACAATCACTTCTTCAAAAACAACTACGTTTTCAAGCAGTGGACCGACGCCGACGGCATCCTCGATTATCTCGCCTTCGCCAAGAACTACATCGCGTCATGCGAAGACAAGTATGGACCGGCCGAAGTCGAGCGCGTGCTCGATGCGGCGCACGCCCTGCAAAACCAGGGTATCCATCGCTATCCGGGCAAGCGGCAGATGGACCTGCGCTCCGAGGAGAAGCGCGAACGCGAGCGGCGCGAGCACGGGGAGCGCCTTTTCAACGATCTTTGGCGGACTGTGCCCGAGCAGGCCAAGAAGGCGAGGAAGCGTTCGGAGCGCGATCGCCGCCGTGCGCTGTTGGGCTTGCCGGAAGAAAACATCCTGTACTTCCTGGAGAAGACAGCGCCGCGCCTCAAGCCGTGGCAGCGCGAGGTGATCCGCATCGTCCGGCTCATCGCGCAGTATTTCTACCCGCAGCGCCAGACCAAGATGATGAACGAGGGCTGCGCGACCTATACCCATTATGAAATCATGCAGCGCCTTCTGGATACCGGCCAGATCACTGAAGGGTCATACCTGGAGTTCCTGCACTCCCACACGAACGTCGTCGCCCAGCCCGATTTCGACGACAGGCGCTATTTCGGCTTGAACCCCTATGCGCTCGGCTTCGCGATGATGAAGGATATCGAGCGCATGTGCGTGAACCCGACTCAGGAGGATCGCCACTGGTTCCCCGACATTGCGGGCAACGGCGATGTCATGGGTACGCTGAAAGACATCTGGGCGAACTATCGCGACGAAAGCTTTGTCTCGCAGTACCTCAGCCCGCATGTGATCCGCAAGCTGGGGCTGTTCCTCGTGGTCGACGATCACCGGGAGAAAGACCTCTCCGTGGACGCGATCCACAACGAGCGCGGTTATACCCGCGTGCGCCGGGCGCTCGCCCGCCATTACGACGTATCGCGCCACGATCCGGACATCCAGATCGTCGATGTCGATCTGGAGGGCGACCGCCGCCTGGAGCTTCGCCATCAGGTTGTCGACGGCGTTACGCTCGAAGAGGACGATGCCGAGCGCGTCTTGCAGCACCTCGCAAACCTCTGGGGCTACGAGGTGCATCTCGTTGAGACGAACGACCACGGCGATCTTTCGACGAAGCACCACGCCGAGCCCATTCACCCCTTCGTGTGAATGATTTGCCGGCCGGAAAGTTGCGGCTAGCTTTGGTGTAGGCCAAGGCGCCCGCACGCTGTTAGCGCTTGGCTTTCTTTGTCCTAGCGCCGGTGCTCTCGCACAAGCAAGAAGATTTGGTGCCAAATAACTTACGATAAGCTATCAGGTTGGGTTCCCGCTGGGTTCTTGCAGAATACAAAGGCCAAGACCATGGCGAGCTCAGCAAGAATAGCTGCAATACTGCTTCTTTCTCTATTTGTTATAGTCAGCCCATCGGACGCCAAAGATCTTGATCGGAAAATATCCGAGATCAATAAGGCGATGTGCGATGAACTGAAGGCCAGGCATGTTATGCGGCCAAAGTCGGCGATTGAGTGCAATCGGCTGAGGCTGGTCGAGATCGACTATCTCGGCTTCGATAACCAGCTTCACAGGGACGGCAGGATCATGGTTCTCGACGCCGTCGCGCCTCATGTCTTGGACATTTTCCGCGAACTGCGAGAAAGAAATATAGCGATCGCCAAAGTGAAGCTTATGAATAGCTATTACGGCGATGACGAAGCCTCGATGAGCGACAACAACTCATCCTCGTTCAACGACCGGCCAATCGCCGGCGGCGGCCGAGTCTCGATGCATGCTTATGGACTGGCGATAGACATAAACCCGGTACAAAATCCATACCTGAAAAGCAACGACGACAATTCGATTGCCATTTCCCCACGAGAAGGCTCTCACTACTTAAATCGCTCCGAAGATCGCCCGGGAAAAGCGAGAAGAATGGGGATGGCCGAAGCGATGATCGATGTGTTCGCTGACCATGGCTTTCTAACCTGGGGCGGATACTGGGACAATCCCATCGACTATCAACATTTCCAGGTCAGCCAGAAGATGGCGGACGAGCTTCTGGCCAGCGCCAGTTCCGCCGGCGCAGAAAAGTTTGATAGGTACATCCGGCGTTATCGCGACTGCAGGAAAACGGCCGATCGCGAGCACTGCGTAGAACTTGCCGATCGAGTTGATGTGAGCACGGCGCCTGCCAGATGACGGCTATGACTTAGGTGTTTAGCGCCTCTGTTTCCCTTGACTCAGGTAGCAACCGAACGTATGTCTCGCCGCGGGACACCTCCCCCCAACGGGAGGCAACTATCTGAAAGGGTAGACCGCCATGACGGCTTCAAAGCCTGCTGTGCGCCCCAACGTGGCGCATTTTTCTTCTGGCCCCTGCGCAAAGCGCCCCGGCTATTCCATCGAAAATCTTGAAGGCGCCGAACTGGGCCGCTCCCATCGCTCGAAACCCGGGAAGGCCAAGCTCCAACTCGCCATCGACAAGACGCGCTTTGTGCTGGGCGTGCCGGACGATTACCTGATCGGCATCGTCCCCGCCTCCGATACCGGCGCTTTCGAAATGGCCATGTGGTCGATGCTCGGCGCGCGCGGCGTCGATGTGCTTGCCTGGGAAAGCTTCGGCAAGGAATGGGTTACGGACATCGTCAAGCAGCTCAAGCTTGCGAATACCCGCGTGTTCGAAGCGCCCTACGGCGCGCTCCCCGATCTGTCGAAGGTCGATTTCAAGAATGACGTGGTCTTCACCTGGAACGGCACGACATCGGGCGTGCGGGTTCCCGATGGCAACTGGATCCCGGCGGATCGCGAAGGGCTGACCCTCTGCGACGCCACGTCTGCCGCCTTCGCGCAAGACCTCGATTGGCCGAAGCTCGACGTCGTCACCTTCTCCTGGCAGAAGGTCCTCGGCGGCGAGGCCCAGCACGGCATGCTGATCCTTTCGCCTCGCGCGGTCGCCAGGCTCGAAAGCTATTCGCCGTCCTGGCCGATGCCGAAGATTTTCCGCATGACGAAGGGCGGCAAACTCAACAAGGAAATCTTCGAGGGCTCGACCATTAACACCCCGTCGATGCTTTGCGTCGAGGACTATCTCGACGCGCTTCGCTGGGCAAAGGGCCTCGGGGGATTGAAGGCGCTGCAAGCGCGGTCGAACGCGAATTTCGTGGTCATCTCCGATTGGGTCGCGCGCACTCCTTGGGTGGATTTCCTCGCGACCGATCCCGCGACGCGGTCGAACACGTCTGTCTGCCTCAAGATCGTGGACCCGGAGCTTCCATCCGCGGAAGCGCAAGCGGCAGTCGCCAAGCAGATCGCGTCCACCCTCGAAAAAGAGCACGTCGCGATGGACATCGGCGCGTATCGCGATGCGCCTGCCGGATTGCGCATCTGGGCCGGAGCGACCGTCGAGCATTCCGACCTCGAGGCGCTTATGCCGTGGCTCGACTGGGCTTTCGCCAACGCGAAGGCCGGTGTGGCGAAGGCCGCTTAGGGATTTGGCGGCCGCCGCACAGTGCGTAGCCTACCCCTCATCCTGTCCTTCTCCCGCAAGGGGAGAAGGAACGCCGTATCTCCCTCTCCCCTCGCGGGAGAGGGGAAGGGGTGAGGGGGGTACTGCTCCATTTCGAAGAAAGACACGCTCATGACAGCCCCTCGCGTTCTTATCGCAGACAAGTTATCCCCCGCAGCAGCCGCCATCTTCAAGAACCGCGGCATCGAGACCGACACGAAAATCGGGCTCGACAAGGATCAGCTTGCGGAGATCATCGGAAATTACGACGGCCTCGCTGTCCGGTCCGCCACCAAGGTGACCGAGAAGGTTCTCGCCAAGGCGGAGGGCCTCAAGGTGATCGGCCGCGCTGGCATCGGCGTCGACAACATCGACGTGCCCGTCGCGACAAGCCGCGGCGTCATCGTGATGAACACGCCCTTCGGCAATTCCATCACGACCGCCGAGCACACCATCTCGATGATGATGGCGCTCGCCCGGCAGATCCCCGAGGCCGACCGCTCCACTCAGGCGGGCAAGTGGGAAAAGGCGCGCTTCATGGGCGTTGAGGTCACGTCGAAGACGCTCGGCATCATCGGCTGCGGCAATATCGGCTCAATCGTTGCCGACCGTGCGCACGGCTTGAAAATGAAGGTCATCGCCTACGATCCCTTCCTTACCGATGAGCGGGCCGTCGACCTCGGCGTGGAGCGCGTCACCCTCGAAGATCTTTTCCGCCGCTCAGACTTCATCACGCTGCACACGCCGATGACTGAGAAGACGAGGAACATCGTCAACGCAGCGTCCATCGCAACCATGAAGAAGGGCGTGCGCATCATCAACTGCGCGCGCGGCGGCCTCGTCGTTGAGGCCGATCTTGCCGAGGCCATCAAGTCAGGCCATGTCGCCGGGGCGGCCATCGACGTGTTCGAGATCGAGCCCGCGAAGGAAAACCCGCTGTTCGGCCTGCCGAACGTGATCTGCACGCCGCATCTTGGCGCGAGCACGAGCGAGGCGCAGGAGAATGTCGCGCTGCAGATCGCCGAGCAGATGGCCGATTTCCTTCTGAGCGGCGCCATCTCGAACGCGGTGAATTTCCCGTCGATCACGGCGGAAGAAGCGCCGAAGCTGCGCCCCTTCGTGAAGCTCGCCGAGCTGCTCGGCTCGTTCGCGGGTCAGCTCACCGAGACGGCTCCAAGCCTTATCCGCCTCGAATATGCGGGCGATGTCGCGGAGATGAACACGCGCGCGCTCACCTCTGCCGCGATCTCGGGCGTTTTGCGGCCCTTCCTGCACGTCAACATGGTCTCCGGGCCGATTGTTGCGAAAGACCGCGGCATCAAGGTCGAGGAAGTTCGGCGCGGCCAGGAAGGCGCATATGAAACCTATATGCGCGTCACGCTGAAGACCGAGCGGCAGGAGCGCACCGTGGCCGGCACCGTATTTTCCGACGGAAAGCCGCGTATCATCCAGATCAACACGGTGCCGGTGGATGCGGAGTTCGCATCCAACATGCTCTACACGGAAAATGCGGACAAGCCGGGGCACATCGGCGCGCTCGGCACGCTGCTCGCCAACGAGGGCGTAAACATCGCGACGTTCAATCTCGGACGCGAAGAGCGTGGCGGCAAGGCCATCGCACTTGTGAGCGTCGATGATCGCGTCGAAGACTCGACACTGACCAAGGTTCTCGCGCTTCCGCACGTCGTTCGCGCGGCGCGGCTAGGCTTCTAAGCTCTTCATGGGGCCGGGGAAATCTGGCCCCACCTTATACTCGAGAGATTGTGCCGATCAATGCACAGGAAGAACCCGCTCACGCCATTACTGATCGTACTTCTTGGCGTAATTCTGCTTGGCATAATCACCAAAGTTACAGGCATCGGCCGGGAAACCTTTGGAATCGCCAGCGGAGCATTTTTTCTTTACGGAGGGATCTTCGTATTTTTTGGAGCGATTGCGCTGATAGTGTGGGTCATCTATAAAAAAGCGAAGAGCTGAAGGCTGCCGCTTGCCGGCGCTTGAGCTAGCGCGGAGTTAGCACCTGAGCGCAAATCCTGTTCTTATCGAGGTGACCCGGGGCGCGGCGGTGGAAAGCCGCCATCGCGGCGCGTTTGTTGTGGTGGACGCAGCCGGGACAATCGTGCGCAGTGCGGGCGATCCGGAAATGCCCGTCTATCCCCGTTCCGCCGCGAAACCCTTGCAGGCGATCCCGCTGATCGAGACGGGCGCGGCCGGCCGCTTTGGTCTGACGGACAGGGAACTCGCCTTGGCCTGTGCCTCGCACAAGGGCGAGCCCGCGCATGTGGAGGCGGTCAATGCCTGGCTCATGCGCATCGGGCTAAGCCATTCTGCCTTGGAATGCGGATGCCAGCCGCCGCGTACGCCAGACGCGCTCAGGAACACGATCCTCAACGGAACGCAAATCACCGCCGCCTATCACAATTGTTCGGGGAAGCACACAGGCTTTCTCTCCGCCTGCGTGGCCTGCGGCGACAATCCTTCCGGCTACATCGATCCCGATCACCCGGCGCAGAAGCGAGTCACGCGAGCGCTCGCAGATATGACCGGCTGCGATCTCGGCAGGGCTCCGGTCGGCCGCGATGGATGCGGGATTCCGACCTACCACATGGCTCTGCGAAACCTGGCGACTGGAATGGCGAGGCTCGCCGATCCGTCGAAGCTTCCGGGCGAGCGCGCGGAAGCGGCGAAGCGTCTTTTGAACGCGATGGCCGCGGAACCCTTCTATGTGAACGGCACGGGCGGCTTCACCACCGAAGTCATGGCCGCTGCTCCGTCCGTCCGGGTCAAGGGAGGCGCCGAAGGCGTCTATGCGGCTGCCTTGCCTGTATTTGGCCTCGGCTTGGCGCTCAAAATCGAGGATGGCGCAATGCGCGCCGCGGAGTGCGCCGCCGCCCATATTCTCCGCGGGCTCGGTTGTTTTACCGCGGCTCAGGAGCAGCGGCTGCAGCCATTTCTCAGCCCGGCCATCACAACCGATGCGGGCCGGGATGCCGGTGCGATCCATCCAAAACCCGTGCTTGCAGCTTCGGCCTAAGCGCCGCCGCATTCGTGCTGGCTATCGGGGAGCGACCAGCCTTGCTTGGTCCGGCCATTGAAGGCGGAGTAAACCTTGCCCCTGTCGTCGCCCGGCGGGCAATTGGAAGGGATGGAAACGAGGCAAAGCGTGATCGGATCGCCGACGCGCGATTTGTGAATTGCTGCGATGACGTCGTAGCTCACCCCGGTGATGCCATTTGCATACAAAATTCCGGTGCCGCTGCTCGGTTGGCCGTCCAGTCTCGGCCCCATTGCGCGTATTTGGGTGCGAACGCATTCACCCACCTTGCGAGGAGCGTTTCCGCCGCCTTGTTGTAGAGCGCTGGCCGGAGCAATCGCGGCGAAAAGGAGCGATGCGGCGCACGCGCCCCACGATATCGATAGAGCAATCCCGCGCACCGCAAACCTCCATCCATCGAAAAAGCGCAGCCCCTGAAATAATTTCTGAAAAGATAGCAGGTTCCCGGCCCGGGAAAGGTATTACTGCAACCACCCTTCCAGCCAAAGCGCCTGCCGTGCGGTCATGCTGAGCCTGCAATACGCATCCATTGGAACCGCCATGGTTCCCTTGAAAACAATCCCCGCCTGGACGCAGGACGCATCCCTGAAGGCGACCCAGGTGCGCTGAACTTTGCGGAAGCCGTCGGCGACGTCCTCGCCGTCGCCGTTGGCGAGAAGCTTCCTGTAGGCCGCATTGAGCCTGGCATCCCAGACGTTGGCCTCGCGACCGTAGCAACCTGTCATGGCAGCGGTCGACACGTTGCCCTCGGCCTGGATGCACGCGTTCGCAACGACGCCGATGCAGCTCTCGGCTTGCAAGGGCGCTCCCTCGCGCGCCGCATTGAGGCGCCCCTCGGCCCCGGCTTTCTCCGTGAGTTCCTCCGGCTCGTGAGGGCCACGCGCATCTTGATTCTTTTTCACAAGCGCTAGGCAGGATTGTAGGGCGGCCCCGTCTTCCCCTAGCGGCGCTTCTTCGGCTTGAATACCCGAGCCCGCGGCAATCCAGACCGGCAGCACGGCTGCAAGGAAAATGAGGGGGTAATGAGAGTTCATGTTGTCCTATGCTGCGAAAGCTGAAGCGGTTCAATAAGCTTCTACAAAGCTGCCGTCATTTGTCCAGCCGCGTTGGGATGGGCCTCGATTTCGAATGCGGCTGAACGCTGGGCGGCGCGCCACAGAAGCGACGCATTGCGAACACGAAAAGTGCAAAGCCCGCGCCTCAAGTCGCGTCTTCGTTTGGGAGGGGCGCATGACGAACGTAACCTCATACAAAGTGCCAAGGCTTCCGGCAATTCCGGGCTCCATCGGCG
Source organism: uncultured Alphaproteobacteria bacterium (assembly GCA_963834165.1). Taxonomy (GTDB): domain Bacteria; phylum Pseudomonadota; class Alphaproteobacteria; order Rhizobiales; family Rhodomicrobiaceae; genus Rhodomicrobium. The sequence goes on along the minus strand of CAWIAL010000017.1, from coordinate 438,577 downwards.
CGGCAAGGCTGATTATCGCCGCCATTGCGCTGCTTTATGTGCTCGGCGACTGTTTCTTTATCGTTCAGCCAACGGAAATGGCGGGCGTCAGGCGGCTTGGGACGGTACAGAGCAAAGAGCCGCTGCTGCCGGGCTTCTATGTGAAAGCGCCGTTCATCGACAAGGTCGACAAGCTTCAGGTGTCGATCGACAGCTTCCGTATCGATAATCTGCGGGTCTACACGGTCGACAACCAGTCTGTCCAAATCAGTGTTGGCGTGACCTATCGGATCCCGCGCGATGCAGTCTTCAAACTCCTCTACGACGTCGGAAGGTCTGGCAACTTCGACATCAACCGGAACATCGAGCAGATCATCGCCGACCGGACGCTCCGCTTGTTTGCCAAGCGGAACACCGTCAAGATCTCCGAGGAGCGGGAGCAAATCGCGGGCGATGTCCGCGTCGCGGTCAGCCAGTCCGTGCGGGAACTGTTCGGTGTCGACATATTCGACTTGCAAATTCCCTCCATAAGGTATTCAGATACTTTTGTTGCGTCGGTCGAAGCGGCCGTGAAGGCCAAGAACGACGCCATCGCTGCTGAGAACACCGTCAACCGCATCCGCTATGAGGGTGAACAGAAGGTTGTAACAGCTCGTGCTGAAGCCGAAGCCCAGGTTGCCCGCGCCCAGGCGCAAAAACAGTCTCAAATCCTTGCCGCGGAGGGCGAAGCTCGTAGCATCGAACTTCGCACGGCGGCGGAGGCGCAAGGCATTCGCGTTCGCGGAGATGCACTGAAGGATCATGAGCGCGTCATCGAGCTGACGCTTGCGCAGCGCTGGACCGGCCAGCCTCCGCAAACCATCCTCGGCGAGCGCGGAGCGGTTCCATTTTTCAATATCGGCTCCGGCGGAAGCAAGCCATCGCAACCTTAGGAGGCTCCGCGTTAAGGCTATATTGCGCTCCGCTGAAAAAAGCGTCATGCTGCACTGCAAACAAAACTAATCAACGGGCAGTGCGCGGCAAGGAGCGATTTTATGAGTGAGGTCATTGCGTTTAAGTCCGCATCCTCGAACTCCGGTGGTGGCTTGAAAGATCTCTATGAAGTCGGGGAAATCCCCCCGCTCGGCCACGTCCCGGAAAAGATGTATGCGTGGGTCATTCGCAAGGAGCGCCACGGGCCGCCCGAGGAAGCGATGCAGATGGAGGTCGTGCCGACTTGGCAACTCGACAGCCATGACGTTCTGATCCTCACCATGGCCGCGGGCGTGAATTACAACGGCGTTTGGGCCGCGCTTGGGATTCCGGTATCGACCCTCGACGGGCACAAGCAACCTTATCATATCGCGGGATCGGACGCGTCGGGCATCGTCTGGGCGGTCGGCTCCAAGGTGAAGCGCTGGAAAGTGGGCGACGAAGTCGTCGTCCATTGCAATCAGGACGACGGCGACGACGAGGAGTGCAACGGCGGCGACCCGATGTTCTCGACTTCCCAGCGCATCTGGGGTTACGAGACGCCGGACGGCTCTTTTGCGCAGTTCGCGCGCGTGCAGGACCGCCAGCTGATGGCGCGGCCCCAGCATCTGACCTGGGAAGAAAGCGCCTGCTACACACTCACGCTTGCCACCGCTTACCGCATGCTGTTCGGTCACCGGCCGCACGTCCTGCGCCCAGGCCATAACGTGCTCGTTTGGGGCGCAAGCGGCGGCCTTGGCTCGTTCGCGGTGCAGCTTTGCGCGACCTCGGGAGCGAACGCGATCGGCGTCGTGTCCGATGAGGATAAGCGCGACTTCGTGATGTCGCTCGGCGCCCATGGCGTCATCAACCGCAAGGATTTCAAGTGCTGGGGTCAGATGCCAAAGGTCGGCACCCCGGAATACGGCGAATGGTTCAAGGAGGTCCGCAAATTCGGCGCGGCGATCTGGCAGCACACCGGCAAAGGCAATAACGTCGATTTCGTTTTCGAGCATCCGGGCGAAGCGACGATTCCCGTTTCGGTCTTCGTCGTGAAGCGCGGCGGCATGGTCGTGATTTGTGCCGGCACCAGCGGATATAACCTCACTTTGGACGCCCGATACCTGTGGATGCACCAGAAGCGTTTGCAGGGCTCGCACTTCGCGAATCTGCTTCAAGCGAGCCAGGCGAACCGCCTCGTGATCGAGCGGCGAATTGACCCGTGCATGAGTGAAGTTTTCCCCTGGACCGACATTCCGAAAGCGCATATGCGCATGTGGAAGAACGAGCATCGGCCGGGCAACATGGCGGTACTCGTCAGCGCGCCGCATACTGGCTTGCGTACTTTCGAGGATGCGATAGAGGCATCCAAAGCGCGGTTCGGTTGACGACCCGGCTTCGTTCTCTCTCCGCGCAACGCGAAAAGAACTGGAGCCACGTATGACGCGAGCATCAGACGATTTGTTGAAAGCGTTGGACGGCCTGCGAAAGGCCGCCGACATCGAGCTCAAGGGCGAAGGCCATCAGGCGGCCTCGCAACTCATCAGCGAGTTGTTTCAGCTACTTGCCTGGGACGGTGATGGCGCCGGTCACGCAGGCGATGATAATGTTGCTTTTGGACCGGCTCTCGCCGAGGTTCGAAGGCTTGCCGAGAGAGAGCTTTCGGGCAACACGTTCTATCTCGTTTCGGAGAAACTCAGCACGCTTGGAAGCTTGCCTTTTTCTTCGAGAGCTGCGGTCGAGCACGCGCCGGCAGAGCCGGAGGTTTTTGCAGCGGTAGCGCCTTCCGTTTGCGATGTTGCTGCGGAGGCCGCCCCGCAAGGTGAAGAGTTTACGGCGCCCGCCCAGGAAGAGCCCCGCGAACTGGAGACCGTTTCAGTGGAAGAGATACCCGCCGCAGCCGCCGATACTGGCGCCGAAGCCGTCCTGCAGGGCATGAGCTTCGATGAGCTTGCGGCTGCGTCGAGGGCTCGCGTCGACCAAGTGGCCGCAAGCCTCGGCATCGAGGGTGTGCACCAGCACCACCATGCAGTGCCCCTTCACGAGACCCAACAGCCATTGCCGGAGCCTGAACTCGAAAAGCGGAGTTCCGAGCCTTGCGCCATGCCGGAAGTCGAGCCCGTGGCCTCGGCCTACGCCGTTCCAATGGAAGCGGAGTCCGCTCGCGAAGTCGCCGAGGCGGCGCACGATTTGGGATCGCCTGCTGTCGCAGCCGAACAGGTTCCGGAATACGCCGCGCCAGTCGCCGAGCATGCCCCGGAGCGCGTCTCCGGGCCGGAGGCTGAAGCTCCGGCGCCAGTCGGGCATGAGGAGACGCAGGCTGTTGAGCCTGAGCCGGTTCTGGAGCATGCCGCGCCAGTCGCCGAGCATGCCCCGGAGCGTGTCTCCGGGCCGGAGGCTGAAGCTCCCCCGCCAGTCGCACATGAGGAGACGCCGGCTGTCGAGCCCGAGCCGGTTTTGGAGCACGCCGCACCAATCGCCGAGCATGCCCCGGAGCGTGTCTCCGGGCCGGAGGCTGAAGCTCCCCCGCCAGTCGCACATGAGGAGACGCCGGCTGTCGAGCCCGAGCCGGTTTTGGAGCACGCCGCACCAATCGCCGAGCATGCCCCGGAGCGTGTCTCCGGGCCGGAGGCTGAAGCTCCCGCGCCAGTCGCGCATGAGGAAGCGCCAGCTGTTGAGCCCGAGCCGGTTCTGGAGCATGCCGCGCCAGTCGCCGAGCATGCCCCGGAGCGTGTCTCGGAGCCGGAGATTGCTGCTCCCGTGGCAGAGGCGGCCTTGAAGGAGAGCGTCGAACATGTTGCGCCTCCCGTCGAGGCTGCCCCGGAACCCGTCTCCGAGGTGCAGGCCCCGCCGCCCGCAACGGTCAAGGAGACTGACGCCGGCACGAAGTGGGAACCGAAGCCGAAAGAGCAACCGAAGCCGAAAGAACAACAAAGAACCTTCTTCAGCTTGTGGCTCGACATGGTGTTCGGCCGGAGGAAGTGACGAGAACTTTTTGACAGAGCCCTTCACAGCGAGGGGCACTCGGACTGACAAACTTGAACGCAGCAGCGGAACCGGGCATTTTCCCGGTTCTGCCGTGTTACGCCCGATATTCGCAAGAACCGCATGAAGGGAGAAGGCCAGTATGAGCCTCGCCGCCGATAGCAATTCCGCCTCAGTCCTTGCCCCAGACCTTCTTCGGCTGTGCGACGAGGCCGCCGCGAATGCCGAGCGGCTCTTACGGCGCGCCACGGTCAATGTGAGGGCGAGAGTGATCGCGAACGACGCTCTCAGCAGCGAGCTGATCGAGCGCGAGCAGCACGCCTGCCACGGCCTTGCCTGGCTCGCCACTTACGCCGAGGCGATCAAGCAGATGGCGGCGTATGGAAGGCGCCTCACGGAGGCTCAGCGGTTCGGCGAGATGGAAGCGCTCCTCACGCAAATCGGCGTTGGGGAATACGTTGCGCAAATTCTCGGCGGCATTCCCATGAGCCAGTCCGAGACCATCCGCTTTCACGATCTCGATCTTGAGCCTGCCGACCGCGACGCGTTTGCGACCGAGGCCGTGGTTACGCTCATCAAGGCGAACAATTCGAAAGCCCGCGCGCGTCTCGTTGAGCTTGTCCAGCATGCCCAAGGCACTGGGCATTTCGGCGATGGCGGCCTCGACGATACGCTCGAAGCGATGCGCGGCGAGATGATCCGCTTCGTCGAGGCGGAAGTTAAGCCCCATGCGCACGAATGGCACATGAAGAACGAATACATCCCGCTCGAAGTCATCGGCAAGATGAACGAGCTGGGTGTTTTCGGCCTGACGATCCCGGAGGAATACGGCGGGCTTGGTCTCGGCAAGGAGGCGATGTGCGTCGTCTCTGAGGAACTGAGCCGGGGTTATATCGGCGTCGGTTCGCTCGGCACGCGCTCGGAGATTGCAGCCGAGCTGATTCTCGGCGGCGGGACCGAGGAGCAGAAGGAACGCTGGCTGCCGAAAATCGCGAGCGGCGAAGTGCTTCCGACGGCGGTTTTCACCGAACCGAACACCGGCTCGGATCTGGCTTCTCTCAAGACGCGCGCCGTTCGCGAGGGCGATGTCTACAGGATCACCGGCCAGAAAACCTGGATCACCCATCCCGTCCGCGCCGACCTGATGACGGTGCTGGCGCGCACCAATCCGGCCGAGCCGGGCTATCGCGGGCTTTCGATGTTTCTGGCGGAGAAGCCGCGCGGGACCGACGCCGATCCATTCCCTGCGAAGGGCATGACCGGCGGGGAGATCGAGGTGCTCGGCTATCGCGGCATGAAGGAGTACGAACTTTCCTTCGATGGGTTCGAGGTTCCGGCCTCGGCGCTTCTCGGCGGCGAGGAAGGGCAGGGCTTCAAGCAGCTCATGCAGACCTTTAAATCCGCGCGCGTGCAGACGGCGGCGCGTGCGGTCGGCGTCGCGCAGTCAGCCATGGACCTCGGGCTGCGATACGCAACCGAGCGGCAGCAATTCGGCAAGGCGATCGTGAATTTCCCGCGTGTCGCCGACAAGATCGCCATGATGGCCGCCGAGACAATGATTGCGCGCCAGCTCACCTATTTCGCCGGCCGCGAGAAGGACGGCGGGCGGCGCTGCGACCTGGAAGCCGGGATGGCGAAGCTGCTTGCGGCGCGCGTCGCGTGGTCGGCGGCGGATAACGCTCTGCAAATCCATGGCGGCAACGGCTTCGCGCTCGAATATCCGATCAGCCGCGTGCTGTGCGATGCGCGAATTTTGAGCATTTTCGAGGGCGCCGCGGAAATCCAGGCCCAGGTCATCGCGCGCCGCTTGCTCGAAGTGCGGAATTAAACCGTTTTTGGGGCTGAACCCCTCACTCTGCCTCTCTCCCCATGGGAGAGAGGACGCCTATATCTCCCTCTCCCATGGGGAGAGGGCTGGGGAGAGGGGCTGGTGCGCTCAAGCAGGAGACCATGATGGACGACGTTCGCGGCCGCACCGTCTTGATAACCGGCGCATCCGCGGGCATCGGCAAGGCGTTTGCCGAAGTCTTTGCGGCCAAAGGCTGGAACGTGGTCGTCACCGCGCGCCGCATGGAGCGGCTTGAGGCGCTCGCCGCTGAACTTTCCGGGAAGCACAAGGTCGCCGCGACGCCGATCGCCGAAGACCTCGCGCATCCTGACGGCGTGAAGCGGCTCATCGAAAAAGTGAGCGATCATCGCTTGATGATCGACGGGCTCGTCAACAACGCCGGATACGGCGTTCCGGGGTATTACGCCCGGACGCAGTGGAGCGATCAGGAGGCTTTTCTGCGGGTGCTTGTGGTTGCGCCGTGCGAGCTGGCGCATGTGCTCCTGACACCCATGCTCCAGCGCCGCTTCGGCCGCATCATCAACGTCGCCTCCGTCGCAGGACTGGTGCCGGGCTCCGCCGGGCACACGCTTTACGCCGCTGCGAAGGCGTTCATGATCAAGTTCTCGCAGTCTCTTCTTCTCGAAAACCGCAGCAAGAACGTGCTGACCACGGCGCTTTGTCCGGGCTTCACCTACACCGAATTCCACGACGTGACCGGCACACGGGCACAGGTCTCGCGGTATGGGAAGCATTGGTGGACGAGCGCCGGACACGTTGCGGAGGCCGGTTACGACGGCGTGATGCGAGGGCGCTCCATCGTCATCACCGGGCGCCGGTCCAAGCAGATCGCGGCGCTCATGAAAGTCTTGCCGGACACGGTCGCGCTTGGCATGGTAAACCGCCGGTCGAAATCCTACCGCGCAGAATAGCGAGCCCGAAATGACAGCCGCCATCGTGATCCCTGCGCGATATGCGTCATCGCGCTTTCCCGGCAAGCCGCTTTGCCTTGTCGCAGGTGTCACCATGCTGGAGAGGGTATGGCGCATCGCGAGGAGCGTCCGGCAAGCATCGCGCGTCGTGATCGCGACGGAGGACGAGCGCATCCTCGCGCACGCCCGCAGCTTCGATGCGGAAGCCATCATGACCTCGCCCGACTGCACGAATGGCACGGAGCGCGTTTATGACACCGTGAGGCGCACGGGAATTTCCGAGGATATCGTGCTCAACCTGCAGGGAGACGCCCTCCTCACGCCGCCTTGGGTGCTTGAGGCCATGATCGACGAGATGATCATCGATAAAGCGCCGGAACTGGTGACGCCCGCAGTCCGGCTTAAGGGGCCGGCGCTCGAAGAGTTTGTCGAGCAGAAAAAGATCCGGCCCGGAAGCGGGACCACGGTGGTCTTCGACCTGAAGAAGAACGCGCTCTACTTCTCGAAGGCGGTCATCCCTTATATCCGCAACGCAGGGCACGCTCCCATCTATCGGCATATCGGGCTTTACGGTTATCGCAAGGCCTCGCTCGCGCAGTACATGACCCTGGCAGCCTCGCCGCTTGAGCAGACGGAAGGCTTGGAGCAGCTTCGGGCGCTTGAGCACGGCATGCTGATTCGCGTTGCGGTTGTCGATTACCGCGGACGGACGCATTGGTCTATCGACGCGCCGGAAGACGTTGCGGTCGCCGAAAGCATCATCGAGCGCGAAGGCGAGTTGATCGAGTTCAAGCCGGCCGGCAGGGTGTGATGCTGCTTTTCCTTGCACGCCACGGCAACACGTTCGAGCGCGGCGACACGGTGGTCTGGGTCGGCGCAAGGACCGATCTTCCGCTAACAGCGAAGGGAAGGGAGCAGGCGGAAGCGCTCGGCGCAGCCCTTGCCCCTGCTCGAGCGCGCATCAAGCGTATCGTTTCCGGTCCGTTGAAGCGCACGCGCGAGCACGCCTCTATCGCCGCCCGCGCGGCTGCCCTCGCCACGCCGGTCGAGGTCGACGAGCGCTTGCGCGAAATCGATTACGGCCTCTGGGAAGGCAAGACATCGGACGAGATCGAAGCGCTTGGCGGCGGAAACGAGCTGAAAGCCTGGAATCATAGCGGCAAGTGGCCTGCATCTCCGCGCTGGACGCCGTCCGAGGCCGCGATTACCGAAAATGTAGCGCAGCTTGCGCAGCAACTGGCATCGAGCCTCGCTGATGACGATGCCGCGTTGCTGGTTACGAGCAACGGCATTCTGAAATTCTTCGCAAAGCTCGTTCCGGCAGCTTTCGGGGAGATGGCGGCGAGCGGCTCGCTCAAAGTCGCCACGGGAAATTGCTGCGGACTGTCCTGTGAAAAAGGCGGCTGGAAGATCCGCTTCTGGAATTGCCAGCCGCCGTTCGCGCTCGACTAGCCGTCAACTCGACACCGTTTTCGCCAACGCCTCCTCAGGCTTGATCGCGATCAGCCGTTGCATGGCCTTGATCTTCCGGCCCGCGAACAGGACATTCGGAATGTCGATTTCCTCTTTCTTTGCGCCTGTCGTGATCAGAAGGAGATCGGCAGCGCCCAGTCCGACAACATGGCGGAAAAAGTCATTGCTGCGCTGCTCGAACAGCATGCCCCTCGTGTCGTAGCTTTGTTCGCCACCCCCGATCATATGCTCTTCCGTGAGCTGCCCTGGCCTGATGCGCCAGAAAACGAGGCGATCGAAGAGAAGGAAACGAAGCGCCCAAACGGCGAAAAGAATCGTAGAGAATGTAAGGTAGAAGCCAAGGTTCATGTACACAGTCAGTTCCGGGATGAAGGCGAAGATTCGGTCCCACCAGCCAAGCCACCCAAAAACGACTGTCACCAAACCGATTGCGAGCAAAAGAACCACGGAGTAAATCCCCCGCAGCCTCACATTCGTGAACATCATGATGAGCGTCAATATCACGATAAAGCTCAACCCAAGGCCTGTATTGGGGTGTATCAGTATTTTGGATCCGTTCGAGAGTGATAAGGATTGTCCCCAAATGGCAGTGATTGCAGCCATGATGTATCCGCTCACCCAGACGGGCCACCAATAGAAGATCGTGGACCTGCTATAGATGCGAAGTTCGGGCAGAATCGAGGGGTCCGGAAGGTCTACCCGCTGAACGTCCGTCGCTTGGTTATGCTGATCCGGTTCGGGTTCATGCCAGCGTTGTGCAGCATCCGCCATTGCTTCCTCCAAGAACCTTCTGCGCCGGGCGCGAGAGCATCGACTTTCAGCGCGTAACTGGTTTGATTGGAGCAACACAAGGCCGCGCTTGCGAGTTCCGTGGATCGCGGACACCATAGGGGGACCGGCCCCATCAGTCGAAGGTCACATCTGCGCGACCGGGCCTGAGAGACATGGGGCGCCCTTACTTTCTTAGGATTCTATGTCTATATCTTTCAGACGCAGGACGAGACGCATACTTGATGCCGCCAGATTATCGCGACACCATCTCTGCCATGAAGGCGGAGATCCCACGCCTGAGGCGGTTCGCGCGCTACATGACGCGCGATGCGGACTATTCCGACGACCTCGTTCAGGAGTGCCTCACCAGGGCAATCGCTAATATCGAATCATGGCAGCCAGGCACCAATCTAAGGGCCTGGCTTTTTGTCATCCTGAAAAACGTGTTCCGGAACGATAAGCGACGCGCGCAGCACGACATGGCTTATCGCAATGGCCTGGAGCGGGAAGCGCCTCTCTTTGCGCCGGCTCAGCAGCATAATCACCTCATCTTGTCCGAGGTCCAGCAAGCCTTCCTGCAGCTGACGGAGGATCATCGCGAGGTTCTCATGCTGATCGCGGTCGAGGGGCTTCGCTACGAAGAGGCCGCGGCAGTCCTCAACATTTCTGTCGGAACCGTGAAGTCGCGGCTTTCCCGTGCGCGCACTGCGCTTCGCGCGTTGATCGACATTCCGGAGCCTCCTCCTACGGAAGTTGCGGACTAGGCGCATCGGCGGCTTCCTCTCCCGGGTGGAGAGGGTTGGGGTGAGGGGCGCCGCAAGCCACCCCTGCGTTTCGATGTCAGCGCCTCAGTCTGCCAATTTCGCGACGTAGGCTGGCAGCGCGAAGGCTGCCTTGTGCACTTCTGGCGTATAATAGCGAGTGCCGAAGCCGGAGGCGTTCAGCCGCCCGGCGATGACCTCAAGCGGCGTGGTGCGGATCGATGCATCGTTAGCCGCCCAGGCGAGCGCGAACGGACCGCCGAAGTAGGTTGGCTGATCGCAGAGATAGGTCGCGTGGTCCGCAAAGATTGTCTTGAACAGCGCCATGGTCCCGGTCAGATGATCCGGGTGCATGAAGGGCAGTCCGTTTTGCGTGACGAGCACGCCCGGCTTGTTCAGGCAGCGCGCGCACCCTTCGAAAAACTCGCGGGTGAAGAGAACCGCGGCCGGGCCGACCGGCTCGGTCGAGTCCACGATGATCGCGTCGAATCTTTCGGAGGTTTCCGCCACATAGCGAACGCCATCGGCGATGATCACCTCCACGCGGGGATCATCGAACGCGCCTTGGGAAATCTCCGGCAGATACTGCTTCGACAAATCCACGACCGTGCTGTCGAGCTCGCAAAGGACGAGGCGCTCGACGTTCTTGTGCTTCAAGACCTCGCGCATGACGCCGCCGTCGCCTCCGCCGATCACAAGCACGCGCTTCGCGTTCTCCGCGCCGAGGGAAAACAGCGGCACGTGGGCCATCATCTCGTGATAAATGAACTCGTCCTTCGTCGTGAGCTGCACGACCCCGTCCAGCATCATGACGCGGCCGAAGGTGGCGTTGTCGAAAATGATGAGGTGCTGATGCTCTGTGCGGTTTTCATACAGCACGCGATCCGACATCAGAGCGCAGCGCCAGTGCGGATGCAGCGTTTCTTCGACCCAGCGTGTCATGCGGATTCTCCCGGCACGTGGCCGCGTTTGAAAACGAGGTTCTTTGAGATCATCACTTGCACGGTCTCCTCGTTCTGATTTGCCGTCGTCGTCCGCAACGTCACAATCGCCTGGTTTGGCTTTGAGGACGACGGCGTGATATCAATAATCTCCACTTCGACGGAAAGCTCGTCGCCGGGCCTGACAGGCCTCGGCCAGGAGACTTCCGCCCCGAACCCGATCGAACCGCCCGCGAAAGGCATCGCGGCGTCGACCAGCATCCGCATGGTGACGCCCACCGTGTGCCAGCCGCTTGCAGCCAAGCCCTTGAAGATGGTGGTCTTCGCCGCTTCAGGGTCGATGTGAAAGGGCTGCGGATCGAACTCCTTTGCAAAGGCGATGATCGCCTCTTCGCTGAGCCTGACGGGACCGGCGGAGAAGGTCATGCCGGGGTAGAGATCCTCAAGATAAAGCAAACCCTTGCGCATCGGAGCACCTGACTGCCGCAAAATTGAACGTTAAGTTAAGCTGTTCGAAGAGGTCGAACAACAGGCGCGCGGATACAGGCTTGTGGACCACGGCCAGGCGCGATCACAAGTGCGTTCCTCGGGTCACGTTTGCCTTGAGGGAGCCCCGCTTTCGCGGGGCGCTTTAACCTTCCCGCTGCTCAGGCAGCGAGCTTCAACTGCACGGCAGCTTCCTGGCCGCGCAGGACTTCTTTGACGATGATCTCTTCCGGCTCGAACGCCTGTCTAATCACATCGATCGCCAGATGGGGCTTCGCATGGCCGCACATGAAAAGATCAAGCGCGGCGTAGCCATACTCAGGCCAGCTATGGATCGATATGTGTGATTCCGACAGCACCGCCACCCCAGACACGCCGCCATTGGGCGTGAAGTGATGCAAGTGGATATGCAGGAGCGTCGCCCCTGAAATCTCTATACATCGTCTGAAGGTTTGTTCGATGTGGTCGATATCGTCAAGCCGCGTGCCGTTCAACACGTCGACCAGCAAGTGAGTCCCGGCGTATCGCACGCCATTGCGCTCACAGAAGTAGTCTTTCCGATCCTCTCCGTCCGAATGCGTGACAAAGAGGGCATGCTTTTCTTCCGTTTGGGCGGTGCTTGAACCTCGATCCAAGTCCATCCCCAATTGGAAGAGGGCGTCATGGAATGCCATGATGGCGTCCTCCCCAACCAGTAGATGTCCAGATGTGAACAGGGGGGGTATGTGCATCGCATCGCCCCCCATTTCAAGTGAAAAATCATGCTCAGCCGCAAAATAATTCGCGCAGAAAAATCCCAGCGCCTGCGCTGCGATCCTTGCGGGGCAGATTCCCGGCTAACTCTCGAAGGTTTCGAGGCTTTTTCCGCGTGAGTGAGACGCCGTCCAGCACCGCATTTTTTGGCGGCAAATAGTCTCGGTAAAGCTGAAATGGCGCAGGCATATTGACCCGCCGTTTTGTTATCAGGATTGTTGATATTGCTGCGTCATTCACTTGATCTCGGTGCACTTGCCCGGCGCAATCGATCGTTGATCGCTTCTCCAAGGCCGCCCTTGGGAATCGGCATGACCGCGATTTGCGAAGGTCGCTTCCTGTCGAGAACGCGCAGATAGGCGAAGAGATTGGCGGCCGCCTCGCGCAGGTCTCCGCTCGGGCTCAAATTCAGTGCCGTCTCGGGCGCACGCGGCCCGAATCCCAAAAGCGCCTCTCCGGGCAAAGCGTGCGACGCATCGAGCCGGAGCGCGGCGCGCGGGGCGTAATGGCTGAGAAGCTGGCCAGGCGACTGAACCTTGCCTTGCCGGAAGTCGGCGAGCCGGCAGTTCAGAACTGCCTCGATGTCCTCGCGGGCGAGCGATCCCGGACGCAATAGCGTGGGATGCGGAAGAAGCGCGACAATCGTGGACTCGAGGCCTGCTTTCGCGTCGCCACCGTCAAGGATCATGCCGGCTTTTTCGCCGAGTTCCTCCTCGACGTGCCGCGCACGGGTTGGGCTGAGGCGCCCCGACGGGTTGGCGCTTGGCGCCGCGATGGGAACGCCCGCCGCCGCTACAAGCTCGCGCGCAACGGGGTGGGCTGGAACGCGGATGGCGATCGTGTCGAGGCCCGCGGTTACGAGTTCGCTGATGCTGTGCCGGGGATGGGGCGACAGCGGCAGAACGAGGGTCAGAGGCCCCGGCCAGAACCGGCGCGCAAGGGCGAAAGCCTGATCGTCGAACGCGCCGAGATCGCAGGCGGCCTCGATGTCCGCGACATGGGCGATGAGCGGATTGAAGCGCGGGCGGCCCTTCGCCTCGAAGATGCGCGCCACCGCGTGCCCATTCGTCGCGTCCGCGCCAAGCCCATAGACCGTCTCGGTCGGAAACGCCACAAGGCCGCCCGCGCGAACGATCCGCGCCGCCTCCGCTATCGCTGCCCTGTCAGCCTTTACGATCATGGCTCCAGAAATCGCCCCTCGTCTTACCGAAAGATAAAGCCTAGCCGGCTGCTGAAAGCCTCAAAACGTCGCTCCATCCTTCGACAAGCTCAGGATGAGGTCCAGCCCTCATGGTGAGCTTGTCGAACCATGGACGGTTTTTCAGCGTCCGCTCAATGCAGCGCCGACAAAGGATAGGTTTCCGCGTCGCGGCCCCGGAAGAACTGCGGCTCCTGCTCTCCCTTAAGCTTGGCTGCCAGCTCGGGCACGCGCTTTCGCAGGTACTCGGCAAGCTCCGCGGTATCGACGCGCCCGTCGTGGTTCAAATCCGCCGCGCCCGCCATGCCTTCCACAAGCGCGTAGGTGAACAGCCCATGCCCGAAAGCTACGCTTTCGAGAGCTTCCTGGTCCCATCGCGCGGAAGAGTAGGCGAGGATATTGGCGTAATAGGCCGCGTTGCCAAGGCGCTGGTTATAGGCGCCCGCCGAGTGGCAGGTGTCGATGAACAGAAGCCGCCGCCCCTTCGCGCCATCCACTGCCTCCTCGATGGCGTACCAGGGCACGACGGACGATGGCTTCAGTGCGCCATCCGCGACAGCCGCATCGGTCGAAACGAAGCGGTAGTTCGGCCCGTCGTTGATGCCGTGCCCCGCCAGAAATACGGCAACGGTGTCGTTCGGCTGGGCGCCCCGCAAAATGCCGAGCGCATCGATAATGTTGGCGGCCGTGGGCGCGTCGTCCGGCGCACCGCCATTCACGAGCACGCGGCGCACCACCTTGCTGTGGAGCGGCCCAAGGCGCTTTTCCATCGCATCGGCGAACGCCCTCGCGTCATAGCCCGTAAAATCCAGATCGCACGTTTCCTTCGGTTTGCACAAATTGGCGACGCCCGGATATTTCGAGACGCCGATGGCGAGGATATACAGCGTGCCGCGCACGTCCAGGTCGCCTGCGCTCTCGTTCGTAACCGTGAGCGTACCGTCCTGCACCTTCGACCAGCCGATCTCATTCAGCGCGGTCACCACGATGGTGTTCTTGCCCTTGGCGAGCGGAACGGGGAAGGCATGCTCGCCGGCCTCGAAGCTCGGACTGTCATTGGGCAGGAAGTCGTCGAGCTGGCGTCCGTTCACCTGGATGCGGATGCGCGTCACCGGGTCGGGGGTTTTGTCGAGCGCGATCTTGACCTCGACGCTGCCCGGCGCGTTCAGCCTGCTGTCGGCTGCGGGCGAGGTGATGCGCAGATGCGGCGCGGGCCGCGCAAGCAGGTCGGAGAGCTTGAACTCGGTGCCGTAGGAGGCGCGCGCGGCTTCTTCGGCAGAGGCAAGCTCGATGGCCTTCGCCACGATGTCCGGCCTGTTCAGATGCTTGCGAAGCTGCTCGGCCGTGACGTATTCGGCGGCCTTGTCCAAGCCCTTGTTGATCTGCCAGCCCACGATCTTGTCCGCGCCCGGCGAGCCTGTGTAGTAGCCCTGCGGCGTCCACATCACCCATTCGCCGTCCTCGCCGCGGAAGAGCGTGACGAGCAGCTCGCGGGTCTGCAAATTCCACAGCCGCAGCGTCTGGTCGGCGGAGCCCGAGAGGAGGTAGCGCCCGTCGGGAGAGACGGCCACGGCCCAAATCTCGCTCTCATGCCCGATGAATTCGCCGATCTTCTTGCCGTCGAGACCGAAAGCGCTGAGATAGCCCAAATCGGCGCCCGCTATGACCGTCTTTCCGTCCGGAGTGAAGCCATAGGCGCGGTGCTCGTAGCCATCCGTGGCGCCGCGCTCGAAAGACACCCCGGTCGGTTTGCCGTCTTTCTTGAGGTCGAGAAGCGCGGGGAAATTATAGGCACCGCCCCTGCGATGAAGCAAAGACATGTCGCCAAATTCAGCCTGGGCAGACACCCACCCGTCGATTTCCTTAACGGGTTCCGGTTGGGACAGCAGTTCATTCGCGGCAGGCAGGCGCAAGGACATTTCCAGCGGACCGCGCTTGTTTGCAGGCGTTTCTCCGAGCGGATTGGAATTGGTGTTGCCCCAGGCGATGCTTCGCCCATCGCTCGAAAAACCAACGGCCCAGGTCTGGCGTCCCGTACCCTTCAGCGCTGCTTTCGTCTCGCCGGTTCGCGGGTCCCATATGTAGATTCTGCCGAACCCGTCGCCGGTTGCGACGAGGCTGCCGCCGGGATAGAAGGCGCTTGCGAGCACGATGTTTTCATGCGTTTTGAAGGCCGTAAGCTCCTTGCCGGTGGTCGCATCGTACACGTGCTGGGTTGCGCTGCAGACGCCGCCGCACGTTGCCAGCAGAAGCCGCCCGTCCGGCGAAAAATTCAGAGAACCGATATCGCCGCCGGCAGGAACGAGCACTTTGCGCAAATTGCCCGTCCGCCCATCCCAGACGCGAATTTCGCCGCTGGTATCTCCGCTCGCGATGCTGCCATCGGCGGGCGAGATTGCCAGCGCATAGACCTTGTCCCCGTGCCCGGTCATCTCTTTCAGAACCGCGCCGTCGCTCACTCGCCAAATCCTGAGCGTCTTGTCGAGGCTTCCCGTTACAGCGCGCGTTCCGTCGGCCGTGAAGCCAACGGCGTAAATGTCTTCCCGATGGCCCTTCAGCCTGGTGATGATGGTTCTCTTTTCTACATCCCAGACGATCGCATCGCGATCGAAGCTTCCTGAAATCAGCATTTTATCGTCGGCAGAGAAAGCGAGGCCGTGGATCGTGTTGGTGTGCCCCACCAGCAGCGCAACCAACTCGCCGCTCGCCACGTCGTACAAACGGATGTCGCCGCATCGCCCTGAGCATTGCGCGTTGAGCCAGCCGCCGACCGCAATAAGCCGTCCGTCGTGCGAAAGCGCCATCACGAAGATTTTGCCCTCAGACCCAGGTCCCGACTGGCCGTTGATCGTTCGCACCGTCTTGCCTGCGCGCCAGTCCCACACACGGATGACCTTGTCTAGGCCCGCCGATACGAGATATTTCCCGTCCGGCGTAAACGCGACCCGCGCGACCATTCCCTGGTGGCCGCCGGTGTCGAGCTGCAGCATGGGCAAGTCCTTCGGCTGGGCGGACTGCACAGCCCGGGCGCCGAGTGTCGCGGCGAGCCGCTTTTCCTTGCCGGCGCGCAGCAGACGGAGCTTCACCTCCGCGCGTGGTGGCCTCGCGTTCACCGCCGCGACCAAGCCCGCCATGTTGTCGACTTCCAAGCCGTCGAGGGAGAGCACGATGTCTTCGGGAAGGAGCCCCGCCTTCTCCGCAGGTCCGCCCGGTACGGTCTTGACCACCTTCGCGCCGCGCGGACTTTCCCAGCCGAGCGCGTCCGCCTCTTCCTTGGTCAGGTCTTTAAGCTGAAGGCCGAGCCAGCCTTTCGGCTGCTCCTCCG
Organism: uncultured Alphaproteobacteria bacterium; assembly: GCA_963834165.1. GTDB lineage: Bacteria > Pseudomonadota > Alphaproteobacteria > Rhizobiales > Rhodomicrobiaceae > Rhodomicrobium. Next base: position 422,194 of record CAWIAL010000017.1, on the reverse strand, counting down.
CGCCCGCAGCTAGAATCCCGAACACCAGCGCAGCCACCAAGAGCGCAAGCCACCGCATCGCAATTCCCCTAAGCAACTTTTTACCGATGAATAGCACAAATCGTTAACGAAGCGCAGCTCCTCTTATCCTTTCCCGCGGTGTCAACATCCTCTGCCTCGGGAAGAGGGACCGGAACGGGGCGCATGCATTCGAGGCATGGTCCCACAGCGCGAAATCATATTTAACGCGGGGATTTTTCAGATTAAGGTGTGGTTCTTCCGCGGCTGGTGAACAGCTTTAGCGGGCTGCTGAAAAAAGGTTGTTGCCCATGGTTCGACAGGCTCACCATGGGCTTATACAATACGCGGCCTCATCCTGAGCTTATCGAAGGATGAAGCCGAAATTTCCGGTTTTTCAGCGCCCTGTCAGGAGCGGCGCCAGTTCGAACCGGCAAGGCAGCGGATGCCTGGGAGGATCCATGACCTATCGCGCGCCCGTCGCGGATATCGCCTTCACGCTCAATCACATTGCAGGATTTCCGAAGCTTATCGAACGCGGTCTGTTCGCGGACCTCGACATGGACACCGCGCAGGCCGTCCTGGAGGAAGCGGGGCGCTTTGCAACCGAGGAACTCGCACCGACCAACCGGGCGAGCGACGAGCAGGGCGCGCGGCTCGTCAACGGCGAGGTCGTCATGCCGGATGGCTTCACGGAAGCCTATCGCAAGTGGGTCGAAAGTGGATGGGGGAGCCTTCCTGTGCCGCAAGCCTATGGAGGGCAAGGGCTTCCGTTTGCGCTGTCCATGGCCGTCACCGAGATGTGGAACGGCGCGAACATGGCGTTCGGCCTCAACCCGCTTCTCACACAGGCGGGCGTGCATGCCATCATCGCGCACGGCTCACGGGACCTTCAACACAAGTATTTGCCCAAGCTCGTGACCGGCGAATGGACCGGCTCGATGCAGCTCACCGAGCCGCACGCCGGGTCCGACTTGCGATTTTTGAAGACGCGCGCCGTTCCTGCCGGGGACGGGAAATACAAGATCACCGGCACGAAGATCTACATCACCTATGGCGAGCATCCCATGACGGAGAACATCATCCACATGGTGCTCGCGCGCCTGCCGGATGCGCCTGCGGGGACGAAGGGCATCTCGCTTTTCCTCATCCCTAAATTCTTCGTGAACGATGACGGCTCTCTTGGCGCGCGCAACGATGTGACCTGCGCCAAGCTTGAGCACAAGCTCGGCATCCATGGCAGCCCGACAGCGGTCTTGAACTATGGCGACCATGGCGGCGCTATTGGCTGGCTCGTGGGCGAGCCCAATGGCGGCCTTAAGGCCATGCTCACTATGATGATCGAGGCGCGCATCGGCGTCGGCATCCAGGGGGTGGGCATTGCGGAGCGCGCTTTCCAGCAGGCGCTGCAATACGCGCACGACCGCAAGCAGGGCACGGCCGGAAGCGCGGGCGTGGACGAGTTTGTTGCGATCATCGAGCACCCGGACGTGAAGCGCATGCTGCTCAGCATGAAGGCGAAGACGAGCGCCGCGCGGGCGATCTGCTACGCGACCTCGGTTGCGATGGACATCGCGCATCACTCGCCGGACGGGGCTGAGCGACAGCGCGCGTTGGCCGAAGCGGCGTTGCTCACGCCGGTCGCCAAAGCCTATTCGACCGACATCGGCGTGGAGGTGGCTTCGGAGGGCGTCCAGGTTCACGGCGGCATGGGCTACATCGAGGAAACCGGCGCAGCCCAGCACTTCCGCGACGCGCGGATCGCAACCATCTACGAGGGCACGAACGGCATCCAGGCCATTGACCTCGTCACACGCAAGCTTCCTTCGAACGGCGGCGAGACGATTGAAAGCTTCATCGCTTCGCTCAAAGGGACAGCGCACGGCGTCAAGACCTCGAACGAGCCCGCGTTCGGTCACATGAGCGAATGCATGGAAGCGAGCATCGCTGACCTGGAAGAATCGAGCCGGTGGCTTTCCCGCCAGCTCGTGGAAAACCGGCCCGCCGCGCTTGCTGGCGCGACGCCATTTTTGCGCCTGTTTGGGCTCGCTTCCGGTGGCGCTTATCTTGCGAAGGGTGCGCTCGCAGCCGTGCGCGGCGCCAATGGCTACCACAATTCGCACGTGATCGAGGCGCGGCACTTTGCAGAGAGCCTGATGGGGGAGACGGACGGGCTCAAACATGCCGTCACGCATGGATACGAGACCGTGATGCAGGCTGAAGCCGTGTTGGGAGCGCGCTAGCCATGAGTGAGAACGTAGAAATCACGCGGGACGGTGCGGTCCAGATCGTTCGCCTCAACCGCGCCGCGAAGAAAAACGCGCTGACCGCCGCAATGTACGCCAGCCTCGCCGAAGCGCTTTCGGGAGCGAACGCCGATGACGGAATCGCGGTGACGGTCATCCTCGGTCAACCCGGCATTTTCTGCGCGGGCAACGACATCGCGGACTTCCTCGCCGCCAGCCAAGGCGGAGCCGTGCTGCACGGCTTCGATTTCCTCAAAGCCCTGGCCGAATGCGAGAAGCCTCTCATCGCGGCCGTAGATGGCCCTGCCATCGGCATCGGGACGACGCTGATGCTTCATTGCGATCTGGTCTTCGCCAGCCCGCGCGCCGTGTTCCAGACGCCCTTCGTCGATCTGGGTTTGCTGCCGGAGGCAGCGTCGAGCCTGCTCGGCCCGCTCATGATGGGCCATGCCCGGGCCTTCGAGCTGTTGGTGATGGGTGCGCCGTGGCCGGCGGAACGGGCGAAGGAAGCCGGTCTCGTCAACCATATCGTCCCGTCCGAAGAGTTGGATAGCGTGACGCTCAAGGCAGCGCAGGCGCTGGCGAACAAGCCGCGCGAGGCGGTGCGGCTGGCGCGGCGCTTGCTGCGGGGAGACCCGGCCCAGATCAGGCAGCGCATGCAGGAGGAGGGCGCGCTTTTTCTGGAGCGCGTGAAGTCGGACGAAGCGCGCAATGCATTCATGGCTTTCTTGCAAAAAACCGCCCGCCCAACGCATTAAGGTGGCATAATGTGAGGTCTTCGCATCCTCTTTAGCCCGATACGAAAGGCGAGGCTGGGTTCTGAGGGGGTACGGCTGTCATGACAAAAGAAAAAACAGAGGCAGTAGGAATGGGAACGCTTCATAAGAAAACGCTCTTCATTACGGGCGGAAGCCGCGGCATCGGCCTGGCCATTGCGCTGCGCGCGGCAAAGGACGGCGCCAACATCGCCATCGCGGCGAAAACCTCCGATCCCCACCCGAAGTTGCCGGGAACGATCTACACCGCCGCCGCCGAGATCGAGCAGGAAGGCGGAAAGGCGCTTCCCATCCTGTGCGACATCCGTTACGAGGATCAGGTGCAGGCTGCTGTCGAGAAGACCGCGCAGCATTTCGGCGGCATCGATATCTGCATCAACAACGCCAGCGCCATCAGCCTGACGCCGACCGTGCAGACCGATATGAAGCGGTACGACCTAATGCACCAAATCAACGGGCGCGGCACCTTCCTCACCTCGAAGACCTGCATTCCCTACCTGAAGAAGGCGGAGAATCCGCACATCCTCATGCTTTCGCCGCCGCTCGATCTCAATCCGAAATGGTTTGCGCCTCACGTCGCCTACACGATCGCCAAGTACAACATGAGCCTTTTCGTGCTGGGGTTTGCGGCTGAATTGAAGCGGGACGGCATTGCGGTGAACGCGCTCTGGCCTCGCACGACGATCGCGACCGCCGCCGTTGCGAACCTCCTCGGCGGCGACAAGCTCATGCGGGCGAGCCGGAAGGCGGATATCCTGGCGGACGCCGCGCATGTCATTCTCACCAAGCCGTCGCCCGAGTTCACCGGGAATTTTTGCATCGACGACACGTTGCTATGGGAAAACGGCAAGCGCGAGTTCGATCATTATCGCATCGATCCGAGCGAAGACCTCGCGCCGGATTTCTTTATACCTGAAGATAGCAAGGCGCCTGTACCGCTGAAGGCGCTCGTCAGCAAGCCAGCGGGGTAGAGCGCTCCCATGACCACCCTGCAAATCACACACGAAGCCTTCCTCCACCATGACACCGGCGAGTGGCATCCTGAGCGGCCCGAGCGGATGAAGGCCATCGAGCAAGCCCTGTCCACCGCAAGATTTCAAAACCTGATCACCGTCGAGGCGCCGCTTGCAACGCTCGACCAGGTATCGCGGGCGCACCCCAGGGCCTACGTCGATCTTCTCGAGAAGAGGCAGCCGAAGAGCGAGCTCATTTCCCTCGATGACGGCGACACGATGGTTTCACCGGGCAGCTGGGAGGCCGCTCTGCGCTCCGCCGGAGCTGCGGTTTACGCCGTCGACGAAGTGATGCAGAGGCGTGCCAGTAATGCATTTTGCCGCGCGCGGCCACCCGGCCACCACGCCGAAATCGCCAAGGCGATGGGCTTCTGCCTGTTCAATAACGCGGCGGTCGCTGCTTTTCACGCCCGCGCAGTTTACGGGGCGGAGCGCGTCGCAGTCGTCGATTTCGACGTTCACCACGGCAACGGCACTCAGGCAATCTTCTGGTCGGAGCCTTCGATGATGTATGCGTCGACCCACCAGATGCCGCTGTTCCCAGGCACCGGAAGCATTACCGAGCGCGGCGAAACTGGAAATATCGTAAATGCGCCCTTGCGCGCCGGCGATGCTGGGGAGCAATTCCGCGAAGCCTTCGAATCTGTCATTCTCCCAGCATTGCGCAGGCACGCTCCCGATCTTTTGATCATATCGGCGGGGTTCGATGCCCATCGTTCGGATCCGCTTGGAAATATCAATCTTCACGAGGAAGACTACGCCTGGGTGACGCAGAAGCTGATCGATGTGGCGCGGGAACGCTGCGGCGGGCGTGTGGTTTCAGTGCTCGAAGGCGGTTACGATCTCGCCGCTCTTGGCCGCTCGGTAGCGGCCCATGTGCAGACGCTTTTGGAAGCTTTTTGAGGGACGACCATGCAGACCGATGTAGTCAAGGAGGCGGCGGCTTCACGCCAGCCGCGGGTGCCCTTCGCTGACATAAAGGGCATGAGTTTTGAGACGGCATTGAAGGAGCTTGAGCAAATCGTTACCCGGCTGGAACGCGGCGACGTTGAGCTTGAGCAATCCATCGACATTTACGAGCGCGGAGAGGCGCTGCGGGCTCATTGCGACCAGCTTTTGAAGCGCGCCGAGGCGAAGGTTGAGCGGATCACGCTTAGCGCGCAGGGGTTGCCCTCGGGTATCGCCGCCCTCGACTCCGAGATGTAATGCCGCACGGCCGCCACTCGCCAAGGGCCGCAGCCGCGGCCCTTCTCTTGCGGTTTTCTTTAAGAAAAAATTCCCCAGTTCCCCCATATAATTTGATCGAGAGGTGCAAAAAATGCGTTGGCGGCATTGCCAGCGGAATTTTTTTGCTGTGTTGCCGAGCGGCAATGTGACTCGCGGGTTTTGCAATTGCGACGAAAAATTGCGTGTCCTTTCAGGGCCATTCGGCATAGGTTCGTAGGTTATTCGCTAAGAGACTTCGAAGGACAGTGTTGAAGTGACAATCAGCAACCGTACCCCTCTCCTCGATACCATCCAGTTTCCTGCAGACCTTCGCAAACTAGACCCAGATCAGCTGCAGCAAGTCGCGGACGAGTTGCGGACTGAAATGATCGATGCCGTCTCGGTGACCGGCGGCCACCTTGGAGCGGGACTGGGCGTTATCGAGCTTACGGTCGCAATTCACTACCTTTTCAATACGCCGGTAGACCGCCTTATCTGGGATGTGGGGCATCAAGCCTATCCGCACAAAATCCTGACGGGGCGGAGGGATCGCATCCGCACCTTGCGGCAGCCTGGCGGGCTGTCAGGGTTTACGAAGCGTTCCGAAAGTGAATACGATCCTTTCGGCGCGGGACATTCGTCAACCTCGATCTCCGCCGGTCTCGGCATGGCAGTCGGGCGCGATCTTAAAAGCGAGGACGATGGCCGCCACGTGATCGCCGTTATCGGCGATGGCGCGATGAGCGCGGGCATGGCTTACGAGGCCATGAACAACGCGGGCGCGATGGATAAGCGCCTGATCATCATTCTCAACGACAACGATATGTCGATTGCGCCTCCTGTCGGCGCGCTGTCCCAGTATCTCGCGCGTATCACATCCTCGGAAACATTCATCAAGGTGCGCGATATCGCCAAGTATTATGCGCACAAGCTTCCCAAGGCTTGGGAACGGCGAGCAGCTCGCGCGGAGGAATTTACACGCCATCTCTTCACCGGCGGAATGCTCTTCGAGGAACTCGGCATCTATTATGTCGGCCCCATCGACGGGCATAATCTTGACCGTCTTCTCCCAGTTCTGCGAAATGTGCGCGACTCTCATTCAGGACCTGTGCTCGTCCATTGCGTGACGCAAAAGGGCAAAGGTTACGAGCCCGCAGAGAAGTCCGCGGACAAATATCACGGCGTCACGAAGTTTAATGTGATCACCGGCGCCCAGGACAAGGGCAAGGGCGGCCCGCCCAGCTATACGAAGGTCTTTGCCCAAAGCCTCATCGAGCAGGCGCACAAGGACGACAAGATCGTCGCGATCACGGCGGCGATGCCGTCCGGAACCGGGCTCGATCTGTTTGAAAAAGAGTTTCCAAACCGCTGCTTCGATGTCGGCATAGCCGAGCAGCATGCTGTCACGTTTGCCGCCGGTCTTGCGACCGAGGGCATAAAGCCTTTCGTGGCGATATACTCGACCTTCCTGCAACGCGGCTACGACCAGCTCGTGCATGACGTTGCCGTTCAGCACCTTCCCGTGCGCTTTGCACTCGACCGCGCCGGTCTTGTCGGTGCGGATGGCGCGACCCATGCCGGCTGCTACGACCTGCCTTATCTGTGCTGCCTGCCTGATTTTGTCGTGATGGCGCCTGCGGATGAGGTAGACCTGAAAAACATGGTCGCGACCGCAGCGGCGATCGACGACCGGCCAAGCGCGATCCGCTATCCACGCGGCGAGGGATATGGCCTCGATATGTCGGCCGAGGGCGCTCCTTTGCCCATCGGCAAAGGCCGAATCGTTCGTGAGGGCTCGACGGTTGCGCTTCTGGCGCTCGGCACCAGGCTGCATGAATGCATGAAGGCCGCCGATAAACTCGCGGCCATGGGACTCTCGACGACGGTCGCCGACGCCCGGTTCGCAAAGCCGCTTGACCAGGACCTCATCCGCCAGCTCGCTCGCCACCACGAGGTTCTGATCACGGTGGAAGAAGGCTCAACCGGCGGCTTCGGCTCGCAAGTGCTGGAGTTCCTGGCGCGCGACGGCCTGCTTGACCATGGGCTCAAGGTGCGCCCGCTGGTGCTTCCTGACGTGTTCATGGAACACGGCAAGCCCGAAGCCTTGTATGAAGGCGCAGGGTTGAATGCGAGCGGGATCGTGAACTCGGCAATCGCCGCGCTCGGGACATCCACGATAGCGACGCGGGACGGGCGCGCATAGCGCCGTCCCCAAGGGCTACCCCTCCGCCTTGGGCGATGCGAGTTCGAGCATGATCTCGTTGCGGCGCAGGAACGGCAGCGTCCAGGGCGGATTATAAAACGCAAGAACCGGCTCGCCGACGGTGGCAAGCTTGTGCGCGGCGGCGTACTGCCTCAGCTCTTCAGTCTTCTTCTTGATGGTTTCATCGCGGGCGAAGCCTGAGAAGGTCACGGCCACGAAACGCCGCGCCGGAAGAGGTTCCAATCTGACGCGCGAGTCGGAGGGAACCGGCAAAGTTTCCATGGTCCATGACTTCGGCATGATGAAGCGCACGGTCCAGGAATTCTCCTGACCCTGCTGCGTTACGGGCGCGGTCATGGCGATGGTCTGCTTCTGCTGCTCGACGGGCGCCGTCATGGCGATCTTTTCGCGCGGCGCATTCTTGCCGAAAATGTAAGCCGCGATCAGCCGGAAGCCTTCGTTGATGGCAGCTTTGCGCTGACCCTCAACGGTTGCCTCAGCGGCGATCATCGGCCCATAGGAGCGGATCTCGATAGAACCGTCCTGTTTCTCGATCTTGTATTGCGGCTGTTCGAACTCGGCTCATGACTGGTCCTGCGGCCACGGCCGCGATAAGTGTTGCGGCGAGTATCCCGCCTGCGGTCCAAAGGAGGGTCCGGCGCGATCTTCGCGGCTTGCTACCTTGATTTTGCATCAATGAATGTACTTTCTCTCGATCGGGAGATGTTGCTGACGCCTTCGCTCTGCAAGATCGGGAGGCCTTCCAAGTGCGACAAGCCTTACCGTTTGCCTACCGCATGGTTGCAAGATAACATCCCGCCTACGCCCGCCCCCCTTCAGGTGACCCCATGAAAATCCTAAGAACCCGGATCGAGTTCGAGACTGTCGAACCGATACAAATCATCGATATCACCGCACAGGTCCGGGAGTGGGTGGCCGCAAGCGGCGTGCGCGACGGTCTCCTGACAGTGATGTCGCTGCACACGACGGCGCGGGTCAACATCAACGAGCGCGAGCCGCAGCTTCAGCGCGATATGGTGACGTTCCTGAAGCGGTTCGTTCCGCTTGACGGCGACTGGCTGCACAATCTGGCGGCGGTGGACGGCCGGGACAACGCGCATTCGCACATTCTCGGCATGTTCATGAACGAGTCCGAGACCATCCCTGTGGCCGGCGGCGAGCCGATCCTCGGCGGCTGGCAATCCATCTTTTTCATCGAGCTCGACGGGCCGCGCGAGCGCCGCGGGCTCGAACTCCAGATCATGGGCGAGGGCTGATCGTGACGCCGGACGACATCGCAGGCTTCTACGCCAAGCGCACGGACCTCGACGCGGAAGCCTATATCGAGCTGGATTTCGACTTCGAGTGCGCAGGCGACCCGCGCGAGGCTGCCGCGCATCTGTGCAGCGAGCAATCCACCGCGCAATGGCGGCGCGTCGGCATCGACGAGGATTTCCGTCCGCGTTTCGGGGCCAAGGTCTTGGAGCTGGAGTCGGAGCCGCGGCCATCCGGGTTCAGCATCCCCGTGGAATGCACCGTGCGCGGGCCGGTCCATGCCTGCCGGGTTACCATCGCTCACCCGCACGGCAATTTCGGCCCGCGCATCCCCAATCTGCTCTCCGCAGTCTGCGGCGAGGGCGTATTCTTCTCGCCCGGCATTCCCTTGATCCGGCTCCAGGACATCCGTTTTCCGGAGTCCTATCTGGCCGCGTTCGAAGGACCGCGATTTGGCGTGGCGGGCTTGCGCGAGCGCCTGCAAGCGTTCGGGCGTCCCATCTTCTTCGGCGTCATTAAGCCCAACATCGGGCTCCCGGCCGAACCTTTCGCCGAACTTGGCTATCAGAGCTGGCTCGGCGGCCTGGACATCGCCAAGGACGACGAGATGCTCGCCGACATCCCATGGTGTCCGCTCGCCGAGCGCGCCGCCGCCTTGGGTGAAGCGCGCCGCCGGGCCGAACGCGAAACCGGCGTTCCGAAGATTTACCTGGCCAACATCACAGACGAGGTCGATCGCCTCGCCGATCTCCACGATCTCGCGGTCGCCAAGGGCGCGAACGCGCTGCTCATCAACGCCATGCCCGTGGGCCTGAGCGGGGTGAGGATGCTGCGCAAGCACGCCCAGGTGCCGCTGATCGCCCACTTCCCTTTCATCGCCTCGTTCAGCCGCCTCGCGGGCTACGGCATCCATTCCCGCGTGCTTACCCGGCTGCAACGGCTCGCCGGTTTCGACTCGGTGATCATGCCGGGCTTCGGCAGCCGCATGATGACGCCAGAGCACGAGGTGCTGGAGTGCGTGCGCGCCTGTCTTGAGCCCATGGGCAATATAAAGCCCTGCTTGCCGGTTCCAGGGGGAAGCGATTGGGCCGGGACGCTCGAAGGCGTCTACCGCAGGGTGGGGAGCGCAGACTTCGGCTTCGTGCCGGGCCGCGGCGTGTTCGGCCATCCGATGGGACCCCGCGGCGGCGCTGCCAGCATCCGCCAGGCCTGGGACGCCATCGCGCAAGGCATACCGCTCGCCGGGCACGCAAGCGCCCACCCGGAGCTGCACGCCGCCTTGGAGGCGTTCGGCGGGCGGGGCTGATCCTCAGCAGGCTTGCCTTGGCCCTGTCGAGAACCGTCGCGCAACTGAATTGGGCTTCTACCGGAGCGCGCGTTGCGTCATTCGCACGTTCTCGGCGTAATCCCGTGCTCTCTGGCGTAAGTCTGGGCGTCAGCCTCGATGAGAGGTTCGATAACCGAGCGGTCCGGCTCATAGAACCCGCTCACGAGACGCCACCGCCGTCCTCTCGCGTCCCATTGCTGGATTGCGGCGCGGCCCGATCCCTCATGATTTTTGCAGGTTAACTTAAGGGGCGGCACCATGCCTTCGAGCCCAAGCTGCTCTATGCGATCCTCTGTAATATCGAGTTGTTCGAAGCCCTCGCGCACATCCTCGCCCGTTATCTCGGCCTTGCCTCGCAATGCCATTGCGCGGCTGATGGCTTCGGCCGCCCACATTGCCGTCGCGACTCCGCGATTATAAAGCACTTCGCCGACGCGCGGCTTGAACCCTGGGTCCACGGCTTTGCCGGCTTCATAGACGTAGCGCTCGATGTCCATATGAACTGGGCAGACCGCGCCTGGCGCCTGAAGCGTCGCCCCGAGATACCCATTTGCCTGCTCTTTCGCCAAGGCGACATCGTTTTCGGCGCTCGCCCACCAGCTGCCGATGATGTGGTTCATGGGAAAACGATGCGCCGCCGCGTTCTTGATGAATTCGCGGTTCATCTCGCCCAACCCCCAAAACAGGAGCCAATCGGGCTTGTCCGTCGCGATGCGCCCCCAGACTGCGGCTTGATCGAGGCCGGGGTCCGCGATGGGGTAGGTTGCGAGGCGAAAGCCCTTCTTCTTGGAAAGCGCGGATAAGGTGGCGATCGGCTCGCGCCCATAGGCGTTGTCGATATAGGCAAGCCCGATGGTTTTATCGCCCAAACCTCTCGGCGGGCGCTCCTGTTCGGAGATATGCGTGATCATGATCGAGGCCGCCGACCAATAGGTTGAAGGCGGATTGAAGACCCATTTGAAGACCTGGCCATCCGCAGCCGACGCGCGGCCAGAGCCCGACGATAAAATCGGGATGTGATCGGCTGGGGCCAACTCCATAAGCTTGGAGGTCGCCGCCGTCGATACAGAACTGAACAGAAGCGCGCCCGAGGGAGGCGTCGTTTTCAGCTGCTGATAGCAGGCGACGGCACGTTCGGCGTCGTAGGCGGTCTCGCAACGGGCAATCTTGATCTTGACGCCTTTGATGCCTCCGTCCCGCTCATTCAAGAGGGTGAGGTAATCGGCAAAGCCATTCCAAAACGGGATTCCGCTCGCGGCATACGGGCCGGTGCGGTATTCCAAGGCGGGAATGACAAGTTCGTAGGCGAGAGACGGTTGCCCGCAAAAAATGACGGCCAGAATGGCGAGATGGCGCAAGGACCGGGCGGGGATCATGAGGCTCTCCCGAGCATGACAAACAACCCGCACTTTACTCAGGCAAAAGCGCACTTTGGCCGAAGAAGCGGACGCTGCCTCACCGTGACGCGGGAAAACTAATCGTTTGTAGAATAATATGTTCTAACTCGGTCCGTTTTTGATGGATTTGAAAGTGTATCTTTCTACTAAAACTTTTAACGTGACTCCTCGGGCCGATAAATTGAACCGATCCTGTTGGGGGAGTACTCGGAAACGCTCAAACGGCAGCTATTCGATGGTGCGCCATTTTGGCTATCAGCCCAACGGAGCCTTCCGGCTTGGGCGTCTATCGAAGTAAAGCAAACAACTAAGTCTGAAGCTGAAGAAACTTATCTTATCGTCTCAAGCCGCAGTTCGATCGGCTCCGCAAACGGCACTACGGTGGAGAAATAGGTCAGAAGCGGCTCGCCGTTCAGGATCGCCCGGATCAAGCGGATCGGCCCGCCATGAGTCACGGCGAGGACGGGCCGCCCATCCGGCTCAAGGCTGCCAAGCCACTCCGCGCACCGCGCCGCCATTGCGCTCAGCGTTTCGCCATTGGGCGGCGCGGAATCCGGCAAGCCCTGCCGCCACGCCTCGACGGCCTCGCGGCCCAGGTCCTCCCAGCGCCACCCCTCCCAATCGCCAAAGTCCAGTTCCTGAAGGCGCGGCTCCACAATTGCGGCAGGTTCCAGTCTTGTCGCGAGATCGAACGCGCGCCGCGCCGGGCTCGTGACAACGCGACAGGCGGCGGCAAGCTCGCGGATGCGGGAGACCGCGTCCTCCAGCGCTTCCGGCTCGCACTCCAGATCGAGGCGTCCGTAGCAGATCCCGCGCTCGCAGCGAGGCTTTGGATGGCGGACGAGGATCAAACGCATGCGGCTACCCCCAGCAGAAACCCGATCTCGAAGCTTTGCTCTATGGCGCCGAGGACGTCGCCGGTGAAGCCGCCAAGCAGCCTTCGTGCGCGCCAGGCGATGAAAAGCGCCGCCGTGAAACCTGCAAGGCAAGCGGTCAACCCCGCGGAAAGAGGCAGGAGCAAGACCGGCGGCAGGCCGAAGGCGGCTGCAATCATGAGCCCCGCCGCTGTGATATTCGTCGCCAGAGGCTTGGCTTTCGCCGTGGACGCGTCCCCCGCGTAGGGCAGGAGCGGCATGACGGCGATGGCCGTAAAGCGACCGCCCGCATGAGCCGCGACGAGAGCCGCTGCCGCGACCGCGGCCGGGAGCGCGGCCAGCGCGAAGACCTTGACGGCGATGGCCAAGCCCAGCGCGAGCACCCCGAATGTCCCAAGACGGCTGTCCTTCATGATCGCGAGGCGGGCCTCGCGCGTCTGGCCGCCCATGGAATTGAAAAAGTCGGCGAAGCCATCCTCATGGAACGCGCCGGTAAGCGCTATGCCTGCCGCAACCGCAAGGAGCGCGGGCAGATCGCCGTTCCATACCGCCGATGCCGCCAGAAGCACCGCCGCTGAGATCGATCCGACAAGGATGCCCGCCAGCGGAAAATACTTCATGCCGCGATCGAGCCAGTCGGGTGCGAAGTCGCTCAGATGTGGCACGGGGAGCCGCGTCAGGAATTGCACGGCTCCGAGAAAATAACCGAGTTCCGCGCGGAGCATCCGCATCAGTTTGGATGCGCGCCGGGCAGGTCCGCCATGGCGGTGAGCAAGCCTTCCGCCATGCGAACGAGCGGAATGGCAAGCGCCGCGCCGGTCCCTTCGCCGAGCCGCATGCTGAGGTCGAGAAACGGCTTTGCGCCAAGCCATTCGAGAAGGGCCGCATGCCCGGACTCCGGCGACAGATGAGCGAAGAGGAGATAATCTCGGATGTTCGGCTCGATCGCGACGGCGGCGCAGGCTGCGGCGGTGGCTATGAAGCCGTCGACGATGACGATCTGCCGCGCGTTCGCGCCGCCGAACATCGCACCCGCAAGCATGAGCATCTCGAAGCCGCCGAATTCGCGCATCGCGTCCATGCCGTCACGGACGGGAGCGCGCGCGTGAGCGCGGGAAAGTACATCGCGCTTGTGGCCGAGGCCGCCAGGAGGCGCGCCCGCCCCCGGCCCGACGAGGCCCGCCAGAGGCAGCCCCGTCACGCAGCTCGCGACCACCGCCGCCGCGCTCGTATTTCCAATGCCGATTTCCCCGAGCGCGAGAATGCCGAAGCCCTGGGCCTTGAGGCCAGCCGCCACAGCGTGGCCCGCCCGAAAGGCATCGCGGCATTCGTCCTCAGTCATCGCCGGCTCATGCAGGAAGTTGCGCGTCGAGCGGCGGACACTTTTCCCGATGAGCGCCCGGTGAGGCGCGGGAGGCGTCTGGAGCCCCGAATCAACCAGGAAAACTTCGGCGCCTGCGGCCCGTGCGGCGATGCTCGCGCCCGACGTCCCATCGAGCACCATTTGCGCAATGAGTGTCGAGACCTCGGAAGGGTAAGCCGCCACTCCTTCCAGCACGATTCCATGATCGCCAGCAAAAATGACAAGCGCGGCCCGCCCGAGATTCGGCTTTAACGATTTCGTTATGAGCCCGGTATGGACTGCAAGCGTCTCGATGCGTCCGAGCGAGCCGGGCGGCTTTGCTTTCGCATCGATCGCAGCCTTGAGATGCGGTTCAAGTTCGCGCTCAAGGGGCGTGACAAACGTGATGGGTTCAGCTTTATCCATTATGACACCGGAGCGAGGGGACGGGATGAGCGGACAAGATCACAAGGGCCAGGAGCCAGTCAATCCGAGGATTTTCCCGCTGCCTCCCATCGTGCTCTTGCTGTTTCTGGCAGCGGGATATGGGCTTCAATATGTCTTTCCCCTTTCAGGCCGCGAATCGCCCGGAAACGAAACCATTATCGCAGGCAACGCGCTCATGGTTCTGGCATTCGCGATTGCTGTGCTGGCGGCGCGCGAACTGGCGCGGTCGCGCACGGCGATCCATCCTGGTCAGGCAGCTGCCGCGCTTGTGCAATCCGGCGTGTTCGGACGAAGCCGCAATCCGATTTATCTGAGCTTTCTTTTCTTCATGGCCGGTCTCGGATTGGCTATCGGAAACCCCTGGATGATCGTGCTTGCGCCGCTCTTGCTTTTGTATCTTCAGGAGCGAGTCATAAAGCGCGAAGAGGCTTATCTGACCGCGCGCTTCGGGCCGGAGTATATCGATTACCGCAACCGGGTGCGCCGCTGGTTTTGAGGATTTTCGATTACGCCGATTTCGCCGCCCGCTCGCTTCCCATGACCTGCCGGGAGGAACTTCATTCGGTGTGGAGATCATTATCGAGAGACTTGTCCGTGCTTTATTCGTCAGTGCAGAAATAATCTGCGCGCGATCCCGGAACTCCAGCGCATGTAGGGTTTTTGACGGTTTGATGGCGGCATTCGCCCAATTTTGCGCATCGCAATGCCATTCATCCGTACCGGAACTTTTTCTAAACGAATGTGTCTTACCTCGTGTCTGTATCAGGCACGGCGAACATGGGAGTCTTTTAGCATGAAAACCACGCTTACGGCTGTGACGGCTTTGTTGATCGCGGTGAGCCCCCTGGCGGCGCAGACGAACACGCCAGCACAAGCGCCGCTCAGCTTTGTTGAGCAGCAAAATCCGTCCGAAGTTCTTGGCACGGACTTTGTCGGGACGCCTGTCGTGACGAAGGACGGGCAGCAGATCGGCAAAATCTCGAACCTCGTTTTTGACCAGGACGGACATATCGAACTCGCCGTGATCGGAATTGGCGGGTTTCTTGGCATCGGCGAGAAAGAAGTCGCCGTTCCTTTCGACGCCCTGAAGTCGGAAGTGGTCAACAACAAGCACGCATTTACCGTCGACGCGACGAAGGAGCAGATCAAAGCCGCTCCGGCTTACAAAACCCTGAACGACCAAGCCTTCAAAGAGCGGGTCGCAAATTGGCGCGCCAAAGCCTCCCAGAGCTGGGCTGACCTCAAAGCGAAGGCTGGCAAGGCCTACGAAGAGGCCAAGGAACGCGTAAACGAAGCCAGGCAGCCTGCTGAGCCAAAGGCCCAGCAATAAAGATGCAAGAAAAGGGGGCTTCGGCCTCCTTTTTCTTGTGGGCGGCCACTTTACATTGCCCCGCCGCCGACAATCTTCATCGTAAGTATAGGCGCGCTTAGGAGTAGTCGGGAGCGCCGGATGTTGCGGGAATTTCGCGAGTTCATTCTCAAAGGAAATGCATTCGACCTGGCCGTCGGCGTCATTATTGGCGCCGCGTTCGGAGGCATCGTGGCTTCACTTGTCGGAGACATCCTGATGCCGCCGATCGGGATGTTGATGGGTAACCTGAATTTCTCCGACTATTTCGTGGACCTCACGGTGCTGAAAGCGAAGGCGCTCGACGGAGCGGCTGTTCAGGTGCCCGCTTCCTACGAGGCCGCCAAGCAGGCTGGCCACGCGATCATTGCTTACGGCAAGTTCCTCAGTGCGCTGATCAATCTCCTCATCGTCGGGTTCGTGGTTTTTGTTTTGGTCAAGCAAGTCAACCGCTTGAAGCGCGAACCGGCGGCGCCGCCGAAACCTGTAGAAACACCGGAAGATGTGCGGCTTCTGAAGGAAATTCGCGACCTTCTTGCGAAGGAAGCGGAATCCCGTTCGACGGTGTCCTGAGAGAGCGGTGGTGCAAAAAAGAAACTTAAGGGTGTGTAACTCAGCCGTTTGCAATTGAAAGGCTTACCACGCCCTAATCACCCGTTATGGTTGCGTCCGAGCAAACTGATTCTCGGAGTAACCATGAAAAGCATTGCAGCAATTCTGTTCACGGCTGCGTTTGCGTCCTCCGCGGCTGCCGATTACTACCACGTCACTTTCAGGGACACCCCGCCCCCGGTTCTTCAGGTTCAGCCCTGGTCCGGATGGTATTTCGGCGGAAACGTAGGCTATGGCTGGACCGACAGCAACAGCTCCGTAAGGTTTGAGGCGGCGGACAACGTTGGCGACGCCTTCGCCACGACCATTCCGGGCGTCAACAATGCGGACGCCGTGGGCGGCCTTCAGGGCGGCTATGGGTTTCAACAGGGGGCCTGGGTTTACGGACTTGAGACCGACATCCAGGGCGCCGGTTTTTCGGGCAGCGGCAGCTTCGGCGCAACGTGGAACGATGGCAGCATTACTGGCACTCTGCACCAGAGCATCGACTGGTTCGGCACGCTCCGCGGCCGCGTCGGTTACCTGCCATATGCGGGCCCGGCTCTGCTCTACGTGACCGGCGGGTTCGCTTACGGCGAGGTCAGGGATCAGCTGACTGTAACCGACGGTATAACCAGCGCGCGGCTTTCGAGAGGCGGTGCGCAGCCTGGCGTCGCCGTAGGGGGTGGTTTCGAGTACCTGGTGAACCTGTCCTGGTCGCTCAAAGCCGAGTATCTTTACGTCGACCTGACCCGCCTGAGCGATGCCGGTTCGTTCGATGTCCGGGGAATCTCCTATGGTGGGTCCGCTCACGAGATCGACGCGAGCTTTCAGATCGTCCGGGCAGGCCTCAACTACCACCTCAACAATTCTTATCAGCCTTTGAAATGAAAACTGGCCGCACCTGTTTTTCAGGGCTTCGAATCAAAGAAGCCCGCGAACTTCGCGGGCTTCTTCGTTAGTTTGGGACCGTTGCTTAGTAGTCCATGCCGCCGCCGGGCATCTGCGGCATTGGCGACTCTTTCTTCGGCTTCTCTGCGACCATCGCCTCGGTCGTGATCAGAAGACCGGCAACTGAAGCCGCATCCTGAAGAGCGATGCGGACCACCTTCACCGGATCGATGACGCCAGCCGCGACGAGGTCGACATACTCGCCCGTCTGCGCGTTGTAACCCCAGTTGTAGTCCTTCTTCTCAAGGATCTTGCCGGCCACTACCGCGCCGTCCTCGCCAGCGTTCGCAGCGATAATCCGGGCGGGAGCCTGGATCGCGCGGCGCACGATGTTGATGCCAGCCTTCTGGTCTTCGTTCGCGGACTTGACGTGGTCAAGAGCGTGGATCGCGCGCAGCAGCGGTACGCCGCCGCCCGGAAGGAAGCCTTCCTCAACGGCTGCACGGGTCGCGTTCAGCGCGTCGTCAACGCGGTCCTTCTTCTCCTTCACCTCAACTTCGGTCGCGCCGCCGACGCGGATCACCGCGACGCCGCCCGCGAGCTTCGCGAGACGCTCCTGCAGCTTTTCCTTGTCGTAGTCCGACGTGGTGTCTTCGATCTGCGCCTTGATCTGGTTGACGCGGGCTTCGATCTCCTTGCGGTCGCCAGCGCCATCGACGATGGTGGTGTCGTCCTTCGTGATCGTGACCTTCTTCGCGCGGCCGAGCATGGCGACCGTGACGTTCTCAAGCTTGATGCCGAGGTCTTCCGCAATCATCTGACCGCCGGTCAGGACGGCGATATCCTGCAGCATGGCCTTGCGGCGATCGCCGAAGCCGGGAGCCTTCACGGCAGCAACCTTCAAGCCGCCGCGCAGCTTGTTGACGACGAGCGTGGCGAGAGCCTCACCCTCGACATCCTCGGCAATGACGAGGAGCGGACGGGCGGACTGCACGACAGCTTCGAGCACCGGCAGAAGCGCCTGGAGGTTCGAGAGCTTCTTCTCGTAGATGAGGATGAACGGATCGTCGAGATCGACGCGCATCTTTTCGGCGTCGGTGATGAAATAGGGCGAGATGTAGCCGCGGTCGAACTGCATGCCTTCCACGACCTCAAGCTCGAAGTCCAGGCTCTTGCTTTCCTCGACGGTGATCACGCCTTCATTGCCGACCTTTTCCATGGCCTCGGCAATCTTCGCGCCGACCTCGGTGTCGCCATTTGCGGAGATGGTGCCAACCTGGGCAACCTCTGAAGACGACGTCACCTTCTTGGACTTGCTTTCAAGGTCCTTCACGACGGCGGCGACAGCAAGGTCGATACCGCGCTTCAGGTCCATCGGGTTCGCGCCGGCGGCAACCGACTTCATGCCCTCGCGAACGATCGATTGGGCGAGAACGGTCGCGGTCGTGGTGCCGTCGCCGGCGATGTCATTGGTCTTGGAGGCGACTTCGCGCACCATCTGCGCGCCCATGTTCTCGAACTTGTCCTCAAGCTCGATCTCCTTGGCGACTGTCACACCGTCCTTGGTGATCCGGGGTGCGCCGAAGGACTTGTCCAGAACAACGTTACGGCCTTTGGGGCCGAGCGTGACCTTCACGGCATCGGCGAGAATATCGACGCCGCGCAGCATGCGCTCACGGGCATCTTGAGCAAAACGTACGTCTTTAGCAGCCATATTTCATGACTCCTCGAATGGGATTGAGATTGTTGTAGGATTAAGTTTTAGGCGGCTTTTTTCTTGCCTTTGCCTTCAGCAGCGTGGTTCTCGAGAACGCCGAGAATGTCGCTTTCCTTCATGATCAGAAGGTCTTCGCCATCGATCTTGACTTCGGTGCCAGACCACTTGCCGAAGAGAATGCGATCGCCTTCCTTCACATCGAGGGCCACGATTTGACCCTGCTCATTGCGTGCGCCGGGACCAACTGCGACGACTTCGCCCTGCTGAGGCTTTTCCTTGGCCGTATCTGGAATGATAATTCCGCCCTTTGTGCGCTCTTCCTCTTCGAGACGGCGCACCACCACGCGGTCATGCAGCGGCCTAAACTTCATAGCTAATCCTCCTCAGACGATAAAAACCGGTAGGTTGGAACGGGTGCGGCGTTTATGCTCGCGACCTGCGTCTGAGATATTTAGAACCGTTAGCACTGTCAAGGGGTGAGTGCCAAACTTACTCGCTACCTTATAGGCAGTGAAAGACCTATCGCAAATTTTGACGAAAAATGGTCACATTCGTGTCGCGGAGCCATGGCAGAGCCGCTCCAGGAAGCGTGCGCTTCAAAGTTATAGCCCATTTCATCAAGGGACCGTCCCTCATGTCCGATACTCTTGTGGAGCGGCAACAGCCGCCCCCGGAAAATAGGAAGCAGCCTGAAAAAGAAAAGAAGCGCCGGGCGGGGATTTGGTGGTGGCTCACGACGGTGCTGCTGGCGGCCTCGATCGGGGGCGCGATCTATTACGCCTATTCCCTTAAGAAGCCGACAAGCCCCTTCCATGCGGCCAAGCAGAAGGTCGAGAACGCGTACTTCTTCCGCATCGATGGCACGGACAAGCAAGGGCATCCCGCACGGTTCGATTTCATCGTTCTGAGCAAACGAGTTCACCTGGGTGAAGGGCAGCACGACCGAGGTGAACTCGGATGGAAAAGTCATCCCGGAAGCCGAAGTTGCCGGCCGGGTTATCACGGACAAAGTGCGCGTGTCATTGGCGAGCGCGAGCGACCTGATCGCCGTCGGGCTGGCATCCCAGGAGGGAGAGCGCTCGCAGGAAGAAGCGCGTGCACTCGCGCGTGCTGAGACGGTGGCGGGCTGGATGACGAAAGCCGGCAACCCTGGGATCGCGCTGTGGACGCTCACGCTTGGCCAATACGACAAGGGGTGCAAGCAGCAGGAGGACGCCGACTTCGAGCTTCGAGCGGCCGGTTATATTCGCGGGCGTGCGGTCGAAGGCAGAGACGCACGAACTTGCAGGAGGCTTTGGCCAACGCTATCAGCGGTCACGATAATCTGCCGAGCCGAGAGTGCTACTCCCGCTTCGACATGGCGAAGATCCGGTGAACCGCGAGCGCGGAGGGCCGACGGAGGTTCCCGCGCAATGCTTATCGACAGGATTCTGCAAGAGCCGCCCATCATGGCGGCTCTTTTCACCGCTGTCCCGTGATGCAACCGCCTTGCCAGTCCGGCAGCGCCTTTGTAATCCCTCGTCATCGCACTCAAACCCGGCTATGGCACGAGCTTGACTATGCGCATCCGCTCCTGCCTTTCTGCCTGAGTAGCCCATGGATGTTCTGCCGAGGGCCCTTGCGGGCCTCCAAACCTGGAAGCTGGTTCTCATTGCAGCGCTTGCCGGCGCGCTTTCCGTGCTTGCGATGGCGCCGTTTTTCTTGTGGCCCATCATGTTCCTCACATTCCCCGTGCTCATCTGGACGCTCGACGGGGTCTGCTTGCGCCAGGATGAACTGTGCGGGCTCGTTTCGTTTCGTAAGCGCCTGCGCCGTGCTGCTGCGGTCGGATGGGGGTTCGGCTTCGGCTATTTTCTGGTGGGCATCTACTGGATTGGCTATGCCTTTTATGTCGACGCGGAACGTTATGCCGCACTGATGCCGCTTGCCGTCGCGGGTCTAGCGGCTGGCCTTGCGCTGTTTTACGCAGGTGCGGCCGTTCTCGCTGCTGCCCTTTGGCGCCGTGGCTATCCCCGCATCCTGGCTTTCGTTTTTGCCTTCTTCTGCGCAGAAGCGGCCCGCGGCTATCTCCTAACCGGGTTTCCCTGGAACCTGTTCGGGGAGGCTCTTGCTGCCAGCGACGAAACGATGCAGATGGCGGCTTACGTCGGCGTCTACGGCCTGACGCTTGCCGCGCTTTTCATTTTCACCGCGCCTGCAGCTGCGATCGGCGCGGCTGCGGCCCGGTTCGGAAGGTTATGGAGCCCGATCCTTTGCGGCGTCTTTGCCTTGGCTGCAAGCTATGAGATTGGAAGCGATCGCCTTCGTCAGTTTTCAGGCGAGGTGGAGGGCGTCCGTGTCCGGATTGTACAGCCGAACATCCCCCAGATCGAGAAGTGGAAGCCGGAAAACAGGAACTGGATTTTCGAGCGCTCGCTCGAATTGAGCCGCAAGGGGACGAGCGGAGAGGATATCGCCGCTTTCACCCATATCATTTGGCCGGAGTTGTCCGTGCCTGTGCTTTTCGGTTTCAACGGCGATATTTTCAGCCTGGAGGTGAAAGACCGCCTCGCCGCGCTGATCCCGCCGAAAACGAGCCTCATCATTGGGGCGGAGCGCGCCGAGGGCGAACGCGCGCCTGGAGGCCACTACCAATTCGACCGCGTTTTCAACAGCTTGTTCGTTCTGGGTGAAGGAGCGAAAATAAGCACGATTTATGACAAGACGCATTTAGTCCCGTTCGGGGAATATGTGCCTTTCCAAAGCGTTTTAACGCTGACAGGGTTTCGAGCTTTTTCGCATCGGCTGGACGGCTTTGAGTCAGGATTAAAGCAAGCGTCATTGATCAGCACGCCAGGGGCGCCGGCCTTCCTGCCTCTGATTTGTTATGAGATTATTTTTCCAGGCCGGGTCGAAAATGAAACAAAACGCCCTGAATGGCTGGTTAACGTAACAAATGATGCTTGGTTTGGCGCCTCGACAGGTCCTTATCAGCATCTTCATCAGGCGCGTATCCGCGCCGTGGAAGAAGGGTTGCCCGTGATGCGGGCCGCCAATACCGGCGTCTCGGCAGTTATCGATCCATATGGCCGCATTCTTGCCCAATTAGATTTGGATAAAGCTGGAGCACTCGACCATGGGTTGCCGCGCGCATTGCCGATAACCTTTTACGAAAAAACACGGCTTCCCGGGTTTATTGTCTTATTTCTCTTTCCACTTCAATTTTATCTGTTTATGGTTGCATCTACCAAAGTTGGATGATTCCAATTTTTGCGCGATGCACCCGTTCCTGCGAGGCATGCAGAAACCGTTACGGGAATGTCTTAAAAGCGTTTTCCTTTTAAGATAAGAAGAAGCTTGACGGCTCGCAAACGCGTAACTACAACTTTTAGGTAGTGGGAATTGGTCATACGGCTGAGTGCGCACAACTTAAAGATGGCAGAGAGAGATGGGGCGGAATATGGGCATGGTGGAGTCCTCAGTGTCGATTTTGGCTGATCGCGAAGAACTTTATGAGACGACAGGGCGAAAGCCTAACCCCGTCGATGTGCATGTCGGAAGCCGTGTGCGATACCGGCGTATGATAATCGGCATGAGTCAGGAAAAGCTGGGTGAGCGGATGAATCTCACATTCCAGCAAATTCAAAAATATGAAAAGGGCACCAACCGAATCGGCGCAAGCCGCCTCTTCCAGCTTTCCAAGATCCTGGAAGTTCCGGTCGGATACTTTTTCGAGGACGCTTTTGCCAACAGCGCGCCTGCGCACGCAATGCAGGGGTTGCACGAGCCGGAGCAGGAAGGTTTCCTTCTCGATTTCCTGAATTCCCGCGAGGGGCTGGATCTTAACAAGGCATTTGCCAAGATTCAGGATCCCAAGGTGCGGCGCCGCGTCATCGACCTCGTAAGGGCCTTGTCAGAAGAAAAGCCGGAGGCTAAGGAAAGCCAGCCAGGGATCCAAAACGATCTGGGCTGACATGGCATAGCGCCATGTTCCCTCCGCGAAACTTGCAAAGATTGGAACGAGGCTGTGTCTCGCAAGAGCTATCACTTTACCAGCGAATCCGTGTCTGAAGGGCATCCCGATAAGGTCTGCGATCAGATTTCCGACGCGATTGTCGATCTTTACCTCTCGGCCGATCCCCATTCGCGGGTAGCGCTGGAGACGCTTGCTACAACGAATCGTGTCGTCCTTGCAGGGGAGGTGCGTGGCCCGTCCTCCGTTTCCACCGACGATCTGATCCAGGCGGCGCGCCTTGTGATCCGCGATATCGGCTACGAGCAATCGGGCTTCGATTGGCGCAAGGCGGATATCGATTGCTACGTCCACTCGCAATCCGCTGACATCGCGCAAGGCGTCGACGCGTCCGGCAACAAGGACGAGGGCGCGGGCGACCAGGGCATCATGTTCGGGTATGCCTGCCGTGAGACAGAAAGTCTCATGCCGGCTCCTATTTACTATGCCCATCGCATTCTTTTCGAGATGTCGAAGCTGAGGCATTCGGGACAGCTTCCCGAGCTCGGGCCCGACGCCAAGAGCCAGGTCACTCTGTTCTACGAGGGTGGCAAGCCGGTTCGCGCGACGTCGGTCGTGGTCTCGACGCAGCACCAGGAGGACGTCAGCCAGGAGCGCGTCCGCGACATCGTTGGCAATATCGTCACCGAAGTGCTTCCGAAGGGCTGGATGTGCCCGAAGGACGAGTTCTACGTCAATCCGACGGGGCGTTTCGTCGTCGGCGGCCCCGATGGTGACGCGGGCCTGACAGGGCGCAAGATCATCGTGGACACCTACGGCGGCGCGGCTCCCCACGGTGGCGGCGCCTTCTCGGGCAAGGACCCCACGAAGGTAGACCGCTCAGCGGCCTATGCAGCGCGTTATGTCGCCAAGAACGTCGTCGCCGCGGGACTGGCCGACAAATGCTGCCTGCAACTTTCCTACGCGATCGGCGTGGCCAAGCCCCTTTCGATATACGCCGACCTTTATGGCACGGGCCGGGTGGACGAGAACGAGCTGGAGCGGGTTATCAACGAGGTTATGGATCTCAGCCCGCGCGGCATCCGCGAGCGGCTGGGTCTGAGTCGGCCGATCTACCGGCGCACCGCGAGCTACGGCCACTTCGGCCGCTCTCCCGATGCGGATGGCGGGTTTTCGTGGGAACGTCTCGATCTCGTGGAAGCCTTGCAAGAAGCGTTGAGCTGACGGCGGCCGAGGACGAAAAACCTGCGCCCGTCTGGCCTCACGGCGGCGCGGGCGCGGAGCGATGGCTTCGCTCTTTCGGCCGCAGAAGAGGCCGCAAGCTTTCGAAGCATCAGTCTCAGCTACTGACCGAGGGCCTCGAACGGCACAAGCTTGATTTGAGCCGCCAGCTCGACACCCAAGAGCTGGCGCGTCTCTTTTCCGATCCGGTCAGTGAAGTCTGGCTCGAAATCGGATTTGGCGCAGGCGAGCATCTCGTCTGGCAGGCAGAGCACTACCCTCATGCCGGGATCATCGGCGCCGAGCCCTACGTGAATGGCGTGGTTGCCGCGCTATCGGCGCTGGAGGCGCGTGCGCTGAGCGGACGGGTGAAGGTTCATCCCGATGACGCCATCTCGCTTCTGAATTGGCTTCCCGCCGCCAGCCTGTCACGCGCCTTCCTGCTCTTCCCCGACCCCTGGCCGAAAAAGCGCCATCGCGAACGGCGTCTCTTCTCGCCTCTTCTGCTGGATAAGTTCGCCCGCTTGCTTCGCCCCGGCGCGGATTTCCGCTTCGCCTCCGATATCGCCGATTACGCTGAAGCCGCCATCGAGCAGGGGGAGGCGCATCCCGATTTCGAACTGGCGCAGGTCTTCACCTCCGCGAACCGGGCTGCGGTGCCGGATTGGCCCGTCACGCGATATGAGGAGAAGGCCGGCAAGCAAGGCCGTCAATCGACATTTATCGTATTGCGGCGCAAGCTTGGCTGATGCCGGGTGCCAGTAATAGACACTGGCCCCCTGTGTCGTGCCCGCGAATGCGGGCATCCAGTAATCGGAAGGTGAAAGGTTCGCGAAAACAGCGACTTAGTGCTGTGCTTACTGGGTCTCCGCCTGCGCGGGGACGACAACAAGAACGGTCAGAGATTTCTGCGCCAAGCCGCTGGAGTAGAAAGGCGGGGTCAAAGCTGAGGCTCGGCCCGGCCAGATTCTGGGCCGATTTATTTATCGAAGATGATTGCCAATTGAAGGGCGAACCGCTGTGCAGCCGGGGTTGGGATTAAGCGCCTGATTGTGCAGGCGAACGCCCCTCACCCCAGCCCTCTCCCAATGGGAGAGGGAGTCAGGCGCGCTAATTATCCAAGAAGCTGCGGAGCTTCCGGCTGCGGCTGGGGTGTTTCAGCTTGCGCAGCGCCTTTGCCTCGATCTGGCGGATGCGTTCGCGCGTGACCGAGAACTGCTGGCCGACCTCTTCCAGCGTATGATCGGTGTTCATGCCGATGCCGAAGCGCATACGCAGCACGCGCTCTTCGCGCGGCGTGAGCGAGGCGAGCACTCGCGTCGTCGTCTCGCGCAGGTTCGATTGGATCGCCGCGTCGATGGGCAGGATCGCGTTCTTGTCCTCGATGAAGTCGCCGAGATGACTGTCTTCCTCGTCGCCGATGGGCGTCTCAAGGCTGATCGGCTCCTTGGCGATCTTGAGCACCTTGCGCACCTTCTCGAGCGGCATGGACAGCTTCTCGGCCAGCTCCTCCGGTGTCGGCTCGCGGCCGATCTCGTGCATCATCTGCCGGCTGGTGCGCACAATCTTGTTGATGGTCTCGATCATGTGGACGGGAATGCGAATGGTGCGCGCCTGGTCCGCGATCGAGCGCGTGATCGCCTGCCGGATCCACCACGTGGCGTAGGTCGAGAACTTATAACCGCGCCGGTATTCGAACTTGTCGACAGCTTTCATCAGGCCAATATTGCCCTCCTGGATCAAATCCAGGAATTGCAGGCCGCGGTTCGTGTATTTTTTGGCAATCGAGATCACGAGGCGCAGGTTCGCCTCGACCATCTCTTTCTTGGCCTGACGCGCTTCTCTCTCGCCCTTCTGAACGATCTTCACGATGCGGCGAAACTCGGCGATGTCGAGGCCGGTCTCGGTGGCGAGCGCATAAATCTCCCGGCGGATTTCGTCGATGCGCGCGCGCTCCTTCTCGACGAATTTCTGCCAGCCTTTGCCCTTGAGCGCTGCGACACGGTCGGTCCAGTTCGGATCGAGTTCGCTGCTTTGATATTGGCCGAGGAACTCGTCGCGCCTCACGCCGTACCCATCCGCAAGCCGAAGCAGCCGCCCCTCATAGCCGATAAGCCGCTTGTTGATGTCGTAAAGCTGCTCGACGAGAGACTCGATACGAGCCGGGTTCAAGGACAGGCTCTTGACGTCCTGGATGACCGCATCCCGAAGCTTCTTCGACCGCCTTTCCTGCTGCGGCGAAAGCGAATCGTCCTGCAGCTTCCGCTCCACATGCTGATCCTGCAGCTTGCGGAGCTTCTTATATTCCGTGGCGATCCGGTCGAAGGTTTCGAGAACCTTCGGCTTCAGCTCGGCTTCCATGGCGGCGAGCGAAAGACTGTTTTCGAGGTCGTCGTCCTCGTCGAAATTTTCCTCGCCGCGGAACTCGCCGCCTTCACCGTCGCCGCGCATGGCGCCGTCGCCGTCAGCCGGGCGCGGCTGGGCCGCATGCCCGTTGGTGCCGTTCAGCCCTGGCGCCGCGGCGCGCGGGGCGCCATTGACCGGCGCAACCGGTTCCTCGGGCACAAATTCTTCTTCAGCGCCCTCCTCATCGCCTTCGCCAGTCCGTGCAAAAGGGCCGGAATAGGTCGCTTCAAGATCGATGATGTCGCGAAGGAGAATTTTCCCTTCGTTCAACTCGTCGCGCCAGATGATGATGGCCTGGAAGGTGAGCGGGCTTTCGCATAGGCCGCCGATCATCGCCTCGCGGCCAGCTTCGATCCGCTTGGCAATCGCAATCTCGCCCTCGCGGGAAAGAAGCTCGACCGATCCCATTTCGCGAAGGTACATGCGCACGGGGTCGTCGGTGCGTTCGCTGACTTCGGTGGAGCGCTCCTGCTTGACGGGCAAATGGGCTTGCGCGGGCCGGTCTTCCTCTTCCTCGTCGATCGGCTCGGCGGCCGCTTCCTCGACCTCCTCCGCATCGACCACATTGATGCCCAGATCGGAAAACATCGTCATGATGTCCTCGATCTGGTCCGGAGAGACCTCCTCAGGAGGCATGACCTCGTTGATCTCGTCATAAGTGACATAACCGCGAACCTTCGCGGCTTTGATGAGCCGCTTTACGGCAGCATCCAGAAGATCAAGGACAGGGCTGTCCGACGTCTCGGACGCTGGCGTCTCTTGGTCCTCGGTTTTTGTCGTCGCTGTGGCCATTATGCACTCCAGAAAATGCCGAAAAACGGTGCGCAAGGGCGCACAGGTAGCCGCGCCTTCAGGTAGCGGTCAATCTCATGGGGCGCTGATACCGTAAAGCGTTGCTTACTACGGCGTCCGCGATTTGGATCGCGAAACCACTCCATTGGTAAGTGGTTGTGCTTAATGCCGCGTTACTCATGAAGCTAAATTCACGCCTTACTTCGCACCCCATATATTATCTGGTGAATGTTTCTTCAGCCGCAATATACGAGGCTCGATCAAGATGCCGCAATTTCAACCTGCTGCACAACGGCGCGAAGCTTCGAAAAATTCTCGCTCGTCGGTTCGCTCACATAATCACTCTCAGCTTCCAGCAACGAGCGGGGAACCCCTGCTTTGCCGTGAAGCATCATGACATGCTGCCAACCCTCCAAGACGTGCTCTCTATTTGCGCCCGAGGCAAAGTGCGGGTCAGCGTTATGCGCGCATGCGCGATAAAGGCGCTCAAGCTCCGCCCCATAGCCTGCATCCGAGAGGTGACCTAACAATTTTTCATTGTCAAGGGTTTCCTCCGTCTGGTGTAGGGTTAACAATGCATTTCGAAGATGGTTGCAGCCGGGGTCGTCCAAGTGAACGCTTGCGATCTCCTCCAGATGCTCGTCGAGAAGCCAGGGGTGCCGCACAATCGCCATGACGAGCAAAGCCTCGCGCGGCGCGCTGCTTGGCGCTGACGGCTGGACAATCTGGCTGGCGAGAAGGCTGCTTGTGCGCGGGGCCGCGTTCCGGTGTGCCGCTGCCGCCGGCCGCCGTTCACCGCCCGATGAAGCCAGCGAGCGCGACCGCCACGATGACGCGTCGTGGCGGCGTGGCGTTAAGCCGCTTCTGTGCCCCTTCGCCCGAAGCCGTTCGCGGAGCGTCGACATGTAATGATATCTGAGGCTCTTGTGGTCGATGAGCTGGGCCGATTCCATCAGCCGGGCCTCCAGGCTTGCCCGCTGCTCGGGCGTGTCGAGCGGATGTCGCGCCTGCTCGCGGGCCCAGAGCACATCGATCAAGGGCGCAGGCTCAGCCAGAAGCTTCGCAAGGGCGTCTTTCGCCCCGCCGCTTACCATGTCGTCGGGATCTCGCCCTTCGGGAAGGAAGGCGAATTGGAGGGATCGCCCCGGTTCGAGGAAGGGCAGGGCAGTATCCAGCGCCCGATGCGCGGCCTTTTGGCCTGCCTCGTCGCCGTCGAAACAAAGCGTGGGCAGCGGCGCCATCATCCAGAGAAGGCGAAGCTGATCGGCGGTCAGCGCGGTCCCGAGCGGGGCGACCGCGTTCGCGAAGCCAGCCCGTGTGAGCGCGATCACGTCCATGTAGCCTTCGGCGACGATGACCGATTTCGTGACCTTGGCGGCCTCGCGCGCCGCCGCGAGATTAAAAAGGACATGGCCCTTGTGGAATAGCTCCGTCTCGGGCGAGTTCAGATATTTGGGCTGCTGATCGGGCAAAAGGGCGCGGCCACCAAAGGCGATAACGCGCCGATTCGCGTCCGTGATCGGAAAGATGAGGCGCCCGCGGAAGCGATCGTAAGGGATGGCGATGCCCTCGCCGTGTATCAACAGGCCCGCATCCTGCATCTCATCGAGCGAGAAGCCCTTTCCGCCAAGGTGTTGTTTCAAGGCCGACTTGCTGTCGGGTGCGTAGCCAAGCCGGAAGGCTTTGATCTCGGAAAGCTGAACGCCCCGCTTTTCCAGATAGGCGCGCGCGCCTGTTCCCTCACGGCCCGCCAGCATGGACTCAAAAAAGCGGCAAGCTTCCTCAAGCGCTTCCCGGATGCGGGTTTCGCGGCTGGCCCTGGCTTCATCGACTGGTTTCGGCGCGGGCAGGGTAACGCCCGCCTCCGAGGCGAGCCGCTCCACCGCTTCGGGGAATGTCAGCCCCTGCACTTTCATGAGGAAAGTGAAAACGTCGCCGTGTTCCCCGCTCGCGAAACAATGGTAGAAGCCCTTGTGATCGTTCACCGTGAACGACGGGGTCCGCTCGGTCTTGAAGGGGGATAAGCCGATATATTCGCGCCCCGCTCGCTTCAGCTTGACGTGGCGCTCCACCACTCGGCTGACAGGCACGCGGCTGCGGATCTCGTCGAGCAAATCGGCTGGATATCGCATGAACGCTGGCTCCGCGTAATCTATTCTCAACGAGGATGGTGCGAAAGGTTAACCTGCGCCGGATTATGGAGCGATTCGCGGGCGGCTTCTTATGCTAAGGTCAAGGGGGCTGTCCTTTTGCTCGCTATTCGCCCATATATCGCCCGCGTTTGAAAAATGGACGATCCATGATTTTTCTCGCTATAGGACTTCTGGCCGTCAGTGTCGTGCTTTACGCGCTGACCGGCGAAGGCGATACGATAGCCGGCCTTCCGCGCGACGACTTTCCCCGGGTCGCGGGGCTGCTTTCCATTCTCATCTTTTTGATGGCCGGCGCTGCGAGGCTTACGGCGGGACGCGCGGCTGAGGCGCTGAAAGCGCTCGGAAGCTGGATGGCGATTGGCCTCGTGGTCGTGGCGCTCTATGCCTATCGTAGCGAGCTAGGGGAGGTTCGCGACCGCGTTGTGCAGGAGCTTCAGCCGGGTTCGGTGCAAACCGTTTCGCCGGGCGTGGCGGGGCGGGGCGCGGTGGTCTCGATCCGGAAGACGGGCGACGGGCATTTCATCGCCCGGACGCAGGTCAACGGCAAAAGAATAAGTATGATCGTCGACACGGGAGCATCGACCGTGGTGCTCCGGCCCGAGGATGCGCGCAAGGCCGGGATTCAAGTTGGAGCTTTGGACTATACCGTGCCCGTGGACACTGCGAACGGGCGGGCTTTTGCGGCGCGCGTAAAACTCGATCGCGTGTCGCTCGGGGAACTGACCCTGGAAAGGGTCGAAGCCCTCGTTACGCGCCCAGGCGCGCTTCAGCAAAGCTTGCTCGGTATGAGTTTTTTAAGCCGTTTGAGGTCTTATGAATTTTCAGGGAATCAGCTCCTGATGAAAAGCTAGGCTTGGTGCGCCGGCCTTTCGTAGAGGGGCTAAGTCGGCGGAATGCGGTGCGCGCCTTATGGAAAGCCGGTCACTTCAACGATGGGTTGTGAAGGAGCTGCTGGTATGGGCGATTGCCGTCGGCGGCGCCTATTTCACGTTCTCCTCGTTCGAACCTCTTTACGATCGTGCGCGCGAGGCGGCCTCGCGAGCCGGATTCGCTCATCTCTTCGAATTTGAATCGACTGCGCCCGGACTGTCGCGCTTCAACACGCGGGTCATGTCAGCCTCCTCGCTTCCGTTGCGCGGCACGATCGCTGCAAGCCAGGAACAGGCCGCGCCCCGCAAGGTCGTCTTGAGCGCGAACGACTACGGCCATTTTCACGCCGTCGCCCAGATCAAGGGCCAGCAAGTCGAATTCATGACCGATACGGGGGCGACTTACGTTGCGCTCAGCTACGAGACTGCGCAGAAGCTCGGGCTCGCACCACAAAACCTGCGCTTCAATGGCCGCTCGACGACAGCAAATGGGGTTGCGCGCGTGGCGTCCATCGTACTCGACACGGTCAGCATCGGCGACATCACGGTCAAGGACGTGCAAGCCGTCGTCGCCGAACCGGGCCGCATGACCCAGAACCTTCTCGGCATGAGCTTTATCAAGCAGCTGTCCGGTTTTGAGCTGAATGGCGCCAGGCTTACGATGATCGAGTAGCCGCCGCTTCTTGCACTTCCGCAAATCCGAAAGCCATGCGCTTTCCGCATGATGCCTCACCGCCAGCGGCCATTGCTGCCGGCGGTTGAGCCGCCTACTAAGGCATTGAGGAAATCCCGAGGGCATCACCCGCTTTTCGGAAGGAGTGCCCTATGGCTAAGACGATTGGGGTTCTTGGCGGTGGCGCCGTTCTACCCCGCCAAAACAATCAGGTTCAAGCCGGGTCTTTCATCTCAATTCTGGCGCGCAAGATTGCGGCTTATATGGATCAGCAAAGGGACCGGGACATCGAGCGCTTCATCGAGCAGCGCGGCGGTGTCATCACCGACGACGTTGAGCGCGAACTGAGCATTCGTTTCGGCCGGATGTAGAATTGCCCTCGACACTCGATGTCATGGCCGCACTTTGATGCGGCCATCCAGGTCAAGAACTCCGCTCTTCAATGAGTTTTGGATGGCCGGGTCAAGCCCGGCCATGACATGAGGCCGCTTCTGAGTAAGATAACGACGTACTTTGCGCGTGCGATTGCACGCATGAGGCTCCGCATATGGCACTAAAATTTGTGGTCAACTACGCTGGTTTCTAGCTCGCCGCGCGGACGGGACGCTTCAGGAACTCGGGCACGTGATCGCCAAGCCCGACAACGGGAGCGGAGGTGGCTGGCGGCAACAATTCGCGATGATACCGCGACACGCTGCTGCCCTTATCGCGGCGGGGTACTCCGCTGCGAATGGGACGCACCTCGGCGGGCTGACGCTGCTCAGGTGCCGCTGCATGCTCCTTGCGGCCGCTCTTGCCCCGCTCGCGGCGCGTACGGTCGCGTCTCTCGCTGAAGTCGGCGGATGTGAGATTTTCGGTTGAAGGCTCGCCGTCGATCCACTCGATCTTGGCCTTGCAAAGCGCTTCAATGGCACGAAGTCCCTTCATCTCCTTCGGCGTCACGATCATGGCCGCGTAACCTTCGCGGCCTGCGCGGCCGGTCCGGCCGATGCGGTGAACGTAATCCTCCGGACTGATCGGCACGTCAAAATTGAAGATGTGACTTACCTCCGGAATATCGAGGCCGCGAGCGGCGACGTCGGAGGCAGCGAGATATGTGATTTCGCCTTTGCGGAAGGCTTCAAGTGTAGCCATGCGCTGACGCTGATCGAGGTCGCCGTGCAGCGCCGCAGCGTTGAACCCATGCTTGACGAGCGACTTGTGCAGAACAGCGACGTCCTTCTTGCGATTGCAGAAGATGATCGCGTTTTTCACGACGCCGGCTTCGTTGCGCATCAGTTCGCGCAGAATGTGGCGCTTGGTCTTTGAATTGGAGGGAGAAAACTTGAGTTTCTGGGTGATGAGCTTCGCGGCGGTCGCCGGAGGGCTGACGCGGATTTGCTCGGGATTGCGGAGGAATTGCTCCGTCAGCTTCTGAATTTCCGGTGGCATCGTCGCGGAGAAGAACAAAGTCTGGCGCGACGGCGGGAGCAGCTTGCAGATGCGCTCGATGTCGGGGATGAAGCCCATGTCGAGCATGCGGTCCGCCTCGTCGATCACGAGGTAATCGACAGCGTTAAGAAGCAGCTTGCCTCGCCCGAAGTGGTCGAGAAGGCGGCCGGGCGTCGCGATCAGAATATCCGCGCCTCGCTCGAGTTTCTTCTCCTGGTCGTCGAAGGACACGCCGCCGATCAGGAGCGCGACCGTCAGCTTGTGCTGCGCGCCGAGCGTCTCGATCGCTTCCGCCACCTGCGCCGCGAGTTCGCGCGTCGGCTCGAGAATAAGCGAGCGCGGCATACGAGCGCGGGCGCGGCCTTTCTCCAGCATCGTCAGAAGGGGAAGAACGAAGGAAGCCGTCTTGCCCGTTCCCGTCTGAGCTATGCCGACGACATCGCGGCCCTCAAGGGCGAACGGAATGGCTTGGGCTTGAATTGGGGTGGGGGTGGTGTAGCCTGCTGCTTCGATGGCAGCCAGCACTTTTTCGCTGAGCTTAAGGTCTTTAAAAGTCATATCCCGTTGAATTTTTGGAACCACATCTCTTGGGTTCGGTGAGTATCATCATACGCACAATGCGAAATGATGACAGGGCATGCGTCAGAACTTCAATCTAGCGTCGCATCGCGGGCAGACTGCGACACTTCATATCCGAGAGACTTTGCTGCCAGAAGTGCCATAGGAGGCAGAAAGCGAATTCCACCTGACGCCTGCCGCATATATGATCGGAACCGCAAGCCCCGTCAACCCTGATCGCCAAATTTGCCCAAGAGTGTATCTTTTTCGATTCAAAGGCTTCCATGAATGGGAGAGTAAGCAGCAGGCGGAGCATCAAGAAGCCGGCGCGATAGAACCAGACCGCCCCTTGACACCGTTCAAGGAGCCCGGTCCGCTCACGAATTTGCTGCCCTTCAGAAAAAAGCGAAGCGGCCTTTGCGCGTCGCGTGTTATGCCAATTCGCACGCTGACGCCGATTTCACCGGCAGTCTCGCCATCTGACGCGAGCCAAAGTGCACCAACGGAGCATAGATCCGTGCCGTCGAGGCGGCGGTCGATATCGAGCGCTTTCGCGAGGCGGCCCGGCCCGCGCATGAGATCGCGCGTAGGAACATCGCCTCGAAGCTGCCTCATGGCTTCAAGTCCAATGAGGGGTTCGGCGGCGCGAATGAGGACGGCTTCCCCGGCCCCCACCTCAGCGCTTGTCACGTTCAGCATAAACGAAACACCGTAGGCGAGATAAACATAGGCGTAGCCGGGCGGCCCGAACATCACCCTATTGCGCGGCGTCGGCCCCCGAAAGCCGTGGCTCGCCTCATCGCCGGTGATATAAGCCTCCGTTTCGACGATGCGGCCGGCCGCGATCGTGTCCGGAAGCGCCCGCACGATGAGCTTCCCGATCAGGAACCTCGCAAGCTCGTCGGTCTTCTTCGGAAGCGCCTCGCGGCTCAGGGGTGGTGGATGAACGCTCATCGTCTCGCCCGGCGCTACTTCAATCGGGTCGGAACTCATGCGCCTCAAATAACACCTTGACGCGGCAGCCCGCTAGACCCTTGCATTCCAGATCGGAGTGCAGAACAGGAGTTGAGGATCTCTTAAGGCGATCATTATAACCAATATATAGTTTTAGCGGTTAAGAGTAAAAACAATCGCGAATGGGTCACGCCTCAGCTTTCTGTTAAATCATACTTCAGCACATCGAGCGACGGGTCTTGGCTACAACTCTTCACCAGTTGCACACATACAAGAATTGAGCCTGTCTCAATCTTGGCGACTAGCAACACCGCCTTCGATACCATGCCGCGCCCCTCCGGGGTATTTTGAGAACGCGCATCTCGCATTTGAATTTGAAGGAGCAAGAAATGGGTAAGCTTCACGACCCCGGCGCAGACGTGGCTTCTTACAAAGCGATCAAGTCATTTCTTAAAGTGTATATAAATATTTCGGATCGGTAAATGCAGGACGAAAGCCACAAGAACTTCGAGGGTGATCGTTGTAGAACGATTTCGGAGGCAGGGCAGAGGCTGAAGCGCCGGATATTTATATTCAGCTCGGTCATCATGCTTTTCATTTGCGCCGTTGCCGCCTTTCTTGTCGCCGATCAAAGACGATCGGCTCTCGAAAACGCTTCGGCGCACTCAGCTAACCTTTCCGCCGCCTTCGAGGAGCAGGTGCGGCGCGTCATGGATGGCGTTTCCGGCGCCATGGAGCTTCTGAAGCAGCGGATCGAAAAAGAGGGACCGGCTTTCGATCTTTCGAAGTGGGCGCCGCTGATGCCGGAGGCTGCCTCCACGATCCAAGTGTCGATCATAGGACCCAATGGGAGACTTGTGGCGACGACCCTGTCAAGAACGCCCGAGCCGGTCGACCTCTCCGACCGCGAACATTTCCGCGTTCACCGTGACAACCCTAATGCCGGCCTTTTTGTGGGGAAGGCGGTGCTTGGGCGCGTTTCCCGGCAGTTGACGGTGCAGGTTTCGAAACGCCTCCAGACCCCAAGCGGCGCGTTCGGCGGGGTTCTCGTTTTCTCGCTGAATCCGGATTCCCTGACCTCTCTTCACAGGCAAGTCGATCTTGGGCAAACAGGAAACGTAACCCTTGTGGGGACGGACTCCATCATCCGCGCGCGTTTTACGTCGACCGATCGATCCGAAATATCCGGCGTCGGTGCCTCGCTGGGAAGCAGCAGGGCGATGCAGGATTCGAAATCCGCGGCGGCCGGGTTTTATACGGCCGCGAGCCTTGTGGACGGCACTGTCCGGCTCTTCAATTGGCGCAAGGTATCGGGCTACCCGCTTGTTGTCATTGTTGGCCTTGGAGAAGCGGAAGCGCTCAGCGCCGCCAATCGCCATGCCATGATGATACTGGCCATCGGAGGATCGGCGATCCTGCTTATTGCCATGATAGCCGCAGTCCTGGCGCGCGAGATTTCGCGCCGTGTCGCCAATGAAATCGCTCTTTATCACGAGGGTGAGAAAGTGAGAGCCGCTCATGCGAGCCTCACGGTGCAGCACGATGCGCTCCTTTCGAAAAGCGCGCAGCTCTCCGAAGAGCGGATCAATTTGCAGCAAACGAATGCGCAACTCACCCTGGCTCAGGAGCGCTCGGAATTGGCGAGCCGGGCAAAGTCTGCCTTCCTCGGCAATATGAGCCACGAACTGCGCACGCCCCTCAATGCCATCATCGGTTTTGCCGAAATCATGCGCGACAAGCTTTTCGGGGAGCTTTCCGACAAATACGCCGAATACGCCGAAGGCATCCACAGCTCCGGCAATCAGCTTCTTTCGATCATCGATCAGATTCTCAGCGTCGCAAAGATCGAAGCGGGTAAACTGGAAATTTCCGAAACGCGGGCGAGCCTTTCGGACCTCCTGGAGACGGCGCTGCTGTCCATAAAGCCGCAAGCCGAGAATCGTCAGATAGACGTTTCCGTGCGCCTACCGGGCCGCTCCCTGTCGATCGCCGGGGACGAGGCAAGGCTGAGACAAATCATCGTCAACCTTCTTTCGAACGCGGTGAAGTTCACGCTTCCTGGCGGCCGCGTCACGGTCAGTGCTGAAATCGAGGAAGACGGGGGATTGTGCATTACGGTCGCGGATACGGGGATCGGCATGTCCCAGAAGGAGATTGAGTGGGCGCTTGAGCATTTCCGGCAGGTCGATAACAGTTTTGCGAAACGGTTCGAGGGCACCGGACTAGGATTGCCGCTCGCCCGCCAGCTTGCCGAACTGCACGGCGGCAGTCTTTCGATTAAAAGCGTCGTAGGGCAGTGGACCAAAGTGCGTGTCAGGCTGCCCGCGGAACGGGTCGCGATCAATCCTCCGCATCACCAGCACATGCGGGAAGCGGCCTGAGCTTTCCGATCTTTTTGTTTCCGAGAGTGCTTTCGCCGTTGTCTCCAGGAGGATCGCGGGTCTGCCCAGACCTTATGCTGCACACGGCCGCCACTTCTCGCGCATTGTGACAAGCTCTTCGGCGAGCGTCGGGTGCAGCGCGATGGTCGAGTTGAAATCGGCCTTGCGCGCCCCAAGCTTCACCGCGATGGCAAGCGCTTGCACGATCTCGGCGGCATCGGGACCCAAAAGATGCGCCCCGATCACCTTGTCCGTCGCGGCATCGACCACAAGCTTCATGAGCATCCGCTCGGTCCGCCCGGAGAGCGTATTCTTCAAGGGGCGGAAGCTCGACTTGTAGATGTCCACCTCGCGGAACATCTCGCGGGCGCTTTCCTCGGTGTACCCGACGGTGCCGATCTCGGGCTGGGAGAACACGGCGGTCGGCAGATATGCGAGATCGACCGGGTTCGGGTTGTTCTTGTAAACGCCCTCGATGAAGGCGATGCCGTCGCGGATCGCAACCGGGGTGAGGTTCACGCGATCGGTCACGTCACCCACGGCGTAGATGCTCGGCACGGAGCTTTGGTAGCGGTCGTTCACCATGATGCGCCCGTTCCAGCCGCACTTCACGCCGAGCTTTTGCAAGCCGAGGCCAACGGTATTGGGGCGCCGTCCTGTCGCGAACATCACAGTATCGCAAGGGATGCGTCCGTCGCGGGTCGTGATGACAAGCAGGCTGTCGCCCGTTTTCTCAATGGCAGCGGGTTCGGTATTGCAGGTGATGGTGATCCCTTGCGCCCTCATGATTTCCGTCAGCGCATGGCGAAGGTCGTGATCGAAGCCGCGAAGGATCTCACCCCCGCGATAGAGAAGCTCCACCTCGACGCCGAGGCCGTTGAAGATGCCGGCGAACTCGATGGCGATGTAGCCCGCGCCGACGATCACGATCCTCCTCGGCAGGTTCTCCAGGTGGAACGCTTCGTTGGATGTGATCGCAAGCTCGCGCCCCGGAATTTCCGGAATGAATGGATGTCCGCCCGTCGCGATCAGGATGCGCTCGGCTGTGACGGTGCGATCCTCGCTGACGATCCTGACCGTGTGCGGAGACAGCACTTCGGCGCGGCTGTGCAAGACCGTTCCGCCCGCCGCTTCGACGCCGCCGCTATACACCTCGCTGATGCGCGCGATTTCCTTGTCCTTGTTGGCAATCAAGGTCTTCCAGTCGAAGCGCTTCTCGCCAACCGTCCAGCCATAGGCTCGGGCGTCGTCGATGGCATGGCCGAACTCGCTCGCATAGACGAACAGCTTTTTCGGCACGCACCCCCGGATCACGCAGGTGCCGCCGAAGCGGTATTCCTCCGCAATTGCCGTGCGAACGCCAAGACCCGCGGCAAGCCGCGCTGAGCGGACGCCGCCGGAGCCTCCGCCAATAACAAATAGGTCGTAGTCGAATTTGGGCATGATTTCCTTGAAGCAAAAAGAAGCCGCTGCTCTAGACTGGTTACTGCAGCAGTCGAGGACGGTTGATGGGATCATATATTCACGCTGCAGGTTCGTTGGAATAGGGATGTTCCGGTAGCGCCGTGTCAAGAGCGAAGCCGTTCAGAAGCTCTTAACGAGAAGCAAAAGCGCTTGATACCGCTCGTAATTCACGAGATCGAGGCGATGAGTGGTCTCATCCGGAACCTGGAAGGACCAGGTCCCCTTGATCGCGAGCGTTTCGGACAGTTTGTAGTAGACGCTTGGTCCGGTAAAAAGCGCATTTGCGGCAAAAGCATCCTGCTCGCCCCTGCTTAGGTGACGAATTTCACCGCCGAGAAAGAGATCCGGGGTGAACGCGTAAGCCGCGGCGACGGAGATTTCCATGGCATCGTTGTGCCTCCAGGTCTCGTCCTGGCGCGTGACGCTTGGCTCGTAGATCAGGTTGAATGCCGTGAAGAGCTTGCCAGGAATGACTGCGGCATCGGCGAGAAGCTCAATCGGGGCAGCATAGCTCTCGACGGGATCGCCGGAAATATCGTCGATGCGCCGCCATTGCGGGGTGAGGGAAAACGTAACGCCCACCGGCGAGTTGCTCGTCCGGTCGATGGGATGCCACCGAATCTCGCTTGTTATTCCGGCGAAATTGAATGCGCTGCGGTCGGCAAGTGCGGGGACATCGTGGATTTCGTGATCGTCGAACAGGCTCCCGAGCGAGACCCTGAAACTGTCTGCAATCACGTAACGGAATGCGGTTTCATTCTCGAGTGCGCTATAGCTGCCGGGCTTGCCGAAGCGGCCAATCGTGGTGCTCTCCAGTTCCTTGCTGCCCTTCTCCCCGATATCGGAACCCTCGGTGAAGCCGAATATATGTTCGGTGTCGAGTTCCTTGTTCCCGGCGGTCTTCGCTTCATCTGCATGGGCGTAGCCGAGCCAAAGCAAGCTCGCCGGGAGGAGGGCCGTCAGCCGGCGGCGGGAACGGGTTTTCGAGGTGATGGCCATGCCGGCGGAAAGTCTGTGAGACCTCTGGACGTGACGCTGCTCGCTTCAACGGGCGATGATTTGCCGTAAGCGTGCAACATTTGTCCAGTGCTCTCAGAAGCTGATAAGGCGCAAAGCGGGTGCCACCACTCGCTTTTCAGGGCCGGGCGTGACCAAGGACTTGATCTGAGGATCAGGAGCTAGCGGCAGCCCGGAAGTCTTGGCCTCATCCTTCGACAAGCTCAGGATGAGGCCAAGCCTCATGGTGAGCCTGTCGAACCATGGGCAACATCCCTTTTTCAGCAATCTGTTAGATCGGTGCATCGCGCATCTTTAAGTCGTCCAGAGACTGTTCGAGGCCGCGGCGCGTTTCAGGGGAGATGCGGTTTTTCAAGGTTTCGGTCCACTTGTCGATGAGCGCCGACCATTCCGCCTTGGCCTTGTCCTGCTCTTCGGTGCTCCGCTCCCGCAACTTCGATTTCTTGTCGAGGTCTTCGAAAGATTTCTGCGCCCCGAGAATGTCGTCCTTCGTGAACGCCGTCGCAGACTTGACCGTGGCGTGGAGCAATTCGAACGCCTTCGCAAAGGCCGGCGTGCGAACGAAAGCATGGAAGGTTTCAAGCTGATCGTCGGTCAGCGTGGCCGCAACAACCGAAGGCGCGACCGCAATGACAATGGCCCTTTGCATCGTGTAAGTGAACTCCAACTGATCGATCTGGCCTCGCAGGTCCTCGCGCTCCTCCTCGGACATCGGCGCGGTTTCGGCAAAGACTTCACGCGCAAAGCGCTTTGCGTCGGCCACCATCTCATCGAGATGCGACATGCGGATGAGGTCATTCATCAGGGCTTGCGCCTTCATAACCTTGCGCTGGGAAGGGACCGTCTTAGGCCCTCCTTCCGTTCCCGGAATGGCCTGCGAAAAATCGAACGTGAGTTTATTGGCCCAGGCCGAGAACTCCGAAAAGGTTCGGCTGTCGTCGTAGGAGAAGCCGGTGATCAGCTTCGACATCGCATGGAGCGCATCCAAAGTCTTGCGCACCGCCGGAAGCTCCAGCATGCGTCGCACATCAGCGATTTCGGAGGAATTCGCGGTTTTCGCGATCTGCTCGGCGGCGTCGGAAATCATGGCGCTGCGGTTCTCGGACAGCGCAACGTCGAGTTCGTCGCCAGCCTTGCGCAGGTAGTCCATGAATGTGAGCATCTTCGCCAGCGAGGCCGCGGTCGCGATGTCCGCCTCGGGCGCGCCGGGGTAGTCGCCCTGCACCAGTTCGCGCATGACCGGGATATAGACCTCGCGAAGGGTGCGCCTCAGGTCGGCGAAGATTTCGGCTGCGTGGCTGGCTTGGAGCGCTTTTTCAATGAGATCTTGCGCGAACCGCTTGGCCTCCGCGTTGACAGGGGTTTGAACCTGCGGCGGCGTTTCCTGCGCAAGACCAACGCCCGCAATGCCTGCCCCAAGGGCAATCAACAGGCCGGAAATGAAAAGCTTAAGGCGCATGCCGCTGCTCCTGTAATCGCAGTCGCTCTTTCAACGGCAGAGACTTCATCTGGCAGGCTGCGACGACAGGCTCAAGATGAGCCTGTCGCGGTTGATCGCACTTTTTTTCAGCCTGCTAGTCGTCGTCCTCGTCGCGATCCGCGTGAAAAGTTCTGACGCCCTCGGGACCGGCGAGGAAGACATCGTCGGCGATGCCGAGGAAAAGGCCATGCTCTACGACGCCCGGCACGATATCCAGCAGGTCCGCCAAGGTTTCCACATCCGGTATCGCACCGAACGCGCAATCCGCGATCAAATGTCCGCCATCGGTGCGATAGGGATCGCCGTTGCGGCCGCGGCGGATCACGATATCGCCGTGACATCCTGCGTCCTCGGCAGCCGTCTCGATCATGGCGAGCGTCGCCGCCAGACCGAAGTCGACGAGCTCAACCGGCAGGGGGAAAGCCCCGAGCTGATCGACGCGCTTCGAGCTGTCCGCGATGATGCAAACCCGGTCGGAGGCCATGGCGACGATTTTCTCGCGCAGGAGAGCGCCGCCGCCGCCTTTGATAAGGTTCAACTGATGGTCGATCTCGTCCGCGCCATCCACCGTGAGATCGAGGTCGGGGATGGTGTTGAAATCCGCGATCGAAATCCCGCATTGCTGCGCGAACTGCCGCGTCTGCTCAGAGGTCGCGATGCAGGTAAGATCGAGCCTTTCGATCTTCATGCGCTCAGCCAAAAGCCCGACGAATGCGATGGCGGTCGAGCCTGAACCAAGCCCGAGCACCATCCCCGGTTCGACAAGTTGAAGCGCCTGCGCCGCCGCCTGGCGCTTGTAGTTCTGTACGTCTCCGCTCAATCCGAAAGTCCCCCTAGAAACATGTACTTCATTTCAAGAAATTCCTCGACTCCATGCCGCGAGCCTTCCCGGCCCAGCCCCGATTGCTTGACGCCGCCGAAGGGCGCAACCTCGGTTGAGATGATACCATCGTTAACGCCGACAATGCCAAATTCGAGGCGCTCCGTCACGCGGAACACGCGGGCGACATCGCGCGAGTAAAAGTAGGCGGCGAGCCCGAAAGGCGTGTCGTTTGCGAAACGGATCGCTTCATCTTCTTCCTTGAACCGGAACAGCGGCGCGACCGGGCCGAATGTCTCTTCCATCGCAAGTAGCATGCCGGCATTGGCGTTTACAAGGATGGTCGGCTCAAAAAAGGTGAGGCCGAGCGCATGGCGCTTTCCGCCAATAATCGCCTGCGCGCCTTTGGAAAGCGCATCGGCGACGTGGGCTTCCACCTTTGCGAGACCGGCTTCGTTGATGAGCGGCCCCTGCATAACGCCCTCTTCCGTGCCGGGGCCCACTTTCATCTTCAACACGCGGTTAGTCAGCTTTTCGGCGAAGGCGTCGTAGACGCCGTCCTGGACGAGGATGCGATTGGCGCAAACGCAAGTCTGCCCCATGTTGCGGAACTTGCACGCGATCGCGCCTTCCACTGCCTTGTCGAGGTCGGCATCGTCGAACACGATGAATGGCGCGTTGCCGCCCAGCTCCAGCGAAACCTTTTTCACGGTCGCCGCACATTGCTCCATCAGAATCTTGCCGACGCGCGTTGAGCCGGTGAAGGTGATCGCGCGCACAAGCGGGTTCGATGTCAGCTCCTTGCCGATCGCTTCCGCATCGCCGGTGACGATGTTCAGGACGCCTGCCGGAATGCCCGCGCGCAGTGCAAGCTCGCCCAATGCGAGGGCGGTGAGCGGTGTGTCGGGCGCGGGCTTTACGATGACGGTGCAGCCAACCGCAAGCGCGGGCGCAACCTTTCGGGTAATCATTGCGAACGGAAAATTCCAGGGCGTGATGGCGCCAACAACGCCGATGGGCTGCTTGTGGACGATGATGCGCCCGCCCTTTCTATGGGTGGGGATCGTCTCGCCATAGATTCGCTTGGCTTCCTCGGCGAAGAACTCGACGAAGGAAGCGCCATAGGTGACCTCGCCCCGCGACTCCGCCAGCGGCTTGCCTTGTTCCGCCGTCATGATCTGCGCGATCTCTTCCGCGTGAGCCAGTTGCAGCTCATACCAGCGTCTGAGAATCGCGGCGCGCTCCTTCGCGAGGAGGCCGCTCCAGGCCGGGAATGCACGATGAGCGACGTCGATGGCTATACGGGTCTCGGCGGCGCCAAGGTTCGGAACACGGGCAATCGTGGCGCCCGTCGCCGGATTGATGACGGGTGTGGCCGCCTCGCCCTGCCATTGCCCGTTAATCAAGCATTGCTGACGGATCATTGACTTGGAAATCTGATCCATGAGGCCGTTTTCCTGTCGTGCCGTGGGTGTGATCATCATGCCGCGCCGTAACTAAAACCACAAGCGCGAGTAGATTGTATTGCCATGTTTCAAAAATACCACAAACTGTTTGTAAATCATTTTCAATCTAAAGATGAGTTTGCCTCAAATGGCAACTGAAGGTTATTTTGCCCCAACAGGCCTTTTACGAGCGCTCTACAACTTAGCGAACGACGGAGCCCCCCATGACGAGCGTTTTATCACCGGTTATGCCAGAAAGCAGCACCCATAATCAGGCGCATGGTCTCGATATACGAGAGAGTTCGCCGATCCCGAAGCAGGACACGAAGGAATATCTTGCCGACATGCTCAGGGAGTTGAGCGCAATTGCGGCCTGGGCCGATCTCGATCATGCGCGCGAGTTGATCGACGCTGCACTCCATGAGATCGAGACGAAATAGGAAAGAGCAATAGGGCACCACGGCCTGCCATCAAAGCGGGGGAGCCTCATTCGTCATTGCGAGGCGGCTTTTGCCGCCGTGGCAATCCATAGCATTAACAGTGACCTGGACTAGCTCTGGATTGCTTCGCTTCGCTCGCAATGACAGTTTGATTGGACGCTGCTGTAAATGACTGCGCCTTTCGCGCGGCGACGCTGAGGTGTTGCCGGGTTTCAGCATTTGGCGATGCTGGGAGCGCTATCGTCTCTGCGTTTCCGGCGGGTTGACCGCCGGTTTTGCTCCCTCGTCGGGCTTTGCGGCGCTCCTATCGGCCGTGGGCGTGTCCCCGATTTTCTTATCCTGGGAAGCAGGCGCAGCCTGAGGCTCCTTGCCGGCAAGCTTCACCGCGGCATGCGCTTGTTTCTGGGCCTCTTGCGCTGCCGGAGCCTGATCCGTTGCAGCCGGGCCGCTTGGCTCCCCGCCACCTTCAACCGCCTGCGGCGCGGCCTGTTGTGGTGCGGCCTGAGAAAGAACAGCCGCTCTTTGCGGCGCGCCGGCTTTCTGCTCCAACTGCGGTCTGAGGATCGCAAGGACAGGCCCTTGGCTTTCGGCCGTGCGTTCCACCGCGCGGCGGATTTGCTCCACCACAACCTCCATATGATGGCCGCTTGCGTGGATCATCCAGTCGGGAGACTGCGCAATCGCCACATGGCCCTTCCAGAACAGAAGATCGCCTCTCTGGATCGCGTCGAGGTTCGACGGATCGATGGGCTCGCCTGCGCTCGCCATTTGCATATCGGTGTCGCGAAGGCAGGGGATGCCGGCTGCCTGCAGCGAGATTTGCACAAGCCCGGAGCAATCGATCCCGAGCGTAGTCTTGCCGCCCCAGAGATAGGGGACGCCGACAAGCCGCTCCGCCACGCGCACGAAGTCCCTCGCGCGCTCCCGGATTCCAACGAGATGATCGGCGAAAACGAAGCCGCCGCGGGACAGTTCGAAAAAGCGGCCATCGGGCTTTCTGAGCGGCGCGACCGTGCACGAAAAGCTGAGCTTCGTGATGGGCGGCCGCTTGATGTCGGGCGCGGGATAAAGATACGTCAGCCGCGCGCTGATGCGATGCGTGTTCTCTTCGACCATGGTGGATAGGCAATCGAGCGGCGTGTATCCGACATAGCCGTCTTCGCGAAGCTGTACCCATGCCCATCCGTCGCGCATATCGTAGACGGTCACGATTTCCCCGGACAACGCTTCGGTTGATAGCGCCGCGTCGAACTTCGGCGCGACGCGGATCGGAGCCGACGGCGCCGCGATCTGCCGGATTTCTCCATCCGCGTAGCGCTGTGCGCGAACCCGGTCCTTGAGGGA
This sequence comes from uncultured Alphaproteobacteria bacterium, assembly GCA_963834165.1. Classification (GTDB taxonomy): domain Bacteria; phylum Pseudomonadota; class Alphaproteobacteria; order Rhizobiales; family Rhodomicrobiaceae; genus Rhodomicrobium. Next base: position 378,143 of record CAWIAL010000017.1, on the reverse strand, counting down.
CGCGGCGGCAAGGTCCTCGCGAAATGCAAAGAGGCGCGGATCGAGCTGTGTCATTCGGCCTGCCTTCCAAATTCATTGCGAATAACTTCGAACAAGGCCCGCGCTCCCTGGGGCTCGCCGCCCGCAGGCTTGCCTGGAACTCCGCGGGTGACCCAGCCGAAAATATCGAGATGGGCGTAGCGCTTCGCGTTCTTCACAAACCTTTTCAGAAACAGCGCCGCGGTGATCGAGCCCGCGAAAGGACCGTTAAAGATGTGATTGACATCGGCGACCTTGCTCTTGAGGTAGCTGTCATAGGGCATCCAATAAGGGAGCCGCCAGACAGGGTCCGCGACATGCAGGCCCGCGCTGTAAAGATTGGCCGCCAGCGTTTCGTTCTCCGTGAAGAAGGGCGGCAGGTCCGGTCCTAGCGCAACGCGCGCAGCGCCCGTCAGCGTGGCGATGTCGATGAGGAGATCGGGGGAATCCTCGTCGGCAAGCGCCAGCGCATCCGCAAGGACAAGGCGGCCTTCGGCATCGGTGTTCGCGATCTCGACGGTCAATCCGGCGCGGCTCTTGATGATGTCTCCCGGCCGGAAAGCATCGCCTGAGATGCTGTTGTCCGCTGCCGGCACGAGAATGCGCAAGCGCACCGGTAGCTTCGCCGCCATGATCATGGCTCCGAGCGCCATCACGGTTGCCGCCCCGCCCATGTCTTTCTTCATCATCGCCATGGCCTGCGACGGCTTAATATCGAGCCCGCCCGTGTCGAAGCAGATGCCCTTGCCGACAAGCGTAACTTTGGGATGCTTCCTATCGCCCCAAACGAGGTCGGCGATGCAAGGCTCGCGTTCGCTGGCCCGGCCCACGGCGTGGATCAGGGGGAAATTCTTTTCGAGAAGCGCATCGCCTTTGACGGCGTGGACCTCGGCTTTATAGGCGCGCCCAAGGCTGGCGAGCGCGCCGGCAAGATCCGAAGGGCCGAGATCGTTCGCGGGGAGATTGATAAGCTCGCGCGCAAACCAGATCGCCTGGGCCTTCGCCACGGCGTCACTGCGGTTTACCCCCTTCGGCAGGACAAGCCTGCGAAGCTTTTTGGGCTCGCTCGTCAGGTAACGCCGGAATGAATAAGCGCCCATGAGCCACGCCATAACTGCATCGTCGTCGCTGCCCGGGTAGTCGGCAAGTGCGTAGGTCCCTTCCGGCAGGGCCGCGGGCAAACCTCCAAGCTGCAAGGCTGCGGCGGGCGAAGGCTCATCATCGCTGATCGCCATAAGCACGCAGTCGAGGCCGCTCTCTCCGGGAAGGAGCGCATGGCTTCCGGGTTTCGCTTTCCAGCCGGTGGCTTCGAGCCAGGCGGCCTGCGCAGGCGTGACGAAGGCGGCCAAATCTTTCTGGATCTCAACGGCGCGGGCGATCCTGATTTTAACGGCCTTCTTGCCGCTTTCGGCGAGATGCTCAGAAATGTCCTCTGCAATGCCCTGGTAGGAAATAGTCATCGAGGCAGCCTGTAGGATCGCCAACGCGATCCACTCCTTTTGCGAGTGCCGGGTCTTACCCGCGATCTAAGATCGAAAAATGGCGAAGGGAAGAGAAATCACTTCAGATAAAGCGCGCTAAAATGTGGCGAGCCAGTCCGGCAGGACGGCCAAGGCGCCCGCTGCAATCGCGGCGCCATACGGAATGGTCCTCGGAAGTTGCCCGCGGCTGGCGCCAACGGCGAGATAGGCCAGAGCGAGCACGCCACCGGCTAGCGCGGTTCCGGCGAGAAAAGGCAAAAGACTGTCGAAGCCGAGCCAGAGAGCAGTCGCAGCGAAAAGTTTTGCGTCGCCCCCTCCGATCATGGACTGGGAGAAGAGAAGGAACCCGCAAATGAGAACAGCGCAACCGCACGCCATGTGGGTGGCGATCTGAGCGGCGGAAATTCCGGCCGACATGGCGAAAAGCCCGAAGCATGCGGCGAGCGACAGCACAAGCCTGTTGGGGATCGAGCGGCAGACGATATCGACGGCGCCGGCCCATACCAAGAAAACAGGAAGTGCCGCCGCCGCCGTTGCGGTCAGAAATGAGTCCATGGGCGGCTTACCGGGATGAAAGCCAAGGCGCTCAAGTCATCGCATGCAGACTGAAGGAGGCGAGAAATTCCCGCACACGCTCGAACATGATCTTGACCTCGTCATTCATCTGGCCGGCCAAGGTAATGAGAGCCACGCAGAAGCCGGCTGCGATCAGACCGATCTCGATTGCTGCAGCCCCTGACTCGTCATCCAGAAATTGTTGAAGCTTCATACGCATCACATCCTCCAACGAAACCGACGATCGCTGCACTACGGAAGCGGCGTCTCCCTGCACGTTAGAGGCGAAGGCCTTAAAACGGATTTAATTCGAATTTTCCTCGAATTCTATTCTGTTGGAATGGTTATCGGCGCTTTAGAGAGGATGCTTTGCGCTTCCTAAACGCGCATCAAACCCTCGCGTACACATCTTCGACGCGGACGATATCGTCCTCGCCGAGATAGGGGCCGGATTGAACCTCGATCAGCTTCAGCGGAATGAGGCCCGGATTTTCGAGCCGGTGAAGCGCACCCAGGGGAACGTATATCGACTGGTTTTCGGTGAGCAGCTTCACCTCGCTATCGATCGTCACGCGTGCCGTGCCCTTGACGACGATCCAATGCTCGGCCCGATGATGATGGCGCTGGAGCGACAGGCTCGCGCCTGGCTCAACAACGATCTGCTTCACCTGATAGCGCTCACTGAGGTGGAGAGTTTCATAGCTTCCCCAAGGGCGGTGCACCGTCAGGTGATGCTCGGCCTCGTTCCGGCGATTGGCGGCGAGCTGCTGCACGACCTCCTTGACCGCCCCGCTTTCGCTGCGCTTGGCAACCAGCGTTGCATCTTTCGTGGCCACGACGATGATGTCCTCGACGCCGGCGACCGCCACCATGCCGCTTTCGGCGCGCACGTAACACCGGCTCGCGTTGCGAAGAAGAACATCCCCGCGCGTGGCATTTTCGTGCTCGTCTTTCTCGGCGGCGTCAAACAGCGCATCCCAGGTGCCGACATCGCTCCAGCCCGCATCCAAGGGTACCAGCGCGGCCTTCTCGGTCTTTTCCATCAACGCATAGTCGATGGAATCGGCGGGGCATCGCCGGAAGCTCTCCGCGAGGCGAATGAAATCGAAGTCAATGGAAGCGTTCTTGACCGCGGCAAGGCAATCGCGAACCATGTCCGGCTGGAAGCGGGAAAGCTCGTCGAGATAGGCGCGCGCTCCAAACAGGAATATTCCGGCATTCCAGAAATAGCCGGGCTCGGCGCAGAACCGTTTCGCGGTTGCCTTGTCTGGCTTTTCAACAAAACGCTCGACCTTCAGAACCTGCCCGGCGCCTGCGCTGCCAGCCGTCTTCACATAGCCGAAGCCTGTTTCGGGCTTGCTGGGCTTGACGCCGAATGTGACGAATAGGCCGTTTTTCGCCGCCTCATACCCGGCCTCAACTGCGTCGAGAAATGCGCGCGGATTCTCGATATGATGGTCTGACGGCATGATGAGCAGGACAGCGTCCGGCCCGGCTTTTTCGATCGCCAGCTGCGCGGCGACGGCGGCGGCCGGCGCGGTGGAGCGCCCTTCCGGCTCGAGCACGATGCCTTGGTGCGAAAGCTTGGCTTGCTTGAAGGCTGCAGCGACGCCGAAGCGGTTCTCCTCGTTGGTGATGATGAATGGCGGCGCATAAGGCGACGCTGCGGGCACCCTGCGGGCAGTATCGACAATCAATGGTTCCGCGCTCACAAGCGCATGAAACTGTTTGGGGTGCTTGGCCCGCGACAATGGCCAAAGCCTTGAGCCCGATCCCCCGGCAAGAATGATTGGAATGATCATTGGAATCCTCGAAGTGGCCATGAAGTCCGATGAATGAAGGCAAAAAAAGAGGAAAAGCAAGCCCCCGAATCTGAAGCGAGACAGCAATTACGGTGGAAAGCAACGCAGAAGAACGGTCTTAAGGTTCACTCCGATTTAAGAAAGGCTACCCAGCGTGCGCTCTCTTTACTCAGCCGGTGCGGGCGCATGCGGCGGTGACTTCACCGGCTCGCTCCCGTGGGCGGCTTCGTCGCGAGGCCCAACGAACCGGCCCAGCAGCCAGTGGAAGATGCGGCCGATATCGTCCATCACCATGAAAAAAGCCGGGACGAACAGCAGCGAAAGCAGCGTCGAGACAAGCAGCCCTCCGATCACCGCAATCGCCATCGGCGAGCGGAACTCGCCGCCCGCTCCTAGAGCGAGCGCGCTCGGAAACATGCCGCCGACCATGGCGATGGTCGTCATCACGATGGGCCGCGCGCGCTTCCGCCCGGCCTCGACGATGGCGGTCTTGCGCGAAACGCCCTTGCGGCGCTCCACAATAGCGAAATCCACGAGCATGATCGCGTTCTTGGTCACGATGCCCATCAGCATGAGGAAACCGATGAAGACCGGGAGGCTGATTGGCCTGTCCGTGAGGAGAAGCGCAAAGATCGCGCCGCCGATGGAGAGCGGCAGGGAGAGCAGGATCGTAATCGGCTGCAGGAAGCTTCCGAACAGGATCACGAGCACGCTGTAGACCATCATCACGCCCGCGCCCATGGCGTAGGCGAAGCCTGAATATGTCTCGCCCATCACCTCGACGTCGCCCAATTCGCGAAGCACGACGCCAGCGGGGAGGTTCTTGGCTGCAGGAAGCCGGTACACCGCGCTTAGCGCCTCGCCTAGCGCATCCGTCCCGACCAGATCGGCGCCAATGGCGACGCGCCTCAGCCGGTCGTAGCGTTCGATGGATGAGGGGCCTTTCCCCATCTTCACATCTGCAACGGTGATAAGAGGAACGGCATCGCCCCGGCCTGTCTTCACCTTCAGGTTCTGCAAGGTCTGCAAGCTCGCGCGGGCTTGCTCGTCCAGCTCCACGCGGATCGGCACCTGCCGGTCGGGCGCGTTGAACTTCGCAAGATTGGCGTCCACGTCGCCAAGGGTTGCGATGCGGATCACGTCGGAGAGACTTTCTGTCGAGACCCCAAGTTCGGCTGCGATGACGGGGCGTGGCGTAATCTGGATTTCCGGCCTGTCGAGCGCCGCGCCATTCACGGGATTGGCGAGATGGGGCACGGTGTAGATTTCGCTCGTGAGCTGGGCCGCGCTCTCGATCACCTTCTGGTTGTCGGTTCCCGTCACCTCGATAGTGAAGGTGCGCTGGCCATTCTCGTGCACCACCCAGGAGCGGATATCGGGAATCTCTTTCAGGTCCGCGCTAATGATCTGCTCAAGCTGGCGCTGGGTTAACTTCCGCTCCTCTCGCGGCACATAATGAACGGTCAGCGTCGACTTCCGCACTTCCTGCGCGCCGCCCGTCTCACCGAGAATGCGGCCGCCGTCGACGAAAACGGAGGTAACCTCGGGCCGCCGCCGGATGATGTTCTCCGCCTTTTCTGCGATGAATTCGGTGTCGCCGAGCTGCGACCCTGGCGGGAGCTCCAGCGCAAAGATCGAGCGCCCGGTGTCCTCTGCGGGAAGAAAACCGGAGGGAAGCAGGAACACGCTCGCGATCGACAGCGCGAAGACCACGAAGCCCAGGATGAGCGTGGCGTAATAATGCCGGACGGTCCAGCCGATCACGCGCGTGTAATTGCGCATGATGAAGCCGTCGCGATCTTTCTTGTCATGCGGACGCAGGAAGTAAGCCGAGATCATCGGCGTGATGAGCCGCGCCACAAGCAGGGATACGAGGACTGCGGCGGCGACGCTCAAGCCGAACTGCCGGAAATATTGCCCCGCGATGCCGCCCATGAAGCTCACAGGCGCAAACACGGCCACGATCGTGAACGTGATGGCGATCACTGCGAGGCCGATCTCGTCTGCTGCTTCAAGCGCGGCCCTGTATGCGGATTTGCCCATGCGCATGTGGCGGACGATGTTCTCGATTTCCACGATGGCATCGTCGACGAGAATGCCCGTCACGAGCGTGATGGCCAACAGCGACACCATGTTGAGCGTGAAGCCGAGCGCCTGCATCGCCCAGAACGTCGGGAAGATCGAAAGCGGCAGCGCGATCGCCGCTATCATCGTCGCGCGGAGGTCGCGAAGAAAGAGGAACACGACAAAAACGGCGAGGATGGCCCCTTCCAGCAGCGTATCCATCGCCGAGTGATAATTGCCGAGGGTGAAATCGACCGTGGAGTCGATCTTCTCAAAGTTGACGCGCGGGTTCGCGGCGCCAAGTTTGCCGATGGCCTCGGAGACGCGCTCCGCGACGCTCATATCGCTCTCGCCCTTGGCGCGCACGACCGTGAACGCCACCACGTCCCTGCCATCGAGCTTCGCGAATGTGCGCCGCTCCTGCGCCGAGTCGCTCACCTGTCCAAGCTGGTCGAGGCGCACGTTGCGGCCGCCTGGAAGCGTGATCGAAGTCGACGCCAGCCGCTCGACCGTGCCTGCACTTGCGAGTGCGCGGATGGATTGTTCCGCCCCGCCGATTGTGCCGCGGCCGCCTGCCAGGTCCGTGTTCGTGGCGCGCAGCTGCAGGTTCACTTCGCCAGCGGTGATGCCGAGCGCGAGGAGCCGCTCAGGGTTGAGGGCGACGCGGATTTCGCGCTTCACGCCGCCGACGCGCGACACCTGCGCAACGCCGCGCACGCCCTGGAGCTTGCGGGCCACGGTATCGTCGATGAACCAGGACAGTTCCTCCAGAGTCATGGAGGGCGCAGAAGCGGCATAGGTTACAATCGGCAGCCCCTCGATATCGAGGCGCTGGATGATCGGTTCGTCGATGGTCCGCGGAAGTTCCTGGCGGATCTTCGAAATGGCATCCTTCACGTCGTTGACGGCGCGGTCCGTGTTGGTGCCGAGCTGAAATTCGATGGTTGTCGTGGAGGCCCCGTCCGTGATCGACGACTTGATATGCTTCACGTTGGTGACGCCAGCGACCGAGTTCCTCGACCCGTTTCGTGACCTGCGTCTCGAGTTCGACAGGTGCTGCGCCCGATTGCGTGATGCTGACGGTGACGATCGGGATGTCGATGTTCGGGAACCGCGTTATGCCGAGGTTGCGAAAGCTGAGAAGGCCGAGCGTCATCAGCACAAGGAAAAGCACGAGCGACGGAATAGGCCGCCGTATCGACCAAGCTGAAACGTTCGTACTCATTTGGCCACTCCGCCCCCCGCCCGGGCAGCAGTCTGCTTGTCCGCAAATTGCGGGGATATGGCATCGCCGCTGCGCAGAAGCGAACCGGCGCGCAATACGACCACTTCGCCTTCCTTGAGACCGTCCCTGATCTCCACGCTGTCACCGGCAAAGAGCCCCGGCTTCACGGCCCGCTCCTTGACTTTGTCATCCACAACGGCGAGCACGGTCGCGCTGTCATTCTGGTAGAGGACGGCGGTGGACGGCACGCCGACCGCGTCTCGCTGTCCGGCGTCGATCATGGCTTTGGCGAACATGCCGATGCGCAGGTCGGGTGTGTTGCCGAGGAAGATGCGGACGCGCCCGAGCCGGCTCGACGTATTCACTTCCTGCGAAACGAGCCTGACCGTCCCGGTGCGCTCGCCGACGCCTTCGATCTCGACCCGCGCGCGCTGCCCGGCCTTAAGCTTCGGCATGTAGAACTCGGGCACCTCGGCGTCGAGTTCGATCTCGCCGTCCTTGATAATGCGGAACAAGGGATCGGCCGACGACGCCGAAACAGAGCCCATGCGTGCGGTGCGCCTGCTGACGATGCCGCCTGCGGGCGTGCGGATGTCGGTGCGCCCCAGCTTGACCTCAAGCTCCTGCCGCTGGGCGTGCATCAACTGCTGCTCGGCATCGGCGAGCTTCAAACCCTCTTTCTGGGCGGCGAGCCGGGCGCGCGCCGTGCGGAAGGCCGCCTCCCGGTCGTCGAAGGTCGCCTGACTTACGACGCCCAACTCGCGCAATGGCTTCACGCGATTGAAGGCGTCCTCGACCTGTCGCAGCGTCGCTTCACTTTCCACGATTTGATTGCGGACCTGGTCCATCGCGGCCTGGGTCTTCGAAAGCGAGGCCGAGTTCTGGGCAAGCTGAGCTTCCAGGATCTCGCGCGAGAGCTTGGCCAGGACCTGACCCTTTTTGACGTGGTCGCCCTCCTCGGCCAAAAGTTCGGTCAGCCGGTATCCATCGATCTCAGGACCGACAAGGACCTCCTCGCGGGGAACCAGAGACCCCGTCACCAAAACGTTATCCACAAAAGAAATTCGTTTCGCTTCGGTCACCGTGACGGCCGGCGCTTTCGCCTTCTGCGCGAATTTTGGAACGGCTGCGGCAGCGGGTTCCTCGGCGAGAGCCGCGCCGGTCTTCGCCGTGAAGAGGACCAGCGCGAGCCCCAAGAGCAGTGCTGAGCGCATCCGGGATATTCTCCAGTCCAACAACATGATTAGTTAGGCTTTCCTGTTTTTTCGCCCGAGTCCGGGACAGGCAAAGGCGCGAGAAGCGCCCCTATCATGGTCATCATCGCGGGAATGATGGATTTGGGATCGAAGTTAGGATCGAGGGTACGGCGCAGGAAAAGCCCGTCTCCGAGCGCGCCCATGGCCCGCACGATGATTTCGATCGGAACTCTCGGCTCAATCCGGCCCTGATCTCTTTCCCGTTCGAGAAGGTGTACGAGACTTGCGCTGACGGTTTTGTCAATGCTGCGCACCGTGTTACCGATTACCGCATTCCGCCCGGCTTCCGCGCCGATCTCCACATGCAGGCGCACCTTTTCGATAGGTTCATGACAGCAATATTGCTCTGCCATGGATTGGAGCGCGGCGAGGAAGTCGCATGCTTCGTACATTTGCGATAACTCTTTGCCGAAACGGTCCTTTTCCCGCTCGCACAAGCCGACGATCAGCTCCTCCTTCGAGGCGAAGTACGTGTACAGCGCTCCGGGGCTGACACCCGCTTCGCGGCAGATGTCGTCCATGGTCGCGGGGTGGAATCCTTTGGTGATGAAGCAGCGCTCAGCCGCGTCGAGGATGTGTTCGCGGCGTGCGTGATGTGTTTTTGGCGCGAGTTTCGGCATGCTCTCACTGACCGGGCTAAGCTTTAAGAAAAGGAACGCTCGCTCTGTTTGTGAATATCTTCACGGCGATGTTATGACAAGTCCAATTTGCTGCTAAGCTTGGACACTAGCGCAGGAATTCGCCGGCGCTCAGGATCTCGCCCGTCTCGCGAACCCGAGGCCGCTTGAGAAGCTCGCATGCCGTCAATCCGAAAACCGGATGGTGCCAGCGAGGAGCAACCTCGCACAGCGGCCGCAAAACGAATGCCCGCTCGTGCGCCCTTGGATGCGGCAGTACGACGCGCATGCCCTCCATGGGCTTGTTCATCCTCCAGTTGCGAACAACACCCTTATAGCTCACTATGTCGAGATCGAGCGGCCTCGGAGTCCATCGTCCGAAAGGGTGATGTCCTGCAGCTGTGGAGCGTCGCCCCGCTTGCGCCTCAATCCGCTTCAAAAGTCTCAAAAGAGCATTAGCTGGAATAGGCGTTGACACCGTCGCAATGGCGTTCAAGAAATTGGGTTGAGGAACGTCGCTGTGCGCGCGCGTGCGGTAAATCCTCGACGTCTTCACGATTTGGATGCCGGACGCAGCGAGTTCGCCGATTGCTCGGTGAAGAATCTGTTCAGGCGTGCCCCAGGCACCCGCAAGATTGGAGCCCAACGCGATAACGATGATACGACCTTGATAAGATTGACGATGGTTTGTTATCATACCATGTGTCACTATATTTTGGCATGATTCGGGATTGTGGGACCTAATCACCAAAACTAGATAGAAATCAACAACTCCGAAATTCGCAGCCAAGGTAACCGGATGAATTTCTACACTACAGAGCGAATTGCTCTCTTCATAGATGGGGCAAATCTTTATGCCACAGCTAAAGCTTTGGGCTTTGACATCGACTACAAGCGTCTTTTGAATCTTTTTCGAACTAAAGGCCTTTTATTGAGAGCGCTGTATTACACTGCTCTCGCCGAGGAGCAGGAATACTCCTCAATCCGTCCGCTCATCGACTGGCTTGATTATAACGGCTATTCGATGGTCACAAAGCCCACAAAAGAATTCACCGATGCTTCCGGCCGCCGCAAGATCAAAGGTAATATGGACATCGAGTTAGCGGTCGACGCCATGGAATTGGCCGATCATCTTGATCACATTGTTTTGTTCTCGGGCGACGGGGATTTCCGTACTCTGGTGGAAGCCCTTCAGCACAAAGGCAAGCGGGTGAGCGTCGTCTCCACGCTGACCACGCAACCGCCAATGGTTGCCGATGAACTCCGCCGCCAAGCCGATCAGTTCATCGATCTGGCGGACCTGCAAAAAGACATTTGCCGGACTCAGCGCGCCGAAAATGGCCGCGAATATCAGGCGCATATCCACGAGCAGCGGCTTCATGAGCGCTTGAGCGCGGCGGCCGTTCTTCGCGAAAACCAAGTGGACGCGGAATAAAAGCTGGAGAAGAGGGGCGTGGTCTTGCCGATTGCCCCTCCTCCGGCATCCGCGCCGGATAAAGCCGCGGCAAGCGAACCGCAGCGCGATTGCTTGTTCTGTCCAAGGCTTGTCGATTTCCGTCTTACCAACCGAGCCAATTTTCCCTGCTGGTTCAATGCGCCAGTACCGTCCTTCGGACCCCGCAACGCTTCTCTGCTCATCGTTGGACTTGCACCGGGATTGAAAGGCGCCAACCGCACGGGACGCCCCTTCACCGGCGACTTTGCTGGCCTCTTGCTTTATGAGACCCTCCTGTCCTATGGATTCGCTCACGGTACCTACGATCAGCGAGCCGACGACGGCTTGGGTCTCGTTGGCTGCCGCATTACGAATGCCGTGCGGTGCGTTCCACCCGAGAATAAGCCGATGCCTGATGAAGTTGCGGCATGCCGGGGTTTTCTCACGGCGACGCTCAAGGAAATGCCGGACGTCCGCGCCATTCTTGCATTGGGCCGGATAGCTTTCGACGCGACCTTGCGCGCGCTTTTGCTGAAGCCGTCACAGTATAAGTTCAGCCATGGCGGAAGCTTGGACTTGGGCGAGGGCCGTAAACTTTTCGGCAGCTATCATTGTTCACGATATAATACGAGTACGGGGCGCCTGACGGCAGAAATGTTTAGGGATGTCTTTGAGGACATAGCGGCGCATTTGAAGAGCGCTGCATAAAAGCAAAAAGAGCCAAGGCTATGCTGGAAATATCGACGGATAAAGTTGCGCATGTCATCCTTCGTTCCCGCGAGGTGGATGTAAAAACTGCAGCCTGGGACGATGAAAGCGAAGTCGATCGCGACGATGTTAATAGCGAAACGATCCTTGAAGATTTGCCTGAGGACGCGACCCGCCAGGAACTGAAGGAATTTCTGGAAAGCCTCAATGAGGACGAGCAGGCGAGCTTGATCGCGCTTGCTTGGATCGGCCGCGGGACCTATGCGCCCGGCGAGTTGGACGAAGCGATCTCCACAGCAAAATCGGAACATGGCGGCAATGGCGTCGCGTATCTGTTCAGCCTGCCGCTGCTGCCGGATTATCTCGAAGACGGACTCGATCAGTTAGGCTATTCCGTCGAGGATGCCGAGGACGAGATCCTGCGCCCCTCATAGGGTAGGGCAGGGTGCACGCGCCTCCCCGTTGCTTCTTGACGCTGCGCTTATTATGGTTCCGGCTGCGGATGGTGCGAAGGAGGCGGGGCGGCATGGCGCTATTTTTTGTATCCGACACTCACTTCGGGCACGAGAATATCATCAAGACCTGCAATCGCCCCTTTGCCAGCGCGGCAGAGATGGACGAAGCGCTCATCGGGCGCTGGAACGAGCGCGTCGGTCCGGACGACACCGTCTACCACCTCGGAGATTTCTGTTACCGGAATTGGCGCGGCGCCGATGTCTATCTGAGCCAGTTGAACGGCAAAATCCACCTCGTGGCCGGAAATCACGACGACGAAACCATTGCGCATCACGCTTCGCTTTTTGCGAGCGTGAGCCACATCCGCGAGATCCATGAACGCGGGCATCGGATCGTCATGTGCCACTATCCCATGCGCGAGTGGCATGGATCGTGGGACAACGCCTGGCATCTGTTCGGTCATGTCCATGGCCGCCTCGATCACGAGCCGCACGGCTACAGTCTCGATGTCGGCGCCGACGCGCACGATTTCCGCCCCTGGAGCGTCGATGAAATCGAGCGTGAGTTTGCGACGCGAGACAATCCATTTAGTGCGGGAAGACCGAGGCCCGCGCGGCCGCTTAAGGTTTGATAGCCGCTGCTATTCCTCCTTCCCTTTTTCATGGCCGGGCTTGTTGTAGTCCCCGCGCAGGCGGGGACCCAGTAAGCACAATGCTAAGCCGCTGTTTTCGCGAACCTTTCACCTTCCGATTACTGGAGCCCGCCTTCGCGGGCACGACACAGGGGGCAGCGTCTATTGCGTTCGGTATAGCGCGCCGAATCATTGATGCTTTCTGGATAGCGGCCTCAAGGGCGGCTATGACAAGGAAAGCAGGGCAAGCCGCCCAATTTCCTCACGGGATGACAGTTCACGCAACAACGGGGCCATTTCTACCACTTTGAAGCATAGGTTTTCACTCGGAGGCGTCAACGGCAGCAACACTATTTCCGAACCATTCGTTAAGAAGGGCGAGTTCCCGCGACGTGATCAATTCGAGGAATTCGTCCGCGCCTTTCATGGTGCGGAAAGCATGGTAGCCCCTTTCGAGAAATTCCTGCAAGTCGCCGAGCCCGGCCAGCAGCGCCGGCTTTCTCATCATGGACAGAGCCGCGCCGATGAAAGGTTTTGTGGTGAGCTTGTCCAGCGACTTGCCGAGATGGGAAATGATCGCGATCTGCCGTTCGCGCTCGGGGCGGCGGCCAACGGTGCGGTAAGCCTTCGCATAGTCGGCCTCGGTCAGCGAAAAGACCTTTTTCTTCAGCGCCGCGACCATGCCGGCGTCCAGCGACTCCGATAAGGCGTTGAGCTCGATGGCGTCGGCCACCGTTTCCAGGCCGGGAACCGGAAGCACGCTCTTCATCAGGGGCAGGATGCGTCTCACCCCCTCCTCATGACGGCTCAAATCCTTCGGACCGTAAATGTCGCTCAGGAAAAAGGATGCGGTGCTAGCGTACCGCGGGCTATCCAGCAGATCCGCATGGGTGCGGGCGAGCCGCGCTGCCTGCCAGGTCCGCAGAGCCTCACGCGCCGCTTGCCCTCCGGGATCTGCGGTGAGCATCGCGCGGACACGGGCCGCGATTTCAAGCTGCGTTTCGATCCGCGCGACGATTTCATTCTTGGTAGTCAATCGTTTTCCTTTGTGATGTATTTACGAAGATATCGAGCATCGCATCCGGTGAATATTCGGGCGGAATGCCCGAGAGTTGCACGGTATGAGCGAATTTCAATCTCGCTATTTTGCGCCCGCAGAAGGTGACCCGCAATGTCGAAAGCGGAACGCGTTTCATCCGTGGATACGACCTGGCTCCGGATGGACCGGCCGGCGAATCCTATGGTTATCATCGGCGTCCTTATACTTGAGGGGCCGGTCGATCTCAATAAGCTTGAGGAAACCGTCGCCGAGCGCTTCCTGGCAATCCCCCGTTTCAAGCAGCATGTCGAGAGCCGCGCAGGCGAGCTGTGGTGGGTCGACGACCCCCATTTCGAACGATCGAGGCACATCAGGCGCGTGCGCCTTCCGGGCGAGGCCGATCAGATCGAGCTGCAGCGCTACATCGCCGATCTCGCTTCCGAAACCCTGGACAAGGCGCGGCCGCTTTGGCAGCTGCGCATCGTGGAGGATTACGAAGGCGGCGCTGCGATCGTTATCCGCATCCATCATGCCGTCGCCGATGGCATGGCGCTTGTGGGCGTCATGCTTTCGGTGACCGATGGCGGAGATCAGCGCGTGTGGACCGCGCGCTCCTCAAAATCGGGGCGGGAGCCTTGGCTCGCTGTGCCCGGTATCAAGAACTCTCCAAAAGGGGATCGGAGTGACCGCGGACCTCTGGAAGGAGGCGGCCGCTCTGGCATCTCAACCCGCGAAGACGGCTCGCGTGGGCGCGGGCGTGGCGGGCGAGCTTGCCTATCTGCTCTTGATGCCGGAGGACAGCTGGACGCGCTTCAAGGGCAAGCCATCGGGCAACAAGCGCGTGGCCTGGACCGATCCGATGCCGCTCCCAGAGGTCAAGGCGGTCAGCAGGGCGCTTGGCTGTACGATAAATGACATGCTGCTCGCTTCCGTCGCGGGCGCGCTTTGCGAATATCTGAAAGGCAAGGGCGATCCCACCGAGGGGGTCGAGATCAGGGCGCTGATCCCGGTCGATATGCGGCACAGCAGTGAAGCCGGACAGCTTGGAAACAAGTTTGGCATTGTCGGCGTCGAGCTGCCGGTCGGGATCGAAAACCCCCTGGAGCGCCTGCTCGAGGTTCACCGGCGCATGCAGCTCTTGAAGCAATCGCTGGAGCCGCCGGTCACGCTCGGCCTGTTCGCGGTTCTCGGCTATGCCCCGCAAATGCTGCAGGACCGCCTCTTCAACCTGCTCCTGAGCCGGGCGACCGCGGTGATGACGAATGTGCCGGGGCCGCAAAACCCGCTTTACATGGCAGGCGCCGAGATCAAGCAGATCATGTTCTGGGTGCCGCAATCCGGCGATATCGGGATGGGGGTTTCGATCCTGTCCTTCAACGACATGGTGCAGTTCGGCTTGATCACGGATGCGGAAATGGTGCCGGACCCCGAGACGATCATCGCGCATTTCAGGCCGAAGTTCGAGCAGCTCCTGTATTACGCTTTGATGGCGCCCTGGGGCAATGACGAGGAGGCGGAGACGGAAAAAGCCGCAGCGGAAAGAGCCGCCGCACCTGCGCGCAAAAGCCGGTCCGCTTCGCAGCCGCGCACCAGGAGCGGTGCAGCCAAGCCGCCTGCTCAGCCCAAAGCTGAAAGTGTTGCAAGACGCAAGCTGCCCCGGCAATAAAGGCGCGATTGGGGCAGGTTGGCCTTGCTTCGCCCGCATTTGTCGGGCCTTGCCGTGTAAAGCATTTAGCGGTTCAGATATCTGGCCGCCTTAGGGCATAGAATAGAGGGGGCAGCCGTGATCGAAGGCACATCCAACGCTGCGAGCGATCCCGCGGCGGGGTTAGTTCTATTAGTTGCCGTAGCAATAGCCGCCATTTTGGTATTATCGCGTAAGAGCCCCTTCTTCGTTATCAGCCGTATCTTCAGCGGGCTTTTCAGGCCTCTGGCCAGAGTTCTGCGCTTTCTTAGGATAATTGGGAGAAGCGGCCGCGCGGCAAGATCCGGACCTGGCGTACGCACGTATGTCGGCCCCAGCGCATGGGCGGCATTTGCCCGTCCGTTTGCTTGGCACACCGAAACCGATAACGCCTTAGGTTCGGAGCTTGACCATGTCAAAGCTCACCTAAAAATACGGCGCGGACTGTTCTTTTCTTGGCTTCAGCCGGTAGAGGGCGGCGTAACCTTGCCGCGAGAATACACCGAAGAGATCGCCAAGAATGATTTGGAAAAAGCCTATGGGTTTCTCACCTACGATATCCCTGTTAAAAGCAATCCGCAAAATCTCTACGAAGACATTGACAGCGCCTTTATTGTCAATATGTTTAAAAATAGCGACAACGAATGTTTCTACGTGCTGTCGGAAATGAGAAAAACCATAAATTCAAATGTGAGAATACTGTCTGTATTGTTTTCTTCGATTGTGGCTGTCGTACTAATAGCAAACATATTTTACTCGGAGTCCATTAACTTCTTTTCCTTCTTGCATAAACAAGAGGATGTTCTGAAAATAGAGTTTGAGTTATTCAACCACAGTTATGAGCATATATTTTCCAGCGCAACCATCAACAAGGCGTTATTTGGGGTTGCTACGTGTTGTCTCGGTATGGCCGCCATGTGGATATTTTATCAAACCGAGTATTCTCATTTTCAAAGAAATAACGGGCGTGAACTGAATAACTTTCTCACGAGATATCTCGCGCAACTTAATGGCAACTTTAGAAGCGTTGAAGCCAACGCCAGAGGTGCTATAGTCGGAGAGAAGGATATTAACGTCATTAAGGAGAAATCGGTTCTTTGGTTTGTGAACCTGCAGTGGATAGCCTTTAGATTTTTCTTTATTAAATCATTCTTGAGGGCGATCATCTATCAGGTGCTTAGAAACAGTAGCTACTATCTATTTTTCGTGCCCTTCTCCTTTTTGGTCGCAGTGTTTTCGATCGGCTATTACGCCAATTTTTCTCAGGTAAATTTATTACAATTTAAATCAAATATATATCAGCAAAATAGTTTTTACTTATTTTTTATTATCTTGTTGGTTGTGTATTATAACTACTTAAAGAACTCTGTCTCATTTATTATGGAGTCCATCAGAGAGCATGAGTGGACGCAATTTCACGATTTGAATATGCATCATACAATGTCAACGCTGATTGAGACCTATACAGGAGAAATCGCCTTTTGGCGGCAGCGCCTTAAGTCTGGCGTGCGAGAGGATTGATGGATTGAGACCCTGTCAATGGCACGGGTCTCTGCACCATGAGGGCAAGCAGCGCGACGCTGGCTAGCTTCACTGCGTTTTAAGCCGCAATCTCGGATTTGGCGAGTTCCACGTCGAGCCATTCCATGGCATCGGCCGGTTCGCATTCGGCGGCCTCCTCGTAAAGCCTTGTGGCTTCGCCCAGTTTGCTCTTGCCGAACAGCATGGCGAGCCCGTTGGCATACTCGATGCGCGCCACGGCGGAGCCGGGATTCAGCTTCATCGCCGCATCGAAATGCTCGACAGCGGCTTCCTTGCTGGCGCCGTAGGTAAGCCGGGCGGCGAGACCGCCGATCTTGTTGACGACATTGGCGTGGTAGGCGCCGAGCGCGATGTTGGCGTCGGCGTGCTTGGGTTCCAGGCTGAGCGCCTGCTCAAGGGCGCCCTTCACCTTTCCGCCTAGACCCTCGGACAGCGCCTTGACGACGGAGATGCCCTGGCTGTAGCGGCCCAGCGCCTGTGCGTAGAGATACCAGCCGTTCGCAAGATCCGGCGCAGCCTTCTGCAGCTCTTCGCCCCGGTGAACCACATCCAGGAACATCGCGAGCTTGGCGTCCTTGTCGTGCTCTAGATACGTGGCCTGGATGTTTTCCGCCTTGTTCGCCACGTTGGCGCCAAGCAAGCCTAGCGACTGGCCAAGGTTGAACGCCTCCTGGAAATCGCCGCGGTGATAGGCGCGCCACGCATCCTGCAGAGTGCTCGCCGCCTCGGCGAAGGGGACATCGGGCTTCAGGTCCGGAAACGTGTCGACGAGTTTCTTGAGATACGCCGCATCCGGGAAGGGTTCGCAATCGCCGCGATGAAGGCGAGGCCAGTGTTTCTTCAGGGCCGCCCCTCCATAATCGAAGTCCTCATTGCCGCCCTCGAACTTCTTCCATTTCGCCTGCTTAGCCGCCATGGTTTTCTCCTCCCGTTTCCAAGTACCGCTGTGAAAGGCGTTCAAAGAGAGTTCGCTCGTCCGGGTTCAGATACGGCCCCGCAAGCGACAGGATATGCACAATGCCGCGCGTCAGCGTGCTGCCATCCGGCTGTTCCCTGGGATTGAGAACGAATGCGTAAGAGAGCCAATACGTGGCGATGATGGTCATGTTCTCCGCGAGCGTGGCGATCTCGGACGGGCTCGCGCGCATGACTCCGGTGTCGGCAAGGCCTTGCAGAAGCGTGGCCGCAGTCTCAGTCTGATGATCGAGGATGCTGCGGAAGTGCTTTTCGATCTCATGATGCCGGTAAAGAAGCTCGTTCAGGTCGCGATAGAGAAAGCGATACTTGAAAATCGTCTCAAACAGCAAATGGAGGAAGAGCCAGACATCCTCGGCGTGAGCGGGCCTCGTTTCCGGTGTGGCGAACGTGCGCTCGATATCGCGCCGGAAGTCCACGAACAGGTCTTCGACGATCTTCTCCTTCGAGGGGTAGTGGTAATAAAGATTGCCGTGACTGATGCCGATGTCGGCTGCGATCGCCGAAACGGTTACGCTCGGCTCGCCGTAGCGGTTGAAAAGCATCAGCGCCGCTTTGAGGATCCGGTCCCGCGTTTGCCGCTTCGGTTTGTGCTCCATCGTGCTGGCACCCTCGTTGATGTGCGGCGCGATAAGTTAAGCCGGTTTCTCCGTCGTGTGCAGCAATGGCTCAAGCCGGCCCAAAGTCTCGGATAGGCTCTGCAGGATGGTGTCGATGCGTGGAGACGCATCCGGCTGACACGGAATAAGCGTCCGTGTCCTGTCCTTCAGCACGTCCTCATCGAGTGAGACGCCATGGCGCGCCAATACGGGCTTCAGTGAAGCAGCGCGGCGGAGCAAGTCTTCGCGAGTTTGCTGATAGGCGTGCTCGCACAGCCGCCGCCGGTCGGCATAGCTGAAAACATTGGTGAAGAACATTTCGTGGTCGTCGCGGCGCGGCTCGAACAGTACGATATCGGCGTCGGGATATTCATGACGGTAGCGCTCCATCCCGACCTTCATGCGCGAGTAGATCAGCGAGCGGAATGTCTGAGACAGGACGGTGACGAGGCCGCCCTCGGCAAGGCTTTTGACTTCCATGCCCGGGTACTGGAGTTCCGCCTTGTAGGGCACCAGCGGGTTGATCGCGAAAAGCAGCTTCACGCCTTCCTTCAGCGCCGCCGAGGCGTGCAGGGTCTTTTGCAGCGCGCCGTCGACGTAGTAGCGGCCATCGATCTTTACGGGCGGGAAAAGCCCAGGCAGCGCGGCGCTCGCCTCGACGCTTTTCGAGATCGGCACATGGTCGAAGCCGGGTGCGCCAAATGCGACAAGGCCGGAGGAGTTGAGATCGGTTGCCACGATGTAGAGCTTGCGTTTCAAGTCGCGGAAATCGTCCGTGAGGCCGGGCGTTGCGGCGAGACGCTGCAAATAAGCCCGGATGGGAGCGCTGTCGAAAATGCCCGACGGCAAAGCGTTCGAAAGGCGTTCGAAAAACTCGATAGCCCTTCGCTTGGAACTGCCCCGGACGTAATCGGAGAGTGCCGACGCGAACAAGCCGGGAA
Source organism: uncultured Alphaproteobacteria bacterium (assembly GCA_963834165.1). Taxonomy (GTDB): domain Bacteria; phylum Pseudomonadota; class Alphaproteobacteria; order Rhizobiales; family Rhodomicrobiaceae; genus Rhodomicrobium. The sequence goes on along the minus strand of CAWIAL010000017.1, from coordinate 359,115 downwards.
GCGAAGCGAGGCGCTTGCCATACTCGCCTAGCGCGGGTTTCAACAGCACTTCGGGCTCGAAAGGATCGTCGTGCTGCGTCGTCTCGATGAACATCGCGTGCATTTCACGCGGGGAAAGACCATTCGCCAGCCCCGAAGCGAAGAAAGCGCCCGAGCTAACTCCGACGAAAACATCGCACTCGGTCAAGCGGATGCCTTGCAACGCCTCATCCAAGGCAACCAGAGCGCCGACTTCGTATATACCCCCAAGCGGGCCGCCTCCCGCGAGTGCAATACCCGCGGGATCGCGTTTGACTTTGTTTTGCACACCCATGGGCGCGGCTCTTATGAGTGAGCGCGAGCCGGTGACTTCTTAGCTGGTGTTTTCGCGGCGGCCGGCGCGACCTTTGGCTTTTCGGCGCTTTCCTCCAACTTGGCGGAAAGCTTGTCCGCCACTTTCGTCAGCTCATGCACGCGTTTCGAAAGAGCATCGATGTCGTGCTTCGAGGGGACATTCAGAGTGTGCAAGGCGCGTTCGACACGGTCGACGAAGACCTGCTCAAGCTTGTCCCACGTTCCGGTCGCCTTCGTGCGCACATCCGATATTGCGTCCTGGGCCGACTTCGAGGCGCGGTTCTGCACCTGCTCGCCTTCCTTCACGAGGGCTTCGAAAAGCTTTCCGCCTTCCTCTTGCGCTTTCGCGAATGCGCCAAGCCCTGCCAGCCATATGTTCGTAGCCGAGTCCCGAATGGTTGTGACCAAGTGGCTCTCGCTGCCTTCCCCGGCCAGTTCATTTAGCTTCTTGACCATTTTGTTGCTCCCATTCCACTCGCAGTGCGAGTAATATTTTGATACACATATTTATATTACTCTGGACCCAGAATTCTGTTGACTTTAATCAAACCATTTTAGACAGCCGCCTCTAAATATCAGGCGTTTCAGCGAAGGACAGCGGGGCACACGCTGCCAGGGGAGGCTCGGTATGATTTACTTCGTCACGGGCGCCAGCGGCTTCATCGGCAAGCGGCTGGTCCGCAGGCTCTTGTCGCGCAACTCGTCAACCGTCTACTTTCTTATGCGCAATCCGTCCCCTGAGCGGATCGAAAGCTTGCGCAAGTTCTGGAACGTTGGTCCGAAGCGCGCGATCCCAATCGAGGGAGACCTCCGCAAACCGGGCCTCGGGATCTCCGCCAAAGACATCAGGAGCTTGAAAAACAAGGTCGATCATTTCTTCCATCTCGCCGCGGTCTACGATCTGAACGCCGATCCCGTGCTCGAAATGGAGACCAACATCGAGGGAACGCGAAACGCCGTCGTTCTCGCCAAAACGATCGGGGCGCGCCGCTTCCATCATATGAGCTCGATAGCGGCTGCGGGGCTTTACGAAGGCACTTTCCGCGAGGACATGTTCGAAGAGGCGCGCGGGCTTTCGCACCCCTATTTCGCGAGCAAGCACGAGTCCGAAAAGGTCGTCCGCCGCGAATGCGCCGTGCCGTGGCGTATCTACAGGCCGGGCATTGTCGTCGGCGATTCCCAAACCGGCGAAATGGATAAGATCGACGGCCCCTATTACTTTTTCAGCGTGATCAAGAGGATCAGAGGCGCGGTGCCGCCATGGATGCCCATGGTCGGCGTCGAGGGCGGCCGGATCAATCTGGTCCCCGTCGACTTCGTCACCGCCGCCGTGGACCACATTGCTCATGTGGACGGGCGCGACGGCCGCTGCTTTCATCTGACGGACCCGCATCCGTATCGCGTTGGCGAGGTTCTGAACTTTTTCGCCCACGCAGGCCACGCCCCCGACATCAGCATGCGGGTCAATGTCGGGCTGTTGCGTCTCATTCCCAAGGGCTTGATGAGCGGATTGACCGCCATGCCGGTTTTGCGCCGGTTGCGCTCCGCGGTCATGAAGGACTTGGCGCTTCCCGAGGATGTCTTCAGCTTCCTGACCTATCCGACACGCTTCGATTCCAGCGAGGCGCAGAGCATCCTCGAGCCCGCCGGCATTCGGGTTCCGCGCCTGGAAAATTACGCATGGGTCTTGTGGGATTATTGGGAGCGCCACCTCGATCCGGACATCGTAACCAGCCGCTCGCTGAAGAAGCATCTGGCAGGCAAGGTGGTCCTCATCACGGGAGGGTCGTCGGGGATCGGCAAGGCGACCGCGTTCAAGCTTGCCGAGGCCGGCGCCGTGACGCTGATCGTGGCGCGGGATCCGCAAAAGCTGGAGGCCGCCAGGCAGGAGGCGGGGAGCCGGGGGCTGACCGTTATACCTTATGCCGCCGACATTACCCACCCCGAGCAATGCGCGGAGCTGGTGCAGACGATTCTCAAGACTCACGGGGCGGTCGACATTCTCGTAAACAATGCGGGGCGGTCTATCCGGCGCAGCGTTGCCGACTCATACGACCGGATGCACGATTTCGAGCGCACCATGCAACTGAACTACTTCGGGGCGGTGCGCCTCACGCTGGCGCTGCTGCCGGAAATGTGCCGCAAGGGCGACGGGCATGTGATCAATATATCCTCGATTGGCGTTCTCACGAGCGCGCCGCGCTTCTCGGCTTATGTGGCGTCGAAGGCGGCGCTGGAAGCCTGGACGCGCAGCGCTGCTGCCGAATTCTTCGAGCGCGGCGTCCGCTTTACGATCGTGAACTTCCCGCTCGTGCGCACGCCGATGATCTCGCCCACCAAGATCTACGACCAGGCCGCGGTTTTGACCCCGGAGCAGGCGGCGGGAATGATCGCCTCGGCGATCATCCACCGTCCGGCGCGCGTCGCAACGGGGCTCGGCGTGTTCGGGGAGCTTGTTACCGCGATCGCGCCCCGGCTCGGGCTTCTCATCAACAATGTGCTCTATCAAATCTTCCCGGAAACGGCGCCGAAGAAGGAGGGCGAGCCCGCACCTTCGCAGCAGCTCACGCCGGACCAGATCGCCTTTTCCCACCTGTTCCCCGGCATCCACGTCTGATACCGACTGGCCTCAGGCTCAAGCCCCTTTGCGGAACGCCGCGGCAACGGCATTGGCCGCATCTGACAGCCGCGAGCGGACCCCTTTCTTGGGCACCAGTTTCAGCACGGATTGTAGAGAGGCTTCCCGGAAGGCCGAGTCTAAACAGTCCTTCGCCTGCTCCGCCGTCAGGTCCGGCACGTCCGCGATATGCCATAGCGTCATCCACACCAGCGCCGCGTGACGCCAATACGCCAAAGTGGCTTCGTCCAGAGTTTCGCCCCAGGCCGCGGCGCTACCATATACCTGGCTGGCGGCGCGCCGATAATGGCTGATCCGGCTCGTCTTTGGGGCCCCTTCTCCAAGCAACGTCACGACGCTCGCTTTCAGCTTCTCGTCGGCCTCAGCGAACCAGTCCTGCGCATTATCCTGCTGCTTGGGAATTTCACTGTTGAGTTCCAGAACAGTTGCGGCCGCATCTTCCAGGAGCTTCCATTTTTCCGCATCGCGCCGCAGTGCTGCGGAAGTATGAAAGGCCCTCCTCAACCCTGTGCTATGCGCGATGGCCCGCTGCAACAGGCGCTCCGGCTCGCCCGGTTGCGGGTTGGCGAAGCTGGGCCGGGTCATATCCATCAAAAGCCTCGAATCAGGTTAGGTGAACTCCAACTCGCTCGCCGGCAAACAGCCCGCAGCCGGCTGCAGCAACGCTTGGGCAACAGGCAAAAAGCGCATAAGAAAAAGAGCAGCGATGCCGCCCTTTTTCATTTGCGTCCCTCTCGAACATTGCTTAGGCCGCGCGGGCCAAGTGCGCGTGGTCGGCGAGGCGATCGCGTACCTTGTCGATGGGTTTGCGGCGATCCCAAAGGGGCGCGGCCACGCTGCGAATATGAGAAGCCAGCTCCTGCCGGCCTCCATAGTAGGAAACGATCGGAGCGAAGGGCGTCAGAGCCTCTCCGGGCGATCCGTAAAGCCTGATATACTCGTCCACATTGTCGAACGCCGCGCGGTTGCCGCCGAGGAAGCTCTCCACTGCGAGCCCCTCGGCCAGGATGACTTCGTGGGTGTCGAGCTCAATGTGATAGTAGGTGATTGTTTTTATCTCTGGCTTGGCATCGGCCACAATAGTAATGCCGTTCACGAGATTTCTGGCTGGGATCAGGATGCCATCGATGTAAATCGCGTGTTCCGGCGAGACATAAAGGTCCGCATGAGGCGCGTGTCCGTCGATCGCATGACGGGAAATTTTCACCGGCGACGCACCGGGATCGGATGCGCGCTCGAATTGCTGCCTGCCGACCCACTTGACCCGTTTAGTGTCGCCCTCGAACGTGAGCACGTCATCGCCAACGGCAAGGTGCTGGATCTCAACCGCGCCGTTGGGTGTGGCTATCTTCGTCCCCGGCAAGAAGCAGCAAGATTTACCGCCCCTGCCTGGATTGTTTCCGCCGGCTCGGGCTGGCGCGCTGCGCGCCATAATTCCAAGGCCGATTGCAAGGCCAGCGCCTAAGGCGAGGCGGCTACCGGCGAGAAAGCTCCGGCGCGAAGTTTGCAACGTCGCCTTGGCTACAACTTCATGACTGGATGACGCTCTATTTTTCATACTGCACCCCATTGAACAATGGGGGTGAAACTAGAAGGCGTAAAAAATGACAGCCACCAACCAGAGCGTGCCGGAAGTGGAGTGGCAAGGCATTTCTAAAAACTGTAGCCTAATAGTCACGTTGTGCTTTATTGCAGAGATTGAATACTTATTGGCTCTCCGCTTTTAACCGATTTTATATAATTGGAGATCTCCAAATTTGCATAAGTGCTTCTTTCGGCAAGCATTCAACCCACTGCATGGTTTGGGCGAGCTAGCGCAGTTCCTTCATGACAATGTCTAAAATGCACCGGGAAAACACGAACGACAGGTGTCCCACCCCTTTGAGCATGATGTCTTCCGCGCCCGAGAGGTGGCTGCTGGTTTGCGGCGCGATGAAATTGTCCTGTGCGGCCCAGACAGTGACGGAGGGCACTGGAACGGGTTCCTCCAGCGCGGCCAGCCATGCCGAGCCAGGCTCCATCTCGCGGGCATTCTGGCCTAGTCCAAGCCGCGCTATGCGTGTGCCATGGTGCCCGCAGGCGAGCGTTATGAGCTTGCCGACTTTGGCGGTTCCATATCGCCGGAGATAGGCGCGCGCAACGAGGCCGCCCATGCTGTGCGTCACGATCCGCACTTTCGCGCTGCCGGTATCCTGTAGAACTGCTTCGATGCGGTTGTGAAGTTGTTCCGCAAACCTGTCGATGCTCGCCAGCGCAGGCTCAAGGTCGATGGCTTCCACGGTAAACCCCGCCGCCCGCAAACGCGCCGCCATCCACCACCACAGTCCCGAATTGCAGCGATAGCCATGGACGAGCATCACGGGAGGCTGGCCGCTCGACGGGCGGCGCTTGCCTTTGACGGCAAAAAAAGCGTCCGCGAAGGGCTGGATTACGCCGAAGAGCGCGAAGAAAGCGAGCCACTCATGAAGGACCATCCGGCAGGCGGCCAAAAATCCGATCTTTTGCTCCGGGATCGCATCCGGGTTGCGAGGCCACGTAATCGCGAATGTGGCGAGCACGAAGAGGGCGTACACGCCGAGCAGCGCGGCGCAGCCAATCAAGGCGGCTGGTATCGGAGCAAACCCGCCGAAGCGAACAAGCAAATAGGCGCAGAGCGCCACCCCGAGCGCCTGAATTGCCAACAGCAAACGAAGCCCGCGCGCAATCATGTTCACCTGCTCGTCACCGATGTCCGATCATGTGGCTAAGCTTCCGGCGGCCCTCATGCAAGCGCTTTCCAGAGCGGCCCCGCAGCCAGGCTCGCGCGTAATGTGGGGCAGGGATGGAAACCTGTCCGGCATCGTCATCTGAACGCGGCCGCCATTCCGGTCCGGCAGGCGTTTCAGCCTCGGTCCAGGCGCTCAGCTTGCGCAATCGGTTCCCGTGAGCGCCCAAAGCTGGATGTCGCGCTTGACCTTGGTCGAGACGTCGGAGGGCAACGAGAAATTGCGGGTTACGATCAGGGTGTTATCGTTATATCTATGAAACTGAATCTCAAAAACCGGCGAGCTTGCGCTCTCACTATAAACCCTCACATTCGGATAGCCTTCGCCGGAACTGTCGTCTTCACCGGGTGCGCTCTCGCCAGCTTCATAGCGATACCCGGCCAACGCCGGATTCGCGCCCGAAAACCAGCAAAGCTTCATCTTTTCGATAAAGGCATGAAGAACCTGTGGCGGGGGACCGAAGGAGAGACGCTGAGGCTCCGAACCGATCAGGCTTTCAACCGCGGGGTCTTTTCGCGCGCATGCCTGTGGAATGGAAGCTAAAAGCAAAAGAAACGTGATGCGAAACCACAAGCGCGCCCCCTGAACAGCGGTGTGCCAGTGCCATTGGGGTTGTTCGTGGCAAAACTGAGGCTGCGCCAGCTCGTCCCCGTGGGTCGCACAAGCTTTTGTGCGCGAAAGGTGCACGCTACCGGCTGCTTGCGTGGCTCCCAAGGTGCCGGGGGGGTTTTCGGCGCGAGGTGGGCCGAACCTGCCGTTGAGCCTCAAGATCGCCCGCGGACTCGGAAAGCTTAAGCTGCTCGAAGGCATCGAGCGCTTCCTGCCGTGCCCGGTCAAGTCTCTTCTCGAGTTCTGAAATGGACGACCTCAGGTTGTCGCGGCGGGTTATCGCGGCCCGCGCGAATGTAGGGTAAGCGAAATGGTTGACGTCGCTGATACCGGAGGCCTGCTGCTCGATTTTGATCTGCTGATCGAGGTCATTCGCCATGCGGCGAAAGTCAGCGATCATCATTTCGAGGTCGTTGACCTGCTGTCTCTTCTCGTCATACTCAAAACGCTGATTTTGATGAGAATTAACTGTTTCGATCATTATTGTTTGAAGCCCCTCACTCCGGTTACGATGTTTCGATGGGCGTTAAACTCCAGCTCCAAAACAGTTTCGCTTAAAACAATTAACCTCAGGTAAAGCGTCGCTGCTTTGCAACAGGATCAACCTTAATGCGTTATAAAGGAATTCGGTGTTGGACCGACTCGCGAATTGCGGCACATTATCGGTGTCGTTGATTCGCGCATGAGTTGAGGTTTGTGGCGAATGAATGGCGCTTATGTCGGCAAGCGGCGTCTTGCTTGGAAGTCTCCGGTTCATTCACGAATTCGGTAATTTGCTTAAGCCTGCGCAAGAAATAGTGCGCGGGATGCTACTCCGCGTGGTAAGCTTAAGTTTTCTTAACCTTTTCTGCGTTAATGTCGGTTTTGAAGTTAAGCTTCACGGCGCGGTCTGGCTTTAAGCCTCGCGTCATGGCGGAACAGAGGTGTTTCTAGCGAGGGATTCCTATGCGGGTGCTTCTCATTGAAGACGACAGCGCGACGGCTCAAAGCATCGAGCTCATGCTTTTGTCGGAAGGTTTCAACGTCTTTCAAACCGATCTTGGTGAGGAAGGCGTCGATCTCGGTAAAATATACGATTATGATATAATTTTACTCGATCTAGGTCTACCTGATATTAGCGGATATGAAGTGCTGCGTTCGCTGCGGGTGAGCAAGATCAAAACACCGATCCTCATCCTGTCAGGGTCTGGCGGCGTCGACGACAAGGTGCGTGGTCTCGGTTTTGGTGCTGACGACTATCTGACGAAGCCTTTCCATAAGGACGAGCTCGTCGCCCGCATCCACGCAATCGTTCGCCGCTCAAAAGGACACGCTCAATCCGTCATCCAGACAGGAAGCCTGCGCGTGAACCTCGATACGAAAACGGTCGAGGTCGACGATGCGCGCGTCCATCTGACGAGCAAAGAATATCAGATGCTTGAGCTGCTCTCCCTTCGGAAAGGGACGACGCTGACGAAGGAAATGTTCCTCAACCATCTTTATGGCGGCATCGACGAGCCCGAGCTGAAGATCATCGACGTGTTTATCTGCAAGCTGCGCAAGAAGCTCGCCATGGCGAATACGGGCCAGCACTATATCGAGACGGTTTGGGGCCGCGGATATGTGCTGCGGGACCCTAAAGAGGAACAGGCCGCCGCATAAGCAACCTCGCATTGTGGGCGGAAACCGCATCCGCCCCCCTCCCTCTTTCAATTTAGCAAGAAGATATTCGCTTGCGTAGCGAGCCTATTGCGGCTCTAGCGTGAACAGCACGTCTTCGCCTTCCTTGACCGCGGACAGCTTGAGAGCGGCATCGGTCGCCAAGCGTGCGGCGTAATAGGCGATCACAAGACGTCCGTCGATGGGCCTGGTATCCTTGCCCGCAAAAACGTCCGCGACTCCCTCCGGCACCCGCGCGGAGCGTCCCCGGCAGAGGATGATCAATTTGAACCGGGTCCGGGAGCGTTCCTTTGCTTTCGTCGCGGACAAGCCTACGTAGAAGTCGCCGCCCGCAGGCAGCGCCGTTATCGCAACCGCAAGCAGCGCCAGCAGGAGCTTCGCATGTTCTTTTTCGATGTCCTGAACATTGGCCTGCCAGTGAAGACGGCGCTTGCCGTTTTCAAGGTAGCGGCGAGCCACCTGCTCGACATGAGCCAGCGGGACGACAGCACCTAGGCTTGAAGCGACGCCGAAAGCGAGCCGGTTGAAATCCAGCTGGGCCCAGGCGGCTTTTGCGCTATTTTGGATCAGTTCGAGGGCATAGTAACGGGTGTCCTCGTCATTTTCCTCTTCGAGAAGCTCGAGGCCATTGTTGATTGCGCCGATCTGCCCCGCCAGGTCATGGCAAATTTTGCTCGATATCAGCGCCGCAAGGGCGGTGTCTTCGAGAATTGCTGTCACGGTTCGTCCTCCTGCTCAGGCATGCGGCCGCGTCCGGCCTCGACTTAATGACGGCACCTTCCACGATCTCAACGTCCAGGCACCATGATTTGCCCTTACACTTCAACCGCCCGTCATAAAAAAAGTAGGCAAGCGCGCACAAAGGTTACACACCACGGCCTCGCCCACGCAAAATTGCATCTCCAAAAACACAAAGGACCAAAGAAAATCGTGACCCTTGAAGCACCCCTCACTGAGGATTTGGGCTTATCGATCATCCCGGTTGCTCAGCGTGCTGGCGCCGCCATCATGGACATCTACCGTTCGGACCCTAACGTTCGTTACAAGGCGGACCGTTCCCCCGTTACCGATGCCGACCATGCGGCCGAGGATATTATCCTGGAGAGCCTGGCGAAATTGGCTCCAGATACTCCTGTCATCGCAGAGGAACAACTGGCAGCCGGCAACATTCCGGAGGTACAGAATCGTTTCTTCCTTGTAGATCCGCTGGATGGTACAAAGGAATTCCTAAAAGCGAATGGCGAATTTACGATCAATATCGCTCTCATTATCGGAGAGGAGCCGGTTTTCGGTCTGATTTTCGCACCCGAAAAAGCCGATTGCTACCTGACGCTTGGGAGGAACGCTGCGGTTCGTTTCCAGCTTTTCCCGGATCGGGACCCGCCGTTGCATCAAAAGTTCGATTTCGAGCCATTGCGGGGGGAACCCGCTGAGCAAAGGCCCTTGATCTCCATCGTGAGCCGCTCTCATCTCACGCCGGAAACGGAAAGCTTTCTGAGGAAACTCGGTGACCCGCAAAGAACGCTGATGGGTTCTTCGCTCAAGTTCGGCGTGATCGCGAGAGGCGAGGCGGATCTCTACCCGCGGTTTGCCCCCACCTGCGAATGGGACACTGCTGCGGGGCACGCGATTCTCAATGCAACCGGCGGATGTATCCTTACAGGTGACGGCAAGCCTTTGCTTTATGGGAAAAAAGACCGCCGTTTCGGCAATCCCTCGTTTGTTGCATGGCGCCGGGTCAGCGACGCCGCAAAAGCTTACGGTCTGGAAAGCCGGTAAACCCGGGACCGGGCCAAAATTTAGCCCTCATTCGGCGCACAATTCGCCCCGGTGCTGCGTAACGGCGACTCACGCTTCCTCACACCCTGACGGCTGCCCGATGCGGGCCTGAAACCGGAGCTCTCGATGACCCGCCACCGCATGCTGCTTTTGGGCCTGGCTTTCCTGCCGGTTACGGCCGTATGTATAAATCCCCCAACGGCAGGCGCTCAATCGCAAGATTATCTTCCTCCGCAGCAAGCCTATCCCGGCGACGCGCCACGTTCGATCAGGCCGCCGCAACAACCGGGCGATTCCTACTACCCGCGCGGCAACGATAACCCTGGATATGGTCAGCCCTACAGCGCCCCTCCTCCTCCCAATGGGCCGGGCGGCTATGGACCGCCCCCGGCCGGGCCGGGAGCATATGCCCCGCCGCCGGGTGAGCCTTTAGGACCCCCGCCTCAGCCGGCCACGTATTCGTCGAATGAAATCCTGGACACTGGCCATCACTTTTTCGGGAACGTGTCGGAAGGCTTGGCCAAAGTCGTCGAATATTCCTTCCAGCGCAATGGCCGCCCCACCGGCTATATTCTCGGCGAGGAGGCTGGCGGAGCCATCGTGGCCGGCTTAAGGTATGGTGAAGGAACCCTCTACACCAAAGGGTATCCGCCGCAGCATGTTTATTGGCAAGGCCCTTCACTCGGTTACGATTTTGGAGCGAACGGGTCCAAGTCGCTCACGCTCGTTTACAACCTTCAATACCCCGCGCAGATTTATGAGCGTTACGCGGGCGTTGACGGCTCCGCCTATCTTGTCGGAGGAGTAGGGATAACGTTTCAGCAACATGACGATGTCATTCTCGCGCCCATCCGTGCCGGGTTAGGGTTGCGTTTGGGAGCCAATGTCGGGTATTCCAAGTATACGCCTTCGCCAACTTGGAACCCTTTTTAGGACCTTGTCTAGCGATCGGTTGAATGGACGCTGGTCCGGTGGTTTCTTGACACCCGCCGGACGCCTGTCGGCGGATGCAATGCAGCACCATAGATTTCGGTGGCTGAGCACTACCCTTTCTAGCGCGGCGAGTGTGCGCATGACAGGCAGCAAGTAAGGGAGAGCCCAGTTTAATGATCCAAGCAATTATGCTGATCGCACTGGGATTTTTGGCTGCGAGCCTGATCGGGGTGCTCATCGCGCCCTCCTTGTGGAACCGCGCATCCCGGCTTTCAAAGAAAAAGCTTGAAAGCACGCTGCCTCTTACGCTTTCGGAGATCGAGGCCACGCAAGATCAGTTGCGGGCGTCCTACGCCGTGCGCTTGCGCCGGCTCGAAACCGCGCTTGCAAGCACAAAGCAGAAGGCCGCAAACCAGCTCGTCGACAACAGCCGCCTGCAAATGCAGATCGCAGCCCTCAAGGACCAGATCGGCGATCTCGATCTCAAGCTCTCCGAAAGGCGCAACGCGGCAACCGTGCTTGAGCAGACGATTACGAAGCGCTTTCCCGAACTGGACCGTGAAATTACCGCCGTCAAGGCGCAGCTCCAGGAGCGGTCCTACGAGCTTCACGACCTCACCAACAAGCTCGCCCGCCGTGACGAGGAGCTTGCGGCGGCGCAGCGAGCGGCCACGTCCTACCAGGACGAGCTGACGCGCTTGCGGCAGGTTCTCGAAAAGAGCAGCGGCGAGCGCAGTGGAAGGCGGGTTCGCCGCGCTTCGCAGTGGGATCTGGAAGACTACCGGGCTGAATACGACCGCCTCAATCTCGAGCTGTCGAAGTTGCGCCAGCAACTCGCGCAGTTTCAGGATCGCGATGCGCAGCAGGTCGGGGTTATCAAGGGCGAACTGCAAAAGCTTGCCGAGTTGATCCTTACATCGGCGCAACCCAAGGCCGTCCGGCAACCGGAAAGGCCCGAGCCTGCGGCGAAGCGGCTAGGCCCCCAGGATGCTCGCAGGGAGCGGCCGGCCCCGTGGTTGCAAGGTGCGAAACCGCCCATGCCGCTGACCGCGAGATTGAAGCTCAATGCCAAGCCGCTTGGCGAAGAGGAAGACACGGCGCCGGACCCGGTCCCGGCGTCATCCCATGCACATTCCCCCGAAGAGCCGATAGCAGCCGCATCTGCCGGGAGCTTCGCGTTGTCTCCCGTGCTCACGATGCTGCAGGAAGAAACGGTGTTGACCTCGGCGTTGAGGAACGGGAACGCAGACGGGGGCGCGCGGCCCAAGATCCTGCAAGAGGTCGTGACTGCAAATACAGCGCGGCACAACCCAGAGGAAAGGCCGAAGCCGGATTCTGAGGCAAAGATCCCGGATATCGATGAGCCGCACTCTACCTCGGGGCAGGCTGGGAATGGCACCGCGGCGGAGGACCCGGTCGCGTCCGCTCAGGAGAAAAGCCAGGATACACATGAGGTGCCGCATCCGGACATTGCTCCGGACACGAACGGCGCGGCAACGCTAGAGACTTTCGAGGCCGGGGAGCCCCAACCCGCCGTGACACCCCTGGCCGCGAATGGAACTGCGGCAGAAAGTCCGCCACGTCTTCAGGCGAGCCGGACATCGAAGGCGGGGCGCCAGAAGAGACTGAAAAAGCCGAAGCCAACGGCGAGGATTTTCAGCCCTCCGCGGAGCTTGCCGTGATCGGCAATGGCGCGCACCATGCTCCCCTGGATGTTGAAACGGGGGAAGATCATCCGGCGCAAGTCATCGATATAGAGCCCTTGGAATCCCGCCGAGAGGATGAGGAGACGCACAGGCAGCCGGGCACATTGCTGGACAGGCTGCAAAGCGTCGCTGCTGAGCATGCCGAGGCCGAAAAGTAGCGACGTTGCGCGCTCTCTACGTCGATAAGAACCACCGGCGCGTACCCTCAAGTCCAACTGCGGTGAGCCTGCCCGTCTGAACCGCTAAAGTATCCAGCCCGATCCTGTTGGCACGGTCTTCGGGCGCACGCATGGGCGTGTGGCCGTGAACCACGACCGCGCCGAAATCGAGCGGCCATCTCAGGAATTCTCCCCGGATCCAAAGCAAGTCCTCCTGGCTTTGCTTGTCCAGCGGCACACCCGGCCTGACGCCCGCGTGCGTAAAAAAGTAGCTCCCGAGTTGGCAGGACAGTTCAAGCCCCTCGTAGAACCGCAGATGATCCTCAGGCAGGACGGCCCGGAAATGCCGGCCAGCCTCGCTCAGCGCTTCAGGGCCGCCCCAGAAGGCGTTTTCGACGGCCTGCAGGTCCAAGCCGTAAGAGACGAGGGTGGCGTCGCCGCCGTTCTGAAGCCAGTTGAGGCCTGACTCTGGGTCGTGAAAGAACGACAGAAGGAAATCCTCATGGTTTCCCTTGAGAAACACGGGATCGAAGTCTTCGGGCAAGCCATGGATCAGCCGGTCGACGACGCCCTTCGAGTCCGGTCCGCGGTCGACGTAGTCGCCAACAAAAACGAGAGTAACCGGCGAGTTGTTGCGGCCCTGCTGATCGCGCTGGATGAGATCCAACAGCGTGTCGAGAAGGTCGAGGCGCCCGTGAATGTCTCCGACCGCATAAAGACGGACTCCATCCGGCGCCCTTGCGTTTGTGCGGTCGCGGATCTTGAATATCAAAAAGGGATCTCCTGCGAGGCAAGGTCCGCCCAGGGACGGAATAGGGCCAGACGCCAGTATTATGGCACAGTTTCGCCGCTTTTTTCACTCAGTCATCATGAGTAGCATGCGGGCCTTTCACAGCCCGCGTGCGAGGCATGTTTTGCTTCCCATGGAATTTACTCCCCTTGCGGCCATTCGGTTTTGGGGACCCGTCATCCATTGAGAGGGTTGGAATGGTGCTCAGGCTTATTGCGACAAGCCTACTCATCTTGCTTTTTGGTAGTGGCGGCACGCTGGCGCAAGCCCCCGCGCGCCCGGTGGGCGCCCCTCAAGCTGCGAAACCGGCGGCGCCGTCGGTTGGAACGGTGGGCATCGTAACCGGCGACATCGATAGCACGGGAATACGGATCGCGAGCGATCTTTCACGCGTGCTCGACAGCGGCACCGAATTGCGGATCATTCCTATTGTCGGAAAGGGATCGATCCAGAACATCAACGATCTCCTGACGCTCAGGGCGATCGATATCGCGATCGTCCAGTCCGACGTTTTGACGCGCTTCGTGAAGGTGAGCAGGCAACCCGGAATTCAGTCGCGGATGCAATACGTGGCGAAGCTCTATTCCGAGGAGTTTCACGTCTTATCCCGCATGCAGTTCCTCTGCCTGCAAGACTTGTCGGGACGGCGCGTGAGTTTCGGCCCCAAGGACAGCGGGATGGCGATTACGGCCGAAGCGGTCTTCGAGGCCAACAACATCCCGGTCGATCCCCTCTATCTCGATCATGACGAAGCCATCGAACGGTTGAAACGTGGCGAACTCGATGCGCTCGTTTATGTGGGCGGCAAGCCATCGCGAGCCTTCGACAGCCTCACGCACAAGGACAAGGTCCATTTCCTCGATGTGGAATATATGCCTGCCCTTCAGCCGAGCTACCTCCCTGCGATCATAACGTCGGAAGACTATCCAAACCTGGTCGCGCCGAATGAGAGCGTGGCGACGATCGGCGTCTCCACGGTGATGGCAATCCATAATTGGCCGGCGCAATCGGAACGCTTTCGTGTGATGTCCCGGTTCACCGAGAGGTTCCTGGCAACCATCGATAAACTGAAGTCCGGCAGCTACAGTCCGAAGTGGCGCGAAGTCAATATCCGCGCGCCCTTGAAGGGCTGGCAGCGGTTTCAGCCTGCCGACCGCTGGCTGATTGCGAATGCGCAGACCGCGGCGGCTCAACCGAAGGCCGCACCCGCCGCTCAACAATTGAAAACCATGCTGCAAAAATTTGTCGAGAGCCAGCGTGGTAGCTCCGCCGATCAGGAAGAGCTCTTTAACCAATTCGTTCGCTGGTATCAGCAACAGAACACGCAGCCGCCGCAGCAGCAATAAGGTGGCGAGTTCGGATATTGCGCGATGCCCCGACAGGAGTAGCAAATGCCGGAGACAACCAAGCTCGATGGGCGCGATGAGGTTTCGTCAAAGACGCAGGAACCGATCCCCGGTGTAAAGGACGAAGCCGGGCAGCAACCCGTCGCAACCGCGCCTGCTGAAGTGGAGGCGGGGTCTCAGCCGCTTGAAGAGGTCTCCGAAAGCGTAGAGGCCGCTCGCGCGCTGCCGCCCGAAGCTGCCGAGGAAGCGAGCATTCGCGAGCTGGCCGAGAGCGTCGTGTCGGGTCTCGAGCAGGCTGGCATAAAGATCGACGAGAGCATCCCTTTGGCCCAGACGGCCGATGCGGTGGAGCTTCCGGATAACGCCGAAGGTTTTTTTGCGGGCTGGGATGGCCTCGCCGATGAGCACCTCGGCGGCGGCGAGCAGGAGCTTCCGGACGAGCACGAGGCAGAAGATCCCGCTCAGCCTTTTGAGGAATTCTCCGGCCAGCGCACACTTTCCGAGATGAGCTTGGCTTCTGCCGCGCTTGCGGCGGCGGACGACGCAGGCAACTCCGCCGGCGACGTATCGAGCAAGCATGACGAACTCGCCGACGCCGTGCAGTCGGCTCTTGTCAGCATATACGGCGATCCCTCGTCCGCAAACGCGGGCTCCGGCGATCTGGCCTTCTCTCCCGGCGCCGGCTGGGCCACGCCTCACGCGGCGAGTCCTGACGAAGACAGGTTGTCCCCCCAGGACGTTATCCTCAATTACTTCAGTTACGAGCCGAACGCACAAAAGGGCAGTCCCAATTCAGCCGGTTCATTGAATGGAGCCGCTGCTCACAATGGCGACGCACGCGATGGGTTTGGCCAGACGCAATGGTCGAACCACCCCGCCGCTCAGCGCGCTGCCTACGATGGGCCGCCGTCCTATCCTGTGCCTGCCGGATTTACCGCCCCCGCCGCGAAATCTGCCGCGGCCTCCGAACGGGAGAGCAGCCGCCTTCTCGGCGCGGCGGCCATCGGCTTGGTTGGCGGCATCGCGATAGCAGCGTCGCTTGCGGTGTTTGTCATCAATTCGTATGGGCCAGGCATACGAAACGGCCCAAACCGGGCCCTGGATGCGACCGATGCAGGCTATGGACGCGGGCTTCGGATCGATAGGGAAAGTGAAGCAGTGAAAAGCGCCACCGCGGCGCCATCGGCTGAAGACGCCGGGACGATTGCTGCAGCCGATATCGTCGCGACGCCGGGTCAGCCTTCAGCGCTTGCCATAGGCATTAAGCCGGATCGCTCGTTGGAGCAAACGCTTATCAGCATCACAGGCGTACCCGAGGGAGCGCGCCTCAACGCGGGCGTCGACGCGGGCGGCGGGAACTGGCTTCTGCCGCCGCGCCGCTTGAATGGGCTGACCATCAATCTGCCGGCAACCGCGGCCGAGACCGTCGTTCTTGGCGTTCAACTGCTCGACAGCAACGTGCGAACACCGCTTACCGATAAAAAGGAATTTGCGATCCGCGTGAGCTCGGCAAAGCCTGAGCCCAGCACATTCATCACGGTTCCCGAGGGTAGTTCACCCAATCGCGTGGCATTGCCCGAGACGCCGAAAGCGGCCCAGGCTGCTCCGGCGCCAGCGCCTGCTCCTGCGCCACTCTTCAGCACGCAAACCGTCTCCACGCCCCCGGTAGTCCGGCCAGCGGTGGCGGAGCCTCAGACGCAAGCCGCGGACCTCAACTTCAGAACGCAGCCGGCTGCACCGCCGCCGTCGCCTCAGCAGGCATCGGCCGCGCCTCTCCAAGCCTTGCTCGCCCCTAAAACGCTGTCAGCACAATCGCCGGGCGGCTCGCAAGAGGTGGCGTTGCGGAAAGGCGGATCGCAGACCGAGATCGAGGATCTCATCCGCGAAGGCAATAAGCGCATGAGGGAAGGCGACATTCTCGAAGCGCGCCAGCTTTACCAGAAGGCGGTTGCGCTCGGAGACCCCGAGGCGGCGCTCGCCATGGGCCGGTCCTACGACCCAATCTACTTCGCCCGCATCGACAAGAAGAATGCCGAGCCGGATGCGGCGAAGGCGTTCGATTGGTATCGCAAAGCGATGGATGGCGGGGCAGCGCAAACAGCGAAGGTTCGGATCGAGAACCTCAAGCACTTCCTGAACGAATAGCTCAAGCAAACTGCTTCCATTGAGTGTATTACGATCCCGGATATGCCCATCGCGTTCCGGGGTGACGGTGTTCGGTGCGGTAAGGAAAACTGCACCAAAAGCAACCCAGCGTCATGGCCAGGCTTGACCCGGCCCTCCAACGGTTATTGCAACGCCTGATTTTTTGCCCTGGATGGCCGCATCAAGTGCGGCCACGACAGCGAGTGTTCCTTCCGCTTAAGGCGAGCCTCTGGAGGTGTTCTTCGGCAAAGTCGCCTTGCAATGACAAGGACGCACGGGTGACTATACAGGGGGATGTCAGTGTCTCGTCTTCTCATAGACCGCGATCAGCGGTCCCAATGCGAGCAGGTTGTTCCCTCCGCGCGATGACGGCACATAAAGCGCGGGCGCGCTCCCTCCATCGAGAAACAGCGCGTTGCGGCACTTGAGGCCATCGCGGAACAGGCGCTCGAAGGTGTCGAATGCCACCTCGCCCTCGGAAATCGCGAAAAGCGCTACGCCTTCGCCCCGGACGCAGACCCCGTCGCGCGTCTTGGCCGACACATTGGCCTTTGCGATACGGGGGTGAAGCTTGCCGTCGATGACAAGCATCGGACCCGACTGTGTGGCGAACAGCGCTTTCGGCTTTTTCTTGAGGAATGCGCCCGTTTCCATCACCCCTGCTTCGCCATCGCCCGCATAGAAGATGCCGTTGGGCTTCAAGTGAAAGTTGCCGGGGCCGGCCTTTGTATTGGCCCGCACAAGCTCGCGGCCTTCCTCGATGTAAAGCCCGACGGGGCGGTAATCGGGATGGAACATGCCTCCATTCATAGCGAAGGCGAGACGGCCGCCCTTCCCGTCGGTCTTCGGCAGCGCGCTCAGATAGGAATACGGCGCGCCATCGGGCCGTTGCCAGAACAGCCTGATGGAGAAGCGGCTCAAGGCTGCTTCGCAAATCGTATAGGGATGGCCTTCAAAGCTGTAAGGCTTGCAAGGCTCGGCCGCTCTCGCGGGCTGAGCGGCCGCGACGATGCCGAGGGCTGCAAGCATGGCCGCCGCCACGGGTGCAAATACGCGTTTCACTCTTGTTTACCCATCGAGCGTAGACCCAATCGAGGAAGAGCAGGGATGATTTAAGTTTCGTCTGCAATCGTATGACCGGATGCGGAACGGTCGCATCCGACTATCGCGAGACCTTATCCGAGGTCAAGGCCGAGAGACAGGTTCGAATTGCGCCAGCGTCAAAGCCGCGAGTCTGCAGAACATGCAAGGGCCTTTCGCGTTTTCCAGAATCTGTTTCCGCAGCACCGGAGAAGCTTCCTTTGCTCGATAGCAAATCGCCTTTAAAGCAGGACCTGGGTGCGGCCCCCAAAAAACGACGGCACTCCATCCCCGTTCAAGTCCTTATCCGCGTCTGGAAGTCGATTTCCGCCGACAACATCAGCCTGCTCGCTGCCGGCGTCGCCTTCTACATGCTGCTTGCGATTTTTCCTGCGCTGGTCTTCGTCGTCGCCCTGTTCGGCCTTCTCGCCGAACCCGATCAAGTGCAGCATTGGCTCCTTTCCCTCAAGGATGTTTTGCCCGGCGAGGCCTGGAATGCCGTGGACTCGCAACTCCTGGTTCTCATGCGGCAGAACAGCACGTCTCTTTCGCTCGCTTCGGCCTTTGGCCTGTTGCTCGCCTTCATAAACGCGCGCCTCGGGGCCTACTCGTTGATGGGAGCCTTGAACGTGGTCTACAACCGGACCGAGACGCGCAGCTTCACGCGCATAAACCTTATTGCGATCATGTTTACAATTGCGGCGGTTTGTGTCTTGGTCTTCAACATCTACGCTGTTATAGCCGTACCACGTGTTCTGAACGGCATCGGACTTACGGAATTCTCCAACAGCATCTTGCACACGCTCAGGTGGCCGGTTCTGGCGGTAATCATGGCGTTGAGCTTGGCGTTGGTGTACCGCTACGGCCCGGACCGCAAGGATTCACACTGGCGGTGGGTATCCATCGGCTCGCTCGCCGGAACCGCTTTGTGGCTCGCAGGATCGACAGGTTTTTCGTGGTATGTGTCCGCGTTCAACTCGTATGATAAAGTTTATGGCTCGTTCGGAGCCGTGGTTATTCTGCTCTATTGGCTTTGGCTGACAGCTTTTGCCGCACTGATGGGAGCAGAACTAGACATGCAAATCCAAACCGCGCTAGAAGAACGCAAATGACCCGCCCGATTTATCCTTTCTCTGCTATCGTTGGACAAGACGAGCTCAAGCTTGCCTTGATCATCTCCGCAATCGACCCAACCATCGGCGGCGTGCTTGCTTTCGGCGACCGCGGAACCGGCAAGTCGACCACTGTGCGCGCGCTTGCCGCGCTTCTTCCCCCAGTTCGCGCCGTCCGCGGCTGCCGCTTCAATTGCGATCCCGATGGGAGCGACCTGTGCGAGGAGTGCCGGGAGCGCGTGCGCGACGGCAAGCTGCCCTCGCGCTTCATCAGCGTGCCGGTGGTCGATCTCCCGCTCGGCGCCACCGAAGACCGTGTCGTCGGCGCGCTCGATCTTGAGCGGGCGCTGACGCGCGGCGAGAAGGCTTTCGAGACCGGCCTTCTGGCGCGAGCGAACCGCGGCTTTCTCTATATCGACGAAGTGAACCTGCTTGAAGATTTCCTTGTCGATCTTCTTCTCGATGTCGCGGCTTCCGGCGAAAACGTAGTCGAGCGAGAAGGCATGAGCCTGCGCCATCCGGCGCGCTTCGTGCTGATCGGCAGCGGCAACCCGGAGGAAGGCGAGCTTCGGCCGCAGCTTCTCGACCGCTTTGGCCTATCCGTTGAGGTGCGGACGCCGCAGGATCTTCCGTCCCGCATCGAGGTGGTGCGCCGCCGCGACGCCTTCGAGCGCGATCCGCATGGCTTCGTCGCCGCATGGCGCGATGAAAACCGTAGACTGAGGCGCAAGGTCGCCGTGGCGCGCAGCCGCGTAAACCTGATCGCCATGCCGGACGAGATGCTTGAGCAAGCCGCTAAGCTCTGTCTGGCGCTTGGCACCGACGGATTGCGCGGAGAGTTGACGCTGATGCGCGGCGCCCGGGCGCTCGCAGCCTATGAAGGCTCTGAGACCGTTAAAGTCGAGCATTTGAAGGCGGTTGCTGCGCCTTCGCTCCGCCATCGCCTGCGCCGCGATCCCTTGGATGAAGCGGGCTCCACGGTCCGCGTCGAACTCGCCATGCAGAAGACGTTCGGATGATGTTGAACGGCGGCGGGGAAGCGGCGCCGGAACGGTCGCTCTGGGAAGAGGCCGTCATGGCGGCCTCGCTGTTCGCCGTAGACCCTGTCGGCCTCGGCGGCATCGCCGTGCGCTCAAAATATGGCCCAGTGCGCGATCAGTGGCTCGAATTCCTGCGCAGCATCCTGCCGGACCACGTTCCCTTCCGTAAGCTTCCGCTCTACGCGGCCGACGAGCGCCTGTTTGGCGGTCTCGACCTCGCCGCAACGCTTGCGCATGGCAAGCCCATCGCCGAGCGCGGCCTTCTCGCCGACATGGACGGCGGTTACTTGATCGTGCCGTCCTGCGAACGCATGGAGCCCGGCCTTGCGTCAAGGCTGGGCCTCGTTATGGACGCGGGCGCCGTGCATGTGGAGCGCGAGGCGGCTTCCGTTACGCATCCCGCACGGTTCGGCGTGATTGCGCTCGATGAAAGCGAGGGCGCGGACGAAGCGCCGCCGGGTGCGCTGCTGGAGCGGCTTGGGCTTAGGATCGATCTCACCGACCTCAGCTATCGCGACGTTACTCTCGCGACCACCTCGGAGGACGAAATCGCGGCGGCGCGGGCGCGGCTTGCAAGCGTCGAAGTTCCGGACAAAATCATCGCAGGCCTTTGCGCCGCGGCCTCTGCGTTCGGCGTTTACTCGCTGCGCGCGCCGATCTTCGCGGTTCGCGCTGCTCGCGCCGCCGCGGCTCTCGCCGGGCGGACCGAGGCGGCGGACGAAGACGCTGCCCTTGCCGCGCTCTTCGTGCTCGCGCCTCGCGCGACCATGACGCCTTCGCAGGAGCCGCCCCCTCAGGATGAGGAGAAGGACGAGCCGCCCCCGGACGACAAGGATCAGGATAACGAGGAGCAGAAGGCCGCGGAGGAAGATAAGCCGCTGACCGACATGATCATCGCCGCCGCCGAGGCAGCCATGCCGAAGCATATCCTCTCGAACCATCCGGGCAGGACGGTAAAGGTTCCGGCGAATGCGCCCGCGGGGAAAAGCGGAAGCGAGCGATCGAATGCGGCCCGAGGACGCCCCGCAGGCGTTCGGCGAGGCGAGCCGCGTCCCGGCTCACCCATGAGTTTGATCGAGACGCTGCGCGCCGCCGCTCCCTGGCAGAAAATCCGCCGCGTTTTCGCGAACGCCCACCACAGAACCGAAGAGGAAGGCGCCGTTCGAACCTTGGAAAAGATCGAGGTTCGCAGCGACGATTTCCGCGTGAAGAGGCTGAAGGCGCGCTCGCAAACGGCAACCATCTTCGCCGTGGACGCTTCCGGCTCGACCGCGATGCAGCGCCTTGCCGAAGCCAAGGGCGCCATCGAGCTCCTGCTTGCCGAGTGCTACATTCGCCGCGACCAGGTCGCCCTGATCGCCTTCCGCGGCAAGGGAGCGGAGTTGCTTCTGCCTCCGACGCGCTCGCTGACGCGCGCCAAGCGCAGCCTAGCGGCACTTGCTGGCGGCGGTGGAACGCCTCTCGCCTCCGGCATCAACGCGGCCGCAGCGCTTGCGCTGAACGTGCGCAGAAGGGGCATTTCTCCTCTCGTAGTCCTCCTCACCGACGGCCGAGCCAACGTCACGGCCGAAGGCAAGCCTGGGCGTGACCGCGCTCAAAATGACGCGAGCAATGCTGGCAAGCGCTTGCGAGCCGAGGGTATCGCTGCAATGTTAGTAGATACGTCTCCGCGGCCGCAACTTCAGGCCGAGCGGCTCGCGCAGCAGATGGCGGCGCGATATGTGCCGCTGCCTTACGCGAACGCGGCGGCGATCTCAAAGGCTGCGAGGATGGCTGCTAAAGGATGAGCGCATTAAACTGGGACCGGGACGGGCATGATTGGCCCAACCGTGCCGCCAGCAGGTTTGTATCCGCCGGCGGCTTACGCTGGCATATAGAGGACATGGGCAGCGGCCCGGTTGTCCTTCTCCTGCATGGGACGGGCGCATCGACTCACTCATGGCGGCGATTCGCCCCCATTCTGGCACACCGGTTTCGCGTCATCACGCTGGACCTGCCGGGCCACGGCTTTACGGAATGCCCGCGCTCGTCGAACCTCACCCTTCCCCATATGGCGCTATCCATCGCCACGCTTCTGAACGTCCTGCAGGTCAAGCCTGATCTCGCTGTAGGCCATTCTGCGGGCGCGGCCATTCTGTGCCGCATGGCACTCGATCACAGGCTGAACGCTTCGGCGATCATAAGCCTGAACGGCGCGTTCTTGCCCTTCGGGGGTGTTGCGAGCCAGTTTTTCGGCGGGATTGCCCGGCTTCTCTTTCTCAATCCCTTCGTGCCAAGCTTGTTTTCATGGAGCGTGGACACGGCTACGGTGCGCCGCCTGATTGGCGGCACGGGCTCCGAGATCGACGCGGAGGGCATCGCGCTCTATGGGCGCCTCTTCCGCAGCCCGACGCATGCAGCCGCCGCCCTCGGCATGATGGCCAACTGGGACCTGGAAACATTGTCCCGGGAGTTGCCCAAGCTCAAGACCAGGCTTACGCTCATTGCCGCGAGCAATGACAAGGCTGTTCCGCCCGATGTGGCGTTCAGAGTTCAGAACCTGGTTCCCGGATCGAAGGTCATTCTTCTTCGCGGCCTGGGCCACCTTGCCCACGAGGAAAAACCCGGCGAGGTGGCGGAATTCGTCTTCTCGGAGGCAGTACGCTACGGCGTTTTGGCGAGGGAAGAAGAGGCGGCTGAATGACTCTCATGAGGGAGCCTTCCGGTGGGCGGGTTAGTTGAGCTGGTCCTGGTTGCGGGCCCCGTGCTCGCGTTTGCGATTTACGAGTACGTCAAGCTGAAGCGCGAAAAAAGCGCGGAAGCACAGCGGCGGGCGGAGCGTTCGAATACCTGAGCGCCGTGGGCGCGGCGCAGGGCACAACCCAGCGCCGCGAACTCCGTGGATAGCCTAGCGCAGCGGACGCTCAATTATAATACGCTGAGCCACGTCCCTCCGTCGTTCCCGCGAATGCGGGAACCCAGTAGACAATGCCCCTCGGGATTACTGGATGCCCGCCTCCGCGGGCACGACACCATTGGGCTACGGCTGCCGCGTGATGCCGATTTAATGCACGACGTTCTATAATATCAATCATTTTTCATCGCCGGTGAACCGAATGCGCACGCCGGTACGCTTTACTTTTCTCCGGCATTTGCCGAAATAAAGGCTGGGCTCGCGAGAAGGTTTGGCATGGACGTTTTCTCTTCCGATGGCGTCGAGATCGCCTTTACCGTCGAGGGCAACGGAGACCCGATCCTTCTCATTCACGGCTTCGCCTCGAACATTCAGACGAATTGGGGCGGGACGGGCTGGATCAGGTTCCTGTCCGATAATGGCTTCCGGGTCATTGCCCTCGACAATCGCGGGCACGGCGCGAGCGAAAAGCTTTACAACCCCGAAGCCTATACGGGCCCCGCGATGGCAGAGGATGCCCGGCGTCTCCTCGACCATCTCGGCGTGGAGCGCGCGGACGTCATGGGGTATTCCATGGGCGCCCGCATCGCGGCTTTCCTCGCGCTTGCCCATCTCGAGCGCGTTCGGAGCGCGATCTTCGCAGGGCTCGGCGCGAACATGATCCACGGCGTAGGCGATCCGAAGCCCATCGAGGCGGCGCTCCTCGCCGAGGACGCGTCTGACATGGCCGATGCGAACGCCCGCGCCTTCCGCGTCTTCGCCGATCAAACGAAAAGCGACCGCCGCGCGCTTGCGGCCTGCATCATGGCCTCCCGCGACCGCATCCCAGGCGCCGAGCTTGCCGCCTTGCAGATGCCGGTGCTCGTCGCGGTCGGCACCAAGGACGCTGTCGCGGGTCCGGCGAAGCCGCTCGTGGATGCAATACCTGCAGCGGAAGCACTGGAGATTCCAGGCCGGGATCATATGAAGGCCGTTGGCGACCGTGTTTTCAAGGAAGGCGTACTCGCTTTTCTTGAGCGCCGCCCATGAGCGGCAAAACTTTGCGCAGGACCAGGCAATCAGTTAAACTCCATGAAAATTTGCTCATCTATGAGGGCCGCCCGCCGATGCTGAACGTGAAACGCCGAGGCAAGTCCGCAAAGGTCGCAGCCTACGATCCAATCTGGGATCAGGTGCGGGGCGAAGCGGAGGAAGTAACCCGGCGGGAGCCGGAGTTAACGGCCTTCATCTGCGCGAACATCCTCAATCACAGCCAGCTGGATCACGCGGTGTGTCACCGGCTCGCCCAGCGGCTCGGCCATGACGATGTTGACGCCGATCTCATCCGGCAGACATTCCTGAGCATCCTCGATAGTCACCCCGAGTTCGGCACCATGTTCCGCGTAGACTTGGCCGCCGTCTACGACCGCGATCCGGCCTGCAACCGGCTGATCGATCCGCTTTTGTATTTCAAGGGCTTCCATGCGCTCGAAACGCAGCGGTTTTCGCATGCACTCTGGCATCTAGGCCGCAAGGATTTCGCGCTCTATCTGCAGAGCCAGACCTCCCGGGTGTTCAGCATCGACATTCACCCGGCGGCCAAGATCGGGCGCGGGATCATGTTGGATCACGGCTCAGGCATTGTGATCGGGGAAACCGCTGAGATCGGCGACAACAGCTCGCTCCTCCACAATGTTACCCTTGGCGGCAGCGGCAAGGAAACGGGCGACCGCCATCCCAAGGTGGGGCGTGGCGTCATGATCGGAGCGGGCGCGAAGATCCTCGGCAATATCGTTGTGGGCGATTGCGCGCGCATTGCGGCAGGCAGCGTCGTGCTCAAGGATGTTCCTCCAAAAACAACAGTTGCGGGCGTGCCCGCGCGAGTGGTAGGCGAGGCGGGATGCAGCCAGCCATCCCGAATGATGGATCAGCTCTTGAAGGGGATGGAACTTGGCGGACCCGAAGCACGCCCCAAATCGACAGGACGATCATGACCCCTGCAGAAATTAAAAGCCTCGAAAAATATCTCCGTAAGACGTTTGAGCTGGAAGCGATCGAAGTCAAAAAAAGACAGAAGAAGCAGGATTCCGTCGAGGTGTTCGTGAAGGAGGAGTTCATCGGCGTCATCTACAAGGACGACGAGGACAACGAAGTCACCTACCAATTCCAGATGGCCATCCTGGCGGACGATCTCAAAGACTGACGGGGTTCGCGATGCCTGTTCTGGCCCTCGATGGAGTGTCCCCCAAGCTTCCGCCAATCGGCGACTACTGGATCGCGCCCAGCGCGTATATCATCGGGAAGGTTACCTTGGGACGCGGCGTGTCGGTCTGGTTTGGATCGGTTCTGCGCGGCGACAACGAGCTTCTCGAAGTCGGCGACGGGACGAACATCCAGGAAAGCTGCATCTTCCACACCGACTTGGGCGTGCCCTTCAAGGTCGGGCGCGGCTGTACAATCGGCCATCGCGCGATGCTGCACGGATGCACCATCGGCGACAATTGCCTGATCGGCATTGGCGCGACGATCCTGAACAATACCGTGATCGGCGATAACTGCCTGATCGGCGCCCATACGCTGCTGCCCGAAGGGAAGTCAATACCGCCCGGCTCCGTCGTTATGGGTTCGCCGGGAAAAATCGTGCGCAGCGTGTCTCCCGAGGAGATCGAGGGCTTCCGCTCCACGGCGGAGCATTACGTTGAGAATGCCCGCCGGTTCCGCACGCTGCTTTCCGAGGGCGATATCCTGCCGAACGCTGCCCCCATCGAATGAGCAAAGGCCGGTGTCCATTTGGACACCGGCCTCCCGGTGGCGCCGGCGGGACGGGACATGGGGGGCAGGGGAGGCCGGGGCCACCGGTTTAGTCATTCGATAACCGGCAGCACGGTTTTGCGTTCCACGCCGCGGAAAAATTCGCCCAACGGCCGTCCCCGTCTCAATTGCATTCAATGCGCTTTGGGGGCATCATTAACAAAAGACCGAAGAACAAAAAGCGATGGGCACTGCGGTTGCATGTGTGACCGCGGCGAGTCTTCGGTTGGGAGGATAAACAAAAATGACCGTGGCATGGATTTTAAAGGACAAGGGCCGGAACGTAGTGAGCGTGCTGTCCGGCACGCCCGTCAACGAGGCCATCACTTTGCTTGAGAAGAACCGGATCGGGGCGGTTGTGGTCGTCGATGAGCAGCATCGTGTGCTCGGTATTCTATCCGAGCGGGATATTGTGCGCATCCTGGCGAACCGGGGCACCGGCGCCCTTGCCGAGCCCGTTAGCGAGCATATGACCAAGCCCGTTTCAACCTGCTCCGAGCATCACAGCATCGACTGGGTTATGGCCGAGATGACGGCCAACCGCTTCCGCCACATCCCGATTACGGAGGGCGACCGGCTTGCCGGTATCGTTTCGATTGGCGACGTCGTGAAGTTGAAGCTTGCGTTAGCCGAGTCGGAAGCTGCGCAGATGCGCCAGTATTTCGCCGCAGGCTAACTCAAAGCGGGCAAGCTCCGACAATCGCCACGGCTATTTTGACCGCTGCGCTAGCCGTGGCTTTTGGTTCGAAACCGGCCCTGACGGTTCTCTCGCGATGCGCGCGCTACGTCGGCTCATGGATCCAATTGCGGGCTTATCCGAAAACGCCGACACAATCCCGCCCTTGACCCAAAGCTGCCCAAATCGCCAGCCGCTCCGGCATCAGGCCCGGTAACGATTGACAGGGAATTTATTGGCAATTTTGAGTGTGTCTGACTCGAACAATTCGAGTGCCAGCTTCTGTGCCAGCATGACATCGCCAGCCACAAGGTTGCCCGCGGGCATGAAGCACAAGACGGCCGTGGTCCTACCTTTGTGATCAAGCAGCTCAACATTGAGCTGGAAGCCGTTCTTGATCCGATAGCGCCTGCCCGTATCCCCGCCTCGGACATCAAAAAATCCAAACCTCTCTTCCTGCTCACGCTGAGCAGGGGAAAGATTCTCCCTGAGAAGCCGGAGGCCGCGAGCCTCCGCTTCCGGCGTGGGCGTTATCACCCCAAAAATCCGGAGCAATGCCTCTGGATTGATATCCGGCCGCGGCAGCGCGTAGGCACCCTCGGTCAAGCGGAAGTCCGCGGAGGACCACCGCTCCCGCCTCCGCCCGCCTATTGCACGCTGAAACAGCTCCGTTAAGAAAGGACGGAGGCGCGCCATTAACCGCCCTTAAGCTGCGGAATAAAAAGCGTCTGCTCGACGTTCGGATCGAACTTGCCGATCAACTCGCCAGTGTCTCCGTTTCTTCCAAGCGCGGCAGCGCGGAAACCGTTGCCGATCAATGCCTGAAATCGCTCTTCAGCTCTTGCGACCGACTCCGCGTCGGAAGCGTCAAACTCGTGGCGGGTGTCGCCACTTCCATCCATGACGATTTGAACGCGCATGCATGGGCTCCTTTGTTACTTGCACAGGCATCAATACTACCTGCGATTGCTGGCATGGGCAATTCACCAGTCAGCAGAGCTGAAAGCTTCACGGCGAATTGTTGCTGGGTCGAGCCTTTCGGCGCGCTTCATCCGCCTTGCAGCGAACAAAGCCAGGGCTTTCTGGGCGCTGCCAACTCCATAAGTCGGGCAAGGACGTTCCCATCTTCTCAAAGCGCGGTTTCGATCTGACCACCCGATTTTCGCATATCGCCGAAGAACTGGCTTCGCTGCCGCACCCGACGCAGCCAGGCCCCTATTGTCGTCTGGATCTTCGACCTGCGTGATCACGCTGCCTGGCGATGGCTATAACGTATAAGGAAGACGCTTAGTCGCTGTCTATCAGGCAGGGTTCGACGTGCCAGATTTTACTCGCATAGTCTTCAATTGTGCGGTCGCTTGAAAACTTTCCGGAACCGGCGATATTCAGGATCGCCTTGCGCCACCATTTCTCCTTGTCGGTATACAATTCGCCAAGACGGGCATGCGCTTCGCTGTAGCTTTTGAGATCGGCCAGGTGCAGGTAGTGGTCGCCATCCCGAAGCAGCGCATCGATGATGGGAGCGAAAACGCCGGGCTCATCCTGGCTGAAATGATTGCTGGCAATAAGATCGAGCGCGGCGCGCGCCTCGGAATCATGCTCATAATGCCAGCGCGGATTGTAGAAGCTGCGCGCGTTGGCGACTTCTTCCGCGCTAAGCCCAAACAGGAAGAAGTTCTCCTCCCCGGCCGCCTCGGCCATCTCGATGGTGGCGCCGTCGCGCGTGCCGATTGTTAGCGCTCCATTCATCATGAACTTCATGTTGCTGGTGCCGCTCGCTTCATAACCGGCGGTCGAGATTTGCTCCGAGACGTCACTCGCAGGGATAAGCCGCTCGGCGACCGAGACGGAATAGTCGGGAACGAACACCACCTTGAGCCGGTCGCGTATTGCTGGGTCGGCCTCAAGGGTGCTGGCCAGGTTGTTGATAAACTTGATGACGACCTTGGCAAAGTGATACGCGGGCGCCGCCTTGCCGCCGAAGAAGAAGGTGCGCGGTGGCATGTTCAGCTCGGGATTCTCCAGCAAACGATTGGAAAGCACTACGATGTGCAGCGCATTCAGAAGCTGCCGCTTGTACTCGTGAATGCGCTTGATCTGAGTGTCAAAAAGCGTATCGGCATCGACCACCTCCCCTGTCGCCGACCTGAGCCAATCGCAAAAGCGAAGCTTGGCTTCTCGCTTGGCCAAGCGCACGCGACCGCGGAAGACCGGATCATCGGCCAAAGGCTTTAGCTTTTCGAGTTGAGCAAGGTCAGTAATCCAACCGTCGCCGATGGCTTCGGTAATAAGCCGTGCGAGCGGCGGATTAGCAAGCAAAAGGAACCGCCGCTGGGTTACCCCATTTGTCTTGTTGTTGAACCTTTCTGGAAACAACGCCGCCAAGTCTGGCACAACGGTTTTCTTTAGTAATTCCGAATGAAGTGCAGCAACGCCGTTGGTACTGTGTGAGCCGACAATCGCGAGATGCGCCATGCGGACTTTTTTTGGCGTGCCTTCCTCAATCAGGCTTACCCGGGCCACGCGGTCGTTATCACCGGGAAATCTTGCGCGCACCTCGTCCAAAAATCGCCGGTTGATCTCATAAATAATCTCGAGCTGGCGAGGCAGCAGCTGCTCAAACCACGGCAAGGGCCATTTCTCGAGCGCTTCCGGCAGCAATGTGTGGTTTGTATAGGCGAGTGTTCGTTGCGTAAGATCCCAGGCGTCGTCCCAGCCAAGCTTTGCATCGTCAAGCAGAATGCGCATCAGTTCGGCGACGGCTAGGGTGGGATGCGTATCGTTCAGTTGCATCGCCACCTTGTCGGGCAGGACACGCCAGTCATTGCCCGCTGCCCGGAACCGGCGGACCGCGTCCGCCAGCGTGCAAGCGACCAGAAAATATTCCTGCAGGAAGCGCAACCCTTTGCCCTCAGACGTGGAATCGTCCGGGTAAAGAACGCGCGTGATTGTTTCAGCGGTGAGCGTTTCCGCGAGCGCGCCTACAACATCGCCGCTACTGAACTCCTTGAAGTCGAAGTAATGAGGCGAAGCGGCAGCCCAGAGGCGCAGTGTGTTGACAGTCCTGCCGCCAAAGCCAATCACGGGACGATCGTAGGGCACCCCTGTCAGCGTCGATGGTTTGCCCTCAATGACGCGAAGCGCACCACTCCGAATATCGTATGAACAGCCAAGCCGCACCTCGACTGATTCGCGAGGACGCACGACCTCCCAAGGGTCAGGCCGGCGGAGCCAATGGTCTGGCCGCTCCTCCTGCCATCCATCGTGGATGCGCTGCTTGAAGATGCCGTACTCATATCGCAAGCCGGAGCCCATACCGGGGATACCAAGGGTTGCCATCGAATTGAGAAAACAGGCTGCAAGCCGGCCTAGCCCGCCATTCCCAAGCCCGGCATCGGGTTCTTGCTCGAGGATCTCTAGCGGGTCAAGTTTGTGATCGGCGCAGAATTTTTCCCAAAACGGACCGAGCATAAGGTTGGTGATGTTATTCGCCAGCGCGCGGCCCATCAGGAACTCAAGAGAAAGGTAATAGACCCGCTTGGCATTCCGCTCGCGGTAGGTTTGCTCCGTCTGGATCCAGCGTTGCGAAAGCACGTCGCGCACCGACCGCGCAAGGGCTTCGAAACTATCCCGATGGGTGACTTCGCCCGGCGGGACGACCTGATCGAAGGCGAGATGCCGCTCATACAGGGCGTCGCTGCTTCCCGCGAATTGCAGAGGACCGCAATCGAGAGGAGCGAGACGCGTTTCTTGAAGCAGTGCTTCGGTCCGTGCCGGCATAAGTTTGTCTTTCTTTGTAGAAGTGGCGCTCAAACTGCACCATGGAACCGCGATATACAAAGTGCAGTTTTGGCGCTTTAATAAGATTGCATTAAAAACCTATTTCGAAGTTGAGCAGCCTTTGGTTGGCCATTATTTCCAGACCAGTTCACATTTTCTAGGCCTGATCAATAATATAAGATGAATATAGCGACCGGATTGACTGTCAATATTTGATTGAATGTTTAAATGACATCAATAAATGTTTTATATTCCGCTTTATTTGTTCCATAATTATAGCCAATGACGTTGATAAAATGCAAAATTGTTGTCACAAAACTGTTGTACCTTCCCTCTTATCGTTGGAACAAAGTGATTGAGAGCCGCCAAGCGTTGGGTTAGCGCTTGCTCGCTCCGTTCCTTGCTCTGGGCCGTGCGTGCATTCCGGCTGTCTCGTGCATTTCGGCTATCAGTTGAAATGAGGTCGCAAAGTGGATGACATCACAGCAAGAGAAGTAGTCGGCCAATCGCGCGCAAAATCTGTTCAAGACCACATCGACGAACTGCCTATTTGGGCTGATGGGACCCGCCTCCGGTCGGCGCCGATGACCGGCATGCAATGGCTGATCTGGTCTCTGGCCGCCGCAGGAAAATTTTTCGAGGGCTTCGTCGTCTTCATGACCGGCGTTGCGCTCCCGCTACTGGCAAGCGAGTTCAACATCGGCCCCGCAGAGAAGGGAATTATCACCGCCGCCACCCTGTTCGGCATACTCATAGGCGCCGTCGGCCTCGGAGGGCTTTCGGATCGCTTCGGCCGAAAGGTCATGTTCTTTGTGGAGATGGTAATATTTGTGGCATTCCTTGTGGCGCTTGTCTTCGCGCCTAACATCTATTTGGTCGTGATCTGCCTGTTTGGGATCGGGCTCGCGCTCGGCTGCGACTATCCGACAGCTCATATTATCATTTCCGAAAACATCCCAAGCACAAGCCGCGGACGGCTCGTGCTTGGCGCTTTCGCCTTCCAGGCGGTCGGTGCCCTGGCCGGCACGGCGGTCGGCTACGCCATCCTCTCGACTTTACCTGAACTCAGCGCTTGGCGCTGGATGTATGCCTCGGCGATAATTCCCGCGTTGATCGTAACGATTGGCCGCTTATACATTGTGGAAAGCGCAAATTGGCTCTTTGCTCGGGGCCAAATCGAAAGTGCCGAGAAGGCCTGTGCAAGGCTACTGGTGCGCAAGCCGCAGTATCCGGGCGAGATCAAGCTTGCATCACGCGATGCCCAGGCTGCGAAGGGTTCTCAATCCAAACAGACTTATGCATCGCTCTTCAACGCTGCCAACAGGCGCGCAACAATCCTTGCGTCGGTTCCATGGTTCCTCCAGGACCTTGGCACTTATGGCATCGGCATCTTTACCCCAACGATCCTGGCAGCCGCCGTGGGCGCCAACGAGGATCATGCGCGCAGCCTCGCCGACCTGATTGCGAAGGACATAACAGCTGCGAGGGGAGCCGCTCTTATCACAACGCTGCTCATCGTTGGCATTATCTTCGCGGTTTTGCTCGCCGACGTCGTCGGCCGAATCTCGTTGCAGGTTTTCGGCTTCATTGGCTGCGCTGTTGGCCTGTTACTTGCGGCCCTCTCCTCGAATTTCACAGACGGCACGGAGAAAATTCTGATTTTCTCCGGCTTTATGCTGTTCAACTTCATGACCAACCTCGGTCCGAACGCGCAGACCTACCTCCTGGCTGGCGAGGTCTTTCCAACGGCGATTCGCGGCAAGGGCGCCGGCTTTGCCGCGGCTTTCGCCAAGGTGGGGGCCGTCTTGACCGCCTTCTTCTTCCCCATCCTGCTCGCGGGAATCGGCACGCAAGCCCTGCTCTATGGCCTGATCGGCACTTCGATCCTGGGCGCGGTGGTCACATGGGCTTACCGGATTGAGACAACTGGCGTGAAACTCGACACTCTTCAATAGCAAGGAGCGTCCAGCAGCCAGATGCCGCGAACCTGTTGGCTCCTTCACAGAGGATCGAAAAGCATGATTGATCGCCTGACTCCGATGCGCCTCCCGCGCGCAAGCTCGTTCATCGCTGCCCTCGCAATTGTGTTGCCTGTGATTGGGCTGCTCGCAGTCCCAACGATGCCGGCGCAGGCCGAGACTATCACCCTGACTGAGACCGGCTCGACCCTGCTTTACCCGCTATTCAAGGTCTGGGCCTCCGAATACGCCAAGACGCACCCGGGCGTAACGATCAGCACGGCCGCCACCGGCTCAGGCGCAGGCATCGATCGGGCAATTTCAGGCGCGGTGCATATCGGCACTTCCGACTCCTTCATGTCGGACGCCGACATCAGGCATCACCCCCAAATTCTTAACGTGCCGATGGCGATCTCGGCGCAGTTGGTCGTCTACAACATACCAGGTCTCAATCAGGCGAATGTGAAGCTAGATGGCCCGACACTCGCCGGAATTTACACAGGCAGGATCCGCACATGGGACGACAAAGCGATTGTGGCCCTAAACCCGGGCGTGACTCTGCCGCATAATACCATCGTCCCGATTCGCCGCGGCGAGGAGTCAGGCGACACATTCATTTTCACGCAGTATTTGACGTTCTCGACCGAGGCCTGGGAGAATAGGTACGGATTTGGCAACAAGATTGCCTGGCCGGCTGTGCCCGGTGAGTTGGAAGCGTTCGGCAACGCGGGGATGGTGGAGAAGATACAGCAGATCCCTTATTCAATTGGCTACCTCGGCATCAGCTTTTACGCCGATATTGCCAAGGCCGGTCTCGGCACCGCCGCGCTCAAGAGCTATTCGGGCGAATTTCTGTTGCCCACGCCGGAGACAATCCAGGCGGCCGCCGCATCGCTCACCCCGAGAACGCCGCCCGATCAGCGCCTGACCTTGGTCAACGCCCCTGGCGCAAACGCCTATCCCCTCGTTAATTACGAATATGCGATCGTCTCGAAAAATCAGTCGGACCCTGCGGTGGCCGCGGCGATTCGGAAATTCCTGCTCTGGGCGATCGCGCCCGATGAGACCAACGACAAATACATCAAGGACGAACACTTCATCCCCTTGCCGGCCCATATATGGGTGCTGAGCCACGATCAGATCATGATGATAAATAGTAACGGAGTTTAAACCTTCTTCCGAAGTGCATGGCGGCCAGCGTGCCTTAGTGCCTTCTTCGCCGTGGTGGGGCTTGCCGCTCGCAATGCCGACCGATTCCGATTTTGCGCGCGCTCTTTAGTGACCCCATGCCTGCTTTCATCACATCCGGTACGGACTCCTTTGATTTTATTGGGAAAACTTCCGAGCATGACCCAAAGGCTAAGAACTGGAGGGCAACTGAAGAAGACATCGCATTATCGCTTTGGAGGACTCCGGGCTAGGCGCATTGACCACACCGCCCACGCTTGCAAACCACAGGTTCGATGAGCCCGGTTGAGATCGATACCTTGCTTTCATGTCTTTCCAAGAGCGCAGGTGCAATGCGATTTGCAGCCCTCGGAGTGAAGGCCGTCGTCGGCCCCCCAAGATGGCGCTTTCATTAGCTGCCCCATGGGGACGACAAGCGCCGCCACGCGTGCTGACGCATCCAAGTGAGCCCGCAGCTGCGTCTAGGCACGCACCGGCCGGTACGCACGATGTTAACCTTGTAGAAAAGTTGCGTGGTCGAGATTCATCATGTCGAGCATCAGCTGGGAGAGGGCATCGTTGTCTATTCTTGCCCACTCAAAGCCTGTCCGACGGGTAAAATACCAGTAATAAGCCCGAGCTTGGGGCGATCTGCCGACGAATGCCATGGACCAAGCACCGAAATGGCGAAGCGGCTTCTCCTGAATCGCAAGAACGGTCACGGCCGAATGTCTGCGATCGCGCTTAATGCTGCCAAAGATCTCGTCGACCTCGGCCTTCTCGCCCTCCAGGATCTGCACAAAGCGCTCTTCAGTGAATATAAGCGCGCCCGTCACTCCCGCCTCCGCGTTTCTGGCTCTCGCAACCGCCAAGATACTCATGAGCTCGCCAACCGGATCGAGATTGAGGCCCGCGAGGCGGTTCCGGCTATGGTAAGACAGAGTGTAAATCGACATCGAGACAACTCTTGCATTCGGATCGGCGCTTGAAGCGGCAATCCCAGGAGGATTGTGCCTACAGCCTGTGATTGTGGACCTCGAACCCCTAACAATTTCCCGTCGTCGCTAAATGCAACCTCCGCTAAAATTTACCGACTGCCAAAGACAGCCTCCAACGCCGGGCGGCGCCAAGGTGTTGCAGATCGACAATCATTTCGTGAACCTCGCCCCGGGCATGGTGGTCTTGTCGAGGTCAATTTCGGGCGACTGCGTATTGTCAACTATCCCGTTTCGGTTGCTTATCTATACAGGCTCACAGCATTCGCGAGCGGTAGGCAAACTCTTCAGGCGGGGATTCCTCGAAAAAGTATCTTTCAACTTTTGAATGACGCTCCACTTCCGGTGATGGCCCACCTTCCCCGTCTGCGGCTCAATCTTAGACAGTCCGCAAACGATCAGAAAGCGGGCGCACCGATCTAACAAAGTTTTTAATGACCACTTAGTCCGTTAAGGCCTGAAGCACCATTCCGGTTGCATGCAGGGGAGGCTAGGGAACCCTGCTTACCGCCGGGCTTCGAGGTCCGGCGATGACATAGTAAAGCTGTCCCGCCGCATCGAACTGAGATAGCGCCGCATGGCGAGGCGCCCTTGTTCGATTGCATGTTCGGCCTTATGGAAATCGAACAAGCCGACGCCGTCGAGGTGAACCTGAACCGTAGCGTCGGGCGGGTCTCCCGCCAGCCTCGAGCGCGCGATGCGGTTCTGGGTGATGTTGAAGGCCTCCAGCACCACGCGCGGAATGCCGGGCGCGCCATCACGCCGCCGCCCGAACATCTGCCGTTTCACGAGCGCAAACCGGCTCCTTTTTTCGCGATCCTCGAAAGGCCGCTCGGGTTTCGGATCGAGCGCAGCTTCGGCTTCGATTGGGAAAAGCGTGTTACGAACGTAATGTCCGGAGTGGAGCGTCACG
The DNA here is from genome assembly GCA_963834165.1 of uncultured Alphaproteobacteria bacterium. Classification (GTDB taxonomy): domain Bacteria; phylum Pseudomonadota; class Alphaproteobacteria; order Rhizobiales; family Rhodomicrobiaceae; genus Rhodomicrobium. The sequence goes on along the minus strand of CAWIAL010000017.1, from coordinate 323,850 downwards.
CCGATCACGAAATTGGCGCCAAGCGCGCGCGCCGCCGTCACCGGCACAGGATTGACGAGCGCGCCGTCCATCAGCCATCTGCCGCCGATGCGCACCGGCTTGAAGATTCCCGGCAGCGCGTAGGATGCCCGAAGTGCCGCGGCAAGCGAGCCCTTGGTGAGCCAGACTTCCTGGCCCGTTCCCAGCTCAGTCGCTATTGCCACGAACTTTTTCGGAAGCGCTTCGATTTGGACATCGCCGATGTGGGAGGCGAGCGTCTTTTCAAGGCGCTTTCCCGAAACCAGGCTCGATCCCGCGAGATTGACATCGAGATACCGCAGAAGCTTCCGCATGGTGAGATCGCGGGCGAAGCCATGAAGAACGTCGAGCCGCCCGTTGGCGTAAAAGCCGCCCGCAACCGCGCCGATGGACGTGCCTGCGATGATGTCGGGCTCAAGGCCGGCCTCGATCAGCGCCTCTATCACGCCGATATGAGCGAGCCCGCGCGCCGCGCCGCCTCCAAGTGCAAGTCCAATAAGTGCTTTCGCCATTTATGGCCCGGAAGTGAGGGATCCAAAACAAGAACCCGGGAACGGGTCCGTAGGGACAAACTGAGTCCATCCCGCGGCGGCAACAAGACTCAAATAAAGACGCAACCTAAGCGCGTACGCCATTCACAATCAGTTCAAGTGCCGCGCTGTCCCCAGCTTTGCGGATGCGGCGGTAGAAACAGCTCGGCCGTCCCGTATGGCAAGCGGCCTCGCCGCTAAGGACGGCCTTGACCCATATGACATCCTGGTCGCAGTCCGTCAGCAATTCCTGAACCATGAGGCGATTGCCGCTTGTCTCGCCCTTCCGCCATAGCGATCGCCGGGAACGGCTCCAGAAATGAGCCTCCCCAGTTTCGATCGTCAGCCTTAGCGCTTCGGCGTTCATGTATGCGAACATGAGAACGCCTCCGCCATCGGCGCCGGTGATAATGGCGGGGATCAACCCCGCCTCATCGAAACGGGGCGTGAACGCCGTCCCCTCTTCGAGGTCTGATTTGCTGGCGGGAGCGGATTGGAACGGCTTGCTCACGCTCCTCTAGCCCCGATGACGCGGGCTCCGTTCACAAGCTGCATGAAACGGTCGCGATAGCTTGGGTCGTCCTTGAAGACGCCGGTGAACCGCGTGGTGATCGTCGTCGTTCCAGGCTTGTGAACGCCGCGCGTCGTCATGCATTCATGCAGCGCGTCGATCATGATCGCCACCCCGTGAGGTTGCAGCACCTCTTCTATTGCATTGGCGATCTGCGCCGTCATGGTTTCCTGGGTCTGCAGGCGTTTCGCGTAAATGTCGACGACGCGGGCAAGCTTCGAGATGCCCACGACGCGGTCGCGCGGGACATACGCCACGTGGGCCACGCCAACGATCGGCAGCATATGGTGCTCGCAGTGGGATTCGATGCGGATGTCGCGCAGCATGACGATATCGTCGTAGCCTTGGACATCCGAAAACGTGCGGTCGAGCACCTCGAAGGGGTCGGCTTCATAGCCGGCGAAAAACTCGTCGTAAGCCTCGACCACCCGAGACGGGGTTTCGAGAAGCCCCTCGCGCGCCGGATCGTCGCCCGCCCATGCGATAAGCGTGCGCACCGCCTGTTCGGCTTCCTCCCGGCTCGGCCGTCTTACAGGCCCGGCGAGGCCATGCCCGTTCTGACGCTCACGCGACAGCGGCCTCGAGATTGAAGCTAGTGTATCCATGGGAACATACCCTTTCGGCAGGCGCTAAACGTTTGTCGTGTCTGCGCAGCGAAGTCGCTGCGGCTTTTGGTTTTTCCTCCGGCGCGGGCGCGGAGCGGCCAAGCAATTGCAAGGTCCAAGACATCACAGCATATAAGAGGTTAAAGTCGAGGGGCAAGGGTGGCCGGGGAAAGCGGAAGCAGGGCAATGGTTGATTTGGAAGACATTTATTCGGATAGGGTGCTTCAACTTTCCGCGAACATGCCGCGAGCGGGCCGTCTTTCCGACCCGGACGCGACGGCGAGCGCGCACTCGAAGCTCTGCGGCTCGCGGATCAGGATCGACCTTAAGATGAGCGGCGATACGGTAACGGACTACGCGCAGGATGTCCGCGCCTGCCTTCTCGGGCAGACGTCTGCGGCCATCATGGGCGCCAACATAGTCGGATCGACTGCGGCCGAGCTGCGCGCCGTGGGAGCGCAAATGCGGACCATGCTGAAAGAGGGCGGCAAGCCTCCCGCAGGCCGTTGGAGCGACCTCGCGGTCCTGGAAATCGTGCGGGACTACAAGGCCCGCCATGCCTCCACGCTGCTCGTGTTCGATGCAGTGGAAGACGCCATCGGCGAGATCGAGAAGCGGCGCGCGCCTTAGCGCAGGCTCCGCTTTTCAATCGGTTCGCGGGCGCAGATGAGCCGCAGCTAACGCCAATGTTCCGCGATCCAGGGCGTCGGGCGGACGTGTTTGTAAAGCCGTTTGAAGCCTGCCGCTGGCCAGCGGCCTTCAAGCGCCTCATCGGGGTCAGGCTTTCCGGTGAAAGCTACAGCGCGCGCAGTGGGGGGAAGCCTGGGCGTGAGAAAAAAGTTGAGAGGCCATGCTGGAACAAGACTGTGCTTGAAGCTGAGGCACCAGTCATCCGGCCAGAAGACCATGTCCTTGATCTCGCGCGAAATGAAGGTTTGGCTATTTCCGTAAGTGGCAATGATGTTTGCGCCGTCGGACATCATGCGCTCGTATAAATAATTGTGCGCACCGACGGGGAAACGGTAGATCGAAGTGTTGCCAATGCGTGATTCAGGCTGCGTCCAATTGCGGGCCACGCAAAAGCGTCCGGGCTGGTAATCGAAGAAGTCGTCCAAGAGGCCTGTAACAATCAGGTCCAGATCGAGGTAAAGAACTTCGCCGGATAGACCGGCCAAATCTGTTTGCCAAAGAGCGATCTTGCGCCAGGGCAGATTACGCACATCCACCCACTCGCCGCGGACAAAAACAGCGGCGGGCAGATCAATCTTGGGCAGTGGCATTGTTTCTATATCTGGCGCAATGTCGGCAGTATCGTCAGTAAAGCAGATGAATCGCGTAGCCCGGCGTGTGTTACGAACCACTGCGGAGTAAAGCCGATTAACGTAATCGGGGCAGTACCGGCTTCCCCATTTCATACATATTACTGTTTGCAGGAACATGTATGTTACCGCTCGCTGAAATCACGGGCTTTCTCATATAAGAGTCTGCCAGCATCACAAAAAGCGAAATTGTATTGTTGTACGACGTTCCGGCGATGTGATACCCGTAGATGCTGCTGCGGCAGAGCCCCGCACGCTCAGTTCAAGTTAGTGTCCGGGAACTGATCGTCGCGATCAAAGATGCCGATTTCTGCCTTCGTGCCAGTTCGCCGATCTAAAATTGCCAATGGACTCGCCCGGCGATAAGATTGGCCGGCCCGCGGTCTGTGTTGTAGGCGGGATTATCGATGAACTGATAATCGAGGCTCAGTTTCGTCGATGAGCTGAGAGAGTAGCTGTAATAAGCTTCGATGATGCCCTCCAGGCTCGGATGCGGCAATTTTCCATCGCCGACAAGGATGCCCAAGCCTCCGTTGTCGAGAAACGCCTCGTGCACGCCGGAAATGCCGTTGATAACGCCCGCAACTCCAACCTTGTCGTCCGGCCTTCCCCATGGCTTGCCCGACAGCGAGACGCCAGCCGATATTGTGCGGTCGATGTCGGTAAAATCCCATGGCTCCAAGGTGCCGTCAGCCCAGCCCGCGCGAGCAAACACCCCTATATCTGCGGTCACCTGCTGCTCAAGGTTGAGGCTTACGCCCGGGCGTGTGTTCCAGCGGCGCACCATGTTGATGCCTAAGCCGGGGTCCACAAGCGGATGGCTTTGGATATACGCGATGGCGTCCGCATAGGCGCCCATGCGGCCGTCTTCCAGATAGCCGGTGATCTTGACCTTCCCGGGCTGGCCGCACAGCTCGTGCCGCTCCTCGATTTCTCCAACCAACTCGAATTGACCGAACGTTGGGTCGAGACCGTAGGATAGAGGGCTAATGCCACCGGCCGGGGTTTTCGAAAGGTCGAAAATCCCGCCGCGAAGCGTCCAGCGGCCCTGGTACCATTCGAGAGCCGCGCCGTAGCTGAAGCCCCAAGCGTCGCCGGCGTAGTCGAACGTGCCGGCATTGACGAGCGACCAGTTGAAGAAATCCATCTTGGGATTGTTGGCATATTTATTAGTGTCGAAGATGTCGACGACGGCGAACTTGCCGGCAGTCAGCACCAGGCGGTTCGCGGTTTGTGAGCCCGCAAATTGATTGAGGTCGGCTTCCACCTTCTCCGTTTCGCCCCCGAGATCGATCGTCTGCCGGATGAAATAGCGCTGCACCCGCGCGTAGGGCTCTGCCTGGCCGAGCTTATAAGACTCGCCGCTGGGGTACCCGGCGACGCCATGCGTGTCCCCGACACCGAAGCCTTGATCGATCTCCGGGTCGACCCACACTTCGGCGCCCTGCCACAAGCGGAAGCCGGCGTAGAGCGTAACGTCGGTGGTTTCCCGGCCCTCACCGCCGCGCGGCAGGCTGTTGGGGCCTTCATAGGGCGATCGGATCGGAGGATACCCTTGCCAGACGAAGGTGGTCTGGCCGTGAAAGTTGATGTCGTCCGAATCCAGCTTCGCAGGCGTTTTGGGATCTTTCTCCGATGTCGCCTCGTCGTTGCCGAACTGATAATTCAAGCCCACGCGCAGCTCCTGCGGCGAAATATCGGACGTAAACCGCTGCGCCGCCGCGGGAAAGGTCACGCTGCTATTGCCATAGTCGGTGAACAGATATTCCAGCCGCACTGTCCAGTGGGGGATCAACGGCCCTTCAACGCCGGCACCCGCCGCCCAGCCCCATCGCAACAAATACGGCGACTCAGTTATGCCGCTCGCCAGTTGCGTCAGCGACAGCCTGTCGTAAGTCCAGGCGAGCCCGCCGGTTGCATAAAGGAGCCAGTTCCCTGGGGCATAACCGATGCGCGCCCTCACGGTGCCGGAGAGAAACACGTTTTCGCTAAAAGTCTCTGCGCCAAAAGACGGCGAAGTAATCGTTGAAGCGCCGCCGATGGTGAAGCCGGCAGGATTTGGAAAGCTCGGAAACGATGCATCGGCTTCGGCGCCAATGACAAAACGGTTAGGGAGCATGTGATTGTAGCCGATTTGAAGCCCATCGAAAAAGCTTCCCGAACTCGTTGAAGCTATCGATCGGCCGCGCCAGGCTGAACGAGCCCGACGCGATGGTGCGATACGGCGCTGTGACCGTGCTGGCGGTCCAATCCGAGTTCCCCCATGCATAACCCAGATGGCCGCCTAGATAGAAACCCGTCCAATCTAGAGCAGCAGGTTCGGTATGCGCGGCGGCGGCTGTGTCGCCCGGCATGATATCGGCTGCTGCCGCGCTTCCGGCGCACATCATGACGATCATCGCTGCCGGGAGCGCCAACAAGCACGAAGGGCTCGATCCAATCGCGCAGCGTTTCTCGATGTGTAGGCCCATGACGTCCCTCGAAGAAAAGCAAGCAATTATGCCATGATTCGGCAGCGCTGTGCGGGCAATATCCAAGCAAAATAGTAAAGTCAAGCAATGTATTATTGGATTATTACAGTTCTAAAATAGCAACACGCTCGAACCTTTTAGAACTATTCCAGCATCAAATTTGCATTTTCTTCTTGCTCGTGACCCAGATGAGAAATTGCTGACCGCACCCGGAATCAGGGACACGTCGCGGATCCCGGTAGCATTAGGACAAGCTGCATTGCATAGCGGGCCGTCGCCTCGGTAATCGTGCAGGATTGCAAAGCCATACGCGCCTGGACAGTGCTTGTTCGTGAAACCTCATGGATAACCTCCCCAAATGGTCAAGCGGGGGTCGGCCATTCTGGCCGCTTTTGGAGCGCCGCCGCGGTGCAGCAGGCCCCGCCCGGCTGGCGGGCGGTCTATTTCGCCCGGATAGAACTGTGCCCTGAGCCACACCCGCTGTTGCCTCGGCGGCGGGATCGTGACAAAGCAATGCCTTCCGCTTCATTACAACAGCTCCGCGCTTTGGCACGCTCATGAAATTCACGCTCTCCTGGCTCAAGGATCACCTGCAAACCGAGGCTTCGCTCGATGAGATCGCAGCAAAACTGACGCTCATCGGGCTGGAGGTCGAAGGCATCGAAGACCCGGCGGCGAAGCTCAAGGATTTCACCATCGCGCGCGTCGTGGAAGCTGAGCCGCATCCGAACGCAGACAAGCTTCGCGTCTGCAAGGTCGACACCGGCTCCGGTGTCGTGCAGGTGGTCTGCGGCGCGCCCAATGCCCGCAAAGGGCTCATTGGTGTTTTCGCTGGGCCCGGAACGCACGTGCCGGGCAACAAGGTCACGCTGGGGAAGGCCACCATTCGCGGCGTTGATTCAGCGGGCATGTTGTGCTCGGAGCGTGAGCTCGAACTTTCTACAGAACACAGCGGCATCATCGAGTTGCCCGAGGCTATGAAAAAGCACGTGGGCGAGCGCTTTGCCGATGTCATGGCGCTGAACGACCCGGTCATCGATATTGCGATCACGCCGAATCGGCCGGATTGCCTCGGCGTGCGCGGCATTGCGCGCGATCTGGCTGCGGCCGGTCTCGGCAAGCTGAGAAAAGTTTCCGACGGCTACGCGGGAAAAGGCGAGTTCGAGTCCCCCATCGCCATCAAGCTGCCGTTCCCGAAAGGCTCTGAAAACGCTTGCCCCATCTTCGTGGGGCGGTACATCCGGGGCGCGGTCAACAAAGCCTCGCCGGAATGGATGCAGCGCCGCCTGCGCGCCATCGGCCTCCGGCCTATCAACGCGGCCGTCGATGTCACGAATTACGTCTCCTACGACCGCGCACGCCCGCTCCACGTCTACGACGCCGATAAGCTGCACGGCCCGATCATGGCACGCCTCGGCAAGAAGGGCGAAAGCTTCGCAGGCCTCGACGGCAAGACCTACGAGGTGGACGAGACCATGTGCGTGATCGCGGACAAGGCGCACGTGCTGGGCCTTGGCGGCATCATGGGCGGCGAGGCGACGGGCTGCACCGGGGCGACAACCAACATCTTCATCGAAAGCGCCTATTTCGACCCGGCGCGCACGGCGGCGACCGGGCGCAAGACAGGCATCAACTCCGACGCGCGCTACCGGTTCGAGCGCGGCATCGATCCCCAATCGGAAATGACCGGGCTGAACCTCGCGACGAAAATGATTTTGGAGTTTTGCGGCGGGGAGCCAAGCGCCGCTGTCGTGGCCGGACGGGAGCCGGACGGGAAGACCGTCATCGTTTTCGATCCGGCGCGCGTGCAAAAGCTCTCGGGCGCAAAGTTCTCCAAAGCGGAAATCGTGTCCACGCTGAAAAAGCTTGGCTTTACGGTTGAAGGGCAGGCGCCTTCGCTGACCGTCACCGCGCCATCCTGGCGGCCGGATATCCACGGCGCTGCCGATCTCGTGGAGGAGGTCGTCCGGCTTTCGGGCGCCGACCGCATCCCTTCCACGCCGCTACCGCGCGATGCGGGCGTCACGCGCGCCGTCCTCACGGCGAGTCAGAAGCGCGTTCTTGCCGCGCGCCGGACGCTTGCTGCGCGTGGCCTCGTCGAAGCCGTCACGTGGTCGTTCATTGGAGAAGCCCAGGCGCGGCACTTTGCCGGCGGTGCGGCTTCGCTCCGGCTTGCCAACCCGATTTCGAGCGAAATGACGGACATGCGCCCGAGTCTGCTCCCCGGCCTGATCGCCGCAGCGCGAGCTAACGCAAATCGCGGCTTCCAGGATGCGGCTCTTTTCGAGGTGGGGCAGATTTTCCGCGGCGAGCATCCTGAGGATCAAATCAACGCCGCGAGCGGCGTCCGCACAGGCACGGCGCGGCTGATGGGCGGCGGCAGGCATTGGGACGGCGCGGCAAAGGCGGTCGATGTCTTCGACGCGAAGGCTGACGCGATGAGCGTGCTCGCGGCTCTCGGTCTCGACGCCGATAAGGTGCAGATCACCCGCAACGCGCCGGAATGGTATCATCCTGGCCGGTCGGGGGCGTTGCAGCTTGGGCCGAAGACGGTGCTCGGCCATTTCGGTGAGCTTCATCCCGAGACGCTGAAAGCCTTGGATGTCCAAGCGCCGATCGCGGTTTTCGAAGTTTTCCTCGACAGCATTCCCGTTCCGCGGCGGAAGGGGACGGCGAAAGGGCCGCTGATCACGAGCGATTTCCAACCCGTGCAACGCGATTTCGCCTTTCTCGTGGACAAGGCCGTGGAAGCGGCGGCTGTGCTGAAAGCAGCGGAGGGGGCGGAGAAAGGCCTCATCTCACGCGTCAGCGTTTTCGACGTTTTCGAGGGCCAGGGCGTGCCCGCCGGCAAGAAATCGCTTGGGATCGAGGTCACGCTCACGCCGCTCGACCGGACGCTGACGGAAGCCGAGATCGAGCAAGTTTCAACCAAGGTCGTCGCGCAGGTCAAGAAGGCGACAGGCGCGGAACTGCGCGGTTGATCTTGGGACCTGAACGTCGAGACATGGAAACGCCCCTCCCGCGGGGAGGGGAGATCCATCGCGACTCCCGTTAAAAAGATGCGCCTGCACCGTGTTAGGCAACGGCGGCTCAAGCCCCTAAGCGCGCGCAGGTGCTCATGCCAATCAATCGATAGGCAGGGCAGAAGCCCGCGAACGCGGTGACGAGCGGAATAATGCCAAGCCAGCCCCATTGCGTTTCCGGCCCGACGAAAACAAGCGAGATAAGTCCGGCGCCAACAAGGATGCGCAAGATCCGGTCCACGGCGCCAACATTTCTTCTCATGACAACCTCCGATATTCCGATGCAGCAGCTTAAGCACGGGGCGGAGGCTGCCGTCTGTGACTTTGTCACGGAGGGCAGGCGCTCACCCGATCTTTGATCTTTGCCGCGAATGCGCCGGCCCGGGCAGACTCAGATTTGGCTTTGGCCGATACCGATCGATCTAAGCGGAGCGAGCGAAATCGTGGATCGGGCTGCCGGGCGCGACCGAGATGATGCCCCTTCCGCTTTTCAGCCAGCCCCGCCGCTGGAACTCGTGCAACTGCCGGCTTATGACTTCGCGGGCGGTACCGAGTTCTGTCGCGAGCTGCTGATGGGTCGCTTCCACATCCCCATGAGCGTTTTTCAGCTGCAGGAGCTTCTGCGCGAGCCGGATATCGATGCGCGAGAAGGCGATTTCGTCGATGACGCGAAAAAGATCGGTGATACGGTCGCTGAACGTCTTGAACACGAAACGCCGGAATAAAGCAGATCCTGCGATAAGGTCTTCGAAGGTCGCGCGAGGCATCGCGACCGCCTCGATTGCCGTCTCGGCGATGCCTTCGGCCCGATAGTGTTCGTATCCCAGGAGGCATGCCGTGGTGAGGGCACAGCTTTCTCCGGCAGAAACCCGGTAGAGCACGATTTCGCGCCCGCTTTCAGAAACCTGCTGCACCCTAATGCTGCCTTCGAGGAGGAGAAGGAAGTTCGAGGGCGCCTGCCCAGGGCCAAAAATGCGCGAGCCTCCGGGCAGACTCAGCACACGGCTTTCCGGCTCCAATCGCCTGCGCTGCTCGCCCGGCAGGTCCTTGAGGTCAGGAAAGCGATCGATCCATGTGCTGCTCATGATGTGTTCCCGTTCGCCGGCGCCGATCCCTAATGTGGCGCCTGAGCAACGTAGGGAAGCTGACGAATGTCAAAGGTTGACATTGCTCGATGGCGCAGCCTGAGCGATCGTGCAGCATAGTTTTCTACTTTTTGCAGCTATTTCGAGCATGTTTTTTCGCAGTGTTGAGCATTTGGCCGCAGCGCGCTGCACAAGCTTTGGGCAAACGAATTGAAATTGCGAAGGTTATATGACGCAAAAATGCGCAATGCTGCACATTTGCAACTACCGTCCAGCTCCACACAAGCAAATGCGATCTCAGCGTTGCAGACACCTCTTTTAGCGCGCAATAGTTCCTGGGGCGACTAATGCAAATTAGGACGTAGTAACACAGTGGCGCTTGGGGGAATTAACATGAAGAGCATGGCAAGAATGCTTGCCGGCGCGGCGATGGCATGCACCATCGTTCCGGCATTTGCAGCGGATCTTAGCGCGCCTAGCGATGTCAGCATGAAGGATGCTCCTCTGCTGTCACCGAATTGGGACGTAGCCTTTGGCGGCTATACGGCGAGCGATTATATTTTCCGCGGCATCAGCCAATCGGCGCGCGAGCCATCTGTTTCAACCTATTCGGAACTACGGTATAATTTGAAACCTGATGTTCAGGTTTACTTTGGTTCGGCGGGCGAGAGCATCGACTTCCCGAACCGCGCTGCGGCTGAAGTGGATTTCTATGCTGGCGTTCGCCCGACCTTCGGCAAGCTGGCCCTGGACGTCGGTGGCTGGTACTACTGGTATCCCGGCGGCCGCGAGTATAACGGCCTTTCAGGAGCCACGAGCTGCACCAACGGCATAGCAGGCAAGTTTTGCAACACCTCCGAAGCTGATGTGAGCTTCTGGGAGGCTTACGGCAAGGCGACCTACACCGTTAACGATACATTGACGCTTGGCGCCAACGTCTTCTACTCGCCGTCGTGGCTGAACTCGGGTGCGGATGGCACATACGCTTCGGGCACCGCCAAGGTGAATTTGCCTGCCAACTATTTGCCCAAGGATATCGGGTCCTACCTGTCCGGCGAATTTGGCCGTTACTGGTTCGGCACGACGAATTCCTTCTATGGCAATATCGCTCTGCCGGAATACAACACCTGGAACGCGGGTATATCCTTCACCTACAAGGTTTGGACCCTCGATCTGCGGTACTACGATACCGATCTGTCCAGAGGCGATTGCAACATTTTGACCGCGGATCACACCACGACAAATGGGCAGTCGAGCTGGTGCGGCGCGGCCTTCGTAGCCAAGGCTTCGGTCGACCTGACGGCCAACACAAACCTGAAATAGCAAAAGCTTCTCTCAAATCGTTCGCAAGGCCGGGGCAACCCGGCCTTTTTTTGTGCCTCGGCCAGCGGGCTGCCGTGAACCCCTCTAACTCGTGCAAGTTGTTGTTACCATCTAGGGTTTATTATTACATCGACGACCCGCTAGCAGGCCGCTGAAAACGGAAATCTTGGCTTCATCCTTCGACAAGCTCAGGATGAGGCTGTGCATGATCGACGGTTAAGCCTCCTTGAGCCTGTCGAACCAGTGGCGGCATCACTTTTTCAGCAGCCTGCCGCAATAGGAGAACACCATGACACTGCGCTTGAAGGTTTGCGCACTCGGTCTCCTCGCCGGCTTCATCGTTGCTGGGGATTACCATGCTGCGCTCGCGAAGGAAAAGACGGCTCACTGCTCCGCGCTCAAGGCCATCGACGCCGACAACGATGGAACGCTCGACTTGAACGAGGCCAAGGAAGCGGCCTCAAAGCTGTTCGATAAGCTCGACACCGACAAGGATGGCTCTCTTACGACAAAAGAGCTGAAGGGCCGCCTATCCAAAAAGGAGCTGGCTGCTGGCGATCCTGACAAGGACGCGACGCTGACCAAGGACGAATATCAGGCCATCGTCGAGTCCCGCTTTAAGGCTGCCGATTTTGATGGGGACGGCACGATCGATTGCAAGGAAGCCAGAAGCAAAGCGGGGCGAGAACTGCTGCGTTTGCTCAAATAACTTAAGTACATGTAAATCGTTCGTTGAGAAAAAGGCGAAGCTCAGGGCGGTTCTTCTCCAGGGATCGGCCCTTGCGCCCTTGTGGCACTCCCGATATCGCACTATTTTTGAGATAACCCAAGCCACAAACGCACAAAACTTGGGCACAACAATCGGGAGGATATAATCATGAAAGTATGGACCAAGCCTGTTGCTTCGACGGTTGATGCCGGCTTCGAGGTCACGCGCTATCTGCCTTCCACGCTCGACGTGGCCGCAAACCGCGCCTGCAAATAATCGCCGCGTCTGCAAAAAGCGCGTGATTGTGCCTTGATTATCAAGGTTCTCGGTGCGGGAGCCGGGGGTGGGTTTCCCCAGTGGAATTGCAACACCCGGCTGTCTCGCTTGGCTTGGGACGGCGATGAAAGGGTTCGGCAACGAACCCAATCCAGTATCGCGGTCTCGGCCGATTCCCGGCAATGGATTATCGTGAATGCATCCCCCGATCTTCGGCAGCAAATTCTGACTACGCCGGAGCTTCAGCCAGATCGCGAGGGCGCGAAACGAAACTCTCCTATAAAAGCCGTGGTGCTTACGAATGGCGATATCGATCACATCGCCGGGCTCCTTACTCTGCGGGAGCGGCAGCCCTTTCGAATATATGCGACCGGGCGCGTGCTTTCGATTCTCAGGGCAAATAGCGTATTCGGCGTGCTCGCAAGCGACGTTGTCGAGCGCATCGCGCTTCCCCTCAACGAGCCGGTCGAGATTGCCGATAGCGGCGTCACCATCGAGGCCTTCCCCGTCCCCGGTAAGATCGCGCTCTATCTGGAAGACGCCTCCAAGGGCGCAAGCTTCGGCACAGAAGCCGGGGACACAATCGGGCTGAAGATCGCGGCGCCCGGTTCAAGGGCGGCGTTCTATATTCCGGGCTGCGCCAAGGTCGACGAAGACGTACTGCGCCGCGTGAAAGGCGCGGGCTGCCTCCTTTTCGATGGCACCGTCTTCAACGACACCGAGCTTCTCGATCTCGGCGTGATGGAAAAAACGGGCCAGCGCATGGGGCACGTTTCGATTGCCGGTGAGGGCGGTTCGCTTCATGCCTTCGATGGCTGTGCCATCGCCATGAAGGTCTACATCCACATCAATACGACAAACCCCATTCTGGAAAGGGGATCGCGCGCCGAGGCCATCGTGAACGAGGCAGGCTGGGATGTCGCACATGACGGCATGAAAATATCTATTTAACTATTTCTCCCGCAAAATAAGACACAAAAAACAAGAACAAGCGGCAAGGGGAGAGGAACGAAGCATGGAACACGAGCCTGACATCAACACCACGGTGCCCTCCGCAGGATTCACTCCAGAACAACTTGAAGCGCTGCTTCGGGAGATTGGGGCGCGGCGGTATCACAATTTGCATCCGTTTCATAAGCTTCTGCACGGCGGCAAGCTCTCGAAACCGCAGGTGCAGGCCTGGGCGCTGAACCGCTTTTATTATCAGTCGATGATCCCGCGGAAGGACACCGCGCTTATGTCCAAGATGGAGGACCGCGAGCTGCGGCGGGAGTGGCGGAATCGCTACTTCGACCATGACGGCATTGGCGAGGACGAGGGCGGCATCGAGCGCTGGCTTCGCCTTACGGACTCGCTGGGGCTCCCCGGGGATTATGTGAAATCGACGAAGGGCATCCTTCCCGGCACGCGGTTCGCGGTCGATGCCTATCTGCATTTCGTCCGCGACCGCAGCCTGCTGGAGGGCATCGCGTCGTCGCTCACCGAGTTGTTCGCGCCCGGCGTTCACTCCGAGCGGATCTCCGGCATGCTCGCCAACTACAGCTTCATCGACGAGTTGATGATGGGCTACTTCCAGCGCCGTCTCAGCCAAGCGCCGCGGGATGTCAAGTTCGCGCTGACCTACGTGAAGGCGCATGCGCGCACGCCGGAAGCGCAGCAGGCCGCCGTCGATGCGCTCATCTTCAAGACGCAGGTTTTGTGGGCGCAACTGGACGCGCTGCATTTCGCCTATGTCGAGCCGGGACTTATCGCGCCGGGAGCTTTTCGGCCGTGACCCTCGCACGGCCCCTCGTCAGCGCGGACAGCAAACCCTATCTCCCAAGGTATGTGCGCGTTCAGTTCGATGCCACGCGCCGGCGTTTCGCCGTTCTGGCGCCCGAGCGCGTGTATTGGCCGGACGAGACCGCGGTTGAAATACTGAAACTCTGCGATGGCGAGCGGTCGATTTCCGGCATCGCCGCTGAGCTGGCAAGCGAGTACGCGGCGCCAGTGGAAACCATCCAAGCCGACGTGCTGGAGTTCATACAATCATGGACGGATATACGACTGTTGAGACTATCGAGCGGGTAAGCGCGGCAAAGCGCGCCGGACCGCCGCTTGGCATGCTTGCCGAGCTTACGCATCGCTGCCCGCTGCAATGCCCTTACTGTTCCAACCCGATTCACCTGCTCAAAGCGGCGGATGAACTCGACACCCGGACCTGGCTTTCCGCATTCTCGCAAGCCGCCGACCTCGGCATCTTGCAGGTGCATCTGTCCGGCGGCGAGCCGACGCTCCGGCAAGACTTGGAAGAGTTCGTGGGCGCGCTCGCCTCACGCGGCGTTTACACGAACCTGATTACGGCGGGCGTCACGCTCACGGCGGAGCGCATCCGGCATCTGGCGGATTGCGGTCTCGATCATGTGCAGTTGAGCTTGCAGGCGATCGATCCTGAGGTTTCCGACAAGATCGGGAACTACAAGGAAAGCTTTGCCAAGAAGCGGAACGTCGCGCGTTGGATACGCGAGGCGGGTTTGCCCTTGACCATCAACGCCCCGACGCACCGGCACAATATCGGGCAAACTCGCGCGCTCATCGACCTTGCGCTTGAGCTTGGAGCCGACCGGCTTGAGATCGCGCACGTGCAATATTACGGCTGGGCGTCACGCAATCGAGCGACGCTCATGCCCGATTACGAGAGCGTGCTCGATGAGGCCGCCATTGTCGGCGAGGCGAAGGATCGTTTGAAGGGCGTGCTGAACATCGACTACGTGACGCCGGATTATTACGCGCAATTTCCGAAACCCTGCATGGGCGGCTGGGCCAAGGATGTGATCAACATCACGCCCGAGGGGAAGGTTCTGCCGTGCCACGCCGCGGAAAGCCTGCCGCTTCCGTTCGACAATGTGAAGGCGAAGCCGCTCGCCGCGATCTGGTACGACAGCGTGGCTTTCAACCGCTTCCGCGGGTTCGAGTGGATGAAAGAGCCGTGCCGCTCATGTCCGCGAAAAGAGATCGACTTTGGAGGCTGCCGCTGCCAGGCTTTCGCGCTGACGGGAGACGCCGAGGCGACCGATCCCGCATGCAGCCTTTCACCGGACCATCACCTGATGGCGGAGGTGGCGAGTGCTGCCACGGGCGCGGAGGCGCCGCCCTTCATTTATCGCCGCATCGGACACTGATAGGACACTGCTTTGGGGGAAGCGGCCATGGCTACGCAACATTCACCTGTCAGACCGGATCGAAAGGCTGCTCCCATTTTGGCGGCAGCAGCAGCCCTTGCATCCGCTTTTGCAATAACATGCGCGAAAGCGAAAGCGCCGGACGTCAACGACTATCCGACCGACGCGCGCGCCGACTATATATTCGGCTGCATGAAGGCCAATGGCGATACGCGGACCGCGCTCGAGCAGTGCTCCTGCTCGATCGATATCATTGCGACGATCTTGCCCTACGACCGCTACGTCGAAGCCGAGGCTGTTCTCAGCCTTTCCCAGGTGACAGGGCCGTTCGGTTCCATGTTCCGTTCACCGGAGCCGGCAAAGGCCGCCGTCAACGCGCTGCGCCGTGCGCAGGCGGAAGCAGAAGTCCGCTGCTTTTGAGATGCCGATCCGCGGTCCTTGCGAGAGGGCTTGAACTGGCGATAATCGTCTTTGCAGACTTCGCCAGAAGCGTTTTATGGAATTATGAAAAGAGAAGAAGCTCTGCTCTGGGCCCATCGCCGTCTTCCAGCGCTGCTACTCTTTGAAGGCACGGGCTAGATTGTCCGACTTTGCGAAGCGGTCCGCGCCCGTTGTGTCTATCCTGGCGGAGGTCACGTCCAAGCCTGCCAAATTGGCGCCCTCGAGCTTCGCGCCCCGAAAATCGGCGCCGCTTGCTTCCGCATCGAGAAGGTTCGCGCCCGATAAGTTGGCTCCCTGCAGATTTGCGAAGGAGAGATCGGCGCGGGAAAGATTGCTGCCTGAAAAGTCCGCTCCTTCGAGATTGGCCGACTTCAAAACCGTTCGCATGAGGCCCATGGACTGGTTCTTAAGGTCTGGGCTGCAATTCGTGCCGGAAAAATTCGCGCCCTTCAAGCTCGCGCCCGTGAGCGTTGCAACAATGCGCGCGCCCGACAAATTCGCATGATCGAAGTTTGCGCCTTGCATCTGGGATGAAAACAGGGAGGCATGAGCAAGGTCCGCTCCGGCGAAATCGGCCTTGAGCGCCCAGGCGAGATCGAGGTTCGCGCCATCGAGCTTTGCTTTCGCAAGATTGGCGTTGTTGAGGCGGGACGATTGGAGGTTCGCGCCGCTGAGGTCGAGACCGGAAAGATCGAGCCCCGACAGCCGCTTGCCGGAAAGATCGACAGATTTGCCGCCGGAAGCCTTTATCGCGGCCTCCACGCCGGCCCGCGTCATCTCTGCCCGCGTCATATCCGGCGAGTTCAAGTCGAGATACTGCAACATATCTTGAGCCGCAGCATGTCCCCAAAGCGGCGACGCCGCGATGAGGCTTGCAAACGCGGCGATGAGCGGCCCGTGTGTAATCTTCACGCCAACCTCCGCAATCGAAGGATTGAACGTGATATTACAACTCGGCATTCGCTAGACAAGGGATCCCCGCAAGTTGAAGGATTGCCTGGCTAGCGGATCGCGATGCGAAACTCTAAATATCCTTTTCCTTCTTCGGATATTGACAGGTCCAGCGCTGGACGAACCAATCGGGATGCTCGGTGCCCCACTGCGCGATAAAAGGCGGTGCGCTCATTGTGCATTGCCAGGGCGAGCTATCGGAGTCGATTAGCACACGTTGGTCGCGGCACGTCGTGGGCTGAGCCACTGCGCACACCGTCAAGACAAGTTCCAGCATTCCCAGTCGTCCTTCAATCCAGGCTTTTCACGATAAGCTAGCTAGGACTTAGCCAGCCGACCCCGTCTTTCTCACAACCTAAAAGAAACGGAAATGGAAATGGGGTCGCATGTGTCCATGCCGTCGCGTTCAATATTTCGGGAGATACGGGTGAGGAGGCAAAGACCTTTGACCGGCTGGCGCTCAATTTTGGCCGAAATTGGGAGCAAGTAAGTAGTTACGAACGAGATAATTGAGTGCGCGAGACCAGGATTCGTCAGTATTGTCTCGGAAATCAGCACTTTTTACGGCGATGAGCTTTCCGGTGGACGCATCGCGAATGTAGATATTCATATTCAATATCAAGTTAGATACTTTTTGAACTGTGCCGGTGATCGACAGCTCAGCGCCCACCTTGCGGGCAAATGCCGCATCGCATCCGCCGCACGCCTGCAGGTTCGCGGCGTGAGCTTCCGCCTCGACAGGACCGATGTCCACAACATCGAACTTGCCGGAAGCCGCCAGCGCTTTGCGCAGCTGTTCGCTGACCATTTTCAGCCGCGCGGTTTCTTCGGGCCGCACGCCGTACATGGCGCCCTCAAGACTGGTATCGATGAGTTCGAAATCGAACACGGCGACGCGTTGCGGCGCCGCCGCCATCAGCGGCCAACAAACAAGGGCGAACGCCAAAAGCAACAGTGCCGGAATGGGCTTCAGCATTTGGAAATAATGGGATCCCGCGCCGAGGGCGCCAAGGAGGGACTAAAGTCTGATGGACCCTTGCAGCTGCGCATCGCAACAGCCATCATTCTCGCCAAAAGATATTGATAAACAAGGGGGAGCTCTTGGCAAGGTGGCGCGTCCGCGGCGTGATCGTCTCAGCCCTTGTTTGCTGTTGCCTCCCCGGCGCTTTTGCCCAGGACGTGACCAGGGTCAAGATCGGTTATCTTCGGACCGCTGAGCAAAAAATCACGATTTCTCTCATCGATGAACCTGCTCCCAACGATGGGCTCGCAGGCGCTCAACTCGCCATCGACGACAACACCACCACCGGCAAGTTCCTGAACCAGGCTTTCTCGCTCGACGAGGTAAAGATGAAGCCGGGCGGCGATCCGGCGGCGGCGGCCAATGCCTTTGCCGATCAGGGGATCAAGCTGGTGATTACGGACCTCCCGGCCGATCAACTGTTGAAGGCCGCCGATGCCGGGCGCTCGCGCGGGATGGTATTTTTCAATGCGGGCGCCACCGACGACCGGCTCAGGGAAGAGGATTGCCGCGCCGATGTCATCCACGTCGCCCCCACGCGGTCCATGCTGGCGGACGGGCTTGCGCAATATCTCGTCTGGAAGCAATGGCGCAAGTGGTTCTTCGTCGCCGGATCGCATGCCAAGGACAAGCTTTGGGCGGACGCGCTGAAAAGGTCCGCGACGCGGTTCGGAGCCAAGATTGTCGAAGAGCGAACCTTTGTGGATACAGGCGGTGCAAGGCAAACGGACAGCGGCATCGCTCAAATCCAGAGGCAAATGCCGCAGTTCACGCAAGGGGCGCCTGCCTACGACGTGCTTGTGGCGGCTGACGAAAGCGAAGTCTTTGCGGCTTATCTCCCTTACCGGACCTGGGACCCGCGGCCAGTCGCCGGCTCGGCCGGTCTTGTTCCCACGAGTTGGGACCCTTCCATGGAGCAATGGGGCGCAACGCAAATGCAAAAACGCTTCATGAAGAAGTTTTCGCGCCGGATGTCGGCGCTCGACATGCAGGCCTGGTCGGCTGCCCGCATGATCGGCGAAGCAGTCACGCAAACCAAGTCTGCGGATGCGCAGACGATCCGCGCTTTTCTTCTTAGCCCGGATTTTGCGCTAGGTGCATACAAGGGCCAGGGATTGACGCTGCGGCCCTGGAACTTGCAGCTGCGCCAGCCCATCCTCCTTAGCGATGGGCGGAACATCACTTCGATTTCACCGCAGGAAGGTTTCCTGCACCAGGTGTCCGAGCTTGACACGCTCGGATATGACCGGCCGGAAACGAAATGTGAGCTTAAGTGATGGTAGAGCTGCAAGCATGACAAGCCGCCGCCGCTTCAGCTATTTCCTCGCCATCGCGCTATCGGCCTTCCCGGCCGGGCCCGGCTTCGCATTCGAGGCTTATATCTCGAACGAAAAGAGCAATACGGTCTCGGTCATCGATACCGATAAGCTCGAGACCATCAGGACGATCAAAGTCGGCCAGCGGCCACGCGGCATCGTAATGAGCAAGGACGGCAAGTTCGTCGCGGTCGCCGTCGGCGATGACGACACCATTCAGACAATCGACACTGCCAGCAAAGAGGTGACCGGCACGCTGCCGTCCGGCCCCGACCCGGAGCTGCTCGCATTTTCTCCGGACGGCAAATCTCTCTATGTCGCCAATGAGAACGACAATACGGTTACGATCATCGATGTGGAGCGGCGCGCTGCGATCGGCGAGATTCCGGTCGGCGTCGAGCCGGAAGGCATGGGCGTCAGCCCGGACGGCAAGATCGTCGTGTGCACTTCCGAGACAAGCAACATGGCTCATTTTATCGACATCGAGACCAAGGAAATCGTCGCCAATGTGCTCGTCGATTCCCGGCCGCGCTACGCCGAATTCAAGAGCGATGGATCGGAGCTCTGGGTCTCTGCCGAGGTTGGCGGTACGGTCAGCATCATCGATCCCGTTAATCATGTGGTGACCAAGAAAATAACCTTTGAGATTCCAGGTCTGCGGCGCGAGGCGATCCAGCCTGTCGGCATCAACATCACGAAGGACGGCAAGCTCGGCTTCGTGTCGCTCGGCCCGGCAAACCGCGTCGCGGTCATCGATGGCAAGACGCACGAGGTGCTGAAGTACCTGCTGGTCGGCCAGCGCGTCTGGCACGGCGCTTTTACGCCGGACGAGAAATATCTCCTGGTCACGAATGGGCTGTCGAACGATGTTTCCGTGATCGATGTGGCAAGCCTCAAGGTGGTCAAATCGATCCAGGTTGGGGAACTTCCCTGGGGCGTCGCGATGTCTCCCCAATGATGGACACGCTCGCCAACACACCGCTCGGCGATCTTGCGCGCGGCAAGGCGCAGCAGGACCTCATCCCCGCTCTGGAAGTGGATCGGTTGAGCCATTCCTATGGCGACCGGAAAGCCCTCGATGACGTCAGCATTACGGTGCAGCCGTCGACATTTGCCGTTTTGCTCGGATTGAACGGCGCAGGGAAGAGCACGCTTTTTTCACTCGTCACGCGGCTCTTCAATGCGCAGGCGGGCGAGATACGCATTTTTGGGCATGATCTCCGCCGTGAACCGGGCGCGGCGCTAAAGCTGCTTGGCGTCGTCTTCCAGGCCCGCACCCTCGACCTTGAACTTTCGCTTGCGGAAAACCTTCGTTATCACGCGGCGCTTCATGGCATCGGCGGCCGGGAGGCAAGGGTGCGCGCCAGCGAGCTTCTGGGGCGCATCGGGCTCGAAGCGCGCGCGCACGACAAGGCGCGGAACCTTTCCGGCGGCCAGATGCGGCGGGTCGAGATCGCTCGGGCCCTGCTGCACAAGCCCCGCCTGCTGTTGCTCGATGAACCGACGGTTGGACTCGATATCGAAGCGCGGGCCGAAATTCTTCAGCATGTCCGCGGCCTCGTGGCGTCGCAAGGGATCAGCGCGCTGTGGGCGACGCATCTGATCGACGAGGTCGCGGAGAGCGACACCGTTATCATCCTGCATCGCGGAAAAGTGCTGGCGCAAGGGATAGCCGCCGATATCGTCAAATCGGCCGGCGCTGGCGATGTCCGCGGCGCTTTCGCCAAAGTAACCCGGACCGTGCCGCCGGAAGATTGATCAGTCAAACGGGGAAAGCAGAAGCCCGGCTCGAAAAATTCGAACCGGGGGCTCTAAAGCCGGTGACAAAGCCGGCCGTGCGCTAACTTTAGCCGTCTAGTTTTTGAGGGTGGTTTTTTCTTCCTTGGGAGCAGTCCAGAGCGGGATCACGGTTTTGAGCCAGAACTCCTGTATTTCCATCTTTGAGCCATTCAGGTTGCGATAATTTTCGTCATACACATCGAACGTGTAGCTGGCCTGCACCTGGATGCCGGGAAAATCGTATTCAACCAAGGGCCCGAGCCCGGCGCGGGACTGCTCGCACTTTAGGTGTGGATTTGGATTTGGGCTACACTGGGCTACCGCTCCATTAAAGGCAAGGGACTCAAGGTCCGTTGTATAGTAGCCAACAAGGCCGACATCCCACTTCCCTACGGTCACATACGCGGTCCCGTTGAGGTTCCAATAGTTTGGACGTGTCTTTTCAGGCACTTCTTTTTTATCGAGGGGATTACCCGTAAAGCCGAGCACAAACTCCAGGGCGAAAGTCGCCTTGATTTCCTGGCAGCAATCCTTCATGCCCCCTGGGACGAGAGTGCCGGTCCAGCCAATCCAGCTACGGTTGTTATAGACCCATATGTCCTGGCCGAAGAGCCTGAACTCGTTGTCAATCGGGGCGTAACCGCCGTCAAAGCTGGAAAAGCCCCAACCGCCGCCCAAATCCCAGGCGAAGCCAGCCTCAGCAAACGGGTTGTACCAGCCGGTGATATCCCGGCCGCCTAATGTGGGTGGCACGCCTAGATTTCCCACGGTTCCGCAAGGGAATGCGCCTGGGGTCCGGGTGGATTGGTTGGTGGGGACCGGACCACAGTAAGGAACGCCAACATTATCGATAATCGGCGCCGCAGCGATAACCTCAAACCGTCCCGTAAAGCCAAAGAGGCTAATCTGCCAGGGCGTGGCCCAGGCGATGACCGGGACGTCAAAACTCAGGTTCGATTTTGTGTCGTCGGTAAGCGGCAAGTAATCACCGCCGGTGCCGTAGATATTGATGAAATACACGCCTTCCGGCAGCGGATTAGCCGCGTTCAGGCCGGCCTCTTCACCGGGAGGCGTGACTGGAACCGCGTAAGCGGACCCGCTGCAAAGTGCTAACGCGCCAAGCGCGATCGATGCGATTTTGGTCTTCATCCCCTTCATAAGCTCCCCGATGCGAGGAACCCCCCTTTTATGTCGATAACTTGTGGGAACTATCGAAACTAACGCTACGAGCTTACTTTGGAGCAGGGGCTTGAGCCCGAGCGTAGTTGCAAGCTAGCCTACCGGTGCTGGCGTTGCTGGCGCCTGGCGCTGAGGTTTTTCCTAGACTTTGCTCGCGGCCTGATTGTGCGAATTCGAATCAGGTGCACGTACAGATTGTGCTCAACCTCTGAGCAGAGGCAAACCAGATTCGAGATTTGCCACCTGATTTCAGAAATTTGTTGCGCAGGCGCATCAAGGCCGGCAGGCCGATGAAGCATTTCGGATGTAGAGATGCAACCAAGAGCCCGTCTAGGACTGCATTGATGCTTCTGGCGCGAAAGTGATTTGAGTTTTGTGTGCTTCGATTGGAGCTCTCTCATCGCCAAGCTCGCCTCAGTACGCGGCACGCCGGAGGAGCAATCTCGCCTCGAATTGATTCGCCCGCTCAGGGTTACCAAGTCAGATTGCTGCGGGTGCGGCCGGCGCAACGGCGCGCGAGGCAATTCGCCTGCGCGGGCACGACACCATTGGGCTGCGGCTGCCGATGCCGATTAAAGCACGACGATTTAAGTATAAAATCTAGCTTCGGCTTAGCGGAAGATAATTATTAGTGCATGTCTATGTAACTAAGCTGTGCTGCCCTCTCGAATTCCGCCTCCAAGTAAACTCCGTGGGGGGAACAATTCGGGCTTATGAAGCTGCCTCGTGCATGATGCTAAATAAAGAATTTTCTGAGTCCGTCAAATAGTTGCGAAATTAGTTAAATGTTTTTCGCAGTGTGCTTCTCTTTAGTATGAGATTACTACTTTGTGTCCGCGCGCTCTCTTTGAAAAGCCTTGCGCTTCTTGAAGACTGGAACCAATATATTGCCTGCGCCTCACTTGGAGACGTTCTTGAAGAGGAGGTAGGACCTTTCCGGCCGCCGGGCGTCTATAATTCCGCCGGGGGCCTAATCAACCACAAAAAATTCAAGGCTCGGCGAACCGCTTACCCGGCGCTTTTGCTTGGTGAGGGCGTCCGTGTCCTTCCACGATGAACAGGGAGGAAGTCAATGCAGAAGTTTCTTCTTGCCGCGTCGCTTGTCGCGACGATGGCGGGGGCGGGGGCGCCCGCGAGCGCCGATGACGATCTCGTAAAGATGCAGCAGAATTCGAAAGAGTGGGTAATGCCTGCTGGCGATTATTCAAACCGCCGTTTTTCGAAGCTGTCGCAGATTACGTCTTCAAACGTCGGCAAGCTGACCCCCGTCTGGACATTTTCCACGGGTGTCTTGCGCGGGCACGAGGGCGCGCCCCTCGTCATTGGTGATACAATGTACGTCCACGCACCCTTTCCAAATACGGTGTTTGCACTGGATCTGAACAACGACGGGAAGATCCTCTGGAAGTATGAGCCAAAGCAGGATCCAAGCGTCATTCCAGTGATGTGTTGCGACACCGTTAATCGCGGTCTTGCTTATGCGGACGGCAAGATCATTCTCCACCAGGCCGATACGACGCTTGTCGCGCTCGATGCGAAGACGGGCAATGTTGTCTGGTCGGTGAAAGATGGTGATCCAAGCAAGGGAGCAACCGGCACTTCTGCTCCGATAGTCGTCAAAGATAAAGTCTATGTCGGTGTTTCTGGCGGTGAGTTCGGCGTTCGCGGTTACCTGACTGCGTACGACCTCAAGGACGGCAAACGCGTCTGGCGCGGCTATTCCATGGGACCCGACTCCGACACGTTGATGGATCCGGAAAAGACGACGGAGCTTGGAAAGCCGGTCGGCAAGGATTCCAGCCTGAAAACCTGGGAAGGCGATCAGTGGAAGATCGGCGGTGGCGACACCTGGGGCTGGATTTCCTACGATCCTGACCTGAACCTCGTCTATTACGGTTCGGGCAATCCATCCACATGGAACCCGATTCAACGGCCGGGCGACAACAAGTGGTCCATGACGATCTGGGCGCGCGATGCGGACACCGGCATGGCGAAATGGGTCTATCAGATGACGCCCCACGACGAGTGGGATTATGACGGCGTCAACGAAATGATCCTGGCCGAAATGAATTTCGGAGGCAAGACACGGAAAACTCTCACCCACTTCGATCGCAACGGCTTCGGCTACACTCTCGATCGCACGAACGGCGAACTGCTTGTCGCTGAAAAATACGATCCGGTCGTGAACTGGGCCACCAAGATCGACATGGATAAGTCCTCGAAAGACTACGGCAAGCCGATCCGGGTTAAGAAGTATTCGACCGAAGCCAATGGCGAGGACGTAAACACGAAAGGCGTCTGCCCAGCGGCTCTCGGCACGAAGGACGAGCAGCCGGCTGCCTACTCACCGAAGACGGACATGTTCTACGTGCCGACGAACCACGTCTGCATGGACTACGAGCCGTTCCGCGTGAGCTATACAGCGGGACAGCCTTACGTCGGCGCCACGCTCTCCATGTATCCGCCTCCCGGCGACAAGAACATGGGGAACTTCATCGCATGGGACGGCAAGACCGGGAAAATCGTCTGGTCGATTCCTGAGCAGTTCTCTGTGTGGTCGGGCGCTTTGGCGACCGCTGGCGACGTGGTCTTCTACGGCACGCTGGAAGGTTACCTGAAGGCGGTCGATGCGAAGACGGGCAAGGAGCTTTACAAGTTCAAGACGCCGTCGGGCATCATCGGCAACGTCATGACCTATGAGCACAACGGCAGGCAGTACGTTGCGGTGCTCTCAGGTGTGGGCGGCTGGGCCGGCATCGGTCTCGCAGCCGGTCTCACCAAGCCAACCGAAGGTCTGGGCGCGGTGGGCGGCTATGCGGCCCTGTCGAACTACACCGCTCTCGGCGGCACTTTGACAGTGTTCGCCTTGCCAAACGGCTAATGCCAATCATATGAAATTACAGCGCGCTCAACGGGGGCGCGCTGGGTTTTATTTATCTCCTGACAATAGAGGCCACGTGAAGAAAACTGGCGGAGCCTGCGGGCTCTTTATCGTTGTTTGCCTGCTCGCGAGCATGGCCGCAGCCTACGGAGCGGACGATCCAACGGCTGTCACTCAAAAGGATGGCCGCTGGCTCGATAAAGACGGCTTTCCCACCTACAAGGTGCAACCGGATGGGACGGTGGATTGGCCCACCTTTTCTGGGTACCTCCGCTATCATTCAGAGTGCCACGTTTGCCACGGGCCGGACGCGGAAGGCTCCAGCTATGCACCAGCTCTCAAGAATTCATTAAAGACTATCACCTATCCGGAGTTCTTGAGCATCGTCGCGACCGGGCGGCAGAACGTAAGCACGTCTCAAGAGAACGTGATGCCCTCCTTCGGGCAGAACAAGAACGTCGTGTGCTACCTCGATAACATCTACACCTATCTGCGAGCGAGAGCGAACGGCGCCGTGCCCCGAGGAAGGCCGGAAAAGCATGAGCCTAAGCCCGACTGGGCCAAGAAAGCAGAAAACGAATGCATGGGATGAGACCATGCCGAAACAATGCGCCTTAGCAACAGATCAGCCATGACCATCAAGTTCAGCATTGCCACGCTCCTTGCTGCCGCCCTGGCGGTTGCAGGATGGACCGCAGCGCTCGCCCAAGAAACGGAAGAGCCTTCTTCATCGATCGAGCTTATCGATCCTCACGTGTTTCGCGTCTGCGCCGATCCCCGGAACCTGCCTTTCTCCAATGAGGCCGGCGAAGGCTTCGAGAACAAAATAGCCGAGCTTTTCGCAAAGAAGCTCGGCAAATCCATTGCCTATTCCTGGTATCCGGGCGCGACGGGATTCGTGCGCAACACGCTGAACGCCCATAAATGCGATGTCATCATGGGCTTTCCGCAAGGCAACGACTTTGCGCAAGTCACCAATCCTTATTACCGTACGGCTTACGCAATCGTGTCCAAACCGGGCAGCGGCTTGGACGGCGCCGACACCCTCGATGATCCGGTCCTCAAGACAAAGCGGATTGGCATCGTAGCCGGGACCCCTCCCGCTTCTTATATGGCCAAGAAAGGGCTGCTGAAATCCGCGAAATCCTATCCTCTCACCATCGACACGCGAACGGACTCTTCGTCCCAGGAGATGATCCACGACATCGAGTTGGGAGAGATCGATG
Source organism: uncultured Alphaproteobacteria bacterium (assembly GCA_963834165.1). GTDB lineage: Bacteria > Pseudomonadota > Alphaproteobacteria > Rhizobiales > Rhodomicrobiaceae > Rhodomicrobium. Next base: position 297,965 of record CAWIAL010000017.1, on the reverse strand, counting down.
CCGGAATATTATGGGGGCCGATCGCTGGGTACTATGCCAGCAAGGCGAATCCCAAGCTTCGCGTCACACCCCTGCTCAAGGAAAAGGGCGGCCCGCGCCTCGCTTACCGCATCGGCATGGGGGTGCGCCCAGCCGACCAGGAATTCAAGCGCCTCCTCAACCGCATGATCCAGGAAAACCAGTCTGAAATCGATGCGATTTTGCTGAGCTACGGCGTTCCCCTGCTCGATGAGAGAGATCAGCCAATCACCTCGGCGTCGTTGAAAAAAGAATGAGGCTTTGGCTCGCTGTCCTGGCCGCGTGGAGCCTCCTTCTTGCGGTCCCGCACTTGCGCGCGGGGGACGCTAGCGTCCCCGAACCGAAACAGTACCGGACGCAAGATTACCGCTCGCCAACACCCGCAAGCCTGGAAGGAGCGCAGGTCTTGACTACGGCCGATGCTGCCGCGATCTGGCGGAGCGGGAAGGCTGCGTTCATCGATGTGCTTGCGCAGCCGCCACGGCCGGGGAACCTGCCCCAGGGAACCCTGTGGCGCGACAAGCCGCGTCTGAGCATACCGGGAAGCGTCTGGCTTCCCGACACCGGCTATGGCGAACTCAACGCGGCGATCGAAGACTATTTCCGCAGCGGGCTCGACCGCGCCGCGGCGGGAGATCGTTCGAAAACTTTGGTATTCTTCTGTCTCAAGGATTGCTGGATGTCGTGGAACGCCGCCAAGCGCGCTCAGACCCTCGGCTACACCCGCGTCGACTGGTATCCAGACGGGACCGACGGCTGGAAAGCGGCCGGACTGCCGCTGGAAGAGATTGCGCCTGTGCCGCGCCCCTCGGGCTGAGTGATTGGCGCTCAAAGCGCATTTTGTATGGCGCGGCTCAAAGCAAACAGACGCTGCTCGATTTCGATAGGCACCTCGCAGGCGAAACTCATTGTCTTGCGCCGGTCTTCGAAGATGCGCGTTTCCCACTCGATGCGGCGCCCCAGTTCATCCACTTTCGCCTGGTCCTGTCCAGCGTCTTGCACTTCCCGCAGCTTGAACGTGTCGTCCCGTATCGTCTCGGCGAATTGTTTCTGCTTGCGAAAGGCGCGCTCAAGACCGTTCATCACCTGCGTGCGCTGGATATTCAGCGTATCGAGAAGGCCCGCGAACAGAAGCTTCGCCTTTTCCTGTTTTTCCGCCAGCGTGCCGGTTATGTAGGCGGCGATATCTTTTTCAGCGTCGGCTATTGGGGTGCGCCGGGCGGCAAGGCGCGCCACAAGCTCCGGAACCCCTGGCGCTTGCTCCCAGGCATTCCCCACATCGCCGATTGGCGGTCCGGACCAGATGGCCGCGGGGGACAGCTCGGGAACCTTAAGCTGCCGGCAGGGCCAATCCGGATAGCGCTTGTCGAGCGCCCATCCCGGCGCCCATGCGGAACTGAGACATAACAGAGCCGCAGCGAGGGGGAGGGTCCTCTTCATGCTTGCGCCCGAGTTTGGCCCCGCAGCGCCGTCAATCCGCGCGAGGGATCGTAAGCCACAATAGCTGCAACCATGAAAGCAATGGTGCAGCCAGCAACAACACTCAATGAAAACCATTCGATTTTGCCGTAGAGCGCAAAGCGGATGAGTTCCACGGCATGGGTAAAGGGATTGAACTGGCACACGCCGTAGAGAAAGGGGCTCGATTCCTTCACGCGCCACAGAGGGTAGAGCGCCGAGGACGCGAAGAACATCGGGAAGATGACGAAGTTCATGACGCCCGAAAAATTCTCAAGCTGCTTGATGAGCGAGGAAAGCAGCATCCCGAGCGAGCCGAACATCATGCCGGAGAGGATCAGGGCCGGGAGCACCGTAAGGTACCCCATCGGCGGCGGTTCGATCTCCCAGAAATACGCGATGGCGAGAAAGGTATAAACCTGCAGAATCGATACGAGCGTGCCCGCGACAAGCTTCGACGACAGCAAATACCAGCGCGGAAACGGGCTGACCAGCAAGGTGCGCATGTTGCCCATCTCGCGGTCGTAGACCATCGAAAGCGAAGATTGCATGCCGTTGAAAAGCTGGATCATCGCCAGGAGGCCGGGCGTGATGTAGACCTCGTAGAGAACGTAGGTGTCATAGGGCGGTATGATCGAGACGCCCAAGATCTGCCGGAAGCCGGCCGCAAAGATGAAAAGCCAGACGAGGGGGCGCACGAGCGCCGAGATGAACCGCTCGCGCTGGTGAAGGAAGCGCAAGCCTTCGCGCCAGACGATTCCCTTGAAACAGATGATGTATTGAGAAAGCGAGAAGGCGGACCGGGCCGCAAGCGTTCCGGCGCTCGCGTTCATAGCAGCTTGCCGTAAGCGAGGCCTGTTCGCTGTGGGGTCAAGAGTGCCTCATGGAATGAATGCTTGGCTCGCCCAGAAATTGTGCAGGGGCGCCCGCGATTTAAGCCATGAGGCTGCCTGCTAACGCGAATACCGCATTAGCGGCTGGCGGACTCTGCCGTGCGCGGCTCCAGAGCGACGACGTGGATTTCGTTCGCGTCTGCGGCGCAACCGATGCCAAGAGCTTTGCCGTGATCGGCTTTGACTTCAGTGCGCCCTCCGGCAGGAAGTTCGATCTTGTGCCGGCGCGGCGTATCCATGAGGCGATCGTCGCCAGCGGTCGCATCGATAACGGTGACCGCGCACCCGTCGTTGGCAGCGACTACGAAGTATCCAACAAAATGCCTGGAGCCGACGGTGTGCGTAAAGCCCTGGATCGGTTTATAGGTCGAAACCGAGGCAAGGTATTTGGAGTGGAGCGTTGCCTGCTCGCCGAAGGCGGCGAAGGGCAGGAGGATCGCAGCAGCGATGGCGACTGCAAGGCGGCTCATGATGGGTCCTTTCGACATCCGAGCAAAAAACTCATCGACTGCCCCTTTTTTGGCGGAAGTCTAAAATCTTTCTAATGTTGCATCGCAGCATATTCCTTTGCGCATCTCACGGCAATGTGATCAGACGCTCGACTGCCATGCGCCTGGATCATGTTCTGCGACGTTAAGGATCAGGTTTTTGGAGATACCTATAAGGATTAGGAGGCCGCTCAATTAGAAATGCTAAATTGTCATGACGCCCCTGGCATACTATATTCACCGATGAGATCCTTCAGTCTGGCGGATTTCCAATATGAGGAGGAAAGCTATGAAAGTATGGACAAAACCGGTGGCGGCCACGGTGGATGCCGGGTTCGAAGTGACCCGCTATCTGCCTTCGGAGCTTGATGTAAAAGCCCGCCGCACCTGCGCGCGCTAAACTCCTATCCGGCGCGGAAACCGGGATTCGAATCGCCTTCAGCGCGGAACGGTGAAGTTCTACCGGTCCGCGCTCGAAAGGTATGCGGCGCGAGGCTTCTCCGCAGTCACGCGCCGCTCTAGCGTTGCCCGAAGACACACTGGATTGGGAGCAAAGCTTGAGCCATCTGGAGATCGTCTCGCAATCCCGCAGCTTCGGCGGGACCCAATTCGTTTACCGGCATAACTCGGAAGAGACGCACACGCCGATGCGTTTCTCCGCGTTCGTGCCCCCTCAGGCCGCGGGCGGAGGGCGTGTCCCCGTTTTCTGGTTTCTCTCCGGCTTGACCTGCACGGAAGAGAATTTCACCGTAAAGGCAGGCGCCCAGCGCGTCGCCTCCGAATTAGGGCTGCTGGTGATCGCACCGGATACAAGCCCTCGTGGCGAGGGGGTACCGGACGATCCCGAAGGAGCCTACGACTTCGGCTTGGGGGCCGGGTTCTATGTCGACGCCACGGTTGAGCCGTGGTCGCGCAACTACCGAATGAAATCCTACATCGAGCGCGAATTGCCGGCCCTTGTCGAGGCCGAGCTTCCCGCCGACCTTTCGAGGCAGGGCATTGCGGGTCATTCGATGGGCGGGCATGGCGCGCTCACGATCGCGCTCAGAAATCCCGGACGTTACAAGGCTGTCTCTGCCTTTGCTCCGATCTCTTCGCCGATGCGCTGCCCCTGGGGCGAGAAAGCGCTTGGAGGCTATCTTGGCCCGGATCGTACAGCTTGGAAGGACTACGACGCATGTGCCCTCATCGAGAGCGGCGCGAGACTTCCCGGTCTTCTTGTCGATCAAGGCACGGCGGACGGCTTTCTTCAGACGCAGTTGAAGCCGGAGCTGCTGAAAGAAGCCTGCTCAGCGGCAGGCATTCCGCTGACGCTGCGCATGCAGGAAGGTTACGACCACTCGTACTTCTTCATCTCAACCTTCATTGAGGACCACCTGAGGTGGCATGCCTCAAGGTTGAGCGGTTAGCGTGCACGTTCCCGGGAGCGATTTTTCATGGATCGAGAAGACCTCGTTGGCCTTGATGCTGATGTTCTTCAGGATGCATTCGCGCGCGAGCTTGTCGTGAAATTTGACGTCGTAAAGGCCGGGCTCGACGCCGGTGATCTTGAGCCGCTCATCGTAATCGACGCCCCCGTCGCGGTCGTTTTGGACTTGATTGGCGCCCCAGGCTTTCTGTCCCGCCGGCGATAGTTTCAGGCTCGTGATCGTCGACGCGGTTAGGTTCCAGAACCGGATGCCTTTGCCTTCCTCGGCTTGAGCGGCTGTCGAGATAATAAACACCGGCAGCAAGGCTGTAAGAATTCTGCGCATGGTTCGCCTCCAGACAATAAGTCGCCGCTCATACCATGCGATTCGCCGCCGCATTTCTTCTTTATCTAAATCGGAACTCAATACTTTCCACAAAGTAAAGCATAGTTCCACCGCTTCACCGAATGCACACAAGTAAGAGTACAATGCCGGTGGGCTTGCCGGATGAGCGTGCAAGGCACTGACGGCGTTAGTATTGACTCAAGTAAGCCCAAGAGGAACCGCTTAAGCTCAAGGTAAAAAGAGATGTTTTGGCGCAAAAAGACAACAGAACATGAGAGGAAACCAACGATGGCAAGCCATATTCACATCCATCCATCCGTCGATAACGGTGTGAAGCCTGGATCGAAGGATTTTACCGGCGGGACGCTTGTCTGCAAGTGTAAGGAAAATCCCGTCACCGTCGCGGTGAACTCGCAGACAGCGCACAATCACGCCTGCGGCTGTACGAAATGCTGGAAGCCCGAGGGATATCTGTTCTCGGTTGTCGCCGTCGTCCCGCGCGACAAGGTCAGCGTCACCGCCAATGGCGACAAGCTTAAGGTCGTGGACCCTTCGGCAGCGATCCAGCGTCACGCCTGCACGGCGTGCGGCGTTCATATGTTCGGCCGCATCGAGAACAAGTCGCATCCCTTCTACGGGCTCGATTTCATCCACACGGAGCTGTCGCCGCAACAAGGGTGGTCGGCGCCCGAGTTCGCCGCGTTCGTCTCGTCGATTATCGAGTCTGGAGCCGATCCGGCGCAGATGGGTGCGGTGCGGGGCAGGCTGAAAGAGCTTGGCCTGGAGCCGTATGATTGCCTGTCGCCGCCGCTGATGGACGCAATCGCAACCCACATCGCGAAAGCTTCGGGCGTCTTGAAACAGGCCACGGCCTAGCCGGCTTGCGAGAGCCGCATCCCGCCTCCGGTGTCACCCCTCATCCTGTCCTTCTCCCGCAAGGGAGAAGGAACGGTGCTGCCACCGAACAATCCGGAAATGCGAATGACGAATACGCTACAGCGCACCCTCTCCCCTTGCGGGAGGCGCCGCAGCAGGTGCGGCCTTATATCCGCTCAGTAAATCACGACGGAGCGTATGCTTTCGCCCTTGTGCATGAGGTCGAAGCCTTCATTGATGCGGTCAAGCGTCAGCTTATGCGTGATCATCGGGTCGATCTCGATCTTCCGCTCCATGTACCAGTCCACGATCTTCGGAACGTCGGTGCGGCCACGTGCGCCGCCGAAAGCGGAGCCTCTCCAGACGCGCCCCGTCACAAGCTGGAACGGCCTCGTCGAGATTTCCTTGCCAGCTTCCGCAACGCCAATGATGATGCTCTGGCCCCAGCCGCGGTGGCAGCATTCCAGCGCCGTCCGCATGACGTTGACATTGCCGGTGCAGTCGAAGGTGTAGTCCGCGCCGCCGTCCGTGAGGTTGACGAGATGCGCGACGAGATCGCCCTGAACGTCCTTCGGGTTCACGAAATGGGTCATCCCGAAGCGGCGTCCCCACTCTTCCTTGGCGGGATTGATGTCGACGCCAATGATCTTGTCGGCGCCCACCATTTTCAGCCCTTGGATCACGTTGAGCCCGATGCCGCCGAGACCGAACACTACGCAGTTCGCGCCCGGCTCGACTTTCGCCGAGTAGACAACTGAGCCAACGCCCGTGGTCACGCCGCATCCGATATAGCAGGAGGTATCGAACGGCGCGTCATCGCGGATTTTAGCGACGGCGATCTCCGGCAGCACCGTGAAGTTGGAGAACGTCGAGCAGCCCATGTAATGGTAGATGGTCTGCCCCTTGTAGGAGAAGCGGCTCGTCCCATCGGGCATGACGCCCTTGCCTTGGGTCGCGCGGATCTTGGTGCAGAGGTTCGTCTTGCGGCTGAGGCAGGATTTGCACTCCCGGCATTCCGGCGTGTAAAGCGGAATGACATGATCGCCCGGCTTCACGCTCTTGACGCCCGGCCCGACCTCCCGAACGATGCCCGCACCCTCATGGCCGAGAATGGAGGGGAATATTCCCTCGCTGTCGAAGCCATCGAGCGTGTACGCATCCGTGTGGCATATGCCCGTGGCTTTGATCTCCACGAGCACTTCGCCTTCCTTTGGCCCCTCCAGGTCAACTTCAACAATTTCGAGCGGTTTTTTTGCCTCAAAAGCAACGGCGGCACGCGATTTCAATTTAGCCTCCTGTCGTTATGCTCCCAAGCATGGTTTTCTTGTTGATCTTCAACGACATTACAGCAGGCGAATGCTCGTTTCAATGCGGGTATACACGCCCCGCGCGCACTTAAGCGTGAGCTACGCGTCACATGCCGCCAGATTCGACTGGCCACTCAGCCTTGAAGACTCTGCCTTTTGTGTCCCGCGCTTCCGCACGGATGTGGTCCGCTCCGTTCGGGACGTAGGTGAAGCGGATGTTCGGGTCCTCGGATATGGAAATTGCGCCATTCATTGAAAGGATCAGGTCATTTCCTTGCCAGAGCTTCAATTCTTCCACGAAGTTTGCGGGGATGTAGTATCTGGTGATCTGATCCATCTGCATCCCTGAATAATTTGGGTGGCGGATCATGACTTGCGCTTCCCGCGTCTTCGCCGTCCCCGCGAACTGCTTCAGTTTCAAAGCTCCGACATTCGCCGCTGCCTCGTCCGAATCCTTGGACGCGGGCGCCGAGCATCCGCCTGATGCTTTCACGTAGTTCTTGACCACATAGGTCTTGCCGTCGCTGAGTTCCGCCGCGGCGTGAATATAGGTGTAGGAGTTGACGCGGACGCGGGTCGATATCGCCGTTACCCCGGCTGAAGGTCCGACATCAAAGACCCCTGCAAGGGGAGCCGGGTTCTCGTCGATCACGAGCGTGAAGCGCTTTACCGTGCGGGAATCGCCTTGCGGCAGCGTCACCTTCATCGTGACCGGCACGATCGCGGCGTCTTCGGCCCGTACTGGCGTTTCGAGCGCGACAAGCCCGGTGCCGTCGGACAAAGTCACTCCGTTGAAGATATTGTCCTTGATGCTCGTCCATGTCTGTTCGGACGGGGTCTCTTCGGCATTGTCGCTTTCCGCACGGACAGCGTTGGATGCCCAAACGAAAGCGGCGGCGATCGCTATTCGCACGGCAAGTCTTGCAGATGACTTCATCTCTTTTGGCTGCATGCTTGTCATTCCCACTCCAACTCGGCAAAAGCCGCGGTCGCGTTTCTCGTGTTGTATTCGTCGAAAAGGCTCCACTTGCCTTTCTCCGACTGAGCCGCCGCCGGGGCCTCGGAAATCGGCGCTCCCTTTGCCAGCAACCCGCGAACGTCACTTGTGAGCCGTTCAAGATAGCGCCGCTGGTCGCCGAGCGCTTCCGGCCAATTGCCGATGACCCGCCCGTGCCCGGGAACGGCGCGCGCGGCTGGCACTTTCGCGAGGTCGTCCAAGACCGGCAGCCATCCTCGAATGTTGCCATCGAGGACGGGAATGTGCTGCAGCATGACGAGGTCTCCGGTGAACAACACCCGCGTGGCGTTATCGAAGACCGTCAAATCGTTGTCCGTATGTGCCGTCGGCCACGCTTTGAGGGTAAGCGGGCGCTTCCCTAGGTCAAGGGTCATCTCGCCCGTGACGAGAAGCGTGGGCGAGATAATCTTCACTTCGTTGATCAACTCGTCGCCCAGGAAATGACGGAAATTGTTGAGGTAAATCTGGCCGCGCGCCGCCAAGGCCTTGGGCAGGTTCTTATGGCCAACAAAGGTGACGCCGTCCTTTTCGAAGGCCGCGTTCCCGAAAACGTGATCCGGGTGCATGTGCGTGTTGATCACGTAGCGAATGGGCTTATCCGTGACGGACCGTACCGCTTCCGCTAGCCGCCGCCCCTCGCGGACGCTGCCTCCTGTATCGATGACCGCAACCGCCTCCTCTCCGACGATGAACCCCACATTCGCAATCGCGCCTTCGTTCGCGGCCGTCATCAGTGCAACGGCGCCTTCGAAGACATAGACGCCCTGGGCGATCTGTTTGACGGGAAGTGCGCCTTCCGTTGCGGCGAACGCGCTTGATGCCAAAGAAAAGAGTGAGCCTGCCAAGAGCGCAAAACACGTGAGGACCGCCCGCGCCCAAGTCCCACTCTCCGTGCAGTCTGCCGGACGCCAACTGCTCCCTCTCCCGTGGGGAGAGGGACGGGGTGAGGGGCGAACATCCCGGGTTTTCACATCTTACCTCTCAACCCAGACCGCAGGCCAATATGTGTTCCTCGCATTAACGGACCTGTCGCACGAAAGCTCCAAAAGCCCTCGGCCCGTTCCCGGTGTCGAGCGTCCCCACGACCTTGTTCGAAGCCGCATCGATTTTCATCAGCTTGTTGTCGAACCAGTTCGCGACATAGATGAACTTGCCGTCCGCGCTGGCGGCGATCCCTTCGGGATACTGCGCGACCTCGATTTCGCCTGCCGGCTTGTAGGACTCCGCGTCGAATACGGTGAGAGTGCCGTCATATTGGTTGGTGACGAAAGCCTTGCCTGCTGCGAGCGCGACCGCATAGGGCCGTTCGCCCGTCTTCACCTCGGCCAGCAGCTTTCCGCTGGCAATATCGACGACGGAGACCGAATTGCTGGCAACATTTGCTGCGAAGGCGCGGCCGGTCTTGTCGTCGATGGCCACGCCAAAAGGCCGAGAACCCACCTTCGCGCTGCCCTTCACCTTCAGCGTTTGCGCATCGATAAAAGTCAGCCGGTCGCTGTCGCGGTCGGCGGTGACGATGGTTTGTCCATCCGCGGTGACGGCGATGCCGGAGGGCGAATTGCCGACGCTGACCTCTGCGGTGACATCGCCCGTCTCCGGCGAGATGACAAAAACGCGGTGCTCGAACCAGTCCGTGACGTAGACCGGGGCGCCCGAGGGATGCACCGCTACTCCGAAGGGGCCGCCTTTCAGATGGATTACCTTCAGGACTTCGCGCTCCCCGGCATCGATAACCGATAGCGTTTTGCCTTCGGAGCTTGTGACGTACACCCGCTTTCCGTCGCGCGCCACGGCGACGCCAACTGGATTGCCAGGGATTTCGAGCGTTGCGGAAATGCTCATGCGATCCAGATCGACGATGGCGACGGTGTCGTCATTCTGGTTTGTGATAAAGCCTTCCTCGCCCGCGAGCGCCGGCGTGGCAAGAAAGAGGGTGCTGCAGAGTATGAGGCGGGTGAAAGTCCGCAATCTTATGAACCGCCTGATTCGACGGACTTCTTCAATGCGTCGAGCCCGCTCCGGTAGACGCCGGTGACGGCCTTGATCGCGGCTTCATCGTTCAGTTCCGGCGGAGGATCGTTGTTCGGATAGCCGCGATAGAACGCGCCCTTCCACTCCACCGTGCTTTTTCCGCCCTCGCCCGGCTGGACGGTCAGCCACGACGAATAATTCGTAACGGGCAAGACCTTCACATCGACGTTCGCGATGCGATAATAGTAAGACATCTTCCCATCGTCGTGCTTTTCGAGGGTCTCCTCGATCACGCCGCCGCCCTTCAAGGTCAGCTTGCGTGTAGCGCCTTTTTCATTTCCGCCTTGACCTTCCGTTTTTTCCACGGCGGGATGCCAGGACATGTCCTGGAAATTGCGGATCTTGGCCCAGACCTTATCGGCCGGTGCGTTGATCTCGACAGTCTCGACGATCTTCTGGCGCGTAGGGCCGTGCGCAAAAGCTAGCGAAGGAAGCACCAAGAACGCAGCCGCCACGAACGGCACAATCGCACGAAGACCAGGTGCACTTTGCATGCGGGATTCCAATCCTGACAACAAAAAGAAAGCTCCGCCAGCGTCGGGCCATGCCGATTAGCTTTCAGTAAACAGGAAATCCTTGCCCGGCAATTAATCAAGGGCACCTTGTACTTAAGGACTATCGCGGAGCAATCGAAGGCGTCAAGTTACGGGCTGACCGGCCTGTTTACGGTGTTATTGGTGTTGCTGTTCGTGTTCGATAAGGCGACCGCCAAACCTGCGGCGCCCCCGGCCAGCAGGCCACCAATGATAATCGGATCGATAGAGTCATCGGCTGGCGCCACAGCCACGCCGTCCTTCAAACCGCCTCCGTTGCAAACCGGAGGCTCCGAGAGCACAACCACGACCTGATGCGGCTCCACCCTTGCTGCGCATCCGTTGTCATACACAATATCGGCGGAACCGATGCCGGCACGGACCCGATCTCCGGGTACTAATGGGAGGCCTACCGCAGCTGGCCGGAAACCATCGCCGTGATTAACAAATACAGCACCTTCGATGTTTGTGAGCAGGGCCGCCTGCGCGTTCGCGGAAAGCAATGCGGCTGCTAAAATCGCTGAAATATATGCGCGGCGCGCGGCTCGCCTTCGCTTCACTATGCGGTCCATTAGCGTTTCCCTTGCTTCAATGAAAAAGACAAACACTTTTAGCGAATAGGAAGAAGCGGCGCAATAGTCCTGTCCCCCTGTTGGGCAGTCGCAACAAGGGCGCAACCGCAAGCTGTGCCCACGCGGATCGGAACGAGCGAGGCTACGTTTTCGCCGTAGGTGCCGGAAAAGCAAAACCCGGCGGAGTGCAGGCCGATTCATGAGTGGCGGCGCATACCCTCGGGGTGGAGTTCACGCCTCAACAGCAAGGCAATATTGTAAGTACAAATCGCCGATGGAGCATTCCGCCTGCTCATCAGGTTTTGAGGCGCGGGCTCAATTCAGGATTGCGCACGCTCTTGCGCAAATTCACAAGCGCGGCTGATGCGCAAAGCTACGCCGTGCGCGCATAAGCGGCACGGCGTATCAGCTCAGGCCGGGTTGTCAGTTGAACAAACCGAAGAAAAACCGGGGGAAGGGCTGATTATAGGCGTAGCGCTCGTAATGCCGCCGATGGGCCAGTCTCACCCTCTTCCTCTGCGGTTGCGCGACCGCGGCGTGCATTCTTTGAGGCTGGTTACTCGCCGTGCGGTTGGGCTCATTCTGCGCCGCCTTGGGTATCGATGGCTCGGCCTTGCCCTGGAACGCCTTCGGAGGAAGGTAGGACTTGTCGTCCTCCTGCGCTTTCGCAGCCGTAAATGCGGCGCACGCGATCAAAGCCGATAATAGCCCCACTTTTAAGCCGGAAGAACGCATCACATCCTCGCTATGTCTGCTCGAGTTTCGTGCCTCGACTTCGACGCCCGAAAAAGAGCGGCTTCGGTCAAGGCGCTCAATGTTACGTCTTTCCGCGCATGGGGCACGCTTAAAACCTGGAATAAGTTAGCTTTGTTTCAAAATGATCGGATCAATCGCTTTGTGTTTCTTTTGGGACCCTAAATTTGTCTTGTTTTTCGGCCGGATTGTCTTGCTCTGATCTAGCTAAGAATCAGATTTTTCTATAAGGGCAAAAGCCTGGGTGCTGGTCATCCGAGCGGCCTTGGCACGCCTGGGACACCGGGTGGGCATTCGAGCGCCGGACGGTCCCAACTCGCGGTCTCAGCCGCCGCTTCGTAGGTCGAGTTCAGGAAGGCAAGCAGCGTTGCATCGGGGTCGGCGGCGTTCCGCACGGCATCGTATGGCAGGAGAAATTCGCCAAGCGTCTCGTTGAAAGATGCTGCTTCGGGATTGACTGCGGAGGTTCTAAAGCCCGTGGGCTCGGGATAGGCATAGGAATAGAAGGCCGGGTATTCGGCGCCCGGTCCGCCCGGCCAGAACCCGGCGCTGCTCACCTCGTGCGAATAGGCTTCGCGAACCACCTCATCTGACAGGCCGGGGACGCCGCCGGGATGGGGAGGCGCGCGGCGGCCCGAGAACCGCGTCACGGCGAGATCGAAGCTTCCCCAGAAGAAATGCACCGGGCTTGCCTTGCCGATGAAGCCGGTGCGGAATTGCTTGAAAACTCGATCGGCCTGGACGAGCGCTTTCCAGAAACGGTGAGGCGAATTCCGGATCGTAAGCCGCGTGCTTATGGTCGCGATTGAAGGGAATGGCGCCGGGGATCTCGGAAGGAAAGCCGTTGATGGCGACGGCGACGCCAACCTCATCCAGCCCCGATAACACGGCCTCGTAGAACGAAGCGACGCTGCGCGGCTGAAGAGGGATCTGCTTCCTTATGCCATCGCTCGTCGCAATCTCAAGGTTGTGTGAGGTGAAATCGAACGCGATCTCGAACGCGCGGTCGCCGTAGGGAATCGGCGAAGTCGTCAGGCCGCGGGCGTCGACATAAAAAACAACGTGCCAGGAATGATTGAGCCAGGGAGTGAGCGCGAGCCTGATCTTGCCTACGACTTGAGTCCAAAGATGCAGTGTTTCGCGGGTACCGATCCAGGCCTGGTAAGGGAGATCGGGCCAAGCTTCATGCTTTGAGCTTTCAATCATGGTCCATTCTCCTGGCCGCGAATGAACAATGCCCGGGTGTCAGCTTGCGTTCCGCCGTTAAGGCTGATCAATACCAGGAGTGCTACACTGTCTTCTTCTGTTTGCGGGAGCCCTGATGCTGCCTTCAAAAGCAGAACCGGTTGTTTTGACTGTCCGTGAGGGCCTCCGCGTGTCGGCGCTGTTGCAAGCGCCGCTCCGGGCGCGGGCCTGCTTTGTGCTGGCGCATGGCGCGGGCGCCGGAATGGCCCATCCGTTCATGACGGCGATTGCGGCGGGTTTGACCGAGCGCGGCATCGCAACCTTGCGCTACCAGTTCCCCTATATGGAGCGGGGCGGCAAAAGGCCGGACGCGCCCGCGCTTGCGCAGGCGACCGTCCGCGCGGCCGTGGCCGAGGCGCAGCAGCTTTTGCCGGACCTTCCCCTCATCGCCGGGGGAAAATCTTTCGGCGGCCGCATGACGTCTCAAGCCCAGGCCGCGTCTCCTCTCCCCGGCGTTCGCGGACTGGCATTTCTCGGCTTTCCGCTGCATGCGGCGGGCCGCCCCTCTCACGACCGTGGCCAGCACCTCTTCGACATCAAAATCCCGATGCTGTTCCTGCAAGGAACGCGCGATGCCCTCGCCGGATTGCCGGAGCTTCAGCCGCTTTGCGATGCGCTCGGTTCGCGCGCAACCTTGAAGCTGTTCCAGGACGCGGATCATTCGTTTCACGTGCCTGCACGCAGCGGCCGGACGGATGCGGAGGTTCGAAGCGAAATGCTCGATGCGCTCGCCGCCTGGATTGACGGGGTGATCGCTCAACCCCGCCAGGGGTAGGGGAGGGGCGCTAATGGTTTGATGGCTGGCGCTCGAACAGAAGCTTGGCGAGTTCTGCTTCGCCAAGCCTCGCGGCGATTTCGCGGTAAGCGAAATATGGGATCAGTATCAGGAACATGAGGATGACCGTAGCAGTTGCTTCGGGCGCCGTTCCGCCGGCAAAGCCTTTCAGGACATCCCGCGCTCCCTGGCCATGGAAGTAGCCAACGATAACCTCCTCGATGATCGTCAGGGGTATCAATAGCAGGGTAAAGAGCGAAGCCTTTTTCAGAACGTCAACGAAAAGGGCACCGGCCGATTTTTCCCCGTCGCCGATCCTGAGGCTTTCCAGTACCAGGACGAATTTTCCCAAAATGAGGGCTTTTGCGACCGCCAGGCCGAAGCGGGTGAACTCAAATCCCTCGCTGCCGAGGATGGCCGCCTTATAAAAAAGCAACGCTGCGAAGCAGACGGCCAGGTAAGCGGAAATGGCCACGTATTCGATAAACTCATGCCGGGCTCGATGTGCGAGCGTCGTCTGCTCGGCTAATATCTTCTTCGTCTCCGCGCAGCGGCTTGGCGCTTTTTTTTCAGTGTAAAACCCCTTCGCTTCCATGCGATGACCCTCTAAGCCCTTTGCTCACTCTGCTTGCGGCGGCACGCGGGCGCCGCGCGTATTCAAGATCGCACCTTCGAGTTCCCGAAAAGTATCCGAAGACCTGAACGGGCTTTCACTGCGAAGCGGGAAGACTATTCGGCAAACCCGTCATCCCAGGCCAAGCTTCCAATCTTATTGCGCTGCTCCAGCTAGAGAGCGTACACGGAGCAACTTGACTGCAGGACGCCTCACCATGAGTGTAACCTCAACGGAAGCTCAGCCTCTCGATGTTCCCGCGCAGACGGTTAACCAGAAGCCCGAAGAAGCCGCGGCGTGGCTTGCCGCGATCGTCGCCTCGTCGTTCGATGCCATCGTAGGCAAGACCCTCGATGGAACGGTCACGAGCTGGAACAAGGCCGCGGCCAAGCTCTTCGGCTACAGCGAAGAGGAGATGATCGGCCAATCGATACGCAGGGTAATCCCGGAAGACCGGCAGACGGAAGAGGATCACATTCTCGCGCAGGTCGCGGCTGGAGAATGCGTCGAGCACTACGTAACGGTGCGGCGCCATAAGGACGGCGATCTGATCGACGTCTCCGTCACCGTCTCGCCCGTGCACGGCGCGGCCGGCACGATCATCGGCGCTTCCAAGATCGCGCGCGACATAACGCGCTGCAAGCGGATTGAGGACCTTCAGCACGAACAAGACCTCAGAGAGCGCGAGGGCACTGAACAAGCGTTGTACGCAACCAGACAGCGTCTTGCCGCAATCCTTGAGGCTCTGCCGGTCGGTGTCGCGCTCGTCGACACCCAAGGCCGGGTCCAGATCGGCAACGATGTTTTCAAGCGCTTCGTACCGGGAATCGCCCCGGCGCGAGACGACGCCGCTTACAAACTTTGGGAAGGCTATGACCACGGGGGCCGGCGCCTGGAACGCAGCGATTTTCCGGGCGCAAGGGCCCTTCGTGGCGAGCGGGTGTGGCCGGGGACGGAGCTCTTGTTTCACGGTGACGAAAGCCGGGGCCCGATTTGGACGCGCGTCGCCACCGCGCCATTTCGCGGCGAGGATGGCGCGATCATTGGCGCCACCGCAGTGATCGTCGACATCGATGAAGAAAAGCGCGCCCGCGACGCCCTGGCGGAGAGCGAGCTGCGTATGCGCCTGGCGCAGGAAGCCGCCCACGCCGGCGTGTGGGAATGGCGGCTAGCAGACAACCGCAATCAATGGTCGGATTCGTTGTGGACCCTGTATGGACTGGACATCGAACAACACAAGCCTTCCTTCGAGGCTTGGGCCGCATCGATCCACCCCGGCGATCATGAGCGCGTCACATCAGCCGTCAGTGCCGCCGCCGCGGCCGGCCAAGAGATCGAAGTCCAGTGGCGCGTGAAGCGGCCCGAGGGCGAGCCGGAACGCTGGCTGCTTGCGCGGGGCAATCCGATTGTCGGGACAAATGGAACGCCTGAGCGCTACATTGGCATCGTCCTCGACATTACGGAACGAAAGCGGATGGAGGAGGCGCTCCAGGCGGCCAAGGAACGGAAATCGTTCCTGCTCGCTCTGAGCGACGCACTTCGTGGAATCAGCGATCCGGCCGAAATCATGGCGACGGCAAGCGAGTTGCTTGGCCGGAAGCTTGGCGCCGGGAAAATCGCTTACGCCGATGTTGACGCGGCGGGCGAGTATGCAACGATCTCCCGCGATTGGACCGATGGCACGATTCCCAGCAATACGTCGACTCACAGGCTC
Organism: uncultured Alphaproteobacteria bacterium; assembly: GCA_963834165.1. Classification (GTDB taxonomy): domain Bacteria; phylum Pseudomonadota; class Alphaproteobacteria; order Rhizobiales; family Rhodomicrobiaceae; genus Rhodomicrobium. The sequence continues at coordinate 281,917 of CAWIAL010000017.1, read as the reverse complement.
GGCGATTTCGGGGCGGCCTTCATCGCAGACCTCAAACAAGGCAAAACCGTCGTCATCGCTGACGTGCGCGCCGACCCACGCACATCCACGCCCGAAGCCCGCGCCAAATTTGAGGGCCTGCCAATCCGAAGCCTTATCGATGTGCCGCTCGTAAAGGCCGGCCGTCTTGTGGCGATCCTCGCCGTCCATATGCGCACGCCGCGCGCCTGGAGGCAGGATGAAGTCGCTTTAGTGCAGGAGGTGGCGGAACGCACCTGGGATGCCGTAGAGCGGGCGCGCGCCGAGCAAGCGCTGCGCGAAAGCGAGGAGCGGCTGCGCTTCTCCCTGAAAGGCGCGGGCGCGGCGGCCTGGCAGTACGATATTTTGAAGGATGAGCAAATCTGGTCGCCGGAAAGCTACGAGTTGCACGGGCGCGATCCAGCGCTGGGCAAGCCGCGGCACCAGGATTGGCTTGAATGCCTGCACCCTGAAGATCGCGCGAGGGTTGAGAATTTAGCCTTCCGGGCGATCGAGAAGGGATCGGCCGAATACAGGACGGAATATCGCGTAGTGTTTCCATCCGGCGAGGTGCGCTGGCTCGATGCGCTGGGGAAGGTGGACTACGCCGAAGACGGCACAGCCTTGCGCCTGTCGGGCATCAACCTGGACATCACCGAGCGCAAGCGGGCGGAGGCCAGCCTTCGGGAGGCTGAGGAGTTTCAAAGGCAAAAAAGCGAGGAGTTGGAGACCATTCTGGCCGCGATTCCAACCGCGGTCATCATTGCCAAAGGTGCAGACTGCGTTGAAATGATCGGGAACCGGGCTGTCTACGAGCTTTTGCGTCTCTCGCCGGAGATGAGCCTTTCGAAGTCCGCCCCACCTGAACGGGCGTCGAAGAACTACGAAGTTTTCTTGGAGGGGCAATGCCTGTCTCCTGGCGAATTACCGATCCAAAAGGCTGCCGCCACAAAAAATGCAGTGCTTGGTGCCGAGCTTGAAATTCGCTTTGTTGAAGGCGACAGCAAGTTCGTGCTTGCCAACGCGTTGCCTCTTTTTGACGACGCGGGAGAGGTTCGTGGCGCGGTCGGCGCTTTCACCGATGTCACGCATCTGAAGCGCGTCGAAGCGGCGCTGCGCGAAAGCGGGGAGCGCTTGAAATTTGCGCTCGAAGCCGCGGGCGCCGGAACCTGGGAGGCGGTTCCCGCAACAGGGGAATTCATCGCATCGGATCGTGCACTCGCTTTGCATGGCGCGCCTCCAGGTACCCCGATGTCGCACGAAAAAGCCATGGCGACCGTTCACCCTGAGGACAGGCCGCGCGTCTTGGAAACTCTCCGGCACGCCATCGAGACAGGTGAACCTTATAGGGTGGAAATGCGCATGCCGCTTCCTGACGGGTCCATCCGATGGGTTGAATTGCGTGGCGAGCCTCGTACGGTCGCTGGAAGGCAGGTGTTGGCCGGACTGCTTCAAGACATCACCGAGCGGAAGCGCAACGAGGAGGCGCTGCGCGAAAGCGAGGAGTGGCTCCGCTTCTCGCTGAAAGGCGCTGGAGCGGCGGCGTGGCAGTGGGATATTCTGGCCAAGGAATTAGTCTGGTCGCCAGAATGTTACAAACTGCACGGACTCGATCCCCAACTCGGCAAGCCGGGGTACCAGGATTGGCTTCAATGCCTGCACCCCGACGATCGAGCCAGCGCCGAGAAGACAAACTTCGACGCCGTCGCGAAAGGAGTATCTGAATACCAGACAGAATATCGCGTCGTGCACCCTTCCGGTGAAGTGCGCTGGCTTGATGCGCGGGGGAGGGTGGACTACGCGGCAGACGGCTCCCCGATAAGTATGTCGGGGATCAACCTGGACATTACCGAGCGCAAGCGCAACGAGGAAACGCTCGCGAGTGCGCGCCGGCTGGAAGCAGTGGGCCAACTCGCAGGCGGCGTCGCACACGACTTCAACAATCTCCTCGCCGTAATCGCCGGAAACCTCGAACTCGCCGAGAATCGCATCATTGACCAGACCGCACGCCAGCTTATACGAACCGCTCTCGATGCGGCCGAGAAGGGGAGCGGCTTGAATCGACGGCTGCTGTCGTTGGCGCGCAAGCGTGCGCTCGAGCCGAAGTGTCTCAGTCTCAACGGGCGCGTCGACGAAACGGCAAAACTGCTGCTAAGCACTCTTGGCGATCACATTGCGGTAAGCACGGACCTTGCCGCCGACCTTTGGATGACGCGGGCAGACCCGGGCGAAATCGATAGCGCCATATTGAACATCGCCGCAAATGCTCGAGATGCAATGCCCAATGGAGGCAGGATCGAGATTGCGACACGAAACGTCACGCTCGATGCGGCGGCGGCTGCGGAGCTGCATACGGATGCCCAGCCAGGAGAATACGTTCGGCTGGCGGTCGCCGATAACGGCGTCGGGGTGCCGCAAGAGATCCTTGAAAAGGTGATGGAGCCGTTCTTCACCACCAAGGGGCCAGGCGCAGGCACCGGACTTGGACTTACGAGCGTGGGAAGCTTTGCAAAACAGGCGGCCGGTTTTATTACGCTTGCGAGCGAGCCCGGCAATGGCTGCATCGTGAGCATCTATCTGCCTCGCACCCTGGAGGAGTTGCCCGCGAGCCCAACCCAGGCAGTGCCGCTCGGCGATGGCGAACTCGTGCTCGTGGTGGAGGACGACGATCAGGTCCGAGAGGTAACGCTCAGGCGGATCGAATCCCTTGGCTATACCGTAGCGGAAGCGAGAACGGGTTCGGAGGCTGTCGAGCAGCTGCGGACAAGTGAGCTCGTCCAGCTCGTACTGAGCGATACCGTTATGCTCGGGGGCATGACGGGCTATGACGTGGCGCGTTGGGTGGCGTCGAACAAGCCTGAGATAAAAGTGATCCTGTGCTCCGGTTACAACGAGGGAGACCGCGGCGGCGCGCCCCGGCCCATCCGGGACGTCATCGTGCTAAATAAGCCCTACAGCCGGGATCAACTCGCGCGCGCGTTGGCCTGCGCGATTGCGCCTTCGTGAAAAGGTGTTGCCGCCCGGTCGCTCCGTTCCGGCGCCCTTTGTCCTGGCGAACCAGCTTGGCCGAGTCAATTGACCGCGCCAGCGATGATATATAAAGTTATTACGAAAAGTTAAAGCAGAGTTTAAATATGGCCCATGGCGAATCATCCGCCATGGGACCCGCTCCTGGCGGGTGAGGTTACGCGGTCTTGCTCGATCCAATTCGCATCCTTGTCGTCGATGACGATCCCGAGCTGCGCAATGTCCTGCGATCGGGCCTCGAGCCGGAAGGCTTCACGATTGTTGAAGCAGGCGGCAAGGCTGATCTGTTCCGCGCGCTCCAGGATCATCCCATTTCGCTCGTCACTCTGGATCTCAAGCTTGGCCATGCACACGGGCTGGGGCTTGCTCGCGAGGTCCGGGCATCGCGAAACGTGCCGATCATCATGATCACCGGCCTTGACGCGCCGCTTGACCGGGTAACAGGTCTCGAACACGGCGCCGACGACTACATCACGAAGCCGTTCCATATCCGGGAGGTCGTGATACGGGTGCGGCGCGTTCTTGCCGTTTATGGGCTCCTGGAAGCGGCCGCGCCCAAGGCGTGCCAGCCGCGATGTTACGCTTTTGACGATCTGCGTCTCGATTTTCACAAGCACGAACTCAGGTCGGCGAGCGGTACACTTATCGAACTCACGGAGACGGAGTTCCGGCTGCTTGAGCTTTTTGTGAAATATCCCGGCCGGGTTCTATCGCGCGATGAGATCACTCAGATGCTGAGGGGGCATGTTTGGTCCCCCCTCGATCGCATGATCGATGGGCACATTTCACGGCTGCGCCGGAAGATTGCCATCCCAGGCGATGAAGAGCCCAGGCTCATCAAGAGCGTGCGAGGGATCGGTTATGTCTTTGCCGGTGAGGTCAGGCATTCCTGAGCGCTGCGAGCGCGTGGCATGTTATTCCGCCGGCGCACAAATCTTCACAATTTTCCATCTTTTTCACTACCTGGGGCTGAGCAATAGTTATTTCATAAAAAGTTCACGCTAGGGACTCGCATGTTAGATCATAATGGGACAAACGTTCCCGCCAGTTTATTTGAAGGTTTTCAATCAGATGATGTTCCTCATGAAGCGATTGACGAACTGACGAAGACATTGATCGCCGGTTATGAGCGAGCGCGGGAAAAAGGGCTCGCCCCTAACGGCGCTCTGACGGTGATGTTGGCCTGGGCAGCAAGCGAATGCGAACGCCTCCAGCGCGAGTTCACGAACGCCACGTGAGCGGCACGGTTTGAGGCCGGGCTCCATCCTCAGCGGCTAACCAGCCGTTCCGCGAAGTAGACAATGGTCTTGCGATACACTTCGGCCCGGTTCCACTCGCGCATGACCTCGAAATTCGCCGTGCCTTCGCCGAATGGTGCGCCTGCGCGCCAGCCATTGGTTTTCAACAGATTGGCTGTCGAGGCGAGCACATCCGGCACGCTGTGCCTGAGGTCGACATGGCCGTTGCCATCGTAATCGACGCCGTACTTGATATATGAGGACGGCAGAAACTGCGTCTGGCCGATTTCTCCGGCATAGGCGCCGATCAGGTCGCGCAAGGGAAGATCGCCGCGCTGGACGATCTTCAGCGCTGCGATAAGCTCAGCCTGAAAGAGTTCGGTGCGGCGGCAATCGTGAGCCATCGTGGCGAGCGTGCGGATCACGGGCAGCTTTCCCATGTCGCCGGAGCCGTAGTCGGTTTCAAGGCCCCAGATCGCAACGAGCACTGGTCCCGGCACTCCAAATTGCCGCTGGATGCGGGACAGCAGCGCGGCATGGCGCTGCAACATCTGCTTGCCGCGCTGGATGCGCCCCGCAGTAACCCGGGTTGCCGCGTAGTGCTCAAAGCTCATCCGAAAGGTGCTGCGCTGGCGGCGGTCGAAGGCGAGCACCGACTGGTCGGGAGTGACGCCGGCGAGCGCGCTGTCGATGACGGCGCGCGAAACGCCCGCGGCCGCAGCCTCGCGCGATATCGCGGCGATGAAGGAGTGGAAATCTCCGCCACATGGCGCCGCGAACGCCGGCGTCGCGAACAAAAGTGAAAGAACTAACGCTGTGAGAAAGTTTTTCATCATTCCAACCCCGTTTATTCCGCCGCTGTGGTCATCGCATGCGCGCTGGGTTGGGGCAACCTTGCGTTAGTCGTTCAGGTCCGGATGCTCGGCACTTGGCCGCACTCTTTAGAACCGCCTCACTCTTCCAAGAGCGGGTAGCGGCCAACAGTTGGAGCGGCAACTGGAGAATTACGGCCGCGGCCGCATTCTCCGTGAAAACGGCCGCATCACTTGGGGATGACCCAAGGAATGAGATATTGCTGCGCTGCGACCAAGCCGCCGAGCAAGAGCGTCAGGACGATGCTGTGACCGAAGGTGCGCGCGAATACCTCTCCCTCCTTGCCGGCCATTCTCGTTACGGAGACGCCGGTGGCGATATTCTGAGGCGAGATCATCTTGCCCATGACGCCGCCTGACGAGTTGGTCGCGGCGAACAGCACCGGATCGAGATTGAGCTGCCGCGCAGCGACGACCTGCAGATTGCCGAACAGTGCGTTACCCGATGTATCACTGCCCGAAAGCATGACGGCGACCCATCCGAGGAACGGCGAAAGCAGGACGAAGAACTGTCCCGTCGAGGCGACGCCTTTGCCGAGCGTATAGGCAAGGCCCGAATAATTCATCAGATAAGCAACGCCGATTATAAGCATCACCGTGACGATCGCGCGCCAGGACTGGCGGATGGTTTCGGCGATGCAACCGAAGAAGGCGCGGAACGGGAGGCGGACCAGGATCGCGGTTAAGACAGCGGCGAGCAGGATCGCCGTGCCCGTTCCCAGCGGCTGGAAAGTCCAGACCGCGTCATAGGGCTTGCCATTGTAGAGCGTGATCGAAATTGCGCGGTGCAAGCCGGGCCATTCGATCTTCTGCTGGCCGATGGCTGCCACGTGATACGAGGTCCATAGGATCACCGTCACAGAGACAACGATCCAGGGCAGCCAGCCCTGCCAGTCCGGCACGACGGTTTGCGAGCGGCGCCCTTCCATCGAATGCGCAACCCTGAATTCGGGGTCGTCTTTGGGGGTCCAGACCTGGAGGAAGAGCAGCGTAGCGGCGAGCGAGCCGAGCGACGAAAGCACGTCGGTCAAGGTGTAATCGATGTAGTTCGAGGCGACGAATTGGGAAATGGCGAAGCTGCAGCCCGAGACAAGCAGAACCGGCCAAATCGCGCGGATCGAGCGCCAGCCGCCGTAAAGCGCCATGACGTAGAAGGGCAGGATGAGGGCGATAACCGGCAATTGGCGCCCGACCATCGCGCCAAGCGTCGTGGAGGGAAGGCCCGTGACTGCGCCAAGCACAGTCACGGGAACGCCGAGCGCTCCGAAAGCGACAGGCGCAGTGTTGAAGATCAAGACGAACACCAGAGCTTCGAGCGGAGGGAAGCCGACCAAAATCAAAAGCGAGCTTGTGATCGCGACAGGGGTGCCGAAGCCCGAAACGCCCTCCAGCAAGGCGCCGAAGCAGAACCCGACCACCACAAGGACGACACGACGGTCATTCGGCAGATAGCTTGCAACCCAGTTGCGGAAAGCATCGAAGCGCCCGGACCGGACCGCAATGTTGTAAAGCAACAGCGCGTTCACGACGATCCACATGACCGGCCAAAGAGCGAACACCGCGCCGTTGGCGACCGCGTTCAGGGCCAGATTTGGAGGCATCTTCCATACGTATATTGCTATCGCCAGAGCGACCGCGAGACCCGCACCCGCTGCGAGCCAAGCCGGCAGGCGCAGCAAGCCCAGACACACAAGCACCGTCAAAATTGGCAGGATCGCCACCAGGAAGGACAGGCCAAGACTGTCCGCCACCGGCGTCAAGAGCTGACTGAACATAAGGTACCCCGTTTGTTTCCCAACCTAGAATTTTTTTTTGTTGCATCGCAAACATTTGCGGGGGACTTCTCGTTCATGCGGCACAAGATCGAGGTCCGCCCGTTGCCGATCTCCATAATGGCGATAATGGCGCTGATTGGCTGCTTGGCAATTAGGTCTATTAGCACTATCTGAAGTTGCGATAAGATGTGCTGATGTCGAATATCTCGTTACGCCAGCTTCGCTATTTCGAAGCGCTCGCACAGTCGCTTCACTTCGGGCGCGCGGCGGATCAGTGCGCCGTGACGCAGCCTGCGCTGTCGATGCAAATCCAGGAGCTCGAACGCGAGATCGGCACGGTTCTGATCGAGAGGACGCGGTCCGGGGCAAAGCTCACGCCTGAGGGTGAGGAGGTCGCCCGGCGCGTCGCCTCGATCCTGGCCAGCGTGCGCGACCTCGCCGATTACGCGCGCCACAGCGCGAGCGTTTTGACTGGCCGCCTGCGGCTGGGGGTCATTCCGACCATCGCGCCTTATGTTCTCCCCAAGCTTTTGCCGGTTCTCAGATCCGAGCATCCCGACCTCGATCTTCATTTGCGCGAAACGCAAACTCAGTACCTGCTGGAAGACCTTGTTGCGGGCCGGCTCGACGCGCTGCTTTTGGCGTTGCCTGTCGAGCATCCCGAGATCGAGACGCTTGTGCTGTTCGAGGACACCTTCGTGCTCGCGCTGCCGGCCACGCGGCGGCTGCCTGCGAAGGCCGTGGCGACCCCGGACCTCTTCGAGCACGACCGCCTGCTTCTCCTTGAGGAGGGGCATTGCCTTCGGGATCAAGCGCTCAGTTTTTGCGACCTGAAGCAGGTCGAGCACCTGAATACGTTCGGGACCACGAGCCTGTCGACCATCGTGCAGATGGTCGCCAACGGGTTCGGCGTCACGCTGCTCCCGCGCATGAGCCTGGAAACCGAAGCGCGCCGCGGCGACATCCAGGTTCTTGCGTTTGCACCGCCCGAGCCGCACCGCAAGATAGGGCTTGCCTGGCGCCAGTCGTCGCCCCGAAAACGCGACTTTCTGGAGCTTGGCAAAACGATTGTTAAGGTGATGCCGTGATCTTTAAACGAAATCCCCTTATTGCGCCGCGGTGTTGTACTCGACCCCCTTTTTTTCATGGCAACTTCTCCATGAGCCGGTCCGCCTGGACCGGACATCGACGCCGGACCGTGATAGGGTGGTGGAAGTATATCCGGGCAGATTTGGTTTTCAGGGAGTTCATCGGCTGCTATTGGCTCGCCTAACACAGCTTGCTCTTTCCTTGGCCCTTATTGCGTGCGGCCAAGCGCGCATTTGCGCGGCGGAGCATGGGTCTGCTGCCCTGCCGAAGGGCTTCGTGTATCTTCGCGATGTCGCGCCGTCGATCGTGCAGGATATGCGCTACGCGACGGCCCGCAATTTCACCGGCGAGCCTGTTCCGGGTTACGATGCTGCGGAATGCGTTCTGCAGCGGGGCGCGGCCGAGGCGCTGAAGCGAGCGCAGGAAAAAGCGCAATCTCAAGGGTATTCGCTGAAAGTCTACGACTGCTACCGCCCCGCCCGCGCCGTCCGCGCCTTCATGGCCTGGACGCGTGCGCCCGATGACGGACGCACGAAAGGCTACTATCCGCATCTTGCGAAATCCAAGCTCGCGCCCGGCTACATCGCGCCGCAATCAACCCATTCGAGCGGGGCATCGGTCGATCTAACCCTGATCCCTTCCGGCCAGCCGCCGCGAACCGAGCAGGGGTCCGCGAACAAAGACTGCACCGCGCCCGCAGCGCAGCGCGATCCGGATAACAGCATCGACATGGGCACCGCCTTCGATTGCTTCGACCCAAAAGCCATGACAGCCTCGCCTCAGGCGACATCGGAACAAAAAAAGGCGCGGATACTTCTTAAAAGCATCCTGGAAGCGGCAGGGTTCAAGAATTATGCTGCCGAGTGGTGGCACTTCACCTTCGCCGGGATGAAAGACGGGCGGCGGTACGATTTTCCGATTAAGCCGCATTGACAGTCGCAAGCGCAAATGATCTTCCCTTGCATCGCGGGGAAGGTTGTGTCCCCGTTTTCGCCATACTTCCGGCATAAAGTCCTGACCCCGAACCGTATGTCCAAGATGCAGGTACTATGACAGCACAACAAATTGAATTTAATGGCGTCCAGTACTCGCCTGTCACTTTTGAGGAATTCGCCACCCACACAAAATATTCGCTTTTCGGCGTGCCTCGCTATCGCTGGAGCGACAAGCCGGTCGTCATTCTCGCCACATTCAGTTCCCGCAATCTGACCTTCACACGCCGGGATTTCTCAAGAATCGACAAATATATTGGGGCGCACGCCTTCCTGAAGCCTCCGGCCGGAGGCGAGGCGGGGCCATCGATCGCGCCGGGCCCCGAGTTCGACGATGTGGCTTGGAACAGGTGCAAGACTCATTGGGACGCGTTCAGCGCCAGCAATGGCGTCGCGGAACACCCGCCGCGCTTTTTCTTCCTCGGCACAATTATGTTCGACAGGAAGGTCTTCCGCTCACACTATCTTGCGCTCGACACCATCCAGTTCGCCAACAGCCATGCTGGCGATCCGGTCATGCCTGAGCCGTCGAGCCTGCACAGGCCGAAAGTGAGCCAGCAGGCCACTCCGGATGCACCGCCCGCTGCAACCGCGGATCCCGCTGCTTCCGACGTTTCGAGCGCCTGGACAAACTGAGTGAAGCAGATCCTCATTGGTTCGTCGCTGACCATGAGGAACGGGCGCTATCTCGAAGTCATCGAAACCTCGTCCTGAGCCCCGGAGCGGTGCAAAGCGTCAGCTCAACTTGCGCCTTTGCCCGCCTCCAAAGCCTGCACCGCGCTGGCCGTTCTCGCTGAAAAGCTCCGCGAGCTTGTCGGTCATGGCGCCCGCCAATTCCTCCGCGTCGTTGATCGTCACCGCGCGGCGATAGTAGCGCGTCACGTCATGGCCGATGCCGATGGCGATCAATTCCACGTTCGAATAGGTTTCGATCTCGCGGATGACCTGGCGCAGATGTTTCTCCAGGTAAATGCCCGTATTGACCGACAGCGTTGAATCGTCGACCGGCGCGCCGTCGGAAATCATCATGATGATCCGCCGCTGCTCGGGGCGCGCCAGCATACGCGCGTGCGCCCAGGTCAGCGCCTCGCCGTCGATGTTTTCCTTGAGAAGGCCCTCGCGCATCATCAGCCCGAGATTTCGCCGCGCGCGCCGCCACGGAGTATCCGCGGACTTGTAGACGATGTGGCGCAGATCGTTGAGGCGCCCCGGATGGGGAGGCTTGCCAGCCGCGAGCCACTGCTCGCGCGACTGCCCGCCCTTCCATTGGCGAGTTGTGAAGCCCAGAATTTCGACCTTCACGCCGCAGCGCTCCAAGGTCCGCGCGAGAATGTCGGCGCAGCAGGCTGCGACCATGATCGGGCGGCCGCGCATCGACCCGGAATTGTCGAGAAGCAGCGTCACGACGGTGTCGCGGAAGTTTGTATCGCGCTCACGCTTGAAGGAGAGCGGCTGGAAGCGGTCGGTCACGACGCGCGAGAGCCGCGCGGTATCGAGCATTCCTTCTTCGAGATCGAAATCCCAGGCCCTGTTTTGTTGCGCGAGCAGGCGGCGCTGCAAGCGGTTGGCAAGCCGGCTGATCGCCACGTGGAGCACGGAAAGCTGCTTGTCGAGGAAGCTGCGCAGCCTTTCCAGCTCCTCGGTGTCGCAAAGCTCCTCGGCGTTTACGAACTCGTCGAAGCGGCGCGTGAAGACCTGATAGCCGAAGTGCTCCGGAGTCTCGAGCACCGAAGTGTTCGGGCGCCGTATCGGCGCCTGCATCTCGCCTTCTTTGCTCTGGTCTCCTGGGCTGAAATCCTTCGGGGCGATGTTCGCGGGATCTTGCTCTTCTTCATCTCCTTCAGAGGCTTCAGCCTCTTCGGCTTCAGCATCGCTCGGCTGGGTCTTGTCTTCCTTGTCTTCTTCAGACCCTTCGCCGGGCGCATCCTCTTTTTTATCCGCCTCGGCCTTATTGTCCTCCTGCGCGTTCTCGATGGGCCCTTCCATCAGGTCGAGCGCCACAAGGACGTCGCGCATGAGCTTTGCGAAGGCCGCCTGATCGTCAACCACGCCGTCCATGCGCTGTAGGATCGAGCCAGCGCGCTGGTTGACCCACCCGCGCCAGACATCCACGATGCCGTTTGCGCCGCGAGGCGGCTTCGCGCCCGTCAGCTTCTCGCGCACCATCAGCGCGAGCGCGTCCTCGAGTGGTGCGCTCTGCCGGTCGATATCGCGGTCGGGCAGCCGCTCGTATTGGCTTGCGAGTTTTGCGGTGAGATTATTGGCCACGCCGCGCATGCGAAGCGAGCCGAGCGCCTCGACACGCGCACGCTCGACCGCGTCGAACGCGGCCTTGGCTTCGCCCGGGGGCGGCGAAAGCGCGGCGTGCAAGGCTTGGTCGTGTTCGGCAATCAGAAGCGCAATGGAGTTGGCGAAGCCGCGGATGACCGAAATTTCCTTCCGCGTCACCGCCCGGCTCGGCTGCGGCAGCCGGACTGTCTTGCCGTCGAAGCCCGGCGTTTCCGAGCCGAACACGACGCTCACCGACTTGTTGGCCGCGATCGTCCGCGTCGCGAGCGAAACGGCGCGCTTGAAAGGCGACAGCGGATCGGCCTTCTTTTTCGCGCTGTTTGGCATAGCCTTTGGGATGATCTTAGCTGAGCGCAATGTTCGCCGTCGACTCGCGTAACTCTTCGCCAAAACAGCGCTGATAGAACTCAGCCACCAGCCCGCGCTCCAGCTCGTCGCATTTGTTGAGGAAGCTCAAGGTGAATGCAAACCCGGTCTCCCCGAAAATGTTCGCATTCTCGGCCCAGGTGATGACCGTCCGCGGGCTCATCACCGTGGAGAGATCGCCATTCACGAAGGCGGTGCGCGTCAGCTCGGCGACCCTCACCATGTTGCCCACGGTGCGGCGTCCCTGCTCCGTCTGATACCCCTTCACCTTGGCGAGCACGATGTTCACTTCGTCCTGATAGGGCAGATAGTTGAGCGTCACCACGATCGACCAGCGGTCCATCTGTCCCTGGTTGATCTGCTGCGTGCCGTGGTAGAGACCCGAGGTGTCGCCGAGGCCGATGGTGTTCGTGGTCGCGAACAGCCGGAACGCGGGATGCGGGCGGATCACACGGCTTTGATCGAGCAGAGTGAGCTTGCCCTGCAATTCGAGCACGCGCTGGATCACGAACATCACGTCAGGGCGGCCCGCGTCGTATTCGTCGAACACAAGCGCCGTATTCGACTGCAACGCCCAGGGGAGGATGCCCTCGCGGAACTCGGTGACCTGCTGGCCCTCACGGATGACGATGGCATCCTTGCCGACAAGGTCGATGCGGCTCACATGGCTGTCGAGATTGATGCGGATGCACGGCCAGTTGAGCCGCGCGGCGACCTGCTCGATATGGGTGGATTTTCCCGTGCCATGGTAGCCCTGTATCATGACGCGGCGGTTGTGCGCAAAGCCGGCAAGGATCGCGAGAGTTGTGTCGCGATTGAAAAGGTAGGCGGAGTCTAACTCCGGCACATACTCGCTCGATTGCGAATAGGCGGGCACTTCCATGGAGGTATCGATGCCGAACACCTGCCTGACGGACACTTTCATGTCGGGCAGTCCGGCATGGCCCGCTTCTCCAAGTATCATAGATCCCCTCGGGGTTATCTTGCGTTTCGCCTTTTGAGCGGGCTCAAGGGCTTCTTATCTCACGAGGCCTGCCTGCTTCAGATAGTTGTAGGCAGCAAGGACTTCACGGAAGCGTTCTTCAGAACTGCGATCTCCCCCGTTGTGATCGGGATGATGCAGTTTTACAAGGGCCTTGAACTGAATCTTGATTTCGTCAGGCGTGGCGTGCTCGTCAAGATTGAGGGCATGCAAGTGTTTCTTGGCGCCCTTCGAAATGAGGCGGCGCTTCACTTCTGCGGGATTCACATTTTCGTGGGTGCGGCCACGCACGTTTCTCAGGATTTCAAACGGATCATGTGCTGTGCCAGCTTCGCGCGCATGGCGCAATGCTTCAACAGATGCGGTGTCTGTCCCATGCACGCCCATGGACCACGTTGGACGGTGGCCCGTGGTTGCCGACTTCTGGAAGTCGGCGACCTCTCCGTCGTTCATGCCGGCAAAATAGTTATATGACTTGTTGTATTCCGTCACGTGCTCGCGGCAAAAATAATAGTACTCGCCTTCGCAGTCCCGCCCCTTGGGCGCGCGATGCAGGCCGCGCTTCGAGCAGTTGCGCCACTGGCACCCGGGCGCGCCGGTCTCCCGCGGCTCCGGACGGCGCCGTCCCCGGCCGCTGCTAACGCGGATGCTATCGAAATATTTCGAGTTGAGTTTCATATGCCGAAACAGGCTTCCCACGCGAATGCGTTCGGTTTGCAAACGCCCTCGCCTACAGTATGCGGCGGCAAACGCGCCCTTACAAGGTCTTGACAGAACGCCAAATCTTGCTCCGTAAATTGGTGGGATGTATCCGTTGTAATTCCTGGCCTGGAGGGTCGAATGTCCGTCGAAAAATCTATCCGGGATAAGCTGGAGAAGGCCTTCTCCCCTTCAGACCTGACCGTGGAAAATGAGTCCGGCAAACATGCGGGCCATGCAGGAACGCGCGATCACCTTGGCCGGGTTACGGGTGAGACGCATTTTCGAGTTCGGATCGTGTCCGGCCATTTCGAAGGCAAGAGCCCTGTCCAGCGGCACCGCGAAGTCAACGCGGCTCTGAAGGATGAACTCGCGGGCCCTGTGCATGCGCTGGCGATCAAAGCTTTGACTCCCGGTGAAGCCGCACGCTAAGCGTCTCACGATCCAACTCATTCGAGGGACTCCGATGGCAGTACAAATTGACGGCCCGCGCCTTGCGCCCGCCTCCGGGCGCCCAGCGAAGCAGCTTGTGATCTTGCTCCATGGCTACGGCGCGGACGGTAACGACCTTATCGGGCTCGGCCGGGAGTGGGCGCGCTTTCTGCCCGACGCCGCTTTCGTCTCGCCGAGCGCTCCCGAGCCGCTGCCGGGGCAATTCCTCGGCGGCCGTCAATGGTTCAACCTCGATTCGCGAAGCGAGAAGGAGTGGGAAGAGGGCGTTCGCAAGGCCGAGCCCGTGCTTTCGTCGTTCATCCTTGAAGAAGCGGCGAAGGCCAATCTCCCGCTCAGCGCCGTCGCACTTGTGGGTTTCAGCCAGGGCACGATGATGGCGCTGCAGGCGGGCCTGCGCCTGCCGGAAGCGCCCGCGGCCATCGTCGGCTTTTCCGGGCATCTCGCGGGTGCGGCGCGGCTTGCGGCCGAGATCAAGGTGAAGCCGCCCGTGCTTCTCATCCATGGCTCTGCCGACGACGTGATCCCCTATCAGGCGATCCACCTCGCGCGCAATGCGCTTGCCGCAGTGGACGTCCCCGTGCAATGGCAGATCCGGCCCGGCCTCGGCCACGGCATCGATCCGGAAGGATTGCAGGCGGCGGGGCTTTTCCTGCGAACGGCGTTTGGCCTGACTTGATCGAGGACCCGCATTGCGGCTACCGGCAAACTGCCCAACTCGCGCGAAGCGGGGTTGAAGGCTAACAAAACCTAAAGTTTTATAAAACCAACCGCCTGCGACCTGGGGATGTAAATTTCGTCCACGGCAGCGCGGCCCTCACGGCGGGCAGCTTGGTGCAAGGCGGCGGCACTATCCTGAACTCCGTCGAGAGCAGCTCTTAGCTTCCGATCTCGGAAACGTCATGTGGTAGACGGGGCAACGTGATATCTCCCGTTACAATCAAGGCGGGCCAGATCCCTTGTTTCGTCACCTTGACCGTTCAGATTCCAGGGACCGAGGAACAGGAGGTGGAAAACGGAGAAATGATGAAGAGAATGATGTTTTCAGCCTTCGCCATGAGCTTAGGCTTATTCGCCTCAACCATGGGCGCACAAGAAGCGAGCGCCACGGTTGCGGGCGCTGCGATAGCTGCTCCAGATATGAATAGGCTGCAAGAAAGCCCGGTGACTAAGGTGCAATGGCGCCGTGCCGGTCCGGGATGGCGCGGTGGCTGGGGCGGTGGTTGGCGTGGTGGCTGGCGCGGCGGCTGGCGTCCCGGGTATGGCTGGCGAGCAGGCTACGGATGGGTGCCATTAGCGGCGGCCGTTCCCCTCGCTGTTGCCGGTGCTTACTACTACACCCATGGCCCATACTATGGCCCCGGCCCTTACTATTATGGACCTGGCCCCTATTACGGCCCAGGCCCCTACGGCCCTGGCCCATACGGTCCTTGCGGTTCTGGTCCATGTCCGGCCCCGGAAAGCACACCCCTCAAGTAAGGAAGATCAGGCAGGCGGTGCTGGCTCCTCAACTTCGTCCTGAGTGAAGAGCGGGCAGAATCAAGAAGTAACCGCAGCGTCCTCTTCAGGGCGCTGCGGTTTTTCTGCAATTTGGCGCGTGCAATCTCGCTTAGACGTCCAGCTCGGCTCTAACCGCTGCGCGTTGCGCCACCTTGCTATGCGTCCGGCTGAAGCCGAAGAAGATCAGCATGCCAACAACAAGCCAGCCGAACAGCCTGATCCAGGTGTCTATATCGAGCGACACCATCATGGCGAGACAGACGAGGATGCCTGCAATCGGCACAATCGGCACAAGCGGAACGCGATAGCCGCGTTGCAGCTCCGGATGCGTTTTTCTCAGCACCATGACGCCCGCGCAAACGATGATGAAGGCGAGCAGTGTGCCGATGGAGGTCATGTGCCCAAGGATCTGAATAGGGACGAGGCCGCCGAGCAAGCCCGTGCCAGCCATAAAGATGACGTTCGACAGCCACGGCGTCCTCCAGGTTGGATGCAGGGTGGAAAAAACCTTCGGCAGCATGCCGTCGCGCGACATCGAATAAAATACCCGGCTTTGTCCCAGCAGCATGACAAGGATGACAGTGGTGAACCCGCAAATGACGCCGAGCGTCGTTGCGGTTCTCAGCCAGTAGAAAGGCGTCTGGTTGATGGCGGTAACGACGGGGTGGGCGTCGTTGTGGAGGTCCTTGTAATTGACGAGGCCCGTGAGCACGAAACCGAACGCGATGTACAGCACCGTGCAGATCAGGAGAGACCCCAGGATGCCGATGGGCATATTGCGCTGAGGGTCCTTCGTTTCCTGAGCAGCCGTCGACACCGCGTCGAAACCGATATAGGCGAAGAAAATAACGCCCGCGCCGCGCAAGATGCCGGACCAGCCATAATGGCCGAATTCGCCGGTATTCTCGGGAATGAACGGAACGTAGTTTTGCGATTTTATGTAGAAAACCCCAACCCCGACGACCGCAAGCACAACGGCCACCTTGACGACGACAATAACGGAATTGACCCGCGCCGACTCCTGAATGCCGCGGATGAGAAGCGCGGAGATGATCACAATGATGAAGACGGCAGGCAGGTTGACGATGCCATGCACCGTGCTGCCATCGGCAAGCGTCGCAGTCTCAAAAGGGGATAAAGTCCACTGCGCGGGGAGGTTGATCCCGAAGTCTCGCAAAAGTGCCGTCACGTATCGCGACCAGCTTACCGAAACCGTCCCAGCGCCCACCGCATATTCCAGAACCAGATCCCACCCGATGATCCAGCCGACGAGCTCTCCGAGCGTTGCGTAAGCGTAGGTGTAGGCGCTGCCCGCCACAGGGATCATGCTCGCCAGCTCCGAGTAGCACATGCCCGCAAAGGCGCAGCCAATCGCAGCGATGACAAAGCTTATGACAACCGCCGGACCGGCGTTGTCGGCCGCCGCGATGCCCGTGAGGGAAAACAGGCCTGCTCCGATAATCGCGCCGATGCCAAGAGCGATGAGGCTCAGGGGGCCGAGCGCGCGGTGGAGGTGGACGCCGTCCGCTTCCCTGCTCAGCTCGGCCATCCCCTTCCGTTCGAATAAAGAACCCGCGGCAGTAACGGGATGCTCGGTCGTCTCGGCTTTCGGCATGGGCGCTCTTGGTTGCCTCCTCAATTCCCTAGATTTGGCTGCCTGAAGCCGAGCCTGACCGCCCAAGCAGGATGCTGAAAAAGTGATGCTGCCCATGGTTCGACAGGCTCACCATGAGGATAAGTTTATAACACAGAGCCTCATCCTGAGCTTGTCGAAGGATGAGTCCCAGATTTCCGGCTTTTTCAGCAGCCTGAACGCTCGAAGCGTTAAGCTTCGAGCTGGGCGTCGAGCGTTATTTCAGCCTTGAGGAGCTTTGAAACCGGGCATCCGGCCTTGGCCGCATTTGCAGCGTTCTCGAAATCGGCGTGGCTCGCACCCGGCACTTTTGCCCGCAGCGTGAGGTGAACGGCGGTGATGGCAAACGATCCGACTTTCTGCTCAAGCGTGACATCCGCTGTTGTCGCAATGCGCTCGGCGATCAATCCCTCCTTTTGGAGTTCCACCGACAGCGCCATCGAAAAGCAGCCGGCATGCGCGGCGCCAATCAACTCTTCGGGGTTTGTGCCCTTTTCGTCTTCGAATCGTGTCCTGAAAGAGTAGGGCGTCTCCGAAAGCACGCCGCTTTCGGTGCTGATGGTGCCCTTGCCGGATCGAATGTCGCCAGTCCAGACGGCACTTGCAGAGCGCTTCATGATGATCCTTCCTCTTAAACTGTTTCTCAGCTTGATGCCCCATATAATGCCTGAGGCATCGCTTTGTTTGCAGAGTTTTCACCGGACCCTGCAAAATCCCGGGCTTTTCCCCGATCTTAGATTAGCGCGCCGTCCTAAAGGAATGATCCGCTCCTGGCAAAGGGGCTAACCTGCGTGGAGAAAGCTGCCATGCCTTCGAGCCATCTCCAATATCTGCCGATCCCGTGGCCGATCTACGTCGTCCTGCTCGGCGCGCTCGCGATCCTCGCGGCGCTCATTCAGATCGAACTCATCCGCTACGTCTACGTTCGCTTGGGCATCACGCCGCTGACCGCGATGCTCTTGCTGCTCGCAAGCCTGTTCGGCTCCTACGTCAACATCCCGATCGCGCACTTCCCCGAGGAGACGGTGATTGTTGGAGAGCGCGTCGATTTCTTCGGAATGGAGTACGTTGTCCCGAGGGAGGTGGACTGGCCCGGCACAATCGTCGCCATAAACCTCGGCGGCGCGGTCATCCCTATTGCGCTTTCTTTTTATCTCCTAGCCAAGAACAACATTTGGCTTCCTGCCATCATCGCCACGGCAGTCGTGAGCGCGGTCTGCTATGCGGTGGCGACGCCCGTGCAGGGCGCAGGGATTGTCATCCCGCTCTTCATCCCACCGCTGGTTGCCTGCGCCGTCGCCTGCATCGTTGCCTGGAGGCAAGCCGCGCCTGTTGCCTATGTGAGCGGCAGTTTGGGCACGCTGATAGGGGCGGATCTTATGAACCTGGGAAGCATCCGCAACCTCGGGACGCCCATTGCCTCGATAGGCGGCGCCGGAACCTTCGACGGCATCTTCGTGACGGGAATTGTCGCTGTTGTACTGGCAAGCCTTATCGGCGCGATAGGCGCCCGCAGGGCCACCCCCAACGCCGCTTGACGCCCGATGCTGCGCTCAGGCGTCAAGCGCGATCTATCCAGCTTAGGGTGTGGTCTTCTCTTCAGCCAGCGTCTCCAGATACTCACGCGGCCGAATATACATTATCAAAAACAATGTTATGGATGTCGCGAGCGCCAGCCAAAAATCGGGCACTTCCGGAAACCACATAGTCACTGCAGCAGAAGCTAGAATAAAGGCAAAGCCAATCACGTCGGCAGACAAAGTTTTAAAAACGGTCATTGTGTAAATGTTCATTGTGTATCCTTTATGACAATCCCTTGGTTCTACATTGGATTTCGTGTTTCCTGATGATCCGGCATTACACGTAATAATTTATTGTCTGGCTGAGATCGCTGCAAGACCCTGGCCAACGACTATGCATAAAAAGCATAGCTAGGTCCTACGTCAGGACAGGGCTTAACATAATCAAGCGGTTAGCCGTATAGGGGGCTCCGCCGGGCTCCGGGATGTCGCGCGATCGTAGGGGTGGCGGCTCGCCATTGCTCTTGACGGCGTCGATCCGGCGAGAGCGAATCAGTCGCAGGGCGCCGAAACGCGAAAAGGCGTTCTCAGTCGCCTGCGTTCAAGGGGCGCCTCACGCCCCATTCGTTCAGAATTGCTTGCATATCGGCTGCGACAAAGTGACGGGCGCTCTCCTGCTCGTAGCCTTCTTCGAGGAGCGAATTGTATTCGGTCAGCGCATGCCGGATAAAGCTGACCATGGAAAGCCAAGCCGCTGTTTCCGGCGAGGCATTATTCAAGCCGGGGCTGTCCATGGCGTGGTCTGCGATGGCGCCGAATTCATGGCCGGGAATACCGGGCGCCAGGTGACGAAGCGCTTTTTCTATATCTCTGCGATTGGCCACCGCAAGGCCTCGTGTTCCCAGAAGACGGCTTTCAAATTATCATGGCAGTCTGTGCAAGGCAAAGTCCGGCCTTCACAGAATTGACACGCGCATGTAGTATCCGCACTCGTGTAAGAGCGACGTCGTGCGAGCGTGGCACCCAACTTAACGGCAGCCGTTGAGGAAAGGTAACGTGACGGCATCAGCACCGACATTGGCGTCTCCGCCGGATAACTTCCCGGCTCTTGTGCTCAACGCGGATTATCAGCCGCTGAGCTACTACCCTCTATCTCTTTGGAACTGGCAAGATGCGATCAAGGCGGTGTTCCTTGACCGCGTACATATTGTCTCTTTCTACGATCGCGTTGTACATAGCCCGAACTTCGAAATGAAGTTGCCGAGCGTTGTTTCGCTGAAAACCTTCGTAAAGCCTGCACTCTACCCGGCGTTTACGCGTTTTAATGTTTTCCTGCGAGACAGGTTCCAATGTCAGTACTGCGGTTGTCCGCACGATCTGACATTCGACCACGTCATCCCGCGTTCGCGGGGCGGCCAGACGCGCTGGGACAACGTCACCACAGCTTGTGCGCCTTGCAACCTGCGCAAGGGCGGCAAGATGCCGGTGAAGGCAAAGATGTTTCCGGCGCTGAAGCCTTACCGGCCTACGGTGCATGAGTTGCATCGCAATGGGCGGTTTTTCCCGCCGAACTACCTGCATGAAAGCTGGCTCGACTACCTCTATTGGGATACCGAGCTGGAGCCGTAAGACGAACGGCGCATCGCTTTTGCGGTGCGCTGAACCTGTTGCCCTTGCCTTTAACAGCCGCCGAGGCCGCGGAACGCGACGATCCCGGAGAGTGCTGCTTTTGCGCTCCTGAGTTCCCAATTCAGGAAAAGGCACCATACACAAAGCGCCCCTTGTCTTAACCCCGTCCAATTTCTGGCTTAGGGTTTGCGCTACTGCGGTCGATTAGTCATAAACTTTATCGGTTTACCCGGACCGGCGGTCTCAAGAACAAAAGGATCTCCTATGCGCGAAGCCAGGGAAGACCCAAACCTCGCCGACGTTAAAGCCGTCCTCAAGAAGCTTCAGCGGCTGGATGTTCCCTCTGCGGCCGAGCAGAGCCCGCCTGCCGAGATCGCCCCTAAGAAACCCAACAGCACGCCGGCTTCCTCACCCAACCGGGGCAGCATCGGCGTTTTCGACCGCAAGCACGCGGCGTTCGCTGCGCCAGCGCCTGCGCCGAAAAGCAGGGCGAGACCCATTCCGCTCTATGCAGCCGGCGCTTTGGCGCTTGTTGCTGGCGCAGGCGTTCTTTTCGCCACGGGCGTCGTGAAAATTCCAGGCGAGACCAAACTGGCCGCCCAAAGCAGCAACGCAGGCATTCCCATAATGCGCAAGGAAGAGGAGGCAGCCCTCCTGACCGAGGCGCGGCGCTTGCTCAACGACGGCGATGTCTCCCTGGCGCGCGACCGCTTGTTGCATGGTGGCCCCGAACAGCGGGCGGAATTTGCGTTCATGCTCGCTCAATCCTTCGATCCCAATTACTTGCGCGCGCTGCCCAAGGCCAACGGGCTGCCGGACCGTGGCGAGGCCGAGCGCTGGTACAGAAAATGGTATGAGCTAGCGGTCAATAGCGGACTGGAGATGGATAGCGGGCGGCTGAAGCGAATTATCAACGCCATGCACTAAAAGTTATCTCTCACCACGGGGCAGCTTGATACGTGCCGTTCTCTGCCCTAAAGAGTGCGGCTTGCGCTGCTTACGCTACAGCTCAACTCAATCCGGCGGCGCCAGGTCAGAGAGCGTACCCGAATGCGTTCGCTTATTCTTGTTATTGGCGTTTTACTCGCCGTGGTCCAAACGGCTTTCGCACAAGTCACTTTCCCTGTTCCCAAAGCCAGCATCGTCACCATCCTGTCGGACGGGATTTCCGAGCCGGACGGTGCGGCGTCTAAAATCTTGAGCGAAATTTCGATCACGCTCGATAAGGAAAGCGATCTGCGCGTTCTTTCCCTGAACGGCTATGGCGGTGCGATGAACATTCGCGATCTGTTGCAGCTTCGAGGGGCCGATTTTGCCGTCGTCAACAGTGATGTTCTCGCCTATCTCGATCTCTCCAAGACGCTGCCGGAGGCGCGCCGCAAAGTCCGGCTCGTCGCTCCTCTCTTCCATCAAACAGTGCTCTTGTTTGCACGTCAGAACATCAAATCCATCGGGGATCTCAAAGGCCGCAAGGTTGGGACGATAGCCAGCCGCCCGTCGCGCGGCGTGACCGCGAGAACGATTTTCGGCTCGCTCAAAATCGACGTGGACTACGTTGAGTTGGACGACGGCAACGATCTCGCGAAGAAGGCTGCGGAACTCGACGCCATTCTTATCTTCGATAAGGACCTTCCGAACTTAAGGGCATTCGGCGTCACGCCGGGCGCGTATCAGCTGCTATCAATTCCACCCGCCGGCCCGCTGGCGAAAATCTATCTTCCAAAAAAGCTTGGGAAGGAGGCCTTGGCGGGGTTCACCTCCGGCGAGGGGATGGAAACGATCCAGGTCAGCACGCTGCTCGCTGCCTTCGACTGGACTGCGAAGCAGGGCCGTTACGCCGATGCCGTCAGCTTCGTAAACAATTTCTTCACGCTCCTGCCGAAGATAAGGGCCAAATATCCAAATTCTCCACTGGCTAGAACCAGCGTGCGAATGGTGCCGCCCGGCTGGCAGCGTTTTGGGCCGGCAGATGCACTGGCGGCGGCGGCTGCCCCTGCCGTCTCGGGGCAGGACGATGCTTTGCGAACGCCGCTATCGACCGGCGAGCCGCCCCTCGCGAAAGAGTCTCTCAAACTTTTGGCCGTCGCCCATCCGCCGTTTACAAATGCCCAGCAAAGCGACGGCGGCGTTGCCTTGAAGCTCTTCACAGGAGCGCTCGAGGCGGCCGGAGTGGATGTGTCCGTTCAATGGGTCGATGGCGAAAAAGCGGTTCTTGATGGCTTGGTGACAAGCGACCCCGCCGACGTGGGGCTTTTTTGGCAAACGCTGAACTGCGAGACGCCACACCCTCAATCGGCGAGCGAAGCTGCGGTCTGCGATACGGCGATGCTTTCGGAGCCGGTCATGCAAGCGGTCGTTGGGGTCTTCACCCGTATCGATACGCCGCTGGCCGCAGAGGGCAATCAAGAGGCGCAAGGCAGGACGGTATGCGCGCCGGAAAGCCAACCGGTCTCCAAGGAAGCGTTGGACGCCGTTCCCTGGCTCAAAGGGGCGAAGGTCAAAACCATTCGGCCTAAAACTTTCATCGATTGCCTGGCGGCAATCGACCGCCACGATGCCGACGCCTTGATCTCGCTCGAAGCCGAGGGGCGCTTCGTAATCGAAAAGTTGAAGCTTTCACAGTCCCTTCAGCTTTCGCAGCGGATTGCTCCGACCGGCCTCCACGCCCTGGTCGCGAAGGACAATCCAAGGCAGGCGCATCTCCTGCTGATCATCGATGATGCCATTGCGAAATTCAAGGCAAGCGACCGCTACGCAGCCGTGATGACGTCCCACCTCTCCGATCTGACGGGATCGGCGGATAAGGTGCCTTAAGGCATGAGAGTGCGTCCGGAAAATCGTGAAGCGGTTTTCTGATAAAACGAACGAGAACAAAGAGTTAGAGAGAATCCGCCGGATATGCTCTAAGCACCCGGGTCTATCGTCGCGAGGGCTCTCGACGCGATTTTGCGGGTGACCAGCACCGCTTTCCCGGCTCGCCGCAAATCGAAATCTTGCACGAGCCGTCTTACTTCCAAGAGAAGGCCAGCGGCCGGATGCGGGGAACCGGCCACAGCGTGCGTAGCTTCGGCGGCGACGAAACAGAGAGCGCCGAAATGCTCTTGCTGCACAGCCTGCAACCGCGCTTTCAATTTCGCAAAATCGTCCCCGCTTCTGATCAAGTCGCGATGCGTTACGGCGAGGATTCCGCGTGATTTGATCCGTTGAGGCAGTTTCAACCAGGCTTGCCGCTCCGTCTCCCTCCAAGCCTGGGTGGCGACGGTGGCCCAGATGGCGGCGTCAATGCGATGCCTCAGGGCCGTTGAGACGCAGGCATGAAACAGAGGGTTCGCGCTTCCAGGGAAATCCAGAATTTCGATGCCGCGAAGCGCTTCGCTCGGGAGCCCCACTTCGAGGCGGAGGATGTCTTCAAGGGGAAGCTCATCATCAGGCGCAAGAGCGGACCTTCGTCCGGTCTCATGAAGAGCTTCCACAAATGGAACCGGCGCGTAATGGAGAAGGGTCGGCAACCGCGTGTTGGCCACGGGCAAAGCGGGCAGCGCCATCTCGCCCGCAATAAAGTTTGCGATCGTGGACTTGCCGGAGTTCGACTCCCCCAACACCGCAATGCGGAATGGCCGGTTCAAGACGCGTGCGATGCGCTGCAGCGTCCGGGTCGCCGCGTACACGGCCGGATGGGCATGCGCGGTCCTCTGCAAGAGGTCTTGCGCCGCAGCGAGGTCTTCGATGAGGGACTGTAGCCCCGCGCGAGGTTCCATGTCTTTGCACTCACCGCCGGTCATCTTTTCGGCCAGCCAGCCCGTCCCGTTCCTGAGCGGGCTCGGCCCTCTGACTCTATTGGCTCATTAAGTGTCCATCTCGCATCATTGTAAAGAAAGCGCTAACTTCGCCCTGATGAAGCTGGATATCGTGTTAACGATTAGTTAGGGTCTCGGCTTCTCGCATGCGGAGAAACAGCGCGGCGGGGCGAAATAAAATAGGCCCAAGATCATTAGAACATCGAGATGGTGAAGTTCTTCAAGTTCCGGTCGGCGAAGCCAGGGACCACCAGCGCGCCGAGAGTTCTTCAAGCCGGTGGTATCGGTCCGGCTGTGTTTGGCATTGGGGTACCCAGCGCGCTTCTCCATGACGTCCTTGGAAAGGACGGAGCTTTGAATTCCCCCCACCCCAAGACACCGAAACCCACCGCTCAACCGTTGTCGCAAAGACTGAACGTCGGGGCGAGATTGGGCGACGCCAAGCGCTTGACCATCGAAGCCGCTACGAGGCTTGCCGCGCTCGTCGATGACGAAACCGCCGAGATGCTTGGGTCCGTCGTTGCAGAACTGGAAAGCCGCGTTTGCCGGATCGCCGTCATCGGGCAGATGAACGCGGGCAAGAGTTCCCTTATCAATGTGCTGGTCGAGCAAACGGAGCTGCTCCCGGCCGACATAAACCCATGGACTAGCGTCGTTACCAGGCTGCATTTCGGAGTGGCGGGAAAGCCGCCATCGGGCGCCTCTTTCAGCTTCTTCACGCTCGACGAATGGCGACGCCTGTCGACCGGAGGCCGGACGCGAGAACTCACGGAGCGGTTGTTCCCTGACTTCGACTGGGAGGCGCTTCGTGAGCAGGTCGAAACTATGCAGAAAAGAGCCGGGCAAAAACTCGGCCCGCGTTTCGAAACGCTGCTTGGCACCGAGCACTCCTACGACGCGATCACGCCAGGCCTCCTGAGCCGCTATGTCGGCGCCGGGCATCCGGATGCCGCCGGCGGCACATCGTCATCCGACGGCGAGTTCTCCGACATCACCAAGATTGCAGACGTTTTTTTTGATCTCGGTGCTTTCAATTTTCCGACAATCCTCATCGATACGCCGGGCGTCAACGATCCATTCCTGGTGCGTGACGAAATTACGAGGCAAAGCCTTCAGGCGGCGGACATATGCGTGATCGTGGTGACGGCGCGGCAGCCGCTCTCGACCGCGGACTTAAGTCTTCTGCGCCTGTTGAGGGGACTCGACAAAAAGCGCCTGATCATTTTCCTGAACAAGATCGATGAAATCGATGCAAGCGAAGGAGTCTTGCACGACGTTTCGCAGCGCGTGTCGGCAATTCTGAGCCAGGAATTTCCCTCGGCCAACATCCCGATTGTTTTCGGCAGCGCTCACTGGGCCCGGAAGGCTTTGACAACTGATGATGCCGAAGCAAACGCATCGGTTCGAAGCCCTGAAGACATCCTCAATAGTATTAGCGGCTTCTACTGGCCGGAACAGCCGGAGACCGGCGGCAGCATGAGCGCCGATGCATTGCTCATGAAGTCCGGCTTGTCTCAACTTGCAGTCGTCATTTCCGAGCTGATGCAGAGCGGCCCTGTTGCCGATGCGATCGACACCTCCCGGAACCTGATCGAAGCCGTCTGCCGAAACTGCATCGCATGCTTTGAAACAGAAATTCAGGTTTTGTCGAAAGCGTCGCCTGACGCAAGCCTCGCCAGGGACGAGTGCGCCAAGCTCATTGCAGTGAGACAGGCGCTCGCGGAAAGATTTGATGCTTTCTCGCAGGAACTGGCTGGGATTCAGTCAGAAAAACTGACGCAGCTTCAGGGAATACTGGATGAAACGGTGCGTGTCTCTTTCACCGAAGCCTTTTCCGATCCGCAGGACGGCACACCGCTCACCCACGTCAGCCAACTCGACATGCGGCTTCGCGTTGACCTTGAGAATGCGTTCATGAAAGCCTTCGACGATGCGGCGCAGGCGATTGCCGGTGCGCACAATCATTTCAACGCCGAGGTGAAGACCATCCTGCAGCAACACGGCCTCGTCGAGAAGCTCGCGACTGTAGTGAATGGCGGTGACGCTCTATCCAGGCCGCCCTCTCTGGCAGCGCTTGGAGAGCCCGCGGCATTGGGACTAGGGGCAGCCTTTGGAGGTTTGCCCCAGGAGCAAGGCGATGATCTGCTGCAAGTCATCGTCCGGGACTTTCAGCCTATTGTCACAAAGCTGAGTGGCGAGGCAGCGGTATGCCTTTTCGTTATGTCGGCCGGCCTCATTCAGAAGATGCGGACGCTGACGCTTCGCCCGCTTGAAGCAGCGATCGAGCGGATTTCGAAAGCGCTCAGCGAAGGCGAGGCGGGTCCTGAACCCGATGAAGCGCGGCTTGCGCAGGAACTTGAGGACGCGCGCGAAATGATCGCGCGATTGAGCCACATCCTGGCCGCTGACATTCCCGCAATTCAGGGCTCGCAATCGCCCATGTGATGGAAGCCTGCGCGGGTGGGAATGCACCTACGCCCGGCAAGGGGGATCGAATGATCCGCATGCCATCAATTTTTCTTGGCGGGACGCTAAAACAAGATTGATGCTTGAGGCAGGTCAGGTCTAAACAGACACAAAGAGAGGGAGTCGAAATGTAATGCGGATGAGAAGGCTTCTCGCCGCCCCCAGCGGGGCGATGTCGATACTTTTGGTCTTGATCGCTTTGGCGCTCGGTGTTTGCGGCCCCGATGCAGAGCTGAAGGCGCAAACCTGCGGCACAGACTATCTTGTCAAAGACGGCGAGTCGCTCGCGGATATAGCGACGCGCGTTTATGGAAGTGCGTCCCAGTGGACCTTGATCTTCTACGCAAACCAGGACCGGATGGGCGCCAACGCGTCTTTGCTTGTGCCTGGCTTGAGTATCCGCATTCCGTGCGTGGGCGGACAGCAAATCTCGGTCGCACCGGCAGCGCAAACCGTACCAACTCCGGATCAATCCTCACCGGGCAGCACTTCGAGCAACGACATCGAATTATCGGCAGTCGTCAAGAGGATCGAATTCCTCTCGGCTGATGGCTTGACCCCATTTACAGATCGTTCGCTGCCCAATGGCGGGATGATGACGCACATCGTCAGCGCTTCCATGGACCTCATCAAGGATCAGTCGGGAGGAAGCTTCGGCTACAATGTGTCCTGGGTGAATGACTGGGCGGCTCACCTCAACCCGCTTCTCATCACACGCGCTTTCGATGCCGGGTTTCCCTGGATCAAGCCCGATTGCAGTCACCCCGACGATCTGTCCCAGGATGCGAGATATCGCTGTCAGAAGTTCTTCTTCTCCGACCCGCTCTACGAAGTTTTCACGGTTCTGTTCGTCAAGGCGAACTCTCCGATAACCTTCGTCAAGGACGAGGAGATTCTCGGCAAGACGCTATGTCAGCCTGCGGGCTTTTCCACCTACGAACTCGACAAGGGCGGACGCAACTGGGTGAAGGAGAACAAGATCGTTCTTATGCGGCCATCGAGCATCGAAGAGTGCTTCCGCCTACTCGATGCCGGCACTGTCAACGCCGTCGTCACGTCCGACCTGACGGGAAAGGCTGTCACAGCAGCCCTCGGCCTCGGTGACCACGTGAAGGCACTACGCCGCCCTGTGGCTATCGGCACTTACCACCTGATCGTGCCGAAGACCCATCCGCACGCGAGTACAATCCTGTACTACATCAACACCGCTACAGCGAAGCTTCGGGAATCCGGGGAATACGACAAGATCGTCGATAGTCATCTCGCCAGCTTCTGGAACTCTCAGGACCGGAAGTAGCTGAGAGGCAGTCTCACCAAGTCGCGCCCAGTGCCAGAGCGTCCCCGCTCCCCCGCGGAACGGGGCGGGCGGGCTAAGGGCGCTTACATTTGCACGATAATCCAGCGCTCCGGCCTCTCCCAACCGGAAGAGGTGCCAATCCATCAGGCAGCCAGCTGGAACTTCAGTTTGAACACGCAGCCATTGGGAAGCGAATTGCTCACCGATATGTGCGCGTGATGCGCGTCCATGATGCGTTTCACGATAGGCAAGCCTAAGCCCGAACCCACCGAGCCGCTCCTGTCCTTTCGCCAAAACCTCTGAAAAATGTGCTCGCGCTCGGAGGGGGATATGCCCGGTCCCTCATCGCTGACCGACACGGTGCCGTCGTTCTGAAGGCCGATCGTTACGCACGTCCCGGCAGGCGTATGGCGGATCGCATTCTCCACGATATTGCGGAGCGCCCGGAAAAGCACTTCCGCATTGCCTCTGACCGGCACCGGGTTTTCAGGAGCCTCAAGGAGGATGTGCTTGTCCTCCAAGATGGCGATCGGGGCGATGAATTCGACCACCTCCACGCAAACCGACTTGAGATCGGCGGCTTCCCCCGGCTTCACCGTAAAGGCCTCAAGCTCGGCAATGTCGAGGAGCTGACTGACGACCCTTTTCATCCTGGCGATGTCGCGGCTCAACGCTCGCGCGATCTCCTTGTCGGGGATGGTGTCAACCCTGGCCTGAAGGATCGAAAGAGGGGTGCGGAGTTCGTGGGCGGCGTCCGCAGCGAAGTCTTTCTGCACTCTGAAGCCTTGCTCAAGGCGGTCGAGCGCTTGGTTTATGGTGCCGACGAGAGGCCTGATCTCGGTCGGTATGGTTTCGAGGGGAAGCCGGACGTCGGTCCGTTCCGGCCCGATCTTTCTCGCCAGCTCGGATGCACTTAAGAGCGGCCTCAGAGCACGGCGGAAGATGGTCACGTCTATGACGAGCAGGAAAAGCAGAATGGGGATCGTGATCCACCCGACTTTCGTAAAAAACTGCCTGACAATATCGTCGATCAGGACATCCCGATGTTCCATATCCTGCGAGATCTGAACCCACACGGATTGGTCCCCAATCTTGTAGGGAATGCTGGCTCCGAGAATGAGCACGTCGCCGCGCTGCCGTTCGAGATAGGTCGGGAAGGGCGCGCGGGCATCCTGGTTGAACAGCGCGCTGTGATCTTGCAGCGACGAGAACAAGGCGTTTCCAGAGGCATCGACGATCGAGTAGGCGTACCGGCCATAAGCCTCGGAAAAGAGGGCTTCGAGTTTCGCGGGCAAACTGAGTTCAAGGGCGCCGTCCGGCTTCACTGTCAAATACCGCGTGATGAGGTCGGCATTCTCGCGCAGGGAGCGGTGCTGCAAATTCTCCGCCGTGGCTCGCAGCAAAAAATAAAGAGCAGCCGGCATGAATGCCGACGTGATGATGATCGCTACGATATGCAGCAGTATGATGCGCTCGGTGATGGATTTGAACATCGTCAAGCTCAATGGTCCGGCACGCTGCCCGCCGTAATGAGGTAGCCCACGCCCCGGATCGTATGAATAGCCGCAGCCGCGCGCAGGTCCTGCAAGCTCTTGCGCAGACGATGGACATACACTTCGACGGCGTTCGATCCAACATCCGAGGACAGCCCGAAAATCTGGTCTTCCACCACGCGCTTCGAAACCACGCGTCCGCTTCGCCGCATGAGGATCTCCAGAACGGCGAGTTCGCGCGCCGAAAGCATTTGCGGCTCGCCATCGATGAAAAGCTGCCGGCCGACCGTATCGAATACGAGATTGCCAAGCTCGAGCGAGCGGCCGAGAAGCTGGCCAGGGCGGCGCATCAGCGCTTCCAGTCGCGCGACGAGTTCCTCGAAAGCGAAAGGCTTGACAAGATAATCGTCCGCGCCAGCCCTGAGCCCCGCTACCCGATCGTTGACCCCGTCCCTTGCGGTTAAGATCAGCACCGGAACCGTGCTTTGCCGGGCTCTTATGGCGCGAAGCACCACAAGACCGTCCTCGTCGGGCAGCCCGAGGTCGAGGATCACGGCGGCATAATGCGTAGACCCGAGCACGTTCATTGCGTCGGACGCCGTTGTCACGGAGTCCGCGTCGAAGCCCGCAGAAGCGAGGCTCGCCACCAAAAGCTTGGAAAGCTCTTCGTTATCTTCCACAAGCATAAGCCGCATCGCAGCGCCTCTCTCTGCATAAGGTCCGCAATTGATATATTCGAAAGAGCACGAGATGCAAAAAGAACACTCGCAAATCTGCGGGGTTACGATGCACGCCCGCAAATGCCTTTGGAACATATCGGACATCCCAGGGATGCAATCTTCCATTGCGGCCATGAAGCCGTCCGTGAATGGTTTCGGCGGTTAACAAACAATGAAGGCAGGTCTTCCATATGACACCATGGCTTATCTTGCTCGCGGCTCTCGCCGGTGTGCTCAACCCGATTCAATCGGGCGCGAACGGACAATTGGGAAAGGTGATCGGCAATCCTTTTGGGGTCGTGCTGATCAGCCTTAGCATCAGCCTTGCCTTCACGCTCGCAGCCGGCATTTTCACGCGCGGCGGCTGCACTTCCGGTTTCAGCCATTTGAGCGAAGCGCCATGGTGGGCCTGGCTGGGCGGCTTTTGCGGCGCGATTTTCCTGGTGTCCCAGCCGCTTGCGGCGCCGCGGCTGGGGGCCGCGGTGTATATCGGCATCACCGTCACGGCATCGGCAATCGCTTCGGTGGCTTTGGATCATTTCGGATTACTGGGCTTCCAGCAGCATCCGGCCGGACTCTGGCGCGTGGTTGGGGCCGGGCTCATGATCGCCGGAGTGAGCTTGATCGCTAAATTTTAGGCGCTAAGCCACGTGTGGCCGGCGCAACTTGCAAGAACTCTTCGAGACACGGTTTAGGCCTCGATTTACCAAAATAATGTACTAAGGAACGCGGCCAGCAATGAAGCCGGCTTGGCGGTGCGTGCCGCTTTCCGATTTTTCTCTTTCCCCCAACGGGTTCAGGCCAGCTAAAGCTCGAATGGCGAATGGCTCTCCCGGCTAACGGAGTACGACAATGATGTGCAGGTTTATGTGTGCGTTCGGGGCTGTGGCATTGGCGGCCTGCGCAACGGCGCCATCGCGAGCGGAAGAGCCTGCAGTCACAACAAGCGTCGCTACGCCTGCGTCCGACGCATCTACCGCTTCGAACTCCGCAGCCGAGCCAGCCGCACCAGGTGCGACCGTTGCGACGCCCATAACCTCTCAAGCCGCGCCGCAAGAAACAAAAACAGCAGTGGCGGCGCCCGCGCCGGAAGCGGAAGCTCTGCAAAAGGCACTTGCCGCCCTGCCTGCGGGAGATACCGATGAGCTGCGGAACGAACATGCCGCGCTTTTATCCTTCTACGAGGGACGCGATTATGCGCCGCTTTGGCTGACGCCGGCTGGCGGTCTCACCCCCAAGGCAGCGCTGGTTTTCGCCGAGATCAAGCGCGCTAACGAATGGGGCCTCGACCCGCGCGATTTTCCCATGCCGGCCGGGCTCAGCGCCGAAGGCGCGGCAGCTCCAGACGCAATGGCTGCCTCCGAGATCAAGATTTCAATGGCGGTCCTGAAGTATGGCCGCTACGCCCGGGGAGGGCGCATCATCAATCCCTCCGAGCAGCTGAGTTCCTATCTCGACCGGCGCCCCCAGCTTCTCAAACCAAATCTAATTCTCGACGGCATCGCTTCTGCCGCAGAGCCCGACGCCTACCTTCGCGGCCTCAATCCGCAGCATCCCCAGTTCGAGAAGCTCCGTCAGAAGTACCTGGCCGTAATTGGCCACAATAAGCAGCCAAGCGCGGAAGCAAAAAAGCTGCTCGCCAACATGGAGGAGTGGCGCTGGATGCCCGCCGACATGGGCGACCTTTACGTCTGGAATAACATCCCGGAGTTCACCCAGCGCGTCGTCAAGGACGGCGAGGTGATCCGCAAGGAGCGCATCGTCGCCGGAGAGACCGACAAGCAGACGCCGATCTTCACCCGGTCCCTGAAGAAAATCACCTTCAAGCCCACGTGGATCGTGCCCGATTCCATCAAGGTGAAAGAAATCTGGCCGAGCCTGCTAAAGGGCGGCGGCATGCTGCGCGAATGGAAGCTGGAAGTCCTCACCAAGGACGGCGAGCCGGTCAATTGGCGAAGGATCGACTGGTCCACGACCGACATCCGGAAATACGACGTGATCCAGCCGAACGGCCCGAAGAGCGTGATGGGCAAGGTCAAGTTCTCATTCCCGAGCCAGCACACTGTGTTCATGCACGACGCGCTGGAAAGGGACAAATGGATGTTCGGCGCTTCCAAGCGGACCTACAGCCACGGCTGCATGCGAGTTGCCAACCCGATCGGACTGGCTGAGATTTTGCTGCGCGAAGACAAGGGCTGGGATTTCGCCCGCACCAGGCAGACCGTCAGCACTGGCCCGCTCAACAACGAGATCCCCATAGATCGCAAAATCCCGGTTCACATGACCTATTTCACCGCGCTTGTTGATAACGACGGCAAGCTGCACACCTTCGACGACGTCTATGGACACGAGCGGCGCATTACGCTCGCCTTGGAAGGCAAGTGGAGCCAGATCGTCAAGGGCCGCGACCACCTTGCGCCGGTGGAGTTGAACCTGGCCGACGCGCGCCCGAAACGCTATGCGGAAGACGAAGCCAACGACCTGCCGGCATGGCGTCAGCAGACGACCTCCAGCTTCCGAGGCGGATTCTTCGGTTCCCTTTTTGGAAGCGACCGTTAGAGGGTCGAAGGGGTACGCCCCTAACCCGATCCCTCTCCCATGAGGGAGGGTGATATTCACTTTATAGGCTAAAATCTCACCCTGACGCCGCCATAAACCGAGAACGGCTGCGCGGGAGTGATCATGGCCGGGTTCGTCAGGCCTGTCGAAGGCTCGCCCGACACGTTCAGGATCTGCGTGTCGTAGAAGGTGCCGTAGGTGGCGTATCTGTGGTCGAAAAGGTTGTTGATCAGGGCGTACACCGTCACGCCCTTCTGCAACTCGTAAGACGTGCGAATATTGACGACGCCGTATCCGGGGAGCTGCGGGTTCTGGTTGCTCTCGTCCCCGAAGAAATACTGGCTGCTCGCCAGAACCACATCGGCTCCAACCTTCCAGGCTTCCGTCACGGAATAATCGAAGCCCGCCTTAAAGCGATGCGCCGGGATCGTGGGCAGCTTGTCGCCTGGATGCACGAAAATGTTGCCGTCGGCATCGGCAAAGGGGTTGTTCGGCGAGGGAAGCGTCAGGTTGCTCAAAAATATCGCGTCCACATAGGCATAGTTCGCGTAGAGCGTGAGGCTCTCCAGCCGGTATTTCGCGCTCGCCTCGAAGCCTTGGCGCTGCGTTTGGCCCGCATTCGTGAAGTAGCCCCTGGTGCGGATTGTTGGCGAGGTGACATTGTAGATGTCATCGAAATTGCGCGTATTGAAAATGCCCGCGGTCCAGTCCACGTGTCCGTATCCGAAGGGGCTGAAATTGCCCCGGAAGCCGCCTTGCCAGGTCTTCGACACCACCTGTTGCAGGTTCGGGTCGCTGATGAGGAAGTTTTGCAGGAGGCACGGCTGGGCAGGATCGGAGCAAGCAAGCTCGGCCGGGGTCGGGGCGCGGTTCGCCTCTGCGTAGCCGCCATAGAGCGAGAGGTTCGAGTTCACCTTGTACGTGGCGCCCGCCATGGGATTGAAGCGCGTGTAAAGATGATCCCCCGACAAACTCGATCCGGGAAGGTTCAGCTGATCGCGCAGGTCGATCTCCTCGTAGTTATAGCGGCCGCCCACGGTCGCAGTCAGCCTGTCGGTGACATCCAGGCTGTCGGAAAAGTAGAGCCCATAATAGTTTGTGGTGATCTTCACATCAACGGGGGCAATGTCGAGCGGCGAGGTGAGAAAAAGACCGTTGCCCGTCACAACGAAGTTTTGCGTGTTAAGCGTACCGAGCTCGGCATTGCTGGTGGCTTTGACGTCGCCGTGGTCCAGGCTCGCCCCGGCGATGAAGATGTTGTTTCGTTCGAAAAACTTGTCCTTGCTCGTTGCCTGTAGCGAGCCGCCATAGCTGTTCGTATTGTTTGTCGAGCGGTCGATCTCGCCGATCGTGTCGTTGGGACCATAATATTGAGAGGTCGTAATCGAGCGGCCTTTCTGATCGAGCACGTACTGCTCGGTGCCGTTGGTTGTCTGCAGGCACAATAGATTTGGATTGTTCCCATTTGGGGTGCCGTCAGCGTTCTGCCCCGTGCAAGGTGCGACCTCGGATACGTTGCCGTCGACATGCTGCTGATGAAAGCTGCGCAAGTAAGCAACGCCCGATAGAACTCCATGCGTCGGTCAGTTTCGTAGTGCCATTTGCCGACAGCATGGCAAGCTGATTAACCGTCGTCTGCGGGTTTGTGTAAACGGCACTATAGTCCTCGGCTAAGAGCTGAACGGGTGTCGGGCCGACTACGCCAAGCGCGTTTTCGGCGCCCGTGAAGTTTATGTGAAGCTCGGTGTCCTTGTCTTTCACGCCCAGATCGAAGTAGGCGCGCCGCACTTCCGATGGCGAAAAGTAGCGCCAGCCGTCGTCCCAGATGCCTTCGACAGCGGCATAGGCGGCGAAGTTGTCAACCTGTTTGCCAAGCTGCAGGAATTCCTGGAAGCGCCCATAGGAGCCGGCGCGGGTATCGGATTCCACGCCTTGAAAGCCGAAGCCGTCCTTCATGGTAATGTTCAGTGCGCCGCCGAGCGCGTTCAGGCCGTAGAGCGGATTGCCGCTCACCACCGTGATGCTGTTGATGGCGGTGGATGGGATCAGATCCCAGTTCAGAGTGTCGCCGAAGACCTCGTTGATGCGCACGCCGTTCTGATAGACGGCAAGCCCTTGCGGCGTGCCTTCGACGGGAGAGGCGGTGAAGCCGCGATATTGAATATCCGCCGCAAACGGGTTGCCGTTGACGTCGCTGATGATAGCGCCGGGCACGTTTTGTTGGATCGCCTGTTCGATGGCGGGCGACCCGCTTCGCTCGATCTCCCCGCTTGTAACCTGCGCGACGGCGCTGGGCACCTTCTCCAAGGGGATTTCACTGCCCTTGACGGGCGTCAGCGGTACGCCTTGCTCCGTTTCGGAGGGGGTTGCGGCCTCTGAAGGAGGCGGCTGCTCCTGAGGCGCGGCGGCCTCGGCGCGGCCCGGCGCTGGAGCACCCTGCGCCGGGGCGGGGCGCGATGGAGCGGGGCGAGCGGGGGCAGCTCGTACCGGGGAGGGCCGAGCCGGAGCGGGGGCGGGAGCCGGGGCAGGGCGTGTCACGATGCGCCTCGGCGGGCGTACTGGTGTCTCGACAACGGGCGGGGCCTCGCGCCTCGGCTCCTCGGTGACGCGAGGTTTCGGTTTCGGTTTCGGCTTTGGTGTTTCGGCGGGCGCCGGGGTCACCTTCACGGGCGGCAGCTCCGTTACGCCCGGTTCCTTCGGTGTTTCCGGAGCGCTGGGCTGCTCTTGAGTTGGAGCGGGCTGGGCCGGTTGACCCGGCGCCGGTTCAGGCGAAGGCGGGGTCTGCACTTGCGGCGCGGCCTGCGGGGGAGTCTGACCTTGCGCAGGTGCCGGAGTTGGAGCGGGCTGTGGCTGCGCAGGTTCCGTTGGCTTGCCGGGCTCAGGCGCAGCCTGGGCGAGGACGGTGGCTGGTTTCCACGCGTCGGGCCCGGCAAACGCAAGCGCGCTCAGGCCGCCTGTCGCAGCCGCAAGAGCAATGCTCGCCAAAGTCCCCCTGACCATCCCGCCCCTTCTGGCTTAGCGGCCCTTGATTGGGTCGTCACTCAGGCCGCCGGGCGGATTGATTTTCTAATTCCGCTCGATGGAATCACGCCTCCCGATTCCGGCCCGAATAACTATCAAGCAAGCCAAAATTGCTTGAAGCATGCCGGCGGTGGCGCAAATCGAATTACTTGGGGAAGCCTTGTAGTCAGATACTTGGCGCCTGTTCTCTTCTCACCGCCCTTATTACAACCGGCTTCGCGTTCAGGTTCGACCTTACGAGGAACAGTTCACCTTGTGCATTTCTTCTCGTGATGGAAAACGAGTTGGAGGAAAATGGCCGAAAATTAATGGCATCGGCGGCGTAGGCGAGCGCGCCATGCAGACGCCGCTCGCGCTCCTCTGTTATCTGCGGGCTGTCTCGCCCCCGGAAGGATTGTTGCCCGGAGCAGCGCCAACCGTGCCCGGTGCATGCTTGGTCATATCCGGGTAAGTCGCGCCGCTATCGCCCTTTTGGGCCTCCTGAGCCATTGTTGGCTTCCCCTCCGTCTGCCGCTTGACGTCTTCGGCGCTTGTTGCCTTGTTCCCAACCGTGCCCTGCAGTGCGCCAACTGTCGCCGGCGGACCCTGCTCACCCGCCTTCGGTTGCTTGGGTTCGTTGTTTGCACTCGTCTGAGCGAAGGCGCCGGCTATGCCCATGCTCAAAGCCGTTGCCAAGAAAAGCGTCCTCACAAGGGCCTTCATTTGTCTCCTCCTCTGTTATCGTTGACCCTGTTTTGAGAACGTTGCCGGGCAAGCTGCGGTTCCTGGCACGCTGTAGCGCGCCGGGTATGGCCTTAGGGGAGGATTGGTGAAGTGGAGGTGGCAGCTAAAGCGTCTGGTGACGCGCCCTTGCGCTTCGCTCGATCGCGGCCGTCACGAGCTTGTCGAGGTGCAGCGCATCGCGAAGCAGCTCGAGGAGCCGGATCTCCTCGTCGGGCACCTTCAAATCGGCGGCGGCGACTTCGACGGCCAGAGCATAAGCCGTCTCATGGAGTTTTTTCGGCAAGGCCTCGGCAATCGTGTCGAGCAGCTCTTCGAGCCCGTCTTCGTCACTTAGGAGATCGCCGCACCTTTCAGCCGTCTTCGCCAGGTTGTTCTCGTCAAAGCCCATGAACACAGGCAGCTGCCGCACAACCTGCGCGATACGATCCAGCTCGCGATCCGAAATCTGACGGTCTGCCGCTGACATGGTGATCATGACATAGATGAGCGCTTCGTGCGGCGTAATCTTTGGCATTGTGGGTCCCGTCGAAATTTTCGCTAAGGTGTAGGCTGCCGCCCAGGGCGGCGCAAGCGACGATCGTACGGAAAACGCAGGTCTTGTCCAATGCCGGTTGTAACCGCCAAAAAATAAGGGGGCTCACCGCCCCCTTAAAAATCGCGTCTTCCGATAAGAACTTCAGCTTAGGTCGGTTGGAAGCGCCACGTAGACCTGGGTGCCTCCGCGTTGCACAAGCGTAAGCGCATGCTTTTTGCCGGCAGCTTTCGCAGAGCGGAGCGCGGCTTCAAGGTTATCCGGGCTGTAAAGGTCCGCGCCATTGGCGGTGAGAATGATGTCGCCTTGAACGAGGCCGACATCGGCCCCCCTGCCGTCCGGCCTGATCCCGACGATCGCAAGGCCGCCCGGACCGCTGGGGCCTTCCATCGCCGGTGTCACGCTCAGGCCAAGCGCGCCGATCTCGGATTGCGGCGAGGGGCCGTTTCCAGGAGCCGGGGCCCTGGAGTTGTCTTGCAGCTCGGCCAGCTTCACATTAATGGTCTTGCGCTTGTCGCCGCTGAATACGACGAGCTTAACCTGGCTCTCGGGCGCGATCGCTGCAATCCTGCGAGCGAGGTCGCGGCTATCCTTGACCTCACCATCGTTTATCTTGAGGATGACGTCGCCTCGCTTGATCCCTGCTTCGTCCGCCGGACCGCCCTGTGCGGGTATCGATACCAGCGCGCCCTTCGCCTCCTTGAGACCAAGGCTGTCGGCAAGCTCGGGCGTCACCGGCTGAACCTGGACGCCAAGCCAGCCGCGCGTGACATGGCCCTTCTCCTTGAGCTGGCCGATTATATTTTCGACGGTCTTCGCCGGGATTGCGAAGGCAATGCCGACCGATCCGCCCGATGGCGAGAAGATCGCCGTGTTCACGCCGATGACCTCGCCCGCCTGATTGAAGGTCGGACCGCCGGAGTTGCCGCGGTTCACAGGCGCGTCGATCTGAATGAAGTTGTCGTAGGCGCCCATGCCGATATCGCGGCCGCGAGCCGAGACGATGCCTGCCGTCACGGTTCCTTCAAGCCCGAACGGGTTCCCGAGTGCGATGACCCAGTCGCCGACCTTGGCCTCGGCGCGCCCAAGCTTCACGGCTGCGAACGATTTGCCCGCGTCGACCTTGATGAGCGCCAGGTCGGTCCCGGGATCGGTGCCAATGACCCTGGCTTTCAGGGTCTCACCGGTATCCGTCACAACCTCGACCTTGATCGCGCCGTCGACCACGTGGTTATTGGTGACGATATAGCCGTCTGAGCTGATGAAGAATCCAGAGCCTTGGCCTTGCACCGGCGGCAGCGGGCCGGCGCCCTTGTCCTGATCGCCATGCTTCTGCTGAGGACCAAACTTCGGTCCGTTGAAAAAGCGTTCGAGCGGCGTGCCATTGAAAGGATTATCCTTCTCGGGCTGAGGCTCTTCGCCCTCTTCCTCCCGCGCTGTCATTGCCATCGGGTTTGCTTTGACGCGGACGGATACCACGGCGGGAGCCACGCGCTCGACCAGGGATGAAAAGCTTGGAAACGCCGCTGTTTGCACGGGCTCTCCGCCGCTGCGCTCGGGCACTACGGGCGTGTTGCGCAGCTCGGACGCCTCAGCTCCGACGAAGGCGAGAACAGCGAGCGCCGAAAATGCGCCGATGCGTGTGCGCGACGCAGAAAGGAAGCTGTGACGGCCTTTTCCGGCCGGAGTTTTCGAACTTGGGGCAGTTATCTTGGCACGCGTACTGAACATGAACCTTCCATCTGCATCGAGGGGAAACGCTGGGCGGTGGTTTTGTTTCCGTTAAGATTAAGGCCTTATTACACGAATAAAGATAAGGTAAAGCATAAATTTACGAAATGAAGTTAACTTAACATGGTTAAACAGATAATCTTTAATTAAATCGAATCTAATGTCGGCCCGAAACGCTTCCGTCAACCCCTTATCTTGCAATCTTAATGCCAGTCAAAGCGGATCGCAGATGTTTTGGTTATCGGGTCGAGCGTGGCTTGCGCTTTCGAAACATCCGAAACTCCACGTTTAATGGCGGCGTGTATCCACAGACTCAGCCGCGCGCCGCCTTTTCAGCTCCACCCTACGCTCGCGAGCGTGATAAGCAATGCACCGTTTTCACCGTTATATTGCAGAAAATGCGGCTGTTACAGTACTCGACAAACATCAATGATTCTTAATGCGAGTTTCAACCGCTTTTAGACTAGTGGAGCTTGATTATCAGTCGGCCTACTACTTTATCGAAGGCCTATGCATCAAAGCGGAGGATTTTCCATGAGAAAGACAATCGTCGCCGGCTTAACCGCTCTTGCCCTCTTGGGCCCGTCGCTGAGCTATGCCCAGCAAGCCCCTGGGCCGCAAGGAGAGCACGAACGCTGGCGTCCAAGCCCGGCAGACTTGAAGGCGTTTACGGAGGCGAAGATAGCGGCGCTCAAGGCCGGCCTCCAGCTGACGCCGGATCAGGACAAGAAGTGGCCGGCGGTTGAGCAGGCCATTAGGGATATGGCGCAGGCCCGTCAGGAGCGCATGGCGGCATGGCGCGAGAAGGCCAAGGGAGAGGATGCGATCGCGCGGATCCGGGATCGCGCCGACGCCATGACTCAGCGCGCAACGGAACTCAAGAAGCTCGCCGACGCCGCCGAGCCGCTTTATCAGTCTTTGAACGATGAGCAGAAGCACCGGCTCCGCTTCCTCGTCCACATGGCTATGGGCCAACATGGTCACGGGGGCTGGCACCATCACGGCGGCGGCTGGAACGGATAAGGGACACGGCCCGCATGGGGCGACCAGTTTCGGGTTCTGTTGAATAGAGTAACGCTCGCTCTCCGGAGCGGGCGGCCTCAATCCTTGTCGCGGGGGTTTTCGACGGGCTGGAGCCGGATCGGCTTTCCGCTGCCCTCAACTTTTTGTGAAGCGGTGACGATATCGCCCGCCTTGATAATGAGATCGCGCACTGCCGCGACGCTTTCGGCCACCTGAACCCAGCCTTCGAGCTCGTTCATGAAGATGTCGGACCCTCCATGGGCGCCCTTGCGCACGCGCTGTATGTCCTCGACGCAGATCAGCGTGATGTTCCCGCCGGTGTCGTGAAGCTCGATGAACATGAATCTTGATCCTCCCGAACAGGGATAACAGCGCTTGCGAGGGCACCCCCGCCGAAGGCCCTCAGTTATATCATCGCCGCCAAAAATGAGGCGTCTTATTTTTTTGCAATACAGTGGAACGGGCCGCTCGAATCGCCTTCCAGGGTCTGCGACTAGGCGCCGCTCCTGCTTGAGCGTCGCGCTCTTCGGCCCCTATCTCCGAGTTAACCGACAGTAGAAGCTCGCAAGTGCAAGCACAAAGCCTCTGATTAGGAGAATAACAGCGGCGTAAGCATCTTTAGAATCCCTCTAATTCAAAAAGAAATAGATTGCGCTTTGCGCTCGCAAAGCTTAGCGTGTGAAACGCTTTCACTATGCTTCCTCTTTCTAGTTTGGGATCAAATTAGAATAATTCGAAAGAAGCTATATTCGGCTTCGCCGGCGGCAGCGGTGAGCGATCAGCGAGACGTAGAAACTATACCGGCATGCGATTGCAACGACTTTCAATACATCTTCTGGCTGCGGCGGCGTTCATCGTCTTCCCCTTAGGCGTACGTGCCGATGATCCGTTTGCGCTGAGCCTCACTCTTAAGGATCACATTTTCGATCCTCCCGAACTCAAGGCCCCTGCGGGAAAAGATATCGCAATCACGCTGAAGAACGAGGACACCAGTTTCGAGGAATTCGATAGCGACTCGCTTCACACTGAAAAGATTGTGGTCGGGAAAGGAAAGGCTACGATCAAGTTGAAGCCGCTGGCCGCGGGCCGCTACCCCTTCCGGGGCGAATTTCACGATGCGACCGCGCAGGGCGTGCTGATTGTCGAATAGGAGCGAATAATGCTTGCTGCCGCTATTATCGTTTTCCGTGAAGTGATCGAAGCCGGCCTGATTGTCGGCATCGTGCTTGCGGCAACCAGGGGCGTCCGTTCCCGGACCTGGTACGTGC
This sequence comes from uncultured Alphaproteobacteria bacterium, assembly GCA_963834165.1. Classification (GTDB taxonomy): domain Bacteria; phylum Pseudomonadota; class Alphaproteobacteria; order Rhizobiales; family Rhodomicrobiaceae; genus Rhodomicrobium. The sequence goes on along the minus strand of CAWIAL010000017.1, from coordinate 241,230 downwards.
TCGGCGGCATCGCTGCAGGCTTGATCGGAGCCTCTCTGCTGGCGGCGTTTGCGGGAACTCTTTCTAGCGCGCTGGAAGGCGTAGGCCAGGAAGTGTTCAGCGCCTCGATCCTTGGCGTCGCCGTCGTCATGCTCGGATGGCATAACGTCTGGATGGCGCAGCACGGAAAGGAACTGGCGGCGGAGCTTATGGCGGCCGGACAGGCGGTGGTCGCAGGCAGCAAGACTTTGACCGCTTTGGCCGTCGTCGTCGCCATCGCAGTGCTGCGCGAAGGCGCGGAAGTCGTTCTGTTTTTGTATGGGATCGTTATCGCGAACGGGGATAGCGGCTGGAGCCTGTTCCTGGGCGGCCTCCTTGGTCTCGCCGCAGGGGCTTCGGTGAGCGCGCTCACCTACGCTGGGCTCGTGAAAATACCGGCGCGGTATCTTTTCAGCGTCACCAGCATGCTGATCGCGTTCCTCGCGGCTGGCATGGCATCGCAATGCGTCGCGTTCCTGGAGCGGGCCGATATCCTCGACATCTGGAGCACCACGCTTTGGGATACGTCCTGGATCTTGCCGTCGAACAGTCTTGCGGGGCGTGTGCTGCATACGCTCATCGGCTACGACGACCGGCCATCGGTCATGCAGATGATCGCGTATGGTGTGACGCTGTCCACGATCCTCGTGGCAATGCGCGTGTTTGCGCCGGCCAAACCTCAGCCGAAACCGAAGCTGGCGGAAGCCTCCGCCCCCACGAAGCCGCGCGTCGCGGCATAAATCGCCGGCTGCCCCCTTCATTCTACTTGCTTAAACTCATCGAGCACGGTCTTGAGCGCCTCGCTGTGCACGTAGGATGGACCGGTGAAGGGATGATCGATTTCCACCATCGCGAGGAGTGAGGTGAAAATCAGGATCGACAGGATGCCGGTCATCATGACTTGCGCCTTGAGGTTCCGGGTGCCGAAGAAGAATGTGAATACGACGGTGAGGACGGAAGTCGAAAAGATGGCCATCCAGATAATTTTGGGCACGATGCCGGTCGCAAGGTGAAGGCGGGCGCGCCGCGTCTCGGTGATCGTGTCGACCTGCTTGAACATCTCCATGAGAAGAGCTGTCGGTCTTGCTTCACCTTTGGTCAGGTCCAGGACGGCCCCGTAGAGAGCGTTGAGAGCACGCGTTACCTCGTGGCTCTCCTTTTCAAGCGCCATCTGCGGCCAGTCTTTATCGATCGCGAGTTGGAGGTAGTTCGTCAAGGCCTCCCTCGTCGCTTTCATTTTCGGGTCCGGGCCGGCGGCGAGCCGATAGAGTGCTGCGGACGCTCCAGCCTCTTTCACCACGTCACCCTGAGCCTCGCTGAATTTTTCCCAAACGACGATTACGGAAAAGGCGGCGAGCACCGCAAAGATCACACCCACCGTTGCGAATTTGAAGCCGGCAATTTCGTTGTTGGTGGTGAGTTGCTCAAGGCTGACCGAGCGGCGCACGAGGATCGGTCCGCACATCGCGATCATAGTGGGCAGAGCGACGATCAAGAGCGCGGCGATCCAAAGCGGGAGTCCAGACAGGAATAGCAACACGTTAGCGGTCCTTAGTCGTAAAGGGGCGAACGCTAATTGTCTGATCACAGGACTTAAATTTTCTCTATCCGAAAGGCTGCGGAAGAAATGCGGCAGGCCGCGCGGGCCCTCTGAATAAGGGCTTGCAAACGGGCGCGGCAGCGGCGAGCTTTAGCTCATGCCCGAACTGCCTGAAGTCGAAATTATCCGGCGCGGCCTCGCTCCGGCCATGGAAAGCGCCACATTCGCTGCCGTCACGCTGAACCGCGCGGATTTGCGCTTTCCATTCGATGCGCATTTCGTAAAGCGGCTCTTGAGCGAGCGCGTCTGCCGCCTGACGCGCCGGGCGAAATACATCATCGCCGAGATGGAAAGCGGACTCGGGCTCGCCATGCATCTCGGCATGACGGGGCGATTCACGATCCAACACAAGTGCGCGGACAGCGCGCATACGCCGGGCGCATTCTACTACGATTACGATGCCGACCCGCGCCACGACCACGTTGTCTTCGGCATGAGCAACGGCGATGTGATCCGCTACAACGATGTGCGACGGTTCGGCTACATGACGCTTTTCCCGGCGCGGGACATGGCGGAGCATCCGCTGTTCAAAGACCTTGGCGTCGAGCCGCTGTCGGATGACCTTTCGCCCGCCTATCTGGCGAAACGCGCGACGGGCAAGGCGCAGCCGCTGAAGTCATTTCTTCTTGATCAGCGCGTGATCGCGGGCCTCGGCAACATTTATGTCTGCGAGGCGCTCTTCAGAGCCGGCTTGCCGCCGGATGCAGAAGCCGGCGCGCTAGCCAAGGGAAAGCGCGGCGCGGCAGCAGCGCAACGGCTTTGTGCGAGCATCAAAGGCGTGCTCGAAGACGCGCTGCTTGCGGGTGGCTCATCGATCCGCGACTACCGCCATGCTGATGGCGCGGGCGGCAACTTCCAGGAAAAGTTCGACGTGTATGGACGCGGCGGGCAGCCCTGCCATAATGCTTGCGGCGCCGTTATCGAACGAAAAGCGCAGCAGGGGCGCTCGACTTTTTTCTGCCCGCACTGCCAAGCCAAGCTTTGAAAGGAATTACAATGGCCTTTGAGACAGTTCTTTTCGAGAAGAGGGGCAGGGTGGGGCTCATCACGCTCAATCGCCCCCAGGCGCTCAATGCATTGAACGCGCAGCTCATCTCCGAGCTGAACCAGGTCTTGGATGCGTGCGAGGCCGATGCCGGTATCGGCGCCATGGTTCTCACAGGCTCCGAGAAGGCTTTCGCGGCCGGCGCCGACATCAAGGAAATGAAGGACAAGTCGTTCGGCGACGTCGTCATGAACGACTTCATCGCGCCGTGGGAGCGGTTGAGCCGCTGCCGCAAGCCCGTTATTGCGGCTGTCTCCGGTTACGCGCTCGGCGGCGGAAGCGAGATCGCGATGATGTGCGATTTCATCATCGCAAGCGAAACTGCGCGCTTTGGGCAGCCGGAAATCATGCTGGGCGTGATCCCCGGCGCGGGGGGAACGCAGCGCCTTACACACACAGTAGGCAAATCCAAGGCCATGGACCTCTGCCTGACCGGGCGTCACATGGACGCAGCGGAAGCTGAGCGTTGCGGGCTTGTTTCGCGTGTGGTGCCCGTCGCCGACCTTCTGAGCGAAGCCCTGAAAGCGGCGGACAAAATCGCAAGCTACTCGCTTCCTGCGGTTATGATGGCAAAAGACGCGGTTAATCGTGCCTTCGAGACCACACTCGCGGAGGGTGTGCGGTTCGAGCGCCGCGCTTTCCAGTCGCTGTTTGCGACCGAAGATCAGAAGGAGGGGATGGCAGCCTTTGCCGAAAAGAGGCCCGCGCAATTCAAGAATAGGTGAGTAGCTCTCGCGCAAGCCATTGGACAGGCGGCCCTTCAACCGTTACGTTTAGAAAGACCACACAGTAAGAAGCTTTCGGGGTCTGTATTGAAGACAATGTCGAGCCACACAGCTGACCGTGCTCACTTCGCGCCGGGGAGGTGCGAAGCCTGCTTCATCCGGCATCGCGGGATCTGCGGCGCTTTGTCGGCGGACCAGCTTGAGAAGCTGAGCTCAATCGCCAGGCGGCGCACAGTGCCGGTCAATCATTACATTTTCAGGGACGGCGATGAAGCCATCTCTTTCGCCACGATCGTTTCTGGCGTCGTGAAACTCATCAAGACGACAGCGGAAGGCGAGCGCCATATCATCGGATTGGTCTACGCCCCTGAATTTCTCGGACATACCTTCGGTGAAACGCACAGGTTCTCGGCGGCGGCGGCCACGGAAGTCGACATGTGCACCTTCCCGCGCGCATCCTTCAACCGCCTGCTGCTCGAGTTTCCTGAGATGGAACGCTGGCTCTTCGAGTTCACGGTCCGGGAACTCGATATCAGCCGCGACTGGACGCTGATGCTCGGCCGGAAATCGTCCTATGAGCGCGTCGCAAGCCTGTTGCTCATCATCGCCAGACGGTCTCGAAACGCCGGCTGCACCCCGATCGCGGAAAACTACGCACAATTCGAGCTGCCGCTCACGCGCTCGGAGCTTGCGGATTATCTCGGGCTTACTCTGGAAACCGTGAGCCGGAAGATCAGCCGTCTCAAACGGAAGGGCTTGATCGAGCTTCGCACCACTCGCGAGATCGTCGTGCCGGACATCGAGCTGCTGGCATCAGTCGCGAACATGGAATACTTCGGAGAAGATTTCGCCGACCGGCGTTCCATCGCGGCGCAGCACGGCTAAGCCGGCAAGTGTCGTGGCCGCATTTGGTGGCCATCCAGGATAATAACACCGGCTTTGCAATGATATGAATGGCCGGGTCAAGCGGGGTCACGGCTATAAAGTCTCGCTTCCTATTTCTCGGCCTCGCCGCCGCCGTGTTCATTCTCCTGGATCGTTTTCAGATATGCTTCAAGCTCGCTGATGGCTTTGCGGGCGTAGGCGTCTCCGCATTCGTGGGCGAATATTTTCGTCCAGACCGGCATGGTTTTGTCGCCATCGCCCTTGTGGCCGCCACCATGCCGAAGCCTTTCAAAAACATGGTCTACCGGGAAGCCGCCCTTCGTGCGCGCTGCAAGCGTGGTGAGATCTGGAGGGGCAAGTTGCATTGCTTCCGCAAGCGGGCCGCCGCCCTTGCCGTCGTATCCATGGCAGAGGGTACAGTTTTCGGCGAAGATCGTGCGGCCCGAGATTTCGGCGGGCGGGGTGCAACCGCCGGGCGGCGTCTCTTCGGCAGAGACCGCGAGCGGAAGCGCAAGAGTGGCGCAAGCTCCCGCTATCAAGGCTGTCATTCGCTTCAACATTGAAGTTAGCTCCCGAGAGAATGACGCGCAGAAGCAAAACGCACTGATTCGTTATGCAAAAGCCAATGACAAGGCGATAATCCACTTGCTTATGAGTTTGTCCCGAAGGCCGCGAAGCGTTACATCAAAGCGGGAGAAGAAAGGAACGCAGCCATGATCCGCGAGAAGATCTCTCAAGCCTTGAAAGATGCCATGCGGGCGAAAAACGAGGCGAGCACCACGACGATCCGAATGGTGAATGCTGCCATCAAGCAGAAGGACATCGATGTCGCGCGCGGCCGCGGCGATCAGCAAATCAGCGAGGATGAGGTCCTCAATCTCTTGCAGAGCCTTATAAAATCCCGGCGCGAGTCGATCGAGCTTTATAAACAAGGCGGCAGGCAGGATCTTGTCGATAAGGAAGCCGCCGAGATCGTCATCATCGAGCAATTTTTGCCGAAGCAGATGAGCGATGAGGAGACCAAGGCTGCGGTGCGCGAACTGGTTGGCTCACTCGGGGCGAGCAGCGTCAAGGATATGGGAAAGGTTATGGCTGCCCTTAAGTCGAAATACGCCGGCCAACTCGACATGACCAAGGCAAGCGCGGCCGTCAAGCAGGTGCTTGCGGGCGGTTAGGCGGCGTTCCACTCAATGCACCTTACGGCGCGCGTTAACCCAGCGTTCGCGTTTGCGTTCCAGAACTTCGGGCATTTGGGAAATGATCTCGATGAGCAGAACCAGTTCCTGCCGCAAAGAGGGGTCTTCAATTTTGTTGAACGCCGCTAAGAGTTGGCGCGACTGATCGATCGCGTCCTGCCTGCCGTCCACCGGGGCGGCCACGCCCGAAAGCAGGCGGCGGAACAGCTCGTCTATTTCTTCACGCTTCATCATACCCAGGACTCCAACTCAACACGACGCAACCATAACGGTTGTATAACGGAATTGCTGCAATTTGAAGTCAAGATTCGTTTGTATGGAAAAAAAACACGTAAGGCCTTGCACGGCTTAGGTAAAGCCTGCAGCCAGAGCCCTCCGGGCCTTTAGCATCTAAAGCGCAATCGCTAAAAGGTCCCTTAAGACGGCCTTCAAAGCCGCGAGAATTGAACTTGGCAAACGTAGAAAATAGGGTACACTTATAGTTGGGGAGAAGGTTTTGCATCACAGGCTCTACACGCCGAGGAGACATGATGAGGCTTTTACCTCTTGTGCTTGTATTCGTGTTTGCACTCCTGATAAAACCTGCTTACTCGCAAGCGACAGATCTGTTCCATGAGAAGATCAATACAATCGCTTCGAGATTCTCATCTTTGAATGTCCCTGATTTAGAGAAAATTCAACTGCCTCAAGCTCAGCCCGACGGCTCGCTAATTTTTATCTACATTTGGCTTCCAAAGACGCATCGGCCGACCACGGCTTCGTTCGAGGCCAATGTCGGCGATTATTTCGATATCGTAGGAGCGCAGAATAAAGCCTTCACAGGGTGGTGCTATTTGAGGAAGCCGGAAACGCACGTGCTCAAGGCTGAAACGGGCGAGATCGGTGTAATGCGCATCTGGGCTTTGGGCTTCAACGGGCGTGCACCTCGCGGCAAGTGCCAGGGTGGATTGCCCAGCGCCGCGGGACAGCTTGGACAGACGCAGGTCATCATTGACCCGCGCTCCGGCCTTCTGTCCATGGTTCGGTCTGGACATCCCACGCGCTTCCCGCTGGCGGACGAACGGGTTCAATAATCCCCGCCGGCGCGGTCTCTTTTTGCGATCAAGTCCGGACGCCGCTGCTTCGTAATCGCCTCGGCCTGCTCCCGCCGCCATTGCGCGATGCGCGCGTGATCGCCCGACAGGAGCGCTTCGGGAATTTCGCGTCCTTCCCACAGTCGCGGCCTTGTATACTGCGGATATTCCAGCAGATCGTTCTCGAAGCTTTCTTCGTTGAGCGATGCCTCGGCTCCAATCACCCCCGGCAAAAGCCGGACGCAAGCATCGATCAAAACCGTGGCGGCAATCTCACCACCCGAAAGCACGTAGTCGCCGATCGAGATTTCTTCGAGTTGCCGCGCTTCGATGACGCGCTGATCGAGCCCCTCGAAGCGCCCGCAAAACAAGATGACGCCCTCGCCTCCGGCGAGACTCCGCACGCGTTCCTGGACGAGAGGCTTGCCGCGTGGCGAAAGGTAGACGCGGGGAACATTCGGGAGCGCGGCGCTCGCCTGATCGATCGCGGCGGCGGCCACATCGGCGCGCATGATCATGCCCGCCCCGCCGCCGGCCGGCGTGTCATCGACCGAGCGATGCTTGTCATGAGCGAAATCGCGGATATGAAGGGTTGAAAGCCGCCACAGGCCGTCTTGCAGCGCCCGACCGGACAGGCTCAAGCCAAGCGGCCCCGGAAACATTTCGGGAAAGAGCGTTAGGACGGTCGCGTGCCAGGCGGGCATATCCTACGGGTCCAGCGACTTGAGCCATGCCTCGATCGGCTCGTTCCTGGACAAGCGCATGAACCCGATCGTGACCGGCAGCGAAAACCGCCGCGGTCCGGCGCTGCCAGGATTGGCGTAAAGAACGCCCTCGCGTGTTTCGATCAGAGATTTGTGCGTATGCCCCGAAACGACAGCCGCCATGTTCGCCGCCTTCGGATCGATTTGCATGTCGCGAAGACTGTGCAGCATATAAATGTCGAAGCCTTCGATCGAGACGACGGTGGAAAACGGGAGGCTCTGCGCCCAAGGAGCGGTATCGACGTTGCCGCGGACGGCCGTAACCGGCGCAATAGCGCGAAGCGCGTCGAGGATCTCCTGCTTGCCGACATCGCCCGCGTGAAGGATGAGAGAGACGCCTGCGAGCGCTGCCGCCGCCTGGGGGCGCAGCAAGCCATGCGTGTCCGATATGAGCCCGACCACGGTCATGGCGCTTCCGCGCTTTCGTCTTGTTCGTAGACCGGCCTCACCACGGTAACTTGGCGCGCCGCTATATCGACGCGAGGAACGTGCGCATTCTCGAAGGGAATGAGCACGGGCTGCCGTTCATCCGCAAAGCGGACCTCCAAAAGGTCGCCCGCCCCGAAATTGTGCACCGCGATCACCTCTCCGATTGTCTCCCCACCAGGGGAGACGGCTTCCATCCCGATGAGGTCGGAATGATAATATTCGTCTTCGCTTTCCGGCGGAGGCAGGGCCGCGCGCGGCACGTAGAGGTCGGTGCCTCTCAATTTTTCAGCCTCATCGCGATCGGAAACGCCGCGCAGCCGTGCAATGACAGAGCCGCCCTTCATGCTGCGCAACGCGCTCAAGTGGAAATGCCGCGTACCGTCTGCGTTCTTGAGCGCGCCATAGGACGCGATGTCCTGCGGATCGCCCGTAAACGCGGCGATTTTCACCTCGCCCTTGAGCCCATGGGCGCCTGTGATGCGCCCAAGGAGCACAAGATCGGGCTTGTCATGCGATGGCGAGGCTGCGCTCATCTGCGAGCCTTCCCGGTTTACGCGGCTTCGCCGGCAGCGCTTTCAGCTTTTTTCCGCTTCTCCTCGGCGCGCTCTTTCGCCTTCGTGCCGGGCTCGGACTTTTTCGGGTTGTTGCGCTCGGGACGCTTCGCCAGCCCGCGCGCATCGAGGAAGCGCAGAACGCGATCCGTCGGCTGCGCGCCGACCGAAAGCCAATGCTTCACGCGGTCTTCCAGGAGCGTGATGCGGTCGGCGTGATCCTTCGGCAGCAGCGGATTGTAGGTGCCGAGCTTCTCGATGAAGCGGCCATCGCGGGGCGCGGTCGCTTCGGCGACGACGATACGGTAGTAGGGGCGCTTTTTGGCTCCGCCCCTCGCGAGCCTGATTTTCAGTGGCATGTCTTCGTCCTCTTTTGTCAATCCTGCACAGTTACCGTCATTCCCGCGAAGGCGGGAATCCAGTAAGCGCCGCCGATTTGTCGCTACTCACGAGCCTAGATCAACGTCGCGACTACTGGGTCCCCGCTTCCGCGGGGACGACACCATCTCACTTGCAAATCGAGTTGTACAAATCGTCCCAATTCGGATTTTTCTCCTCGATCAGCTTAATCTTCCACGCTCTATTCCACTTCTCGATCTGCTTTTCCCGTTGAATGGCTGCCTGCACATCGGAATGCGCTTCGAATAGACCAGCCGCGATACCTCATATTTCTTCGTAAAGCCTTCGGCACTTCCTTCTTTGTGCTCAAAAATCCGCCGTACAAGGTCGTTGGTAACGCCGACATAAAGAGTGCCGCCAAGCTTGCTCGCTAGGAAATAGACGTAATACTGCATACCCCGTTTGTCGCTGCTCCGGCTGTCATTCCCGCGAAGGCGGGAATCCAGTAATCGCTACCTTTTGGCTCCGTTCCAAGCGTCCCGACTACCAGGTCCCCGCCTGCGCGGGGACGACGGTTTCTCTACTTCTTCTTACCCGGCAGGCCCGGAAGGCCGCCGCCGCCAAAGCGCGGCTGGCCCGGCATGCCCGGCAGCCCAGGGAACCCGCCGCCGCCGAGCGCTCCCGGCAGCTTCATGCCCGCCGGAAGCTGGCCCTTCTTCGCCGCCTCGATCATCTCGGGCGTCGGTTCCGGCATCTTGTTCAGGCCGAACAGCTTTGCGAGCCCGCCCTTGCCCTTGCCGACGACCTTCATCATGTCGGCCATCTGCCGATGCATCTTCAGGAGCGTGTTCACCTCCTGCACGCTTGTGCCGGAGCCGGCCGCGATGCGCCGCTTGCGGCTCGCCTGCAAAAGCTTCGGATTGCGGCGCTCTTTCGGCGTCATGGACGATATGATCGCGCCCTGGCGCTTCAAAACCTTGTCGTCGAGGTTCGCCGCGTCGATCTGCTTTTTGATCTTGCCGATACCGGGCAAGAAGCCGAGCACGCCCGACATGCCGCCGATCTTCTGCATCTGCTTGAGCTGATCGCCCAAATCCTCCAGGTCGAATTGGCCCTTCGCGAGCTTCTTCGCCATCGCCTGGGCTTTTTGCTGGTCGATGGTCTCGGCGGCACGCTCGACAAGGCTGACAACGTCGCCCATGCCCAGAATGCGGCCCGCGATACGCTCGGGATGGAAGTCTTCGAGGCCGTCGAGCTTTTCGCCCGTGCCAAGCAGCTTGATGGGCTTGCCGGTAACTGCGCGCATCGAGAGCGCCGCGCCGCCGCGCCCATCGCCGTCGATGCGGGTCAGCACGATGCCGGTGATGCCGATGCGCTGGTCGAAGGTACGGGCAAGGTTCACCGCGTCCTGGCCGGTGAGGCTGTCGGCCACGAGCAGCGTCTCGTGCGGATGCGCGATGTCGCGTACCTCTTCGGTTTCGCGCATCAACTCGTCGTCGATGTGGAGGCGGCCCGCCGTGTCGAGCATGACGACATCATAACCGCCAAGCCGGCCGGCCTGGATGGCGCGCGCCGCGATCTGCTGCGGGGTCTGGCCTTTGATGATCGGCAGCGTATCGATGCCGGCCTGCTCGCCCAGGATCTTGAGCTGTTCCTGCGCTGCGGGGCGGCGCGTGTCGAGGGACGCCATCAGCACCTTGCGCTTGTCGCGCTCGTTCAAGCGTTTCGAGATCTTGGCTGTGGTCGTGGTTTTACCCGAGCCTTGCAGGCCGACCATCATGATGGCGACCGGCGCAGGCGCGTGCAGGTCGATGGGCTCCGCCTCGGCGCCGAGGGTGCGAATGAGCTCGTCATGCACGATCTTGACGACCATCTGCCCCGGCGTGATCGAACGGACCACTTCCTGGCCGACCGCTTTTTCGCGCACCCGGTCCGTGAAGGACTTCACGACATCCAGCGCGACGTCCGCCTCGATCAGCGCGCGGCGCACCTCGCGCATGGCTTCGGCCACGTCGCTGTCGGTGAGCGCGCCGCGGCGGGTCAGCTTATCGAAAATTCCTGAAAGGCGGTCGGAGAGGGATTCGAACATATGAGGGCTTTCGGGTTACACGTGCTGAAGCGGTGCCGCGGCTACGATCTAGTTTCGCAGGCGGCAATCGCCGCGTCCATGAGTTCAATCTGGGTTTCGATTTCCATTATGCCAGCTTCGCCGGGTGCCGTTCGGTCCATCATTCCGCTCATCCAACGCAAAACGCACCCGCGGGCGAACCTTCGCTGGCGGGTGCTGTAATCCGGCGACTTATAATCGATCGGGCGGGCGGTTACAATTTAGAAATGCGATTTCGCTGGCTGCCGGGGGGAGTTATCTGTCACCCGCGTCCAGGTCTCATCGTCGCAGAGGAGGCCCGCCAATATGCATCCCTTGAGAAGCAGGCTGCCGTCTTTCTGGATCGAGACCTCGGTGTTGTAGCTCTTGCCGTCCTCGGGGTTGTACATCATGCCCTTCCAACGGCCATTACCATCAGATTTAAGCTCGCCGAGCTTCACGCCGAGGACAGGACGGGTTCTCAGCCTCGGATCTTCGTTCAAAGCGTCGGCCACCGGCTTTCCCGATGCATCGGCCGCTTCCTTCAGCCAGACGATCCTGCCGCACAATCTGCCGCCGCAATCCTCGAAAACGACGTGGCCTTTCCCTTCCTCGGTCAGCCATTTTCCTTTGAGGTCGTCCGCAAGTGCGGCGAATGGGGCAATAGCGACGATAATAGCGAGCGTTAGCTTCTTCATTCTGACTTCCCAGACAACCACGACGGCGCGTCAGTTTCAAAAATTATGAGGCGAAGTCGCGGCGGTGACGCCCGCTTATTCGGGGTGAGGAAGCTCGACAACCGGCGGCGCCTTGTGCTGCATCAGCCGGAATCTTTCCGTAAGGAGAACCGTCACAAGCGTTGCAAGAAAGAGAAGCGCGATCCCGATGCAAAGCGGCCTCACCGTTCCATCGAACGAGCGCCCGATCACGGTGGCGAAGATTGCGCCCGCTACCGTCGAGTAGAATCCGGCGAGCGAGGATGCCGTGCCCGCAATATGACTCATCGGCTCCATCGACAGGGCGCTGAAGTTCGGCATGATGACGCCGAAGCAAAAAAAGATCACCGCCATGAAGCCGCAGAACAAGAAAAGGGGCGGCTTTTCAGGAAAGCCCGCGAACGCGATGAGCGCGCAAGCCGCAAGCGCGCCGAAGATGGCCCGGTGAGATACGCCCCGCATCCCGATCCGCCGGACGAACACGGCATTCAGGCCGGAAGCTGCGACCAGGAAGCAGGAGATGGCGCCGAAAGCGATCGGAAAGCGGGAGCCCAAGCCATACACGTCGACGAAGATCTGCTCCGCGCTGATGATGTAGCTTGCCAGGAGGCCGAATACGAAGCCCATGCCGATCATGTAGCCGAAGGTCTGCCGGGTCGAGATCACGAGCTTTGTTGCATGCCAGATGGACCACGGGGTGAATGGAAGCCTGTCTTCCGGGTGCCGTGTTTCCGGCAGACGGAACCAAGCCCAAACCATCGACAAGGCCGCCACAAAAAGCAGCAGATAGAAGATAATGCGCCAATTCGACAGCTGGAGAATGATTTCTCCAGCGCCCGGCGCGAGGATCGGCACGACGATGAAGACCATCATGACGAACGACATGACGCGAGCCATTTCCCGTCCGCCGAAGCGGTCACGCACTATCGCAAGGGCAATGACACGCGGTGCCGCCGCGCCGAAGCCCTGGAAGGCTCTCGCCGTGAGTAGGCCGGTAAACGACCCCGAAGTCAGCGCAAGAACGGTGCCCACCGTGTACAGGGCAAGCCCGATCAGAAGCGGCTGCTTGCGGCCGTAGTGGTCCGAGATCGGCCCGAACAGGAACTGCCCCGCCGCAAACCCTACAAAATAAAGGCTGATCACGAGCTGCCGGTCATTTTCATCGCCAACGCCAAGGGCATTGCCAATCTGCGGGAGCGCCGGGAGCATGACATCGATGGACAACGCCGTCAGCGCCATGAGAAGCGCGATCAGCGACACAAACTCCAGGAACGACAGGGGAAATTGAGCCGCTTGCGGCACGGCTCCATCTTGGGACTTTACAAGCATGCAGGGGACATAAATCCGAGGGGCTGGTCCCGTCCAGGATTAGACCGGGATCAGAACGGGTTCAAGCTCGCCCGCTCCGTAAACTTCAAATAGGCAACGCTCGCCCCCAATCGAAGACCCAGGCCCGTTCTGATTGGCACAATCAGAAGGTTTCCGCTGCGATAGACCGTCAGGCCGAAGCCGCCCGCGACGTAGGCAGCGCCGTCGATGCCGGGGAAGCGGCGGTACAACGTCGACACGTTGTCGAGGTTATAAACGAGAAACAGCGCGCGCGAGCCTGTTGCACCGATGTCTGCGCCGATCGACGGTCCTTGCCAATAGATGGGCGCCGGGCCGGTCTGCTCGCCATTCAGGCGCGTGTAGAGCTTTCCTTGGCCATATCTCAGACCGGCAAGGAATGCGCCGCCACCCTCGTCTCCAACGATATAGGCGTTGGGCTGCCCGTAGGTCTTGAACGCATGGTTAATAACGACCGCGAATTCGGAGGTCAGCGAGCCGAACACTCCCTCGCCAGCGTCGCGGATTTCCTGCACGGAATAGCCCGTCGCATTGGTAGTCGCAGAGGGGAGTGCGTCGCCTGCCGGCGGCGTCAGAGAGGCAACCCGTTCCTGCTGCTGCGATGGAGTAGGGCGAAGCGGGAGGGGAGCGGGCGCTTGAGCGGCCGGCGCAGCACTTGTTTGCTGGACGCCGGATTGCGCAGCGGGACGGAGCACGCGGGCGACGTTCGCCGACCATGGCACAGCGGAAGAGGGCGGTTGCTCAGGGGTCGCCGCCGCGGTTTGCGGCAGAGCGCCGGACTTATCCACAGAAACCGCTTCCGAGTAGGGAGCAATAGGCGGACTTGCTGCTTCAGCTTCCAATTGTGCGAGAATGAAGCCGGCCTTCTGTCTCATGACCGAAATGAGCTTGTCGTTGACTGTCTTGAGTTCGTTCAGGCGCGCACAGGAGATGTCGTTTTTCGGAGTGACGTTGAGCGCGTCCAGCTGACCGACAAGCTGCTCGATCTCGGCGTTGAATGTCTCGAGCTTGCTGTCGTCCATGGCGGCCGCGGCTTTGTCGGCCTTTTGAGCCTCGGTCCAGCCTTGCGCTTTGCCAACTGCCTGCAGCCGCTCCTGAAAACGGGCTTCGCTCTCCCGATTGAGCGTTCTCAGAGCCTGGGCCGTCTGGTCGATCTGGAGGCCGAAGGCCCGTGCATCGCACTGCTGGGCAGCGTTTCCCGCGAAAGGATGTGCCGCGATGAGAATAGCTATAACGGCCGTCGATCCGATTTTCATAATCAGGCCCTTGCGCTTGGATAGCACTCCGGTGCGGGAGTCATGCTCCGATTCGCGCCGGAATTGTAGATCACCTGGCATTATACACGCGTTCTCCGTGGAGGATTTGCGCATAAGCAGCATGCAGCCTTCATGGGCCGCCGAGCCCTGGGCGATTAAAGCAAGGATGGATGGCTGGGCCAACATAATTAATTCAGCGAAACTCAGTTAGCTGGCCCGGGTGTCTTGCCGGTTGCAGGTGCGGGTTCCCCGCCGGGTGCGTTATCGATGTGGAGATGGCCGCGCACGCTCTGCTTGAGGCGCTGCACATATCCCGATCGCTTCTTGCCGTATTGAAGGACGCGCGCCTTCTCCAAGGTCACGAGGCCGCTTTCCATCATGTCGTCCAGGATGGGCAGGAATGCGTTGATCTTCTCTTCGGAGTCGCAGATCTCGATGACGACGGGGCGGTCATCCTTGCGGAAGAAATGCGGCTGATGCATGCGGCTCGATTGCCCATAGCCGATGGGCCCCTTAAGAACGGTAGCGCCGGCGAGATGCATTTCGCGCGCCTTCGCGACAATGGCGCGATAGAGTGGCTCTTCAACCCCGTAGCGATCGTCGGCGCCCGTAAATATGCGCAATAAGACCGCTTCGTGCGGAACGTCCATGCTCAAATCCTCCCTCCGCAAGGTCCGCTGGCGATGACGATCATCAGCCGCCGGCCGGGTTTTGCTTGGCGCCTTTGGTGCGGCGGCCAACGCGCGCCATTTGAACTTTTTCGAGCGTCACGAGGCCGGAGCCGATCATCTTGTCGAGTTGAGGCAGGAAAGCTTCAATCTTCTCCTCGACATCGATGATTTCGACGATAGCGGGAAGGTTGCCTGGCGCATCGACGTTGAATTCATCGTTGACGCGATTGCCATGTCCGTAACTGAGCGGCCCATGAAAAACGGTGGCGCCAGCGAGTTTCGCCTTGAATGCTGCGTCAACGATTGCGCGATAGAGCGTGCGTCCGGCAGTCCGGTCGGTCTCGCCGACGAAGACGCGAAGAAGAGTGGCGTCCCGAGGTATTTCCATGGCGCGGCCTCAAAGATCGCAAGAAACTATTATAAGTTAGAAAATATGGCGTGTTAAGCGCGTGCTTCAGTCTGACAGGCTGCTGAAAAACCGGATGCTTGGCGTCATCCTTCGGTAAGCCCAGGACGAGGCCGTTTACATGCGCGCCGGGGCGTTTTCCGCCAAGGCGTCATTTAACCACTAACACGGCCGAGGGGGCATGCTCCACGAGACGGGCCGTCGTGCTGCCGATGAGGCGGTTGAAGAGCGCCGAGTGTCCCATATAGCCTACGACGAGCACGTCGAACCGGCCGTCCGCCACGAAATCGACGATGGCCGAAACCGGGTGCCCCACGACGACATGCGGGGTAAGCTTCACTCCTTGCGCCTGAGCTTGAGCCATCGCACGGTTCGTTGCTGCCTCGTAAACATGATTGGCCTCGGCCTTCTCCTCGACCACCTCGTCAACCGAAGCCGGGAAGCGCGGCAACTCCTCGACTGAAATCATGTGAAGTTCCGCGCCGTGCTCCTTCGCGATTTGAATTGCTGCCGAAACTGCCCGGGCTGCGCCCTCAGAGCCGTCATTGGCGACGAGAATCTTCTTAAACATGCGATCCCTCCTCAATTGTGGACGCATTTCCATCGATGGGCTCAAATGTTTGCGCATCCAGTTCCATAGGCTTCAACGCCGGCAAGAACCACTTCTGGGCGATCAGCGTGGGAACGACAGCGCTTCCGATCACGGCGGTCACCAGGATCGTGTACTGGCGCTGATCGATGATATGGTTGGTGAGGCCGAAAAGAGCGGAGATGCTGCCAAAGGTCAGGCCGGTCGACATAAGCAGCGTCGTATACATGCCTTCCCTGGGTTCAAAATTGAAGCGCCTGGTCAGGGGCAGGATCCCTATGAATTTGGTCGCCATCTTGATCAAAAGGAACACCGCGATCAGCCCCGCCGAAGCGGCGACCGCGCTGAACTCCACGAGAGATCCCGCCTTCAGAAAATAGAAGGGCGTGAGGATCGTGAAAGAGATGATGCGGAAGCGATGGCCGAGTTCCGGATCCTTCATGAAGGAGGGCGCGAGCGCCATGCCGATGAGATAGGCCGGCAGAACTGCCTCACTGCCTGCGACTTGCGACAGCCCCCCGAGCGAGAGCAGGATCAGCGAAACAAATTTCGCTTCGGGCTCGCTGACGCGATGACCGACCTTGCCGAAGAACCACGGCGCAAATCGAGGCAGAAACCAAAGCACCACGGCTGTGGCCGCGCCGAAGAAGGCGAGCCACAAGTCGAAATGGGCGAACACGATCCCTAGAGCGAGAACGGTCCCGAGATCGTTGATGAAGCAGGCTGCAAGAATGATCTTGCCGAGTTCGGTCTTGTTGAACCCGGTCTCGACCATGACCGCGTAGACGACAGCGACGGAGGTTGTCGAAAGCGAAATTCCTGCGATCTGCGCCTCCGGCCAGGGCCATCCGATGCCGTAATGGGCATATGCGAGCACGCCGAGATAGGGTGCGAAAAAGCCAACGGCGCCGATCCCGAGGCTGGCGCCGAGGTTCCTCCGGATCACCTGCATTTCGATCTCGGTGCCGGCAAGGAACGTCAAAAGGATCGCACCGAAGCCTGCGAGAAAGTTGACCCACGGTGTGATCTCCAGCCCGATCGTGTTCCCGGCGATCGCTCCAACGACAATTTCGATGAGCGCAACGGATATAGCGACGCGAATGGAAATGATCGACGCGGCAAGCGCAAGCGCGAGCCATACCGATGAGGCCAGCCACACATTAGTCATGTCAAACTCCTTCCGTCTGGAGACGCAAAGGCACCTCCAAGCCAAAACGGGCACGAATGACACCGGAAAGAGCTGCCGCTCAGGGCACACCCCTACCATCGCATTCGCGGTAGGAGTCATCAGCCCGGGGGCAGTTTTAGGGGAACTCCATCCCTATCTAATGCCAGAGGCTTAAATAAGCTTTGAACTCAGGTCAACTCCAATCGAAGGCCTCGATGTTTTTGCCGGGCTTGGATGGCGCCACGGGTAGGTCCTCTTGCATCCGGAGCGTGTGAAGAAATTGGCCTTGCGGCTCTGCCTCTCGTTGTCATAGCCGCCCTTGAGGCGGCTATCCAGAAAAAGGGCCGACTTTCAAGTGTCAGTGGATGGCCGGGTCAAGCCCGGCCATGACAGAAAAGGAGTGAAACCCAATTTTTTCGCACGCTCCTCTGCGGGATCGCGGTCAGCTGGCAGGATCGTCAGCAATCCAGCTTCCATGGAAACCCTGGGGGACGCGCCTTGGTAACCGGATTTTGGCCACGGGTTCGCCGGAAATGCTTTGCGCGTCGAAAATGACAAGATCGCTCGCATTGCGGGCGCGGTCGTAGACGAAGCCCAGAAGCCAACCCTCGTCATCGCCTGCATCCGGCCCGGCGGCTACCATGGTGAACTCGCTCGGCAATCCCACTCCGTCGAAGTCTTGCGATTCGACGTGCCCGCTCTTCATGTCGTACTTGAGAAGTTCGGTGAAAACGCCGCTGGCGAGGCTGCCATGGGTGGCGAGCGCATAGACGGTGTTGTGAGACTGGCCTGTGCGCCGGTCGTCTATCTTCGGAAACTCGACGGTGCGTTCGTCGATCTGCTGCTCGCTGGCCGTCGTTGCGCCGGGCGGGATGGTCCAGCGCGTCAGGTTTGCGGTGTCGAACGAGTACGAGGTCGAGGACGGGCCGCCGCGCCAATGTTCCTCATAGCGGGCGACGTCGAGCACGATCGATCCATCTGCGGTCTCGAAGGCATTGGCGACATGATAAACGTAGCATGGTTCGACCTCGACCCACCGCAGCTTATCAAGGCCTGCGCCACGCGGCAGGATCCCGAGGCGCGCGCCATAGGTGTCGCTCCAGCAGAACGGCATGGAACCGCCGCTCATCGCGGTCGCAAGGTCGAACACCACCGGCAGGTCCATGAAGATGACATGCCCTGAGGTGAGCGCGAAATCGTGCACCATGGTCGCGCCCTTGACCGGGATTTCAAGGCTTCGCAAGAGAGTCCCAGACGCGTCGGCGACATGGTAGGTCACGAACGGAGGTATCACCCGATAGCCGAAAAAGTGCATCTCTCCTGTCTGCGGGCAGACCTTGGGATGAGCGGTACACGGAGTTTTTAGCGCGCCGCCGAAATCGTTGAAGGCGACGGTATCGAGTTCCCGCGTCAGCTCCATCGGCAGCGCGTTCTCGACCAGCGCCATGATGCGGCTCGCATGCGCCATCACATTCGTGTTGGCGAGGCTGTAGCGGATGTCGAAAGCCGACATCAAGGTGCGCGGCTGCCCTTCAAAAATCGGGGTGCGCACCCAGCGGTTGCGATACCACTCGGCTTTGCCGTTTCTCAGCGACACTCCATGCACCATGCCGTCGCCGAGGAACCAGTGTCCCGATTGCCTGCGATGAGGATTTGCGCCGTTCCGGACATAAAGGCCCGATAGTTCCGGCGGGATCGCGCCCTCAACGGGCAAATCGATCGCCGTCACTTCCTCCGTGACTGGCGCGAAATTGCCCTGCATCCAGAAGGGCGTGTGGCCAGCTCTTTCCTGCATATCCGGTATCTCCGAAGCAACGAGTGTTGGGTCCACGTCAACACCGCCGTTCGCTTCATGGTGCGGCCGGAGCTTTCACGCTTGCTCAAAAGATCGTGAGATTTATCTGTCTAAGGATTGCAACAGCTTATTCCGGCTGCGGAGCGATCTGTCCCCGTCAAATCGGGAACGCGTGCAAGTTATTGAACCGGCACGGACTTCGCCTTCAGGCTTGCGCGAAGCTCAGCTATATCCTTCTCGAAGGCGGGCACGACCTGATCGCGCATGCGCTTGGTGTCGTCCAGGATTGCTTTTGCGGCCGGCCCCGCTTTCCAATCGTGGCTTAGTACATCTTTCATGTTGCCGTCCATGCTGTCGTAATAGCGGCGGACGGCGGAGATGAGCTGCGGAGCAAGCTGAAAGGTGATGCTCTGCTGCTTCATGGTCTCCCAGACGAAGGTCTTCATCTTCAGTTCGTCGGGAACGATACCGGCATTGGACCAGCCGTTTTTGTCGCTCCAATACATGGTCCAGGTATCGGATGGCAGAAAATATTGGTCGGAAATGCGGTTGCGAAGCGCCTTCTCGAAGGTCTGACTCCAATCGTCGACGGAATCGAGATTATCCTTCACCTCATCGAGCAGCGCGCGGCGCATGTAGTAGCCGTCCCGCTCGCTCCGCGCGACCTCGAATTGAAGGGCCGTCGTGAAGCCCGCCTGGGCCGCCAGATACACGCCGAGGATCGTCGAGGCCATGACGAAAAGGTTCGCGATCCAGAATTCAGTATTGCCGCTCTCGCGGACCTTGAATATTCGGACAACAGAAAAACGCCGGGACATGCTTTCTCCGTATCAGGACTAATTGGCGCTGAAAAAGGATGTTGCCCATGGTTCGACAGGCTCACCATGAGGTACAACTTGATATCTCCCGGCCTCATCCTGAGCCTGTCAATGGATGGAGCCAAGATTTCCGGTTTCTCGGTCGCGCGCCATTGTGTCGGCTTCATGATTGAAAGCAGCGAGCTTGGCGGCGAAAGCGGGATTGCGTTCCATACTTTAGCCTTCAGCGAAACAAAATGATGCGGAAACGAGGAATTCGGGCGACTTTCGCTTGGCCGCTCTTGCGCGTACTCAAGGCGTTTTCTATCCGAGGAATTTATGGAGCTATTTCTCATAGGCCTTTTCATTGGCGTGGCCTTTTCTGGGCAAGTGCGCTCCCTTTTTGCGAGCGTGCGTGCGGCTCCTATTATGGCGAGCCTCCAGAAACTCTTGCGTCCAAGCGGATCCACTTCGCCCGCGGCCCCCGTCGCCGAGATCCTTCCTCCGGCGGCGGGACCTGCCCAAGAACCCTTGGCCACGAAGCTCAGGAAGCTTGAGGCCCAATTTCTTCCCATTTCCGAAAACGCCGCTCATCCGCGCGAATTTCTGGATCAGCCTTCGTTCCAGGAAGCCGTTGGACTTTTGCAGACGGAAGCCGTTCCGCTGAAAACGGTCATGCAATATGTGTTCGGAACGAACTGGGCGCTTTCATGCGTGGCGCTTGCCGCCCTTTCGGGGCGCCTCGACCGGGAAAGCGTCCGAGAGCAGATCGTCTCCGGCTTCGACCGGCTTATGCCTTGGGCGATGTACTATGCGCTCGCTTATCTTCAAACGCTCCCGGCGAGACCGCCGGTCGGCGCGCCCTTCGTCAACGCCAAGGATTGGTGGCGCGATAACCCCGTCGTCCAAATGGCGGCTCAGGAGTATTTCGACGAGGCGGAGCGGCTTGGCGATGAGCCGGCCTTCGGGAGAGCGCTCGATAGTGTGCCTTCCGCGAATTATCCCTTCATTCGGGGCGTTCTTGACCGCGTGAGCAATGTTCTCGCCGGCATGCTCATCATAGAGATCGACGCCAAGCAGTGCGCCGTTGTCGATCGCACATTCCTCTCGTCCTTCGGGCGCTTTTGGGGCCAAGGGGAGAAGCTCGATCTGCTCGTTGAGCCGGATGCGTGGCGCGAAAGTCTCGCCAATGCCGAAGCAACCGTGGCGGCTCACCCGCCGCGATCGCTCTTGGCGAGCGGCGATCCGCGCATCGGCAAAACATCCTTCCTGCGATTGCTGGCGAAGCGCCTGGAAGGCAGCGGCTGGACCGTCTTCGAGGCGGGCGGCGCGGATCTTATGGCCGGACAGCAGTGGTTCGGCCAGCTCGAAGGCCGGATCCAGAAAGCCGTCGAGGAGCTTTCGACATCCAAAAAGCTCATCTGGTATATCCCCGATATCCTGCAGATTGCGCTCAGCGGAACGCACCAGGGACAGGCGGCGAGCATCCTGGAGCAGATCCTGCCTGCCATCTCGTCGGGCCGCCTCATCGTTTGGACCGAAGCCTCGCCCGCCGGGTCAGCGCGCCTTTTGCGTCTGCGCCCGCAACTCCGCAACGTATTCGAGGTGATGCGTTTCGAGCCGCTCACCATGGAGGCGACACTCGCGCTGGCCACTTCGGTGACAACCCGGCTCTCTGCCGAAGCAGGCCTTGCGATCGATCCCGCCTGCGCCGAAACGGCGCTGACCTCCGCGCGCCAATATCTAAGCTCGACCGGTTTTCCAGGCTCGGTGCTCGATCTTTTGAAGTCCGCCATTGCGCGGGCGGTCAAAGGTGCAAACCGCGCCGTGACCCCGCACGATGTGATCACGAGCCTTTCGCAAGCGACCGGCGTCCCCGCCGCGATCCTCAACTCAAAGGAGCGGGCCGACCTCGCATCGATCCGAAAGTATTTTGCCGCTCGCGTGATGGGCCAGGACGAAGCCGTTTCCACAATTGTCGATCGGATCGCGATGCTGAAGGCGGGCTTGAACGACCCCGGCAAGCCCATCGGCGTTTTTCTGTTCGCGGGGCCGACGGGCACGGGCAAGACCGAACTGGCAAAGACGCTCGCGGAATTCCTGTTCGGCTCCGCGGACCGGCTCATCCGGCTCGACATGAGCGAATATCAATCGCACAACTCGACCTGGAAAATCCTTGGAACCGCCGATCCGGCGACGCAAACCGACTCGCTGATCGGGCGCGTCCGCAAACAGCCTTTCTCCGTCGTGCTGCTGGACGAATTCGAGAAGGCGCACGCGAATGTCTGGGACTTGTTCCTCCAGGTGTTCGACGACGCGCGCCTGACAGATGCCGCGGGCCAGGAAGCGGACTTCCGCCACTGCATCATCATTCTGACCACGAACCTTGGCGCGACCAGCCATCGCAGCGCAGATCTTGGCTTCTTGCCGGCATCGACCGGATTTTCCAGTGATCAGGTCCTGCGCGCGGTGAGCCAGACGTTCCGGCCCGAGTTCCAGAACCGGCTTGACAAGGTGATCGTGTTCCAGCCGCTCGATCGCGAACTCATGCGCAGCATCCTCAAGAAGGAGTTGAGCGGCGTGCTCGAACGGCGCGGCTTCAAGGACCGCGAATGGGCCGTGGAGTGGGAAGCGTCGGCGATGGAGTTCCTGCTCGAAAAAGGCTTCTCGCCGGAGATGGGCGCGCGGCCTTTGAAGCGCGCTATCGATCAATATGTCATCGCGCCGCTTGCGGCGACCATCGTCGAGCGGCGTTTTCCGGAGGGCGATCAATTCGTTTTCGTTCGCAGCGACGGCAAGGCGATCCAGGCGGAGTTCGTCGATCCCGATGACGACGGCGAGGCGCCCGCAGCGGACGCAGCGGTCGACGCAGAAAAGAGACCATCGCTTCCGGCGATGATCCTCGCGTCCAGCGGCGGACTGGCGGAACTCGAATCCCTGGAGCATCACCACGAGGGGATCCTCGCCACTTTCGCCTCGAACGCGTGGGAGGACCAGAAAGCGCAACTCGCTGAAAAGATGCAGGCTCCCGATTTCTGGACAAAGCCCGAGCGGTTCGAGGTTCTGACGCGCGTCGCGCTCATCGATCGCGTCCGCGCCGCCGCCGAGACGGCCGATTCCTTCCGCTCGCGCCTCCTTAAAGGGGCTGGGCGCGAAGGCAAGTCTTCGCGGGAGCTTGTGGCGCGCCTTGCGCTTCAGCTTCACCTCATCGGCGAAGGCATCAAGGACGTGTTCGAGGCCGCGCCTATCGAAGCGGCTCTTGCAGTTGAGCCTGCGCTTGATGGCGGCCCGGACCGCCACGGCGATCCGCGGGAATGGTGCGGGCAGCTCCTCACGATGTATCGCGCATGGGCCGCGGCCCGCAACATGCAGCTTTCCGAGGTGAGCCGTGCGAAGGAGACCCCCATCCTTCTCATCAGCGGTTTTGGGGCGCATCGCGCGCTATCTCACGAGGCTGGGCTGCATGTACTGGAAATGCCCGATGAGGACAAGACCATCGACCGGGTCACGGCCCGCGTCCTGGTCGCCGCCGCGCCCCTGGGCGACATCCCAGCGAACAAGCTTCACGCGGCGCTCAGAGCTGCTCTCTCGCGAGGCGCAACGGCGAACACGCTTGTCCGGCGCTACCGTAACGGCGCCTCGCCGCTCGTGCGGGACATGGCTGCGGGATGGCGTACGGGGCGGCTCGAACTCGGTGCTGCGCGGCGATTTCGATCTTATGGCCGCGATGCACGTTTAGAGTCCTTCCGGCTTAAATGGAATCGAAGCGGGACTCCCTCTCCAGAGGGAGAGGGCTGGGGTGAGGGGCGCTTACATTTCATAATCAAGCACTTGCCCCTCACCCAGACCGCAAAGCAGTCCGGCCTCTCCGGTCTTATGTAGGATCGGCACCAAGGTAGGTAACTAACCCATGAAGAAGCCGGTAAAACTTGCTGCTGTTGCGAACGACGCCAAGAAGCGCGAGGCGAAGGACGTGCGCGAGATGCTTTTCGCTCGCTGCCGTGCGGCCATCGATCAGATGGGGGACGATATTGCGGGCTTCGCGCTTGTGGTCTGGGACCAGCGCGGCGACATGCGCACGGCTTACGATGCGGAGCGCGGGCCGATCAGCTTCGCGCTTGTTCCTACGCTCGTCTCCGACGCTCTCAACCGCCATGTGGCGGTCAAGATCGGCAGACGGCTGTGTGGGCCGCCCGTGCATGAGCACTTGACACTTCTCGAAATGAGACAATATTGACAAGAAGTGAGACAAAAAGTGCGCGAAGTGAGACAATGAGATCAAAACAAGACCCCAAAATCCGAGATTTCATAATAGAGCACGTTGATCATCATCCCCGCGGCATCGTTCCGTTGACCGTCGATCAGCTTGGCGTTCCTAGGGCAACCGTCAATAGGTACGTTAGTCGCTTAGTGAAAGATGGCATTTTGGAAGCCCAAGGAGCAACGCGTGCCCGCTTTTATAAATTGCGCAATCTGCAAACAAACTCCTTCCATATAGAAATACACGAGAATTTAGCCGAAGATATTATTTTACGCGACACCATCGTACCGCTCCTTGAAGGCCTTCCTGAAAATATTGTTGATATCTTATGGGTCGGTGGCAGTGAAATGATAAACAACGTTTTGGATCATTCATGTGCGAAAAACCTTAATATAGAATTCGGAAGAACGGCTGCAAACATTTGGCTCAGAATTTCTGACGATGGCGTGGGAGTTTTTGAAAAAATTCGCAAGGAATGTAATTTAATAGATGTGAGACACGCTTTGTTGGAGCTTTCTAAGGGGAAACTTACCACTTCTCCAAGAAATCACTCCGGAGAAGGCATATTCTTTACTTCAAGAATGTTTAGTACATTTGTCCTTGATTCCAGAGGGCTTGTTTTCGTACGGGTCATGGAAGCCAGTGACAGTTGGCTTTTCGAGGATGATAAAGCAGACGATTTTTTTGAGGGTACTTCTATCAAAATGGTAATCGGTCTTAATGCTATGCACACATCAAAAGAAATCTATGATAGATTTGAAGACGACGAAGACCCTGCGGGATTTTCGAAGACGCACGTTCCAGTACGTCTTGCTAAATATCCCAACGAGCAGCTAGTATCAAGATCACAAGCAAAAAGGGTTTTGGCTCGATTTGAGAACTTCTCTGAAGTAATGCTTGATTTCGAGGGAGTCCCAAAAATTGGGCAAGCTTTTGCCGATGAGATCTTTCGTGTGTTCGCTAATAGACATCCAGAAGTAAAAATTATACCGATTGGGATGCAGCCAGACGTTCGAAAAATGATCACCCATGTCCTTCGTGGGACCAAAAGCGGCTGGTTATTACAAGAGTAGCATTACTCTAGCTGCCACACCCTTACGCCCTTCCGCAGATCCCCCGCGGTCACCTGTTTCCTTCGGGCGAACTTAAACAGCGCGTTGCCGACCGAATGATGAACACGTGCTCTTGTGGCTTTGTCGGCGGCATCAAGGCCGTGTGCCTGCATGACCGCCTTCGTAATCTCAGGCGTATCGAGCCGTTAGGCGCTTCTCTGAGCGCTTCTAGGATGGCTCTTGAGAGATTCCCACACCCGAATAAAGGCTTGCGCTCTAACTCTGGCTCTGGGGGAGCGCCCAAAATGCAAAGCGCCGCGTTGATGGAGGCTAAATCGGCATTCGCGGCCTTCAGCCGTCCCTCGTATGTTCTGATAAGACGGCGAAGCTCTTCCTGCTTCGCTCTTAAGCCCGAAATGGCGTATGTATTCCCCATACGCCATAGAATCGCAAAAACACCTCTCCATCTCTATGGTTTAGTTGGTGCTCTTGCTACATAAGGCCGGGCCTCTCCCACCGGGAAGTCAGTGATGGCAGGGTCAAGCCCGGCCTTGACAGAAAAGGGTGAACCCAATTTCTCCACGCTCCAAGGCGGGAATCACTCTGGATTACTGGGTGCCCGCCTCTGCGGACACGACCCCATTGGGTTTACGGCTGCCGCGTGATGCCGATTTAACGCACGACGCTCTAAGAGAAGCGCGGCTTGAAACCGCAACAAAAAAGGCCGCATGACGCGGCCTTCCTGCTTCCGGTCTCAAAGACTACCGGTAGCGCCGGTAATAGCGATGTCTCCCTCCATACCGGCGGTAATAGCCGTACCTGTATGGATAATAGCCGTAGCTGTAGGGGTAATCGTAATAGTAGTCGTCGTAGAACGGCGCGCCGAAGAAACCGATACCTCCCCAGCCTCCACCCCATCCGCGTCCACCAAATCCGCGTCCACCGAATCCGCCGCCACGAAATCCACCGCCAAAGCCGCCGCCATGCATGCCTCCGCCGCCGCCGTGCATGCCACCCCCACCGCCACCGCCTCGGGCCAGGATGACCCCTGCGTCTGCCGGCGCTTTGGCTTGATGTCCCGCCATCCCCCAGCTTGCTGGGGCTGCAGCATGAGCCGCATTACCGAAGCATGACATGCCGAGCGCCGCTGCTCCTGCAATCATAAGACTGCTTAACTTCACTGGAACCAACCTCTCTCCCGTCGCCCATCGCTTGGGCTGACGCCTTAAGTGCGCTACTGATTTTTTAACCCAACAGCGCGCGAGGGGTTCCGGCGGTTCTGGGCGAAGGTTCAGCCCGAAAGGGCGACCGTTTGCCGATGATAGCGGGGTTGTGCGATCTCGCCGGCGATGAACGCGGCCACATCCTTGCGGGAAATGCGCATGTTGCGGGTCTCGCCGGTGGTGCTTGCAAGCCAAGTGCCGGCCTCAGGCGCATCGGTAAGCCCGACCGGCTGGACCATTACATAGTCGAGGCCGGAGGACTTCAGCACGGCCTCCTGATGTTCCTTGTCCTCCATCAGCTCACGCATCAGGAGCTGCGACATCAGCTTGAATGTCAACGACATCTTGTCTTTCGTTTCGCCAACGCCGAACGCGGTCACGGCGATGACGCGCATGGGGGAATCGCGATCGATCGCGGCGACGATGTTGCGAGTGCCCGCTTCGCAAATATCGCGCGGTGTAGTGCGGCGAGCGCCGAGCGAAACGGCTATCGGAAGCTGCCGGTTGCCGAGACTGATCACGACGGCGTCATGGCCCGGAATGGCGCGCGCCACATCCAAAGGGTTCATCGCGTCGCCCTTCACGGCGGTAAGGCCCGGCGCGGCAGGGAGCTTGGACGGGTCGCGGGCGAAGGCGGTGACTGAGTGTCCGCCGGCCAAAAGCTTGTCTATCACAGCGCGGCCCGTGCCGCCGGTCGATCCGAAAACGATGATGTTCATGCAAGTAATATAGGAGCGCGGATCGATTTACACCCTAGCCACGCTGGTTTTTGCGCCGCTTGCCTCGGCGGCGATTCCGGCGAGAGAATTGCCGATCGCTTCAAGCTTGGGGAAAACATCGGCGCCTGCACCGTGACGGCGGCCAAACCACACAGGGTCGTTGTAGGTCAGCCAAACGGCACGCGCCTCATCCTCCCACACCAGCATGCGTTGAGGAAACTCGACGCCAAAAAGCGGATTATTCAAAATAAGCGGAGCTTCGGCTTCGGGATAGCCAAACACGAAAAGCTCTGTGGGGCGCAGCTTCAACCCCGCCTCTTCAGCTGCCTTGGCGTGATCGATGCGCGCGAACACGATCATCCCGCGCCGCTCCACCGCGATGAGCAAATCCCTGATCGTCTCTGCCAGCGGAAGGGGGGAGCGGATGCTGACGAGTCCGCTGCCGTCTGGTACTTCGCTCATGGCTGCCGAACCTCTCGTTCAAGCCGCCAAGAGTATGCCTGAAGAGTTACCGTTCCCGCAACACACCGGGAACGGTAACCGAGGAAGGCAGCGCGTCAGCCGCCTGTCGGGCCGGGCGCCAACGGAACCGTGTCCGAGGGAGCCGCGCGCGCCTGGTCTATGGCATTTTTGCCTGTTTCCGGAAGCTGTCCGTGAAGAAGGGCTATGGCCGCCTTCAGTTGCGTGTCCTTATCTTTTTCTTTTGGCACATAGGAGCTGCTACCCGTGGACTCCTTTGCGCCGTCATTCTTCAGGTGGCCGCGCAGTTGCGCCTCGGATTCGAACGGGACCATCGCAAACTCGAGCTTAATGTCCGGGGACATCTCCGGCTCGACAACATAGTCCGGCTCGATGCCCGTAGCCTGGATGGAGCGGCCAGAGGGCGTGTAATACCGGGCGGTTGTCAGGCGGACCGCACCCTTGTTCGCGAGCGGGATCATGGTCTGTACGGAGCCTTTTCCGAAGGACCGCGTCCCGACCAGCCGTGCCCGCTTGTGGTCTTGCAGCGCGCCTGCCACGACTTCCGACGCGGAAGCCGACCCGCCGTTGATCAAGACGATCAGCGGCTTGCCGTCTGTGATGTCTCCGGGCTTTGCCTCGGCGCGGTCGATATCGGAAAGGTTACGGCCTTTCGTGACGACAATCACGCCACGGTCCAGGAAAGCGTCGGACAAGGATATCGCCTGATCGAGAAGGCCGCCTGGGTTGTTCCGGAGATCGATGACGTAGCCGGCAACCTTGGCCCCCAGAATCTTTTTGATGTCCTCAACGGCGTGCTGAAGATATTCGGTCGTATGATCGTTTTCGAACGATTTGACCTTGATCCAGCCGACATCGCCTTCGACGCTATACTGCACGGGATTGATGCGGATCACGTCGCGGACGACCCTGACGGTGATGGGCTTGCTGACGCCTTTTCTCGCAATGGTCAGCGTAATGGGAGAGCCGACCGGCCCTCGCATCTTGTCCACCGCCGCGTCCATGCTGAGGCCCTTCAGCGGCTCGCCGTCGATGGCTGTTATGGAGTCGCCGGCAAACACACCCGCCCGTTCCGCGGGCATATTGTCGATCGGGGCGATGACCTTCACAAAGCCATCTTCCATGGTGATGTCGATGCCAAGGCCGCCGAATTCGCCGCGCGTCTCTGCCTGCTCTTCCTGGAATTCCTTCGGCGACAGGTAGCTCGAATGCGGATCGAGCCCCGCCAGCACACCCTTGATGGCATTTTCGATGAGCTTTGAATCGTCGGGTCTCACGACGTAATTCGCGCGCACCTGTTCGAGCACGTCTCCGAAAAGTTCGAGATTCTTGTAGAGATCGCCTCCTGCCGCCACAGCGTTGCCCTGCTGCGGCAAGGGCATAGAGATAAGACCGGTGACGGCGACCAGGGCGATGAGGAACGCACCAAGCGCGAGTTCCCGTTTGCGCATTACTTTTTAACCTTCCAGCATATGACCGGCCGCGAACTTAGAAAGTTCGCAGCGTGCGCGAAAGGGAAAACGGACGCATCCCTATTCACGTTTTGATAACTGTCCCGCTTCGAAGGCAATATTTGGGCCAAGGCATGGCCGGGGCTGCGCCTAATGCACGCTGGGTGGTGCGGCATATCCGCGTTGGTTGCATATCCGGCCGAGTTTGTGATGTGGACGAAGCCGGGGATGCCTTCTGTAAGATGCCCCTCGGTATTGCCTTGGCCGCGTGGATTTGCTATCGGTGATTGCCCATTTGCCAGGACGCTTGGACAATTAAGAGGCGTTCACCGATTGACGGCTCCAAGCTGGCATGGATTTCCTTCGGAGGGGTGCCCGAGTGGCTAAAGGGGACGGACTGTAAATCCGTTGGCTAAGCCTACGTTGGTTCGAATCCAACCCCCTCCACCAATCATCTAAAGCTCACATTGCCGCAGAAGAATCCGAACCAGTATTGGCAGACGCAAAGCATGCGGCGCGTGCGAGGCTTCCAAGCGCGGGCGTGAGTTGAAGGTGTGCGTCATGCAGGACGCGTTCCATGGGACCTCCGGAACGAACGGGGACGCCATCCATTGCCCTTCTAAAGGAGATGAGCAATGGCAGATCAAACACACGGCGGACCTCTCCCCGGCGCAACCGGCGGTCCCGACATCCCAAGCGGCGGCATTCCCGGCACGGGCGTGACCGATACAGGCGAGCCCGGCAGCGGCGGCGTGCAGCCTGTGCCGAATCCTTCCGGGATTCCGGGGCGCTCGCACGCGGGCGAAGGCGAGGACAAAGGCGACCTTGCCCCCAGTCCAGACCGCGCCCTGGACGACATCAAGAAGGGGTCTCGATAAGCCGATCCCTCCTCAATCCTACGCCGCGCTTCCCCGTGCGGCGCTTTTTTCAAAACCGCTTCCCGGCCGGAACCAAGGCTGTCCCGATCCATTGCCCCTGCAAAGCATTGGAGTTTCAGCGATGGCAGATCAAGACAGCGGAATAAACCAGGCCGCGAGCGGCGGGAATGGCGGCAGCGCAAAAGGCTCGCGCGGCAACGGCGGCTTTTCAGGAAATGGAGGCAAGATACGCCCGCTGGCAGTCGTCACCGGCGCCTCCTCCGGGATCGGCTACGAGCTGGCGCGCGTCTGTGCCCTGCATGGCTACGACCTCGTGGTCGCTGCTGATAGCGCGAAGATCAAGGAAGCTGCACAGCGCCTTTCCAAGCTCGGCGTCGATGTGCGCGCCGTCCAGGCGGACCTCGCAACCGAAAAAGGCGTCGACACTCTTTACAATGCTGCCAAATCGCTCGGCCGCCCCGTCGAGATCCTTTGCGCCAATGCCGGCCGCGGGCTCGGGCATGCTTTCCTCGATCAGGACTGGCAGGAGATAAAGCGCGTAATCGACACGAACGTCATCGGCACGGCTTATCTGTTGCAGAAATTCGCGCGCGACATGGTCCGGCGGCATGAGGGCCGCATCCTCATCACGGGCTCGATTGCGGGCGTAATCCCCGGAAC
This sequence comes from uncultured Alphaproteobacteria bacterium, assembly GCA_963834165.1. GTDB lineage: Bacteria > Pseudomonadota > Alphaproteobacteria > Rhizobiales > Rhodomicrobiaceae > Rhodomicrobium. The sequence goes on along the minus strand of CAWIAL010000017.1, from coordinate 211,050 downwards.
CTATCAGGCCGTCTATAATGGCACGAAGGCTTTCATCGATAACTTCTCCTACGCGCTCCGCCATGAGATCGGCGACAAGGGCGTAACGGTCACGTGCCTCATGCCGGGCGCAACGGAAACCGAATTTTTCAAGAAAGCCGGCATGATGGACACGCCGATTGGGCAGGCGCAGAAGGACGATCCGCTCGACGTCGCGCTCACCGGTTTCGGCGCCTTGATGAGCAACAAGGGCAGTGTCGTTTATGGCTTAAAGAACAAGCTGCAAACGGCGGTGTCCCGCGTCGCGCCGCAGGGGTGGATGGCGGAAGCCCATCGCATGCAGGCTCAGCCTGCGGGAGGACAGCGGTAATGGCGAACCGGACAGGCATCGGCTCATATCCGGCGAACGATCCGGAGGGCGGGGCAGAAAACGACGCGGAGGACGGGTCAAACAAGACGCGCAAGTCCAACAAGAGCGATCTCGCGTCCGATCCTGACCGCATCCAGAAGGACCTCGACCGTTACCGGGATGAAATGGCCGAGGATGCGCCCGCCTCAAGCTCACCTGAAGACAATCCTTGATAAAACGTCGCTCCATCCTTCGACAAGCTCAGGATGAGGTCCAGTGAAGACAATCCTTGATAAAACGTCGCTCCATCCTTCGACAAGCTCAGGATGAGGTCCAGTGTTATCAAAGGCTCAACCCTCATGGTGAGCTTGTCGAACCATGGGCAGGAGGGCGGCGGCGGCTTCGCCGGTGCCGCCGCTGCCCGGCACAAAAAAGGGCCCTTCCGGGCCCCAGTCTGCTAACGGAACGCCACCGTCGCTAGACGCTTCGTCCTCTCAAGAAGTGGGCGATGAGCGAAACGACAAGCAGCACGAGAAAGACGTAGAAGATTATTTTCGCAATGCCGGCTGAGGCGACGGCGATGCCGCCAAACCCGAACACCCCGGCCACGATAGCGATCACGAGAAAGGTTAAAGCCCAGCCTAACATGCTTCTCTCCCTGACAGGCGATGGATAAAAAGCAAACACAAGCAGGCGGCGTCGCGTTCCCTATCTGTCCGCGCCTTGAGAGAGAAAGGATTTTTCGGCGCGCGGCTGGAAGCGGGCTTCATCCCTGAGCCAGAGCGTGCAATCGATGGCGGTTTCGTTCGCGTCGACCATCCAGAACCCGTTCGCTTCGCCTCGCAGGCGGCTCGAAAGCGCGGTCGGGGCGCCAACCGACACGATGGCGCGTCCTTCGACTTCGGTCTCGATGGCATAACTCTGATGGATATGGCCGGACATGATGAGGTGGACGCCGCAATCGGCAAATGCCTTCAGCGCAAGGCCGGCGCGCCGGACCGGCTCGGCTCGCGGAAAGCCCGGCACCTTCATGAGAGGATGATGGGCTGCCACGGCCTTGAACCGTCCCGCCGGGGCAGAAGACAACGCCGCCCTTGCCGCCTCGATATCGCGAAGCCTCGCCGTCCCTTCCTGCCAGCGCAGATGCGGTTGCCACGGCCTCGTCGTATTGAAGCCGAGCACCATGCCGTCCTCTCGCTCGATGACGGGCATAAGGGTCGCGGCGCTTGTCGCCCGGCGATAGCGCCGGAACGGATTGCGAAAGCGCTGGAGAAGATTCCAATAGGGGAGGTCGTGATTTCCAGGAAGCACGAGCGTTGGCGCACTGAGCGAGGAAAGCCACGTTTTCGCTTCCTCGAATTCCCGTCGTCGCGCCCGAAGCGTCAAGTCGCCCGCGATCACGATAACATTGGGCTCCTGCGCCTCGATCGCGGCCCGCAGCTCGGCGGCCAGCCCTTCCGGCACGCTGCCAAAATGGAGGTCTGCAGCGAGGGCGATTTTCATGCTTCCCGGGCCTGCGGCGCAAACACGGTGAGGGCCTTCGGATGAATTTGGTAATAGAGCGGTGTTTTTACCGTCTCCACCTCGCCGTCGTTCGACAGTCGAAGCTTCTTTTTGTGCGTTTTGATGGTGACGCGTTTCGCGGAAAGGCTATCGAGCCTGTCGTCTCCGCTCCAGAACCCGAGCGCCGCGCGCGCCAGCACCCACAACAGCCCGAGTCCGCTGTGAGGCTTCGCGATGTAAACGCCAAGCACGCCTCCATCGAGCGATTGCCGCGTAAACACGAGCGTAGGTTCGCGCCGGTAGACGTTGTTGGAAACGGCGAGCGAGATAACGCGGACGCGGCGGTTTCTCGAGGTGTCGTCGTCGATGGAAAGCTCGATGTGTCTGTGGGCGGCGAGGATAGTGCGAAGAAGCTTGAAATACCCCCTTATGCGCTCTGGCAGCGGCCGGCCCCTGAGGCTCTGGCGCTCTTCGCTGATTTGCGGAGGCAGGCCGAGCATCGAGTTGCAGAGGAATATTTCTCCGTTCACTTCGGCAACGTCGATCTCCCGGAAGCTTCCGTTCGCGAGGGCGGCCAAGGCGGCGCGCGGCTCCAGCGGGATTTGCAGGTCGTGCGCAAGGCGGTTGATGGTCCCGAGCGGAATAATGCCGAGCGCGATTTGCGACCCAAGCAGCCGGCTCGCCGCGCTTCGGACCGTGCCATCGCCGCCGCCTGCGATGAGGATATCGGGGCTCCCGGCTACCGCTTTGTCGAGTGTGGCCTCGATGGCTTCCGGCTCTACGGCGTCGACCGCGATCTCATGGCCGGCATCGCGGAAGGCCACCTCAGCCTCGGCCGCAAGGTCTTCCGCTGCATAACCGAGTGCCGTCCCTGCGCTCCGGTTGATAACTGCATGGACGCGCATTGCTTTTCCTACCCCGGCTATCGTTCCATCGTTCTGTCGAACACCCATAGTGGAAACAAGATCGCTGTGGAAATAGTTTTGCACAAATTGAATATAACTTCTTGCAACTATTATAATCAAGCTGTAACATAACCTTTCCCCCGTGCCTTTAGGCTGCCCCACGCAAAGGAGCATCGGAGCGATTTCTCTTGCTGCGACAGGAGGTAGCAGATTATTCTGAGTTACGAGGTCTATTTTATGCAGCGCGCGCTGGTTGGTGTTGGAACATCTCTTGGTTATTACCTTGCGTCGCGCAAGACTTTCAATGAATGCCTAAGTTATGATCAAGCCCTGAATAAGCTTCCGCGTTGCAATGAGGTGGTGCTCATCGCTCCCTCGGCGAAACGCCTGGCAGGGCGGCCTTTCCGTCACAAGGGCCGCGCGCTGATCGAGAACATCGCGGCGGCCGCACGGCGCATCGTTCTCCTGTCTTCCATCGACGTCTATTCCACAAGGGGTCTGCCGCTCGACGAAACCCATTCGGTGGACGGCGCTTCCGGCAAAGCTTGGCTTCCGGTTTTTGAACGCTCCGTCATGAAGAGCGATGCGCAGACGACGGTATTGCGTCTTCCGGATGTCTTCGGCACCCATACGATGCGCGGGATTGGCGGCTGCCTTCTGGATCGGGATGCCTCCCAGATCAACCGGGTCGCGATCCATCAGTGGTATCCTGTGGCGCGATTGGAAAGCGACATTGCCGCCGCGCGCGAGCTTTGGGCGCCAGTGGTCAATCTCTGCCCCGAGCCCTTGCCGATGACGGCGGTTCTCTCTGAGCTTTTTCCAGGGCAGATCGGGCATGTCAAAACGCCCGCGCCTTACAGCCGCATCAGAACGCGCTTCGCGGAAGCCTTCGGTGGCGCAAGCGGCTATATCATGAGCGCCGCTGAGGTTCTGGAAGAGATGAGCCGCTACGTCCGCACGCTCCGGCGCAGTGCAAAGGCTGCGGTGTGTCTAGGAGCTATCGGAGAATCCTTGGCACCCTGCGCGGGCGCTTTAACTTAGAACCGCGGCGATCAGTGCGGCCCGCAAATCGGCTTCGGTGAACGGCTTCTGAAGCACCGGACTGTGGGACCAGCGCGCTTCGACCCCTCTGGCGCCGTAGCCGCTCGCGAAAATGAAGGGAATGCCTCGTTGGTGGAGAGCTTCCACAAGCTCGGATATGCTTTCGCCTGCCACGTTGACATCCAAAACCGCGGCATCGATCTCGCAAACCTGAAGACTCCTCATCGCCTTGCCCACCCTGCTCGCAGAGAAGGCGACCCTGCAGCCAAGTTCGACCAAATACTCCTCGATCAGCATGGCCACGAGGGTCTCGTCCTCGACTATGAGAACCCGCAAGTCACGAAGAGGATTATCAAGGTTCATTGCAGCGTTCACGGCCTTTGTCCTAAAACGGAACATGGTTCCCCAGCGGGGAGCGGACAATTTGCGACGGCCAAAAAACCCCATTACAGCATTTTCTGTGGCCCTTGAATGCGGGCTTGTCTTTCTCGCCATGGCTTAATCACGGACGCTTTGGGCCCGGACAGGCTCCGCTCCAGTGGAACGCCATACATGAGACGCACGTTCCCGCTGGCTGCAAGTTTATGATGGTGTGGAAAAATTAAGCTTCGTTCAAGATCGGCCTTCGGATCGAAAGCATTGAATTTGTGTTCATGAGAGGCGGCGCACCCGGCTTAAGAGGAAACAATGAAGCTTTTTGAATGCCAGAATTGCGGCCAGCTCGTTTATTTTGAAAATACGCAGTGCGAGCGATGCGGCTTCGCTCTCGGGTTTCTCCCCGATGCTGCCGTCATGACCGCCTTGCAGCCGAACGGGTCTGGCTCCTTCACGCCGCTCGCCGACAGGTCGCGGACGGTGTCTTATTGCGCGAATTTCAAGCACGGCGCTTGCAATTGGCTGATCGATGCGGGCGGCGATCCGCTTTGCCAGGCTTGCAAGCTGAACCGCACCATTCCGGACCTGACTGATCCCGAAAATCTCCGGCGCTGGCAACGCATCGAAGTGGCAAAGCATCGTCTCGTCTACAGCCTCTTGCGGCTGGGGCTGCCTGTCGTGAGCAAGACGGAAGCACCGGACACAGGGATCGCTTTCGACTTCCTGGCGCCCCCGCCCGGAGAGGATGGCCAGGGGAAAATCCTCACAGGCCACGACAACGGAGAGATTACCCTAAACGTCGCTGAAGCGGACGCAGCCGTTCGCATCGAAATTCGGCAGAAGATGCACGAGCCGTACCGCACCCTTCTTGGCCATTTCCGGCACGAAATTGCACATTATTATTGGGAGCGGCTCGTCCAGGGAAAACCGGCCTACGATCTTTTCAAGAGGACCTTTGGAGACGAGACCAAGGACTACAATCAGGCGCTGCAAGCCTATTACGCCAACGGGGCGCCTCCAGATTGGCAAACCCACCACATCAGCGCTTACGCCAGCTCGCATCCCCACGAGGACTGGGCCGAGACCTTTGCGCATTACCTGCACATGGTCGACACGCTCGAAACGGCCTACGCGTTCGGGCTCAGGATCAGGCCGCGCGCCGGTCAGGACGGCAACCTCAAGGCGAGCATAACTTTCGATCCGTACACGCAGGCCGATTTCGACACCATCATCGAGGCCTGGATCCCGATGACGTTCGCAGTCAACAGCATCAATCGAAGCATGGGCATCGACGACCTCTATCCGTTCGTGATTTCGCCAGAGGTTACGGAGAAGCTGAAGGCCGTCCACGACATCGTCAAGAGCAGTGGCCTGGAGCAGAGACCGGCCGCTCGCCGCTTCGTAAGCATGCTTACAGGGTAAGCGCTCCTAGATCTCGATGAAGGTCCCGAGCTCGACCACTTGCTCCGATGGAATGCAGAAGAAGTTCGATGCGGTTGTCGCATTCTTGGTGAGGAAAATAAAGATCGGCTCGCGCCATGCCGGAAGATCGGGCCTGGGCGAGGGCACAGGGATCGCACGCCCGACGAAGTAGGAAAGTCCGTCGTTCATCTTGAAGCCAAGACTGACCTTCCGTTCGACGGAGCGGGCGAGTGTGCGCGGCACATTGGGGCTCTCGGCAAAACCGTATCGCAGTGTCAAACGCAGAAACCCATGATCGAGGGGTTCGGACAAAACCCGCCTCGATTTTGGCACGCGCGGAATGCGCTCGGTAATAACCGTGAGCAGGACAACCGTTTCATGCAGGCACTTGTTGTGCTTCACGTTCAGCTTCAGCGAGGACGGCACCCGGTCTCCGCGGCTTGTGAGATAAACGGCTACGCCTGGAACGCGAGGCAAATTCGAACAATGCATTTCGTTCCAGAATTCCTCGAAGGGAGGATTTTCCTTGGCAATCCGTTCGAAGAGGATCAGGCGCCCGCGGCGCCATGTTGTCATCGCGATGAAAATCGCAGCTCCGACGAGAAGCGGAACATAGCCCCCTTCGAAAATTTTGATGATATTAGCGCTGAAGAACGCCGCGTCGACGATGAAGAAGAGCGAAATGATCGCGCCAGTTCTGAGAGCGCTCCAGCGCCAGATATAGCGGGCAACGGCTGTGACGAGCAGCGTCGTGGCGAGCATTGTGGTCGATACGGCGACGCCGTAGGCTCCGGCAAGGGAGCTGGAGGTCTTGAAGGAGAGAACCAGGCCGATGACCGCCGCCGCAAGCAGCCAATTGATCTGCGGGACGTAGATTTGGCTCGCCTCCGTCCGCGAGGTGAACCGGATTTCCATCCTGGGCAGGAAGCCAAGCAGGATTGCCTGCTGCGTCATCGTAAAAGCTCCGCTGATGACGGCTTGGCTTGCGATAATCGTCGCCGCGGTCGCCAAAGCGACGGCTGGGTAGAGCGCCCACCCGGGGAACATCAGGTAGAAGGGATTTGTCACCGCGTCCGGGTTCGTGAGAACGAGCGCGCCTTGCCCGAAGTAATTGAGGAGCAGGCCCGGCAGCACGATCGAAAACCAGTCGATCCTGATAACGTTGGCTTTAAAGTGTCCCTCGTCCGCGTACAGGGCTTCCGCTCCCGTAAGAACCAGAAAAACCGATCCAAGGACGTGAAAGCCGGTCCAGCCGTGCTCCGTAATAAGATCGAGCCCGTAGGCGGGGTTCATGGCCCCGAGGATTTCGGGGCTCCGCAAGATATGCGGCAGGCCAGCCACTCCAATGACGGCGAACCAGACAATCATGATAGGGCCGAACACCTTGCCGATGCGCGCTGTCCCGCCGCTTTGCAGGATGAAAAGGCCGGCGAGAATGCCGGCGGAAACAGGCACGATATAGGGTTTGAACACCGGCGTCGCGACCTCAAGCCCTTCGACGGCGCTCAAGACAGAGATCGCGGGCGTGATAATGCAGTCGCCGTAGAAAAGAGAGGCGCCAAGCAAGCCGCACATGATGGCCGCCTCGCGCCATCCGTCCTTTTTGAGTGCTGTCGTCGCGAGCGCCGTCAGCGCCATGATGCCGCCTTCGCCATCGTTGGTTGCGCGCATCACGACAAGCACATATTTTACGGACACAACGATAATGAGCGCCCAGAAAACCAGCGAGGCGCAGCCGAAAACGATAGGCCGAAGCGCCTCCACCGAGCCCGCCGAGTTCAGCGCCTCTTTGTAAGCATAAAGAGGGCTCGTTCCGATATCGCCGAAGACGACGCCGAGCGCGCCGATCAGGGCTGCTTGACCAAGCGTTGGGCGCTCCGTTCCGGTTAGTGACGCGGTTGCCATGGAATCGCCAGATATGTGCCCATGTAATGCCCAACCCTGGGGTGCACGAAATGGCGGAACACTAAAACGGCCAGAACTGATCCGTATTCGCGCTTGTTATGCATAATAGCGCAATTCACTTACGGCATTGTAGAAGCTTTCTTTGCCTGGCAACGTTTGCCGCTATGTATCGGTTAACGGTAGGAAATCCCGGACGCGTTCAATGAAGTTGCTGCTTGTAGAAGACGATCCCATGGTGGGCAACCTGCTCAAGACCGCCCTTGGCGAGGCAGGTTATAATGTGGACCTATGCACGGATGCAGAGTGCGCCGAGCTGGCGATGAAGCTGCAAAGCTTCGACGTGGTTGTGCTCGACATCGGCCTGCCGGATAAGTCGGGCCTCGATCTGTTGAAGTCGCTACGCCGCGCGCAGTCGGAGGTGCCTGTTCTTATTTTGTCCGCGAGGTTCGCGCCTCCTGACCGCGTGCTTGGCCTTGACCTCGGCGCGGACGACTACATGGTGAAGCCCTTCGATCTCGACGAGTTGCTTGCGAGGCTGCGGTCGATCATCCGGCGCAGGCAGGGGCGGGTTGAAAACGCCTTGCGCGCCGGCGGCCTGGAATACGATCCGGCCAGGATGCGCGTGACGGTCGACGGGAACGAAGTTGCGCTGCAGCCCAAGGAACTGAAGCTTTTGACGGTTCTTCTCAACCAGAAGGGCAAGCCCGCCAGCAAGACGCAGATCGAAGAGCAGATATACGAAGAGGGCGAAGACTTCGAAAGCAACACGATCGAAGCCCTCGTGTACAGCCTCCGCCGCAAGCTTGGCCGCGATCTCATCACGACGCGGCGTGGACTGGGCTATGTGATAGCAGAATGAAACGCTCGGGTTTCTTCAAGAACCGTTCGCTGACGTTCAAGCTGCTTATCGGGACGCTCTCGGTCCTTTCGCTTTATGTGACCGTAATCGGAGTGCTCTCTTATCACAGCGCGAAGGACAGTATTGCAGAAGCTCACGACCAGGCTCTCATCGTAAATGCAAACGGCCTGCTTTTCATAATCCAGCAGGTGGTTCAATCGGGCGCCTTCGAACAGCCGCTCGATTTCAGTATTTCAGCCGACAATTTGAAAGGTGACGACAAGAACGTCTTCGCGAGTGCATCCGAATACAGAATGCTGCGGGTCTGGTATCATTCAACTTTGGTGTTGAATTCCAATAGCGACACGCCTGCGGCAGTGCCTCCTTTTCCCGAAGGCTTTTCGGATCAGGTCATCGAAGGAGACAGATGGCGCGTTTATTCCCTGCATGTGCCTTCCAAGGGCCTCCTGATCGAGCTTGGAGAACAAATCTACGCGCGGCAGCAGCTCGTGTTTAACATCACCAAGGCCCTGATCTATCCCTTCCTGATTTCTCTGCCCCTTGTCGGATTGCTATTTTGGCACGCCATTCGCTCCGGCGTCTCCGACCTTCATAAGGTGACGCGGCAGGTCAACAGACGCACACCCGAACAAATGACGCCGCTCGAAACCGCGCGCCTGCCGCGGGATCTCCTGCCTCTGGTGGAAGCCATCAATGCCCTGCTTCGCCGGCTTTACAGATCCCTCTCGCGAGAGCGCCAAATTACCGACCTTGCCGCTCACGAGCTGAGGACACCCCTGACCGCGATCAAACTGCAAGCGCAAATGGGACTGAAGGCCACGTCCGAAGAGGGGCGGATCCAAGCCTTCAAGGGTTTGCTTGAAGGTGTGGAACGCTCCAGCCACCTTGTGGAGCAGATCCTCACATTGACGCGCGTCGAGCAGACGCAATTCGACCTGTATGATGTGGACGCGTATGCCGCGGCTGAGCGTGTGGCGCGCGAACTGAAGCCTTTGGTCGAACGGCGCTGCCAGACAATTACGCTGTCGCTTGAAGAACCCCTTTTCGTGCGCGCCAACGACGATCTTCTTTATTTGACGCTGAGGAACCTGGCGGGCAATGCGGTAAAATATGCACCCGAGCGTACCGAAATTGTTGTCAGAAGCCAAAGGAAGGACGGCAGGATCGACCTTGACGTGATCGACCAGGGACCCGGTATCCCTGAACCCGTGCGCGAAAAGATATTTGAGCGCTTTTTCCGGTATCACTCAGGTAAGGTGCTCGGCAGCGGACTTGGGCTGACGATCGCGCGCCAATGCGCTGAATTGATGAACGCTTCGCTATCGCTTCACACACCCGAAAGCGGAAGAGGGCTTTGCGTGCGTCTCAGCTTCCCGCAGGCATAAATGCCACACCTAATTACAATTTGATACAGTCGCACACATACTGCTCAGGTTGCGCTCATGTTCGCGTGTTATGCGCATCCGCCGTATGGGCGGGGGGCAAATTATGCCGTTAAAAGTTGTGTGCGATTTCGACGGGACCATCAGCACCGAGGATGCGACCGATAAAATCTTGATGCTCTTTGCCGCGCCCGCGTGGGAGGTTTTGGAAGCCTCCCTCGAAGCCGGAGAGCTCGAGGCCGCGGAATGCATGCGCCGCCAGATCGAACTCGTGGATGCGTCTCTCCCGGAACTTGACGCTGCCTTGGATGCGATCGCGTTTGACCCCGCCTTTCCGGCGTTCTGCAAGTTCTGCGACTGCAAGGGAATCGAGATCTCCGTGGTGAGCGATGGCGTCGATTACTTCATCCGGCGCATTTTAAGGCGGGCAGGGCTTTCCCGCCTGAAGGTTTACGCCAATCGCATGATTAAAAAGGGAGAACGGCAGTTCAGCCTTGCTCATCCTCATAAGCTGCGGGACTGCGAAGCGGGTACCTGCAAATGCGCACGCGCCTCGAACCATTCAGGCCGCACGGTTCTGATTGGCGACGGCCGCTCGGACTTTTGCGTTTCGCAGAAGGCCGATATCGTTTTCGCAAAGAGAAGGCTTCTCGCCTACACGAAGGAACAAGGCATCCCGGCCTTCGAATTTGCAACGTTCGCCGACGTGCAGGCGGTTTTGCAAACCCTCCTCGCCGCACCCAAGCCGGCCCCGGCTTTCCTGAGCCGGGGGCTGAACGCGTCACTATAAAACGATCGGGGGCAGACATGAGATCGAGGATGGATCTTTCAACGCTCACCCCTCACCCCGGCCCTCTCCCATTGGAAGATGGGAAAAAAGCGTCCCTTCTCCCATGGGGAGAAGGACAGGATGAGGGGCGGATGCGCATGGGAATAATCCATTTCGACGAAGGGTTGACCGGCCAGACGGCGTTTCTCGACGCTTGCAGCCGCCGCATGCATTGCGCTCGCGGGTCAATCGAGAGCTTGCTTTCCCCAATGTGGCCAAGGGCAGGATTCCCGCTTTGACAGATCTGCCGCCGACGCGCGTTCAGACGGATGCGATCCACATAACGCTTGACAAGGACGTGCCGGTGCAGGACGACGCCGTTACAAATTGGGATCAGGGGCAACTCAATCTCGATGATGTCACCGGCCTGATTCGCCCCCTTGCGGACCATCATGCGACCATCGGCGGGGCTGTAATCTGCGATTACAACCCGGTTAGTTTTACAAGTGGCGCCTGGCCCTTTGTCCGAAAATGGGGCGAGACCATCATCGATCATCCACGCTTACGCTTTGATCCTGCCGCAATCGCCGCCAGGAATGAGGCATCCAATCTTCGGCTTCTCAAGACTTACACCGAAGTCATGCAGTAGCTCCGGGCCGCCGCAGGGTGTGGCGGCCAACCGATCCGGGGCTGAAATTCAGTGAATGGAATGGAAACGAGATAATGCAGCGTAGAATTGAGGACGTGTCTGTCATAGGGCCTGAAGCCGAAACCGATGAGTACAGCTTTTTCTTCGAAGGCTCGCGCGACAAAGGCGTTCTCTTGATTCATGGACTCACCGGCGCGCCGGTGGAAATGCGCTTTGTCGGAAAAATGCTGAACAGGCTGGGCTTTACTGTTTATGCGCCGAGAATGGCCGGACATTGCAAAGACATTGCTGCGCTTGAGGCGACCAAATACGAAGATTGGCTCGACAGCCTTCGCCAGCCCCTCGATCAGCTCAAGGCTGAAGTGCGGCAGGTTTATACCGCGGGCATTTGCGTGGGCGGCGCCGTTGGCCTGATGCTTGCGCATCAGGAGCGGGGAAAGGTTGAGAAATCCGTGATCTACTCGCCGACGCTCCACTACAACGGCTGGAACCAGCCGATGTGGGCGCGGATTGGAGCGCACCTTATCGATCCCCTGAAGTGGGTGAAACCATGGCATCACCTGAGCTTCGACGAGCGGCCGCCCTATGGGATCAAGGAAGAACGCATGCGCCGCTTCATCATTGAGGGCGCGGGCATGAAGGGTATCTTGACCACGATGCCGGTCATTGCCCTCTACGAGAACTTTCGCCTGAACCGCGCGCTCAAGGCCGCGCTGCCCGAGATGGATATACCCACGCTGCTGATCCACGCGCGCCACGACGACGTCAGCAGCCCGAAAAACGCCGAGAAGATCAAGCGCCTGCATGGCGGGCAGTGCGAGCTCGTCTACATGGAGGACAGCTATCACATGATCCATGTCGACCAGGAGCGCGACCGCGTGGGCGAGCTTACGGCGGAGTTTTTTGGGCTGCCGGTCAGGGAGCAGCCGTTGTTGGAAGCCTGCGCTTAATACCAGGCCGCCGACGCGGGCACGCCGAGGAATCGGGTTTTGTTGCGTCTCGAACTGATACGGCCGTTCCGGGATTACGAAAGCGGCATCACTCGACCGGATCGAACTGAGCGAGCATCTTACCTGGGTTGAGGATGCCGCGCGGGTCGAACGCCGCCTTGATGCGCCGCATCAGGGCGAGTTCCCCCGGGCTTCTCACGCCTTCGAGCGCGTGTGCCTTCATTCGTCCGATCCCGTGCTCGGCGCTGATCGAGCCGCCATAGCCGAGCACGATGCCATGGACCATAGCCGCTACTTCATCCCAGCGCGCGAGGAACGCCTCCTTGTCCATGTCCTTCGGCTGCGACAGATTGAAATGAATATTGCCGTCGCCGAAATGGCCGAACGCGACAGGCCGCGACCCGGGGATAAGCGCGGTCACCGCCGCGCTCGCCTCCTCGATGAAGCTTGGAATTTTCGACAGCGGCACGGAGACGTCGTGCTTGATGCTGCCGCCTTCATGTTTCTGCACTTCGGACGCGCCCTCCCGCATCCGCCAGAACGCCTGGGTCTGCGCCTCGGATGCGGCGATAGCGGCGTCGGTGACGATCCCTCTTTCGGCTGCGTCTTCCAGAATGGACATCATTGCGCCTTCGGCGAGCCCGTCCGGCATAGGGGAGGAAACCTCGAACAGCACATACCAGGGGTGGGTTTCGGCGAGCGGATCGCGAGTTTGCGGCACGTGCGTGAGGACGAAATCGAGAAGGTTGCGCGAGAGCAGCTCGAAGGCGGTCAGGAGCGGACCGGCCTTTCCCATCGCGAGGGAGAACAGGGACGCCGCCGCGTCGAGGTTCGGCACGCCGGCAAAAACGGTCGCCGCCTCGGCGGGACGCGGAAAAAGTTTCAACGTCGCCGCCGTGATGATGGCGAGCGTGCCCTCCGAGCCGGCCAGCAGGCTCTTAAGGTCGTAGCCCGTATTGTCCTTCCGAAGTGTCTTTAGTCCATTGAGGACCTCGCCGCCCGGCAGGACCGCCTCAAGCCCGAGCACGAGGTCGCGGGTATTGCCATACCGCAAGACATGGATGCCGCCCGCATTCGTGGCGATATTGCCGCCGATCTGGCAGGTTCCCTCCGAGCCGAGACTGAGCGGAAACAGGCGGTCTTCAGCCGCGGCGGCCTCCTGCACCGATAGCAGCGTGGCGCCGGCCTCTGCGGTCAGGCTATACCCCGCGGCATCCACCGCGCGGATAGCCTTCATGCGGTTGAGGCTGAGCACAATTTCCCCACCCGACTCAAACGGGATCTGGCCGCCGACAAGCCCGGTGTTCCCGGCCTGGGGCACGATTGCAATGCGTTCCTCGTTCGCAAGCTTCAGGATCGCGCTGACTTGCTCCACCGTCGCGGGACGAAGCACCATCGGGGTCCGGCCTCGATAGAGATTGCGCCACTCCTCAAGGTAAGGCCCGGTGTCGCCGGGCGCGGTCAGAAAACCCTTCTCGCCCACGATTGCAGCCAGACGCGACAACACTTCCGAAGACGGCGTTTTCAAATCAGGACGCATGGGCGGGAGCCTTCCGGCCTTCGCTTTCGAGCGCCTCAAAGCGCCTTAGATAGGCGGCCTGAGCCATTGCGGTATCCATGGGTTCGAGACGATGAAGCATGCTTGGCAACTCGTTCTGAAAGGCTGAGGGATCGCCGAAGTACTGCCGCGCATCGAGAAGCGAAAATCCCGCGAGCTGCGTAGCTTCGTAATAGGCCGCGATCTTATCGGCCCTCTTGACGAGTTGCGCAACGCTTTGGGGCAGCACCGGCGGAAGCCCGAAACGGATGTGGATCGCGCGCTGGATGCGATCCTCGAAAGCCTTGTAGCTGACCCCCATTGCCGCCTTGAACGGGCTGATGAGGTCGCCGACCACATATTCCGGCGCGTCGTGCAGCAGGGCGGCCAGCCGGTATTGCGGGCTGAGGCCAGGCTTCAGCGCGGCGGCGATGCCCTCAACCAGGATGCAGTGCTGCGCAACTGAAAATGCATGCGCTCCCTTCGTCTGGCCGTTCCAGCGTGCGACGCGGGCAAGCCCGTGCGCGATGTCTCCGATTTCAATATCGAGCGGGGAAGGATCGAGAAGGTCGAGGCGGCGCCCGGAAAGCATTCGCTGCCAGGCTCTTGCAGGCAGGGCAGGGTCATTCATCGCATTTTGTTTCGGCTGCATCGGCTCGCTCAATTTGTCTTTGCGCCTTTATGCCAGAAGTCGTGGCCGGGCCAAAGCTGCGCATGCATCGTGGCGATGACAGGAGATGAGGTGATCGTTGACGAGGCCGCAAGCCTGCATCAGCGAATAAGTCGTGGTGGGGCCAGAGAAACGGAAGCCGCGCGCTTTCAGTTCTTTCGCGATTGTGCGGCTCAACGGCGTTTCGGGCGGTACTTCGGCGCCGCTTGCGAAGCGGTTCTGGATCGCCTCGCCGTTCACAAAGGCCCAGAAAAACCCTGCCAGCGTCTGGCTTTTCGAAAGGTCGAGATAGGCGCGGGCGTTGGCGACAGCCGCTTCGATCTTGCCGCGGTGGCGAATGATGCCAGCGTCGGCCACCAGTGCGGCGATTTTAGTGTCGTCATAGCGCGCGATTTTCTGCGGATCGAACCCGTCGAAGGCTTTGCGGAAGCCCTCGCGCTTGCGAAGAATGGTCAGCCACGAGAGGCCCGACTGGAACCCCTCCAGGATCAGCTTTTCGAAAAACTCAATGTCGCGCGTTTTCGGAACGCCCCACTCTTCGTCGTGATAGCGAATGTAAAGCGCATCGCTGCGCGCCCAAGGGCAGCGGCACAGGCCGTCCGCGGCTTGCGATTCCTCCTCGCGGGCTGCGTTCAATGCTCGGCCCCGGCAGGCTCGGCGTCGAGCGAATAGGTCGCCCAGCCGGGCGCCGAGAGTTCAACGGGAATCCCGCCGGCCATAAGGGTCTGGCCTTTCGCGAGCGCATCCCTGACCCGGTCGATGCGGGCCAGAGCCACGCCGCGGCGATCCGCGACAGAGCCGAGCCGTCCAACCGAAAAGCCATCCGCCATGATATCTGCCCCGCCTTGTGGCAGCGGTTGCTGCGCCGATGCCGCCAGCACGCGCGTTCGCGCGGTACCGCGGTGCTGCATGCGCGAGACAACCTCCTGGCCCACATAGCAGCCCTTCCTGAAGTTCACGCCGTGAAGGAGATCGAAGCACGCCTCGTGCGGAAAGGCGTCGCCATAGGCGTAGTCCTTTCCACCTTCGGGAACGGCAAGCGAAATGCGCATGGCCTCGTAATCGTCGAGGCTTGCTTTGAAAGCGGGGGCGTCGCGCTCGCCGAGCGCAAGCCGCATGCCGAGCGCGGGCAGGCGCGGGTCTTGATAAGCAACTGCCGCATTTGCCTTCGCCCACTCGGCAGCGCCTTCGCCCCAGGCTGCCCCCGCGCGCCATAACGCCGAGACATCGGCGATCGTGACCTTGGCGCGCAGGCGGTAAAGCGTGAGGCGTTTCATGAGGTCGTCGCTCATCGCGCCCGGGCAGTCGAGAAGCAGGCTGTCGCCGGAACGAATGACAAAAAAATCGAAGAGGATTTTGCCTTGCGGCGACAAAAGCCCGGCAAAGCGCGCTTCGCCGTCGCCAAGCCGTTCCACGTCGTTCGTGACAAGACCTTGCAGGAAGCTGACGCGATCGTCGCCCGTAATTTCGAGCAATGTTCTATCGGGAAGAACGGCGGTTAGAACGTTCATCTTCGGTTGGTGCTCCCTCAATCAGAAACCTCTCTCGCACGTCGCCTGCCGCGAGTAAGCTGTGCCTCGCGCATTAACATAATGACGCCCCCTGGATTGGGCCAGGATTCGAGCTTCCGCAAATGAATGCATTCCTCGCAGCTTTAACAAAAGTCTCAGCACAACCTGAACAATACATAAAGGGCAGGGCCGCTAAGGTTCCGTATCACAACCTTCGCGACATGTATGCCCGTCACACAACCTCAACCGTCCACGCGTGTCCCCAGCCTAGACGGTTTGCGCGGGTTCTCCATTCTGCTTGTGGTCATAGGGCACATCGGCGGCACGCGCGGCACGCCCGCATCTCTCGAGGCCATGCATCAGCTCGGCAATTGGGGGGTGAAGTTCTTCTTCGTAATTTCGGGGTATATCATCACCCGGCTTCTGCTTATCGAACTCGAACGCGATAACAAGATCGCCCTTTCCGCGTTCTGGACACGCCGCGTTGCGCGCATCGTGCCTGCCTACTTTGTTTATGTCGCCGCCATTGCAGCCGCCTCGGCGCTGGGTGTCATCGCGCTTGAGCGCCACGACATCACCGCCGCGCTGACTTTCACGATGAATTATAAGGAAGTGCGGTCGTGGTATCTGAACCATTGCTGGTCTCTCTCCGTCGAGGAGCAGTATTACCTCATATGGCCCTTTGCGGTTCTCCTCCTGGCCCGAGGCCGCTTGATCGTCCTGTGTCTCGTCCTGATATGCGCGGCGCCATTCATCCGGCTGGGGATGTGGTCTGTCCTCGGGTCGACCCCGACCGCGATGACGCGCTACCTTCCGGCCATAGCCGACGTCCTGGCTGCAGGTGCGTTGATCGCCGCCATCGAGAGCAGGCGCGAAAATCGCATCGTCAGCGCCGTGACGGGTCCGCGGGCGACATGGATCTGGCTCGCTGTTGCATTCGCCGTTCCAGCGGGGCTTTACCTGATCGACCCCGGCTTATTTTATGTCGTTGGACAATCGATCGTTGTCATCGCGGTTGCCTTTTGCATCGCGGGCTGCATCCGGACGCCGGGGATGGGCTTCGGGCGCATCATAAATAGCCGGTTTTTCATCTGGAATGGCCTGATCAGCTACTCCCTGTATCTCTGGCAGGAGCCATTCCTCAACACTTTCGATGCCGGCTTTGCGACGGCGTTCCCCTTGAATGTTGTGCTCGCCTATGGCTTTGCGATCCTGAGTTTCTTTCTCATCGAAAAGAGAGCCCGCCGCGCTCTGACACGCTTGGCTCGGCGAGCGCCGGCCAATGGGGTCGCAGCATGAGCCGCACCATGGCCATCGCTGCCCCGGCCGTCTTGTGCGCAGCCATTTTCTTCGTCGCCGTGGCGCTGGGCGATCCGAAGCTTTCCGTTGGCGCCATGCTTGGATTGTCGCTGCTGCCGCTTGGACTGGTGCTGCTGGCATTCAGCACGCGCGTCCCGTTTACGCTTTGCCTGCTCTTCGTCATCTTCTCATTTTTCCGGATCCACGAAGCCTTTCCGGTCCTGATGCCGTTCCGGATACCCAACCTGCTTGCCGTAATGACTTTTATCTCGCTGGCGATCAACATCTTCGTCCTGAAGACGATCAAGCCAAGCTGGCTCCCAATTTTGTCGGTGTTTCTCTATTTTTTCTTTCACGTCACGATCGGGATCGCCTTCTCCGGAGGCAAAGAAGAAGCTCTCGCCTATTGGACGGGAACCTATTGGAAGATATTCGTCATTGTCATTGCCGTTTCCTGGCTCGCACGGACCCCGAAGCATTTCGCCGCCGCCGTCGTTTCCATCGTGATCGCCGGGTGCTGCATCGCGGCCGTCACGATCTCGAACAAGCTCAACGGCATCGGCCTCGTCGAAGGAACGCGCGTTACCATCGGGCGAGACATCGAGAGCGTGCTCGGCGACCCGAACGACCTTTCGCTCGTGTTGCTGTTTCCGATGGCGTTTTCGTGCGCACTGGTTTTCACGAGCGGCATCCCGAGGGTGCAGAAGCTGTTGGGGGCAGCCTCCATTCCTTTCATCTTCATGGCCATCCTCTACACGCAAAGCCGAGGCGGATTGCTGGGCACGCTCTCGGTCTGGGTGGTTTTCGCCAACCGCGTGATCAAGAACAAACTCCTGCTGGCTGTGATCGGAGGACTGGGGGCGATCGCTCTTTACGCGGTGGCGGGCATTTCCGAGCGTCAATCAGGCGGCGCCGCTGAGGAAGGCCTGGATGAATCCGCCATGGGGCGCGTCTATGCCTGGGACGCGGCGTGGCGCATGGCGCTGGATCACCCAATATTCGGTGTCGGCATCAAGAATTTTCTTTCGAATTATTTCTTTTACAGCGATTTCTGGGATGGCCATCCCCACGAGGTCCATTCCACCTGGTTCGGCGTCATGGCGGAGGCGGGCCTCGCCGGCTTTTGCGTTTTCATCACCATGGTGGCGATCTTGTTTAAGATCACGATTTCGGCGTCGCAAACGCTTCAGCGGGTCAATGCGCCTGCGCCTGCGCGTGCCATGGCCAGCGCTCTCGTTGCCGGCCTTGTCGGCTTTTGTGTTTCAGGCACATTTCTCACCCAGGGGTTCACCTGGCCGATCTACATCCAGCTCGCTTTCGGCGTCGCGATCGTGCAGTACGCGAATTCGATGAAGGAACGCTAAGGGAAGCCGGGAGTACCGAGGCTAGGAGGTGAGGACTTTGTAGGTCTTGAACCAGGCTTCCATCCGGTTCCAGGCGTCTTCCGCCGCATCCTTGCGGTAGCTTGGCCGGTAGTCCGCGTGGAAACCGTGGGGTGCGCCGGGATAGATCTTGAACTCGGCTGTCTTGCCGGCCGCTTTCAGCGCGGCTTTCATCTCCTCGACCTGCGAGACGGGAATGCCCTGGTCTGCCTCCCCGTAAAGGCCGAGAACCGGCGCTTTCATTTCGGGCGCGAGCTGAAGCGGGCTCTTCGGCCAGACGGGGTTTTGCGGATCGACGACTGTGCCGTAGAAAGCGACGCCGGCTTTCAGCGCGTCGCTGTGCGCCGCATAGATCCAAACGGCGCGCCCGCCCCTGCAGAAACCGATCATCCCGAGCCTTGAGGTATC
The DNA here is from genome assembly GCA_963834165.1 of uncultured Alphaproteobacteria bacterium. Lineage (GTDB taxonomy): Bacteria > Pseudomonadota > Alphaproteobacteria > Rhizobiales > Rhodomicrobiaceae > Rhodomicrobium. Next base: position 192,155 of record CAWIAL010000017.1, on the reverse strand, counting down.
GCCGCCTTGCGCTTTCGCCCAGGCAACGGTGGCGTCGAGGTCGGCGACAAGCTCGGCATCGGGCTTGGCGTTCACGATGGGCATAAGCTCCTTGAAGTCGGTGATCTTCGTCAGATCGACGCCCTTGCGGAAATAATAGTCCGGGGCGACCGCAAACGCGCCCAGCTTCGCGAGCCGCCGAACCACATCCTTGATGTATTCGTGAAGGCCGAACACCTCCATCGCGACGAGAATGACCGGGGGATTGCCGACGCCTTCGGGCTTCGCGAAGTAGACGGGCATCTCCCCGCCCGAGACCTTGATCTTGGCGTCGCCTGCGGAAAGCCCAGCGATATCGGTCTTGATCACGTCCGCCCGCACCGGACCCGCGGCAAGCGTATATCCGGCGGCCGTTGCGGCTGCCGCCGTCATGAACTCGCGCCTGGAAAAAGGCGCGGCCTTCGTCATGCCTTCGATGTCTGATGTCAAAATGGGATCTTCAGCCATTGGATCCTCCGCAGGGGCGATTGCCGCGACCGTAAACCTGCCGGCTTTTTGGAGCCACAGCTCATTCATCAAAACTTGGAGAAGTGTTTTCGTTTCAGACTGGGGGTCAATTCACCGGGGTCCAGCTATTCCCTTTTGTTTCCATCTTCGCGTGTTCGGCGCCGGAGGGCACGACGTGCACCACATGGTATCCGCGCTTCTTCAACTCATGGAGAAGGGCCGGGATGGCAAGCGCGGTCCTCTCATGAATGTCGTGCAAAAGGATGATCCCTTTCCGTTTGCGTTCCAGGCGCTCCATGGCGGTAGCCACAATCCTGTTCCGCGCTGATGTTTTTCCAATCGCTGACGAAAAGGTCGACGCTCCAGATCGTAAGCCCGCGTTGAAGGGCATAATTTTCGACGGCCCAGGTCGGATCGAGATAGGGCACGCGAAAAAAGGGCGCGACCGCGTTCGGGTCGCCAAGGACTTCAGCCGCAGACGCAATCCCGTCGCTGATCTCTCGCATCGCTTTTGCCTAGCGGAACGCGGTCGAGATGCGCGTGGTGCTCGGTATGAGTGCCGATTGTGTGACCATCCCGGTAGGCCCGCTGCACCAGGGCTGGGTACGACTTCGCCATCTGGCCCACGACAAAGAAGGTTGCCTGGACGCATTCTGCCGCGAGAGCATCGAGCACGCGTTGCGTGTGGGGTGGGCGCGGCCCGTCATCGAATGTGAGAACCACTTCATGATCGTTGAGCGGCAAGGTTCCCGGGTATTCAAGCGTTCCAATCCGCGGGTACTCGCCGGGACTGATGGCAATGACCCGGCTCGTGCCAAGTGCATTGGGATTTCCGTGACATTCGTCAGCCATCGCCGCGCCAAGCATCGAAAAAAAGGCAACAACCATCGCTGCCGCAAAACGGCAATAGTACATGAAATCCCCACCTCACTCAGGAACGGGCAGCCGAATCCATCATCCCCTTCAGGCTTATACCAAGGCTTAACGCGTGAGAGCAAAACCTTCGTATCTGCGGCGCATTCGCTTAACACTTCGCCGCCCTTGGCTGAAAAAAGAGCGTAAAACCGAAAGATCAAATGATTTCGGCCTATTCACACCACATTTGACCGCTTCTCCGTACTCTTCTCTGGAATCGTTGTCTTGGAATCTGGTTGGAGCCCCATGCCTCGGCTGCGGACATTGCATAACGGATTATTCTTGGCGAGCGCTTTGGCCGCGCTTCTTGCTGCGGGATGCTCGGGAACAGCGCCCGGAATGAGCGACACGGTCGAAGGGTCTTTTATTCGCGCAGCCCCGACCTGGGATCTCAATCACGACGGCAATGTCACCTGCGACGAGTGGCGAACCTATGCGGCTTCTCTCTTCAAGGAGGCCGACCTCAATCACGATGGCAAGCTGACGCCGGACGAATTCACCCGCCTTGCCCAGATCGATAGGCTGTTCGAAGTCGCGGACTTCAAATATTACGATACGAACAGGCAGGGTTATGTCACGCAGGCGGAGTTCGTGGAGCGGCCAAATCCGGCGTTCCTGGAACTCGACAAGGACAAGACCTGCGTGCTGAAAACCTATCAGCTTCGCGCTGCCACATCGCCTCAGGGGCCGAAGAGGGACAATCCGGGCATCCCCGGCTCGCGATAACGCCTCCACCTGCTTAAATGAAATCGCCGCGTTGGGGTGAGGAGGCGTTCGCCTCTGTCACGCCGTCATGCGTGTTCCGGGGTGCCTTTCAACCCTGCCGCTTTACAGCCTACGGCCACTTCACCACGGGCGGCATGGAGGACAGGATCGAATCGACATTGCCCCCCGTCTTCAATCCGAACACGGTCCCGCGGTCGTAAAGCAGGTTGAACTCCACGTAACGGCCGCGGCGCACAAGCTGCTCTTCCCGGTCCGCATCGGTCCAAAGCGTGGCCATGTTGCCTCGCACAAGTTTCGCATAGATGTCGAGGAAGGCGCGCCCCACGTCCTGCGTAAAGGAGAAGTCGGCGTTCCAGTCGCCGGAGTTGTGATAGTCGTAGAAGATGCCGCCCATGCCGCGCGGCTCCTTGCGATGCGGCAAATAGAAATAGTCGTCGCACCAGGCTTTGAACTTGGCGTAGTCCGCGACCGGGTGTTTCTCGCACGCGCCGCGCATGCTGGCGTGGAAAGCCAGCGTGTCGGGGTCGTCTTGCGTACGCCTGCGCTCCAGAACGGGCGTGAGGTCGGAACCGCCGCCGAACCACCACTTCGAGGTCACGATGAACCGCGTGTTGACGTGGACCGCAGGCACATTCGGATTTTGAGGATGGGCGATCAACGAAATGCCGGAAGCCCAGAACCCCGCGTTCTCTTCGGCGCCTGGGATTTGCGACCTGAACTCCGGAGCGAATTCGCCGTAAACGGTGGAGACGTGGACGCCCACCTTCTCGAACACGCGGCCGTGCATGAGAGCCATGGTGCCCCCGCCGCCGTCGGCTCCGGTGTGGTCGGTCCGCTTCCAGGGAGTCCGTATGAACCGGCCGGCCGGGAGCGACGCCTTGGGCCCGGTCTTCAATTCATCCTCGATCCGCTCGAACTCCGCGCAGATGTCGTTTCTGAGCGAGGAGAACCAAACCCTTGCCTTCGACTTCTCGAAATTGAAAGGCTCGGGATGTTCGGATTGCGAAGCTTGCGCAGATTGCATGGCTGGTATGCGCGCAGCGCTCGGTTTCGACATGGCCACTCCGCCGCTTGGATTAAGTGAAAGGGGAAAAACCCCCTGTTTGTCTAAGGGCTTCTCCTAACACCATTGCAAGCGACACGGCAACATTCAAGGAGCGCAGGTCTGTCCGCATGGGGATTCGCGCCCTTAAGTTAACCGCCGCATGCACCTCTTCAGGAACGCCCGCGCTTTCCCGGCCGGCGATAATAACGTCGCAGGGCTCAAACACAATTTTGTGATACGGGGTCTCGGCCCGGGTTGTCAGCAGGATCAGGCGTGAACCATTTGTTTCGATGTCGCGTTTAAAGTCCGCGAAAGTGCCGTGGCGCTTGAGCTTAACTTTATCGTAGTAATCGAGGGCAGCCCTACGCAATGCCCTCGATGACAGATCGAAACCGGCGGGTTCGATGATATCGACTGCGACGTTAAGACATGCCGCTAAGCGCAGGATTGTGCCTGTATTTTGAGCGATATCGGGTTGATATAGTGCGATACGCATCTGGAAGCGGCTCCGCCAAAGGATGGGCGCTAAATTGCGCCATGGACACGCAAATCGATCGGATGCATAAGAGCACGATTTTTTTCGCACCCGCAAAAACGTCCTACAAGGTTGAACTTCTCATGGCCACAACTTACGACGGTGATCAAGGCGATGTGTCGCGCCGTGATTTCATCTACATCGCCACAACAGCATTCGCGGCAATCGGAGCGGCGGCAGCGCTGTGGCCAGCGATCGATCAGATGAATCCCGACGCGTCGGCGCTATCGCTCGCGTCGACCGAAGTGGATTTGTCCCCGGTGGGCGTCGGGCAGGCGATAACCGTCCTGTGGCGCGGCAAGCCGATCTTCATTCGTCATCGGACGCCGGACGAGATCAAGAAGGCGCAGGACGTGCAGGTTTCGGATCTGAAGGACCCCTATGCCGAGGTTTCTGGCGCTCCGTCAGACCTGCCGGCGACAGATGCAAACCGTACGAAGCCCGGCAAGGAACAGTTCCTCATAGCGATCGGCATTTGTACCCATCTCGGCTGCATTCCGAAGGGCCAGGCTCCGGGCGATGACCGTGGCCTCTACGGCGGCTGGTTCTGTCCGTGCCACGGCTCCATGTACGACACGGCGGGACGCATCCGGCAGGGGCCCGCGCCGCGTAATCTCGAGATACCGCCTTATCAGTTCACGGCGGACACCAAGATCAAGATCGGTTAAGCCTCCGGCATTCTGAGAAGGTTACTCCATGTCCCATGCTTCGACCTACGAACCGAAAACAGCGTTCACGCGCTGGCTCGATTCCCGTTTGCCGATTATCCGCTGGACAGCGGATTTTATGGCGTTCCCCACCCCGCGAAACCTCAATTACATCTGGACGTTCGGCGCGATCCTGACCTTCTTTCTCGTGGTTCAGATCGTCACCGGCGTCATCGTCGCGATGCACTATACGCCCAACACGGCGCTCGCCTTCGACTCGATCGAGAAGATGATGCGCGACGTGAACTATGGCTGGCTCATGCGCTACACGCACATGGTCGGCGCGTCGCTATTTTTCCTCGCGGTCTACATCCACATGTTCCGCGGTCTCTACTACGGCTCATACAAAGCGCCCCGCGAAGTGCTCTGGATGATCGGCGTGGCCATTCTTATCGCCATGATCGCCACTGCCTTCATGGGCTATTCGCTCGTTTGGGGACAGATGAGCTTCTGGGCCGTGACGGTGATCACGAACCTCTTCTCATCGCTCAATTCGATCATTCCGGGCCTCGGCACAACGCTCGTGCAGTGGATTTGGGGCGGCTTCTCGGTCGACAACGCCACGCTCAACCGTCTCTTCAGCCTCCACTATCTGCTTCCGTTCGTGATCGTCGGACTTGTGGCGCTGCATGTCTGGGCGCTTCACGTGCCGGGCAGCAACAACCCGACGGGGATCGAAGTCCGCAACGAGGAGAAGGAGACGCTGCCCTTCCACCCGTATTTCACGACAAAAGACATGCTCGCGCTGGCTGCATTTGCCCTCGTGTTCGCGTATTTCGTGTTCTACACGCCGAACTACCTGGGCGATGCCGTGAACTACGTACCGGCGAACCCCCTTCTGACGCCTCCCCATATCGTGCCGGAATGGTATTTCTTGCCCTTCTACGCGATCCTGCGCGCGTTCCCGTCCAAGCTCGGTGGCGTGATCTTGATGTTCGGGGCGCTCGTCGTGCTGTTCTTCATTCCGTGGCTCGACACATCGCGGGTGCGGTCCACGCGTTACCGGCCGATCTACCGCTGGTTCTTCCTGGCGCTGGTGGTGGACGTCCTCGCACTGGGGTATCTCGGCGCGGCGGCTCCGGAAGGCAATGCGATCATCGCGGCCAAGATTTTCACACTGTACTACTTCGCGCACTTCCTTCTCGTGATGCCCATTGTCGGCTTGATCGAGACCCCAAAGCCTATGCCTGCCACTATCGCTGAAACCTTCACGCACAAGTCCGAAGGGTCCGGCCACGACATGCGCGCAGTGCCGGCCGAGTAGGAGAGCTCACAATGATAACCATGAAAGCAAGTCTTGCGCGCCGCTCCCTGAGAGCGTTCGCTGCCGGTTCGATAATGTCACTCGTTGCGCTTGCACCGGCGCTGGCTGAAGAGCCGGCGGCGACCCCCGCGTCAGCCGGGCATTTCGAAATCCAGCGCCAGAACTGGACCTTCGGCGGTATGTTCGGATATTTCGACGAGCAGCAGCTGCGCCGCGGCTACAAGATTTATAAAAACGTATGTTCAAACTGCCACAACATGCGCTTCCTGGCTTACCGCAATCTCGGGGAGCCGGGCGGTCCTCACTTCTCGAAAGAGGAGGTGGATGCGCTGGCGGCCGAGATCCAGGTTCCCGGCGGCTATAACGACCAAGGCGAAGTGGTCATGCGTCCCGGAAAGCCGGCGGACTATTTCCAATGGCGGTTCAAGAATGAGAAGGAGGCTGCCGCGTCGATGAACGGCGCCGTGCCCCCGGATCTCTCCGTGATGGCGAAGGCCCGCACCGTCGAGCGCGAGGTCACCTGGTATTCCTTCCCATTCCTCATGCTGAAGGATCTCTTCACGCAGTATCAGGAGCAGGGGCCGGATTACATTTATGCCATCTTGACCGGCTTCGTAGACCCGCCCGCAGGGGTGAAGATCACCGATGGGCTTTATTACAACAGGGCTTTCCCCGGGCATCAGATCGCCATGCCTCAGCCATTGACGGATGGCGTCGTCGACTACGAGGATGGCACCCCGAATAATCTCGATCAAGAAGCGAAGGACGTGACGGCGTTCCTCGCCTGGGCGGCGGAGCCGCATCTCGCCGAGCGCAAGAAGCTTGGTCTTTGGGTCCTCATCTACTTGGGCATCGTTGTGGGTCTCCTGTTCGTCTCGAAGAAGACCCTCTGGCGTAACGTGGAGCACTAAGTGAGCTGCCCCTCGACCGACTAAGGGGCCGCTTCCAATCTCAGTATGCTTGGCCGGGCTTCGACCCGGCCAATTTTTTGGATTGGTGCTTGTTTTCGGCCTGTCCCTGCCGCAGCGCTACGCGGCGCTGGCGCCATGCGGCTTTCTGGCCGAGGCGATCAAGTAAGTCTTGCAGACCACCCAGAAATATCTGGCAATCATCCCGCTGAGAGCCGAGGCCACGAGCGACGTGCCAAGATTCATTCGTCCGCGCTTTCTTTCGGTGGATGGCCAGTCTGCAAGGTGCCTGCGAAAACCGGCCAGGCACGCTTGCGTGGCGTCTTGAACGCTGACGTTTTCGAAACCGGCCGCCGCAAACCGCGCCCGATAATCATCGATATCCTGAGCGAAATTGGCTTGCGGCACCTGGCCCCATTCCCCAATCGGCTTCAGGAAATCGCGAAACAGCATGTCGGTCATGACCAGCGATCCGCCGGGCTTGAGGACGCGCAGCGCCTCGCGCAGGAACTTTTCGCGCGTATTGAAATGAAATGCAGCCTCCACGCACATGACTGCGTCGAACCGAGCATCCGGGAAGCCGAGCCGCGTGGCGTCCATGAGATAAAACGCGCAGCCAGGAGCGCGCTGGCGGGCGGCGGCGATCTGTGCCTCGGAGATGTTGATCGCGGTTATCATGCTGGGCGGATAGCTTCGCGTGAGCCGCTTTGTAGACGCCCCCGGCCCGCAGGCCACGTCGAGAATGCGCCCGCCTTTAACTGCAATCCTATCGACCAACTCGTCCACGAGGGTTTCGCACGCCTCGCGCTGGGACTCCGCGTGCTTTTCCCAGTAACCGAAATTATAGAAGCCGCTGCCTTCGAAATAGCGCTGGTAGTGACTGCTGACCAATGCGCGGTCGTACCCGCGGATCATGCGTTCGCGTGCGGTCATTCAATTCTCCAGAGCTAAAAGGCAGGCCGAATTCTAACCTGACCCTTTGGGAAGACATGGAACCGGATTTAGAAGCGTTGCCGGTCCCGGATACATTGACGATGGCTGTGTTCCATCGCCGCAGAGCAGCTGCAAGTGGGACTCGCCAGCCGCGCCCGCGTTAAGCGGCGGTTGCGGCGCGCTTTTGCCTGCGCCTTGCTGCCGACGAAGGGATGCGCAACGCCTCCCGGTACTTAGCGACCGTGCGCCGCGCGATGTCAATGCCGTCGGCCTTCAGCATCGTTACGATCCGGTCGTCCGAGAGGATCTCGGCCGGCGTCTCATTCAGAATGAATTCCTTGATGCGGTCGCGCACCGCTTCGGATGAGTGGGCCTCGCTGAATGCGCCGGAAGCTGCGATCGCGGATGTGAAGAAGTATTTCATCTCGAAGATGCCGCGCGGCGTGGAGATGGCTTTGTTCGACGTGACACGGCTAACGGTCAATTCATGCATCCCGATTTTCGAAGCGATTTGCCTGAGGTTCAGCGGCTTCAAATGGCGGACGCCGTTATCGAAGAAGGCGGACTGCTCCTCGACGACGGCCGTGGCCACCTTGAGAATGGTCGAGAGCCGCTGTTCGAGACTTTTCACGAGCCAATTCGCCGAACTCAGCCGGTCGCTCAGATAGGAGCGGTCGGTGTCCGAGCGGCAACGGGCTTTCAAACTCGCGTAATAAGCGCGGTCCACGGCGAGCGAGGGCGCCGCGCCGGGGTTGAGTTCCGCTCGCCAGCTCCCGTCGGGCGCTCGTCTGACGATCACGTCGGGGACGAGCGTTTCGATTTCCGCTTCCTCGAACCCGCCGCCCGGCCTTGGATTGAGCGCGCGCAACTCGCCGATCATCTCACGAAGATCTTCGGAGTCCACGCCGCAAACCTTTTTCAGCCGCTGAAAATCGCACGCCGCGATCAAATCGAGATTGGCGAGAAGGCGCTCCATGAAGGGGTCGTAGCGGTTCTTTTCCTTGAGCTGCAGGGCCAGGCACTCGGCCAGGTCACGCGCGCACACACCCGACGGATCGAAGGTGTGAAGCACAAACAGAATGCGCTCGATCTCTTCCAGGCTCGATGACAGCGAAATGGCGACATCTTCAATCGGGGTGCGGATATAGCCATCGGCTATCGACGAGATCGATCAGGTAGCGGGCGATAAGCCGGTCCTGCGCGGTGGTAAAAGCAAGCTGCGCCTGCTCGTTCAGGTGATCGGCAAGCGACTTCGGCGATGTAAGCGTTGCGAGCGGATCGTAATCGTCACCCGATGGCGGCGGTTTCGAGCTTCCGCTTGCCAGCCATTCGGCGCCGGCGGAAGGCGCGGCGGGTTCGCCTTCATAAACGCGGTCGCCTGGGGTTTCGGGTTCCCAATCCGTTGCAATCTCGATGTTGGCGGTGGCGTCGCGGGCGTCGAAAGCCGGAATATCGGCTTCTCCGGTGGCATTTGCGGCGATTTCCGGGGCCGCTCCGGGGGCGGCTTCGGCGTCAGCGCGTTCTTCGGCGGACAGCAGGGGATTTTCGCGAACCTCATTCTCGATGTAGGACTGAAGCTCGATCGCCGAGAGCTGCAAAAGCTTGATCGCTTGCCGCAATTGCGGCGTGATCACGATCTTCTGTGTTTGCCGTTGCTCAAGCCTTAATTGGAGCACTGTCAACCACCGGAGTTGCAGACGCGACTACGATGCCGTCACTGGGAGAACATATCGCCCAGGTAGACGCGCTTCACGTCCTCGTTCGCGACGACCTCGGCGGGAGTGCCTTCCATCAGCACACGGCCGTCATAGATGATATATGCACGGTCAATTAAGTCCAGGGTTTCGCGCACATTGTGATCGGTGATGAGAACGCCGATGCCGCGATCGGTCAGGTGGCGGACCAAAGTTCTAATATCGTTGATCGCAAGAGGATCGATACCCGCAAAAGGCTCGTCGAGGAGCATATAGGACGGGTTGGTGGCAAGCGACCGGGCGATCTCGCAGCGGCGGCGCTCTCCGCCTGACAACGCGATAGAGGGCGCTTTGCGAAGGCGTGCGATCTTGAATTCATCGAGAAGCTCGTCGAGCCGGCGCTTTCGCTCCTTCTTATTCGGCTCGGTCACCTCGAGAACGGCCATGATGTTGTCCTCGACGGAGAGGCCGCGAAAAATTGACGCTTCCTGCGGGAGGTAGCCGATACCAAGCCGGGCGCGCCGGTACATGGAGAGCTTGGTGACATCGTGGCCGTCGATGAAGACGGAGCCTTCGTCCGGCTTGATGAGGCCCGTTATCATGTAGAAGACGGTCGTCTTGCCTGCGCCGTTCGGCCCAAGCAGCCCGACGGACTCGCCCCTCTTCAAGTTGATGCTGACGCCCTTCACAACCGTTCGCTTCTTGAAGGTCTTCTTGACCCCATGAACGATCAGCTGCTCTTGCGGCTGAAGCCCTCTTCCTTGGTCGGCGTACGCCCCGGCGATGGCGTGAACACGGGGCGCGCGCTGTTGAAGCCGCTGCGGAGGCGTGCCCGGCTGAGGCCGGCCTTTATCGAGAAGAACCATTGGAACTCTTTGCGACCCCGCTTTGGAAACTTCTTTAATGGCTTTGCGTCTGCCAACCCGATCCTGACTGTGACGGCTTCTGCGCTTCCGGAGCAGCCGGCTGCGCGTCCTTGCTCTTTGGCCCCCCCGCAAGGGGATTTGCAGATATGACGCCTCTAGTGGCATCCTGCGTGAAAATGGCCTGAACGCGCCCTTTCTCGGGGATAACGGTAGCGCGCCCGGTGGCGAGATCAATGTCGAGCTGCTTGCCTTTCACCACATTTTTCTTTTGGGTCAGGATCACTTCCTTTCCCGTCATGGTGATTTTCTGTCCTTTGACGTCGTAAATGGCGTCTTCGCCGGTTACTTCCTGCTCATCCTTTTTGCTGGTAACCACGACCTTGCCCCCGGTCGCATGAATGAACTTGATCTGGCCGCTTGATACGGGGTCGGAAGCATCGGCTGTCGCGGCGGCCGCAGCCTTCACCGGCTTTGCGCCCTGGGGTTGTCCGGCGCGCTGATCCTGCGCCGTAGCGGGATCCGGCGCCTTGTCGTAAGTAACTTCGAGGCGCGGTGCGCGGAGATTGAAGTCGCCTTGGGTCGCGGACACATTTCCGATGAAGATCGCCAGGTGCGTCTTGTCGTCCACTTCCAGCCGGTCGGATTCGATGTCGATGGGCTTTTTCGAGTTTGCACCGCCAACGCTGCTGAAGCCGGTGACTGGAGTTTGCGCATGAGCATAAGTCAGCGACAGCGTAACGGCCGCAGCTATAACGGCTGCGGCTCCAAGCCTCCGCGGTTGCGCTCGCCCTGTTCGCCTTCGAAATGCCACTAGCCCGTGCTCCGCGCTCTAATGTGCCGCCGCCGGCTCAACGCTCCATCCACCGGGCGCCTTCCGCGCTTCCGGCTGCCCGTTGGCGGCGGCCGGCGTGGCCTCCCGCTCGATATGGGTCCGGACGTTGCCCTCGAAGATGGCGCGCTGATCGCCCCAGAACAGCGTCATAGTTTCCGCATGAATCGTGCTCTCATGAAGGCGGACGATGACGGGCGTCTTCGAAATGACTGTCTGCTTCTTCATGTATACGGTCGCAGTCTGGAACGTCGCCGTCATATCGGGCTCACGCTTGACGACGGCCCCGTTATTGAAGGTCATCTCGTCCGCCTTATTGTTGTGGATGCCGTTCGGCGCGGTGAGCGTGGTGATCTTGCCGTCATGCCCGGCCATGCGGCCGCGAATTCTGTCGAGAAACATGACGTCGGCATCCCTTGATGCCTGCGTGGCGGAATCGGCCACGAACTCGTAGGCGTCGTTCTTGTCGTTCACGCCTTTAACAACTGGTTCCAGCATTTTGAGGGACCCTGCTTCGAGCGTGATCGCGCGTACGGACGCCGTGCCCCGGCCCTTGTCGATCGAGACCCTTAGAAGGGAGGGCAGGGCATAAAGGCTCAAAATTCCCGCTGCCAGGAGCGGCAGCAGGATCTTGAGCATGCGAACCCGGACGCTGTGGCGGCTGGCGCGGCGGAACTCGCGCTCCCGGTCGAAACCCGTGTCACGCTGCGCTGCCTTTGGCTGGCGCGGGAGCGCTCTATTTCCACCGGCGGGCGTTGTCGCAACTGCCATGACGTTCAGCTTTCCCAGCGACGCGTTTCTTGAGGCTAATGGTTAAACACGTCTAAATCGTCATACCATCCTTTGAGATCGAGTTCAGCTCTGTAGGGGAGAAAAGCAAAGCAGGCCTCTGCAAGCCCGGTGCGGTCTTCGCGCTTCAAAAGCGCGTCGAGCTTTGCTTTCAGCGCGTGAAGATGAAGGACATCGGAAGCCGCGTAGCTCAATTGCTCAGGGGTCAGCACGGCTTGTCCCCAATCGGAAGTTTGCTGCTGCTTCGAGATTTCCACGCCCAGCAGCTCGCGGCACAGATCCTTCAAGCCATGGCGGTCGGTAAAGGTACGGACGAGCTTGGCGGCGATTTTGGTGCAGTAGACGGGCCGGGTCGTCACGCCGAGGTAATGCAGGAGAACCGCGATATCGAAGCGCCCGAAGTGAAAAATCTTCAGCACATTCGGGTTTGTAAGAAGCGCCGTGAGATTGGGTGCGTCGTAGCGGCCTTTCTCGAACTGCACGAGGTGCGCGTTTCCATCACCAGCAGAAAGCTGGACGACGCAGAGCCTGTCGCGAAAGGGTTTCAACCCAAGCGTTTCGGTATCGATTGCAACCGCGCTGCCGAAGTCGAGCCCAGCCGGCAGGTCGTTCAAGTGGACGGATACGGTCATGTGAGCTGCGGTTAACCCCATCGCTATATTTTACGGTGAGGGAGCCACAAACGCTGAGTCCGCGCAACATTTAGATTCTTTATGTTTTTGCATACGTCGGGTAACGGCCTCTTTCCACAACCTGCCGTATCCATAAAGATAAGAGCTACGCGTTCGTAACCGGACGGAAGCAAAGTATGGGCGAGCTTAAACTGCATCGGAGAGTTCGAGTATGGCGTTTTCCAGAGCAATTCTGACAACAGGCATGTTTGCCGCCGCACTCCTGGCAACTGCGACGGGAGCTTTTGCCGACACCGGCTCCAACCTGATCGAAAAGGGGAAGTATCTCGCAACAGCCGGGGACTGCATTTCCTGCCACACCCGGCCTGGAGGCGAGCCATTCGCGGGAGGCCTCGCGATAAGCACGCCGTTCGGGACCGTTGAGACGCCGAACATAACTCCGGACAAGGACACTGGGATCGGCTCATACACCGACGAGCAATTCTACACCACCCTGCACAACGGCATCGCGGCGAATGGCGAGTATCTTTATCCCGTCTTTCCTTTCACCTCTTTCACGAAGGTGACTCCGGACGACATATTTGCGATCAAGGCCTATCTTTTTTCGCTGAAGCCCGTTCACGCGCCGCGAAAGCCCAACAATCTTGCCTTTCCGTTCGACATCCGCTCCAGCCTGGCGGTCTGGCGGGCGATCTATTTCCAGCCTGGGGTTTTCAAGCCCGATCCAAACAAGTCCGATCAGATCAACAGGGGCGCCTATCTCGTGCAGGGGCTCGGACACTGCGGCCAATGCCATACGCAACGCAACATCCTGGGCGCGCTCGTCAAGAGCGATTCCTTGCAGGGCGCGGCGGTCGAGGGCTGGTACGCTCCTAACATCACATCCGACTGGAGCCATGGCATCGGCAGCTGGTCCGACGAAGAGCTGTTCTCCTACTTCAAGAAAGGCGTAGCGCCCGGGCACGGCATTGCAGAGGGGCCGATGGCCGAGGTGGTGCATCGTAGCCTGATGCATCTTTCCGACGAGGATCTGAAAGCCATCGTGGCCTATCTTAAATCCACGCCGGCGGCGTCGCTCAGCGCTTCGAACGCGGGCACCGAAATCCCGCTCGATAAGGGAGCGGGAGCGCTTTACGTCAGCTATTGCGCAAGTTGCCATCAACTCAACGGCAAGGGGCTGCCGGGCAAAATTCCGCCGCTTGCATCAAACGGCAGCGTTACCGCCGAGGGGCCGCAGGATATCGTTAAAGTCATCCTCGGCGGGCTGCCTGCCACCGACACCTACGGTCCCATGCCGTCGCTGGCCGCTTACCTGAATGACGCTCAGATTGCAGCCATCGCTAACTATGTCCGCACGACATGGGGCAATAGTGCGCCGACCAACGCCGATGGATATCTTGTTGCGCGGATCAGAAACAATACGCCCATCATGCTGATTTCCGGGGAAGGCAAGACACAATGCCCCGATGACCTCAGCCCTGGCGCTCGAGCTGTCATGGATAAGGCGAATGCGAACGCGAAGAACCTTTTGCAATCGCCGGCGAGCGACACTCTCGTGCCCCGCATCGAGGCGCTTGTTCCAAAAGTGAAGGCGGCCATTCCCAACGCGTCGCAAGCGGATCTGGTCAACGGGCTGACCGCGGCCTATTGCCGGCAGGTCGCCGGGCAAAATAACCTGTCGACGGTCCAAAAGCGCAACCTGCTCGATATATTCAGCCAGCTCGCATACACCCAAGTTGCCACGGGTACCATTGCGCCCCCGCCGGATGGAAAGAAAGCGTCGCTTCGGTAGGGCTAGCGGGACTGCCTTGAGCTAGCGGCGCTTCCCGCCCGCTGCTCAGCATTGATGCGAGCCATTTCGTAGGCGACCCAGCACAGCACATGGCTCAGGGCCTCCATGGGAGGCATGCCGAGGCCCAGAGCTTCTTCGAAGCCGATGATGATATGAGATTGCAGCGCATCCTCTGCCGTGCCAACGATCTTTTCAGGATGGCCGGGAAAAAGGCTTTCCAATTCAGGAATGGACAACCGAGTATCTTGATGCATTAGCATAGGTATTATCCTAGTGTTTCAATAAGCTAAAGCTCAAGGTAGATTGGGCGCATTGACAAGTGTCAATCTATTCCCAGGTTGCATAAAATTTATTTCTATCATGCAAAAATAACACATGAGCGGACGGAATGGTCACGATGCCTTGCGATGCAGCGCGAGGCGATCCAGAGCCAAGCCCTTCGATCTGGGCTGCCAGCTTGGGCCACGGCTGCGCGCGGGAGGGCCGCGCCCCACGGTTGAGGACCTTCAGGCGGAGATTGTCCAGAGCCAGCTTCCGTGGCGCCGCTCGCTTTGGTAGCCGAAATTGCTCGTTGATCGTAGCTGCATTGCAAGGCCGGCGATGCGATCGAAGCCCGCTGCAACGTTCAACATCTGTTGCTTTGTTTGTGGGTCGGTAATGTCTGTGCTGAGCGCGCGTGTTGTTGCAGCATGCTCCAGCCAGAGCTGCACATTGTATAGAGTCGGCATTTTGCTTATTGCCCAGAGAGCCAAGGTAGTTTCAATTTTGCTATAATTTAGTGAAAAATATATTGCTCTCGGGAAAACTTCTGCCGCGTTTGTTTCTGATTTAGCGTCAAGAAAGCTGCGGTGGCAGTCGCTCCAAAAGTCTTCGCCCGTGCGTTCGATCGTCGAAATGCGCGGCATCAGGCAGGGGAGAACGCTGAAGGAATTAGGCGTCGACGAGATCGCCGGGTACTGGCTCCAGCATCTTCTTGAAGATATCGATGTTCGTTTTTTTGACCGGCCGGAAGCGTTTAGCGTTGAACGCAGGTTCGACGAGTCCGACGCAAAACCATGCTGGCTCGTGCCAGATCTCTTCGAACATGAGGCCAATCGTGCCTTCGCGATCGCAGATGTCGCGGATCATGTAGATGCCGCCAAGTTTCGGGAAGGTGTGCACGGCCGCGCGCCACGACGGTTCGTGGGACCACTTATCGCAAATGCAGACAACGTGCTGTCCGCGAAAGAAATTCATTGAAACCCTTTGCCAGGAAAGCAGCTGACGTGCCAAGCACACCCGCATTGGGCGGAGGTATATACAGTGATGTGGGCGAATGTTAACCGAACGGTGGCGCAATTGTGGCGGCGCTTGCTTATGGGCCGATCTGGCATCGCGCGTGTCCCGTCGGAAACGCATCATCGCCGCGATAACGGGTTGGTAAGAGGCAGCATCGAAATTTTCATCGGACCCATGCTCGATCTTTTTTCAATTTCATGGCTTAAAAAGCTGCGCTGAAGTAAGCAGCGATCAGAAACAATTCCGGAGCCAGCGCGATGGGTCAAACGAGCGACGCCAGCAGCATCGATACGGCCGGCGCGCCAGCGAAGATCGAGTTTGCCGGTGACATTGGCATCATCACTTTGAGGAACCAGGCAAAGCGCAATGCGCTTAGCCACGACATGATGCATGCGCTGACGAAGGCCTTTGGCCGCTTCCAGGAAGCAAAGATTCGCGTTGCGGTGTTGCGGGCAGAGCCAGGGGTCAACGTATGGTCCGCTGGCCATGACATCGGCGAGTTGCCGCTCGGCGGCATGGATCCGCTTTGCTACGCCGACCCAATGGAAGAGACGCTGCGGGCAATCAGAATGTTTCCGGGGCCGGTGATCGCCATGGTGCATGGATCGGTGTGGGGCGGCGCATTCGATGTGGTGTTGAGCTGCGACATTGTGATCGCAGACGAGACCGCCACATTCGCCATCACCCCCGTAAATCTCGGGCTGCCCTACAATACGACAGGCCTTCTGCATTTCATGGGCCGGCTCCGGCTCAACGTCGTCAAGGAAATGTTTTTTACCGCCGCTCCCGTCAACGCGGAGGTTGCCCTGGACTGGGGCATCATCAATCATCTTGTGCCCTCATCGGAGCTGGAAGCTCACACCATGGGGATCGCGCAGCAAATGGCGGCGAAAGCTCCGCTGGCGATGGCGGTGATCAAGGAGCAGATGCGCGTCCTTTGCGATTACCAGCCCATTGCGGCGCAGACATTCGAGCGCATCCAGGATATGCGGCGCAAAGTGTACGAGAGCGCGGATTATCGGGAGGGCATCGCGGCTTTCAAGGAGAAACGGAAGCCTGTTTTCAAGGGAGAATGATCGTTAAGTCACCTCCTTGTTAAGCCAGCCGCGTGGCGGCCGAAGCGGCGCATTTGGCGTCTAAGGCAACAGTTAGCTCCTGTGCTCCCCAAGATCTTGCCTGGAGCTTCAAAGGCTTGTCCTTTTCGCATTGACAGTTTCGCGCTTTAATTGAAACTTATACTCTAGAAGATATAAAATGTGCTGTGCTCCGCTTCGAGGATTTCCCATAATAGCGGCGACGAAAAAAGGTTGTTGCGTGCGCCGGCAAGAAACAAAGGCCGCACATTGGTTTCGCGCCTCGCCTTGGCAGCATTTGTTGCGATTAACAGCAAGCAGAAGGTGCGAATTGATGGACGAACTGGATTGCGACCTGACGTACGAGCTGGTCCTCGTCGAAGAGATCATGGCAACGATCGGACGGTACAGTCAGGATCATGACGTTGTGCCGAGCGCGGTTTACTTGCGAGACACGATGCTCTCGGTCGCCGCACTTTTACATATCGAAGCAACCAAACTTGAAGGGCGGGCGGACATTGCAACCGCTCTCAACTTTGACCCTGCCGCGATAGGGTTTGCGGATGCCGCAAAGGAGCGGATGCATCAGGTTCTCGGCGCAGCTACTGCGCCTTATCTCCAACGCAGGCAATGATCGGGGAAACCGCAACTCGGGTCTGATGCGCCTGAAGCCGGCGCATGGAGCAAGACGAGGCGGGTTCCGTAACCGCGACCACTCGACACCGCTTATTGCATTTGGCGGGAAAAGAGGCGATTTTCGCTCGCTTCAGGCACTTGAACTACTCGCGCCTGACCCTCCTTAAAGGGCGCCACCATGCATGAAACGCAAGCCGGTCTTTCTCAGATCCAACTTTATAATCCGGACGATTTCGCAGGCATGCGGAAGGCCGGACGCCTCGCCGCCGCAACGCTCGATTTCATCACGCCCTACGTGAAGGCGGGAGTGCGTACCGAGGAGCTTGATGATCTCATGCAGCGGTTCATGGAAGACCGTGGCGCGATTCCCGGACCGCTTGGCTATCGCGGTTACCCCAAGGCAACCTGCATTTCCGTCAACCACGTGGTCTGCCACGGCATTCCAGGCGACAAGAGCCTGCGGGATGGCGACATCGTGAACATCGACGTCACGCCGGTCCTGGACGGATGGTTCGGCGATTCCAGCCGCATGTATTTTTGCGGCGACATCGGCGTGAAAGCGCGGAAGCTGGTCGATGTCACTTACGAGGCCATGATGCTCGGCATCGCTCAGGTCAGGCCCGGGAGAACCTTCGGCGACATCGGTCACGCCATCCAGAGCTTCGCCGAAAGTCATCGCTTCTCGATTGTGCGCGACTTCTCAGGGCATGGGGTCGGCCGCAAATTCCACGAACCCCCGAAGGTCCGGCACTACGGCCGCCCTGGCGAGGGCGACACGCTGCGGGAGGGGATGATCTTCACCGTCGAACCGATGATCAATGCGGGCGGTTACCGGGTGAAGATTCTCTCCGACGGCTGGACGGCGGTTACGCGCGACAAGAGCCTGTCGGCGCAGTTCGAGCATACGGTCGGCGTCACCAAGGATGGGTGCGAGATTTTCACGCTGTCTCCCGCCGGCTATACCAAGCCGCCGTATGTTGCGGGTTGATGCACCCTGATCCGCAATTAGGTCGCGCTGTTGGAGTTGGGCTGCGGTAGCGCAGGCCGCGGTCGCGCGGAGAGAGCTTTCATATCCCGGCTTCTCCACCAGGGAAGAACCGAACCCAAAGCTTTCGGTGCGCCGGCTAACGAGGAGATGCGAGCCGCACGGCGTTGAGGCGCAAGCAATTCAATTGCTTCTGCGTCAGGGTGCGCTTTTAGAAACAAGGCCAGTCCTTCATCGAGCTTTCCCCAGTCGAGCGTTCCGGCAATCTTTCGATAAATTGAGTGTAAGAGAAAGTTGCGATGCCAGATGTAATTCGTGAGCGGAACAAGATCATGGCCCATGTCCAGTTTAGCGCTATACGTCGTCTGGCCGCTATGAATTGTTGTAAAGCCCATGGATAAGGCCCAATCGACGACGGCATCCCAAAGCCGGAAATAAAGCATCCATGATTTTGGCTTGCTATAATCGAAACCTACATGCTTATTGATGAGACAGGAACCGAAGCCGAAACAGACCTGGAACGCTATGATAGCGTCTGTGTTCTTCTCCCTTAAAAATATAAAATAGGTGTGATCGAGCTCTGATATTCTTGTAAACCATGTCCTGCTCAAGTCCTCGAACTTCACCTTCGATTTAAGGTATGTTTGCCTGAATAGTGCAAATACTTCGTCCAAAATGGCAGGTGTCGGGTGTTGTACAATTTCAACTGTGACGCTGACCTCGGCAGCACTGAGTTTAAGTTTTTTCTTGATGGTCTTGCGCCGCGAAGGTTTTAGCTGCGCAAAATAGTCGCTTTTGGTTTGCGAAGAGAATTTTATCACCGTGCCGGGCAGGCTGACTGAACGAAACAGCCTGCGCCTTTTCGTGAGCCAATCGAGATCTTGTACTATGTCCGGCGGAATGTCCTTCCAAACGATCAATTCCGCGTTCAATTCTAGCGCCTTTTCTTCGAGCCCCTTTTGTAGAGCAAGCAGAGCCGCCCGGCGGTCAGCTCCCGGAAGTATGCCGATGGCGCCTTCGGTGCAGGGACAACCTACAAACAGGGTTCTTTGATGGAGGATCGATGGGAGAACGCGTGCAAATGCCCTGAGTGGTTTGAGAAGCATTTCTGGCGCGACGCGTTCAACTGGTACGTCCGTTAGGAAGACGGGAGCAACTCCGACGGGCACGCCGCTCTGGGAAATGCGAGCGTAGAGGAAGGTAAACTGATCCTCCAAATTGCTTTGTTCGAGTGCCTCATAGAACCAACGTCCCTCCAGCGGTGGAAAGCCCGCGGTCCAAAGCTCATCTGGAATTTCAGCAGCGGAATCGACGAAAGTGACGCCGCAAGTGACGCCTTTTGCGGTCTCATTGCGCAATCTCAGTCCTGAGACAAGGCGCCTGGGACGGACCCACTCATCGTCAAAGTAATCATTTCGTATTGATCGTGGTCATCTTGACCCCAGTATTCGTTGCGGCCGAACGCTCTTCCTATGCTGGTGAATGGAGCTACAGAACTAGAAATTGACCTGATGACTATGACGATGACATTGTTTGGCTCTTACGCAAAAAAAAGAAAACGACGCGAAGCGCAATATTTATGAAAAAATACTATTAGCTCGATGAAAACAACTTACAGCAATGTCTGCCAGCGGAATCGCAAACGCATTCCTTTACGGAGGATAATTGGGGACCCTTGCTTGAACCTTTGCTGACACCGTCGCGAATCGGTGAGAACAACTTTCAGTCATTGCTGAAAAATGCGCAACCATAAGTTGCGACTTTGGCGAGAGCGCCATGAAAGTTAAGGCGGTGGCAATGTTCAGTTTGGGATGATCCCGCGATGGCACGAAAGCACACGCGCGTGGCGGGCTCAGAAGCCTGGCGGCAAGCGCCGGAAGGAAGACCTTCAGCGGAGGTGGCGTCCCACGGACAGCCCCGCCTTCAAAAGCTTCAAAGAAAAACAGGGCTTAGACAGTGGGGAGGTTATTGCGTTCGGTGTGACGCCTATGGTGCCCAGAAGAGGACTCGAACCTCCACGCCTTGTGAGCGCTAGTACCTGAAACTAGTGCGTCTACCAATTCCGCCATCTGGGCAAGCCGCTAAGAGGTAAATCCAGCCGCACCCTTTGTCAATCGAAGCGCAACCCAAAGCCACCGAACCGGAAGCGCCGCCAAATATTTCCCGGGGCGGCAAGGCGCGACTTTCCATTCGGCGGAAGCCGCGTTATGCGTCTATGATTAAATTGGTTCTCGTACGCGCTCAAGAACGGCAGGGTCCGGCATGGCTACTACACTTGGAAATTCCACGGTCGTTACCGTTTTCGGCGGTTCAGGGTTTTTGGGGCGCTACGCCGTGCAGGCTCTGGCGCGTTCCGGCTGCCGCATCAAGGTCGCCGTTCGCCGGCCGGAACTCGCATCTGCATCTTCAGCCGCTCGGCACAGTCGGCCAGATCGCCCTTCTTCAAGCCAATGTCCGCGATGAGAGGTCCGTCGCGGAAGCCGTGCGGGGAGCCGATTGGGTCATCAATCTCGTCGGCATTCTTCAGCCTTCGGGCCGGCAGAGGTTCAAGGCCATCCACGCGCAAGCCCCCGAGAGGATCGCGAAGGCCGCGCGGGCGGCAGGTGCGCGGGGCTTTATACAAGTTTCGGCAATCGGAGCCGACCGGCTCTCGCGCTCGGTTTACGCCCGCACGAAAGGGGAGGGCGAGGCACGTGTCCTCGCCGTGTTTCCGGAGGCCGTTATCCTTCGGCCTTCGCTCGTGTTCGGCCCGGAGGATAGCTTCTTCAACCGCTTTGCCGCGCTCGCCGCTATCTCTCCTGTCCTGCCTCTGATCGGCGGCCAGACGCGGTTTCAGCCGGTCTATGTGGGAGACGTCGCCCGCGCGGTGTCGGCAGCGGTCTCGGGGCAAGCAACGGAAGGGGCGGTTTACGAGCTGGGCGGCCCAAACATCTACACCTTCCGCGAAATCCTCCAGAAAGTTTGCGAGTGGACGCAACGCTCGCGCGTCTTGCTGCCGATTCCCTTCTGGGCCGCCAAAATCCCCGCCTTCTTCGTGCAATTTCTGCCGGGAGCGCCCATCACGGTCGATCAGGTGCGCCTGCTTCAGCGCGACAACGTGGTGGGCGAAGAGGCGATCCGGGATCAGCGCACCTTGGAGGGGCTGGGCGTTGTCGAGCCGCGCAGCGCGGACGTGATCGTTCCCCCCTACCTGCAGCGCTACCGGCCGAGGGGCGAGTTCTCGACCGACCGCGTCCGCGCTCTGTAGCGCCACTTTTGTCCGCGGCGGGCTTTGCGCAATGGTGATGCTCCTCTCAGCTTCTTCTGGCGGTTTTGCGGATCCCGCAGCCTGCATCGTCACCCCGCGGAGGACTGTCTTTCTCAGGACCCCGGATACCGCTGAGAAGCAGTTCCGGGATGACCATGATGCGGTCGGCCCATGGTGATGCTTCTCCATTACCCGCTTTGCCCCGCCTCGCGCGCTATAAGGCTTGCGCTTCTGGAGTGCGGGATCGAGGCCGGCTTCCTGGAGGTGAAGCCGTGGGCGATGACGCGCGATTTCCTCAATATAAATCCGGCCGGGACGCTGCCCGTTATCACCATCGACGGGAAGTCGTTTTGCGGCGTCTACCCGATCGCCGAATATCTGGCCGAGACCGCAGCGCGTGACGTACCGCCTTCGGCGCGCGCGCCGCTCTGGCCGGGCACGCCTTCCGAGCGCGCCGAGACGCGCAGGGTCGCCGACTGGTTCATGAGGAAGTTCGATGCCGAGGTCAGCCAGGGCATGATCGAGGAGAAACTCTACAAGCCCATGTCGAAGGGACGCCTCGCGCCCGACCTCAATGCGATCAGGGCTAGCAGAAGCAATCTGCGCTATCATCTCTCTTATGTGAGCTTTTTGAGCGATCAGCGAAAATGGCTCGGCGGCGATCACCTTAGCTTCGCGGATCTGGCCGCTTCCGCGCAGCTTTCGGTGATGGACTATCTCGCGGAGATTCCGTGGGCGGAGTTTCCTGAGGCAAAGGCCTGGTATCAGCGCCTCAAATCGAGACCGTCCTTCCGCCCGCTGTTGGTTGACCGCATACCGGGTTTCAATCCGCCGGAGAGTTATGCGAACCTCGACTTTTGAGGAAGAAGCAAGCATCCCTCAGCCGCCGGACCTCGCCGGGTGGGTCAAAGAGCGCGTTCTCGGCGCTGGCTTCGACGCAGTTGGAATCGCATCGCCATCGGCCATCCGAGGCACGGCGCAAGGCCTATACGACTTCCTCGAAGCCGGGTTTCATGGCGAGATGGGATGGCTCGCGGCGAACCAGGACCGGCGGGCGGACCCGCAGGCGCTTTGGCCCGAAGTGCGCACGGTCATCATGATGGGCATGAACTACGCGCCGAACTCGGATCCGCTGGCTGCGGTCGCAAAGCCGTCCCATGCAGCGATTTCCGTCTACGCGCAGGGCGCTGACTACCACGACATCATCAAAGGCAAGCTGAAGGCGGTCGCGGGCGATTTTGCGCGGTGCACCGGCGAGGACGTCAAGGTTTTCGTCGATACGGCGCCCGTGATGGAAAAGCCGCTCGCTCAGGCGGCAGGTATCGGCTGGCAGGGCAAGCACACGAACCTGGTCTCCCGCGATTTCGGCTCATGGCTTTTTCTGGGGGCTATCTTTACCACCGCGGCGTTGAAGCCGGATGCGCCCGAGGCCGATCACTGCGGCTCCTGCCGCCGCTGCCTCGACGTGTGCCCGACGCGGGCTTTCCCCGCGCCCTACCGTCTCGACGCACGGCGCTGCATCTCCTACCTCACCATCGAACACAAGGGTCAGATCCCTCGAGAGTTTCGCGCGGCCATGGGGAACCGCATCTATGGCTGCGACGACTGTCTGGCCATCTGCCCCTGGAATAAATTTGCCGGACTGGCCCGCGAGATGAAGTTCAACCCCCGCGAAGCCGCTGACAATCCTCCGCTGACAGAGCTTCTGCAACTCGACGGCACCGCGTTCCGGACGCGGTTCAAGGGCTCACCCATCAAGCGCATCGGACGGGACCGCTTCGTCAGGAACGTTCTTGTGGCCGCGGGCAATTCAGGCAATCAGATGCTTCTTAACGGCGCGATTGCGCTTTTGAAGGACAATTCGCCATTGGTGCGCGGAATGGCGGTCTGGGCAGTCCGCAGGCTTGCCGCCGATCATCTGCAACCCGAATTAAAGGAAGCATTTGCGTTTAATGAGTGCGACCCCAGCGTGCGCGCGGAATGGGAGGGGATGTCATGAGCAATCTTTTCGTTTTCGGTTTTGGATATTCGGCGAGGGCAACGGCGATAATCCTGCAAGCGGGCGGTTGGCGCGTCTCTGGGACGATCCGCTCGGCGGACAGGCTAAGCGCGATGGAGAAGGAAGGGCTGCCGGCCGTCCTTTTCAGCGACCGGGAGGCGGTTCAGAGCGCGCTCCAGACGGCAACCCATCTTATCGTCTCGACGCCGCCCGGCGATGCGGGCGACCCGGCGCTAGCCGCCTACGGGCAAGCGCTGCGCGAGGCGCCTGCCTTGAGGTGGATCGGATACCTCTCCACCATCGGGGTTTACGGGGATCATCGCGGAGAGTGGGTCGATGAGGAGACGCCCATCGCCGCCGCATCACCTGGGCGGAAATCGGCGCGGATCGAGGCCGAGAAGGCGTGGTCGGAGTTTGCGAACGAGCGCGGGCTTCCGCTCGATATTTTTAGATTGGCGGGAATATACGGGCCTGGCCGCAGCCCGCTCGACCGCATCCGGGCAGGCGATGCGAGGCGCATCGTAAAGGCGGGTCAGGTTTTCAACCGCATTCATGTTGAGGACATTGCGCAAACGGTCATCGCGGCGATCAGGCGCGATCGCCGCGCCGGCGTGCATGTCTTCAACGTGAGCGATGACGAGCCGGCCCCGCCGCAGGATGTGCTGCTGTACGCGGCCGAACTGCTTGGCGCGCCGCCGCCGCCTGAAATCCCGTTCGAAGAGGCGGACCTTTCGCCGATGGGGCGCAGCTTCTACGATGACAACAAGCGCGTCCACAACACCAAGATCAAGCGCGAGCTGGGGGTGTTGCTTAGGTACCCAACGTACCGCGAAGGATTGCAGGCGCTCGCGCGCGTGGCTGACGTCGGCGTGTGACTTTCCGTTTCGGATCCCTGCCCAATGGTGCCGTGCGCGCCCTCGAAGCATCTGAAGAAAGCCCCTTTTGGCGCATCCGGCGCTGCGCTAGGCTAGCTTCCGCCCTTGCTGATGCCGGGGATCGAAGGACCGACGCCGAGGTTGCGGAAGATCTCTTTCAAAAGGCCCTGGTCGCGGGTGTACACGGGGGTTTCGCGTTTGATGAAATCGAACACCTTGCCGTCCTTCAAACCGTAGTTCGCGATCTGCTCAACGCGATCCTTGTTGTTGAAGTAGACCGCGACGACGTGCCTGTCGGTCACCTCAGGCTTCATGAAGGCCATTGGCTGATTGGCGGTTTGCGAGATGTAATAGTACGTGCCGCCATTGACGGCGGATTGTGTGTCGGGGGTGCCTAGCGCCAGGATAACCTGGTCCTTGCTCATGCCCTCGTGGACCTGGGCGAGATCCTCTTCCTGAAAAAGGTGACCTTGCCGGATGATATTGCCACCACAGGCGGTCAAAAGGAGGCATCCCGCGATAAGAGCGGCTGAGGACGCGCGCGCGAGCCGGCGCTTGCCCGCTTGCGTGCGCTTGAGTCCTGAATCCCGATAGGATTGATTTGACATCTAGCCCCCAAACTTGCTGTTTGCTGTCAGCGCTTCGCTTCCTGACCTAACTTTGCCGCAACGTGATTGCAACCTTTTCGGATGCGATTAAGGCTTTATAAGGTACAGTCGCCGCACAAGCGCATAACTGGAGTTCAGGCCGAACAATGTTCCGCTGGTTTGCAGAACGCGCAGCTCGCCGTGAGGCTGCTGAAAAAATATATGATTCGATCGTAGCGCAGTCGCGCAATCCCGTTTTTTACGTGCGATGCGGAGTTCCCGATACGTTGTCGGGACGTTTTGACATGCTTGTCATCCACATGTTTATTGTGATGCAGAACCTGAAGCTTGGCGCCAATGAAGGAAAGCTTCTCGGCAAAGAGATCATCGAAGCCTTCGTGCGTGAGATGGACAGTATGGTGCGCGATCTCGGTATTACCGATATTTACGTCGCCCAAGAAGTCCGTAAAATTGCGGATTTATTCTACCGGCAGTTAGTCGTCTATACCAATGCCGTCGAGCAGAAAAACAAGACGGCCCTCGCCGAAGCTATATGGAAAAGCTTCCAGTCCGGCGACGAAAATGCAAATGTGGCCGCCGACGAATTGGCCGGCTATATCTTCCAGGCCATCAAGAATATTGGGGAAATGCCCTTGAATCTCCTCCTTCAGGGGCATCTCAACTTTCCAGAAATCTACGGGCTGAAACAAGCCGTATGACGGCGGTGTTGGAAGGCGTCATGACTGCGCTCCCGCTTTATTGGTTCATCGACGTGCATTCGCTTCATGCCCCGGCCGGTTTCTCTTTCGAGGCGAACCGTCAGGAGCTTGAGGCGATCAAGCGCTATGCCCAGGTCGAGGACCTCACGAGTTTCAAGGCCGAGCTCAAGGTTGTGCCACTTCAGGCCGGGAAATTCCGGTTGACCGGGCAGCTTAGCGCCGAAGCCGTCCAGGCAAGCGTTGTCGATCTGAGCGCCGTCCGGGCGCCGATTGAGGAAAGCTTCACGGTGGAGTTTTGGCCGCAGGATTTGATCGATAACCCGGACGGCGAGACGGTTTCCCTCGAGGTGGACCCGCCCGAAGCGATTGTGGCAGGGCGGATACCGATCGGCGATTTTTTATGCGAGTTCTTCTCGGTTTCGCTTGATCCTTATCCTCGCAACAAGGATGATGCGTTCGAATGGAATCCGGCGGAGAGCGAGCCTGAAGCAAGCCCATTTGCGGAACTAGCGCGCCTGCGTCAAAAAAAGCCAGACGAGGGATGAGAGGACGCAGGCCCGTCTTCTCGCCATCTTTTTCGTTGTCACAAAACCTTTATACAGTATGTTCTGCTCAGTTGGGGCTACTATTGAGCAGAGCGTTCTCAACGCGGTGCGGGCTATCTGGTTCTAAAACATGAGGTCGCGAGTAACGATTGCGCTAGACGCGATGGGCGGAGATTTTGGCCCGTCCGTGGTTATTCCGGCCGCGGCGCTTTCGCTTATCCGGCATCCCGATACCCACTACATCATATTCGGACGCGAATCCGAGATCCGGGCGCACATGTCTAAGGACTCGCCGCTCGCCAGCGTCTCGAAGATCGTCCATACCGACGTCGCCGTGGCGATGGACGAAAAACCAAGCCAGGCTCTGCGACACGGCCGCTGGAAAAGCAGCATGTGGCTTGCGCTCGAGGCGGTGAAAAAGGGCGAGGCCCAGGTGGCGGTTTCGGCTGGCAACACCGGCGCCCTCATGGCCATGGCGAAGTTTTGCCTCCGCATGCTGCCCGGCATCGACCGGCCCGCCATCGCGGCGCTGTGGCCGACGCTGACAAGCGAAAGCGTCGTTCTCGACGTCGGCGCAAATGTTGGCGCAGATGCACGCTCGCTTGTGGATTGCGCCGGCATGGGCGCGGCGCTTGCGCGCGCCCTGTTCTCCGTGGAGAAGCCCTCCGTTGGCCTCTTGAACATCGGCGCGGAAGAGGTGAAGGGCCTCGACGAGATAAAAACTGCGTCCGCCGCGCTCCGCAATCCGAGCCTGCCCATCGATTACCGCGGCTTCATCGAGGGTGACGATTTGGGAAAAGGTATCGTCGATGTGGTCGTGACCGAGGGGTTCAGCGGCAATATAGCGCTGAAGACGGCCGAAGGTACCGCGAAGCAAATCGGGGTTTACCTCCGGGCCGCGATGAACCGTTCCTTGCTTGCGCGCATGGGCGCCGTTTTGGCGCAAGGCGCTTTCCAGGCGCTGCGCGCCAAGATGGATACGCGCAAGATGAACGGTGGAATGTTCCTCGGTTTGAACGGTCTTGTAATAAAAAGTCATGGTGGCGCCGATGCAGTAGGCTTTGCAAGCGCCATCGACCTGGGCTACGACATGGCGGCAAGCGAGCTCGTAGAGAGCATTGGGCGCGATGTCGAACGCTTCCACAGCGCGCTGCAAACAAAACCGGCTCGAGCCCTAAAGGCAGCGGCGCAGTGACAGAAACCAGATCCGTAGTTCTTGGCTGCGGGGCATACCTGCCCAGCAAAATCCTCACCAATCATGATCTCGCTCGCATGGTCGATACCAGCGACGAGTGGATCACCGAGCGAACGGGGATAAAATCCCGCCATATCGCCTCGGACGATCAGAAGACATCCGACTTGGGGTTGGCGGCAGCAGTCGCAGCCCTCAAGGACGCGAACGTCGATGCGAGCAGCATCGATTTCATCGTGCTGGCGACATCCACTCCGGATAACACTTTCCCGGCCACCGCGGTCACCATCCAGGCGGAACTCGGCATTACCCGCGGCTTCGCCTTCGACATTCAGGCGGTCTGCTCCGGTTTCGTTTACGCGCTCAATACTGCCGATAATTTCCTGCGCTTGGGGCAGGGGAAGCGCGCGCTGGTTATCGGAGCGGAAGTCTTCTCTAAAATCCTGGACTGGGAGGATCGGGGAACCTGCGTGCTTTTCGGCGATGGGGCCGGTGCCGTGGTGCTTGAGGCACAAAAGATCCAGGATCCGATGCGCGACCGCTGCATTATCGGCTCGATGCTTTTCTCCGACGGGCGGCACAGGGATAAGCTATACGTCGACGGCGGGCCATCTTCGACGAAAACCGTCGGCCATCTCCGCATGCATGGCAAGGAAGTTTTCCGTTTTGCCGTCAACGCCATCGCCGACGTTGTCGAAAAAACGCTCCATGCCAACAACTTGACTCCCGGCGACATCGATTGGTTCGTCCCGCACCAGGCGAACAAGCGCATTCTCGACGGCACAGCGAAGAAGGTTGGCATCCCCCCCGAAAAAGTGGTCGTCACCCTCGACAGGCACGGAAATACGTCAGCGGCGTCAATCCCTCTCGCGCTCGTGACGGCGGTTCATGACGGCAGGATCAAAAAAGGAGACCTCGTCCTGTTGGAGGCCATGGGCGGCGGCTTCACCTGGGGCGCAAACCTTTTGCGCTGGTAGCCTCGAAATATACAACACTGAGTAAATGGAATGCCGCCTACTGCGTCATTCTTACGCAAAAAAGTTGTTTCCAAAGGGATTTTTCTAAGATTAGTATTTGCTATATCGCATGTTCGGCGTTAACATTGTCTGCGCTTCGTTCTTTGGGGAGGGACATAGCGCGTTATGGCGCTCAACGGAAAAACACTCACTCGGGCCGACTTGGCAGAGGCGGTCTTTGAGAAGGTCGGTCTTCCTCGCAACGAGGCAGCTGAGCTGGTGGAATTAGTTCTAAAGCAAATCGTTTACGCGCTGGAGCGTGGGGAGCCAATAAAGCTTTCTTCATTCGGTTCATTCGGACTTCGTCAGAAATCCGAACGCGTGGGCCGCAATCCGAAGACCGGCGAGATCGTCCCTATCACGCCCCGCCGGGTGATCGTCTTCAAAGCCAGCAATATCATGAAGGACCGGATCAACGCCAATCTTGCGAAGCCCGCTCCTGCAGCCGCGAAGCGTGCTCCTGCCAGTTCCAAGACGGCACCGGCCAAAAAGCGGGCGGCGTCGTCTTGAGCGGCAGGAATATGTAAGGTCCGCCCGTGACAATGCTTGACGGGCGGGGTGATTATTAGCAGAGTGACCGGCACGGAGCGTAGCGCAGCCCGGTTAGCGCACCGGTCTGGGGGACCGGGGGTCGGAGGTTCAAATCCTCTCGCTCCGACCATTTTAGCCCTTTAAAGCATGGCGCCACGTTGATGGTTCCGCGGCAAACTTAGGCGGATGTTTGGAAAATCCTGAGGATCTGCCGAGAGGGTAACCTGCAAGAAGATCAAGCTTACGGCTTACGAAACCACCCGTTTATCCCGACAAGGCGGTCAAGGAAGGCCGCGTAACTTGTCAAAATGAACACCTCAATAGCTCTCGGCTGGCCTTCAGGCTTTGCAGTGTCATGGGTGCGTGGTGTTTCGCGTTCCGTTGGCCCGGCCAGGGGCCGAAGTCATTCGGTCATTAACCTGTAATTAACTCAGCATTAAAGAGCGTTTTAAGTGTCAATAGATAGTTAAGTGACGCTATGTTGCAATAAAGCAAGCGTATTCCGTCACTTTGGAGATTGACAGATGAGACGCATTTTCTTACCAGCGCTTGCGCTGACGCTATCGGTTGTTCCGCTGGCGTCAGGGACGACCTCGGCTAATGCAACGGTGAAGCCGCCGGTGCTGAATACAGTTGCAGACCAATCCCCTGACGTCCACAAAGTCTATGGGCGCGGTGGAGGCGGTTGGGGCCATGGAGGCTGGGGCCACCGCGGGGGTTGGGGGCACGGAGGCTGGGGGGGCCACCGCGTCGGGTTCTACGGTGGCCGCCGCTGGCACACTTACGGCTTTTACAGCCCCTACCGGCGCACCTATTACCGGCCCAGCTACTACGGCGTTTACCGGCCTTATTGGCGCACTTATGGCGTTTACCGGCCCCGCTACTATGGTTGGAATCGCGTCGGCTACTACCGGCCGTGGCACAGCTTCGGCGGTTGGCGCGGAGGCCGTGTGGCCTGGCACGGCGGAGGAGGCTGGCGCCACGGCGGAGGTTGGCACGGCGGAGGACACATGCACGGCGGCCGCTTCCACTAAATCCTCTCGCTCCGATCATTGTCTAAACAGTTCATTTCCGACAGCGGTGCTCTAAGAGCGCCGCCTGCCGGATGAGCGAAAACCGGAAAAAGTCCCCCTCGGGCGCCAGCGCGCGGGGGGCGTCCACCATTCCCAGGAACCCTTCCACGAAGCTTCAGCGGTTCGCGGCTTTACGCGACCGGCTGTTCCGTTGCGGGCAACAGGTCTTCCCCCGCCGGGGTTTCTTCCTGCCTTGCAGCTGGCCGAGCGGCCCCCGCTTCGTGGGCTTGCGTGGCCGTCCACCTTATGACCATCTCGATCCTGAGGATCGCTGTTGCGATGTCACGATAAAGCCTCAGATGCGGGATCGGGCGCAATTTCAAGAAGATACACTTCGCGAGCACCTTGCTTTGCAGCGCCAGCGGCACCTCTAACTCATCCTTCATGTCATGGATCGCCAGAATGATTTGGCGGCGCCTGTAAAGAACGCCGTCAATATCGACCTTGCCATCCAGATAATCGAGAGGGGTCGAGAGCTTGCTTGTACTGCCGTCGCCAGTTACAGCGTGCAAAAAGGCTTGCGCGATGTCGTCGAACATCGGCAGCACGCGCACCTGGAAGCGGTGCCGTTCTTCGGGCGTAATCCGGAGTGCGTTGTTATCCATAGCGGGCTTCCATATCGGGTCTGGCACGAGGGATAGGTCACTTCCCTTAAAAATCTGCACAAAGGGACCGGCTCGCGGGCTACCTGTTGTGTACTATGCAAACTTCATGCAATCCGAGCCGATGAGCATCGGGTTGCTTTGGCTGGGTTGCGGAAAGCTGACGCCGCCCGCAACCTACTTCGCTGGCATGCTTTGAAGGCCTGCCAAGTCCGCAACGCGCATCGGACGCTGCTCGGATGGCTCGGGCCACTCGCTGGTCGAGACCATCGAAAACATACGGCGCAACTCACCGCCGAGGTTCAAGATATGCACCTGAAGCAGGCGGTCGGCCTCGTCGGGGAGGCTGTCCTGGATCGCCCGCACAATCCGCTCATGTTCCGACACGGAAGGCTTGATCCGGGCCAACTGCTCAAGCTGCAATCTCCGATAGGCGGCGACGCGGTTACGAATGCTGAGCGTCAGCTTGACGAGGCAAGAATTCCGGCTTGCGGCGTAAATGGCCTCGTGAAAGACCTCGTTGGCGCGCTGGTAGCTTTCCACATCGCGCAAGTCGGCGTAGTGACGGCACGATTCATGCGCCTTGACGATCGCGTCGACGTCGCTGTTCAAGCACGACTTCGCTGCGAGGCGCCCGCAAGCGCCTTCGAGTTCGGCCATCACCTCCAGAAGCTCCACAAGCTCCCGAATGCCGAGCTTGGCGACCATCGCGCCTTTGTGCGGTCTGATTTCGATCAACCCGTTGGAAGAAAGCTGGCGCAGCGCCTCGCGGACAGGCGTGCGGGATGTCCCATACTTTTCGGCGAGCCTGCACTCGTCAAGTTTATCACCAGGCTTCAGCTTAAAGGATAGAATGTCCTCCTCGATCATCGAGCGCAAGCGCTCGGCCTGTGATGGGCTCATTCCCCCCTGCTCCTTATAGCTCAACCTGCATGGGTTTTACCGCGATCTTGTGACAAACGATTATCAGCTTACCAGGGAAGCACCGGGAACAACAAGGAACTGAGCGAGAGTAGATGCCTTATTCTCCTGACCCCAAAACCTAGAACATGGTATCATCTGCTCACGTCCAAGGTTTTGATTTTCCTCAAAGGCAAGTCGCGTAAGACATGGATGTATCGTTTTTTCAGGAAATCTTGGCGAAAATATCGGATCGTGGAAGGCAAATCCTCGATTTGTCATCGTTAACGGGCGTCACCGAGCAAGAGTCATTTCACGAACTGTGCCGAACTCTCATCTCCGGCCGCGGCGAAGCGTCGGGGGTGATATTGGCGCGGCGTATTCTTGACCTTTACCGCAACGCAAACATAGAGGAAAAAGACGCCTTTTTTTCCTTTTTGGCAAGGCATTTTCTTCCAAAAGCTTCTACCGTAGAAAAAGCGGCCGAAACCTACTTGAGCGATCCAAGGATGGAAACTCTGGAAGCGCTTATGGAAAGCGTTGAGTCGCCAAGGCAGGAAGTCTTGCGGCGGCTTAATCTCGCTCCCGGAGGAACTGCTGCGCTTGTGAGCATGCGCAAAGACTTGCTTGGCTTCTTGAAAGATAACCCTGAGCTTGCGGGAGTCGACCGCGATTTCATCCACCTCTTCAGCTCCTGGTTCAACAGGGGCTTCCTTGTGCTTGCCCACTTATCCTGGTCCAGCCCGGCGTCGATTCTCGAAAAAATCATCGCCTATGAGGCGGTTCACGAAATCAAGGGGTGGAACGACCTGCGCCGGCGGCTCGATCCGCAGGACAGGCGCTGCTTTGCATTCTTCCATCCTGCCCTTGTGGACGAGCCGCTCATCTTCGTCGAGGTGGCGCTCGGACGGGAAGTCCCGGCCTCGATCCACACCCTCCTCGATTCCGATGGCGAAACAGGGAAACCGGTGCCAAAGCCGTCGGTGGCGGTCTTCTACTCGATCTCGAATTGCCAGGAAGGTTTGCGCGGCATCTCCTTCGGGAACTTTTTGATCAAGCAAGTGGTGGAAGACCTCGCGAAAGAGATCCCATCGCTTCGCACATTCGTGACGCTGTCGCCGCTCCCCGGCTTCCGAAGCTGGCTTTTCCGCGCTCTCGACGGCGATGAACTGTCCTATCTGGGCGATGCGCAAAAAGCCGCACTCGAGAAGTTACACCGGGAAGGCTGGAGCAGCGACGAAGCGGAGCAGGATGAAGCCGGGCCAGCCGTCCTCGCCGCGGCGGCGCATTACCTTCTGCTGGCGAAGGACGCAAGCGGCAAGCCACTCGATCCGGTTGCACGTTTCCATCTCGGCAACGGGGCGAAGCTTGAAAGAATCGACTGGCTCGCCGATACATCGGAGAAAGGCGTGCGGCAGTCCTTGAGTTTGATGGTCAATTACCTCTATGAACTTCGGGACATCGAGCGCAACCATGAGGCTTACGTAAACCAGGGCTCAGTGATAGCGTCGAAGTCCGTCCGTTCCCTGCTGCTCGCGCCCGAGAAACCCAGGGCGCTTGTCCCGGCGCAAAGTGAGGCAATCCCATGCGATGGCAAGGCCGCCGCGAAAGCGAAAACGTAGAAGACCGCCGCGATGACGACGGCGGATACGATGGAGGCGGCGGCTTCGGCCTTCCATTTCCGGGCGGCGGGGGCGGCGGTTTCCAGATCCCCATGGGCCAGGGAGGCGGCCTCGGCGTTGTCGGGGTGATCATCATCGTCGGCATCGCGCTGCTCATGGGCGTCGATCCGCGCGTGATCCTGAGCGGCGGCGGCGAGCAGATGCCGGGCGGCCATCAAATTCAGCTTCCGAGGGATCCGGAGCCGCGGAGCGTGAGCGCCGGGGACGACAGCATGAAGCGCTTCGTGGCGGTTGTGCTGGGCGACACCGAGGACATATGGACCAAGATCTTCCGCGACCAGGGCCAGCGCTACACGCCGCCAACGCTTGTGCTTTTCCGCAATGGGATCCAGTCGGGGTGCGGTTTGGCCAGCTCGCAGATGGGGCCATTCTATTGCCCCACGAACCGGAAGATCTACGTCGACCTTTCGTTCTACGAACTGTTGAAACGCCGCTTCAAGGCGCCAGGCGAGTTTGCGCAGGCGTATGTGATTGCCCATGAGGTCGGGCACCACATCCAGAACCTTCAAGGGCGCCTTCAGGCTGCCCAGCGCCTGCAAATGGCGGCGTCGGGTCCGGAGCGCAACGCGATCCAGGTGCGCGTGGAATTGCAGGCAGATTGCTACGCGGGCGTCTGGGCGAACAACAGCGATCGGATCAACAAAACCCTTGAGCCCGGCGATATCGAGTTCGGTTTGCGGGCGGCCGCCGCCATTGGCGACGACGCCATTCAGAGGAGCACTCGCGGGTATGCCGTGCCCGACTCGTTTACCCACGGATCGTCCGAACAGCGCGTGCGCTGGTTCAAAAAGGGCTACGATAGCGGCTCCATGTCGTCCTGCGACACGTTCCAAACGGACACGCTGTAGCCGGAGCGGGCTTACGGTCCGGCAAAGTAGATCCGCGAGCGGGTCCTGATTCCGTCCTGCACCCACGGGACCTGCTCGTCGTTCGTCTCCGTCATCACCTGAATGCGCACATTGTGGAACATGATGAGGTCGCTCTGGCCCCTGAGACGGAGTTGATTGGCGAGCGCCCTCGAATAGGGGCCGCCGTTTGTGCCGATGTCGGAGGCCGTCCGGCCCGGTTCCGTGGCGAACGCGATCAGCATGCCGGGGCGGTATTGCTCCGGGACGAAGCCCTTCCCGCCACGCGAGCCGCCGAGGTTGCTGCGGCATGCGTCGAGGACAATGTAATGGGCCGCAGACGGCGCGATCTCGCGAAGCTTGTTCAAAATCTCGGTGTGCGAAATGCCCCGTGCCTGAAGCAGCCGTGAGCTTGGCTCCTGGACATCGACCGGAATGATATAATTCTGCTCTCCAATGGCTGCTCCATGACCCGAGTAGTAGATGAAGCCGATTGCGTCCGGGCCCGCCGCCTTAAGCCGCTCTGCGAAATCCAGGATGCCGACCATGATCTCGTCCCGGGTTGCGTCCTTCAATGGAGGGAGGACTTCAAAGCCGATGCTTTTCAAGGCATTGCCGACAAGCTCGACGTCCTGATGCGGGTTGTCGAGGGGGCCGACGGCGCGAACGTATTGCTGATTGCCGATAAGGAGGCCGAAGCGGGGACCGGGAGGGCCGCTCGGCGCTGCCTCCTTGCCGCCAAGAAAGGTTGGAGGGAAGGGCGTCAGGTAAAGATCGGGATACTGCTCGTAACCGGCTAATTGTTTGGTCTCCTTGACGACTCGAGCTTGTACGTTCCGAAATGCACTGACCACCTCCACGCCGGGCTTGCCGAGTTCATCGGCGAGTGCTTGCGCAAAAACAGTGCCGCGATCGCCTGACTCGTACGCCGGGCTGCCGCGCCCTGACGAGTGAACGACGAGCAGCCCAGCTTGCCTTTCGTGTGACCCGGAGGATGAACGCGCATTGAGCGCTTGCAGCGAAGGGGCGGCTTCCCCCGGCTTCCCGGCTTTGGTCGCGTCGCCCTGGCGCTTTTCCGGCCACACCGGATTTTGCCCCGAGTCCGTTATGACAAACCGCAAGGCGTGAGGCGCGGCGTCGGAGAGTGTCTGCACGATTTCATCGGTCGAAAGAGCCGAACTCGCTCAACTGTTGTCCCGGCTCAAATTCGATGGGCGCCTGATATTCGACGCCGGTTTCCCCATCTACTCCTCCCATTCCGGAGAACAGGACCAACCCGATGCTGCATTTGGGCGCGGCTTCCAGTATTGTTGCTAAATCGCTGATTGCTTTTCGCATTTCCGCCAGCCGGGCATTTCTCACATACCGAGTGCGGAATCCGAGCCTTTCCAGCGATTTTCCAACCAATTCTATATCGTTGTTCGGGTTGGCGAGCTTCCAACCGGGTTGAGTGTAGGCGCTGTTTGCAATCAAAGTCGCCGCGAATACTTTTTGTTGCGGGGCTGCCGCCTGGTCGTCGCAGTCGACAACCGGCTCGTTAATGCGGGCAAACCCTGCCTGGGCCTCAAGGGTGCCGAAGCACCAAACGAAAAGCGCCGTCATCAAAAGCGATATAAATCCGAAATGCTTTTGCATAGACTCCCTCCACACCCCCACGCAAAGCTTTAGTCGCGCAGCACAAACTTAGCGTAATAAATAAATGTTTAACCAAATTCTTCGTGAACTCAAGCTCGCGCGAGTTCAACGGTGTTTTGAGAGGAAGCCCTGAGCCCAGCTAGCCTGAAATGGCCAGCCCCATAAGCTCAGCCTGCCAGAGGCTGGCGCGGCGCGGCAATCCACCGTGGAATCCGAGGCGCGTTTTCTATTTTGACACCCGATCCTGCGCATTCTAAGCAACTCGAACTCGGGAAACTCTGACATAGGGCTTGAGACGATGGTCGCATTTCACGCAGTGGTGCTGGCTGCGGGGCAGGGCACCCGCATGAAATCTTCTCTTCCCAAGGTGCTGCATCCGCTCGCAGGACTGCCGCTCGTCGCGCACGTCATCAATGCGGCCGCAGCGGCCGGCGCGTCGTCCTGCTCGGTGGTCGTTCCGCCTGACAGCGGCGGCTTCGAGAAACTGCATACCCCAATCGATACCCGCTTCTTCGAGCAGAGGGACCGTCTTGGAACCGCCCATGCGGTTCTGATGGCGCGGCCCGCTCTGGAAGACGTCGCGGGCCCGATTGTCATCCTCTACGGGGATACGCCGCTGGTCTCCCCGGAAAGCATCCGCAAACTTGCGGCGGCCGTGAAGGATGGCGCCGGAATGGCGGTCATGGGCTTTCATGCCAAGAACCCCAAGGGCTATGGCCGGCTCATCACGACAGAAGCGGCGGAGCTGCTGGCTATCCGCGAGGAGAAAGACGCCACGCCGGAAGAGCGCCAGTTGTCGCTGTGCAACTCAGGGATCATGGCCTTTCGCGGGCATATCATTCTGCCGCTGCTCGACCGAATTGATAATAAGAACAAGGCTGCGGAGTATTACCTGACCGACGCTGTCGAGATTGCGCGCGCCAAGGGCTACCGGGTCGCTTGCGAGTTCATCGAGGAGGACGAGGTGCGGGGCGTCAACACGCGCGCCCAGCTGAGCGAGGCGGAGGCGCTTTTGCAGGCCCGCCTGCGATTGCGCGCCATGGACGGCGGAGCGACCCTGATCGCGCCGGACACCGTGACATTCAGCCATGACACCGTGATCGGCCAGGACGTGGTTATTGAGCCGAATGTGTTTTTCGGCCCGGGCGTCGTGATCGAGGACGGCGTTACGATCAAAGGCTTCAGCCATATCGAGGGCGCCCGCATCGAGCGCGGCGCAATCGTCGGCCCGTTTGCACGGCTGCGCCCTGGTACGCGGCTTGGCCGCAACGTAAAGATCGGCAATTTCGTGGAGTTGAAAGCGGCGGACATCGAGGCCGGGGCCAAGGTCAATCACCTGAGCTATGTCGGCGACGCGAAGGTCGGCGCGGACGCCAATATCGGAGCCGGCACCATCACCTGCAATTACGATGGTTTTCGCAAACACAAGACCGAGATCGGCGCTGGCGCCTTCATCGGCTCGAACAGCTCCCTCGTCGCCCCTGTCCGGATCGGGGAGGGCGCGTATGTCGGCTCGGGCAGCGTGATCTCCAAGGATGTACCCGCGCAGGCCCTTGCGCTGACGCGCGCGCCGCAAACCCATCGCGAGGACTGGGCTCGCCGCATGCGTGCCCGGCATAAGGGCGGTCATGAAAAGGCGGCGGCGCAGGAAGGCACCAGCGATCACATTCAGGATAGCGCCGCGGCTGCGTCTTCAAAGAAGACGCCGAAAGCTCCACAATAAGGCTGCAACTTAACCCTGCCTTGAAATAGTCTGAAGCAATCTTTGAGTTGGCGTGCGGCGGTGCTTCGGTTATCGCACCGCAAAGTGGCAACGCGGCCGCTTGCCGGCCCTTAACGGAGGCGATCTGACCATGTGCGGCATCATCGGCATTCTCGGAAAGGAACCCGCGGCGCCCCGTCTGCTCGATGCGCTCAGGCGGCTTGAGTATCGCGGCTACGATTCCGCGGGCGTTGCGACCCTTGAGGCGGGAGTTCTGACAAGGCGGCGTGCCGAAGGAAAGCTCATTGCTCTCGACCGCCGGCTGACGAAGGAGCCGCTCGAAGGGTCCTGCGGTATCGGTCATACACGCTGGGCGACGCATGGGGTGCCCGTCGAGCGGAATGCGCATCCACACATGACCGTCCGCGTTGCGGTTGTGCACAATGGCATCATCGAAAACTTCCGCGAATTGCGCGACGAACTGGAGCGCGAGGGCGTAGTCTTCGAAAGCGAGACGGATACGGAGGTGGTCGCCCATCTCCTCGACCGCGAGCTCAGCAACGGCAGCGATCCCGCCGCAGCCGTAGGAGGCGTTCTGACGAAGCTTCGTGGCGCCTTCGCCTTGGCGATCCTGTTCGCTGGCCGGGAGGATTTGATGATAGGCGCGCGACGGGGCAGCCCGCTCGCGGTCGGCTACGGCAAGGGCGAAATGTTCCTCGGCTCCGATGCCATGGCGCTGGCCCCCTTTACCGATCGCGTCACCTTTCTGGAAGAGGGCGATTGGGCCATTCTGAGCCATTCGGGCGCGCTTATCTACGACGAGACCGGCACACAAGTATCCCGCCCTATTACCCGCACGGCGGCTTCGGCGCTGCTGATCGACAAGGGCAATCACCGCCATTTCATGGCGAAGGAAATTCACGAACAGCCGGAGGTGATAAGCCGGACGCTGGCGCATTATGTGCGCTTCGCTGAAAATGCCATTGCATTGCCGGGCCGCGCGCTTCCCTTCGAGCGGCTCTCGAAGCTCACCATCACAGCCTGCGGCACCGCTTTTTACGCCGCGCTCACCGCAAAATACTGGTTCGAGCGCTTCGCAAAGCTGCCGGTTGAAGTCGACATTGCCTCGGAGTTCCGCTATCGCGAGGCGCCGCTGCCCAAGGATGGCCTGGCACTCTTCGTGTCGCAGTCGGGCGAAACCGCGGACACGCTGGCGAGCCTGCGCTATTGCCGGGAGCACGGGCAACTCATCGCATCCGTGGTGAACGTGCCCGAATCGAGCATCGCCCGCGAATCCGATGTGGTGCTGCCGACGCTTGCCGGACCTGAGATCGGCGTTGCTTCCACGAAGGCTTTCACCTGTCAGCTTTCTGTGCTCGCTTGCATGGCGATCGCGGCAGGACGCAAGCGCGGCACGCTCTCGGCGGCTGAGGAGGGCGAGCTTGTGCAAGCGCTCGTGCAGATGCCTCGCCTCATCACCGACGTTTTGCGCCGAGAGGAGGAATTCGATAGGCTAGGCCACATTCTTTCGAAGGCGCCGCTGGTCCTCTACCTTGGACGCGGCTCAACCTTCCCTGTTGCCCTGGAAGGCGCGCTGAAGCTGAAGGAAATTTCTTATCTCCACGCGGAGGGTTTCGCGGCCGGCGAGTTGAAGCACGGCCCAATCGCGCTGATCGACGAAACCGTGCCCGTCATCGCCATGGCGCCGAAAGATGCGCTCTATGAGAAGATGGTCTCGAATATGCAGGAAGTAGCCGCGCGCGGCGGCCAGCTGATCGTGTTCAGCGACGCGCTCGATGCGGCGGCGGCTGTCAAGTCACATTCGACCTTCCGCCTGCCCTCGGCGCACCCGCTGATCACGCCCATCCTTTACGCGATCCCGATTCAGCTGATTGCCTACCACACAGCCGTCGAGATGGGGACGGACGTCGACCAGCCTCGCAACCTCGCCAAATCCGTAACGGTGGAATAACCGGGGCCAGCGCAACTTCTGGCTGTGGTTTTGCACAGGTTGGCAACCAACGCTGTCTGGTTGTGGATAGAATTTTGCCCCGGTGCTCTTGATGCGCGAGAATCGGCCTACACCGGCTTAGACATGGCTACGCCCTAATCTTGTGATTGAAGTTTGGTCGGGGTGTACAACTGCGCCATAGTCCTTATCGCTTAGAATGGGCTTTTCATTTCCCATGCGGGCTGCCGGCATCAAACGTATTGTTGTTTTTCTTGGCTTGAGCCTTGGAATTTTGGCCGGCTTTGCGGCGCGTATCGACATCGCAAGCGCTCAAAATAGCAGCAACGGGGCTGAGCTCATCAGCCGCGCCTCGAAGTCCTACCAGGCGGGCGCCTACGCCGACGCATCGGAGTTGATCGACACGGCCTTCAAGGCGGGCTTGAGCGGGGAGATGGCCTCGCGCGCCATCCTGCTGCGTGCGCAAATCAATGAAAGAAGCGGCGCGCTTGCGCGCGCTCTCCAGGATTATTCCAACGCGCTTTGGATGGACAGCCTGCCCGCCTCCGAGCGCAAAAAGGCGAAGGAAGGCAAAGAGCGCGTCATTGCCGCCATGGGATTGAACTCTTCACCCTCGCCGTCTGCGACTCCGAGGCAGGCGAGTGCGCCCACAGCGGGCAGCAGCCCCAGCGTTTCGGCCGCTGCGGCTTCGGAAAGCTCATCGTCGGGCATCTTCGGCGTATTCGGCGGCCTGTTCGGATCGTCGAAGCCTGAAGCGCCTCCGCCGCCGCAGCCTCAACAGAGCTGGCAGACGGCGACCGATGCCTCCGCGGCCGCCGCCGCCCCCTCTCCGCAAAAACCCGCCGCGCCAGCGCCAGTGAAGCCGGCGCCCAAAGTGGAACGGACTGCAAAGGCTGCGCCAAAGCCCGTGCCTGCGCCTGTGCAGCGAGCCACGCTGCAGCCAGCCTCTGCGTCCTCGGTCGTTTCCAGCGCGGACGGCTATCTAATTGTCTTCGGTGCGGCGAACACCGAGGCTTCCGGACGCTCGACGGCGCAATACATCAAGGCGCAGCTTTCGGACATTCTCATCAACCGCCAGCTTGACGTTATGGCGATGCCAGGTGGCGGTTTCCAGGTTCAGGCCGGCCCGTATAAGGCGAAAAGCGCCGCGCTTGCGCTTTGCTCCGCTATGAAACAGCGCGGCGTTCCCTGCCAGGTCACGCCTTAGAGCACATCCGGCTTAAATCGTATCGCATCCGGACTCCCTCTCCCAGGGGGAGAGGGTTGGGGTGAGGGGCGCTCACATTTAATAATCAAGCACCTACCCCTCACCCGGACCGCAAAGCGGTCCGACCTCTCCCACCGGGAGAGGTGTGTCGCGTTTCCATGCCGACCGGATGTCGCTAGAGCAATGTCATGGCCGGGCTTGAGCGCCCCAAGTGCGGCCAAGGCGTCATCGCAGCGAGCGAAATACTCAACCCGCCTGCAAGAGCCGCATCGCGTCGTCGCGCTCGAAGAGGATCAGGCAGCGGCGCGCCGCCAATCCCTGCTCCGACTTGAGGTAGGGATCGCGCGCGAGCAAGTACCGGGCGAGGGCCGCGGCGCGATCGATCATCTCAGCTGCCTGCGGCCATTGCGCAATCCTGAAGCCGGGGTCGCCGCTCTGGCGCGGCCCCAGGACTTCGCCGCCGCCGCGCAAGCGCAGATCTTCCTCGGCGATGACGAAGCCGTCGTCGACCTGCCGCAGGATGTCGAGCCGAGCCTTCGCCGTTTCCGACAGCGGGCCTTTATAAAACAAGATGCATGAGGACTGAGCCGAGCCGCGCCCCACCCGGCCGCGCAACTGGTGAAGCTGCGCCAGGCCGAACATCTCCGCATTCTCGATGATCATCACGGTAGCGTCCGGCACGT
Source organism: uncultured Alphaproteobacteria bacterium (assembly GCA_963834165.1). Taxonomy (GTDB): domain Bacteria; phylum Pseudomonadota; class Alphaproteobacteria; order Rhizobiales; family Rhodomicrobiaceae; genus Rhodomicrobium. The sequence continues at coordinate 151,053 of CAWIAL010000017.1, read as the reverse complement.
TGACGCCGACCTCGATGACCGTCGTCGCAACAAGGATCGAGGTCTCCCGCGCTGCGAAAGCGGCGATGGCCGCGTCTTTCTCCGCGCCGGAAAGCCTTCCATGCACGAGACCGACGCGCTCGCCGAAGATTTGCCGCAGATGCGCCGCGCGCTCCTCGGCGGCGGTCATCTCGCGCGCCGTTTCGCTCTCGACGGCGGGACAGACCCAGTAAACCTGCGCCCCTTCCCGCAAGGCGCGATGCAAGCCTTCGACGACGTCTTCAAGGCGCTCCTGTGGAACGGCCCGCGTCGCCACCGGCTTGCGGCCCGCGGGCTTCTCGGTCAGCTGCGAGACATCCAGATCGCCGTGCAGCGACAAGAGCAGCGTGCGCGGAATGGGCGTCGCGGTCATCACCAGGATGTCGGCATCGCCGTGACGCGCCTTCTCCTGCAACGCAAGACGCTGCGCCACGCCAAATCGGTGCTGCTCATCGACAACGGCAAGCCCAATATCGTGAAAGGCAACATCGGGCTGGAACAGCGCGTGCGTGCCAACCAGGATCTGGATTTCGCCCGACGCGAGTTTCGCCAGCAGCGCGGCGCGCGCCTTCCCCTGCTCACGACCGGACAGATAGCCGAGCGAAATGGCCGCCGCATCGCAAAGCGGCTTCATCGTTTCCAAGTGCTGCCTTGCGAGCACGTCGGTTGGCGCCATCATCGCCGCTTGCGCGCCTGATTCAACCGCCGACGCCATGGCAAGCGCGGCAACCACGGTTTTTCCGCTTCCGACATCGCCCTGCAGAAGCCTCAGCATGCGGCGAGCGCCTGCCATGTCGGATTTGATCTCGGCCAGCGCCTTTTCCTGCGATTTCGTCAGGCTGTAGGGCAGGGCGTTGCGCATGCTTTGAGCCAATTGCCCGTCCCCGACGAGCGAACGCCCCGGAAGCTGGCGATAGCCCCGCCGCACCAGCGCGATCGCGAGCTGCGCCGAAAAAACTTCATCGAAGGAGAGCCGCTCGCGCGCCTTCGGCCATAGCGGAAGGTCGGCCGCGGATTGCGGACGATGGAGGATGTGGAGCGCGCGCCAGAACGGCGGCCAGCTTTCCGACTCCAACAGCGACGCATCGAGCCACTCGGGAAGATCGGGCACGCGGGCCAGAGCCTCGCCCATGACACGATACAGAAATTTCTGCGTGAGGCCCAGCGTCAACGGGTAGACAGGCTCGATCGCAGGCAGCTTTCCCCGTTCTGAGGGCGCCAGGATGTAATCGGGATGCGTCATTTGAAGGCGCGAGCCATAGCGTTCCACGCGGCCTGATACGATGCGCGGCTCGTTGAGCGGCAGCAGACGCCGGATTGCGCCCCGGTCCCCATGGAAGAATACCACGTCGAGAGATGCGCTCTCATCCTCGCAAACGACCCGAAGCGGGGCTCGGGCCGCGCCCTTGGGGGGCGAATTATGGCGGACCGGCGTGACGACGAGGGTGGCGACCGCGCCCGGAACGGCATCCCGGATCGAAGGCGACAATCTCCGGTCGAGGTAACCCGTTGGCAAATGCCAAAGAAGATCGGCGACACGCGGCGCGGTGAGCGGCTTTGCAAGAACCTTGGTCAGCAGTTCCTCGCCGCGAACTCCGAGGCCCTTCAGGCTCGTGAGCGGCGCACAGAGCGCGCTGATGTCCTCGCCCTGCGGCGCGGTCTGCGGGGTAAACTCTGTCTTTGGAACGGCCATGCGAACCGAAGATGAGAGCTTCTGTTCGCTATTCCAAGGAAAGGCCGCTTCATTGAATTGGAAGGAATCGCTCATGCTTTTCGTCATATCCGCCGCATTTCGATGCCTTCTCGCATGACGAGTACGCGACTTTTCGCATTCAAGCGCGAACCTATGAGCGCAGGTTGGAGGATTGCCTCCCGATGCTCAAGCTGTGTTTCTGTGCCGTCTCTCGTTAGTTGGGGATGATCCTCAAAGTTGCAGTCCGCCCAGCCACTCGCCGAACATCGCTCGCCCAGCGTCGCGGAGCGTTGGGCCAAACTGCGCCGCCTCCTCGCGTAGAGTTCGCGGGTCGATTTGCGCCGCCGCCAGTTCCGCGGCATGACCGATAAGCCAGCGTTCGAGCCCGCCGCATGCATCGGCTTCGGGATGGAACTGAACGCCCATGATGTTAGGGCCGGCGGAGAACGCCTGGTTCACGCAGATGGCCGTTGCCGCGAGATGCGCGGCCCCGTCCGGGACAGCGGAGGCATCGCCGTGCCAATGCAAGACCGGCACGCCGGCGAGATGCCGCAACGGGCTGTTCTTTCCCGCTTCGGTCAATGTAAGCGGCGAAAAGCCGATTTCCTTCACGCCGGTCGGAGCGACCAGGGTGCCGAGGCTTGCCGCGATCTGCTGTGCGCCGAGGCAGATGCCGAAGGTTGGCCTGTCGGCTGAGAGCCGCTTCGACAGGAGGGACCGCTCCTGTTCGAGGAAGGGATAGGCATCCGTCTCATAAACGCCGACCGGCGCCCCGAGCACAACAACGAGGTCCGTCGCGACGGGATCGAGCGCGGAAAGATCATGAACGCCGATGTCGAGGTATTGCACCTCATAGCCCGCGTCGGCCAGAACGGCTTCGAAAGTGCCGAGATCCTCGAAATGGACGTGCCGGATGGCTGCCGCTGTCTTCAGCATCTGTCATTACCCCTGCTGATTTTTGCGCGAAGGATGCCACGCGCGCGCACCATAGCGTTATAGGATATGAATAAATCGCGCATGCCCCTATATTGCGCGAAAGGTGGCGCTTTCAGCGGCGCCGGGACAGGCGATCCACAAGGCTTTTCATGGACGGGCTTGAAATCAGACGCAAGCGCGCGTTTTATCGCGCGCATCACCGCGGCACGAAAGAACTGGATTTGATCTTGGGGCGTTATGCAACAGAGCGCGTTCCGGGAATGGACGAGGCGCGGCTGACTGCTTTCGAGGAATTGCTGAGTTCGCATGACCCGGATGTCGATCAGTGGATTCGCGGACGGCAAGCGCCGGATGGCGTAGCGCTGCTCGTCGCCGATATCCGCGCTTTTTATGAGCTTAAGGATTAGACGCTCGCTGCTGCGGAATTTCGATCAGGTGTTTAAGGCATAGCTGGTATGGCGAGCGAAGCGGACATGCTCGATAAGAAGGCGGCCACCCGGGCGAAGGCGGCTGCGCCCACTGCGCTCGACAGGCTGGCAGGCGGCGAAGGTGCAATCATCGCTGCCGGCGTGCCGGAGGGCTATGATGCCTTTCTTCTCGCGGCCATCGCTCGCAGGCTTCCCGCTGATACCACGTTCCAGCAGGCGGTTCTGCACATCGCGCGCGACGATCAGCGGCTTGCGGCGATCCGCAGCCAGCTCGAATTCTTCGCGCCAAACGCGGAGGTCATGGCCTTTCCCGCCTGGGACTGCGTGCCTTACGACCGGGTTTCGCCGGACAGCGACATCGAAGCCCGCCGCATCGCGACCTTGGCGCGGCTCGCCCATGCGAAGGGCGGCAAGCCTGCGATCATCGTGCTGACCACGGTCAACGCCGTGCTTCAGCGCGTGCCGCCGCTGGACGCGATCAAAAAGTCGGCTGCGCGCCTGACAGCTGGCGGCCGGGTAAGCATGGAGCAGGTTGTCCAGCGGCTGGAGGCGTCGGGCTTCCACCGCACAGGCACAGTGATGGAGCCGGGCGAATATGCGGTGCGCGGCGGCATCCTCGATCTGTTTGCGCCGGGGCATTCCCGCCCCGTGCGGCTCGACTTTTTTGGCGACACGCTCGAAAGTATCCGCCAGTTCGATCCCGTAACGCAGCGAACCCAGGCCGCGCGCGAGCAGATCACGCTTCTGCCCATCAGCGAGGTGCCTTCGGCCGAGGCGTCGATCAAGCACTTCCGTCAGCGCTATGTGGAGCTGTTCGGCCCCGCGAAGGGCGACGATGCGCTTTACGAAGCCGTGTCCGCGGGTGAGCGCTATCCCGGCATGGAGCATTGGCTGCCGCTCTTCTACGACCGTATGGATACGCTGTTCGACTACCTGCCGAACGCAGTCGTCACTATCGATCACCTGGGCGAGGACGCGAAAACCCGCCGCCTTGAGACGATCGCAGATCATTACGAGGCGCGAAAGGAAGGGCTCGAACAGAGGTCGTTCGGTGCGCCGCCGTACAAGCCGCTGCCGTCCGATGCACTGTATCTGACCGCGAGCGAATGGCAGGAGCGTTTGGAGGCGCATAAGCTGCGGCTGTTCACGCCGTTTCCTCAGGCGGCGTCGCCGGGGCTCATACAGATCGATTTCAAGGGCAAACATGGGCGCAGCTTCGCCATCGAACGCGCGGATTCGTCCGAAAAATTGATGCCGGCCGTGGTCGAGCATATCCGCACGCTTCAGGGGCTTGGGAAAAGAACGATCGTTGCGTGTTGGACGAACGGCGCGCGCGAACGGCTCGGCGCGATGATCGCGGCGCACGGCATCCAGCGCATCGAGAAGGTCGCCAACATTGCGGAAGCGCGCAAGGCCGATAAATCGGCGGTGAGCTTTGCGCTTCTGGGCCTCGAAAGCGGGTTTGAGACGCCGGATCTGGCCGTCATCGCCGAACAGGACATCCTGGGCGACAGGCTCATCCGCCGCCGCAAGGCCAAGAAGGCGAGCGACGTGCTGGTGGAGGCGTCGAGCCTCACGCCGGGCGACCTGATGGTGCATGCCGACCACGGCATCGGGCGCTTCATTGGGCTGAAGACAATCGACGCGGCGGGTGCGCCACACGATTGCGTGGAACTCGAATATCTGGGCGGCGATAAGCTTTTCCTGCCCATCGAGAACATGGAGCTTTTGACGCGCTACGGCTCCGACGATGCCGGCGCGAACCTCGACAAGCTCGGCGGCGCGTCCTGGCAAGGCCGCAAGGCGCGGCTGAAGAAGCGCATCCGCGAGATGGCCGAGGAACTGATCAAGGTTGCCGCCGCGCGCGAGACGAGGCCCGCGCCGGTGTTCCATGTGCCGGAAGGCGCCTACAACGAGTTCGTCACGCGTTTCCCGTATGAAGAAACCGACGATCAGCTTGCCAGCATCGATTCCGTGACCGAGGACCTCGCGAAGGGCAGGCCGATGGACCGCCTCATCTGCGGCGATGTCGGTTTCGGCAAGACAGAGGTGGCGTTGCGCGCGGCCTTCCTTGCGGTGATGGAGGGCAAGCAGGTTGCGGTCGTCGTGCCGACAACGCTGCTCGCGCGTCAGCATTTCCAAACCTTTTCGGAGCGCTTCCGCGGCTTTCCCGTCAAGATTGCGCGGGCTTCGCGTCTCGTTCCCGCGAAGGAGCTGGCGCAGACGCGCGAGGGGCTCAAGAGCGGACAGGTGGATATCGTTGTCGGAACGCATGCGCTGCTCGCGAAGTCCATCGCGTTCAAGGATTTGGGCCTTCTTATCGTCGATGAGGAGCAGCATTTCGGCGTGGGGCACAAGGAGCGCCTCAAAAGCCTGCGCGAAGAAGTGCATGTTCTGACGCTCACCGCGACGCCTATCCCGCGCACGCTGCAACTGGCGCTCACGGGCGTGCGAGAAATGTCCATCATCGCAACCCCGCCCGTCGACCGGCTGGCGGTGCGCACGTTCATCACGCCCTTCGATCCTGTCACGCTGCGCGAGGCGCTTCTGCGCGAACGATATCGCGGCGGCCAGAGTTTCTATGTGGTGCCGCGCATCTCGGACCTGGAGGAAGTTGCGGCGTTCCTGCGCGAGCAGGTGCCCGAAGTGCGCTTCATGCAGGCGCACGGGCAAATGGCCGCGACTCAGCTCGAAGACATCATGTCGGCCTTCTACGACAAGCAGTTCGACGTGCTGCTCTCGACGACCATCGTGGAATCCGGGCTCGATATTCCGAACGCGAACACGCTCATCGTCCATCGCGCGGATATGTTCGGCCTGGCGCAGCTCTACCAGCTTCGCGGGCGCGTGGGCCGCTCCAAAACGCGCGCCTATGCCATGTTCACCATGCCTCCAAACGGCAAGATCACGCCGCAGGCCGAGAAGCGGCTCAAGGTGCTGCATTCGCTCGACAGCCTTGGCGCGGGGTTCACGCTGGCGAGTCACGACCTCGACCTGCGCGGTGCGGGCAACCTTCTCGGCGAGGAGCAGTCCGGGCACATCAAGGAGGTCGGCTACGAGCTTTATCAATCCATGCTCGAAGAAGCCGTGCAGCACCTGAAGGAGCAGGGCGCCGCGGAACACGAGGAGCAGTGGTCGCCCACGATCAACGTCGGGCTGCCGGTGCTTTTGCCGGAAGCCTATGTGCCGGATTTGCAGGTGCGGCTTGGGCTGTACCGCCGCCTTTCTGGCCTTCACGAAAGCGCGGACCTGGAAAACTTTTCAGCCGAGCTTGCCGACCGCTTCGGGCCATTGCCGGAGGAGGTGAAGCATCTCCTCACCGTGGTGCAGATCAAGAACTACTGCCGCCGCGCCGGAATCGCCCAGGTGGATGCCGGGCCGAAGGGCGCGTTGATTTCCTTCCGGCATAAGAAGTTCGCCAATCCGCAGGGGCTGGTGAAATTCATGCACGACAATGGCGCGGCCGTTAAGCTGCAGCCAGACCACAAGCTCGTCTTCAAGGCGGATTGGGAGGATGGCGTCGAGCGGTTGAGAGGCACCCGCGCCCTTGTCCGCGAATTGGCCGAAATCGCAACCAGCAAGACAGATGCTGCGAACGCCCTCATTCACGAGGTTCGGCTCGCAATGCCAGCGAAATCGAAGATCCATGCGCCAACGAAGATGCCGTTGAAAGCGCAGCCGCCGAAGGCTCAACCGAGGCCCTTACCCAAGGGCAAGCCGCGTTTTCATTGATTGGTGACGCGCCACCCCGCGCTCAGCCGGTCATAGCGACCCCGGTTAAGGGCGCGACTCCAGCGGCACGTATTGGCGGGTTTTCTCGCCGATATAGAGCTGGCGCGGCCGGCCGATTTTCTGCTCCGGATCGGCGATCATCTCTTTCCACTGCGCGATCCAGCCCACGGTTCGGGCCATGGCGAAGAACACCGTGAACATGGTCGGCGGCAAACCCAGCGCTTTCAAGGTGATGCCCGAATAGAAGTCGATGTTGGGGAACAGCTTCTTCTGGGTGAAATAGTCGTCCTCGCGCGCAATGCGCTCGAGTTCCTCCGCCACTTCGAAGATCGGGTCGTTCTTGACGCCGGTCGCGTCGAGCACTTCCTTGCAAATCTCCTTCATGATGCGGGCGCGCGGATCGTAGGTCTTGTAAACGCGATGCCCAAAGCCGGCCACGCGGAATGGGTCCTTCCTGTCTTTCGCGCGCTTGATGTATTGCGGGATGCGGTCAGGCGTGCCGATTTCCATGAGCATCTTGAGCGCGGCTTCGTTCGCGCCGCCGTGCGCGGGACCCCAGAGGCAGGCAATGCCCGCCGCGATGCACGCGAAGGGATTTGCGCCTGAAGATCCGGCGAGCCGCACCGTTGAAGCCGAGGCGTTCGGCCCATGATCGGCATGGATGATGAGGATGCGGTCCATCGCCCGGCTCAGGACCGGGTTGACCTTCCACGTTTCGGTCGGCACCCCGAACATCATGTAAAGGAAGTTCGAGGCGTAATCGAAGTCGTTCCGCGGCATCATGAAGGGCTGGCCGATCGAATACTTGTAAGCCATCGCCGCAATCGTCGGCATCTTGCCGATCAAGCGGAGCGAGGCAAGTTCGCGCTGAGCCGGATCGCTGATGTCGGTCGAGTCATGAAAAAAGGCAGACATTGCGCCAACGGTTCCGATCATCACGGCCATCGGATGGGCGTCGCGCCGGTACCCGGAGAAGAAGCGGTGCATCTGCTCATGCAGCATCGTGTGGGAGGTGACGCGGTTCTTGAAATCGAGGTAGCGCTCCTTGTCCGGCAAATCCCCGTAAAGCAGGATGTGGCAGGTTTCCAGGTAGGTGCTGTGCTCGGCAAGCTGCTCGATTGGATAGCCGCGATAAAGCAGCATACCCCGCTCACCGTCGGTGAAGGTAATGTCGGATTTGCAACTCGCAGTCGAGGCAAAGCCGGGATCGTAGGTGAAAGCGCCGGTCTCGCCGTAGAGTTGCTTTATGTCGATCACATTCAATCCGCTGGTGCCTGCGATGACTGGAAACTCATACTGCTTGCCGTGCAAGGTGAGCGTCGCGGAACCAGCCTGCGTCGTTGCTTCTGGCTTGTGGGTTGTGTGTGGATCGAAGCTCATGCTCTCCTCCTGCCGGAACGCGGGGCACCCCGGAACGAAAGTTGGCAGGACTGTAACACATTTTCCAGGGCAATTTCGCGATGCAATATGCGGCCTATACCCGCCATAAGAATGCCAAAACCAGTTCAGAGGCGCAGTATATGTTCACGCTTGAGGCGCCGGCGCTCCACGGGCTCGAGTGCGACCCTTCCAGACCTCCGCTATAATGATGGCATCTCCGCCTGTAGCGTATTGCTGCCGCGTGCGAAAAAGCGTTTATATTCGCCCGTTCTCTTTCTAAACCTTAGCCGTTGGCGGAGGAGGGGACGATGGACGCGAGACGGCAGCTTCGTACGGCGTGCGCGCTGAGCATCCTTGCATTTCTTTTGTTGAGCGGAGCCACGGCCCTGAACTTTTTCTCGGGGGGCAGCGCTGCGCAGGAGCAATTCGAGGTTTTTGCCGATCCCCTCCAGTACGCCACGCGCTTACGCGAGTCGGGCCAATGGCTTCGGGTGATGCTCGCCGTCGATAACCTGTTCATCCTTGCCTATGTCGGCGCGCTCAGTTTCGCAGCGCTCGGCTTCCGCTTCGATCGCCCTGCTGAGGCTTGGGCGGCCGGTCTTGGCGCGTTTGTGCTCGGCACCTTCGACTTCTGGGAGAACCTGACAATGGGGACCAGCCTCGACATGGCCGTTAACGGACTGACGGTGGACGCGGGCCGCATCGCCTCTCAGGCCGCGATTTCAGGGGCGAAATGGAATGCAGCCGCCGCGGCGCTCGTCGCGCTGACCTTTGCGATCCCTCAGGAGCGCTTCTTCGAGAGGGTGCTCGTCTGGGCGGCGCGGATCGTCTTTCCGATAGCAACGGCGCTGTTCGTGACAGGCGCAGCCGAGTTACGCGGTTATAGCCAGATTGCGCTCCTGGCGGCCATGCTCAGCGGCTTCGCCTTGCTGGCGATTGTGACATACAGCCGCTCTCGCGATGGCTTTCGGTAAGTTAATGGCCCAAGGGAGGCGCTCCTCTCGTTGCCCTAAACGCAGAGGGGTGAATTTCCCGCGTAAGATTAAGCGTCCGCTGCGCTAGCCCGACAGTCCGCCGGCAAGCGAAGGGATCGCGAGCGGGCTGAACCCGTAATGCTTCAGCCAGCGCAGGTCGCCGCCGAAGAACGCGCGCAGATCGGGCATTCCGTATTTCAGCATGGCGATGCGATCAATGCCCATGCCGAAGGCGAAACCCTGCCACTCCTCCGGGTCGATTCCACAGGATTTCAGCACGTTGGGGTGGACCATGCCGCAGCCGAGGATTTCGAGCCAATCGCTGCCCTCGCCGATTTTCAGCTCGGGGCCGGAGCGGTCGCATTGGATGTCCACCTCGGCGCTCGGCTCGGTGAAGGGGAAGTGCGACATGCGGAAGCGCATCTTCACGTCGCTCACCTCGAAGAATGCCTTGCAGAACTCTTCGAGCACCCACTTCAGGTGCCCCATATGGGAGTCGCGGCCGATGACGAGGCCCTCGACCTGATGGAACATCGGCGTATGGGTCTGGTCCGAGTCCATCCGATAGACGCGGCCCGGCGCGATGATGCGGATCGGCGGCTTCTGCGCCAGCATGGTGCGCACCTGCACGGGCGAGGTGTGCGTGCGCAGCAGGAGCCGCTCGCCGTCCTCCTTCGGGGTGAAGAAGAACGTGTCGTGCGCCTCGCGGGCGGGGTGTCCGACCGGGAAGTTCAGCCGGGTGAAGTTGTTGTCGTCGGTCTCGATGTCCGGCCCTTCAGCGACGGAAAAGCCCATATCGGCGAAAATCACCATCAGCTCTTCCCAGACGCGGCTGATGGGATGGATGCGGCCTTCCCCAGCGGGGTTGGGACGGACGGGAAGCGTGATGTCGACGCGGTCGGTCGCGAGCTTCTCGGCGAGCGCCGCCGCCTCAAGCTCGGCTTTCCGCGTTTCGAGCGCCGCCGCGACGCGGTCTTTCACGACATTGACAGCCGCGCCGAAGCTCCGCCTCGCCTCGGGGGCCATCGTCCCAAGCTGTTTCATCAGCTCCGAGACTTCGCCCTTCTTGCCAAGGGCCGAGACGCGAATGCTTTCCAGCGCCGCAAGGTCCCCCGCAGCCGCGACACTTGCCAGCAGCCGCTTCGTCAGGGCATCGAGATCGTGAGAGTGTTCCGCGACGGCATCCATGGATGTTCCCGGGCAAAGGATTTGCTAGAGGCCTGCCACTTTTGGCCCTGAGGGTCAAGCGCGGGGATGCAAAGCGCCATGCGCTGAACGCCGTGTCCACAACAGGGGTGCGCGATGCGTATTTTGCTAATTCAGCAAGAGAGGGGCGGGTGGCATCCCGCCCTCCTTCTCCGAAATCAGCTTCAGCACATAGGCGATTTCATCCCTAGCGTCGCGCGTTGCCCGGCGATCCTCTTTCGGGATCTCCTCGGCGATCCTTAGAAGAACGTTCGCCAGGGCAAGCAACTCAGGAACTGTAAGCTCGGCTAGTCTCATGCAGGACGCAACTCCGCGGGCAGTGCGTCACGCGCTTTTCCGACAAGCGCAGCGAACCCGCCCGGATCGGTAATGGCGAGATCCGATAGAACCTTCCGGTCAATCAGAATGCCCGCCTTGTTGAGGCCGTCGATAAAGCGGCCATAGGTAAGACCATGCTCGCGCACGGCGGCGTTGATGCGCTGGATCCAAAGGGAGCGGAAATTGCGCTTCTTCGTCCGGCGATCGCGATAGGCATATTGCCCGGCCTTTTCTACGGCCTGACGGGCAATGCGGATCGTATTCTTGCGGCGGCCGTAATAGCCTTTGGCCTGTTCCAGGACCGCCTTATGACGGGCGTGGGAGGTTACACCCCGTTTCACACGTGACATTGGTTATCTCCAAGCTCAAGCTTTATAATCTTTGCGCAATCAGTCAAGGCCATAGGGCGACATTTTCTTGATGATGCGTGCATCGCCCTCTTCGAGCACGAATGTGCCGCGGGCGCTCCTGATGAACTTGGGGGTCCGTTTGATCATGCCGTGGCGCTTCCCGGCCTGGGCGGCCATCACCTTGCCGGTGCCGGTAATCTTGAAGCGCTTTTTCACGCCGCTTTTCGTTTTCATCTTGGGCATTTTGCTTCCTTTCGTTGGTGTCTCTCTCACGAACGGCTTCAACGCGCAGCTTTGAAACGCTGCCCTGCCATCCGCTTTCATGGAGAAGCTTTGAAGCAGCCACGGCATGCCCTAATGCGCCGGGCGGCTCTCTGAGGCGGAGAATAAGCTGAGCCTTCAAAAGACGCAATGGGTTTTGGCGTGGCTGGAGCACCGTGTAACGCTTTGTTGTCGCCGCGGAATGCTCCTTGCGGTATCTCGAATGCCGGCGCCGGGTTTGGGACGATCCCGGAGAGCCGGCTTCCGGGACGGCGGTGTAACAGGAACCGGCGCTGCGGGAAGCGCCGCAGCCCCGCCGCGCTGTCTTAATCTCGTCAGGAACTTTCTCTTTACGATGCGTGAGCTTGGCGCGATGGAGGTTGCGCCGCCGTACCTTTTTTGGAAGGACAATTCCGATGGCCCATTTTTACAACGCGCTTATGTTCGTGGGCTTGTTCATGCTGATCAAGGCAGGCCAGATTGTCGCGAGTTTTGCCTACACCACGTTCAAGTCGGTCACGATCCACAAAAGCTTCGCGCACGCCTTCACTCCCGGGCTGAGGGAACGGCTTCGCTATGGGCTGAAGGGAGATATATTTTATTACGGCGCCGGGGTCTTCATCGCGTTGTTCGCTGCCAAGATCAGGATGCTGTTCTCCTGAACGAGCACTCGCGTCATCATCTTCGACACGGAAGTTGCCGATTGCAGCATCGCCCTTGCTAGGCAGGTGCGAACACGCGCTCAAAAATCACGTCGACATTTTTCATATGGTGGCGCGTGTCGAATAGCGCCTCGATTTCCGCCGGGAGCAGCACGGCCGTAACCTCTTCGTCTGCCTTCAGAAAATCGAGGAAAGAGCCTTCGCCGCGAAAGGCGCGCATGGCGTTCTTCTGCACGAGGCGGTACGCATCCTCGCGGCTGACGCCCTTCTGCGTCAACGCCAAGAGCACCTGTTGCGAATGCACCAGCCCGCCGCCGCGCTCCAAGTTGGCGCGCATGCGCTCGGGATAGACCACAAGCTTTTCGATGACCCCGGCGAGCCGCGCCAGAGCGAAGTCGAGGGTCACGGTGGCGTCGGGTGCGATCATGCGCTCCACCGAGGAATGCGAAATATCGCGCTCGTGCCATAGCGCCACGTTCTCCATGGCGGGCATCGCATAGCCGCGCACGAGCCGCGCGAGGCCGGTGAGGTTTTCGGTCAGGACCGGATTGCGCTTGTGGGGCATGGCGGACGAGCCCTTCTGCCCCTCGGAGAAAAATTCCTCGGCCTCGCCAACTTCGGTGCGTTGCAGGTGGCGGATCTCCGTCGCAAGCCGCTCGACGGAGGACGCGATCACGCCAAGCGTCGCAAAAAACATGGCGTGGCGGTCGCGCGGAATAATCTGGGTCGAAACCGGCTCAGGCTTAAGGCCCAGCTTCTCCGCGACGTAAACCTCAACTCGCGGATCGAGATGCGCAAAGGTGCCGACCGCGCCGGAAATCGCGCAGGTGCCCACATCCTCTTTCGCGAGCAGAAGCCGCTCCTTCGCGCGGGAAAACTCCGCATAGGCGAATGCGAGCTTTAGGCCGAACGTCGTCGGCTCGGCATGGATCCCGTGGCTGCGGCCCACCGTGACGGTGTCCTTGTGCTCGATCGCGCGGCGCTTCAGCGCGGCAAGCAGCGCATCGAGGTCCGCGAGCAGGATGTCCGCGGCGCGCGTGAGTTGCACCGCGAGGCAGGTGTCCAGCACATCCGAAGAGGTCATGCCCTGGTGCATGAAGCGCGCTTCCGGCCCCACATGCTCGGTCACGCTCGTCAGGAACGCGATGACGTCGTGCTTCACCTCGCGCTCGATCTCGTCGATGCGGGCGATGTCGAACGCGCCGCGCTCGCGCAAAGCTTTCGAGGTTCCGGCGGGGATTTGTCCGAGCTGTTCCATCGCCTCGGCGGCGAGCGTTTCGATTTCGAGCCAGATTTCGTATTTCGTCTGGTCGGACCAGATCGCGGCCATTTGCGGCCTGGAATAGCGGGGGATCATGCGGGGTGCTCGTTTTTAGGCTGCGGCAGCCGCCGTTGAAGGCGCGATGCTCAGGTGGTGGGATTGGAGAAGGGCGAGAAGGGGCGCGGATGGATTGCGGCCCGAGGTAAATGTGATGGCGCCCGAGCCCCGCCGCGCGCCTACGCCGACGACGTGGCCCTGTTCCGCCAGCACGTTGGCGATGCGCCGCGCGATGGCGGGAGCGGGATCGAGCCAGGCGACGGGCCATGGCGCGAGCGCTTCCAGCTTGTCGAGCAGCAGGGGGTAATGAGTGCAGCCGAGCACCACGACATCGGTCCTGGAAGCGCCATCTTCCACGAAACAGGGCGAAATCTCGCGCTTCACCGCTTCGCTGTCGATTGCTTCGCCGCTCGCGCTCAGCTCTGCCAATTCGGCGAGCAAAGGCGCACCGACGAGCGTAAAGCGAGCGCCGGCCCCGAACTGCTCGATAAGCGCGCGTGTATATTCGCGCCCTACCGTTCCCGGCGTGGCGAGAACCGATACCAGCCCGCTCATGGTGAGAGCTGCGGCGGGCTTGATCGCGGGCACCGTTCCGACGATGGGGATCGGGATGACGTTCCTCAAGGCCTGAAGGGCGACGGTGGAAGCCGTATTGCAGGCAAGCACGAGGCAATCGGGCTCGAAGTCTTGAAGCGCCGACTCTACAAGCCCGAGAAGCCGGGAGATTAGGCCGCCCTCGGTCTTGGATCCGTATGGGAAACCGGCGTCGTCGGCGATGAAGAGAAGTTGCGCCTCCGGGATGGCCTGCCGGGCAGCCCGCAGCACTGTGAGGCCGCCGAGGCCGGAATTGATGAAAAGAAGCCGGGGAGGGCGTCCCTTGAAGCTCATGGTGCCGCTTTCTCGCTCAGTCGAAGCGCAAGACTCATACTGCATCTAGCGGTTTGCGAAAAGGTTGCAGTAAGCAGGCGTGCCGTCTCCCAGAGTCCCGCTTGCCTCATAGACGCCTCTCGCGATGGCCCTTGCGAGGCAGTTCGCGGCGGCCGCGCCGATCCAGGGCAGTGCCGCTTGCGGGTCTTTGAGCGGGGTTTTTCCGGTCGCAAGCCCAAATACGATGTCGCCGTCGAAGGGCGTGAAAACCGGGAAAATTGCGCGCGCCATCCCCGCCGCAGCCATCACCGAAAGCCGCTTGCACTGCGCTTGGCTCAGCGCCGCGTCCGTGGCAATCACGCAGAGCGTAGTGTTGGCGCGCTCCAAGGCCGCATACTTAAGGGAGGGGTGCGGTGCGCTTTCGGGCCATGGATGGGGCGAGCCGAGCCCGCCGAATTCCGCGTCGCGTTCGAAGGGCGCGGCCCAGAAATGGGGCGTATCCGCCACCGTGACAGCGCCTGCTGCATTCACTGCTGCCAGGGCACCGATTAGCACGTCCTCGCCATTCTCGCGAGCGAGGCCCGAAAGCCGCTCCGAAGCGCTGCCAAGACCGCCGCGCAAGCGTTTGCCTTCGCCTGCCGCGACCGTCGCGCCGAAACCGGCGCCCGCCGAGCCGAGAGAAAAGTCTTTCGCGGCACGGCTCGCGGCCTCAAATCCCATGTCCCTGTATGGCGAATGACGCCCCCAGACCTTATCCCCGCCGTTGATAAGATCGAAGAGGATCGCCTGCGGAACGATGGGCACGCGCACAGGACCGACCAGGAACCCGCGCGCCGCTTCGCGCAAGAAGCTTTGAACGCCGGTGGCTGCGTCGAGACCGAACGCCGACCCGCCCGACAGCACGATGGCGTCCGCGGCTCCCACCGATCCCTCGAGGCCGATGGCATCCAGCTCGCGCGTCCCCGGGCCGCCGCCGAAGACCGAAGCCGCGGCCACTACGGCAGTGTCTGCCAGAACGACAGTCACGCCGGAAGCAAGCTTCTCATCCTGGGCCTGTCCTACATTTATCCCGGCGACGTCCGTTATGAGATTGCGAGGGCCGGTGTTTTTCATCGTGGCCTCCAAATCGAAAAAAAGCCCGCAGCCGCCCGGGCTCAGACTGCTGAAGAAGACTGTTGCCCATGCTTCGACAGGCTCACCATGAAGTTTAACACTTTGATATTCACGACCTCATCCTGAGCCTGTCGAAGGATGAAGCGAAAAACGCGGGTTTGTCAGCATCCTGGCCCGCAACGTCGCTGCGGGCTTCCGCGCCAAGAGGCGCACGAGCGTTATTGGATCTGCTCGTAGCCCTTCTTGTTCCAGCGGTAGAACACATAGGGCGGAAGGTTCGGATCGCCCTTCTTGTCGAACCTGAACTTGCCAAGCGCCGTGTCGAACTCGTTCGAATTCAGCGCCTCGACCACCTTCGGGCCGTCCGTCGTGCCGGCCTTCTGGGCAGCCTGGGCCCAAGCCTGGATTGCGGCATAGGCGTAGACCACATAACCTTCCGGGTCGATGCCCTTGTTTTGCAGGTT
This sequence comes from uncultured Alphaproteobacteria bacterium, assembly GCA_963834165.1. Classification (GTDB taxonomy): domain Bacteria; phylum Pseudomonadota; class Alphaproteobacteria; order Rhizobiales; family Rhodomicrobiaceae; genus Rhodomicrobium. The sequence goes on along the minus strand of CAWIAL010000017.1, from coordinate 135,333 downwards.
GTCGACGACCGCCTTCGCCGCTGGGTTCTTTCGCGGATCGGGCGAGAAAGTCATCAGCGTGCCTTCCACATCGTCGCCTGCGATCGTGCCGAGCTCCGTCGTCATGAGCGCATCGCCGCCTGCAAGGATCGTTTTCATGCCCTGCGCGCGCATCTGGCGGACGATGAGACCGGCCTCGGTGTGGTACCCGCCCAAATAAACGAGGTCGATCTTCGCTTCTTTGAGCTTGGTGACGAGTGCGCTGAAATCCTTTTCGCCTGCCGTAATGGTATCGTTCAGCGCTTCCTTCTTGCCGGCTGCGTTCATGGCCTTGCGCGTTTCATCCGCGAGGCCTTTGCCGTAGGCCGACTTGTCGTCAACGATCGCGATGTTCTTGTCTTTGAATTGCTCTGCGAGATATTTGCCGGCGATTGCGCCTTGCTGGTCGTCGCGGCCGCAAACACGGTACGAAAATGGCCCCGGACGCTCGTCGGTGTATTTCGGATTTGTGGAAGCCGGGGAAATCTGAACGATGCCGGCGTCGTTGTAAACGTCGGAGGCTGGGATGGACGAACCGGAGCAATAGTGGCCCGCTGCGAGCGCCACTTTCTTCGCAGCCAGCTGCTCGGCGACCGAGCGGGCCTGCTTCGGATCGCAAACATCGTCGCCTGTTTCGAGCTTGAGTTGCTTTCCAAGCACCCCGCCAGCCTTGTTGATGTCGGCGACGGCGGCTTCGGCACCAGCCTTGAACTGCGCGCCGAACGACGCGTATTCGCCGGTCATCGGCCCGACCACCGCAACACTGATTTCGGATTGAGCGAAAGCCGGCAACGTGAGGCCAACACTAGCTGCAACGGCGGCAAGACTCGCCAGGATCAAACGCATTTTCATTCCTTTTTTTGACTGGTAAGGCTTTCAGAAACTGCGGACGGCTTAAGACGCTCCCCCTTGCGGACGGCTTAAGACGCTCCCCCTTGAGAATGCGGCTGCACGGTGACGTTTTCGCGCAGTTTCCAGCTGAGCGGGCTCGTTTGAACAGTGAGCCAGCGGTATTGGCGCAGCATCTGCAAGGTCCGCTGCCGCTGGAAACCGAAGGCGGCAAAAACGAGAAGGATGGCGGCATCGGTCAGGTAATAGTGAAGCGAGAACAGGCTGCCTTGCGCCTGACGCCAGCTTTCAAGCGCCGCGCCGCTGAACAGCCCCCAATGGAGAAACCGGATCGCCGCACTCAGGATCATGACCTGAAGTGCCGCCTGCCAAAGCGGTTGCCAGGTCTTCGCGGCCGCCCGTCCGATCATGAAGGCCGCGCCGCCGCCCGCGATGAGAGTTACGAACACGAATGCCCAGAACGAGGTCTCGTAAATCACGCCCATGGCTTATAAGCTCCGCAGCTTGGCTGGCGCACCATCATGCCCGCGCCGGAGCGTGCTCGCTCCCCTTTGTCATAGCCGCCCTTGACGCGGTTATCCAGAGAAACAACGTTCCGCTTCAGGGGCTTAATGGATGGCCGGGTCAAGCCCGGCCATGACAGCAAGAGCGACGCCTTAGTCGCCCCAAGCAGCGGACAAGGTGCCCACCTACACATGAGCGCCGCCTTCCAGGTAAGCAGCCTTGACTTCATCGCGCTTCAGAAGATCCGAAGCCTTCCCCGACAGCGTGATCTGCCCGTTGACCATCACATAGCCGCGGTGCGCCAGTTTCAGCGCGTGGAACGCGTTCTGCTCGACGAGGAACACGGTCAGCCCGCGTTTTTCGTTGAGTTCGCGAATGACGTTGAATATTTGCCTGACGATAAGCGGCGCAAGGCCAAGCGACGGCTCGTCGAGAAGAAGAAGCTTTGGCCGGCCCATGAGCGCGCGGGCGATGGCGAGCATCTGCTGCTCGCCGCCGGAAAGCGTGCCCCCCCGCTGCCCCTGCCGCTTGCTGAGCACCGGGAACAGCTCGAAAACCATCGCGAGATCGTCCTGCAGCGCCGCCCCGTCCTCCGGGGCAAGCAGCGCGCCCATCTGAAGGTTCTCGTAAACGGTCATGCGCGGGAAGATGCGGCGGCCCTCGGGCGACTGGGCGATGGAGAGGCGCATGATGTCATGCGTGGGTAGCTTCGTGATGTTGTGTCCGTTGAAGACGATCTGACCGCTTCTCGCGCGCGGCTCGCCGCAGATCGTCATCATCAGCGTGGTCTTGCCCGCGCCGTTCGAGCCGATCAGCGTGACGATCTCGCCTTCGTAAACGTCGAGATCGACGCCCTTAAGCGCACAGATATTGCCGTAGAAGGTTTCGACGCCGCGGATGGAAAGGAGCGGGGTTCATAGCCCGGCCTCCGCCTCTGCTTCCTCGACCTCGGCATCCTCCACCCCAAGATAGGCGGCGATCACTTTGGGATCGGATCGGATTTCCTCAGGCGTTCCCTGCGCGATCTTGCGCCCGTAGTCGAGCACGTTGATGCGGTCGGAGATGCCCATCACGACGCCCATGTCATGCTCGATGAGAAGGATCGACATCGCGTGCTCCTCGCGGATCTTGAGGAGAAGATCGTTCAGCTCGCCGGATTCGCGCGGGTTGAGGCCGGCGGCGGGCTCATCGAGGCAGAGAAGGACGGGCCCGGTGCACATGGCGCGCGCGATTTCGAGCCGCCTTTGCGCGCCGTAGGGAAGATCGCCCGCGGGATCGTCGGCGCGGTCGAGAAGGCCGATCTGACGCAACCAATAGGCGGAGCGCTCGATCGCTTCCGCTTCGGCCCGCGCGTAGCTCTTGAAGCCGAGGAGGCCGCCGATTGTGTAGCCGGAAGCGGCGTTCAAGACGTTGTGCTGGGCGACAAGCAGGTTTTCGAGCACGGTCATGCCCGCGAACAAGCGGATGTTCTGGAAAGTGCGTGCGACGCGCGCCGTCCGCGCGATCTCGAAGCCCGCCATGCGCTGCAGGAGAAACAGCGCGCCATCGGGTGTGGCGGACCATTGCTGTCCCCGCGATGTGACCCGGGGTAGCGCCTCGAAGGCTGCCTCGACTGCCATGGGCCAGCGCGATGCGCCCCTCGGTCGGCTTGTAGAACCCCGTGATGCAATTGAAGACCGTGGTCTTGCCCGCGCCGTTCGGGCCGATGATCGCCGTGATGTCGCCGCGCCTCACCGAGAAGGACAGGCCATCGACGGCAACGAGGCCGCCGAAGCGCATGGTGAGGTGCTCCACGCGCAAAAGCTCGTCCCTCTCCGGCGCCTCTGGCGCAGCCTCGCTCATCAGCCTCGCCCTTCCTTGACGAAACTCGAGGAAATGGCGCGGGCCTCATGAAGGAATGCCGAGGGCGTGCGCCCCGCCATCAGCCCGCGAGGCCGCCAGATCATCACGAGCACCATGGAGAGGCCGAAAATCAGCATGCGGTAATCCTGCAGCTCGCGAAAGCGCTCGGAGCTTCCCACGAGAACCACGGCGGCGATCACGACGCCGAGCTGGCTGCCGAGGCCGCCCAGCACGACAATCGCGAGCACCAATGCGGACTCGGTAAAGGTAAACGATTCCGGGCTGATGAAGCCCTGCCTCGCCGAGAAGAACGCTCCGGCGAACCCGCCGAACATCGCGCCGATGGCGAACGCCGTGAGCTTTGTGATCACGGTGTTGATGCCGACGGACCGGCAGGCGATCTCGTCCTCGCGCAAGGCCTCCCAGGCGCGACCGATGGGCAGGCGGCGAAGGCGCAGCGTGACGAAATTGGTCACAAGCGCAAGGAAGAGGATGACGTAATAGAGAAAGACGATGCGATAGACGGGATCGTACTCGATCCCCAAAAAGCCGTGAAAGCTTGGCTGCGCGAACTTGTCGAACGGAAGGCCGAAAAAAGTCAGCTTGGGAATGCGGTTTATGCCGTTCGGACCGCCGGTCAGGCTTTGCCAGTTTATCAGGACGATGCGGATGATTTCGCCGAAGGCCAGCGTCACGATGGCGAGGTAATCGCCTCTAAGCCGCAGCACGGGAAAGCCGAGGGTTATGCCCCAGAGAGCTGCGAATAGCCCCGCGAGCGGCAGGCAAGCCCAGAACGACCAGCCGAATTGCGTGGCGATTATCGCATAGGAGTATGCGCCGACGGCATAGAAGGCGACATAGCCAAGGTCGAGCAGGCCCGCCAGCCCGACCACCACGTTCAGTCCCCAGCCAAGCATGATGTAGATGAGGATCTGGGTGGCGGTGTCGATCGCATATCGCTGCGGAGGCCCGCTGACGAGGAGCGGAAGCGCGGCCGCGATGATGAGGAGCGCGATGGGAAATTCCCGGCTGAAGTTCGCCGATAGGCGCTGCGCGATGCTGCTTGAGCCATCGGCCCTTTGGCGCCCTCGCTCAAAGACGAGCCTCAGCAGGCGGACGGCGCCCATTGCCGCGACAACCAGGAAAGCGGCAACGCAAGCGAAGGTTACGAGATCCGCGATCGTCCCGAGCAGCCAGTACGCGCTGGACGCCCAGGCGATCAGGTTCGAGCGCGAACCAGGGATGACGAACAGGAAAAATCCGAGCACAAGGCCAAGACCCGCCATCGCCCGCATGACGGGGATTGCGGCTGGAACGAGCGAAGCGAGGCTTTCGCCGTCGGCAAGCCGCCTCCAGACAAGAATATCGTAAGTGAAGCGGAGAGCCGTCACGGCGCCCGCGAAGAGCAGCGCCTTGCCGAAGTGCGTCGTGATCTCAAGGGCGCCATTGACCGCGTCGGTGCGAAACCCGACGAGTGAGCCGAACAGAGCGAGCGCGATAAGAAAAGTAATGCCCGCATCGCGAAGCGCGTCGAGAGGAAGCCGCACGCCGGCGGTGCGAGTAACGACAGGCGCAGCTTCGGGCTTGGCCGTGTCCGTCATCGACTAGACCTTCTCAACTTCCGGCCTGCCGAGGAGCCCGGACGGCATGAAGATCAAGACAATCGCGAGGATGGAAAACGCAGCCACATCCTTGTATTGCGCGGTGAGATACCCGGCCCAGAAAACCTCGATCAAGCCGATGGCGAGGCCGCCCAGCATGGCGCCCGGCAGCGAGCCGATGCCGCCCAGCACCGCGGCGGTGAAGGCCTTGATACCCGCAACAAAGCCGACGAAGAAATCGATCACGCCGTAATAGGCGAGGAACATCAAGCCCGCGACGGCTGCGAGCGCCGCGCCAAGCACGAACGTCAGCGAAATTGTGCGATCCACGTTCACCCCGCAAAGGGCGGCCATCTTGCGATCCTGCTCGCAGGCCCGCTGCGCCCGTCCGAGCGCGGTGCGGCCAATGATCAGCGAGAACGCCGTCATCAAGACGACCGTCGTGGCGATAATGAGGATTTGCACATAGCTCAAGCTGACGGCGAACCCGCCGCTATCGGAGAGCGTAAACCCGCCGCGAATAAGCGGTGGCAGCGGCTTCGACCGCGCGCCCTGGCTCAGTTGCACGAAGTTTTGCAGCGTGATGGACATGCCGATGGCGGTGATCAGCGGCGCAAGCCGGAAGGAGGACCGAAGCGGGCGATAGGCGATGCGCTCGATGCTCCAGCCCCAGACAGCCGTCAATATCATGGAGACGATGAGCGCCACAAACAGCGCGAGCGGCACCGATGTGATGGAAATCGAGAACAGAGACAGGATGGCGATCAAGGCTATGAACGCGCCGATCATGAAAACTTCGCCATGCGCGAAGTTGATCATGCCGATGATGCCGTAGACCATCGTATAGCCGATGGCGATCAGGCCATAAATCGAGCCCAGCGTCAGGCCATTGATAAGCTGCTGAGAGAAATAATCCATCGAGGGTCCCAAGGCTTGCGCTGGGGCTGATTCAACGCGCTCTTAGGATGTAGCGTAATCCCTCGTCCTGCGACAATGCTTACTTCGCATCGATGCGCTTAACATTGCGCAATCTATGCCTGGGTTCTGGGCAGTCTGCAATCCGGCTCAGGGCCCGGCGCGGCGGGAGGATAATGAACCGCCGTTCATGCGCGATTTCCGTGAGTTTGACTTGGCGCTCCGCGTCGTGGAGCCTTCCAGGACCGCCAGGATCGCGCGCGCCCTCGCATTTTGCAGCGAGTAAACCACGTGATGGCCCTGCCGCTCGGCCGATACGATCCCATCGACGCGAAGGCGGGCAAGGTGCTGCGAGGCGAGGCTCTGGCGAAGGCTCAGGCGCTCGCAGAGATCCATCACGGTATGCGGCGCCTGATCGAGAAGTTTGAGGATTTTCAAGCGGTGGGGATTAGCAAGCGCACGCAGCATATTGGCGGCCTGCACCTCCCCGCGGACCTCGGACGCACCGGCGTCCGCCTCTTTGTCCCAGCTCGTGTCGAGCATACCCATGCTTTTCATTCCATGATCTCATCAAAAATCGACTCACCTAGTTATACGGCCTGTGAACATTTCCGGTTTCAGATATTCGGGAAATCGCAGTTCAAATAAATGCGAGCGGCGCTGGTGCGCCCGGCAATTGCTACTTAAAGCTGAGTCCATGTTCCGATTGGCTTTTGAAGCATTGGCGCTTTGTGGTTTATGCATCGGATAACCACATAGTTTGCTGCTCCAATCTGCGCTTATTACCGTTTATGGTTAATGCGCCCGCAACCATTTTCTGCGAAAGCTCCTTAACCGGTAAATGTTCGCGTTGGCCCCGATGACGCTGCGCATTGCGATCTCGCTTTGCGCTGACTACGTGCTGGCTGATTGAAACTGTGTTTTTGCGGCGAGGGGCTTTGAAGCAGGATGCGAGGGCCGGTGCGCCCGGTTTTGACGAGGAAGGGATTCGGCCATGATAAGCTTCATATTCGTCGCCTTGGCGATAGCCGCTCTGTTCGTGCTCGCGATCCGGCGCGAACCGCTGTCGATGTGGGCGCTGTGGTTCGCTGCGGTGGCTTTCATCGGACAGCTGGGTCTCTTCAGCGGAGACCTTCACGGTCCTTATTTATCGACCCTTGATCTGCTTGCCTATGTTCCCGCGATTGTGCTTGGCCTTCTGTCGTGGCGTCCCATCCGCCGCGCGGTGGTGACGCGTCCCGCTTTCAAGACGGTGAAGCGCGTCCTTCCGCCCGTCTCGAAGACGGAGCAGGAGGCGCTCGACGCCGGTACGCAGGGCTTCGACGCGGAGCTTTTTTCGGGCCGCCCCAACTGGAGCAAGTTGCGCGCGGTCAATCCCATCGTGCTCACCGATGAAGAGCGCCACTTCCTCGACAACGAAACCGAAGAGCTGTGCAAGATGCTGGACGACTGGGAAATCCGGCACAACCGGCACGGCATCCCGGAGCGTATCTTGGATTTCATCCGCGAAAAGGGTTTCCTCGGCATGCTCATTTCCAAGGAGCATGGCGGATTGGGCTTTTCGCCCCAGGCTCAATCCATGATTCTTGGAAAGATATCCTCCCGCAATCCTGACGCCTCCATCGTTGTGATGGTGCCGAATTCGCTCGGGCCGGGCGAGCTGATCGAGCTTTTCGGCACGGACGAGCAGAAAAAGCAGTATCTGGAGCCGCTGGCGAAGGGCAAGGAGATCCCCTGTTTCGCGCTGACGAGCCCGACGGCGGGCTCGGACGCTGCCGCGATGCGCGACGTCGGCACTGTCACCATGGGCATGCACGAGGGCAAGCAGGTCCTCGGCATAAAATTGAACTTCGATAAGCGCTACATCACGCTTGCGCCCAAGGCGACGATCGTCGGCCTCGCTTTTCACCTCTTCGACCCTGAAAACGTGCTTGGGCATGGCCAGGATGTGGGCATCACGCTCGCTCTCATCCCGGCAAACCATGAAGGCATGCGCATCGGACGCCGCCATCTGCCCGCAGGATCGTCCTTCCCCAACGGCCCCGTTTCGGGTGAGAACGTCTTCATCCCGATAGAGTGGGTGGTCGGCGGCAAGGAGCGGGTCGGGCAGGGCTGGCGCATGCTGATGGCGTGCCTCGCCGCGGGCCGCGCAATCTCGCTCCCGGCAGCGTCCACGGCCGGTGCAAAAGCGATCCTTCGCAGCACCAGCGCCTATGCTCGCATCCGCAAGCAGTTCTCGATCCCCATCGGGCGCATGGAGGGCATTATCGAGCAGCTCGCGCTGATGGTCGAGACGGCCTACACGCTCGAAGCCGCGCGCGCCGTAACGTCGTCCATGGTGAGCCAGGGCGCGAAACCTGCCGTCATTTCCGGCCTCATGAAGTACCAGGCGACGGAAAGGATGCGCAAATCGCTCGAAGCCGCTCTCGATATTCACGGCGGGAAAGGCATCTGTGACGGCCCCCACAACTATCTGCAAGCGGCCTACCAGATCTCGCCTGTGAGCATTACGGTCGAGGGCGCGAATATCCTGTCGCGAAGCCTCATCGTGTTCGCACAAGGGGCGCTGAGGAGCCATCCCTATCTCTATTCCGAGATAAAAGCCGCCCAGAACCCGGACCGCAACGCGGGATTTGAGGCCTTCGAGGCGGCTTTCGAGGGGCACGCCGGTTTTGCGATCTCGAACGTGTTCGGCGCTTTCTTCCACAACGTGACGGGCGGCGTTTTCGCCAAATCGCCCCTGAATGCGCCAAAGCCTTATTACTATGCGCAGCTTGAGCGCGCCTCGACCAACTTTGCGCTCGTGGCCGATATGTGCGTCGTGCTTCTCGGCGGCGGCTTGAAGGTCAGGCAGCGCACGACGGGGCGCATGGCCGACGCTCTGAGCGAGCTTTATTTCATCTCGTGCCTTCTCAAGCGCTACGAGGATGACGGCGCGCTGGAGTCGGAGCGGCCCATATTCGATTACGCCGTGCAGAAAGCCTTCCATGGCTTCTACTCGGCTCTGCACGATGCCATCGAGAACTTTCCGGTCCGCTACGCGCGTCCGCTGCTGAAGTTCTGGGTTTTTCCGTTCGGCAACAGCTTCCGCAAGCCGAAGGACAGCCTCGGAAAGGAGATCGTGCAGGCGGTGCTGGAACCGGGCGAGGTCCGCGACAGGCTCACGCGCAATATTTTCGTCTCGCACGACGAGAACGACCCGCAGGGCCTGCTTGAGGTTGCTATGAAAAAGGTGACCGAAAGCGAGGAAGCGGACAAGAAGCTCGACCGGGCGATTCGGAGCGGTCTCGTCAAGCGCTATCTCGGAAACGATTGGTTTAAAGAAGCAGTGGATAAACGTGTCCTGAGCCAGGCGGAAGCCGATATGCTTCGCGACACCGAAAGACTTGTGGCAAAGGTTATCGCGGTCGACGACTTCGACCCGGCGGAACTGGAGCCGCATTACGCGAGCGTGGACAGTGCGCACAACGCGCCGGAGGAGCGAAAGGCACCTCAGCTGCCCCCTGCGGAAATGCGCGCCGCGGAGTGATCCACGCGTTTGGCGGGCAATGCCCGCCATAAGCTTTTCCGTGGCCGCTCTACGCGGTCATGACAAGGACATACGAGAAGGAGCGGTCATGGCAGCCGATGTCGCGAACCTGAAAAATTGGCAGTTCCATATCGACCTTGAGCAGATCGCCTGGGCGATCATCGATGTGAAAGGTCAGTCGCAAAATACGCTGGGCCGCGAATCCATCGAAGAGCTGGATCACATCCTGACGGCCGTGGCGGACGGAGTTCGCGCGAAGACCGTTCGCGGCCTGGTTGTGATGTCCGGCAAGGATAAGAGCTTCATTGCTGGCGCCGACATCCGCGAATTCGATGACCTCAAGACCGAGGCCGAAGTTGTGGAGGTTGTCCGGGCCGTGACCTCGATCTTCGACCGCGTGGAGCGCATGCCTGTTCCGGTGGTGGCCGCGATCCACGGCTATTGCCTCGGCGGCGGCCTCGAATTTGCGCTCGCCTGCCACTACCGCATTTGCGACCGCGAGGAAGGTACGCGCCTGGGTCTGCCCGAGGTGAAGCTCGGCATCATCCCCGGCCTGAACGGCGCGGCGCGCTGGGTCCGCCAATCCGGGCCGATGAATTCCATGCCGCACATGCTCACGGGCCGCATGCTGCGCCCGAGCCAGGCAAGGGCCGCCGGTATTGTCGACCAGATCGTGCCAAGCCATCACGAATTGCGCTGGGCCGCGCGCAACGCGGTCATGAAGGACAAGCACTCGAAGCGGGCCGCCGTCGTCTGGGCGCCGCTCATGAAGTTCGAGCCCGCCCGCGCCTATATCGCCAAGCGGATGCGCAAGGAAACCGCGGCGAAAGTCCGCGAAGAGCATTACCCCGCGCCGTTCCGGCTGATCGATCTGTTCGAAAAGCACGGCGGCAGCTTCGAGGAGATGAAGCGCGAAGAGACCCGCGCGTTCGCTCCGCTCATGATTTCGGAGCAGTCGCGAAACCTGCGCCGCGTCTTCCGCCTCTCGGAGATGTTGAAATCCGAAGCGCCGAAGGACGGGTACCGGCCGATGCGTGCGCATGTCGTCGGCGCCGGCACCATGGGCGCGGACATCGCCATGGTTTGCGCTGCCGAGGGCATGGAAGTTTCGCTTCAGGATGTTTCGGCTGACGCGGTCAAGCGCGCCATCGAGCGGGCTCAGCCCTTCTTCAAGAAGCGGTTGCACTCGGCCCACGAAGCGGCAAAGGCGAAGGCGCGGCTCATCGCCGACCCCGCAGGCGCCAATCTTCACCGCGCCGACGTGGTGATCGAGGCGATCTACGAAAATCTCGACGCAAAGAAGAAGCTGTTCGCGGACATCGAGCCGAAGCTGAAGCCGGGCGCGATACTCGCGACGAATACGTCTTCGCTGCCCATCGAGCAGATTGCGGCCAGCCTTAAAGACCCGAGCCGCCTCATCGGACTGCACTTTTTCAATCCGGTGGCGTCGCTGCCGCTCGTCGAGGTGGTGCGCGGGCCGCAAAGTAACGAGGACGAGGTGCGGAAGGGCGCTGGCTTCGTGACGCGGATCGGCAAGATGCCGCTGATCGTGAAGTCTTCTCCGGGCTTCCTCGTGAACCGCGTGCTTGCGCCATACATGTTCGACGCCATGAAACGGCTCGCCGAGGGCACGCCGAAGGAGAAGATCGACGCCGCCGCCCAGAAGTTCGGCATGCCCGTGGGTCCGATCGAACTTGCCGATATCGTCGGTCTCGACGTGGCCCTGAGCGTCGCCAAGATCCTGAACATGCCCACGCCCGAGGATCACCCGCTGATGCGCCTTGTCGAAGAGAAGAAGCTCGGCAAGAAAACCGGAGAGGGTTTCTACAAGTGGACGGGCGACAAGGCTGAAAAAGGCACAACGGAGTTCAAAGGCAAGGACCTGGAGCAGCTCGGCCGCGAACTTGTGAACCCGCTCATCGACGAATGCGAAAAGGCGCTCGCCGATGGTGTTGTCGCGAGCGCGGATCAGGTCGATGCGGGCGTCATCTTCGGAACGGGCTTCGCGCCGTTCCGAGGCGGTCCGCTCCATTATCGCGAATCGCTGAAAGGGGCAGGGCAGGGGTCTCAATCCCAGGCGGAACCTATGCACGCCGCGGAATGAAAAACGACATCCATCGTCACCCGGGAAAGCGCTTGGCGCTTATCCGGGGTCTTTCAGTTGACCTGATTTGTCAAGATCCCGGAAAGGGGCGCGGGGCGCCTTCCGGAATGACGGATTGATAGCGGGAGATTTCGATGCAGCAGACTTTGCGCAAGGTGGCCGTCATCGGAGGGGTGCGCACGCCCTTTTGCCGGAGCAACACGGGCTACGACGACCTCACCAATCTCGATCTGATGATGGCGGCTCTGAACGGCCTCGTGGAAAAATACCACCTCGAAGGCGAGCACATCGATGAGGTTGTGGGCGGCGCCGTCATCACGCACGCCAAGGACTTCAACCTGACGCGCGAAGCGGTCATCGGTACAAAGCTCAGCGAGGATACGCCGGGCATTACGCTTTCCCAGGCCTGTGGCACGAGCCTGCAAGCGGCGCTCGGCAGCGCGGCAAAGATCGCGATCGGCCAGATCGACGTCGCCATCGCTACGGGCGCCGATACCGTGTCCGATCCGCCGATCGAACTGAAACGCTCCCTCGCCAAGCGGCTGGCAAAATTCGGGACCGAAAAATCGGTCGCCAAGAAAGCAACGTCTCTCGTGAGCGGCTTCTCGCTGGGCGACTTCGCGCTGAACCCTCCGGCCAATTCCGAGCCTCGCACAGGGCTTTCCATGGGGCAGCATTGCGAGCTGATGGCCAAGCAGTGGCGCATCCCGCGCGCCGAGCAGGATCAGCTCGCCTATCGCAGCCACAAGCGCGCGGCAGCCGCCTACGATGCGGGCTTCCTCGACGATTTGCTCGTGCCGACGGCAGGCGTATTTCGCGACAACAATCTGCGCGAGGACATCAGCATCGAGAAAATCTCGCAGCTTCAACCCGCGTTCGACAAGGAGCACGGAACGCTGACGGCGGCCAACTCGACGCCGCTGACCGATGGCGCGTCCGCCGTCTTACTGGCGTCGGAGGATTGGGCCGCGGCCCACGGGCTGAAGCCGATGGCGTATCTCACCTTCGGCCAGCATTACGGCATCGACTTCGTGGACGCGGGGAAGGGCCTCCTGATGGCGCCGGCCATCGCGGTGTCGAAAATGCTCGATCAGGCTGGCCTCACCTTGCAGGATTTCGATTTCTACGAAATTCACGAGGCTTTTGCCGCGCAGGTTCTGTGTACGCTGAAGGCGTGGGAAGATCCCGAGTTCTGCAAGACCATGCTCGGCAAGGACAAGCCGCTCGGCTCCATCGACCGCTCGAAGATGAACGTGAAGGGATCGAGCCTCGCCTACGGCCATCCGTTCGCGGCGACGGGTGCGCGCATTATCGCGATGCTTGCCAAGATTCTCGAAGAGAATGGCGGCGGGCGGGGGCTCATTTCCATCTGCACGGCCGGCGGCATGGGCGTCTGCGCCATCATGGAGCGGCCTCGCGATGCGAATGCACCGGCGCGCGTGAAACCGGTTTACGAGGAAATTCCCGCCGTCACTGAAGCGCCCGCACCTGCTGCCGCCCCGACTAAGGTGGTTCCTGGAGCCGGCTCGGAGCCGCAGGAGTTGAACCCGGCCTAGCGACAGTACCAATGGCACCGTTCAACCCGGCCATTCAGCCGGGCGCGGCCATTGAGCTGGAATTGCGACATTGGACGCCATGCCACTTTACTGTCATGGCATTTTCGCCCTATCTCTAAGGCGATTTTCAACACATCGGCGCCGTGACGCGCCGCGCAGGCTTATTCCATGGACAAGAGAGACCAAGCGGCGGGACGAGCAAAGAAAAACGGCCACGCAGGGAACGGGCACGACAAAAGTCATGCAGCCGCGGCCCAAAAGGCCGCTTTGCAGAAGCACGGTTCAGGCGCCAATGGACACAATGGCAAGTCTGGCGGCGGCCATCACACCAAAGATGCACCCTCAGCGGGCGCCGGAACTCCGCCGGCCTTGGACGGCGCCGCCGAGCGCGACTGGTCGAAAACGCTGTTCCTGCCGAAAACGGATTTCGGCATGAAGGCAGGCCTGCCCAATCTTGAGCCGAAGCTGCTTGAGCGCTGGGCCAAGATGAACCTCTACAAGCTCCTGAGGAAGGCCGCAAAGGGGCGCGAAAAGTTCATCCTGCACGACGGGCCTCCCTACGCGAACGGCAACATCCACATCGGCACGGGGCTGAACAAGATCCTGAAAGACGCGGTGGTGCGCTCGCAGCAGATGATGGGCCGCGACGCTAATTATGTGCCGGGCTGGGACTGCCACGGGCTGCCCATTGAGTGGAAGGTGGAGGAGCAGTATCGCGCCAAGGGCAAGAACAAGGACGATGTGCCGATCAACGAGTTCCGGCGCGAGTGCCGCGAGTTCGCCGAGAAGTGGATCGGCGTGCAGATGGCCGAGTTCCGCCGCCTCGGCGTCGAGGGGGACTGGGAGCATTATTACTCCACGATGGCTTATGAGGCCGAGGCCATCATCGCGAACGAGCTGATGAAGTTCGCGATGAGCGGGCTGCTCTATCGCGGCTCGAAGCCCGTGATGTGGTCGGTCGTGGAGCGCACCGCACTCGCCGAGGCGGAGGTGGAATACCACGAGCACGCCAGCCCCGCGATCTGGGTGAAGTTTCCTGGTATCAAGACGGCGAACCAGCGTTCCCTCTCCCTTGAGGGAGAGGGACAGGGTGAGGGGTCGCGGCGCTCTAAGAAACATGGAACGCCCTCACCCCAGCCCTCTCCCCACGGGAGAGGGGGCGATGGGGCCAGCATCGTCATCTGGACGACGACGCCGTGGACGATCCCCGGCAACCGGGCGATCGCGTTCTCCAACAGGATCGAGTACGGCCTTTACGAGGTGACGGACGCACCCGCCGATAATTGGACCAAGTCCGGCGAGCGCTTCATCTTGGCGAAATCGCTCGCAGACTCGTTCTTCCAAGCCGCCCGCGTCGAGAAATGGACTCTGCTGGAGGATGTCGATCCTACCGGCATGATCGCGGCGCATCCGCTGCACGCAGGCGGCTACGATTTCAAAGTGCCGCTGCTCGAAGGCGAGCACGTCACCGAAGACACCGGCACCGGCTTCGTGCATACGGCACCCGGCCACGGCGCGGACGACTTTGAGATCTGGACGGCGAAGGCCCGCCACATCCGCGAACTCGGCATCGAATTGGAGGTGCCGGACACCGTCGGGCCGGATGGGTACTACCGGAAGGGTGTGCCGCTGTTCGGCGGCGACGAGCCGAAGCGCGTCATCGACGACAAGGGCCATTTCGGCAAGCTCGACGATATGCGCTACGCCAACGCGGCTGTTGTCGCCGCGCTGAAGGACGCGGGCGCGCTCGCGGCCATGAACCCGCGCCACAAGCACGATTATGCGCATTCCTGGCGCTCGAAAGCGCCGATCATCTATCGCAACACGCCGCAATGGTTCATCGCGATGGACAAGCCGAATGCCACCAAGGCGGCCAAAAAGGCGACATTGCGCGACGCGGCGCTGAAATCCATCGACGAGACGCGTTTCGTGCCGCCGCAAGGCCGCAACCGCATTCGCGGCATGATCGAGCAGCGCCCCGATTGGGTGATCTCGCGCCAGCGCGCCTGGGGCGTGCCGATCGCCGTGTTCGTCCACAAGGAGACGGGCGAGGTCATCCCGAACGCCAAGTTCAAAGGCTCCAAGCAGCTACAGAAGCGCATCTTCGACGCCTTCAAGGCCGAGGGTGCCGACGCCTGGTTCGCCGAGGGCGCGGCTGCGCGCTTCCTGGATGAGCTTGTGGACGATCCGGCGCAGTGGGAGCAGGTGCGCGACATTCTCGATGTGTGGTTCGACTCGGGATCCACCCATGCCTTCGTGCTGGAAAAGCGCAAGGACCTGAAGTGGCCCGCCGATCTGTATCTCGAAGGCTCCGACCAGCATCGCGGCTGGTTCCAGTCGTCGCTGCTCGAAAGCTGCGGCACGCGCGGGCGCGCGCCCTTCGACGCGGTTCTTACCCATGGCTTCGTCAATGACGAGCAGGGCCGAAAGATGTCGAAATCGCTCGGCAACACGACCGCGCCGCAGGATGTGATCAAGCAATCGGGCGCGGATATCCTGCGGCTCTGGGCGCTTTCGTCGGACTACACGGAGGATTTGCGGATCGGCCCGCACATCATCCAATCCGCGGTGGATGCCTATCGCAAGCTGCGCAACACGCTGCGTTATCTGCTGGGCAACCTCGCGCATTACGAGCCGGGGTTCGAGGTTGCGCACGCCGATATGCCGGAGCTGGAGCGCTGGGTGCTGCACCGCGTCGCCGAGATCGACGCCGAGGTGCGCGCGGCTTACAACGACTTCGATTTCAAGAAGGCGTACCGGCTGCTTGCCGACTTCTGCTCGAACGACCTGTCGGCCATCTATTTCGATATCCGCAAGGATACGCTTTATTGCGAAGCCTATTCGAGTCCGAAGCGCCGCGCCGCGCTTTCCGTTCTGAATACGCTGTTCGAAAGCCTGACGGCATGGCTGGCTCCGCTGCTGTGCTTCACAGCCGAGGAGGCTTGGCTTGCCCGCCATGGCGATGTGAAGAATAGCTCGGTTCATCTGCAGACCTTCCCGGAAATCCCCGCGGAATGGCGCAACGATGCGCTCGGCGAAAAGTGGGAGAAGGTCTGGACAGTCCGCCGCGTGATCACCGGCGCGCTCGAAATCGAACGGCGCGAAAAGCGCATCGGCTCGAGCCTTGAGGCCGCGCCCGAGATCTACATCGGCAACAAGGCGCTGGCGGCGGCGGCGAAAAGCGTGGATTGGGCGGAAATCGCCATCACGAGCGAAGCGTCGATCAGGACAGGCAAGCCGCCAGCGGGCGCGTTCACGCTCGAAGAGGTGGAAGGGGTCGCTGTTGTGCCGAAGCTTGCCGCTGGCAAGAAGTGCGCGCGCTCCTGGCGCATCACTGACGATGTTGGCGCCGACCCGGCTTATCCCGCGCTCAGTGCCCGCGATGCGGCCGCCGTTAGGGAGTTGGACGCACACGCCGCCTAGTCGCAAGGGCAGCTTCAAGCCGGTCCGGACGCTCACTGTCATGGCCGCACCTGATGCGGCCATCCGGGGCAAGAACTGAGGCGTCGCAACAAGTTATGGATGGCCGGGTCAAGCCCGGCCATGACGATTTGTTCCGTTTAGTTCCAGCGGACCGCAAAAAGCTCACATTCGTAAGGATCCCGGATGCGGACCAAGGCCCGCTCCGGGAATCACGAAAGCGGCATCAGCCGACGATTTCGCTTTCCTGGAACACGAGCCCGATTTCAAGCGCGGCATTCTCGACGCTGTCGGAGCCGTGGACGGAATTGCGCTCGATATTCTCGGCGAACTCCTTGCGGATCGTGCCCGGAGCGGCGTTGGCCGGATTGGTCGCGCCCATGATCTCGCGGTTCTTGGCGACCGCGTCCTCTCCCTCCAGAACCTGCAAAACGATTGGCCCAGAGGACATGAATGTCACGAGGTCGTTGTAGAACGGGCGCTCCTTGTGCACGGCGTAGAAGGCTGCTGCGTCCGTCATGTCCCAATGCACCCGCTTCTGCGCGACGATGCGGAGCCCGGCATCTTCTAATTTCGTAATGATCTTGCCGGTGATGTTCCGGGCTGTGGCATCGGGTTTGATAATAGAAAGGGTGCGCTCAACGGGCATAGGTTCGCCTTTTCATAAGTTGGCAGGGTTTTTTGATCTTGGCTGAATATAGGATTTGCGTGAGAAGCTGACAGTGCGGCTTATAACGAAGTGCCGTAGGGGCGGCAAGCTGCGGGCGCAGGCCATGAACAGGTCAAAGCATAAAATGTAGGCACAGGGAGACTTTACGGTCTCGCGCGGCTTTATGGCTCGCGGTCTTTACGGGATCGTCACCGCCGCCCGGTACGCTTTACCCATGGAAATCGGCAAGACCCTGATCGTGATTGGCGCGGTGCTCATAGCCGCTGGCGTGCTGTGGCTTGCAGGTTCGCGGCTGGGGCTCGGTCACTTGCCGGGCGATATTGTCATCGAGCGCGAGAATTTCAGGCTCTACCTGCCGCTCGGCACTTGCCTGCTCATCAGCGTTATTATTTCGGCAGTTTTCTGGATCATCGGCCGCTTATAGCGGAAACAGGCTCACCTCGTTGTTCTTGATCCCCAGCGCCAATGCGCCGGACTTCAACGCGAGCGCCTTCTCGCCAAACAGCTGCCGCCGCCACCCTCTCAGCGCGGGAACATCCGGGGCGTCGAATTGCGCGAGCTTTTCGAGGTCTTCCGAGCTGGCGAGCAGCTTCGGCGCGATATTGAGTTCCGCAGACACGGCCTTGAGCAGCACGCGCAACAATTCCACCGTCGCGGAGGCAGAGGCCGGCAGGTCCGTATGGGCCACCGCTCCGGCAACGTCGGAAGGATCGCGTGCAAGCGCCGCTTCCACCGCGCGAAGAATGTCGTCACCGCGAGACTTCAGGCATTCCCGCACCGAGCGCAGCCGCGAAAGCGTGTCGAGCGAGCGCGGCGCATGCTTTGCCACTTCATAGATGGCCTCGTCCTTGATCACGCGCCCGCGCGGGACATTCTCCTCTTGCGCCGCGCGTTCGCGCCAAGCCGCAAGCTCCATGATGATGGCGCGCGCCTGACGCGATTTTCCGCCAAGCTTGAGCCGCTTCCAGGCATCGGCCGGATCGAACGCATAGGTCTTCGGATCGGTGAGGATCGCAACCTCTTCCTCAAGCCAGGATTCGCGTCCGGTTTCCTGCAAGCGCTGGTGCAGCTTCAGATACACGTCGCGCAGAAAAGTCACATCGCCGAGGGCATATTCAAGCTGCCTCGGCCCGAGCGGGCGCGCGCACCAGTCGATGGCCTGATAGGTCTTATCGTGATTGCGCTTCAAAAGCTTCTTGACGAGCGCGCCGTAGGAAATCGCCTCGCCGTGGCCGAGCGCCATCGCCGCGATCTGGGTGTCGAAAAGAGGGCGGGGGATGACACCGGCCTCCTGGTACACGATCTCGATGTCCTGACGCGCGGCGTGAAAGACCTTGATGACGGTTTCATTGGCCATAAGGGCATAGAACGGCGTCAGGTCGACGCCGCCGAGCGGGTCGACAATGACTTCCATTCCGGATGCCGCCATCTGAATGAGGCACAGCTTCGGCCTGTAGGTCGTCTGCCTCATGAATTCGGTATCGACCGTGACAAAGGTCTGGCGGCTCAAATGCTCGCAGGCTTTTTTCAAGTCTTTGGAGGAGGTAATGACAGGCGGTAAATCGATCATAGGATCTTTATAGCTCAAGTTGTGGGGCAGCGCCTAGAACGGCCTCGCATCCTTGACAAATATCGCGGTCCGTGCGCTGGTTTTCGCCGAGTTTTGGCGCGCTCTGTGACCAGAGGGCGAATTTAAGTGTGTCTCTTTTAAGCCGCTGTGCCGACAGGCCGATGAAAATCGCGTGTGCGGGCCGGCTTTATTCCGAGAGGGTGACATCTGTGGAAAAAACCGCTCAACGCGGGCGGGCGAAATCCGCCGTTTCCGCCAAGAACGCATCGCGAGCCGCCGAATCAAAAACGGCCAGAGTTTCGGACAAGAAGAACGGGGCAGAGTCCATGGCGGAAAGCCAACCCGCAAAACCGCTTCACGCCTACCGGTCGGTGACCTGCGGCGCGCTCAGAAAAGGAGATGCGGGCAAGGCTGTGCGCCTGTCCGGCTGGGTGCATCGCGTGCGCGACCACGGCGGGCTTTTGTTCATCGACCTGCGCGACCATTATGGCCTGACCCAATGCGTGGTCGACCCGAAGGCGCCCGCTTTTTCCGCCGCCGAGCAGGTGCGCGCCGAGTGGGTGGTGCGCATCGACGGCGAGGTGGTGATCCGCGAAGGCGACACGGTGAACCCGAACCTGCCGACGGGCGAGGTCGAGGTGCGGATCGGCTCGCTCGAGGTTCTGTCCAAGGCCGATGAGCTGCCGTTGCCTGTGTTCGGCGAGCCTGACTATCCTGAAGAGATCCGGCTGAAATACCGCTTCCTCGATCTTCGGCGGGATACCATCCATCGCAACATCATGAAACGCTCGGCGATCGTCTCCTCCATCCGCCGCCGCATGAATGAGGAGGGCTTTTTCGAGTTCCAGACGCCGATCCTGACGGCGTCGTCGCCCGAAGGCGCGCGCGACTTCCTGGTTCCGTCGCGGCTGCACCCCGGCAAGTTTTACGCGCTGCCGCAAGCGCCGCAGCAGTTCAAGCAGCTCATCATGATTGCGGGCTTCGACCGCTATTTCCAGATCGCGCCGTGTTTCCGCGACGAGGACGCCCGCGCCGACCGCTCGCCGGGGGAATTCTATCAGCTCGATATCGAGATGAGCTTCGTCACGCAGGAGGACGTTTTCCAGGCTGTGGAGCCGGTCTTGCGCGGGCTGTTCGAGGAATTCGGCGAGGGCAAGCCGGTCACGCCACTGTTTCCGCGCATCCCCTACGACGAGGCCATCGCGAAGTACGGCACGGACAAGCCGGATCTGCGCAACCCCATCGTGATGCAGGATGTGAGCGAGCATTTCCGCGGCTCCGGCTTCAAGGTGTTCGCGGGCATGCTGGAGAAAGACCCCAAGGCGCGCGTCTGGGCGATCCCTGCGCCGGGGGGCGGCAGCCGCGGCTTTTGCGATCGCATGAACTCGTGGGCGCAGCAGCAGGGCCAGCCCGGCCTCGGCTACATCTTTTTCCGCGAAGGCGAAGCGGCGGGGCCGATTGCTAAGAACCTGGGCGTGGAACGTTCCGCCGCTATCCAGGTGCAGACCGGCTTGAAGGAAGGCGACGCCGTCTTCTTCGTGGGCGGCGATCCGGCGAAGTTCTACAAATTCGCAGGAGAAGCGCGCACCAGGATCGGCGGCGAATTGAACCTGACCGCGAAGGACCGCTTCGAGTTCTGCTGGATCACCGACTTCCCCTTCTACGAATGGAACGAGGACGAGAAGAAGATCGACTTCTCGCACAATCCCTTCTCCATGCCGCAAGGAGGTATGGTGGCGCTCGAAGCCGCGGCAAGCGCGGGCGACGAGGCGCTGCTCGCGCTGAAGGCGCATCAATACGACATCGTCTGCAACGGCGTGGAGCTTTCGTCCGGCGCGATACGGAACCATAAGCCGGAGCTCATGTATAAGGCGTTCGAAATCGCGGGCTATGGGCCGGAAGTCGTCGACGCGAAGTTTGGCGGCATGATCCGCGCGCTCAAATTCGGCGCGCCGCCGCACGGAGGCATCGCGCCCGGCATCGACCGCATCGTCATGCTGCTCTGCGGGGCGGACAACTTGCGTGACGTGACCATGTTCCCGCTGAACCAGCAGGCGGAGGACCTGTTGATGGGTGCGCCGTCGGAAGTGTCGGCGAAACAGCTGCGCGAGTTGCACATCCGGCTCAACCTCCCGAAGAAGGAAGCTTGACGGATAGCGCTCAAGGGTGGTAGCTTTCACTCATGGCGACACCCGAGCAAATCAAGGCCGCGCGCGCGCTGCTGCGCATGGAGCAGGAGGAGCTCGCGAAACGGGCAGGCGTATCCGTGACCACGATTCGCCGCCTCGAAGCCGCGAAAGGCGAATACACCGTGGCGGAAGAAACGGCCGAGGGCGTTCAGAACGCGCTGCGTGAAGCCGGCGTCGAGTTCATCCACGATGGGGTTTGCCTCAAGCAGAGAGAGGATCCCAAGGCGCTTTACAAGAAGCTTCTTGCCATTGCCCAGGAAAGCGCGCGGGAACTGGGGGAAGCTCTATTCTAACGGACGACGATCTCTACGATGAGAACGGCCTGCCTGCGTGATCGCAATCGATAGTTCGGCGCTGGTCGCGATTTTGAACATGGAGCCGGATGGTCCCGCTTTTCTGTGGGCGCTGTCAAATGCACGGGGGAGGATATTGTCTGCGATGTCGCTGCTCGAAACGTCGCTCGTCATTGCAGGCCCCTCCAGGACTAAGCCATGGGATCGGCTGGATTCTCTCGTGTTCGAGGCGCATATTGAGATCGTTTCGTTCGACGCGGAGCAGGCGGCGCTGGCGCGAGCCGCCTACCTGAAATACGGCAAGGGCCGGCATGCGGCGGGGCTCAATTTCGGCGATTGCGCCTCTTACGCGCTCGCGAAATCTAAAGGCGTTCCCCTCCTCTATAAGGGCGGAGACTTCGCGAAGACCGACATTGTAAGCGCTTTATAGTGGGGCCGCGGCGCACGACATAACGACATAAGGCAGGCGCCAACGATAACCGGGGCAGGCAGGACGCGATGATTTCGGAGTTTCTCGGCATTACCGCGGCGCTGACGGCGATCATCGCCGCGCGCTACCTGCTCCTGTCAGGCGTTTTCTACTGGCTGCTGTGGCAGCGTGGTGGCGAGAAGCTTCGCGCAAAACGCTTGAATCGCGACCGGCCGATGCGCGCCATCGTCAGGCAGGAAATCCGGCTGTCGCTCATCTCCTCGGTCGTCTACGCTATCCCAGCGGCCATCGCGCTTGTAGCTTTGCTGCACGGCGGCACGGCGGTTTATTATGACTGGAACGCCTATGGCGGCGCGCCTTATCTTCTGCTGAGCTTTTTTCTCTATCTCGCCATCCAGGACGCCTATTATTACTGGGCGCACCGGCTCATGCACCATCCTCGGCTGTTCCGCTGGATGCATGCGGGGCATCATCGCTCGCGCCAGCCGACGCCGTTCGCATCCTTCGCTTTCGATCCGGCTGAGGCGGCGCTCACGGGGTGGCTGCTTCCGGCAACGGTGTTCGTCATCCCCATTCACCTCGTGCTGCTCATCGTGCTTTTGCTTTTCATGAGCGTGGTGGCGGTTTTCAACCACTCGGGCTGGGAGCTGCTTCCGCGCTGGCTCGTCCGCGGCCCGCTCGGGGGGCAGCTGATTTCAGCCACCCACCACAGCTACCACCACATCCGCTTCGACAGGAATTACGGCCTCTATTTCCGGTTCTGGGACAAGATCATGGGCACGGATACGATGCCGGAAGATACGCCGTCCGGCACGCGCCTTGGCATGCGTGCAGGCCAAGCCTAGCAGGCCGCTGAAAGAGATAAGCCCGCAAAAAGGCCTCTGGTGAGCGTCGAACCCTCGGGTGAGCCTGTCGAACCATGGACAACATCCTCGGCCGCCCGCCAGAACAAAGCGCCCGTCCCGGCCGCGAGAAGGATCATACTATTCCCCTGAAATATCTTAGTCCGAAGATGCTTTAGGCGCGTTAATCATTTTCGGTGAGACCGCGGCGTCAAGCGTGGGGGAAATGCTACCCGCTCAGTAAAAAGGCTCGTTCCGTCCTCGGGTTCTCTCCGGTAAAGTGACTGCGGTTGACAGAAGCAGACAGGCCCAACGCGATGCCTTTTTTTCATGGTGCCACGATTTTTGATTATTGCGAGCGCGGCTTGAATCCGGGCTTCTGGGCCGAGCCGCTGAATGCGGTCACGAATGGCGGCTTTATCCTGGCAGCGCTTGCCGGAGCCGTCATGATCGCAAAGCGGCCAGCTAACGAGCGCTCGCTTTGGCAGGTCTTCTTTGTGTTGAATTTCATCGCGATCGGGGTGGGAAGCTTCCTGTTCCACACCGTGCCGAACCTCAACACGGTCCTGGCAGACACCGGGCCCATCGGCGTCTTCATGCTGACCTACCTGATCTTCTCGCTCCGGCGCTTCGCGGGCGCAACCTGGCTCGTGACCGCCATCGCGATCGCGATTTTCATCATGTTTATGGTGATGGCGTTCAAAATGCAGTGCTGGGATGGGCACATGGGGTTTTGGCTCGACGTTCCGCCGGGCGCCCAGGGCAAGTGCCTGAACGGCAGTCTCGGTTACGGTCCCGCTCTTCTTTCCCTGTGGCTCATCTCGGGATGGCTTGCCGTGAAGCGGCACCCTGCAGCCCTATATATCTTCGGGGCTGCATTGACCTTTGTCGTGTCCCTCACATTCCGCTCCCTCGATCAGCAGCTTTGCGCGGACTGGGTCATCCTGGGGCACCGGATGGGTACGCACTTCATCTGGCATCTGCTCAATTCGCTGACGCTGTACCTTCTCCTTGTCGCGGCCATTAAATACGGAAGGCGCGAGCAGGAGATTTTACCGCCGCACCCGAAGCCCGGGCCATCGACCTACGCGGTGCCGTAGCCGCAAAAAGGGCATATTGCGCACGAAGCCGCGTTGGCTTACTGCTAACGGCTCGCAGCTGCGGACGTGGCGAAACGGTAGACGCAAGGGACTTAAAATCCCTCGGCTGAAAGGCTGTGCGGGTTCAAGTCCCGCCGTCCGCACCAGTACGCGTCAAGCTGCTGATCCAATCGAAAGTCGGTTTGCAGCGTTTGCCATGGCAACGCCGAAGCGCGCAGGCGCGGCGCTGGCGAGCTTCATGACGAAGTGCGTGACCGGCGCCGCGGGGCAAGAAGTCCTGACGGCGGCTATTCCGCTGTATCAGGCTTGAACAGGAAGACATCGCCGCTGGCGGTGGTCTTCTCCGTGAGGAGCGAAAGGGCGAGCGGCACAAGCGCCTCCGGCGGAGGCAGCATACTCTCGTCCTCGCCGGGATAAGCCTGCCGGCGCATGCGTGTTCGGACCTTGCCGGGATCGAGCAGGTTTACGCGAACCGGCGTCGATTGAACCTCGTGGGCATAGGTCTTGGCCAGCGCCTCCAGCCCGGCCTTCGAGACCGAATAGGGCCCCCAATAGGCCCGGCAGCGCTGCGCCGCGCCGGAGGTCAGGAACAGCACGCGGCCCGCAGGCGAGAGGCGCAGGATCGGATCGAGCGTCCGAAGCAGCCGCCAATTCGCCGTGAGATTGACGGCTAGCGCATCCGACCAGTCGGCTTCGCTGATGTGGCCCAGCGGCGATAGTGGACCGAGCACTCCGGCATTCCCGACGAAGATGTCGAGCTTTTGCCAGCGCTGGTAAAGCGTGGGGCCAAGGGTGTCAATCTGTGCGCCGTCCTTCAGATCGAGCCGGAGAAGGGTGATTTGCACGCCGAGCGTTTTCATCTCGTCGTCGAGTTCTTCCAGCCCGCCCTTGGTGCGCGCCGTTGCAACGACGGTTGCGCCTTGGAGCACGAGCGCCTTGGCGATGGCGCGGCCGATACCCCTGGATGCGCCCGTTACAAGCGCAACCTTTCCGTCGAACCTGGGCAAAGTGCTATCAGCAAACACTGGGCTACACCGCCATCAGAGAAAGCCGATGCTGCTGACCCGGCTCCGGTCCATCCCAATCCTGCAGCCCGGTCGGATATTCGCCCGTGAAGCAGTGATCGGTGAATTGCGGATTGTCCGCGTCGCGCTTCGGAAAACCGAGCGCCCGGTACGTGCCGTCAACGGAGAGAAAGGCAAGGCTGTCGCATCCCAGCAACTGCCTCATGCTTTCTACGTCGTGATTGGCGGCGAGGAGGGAGCCCACGTCCGGCGTATCGATGCCGTAGTAATCGGCGTATTTGATTGGCGGACAGGCGATCCGCATGTGCACCTCGCGCGCGCCGCGCTCCCGCATCATGGCAACAATCTTCGTCGATGTGGTCCCGCGGACGATGCTGTCGTCAATCAGCACGATGCGCTTGCCTTCGACGCTGACGCTTGGGGTCGGATTGTGCTTCAGTTTGACGCCCAGCTTGCGAATGCGCTGCTCCGGCTCGATGAAGGTGCGCCCGACATAGTGATTGCGGATAATGCCAAGCTCGAAAGGCAGGCGCGACTCATTTGCATAGCCGATCGCGGCCGGAACGCCCGAGTCGGGGACAGGGATCACCACATCGGCGTTTGCGGGCGCCTCATTGGCAAGCTCGCGGCCCAGCCCCTTGCGGACGTCATAAACGCAATGCCCGCCCATGATGGAGTCAGGGCGGGCAAAATAGATGTATTCGAAGATGCAGGGGCGGGGCGGACAGGCAGGAAATGCCCGGTGGCTCTCGATGCCGTCGTCCGAGATGATCACGACCTCGCCATTTTCGACCTCGCGAACGAACCGGGCGCCGATAATGTCGAGCGCGCAAGTCTCCGATGCGAGAATGGTCGCGTCGCCGAGTTTGCCGATAACGAGAGGCCGGATCCCGAGCGGATCGCGGATGCCGATCAGCCTTTTCCGGGTCAGCACGCCAAGCGCATAGGCGCCCTCGATTTTCTGCAAGGCATCGAAAAGCCGTCCCATAAGGCCGCTTCTTCGTTCCCGGCTCCTGGCGATGAGGTGGACGATGACCTCGGTGTCTGATGTGGATTGGAAGATTGCGCCGGACGAAACAAGCTCGCGCCTGATTTTGAGTGCGTTTGTCAGATTGCCGTTATGCGCGAGCGCAAGGCCACCCATGTCCAGGTCCGCAAAGAGCGGCTGGACATTCCTCAAAGCCGTTTCGCCGACGGTCGCATAGCGCACATGGCCAACCGCCATGGAGCCGGGCAGGCGATCGATGACGGGTTTCTTGTTGAAGTGATCGCCGACAAGACCGAGGCGGCGCTCCGCATGAAACTGGCTGCCGTCGAAGGTGACGATGCCCGCAGCCTCCTGGCCGCGATGTTGAAGGGCATGCAATCCGAGCGCGGTGAGCGCCGCTGCTTCAGGATGGTTGAAGACCCCGAATACCCCGCATTCCTCGTGTAGTTTGTCGTCGCCGAAGCCAAACAGTTCCGTCGTCGAAGACGGCAGGCCAGCAATCTCGTCCACTTCAGCGTCCTTTACCCAATGTCCCGCTCCCTGCCCATGCGAAGCGGCTCCCGGCCAAAAGTCTAACTCTTCTCAGCTTCGGGTGCGGGCGAAGCAGGGCGATCACGTTTGAACAACGACTTAGGGTTGTCCGGCAAGAGTGATTTAATAGTATCTCCTGCGCTTTCAATGAGGGGAAGCGATCGCGCGTCCTTAACCCATCTCGGCAAGTTCTGCCGGTCGACAATCTGGCCCACGATGAGGTAGGCGATCACAACGAGGATCAGCCCCCGCACAAGCCCGTACACAAAGCCGAGCGTACGGTCCACCGCACCGACCCGGCTGTCAAGTACGCGCTCTGACACGTTGGCCGTGACGAGGCTGAAAAGAATGAGGCTTGCGATGAACACAACCGCGATAAGCGTGGCGTCGGCGAGCATGGGAGTGTCGATCCAGCCGCGCACATCGCCCTTGAAATTAGTGTATGCGAGGAGCGTCACGATTGCGGCGAGCGCCCACGACATGATGGACAGCATCTCCCGGGTCAGCCCCCTCAGCATAGCCAGGAAACCGGAGAAGATCATGATGCCAACAAGTATGATGTCGAGCCCTTGAATTGGCATGAGCCTTACCCTTTCATGCGGATTTTACGACCGTCATGCAACCCCGCTCCTCTTAAGGCTCTTTAAGCGAAAAGAGTAGCCAAATCTTTCAGTTGAGGCAGCCTCGTGAGCTTCACGGCAAGGCCGTTGCCCAAAATCTCTCCAGCGGCCGGAAGGAAGGCAGAGCGAAAACCAAGCTTCTGCGCCTCCTTCAACCGCACGTTCATTTGCTGAACCGGCCGTAGCGCCCCGGATAATCCGACCTCACCGAAATAAACGCTATCCCGGTGAAGCGCAATCCCGGAAAAGGCAGAGAGTAAAGCGGCCGCAACGGCCATGTCGGCGGCGGGCTCCGAAATGCGCAAGCCGCCCGCGACGTTCAGGTAAACGTCCTGGGCGCCGATCTTCACGCCGCACCGCGATTCGAGTACCGCAAGGATCATGGCGAGCCGGTTCTGGTCCCAGCCCACGACGGAGCGGCGCGGCGCGGCGTAGGGCGACGGCGCGAGCAGCGCCTGGATCTCGACGAGGAGCGGGCGCGTGCCCTCTATGCCTGCAAAAATGGCGCTGCCGGCCACCTCGCCGTCGCCCTGGCTTAGGAAAAGCTGCGAGGGGTTGGAAACCTCCCGCAAGCCGTCGCCGTGCATGTCGAAGACGCCGATCTCATTTGCCGGGCCGAAGCGGTTCTTGGTTGCCCGCAGCAGCCTCAGATTATGGGCGCTTTCGCCGTCGAAGGTGAGAACCGTGTCCACCATGTGCTCGATCACTTTGGGACCGGCGATCTGGCCATCCTTGGTGACATGACCGACCACGACGATGACCGGGCCGCGGGCTTTTGCGAGCGCGATAAGCGACTGCATGCTGGCGCGAACCTGGCTCACCGTGCCGGGAGCGGACTCGATCGCTTCGGTCCACAGCGTCTGGATCGAAGTCGATGACAATAAAATCGGGGATCGCGCCCTGCTCGACGGTGGCGAGAATGCGCTCCACGCAAGTTTCCGCGACAAGGCCGAGGGGCGCAGCCGTGAGGCCAAGCCGGGACGCGCGCATCCGGATTTGGTCCGTGGCTTCCTCGCCGGAAAAATAGAGCGCGCTGTGGCCTTGGGCGGCAATGGCGGCGGCGGCCTGGAGCAGCAGCGTCGATTTGCCGATGCCAGGCTCACCGCTCAAGAGCACGGCGGACCCTTGCGCGAACCCCTCTCCGACGGCGCGGTCGAGTTCGGCGATCCCCGATGCGATGCGCCGGACATCGCGGCCTTCGGCGGCAAGGCTTTCGATGGTTGCGGCCTTGGCTCTGCGCTTGGCTTTCAGGCCGACCCCGCCGGGCGCGGAGAGCGCGCTACCTTCCTGCATAAGGCTGTTCCATGCGCCGCAGGCGGGGCATTTGCCCTGCCATTTGCTGGCCGCAGCGCCGCAGGATTGGCAAACGTAATCTTGCGCGATCTTTACCATCGCCGGCCTGTGTTTTTGTCATGGCCGCCCTTGAGGCGGCCATCCAGGGCAAAGGGGGTGACGATAGGAATTGCGGGCTGACTTTTTTCGCTGGATGGCCGGGTCAAGCCCGGCCATGACAAAGTTCTCGCGTGAAGCATCCTACTCATCCACATAGATCCGGTGATAACGGTGGCCGAGGGAAGTCAGCACCTCGTAGCCGATGGTGCCGGCAAGGGAGGCGAGATCATCCACCGTGACTTGCTCGCCGAGGAGTTCGACCCATCCGCCCCGCTTCATGACCCCATCCGGAGCTTCGGTTGCGTCGAATGTCGTCAAATCCATTGAGATGCGGCCCAGCAGCGGCAGCCGGTATTCGCCGATGTGCCCGCTTGGCCCTTCCCGCGCATCGCTTGCGGAAAGCGCGCGGAAGAAGCCGTCCGCATAGCCGGCGCAAACCGTCGCGATCCGAGTGCGCCGCTTGAGCGTGTAGGTCGCGCCGTAGCCCACGGTTTCCCCTGGCTCCGCCCAATGCACCTGCGCAATCCGCCCCAGCAACCAAACCGCCGGTTCCATGGGATTGGCGGTCGACTGTGCGCGGCCGCCATAGAGAGAGATGCCTGGGCGGGTGAGGTCGAAGTGAAACTTCGGTCCGAGAGCGACGCCAGCGGAATTGGCGAGACTGCGCCGCACCCCGGGAAACAAGGCTGAAACCTCCTCGAAACGAGCGCGCTGCGCCTCGTTCATGGCGCTGTCTGCATCGTCGCCGCAGACAAGATGGCTCATGATGAGGCTCGGCTCGAAGGAAGCCAGCAGGTCCGGCTGCCCAGCAAGCGTCTGTGCCTCGCTCTTTTTTAAGCCGAGCCGCGTCATTCCGGTGTCGAGATGGATCGCCGCCGGCAGCCGTCCGCGCGCCTCGCGGCAATGCGCCGCCCACTCGGCGATCTCATCCAGGCTTCCCAGCACTGGGCGAACCTGAATGGCCGCGAACTGGCGCGCGGTCTCCGGCAGAAGGCCGTCAAGAGCATAGATCGCTGCGTGCGGCGACAATTCGCGAAGCGCTTCCGCCTCGCCGGGCGTGGCGACAAAAAAGGTTCGGCAGCCTTCCCGTTCGAGCGCCGGGACGCATCGATCCGCGCCAAGTCCATAGGCGTTTGCCTTGACAACGGCCGCTGTTTCGGCGCCGGGTGCTGCGGCGCGCAGTTTGCCATAGTTGCGCCGGATGGCGCCCAGGCGCACGATGAGCGCACCTGTGGCGTGCGGGGGGACGTTCGCAAGCTGCCAGGCGATTTCTTGTGCGAACGCTTCCGCCATTTCTAATCGTACCGCTCTGGCAGGCGGCTCGATTCGGCGAGATCGCCAAACCGCGTAATATCGGCCTGGAACTGCAGCCTTACCGTTCCCGTCGGACCATGACGCTGCTTGCCGATGATCACCTCGGCGAGCCCTTGCACCTGGTCCATTTCATCCTGCCACTTCTGATGCTCTTCGACTTTCGCCATCGAAGGCTCTTTCCGCGAAACATAATACTCCTCGCGGAAGACGAACATCACAACGTCGGCATCCTGCTCGATTGAGCCAGACTCGCGCAAGTCTGAGAGCTGCGGGCGCTTGTCGTCACGGTTTTCGACCTGGCGCGAGAGCTGCGAGAGCGCCAGGATCGGCACGTTCAGCTCCTTAGCAAGAGCTTTCAAGCCCACCGTGATTTCGGAAACTTCCTGCACGCGGCCTTCCTGCGATCGCTTCGCTGAGCCTGTCAGAAGCTGCAAGTAGTCGACCACAATAATGCCGAGTCCCTTCTGCCGCTTGAGACGCCGGGCGCGCGCCGCAAGCTGAGCGATGGAAATACCGCCGGTATGATCGATGAACAGCGGCAAGGTCTGTAGTTGCATGGCAGCGGTTTGAAGCCTGTTGAACTCCACGTCGGTGATCTGGCCGCGCCGGATCTTCTCGGACGGGATCTGCGATTGCTCGGCGAGGATACGCGTTGCGAGCTGCTCGGACGACATTTCGAGGCTGAAGAAGCCCACGATCGCGCCATCGACTGCCTCTTCGGTGCCGTCCTCCTTGGGCGCTGTCCGGAATGCTTTCGCGATGTTGAACGCGATGTTGGTCGCAAGCGCCGTCTTTCCCATGGAAGGCCGGCCGGCGAGCACGATCAGGTCCGAGTTCTGCAAGCCGCCCATCATGCGGTCGAGATCGACAAGCCCCGTGGAAAGCCCTGACAGGCCGCCGTCGCGCTCATAGGCGCGCGCTGCCATCTCGATGGCGTCGGTCGTCGCGTCGCCGAACGACATGAAGCCCGAGCCATATTTGCCCTTGTCGGCAAGATCGTAGAGGCGTGATTCGGCGGCCTCGATCTGCGCCTCCGGCGGCGCATCGACGGGCGAGTTGTAGGCCACATTTACCATGTCCTCGCCGATGATGATCAGCTCGCGGCGCACGGCAAGGTCGTAGATGGCGCGCCCATAGGCCTGCGCGTTGATGATGGTTGTCGCTGCGGCGGCGAGGCGGCCGAGATATTGCGCTACCGATAGCTCGCCAATTGGCGGCTCGGAGTTGAAAAACGTCTTCAACGTGATCGGCGAGGCGTGCTTCCCGGCCTGGATCAGCTTTGCCATGACCTCGAAAAGGCGGCCATGCAGCGGCTCGAAAAAGTGGACAGGCTGCAGGAAGCCCGACACGCGGTCGAACGATTCGTTGTTGATCAGGATCGCGCCGAGCAGCGCCTGCTCGGCTTCGATATTGTGCGGCGCTTGCCGGAACGGCAGCGCATCCAAGCTCTCTTCCAGGCTTGGCTTCGAAGTAACGGCGGATAGTGCGGGGGTGCGTCTCATGGAGGGGACTAGACCTGATTCCCCCGGCTTCCCGAAGAAGCTGGGGCCAGCGATTCGCCCCGCGTGCACAGGCTTATGATTGCGTTGGAGGAAAAGTTAATGCAGCAAGCCGCGCCTTGACAGTTGCCCGGCGTGCAACCGAGTCGCGAAGTGGGGACGAAAGAGACCTCGACTGAAGTTCGATTTGGGAACGGGCATAGGAGGTGCTAGCAACGCGCGTTACTATTTTGTTAACCAACACACAGGGAAGGGGATGGGCATGAAACGTTGGCACAGCGCCAGGGCACTTTTGGGAGCCTTGGCTTTGACGCTCGTTCTTCCGGCTGCATCGTTCGCAGCGGCGGAGGACGCCATGGGCACGTGGAAGGACACCGAGACGGGCGGCATCCTGTCCGTTTATTCCTGCGGCAGCGGCATTTGCATCAAGGTCTTGACGCCGG
Organism: uncultured Alphaproteobacteria bacterium; assembly: GCA_963834165.1. Taxonomy (GTDB): domain Bacteria; phylum Pseudomonadota; class Alphaproteobacteria; order Rhizobiales; family Rhodomicrobiaceae; genus Rhodomicrobium. Next base: position 104,089 of record CAWIAL010000017.1, on the reverse strand, counting down.
GGAAGGGCCGCGAAATCGACGCCAAGAATCCCAACCCGGCCTTGAAGGGCCGCTCGATGGCAGGCGTCGTCCTCATGGAGGGTGCCGAGAAAGCAGGTTCAGACCGCTGGAAGGGGAAGCTCTATAACAGCGAGGACGGAGATACCTATACCGGCTATGTCGTCGTCACCGGCAAAGACGAGGTGAAACTTGAGGGCTGCGTTCTCGGCGGGCTCGTCTGCAAATCGCACATTTGGAAGCGGACGCAGTAGGACCCTTATTGTCATGGCCGGGCCATGCCCTCGGGTTTGACCCGGGGCTTGACCCCGCCAGAGGGCCCGATGCGGAGGGCGGGCCGCGCCGGTATTACGCCTCGACGTGGTGGAAGTCGGCTTGCGTTAGACCAAAGTGAATATCCTTCGCCACTTCCATCGCCGCCTGCTCCGCCTTCCACTTCGTGAGGAAGATGAACGCCTCGTCAAGAAGATGCGGCGTATGCCTGCCGGTTGCGTAGCGCACCGCGCGCTCAAGATAGTCTTGGAGCGCGGGGCGGTACTCTGGATGCGAACAGTTCTCGATTATGACCTTGGCGCGCTGTCTCGGCGCAAGGCCGCGAAGGTCCGCAAGCCCCTGCTCGGTTACAAGCACCTGCACGTCATGCTCGGTATGGTCCGTATGCGTGACCATCGGCACGATGCAAGACAGCTGCCCATTTTTCGCGGTCGATGGCGTCATGAAGAACGAGAGATAGGCATTGCGCGCGAAGTCGCCCGACCCGCCGATGCCGTTCATGATGGAGGAACCGCAGATGTGGGTCGAATTCACGTTGCCGTAGATGTCGGCCTCGATCATGCCGTTCATGGCGATGATGCCGAGGCGGCGAATTACTTCGGGATGATTGCTGATCTCCTGAGGGCGTAGTACGACGCGGCTCTTGTAGAAGGAGATGTTGCGGTTGAACTCGTCCACTGCCTCCTGGCTGAGGGAGAGCGCCGTTGAGGAGGCAAGCGTCATTTTCCCAAGCTTGAGAAGGTCCAGCATGCCGTCCTGCAGCACTTCGGTGTAGGCGGTAAGGTTCTCGAACTTGCCCTGCTCGAGGCCCGCCATGACGGCGTTCGCGGTGTTGCCGACGCCTGATTGCAACGGCAGCAGGTTCTCGGGCATGCGGCCCTTTTTTACCTCATACGAAAGGAACTCTAGAATGTGCCCCGCGATACGGCGCGATGTCTCGTCCGGCGCGGTGAACTTGGTGTTGCGGTCCTGCTCGTTGGTTTCGACGATGGCGACGATTTTTGAGGGGTCGCAGCGGAAGTACGGCTCGCCTATTCGGTCGCCTGGGCCGACAATCGGAATCGGCTGGCGATAGGGAGGAAGGCGCGTTCCGTAGTAAATGTCGTGCATGCCTTCGAGGCCCGGATTCATCCAGGAATTTACTTCGAGGATGACTTTGTCGGCCTGATCGAGCCATGTCTTATTGTTGCCGATCGAAGTAGCCGGGATCAGCCGGCCATCCTCAAGAATCCCGGCCACTTCGACAACGGCGACGTCGAGCTTGCCGAAAAAGCCGAACCAAACGAACTGCGCGACGTGCGAAAGATGGATGTCGATATATTGCATCTTCCCGGCGTTAATACGCTGGCGGCAAGCCGGGTCCGACTGATAGGGCAGGCGCATTTCGATGCCGTCAACGGCGGCAAGCGCGCCATCGAGCTCGGGCGCGGTCGAGGCGCCGGTCCAGACGCCGATCTTGAAGTCCTCCCCCGTGTCGCGCAGTTGGTGGATTCGGGTGGCGAGCGCGGCCGGAACCTGCTTAGGGTAGCCAGCGCCTGTAAACCCGCTCATGCCCACGTTCGAACCCGCGGGAATAAGGGCTGCTGCATCGGCAGCCGACATGATCTTGCTCCGAAGCTCACGATTGAGCACGCGCGAACCTTCCACCGGGGGGCCTCATTGCTGTAATTGCTGAGATAGCTCTACCCGAGGGCGAGCACATCAAACGCTATGTCCGCCAATTGCGCCGTTCAAGTATACTTCAGGCGAATTTAGGGGTTTGGGCGGCAGCCATGCGCAAATTGCATTCTAAATGAAAAAAGTTACATGGAAAGGCGCAAGATATAGTCTTGCGCCTCGTCCAATCTGAACTTTAGTTGCTCGGCTCTTCGATCTCGCCCTCGAACAGCGCTTCCGCTGCAAGTGCGGCCTGCGCTGCCATCGCTGCCTGTTCGGCGGCGTAATCGTCCCGGGCCGCCTGGGCCACGTTCTCACCGGCTGCCTGACGCTGCGCCTCTTCTTCGGTGCGGGCCACGTTGACCGCAACCTTGACCTCGACCTCGGGATGAAGACCAACGCGAACGTCGTGCAAGCCGAGGTTCTTGATGGGCCGGTCGAGGAGAACTTGTGCGCGATCGATGGTGAAGCCGCCCGCGGTGACGGCGTCGGAGATATCGCGGGTCGAGACCGAGCCGTAAAGCTGGCCTGAATCGCCCGCCTGGCGAAGCACGACGAAGCTCAGGCCGTTCAGCTTCTTGGCGACTTCCTCGGCCTCCTGCTTGCGTTGCAGGTTCGTGGCTTCAAGCTGCGCGCGTTCGGTTTCGAAGCGCGCCAGATTTTCTTTTGTGGCGCGAAGCGCCTTGCCCTGCGGCAGAAGAAAGTTGCGCGCAAAGCCGGCGCGAACCTTCACGACATCGCCCATCTGGCCAAGCCGGCCAATGCGCTCTAGGAGGACAACCTGCATGGATACACTCCTATTTCAGCACGTAGGGGATGAGGCCGAGGAAGCGCGCGCGCTTGATGGCCTTGGCCAGCTCGCGCTGCTTCTTGGCGGACACGGCCGTGATGCGGCTCGGGACGATCTTGCCGCGCTCTGAAATGAAGCGCTGCAGGAGCCGGACGTCCTTGTAATCGATGACCGGCGCGTTTTCGCCCGTGAAGGGGCAGGTCTTGCGGCGGCGGTAAAAGGGGCGGCGCGCTCCGCCGCTGGTGCCTTGCATGCTCATTCTTCACCTCCCGCTGCCGGGGCGGCTGGTGTTTCGGTCCGAGGGGGCCGTCCGCCACCGAATCGCTGCCCGCCTCCGTCGCCATCGCGGAATCCACCGCCGCCAAACCCGCCGCCTCCGCCGAAGCCGCGGTCGTCACGGTCGCGGCGTGGCGGCCTCGGGCCGCGGTCGCCTCTATCGCCCCTGTCGCGGTCTCCGCGCTCACGGTCGCGATCGTCCTGCTTGCGCATCATGATCGAGGGCTTCTCATCAAGCTCCTCGACACGCACGGTCAGAAAGCGAAGGATATCCGTCGAAATCCGCATCTGGCGCTCCATTTCGAGCACAGCCGTATGGGGCGCCTCGATGTTGAAGAACGCGTAATGCGCGCGGCGGTTTTTCTTGATCTTGTAGGCTGTGGACTTGAGACCCCAATATTCGGTCTTGCCGACCTTGCCGCCATTTTCTTCGATGACGGTCTTGTAGGTGTTCATAAGCCCTGTGACTTGCTGCGCCGTGACATCCTGGCGCGCAAGAAAGGTATGCTCGTAACGTGGCATAGCGGCCTTTCCCAGTTGCGGTTTGTCCGGCGCAGAGCCCCCGTCAAGCCTCGGAAAGGCGTTGAAGGATCTTAAGCAGAGCAGAGACACGGGAACACGGCGCAGATCGCGCCTGCGCGAGGACATTCCTTCAGGGAACAGCCTCCCGGTTCCGTTCAGCCTCAAACCGGACGGTGTGCGCACTATATGGAAATTCGAGCGCGCCGCAACAGGATTTGCGCAACCTCATAGAAGCGCATACCCCTCATCCTGTCCTTCTCCCGCAAGGGGAGAAGGGACGCTGTTGCAAACGCGCGCGCCTCCTCTCCCCTTGCGGGAGAGGGTTCGGGTGACGGGTAGGGCAACTGTTGTGCGTCAGCCGATCTGGAAGCAAGCTTCTAAGTCAAGAGAAATGCCCGGCGGATCGAGCGCGAGCGCTCCGTCCCGCACAATTCTTGTGATCAACAGATCGTCCCTGCTGCGCGCGTGATGAATGATAAGGCGCTTTTCGATGTCGAGGATCAAGTAATGGCAAACCGACGGCACTGCGAAATAGCCGGAAAGCTTCGCAGCGTTGTCAATGTGGCGCGTCCCCGGCGACAGAACCTCGACGACGATGACGGGGTCCGGGACTTCAATTGCGCTGCCGGGCTTTCGCGGCCCGCAATAGACCAATGCGTCCGGTTCGTAAGCCGTCCGCGTGCTAATCCGCACCGTGGCCCCATCCGGAACCATGTGGCAGGGGACGCCCGCTTTGCGGATGGCCGCGAGCAGCGCTGATTGCACGGCGAATTTGGCATGCGCGTGTTCGAGCCGCTCCGGCGACATGGCGTAGACCTCGCCCTCGGACAGCTCGTAGCGCCCAGGATTCTCTTCGGCCCAGGCGAGAAACTCATCCACGGTCATCATGGGTTTTGCTAGTTGCTGCATCCAAACATCATACCGGAACGGGAAACCCCGCGCAAACGTGCGTCGTCCTTGTCATGGCCGGGCTTGACCCGGCCATCCAGCTGACAACTCAGTTCACCGGCTATTTCGCTGGATGGCCGCCTCAAGGGCGGCCATGACGGTAAGAGCAGTTGGTCGCTTTAGGGCGGCCATTGATGGCGAGCGGCTACTTCACCTTCAACATGTTGCGCAGCGCGAGCAGAAATAGAAAGATGAACGCCGCCCGAGAAGGTCGCCCTGCTGAATCAGGCGCAGCCCGATAAGTTGGCGCCGGCGAGGCGTTGTCCTTGAAGGCGCCCCCTTGAACGCGGCGTTGATCGAGAAGGTGGCGCTGTTGACTCTGGACGCAACCATGGAGCCGGAAGTACTTGCTTCCACGGTGGCGGGATTGTGGCTATGGCGGGGCAGAGTCGTGAACCTCTTATCCATGCCCGGCGGCCTGAATTAGGACTCGTCAGGCTCCAAGGCGCGTCGAACTGCCTCTGGCGCGCGGGCTATAACGGTGAGGTAGGCGCGCGCCGCCGCATCCGGTTCGAAGCGGCCCTGTTCCCAGTCCCGCAAGGTGCCCACCGGGATATGATAGCGCGTTGCAAATTCTTCCTGCGACAGACCGAGCGCGCGGCGGATGCTTTTCGTGCGCGGCACGCGCTGCAATTTCGCAAGCCGTTCCTCCGTCAGAGGCTGCGCGTCGGGATCGGCGAGCGCTGCGGCGTGGATTTGCTCTTCGGTCAGCGCATCGGCGCCGGTCCAGTCATGTTTGGTTTTCATTGTGATACCTCCGGCGTTCGAAGGGTTCGGCAAGACGGGCCGATATGATCCGGATAACGTCGTCCCTCATTTTGTAGGCAACGAACAAAGCGCGATTGTCTACCATGCCAAGTGCAGCGAAACGCTGCTCGCTTTCTTCCTGTCCATCATCGATCCACTCGACGATGAAAGGATCGGAGAACACGTCACGCGCCATTTCAAACGTGATTTTGTGATCGCGCAGATTGCTGGCCGCCTTGCCGTCGTCCCATTCAAAGTCGTCGCTTTTCATGATATACGGGTAACCCGTAGGACGCAAGGATGTCGAGAAGCCGAGCTTAGATAGAAAGGCGCCGGTGTAGCCAGCGGATGAACCGCGGCTAAAAGCGCCGCAGCCACCGCTTGACAGCCCGCAATGAAACGTGTCTTTGGCGCAACGAACCGTGATTGGCCAAGCTGTCATCACGCCATCACCACGACGCGAGTGACGACGCGAGCCGCATGACGTTTGCATTCACATTTCCAGGGCAGGGTAGCCAAGCTGTTGGCATGGGGCAGAGCCTCGCGCAGGCGTTCCCAGCAGCCCGCGCGGTCTTCGAGACCGTGGACGAGGCTCTCGGCGAGCCGCTGTCGCGCACGATGTGGGAAGGGCCGGAAGCGACCCTGACGCTCACCCGGAATGCGCAACCCGCGCTGATGGCCGTATCGCTCGCCGCGCTTGCCGTGCTTCGCCAGGAGTTTGGCGAAGATGCCATCAAGCCGGCGTTTGTCGCGGGCCATTCGCTCGGCGAATATTCTGCGCTTGCGGCAGCCGGAGTCTTCTCCGTGGCCGATGCCGCGAAGCTTTTGCGCCTGCGCGGGCTTGCCATGCAGGAGGCGGTGCCGCCAGGGCAGGGCGCCATGCTGGCGCTGCTCGGCGCAGAGATCGAACCGGCGGAGAAGTTGGCGGCTGCGGCTGCCGAAGGCGACGTCTGTCAGGTCGCGAACGACAACGCACCCGGCCAGGTCGTGATCAGCGGCTCGAAGGCCGCCATCGACCGCGCTTTGAAACTAGCCCCCGAATACGGCATCCGGCGAGCCGTCCCGCTGCCCGTGAGCGCCCCTTTCCATTGCGCGCTGATGAAGCCGGCGGCTGACCGCATGGCGGCAGCGCTTCAGGCTTTGCCGCTCAATCCGCTCACTGTCCCGCTCGTCGCCAATGTCACCGCCGCCCCTGTTCTCGACACAAATCAGATCAAATCTCTGTTGGTCGAGCAGGTGACGGGAGTTGTACGCTGGCGCGAATCCGTGGCGTACATGGTGGATCATGGCGCCGGCACGCTTTTCGAAATTGGGGCCGGGCGCGTGCTGACCGGCCTTGCAAAGCGCATTCGCAGCCAAGTGGATGCGCGGTCCGTCGGTTCGCCAGACGATATCAAAGCCTTCGGCGAGTGGCTGAAGGCGCGCACGGAGGCGTGATGGCGTATGGGAGCGGGTCGCTATGTTTGATTTGACCGGAAAATGCGCTCTCGTCACCGGCGCTTCTGGCGGCATCGGCGAGGCCGTGGCGCAGGCGCTGCATGCGCAAGGCGCGACGGTTGCGCTTTCAGGGACGCGCCGGGAAAAGCTGGAAGAGGTTGCGGCCCAGATCGGCTCGCGCGTGCATGTGCTGCCTTGCGATTTGCGCGACCGCGCGCAAGTCGCGAGCCTTGTGTCCCAGGCCGAGGCCGCGATGGGCCATCTCGACATCCTCGTCAACAACGCGGGCGTCACCAAGGACAACCTCTTCATGCGCATGAAGGATGAGGAGTGGGACGAGGTCATCGCCATCAATCTGACCTCGGTGTTCATTCTTTGCCGTGCGGCGCTCAGAAATATGATGCGCCGCCGCGCCGGACGGATTATCAACATCGCATCGATCAGCGGCGTGATTGGCAATCCGGGGCAGGGCAATTATGCTGCCTCGAAAGCAGGGCTCGTCGGCATGACAAAATCGCTGGCGCGGGAGGTTGCATCGCGCGGGATAACGGCCAATTGTATTGCACCGGGATTCATAGAAACGCCGATGACTCATGCATTGAATGAAAAACAAACGGAGGCGATCGCCAGCGCAATTCCCGCCGGTGTCTTCGGGAAACCGGGCGATATAGCCGCCGCGGTCGCATTCCTCGCAAGCGAGGAAGCCCGATACATCACTGGGGAAACGCTCCACATCAATGGTGGGATGGTAATGGTCTAAACCACCCTGACACGCGGGCCGGGATTTTTTCAGGGCGTAATTCTTGATAAGGTGGAAAGAGGGTGCCGGTGCCTAAAAAAGGGCTTCCACCCCCAAAGCTTCAGTGCTACCAGCCACCTCGCGCCCGGGTGCAGTCGAAGTCCGATGTGTTGCGGCATTGAAAATTACTGTGCTTAATCGAGTGAAGTTAGGCGCTTGATCACTTGGGGAAACCGTGAGGAAAACATGAGCGATATCTCGGACCGCGTTAAAAAAATCGTCGTCGAACATCTTGGCGTTGAAGCCGATAAAGTCACCGATAATGCCAGCTTCATCGATGATCTGGGCGCGGATAGCTTGGACACGGTTGAGCTTGTGATGGCATTCGAGGAAGAGTTTGGGGTGGAAATCCCTGACGACGCCGCCGAGACCATTCAAACCGTCGGCGACGCCATTCGCTTCCTCGAAAGTCATTCAACGAAAGCTTGATGGCTGTATTGTCTTTGTAACGCGCTCGCGCCTCACGTTTCGGCGAGGAATGCATCCGATCGAGTGTCGGCGCAGCTTGCCTAGACTCATTGGTTTAGCATTAGATCGCCGGAGGGCATGATGCGGCGGGTTGTCATTACGGGCCTTGGATTGGTCACTCCGGTCGGCTGTGGGGTCGATCACGCGTGGTCAAATTTGCTTGCTGGCAAGAGCGGTGCTCAGCGCGTCACGGAATTCGACGTGTCTGACATCGCATCCCAGGTCGGCTGCTTCATTCCAAGAGGCCAAGGGCCGGGCGAGTTCAATCCCGACGATTGGATGGAGCCGAAGGAGCAGCGCAAAGTCGATGACTTCATCATCTTCGCGATGGCTGCCGCTGATCAGGCGATGGCCGACTCCGGCTGGCAGCCCGGAAACGAGGATGAGCGCGCCCGCTCCGGCGTTCTGATCGGCTCGGGTATTGGCGGCCTTCAAGGGATCGAGCGCGCCTCCATGACCCTTCACGAAAAAGGGCCGCGCCGTATCAGCCCCTTCTTCATTCCAGGCCGGCTTATCAATCTCGCTTCCGGCTATGTGTCCATCAAGCATGGCCTGAAGGGACCGAACCACGCGGTTGTGACGGCGTGCTCCACCGGCGCACACGCGATCGGCGATGCAGCGCGATTCATCGCCCTGGACGATGCCGATGTCATGGTTGCGGGCGGAACCGAAAGCCCGCTTTGCCGCTTGGCCATGGCGGGGTTCGCGGCCTGCAAGGCGCTTTCGACCCACTTCAATCAGGAACCCCTTCGCGCTTCCCGGCCCTACGACCGGGATCGGGACGGCTTCGTGATGGGTGAGGGCGCGGGCATCGTGGTGCTGGAAAGCTATGACCATGCCAAGGCGCGCGGTGCCAAGATATACGCCGAAGTTATCGGCTACGGTCTATCCGGCGACGCCTATCATATTACGGCCCCGGCGGAGAACGGCGATGGGGCTTTTCGCTGCATGCAAGCGGCGATGAAGCGCGCGAAGGTGGCACCCGGCGATATCGATTACGTCAACGCACACGGAACCTCGACGCCCATGGGCGATGAAATCGAGCTTGCGGCTGTTGAGCGATTGTTCGGCAACGCCGCGGGCCGCCTAGCCATGTCGTCCACGAAGTCGGCAACAGGCCATCTTCTCGGAGCGGCTGGCGCTGTCGAAGCGATCTTTTCCGCGCTTGCCATTCAAAATAACATCGCGCCTCCGACCCTCAATCTGGATAACCCCTCCGTCAGCACCCCGATCGATCTCATCCCGCACGTTTCGAAGCGGAAGGAGATCAATACGGTTTTGAGCAACTCGTTCGGTTTCGGAGGAACGAACGCGAGCCTGATCCTGCGCAGGGTCGGCTAGCTTTGCGCTACCGTGCTGGATGCCACGGATAAAGCCTTGGTATCGTCACAGTCAGCAATGACGCCACGAGCAGCGCAACCGCAGAACCAAAAAAGAACAGCGACCACGTCGCCGGCTGGATGACGCCGAGCGCGATGATCACAAACAGCAGCGGCAAATCGAGGAAGTGGGTGAAGGTTGGTAGGCCTTCAGCACGCGCGGCTTCGAGTTCCGGCGTAAAAGCTCCTTCAGCCAGCGCGATCTTCGTGAGACGGCGCAGCCGCATGAAGTAGAGCCGCGTTATGGTGTTGCCCTCGATGAATTCGAAGGCGAAGAGGGCAACCATCCCGGCGAGCCAGGGTATTTGCAGGAAAGCCCAGCCACCATGATAGCGGATAATGATCCAGGTGCCTGACGCGAGAAGAAGGAGCGCACCCGGCACCACGATCCCATCATAGAATACTGCGATGTTGCGGACGGCCTCGGCGAAACCGTGCAACTCGCGCAATTGGCGGCAACGGAGGTCCGCCATCCACACGCCGATGAGCCCCCCGCCGATCAGCACCGCCCCGAGCACGTGCAAAAACCTCAGTATGCTGTACTCCATTTGACTCTCTCTTCCGGAAGTTTGGGATAAGAGGACTTGGCTTAGAACCGGCCCCATCACTCGCCCAGCGCTGCTCCCACAGGTCTGACTTTTCTTTCATTGGCATCGCGAGCGAGCCGCATTCTGAGTTCCTGAAGAAGGCTTCGCGCAGCCTCGATGTCTTTCGCCTCGAAGCCCGACGCGAGCCTCGCCGCCCAAGGCCCCTGACGCGCCATCGCTTCGCGATAAGCTTTTGCGCCCCGCTCCGTGAGGAGAACGAGCTTGGCCCGTTCATGATGCGGGTTCGCAGCGAACCTGATCAGGTCATCCTTCTCCAACTCGTTAGCGAGCCGCTGAACCGATTGGCGGGACAGCCCCATGTTCCGGGCGATGTGGGCCACGGGCAGCGGCGCGGGAGAAAGAGCGATCGCGCCCATGACCTGCCAGCGCGCGCTTGTGAGGCCGATATCCGCGACGAGCGAGTCACCGGCCTCCAAGAGGAGGCCATTGAGGCGGAACACCTCCAGGATCAGTTCGCTCAAGTCGGAAAGCGAGGATGCTATGGGACTGGAATCTTGCATCATGCAATATACTGTCATATTGACAGCGTACTGTCAACTAAAGTGTGGAAAAATTTTTTCCCTCCTGCCAGCCCTACATCGCGGTTCAAGACGCCTTTGTTTTCTTGTATAATTTCCGTCCAGGAAAATTTCACACTGTTTTGCCACAATACGTTGGTGAATGACGTTGTTCAGGGGCAAGAGTAGCTGATCACATGGCGGGCGACGTTTACAACTCGAATGGGAACAGCCGCTATTCCAAGCACAACACCGCTTATCGTGGGCAGCGCGATTATTCCGTACTGCCGCGCAGCCCTTCAGAGGCGCTTGAGCCCGAGCGCGCTCCCGAGCCGCCGCGGGGCAGCAGGCAGCGCCGTCAGCATCCTCTTATCGTTCTGTTGAATCGGCTTTTGACCTTTGTGCTGATCCTTTTGGTCAGCGTGGGCGTGCTATCCTATGTTGTCCGGCTCCAGTTCGACCGGGCGGGTCCCTTGGCCTATCCGACTGTCTTTGTCGTACCGCGCGGAGAAGGCGTTGGCGCGATTGCCCGGCGGCTCGAGCAGGATGGCATCATCAACGATCGGTGGACCTTCTTCATAGCCTCGCGCTATTTCAAGGTTTACGACAAAATCAAGGCCGGTGAATATAATATTAAGGCCAGTGCGAGCCTGCGCGATGTGTTGGATACGCTCGTAGAGGGCAAATCGATCCTGTATAGCATTTCGATCCCGGAGGGATTGACGAGCTATCAAATCGTCGACCGCTTGAAGAGCAATCCGGATCTTGTTGGCGATATCCTGGAGATACCGCCCGAAGGCAGCCTTCTTCCCGATACCTACCGCTTTGCACGGGGGACTTCGAGAGAGGAGCTGATCCATCGCATGCAAGGCGAGCAGAAGAAATTCGTGGAAGGTCTTTGGGCAAGCCGGTCACGGGATCTTTCGCTCTCGAAGCCGGAGGATGTGATAAATCTGGCCGCGATCGTTGAGAAGGAGGCAAGCCGCGCCGACGAACGTCCCCGCGTGGCTGCCGTGTATCTCAACCGGTTGAAAAAGCGCATGCGCCTTGAGGCCGATCCGACCATCATCTATGGCGAGAGCGGCGGCAAGGGCACGCTCGGGCGTCCCATCTTGCGAAGCGAGCTGGAGAACGAGGACAACCCCTACAACACCTACAGAAATTATGGGCTTCCGCCCACGCCGATCGCAAACCCGGGCCGCGCCGCCATCGAGGCTGTCCTGAAGCCCGCAAAGTCGGCCGATCTGTTTTTCGTCGCCGATGGCACGGGCGCCCATGTGTTTGCGGAAACTTTCAGCGAGCATCAACGCAATGTCGCAAAGTGGCGGCACGTCGAGAAGGCACGCGAAGAGGAGCGAGCTGCCAGCGCCCCCACCGGTGGGGAGGCCATAACGCTCGACAAGCTCCAGACGGTGGAGATACCGCTTCCGCAGCGCAATCCGCATCATTGACCTGAGTAGCTGCCAGGCACACATCCTGATCATTGTCAAAATGCGCTGGACCTTCGGCCCAAATGCTGAAACAAAACCGGCATGTGTTTGGACGTAGATCCAGAGAGCCGAGCTTCGTGCAATGGTCTATTTTCAGGAAAAGCTCGCCGTGAGTAATGCTAATCAATTACCCCCCAGGCGTGGGCTTTGTCTTATTTTGTCGTCGCCATCGGGCGCCGGCAAGACGACGCTGGCGCGCCGCCTGCTTGCGGGCGACAATGCGCTTCGTCACTCGATTTCGGTGACGACACGGCAACCTCGCCCTCAAGAGCAGGAGGGCGTGGACTATTATTTTCTGTCCCGCCCCCAGTTCGAGAAGCTCAGGGAAAGCGGCAATCTTCTGGAATGGGCCGAAGTGTTCGGCAACTTCTATGGAACGCCAGCAGAGCCCGTGAAAAGCGCTCTGGCGGAAGGCAGGGACATTGTGTTCGATGTGGACTGGCAGGGCGCCGCCTCTATCGCGAGCCTTCTGCCGGACGATGCGGTGCGCGTGTTCATTCTTCCCCCTTCTGCAGAAGAACTCTCACGGCGAATATACGCGCGCGCGTCCGAGCCTGCGCCTGTGATCGAAGCGAGGCTCGAAGCCGCCGCGGTCGAGATCGCCCATTGGCTGGATTACGACTACGTGCTCGTGAACCGGGACATCGAAGAGAGTCTCGGCGCGCTCCAGGCCATCTTGCAAGCCGAACGCCTCAAGCGTCATCGGCAAGTGGGGTTGACGCACTTTATTTCCGAGCTTACGTCGAGCCGGAGCCGCGGCGCTCCCGCTTCTGTCGCTCGAGATGCCGCGCCAGGCGGACAAAATCGTCGATCGTGAGCCGTTCCGCGCGTTGCGACGGATCGATGTCAGCATCCCCCAGCAATGCAGCGGTGTCGGCTCCCAACGAGGCGAGGCTTGAGCGCAACATTTTCCGCCTCTGACCGAAGGCCGCGGCGGTGACCTCACCCAAGACGGCGGTCGAAACAGCGTCGGGCGGGGATGGACTTGGCACGATCTCCACAAGCGCGGAGGAAACATTCGGCGGCGGCGTGAAAACCGCGGCGGGAAGCGTGAAGAGAATGCGGGCTCGGGCACGGTATTGGGTAAGGACCGCAAGCCGGCCGTAGCTTTCGCTCGCTGGCTCCGCCACGAGACGGTCGCCAACCTCACGCTGCACCATCACGGCGAGCTTGTCGAACCAGGGCGGCCATCGCTCGCCTGTCAACCAGCCGATGATGAGCGGTGTTGCGATGTTGTAGGGCAGATTCGCGACGATGCGGCTCGCGCCGGTCTCCGCTGCTATGCCTTTGTAATCGGCCTGGAGGGCATCCATGAAAAGCGGCATGAAACGCCCGCCGCTCAGCTCTTCGATTTGGGCAAGCGCTGGCCGGAAGCGCTCGTCGCGCTCGATGGCGACCACTTTCTCTGCGCCTTCCAGCAAGAGCGCGCGCGTCAAGCCGCCTGGACCTGGGCCAATTTCCAGGACAGTCGCACCGGCAAGTGGCCCCGCGCTACGCGCGATCCGTCTTGTGACGTTGAGATCCAGAATGAAGTTTTGGCCAAGGGACTTTTTGGCGGACAGACCCGCCTCTTTGATAACCTCGCGGAGTGGCGGCAGCGTCGCTATGGCATCGGCCTGGGTCACGGAAAATATGCCGGTGCGATAGCCGGTGCGGTCATGCTCATCTTGCGGGCGATTTGCAGCGCTTCGATGAAGCTTGCGGGATTTGCGCGGCCTGTTCCGGCGAGTGCGAAAGCTGTGCCGTGGTCGGGCGAGGTGCGGATGAAGGGCAGCCCCAAGGTGACGTTCACGCCGTCTTCGAAAGCGAGCGTCTTGAAGGGGATCAGCGCCTGATCGTGATACATGGCAAGAACCACGTCGTACTGCTGGCGCGCCGCGTCGTGAAAGAGCGTATCCGCTGGATGCGGCCCAGATGCGAGGATGCCCTTGGTTTTGAGGGCGGCGAGGGCGGGTGCGACGATTTCGATTTCCTCGCGGCCTAGCGCCCCATTTTCACCGGCATGAGGATTGAGTCCGCAAACTGCTAGCCTCGGTTGCGGGATCCCGAAGTACCGGGAGAAAGCGTCGTTTACGATCGTGGCAACCCTTATTAGGAGCTCTGGCGTGATGGCGGAGGGCACGTCCTTTAGGGCAATATGAACTGTGACCGGAACGGCCATCAGGCGCTTCGACGCCATCAGCATGACGGGGTGGAGTCCTCCGTTGCCATGCCGCTCGGCGAGTTCGGCGAGGAACTCCGTGTGGCCCGCGTGAGCGAATCCACTTTCCATCAGGACGTATTTGGCAATCGGGTTGGTGACGACAGCGGAAGCCCGCCCCGCAATCGTCAACGCTACCGCTTGTTCGATCGACGCAATAATGGCGGCGGCGTGTTCCCCGTCAGGGCGACCCGCGATCACCGGGCCGAGGGGCAGCTTGAGCGGCAAGACGGGCAGGGCATTGGGAAAGACAGCCTCCGCTTCTTCCGGATGGTCTATCGTCTGAACCGGTAAATTGCTGGATTGCCCCATAGTCTTAGCGCGATCGGCAAAAACCGCGGCATCGCCTGCCACAAAAAACACTGGGCAAGCATCGGCGCTGCGTCTCAACCATGAAAGAAGCGTTATGTCGGGGCCGATCCCCGCGGGATCGCCCATCGTGACCGCAAGAGGCCTCTCAGCTGGAACAGCTGGCGATTGGGCCATCAACCCGGCGCGCTCTTTTGTTGTCAGACTAGCTTCCCCGGTAATCGATCGAAGCCGATTGCTTCAACTCTTGCAGGTAGCGCCGGGAAAAGCGATCGTATTCTTGGGCGCGAACGTCGGGCTTCTGCTCTGCCGGCGTCTTTTGCTTTGTCATGACACCCTTCTTGCAAATGGCATAGGACTCAACCGCATCGCCCACGAGAACCGGCGGTGTCATCTGCCCTTCCGAAGCCTTGAGGATCAAGGGCTGAACATCCTTCGGGAAGGATGCGAGCTTCGCTTTATCCATCGACTTTACCGTTGCATCTGAAACAAGCTTCGCGTTCTTTGGAAGTTCCGCACAGGAGGTGAATTTTTCCTTGAGGTTTTCCGCCTCCATCATGCGCTGGCTGACGGCCCTTTGGTCCGAGTTGCTGGCGACCGAAAGCCGTAAAACCCGAACATCGAATTGAACGTCGCCATCCTCGGGCTTTTGCTCATTCGCCGGTATCGACGCCAACAGTGATGCGATCCGGGGACCATACTGCCTGCGAATGACATCGCGCCAAGCGAGCTGGGCTCTGATGATTTCCTGAATTGTTTTCCGGTTGATTCCGTCTCGCTCGAACTGTTCGTAGAATTCTTCGAGCTTGGGATTTTTGCTCGCCTTGCTACCGCCGCCAGTCCCGGACGCACCATTGCTGGCACTTGTCGAGCCGTCGCCGGTCTGGCCACCTTGTGCGGATCTACCCCTTCTGTGCCCACCCTTGTTTTCCGCGCCGGCAGCACTTGCGCCCGATCCTGCGGTTGGGGCTGGGGCGGCCGCGTCCCCTCCGCCTGTTCTTTGCGCAAGGGTCTCCTCGACTTCTTTGTCGGTAATTTTGATGTCGAGCTTCTTCGCGGCTTGCAGTTTGAGCTTATCCTCGATCAAGGCATCGATCGCCGCCTTGCGCGAGTTCCCGCCGCCTTCCGAAAGCACACGCTGCTTGGCGTCTTCAAGAAGCTGCTTCTTGATCCGCTCGGCTGCCTGTTGAGCCTCCTCCTGCGAACGCGGGTTCGATGCGATCATCATCTGGCGGAAACGCTCCTTGATCGCATCTCCCGTCAGGATCGCTTTCATCCGGTCGCCAAAGCCATTGGTGCGGGAGATCCAGCGGAGTCTTTGCGCAACATCCACGGAAGTTATGGGCTCGTCATTCACGAGCACAATAATATTTTGAGCGGCGGCTTCCCGGGCACCGGCAAGGGCCAGAAAAAATCCGGCAGCAGCTAAAGCGATGAGTTCGAGGGCAATTTTTGATTCTCATATCAAAAGCTTGGATTTGATTTGCGGCAACAGTGTGCCTTGCCACGTCATAATCCCCGGCGGGGGGAACAACCTTCAACGTGACTTTAAGCATTATCGCCGCTGCGGCCAGCGTGCGCTTAGCGGAATGAGGCTGCTTCGGGCGAAAGATCACCAATGGCGCTCGGAGTTGTCTGCTGGCCGAAGCCCTTGATACCGACGCGGACCAAGACGGAGGTGCTCGGCGTAAGGTCGAGATAATCGATATAAGTGTGCTGGTATGTGACCGAAATGATGAAGCACTCGTCGGCATACTGGATGCCTACGCTGTTCCGCACCCATTCGTCTGAATAGATGTCGTATCGCGCATCGCCGAATATCGTCCACTCGTCGGTGAGTTTAAGAGCGACGAAACCGGCAATTTCGTCGCGTGCCGTTGGGAAGCCGAGCTCAGGCTGCGCCGCGACGGCAACATAGCTGAGCGCGCCCTCAAAAAATCCCAGCTTCGTTTGCAGGCTATAATCCTGCCGGGAAATACTAAGGTCTTGCTCATTAACACGGAACTGGGTCACCAGGCGGAACCGGTTCATGTAATCGAGATAACCGCCGAACACATAATCCGAGGCATCGGTGCCCAGTCCTGTCGTTGGGTCGAATGGATTGGTGCCCGCAAGATGGACGCTTTCACCGCCGATAGCTCTGAGGCTTATGCCGTTATACATCTGGTAAGTGTACTGCAAGCCGAAATTGGTTCTTGTATCGTTCTCCATGCGGTCAACGCCGGAGAATTTATTGATGTCGAACAAGAGGGTATCGTCGAACACGAGGCTCTGAGAATCCTCGTTCGGAACATTCTTGTTTGAGCCGCCGCCGCGCGCGATGATTTGGACAACCGGCTCGATAACCTGGGATGCGTTTGCCGTGTTGCTGACAAAAGGATAGCGATAGTCGAGGCCCGCGCCCACCATTTGCCGGGTGAACGTGTCGGTCGAGCCCGTAACGCCGTCGACATCCTGGAAACTGCCGACGTGATAAAGATCGCCGCGCGCAAAGAAGAACGGAGTGAACTTCTCGCCGAGATCGTCGGTAAGGGTGCGCCGCCATTGGGCCTGCGTCACGATATGATCGGTCTCGCTCCGGTAGGCTGGGCAAACCTGGGTTGAAGTCGGTGTGCAGATCTGGCCTGCGACGGCGGGGTCGTTCACGGTCATCGCGAGCGCGTTCACGTCGAAGCTAAGCTCTCCGCCGAAAACAGGCTTGTTGTGGATGTAATTGTAATCGAGACTTGGATAAGCGGTTGCGGTTACGGTCTTGTCGTACGTCCCGGTTTCGTAGATATAGGCATCGCCGGTGAGATTACCGTAACGGGCGAATGTCATATTGAAGTAATTCCGGTCGCCCATCCCAGCCAGATAGATGGAGGAAACCCGCTCGGTCGAATAGATGCTATCGATTTGATAAAAGCGGCGGAAGGTTTCGTCACTTTCGAGAATGGCATTCCAGCCGATGCGCCAGAACTTGTTTATCTCGAAATCACCCTTCGTTTCCACGCTCCCGCGCCAGTTTCTGTCGCCAAGGAAGTCCTGGGCGTTGTCGTTGTAGGCGCCCGCGAGCTTGACATCGTAGAAGCCATTCCACAGACGTTGCCGCCACTCCGCCTGCATAAGGACACCCGCATTCGTGGTGAATTCAGGTGTGAGCGTCAGGTCGAAGTTGGGTGAAATCCCGTAATAGTAGGGAATTGCGGCAAAGTACCCGATATTGGAGTCGGTGCCGTATATCGGCGCCATGAAACCGGATCGCTGCTTAACCGAGGGGTCCGGCGTGTAGAAGTAAGGAACCCATGCCACGGGGATACCCCAGACCTCGAACGTCGCGTTCTCGTAATAGACGTTCTCGTCTTCCTTATCCTGAATAACGCGTGTTGCCTTGACGCGCCATATTGGCGGGCGCTCGGGATGCTCTTGGCAGGGCTTGCAGGCGGTGACGACGGTATTCTCGTAGATGGTCTTGCCATCTTTGCGATAGGCATTAGTTGCAGCGACGCGCGAGTCATCCTGCGTCAGCGCCTTCAAGGATCGGATAAATCCCTCGCGGAAATTGCTGCTCAAGGTGAGCCGGTCGGCATTGACGACGGAGCCGTCGGACTCCTTCAACCGGACATTACCAATAGCGGTAAGGGCGTTCGCTGTCTTGTCGTAGATCACCTCGTCAGCGAGCAAGACATTTTCGTCGTAGTAAATCTCGACGTTACCCCTGGCGATAACCCGGTTATTCCGGTTGTCGTAAACGAGATCGTCGGCCTGAAGCAGGAGCGGAGAGGCTTTGTCGGGGGAGACTTGCTTTGCGACAAGCGTCTCCCCGCCCACGGACTGCCCCCCGCGCGTTTGCACGCTCGGTGTCTGTGCCCGCGCGATGCCGGTCAAGCACCCCAGACATGCCAGGACTGCAGCGACTATCCTAAGCATTTCCCGCCGCTTTCATACAGCTGACTACTCTCAAGACCGCCGGGTTTTCATGTGCCCAAAACCTAGCCGTCCTCCTGGTGCAGAAGGACAGTCGCCGAAAGGAGGAGCGCCACGATCGCCGGACCCCATGCTGCCACTGTGACAGGGACCAATCCCGACGCGCCGACTTTCCGCGAAAGTTCCGAGAATATGAAAAAGCCGAACCCCCCGGTTAACCCGGTTAGAACCATAGTTTGGATTTTACCAAAACGAAAGGCTTTCAACGAACAGGTTGCAGCAATCAACACCATTGCAGCCATAAGAATAGGGCGCGCGAGAAAAAGCTGGTATTGAAGTTCATATTGGTCTGTCGGTATGCCTGCTTTTTTTGCGAAGTTGATAAATCCCGGCAGCTCCCAAAACGAAAGTGTTTCGATAGAGCCTAGACTGTTCATGATCTGGATTGGGGTCAAATACGTACTTACATTATACTCGCGGTAGCGCCGCACTGCCTCGCCTGACCTTTGTACGACTACGTTTTCCAGCCTCCAGTAACCTTGCCTCAGTTCAGCCTTGTTCGCTTGAATCTGCTCATAAAATCTATTGTTGAGATCAAATTGCAACAGGGTCACGCCGCCCAGCGTCAGCCCCCTATCTGCGGACGATTTTGCGTGCAGAATTGTGGGGCCATCGACGCTTTCCTGCCGGAGCCAGGACCCGCTTGCCCGCATGGTCGCGAAGGATTTCTGGGTGTTGAAAAGCTCCGTTTGAATCCGCTCCGACTTGGCTTTCATCGCGGACGCGATTGGGTTGTAGACCGTGACTGCGAAGATGCCGAAGGCGATACCCACGAACAGACCCGGTTGTGCGAATTGCCAAACCGAGAGGCCGGACGCGCGGATGATTGTAAGTTCGGAAGTCCGGCTCAGGCTCAGGAACGCCCCGATCGTTCCGATCAGAATAGCGAAGGGCAGGGCGAGCTCGGCGAATATCGGGATGCGGAGCAAAGTGATGAGCGCCATCGTCCCCGTGCCGATGTCGTCCCGCTTCGCCGCCCCTCTCAAGACTTCGACGAAGTCTACAAAGAAAATTAGAAGAAGAGTTACAAAAAAGACGCCTAATATCGAAATAACAAACCTTCGAACCATGTAGCGGCCAATGGTAGTGAATATGGTCATGTCGATCCCTGGCTGCCTTAGGAGGAATTCGCAACCGCGCGAGCGCGCCGCCCGAACCTGGGCAACGGTATGCGCAGGCGCGGAAACGCGATGACGGGCGCGTGGATGTTGAAACGAAGCAGAATGAGGCCGATAACTATGACGGCGGCGGGCAGCCCATAGATCAGTGCGAGCGCCGATAGCTTCTTGCCCACGGTGTTGATGCCGGCGATGCCGATGACCCTGATCACGGCGCCGATGGTGAACGCTGTGAACAAGGTGCCTGCACGGCCCTCGCGGGTTGTCCTGGGACGCCCCAGATACGCAACGGCGAGTATTGCATATACGAAAGCATAGACTGCCGCCGAGAACCTCTCATGGATTTCGGACCGGAAGGAAGCCTTGTTTTCCTGGTAGAATGTACTGTTCTCGTCGGGATAGAGAAGGTCGCCAATGTCTCGCTCACGAGGCCTGTATTCAATCGGGCCGCTCTTCTGCTGAAAACTCCCAATATCGAAGGCGTAGGTTTTGAAAACGATGATTTGAACATCCTCCTTGCCCGCCTCCTGCCGGAGGATTTGCCCATCGTGCAATTCCATAGTGGAGCGGGCGCCCTCGTTGGCAATCTCTCCGCGTTCTGCGACGATCGTCGTCGTCATTTTCTCGTCGCGTGTGTCGCGAACGACGACGCCAATCAAGTCTCCGTCTTTCGATTTGTCCCTCATATGAAAAGTGACGCCGGGCTCAAGGTCTGAAAACTCCCCCGGCTGAAGCACTTGCGAAAGCACGTCGCTGCGGACTTTTGAAAGGTAATCGGCAAGCAGGCGCGCCGCCTTTGGCAGGACAAGTATGTTTGCTGCCAGCACGCTGACGGAAACGATGACCGCCAACACGAGGAAGGGGGCGAATAACCGCCAAACCGACGCGCCGGCCGCCGAAAGCACGATCAGTTCGCTGTCCCCATTGAGGCGGTTGAGAGTGTTCAGGGAGGCGATGAGAAAGGCGACCGGAGCAACGATAACGATGAGGTTAGGTATTGCCAGCGCCGTGATCTTAAGAAACAAGATGAACGTCTGGCCCTGCGAAGTTAAAAGCTTGATCTCTTTGAGAATGGATGTCAGCCACACGATGAGCGTCAGGGAAATCAGAATCGTGATCAGCGCCGATGCCGTCTGGCGGAATATGTAGCGGGCGATCAGCATGCTGTAGCACTCCACGCGGGGCGGCGGCTTTTCCAGAATCGGCCTTGCATACGCATGGTTCGTGGCGCATTTTCGGCCATGGCGGGGTTTGCAATTTTGGGCCTTTCCTGTAGGCTTCCGTGTTGTCTATAAGAACAAGCAATCGCGCGCCCGCCACACCGGTTTTTTCCCTCCATGACAGAGCTTCCCGCCCTTTCGTTTGGCCCTTTGGATTCAAAGCCTCAGGCTTCAACCGCCATCTATTTTGCAGCGGAGGGCGAAGGTTTGCCCGCCCATCTCAAGAAGCTCGACTCCGTAACGGGAGGCGCGATTACCAAGGCGATGGAGGTCTCTTCGTTCAAGCGCAAGCGGAAGAGCGTCGTCGAGATCCTGGCGCCACATGGTATTACGGCCGCCCGTCTCATGCTCGTGGGCGTAGGCGATCCGAAGACCTTGAACAGCCGGGAATGGCTGGAAATCGGGGGCGCAGTCCGCGGCAAGCTGCCTGCGAAAACAGCCGAAGCCGATGTCATTTTCGATGGGATCGACGCTTTGAGCGAAGAAGCGCCGCTTCAATTTGCGCTCGGCTTCGGCCTCAGAAATTATGCGTTCAAGAAATACAAGTCCAAAGCCGGCACCCGGAACGAAGCGGAAGACTCCGAAGGCGATCACGACCGCGCCCCGCCTCGCCTGACCATCTTTTCGAGCTGGGGCGACCAGCTCACGCGCGGATTTAGCAAGGATAGTGCCGTTCTGGAAGGCGTCTACCTTGCGCGAGACCTGGTGAACGAACCCGCTAACGTGCTGACTCCCCCTGAGTTTGTGGAGCGGCTTCGCGCTCTTGAATCCGAAGGCCTCAAAGTCGAGGTCCTGGATGAACGCGCTCTTAAATCTCTCGGCATGAATGCACTGCTGGCCGTGGGACAAGGAAGCGCTCAGCCTTCCGCAGCCGTCATATTGCGTTGGAACGGGGTTCCGGATTCCGCGAGCGGCGGCAACCTTGTCTTCATAGGCAAGGGCGTGTGCTTCGACTCGGGCGGGATTTCAATCAAGCCGGCCCAGGGCATGGAAGAGATGAAGGGTGATATGGCAGGCGCGGCCGCCGTGGCCGGTGTCATGAAGGCACTCGCCCGCCGGAAAGCGCCGGTTCGCGCCGTGGGACTTGTCGGCCTCGTCGAGAACATGCCAAGCGGGACGGCCATCCGTCCGGGCGACGTCGTCACGTCCGCGTCGGGACAAACCATTGAAATTCTTAACACCGATGCGGAAGGGCGGCTCGTTCTGGCAGACCTTATCTGGTATGCCCAGGCGCATCTCAACCCCAAGCTTCTCGTAACGCTGGCCACGCTTACAGGGGCGATCCTGGTCGCACTCGGCAAGGAATATGCGGGCCTTTTTTCGAACGAGGACCGGCTGGCGACCCAGATCAGCGAGGCGGGACACGATACGGGCGAACAAGCCTGGCGTCTGCCGCTCTCGAAGAAATACAACAAGATGATCGATTCCAAGCTTGCCGACATCAAGAACATAGGCGGCAGGGATGCTGGCTCAATTACAGCCGCTCAGTTTTTGCTCCGTTTTGTGCATGCCGGTGTGCCGTGGGCACATTTGGACATCGCGGGCACGGCCATGGGCTCTCCGCACTCGGATATCAATCAAAGCTGGGGCTCGGGTTACGGCGTGCGCTTGCTCGACCATTTTTCGGAAAAGTTTTACGAGACCCCTTCCGAGCCGAAATAGCAAAAGTTTCCATAATGCATCTTATGCGAATGGCGCCTTAGCGAGCGTTCTTGGCTCAGCGCGGCACCGGCGTGCATGCGCGGCCGTAATGTTTCCATGAGAACGGCGCCGCGCCATGGAACAAAAATAGAACATTTATTTCAATACGAACTCAAAAAGGTCTTTTTGCAGGCAAACGAATAGCCACGGCACGCCTAAAGGCCGTTTCCGGGAGAAATCATCCCCTAGCCCGTCCAGCAGATGCACCGAGCGCAGACATACCTCTCCCTCTTCGGAAAATGCACACCTTTTCCAAAGGCAAGCATCATCACGATGGCAGAAGCGTCAAATTTTTTAGTGGGGGCGTCTCACGCCGTTGGCGGAACCATCAGAAAAGCGGCTTCTAAATACTCTGCGCAAACAAGTCCGCGATGTGAACGCAATGAACCTCGATGAACGATCGAAGCCGGAGCCGCAGGAGGAAATCAGCGCACGTCCAAAATTGGGGGGCGGACCGAATCCTCTTTGTCCCGATAGGGGGTCCGATTGGGAACGGTGCGAAACAGTAGCGGGCTGGAAAGACGACAGTCTCGATGAGCGGGACGCCGGGACTAAGGAGGCGAGCCGACGATTTGAGCCACGCAGACGCCCGCGAGACAATTTTCTCGCTGAAAGGTCTGCTCCCGATCGCAGACAAGGCCCATGCGCATCCGCTGCAAAACAGCAAGATCGAAAGCAGAAAACTATGGATCGGCGCGGCGAGGCGCATCACGAATCCTTGGGCCTTTAGGGCAGACGTTATAATGCTAAGGTGATTTGGCTTTTTCGGTCAACGGCGGCGAGAGCGGAGGACACGTGACAAGCGAACGGGACATTCCAAATTCCGGCGGCGGCGCGAACGATGGCTCCACGGACGTTTGCGATGGCGGCGGCGTTAAGCGCCTTCTCGACATCATGGCGGCGCTACGCGATCCCGTGAGTGGCTGCCCGTGGGACCGCGAGCAAACCTTCGCGACAATCGCCCCGTACACGATCGAGGAGGCCTACGAGGTGGCGGACGCCATCGAGCGTGGCGCGATGGGCGATCTTAAGGACGAGCTTGGCGACCTTCTCCTGCAGGTCGTCTATCATGCGCGCATGGCCGAGGAGGCGGGCTTGTTCGCCTTTCCGGACGTTGCCGAAGCCATCAGCGCCAAGATGGTCCGGCGCCATCCGCATGTTTTCGGCGAGGATGGCGGCGACGGCGGGCCTCACCAATGGGAAGCCATCAAGAAGAAAGAACGGGAGGCAAAGTGCTCGCAAAATGGCCCTGCCCCTTCTTCGCTGTTCGGCGAGATCCCGGCGGGGCTTCCAGCGATTGCAAAGAGCCAGAAGCTGCAACGCCGAGCGGCGCGGATGGGCTTCGACTGGCCTACGGTCGAGCCGATACTCGATAAGGTCGACGAGGAACTCTTGGAACTCCGCGCGGAGATCGCAACCCCGCCTGGCCGACTTAAGGAGAAGCGGCAGTTCGAGGAATTTGGCGACCTGATGTTCGTGCTCGTCAATCTCGGCCTGCGGCTTGGCATCGACGCCGAGGCCGCGCTTCGGGCCGCCAATATAAAGTTTACGCGGCGTATGGAGGCCATGGCGGCAGCCGCGCATGCAAGCGGCCGCGCGCTCGAAAGCATGACCCTGGACGAGATGCAGGTGTTCTGGGATCGGGCAAAAGCATCCGAAAAGCGAGAGGGGTAAGCGCCTTATAAATGAATCAAACGCCCCTCGCCCGGCCCTCTCCAGGTGGGAGAGGGAGTTCCGCTGCGCCTGCCTAGAGCCTAAACGGACAAAGACCTCGCTGTCATGGCCGCACTTGATGCGGCCATCCAGGGCACAAACTGCGGTATTCCGGGAAGTTTTTTGATGGCCAGGTCGAAGCCCGGCCATGACAATCGGTTTTCCGCTTAGAATGATAACCCATTAATGAAGCTTCGCCTTTTCCTCGGCAACCAGCTCCTTCTTCGAAAGTTTTCCGATGAGCGTCTTTGGCAACTCCTCGCGGAACTCGATTTCGGCCGGCATCTCGATCTTGGAGATGCGAGCTTTGAGGAATTGCGTCATTTCCTCGACGGTGACGCTCTGACCTGCGCGCAGCTTCACAAAAGCCTTAGGCGCTTCACCACGGTATCGATCGGGAATGCCGATCACGGTGACCTCATCTACGGCGGGGTGCTCGTAAATCGCTTCCTCGATCCTGCGCGGATAGACGTTGAAGCCTGAGCAAAGGATGAGGTCTTTTATGCGGTCGACGATGTAGGTGAAGCCGTCGTTGTCCATGTAGGCCACATCGCCCGTCCGGAAAAATTCGCCAATGAAAGCTTCGGCGGTTTCGCGCGGCTTGTTCCAATAGCCCTTCATGACCTGTGGGCCCGCGATGCAAATCTCGCCCTTCTGGCCAAGGGGAACCTCGCGCTCCGGCGACCCGAGTTCCCTGAGAGACATGATTGTACCGGGAACAGGCAAGCCTATGGACCCCTCCCTGATCGCTCCGCTGACCGGATTGATGTGCGTCACCGGCGACGTTTCCGACAGGCCGTATCCCTCAACTAGCTTGCAGCCCGACACACGCTCGAAGTCGCGCTTCACTTCCAGGGGGAGCGGCGCGCCGCCCGAGATGCAAAACTTCAGCGATGAAAGATCGTGCTTCTGGATGTCCCGCGCCTTCGCGAGCGCGTTAAACAGCGTCGGAACTCCCGCCATGATGGTGGGCTTGGTTTCGTCGATGAGCTTGAGCGCCTGCTTCAGGTCGAAGCGCGGCAGCATGATCATTTGCGCGGCCTTGCTGATCGCGAAATTCATCAGGCCCGTCATCGCGAATGAGTGGAAGAAAGGAATGACGCAAAGGAAGCGCTCCCTGCCCTCGAGCGCAAGACCGGGAAACCAGGCCGCGGCCTGTTGCACATTGATAGACAGGTTCGCGTGGGTAAGCATCGCACCCTTGGGCGTGCCCGTTGTGCCTCCGGTGTATTGCAGCGCCGCGACGCTCTGCGGATCGATTTCCAGAGGTTCGAACCGGCCATCGTTGTTCATGAGGTCGCGAGAAGCGATCACGCCGGAGCCGGCTTTCCAGAAGGCGACGTCCTTGCGCCTCAACAGCGTGAAAAGGAGGCCTTTGATGCCCGGCAGCATGTCACGGAAACGCTCGACCACAACATGGTTCAATACTCGGGAGTCAAGCAGAGCTTTCGCCTTCGGAAAAGTCGCCCTGAGGTCCAGCGTGACCACGGTGCCGACGCCCGCGTCAGTCGCCTGCTGGGTCAGCTCGGGAACTGTGTAGAGCGGGTTCATGCCGACCACAGTGCCGCCAGCCTTCAGGATCGCATAATAATAGATGACGAAGGCGGGACAGTTCGGGAACAGCAGTCCAACGCGCGTTCCCTTGCAAACGCCGAGCCCTTGCAGGCCTTTTACGGCACGATCGACTGCACCGCTAAGCTCCGCATAGGTCATCGACTTGCCGAAGAACTCCGTTGCCGGTCTTTCGGCGAAACGCGCTACGGCATCATCGAGAAAATCCGGCAAAGGAGCGGGACGAAACGCCGCAAACCAATCGACCTTCTCGGGATAAGACTTCAGCCAGGGGTAGCCTGTATTGCTCGCGACCTTGCCCGGCGAGCCGGCCGGCTCGATTTGTTCAGAGCTTTCCATCTGAGTTTCCACCCATAAGCTTTTGATTGAGTATCTTGCCAATAAAGTTGCAACCTAACATCGGAGGGTCAAGCCCTAAACGCTACGTTAGGCATACGCACAATACCCGGCCCACAGCCAGATGCGGGGTGTTCGTGCTTAAAGCGCCGGCGCAGCCCTCAACTACTTAGTTTAAGGCCAAGGCTAAGCCGTTAATCTCTTAAAGGCGTCTTCGCTGGACTTGCGCCGGGTTTGCCGCTATCTCGTTCGCGCACGCGCTTGAGCGGAAGAGCGACAAACTCAACCCCCCTTCACCTTTGCGCGTTCTAAGATCGGCGCAGGGAGTATGCCATGGATGATGTAGCGGAAAAGATTATAGCAATATTGCGTAAGAACATGCGTAACCCCGATAAGGAAATTACGCTAGATACGAAATTGACAGACCTCGAGATAGAGTCGCTCGATCTTGCTGTGATTGTTTTCGATATCGAGGATACCTTCGGCATTCAGATTCCCTATAATGCGAATGAAGAAGTTGCCGATTTCGCCACCGTCGGCTCGGTTGTCGATAGGGTGAAGGCGGTTCTCGCCGAGTCTCAGACCTCCAACGCCGCCGCGTAACGCGCGAGCTTTAGGACACTTCCATTATGGCATTGAACGGCAAGGGACGCCGCGTCGCGGTCACCGGGATGGGCGTCGTCACGTGCATCGGTACGGGCGTCGAGAAGTTCTGGAGCGCAATCAAGGCCGGCGAGCACGGTATCGGGCCCATCGAAGGCTTCCCCTTGCAGGACTTGTATATCAAGATCGGAGGCGAAATCCGCGATTTCGATCCAAGAGAACGCTGCAAGAGCAAGGCGCTCCTCTTGTCCGATCGCTTTTCGCAATACGCGGGCGCTGCTGCCTGGGAGGCAGTCAAGCAATCCGGTCTTGAGACACCGCTGAAGAATGGCGAGCGTGCCGCCGCCATTGTGGGGTCGGGCGCAGGCGGTCTTTCCACGCTCGAAAAGGCCTACGAGGATCTTTTCATCCATCATAAAAAGGCGACCCATCCGCTCACGCTGTTGCGCACAATCGGCAGCACCGCGGTCGCTCACGTCAGCATCGATCACGGCATCAAGGGGCCTGTTTTCGGCACCGTCAGCGCCTGCTCCACCGCTGCTCACGCGATTGGCCTTGCCTTCCACATGATCAGAGGCGGCGCCGTGGATGTAGCCGTTGCCGGCGCATCCGAGGCGGCCATCAACTACGGCTCGATGCGCGCCTGGCAGGCGATGCGCGTACTGTCGCCGGAAGGCTGCTACCCCTTTTCCAAGCGGCGCAACGGCACGGTGCTCGGCGAGGGAGCTGGCATTCTCGTTCTCGAAGACTGGGACCATGCGAAGGCCCGCGGAGCCACGATACTGGCAGAGGTGCTTGGCTTCGGCATGACCTCGGACGCTGGCGATATGGTGAACCCCAACGTCGAGGGACCGGCGACCGCGATGCAGATTGCGCTCGACGACGCCAATCTTGGGCCCAGCGATATCGATTACCTGAACGCGCATGGCACCGCGACGACCGCCAACGACATAAACGAGACGCGTGCCATCAAGAGGGTGTTCGGAGAGCATGCGAACAGGCTTGCCATCTCCTCGACGAAATCGATGCATGGGCATTGCCTTGGCGCCGCTGGCGGCGTCGAGGCCGCGGTCTGCGTTAATGCGATGCGCGAAGGCTTCGTCCCGGCGACCATCGGGTTCGACGAGCCCGGAAGCGAGTGCGATCTCGACTACACGCCAAACGAAGGGCGCCATCGCGACATCGGCTACTCCATGTCGAATTCCTTCGCATTCGGGGGCCTGAATGCTGTGCTTGTTTTCGGGCCCGCCCCAAATTGAGCGCAAAGCTGCCTGTTTCTGTCTGACTGTTGGACGGGTCGAACGCCGGCAGGCGTTACCCGTCAGCCAATTCGAAATCCCATCCGGAAACAAGGAGCGGGCTGCTGCGTTGACCCTTGGCATCTTGAGCGTTATCGCTTTTGGCGAAACCAGGGGCGCGCTTTAAGTTCTTGTTTTAGCAAAATCTTATCGCAAAAGCTCTTGCGGATGGTGCTTTAAGCGTAGGCGGCCGTGGAAGGTTTTTTTAATGTCGACGATGTTTCAGGATCATTCCCCTCTCGCCTGGATCGCCTTTAATCTTCTCATCCTCGCCATCCTGGCCGTCGATCTTGGCATCTTCCATCGCAAGCCGAGAGAAATTCCTGTTCGTGAGGCGCTGTGGACGACCGCAGGCTTTATTGCGCTCGCGCTTTGTTTCAATGCCTGGATTTATTGGCAATTCGGACAGGAAAGAGCGCTCGAATTTCTGACCGGCTACTTCATCGAATACGCCTTGAGCATGGACAACATCCTCGTGTTCGTCGTCATCCTCGCGTATTTCCAGGTGCCAGCTCAATCGCAGATGCGGGTGCTTCTCTGGGGCATCCTCGGGGCTCTCGTCTTGCGTGGCATATTTATTCTAGCCGGGTTCGCATTGATCGAAACCTTCGACTGGACGGTCGTGGTCCTTGGGCTCTTTCTCATCTACACCGGCATCAAGACGATGCGCTCGGGCAACGAGTTCATCGATCTCCAGCAGAGCCGGATCATTAAAATCACGCGCCGCCTTATTCCGCTGACGCATGAATATCACGGCGAACGGTTCTTCGCGCGGCTTCCGTCCGGCAAGGCCGTTGCAACCCCCCTCTTCCTCGTGCTCGTCGTCCTGAACGTCACCGACATCATTTTCGCGCTCAACTCCATACCCGCGATCTTCGCGATTACGCGCGATCCCTTCATTGTATACACGTCGAACGTGTTCGCGATCCTTGGCCTGCGGGCTCTTTATTTCGCGCTCTCGGGCATGGTCGATAAGTTCCGCTACTTGAAGTATGGGCTGTCGCTTGTTCTGATCTTTATCGGGATCAAGATGATCTACAATTATCCGACATGGCTGAAGGACATCCCGACGGCGTGGGCGCTCGGCGTGACCGCGATCTTGATCTTCGGCTCGATCTTCGCGTCCCTCATCAGGAATTGGATGGACGGCAGAGCCGAACGCGCGCCCACGCCGTAGTATCGAGCAGGATAGGATGCTTGTTTCATGCGCTAGCGTATGATCGACGGACATGGAAACGCAAGTCACCTCTCCCGGGGGAGGTCGGACCGCCTTGCGGTCCGGGTGAGGAGTAAGTGCTTGATTATCAAATGTAAGCGCCCCTCACCCCAACCCTCTCTCTCTGGGAGAGGGAATCCCGCTTCGATTCCCTTTAAGCCGGAAGACTCAAGGCTTAGGATGCGGGCGCGGCGGTGATGGGCATGAGTGATCGCCACCGCGAGCGCATCCGCGGCATCCGCCGTTTCCGGGGCAGCTTTCGGCAGGAGATA
Organism: uncultured Alphaproteobacteria bacterium; assembly: GCA_963834165.1. Lineage (GTDB taxonomy): Bacteria > Pseudomonadota > Alphaproteobacteria > Rhizobiales > Rhodomicrobiaceae > Rhodomicrobium. Next base: position 74,678 of record CAWIAL010000017.1, on the reverse strand, counting down.
GCGGATCATGGCCCGGATCTGCGCCTTCTCGGCGTGACCTGTGCCGGTGACTGTCTTCTTGACCGAATTCGGCGCATATTCGGCGACGGTCAAGCCGAGACGGGCGGGCACCAAAAGCGCAATGCCGCGCGCCTGACCCAATTTCAGAGCCGAACGCGCGTTGCCGTTCACAAAGGTCTCCTCAACCGCTGCTTCGGAGGGCAGCCATTGCCGCATCACCTCCTCGAGACCGGCAAACAGAGCGGTAAGCCTTTGCCCCATGGCCTCCCCGGCATCCGATTTGATGGTGCCGCAGGCGACAAAGGAAAGGCGCGCCCCATCCCAATCGACCACGCCCCAGCCGAGATTGCACAGGCCGGGGTCGAGGCCAAGGATGCGCGTCGCAGGCTTCAGCATGAACGGCAACCCCGTTTTCCATAATGGCTCGCGCCAAGGTTTCCTGCGTCGCGGCTTCGGGTCAAGCACATTCGACACGATTCAAGCCCCGTGCGGGATGGTTCATCCGCTTTGGAAACTCCTGTGCAGTCCCGCCATTGTTATGACGTGCAGGACATATGCCGGTCACCACGCTGCAATTTCAGAACCACAGCATCATTTCTATTCTGGAAGGGTTCAAAGGCGAACATTGCCCCGAATCGAAGCAAAAAGACCTTTGCGCAGATATCGACGCGGTATAGTTCTGGCGTCTTGAGTGAGGATGAACGTATGAAAACCGACCTGCCGCGAACCATTTATTTGAAAGATTATGCGCCGCCGTCATTCCTTATTTCCCATACTGAGCTTGATTTTGCCCTAGATCCATCCCGGACAACGGTGAAGGCAAAGCTGTCCTTGCATCCCAACCCGAATGCAAAAGGCAAGCAGCCGCTGACGCTCGATGGCGAATTGCTGCAGCTCGTTCGCGTGACGCTCGATGGCGAGGAATTGCCCGCGTCGCGCTACGCCGTCACCGAAAAGGATCTGACAATCCGCGACGTGCCTTCAAAGCCCTTCACGCTTGAGATCGAGACAATTTGCGACCCCGAAGCGAACAAAGCGCTCACGGGGCTCTACCGTTCGCAGGGCGTCTATTGCACCCAATGCGAGGCCGAGGGTTTCCGCCGCATCACCTATTATCCTGACCGGCCCGACGTCTTGGCCAAGTTCCGCGTGCGCATCGAAGCTGACCGGAAGGAAGCGCCGGTTCTGCTTTCGAATGGCAATCTTATCGAAAGCGGGGAACTCGGCGGCAACCGGCATTTCGCGGTCTGGGAAGACCCCTTCCCCAAGCCGTCCTACCTGTTCGCGCTGGTCGCGGGCAAGCTCGGCATGGTTCAGGACAGCTTCACCACACGCTCCAACCGCAAAGTCGATTTGCGCATCTATGTCGAACCCGGCAAGGAAGACCGCTGCGCGTGGGCCATGGAGTCTCTCAAGCGCTCGATGGAATGGGACGAGAAGCGCTTCGGGCTGGAATACGACCTCGACACGTTCATGATCGTGGCCGTTTCGGACTTCAACATGGGCGCGATGGAGAACAAAGGTCTTAACGTCTTCAATGACGCGCTGATCCTAGCCCGGCCCGATACCGCAACGGACGGCGATTACGAGCGTATCGAGGGCGTGATTGCGCACGAGTATTTCCATAACTGGACGGGCAACCGGGTCACTTGCCGCGATTGGTTCCAGCTTTGCCTCAAGGAAGGGCTGACGGTTTTCCGGGACCAGGAGTTTACCGCGGATGTCCGCTCCGCGGTCGTGAAGCGCATCGAGGACGTGCGCATGCTGAAAAGCGGACAGTTCCAGGAGGATGCAGGTCCGCTTGCCCATCCGGTGCGGCCGTCATCCTTCATTGAGATCAACAACTTCTATACCCGCACTGTTTACAACAAGGGCGCCGAGCTTTGCCGGATGCTGCAAACGGTGCTCGGGAAAGAGGGCTTCCGGCGCGGCCTTGAGCTTTACTTTCAGCGGCACGACGGCCAGGCAGTCACTGTCGAGGATTTCGTTTCCGCGCTTGCCGACGCGAACGGGAAAGATTTGTCCGGCTTTTTGCTTTGGTACAATCAGGCAGGCACTCCCGTTCTCGATGCCCGCCTGACCTATTCGCAGGCGGCAAAATCCGCCAGATTGACTTTGAGCCAGTCCTATCCGCCCATTCCAGCCGACACGAAAAGAAAACCTGTTCCGATCCCGGTCAGACTGGGGCTGCTGGATGCGGACGGCAAAGAGCTGCCGCTGAAGATTGACGGCAAGCCGCTGCACGATAGCCTCGTTCTGCTTCGGAAAAAGAAGGAGATTTTTACTTTCGAGGATATCGGCGCGCGCCCCGTGCTGTCCATCCTCCGCGATTTCTCGGCTCCCGTGAACCTCAACGCTGGGGCGGGCGACCGCGATATGCTGACGCTGATCCGCTCCGATACCGACCTTTTCAACCGCTGGCAGACGGCGCAGGCATTCGCGCTGAAACACATGGCGGACATGGCGAAAGCGATCGCGAGCGGTGCGGAGCCGCGCGCTAATTCTCGCTTCGTGATTGCGGCCGGCGAGGTTGCGAACGACGACAGCCTCGAACATGCCTACAGGGCCGCATTCCTGTCTCTCCCGTCGGAGTCGGATGTGGCGCAGGCCATTGGCGAGAACGCCGATCCCGAAGCCATCCACGTTGCGCGGCAAACGCTGCGGACGGCTTTCGGCAGGAGCTTGCGCGCGATCCTGGAAGAGGTCTACGAACGGAGCGTTCCCGCCGAGCCTTACAGCCCCGACGCGGAAAGCGCGGGGCGGCGCGCGCTGCGTCAGGCGGCCCTTAGCCTACTCGTAGCCGCCAAGAGCCGCTTCGGCATCGCAAGAGTGAAGGAGCAGGCGCGCACCGCCTCGAACATGACGGAAGCCATAGGCGCATTGTCCGTTTTGTCCTATTTCGGTGGCGAAGCCTACGACCAGGCTTTGCAGCGCTTCTATCGGCGGTGGAAGGATGAGCCGCTGGTCATGAACAAGTGGTTCGCCCTGCAAGCCGTATCGCCGGGCCTGGAAACGCTGAAGAGGGTTCAGGACCTCACCGCGCATCCCCTTTTCTCGATCAAGAATCCCAATAGGGTGAGGGCTGTTTACGGTGCATTTTCACACGGAAATCAGGTTCGGTTCAACGATGCCAGCGGCGAGGGATACGAACTTATCGCGAGCGCCGTGATCGAGATCGACGGCTTCAATCCGCAAATCGCATCCCGGCTCGTGAGCGCATTCGAGAGCTGGCGCATCTTCGAGCCTAAGCGCCGTGCGCTCGCCCTGGCCGCGCTTCGCCGCGTGCTTGCGAAGAAAAGCCTTTCCTCCGACGTTTTCGAGATTGCGTCGAAAATTGTTGGCGAGAATGCCGATGCGATGGCAGCCTGAAGGAAGCTTGCCGTCGAGTTGATCTTGGGGAAGTCCGGCGCCTCATCCTAAAGTTGCGGATATGTTTGGCTTCCCAAAGGTGACGCTTTATTAACTAATCGGCGGCATGTTAAGAACTCAGTGACATGGGTTAATTCTGCCGGCGGGAAGATATGGCCCTACATGCGCTTCGCGAATTCTTTTTCGGACGCGTGTCCTTACGATACAGGGCGCGAGCTTGCGTCTTCTTCTTCGGGACCCGGCGCGTCAAAGGCGGTAAAGCCGGTAGGTCCGCTGCCGCAAGCACAACTCTTGAGTGTTGTGATGGGCGCCGGGTTTGTGGCGCTCGCCTTGCTCGTGCCGATGGTCCTTGGATATGCCCCTGCCCGGCCCGAGACTGGCGTCCTCTTCCTGGTCATCGCGGCGGTTTCTCTCCTTGCCGCTGCCGTAAATTGCCAGCGCGCCTTTGCAAGAACGGACGCGGCGGAGCAGTCGCTTGCCTCGCAGATGGCGGCCATCGAGGGAGCCAGCGGCATTATCTTACGCTGGGAACTGGTGAACGGAGATTTGACCTGGATCGGCAATGCTGCGCGTCTCTTGCAAATTCCGGCGGGCCAGGTACCGGCCAATTTCCGCGACTTTCGCAGCTACCTTCACCCTGACGATTTTCTCTACAATTTTATCACCCACGCGTTGAAGACTTCCGCGCAGCGGGTGAGCTGGCCTGTGCGCCTCAAGGATGCGGAAAAAGGCTGGAAAGCGTTCAACCTCAGGGGCGAGATCAACGCGGGCGAGCGCACCGGGCCGGTTTTCTACGGCGTTCTTATTCCTGTCGATACACCGGTCGAGACGCAAGCGGAGGATAGCGTTCAACGGCTTACCGGAATCCTGAAATCGCTCCCGATTTCGTTCGCGCTCTGGGATCGCGAGAATCGGCTTCTGCTTTGTAACCGTAAGTTCCGCCAGCTTTATCGGATCGCCAGAGCGGCGGCTTTGCCCGGCACGTCTTTCGAGGAGGTGCAAGCTCAGGCAAGGGATCCGATCGCTCAGCGGCCGCCCGAAATCCACGGCTCCGCCGGCCGCTTCCAGATTTACGACAAGCAGCTTGGCGACGGCACATGGCTGCAGATCGGGGAGTACTGGACTGGGGACGGGACCTTGGTCAGCGTGGGCACGGACATCACGGTGTCGAAGCTCAGCGAGCGCCAGGTTCTTGAACGGGAGCAGCAAATGAGGGCGAGAGTCGACGGCTTCGAACAAAGCCGCAGACAGCTTGAGATCCAGGCGCGGCAGCTTCGCGAACTTGCCGAAAGTTACAACGAAGAGAAGATCCGCGCCGAAGCCGCCAATCAGGCAAAATCTGAATTTCTCGCCAATGTCAGCCATGAGCTGCGCACGCCGCTGAACGCGATCATCGGCTTTTCCGAAATGATGCGCGACGGCGTGCTCGGACCGATCGGCAATCCGAAATACGAGGCTTATGTCAGGGATATTTACGCGAGCGGCCGTTACCTTCTGGAGATGATCAACGACATTCTCGACATGTCGAAAATCGAGGCCGGCCGCATGACATTATCCCCCGAATGGGTGACGCTCAGCTCGCTTTTCGAGGAATGCCTGACCGTCGTTCATCCGAGCGCTCTCGAAGGAAAAGTGGATCTTCTTCAAGCCGGCAACACGAACGCCTCGATCTTTGGCGACAAGCGAGCGCTGAAGCAGGTGCTGATCAATCTCCTTGCGAATGCCATAAAATTCACGCCTCCCGGCGGCAAGGTTCTGCTTCGCGCCTACCGCTATCGCGGCAGCGTGCGCATCGCCATCGCCGATACGGGTGTCGGCATCGCCAAGCACGACCTGGGAAGGCTCGGCAAGCCGTTCGAGCAGGTCGGCGATCAGCTCACGAAAGGACACAAGGGAACGGGGCTTGGGCTCGCCATTTCGCGCTCGCTCATCGAGATGCATGGCGGAAAGCTCGACATCAAGAGCAGGGTCGGCGAAGGCACGACGGTGACCTGCATCCTGCCCATGCAAGACGATAAAGACGCCGGCCAAGAGGCGGCGTGACGCCTGAGGCCACCGAGCCGGAGAGAACCTCCGCAGCGATTGGAAACCTTGCTTCCGCGAGGCGCGGCCAGGATGTCGCGATTGGCGAGATACTCGCAGCCTTGAAGGATCGCGGCTTCGGCGTCTTCATGATTCTGTTCGCGCTGCCGAACGCGATCATCCCCGGCATTTCCTTCATCCTTGGCGCGCCCGTGGTGTTGTTCGCACTGCAACTCGCGCTTGGCCGCGACGAAGTCTGGCTACCGGAGTTCATGCGGCGGCGCAAACTCCCGGGCGCGCTTTTCGAGAAGATCGCGACGCGCGTGGAGAAGTTTCTCGTCTGGATCGAGGTCCGCGTAAGGCCTCGCTGGAGTTCGCTCGTTTCCGGCGCTGGCGAGCGCTTCCTCGGTATCTACATCGCAGTGATCGCAGGCTTCCTCATGATGCCCGTCCCGTTCGGGAATGCCCTGCCCGCGCTTGGCATCTCCTTCATGTCGGTTGGACTCATCGAGAAGGATGGCAAGGCGGCGGCCATCGGCATGGCCCTCGGGTTTCTCGGCGCGGTTTATATCGGTGCGGCTATCGCAATCGGCGTCGAAGCCATCGCGGCTCTCTTCGGCTTCCTCTGAAGCACGATCGGCTGATGTGGACGCCGCTTGATACGGCCATCCATCCTTCGACAAGCTCAGGATGAGGCCGCGACTTAGTAAAGCATTACACCTCATGGTGAGCCTGTCGAACCATGGACAGCTATGCGGTCGCTTTCAGATCCCTCCAAAGGTGTCCCTGGAACTTCGGCGGAGGCGTTGTCTTCTCCTCATGAGGGTTGCCCGGCCGGGGTCAGCATTGTGGCGAGTTTATTGGAGCGCCTTTACAGCTGGAGCCATCCACCAGACCGGGCTTCCGGAATCCACGAGCAGGTTTCCATCGTCAACCGTTCCGATTTGGCGCGCAGCAAAGTTTGGCAAACGGCTTTCAGCCATCTGAGGAAAGACCGCCGCTATTACGAGATCGTGGAAGACACGATCTGTCCCGAGTTTCGCTACCGGTATTTCGCCATCAAGGACGGACAGGGGCAGCTATGCGCCATCCAGCCTTTCTTCGTTCTCGACCAGGACTTCGTTGCAGGCGCCGGCGCGAGGGCGAAAGCCCTTGTCAGTGGCGTCAGACGGTTTTGGCCTCGCTTCATGATGACCAGGGCTTTGATGGTGGGCTGTGCCGCCGGCGAGGCGCACCTTCAGGCCGAAAGCGCGGGCGCCCGCGGCCGCGATGCCGAACTCTTGTCCAAGGACATCGTTCGCCTCGCACGCCAAGAGAAAGTGTCGCTTGTCGTCCTGAAGGAGTTTCCCGCTCAGTACCGCGATGCGCTTTCAAGCTTTCTGCAGCGCGGGTTCACCCGCATTCCGAGCATGCCGATGACGCGGCTCAATATCGCTTACTCAAGCTTTGAGGATTACATGACGCGCGCGCTTAAGAGCGCGACCCGGAAGAAACTGCGCAAGAACCTCAGCGCCACCGAGCACTCCCCTCCCATTACCCTGGAAGTCGTGTCCGACGCGGCATCCGCGATCAATGAACTCTATCCCCTTTACCTCCAGGTTTTCGATCGCTCGAAGCTTCAGTTCGAAAAGCTGAGCAAGTCCTATTTCCGGGAACTCGGGCGGAGAATGCCGGACAAGACGCGGTTCTTTCTCTGGCGTCAGAACGGGAAGCTCATCGCGTTCGCGCTTTGCCTGATCGAAGGGGATACGCTTTGCAGCGAGTATGTCGGGTTCGACTACACGGTGGCGCTCGATCTTCACCTTTATCATTACGTTGTGCGCGACATCATCGGCTGGGGCATTGAAAACGGTTTCAAGTTCTTCGCCAGCACCGCCCTGAATTATGCGCCCAAGCTACAGATGCGCCACGTTTTGGAAGCGCTCGACCTCTATGTGCGCCACACCTCGCCCGTCGCCAATGCGGTCATGAAGCGGGTATTGCCATGGTTCGAGCCCACAAGGAGCGATCCCATGCTGCGGAAGTTTCCAAACTACGGCGATCTGTGGGGATAATACCACTCGGCTTCGATATTAAGCTTAGGCTCCAGTTTTTCTTTTTGTTTTCGCCCGGACGCGTGAGAATCCTGGTGGCCTGCGTCACACTGGCTTAGGCGCTGCCATAGCTCGATACCAAACAAATGTTGACCTCGGGAACTCTGCCGGGGTCTTTGTGTGTTGACGATGAGTTTTCCAGTAGAGGGCCGTGCGTTATGTCTTTGTCAGAGGGTGCTTATGTTCGCGGCGCCGCTTTAGACCGGGCTTCACCCGATAGTCCGTCCGCTGGTGAGGTTTCCATCGTGGACCGCAACGGCGCTGCCTCCTCGGAAGTTTGGGCCCAGGCTTTCAACCATCTGAGGAAAGACAGCCGCTACTACGAGATCGTCGAAGATACGATTTGCCCCGAGTTCGACTATAGCTATTTCGCAATCAAGGATAAGCGCGGGCAGCTTTCCGCGATCCAGCCTTTCTTTGTGCTCGACCAGGACGTTTTGGCCGGCGTTGGGCCGAGGGTGAAGGCAATCGCTGGCACCGTGAGGCGCGTTTGGCCGCGATTTGCGAAATTGAGGACGCTCATGGTGGGTTGCGCCGCCGGCGAGGGGCACCTCCAGTCCCCTGAAAAAGGGGCGCGCCGCCGCCATGCGGAAATTCTCGCCGCCAATATCTCCAAGCTTGCCCGGCAGGAGAAGGCTTCGCTCATCGTTCTGAAGGAGTTTCCCGCCGAGTATCGCGGTTCTCTTTCCTGCTTCCTCTCGCGCGGCTTTTCGATCATGCCGAGCATGCCGATGACGCGTCTCGACATCTCGCAGTATTCGAGTTTCGACGACTATTTGAACAAGGCCATCAAGAGTAAGCGGCGCACCGAGTTCAGGCGGAAGTTCAAGGCGGCGGAGCAGTCGAGCCCCATCGAGCTTGAGGTGACTGCGGACCCAGGCTCAACCATCGACGAGATTTATGACCTGTATGAACAGGTCTTCGAGCGCTCCGACCTTCACTTCGAAAAACTGACCAAGCCGTTTTTCCACCAGATCGCCAGCCGGATGCCCGACAAGGCCCGCTTCTTCATCTGGCGCCAGGATGGAAAGGTAATCGCGTTTTCGCTCTGCCTTCTTCAGGGCGATACGCTCTATGGCGAATATCTGGGCCTCGACTATACGATTGCGCTCGACCTTCATCTCTACTTCTATGTGATGCGCGACATCATTTCCTGGGCGATCGCCAATGGCTTCAAGTCCATCGTCAGCACGAGCCTCGGCTACGGGCCGAAACTCCAGATGCGCCACGTTCTGGAGCCTCTGGACCTTTATATCCGCGCCACGTCGCCGATTGTGAACGCGGCGTTGCGGCGCTTTCTACCGCTCCTGGAGCCAACGCGCGGCGAGGAAACGCTGAAGAGCTTTCCCAATTATGACGAGCTTTGGAGCACTCCCGCCGACCGCGGAGGCCCGGGCGCTATCGTTCCGGCTCAGCCGAAACGAAAGCCAGCCAGTCCCGAGCGCGCTGTTCAGGATCGGGGTGGGCGATAACATCCGTTACGACGGCGATGCTGTCGGCGCCCGCAGCGAAGACCGCCGGAGCCCGCTCGAGGGTAATGCCTCCGATCGCCACTAGCGGCCGTTTCGCCAGCGCCTTCCATTCACCGACGCGGGCGAGCCCTTGCGGCGCCCAGGGCATGACCTTTAGCTTGGTTTCGTAAATAGGGCCGAGCGCAATATAGTCTGGGTCTTCGATCAGTGCGCGATCAAGCTCTTCATGGCTATGGGTTGAAATGCCGAGCTTGATGCCAGCGCGGCGGATAGCGGCGGTATCGGCGGCTTGCAGATCGCCCTGCCCCAGATGAACGAAGCCCGCGCCGCAATCAATGGCCTCCTGCCAGTAATCGTTGACGACGAGTTCGCAGCCACAGGGGCGGCATACGGCAAGCGCTTTGCGGATCTCCGGTGCAATCGCGTTCTGCGGGACGTCCTTCATGCGCAGCTGCATGAGCTTGACGCCCACCCGCGCAAGGCGTGCCGCCCACGCCGCATCGGGCACGATGGGATAGAATTTAGGAAGCACGGGCGGCGTCGAGGAAGGCAAGGCCAGCAACAGGCGTCGAGGGGCTGGCCATATCGCGCGGCGGCATGATGCCTGCTCGGTAGGCCATGCGGCCCGCCTCGATTGCCTTGGCGAAGGCTGCCGCCATGGCGACCGAATCCATGGCCTTGGCGACGGCGGTGTTGAGCAGGATGCCGTCGAAGCCAAGCTCCATGGCCTCCGCTGCGTGTGAAGGCGCTCCGATGCCGGCATCGACAATGAGCGGAGTGTTTGGGAAATAGGACCGCAGGCTGCGCATCGCATACGGGTTCATAAGTCCGCGGCCCGTGCCGATTGGCGCGGCCCAGGGCATCAGAACCTGGCAGCCAGCGCCGAGCAGGCGCTCGGCGACGCTCAGGTCCTCGGTGCAGTAGGGGAACACCTGAAAGCCATCGCGGCACAGAGCCTCAGCGGCTTCCACGAGGCCGAAAACGTCGGGCTGGAGCGTGTCGTCGTTGGCGATCACCTCGAGCTTCACCCAGTTCGTTTCGAACAACTCGCGCGCCATATGAGCCGTGGTGATGGCTTCCCGCGCCGTATGGCAGCCCGCCGTGTTGGGCAGGAGCCTAGCGCCGAAGCTTTTCACGAGCTGCCAGAAGCGCGAGCCCGCGCCCGCATCCCGGCTGCTCTCGCGCCGCAACGACACGGTCAAAACGCTCGCGCCCGAGGCTTCGACGGACCGGCGCATGATGTCGGGCGACGGATAAAGCGACGTCCCCAGCAAAAGCCGTGACGAAACCTTCTCGCCATACAAAGTCAAGATGTCCGGGGCCTCATCGGCGGTCCGTGAGCCAAAACTCATGCATCATCCTCCCTGGCGCGGGGATAGAACCTCAATGGCGTCGCCTTCCGCGAGCACGACCGCCGCGCGGGCTTTGGCGGGCACGAAGTCTCCGTTGCGCGCGGTGGCGACTTTCGCTTCCGAAAGGTCAAGCTCGCGGCACAACTCTTCGAGGCTCTTCGCCTCGGTCACGCGAGCCTCACCATTCACCGTGATCTTCAAAGAGAACTCCCTCCGCTTTCGCGCCGGTCTCTATATAGTTGGCGGTGATCTCGGCGAGTATGGGTGAGACGAGAAATCCATGCCGGTAAAGGCCATTCACCAGAATGCGCCGGTCCTGCACGATGACCTTGGGCGTATTGTCCGGGAAGCTCGGGCGAACACCCGCGGCGATCTCGACGATTCTCGCCTCGCCAAGCTCAGGAAGCAGGGCATAGGCGCAAGACAAAAGCTCCATTGCCGAGCGCAAAGTGGCCGGGCCGCCATCCGCGCTTTCGATCAAAGTAGCGCCGATCATGTACCGGTTGAAAGGCCATGGCACGATGTAGAAGGGAACGCGGGGATGAAGCAGCCGAATTGGCCGCGTCAGGCAGACATCCTTGGATTCTATGACGATGCGCTCGCCGCGCACGCCGCGCAAGGTCTTAAGGTCGTCGCGCGCGCCAAGTCCGCGGCAATCGATAACAACGCCGTCGCCGTCGCCGCCCTCTTCATGATAGGCGCGCGCCTGGCACACGACTCCCATTCGCCGAAGCTCGCGCGCCAGGTAAGCCATCGCCGCTCCGGGTTCGACATGCGCTTCACTTTCGAAATAAAGCCCCTCCTGGAAACGGCCCGCCAGCGCCGGCTCAAGCTCGCCCAGCTCCGTGGCGCCCACGCGCCGATGACCGTGTGTCAAAGAGGCGAACCGATCGTAGTCGGCGCGGTCGCGGGGCGCCGCCACGACCAGCGTGCCCCTTGCCGTCACTTCCGGATAATGCTCCCGCCAGAGGGGCAACGCTTCGAGGCCGAGCTTCAGGGCCAGCTCATGTCCCGGCTCACCCTCGCAATAGGGCGCCAGCATCGCGCCCGCAAGCTGGCTGGCTCTTACGCCTCCGGGTATCCCGGCGCGATCCCACAAAGTGACGTGATGGCCCCGCCTGCGCAGCACGAAAGCCTGCCATAGGCCGACTATGCCTGCGCCTAGAACGTCGATTTTTACCATGCTTCGTGATTTGGCTGAGATTCAGAAAAAAAGCAAGCAAGCGGCCATGGGGGCGTTTTCGTCCGCCTTCGGGGGCAAAGGGAACGGCGTGGCCGGCAAATGCTTACAAAACCGGCGGTTTTCTGGCTCGCTTGCTTGCTTGGGCCATCGATGGGGTAATGCGGCCCCCTTCGATGTTCTGCGTTTGTTCTATGAGAACTCGCCCCTTGTGTCAAGAGCTTTTCAGGCGTACAGAAAATCCACTTTTCGGAGCGCGGCCAATGACAATCGCAAAAAAAACATCAGCATTCATCGTAGATAAGACCTCCCTCGCTAAAGCTTCCGCAAGCGGATATCCCAATACGCGGCTGAGGCGGCCGAGACAGGCGCCGTGGTCGCGCGCGCTCGTGGCAGAGACGACGCTTACGGCGTCGAACCTGATTTGGCCGATCTTTGTCGTCGACGGCAAGAAGATACGCCAGCCCATTCCGTCCATGCCGGGCGTCGAGCGGCTTTCCGTCGACCTCGCCGTGACTGCGGCGGAGGAGGCCGCGGAACTTGGCGTTCCCGCCATTGCGCTCTTCCCCTATACGCAACCGAGCCTGCGCGACGACGCGGCAACCGAGGCATTCAATCCCGAGAACCTCGTATGCCGCACGGTGCGCGCCATAAAGTCGCGCGTGCCGAACATGGGCGTGATTTGCGACGTGGCGCTCGATCCCTACACCAGCCACGGACACGACGGCCTTCTGATCGAAGGCGAGATCGCAAACGATGAAACGCTCGAAGCGCTAGTCCGCCAGTCGCTGACCCAGGCGCAAGCCGGATGCGATGTCTTGGCACCCTCAGATATGATGGATGGCCGCATCGGCGCGATCCGTGAGGCGCTTGAGTCGAACGGCTTCAAGAATACGCTGATCATGTCCTACGCCGCAAAATATGCCTCTGCGTTCTATGGCCCGTTCCGCGATGCCGTCGGCTCGTCCGGCACGCTGAAGGGCGACAAGCGCACCTATCAGATGGACCCTGCCAACACCAATGAGGCCATCCGCGAAGTGTCGCTCGATCTTGCCGAGGGCGCGGACATGGTCATGGTCAAGCCCGGGATGCCTTATCTCGACATCGTGCGCCGCGTCTCGGAAACCTTCCAGGTCCCGACTTTCGTTTACCAGGTGTCGGGCGAGTACGCGATGCTGGCCGGCGCGTTCCAGAATGGCTGGCTCAGCCGCGATCGGTGCGTTCTCGAAAGCTTGATGGCGTTCCGGCGTGCTGGAGCCGCTGGAATCCTGACATATTTCGCGGTCGAGGCTGCCCGTCTCTTGAAGGCGGCGTAAGCAAAGGGCATGTAACCACGCATTTCCCCCGCCTTCAGAGCGCTGAAGGAGAATGCGAGCGTTATGGCCCTCCCGGCACTTGAACAAGCTCACGAGCCGCCGATCCGCCTGCAGGAGATCAGAGCGGCTTCCAGGCGCTTGCGGGGCGCGGTTCTCAGAACACCCGCCGTGGAAGCACCGAAGCTTTCGGTGCTCTCCGGTGCGCGCGTCTTCATAAAATACGAAAACATGCAGGCGACCGGCAGCTTCAAGGAGCGCGGCGCTCTCCTAAAGCTGCTTTCGCTCGACGAGGCGGCTTGCCATAGGGGCGTGATCGCGATCTCGGCCGGCAATCACGCGCAGGCCGTCGCCTATCACGCCGCGAGGCTCGGCATTCCGGCCACCGTCGTCATGCCCGAAAGCACTCCGTTCAACAAAGTTGGCAGCACGGAAGGCTACGGCGCGAAGGTGATCCTGTCCGGCGAAAGCGTCGCCGAGTTGCGCACGGAGGCGGACCGGCTCATCTTGGAGCACGGGTTCACGCTCATCCACCCCTACGACGACCCAGCCGTGATTGCGGGCCAGGGCACGGCCGGGCTTGAGTTCATGGAAGATTGTCCGCAGCTCGACTGCCTGATTGTACCCATCGGGGGGGGCGGGTTCATCGCAGGCGCCGCCACTGCTGTCAAGTCGATGCGGCCCTCGGTCGAGGTGATCGGCGTCGAGGTGGAAAGTTATCCTTCCACCTATGCCGCTCTTCGCGGGAAAATCGCGGAATGCGGCGGCGCAACCCTCGCCGAAGGCATCGCGGTGAAGACATGCGGCGCGTACACCCTGCCCATCATCCGCGAGCTTGTCTCGGATGTGGTCCTCGTGAGCGAGACGGCCATCGAGCAGGCCATCTTCACGCTCGCGAGCGTGCAAAAAACCGTCGCGGAAGGCGCAAGCGCCGCGGGGCTTGCGGCGGTGCTCTCGAACAAGGAGCGCTTCGCCGGCAGGCGCGTGGGCTTGTTCCAATGCGGGGCGAACATCGACTCGCGCGTGCTCGCTTCGATCATCATGCGCGGGCTCGAACGCGAAAGCAAAATCGTCTCGCTGCGCATCTCGATCAGCGACAGGCCGGGTACGCTGGGCGAGATCGCAAGCGAGATCGGCCGATGCGGCGCCAACATTCTGGAAGTCTATCACCGCCGCTTTTACCTGGATGTGCCTGCAAAGGGCACCCTGGTCGACATCGTCATCGAGACGAAGGATCGCGTGCACGCCGAGGAGACGATCGGAAGGCTGCGGCGGCGCGGCTTCAAAGTCGAGCGCATGAACGGCGTCCCAGGCGAGAGCCACGACGCGATGGAACGCGCCATCGGTTGAATCCCAGCCACAGATTGTCATTTCCGCGAAGGAGCGTGTGAAGAAATTCGAGCGGTCGGCCTTGCGCTCAGTCGTCATACCCGCCCTTGAGGCGGGGATGGCCGGGTCAAGCCCGGCCATGACAAAAAAGAGCGAAGCCGCTTTCTTCACAAGCTCGCGGAAATCCAGTTTTAGCAAGCGCAACGGTCCGTTAGATGGATACCCGCCTACGCCGGTGTGACAACACACGTAATGGAAACGAGCATTGCGCGCAGCCCCGATCATGACGCTCAGAAACTTCCCGCGCCGCCCCTTCATATAGGGGGCGGCGCGGTGCTCTGCCGGTTAAACTGTGGTACGTGTCGCTCTGCGCGCCGCTATTTGATCGGTTCGCGCTCTTCTTCCGGTGCGGGTTCGGGCGCGTAGTTAGGTTCGGGCGTGCCGTACCCCGGATTGCCATAGCCGTAGTTTTGGTAACCGCCACCGCCATAAGGCTGCACACGGTAACGGTCATAGCTGTGATCGGCGTAGCGATCCTCGTAAGGCCGGGCGCGATCGCCTTCTTCGCCGTAGCGCTCGCCGCCGAAGGGTCCACCCTGGTACCCCTGATAGCCCTGATACCCCTGATAGGGATAAGCCTCGCCATAAGGGGCGGGTGCGCGATAGTAGCCATAGCGGCCGGGTTGGGGAGCTGCGTAGGGCGCATTCGCACTTACGACGCGCTGACATTCGGGAGCGAGCGCCTCGATGCGGCTCGCGAGACATTCGACAACCTGCCCGCTGCCCGGCTCGACGCCGTTGCAGAACCGGTGATAGTCGGGAAGGCAAACCTCCATCGCGTAGGCAAGCTTCACGGCCTTGAGGCATGGCGGCGCCAGCTCGGTCTCGTGGTCGAGCAGGCAGCGCCCGACGCGCCCGTCGCCCGGCACGACATAGGAGCAGACTCGATGATAGTCGGCTCTGCACGACTGCATCACGTTCTCGAGCACTTCCGGCGGCAGCCCGCCCGCCAGCGCCGGTGTCGCGCCAGCAATAAGGGCAGCGCCTAGGATATACTTTACAGACTTGAACATAGAACGGATCTCCGCGAGCAACCCACGCCGCTAAACCTCTACGTGAGTTCATGCCGAAACCAACCAAGCACAAAATGTCGGCTGGATTTCGCCCGAAGAAAGGCTAAACCGGGCGCGGATTAAATCCTATCGCCTTGCTTGTAACATCTTGTATTGTTCGCGGACTTGGTAAGGGAATCGTTCACTGCCTCAATCTCGCCCTGAGGCAACCTTAAGCGGGGGCTCTTGTTGCCCTCAAGCTTAGGTTTCCCGATGACTTTCCGTCTCGCGATCGCAGCCGCCGCTGCCGCTCTTTATTTTTCCGGGCTCGCGCAGGCTGCCGCCGCGGACCTGACAGTCACGGTCGAAAATCTCAGAAGCAATCAGGGCCAGGTTATCCTGTGCGTATTTTCCGCTGAAACCTCCGACAAGGCTGCGTTCCCTGACTGCAAGAAGGGGCGCCCGGTTCGTGAGGGTAAAGCCATCATCGGCGGCGGGAAAGTCGTCATGACCTACACGGGCCTGAAGGACGGCGTTTACGCTGTGGCCGCCATCCACGACGAAAATGGCAACGGTGAGCTCGATACAAATTTCCTCGGCATCCCGACGGAAGGCGTCGGCGTGTCCACCAATCCGCGCCTTATGGGCAAGCCGCAATTCGACCAGGCGCAATTCGAGATCAAAGGCAAGACCGCGATCACCGTCACGGCGAAGTACATCTTATAGAACCCGCCGTCCCTCCGCTTTTCTCAGCAGGCTGCTTCTTGGCTCCATCCTTCGACTGGCTCAGGATGAGGTCGAGCATTATCATCATGTTACATCTCATGGTGAGCTTGTCGAACCATGGGCAGCGGCCTTTTCCGGCGACATGTTAGTTCGATATGCACGCACTTCGCGCGATGACTATATGTAAGGCATCGAAGACGAGGAGGATCGCATGGCTCGTGCGGCATTCATCACGGGATGGGCGCATTCGCCCTTTGGCAAGCTTGAAGAGCCGGATACCGAGGGGCTAATGGCGCGCGTTGTGCGGCCCGCGCTCGATCATGCGGGCGTGGCCCCGGAAGATGTCGACGGCGTTTTCGCCGGCGTGATGAACAACGGATTTCAGAAGCAGGATTTCCAGGGAGCGATTCCGGGGCTGGTCGAGCCTGCATTGGCGCAAAAGCCTGCTGTGCGCATTGAAGATGCCTGCGCCACCGGCTCGGCGGCCATTTACGCCGCGCTCAATTTTCTCGAAGCGGGGCAAGGCAAGGTTGCCCTCGTTGTCGGCGCGGAAAAGATGACCGCAAAGCCGACGGCGGAGACCGGCGACATTCTTCTTGGTGCGTGCTACCGCAAGGAGGAGGCTGAAGTCGAAGGCGGTTTCGCGGGCATCTTCGCGCGGATCGCACAGAATTATTTTCAGCGCTACGGCGACCGATCCGACGACCTGGCGCGCATCGCGGTGAAAAACCACAAGAACGGCGCGGTCAACCCGCTGGCGCAGATGCGAAAAGAACTGAGTTTCGAGTTCTGCAGCACGATCTCGGAGAAGAACCCATACGTCGCGCATCCTCTGCGGCGGAGCGATTGTTCGCTCATCAGCGACGGAGCGGCGGCACTGGTCCTGGTTGCCGGGGACGCGGCTGGGGAGGCCCCGCGGGCGATCCGGTTCCGCGGTACGGCGCATGTCAACGACTTCCTGCCCCTATCCCGGCGCGACGCAGCGGCTTTCGATGGCGCAAGGCGTGCCTGGTCGCTGGCGCTGGAGAATGCGGGCGTCACGATCCACGATCTGAGCCTCGCCGAGACGCACGACTGCTTCACGATCGCCGAGCTGATCCAGTACGAGGCCATGGGGCTTACGCCTGCCGGCCAGGGTCATGTCGCCGTGCGGGAAGGCTGGGCGGAAAAGACCGGTAAGCTCCCCGTGAACCCCTCGGGCGGCCTGAAATCGAAGGGCCATCCCATCGGCGCCACGGGCGTGTCGATGCATATCATGGCGTCGATGCAACTCATGGGCGAGGCGGGCGAGATGCAAATCCCGGACGCGCAGCTTGCGGGCGTCTTCAACATGGGCGGAGCCGCGGTCGCGAATTTCTGCTCGATCCTGGAGCGAGCGCGTTAGTTAATCCGCTCTGCAGATCACTTGCGCTGGTAGAGGATGCGCGCGCGCACCGTTCCCGGCAGCGCCCGGATCTCCTTGAGCACAGCGGGAGCATTTTCCACGCTGCCGTCGGCATCCAGCACGACGTAGCCGATCTCGCCGTCAGTCTGATAGTGCTGCGCCGCGATGTTGACGCGGTACTTGGAGAATACGTCGTTCAAGTGCCCGAGTTCGCCGGGCAGGTTCTTATGCACCTGGATGAAGCGCGTGCCGGACGGACGCGGCGGCAACTGCACCTGGGGGAAATTGACGGCCCCTTGCGTCGAGCCGACGTCGGAATACTCGACGAGTTTCCGCGCCACCTCCGAACCGATGCGCTCCTGCGCCTCCAGCGTCGAGCCGCCCACGTGCGGCGTCAGGATGACGTTGTCGAGGCCCTGGAGCGGCGAGACGAACGGCTCATTGTTGGATGCCGGCTCGGCCGGGAAAACGTCCACCGCCGCGCCTGCGAGGTGCTTGTCGCGGAGCGCACGCGCCAGCGCCTCGACATCGTAAACAGTGCCGCGTGCGTTGTTGATGAAGTATGCGCCGGGTTTCATGGCGCGAAACTGCTCCTCGCCGAACATGCCTTTCGTTTCGGAAGTTTCGGGCACATGCATGGTTACCACATCGCTGACCGCCAGAAGCTGTTCCAGAGTTTCCACCGGCTCGACGTTGCCGTGGCGAAGCTTGTCTGTGCGGTCGTAGAAGATGACACGCATTCCCATCGCCTCGGCGAGAACCGCGAGCTGGCTGCCGATATTGCCGTAGCCGACGATGCCGAGCATTTTTCCGCGAATTTCGTAGGCCCCTGACGCCGATTTGTCCCAGCCGCCGTTATGCGCGGAAACAGACTTCGGAAAGATGCGGCGGTAGAGCATCACGATCTCGGCGATGGTCAGTTCCGCAACGCTGCGCGTGTTGGAGAATGGGGCGTTGAAGACGGGCAAACCGATAAGCTTCGTCGCCTGCAGATCGACCTGATTGGTACCGACCGAGAAGCAGCCCACCGCGATGAGCGAGCGCATGCCGTCAAGCGCTTGCGCGGTGAGCCGCGTGCGCGAGCGGATACCGACCATGCTCACGCCCTTGAGCGCTGCTCGCAGCTCCGCGGCGTCAAGGGCAGTGGCTCTCCGGTCTATAGTGGTGTAGCCCGCGCTCATCAACGTGTCGACCGCAGTTTCCGAGATGCCCTCGAGAAGCAGGATTTTGATTTTCTCCTTGGGGCGAGAAAGGATTTCGGTCATGTCATGCCGCCTGTTGGGTTGTCGAGCGCGGGTGGGCAGAGGTTCGCGCTGAACTGGTGCCTATCGGACTTATGGCTACGCCCAGACTGCCTTCTCATTCAAGATTAATTGGCGTCCTTCGTGCCTGAGACCTGCAAACGTGAAGCCATTCAGGGCTGTGCGCCAAGCGCCTTGAGCTCGGCGTTGGCATCCGCCCACTCGGTTGTATTTTTCCGGCTGGCACCCGCCGCCAGCTGAAACCGGCGCACGGCCTCATCTTTCTCGCCGCGCTGCAACGCCAGTTGGCCAATGAAGAAGTTGGCCTCACGGACTTGGCGAGTTCTTTTGTTTGCGTCGGCATCGTCCGCGGCGGCAAGCAGGGCTTCCGGCGTGATCTGGCTGAGATAGAGGCGGATCACAGGCGCAGGCCACTTGGTCATGTCGATCTGCGTCGCGGCCTCGGCGAGCCGGCTTGGCAGATTGCTGCGCCTGCTCACGATGTCGAGCCACAAGGCTGCGTAGGCGTAATTGGGATCGAACTCGCACGATTGTTTGAGGTCGGCCCGGGCCTTGGGAAGCGCGCCTGCATAGAGGTAGGCAAGCCCGCGATTGAGATAGGGTACAGGGCCTTTTGGATCGAGCCGGATCGCCTCGTTGTAATCCGCGATGGCGCGATCGAAGGTACCCCAGGCCCGGAAGGCGTTGCCGCGATTGTTGAAAGCGGAGACATGTTGGGGATCGAGCCGGATCGCCCGGTCGAAGTCTGCCATGGCGCGCTCAAGATCGCCTTCGGCCTGGTAAGCGAGGCCGCGGTTACTGAAGGCATCAACGTAGTTCGGACTGAGCCGGATGGCCTGGTCGAAGTCCGCGATGGCACGGTCGATGTCGCCCATGGCGCTAAACGAGCTGCCGCGTCCGTTGAAGGCAAGTGCAAAATCGGGAGCGAGGCGGATCGCTTCGCTGTAGTCGGCGATGGCGCGGCTGTAATCCTCCTTGTCCTGGTAGGCGCGGCCCCGATTTTTGTAAGCGAACATATAAGTGGGATCGAGCCGGATCGTCTCGTTATAATCGGCGATGGCGCGGTCGAGGTCCTCCTTGGCCTGGTAGACGGTGCCGCGATTGTTGAACGCGACGGCGTCATCGGGATCGAGCCGGATCGCCTCGTTGTCATCCGCCATGGCGCGGTCGAGATCGCCTTTGAGGAAATAGGCGGCGCCGCGATTGTTGAAGGCCCAGGCGAGGTTCTTGCCGCTCCACTTGCCCGACTGGATCGCAGCCGTGCAGCCGCCGATCTGGTGAGCGTTGCCCATGGCGGCGCACAAATCGATCTGCTGCTGCAGTTGCGCGGCGGCTGGCTGCGCGATCAACGCCGCTGCCGCGATCAACGTCCGTCCCACAAACGCGGACCCTGCAAATCGCCCCACCGATCATGCCTCCGAACGGCTGCCCCGGCATCCTTCAGCTTATGCCGCTGCCAAGCTTTTGGCTATGCGCGGCGATGTATTTACAATCCCGCGATCAAAAAGTCGCGCACTTTCACTAGGCCGCGCTTGTGCAAAACCGCCAGGAGCGCGCCTTCATCGCGCGCCGACTTGGGTTAGCATTCCTTCATGATAGGAAAATTGCGCGGCATCATCGACGCGGTAGGAGCAGACCATGCCGTGGTCGACGTGGGGGGCGTAGGCTACGAGGTCGCCTGCTCGTCGCGCACCCTGTCCACCCTGCCCGCGCCCGGAGAGCCCGTAACGCTCTCCATCGAGACGCATGTGCGCGAGGATGCCATCAAGCTCTACGGCTTCTTGAGCGAGTCGGAGCGCGGCTGGTTCCGGCTTCTGCAAAGCGTGCAGGGCGTGGGCGCGAAGGTGGCGCTCTCCATCCTCAGTACGCTCGACGCCGCGCAGCTCGCCAATGCGATCGCGCTCCAGGACAAGGCTATGGTGACGCGTGCGCCCGGCGTCGGCCCGAAGGTTGCGCTGCGCATCGTGAATGAGCTCAGGGACAAAGCGCCGCCGCTTGCTTTTTCTGTTTCCGCCGCCGCCGGTCATCCTCCTGGGCCGGTCAATGGCGCAAAACCCGCCTCTGCCGCGCCCTCTCCCGCGGCGGAGGCGGTCTCCGCCCTTCTCAATCTCGGCTATGCGCCCCTCCAGGCGAACGCCGCGATTTCAGCAGCGATGGCGAAGACGGGCGATGCTCCACGCACAGAAGATCTCATCCGCCTGGGCCTGAAGGAATTGGCGGCGCGTTGACACGCATCGAGCAGGTTGATAGATCCGGCGGATGACACAACCAACTGAGGACAGGTTCGAAAGGGCTTACCGGGGCGAGGCTCTAGAGATGGGCGGGGGCGACCGTCCGCCTTGGAGCATTGATGAGCCTCAGCCCGAGATCGCGGCCCTGATCGAAGAGGGCAAGTTCCACGGTGAAGTGCTTGACGCGGGCTGCGGTGAGGCGGCGGTGTCGCTGTATCTGGCAGAGCGGGGGTTTACCACGGTCGGACTGGATTTATCGCCAACGGCCATCGAAATGGCCCGCAAGGAGGCGGTCAGGCGGGGGTTGACCAACGCGTCGTTCGAGGTTGCCGATATCACGTCTTTTACCGGTTATGACCGGCGCTTCGGCACCATCGTCGACAGCACGCTGTTTCATTCGATGCCCGTCGAGCAGCGCGACGCATACCAGCAGGCGATTGTGCGCGCCGCAGCTCCGGGAGCCTCTTACTTCGTTCTCGTCTTCAACCGCAGCAAACGGCCCGAGGGGGAACTGCCCAACCCCGTCACCGAAGATGAGCTGCGCGAGGTGGTGTCCAGGTATTGGGTCATTGACGAGGTCCGGCCGGCGCGTATCCACGCCAACGTACCCGAGAATTCCAGGGATGCCCTTGCGGCGGCCATTGGCACCGACATCCGCGACGAGGGCAACGGCCGAGTGTCGCTGGGCGCGTGGCTCCTGTCGGCTCATCTTGGTTGTTGACGATCGCGGGGAGCGATCTTACCCGCAGATTTCGCGCGGCCAATTTGCATTGCGCACCACCTTGGCTCAACCTCACGGCCAGTGCCGGACCAGCGGCTCATCACGTCCTTCCAGGACGGCTTGAGAGAGCCGCAAAGTTAGCGTACACCCCTTCCGGTGCTTGGGGGTCTCATGGGCGTTTCAGTAACTCGTCTGCGTTTCCTGGCTTATGCGCTTGCGTTTTTCGCCGGGGTCTTGATCGCCAGTCCGCTGCGCGCGGCCGAACCTTATACGCTTCATTTCGGGCATATCGGCGGGCCGGGATCGCTTTACTGGTATTCGGGTGAGGAATTTGCCAATCGCGTCGCGGCGCTTTCGAAGGGCACCGTACGCATTGTCTTGCATCCGAGAAGCGAGCTTGGCAGCGACACGGCAGTCCTCAAGAAGCTACTGACGTCGGAGGCCGACATTTCGCTGGTTGCGACGCCCATGTCGTCGGTTTCAGATGAGTTTGGCGTCTTTGAAATGCCTTTTCTCATTCGCAACCGCGCTCATGTTCGCCAGTTCCGCGAAAAGCTCATGCAGGTCCTGAGAACGGCGGCCGCTCAGAAGAACTATCATCTGCTCGGCATGTGGGAGCTCGGCTTCCGCCACATCACCAACAACAAGCGCCCCGTCGAAGGTCCCAGCAGCCTGAAGGGCCTCAAATTGCGGGTGCCCCAAGGTGAATGGCGCATCAAGATGTTCCAGGCATATGGGGTTGAGCCGGTCCCCATGGAGTTCAAGGACGTTTATGCAGGCATTGAGCAAGGAAAGATCGACGGCCTGGAAACCCCGCTCGATCTCATTTATGGCGCGCATATCGAGAGAGTGCAGAAGTACCTGACGCTATCCTACCATCTTTATTCGCCTGCATTTCTCGTGATGGGGCGGGAAAGGTATCTTGGGCTGCCAACGTCGGTGCGGGCGATCCTCGATAAGGTCGGAGCGGAGATGCAGGACTGGGTTCTGCAGAAGGGTGAGGAGCTCGACACAGAACTTCTGGAAAAGATGAAGCCGTATCTCGCCATCAACGAGGCCGACCGGCTTGCGTCCACGATCCAAAGCCTGCCCATCTATAAGGAATACACGCAGCAGCCCGCACAGCGCGCACTTGTGAAACTCATTTTCGAGGCGGACATGGCGCCGCTTGCTTCAGAAGGAGAAAAAGTGAAGCATTAAGAAGAGACAGCTGTGCGCGCCGCGAAATTGTCAAGCCTTTAGTAAATATTTTTCGGTCCCCCCGTAGGCGGAAAAGCGCAGCCTCTTACAGTCGCGCCGCTCAAGACTACATCCTCGTTAGCCGGGGAGCTTCCAGCGCACCGCTGCAGGAAGCGCCGGCCATTTGAGAGGAGGCATGAATGTCTGCCCGCTCGGAACCCGACCTGATCGATTACATCGACGACAACACGCAGCGCGAGGATGAAAGCGCCTTCATTCCCATGCGTCCGGACAGCTTCCCGGATATGTGGTCCGCCTTTTATGGCGGCATGCTGATCGGCATCGCAGGCGGCGCCCTCGCAACAATCGCCCCCTGGCTTGCAGGAGCCTTGATTTCCACCGGCTATGGCATGGCCGCCTACGCGCTCGGCGGAAGAGCCAACCGGGTCGCGCGCGCCTTGCGCTTCGGCTTCGGGATCATCGCCCTCATTGGCGCTGCCGTGTTCCTTGGCAGCATTTTCTTCCCGCATCTGACGTGGTCGTCAATCGCCTACGCCGCCAGGCACCATGCTATTTTTCTGAGTGTCGCCCTTCTACCTTGGGCAATCGCGGTCGTGAAATACATTCGGTTGCGTTTTTTCTCCCGAACCCTCAAGAGCGCATCCCGCGGCTGAAATTGTAAATAGCTTTCTTTCTGCCGACGGCCCTAGCATAATTTGTTACAATTGTACCGATCAATAGCCGCAATTGATCGCCATGCTGATGATTGCCGAGGAGGTTCCGTCTACGGAGACCACCGAAAATGAAAAAGCTTGCTTTCATGGCGCTGGCCCTGCTGCTGGGCGCGCTTGTGATGGGCGCCGGTCAGGCGCCCGCGTTTGCCAGCCCCGCAAGCACGGCTCTCAGCGCTTCCCAAAGCGAAGTCCTCCAGCAAAGCGGAGCGATCCACGTTTGGCATCGCGGAGGCTGGGGCTATCGCGGGGGCTGGGGCTACCGCCGCGGCTGGGGCGGCGGCTGGGGACCTGGGCCTTATTGGGGCTGGGGCCTTGCTCCCTATGCGTGGGGCGGACCTTACTGGGGCCCGGGCTGCCACTGGCGTTGCGGCCCCTATCGCTGCTGGCGGGTTTGCTGGTAGCACTCTTGAGCGAAGCGAGCCGCGCACGATGGCGTTCGGCTCGCGGATCGAAGTTTGAGGGCCGCAACAAGCGGCCCTTTTTTATGGAAAAAGCTCATTAATCCAAAAGTTCGTCCTTGGATGTCTTAAGCTCGGCGTTAAAGGAAAACCACTCCCGAAAGCATTGCAAAAACACTTTTCCAGCGATATTTTGGCAGGATAAGTGGCATTTCAAATCTATATATGCGTTTTACTTTCATGATGAACGCAATTGCTAGAAGGAAGCCCACTTTATTTAGAATATGATAATTAGCTTCGGCGTTCGGCATTGCAATCAGTTAATCCAGAAGCGAGTTTAGCGCAGGCCTGTACTTAACAGGGCTTTTTGTTTGCGCAAACATCAAAGAGGCTTCTGATGGCGACAAATCTTGTCTCGACGATAATGCAATCCCTCTCGTCGGAGGTTATCGGGAAAATCGCATCCACCCTCGGAATAGAGCAGCCCGCGGCTCAGAAAGGCATAACAGCGGCGATTCCGGCCATCCTGGCGGGCCTTGCAAACGCGGCGTCGGGCTCAGGCGGCGCCGAAAAAATCGGTTCCGCCGTATCCCAGTTCGATGACATCGCTGGCCACGGCGGCGACATCGCGAAGAACTTGCTGGAATCAAATAAGAGCATGCTCGAAACCGGCTGGAATATGATCTCATCGCTGCTCGGAAACCGCGCGGTCGAAACGGTGAGTTCCGCAGTCGCAAGCTATGCCGGCTTCAACTCCGGATCGGCTAAGAAACTCCTCGGCTATCTTGTGCCGGTCGTCCTGGGCTTCTTGAGGCGTGAACAGGTCCATATGGGGCTTGACAACAAAGGCCTTGCCAACATGCTGGTAAGCCAGAAGACCACCTTCGAGCGCGCAATGCCTCCCGGCCTGATGAGCCGCCTCAGCGATATGGAAGGCCGACCCTCCCCCCGCCCGACCCCGCCGGCAGCCAGCTATAGGCAAGCCTCGGCAGCTTCGTCGGGTTCGTCTGGCCGGAGCTGGGCATACTGGCTGCTTCCGGCTCTGATCATCGCCGGCGCCGCTCTCTATCTCCTGCCGACGAGAGAAGACAACCGGACCGCGCAAGAGATCAACCAGAACACGAAGGTTGCCGCGCAGCCCACTCCAGCCAGGGATACCACGCCCAACATTCAACCCTCTGGCGCTCCCTCGCCCACGCCTGTCGGCGCAAGCTCTGCCGTTGGGCTTCAGAACGACATCCTGTCAAACATCGCCCGGCTCCAGGTTGCTCTTCAACGCATCAAGGATCCGGCTTCGGCACAGGCCGCAGTAGGAGAATTGCGAGACATTTCCGACCGTTTTGCCCGGCTCAAGGCGATTGCGCAGCAGCTTTCCCCGGAAGCCAGGAAATCGGTGGCCGCCGCGGTGTCGGCCAGGATGCCTGACCTGAATTCGATTCTCGACCGGATCGGAAGCGAGATCAACCTGAGCGGCGAAGCAAAGCCCGCCATGGATACGCTCAAAACGGAACTGGCTAGCCTTTCGAAAGCCTGATTTCAAAAAAAAGCCTCCGGCGGGGATCTCCGCCGGAGGCGATTAGCTCTTGCTTTGGACGCGGGCAGCTCTAGGCGCGATAGGCGGCTGTGGGACTTGTGACATCCCTGCTGGCGATTGCGGTCATGATCAGAGCGATCCCGTACATAAGCAGGTTGACGCCAACGAGAATGCCAAGCACCCAAGTCGAGGTCTCCGGCCAGCCGCTTATGATGATCCCGCCGAGAATGAGATCAACGATACCGCTCAGCAGCACCCAGCCCCATGATTTCAGCACGCGCTTGTGAGCGATCGACGCGAAAATTTGCGTGATGCCCTGAGCGAAGAAAAACGCTGCGAGGATGAGCGTCAGTGACAGCATCCCCGCGAGGGGCTGTCTCAAAAGATAGATGCCCGCGAGGATGGCGAGGGCAGACCCCAGAAAACTCCAGATCGATCCGGGCACATCCCGCCCGGTGAAGAAGGTGGCCAGCCCGACGATGCCGCCGATCAGGAAAAGCCAGCCGGCCAGTTTTACGGCGACCACCGTCGCCACGAATGGCGCGCCGAGGGCCAAAAGGCCAAGGGCCGCCAAAATCACTCCTTGGATCAGGAACAGGATCCAGTGATCGTGGATCACCTCCCGTTCATGCTCCAACGCCATATTCAAGTCAGAGCTTGCGCTACTCATTGTCTACACCTTGCGTTCGCTACCATTGGATTCGTTGCAGCGCTGCGCGGTGCACAGCCGGCAAGCGCCACGCCACCCGCGTCATGGTGACGCGTTCGCATTAGGAGTTGTATAAAGAGCAGAAGCAAACATTATTAAAACTCGCGGCCGGCAGGCCCGGCAAAAACGGGATTTGGGCTTGTCCCAGAGCGCTCGGCAGGCCGCGACTGCCGTTGCAATCGCGGGGCGCTTCGAACCTTTGGTGTACAATCCGTGAGGCGCTTCAAGAAAGATCGCCAGACTTGAACCGGCCAACCGGCGACTGGCGCTATTACATCAGCTGCTTTTTGCCGTGCACGCTGTCGAAATCGACCAAACCTATGATGGAGTGCATGCGTTCGCGGGCCGTCTCGGCGAACGCGTCGACGAAGCAGGTCCCTTTCGAAAGGTGGCCGACGGAACCGTCCTCATCGATTTTGGACGCTTCGAGATGCAGCAGCGCGGCAATGGCCATGATGGAATTGCGCAAGCATTTCGGGCAGGGATAGGTCCGGGTTTCCTGGCTATAACCCTCTATCATGCGCAGGATTTTGCTTGCGAGGACAAGCTCGTGCTTCTCCGCGAAGTCGCAGTCCGGGCGCCCATTCGGGCAAGAATTCAGTTCGCTCATGGTGACGTATATTCGCTCTTCAGGTCTCGGCGAACAGCAGAAGATGTTCGCCGGCTTGCCCCACGCGGCGTGACCTTAGCAGTTGATGCACCCGCGCCGTTGTTCGTTTCTTTTTAACGGTTGGTTAAGCAAAATTTACAGACGAGAGCCGCGCATTTCTTGCCGCCGAGTGCAATCCTTCGACAAGCAAGTGGAAGATCCGTTTCCGCTGTGGCAGCGCTCGGACACAAAAAGCCATCCAAAGCCGACTCCAAACCTATCCGAAGGACCAGCTAAGTTGCTGTTATCAAAGCACAGCTAGAACTTGGCACGCCCCTTGCTGTATACAATGGCGTGAGCGGCGCCAAAAGCCACTCACCTGAAAAGCATTCACGCAGGAGGAGCGCCGGTCATGGCTGAAACATTTTACGATGTGCTGCGGCGGCAAGGGGTTTCGCGCCGCAGTTTCATGAAGTTCTGTAGCCTGACGGCTGCGGCGCTAGGTCTCGCTCCTGAGATCGCTCCCCGCATGGCCTACGCGCTCGAGACGAAGCCCCGCGTTCCGGTTTTATGGCTGCACGGCCTTGAATGCACCTGCTGCTCGGAAGCCTTCATCCGGTCCGCGCATCCCCTTGCTTCCGACGTCATCCTTTCCATGATTTCGCTCGACTACGACGACACCATCATGGCGTCCGCGGGCCATCAGGCCGAGGCCATCGTCGACGAGATCGTCAACAAATATAAGGGCGAATATATTCTCGCCTGCGAAGGCAATCCGCCGCTGAACGAAGACGGGATGTTCTGCATCATCGGCGGCAAGCCCTACCTCGAACAGCTGAAATACGCCGCCAGCAATGCCAAGGCGGTCATCTCCTGGGGTTCCTGCGCTTCATGGGGCTGCGTGCAGGCAGCCCGGCCGAACCCCACTCACGCTGTCCCGATCCACAAAGTGATTCACGACAAGCCCATCATCAAAGTTCCGGGCTGCCCGCCAATCCCGGAGGTTATGACCGCCGTCATCACTTACATGATCACGTTCGGCCAAATTCCGGAACTCGACCGGCAAGGGCGGCCGAAGATGTTCTACAGCCAGCGCATCCACGACAAATGCTACCGGCGCCCCCACTTCGATGCGGGGCAATTTGTCGAAGCGTGGGACGACGAAGGCGCGCGCAAAGGCCACTGCCTCTACAAGATGGGCTGCAAGGGGCCGACAACCTACAACGCCTGCTCGACAACACGCTGGAACGGCGGTTTCTCATTCCCGATCCAATCCGGCCATGGCTGCCTCGGATGCTCCGAGGACGGCTTCTGGGATAATGGCTCCTTCTACAACAGGCTGACCAATATTCATCAATTCGGCATCGAAGAGAATGCCGACGTCATCGGAGCAACGGTTGCGGGAGCGGTCGGAGCCGCCATCGTCGCCCATGCCGCAGTAAGCGCAGTTCAAAAAGCGCGCGAAGGAGGAAAATAATAATGGCGACGATCCAGACACCGAACGGTTTCGCGCTCGACAACAGCGGCAAGCGGATCGTGGTCGATCCGGTCACGCGCATCGAAGGGCATATGCGGTGCGAAGTGAACATCGACGACGACAACGTGATCCGCAATGCCGTCTCCACCGGCACCATGTGGCGCGGGCTTGAAGTCATCCTGAAGGGCCGCGACCCGCGCGACGCGTGGGCCTTCACGCAGCGCATTTGCGGGGTTTGCACCGGAACGCATGCGCTGACCTCGGTTCGCGCGGTGGAAGACGCGCTCAAGATCGAGATCCCCGAAAACGCGAACATCATCCGCAACCTGATGCAGCTCACGCTGCAAGCCCAGGACCACCTGGTTCACTTCTATCATCTGCATGCGCTAGACTGGGTGAACCCTGTCACGGCCTTGAAAGCCGATCCCAAAGAGACGAGCGAGCTGCAGAAAAAGGTTTCGCCGAAGCATGCGAAATCTTCGCCCGGCTATTTCCGCGACGTGCAGAACAAGCTGAAGAAGTTCGTCGAAAGCGGCCAGCTTGGGCCATTCCGGAACGGCTATTGGACCAACCCGGCTTATCTGCTTCCGCCCGAAGCGAACCTGATGGCCGTGACGCATTATCTGGAAGCTCTCGACTTCCAGCTTCAAATCATGCGCATTCGCACCGTCTTCGGCGGCAAGGACCCGCACCCGAACTGGCTCGTAGGTGGCGTGCCTTGCGCCATCAACATCAGCGGCGAAGGAGCTGCAGGCGCTATCAACATGGAGCGGCTGAATTTCGTCCGCTCGACCATCAACGACACGATCGAGTTCATCGAGAACGTCTACATTCCCGATCTTCTGGCCATCGCGAGCTTCTACAAGGGCTGGCTCTATGGAGGCGGCCTTTCGAGCAAGAGCGTACTGTCCTATGGCGACATCCCGGACCGCGCCAACGACTATTCGCCGGCGAGCCTGCTGATGCCGCACGGCGCGATCATCGACGGCAACCTCAAGGAGGTCCATCCGGTCGATCTGCGCGACCCGACGCAGATCCAGGAGTTCGTGCCGCATTCCTGGTACGCCTACGACGACGAGAAGAAGGGGCTTCATCCCTGGGATGGCGTCACTGAACCCACTTTCAAGCTCGGGCCGAATGCCAAGGGAACGCGCACCAACATCGAGGAGATTGACGAAGGCGCGAAGTACTCCTGGATCAAGGCTCCGCGCTGGAAGGGCCACGCCATGGAGGTCGGCCCGCTCGCGCGCTACGTCATCGGGTATGCAAAGGGCGACAAGGAGATCACGGAGCAACTGACCTTTGTCTTGAAGACGCTCGACATACCCGTCCCCGCCCTGTTCTCGACGCTCGGCCGGACCGCTGCGCGCGGCCTCGAATGCCAGTGGGCCGCGAACAAGATGGCCTACTTCATGGACAAGCTCATCGCCAACGTGAAGGCGGGCGACACCTCGACCGCGAATGTCGAGCGCTGGGATCCGAAGTCGTGGCCAACCGAGGCAAAAGGCGTCGGCTTCACGGAGGCACCGCGCGGCGCGCTCGCCCACTGGATCAAAATCAAGGACACGAAGATTGATAATTACCAGTGCGTCGTGCCGACGACCTGGAACGGAAGCCCGCGCGACAATGAAGGCAACATCGGCGCCTTCGAGGCCGCGCTGATGAACACCAAAGTGGAACGGGCCGAGGAGCCGGTAGAGATTTTGCGTACCTTGCACAGCTTCGATCCCTGCCTTGCATGCTCCACCCATGTCATGAGCGAAGACGGGCAGGAACTGGCCCGAGTTACCGTCCGGTAAGCGAGAGGAAAAATTCCCATGAGAAAATCATCAATCGCATTCGCCGGGCTCGCTGCCGTCGCGCTCGCGGCGCCAGCCTTCGCCCACTCGGGGCTTCCCGGTCACACCCATGGCTTTCTGAACGGGCTTTCGCACCCCGTCTGCGGCCTCGATCACGTGCTCGCCATGATCGGCGTCGGCGTTTGGTCCGCGCTGGCGATGCCCGCCAACCGCGTCCTGCTCGCGCCAATCGCTTTTGTCGTGGCGATGCTGGCTGGCGCAACGGCCGGAATTGCCGGGGTTTCTTTCGCAGCGGTTGAAGCGGGTATGGCGATATCGGTCGTCGCCATGGGCCTCCTGATTGTATCGCGCTTAAGACTTCCAGGTGCCGCAGCAGCGTTGCTGATCGGAGCGTTCGGGGTCATGCACGGATACGCCCACGGCGCTGAAGCGGAGGGTACCGTTCTCGTCTATATGGCCGGCTTCACGCTCACGACGGCGACCCTTCATCTTGCAGGCATCGGCTTTGGCCGCGGTCTCCTCAACTCACGTGCCGTTACCTGGGCCGCTGGCGGTTCGATGGCGCTGGCTGGCATCAGCCTGCTCGCCTTCTAGGGGAAGGAACCGCCATGTCTTCGCTACCCACGCAACAAGCCTTACAGCCGGCCGTCTACGTTTATGAACTGCCGGTCCGGGTTTGGCATTTCATCAACGCCTTCGCCATCTTCACGCTCATTGCAACGGGCTTTTTCATCGGAAGGCCCCTGCCCTCCCTGCCGGGCGAGGCAAGCGACTATTTCGTCATGGGGTATATCCGCTTCGCGCATTTGCGGCGGGGTACATCCTAATCGTCGGCATCATCGCGCGCGGCTATTGGGGCCTCGTTGGCAATTCTCATGCGGGCCAGATCTTCCTGCCTTCAGTACAGAAGAGAAGGTGGTGGGCCGAGGTTTGGCACGAGATCAAGTGGTACGCCTTCGTCGAGAAGGAGCCCAAGAAATACATTGGACACAACCCGCTGGCGACCATGGCGACGCACATTCTGTTTGTCTGGGGCGGGTTCTTCATGATCATGACCGGCCTCGCGCTGTATGGCGAAGGCGCTGGGATGGGCTCCTGGCAGTACCGCTTCTTCTCAAGCTGGATCATCCCGCTGTTCGGCAACAGCCAGAACCTGCACACGTGGCATCACGTCGGCATGTGGGTCATTACCGTCTATGTGATGATCCATATCTATGCCGCCTTCCGCGAGGATGTGATGTCGCGGCAGAGCATCATCAGCAGCATGATCTCCGGCTGGCGCACCTTCCGGGACACGCGGCCCGCGGAGGACCAGGACGCCTGATTGGACCCTTGTTGTCATGGCCGGGCTTTGACCCGGCCATCCACCTTCCATAGCATCGCCGGAGTTTGTGTCCTGGATGGCCGCCTCAAGGGCGGCCATGACAATTAGCGCTCTGTGGAAACCGGCTAACCACCATGTCGGGAACATGACATTTTGTCTTTCCACTCACAAAGCCCGCTTTGAGGAGCGATCCCCGCTCCTTCTTAACCTCTTTCTTGATCCTCTTGCTCTTTTTCCGTTCGGCGTGCTACGGATGCAAAGAAGCTTTCCAGCGGAAGCATCGCTGCCGAGGCTAAGTTTTGGCCCGATGCTTGCTTAACGTAGCTTAAAGCGCCAAAGCACAAACGGGCGCGAGTGGGAGAGGAAATGCCGCGAGTTTTAGTTCTCGGCATCGGCAATTTGCTTTGGGCCGATGAGGGGTTTGGCGTGCGCGCCGTCGAGGCGCTGAACCGCGACTATGAGTTCCCCTCCAACGTCAGACTCATGGACGGGGGGACGCAAGGCCTCTACCTCATCGAACACGTGACCTCGGCAGACATTCTCGTCGTTTTCGACGCCGTCGATTATGGCCTCGCGCCGGGTTCCCTGAAGCTCGTCGCGGATGGCGAAGTGCCCCAGTTCCTCGGCGCAAAGAAGATGAGCCTTCATCAGACGGGCTTCCAAGAGGTGCTCGCAACCGCCGAGCTTCTTGGGAAAGCGCCGCAGCACCTGTTCCTGATCGGGGTCCAGCCCGTCGAGCTTGACGATTACGGCGGCAGCCTTCGCGCGCAGGTGAAAGAGCAAATCCCGGCCGCAATCGAACACGCGCTCGCCTATCTCGCCCGCTTTGGCATCCAAGGCATGCGCCGTTCGCAGCCGCTGCCGGAAACCGCGACAATCGCCTGCGAGCGCATGGTCATGTCGCGCTACGAGGGGGAGCGCCCGGACGAGGAGGCGGCCTGCCGGAGCGGCGACACGCGCTTCCTTGACATGCGTAAGGCAAAGGTTTCCGAAGGAGCCGCGCGCTGATGTGCATCGGCCTTCCCATGCAAGTTGTCGAGCCGCGCGGCCGCTATGCGCTGTGCCGCTTCGACGGCGAATTGCGCGAAATCGACACGGTGCTCGTAGGCGATCAGCCAGCCGGAACGTGGCTGCTGGTTTTCCTGGATGCGGCCCGCGAGGTCATCACCGCGGAGCAGGCCGCGAAAACCGGCGACGCTCTTCGCGCGCTGGCGCTCGTGATGAAAGGCGAGACATCAATCGATCACCTGTTCGCCGACCTCGTCGGCCGGGAGCCCGAGCTTCCCGCCCATCTGAAAAGCTCGTTGCCAGAGACCGTGGAGTAGCCCATGCCTTCGCCCCTGATCGACGCGTTGACGACGAGGCATGGATTCGCCGCCGTGAACGAGCAGACCGTAGACGACTTTCTCAAGGCGCACGCGGAATGCGTTCTCTTCTTCGCGGGCGATTCCGAGCGCCTCGTCGAGAGCGACGACGTCGCTGTCATCCTGCCGGAACTTCTGAAGCGGTTTCCGCGCATCGCACCCGCGCTTGTCGAGAAATCGGCCGAGCGCGCCTTGCAGCTTCGCTACCGGTTCAATGCGTTCCCCGCGCTCGTCTTCCTGCGCGGTGAGGGATATCTCGGCGCGATTTCCCGCATGCTCGGCTGGCAGGACTATCTCGCGGAAATCGCAGCGATCCTTGCACGCCATCCTTCGGAGCCGCCGCCGTACAAGTTTCCCGAACGCTGTGCGCCCTCAAGCAACGGCGCGGCTGAGGATCACCTTGCCGGAGAGCTTCAATGAAAAACACGAACCCTTTGGCCGGTCCCGGCAGCCAGCCAGCGGACGAAGACGGCGAGCTTTCCTTCATGGAAATGCCGAAGGGCATCCAAACCTACTCCATGCCGGAAATCCCCGAGCCTGAAGAGGCGGAAGCGTACCGCCCTGCCCTTCAGAAGCTCGAAGCCGTTCTGAGCGCTCTTCGGTCGGCCCCCGCATCGGGCGCATCCATTGAAATCGATCTCATGGATCTCGATGCTCCAAACCGCAGCTTTATGGATCAGGTGCTCGGCGAAGGCGAGGTGAGCATCATTGCGGGCGCGTCGATTTAGGCGCAGGAGTTGGTGCTCGCGGGTGTCTGGCGCCTGCATGTGGTTGACAGCGGCGGCGCGCTGATCGGCGATACGATCGAGGTAGGCGAGTTCCCGCAGAGTGTGCTCAAGGCTGCGCAAGATGCGGCGGGACCTCATCTGCGCACAATGGACGTCGCTGCGGAAGCCGATCTCATGAACGCGCCCGCGCTTGCAGCCGAGCTTGCGGACAAACTTGCAACCTTCCACCCTGAAGCCGCGCCGCATGTCATCAATGTCAGTCTCCTGCCGGTAAGCGACGGAGACCTTTCCTTCCTCGACAAGCGGCTCGGCCAGGGTGCGGTCACGATCCTGTCGCGCGGTTACGGTAATTGCCGCATCTCGTCCACGGCAGTGAGAAATGCATGGTGGGTGCGCTACTTCAATTCGCGCGAGGCGCTCATCCTGAACACCATCGAAGTGACCCGCCTTCCGGGCGTGGCGTGCGCCGCGGTGCAAGATCTCGAAGACAGCGCGGAACGGCTTGCCGAGATCCTGGAGGTCTACCGGTGAGCGGGCATTTCTTCGCGGGCTCCTTCGGCGGCGATGTACAAAAGCTCAACGACGCGACGCGCCTGGAGTGCAAGATCTGCTGGCACGTCTACGACCCCGCAAAGGGCGACGATTACTGGCAGATTCCGCCGGGAACGCCGTTCTCGCAATTGCCCGATCATTGGACTTGCCCGGTTTGCGACGCGCCGAAGGACGGATTCATGGTGCTGGAGGACGAATGTGGCTGAGGCCTTCGATCTCGCCCAAAAGCTGGAGGCCGTTTTCGGCAAGGTCGAACGCGAGCGCATGCAGGACGTGCCGATCCTCAATCCGCGCCTGCGCGTGGCCGTCATCGGCATGCGCCGCTTCGAGGCCAATTGGATCGCTGTCCTCGTCACGCCGTGGTTCATCAATGTGATGCTGCTGCCCGGAAACGAAGAGGACGCCGAAGCCTGGAGCGTCCCAACCGGAACCAAGGTGAAGCACCACCTCCCAGCCGGAACCTTCGAATTCATCTGCGGCACCGAGGAGGGGCTTGGCCCTTACCGGATGTGCTCGCTATTCTCGCCGGTCCTTCAGTTCGAGAGCCAGGACGCGGCTGTCGCAACGGCGGAAGCCTGCCTGGAAGCCCTCTTCGACGAGAGCCTCAATCCCAACGCTGCAAAGACGAACGCGCCGGCCGAGGCCGGGAGGACGACGGAGCGGGCGCAGCTCAGCCGCCGCAATCTCATCTTCGGCGCGAAGGCTTCGCAGGAGGAGCGGACGTGACGCTCGAAGGGCGGATCACCATCGATCTGTTTCCGGGCGCGGGGCGTGGCGCGGTCAAGATCGCGTCGAGCCGCCCGCTGACGATCACGCACCGGTTTACGGGCCATCGGCCGGAAGAGATCGTTAGCACGATCTCGCTGCTGTTTGCCACCTGCAAGGCGGCGCAATCCATCGCCTCGGCGGAAGCCTTCGAAGACGCGCTCGGCGTGCACTCACCCGGAAGCGCCAAAAAGGTGCGGGCCTTGCTCGTCCTGGCCGAGACCGCACGCGAGCATGCGTTGCGCATCCTGATCGATTGGCCGCAGTATTTGCGCGTTCGCGAGGAACCGCCAGCGGCGGAGCTCCGAAGCCTCATGCAGATCGACCGCTCTTTGAGCGAGGCCTTGGATGAGAAGGGCGATGCCATCCGTCTCGGCAGCGCATGCCAATGCCGCAGGGGGCGCGTTAAGGAAGCCATCTCAGAGCTGAGGGCGCTCTTGGAGCAGGCTATCTTTGGAGAGGCCGTGGACCGCTGGCGGGCGCGCAGCACCTTTGAAGACCTAACGCGCCGGGCAGAAGCCGGACAGACGGCGGCGCAACGCATGGTGCGTCAGGTCATGGACGAAGACCTCATTGCCGCCGGGGCGGCAGAGATTCGCCCACTCCCGTCACTGGAGCGCGGCCTGCTCGCAGAGCGGCTTTTCAGCGATGACGCGAACGCCTTCATTGCTCAACCCGAGTGGAATGGTGAGCCTCGCGAAACCTCGCCGCTCAGCCGGAGCCAGGATCACCCCCTGGTCGAGGCCCTAAAAACGAGCGCCGGCTCCGGCCTTGGCGCGCGGCTCGTTGCATGCCTTGTCGAGCTTTCGCAAGTCGCGGCGCAGATGGTTGACATCGCCGATACCCTCGACGCGGATGAGCCCCGGCCTTCGCACCGCGGGAGCGCATCAGCCGTTGGTGTCGCCCAAATCGAAGCGGCGCGCGGACGCCTCGTTCACGCCGTCGAAATGGATGGCGAGAAGGTTGCGCGCTACCGCATCCTCGCTCCCACGGAATGGAACTTCCATCCGCGAGGCGCAGCCGCTCGCGGCCTTGAGCAGATTGCCGCAACTGGCCGCCCCGACTGTGATATGCTTGCGCGGCTTCTCGTGACCGCCGTCGACCCCTGCGTCGGCACCGACGTGAGGGTCCACTGATGCACGAGATGGCGCTTTGCCGGGGCGTGGTCCAAATCCTTGAAGAGCAGGCGGCGCAGCACGCCTACAAGCGCGTGAAAACCGTGCGCCTCGAAATCGGCCCGCTCGCCGCCGTCGAACCAGAGGCGCTGCGGTTCTGCTTCGATGCGGCGACGCGCGGCACGCTGGCCGAGAATGCGACGCTCGATATAATCACGACGGCTGCCTCCGCCTGGTGCTTCTCCTGCGGAGAGACCGTCACCATAACAGAGCGTAACGGCGTTTGCCCCAACTGCGGCAGCTATCAAGTGCAGGCGACGGGCGGCGATGAGTTACGGATCAAAGAGTTGGAGGTCGACTGATGTGCGGTGTTTGCGGATGCGGTGAAGGCGAGACGCGCATTGAGACAGCCGATGGGCGGAAGAACAATGGCGAGCGCCACGATCATGCGCACGGGCACAGCCATGATGAGCACGGCCACCATCATGACCACGGCCATGACCACGGCGCGGGCGAGTCCCGGATCGTGAAAATCGAGCAGGATTTGCTCGCGAAGAATGACGCCTACGCCGCCGCGAACCGGGCCACTTTCAACAACGCAGGCGTGCTCGCGCTCAATCTCGTGTCAAGCCCTGGATCGGGGAAGACATCGCTGCTCGTCGATACGATCAACCGCCTCAAAGGCGAGCTTCCCGTCGCGGTAATCGAGGGCGATCAGCAAACCTCGATGGATGCCGAGCGCATTCGAGCAACCGGCGTGCCCGCGATCCAGATCAACACCGGCAAGGGCTGCCACCTCGATGCGCACATGACCGGCCACGCGTTCGATCATCTGAAGCCTGCAGCCGGATCGGTGCTGTTCATCGAGAACGTGGGCAATCTCGTCTGCCCCGCGATGTTCGACCTCGGCGAGGAGCACCGCGTCGTGCTTGTCTCGGTCACCGAGGGCGAGGACAAGCCGCTGAAATATCCCGATATGATCCGCACCTCGCAGCTCATGCTGATCACGAAGGTCGATCTGCTCCCGCATCTCGATTTCGACGTGAATGCCCTCGCCGCCAACGCGCGCAAGATCAATCCCGGCATCAAGATCCTGAAGGTTTCCTCGCGCACCGGCGAAGGCATGGAAGCCTGGACCGGCTTCATCCGCGCGGCGCGTTCGCTCGCGCTGACGGGGCACGCCGCCGTTGCTCATGGTTCGACAGGCTCACCATGAGGCTGGAGCTTGTTGATAGCGCTCGACCGCATCCTGAGCTTGTCGAAGCCCTCATCCTGAGCTTGTCGAAGGATGGAGCCAAGATTGCCGTCTTAAAGCCGCTTAGCAAAGGTTACCGCCATGTGCCTTGCCCTTCCCGCCCAAGTCGTCTCCGTCGATAAGGTTTTGGAGACCGCCGTCGTCGCACTCGGCCCCGTGAAGAAGGAGATTTCGACCGCGTTGCTCGAAGACGTGACGCCGGGCGAATACGTGCTCATTCATGTGGGCTACGCGCTCCACAAGGTCTCTCCGGAAGAAGCGGAGCGCACGCTCGCCATGATCCGCGAAGCCGGCGAGGACGCCGAACTGGCCGCCTTCGCCGCGGAGGCCGCGCCATGAAATATGTCGATGAATTTCGCGACCGAGAACTGGCGCAAGGCCTGGCGAACGCGATCCGGCGCGAGGCGCGCCCATCGCGGCACTATAACATCATGGAGTTCTGCGGCGGCCACACGCACGCGATCTTCCGCTATGGCGTCCAGGATCTGATGCCGGACAATGTGAGTTATGTGCATGGCCCAGGCTGCCCGGTGTGCGTGCTGCCCATCGGCCGCATCGACAACGCGGTTGAGCTTGCCGAGGGGCACGGAGTCATCCTGTGCAGCTATGGCGATATGCTGCGCGTGCCTGCCTCGAAGCGCCGGAGCCTTCTCAAGGCAAAAGCCGATGGCGCCGACATTCGCATGGTCTATTCGGTGGACGATGCGCTGAAGATCGCGCGGCAGAACCCGGGCCGCGAGGTGGTGTTCTTCGCCATCGGCTTCGAGACTACGACGCCGCCGACTGCGGTCGCGATCCGGAAAGCGCGTGCCGAGGGGCTCACGAACTTTTCCGTGTTCTGCAACCATGTGCTGACGCCCGCCGCGCTGAAGGGAATTCTCGGAAGCGCGGATGAAAGCCGCAGCGTGTCCATCGACGCGTTTCTTGGTCCGTCGCATGTGAGCGCCGTCATCGGCAGCCGCCCTTACGAATATTTTGCGGAGACCTACAAACGGCCTGTCGTGATCGCGGGCTTCGAGCCGCTCGATGTCATGCAGGCGACGCTGATGGCGATCCGGCAGTTGAACGAAGGCCGCCATGTAGTCGAGAACCAGTATGTGCGCGTCGTGACGCGCGAAGGAAACGTGAAGGCGCAAGAGCTGGTGGCTGAGGTGCTGGAGCTGCGCCCCTCGTTTGAGTGGCGCGGGCTCGGACAGGTTCCGCATAGTTCGCTCCGCATCAGGGACGCCTACGCGGCGTTCGACGCGGAAAGGCGTTTCGGCGTCACGACCAAGCCGTCGCGCGACGCAAAGAGCTGCGAATGTCCTGCGATCCTCCGCGGCGAGAAGAAGCCGACCGATTGCAAGCTGTTCGGCACGGTCTGCACGCCCGATAACCCCATCGGCTCATGCATGGTCTCTTCCGAAGGCGCATGCGCGGCGTATTGGACCTATGGGCGCTTCCGGCAGCCGGCGCCCGCGGAGGCCGCAGCATGACTATGATCGATCCCCGCTTCGCAGCGCGCGAGGCTGCCTTGCTCGATGGCGCGGTCGAGATGGTGCATGGCAGCGGCGGCCGCGCCACCGCGGAACTCGTCCGCGGCCTGTTTCATCGGCATCTCGCCAACGCCTTCCTGGCCCAGGGCAACGATCAGGCCGCCTTCGACATCGGCGCGGGCCGCCTCGTCATGACAACGGACGCGCATGTGATCTCTCCGTTTTTTTCCCCGGCGGCGATATCGGCTCGCTCGCCGTCCACGGCACGATCAACGATGTGGCGATGGCAGGCGCTCGCCCGCTCTATCTGTCGGCGGCCTTCGTGCTGGAGGAAGGCTTTCCGCTTGCCGATCTCGACCGCATCGTAGCCAGCATGGCGCGCGCCGCGCGCGAGGCTGGCGTGCCCGTCGTCACCGGCGACACGAAGGTCGTCGAGAAGGGCAAGGGCGACGGCGTTTTCATCACCACGACGGGCATCGGCGTTGTGCCTCACGGCGTCCATATCTCGGGCGACCGGGCCGCACCCGGCGATGCAATCCTTGTCAGCGGCACGCTTGGCGATCACGGCATCGCGGTGCTCTCGAAGCGCGAAAACCTCAGTTTCGAAACCGAAATCCTCTCCGATAGCGCCGCGCTTCACGGCCTCGTCGCCGACATGGTGGCGGCTGTCCCCTCCATCCATTGCCTGCGCGACCCGACGCGTGGCGGCCTTGGCGCAACCTTGAATGAAATCGCGCAGCAATCGCGCGTGGGCTTGCGCCTTGTCGAAAATGCGATCCCCTTCAAGCCGGACGTGCGCGCCGCCTGCGAGCTTCTCGGCCTCGATCCGCTCTACATCGCCAACGAAGGCAAGCTCATCGCCATCTGCGAGAAAGGCGACGCCGAACGCCTCCTCGCCGTCATGCACGCGCATCCGCATGGCCGCGACGCCGCCATCATCGGCGAGGTTGTCGCCGACCCCCACGCCTTCGTCCAGATGCAGACCCAGTTCGGCGGGAGCCGCATGGTCGATTGGCTTCTGGGAGACCCGCTGCCGAGGATTTGTTGAGTGATGGGTATTGATACGCAAGCACGACGTTACCTCTCCCATGGGGAGAGGTCGGGCCGCCCGGCGGCCCGGGTGAGGGGTAAGCACCTAAAATTCCACGTCAAAACCCCTCACCCCATCCCTCTCCCCATGGGAGAGGGAGATTCACTCGCGAGGACGCCATGAGCGCGGCCCTCCCCCCGGTGCTCGTCATCGACGACGAGGTGCGCAGCGTCGAAGCGCTCGAACGCATCCTTGAGGACGATTTCGACGTCAAGAAAGCGACCTCCGTGCGCGAGGCCGAGGCGATCCTCGCCGATGAGGCGATCCAGGTCGTTCTGTGCGACCAGCGCATGCCCGGCATGTCCGGCGTGGACTTCCTCAAGATCGTTCGCGAGCGCTGGCCGGATGTCGTCCGCATGATCATTTCCGGCTACACCGATGCGGAGGACATTATCCAGGGCGTGAACGAGGCGGGCATCTATCAATACGTCACCAAGCCGTGGCAGCCGGACAGCCTTACGCTGACGCTCAAAAACGCGGTGCGCCTCTACAAGCTGCAGCGGGAGAACGAGCTTCTCG
Organism: uncultured Alphaproteobacteria bacterium; assembly: GCA_963834165.1. Lineage (GTDB taxonomy): Bacteria > Pseudomonadota > Alphaproteobacteria > Rhizobiales > Rhodomicrobiaceae > Rhodomicrobium. Next base: position 34,566 of record CAWIAL010000017.1, on the reverse strand, counting down.
CTGTCGAGCTGAAAATGTCGTCGAACCGCGCCGAGAAGGTCGTCGCTGGGCGCCGCCAGGGGCTGCGCGAGACCTATCATGGCGACGATGGCATCGTGCGCGACCAGGCGAGCCCGATGAACGACGTTTGCGCGCGCATGCGCCGTGTCGCGCCTTTCGATATCTCGGTGATGATCACGGGCGAGTCCGGGACCGGCAAGGAGCTTATCGCCCGCGCGCTGCACTACAACAGCCTGCGCTGGAACAAGCCCTTCGTCGTCGAGAACTGCGCCGCGCTGCCCGATGAGCTTCTCGAAAGCGAGCTGTTCGGCCATCGCCGGGGCGCGTTCACGGGCGCAATCGAGGATCATGTCGGGCTCTTCCAGCGCGCGGACGGCGGCACCGTGTTTCTCGACGAAATCGGCGAAGTCTCCCCGAGCTTCCAGGCGAAGCTGTTGCGCGTTCTTCAGGAAGGCGAAATCCGCCCCCTCGGAGGACGCCAGACGCGCAACGTCGATGTGCGCGTGATCGCCGCCACGAACCGCGATCTTGAGGCCGAGGTTGAGGCCGGCCGCTTCCGCGAGGACCTTTTCTACCGCATGGCCACCGTCTCGATCCATTTGCCGCCGTTGCGGGAGCGGCGCATGGACATCCCCGTCATCGCGTCCGCTCTCTTGGAGAAGGCCCAGAAGCAGCTTGGGAAGAGCGTCCAAGGCCTTTCACCCGAGGCCACCGAGTGCCTTAAGACGTATGACTGGCCCGGAAATGTGCGCGAGCTGCAGAACGAGATCCAGCAAATCCTGATCATGGGTCCGTCCGGCGGGGTGATCGGCGCGGAGCACTTATCGCGCCGCGTGCTGCAGGCTTCTCCGCGCATCCAGGCTGCGCCGGACAAGGAAACGTCGCTTGCGGGCCTCGAAGGAACGTTGCGCGAGCGCATCGAGTGCCTGGAGGCCCGCATCCTTCGCGAAAGCCTGATCCGGCATCGCTGGAACAAAAGTAGGGCCGCGAAGGAACTCGGCCTGTCCCGCGTCGGCCTCCGCGCAAAGCTTGAGCGGTATGGCCTGGAGAAGATCGAGGCGCTTCCCGTTGAGCCCGCGAAGAAGCGCGCTTGAGGATGCCGTGATACGATGCTGAAGCCCGCGCCGAAATCGGAAGCTCAGGAGCAAAGCCTGCTCGCGCGCGCAGGCGTCGCCCACGCCGTAACCTCGGCCGAGCCGAGCGAAGAGGTGTGGATCGAGGTCATCCAGAAGATGGATGCGGTCTACGCGGAGCTTGTCGAGAATCAGGTCGAGCTTGAAGCCAAGAACGCGGCTTTGGAAGAAGCGCAGCAGCTCATCGCCAGCGTGTTCGCGTCGATGACCGACGTGCTCGCAGTCTGCGATCGCATGGGGCGCATCCAGCGGGTGAACCTTGCGCTCGAACGGATGACCGGGCGGCGCGAGGCCCAACTTATCGGCCAGCCGCTGACTTCGGTCTTCGTTCCTGAGAGCGTTGCCGCCGTGGAGGAAATGCTGGCGAAGCTTCGCGATGACGGCATCGTCGCCGATTGCGAAGTCGCGCTTCGCGATTACAACGGCGCATCCGCCCCTTTCGCCATGAACTGCTCGGCGCGCTACGACCACAAAGGCCGTTTCGCTGGCGGCGTCATGGTGGGCCGTCCGCTCGGCGAGCTTCGCCGCGCCTACAAGCGCCTCGATTCCGCGCATCGGGACCTTCAGGAAGCGCAGCAGCACCTGATCTTCTCGGAGAAGATGGCCGCGCTGGGCCGCCTCGTCGCCGGCGTCGCGCATGAGCTGAATAACCCCATCAGCTTCGTGTTCGCGAACATGCATGCGCTGAGGAAATACGCGCTCCGCGTCCGGCGCTACCTCGAAGCCGTGAACGCCGGAATGACCGGGGAAGAGCTTCAGGCTCTGCGCAAGGAGCTGAAGATGGACCGGATGATGGCCGATATCGAGCCGCTGCTCGACGGCACGCTCGAAGGCGCGTCTCGCGCGAGCGAGATCGTCCAGGATTTGCGGCGCTTTTCGAGTTCGCAGGCCGAGCCCGCGGAAGATGTCGATCTCGCGCGTGTCATCCAGACCGCGGCGAGCTGGGTGGTAACGGCTGCGCGGACAAAGCCCATAGTTTGCTTCGATGTGCCGGACGGCCTCACGGTGCGGTGCGGACGCGGAGCCGTTCACCAGATCCTCGTGAACCTGATCCAGAATTCCATCGACGCCATGGACGGCGCGCTTGAGCCTCTGATCGAGATCGGCGCGGCGAACATGGGCGATAGGGTCAGCATCACCGTTCGCGATCACGGGCCGGGCATCCCGCCCGAAGCGATGAAGAAGCTGTTCGAGCCGTTCTTCACCACGAAGCCCATTGGCAAGGGGCTGGGGCTCGGCCTCTATCTCAGCTACGGGCTGGCCGAGGACATGGGCGGGCGTCTCTCCGCCTCCAACCATGCAGGGGGCGGCGCTGTCTTCACGCTCTGCATCCCGCAGTATCTGGAGCGCCATGCCGTTTGATCGTCCGAGCCCTGAGAAGCTGACGCTGCTTTGGCTGCAGTCCGGGGGATGCGGCGGCTGCACCTTGTCGCTTATGGGCGCGGAAGCCCCCGACCTTTTCTCGACCCTCGACCTCGCCCGCATCGAAGTTTTATCGCACCCGTCGATGAGCGAGGCGGGCGGGGAAGCGCTGGGCGCGCTCTTGGATCGTCTGCGCGGAGGCGACCCCCTCGATATTCTCTGCGTCGAGGGCGCGGTGCTTCGGGGGCCTGCCGGTTCGGGCCGCTTTCATGTGCAGGCCGGAAGCGGCGTCCCGATGATGAACATCATTGCGGACATCGCGAGGAGCGCGCGCTACGTGCTCGCCGTCGGTTCATGCGCCGCGTATGGCGGAGTGACCGCAGCAGGAGACAACGTCACCGAAGCGTGCGGCCTTTGCTTCGAGGGGCGCGAGGCGGGCGGGCTGCTCGGCCCCGGCTTCCGCTCGCGCTCCGGCCTTCCCGTCATCAACATCGCCGGATGCCCTGTTCATCCCGGCTGGGTCGCCGAAACCCTCCTCCAGCTTTCGCACGGTCATTTCGGCGCCTCGGACCTCGATCCGTTCGGCAGGCCGCGCTTCTTCGCCGATCACCTTGTTCATCATGGCTGCTCGCGAAACGAGTTCTACGAGTTCAAAGCGAGCGCCGTTGGCTTGGGCCAGCTTGGCTGCATGATGGAGCATCTTGGCTGCATCGGCACGCAAGTGCACGGCGACTGCAACATCAGGCTCTGGAACGGCGAAGGTTCCTGCATTCGCGGCGGCTATCCGTGCGTCGGCTGCACCGAGCCCACCTTCGGGGAGCGCGATCATCCCTATCTCGAAACGCCGAAGCGCGGGGGCATTCCGGTCGGGCTGCCGACCGACATGCCGAAAGCCTGGTTCGTGGCGCTGGCATCGCTCGCGAAGGCCGCGACGCCCGAGCGCTTGCGCCGCAATGCGCTGGCGGAAGTCATCACGGTTGCGCCTGGAGAAGGCTCAGGAAAGCCGAAGAAATGAACCGTCTGATCGCCGGGCCATTCAACCGCGTCGAGGGCGACCTCGAAATCAAGCTCGATGTCGCAGACGGCGCGGTCACTGCCGCCTATGTGAATTCGCCTCTCTACCGCGGCTTCGAGCAGATCCTTGCCGGCAAAACGCCTTTGGACGCGCTCGTCTACGCGCCACGCATTTGCGGCATCTGCTCGGTGTCGCAATCGATCGCGGCGGCGAATGCGCTGGCTAAAGCGCAAGGCATAGCGCCGCCCGAGAACGGCGCGATCCTGCAAAACGTGATCCTGGCGGCTGAAAACCTGGCCGATCATGTGACGCATTTCTACATGTTCTTCATGCCGGATTTTGCGCAAGCCATCTATGCGAGTGAGCCGTGGCACGAAAAAGCGGCGGCCCGTTTCCGCGCCATGGGCGGACAAGCGCAACGCGAATTTCTGCCCGCGCGCGCGGCCTTCTTTCACATCATGGGATTGATCGCGGGACATTGGCCGCACACGCTCGGCCTCCAGCCCGGAGGGACGACGCGCGCCATCGGACGCTCGGAGCAGGTGCGGCTGGCCGGATATGTTTCGGCTTTCCGGCGCTTCCTCGAAACGGTCCTCTTCGGCGATACGCTCGAAAGCGTAACCGCGCTCGGAAGCGTGGGCGCGCTGAACGCCTGGGCCGAAGACGGCAGGCACGCAGCCAGCGACTTCGGGCAATTCCTGTCCCTGTCGAAAGCGCTGCAATTGGAAAAACTCGGGCACGGCCCCGGCGTCTTCTTGAGCTATGGGGCGTTTGCCTTGAACGGCCAGATGGCCTTCGGTCAGGGCGTGTACGAGGCAGGCAAGGTTCGTTCGTTCGCTCCCGGCGACATCACCGAAGACCACGCATCATCCTGGCTCGTGCGCGCCGAGGGGCCGCGCCAACCTTCGCGCGGGCTGACGCTCCCCGACGCTGATGCGGCCGGCGCCTATAGCTGGTGCAAGGCGCCCCGGCTCGGCGGCCTCGTCGTCGAAACCGGCGCGATTGCCCGCCAGCTCGTCGACCGGCATCCGCTCATTGCGAGCCTCGCCGCCAAGAGCGGCGCGAACGTGCGCAATCGCGTCATCGCCCGGATGATCGAGGTTGCGCGGCTTGTGCCCCTCATCGAGCGCTGGATTTTTGCAATCCGCCCCTGCGATCCCTTCTGCCTGCATGCCCCTGCGCCGGACGAGGCCAAGGGCGAAGGTCTGATCGAGGCGGCGCGAGGCTCGCTCGGGCATTGGCTCGAAATCCGCAAAGGGCGTATCCTCAACTATCAGATCGTCGCGCCGACGACGTGGAACTTTTCGCCACGCGATGGAAATGGCAGGCCCGGCGCTTGCGAGCAGGCGCTTATTGGCGCGCCAGTGCGAAAGGGCGAGACGACGCCGATCGCGGTGCAGCACATTGTGCGATCCTTCGACCCCTGCATGGTCTGCACGGTACATTAGAGCGTGTATAAGTGAATAGCAGCGGAACTCCCTCTCCCAGAGGGAGAGGGTTGGGGTGAGGGGCGTTAACGTGGATAATCAAAAACTTACCCTTCACCCGGACCGCAGACCGGTCTGGCCTCTCGCACCGGGAAAAGCGCTCCGCCTTGCGTTGCCGCCCCGATATCATCGAGGAGGGCGGCGGTGACGGGACACGTCAAAGGGATTTCCATCAGCGTGCGCGGCCTCGTGCAAGGAGTGGGATTCCGGCCTGCGGTGTGGCGCATCGCGAAGCGCCTCGGGCTGACGGGCGACGTGATGAACGACAGCGAAGGCGTGCTGATCCGGGCCTTCGGGTCCTCGCGCTCACTGGCGAAGCTTGAACTTGCGCTGGTTGAGGAAAGCCCTCCCCTCGCCCGCGTCGATGCGCTCGAAACCGCGCAACTCGAAGGGGAACCGCCGCCGGACTTCCGCATCGTGACGAGCAAGAGCGGCGAGGTCAGGACTGGCGTCGTTCCCGACGCCGCCACATGCCCCGAATGTCTCGCCGACATCCGCGATCCGGGCAACCGGCGCTATCGCTACCCCTTCACGAACTGCACCCATTGCGGGCCGCGGCTCTCCATCCTTCGCGCCATTCCCTACGACCGCGCCTCGACAACCATGGCGGCGTTCGAGATGTGCCCCGATTGCCTCGCAGAGTATCAGGATCCGGCCGACCGACGCTTTCACGCGCAGCCCAACGCGTGCCCGGTTTGCGGGCCGCGGCTTTGGCTCGAAGACGCAGACGGCAAGCCGACGGCCGTTGACCCTCATCGCGATGCGATCGAAGCCACAGCCGCGCTGATCCGTTCCGGCGCAATCGTCGCCATCAAGGGCATTGGCGGTTTCCACCTCGCCTGCGATGCGCGCAATACGGAAGCGGTTGCGCGCTTGCGGGAACGAAAGCACCGCACGCACAAGCCGTTTGCGCTGATGGCGCGTGATCTCGCGATGATCGAAGACTATGCACTGCTCTCCGACGCAGAACGCGCGCTGCTGAGCGAGCCGGCCGCACCGATTGTCCTGCTCGACCGGAAAGAAAACGGCGCGCCGCTCGCGCCGGGCGTGGCCCCGGCTCAATCGACGCTCGGCTTCATGCTGCCTTACACGCCGCTCCACCATCTTCTGCTCGATGCCATCGAAGGCCCTATCGTCCTGACCTCGGGCAACATAAGCGACGAGCCGCAATGCATCGGAAATGACGAAGCCCGCGCGAAGCTCGCCCGTATCGCCGATCATTTCCTTATGCACGACCGGGGCATCGTGAACCGCCTCGACGATAGCGTCGCGCGCTTCATGGCGGGCAAGCCGCGCCTGATGCGACGCGCCAGGGGCTACGCGCCGTCCCCGCTGCTTCTGCCGGAGGGGTTCGAAAGCGCGCCGCGCATTCTTGCCATGGGCGCAGAGATGAAATCCACGTTCTGCCTTTATGGCGACGGGCGCGCCATCGTCTCGCAGCACACCGGTGATTTGGAAGATGCCGCGACCCATGCCGATTACCGGGCCAATCAGAGACTCTATCGGGAGATCTTCCGTTTCCAGCCGGACCTCATCACGGTCGATGGCCATCCGGAATACCACTCCACGGAGTGGGGAAAGGCAATGGCGCGCGACGCCGGGCTTCCGCTTGAGACCGTCCAGCATCACCACGCCCACGTCGTTGCCGTGCTGGCGGAACATGGCGTTCCCCCCACGTCGGAGCCTGTGATTGGCATCGCGTTGGATGGGCTGGGGCTCGGCGAAAAAGGCGAGCTTTGGGGCGGAGAGTTCTTGCTGGCCGATTACCGCTCGTACCGTCGCATCGCCGCCTTCAACCCCGTGCCGCTGATCGGTGGAGCGAAGGCCATGCGCGAGCCCTGGCGCAATGCGCTTGCGCACCTCCACACGTTTCTCGGCTGGGAGCGCGTCGCTAGTCAGTATCCCAGCCTCCCGCTCACGCAGCGCCTGGCGCGCAAGCCCACCGGCGTTGCGCTTCAGATGATCGAGCGCGGCGTCAACGCGCCGCCGTCGTCTTCGGCTGGGCGGCTTTGCGATGCCGTCGCCGCCACGCTTGGGGTCTGCTTCGACGCGACATCCTACGAGGGGCAGGCGGCGATAGAGCTCGAAGCGCTCGCCGCGCCCGCGATGAAGCGCGCGGGCGCGGGCTATCGCGGCGCGCTGATAGCGGGCGGTCCCGCGAGGCTCGATTGGACGCCGCTGTGGCGCGCGCTTCTCGAAGATTTGGCAGAGGACGCGGACCGAGCCATTATCGCGGCGAAATTCCACGCCGGGCTGGCGGATACCCTGGCCGAAACTGCGGCCCGGCTCGCCCAGCACCAAGGGTGCAAAGTTGTCGCGCTGTGCGGAGGCGTGTTCCAGAACAAGCTTTTGCTCGAAAGAGTGAGCGAGACGCTCGCCGCGCGCCAATTCGAGGTGCTAACTCCGTCGCTGTTCCCGGCCGGCGACGGCGCCATATCGCTGGGACAGGCGGCCATCGCCGCAGCCCGCCAGCTATGACCGCTTGCGGTCCGAGTAGGCGCTTAATTATCGAACGAACCGCCCCTCACCCCAACCCTCTCCCCCAGGGAGAGGGAGTTCCGCTCCGATCCACTTACACCAAGCGCAGAAATTCCTGACCGTTCTTGTTGTCGTCCCCGCGCAGGCGGGGACCCCAGTAAGCACAGTGCTAAGTCGCTGTTTTTCGCGAACCTTTCACCTTCCGATTACTGGATGCCCGCCTTCGCGGGCACGACACAGGGGGCAGCGTCTATTGCGCTCGGTATTGGCCGGATGCGCACAGGTATCAGCGCTTGCGATGCAGAGACGAACGCGTTCTATGTGGCCGCCGTTGTATCATCAATAGCGGTAATAAGCATCGTGATAGTAGTAGGTATAGTCGTATCCAACAAAGCGTTCATATTCGCTGTGTCTCCAGCGATCACTATAGTCACCGCGACCTTCGGAGTGTGAATCGAAGTAATATCGATCGCGATCGTACGGGTTATAATCGTATGAAGTGTACCTGTATGATTCGCGATAGTATGGGCTGCCGTAGTATGGACTGACATAGCACGGTGGGGAATTGTATGGGCTATCATCGAATGCGCCGCTAAGAACACCGCCTACGAGGGCAGCCACCCCGCCGATTATGGGTATAGGGAAGGGCCTATCTTCGTAATAACTGTCATCTTCGTAGCCGTAACGGCCAGGATAATAATAATCTACCTTGGTGATTGCAGTGTTATCCTGTTGCAAAGCAAGACCAATCGAAGCCGGCTGTGCAGTGGCTCCCGTGAAAGAAGCGAATGCACCGAAGGCAGCTACCGCCGCGAAAATGCGTCCCTTGCAAAGCATGTCTCAGACCTTCATCAAGTAGCTTAAGAAAAGCTAAGGCTCCATTAAAGCTATGCCCTTCCGATTTCATTTCGATTTTAAGACAATTGTTCTCATCTGCGACCGACCCGAATAACCGCCGTTTTGGCCTTCTTGCCCTCCACAGAAAGTCCGTGCGAAACTTTCGGCGAACCACATTCTTAGCAACTTTACCTCAAGTTGCGCAGGCCGGCGATACCAAAAAAGAAGCTTCCCACCTATTTCTGCTGTTCCAAAGCCGCAGCAGTTCGCGGGCGCGACCTCGAAGCCGCGCTTAGCGCGGCGGACGCTTAACCATACGCGGATATTCACCCCTCCGTCGTTCCCGCGAAGGAGCGTGTGAAGAAATTGGCCTTGGGGCTCTGCCTCTCGTTGTCATAGCCGCCCTCTCGTTGTCATAGCCGCCCTTGAGGCGGCTATCCAGAAAAAGGGCAGACTTTTCAGTGTCGGTGGATGGCCGGGTCAAGCCCGGCCATGACAGAAAAGGGTGAACCAGCGGGAACTAGTAAACAATGCCCCTCGGGATTACTGGGTGGGCCGCCTCCGCGGCACGAGCCCATTGGCTCTACGGCTGCCGAGTGATGCCGATGCAAGGCACGACGCTCTAGTCAGCTTACGAGGCCGCCATAAAGATCCGGACGGCGGTCGCGAAAGAAGCCCCAATCGGCCCGATAGTTTTCGATCTCCGCGAGATCGAACGTGCGGACGAGCACGCCCTCGTCCTCCTCGCCGAAGCTTTCGGCAAGCTCGCCGGTGTGATCGGCAATGAACGAATGACCGTAGTATTTCTGTGTCGCCCCGCCGTTCTCCTCCGAGCCAATGCGGTTGGCGGCAACGACTGGAACCGCATTGGCGACGGCGTGACCTTGCATGACGCGCTGCCAGCGCTTGTGGGTGTCGAGCGCGCCGTCGTAGGGTTCCGAGCCGATGGCTGTCGGGTAGAACAGCACTTCGGCGCCCGCCAGCACCATGGCGCGGGCGCATTCGGGGAACCACTGGTCCCAGCAGATGCCCACGCCGATCACGCCGTGCTTCGTCTTCCAGACCTTGAAGCCGGTGTCGCCGGCGCGAAAATAGTACTTCTCCTGGTATCCTGGCCCGTCGGGGATGTGGCTCTTGCGATAGACGCCAAGGATCTCGCCGTCGGCATCGGCCACCGCAACGCTGTTGTAATAGCGCGGTCCATCCCTTTCGAAGAAAGAGATGGGGATGACGATCCGCAGCTCCTTTGCCAGCTTCTGCAGCGCCAGCACACAAGGGTGCTCCTGGACGGGATGAGCGGTCTCGAACCATTTCGGGTCCTGCCGCGTGCAAAAATAGATGCCCTGGAACAGCTCCGAGGGCAGCACCACCTGCGCGCCCCGGCCGGCCGCCTCCCGGATGAAGGCCCCGGTCTTCTCGATGTTAGCCGCCATGTCTTGGCCGTAGGATGTCTGGATGGCCGCGACTGTGATCGTTTTGCTCATCACATCGGCTCCTGCTGCGTGATGCAATGGAACGACCCGCCGCCGGCGTCGCCGCTGCCGAGCAGGCCTTGAGAGGGTACGCCGATGACCTTCCGGTCCGGGAACACCGCTTGCAGCGCCTCGATGGCTGCGTGCTGGGTGCTTGTCCCATAGATAGGCACGACGACGACGCCATTTGCGATGATGAAGTTCATGTGCGAGGCGGGCGAAATCTCGCCTAGCGCGTTGCGATAGAGACCAACGCCGGGAATGCGTACCACGTCGAGCCTGCGGCCCGTTGCATCGGTGGCGCTTTCGAGAGCATGAGCGATGGCGTCCAGCGTCGCCGCATTCGGATCGTCCGGGCCTGCCGGAGACTGGCAGACCACGCGGCCCGGCGCAACAAAACGCGCGATATTGTCGATATGCCCGTCTGTGTGGTCGTTCGCCAGGCCCTCGTCGATCCATACGATTTTCTTCGCGCCGAGGGCTTCCCCAAGCGCCTTTTCCGCGTCCGCCTTGGTCCAGCCATTGCGGTTGGGATTCAGGAGTGTCTGCCGGGTGGTGAGAATCGTGCCTTGCCCGTCGTGATCCACCGCGCCGCCTTCAAGCACAAAGTCGAACCTCGCGATGCGCTTGCCGGCCAGCCGCGCGATTTCGTCTCCGACAGTGGCGTCATCAGGCAAGTCGAACTTGCCGCCCCAGCTGTTGGTCGCAAAGCGCAGAGCAATCGGGCCGTCCGGCGAGTTCGCAAAGATCGGACCCGTGTCGCGCAGCCAGATGTCGCCGTATCTCGCGGGAACGATTTCGGCCGCATCGCCAACCGCAGCGCACGCCGAGCGCTCCGCCTCGGCGGCGTTCGCAAGCAGCCGGACTCGGTTGCCCTCGCACAAAGCCCGCACCATGGCCCCTACATCGCGCCGAGGCGATGCAAGATCGCCGTTCCATTCGCGCGGGTCGGCTGGCCACGCGGTCCAGATCGCCTTTTGCGGCTCCCACTCAGCCGGTATCGAAATCGCCTCGCCGGTCATGCCCCGTATCGGTCCTTCGCCAATGCCGCGCGCTCAAAGCGGCGCGTGCATGATCTATAGGACGGAGCAAAGAGTTCAAGCGGCGCTGATGGAGAGGGCGTGCCTTATATTAGAGGGACCGCCCCAGACCCCCGCCCTCTCCCACTGGGATAGGGAGTTCCGCAGCGGCTAACCGGAAATTGCGGTTTCCACGCGTTCCAGCGTCATGGTCCCCATGTCGGTTGGCAAGGAGATCTGCTCAACCAACCACCAGTGCGGCTTCGACAGCTTCTGGAAGTTGACCTCCCACTGGACTTTCTGCAGCGCCGCCGCGCTGTTTCCTCCGGGGGTCGCGATGGCGGTGAAGTTGACCTGACAGGTCACGATCCTCGGATCCCTCTCCTCGCCACTTGTCTTGGGGCGTAGGCTCACGTCGAACCGGGCACGGCTCATGAGCACGGGGACGACGTTGTTGCAGGGAGCATCGGTTGTAGGAGGCCGAAGCGACGTGACAAGCAGCGCCGACAATGGATCGAGAACGCCTCGCAGAGGATTGGCCTTCGCGCCTTTTGCGGTTGCGGCCGCGGCCGCGGCTGCGAAATCGACGGAACTTTCCTGGCCGTCCGACGTCGCCAGGTGGAAGTGTTCCGGCGTCAGCTTGGCGCCCGCCCGCAAGCCCGAAGCCTCTCCCTGGACCTTTGTGTTGTTGAGCAGCACGCCCACGTCGGCCGAAACTGTTACCTTGTAGTGCTTTGCATCCAGCGTGGCGTGGATTGTGGCATCGCCGATGCGCACGCCCCCAACGTTCACCGAGTAGCGCGAGACAAGCACCTCGGCTCCAGCACTCGAACAGAAAGCCGACGCCGAAAGGAGTATCGCAAAAAAAGCCACCCTTCGGCCCGCGGTTTCATTTCCACCTCGGCAACGGACATAGGGACTTCGCTTTGATTTTAATCTCATGCAACAGACTTTGACAGTTACTCAATCCTGGACCAGCGCCGGCAATTCTCAGGCGAGTTTCACCGTGAGTTCAGGTTACAGATACCGTTGTTCGAAATATGATGAAGTTCAAGCTTTGCTGTGGCCGCTTAGCTTTCAGACGCTGCATGCGCGAAATTGTCCTTGCTCCGCCATCCTCGATATTCGCGCTCGATCGCGAGCGGCTGGCCCGTATCGGATTTCCGAATGGGAGGCCGGCGGAATAATCCAGGCGCACCGCCGTTGTAACTATGTTCATTACGGCCTTTTTTTTCTATGCCCCAAAACCGAAGCCGCATCGTTGACTGGTGCGGCTTTTCTTTTTTGCCTGGCGGGCGAACGCAAAACTAACATGAACCGCACGCTGAACGTGCAGGCATCATCTAACTCTATCAACTTTAGCGATTATCAACGTTAAAGAAACGGGTCCAGAGTATGTGTGTAGATAGCTCGCATTGTGTAATGCGGCCCAGATCATGCGACACATCAAGAGGACTTCCAATGACCACGTGTTCCTGCGGTAATTGCCAATTCATGGACAGCGAGAGTAAAGCGGCTGTGACTCTCAAGGACGGCGAAACAGGTTTGTGCAGATACTATCCGCCCATGTCGCGCGCGGGCGCGGACGCTGGCGTGTGGCCGGTTGTGGCACGGAAGGACTGGTGCGGTCACTTCGCCGCGAAGGTCGAGCGCTTCATGGCCGCCGCTGCCGAATAACGATCTTAAAGAGAGGGACGGGGATCATCTCTATCCTCGTCCACTCATTCACCGTGTGCAGGAGGTCCGGCTGCCTCCAATTCCTCGGCTTCTTCCTGGCTGAAGAGCCGGCTGCGGGTGAGGAACCGCAAACCTTCCGGGGCTTCGAGCGAGAAGCCCGCGCCGCGGCCAGGGACGACATCGATGATTAGCTGGGTGTGCTTCCAATATTCGAACTGGGCTGCGCCCATGTAGAAGTCGCAATCCGCAATCCGGCCCAGGAATACGTCTTGCGGGCCGACGCGGAAATCGCCTGCCGGGTAGCACATGGGCGAGGAGCCGTCGCAGCAGCCGCCGGACTGGTGAAATAGCAATGCGCCATGCTGAGCGCGCAGGCGTTCAACGATCGCATTTGCTTCGGGTGTTATTTCAACGCGATTGACCATCGCTGGTATCCGTTATCGCAGGTCTGTGAAAGCGAGGGCTGAGCCCTCGCTCCACGCTTTTAGGGTAGCGGGATGCTGAAAACGATGTTGCCCATCGTTCGACAAGCTCACCATTAGGTTTTAAGCCCTTTAACAATCGGCCTCATCCTGAGCCTGTCGAAGGATGAAGCCACGTTTTCAGCCTCCTGCTAGAAGAACCCCAGGGGCTTGGTGGAATAGCTGACCAGGATATTCTTGGTCTGCTGATAGTGATCGAGCATCATCTTGTGGTTCTCACGGCCAATGCCCGACTGCTTGTAGCCGCCGAATGCTGCGTGCGCCGGATAGGCGTGATAGCAGTTCGTCCAGACGCGGCCCGCCTGGATCGCCCGGCCGAAGCGATACGCGCGGTTTCCGTTGCGCGTCCAAACCCCGGCGCCAAGGCCGTAAAGCGTGTCGTTGGCGATGTGGAGCGCCTCGGCTTCATCCTTGAACTTCGTTACCGACACCACCGGGCCGAAAATTTCCTCCTGGAACACGCGCATCTTATTGTGGCCTTCGAGGATCGTGGGCTGGACATAGTAGCCCTGCGCCAGTTCGCCTTCGAGGTGCGCGCGCTGGCCGCCGGTCAGCACCTTGGCGCCTTCCTGCTTGCCGATGTCGATATAGGAAAGGATCTTTTCGAGCTGATCGTTTGACGCCTGCGCACCGATCATGGTGGAGGGATCGAGCGGATGACCCTGCTTGATCTTCTTCACGCGATCGACTGCCCGAGCCATGAACTTGTCGAAGATCGATTCCTGAACCAGCGCGCGGCTCGGGCAGGTGCAAACTTCCCCTTGATTCAGCGCAAACATGGTGAACCCTTCGAGCGCCTTGTCGAAGAAATCGTCGTCGTGGTCGGCGACATCGGCAAAGAAGATATTCGGCGACTTGCCGCCAAGTTCCAGCGTCACCGGGATAAGGTTGTCTGATGCGTATTGCATGATGAGGCGGCCCGTCGTCGTCTCGCCGGTAAACGCGATCTTGGCGATGCGTTTGCTCTGTGCGAGCGGTTTGCCGGCCTCGACGCCAAAGCCGTTGACGACATTGACGACGCCCTCCGGCAGGAGATCGCCAATGATCTCCATGAAAACCAGAATGCTGAGCGGCGTCTGCTCCGCGGGCTTCATGACAACGCAATTGCCTGCGGCGACGGCGGGCGCGAGCTTCCAGGTCGCCATCAGGAGCGGGAAATTCCACGGTATGATCTGCCCGACCACGCCGAGCGGCTCGTGATAGTGATAGGCGACGGTGTCGTGGTCGATCTCGGAAATGCCGCCTTCCTGGGCGCGAACGACGCTCGCAAAATACCGCCAGTGGTCCACCACGAGCGGCAGGTCGGCATGGGTCGTCTCGCGGATCGGCTTGCCGTTATCCAGGGTCTCGACAAGGGCGAGGAGAGGCAGGTGGGCCTCGATCTTGTCCGCGATCCTGTTCAGAATAAGGGAGCGTTCCTGGACGGAAGTCTTGCCCCAGGCATCCTTTGCGTTATGCGCGGCGTCGAGAGCCAGCTCGATGTCGGCCGCCGAGGACCGCGCTATCTCGCAAAGCTTCTGGCCAGTAACAGGGCTCGGATTATCGAAATAACGCCCCTCAACGGGAGCAACCCATTTGCCGCCGATGAAGTTGTCGTACCGGTCCCTGATCAGGACCTTGCTCGATATTTGTTCGATTGCTTGTTGAAACATGGCTTCCTCCTTGGGGTTACGGCGCCATTCGGCGTCATCTTGACCTCATTTTGAATTTTGAGGCGCGACTTTATATTTGGAAGATCTTGATATTATTAGCTAATTTTGCGCCAGTTGCCGCGAGAGGATCAAGTGCGGCGGCGTAACCGGGCACAGCCCTTATAACACATGATGATCTTTATAGGAAAAACCGTCAACGTTGGGCTTAGCTATAGCGAACCGCCGCAGGCTGGCTGCGGCGGCGTCCGCTTTATCGCAGTAAATCCATTGTGTGGCGGGCAATCATCGCCTCTTCGTCGGTCTTTATGACGAAGATTTGGGCGCGGCTCGAAAAAGTCGATATCATAGTGACGTTGCGCTGGTTGCGGGCATCGTCGATATCGAGGCCGAGCCAATGCAATTCCTCGCAGATCCTGTGACGGATGCGAGGGGAATTTTCACCGATGCCGCCGCAGAAAACGAGCGCATCGAGACCGCTCAAGGCAGCCGCGAGGCCGCCCAGTTCGCGCCGGATGCGGAATACGAAGTAATCGATTGCCTGCTCCGCCTCCGGGGTGCCCGCCGCTTCAAGCTCCCGCATGTCGCCGCTCAAGCCGGATAAGCCGCTGAGGCCGGAGTGCTTATAGAGAAGGTCCGTAATCTCCTTGCTCGTCATCTTCTCGTGATCCATGAGGTAGAGCACAACGGCCGGATCGAGCTGGCCGCATCGCGTCCCCATGGGAAGCCCGTCGAGCGCTGAAAAGCCCATCGTAGAGGCCACGCTCTTGCCATCTCGGATTCCGCACATCGATGCGCCCGCCCCGAGATGGGCGATCACCACGCGACCGGCGGCCACGTCCGGGTACATTTCCCGAAGCTCTCCCGAGACATATTCATAGGAAAGGCCGTGGAAGCCGTATCGCCGCACGCCCCTTTGATAATAGAAGCGGGGCAAGGCGAAGGTGTCATTCACCCAAGGATGGGAACGATGAAACGCCGTATCGAAGCAGGCGATCTGCATGGCATCCGGGAACGCCGAGTGCGCGGCTTCGATACCGGACAGATTATGCGGCTGGTGCAAGGGAGCCAGCGGGATAAGCTCTTCGAGTTCCGAGATGATGTTCGGGGTTAGAATGAGCGGCTCAGTGTAATGCGCCCCGCCATGCACCACGCGATGCCCCGCCGCACGAATGTGCATGCGCGGGAAATGCATCTTGAGCGTATCGACAACGTGCTGCAGCGCGCCTTCGTGCTCGCTGCCCAGGAGTTTGGGGATGGTCGAGTTCTCAAGCACTTCACCGCGGCTGGATTTGAGGATGAAGTGGGGCGAAATATTCAGCCCCTCGACCTGCCCGGACGCCAGAAGAACCGGATCTTCATGATCCGCATCGAACAGCGCGAATTTCAGCGAAGACGACCCCGCATTGAGTGTAAGGATCTGTGACGTCATGCGGCTTCCCGGACGGGATGAGCGCCGGAAATCTGCCACGCGCGATACAGTGCCGCGACCGCGCAGGATGCGAGCCTTGCCTTTTCGTTGTCGGCGCGGCTGGTCAGAATGACGGGCACGATGGCGCCGAGCATGATGCCGGCGCTGTCTGCGTGCGCGACATACGACAGCTCCTTCGCCAGCATGTTGCCAGCTTCGAGATTGGGCACGATCAGAATGTCGGCCTGGCCGGCGACGAGAGAGGTAATTCCCTTCGTCTTGGCCGCCTCCATGTCGATGGCATTATCCATGGCGAGCGGGCCATCCACGATGCCGCCCGTTATCTGTCCGCGCTCCGCCATTTTGGACAGGATGGCGGCGTCGAGCGTGGACGGGATTTTAGCCGTCACGGTTTCGACCGCGGAAAGGATGCCCACGCGGGGCTTGGCCATTCCTAGCGCAAGCGCCAGATCGATTGCGTTTTGGGTGATGTCGACCTTCTCATCGAGGGTCGGCGCGATATTGATCGCTGCGTCGGAGATGAGCAGCAGGTGCGCGAGGCCCGGCACATCCATGACGAAGACATGGGATATCCGCCGTTCGCCGCGAAGGCCGCCGTCTTTCTTGAGCACTTCATGCAAAAGCTCATCCGTATGAAGGTGCCCCTTCATCAGGGAGTCCGCGCGGCCTTCATGCACCAGCGCAACCGCTTTCGCAGCAGCCTCATGCGTGCTTGAAGCGTCCACGATCTCGTAGTTCGAAAGATTGCAGCCGCAGGCTTTCGCCGCTTCCTCGATCCGGCGCCGGTCGCCCACGAGGATCGGCTCGATCAGGCCCTGCTCCGCGGCCATGATTGCTCCAGCAAGTGCGTGCTCGGCTTCTGGCGCCACAACGGCGGTCCGCAGCAGCGCCATGCCGCGCGCTTTTACGATCAAACTGTCAAAATGCCGGTGCTGTGTGACAAGCACGCTTGGCGTTTGCTCATCGTCCAATTGCACTTTGCGCACGGGCGCCAGCACTTCCGCGATCCCTTCGGCGAGGATTTCGCCGTTGCGGGTTGTGACGCTTGTATCGAGCGAGACGACATTATTCGGCTGCTTCGCGCGAACGCGGACCTTGACCGTCAGCTCGTCGCCGACGTGCGCGCGGTCCAGGAATTTCAGCGATTGCGACTTGTAAAGCGTTCCCGCTCCCGGGAGAAGATTGCCAAGAACTGAAGAAATAAGCGCGCCGACCCACATCGATGGGGCCACGATTTCCTGCGAAGCCGCCTCTTCCCCGTCTTTCGGCAAATGCAGCGGGTTGAGGTTTCCGGACGCGTGGGCAAAAATGAAAAGATCGTTCGCGGTCAGAACACGCTTGATCGTCGCTTCGTCTCCAACCTTGATCTCGTCGTAGGTCTTGTTTTCACGCATCATGAGAGGAGCCCTTCTGCGGCCTGGCCGCGATTCGGTGTTCAAGATGTCCTTGACATCTTGGTTGTGTGACTCGCTTTCCTCTTGAGGCGTACCTTCCCCTGTAGCGGCTGGCGGGTTGTTTTCCGCTCTTATGTGCGTGGACTATTTCAGTCCATCGTGAGGCACCGTAAACGCGATCCATTGCATTCGCTTGAATGTTGCGAATGTGGATGCATCCTTCTCCTCGCAGGGCCTGCGATGACCGTGAAGGGATTGGACGGCACGGAGGCGGTCGATATCCTCTTTCACAGGCTTCCGCAAGCCGGTAATGGCGTGTTCACGATTATAGGTTGCGTGCGGCTCGACCATGATCTCAACCCACAATGTGATAGCCGCCATCGATGTAATGGATGCCGCCCGTGACGTTCGAGGCCTCGTTGCTGGCCAAAAACGCTGCGTAGGCGCCGACCTGTTCGATTGTGGTCAGGTGATGCGTCGGTGCACGTTCCGCTGCGCGCTGTAGCAATTGATCGAAATCGTCGATGCCCGAGGCGGCTCTTGTCTTGAGGGGACCTGGCGAAAGCGTGTGGATCGAGATGCCTTGAGGGCCAAGCTCCGCAGCCATGTATCTCGTGACCAACTCGAGAGCCGCTTTCACAGGGCCCATGATGTTGTAGTGCTCGACGACTTTATCCGCCCCGTAGAACGAGACGGTCATGCACGTGCCGCCGTGCGGCATCAAAGGTGCGGCGCGGTGCACCATGCGGATGAAGGAATGGACCGAAACATCCATGGCGGTGGCGAACCCTGCGCGAGAGCAGTCGACCACTCGGGCGTGCAGGTCGTCGCGCGGGCAAAAGGCGATGGAGTGCAGGCAAATGTCGATCCGGCCCCATTGCTGGCGGATGCTGTCGAACAGTTCGGCGAATTGACCGTCTTTCGTGACGTCCAGCGGAAGAACCATCGATGCGCCGAGCTTCTCTGCCAGGGGGCGCACAAATCGCTCCGCTTTGTCATTCAGATAAGTAATGGCAAGCTCGGCGCCCTGGTCGCGAAAGGCCTTGGCGCAGCCGTAGGCAATCGAATGCTCGTTCGCAATCCCGACGACAAGTGCTTTCTTACCAGCGAGAGAAAACATACACACTCCTGCTTTTGTTGAACGCAACACCTGCAAGGCGCACGCATGATTTCGGAATCAGCAGAGAACTTGTAAGTGATTTATGTGACAGTTCCGCTAAAGGGACGCTTGGGCGCGCACCCCCTGCTGCCGGCAGAGCCGCCGGCTCATCGGCTCTTTATGACAGGTCCATCCCGCAAAATAGAGGCGAGATCAAGCCGCACCTGGCCGCCGATCGATCAAAACTGCTCCACCCACGGCCTTATCTCGATTTCCCAGGACCAGGCGCTGCGGTCCTGATTGAGAAGATCGAGGTAGGTCTGCGCGATGGCATCGGGATCGAGCATGCTGTCGGGAGAATCCGCGGGCACCTTCGCTCCCGGGTTACGGATCGCGCCGTCGATAACGATATGGCCAATATGAATTCCTTGCGGATGAAGTTCGCGCGCCAGGCTTTGCGCGAGCCCGCGCAAAGCGAATTTCCCCATCGCGAAAGGGGCGGACTTTGCATAGCCCTTGATGCTCGCCGAGGCGCCCGTGAAGAGAAGAGCGCCGTGCCGGTGCGCCAGCATCCGCTTCACGGCGGCTTGAGCGACCAGAAAACCGCCATAGGCCGTTACGGCAAGCGCTTGCGCAACCTTGTCTTGATCGAGCTCCGTAAATGCCCCTCGCACCCGCGCACTTGGATTGAAGACCACCACGTCGGCGGGCTCACCCCACTCTGCGCAGGCTGCGTTAAAGAGCGCGTCCACCTCGGCAGGCTGGGAAACGTCGCAGGCGTGAGCGAAAGCTTGGGTCTCATGGGAAAGCCGCTGCAGCTTCTCCGTGTTGCGGGCGGCAAGGCCGATCCGCCAGCCCTGCGCCGCAAACACCCGCGCCAGAGATGCGCTCAGGCCGTCGCCGGCGCCAACGATGAGAGCGCGCTGATAATGTGCTTTCATTCCGTGAGGTTAGACGATGTTCGAGAGGCCTGCCAGCTCGCGACCTGGATAAGCATGCAGGTCCTGCGGCTAAAGTATTGGTGATCTGCCGCCCAAGCGGAAACGTGGGCATGATCAGCCTCGAAGACTTCCATAATTTCGCGCGCCATTTGACGGCTTTCCAAAGCTTAATGAGCACAATTATTATTGACATAAAATTGCAGCAATAGAGCAATACACTCCTGTTTCGTTATTAATGCGTATCCGGAGTATGTGTCATGTTTGATCGAAGCGACCTGGAAAAGTGGTCTAAGCGCCTGGATGAAGCCGAACGAAAAGTTGCCTCGCAAAGCTCTCGCGTACATCAACAGCCGCAAGAACTGCTCGCGGCATTCGAAAAAATTAGCAATCCGGTTCTCCGCGAACAGCTCATCATATTAATTGAAATCATCTCGGAACGGCCAGAATTGCTACCGGCCCAATACGCAAAATCTTTGGGCCGGGACACAATCGTCCACTAGCCGTTCACGACCCACTCTACGCCGGGCCAATATCGTCACCCGCGCTATTTTCAGGAAACCCGCGCCTCATCCTAGGTTGTGGCGCCGATCACGTAGGCAACCCATGCTTGTTCCCCGCGCTCCGCGGCAAAAGCAATCATGGACGCGCTCGATATTCTTACAATCTAAACCTTCGGCGTCATTGGCGCTTGCTATTGATTGAGAAGTCACTGAACTTTAGCCGGGTTGAAACCGTGCAACCTTCTGCGGCATACTTAATCCGGCGGGGGGTTCCGTCTTCGAAAACTCCCATAACGGTTTCTGCCGCGAGAACCTCTGGAAAAGCGGTGTGTTTTACTCGAAAGTTGCGGCGGAACCCATGCCTTACGAGATCGAACGGAAGTTCCTGGTTCGGGATGAGAGTTGGCGTCCGTCTGCAGGGCGAGCCATGTCCATCCGGCAAGGCTATCTTACTCGCAGCGGTTCCCTTTCCCTTCGCATCCGCCTTATCGATGAAGCCCAGGCCAAACTTACGATCAAATCCGCAGTGTCCGAGATCCGCCGGCTGGAGTTCGAGTACGACGTCCCGATGGCAGACGGGCTTGCTTTGCTCGGACTGCGAGAGGGCGGTGTCGTCGAAAAGCTTCGCTATAAGCTTCCCTGGCAGGGCTTGCATTGGGAGATCGACGTGTTTCATGGGGAGAACCGGGGCCTCGTCATCGCGGAAATCGAGCTGCCCTCCGAAGACAGGACTTTCGAGAAGCCGGACTGGCTTGGCCGCGAGGTGACGTCCGACACGCGTTTCTCGAACGCGAGCCTGGCCAAGATGCCGTTTAAAAGGTGGCCGGAACCCCTTCAACACGCGCATCTCCAACAAGCGCAGGGAAGCGATTACGCTGAACATTATCCGGGCTTACCGGCGATGTGCAGCGGCGCAGCGCGGCGGCGCGGATAAGTCTGCGGCTCTCTTAAAGCAGCCAACGCGTTACAGACCCGCTTTCGGTTCGTCAGCTCGGAGAAAGGAAGTCGCCTTCGCATGTCCATCGACGCAGTCCGCTATGTCGCCCCCGTCTACCGGCCCCCAAGTGAGGCAGATTCGCTGATCCTGCCGGTGACCGACGGCTGTTCCTGGAACCGCTGCACCTTCTGCGAAATGTATACCGCCCCACAGAAGCGTTTCCGCCCCCGCAGCGAGGAGGAAGTGCTCGACAGCATAAGGCGGTGCGGCGAGGAGCTTGGAAGCGAAGTCAGGCGTGTCTTCCTGGCCGACGGCGACGCGCTGACGCTTTCCACACGACGCCTCGCGACGGTGCTTGAGGCCATCCGCCGCGAGTTGCCCGCCGTACGCCGGGTGTCCAGCTATTGCCTGCCGCGCAACCTGCGCAAGAAATCCCCCGAGGAGCTTAAAGAGCTGGCCGCGCTTGGGCTCTCGCTCGTCTATGTGGGCGCCGAGTTGGGCGATGACGAAGTGCTGGCGCGCGTGAACAAAGGGGAGACCTTCGCGACCACGCTCGAGTCGCTTGAGAAGCTTGCCGGCGCGGGGATCAAGCGCTCGGTGATGATCCTTAACGGCCTTGGCGGCCAGGCGCTGTCGCAACAGCATGCGCTGAATTCGGCGTCGTTGATGAATGCCGCTCAGCCTGAGTATCTCGCCACATTGGTCGTGAGCTTTCCTCAGGGCGACGACCGGCTGCGCGCCGGTTTTCCCGGCTGGGAGCCGCTCAGCGTGGTGGGACTGATGCAGGAAATGGAGGTGTTCATATCGGCGTTGGAGCTGAAACGAACCATATTCCGCAGCGACCACGCGTCGAACTGGCTTGTACTGAAAGGCACGCTCGGCGCGGACAAGCCGCGGCTTCTGCAGGAATTGCGTGGGGCCATCGCCTCGCCCGAGGCAGCGCGGTTGCGGCCCGCCTGGGCACGCGGCCTGTAGCGAGCAGGCAACGTGACCACAAATCCTGGATGCGCTCGATATGGCGTTCCCAATCCGCAATGCTTTCTTTAAACAATGGCCCGGCGAGATCGTCTGTTTTAGCCTTGGCGTAAAAGCTGCGGACACAGACCCCAATGGCCAGCAGCCGCTCCGGCGGCAATGGCATTCACGCGCCGATCTTGCATGGTTCTTGCAATAAGCGTTTAGATTTCCCCCTCCTCCAAGCGGAAACTCGCACCAGGCTATGATCCGGCTCTCAACCACGCTCGAAGCACGCGTCTTGCACCACCATCCAAGAATGGGGCTCACAACGCTCTTCATCGGCACTTTCGAGCTTCGCGTGCCGAAGGTAGATGCAGAACCGGGAACGGGCGTCGCGATCAAGATCGACGCCAGCGATGTGTCGATTGCGCTGTCCCGGCCCATGGATGTGTCCATCACGAATTGGCTGCCGGGAACGATCGTCGAGGTGGAGTATCTCGATGCGCCCTATGCGCGCGTCACCTTCGATCTCGGCGCCTGCCACCTGCATTCGCTCGTGACATGGGAGTCGGTGGAGCGCCTTGCGCTGGAGCCGGGATTGCGGGCTTGGGCGATGATCAAGACCGTCGCGATCGCCAGCACAAACGTCGACGCTCACGAGCTTCCGGAGCCTCGCCCCTTCCTTGGGCCTCGAAAGACCGATCCAGAGACGCCGTGAACTCGTCCAGCTTCAATCCGTATAAGCACATGTCGCTTTTGTAAAAGCGTGTCGATGATTGGAATCTTCTCTAAGTCCTCCAACGTAAAATAGCGTTTGATATGTCACGCTTAATCTGGTTTAGAGCGCCGGAGCATTAAATCGGCATCACGCGGCAGCAAGTAGCCCAATGGTGTCGTGCCCGCGGAGGCGTGCATCCAGTAATCCCGAGGGGCATTGTTTACTGTGTTCCCGCCTTCGTGTTGTGTTGCGGCTGATTAGCTAGAGCCTGGATCGGGGATTGATATCCGAGGCATCGCAGTCTGGTTCGATTATAATCGTTAACGAAGCGGATGAGGAAACCGTTTCGGGCGGCATTGGAGGCGAAGGTGCGGCGATCGCCGCCGCGTTTAGGTTCGCGGGCGATGGCCTCCTGGATGCGGCGGTTGAAGCGCTCGACCATGCCATTGGTTTGAGGCTTGAAGGGTCTTGTCAGGCGGTGCTCGATGCGATGGGCCTTGCACACGCGATCGAAGGGGTGGTTTCCGCTTGGCGGCCTTCCGGAGGGGGTCCATCGGGCGCCGCCGAAGCGATCGGTGAACTCCGAGCCGTTGTCGGTAAGAACGGTATGGACCGGGTGGGGGAAGCTGGCGAGAAAGCGGTCCAGGAAGGCCGCGGCTGTCGCCGCGTTGCGCTTGTTGTGGATCTCGACGAAGACGTAGCGGGTGGCGCGATCGATTGCGACGAAGACGTAGGTTTTGATTTTTTCCAAGTGCGGCAAGTATTTCAGATCGATGTGAATGAAGCCCACGGTTGCCTTTTCGAAAGCTCCCGGGGCTGGCTTTTCGGCGGCGGGCTTTCGATTGAGGCCGGATCGGCGCAAACAGCGATAGACGGCGTCGCGGGAGAGGCTTTTATTCACGCATCGGCGCATGACCTCGACGACGTCATCCAGGGAAAGATCGAGCTTGATGCGCAACTCGCGGACGAGTTCCTCTTCGGTGGGGGTCAAGCTGATTGCCAGCCTATGAGGGGTATGGGAGCGGTCGGCGGTTACGGTCCTCCCGCGCCAGCGCCGGATGGTCGTTTCGCTGACACCCAGTTCTTGGGCGAGCGCGGCCACGGACAGAGGGCTCGCCTGGATCTAGGCTCTGAGCTTGGGCGTGGTGGTTGCGTTGGCGTGCAATCTCAGTTCCATGAGGCGAGGCGCTCCCTTAAGAAGGCGAGGCCTCGTTCTACCCCGATTCCATCCAACCAATCATCCGCTATTAAACACCTTCGCAGGAACGACGGAGGGGTGAATTTCCGTGTAAGATTAAGCGTCCGCTGCGCTAGCTTATTTAATCCAGAATCCCATCTGACCTTTCTTTATTTTTTTGCGGCGGCAATATCGGTAAGATCTGCGTCTTTATTTCTACAAGCCTTCTCGTTTACTTCATCCAGTAGATACGCTCGTGAAGGGGTGCATCCCAGTCATTTCTGCGTCCCGCCAGCGGCGCCGGCAAACTTGTAGAAGGTGGCGTTGAGATAAGCGACCACGTCATCGACCTCTCGCTGAGGCCAATCCACGGACGCGTTGAGTTCGCAGCGCTTCACT
The DNA here is from genome assembly GCA_963834165.1 of uncultured Alphaproteobacteria bacterium. Lineage (GTDB taxonomy): Bacteria > Pseudomonadota > Alphaproteobacteria > Rhizobiales > Rhodomicrobiaceae > Rhodomicrobium. Next base: position 10,401 of record CAWIAL010000017.1, on the reverse strand, counting down.
TGGCTCTGGAGCGCCTCCAGCGAACCGATCCGGCGGTCGGGACGGGTATGCACGCGCGTGTCGTGGCACCTTGTGCAGTGCTGGTCGTACAAAACCTTGCCGTGCTCGACGTCGGCGGCAAACGCTGGCGCCGGTGCGGTCGTAACCATCGCAAGCAACAACAGCGAATAGACCATAACTCGTGCTCTCATGGCGGGTCGATCCTCCTTCTTATGGTACGCGGCGGGGTAGCCCGGTGAGCGCCATGTGCCACAGATCCTTCGTGAATATTCCACTCAACCCATCCAGAACTCGCGGGGCTGCGCCACGTGGAGATTAAATGCCTTGCATTGATTTTGCTGGTACCGCTGCCCCGGCTCGACCGGGGGACCCCCAGATCCACAATCTGGTGAAAAGGCCCGACAAACCCGGACAAAGCCGCACTGCTTACCGAATGTTCACCTAATCAAATCAATGCCTTGTCCGTGGTTGTCGTGCCGATGTGACGAAGCGTCGAGACCCGTCATAACACAGGATATTTGTTACCCCAGCGTTACCCCGACTTGTGCTAGTCGAGCACGCGATAGGTGAGGTGTGGTCCACGCGGGCGACGTCGGCCCCCCCCGGGATAACACAGGGTAACACATGGCGAAGACTCTGACCATTTTGAGCGTTGACGCGGCGAAGCCGCGTGATGACCGCTACGAGGTATCCGACGGCGGCGGCGCGCTGCGTCTCGTCATCCAGCCCTCCGGCGCGAAATCGTGGGCGGTTCGTTATCGGATCGGGAGCCGGACCAGGAAACATACCTTGGGCTCCTATCCCGCGCTAGGCTTGATCCGTCCGGCTGAAGGCCACGCCGGGTTTCCTCGTCCCTTCTCCAATAACCCGCCATGACACTTGGGCCTCGCACCAGTAAGTTCATTGTTATCGCCAAAGGTGACCTCAATCCTGCCATCCAGTGGACGGCCCACTGTACGTGGGTTATTGTCTTCGGGAGAATTTGTAGAAACCACGGGCGAGGTCTCGGTCATCCCGTAGCCCTGAAGAATATCGAGAATGTAGATGATGCTCTCTGGATTATCTAAGGCGTGCATCGGGACCGGAACAAGCCCGCGTGAAAGCACTGCCTGATCCATCGATATGTGAGGCAGAAGAATTGCGACGCGGTCACCGTGGCCGAGCCTTTCAGCGTCGAGAGCGCGGCCCCATCTCTCGATGCTTCCCCTTGTGCGCAAGTGCGGCGCCAAGCCAGGAGGTTTCGCGCGACCGCGTCCTGAGTGACGACGAGCTCGGCGCCGTCATGCGCGCCGCCGTGAAACTGAGCATCCGCTTGGCCCCATGTAAATTGCTCCCATCGACCTACGTTTTATCGAACCAGCGGTATGCGGGAAGATCCGGCGTTTCTTGAATGCGCCAGCGCCAAAGCTGCGACAAGGTTTCTACATCATCCAAGCTCACGTTATCACCCTCGTTGCTGGAACCCGCCGGCCTGCATCATCATCGGCTTAAATGGCTCTGGCTCCTGCCGCTTACATCCTGGCCTTGGTCTCGACTGGGATGAAAAAGCCGGCGTCCGCTTCGAGGCGGCATGAAACTGTGCCTCCGCGCCTACCTCGAGAGCAATGAAGCCCTCCAGCAAGTTTCCAGCGGGTCAAACCGTGATAGTTGTGCGCCGATCCGCGATGGTTGCTAACCGCTGATTTTCGCGCCACGGCCATCTGTCACAGATCGACGCTCAGGGCCAAAAGCCATCAATCCACGGCTTGGAAAACAGGGCTCGGCATCTCGTGGACCGGCGCCGATAGCGGAATTTACATAAGCAGGACTGGCCGATTCCTGCATGCTGGACAACAAGCCATCATCCCCCATGGGCTCTGGAAAAAGTGCTCCTCGCCTTCGCAGGAAGGCTGCAAGGTGTCTGTTGGTTCCAAACGAGGGCTGATAATGTAATACATTTTTTACGCCGCGCGCCTGCGCCTTATCTCGAATTTATATGGGACGTTCAGCATTTCTCTGTCACCCATCGCACAGTGGTTGATCTCGTTCTGCCTTCCGAACGGACGACGAACCTCCGCGATGGCCTTTGAAACTTCCTCCGCGGAGGTTCGACATGGAAAACCAGCTCATCTTCGACCTCAAAGACATGGGCTATCCCTGGCAATACCCGGCGGTGGGGTTGCTCGTCGCCGCACTGATGGGGCTTGTAGCCTCGTACGCGACGCCAAAAAGCGAACTTAGGCTATTCTGCACTGTTTGTGGTAGCTTGCTCGCCCTCTGGGTGGGTGTCCTCGTCAGCACAACCTATCCGGCTTATACTTCGCTGATAGAGGCTGAGCGGCACGGGAACCTGAGCATTGTCGAAGGGGCCGTCAGCAATTTTCATCGAGGCGCCGGCTTCAGCAAGGAACGCTTTTGCGTTAGCGGGAGATGCTTTCAGTACACACCGGAGCCGCTGCCAGTAAGTTTCATGAACAGCCCTCTGCAAGGCGGTCCCATTATCAGGGATGGATTGCGCGTTCGCATCGCATCGGCGGGCGAGGCGATTGTGAGGCTTGAGATCATCGGCGACCGTCATATTGCTGCGCAGTAGCCGGATGCCAGAGTGGCCGGCTTAAAATCGCGCGCTCCCGGCCAATTTTCCCACGTCGTTGACAGGAAGCTTGAAGAAGTCGATGACCTTCGCCGAATTCCGGTCCATGACGGCACCGAAATGCGGCGTTGCCCCGTTAAAAGTCCGGCATCCCTGACCCACGAAACAGATTTATCGCAACATTGATGACCATGACCTTTTCGTCCAGAGAGCAGTTGTGCCGAAGGGACAAAGCCATCATTGGCAGGCAGGGCTGTTTTTGAGCGCGTCAGAACCCCTCGCTCCCGGTACGGGCGGTATTCGATTTTGCTCAAGCAACTTCGTGAACTCGAGGAGCGAGCGGGTTTTTCGTAATCGCTTTCGCCACCGCTTTCCGGCGAAGCGGCGGCGCTCAGCGTTGGCAGCCTGAGCTCTACCAGAAGATCCGAAGACTCAGATTAAACTTGACCATTCGTCTTGCAGCCGCACATGCGAGGCCCACACCATGACCAAGAACCCGCCCGCGGTTTTGCGCTCGGCGCTTTACGCCTTGCGGGGCGGCTTTCTCATCCGGCCCTTTGTCATCGCGTTTCTGATCGGAACCGCAGGCGCGGTTCTGTCCGCGATAGAGGAGCGCTATCCAGCGATACAGGCCATCGTTCCATGGACGCTGTTTCCATCGCACGCAGACCCTCAGGTGGCGCAAGCCATCTTAACCACGATTGCGACCGCAACCATGACGGTCGTCTCCATTGTATTTGCCATTCTGCTGATGACCCTGACCTTGGCGTCCACGCAGTTTTCGCCGCGCATCCTTATCAGCTTCGTCAGGGATCAAGTTACGCAATGGACGCTCGGGATCTTTCTCGGCACGTTTTCCTATTGCATCGCGGCCCTTCCCGCGGCGCGCTCGCTCCCTTCGCCCTTCATGCCGATTGTCACCGTTGTTGGCGCCATGGCGCTGGCGCCGGTCTGCGTGGGCTGGCTCATCTATTTCATTCATCACATCTCGGTCGCCATCAGCGTCAACACCATCATCGATCGGATCCGGCGCGAGACCGAAGAGGTGATCGACGAGTTGATGCCTTATCCCCGTCGGCAGGTAAACATGGAGGAAAGGGATGGCGCCGCGCCGACGACCCTCGATTTTGTAATTCTGAGCCACTCGTCGGGCTACATCAGATATGTCGACATTGCGCGTCTTTGCTCTCTTGCAAAGGGTTATGGAGTGTGTGTGCGCCTGGAACGCCGAGTGGGGCACTTCATCGCCGAAGGCGTCCCTCTCCTAACCACAACTCATGGCGATCGCATCACGAACGATCGAGCGCTGGAATTGCTGGCCGCAATCGATATCGGCCCCACGCGCACCCTGCAGCAGGACGTGGAATTCGGGATCGTACAGGTTGTGGACATCGCTTTGAGGGCGATCTCGCCTGCGGTCAACGACCCGACCACAGCAATCAGCTGCGTCGACCAATTGAGCTGCATCCTGATCCGCTGGCTCAGCCGTGAAGCCCCGCGGAGCTTCTACTACGATCCGCCGCATGTGCTGCGCGTCGTGGTTCCCTGGATCAAGCTCGAAGGTCTGCTTGATCTGGCCTTCGAGCAGATCCGGCATTACGCGGCCGGCGACGCGGCGGTAAGCTTGAGGCTCATGCGCGCTCTTGGCGATATCGCAAGCACCGTCGACGAGCCGAAGATCAGCCTCCTGTTGCTTGAGCGTGGCAAGCGACTGGTTACGGGCTGCGAGGCTAGCCTTCAACAGGACGATCTCGAACGGCTCAAGGGGCGCCTGTCACTTTTGAGCTCTTATGCGATGTCTGAGAATTAAGGGCGGTTTGGAACCGTCAGAGAAACGCCTTGCTGCCAATGAGCGTCAAATCACCGAAGTTCACTCGCGGTGTCTCAGCGCGTCCACGAGCAGAGCAAAGGCGGCGGATGGTTGACGCCGGCTTGGGTAATAGAGGTGGTAGCCCGGATAAGGATGGCACCAATCCTCGAGCACCCGCTTAAGGTTGCCTTCGTTGATGTGCGGTTGCACCAAGCCCTCTGGTAAGTAAGCCAACCCCAAACCTTGGAGCGCCGCATGGAGCATTTGGGTCGTGGTGTTGAAGACCAATTGGCCTTCGACCCGGACCTTCAGTTCGCGCGAACCCTTTTCGAACTCCCAAGAGTACAATCCGCCATGAGTAGGCAGGCGCAGGTTAATGCAATTGTGCTCGACCAATTGCGGTGGCTTTTTCGGCTCCCGCCGGTCACCGAAATAGGACGGAGCCCCGACGACAGCCATGCGCGCGTCAGGTCCGATTCGCACGGCGATCATGTCCTTCGCGACTTGCTCTCCATCGCGCACACCTGCATCGAAACGCTGTGAGACAATGTCCGTCAGGCCGTAGTCGCTAATGATCTCGACCTTGATGTCCGGATACTCACCCAAGAGCTTCGCAAGCTTGGGCAACAAGACAGCGTTGGTGGCATATTCGGTCGCGGTGATGCGGATGGTGCCGGAAGGTTGTTCTCGAAGCTGGCCTAAGGCGGCGAGCTCAGCCTCGATCTCCTCGATCCGCGGAGCCACATTGCGTAACAAACGCTCGCCTGCGGCCGTCGGCGACACGCTCCGCGTGGTGCGAGTCAAGAGGCGCAGCTTCAGCCGGGCTTCGAGCTCTCTGATGGTGTAGCTGAGCGCGGACTGTGAAATGCCTAGCTTGGCAGCCGCCTTCGTGAAGCTGCCCTCACGGGCGACGATCAGGAATGCCGACAGGTCATCGAGATTTCCGCGCTGCATTTATCGATCCTATTTATAGGTCCATGCCGATTATAGCGGCTAATTTGCATAACGGCATGTGCTATCTTCGGGAAAGATCCCGCGAAGCAAACGGAGTTCGGCTTATGGATCGATCGGAGATTGCTTTCCGGCGTTGCCATAGCAACGGGGTAGTTCAAGCGCGGCGGCTGCTAACGCGACGGAGTTTGCTTACTGGCGCCACCGGATTGGCCATGCTGGCATCGGCCCGTTTGGGCCGTGCAAGGACTTGGGAAAACAATGACCTCACAAAAGAAAGGCTCAGAATGATGGACATCAAACGCAACGGCTCACGACCTTCTGGGAAAGGCCCCGAAGCGTGGTTTACCGGCATGGTCCGGGTGGACCCGATGTTTCAGGTCGGCGACCCCGTACATCTCACCGGCGGTCAAGTGACTTTCGAACCCGGTGCCCGAACCATGTGGCACACCCATCCGCTTGGCCAGACGCTAATCGTCACCTCCGGTCTGGGCTGGGCGCAATGCGAGGGCGGACCCATTGAAGAAATCCGCCCCGGCGACGTTGTTTGGTTTCCACCCGGCGAGAAGCATTGGCACGGTGCAACAGCGACCACTGCAATGACCCACATTGCTATCACTGAGTTGCTCGACGGCAAGAATGTCGACTGGTTGGAAAAGGTCAGCGACGAACAATACCGCAAATGAGGTTCCGGCCTCGAAGGCGAGCCAACCGCACGCAGCACTCATCGAGAGGCGCATACGGAAAACCCACACTCACAGGAGAGATACCATGAACATTTCGTTTGACGGAAAGGTCGCATTGGTAACGGGCGCGGCGTCTGGACTAGGCCTCGCCACTGCGAAGGCTTTCGCGGCTTCAGGAGCATCTGTCGCCCTGGCCGACTGGAATGAGAGCGCCGTGCATACCGCGGCCGAGGAGCTAACAAGCCACGGCCACAAGGCCATCGCGATCCTTTGCGACGTCGCCGATGATGCGCAGGTCGAAGCCATGGTCACACAAACAGTCGCAGTCTTTGGCAGGCTCGATGCTGCTTATAACAACGCGGGCGTTCAGAATGTGCTCGCAGAGACCGCCGATACGACCCGCGAGGATTACGACCGCGTGATGGGGATCAATCTGCGCGGCGAATGGAGTTGCATGAAGTTCGAACTGCAGCAGATGCGCAAGCAAGGAAGCGGCGCGATTGTCAATTGCTCTTCGCTTGGTGGACTTGTCGGAGGCGCCGAGCGCGGCATCTATCACGCCGCCAAGCACGGTGTCCTTGGCTTCACCAAGAGTGCGGCCCTCGAATATGCGGCGCGCGGCATCCGTATAAACGCCATATGCCCTGGGCTAATTTGGACACCTATGTCCGAACAAATGATTGCGGAAGGTCAGGGCGATGCTCTGAAGGCCATGGAAAAGAATGTGCCTATGGGACGGGTTGGCCAGCCTGAGGAGATTGCGAGTGCGGTTCTGTGGCTTTGCAGCGATGCGGCCAGCTACGTGACTGGCCAATCCATTTCGGTGGACGGCGGTTTCGTAATGCGCTGAAGCAATCCTCATACGAAGTCGCCTTTGGGTCGAGGCCGTGGGAAAACGCGATGATGTGAGCGGCTGGACTGGCGCTGCATTCGCATTCTGAGCAAGGAAGCGATGTTTTAAGCTGCTCCCGCTAGGCGGCGATTGCCACTAAGAGCGGTTTGACCCCGAACATATTGATCATGCGCTTCATATTGTAGGCTAGCACCTGCAAGCTCATCTCCGTCCGCACGTTTTTGAGCGTTTTGGTGAGGAAGTGGGTGGTGCCCATCCAGGCTTTGAGCGTTCCGAAGGCGTGCTCAACGGTCTGCCGCCGGATCTTCATGGCTTCGGGCAGACGGTCGAGCCTTGCCTGCATCTTGTCCAGGACGCCTTCGTGCTGCCAGCGTTTGACGCGTCTGATCTTATCAGTTGTGCACTGGGGCTTCAGCGCGCAGGTCAAGCAGGCCGTTAGATTGCGGTAGTGATCGACATTATCCCGACGGTCCGAGCGCACCGCGCCTTTGGTTAGATGTTCGCCAGCGGGGCAGGTGTAGCGGTCATGCTGGGCATCGTAGATAAAGTCCTGCCCGCTAAAGAGGCCACGGTTTGGATTGTTTGAAGTTTGCGTCTTGGGAACGCAAGGCAGGACGCCCGTTCCCTCCAGCGCCAGAACCTCCTCGCCGTTGTAATAGCCGCGATCGGCCAGCGCTGTGATTTCCTCCTGTCCTGTTGCTTCCAAAGCCTTCATGCCCATCGCGGCCAGCTGCGTGCGGTCATGGCCTTCATTGATGACCTCGTGAGCCACGATCAGATGATGCTTGGCGTCGACGGCCATTTGCACGTTGTAGCCGACCATGCCGGTTCCTCTGCCGCTCGTGGCCATGGAGCGCGCGTCAGGATCGGTGAGGGAGATCTGCTTATCGGGAGCAGCCTCCACCTGCTTTCCCATCTCTTTGAGGGATTGCATCTGCCGTTTGAGGCCCGCGATCTTCTCCTTCAAGCGGCCCGTCCTGGCCTCGGCCACATCGCTGTCTTCACGGTCGGCGCGCTCCAAGGCCTCGAGGTAGCGCGCAATGGAAGCCTCGACCTGCGCTATGCGTTTTTGAACTTTGGCTCTGGTGAAATTCTTGTCCCGGTTGTTGACTGCTTTGAACTTGCTGCCATCGATGGCGACAATCGCCTGAGTGAACAGGTTCAGTTGGCGGCATAGGGCAACAAACTGCGTGCAGACCGCACGGATTGCGGGACCGTTGTCGCGGCGGAAATCGGCGATGGTCTTGAAGTCCGGCATCAGGCGACCCGTCAGCCACATCAGCTCCATGTTGCGCTGGGTCTCCCGTTCCAGCCGCCGGCTCGACGGGATGCGGTTCAGATAGCCATACAGATAAATCTTCAAAAGCGCCGCCGGATGATAGCCGGGACGCCCGGTTGCTTCTGGCTCCGCACGCTCAAAGCCAAGGGCCTTCAGATCGAGTTCGTCAATAAAAGCTTCGATGACGCGGACCGGGTTGTCTTCTGAGACATAGTCTTCCAAGCAATCAGGAAGCAATGTTGCCTGGCGGCGATCCTCGCCCTCGATAAAGCGTTTCATTCCGGCCCCCGCAAATCACTTGCAAAAGCCTACATGATTTAAGCGTTTCCACACAGCCTCGGTCAGGTGGGGCGTTTATTCAGGAAAATAAGCGAGGCCGCTTATCCTTCGGCAGCCGTATACCCTTTTGCAAGTGCGAGAAATGGCGTTGGCCAGGCTGGGACCACTGCGTCGCGCTGGGGCGCGGCAGCTTCCGCTTCCGGTAGGTCGGCCAGGCTTGGTCGCCCCGTTCCGTCACGGTGCGCTCTCAAGCGCATCTGTGACGGCCTTGGGATTTCGCGCGATCACCTTAAGATAGGCTCGCGCGCAGGTGTCGGGTTCGCTCTTGCCTTGTTCCCAATCCCTAAGCGTGCCGATAGGGATATGGAAGTGAGCGGCGAACTCCTCCTGCGTGAGGCCCAAAGCCCGTCGCATCACTCTCACCTGAGGGATGCGCCGCAGCTTTTTCTCGCGTTCCGGCGTGCGCGGCTTGTTGTCGGGATCGGAAAGGGCGGCGGCTTCGATGACCTCGTCACTTTGCTTAGGGAGCGGTCCAGGATCCGGCAGCGCTTTTTCCCGAATATCTTCGCCTCACCCAAAGGCGCCCTGGGAGCTTTCTCTTCGCTGGGCGGCGCGGCAAGGAAGGCGGCTTGACCACCCGGCAGTACGCGCGGCTCGTCTCGAACTGGGTCGCCATGGTCGGCTTGGATGCAAGCCTCTTCGGCACGCATTCACTGCGCCGCACGAAGGCCACTCTGATCTACCGTAAGATTGGGAATCCCCGCGCGGTCCAGCTTCTGCTTGGCCATGACGCGCTCGCGATCGCTGAGCAAGTGGATATCTGAAAGTGGGGGTGGAGCTACGACGGGAGGCATTCCCGGCACCGAAGACATGCTGCGCGGCGGTCTGCCCGGTGCTTCAAGATAATATCCGCTTTGAATATTGGTCGTTGCAAAACTTTTAGTTTTGCGCGCTTACGGTTTGGCGATTGCGTGAAGACGCCAGGAGGAGACGGGCGATGTGCGGGACCTGCGACAGCAAAGCGACGGACCGGAGAGAATTTCTCAAATTGGGGGCGGCCGGCCTGGCTGCGGCGGCCTTCGCGACCGGCATGAGGCCCGCGCGCGCGGCCGAGGGCGCGCCGACGTCGCTTACCCCGGAGGAGGCGCTCGCCAAACTCAAAGAGGGCAATGCGCGCTACGTAAGCCATCCGGAGATCTGCTCGCTCGATCTCGCTGAGCAGCGTGCTTCGGTCGCGGGCCACCAGGCTCCCTGGGCGACGGTGATCGGCTGCGCCGACAGCCGCACGCCGCCCGAACTCATCTTCGGCGGCCATGGGGTCGGCGAGCTCTTCGTCGCCCGCAACGCTGGCAATCTCGTCGACACCGCGACTTTGGGCACGGTCGAATATGGTGCGGCGGTTTTGGGCTCACCCCTCATCGTTGTGCTCGCCCACACAGCCTGCGGTGCGGTCAAGGCCGCCTGCGAAGTGGTCACCAAGAATGCGACCTATCCGGGCGCGATCGGTCCGATGATCGAGCCGATCCTGCCCTCAGCTCTGGCCGCGCGTAGCGACGCGGGCGACTATATCAACAATACCGCCAAGAGGAGCGCGGCGCGGACAGCCGGCCGGCTGGCTACGGCGAGCACGCTTATTTCCGGCCTCGCGGGCAACGGTAAGCTCAAGATCGTGCCGGCGATCTATGATCTTCAGACCGGCGTCGTGACGTTCTTCGGCTGAGTTGGGGAACCTTTCTCGCCCATTCGTCGCAGCAGACTCGCCCGACCGCAGCGGCGGGCGGAGGAGTTGCAGTGACTCGAAACTTTGCTTGCACTAACTGAGCGGCGGCGTCGGATCATCCCTTCGAACCTATTACGACCATCACTGCCGGAAGCAATCCGGTGAGGAATTGTAGCAAGGTCCTGCTAGCGTCATGAACGTTAGCCTGATGAGCATTTCAATGCGCCCGCTCATTACTCAGCTGCGGAATA